>CBDANS010000007.1:0-2142214 GCA_965197745.1 Opitutales bacterium | reverse complement strand
TTAAAAAGAAACCAGTGAAGATCGTAAAGAAGGCAGCAATCCCGCGGTTAAAGTGTATTAAATCAAAACTGATAAGCTCCGCAAAACGATCCGATTGACTTAATAATATTAGTGTCAGCCCCATCCCTACGGATGCGATAACGGTACATTTTCTTGCCCCGTACCGATCGTAAAGTCTGCCCGTCCAGGGTAGGAGTAAACCTGCAAACAAGGTGCCCAAAGAGTATGCCAGGCTTAACTGGACGCGGCTCAAATTGAGATTAATTATCAGGTATTCAATAAAAACACTGACTCCAGAAGTCTGACCGGGCATGGATGCAATAAAGACAAGAGTTCCTGCACCCATAATAATCCACCCATAAAAAAAGGAGAAGCGAGCGGGCGATATCGGAAAATCAGGAGCCCACATTTTTGAATTCTTTTCATTCATACAAAGAAGATAGGTATATTTATAGCAGGGTAGTTGCTGCTGATTGGTATTGCCTGAAGATAAAATTTTTGAATAGATAATGCTTTACGATGTAATCCTGTTGATACCTCACATGGATCGCTTACCATTAAACTTTCAATTTAACAGTCAAATTTATTATGAACGAAATTCTTAAAACCTTGCTCGAAGGTGAAAGTCTCACCACCACTCAAATTGGGGAGATTTTAGGCATGGATGAATCTTCCGTTGAAAAGGAGCTGAAAAAACTTAGAGACGAAAATATTCTTCTCGGATGGCGCCCTATTTTAAACCCTCAAGCGGTAGAATCCGATCGCGTACGCGCAGTCATTGAAGTAAAGATAAGACCTGAACGAGAAGGAGGGTTTGATCGCACCTCAGAACGCATCAGCCGATTCTCTGAAGTAGAATCCTGCTACCTGATGTCGGGTGGCTATGATCTTCTCGTGATTGTAAAGGGAGATAATCTTCACGAGGTGGCTGCTTTCGTATCGGAAAAATTAGCCACCCTCACCGGCGTCCTGTCTACGGCAACCCATTTCCTATTACGGGCCTACAAAGAACAGGGTTATACCCTTGGCTCTGAAAGACAAGATTCTGATAAACCTGTCATCAGTCCGTAATGAATCAAAATAGTTCAAAGTATGTGGCTAACCATGTCGAAGGGTTGCCGCGTTCCGGAATTCGCGATTTCTTCGCCATTGTCTCCCAATTGCCGGATGCGATTTCGCTGGGTATTGGCGAACCGGATTTCATCACACCCTGGCAGATTCGTGAAGCGGCAATATTTGCTCTTGAACGGGGTAAAACGAGCTATACCGATAATCTCGGGCTCATCGAATTGAGAAAAGTGATCGCAAACTATCTGGAGTCCCATTTTGGGTTAAGTTATAATCCTGAAAATGAAATTCTCATAACGACCGGTGTTTCTGAAGCTTTAGACATTACTTTGCGCGCAATTATCAATCCGGGAGATAAAGTTTTATATCACGAACCCTGTTATGTATCCTATCATCCTGGGGTAACTTTAGCGCACGGCGAAGCTATAGCGATTCCGACATACAAGAAAGATGATTTCTCACTTGATCCTGAGGCAGTGGTCAACTCCTGGCAGCCGGGATGCAAAGCGCTTCTTCTCAATTTTCCTACTAACCCTACTGGGGGAGTAATGGAGAGCGAAAAGTTAGAGAAAATTGCCCGTTTTGCTGTAGACAAAGATCTTCTTGTGATCAGCGACGAAATTTACGCTGAACTGACTTTTGAAGGGAAACATGTGAGCATTGCCGCCCTTCCAGGAATGAAAGATCGAACTATTTTTCTTCATGGAGTCTCCAAAGCTTTTGCCATGACAGGATTTCGACTCGGATATGCCTGCGCTTCTTTAGCGCTTATTGAAGCGATGATGAAAGTGCATCAGTATAGTATGATGTGTGCGCCGATTATCAGTCAGGAAGCGGCCATTGAGGCCCTCAAGCACGGTGATGTCAGTGTCCGTAAGATGTTTGAACAATACCTGAAACGCCGTAATTATATCGTGCGTCGTTTTAATGAATCCGGTTTATCATGCCATATCCCCAAAGGCACTTTTTACGCCTTTCCCTGTATTGAATCGACAGGGTTAAATGAAATTGAATTTGCCCATCGCCTCCTTCATGAGGATAAAGTTGCGGTTGTGCCCGGCACCGCTTTTGGTAAACAGGGAAGAGGATTTGTGCGGGCCAGTTTCTCCACCAGTTATGAGCGGCTTATTGAAGCAACAGGCCGTATAGAACGTTTCGTTGATAGTCTCTCCCATGGAAAGTAATCGTCATGTTGCTATTATTGGCCGGCCCAATGTGGGCAAGAGCCGGCTCTTCAACCGCCTGGGCAATACGCGTGTTGCCATTGTGCACGACCAGGCAGGGGTGACGCGAGATGTCAATAGTATTATGGTCGATGATAAATACATGCTCCTTGACACGGGGGGGATTGGTCTGGCCGTAGATGATGATAATCAGGATTTAAAAAGAGCGGTAGATGAACAGGTGAATTTCGCGATTCAAGCATCTGATTTAATTTTATTACTGGTGGATGGTCGCGAGGGACTTACGACCCTTGACGAATTTATCGTGGATATGCTCCGTGCTGATGGAAAGAGACCTTTATTAGTGATTAATAAAATAGATTCACCAGGGCTTGAGTTAGAAGCGGGGGAGTTTGCCCGCCTTGGTTTTGGTGAAGGGATTATGATTTCCGCCGAGCATGGTCGTGGCATAGATAATCTTCGGTCTCAGATTGATTCCTTTTTAGGTCCAAAAGCTTCCACTTCGAGAGATGAAGAAAATCCGCGAATTACTCTTTCTTTTCTGGGGAGGCCTAATGTGGGCAAATCATCACTTTGCAATAGTTTAATCCATTCGGAAAGGTTAATTGTAAATGAAACTCCAGGGACGACTAGAGATGCTATAGAAATCGAATTTGACTACCATAAATCTGAAAATACGTGCTGGCCCTTCAGCCTTATCGATACCGCCGGTCTTCGAAAAAAAAATAAAGTTAATACTTCGATTGAATTTTTTTCATCGGTTAGATCCCATCATGCTATTGAGCGGTCCGATGTCGTCTTTTTAGTCCTGGACGCAAAAACGGGAGTGACAAAGCAGGATAAATTACTGGCCGGTAAAATCGTAGATTCGGGGAGTAGTATTGCTGTCTTAGTTAATAAATGGGATTATGCGCTGGAAGCCTTTGTGCGAAATCCTATTCGGGGTTATGATAATGAAGAGAAGTTTCGCCATGATTTTACGAGGGCCGTAAAAAAAGAACTCTTTTTCCTTCCAGGGAGCCCGGTGCTCTTTGTCTCCGCAAAGACCGGATATGCTCTGGAAGAAATATTTGAGACCGCGCGATCTTTAGACCAGACATCACGCCGTGTCCTCGCTACACCCCAACTCAATCGGTTTCTCGCAACTATTCTAAAGCGTAGGGAGCCTAGAGTAATAAAGGGGCGGAGATTTAAAGTTTATTACGCGGTGCAAACTGGCAATCACCCGCATCGTATTCGCCTCTATTGCAACCAGGCAGCAAAATTAGATGACAGTTATCGGCGATTTTTACAATCCAGCATTTTAGCCGAGTATAAATTGCAAGGCTGTCCAGTGAAGATTGAGCTCGTCGGCAAGTCCACCCGTGATAAATCGGCAGGCAATTTAAAATTAGCACATAAAGGTTAGAGAGCGAGGTGTCGTGAATACAGTTTTTATGGGTTCTGATGCAATCGCTATACCTATTTTGGAGGACTTGGTAGGGCATCTCAGGGATAAAGTAATTTTAAAGGGTGTAATTACACAACCTGACAGGCGATCTGGCCGGGGAATGAAAAAACAGGTCAATCCAATTAAGGATTGGGCTGAAGAAAATAAAATCACGGTGTTGCAGCCTGTGAAATTGGGAAGTGATATCTGCGAGTGGTTACGGAAAGAGGACTGTGATCTTGTCATCGTAATGGCGTATGGCCGTATCCTCAGGGCTGATCTTTTAAATACGCCACCCCTGGGAGTGCTAAATTTACACGCGTCCATCTTACCTGCCTACCGTGGAGCATCACCCATCCCGGCAGCCATTGCCTCAGGAGATTCAGTTACCGGCATCACTCTCATGCGGGTAGTTCCCGAACTCGATGCCGGACCGATGATGGATAATGAAAAGGTAAATATAGAATTGAACGATGATGTATTGTCTTTAAGTGATAAAATTGCAGCAGCGTCTGTTCCCCTGATACGAAGAAATTTACGAGGTCTAATTGAAAGAAATACGGGATTAATTCCGCAAAATCCTAAGGAAGCCACTTATACCCGTTTATTAAAAAAGGAAGATGGGGCGCTCAATTTTCATGTCTCGGCTCTCGAATTGGTTAATCGTATCCGGGCGCTGAAAATTTGGCCGGGCTGTTTTTTTAAATTCAACAATCAGCGAATCAAAATCGGACGTGCCGAAGCTGACAGTGACAATTACGCATCCGGCGCGGGCATCGTGTTGGGAGAAGATAAGGGAGCCTTCTGTGTGAGTGCACAATCTGGCATACTGCGGATGCTTGAATTACAACGCCCGGGGGGTCGCATGGTATCGGCTCCCGCATTTCTGAGAGGGCTGAAGATAGAGAGGGGCACCGTTTTGCCGCATACGAAGATGCTGCCTCTCGTTTCAGCAACACCATTTCCGAAAATAAAAAAAGCCACTACAGAACCCCGTGGGAATTAGAATCTCACACTAAATCTTGAATATTTTTAACTTTTCTTTGAATCATTGAGACTTATTTTCTGTCCAAGAGGAATGGTTAGGTATTATTTATATTTTATGAACTTACCCTTTTTAGCAATTACCGGTAAAATAAGTATAGTGGTATCCTTATTGTTCGTTCTGCTGGTTTTTCCCAAAGCATTATTAGAGGGGAAAGAGAGCGGAGCATCGTCAGGGAAATACCCGAGTCCGTCGACTGATATTTCTCAAATTAAGTTGGCAAATCTCAGTTCAGATATAAATATGCTTCAAGCCAAAGTCGCGCGTCTTGAGATGCTGGTTGAGCAGCTTAACCGGGAAAATGCTGAACTTCGGGTGGAGCTGGGAGAGAAAGCAGATAAAGATAATCAATACGTAACTAAGTCTGAGCTCTCTGGAGCGCTTAATGAACTCAGTCAGGATCTCATCAATAATGATACAAAACAAAAGAATTCCATCATCAGCGAGGTCAGTCAATTGATGGAGCGATTGGCGATACAGACGGAGAGTGCACTGAAAGCCCTGGCTGAGTCGATTGAAGCGCAACCGGTTGTCGATCCCACAATCCAGTTTTCTGATGACTATTCCAAAGAGGGTGTAGCTTATACGGTACAAAGCGGTGACACCCTTTCAGAAATTGCGCGACGCTTCAATTCCACCGTGAGTGATATTCAAAATGCCAACCGCATTACCGATCCCAGCAAATTACAGGTAGGGCGTACAATTTTTGTGCCAAAATCAGAGTAACAATTCAATGGCTAAATCAAAGAAGAGACTGGGCCGCGGGTTAGACAGCCTTATCAGTCGAGGGATAAGCAAATCTAAGAAAAAAGTAAAGAAGAGGAAGACTATCCCTAAAGCGACAAAGAAGAAATCCGTAAAAAAGGCCGGGATCGTAAAAGGGGCACGTTCACAATCCAATAATACAAAGGGACAAAGAATATCCGAAAAAAAAGACCATCGGACTGTCAGCGAAAATGGTTTTTTAGAAATCCCTCTATCTAAGATTCAAACAAATCCTTATCAGCCGCGGCGAGTGATCAATCTCGAGCAAATCAGTGAGCTTGCCGACAGTATACGTTCAGAAGGATTACTGCAGCCAATCGTTGTTAGAAATAAGGGTGACGGCTTCGAGATTATTGCCGGGGAAAGGCGATTTCGTGCCTGTAAAGAACTTAACCTTAGAACGATCCCCGCGCGTGTGATGAAAGCAAGCGACTCATCATCCGCGGTAATGACCATGATTGAGAACCTGCAGCGTGAGGGGCTAAATCCAGTTGACGAGGCATTAGGTTATGCGAGTTTAATTCGCGATTTTGATCTTACCCAGGAAAGAGTATCTGAGCGAGTGGGAAAGGGTAGGGCAACCGTGGCAAATTCGCTGCGGTTGTTGCAACTGGAAGAAGAAATCCAGGGATTTCTCAGCATGGGGCTAATGTCAGCGGGGCAGGCAAAAGCGCTTCTCGGAATTGATGATCAGGAACAGCGTCTAATTCTCGCGCGGCGTATAATTGAAGAGGGCTTAAGTGTGAGAGAGACGGAGAGACTCACTAAGAAGGTGAAAAGCAGCAAGGTAGTATCTATTTCAACGCGCCCCATGACGGAATCCGAAAGTGTCGCCGTTCAAGATTTAGAAAAGAAAATCTCTTCTCAGCTGAATACGAAAGTTCTCGTGCGGCATACATCGAAAAAAGGGAAAATTGTTATAGAATATTATGGCAATGAAGATCTGCAAAGAATATTGGAGAAACTTCAATTAGCCCAGTGATTGAATAATTGCCGTTACCTTTAAGGTTTTGGTCGTGACCACGAAAACTGGTCCACTTGAAAAGTTAGTCTGGGTAACCTAGAAAGGACTCAGACAATGAAAGGCAAAAGATACACAACTGAAGAGAAAATACGGATGCTGCGGCAGGCGGACAAAGGGAAAACGATCCTGGAAGCATGCCGCGAGAACAACATTAGCGAACAGACTTTCCACCGCTGGAAGCGTGAGTTTGGGATGATTGATGTCGACCAGGCCAAGCGGATGAAGGAACTCTTTGAAGGAGAACGCGCGGTTAAAACGGATGCTGGCGGACAAGATGCTGGGGATAGAGATCCTGCAGGAGACCCTCGAAAAAAAACTGTAAGCCCTGGGCACAAGCGGCAAGTGGCAGAGAGACTTGTGGCTCGGGGCCAGTGTTCGATGCGAGCGGGGTGCCGGTACTTTCGGCTGCACCGTTCCACCTATGCGTATAAGGCGAAGCATCCGGATGCTTGGTTAATGAAACTGAAGGCGGCAGTAAGGCGGTTATCACGGCAATATGCCAGGTGGGGCTATCCGAAGATCACGAAGCTGTTGAAAGACGAAGGCTGGGAGGTGGGTAAACGTCTCGTGCAAGGTCTACGACGCGAACTGGGCTTGGCGATCCCCCAACGCAAGCCAAGACGTCGGGGCAGGGGTGTTTCCACCGGGCTGCCGACCAAGGCCGAACATCCCGGCCATGTTTGGACCTGGGATTTTATCCACGATAAGACGGTCCGCGGTGGCAGTTTAAAAATGTTGACCGTGCTCGATGAGTACACCCGCGAGTGCCGGGTGATCCATGTTGATCGCCATATCAATGCGGAAACGGTGCGCGGTATCATGCAAAAACTGCTTGCCCGTCATGGGCCGCCACAATATATTCGCAGTGACAACGGTTCCGTTCCGAGGAGCGAAGCGACGACATGCGAAGCCATTCATTGAAAAGGAATTGAGAGCCTGGCTAACTGCGATGAAAATCAAAACCCTCTATATCGAACCAGGAAGCCCTTGGCAGAACGGATACATCGAATCGTTGCATGCCCGTTTTCGCGAGGAGTGTTTAAACCGTGAACAGCTATGGACTTTGACCGAAGCCCGCGTGGTGATCGAGGACTGGCGCTGGCTTTACAATAATGTCCGACCCCACCGCAGCCTCGGCAATATCACCCCACGGTGCTTCGCTGAAGACATTAATACCGAAGGCTTGGGCTCCATTCGGGCTACGCCCTCATTGCGCCCAAGCCTTGACTTCCTCTACCAACTTAACTTCAACATTAACCTCTCCAGACTAACTCTCTCGGTGGACCAGTTTACGTAACCCGATCAGTTTACCTGGGGTTTATGATGTCATGGGTTTTAATTTTGCTTGAGTTCATCGACGTATTATCCCAGATTTATTTTCTATAATCTTTAACCTTAGCGCTTTTTATAAATCTTATGGCTGATATTCTCATCACTCTATTTACCCTGATCCTCTTGCTTGTCAGCTTGTTCCTGATTTTAATCATTCTGATGCAAAAGGCGAGTGCCAATGCGGGAATGGGTGCCGCCTTGGGAGGGGGTGTCGCTGAGTCTACTTTTGGTGCGGATACGGTTAATGTTCTTACCAAAGGAACCATTTATGCGGCCATCGCTTTTTTTGTTATATGTCTCGGACTCTACTTAGGTTACATGGCGAGTCTTGACCAAGCGGAAAATTCCGGCGCGGCATTACCTGAATTGCAGACGGAAAATGCAAGCGCGACTGTTTTTGATGATGAGGAGAGCGATTCAATTATCGTGAATGAAGCACTCTTTAATGATGATGCTTCAATATCCTCACCTTCTTCTGACTCTCAGTCTACCTATGAGAGTGAAGTATCAGAAGGTGAAAAGGGTGAAAAGCCATAATTTATTGCAGAGGAACCGGGCAAATGCTTTGGGGTCTGCAATGGGGAAGATGCAATATAGTATATTGCTGATAAGTGTATCCGTTTTAAGTTCAAGCCTTGCCGCACAATTAAAGGAGAAATCTGAATCACAATTCCTGGAACCAGATATTGATGAACGGGCAAAAGGTCATGCCGCTTTAGAATCATTTCGCAGTTTTCGCTGGTCGGGAGATTTTAGTTTTCTTATCGAATTAAAACACATGCCGAGGAGAGGACGCAGTTCTCTCTTTAAAGGGCAGCTGTGGGGCACCTGGGTTAATTCAGGACCCCTTAATAGAGTACGTCTGACGGCAGTCGGCACAGAAGACAAAGACACGCGAAACCTGATCGTGAAAAATGGAAATGAACCTTATGTCATATCCCAGATTGATGACGACAATGAAGTAAAATTCAGGAAATTGAGTGACAAGGAACTCTTTTATCCATTATTTGCCGGACTTGTATATACCCCCTTTGATTTACAGATGCCATTTATCTACTGGGATAATTATATCTATGAAGGTTATGATCGAACAAAAGGACGCTCAGTCTACACCTATGTGTTTTATCCGCCGGATTCTTTAAAAAAAGAAAACCCGGATTTTGGGGTTGTACGATTATCTTTAGATGTCAAATTCAAGGTACCGGTAAAAATTGAAATAATGGATAGTGACGGTATCCCGGCGAAAACATTTAAAATTATCAGCTTTAAGAAAGTGGAGAACGAGTGGATACCGAAGAGCATAGATCTCTTCGATGAGCGCTCCAGAGATAAAACACGATTTACGGTGGTTGCCGCCGCATTTAATTTAAATTTACCGGGCAAATATTTTGCTTCTCAACCATTAGACCTGGATACAAACCCGGTTTCACTGGATAAATTCAAATTACTCAAGTAATCTGATTTGTTATTTAATCGAGAAGTGACAATTTATTAACGGGAATATCACTTGAGGACTTGATGGGTATCCGTATCAAAGAAGTGAGCGCGTTCGAGATTAAAGTGTAACTTGATCTTCTGATTTATTTTATAACGGTCGGTGCTTCTCACTTTTGCAATAAATGCATTTGCGCCGGTATCCAGATAAAGATAGGTTTCTGACCCCATTGGTTCAGAGACTTCCACCATAGCTTCCACCGTTTGTTCCAATGACGGTTGAGGCACGTTGAGCACATCACTTATATCTTCAGGGCGAATGCCAAATATCACCTCTTTACCTACATAATTTGAAGCTTTTCGCGATAAATTGTCGTCCAATCTTAAGGTCATGGGTGTATCGCTATCGTTGTCTTCTCTAAATAATATCTTGTTGTCCTGCTGGGAAAGTTTTCCTTTGAAGAAATTCATGGGAGGACTCCCGATAAAGCCAGCGACAAACAACGACTCAGGATGGTTGTAAAGCTCCAATGGTTCTGCCACCTGCATAATATCACCATCTTTCATTACCGTGATGCGATCTCCCATAGTCATTGCTTCTACCTGGTCGTGGGTGACATAAATCATTGTCGTCGCAAGCCGCGCATGTAATCTTGAGATTTCCGTACGCATCGATACGCGCATTTTGGCATCGAGATTCGATAAAGGTTCATCGAATAAGAAAACTTTGGGTTTCCTCACAATGGCACGTCCCACAGCAACACGTTGACGTTGCCCTCCGGACAGGGCTTTGGGTTTGCGATCGAGGAGTTCCTCTATTCCCAATATGGCCGCAGCATCGTCGACTCTCTTTTTAATTTCACTTTTAGGATGTTTCATCAATTTCAACCCAAAAGCCATATTATCATAGACGCTCATATGCGGATAGAGCGCGTAATTCTGAAAAACCATCGCAATATCACGATCTTTCGGAAGAACATTATTAACTTCCTTGTTCCCGATGTTCACGGTGCCATCCGAGATTTCCTCCAACCCGGCGATCATCCGCAGGGTAGTTGACTTGCCACAGCCAGATGGTCCTACAAGGACCATAAATTCGCGATCATTGACCTTAAGATTAATTTTATTTACTGCGCGGATCGAATTTTTTTTCCCGTCAGTATAATCTTTTATTAATTCTTTTAGAACTACATCTGCCATGGTAAAACTATATTTATGTACATATACATTTTAAATGACAATATACAATGTCTTATCTTTCGTTCGATAATAGGTGTAATTAGGTATAATAACCTATTTAAAATAAAAAATTTCTTATATTGTGAATGTTTTATTGTTGGTATGCACTTTTTATTTTTTCAAAAAAAAGTTTTTGCTTTAAAATAAAAAAAGAAAACACACTAACTTTTATATAAAAAAATGATAAAATATTTATTTATTTTTTTTTAATTTTGTTATTGCACTTATTTAATAAGTCATTACATTTTTATATTTACTTTAGAGAAAATTTTATTAATTTAATTATTTGTTGCTTTAATAAGATAATAAAAAGTGTCTTGAGTTTTTTACTCAAGCGAGGATGCTACTCCATCGACACTGCTGTTAATTAAGAAACAGAAAAAAACTAAAAGTATCTAATTTACCGTGGGTGAGCGTAACAATTAACCCATATAGCTGTTACGTTATTTAAATTTTCGACTTCTTTAATATGAATATGACTCATACCCGTATAAACGTATTTCCGTCTGCTTGCAGAAAGTAAACGGACACATCTAAGATTGCTTAGGTTATATAGGACAATTGGTTAATAAGCCCGAGCAGTTTTAGAATCACTGCAAAATACCCTAAAACAGGGTCTCTCATAAATCCAACCCATAAATACATATGCCAGCAAAGAAAAAAGCTAAAAAGAAAGCCGCGAAAAAGAAAACGGCTAAAAAGAAAGCTGCTAAGAAAAGACCAGCTAAAAAGAAAGCTGCGAAAAAGAAAGTAGCCAAAAAAGCTGCTAGGAAAATACCAGCTAAAAAGAAAGCCACGAAAAAGAAAACGGCTAAAAAGAAAGCTGCGAAAAAAAGAAGGGGATAACTGAAAGTTATATTCTTAAGTAAAATTGGGCATCCTTTCTTATCAAAGCGCAAACGCGCTATGAAATGAGGAAACCGATTTTGAAAATTATCCGCTGCAGCGGATAATGTTACCCCTTCGCCTTAATAGGCGAAATCACTCAAAGCCGTAGGCGTAAAGCCTACGGCTTTGGTTTTGGTTACGGAGAGGATCATCAATTCAATTTCCACTGCCCTTTAATACATTGAAAATGGAGGTGGGCTTAAAAAAATAATTGCCATAACTGGAATTTAAATAAATTACGTTATCATGAGTAATGATTCCATAACCCCTCCTTCTGGCGATCCTGTTCAATTTATAAATGGCAAGCTCGTCGTTCCAGACCGACCTGTTATTCCGTTCATTGAGGGTGATGGCATAGGCCCGGACATCTGGGCTGCAGCTCAACGCGTCTTCGACGCGGCCGTCGATAAAGCCTATGGGGGTAAAAGACAAATTCAGTGGTTTGAGATATTCGCGGGAGAAAAAGCATTTGAAAAATTTGAGAGTTGGTTACCCGAGGATACTATCACCGCGGTTCGCAAGTATCTCATTGGGATCAAAGGACCCTTAACCACACCGGTGGGGGGTGGGATTCGGTCCTTAAATGTAGCCCTGAGGCAGGAATTAGACCTCTTCACCTGTCTACGACCGGTCCGTCATTTTCGTGGGGTATCAAGTCCGGTTAAAAACCCGGAAAATGTCGATATGGTGATATTTCGAGAAAATACCGAAGATATATATGCGGGAATTGAGTTTGAACAGGGTTCGGATGAAGTAAATAAAGTAAAGAATTTTTTGGGGGAAAACTTTCCAGAACGTTACAAGAAAATACGTTTCCCCGATACAGTCGGGATAGGGCTAAAACCTGTATCTATGGAGGGGACATCCCGATTAGTTCAATCGGCGATAAATTACGCGATAAAAGAGAAGCGTAAGAGTGTTACCCTCGTCCACAAGGGCAACATCATGAAATACACCGAGGGCGCTTTTCGTGATTGGGGGTATCAGCTGGCGAAAAGGGAATTTGGTGCAGAAGAGCTCGATGGCGGACCCTGGTGTCAAACTCGCGAGGGTATCATTATTAAAGACGTAATTGCTGACGCATTTCTTCAGCAGATTTTAACGCGACCATCAGAATACGATGTTATTGCGACCCTCAATTTGAATGGAGACTATATTTCTGATGCTTTGGCAGCACAGGTTGGCGGTATTGGGATAGCGCCCGGAGGCAATATAAATTTCGAAACAGGAAATGCCATATTTGAAGCGACCCACGGTACAGCTCCAAAATACAAAGGACAGGATAAAGTAAACCCCGGTTCAGTTATCCTTTCAGGAGAGATGATGTTTCGCTATCTGGGGTGGAGTGAGGCGGCCGACTATATTATCAGGGGTATTGAAAATGCAATCAGTTCTAAAGTGGTAACCTATGACCTGGCCCGCTTAATCGAAGATTCCAATGAGGTAAAATGCTCAGAATTTGGAACAGCAATCATAGATAATATGTAGGAAAAACTATTTCAGCCCGATCAAAAATAGGGGTCAAGACGCGTAACCCCGGCTTAGCCTATTAACTATTATTTGATGCCGAGGGCTTTTTTTACGTCTGGCGCATTTTCCAGCTGTTGCTGAAATTCATCAATACTGAAATCAGCTACGATAAAGTCTCCATATTCGAAGGTAGGAGTGAGGCTTTGGCCGGTGATTTTGATCATATGATCCATATCATGTGTATTTTGACTGACATCTTTTATAATCAGGTTCATCTCCTGGCGGGCAAAATGAGACACTGCCTCGCTACACCAGGGACATCCTTGCTTGATATATAATATTGGTTTTTTATCCATTTAAATAGAAGATGATTTTGGTATACTAAATTGTAAGCTGTTAATTCTGACGATATTTGAATGTGTTGCAATGTCCTGTCGACGCAAAATTTGCTGCACAATGCATATATATTAATGAATCATACACTGACTGATTATCATTTAGCTTAACGATGAAACCCATTTATATAATGGATGCCCGGTAACATAATGAACACCGATTATATCCATATTAAAGGGGCTCGTGAACATAATTTAAGGAATATTGAATTACGAATACCCCGTGGTCAGCTCGTGGTCATTACCGGGGTGAGTGGATCGGGTAAGTCGTCCCTTGCCTTCGATACAATATATGCTGAAGGGCATCGCAAATATATAGACAGTTTATCTCCCAAGGCGCGGCAGGTTCTCGATCAGATACGACGACCTGATGTGGATTATATTCACGGTCTCTCTCCGGTAATAGCTATAGAGCAGCGCAGCGGCGGTGGTGCCAACCCGCGTAGTACCATGGCCACGGTTACTGAGATTGCCGACTATGCGCGCCTGCTATGGTCTGTCTGCGGGGAGCCCTTCTGTCCTAAAGATGACGGAGCCATTGCCCGGCGTTCAGTCGACGATTGTATAAGGCGAATATATAAAGAAGAAGCCGGAAGCCGTTTAATGATTCTTGCCCATTGCATCGAGGCCAAACCGGCAATACTTCGCGAGGAACTGCCAAGAATACGCCAACGGGGGTTTCAACGGGTGCGTTTAAATGGTGAAATCAAAAACCTCGATGATGACGAACTTATTGATTCCCGATTAAAAGAAATAACTGTGGATATAGTCATCGACCGCGTTGTCTTGAAACCGGATCAACGCAGTCGTATAGCTGATTCGCTCGAACTTGCTTTTCGCGAAGGAAAGGACAGCGCTATAATCCTTGTTGAGAAAGGAGGGAAGGAGTGGGAAGAAATTACAGTCAGTCAACATCTCTCATGTGAAACTTGCGGAACAGTGTATGATCCTATAACGCCGAGACGTTTTTCTTATAACCACCCGGAAGGGGCCTGTGCTGAGTGTGGTGGACTCGGTCATACCTTACAATTTACAGACGATCTCATCGTGCCTGACCCTGAAAAATCAGTGAAAGGGGGAGCAATAAAACCTTGGAGACTTGGATCTAAACGCATGATCATTAAGCGCAATGCTATTCTTAAACAGCTTGCCGAACAGTTGCCATTTGATCCCAATACACCGTGGAAAGATCTGCCATCACATAATCGTGATACTATTTTGCACGGAGCGAGAGACCGTTTATTTAGTTTTAAACTTACCGGTGGCAATCGTAAGCCTAAAATCATGTCCTATGAAGGTATCATGGTTGATCTGGTTAAAACTCGTTCTGAGACGTCAAGTGATGGATTGAAAGCCCGACTTATGGCCTATCAGGTAAGTTCGATATGCCCAACCTGCAAGGGGAAACGTTTAAGCCAACTCAGCCTGAAGGTGAAACTCAATGGAATAGGGTATGCCGATTTTATGGCACTATCCATCAATGATGCCCTGGCTCATATTCGAAAGTTAACGAAAAGCAAAGGAATATTTGAAAAAGTAGCTGATGCTATAAGCAGCTTGGAACAGAGGCTTCATTTTCTTAACGAAGTGGGATTGGGCTACCTTACTTTGGACCGCGCTTACACCAGCTTGAGTGGAGGTGAAGCTCAACGCACGCGGCTTGCTACCCAACTTGGCATGGGTTTAGTGGGTGTCGCCTATGTTCTCGATGAACCAACAATAGGTCTTCATTCCCATGATCATAAAAAGCTTTTGAGTACCTTATTCGATTTGCGAAACCGGGGTAACGCGGTTATTGTCGTCGAGCATGACGAAGCGACGATACGCAGCGCTGACTATCTTATAGAGTTGGGGCCAGGGGCCGGTGCTGAGGGTGGGCAGCTTGTTTTTCATGGTCCAACGGAGGAAGTATTTAAAAATGAATTCTCAAGGACAGGTCTTTATTTAAGGGGTGGTATTATTCTTCGCAAAAATGCGCATACCAGTGAAATAAATAAAGGGACTATAAAAATAAGGGGTGCCGCCCATCATAATTTAAAGTCCATCGATGTCGCCTTTCCTATCGGAATGCTATGCTGCGTGACAGGAGTTTCCGGATCAGGTAAAAGCACGCTGGTAAACGATATCCTGGCTAACGCAGCGGCATTTAAACTTCATCGGGCTAAAGCTATACCCGGAAAACATGACGGAATCACGGGGCTGGATAATTTTCAATCTGTGGTTCGTGTAAACCAGGAACCTATCGGTAGAACACCACGCTCTAATCCGGCTACGTATACAAAATTATTTGATTTGCTCCGCCAGCTATTCGCGCTCTGCCCCCTGGCCAAAGTGAGAGGTTACAAAGCAAGTCGCTTTAGTTTTAATGTCAGAGGGGGACGATGTGAACGCTGTAAAGGTGATGGATTAATCAAACTCGATATGCATTTTTTGTCAGATGTATTTGTAGACTGCACGAGTTGCCTGGGACGTCGCTATAATCGGGAGACACTCGATGTTCGATTTAAAGGATACAATATAGCTGAAATTCTCGAAATGACGGTTGATGAAGCTCTGTTGCTTTTTCGTTTTCAACCACGAATTATGGATAAGCTGAATACCCTGCAAGCGGTGGGTCTGGGTTACATTCAACTCGGGCAAGCGGCTAATACACTATCCGGTGGAGAGGCGCAGCGAATAAAACTTTCACTTGAGCTGAGTAAACGCCAACAGGGAAACACGCTTTATATACTTGATGAACCTACGACGGGGCTCCATTGGGATGATGTGCAAAAACTAATGGATCTTTTATTTAAATTACGGGATGCCGGAAATACAATAATCATCATTGAGCACAATCTCGATGTGATCAGTCTTTCTGACTGGGTCGTCGATCTCGGGCCGGGTGGAGGAGAAAATGGAGGAAACATTGTTTATTCAGGCAGACGTGATGATTTTAATGATGTTGATAATTCTGCCACCGCTACTTGTTTAATGGATTACCTCGAACAGAAAAAATGAGCGGCAGTGTCTCATTAAGGCTGATGGGCATCTAAGGTTCTGTTTGCGCGACATCGGCGTTAGCTGTAACCGAATAAAATGAATTTTGTTTTCGGTCAAAAGCGCATTATAGACCACCGTCCGCAACGGTGTGGCGATTCATGAGTGATGGCTTAATTTTGCTGCTTGAGAATCCCGGCCAGGGCTTCCGTCATATCTTCGGCTTCATCAAGGACTTTCCTGGCAACAAGGATGGGTTTTTTGCATTGCACCGCAAGTACCATGGAATCGCTGGGACGGGCATCAATCTCAACAATCTTTGTCCCCAGTTCGTTTTCCATTTTCATGATGATCCGCGCGTAGTAAAACTCTTTATTAAAATCGTTTATTACGATGCGCTCTAACTCAATAGCAAATCCTTTATAGATATTGCCTATGAGATCATGGGTGAGCGGTCGGGTTTTTTTCTCTTCATTTATAGCCATGGATATGGCTTTACCTATGTGCGCTTCAACATGAATAAGAAAAGTCTTATCCTCCGTTCCCAAGAATATTGCGCACCCGTTACTATTGGCAGTAGGGACGGGGACGACGGCCTTAATGTTGACCTCTACAACATCGTTTTGCATGGTATAAAAACTGTGTATTAAGATTAATTACGCAAGTCAATTACCTGAATTAAGTCAGTTAGAAAATTAGGTTCAGGAGTTGGGTTTAATCCCATCTGAAGCTGTTTAAAGAGCAGATAAATTTACTTCAAGCGATGTTCTAAACGCCTGACAAGTGCTTCGATAAATTGAGTGTCAGCGTCGAATTGATTTATTTTATCCAAAGCGTTTTCTGTGAATTCTTTGGCTTTAGCTCGTGATTTCTCCAAACCGTGCAGTTTTACGTAAGAATTTGTATCGTTTTTCGTATCTAATCCAGTCGTTTTTCCCAGGGTGTCGGAATTACTGGTGGCATCAAGGATATCGTCGATTATTTGAAAAGCCATTCCGAGATTCTGACCAAACTCACGAGTGCATTTCAGCGAATCAGGAGTGGCAAGGGTAGTGCGAACTCCCATTATGATGGAAGCCGTTATTAACGCTGCCGTCTTATTTAAATGAATAAAGTCAATTTGCTCCGCGCTGTAGTCATTCCTTTCCCCTAGAATATCTTCCATTTGACCTCCAATTAATTTGCGACTACCCGCGGCATCACCCAGCTCTTGAATGAGTGATGCGGCTAGCGCAGGTTCGTCGCGATAAGAATCAGCCAACAACCAGAAAGCATGAGTCAAAAGAGCATCACCAGCTAAGACGGCCGTTGCTTCATCATACTTTTTATGACAAGTAGAACGTCCTCTGCGAAGATCGCTATCATCCATGCTGGGAAGATCGTCGTGGATAAGTGAGTATGTGTGCAGGCATTCCACGGCAACAGCCGCGGGTAGGGGGTCAGCCAAAGTTGGGTAGAGAGAATTACCGGCAAGAACAAGGACAGGACGCAGTAATTTACCACCACCCTCCATGCTATATCTCATCGCCCCGTGCAAACGACTTGGGCGCTCATTCGCGTTGGGCAGGTATTGATTAATCCCTTTTTCTGCCAATCCGCGGTAATTATCAAGCGCTGCTTCGAATTGTGTAGTATTCATGAACGATGTGATCAGACTGTCGATGGGGAGGAAATTGATAATTGCAAAACTTAATCGCCGCTTATAAATTATGATTTATAAATTATAAATTATGATTTATTTAATTTTATAAATAAAACGCAATCTGAATTATGCCCAGCTTTGAAGAAGTCTGCAGAAAAATAATAAACGAACCTGAATTCGGAAGTCGTTTTCTGATTGGTGGTTTATTGAGTTTCATTCCGGTAGTGAATTTCTTCTCTCTCGGGTATTTATTTCGTTATTCGAAACAGGTGCGGAATGAGGATAATTATGGTCTTCTCCCATGGGATAATTGGACTGGGTTATTTATAGATGGATTGAAACTCTTTCTAATTGTCCTGGTTTTTGCCGGCATCCCTCTCATAGCCGCTTTACTTTTGGTTAAATTGTTAGCGCTTTTATTATACTGGATAGGGCTGGGGATTTTTTCTAAAGTACCCCTGGCATTTGTTTTACTGGTTGCGCCGGCTTTATGTTCTGCCGCGCTCTACCGCTACCAGTCGAGTGACAGTCCTAAAGATCTATTTCGATTTGATATAATTTTTGTGATGTTAACTAAAAATTGGCCCCAACTGTTAATTCCCGCTTTATCATTTTGCGGGTTAATGCTGGTGGGAGCGCCCCTCTATGGGTTTGCTTTTTTCCTTGGCTTTTTAGTGATTTTGGCTTACCACAATGCTGTTTTTAAAGCCTTGGAAAAAAAAGCTGGCTAAACGTAACATAAATATTTGATACATATTTATAGAAGGGATGCCAACTTACGATTATACGTGTAAATTTTGTGGGGAAGCTGTAGAGGTATTTCAAACCATCGTGGCAAAACCACTGGTTAAATGTCCTGCTTGTAAACGGCGTGGCTTACAACGCCAGATTGGGACAGGTGCGGGTATAATCTTTAAAGGCAGTGGGTTTTACCAGACAGATTATAAAAATAACGGTGGAAAGAAAGAAAAGGAAAGCAGCGAATCCCCTTCCAAAAAAGAGAAGCCAGCCGAGAAATCAAAAGAAAGTACGGCGACTGCATCAACTGCTTCAAAAAAAAGTGATGATTAATAATTTAATGTTATGGCCTTAGAGGTAAAAGAAGAATACGAACCAAGCCTTCTCAGCATCATCTTAGTAGCTGTCTTCGGGACAGCGTTGGGTTTAATTCTCGCTGCAGTTAATACCGCTTTCTTGCCCATCAAGACAGTAAAAGAGCTGCCTGCACTGGAAGATCGAGTGCCTAAAACAGTTTACTTTATTGCCGGTGAAGAGAAGGGAGGGAGCGCATGGAAGAGCAAATCGAGAGCATTCATGCAGCAGAGTCCCGGCACTTTAATTGTCACGGAGGGTGAACTGAATGCCTGGTCGCGGGCAAGTTTTAAACCCGATCCCGGCAAAAGTGATGATGGTGGTATTCTGAAATTTAAGATGAAAGCGACCGCGCCGAATTTCAGAATTGCTGATGGAGAAATGCAGATATCCGCAAAAATAAGCGTTTCTTTGTTGGGTAAGTCGGGCGACATTGTTTGCCAAACAAAGGGAACTTTTTTAAACATGGGAGGTAACTATTCTTTTTTCGCTGATTCGGGTTATCTCGGCTCCTGCCCCATACCTGGAATTGCTGAGTTACCCAATCGCATATTTACTTTCTTCTCCACAGGTTTTATGGAAAGTGAAGCATCGGATAGTTTAAGGGGACCCTGGATTCAGTTAAATGATGTCCTGATAGACAAAAACCGGCTTAAACTTGTGCGATAATCAAATTATCCGCACCTGTTTTTAGTTTACCCTGCAGATATCCGCAGCACGATTTTGCAGAGATAAGCTGCGAAAGCGCTTTCGCAACTCAAGATTAGTAAATAATCTTTGTTATGGCGATGACTTTTAGAGCAGGAGCCATGTCCCCAGGCTCAGGAAAATAAAAAATCCTGCCACATCGGATACCGCAGTAAGAAAGATGGATGAACTTTGGGCAGGATCTAAATGAAACTTTTGCAAGAGCATTGGGATAAGAGCACCGAGAAGGCCGGCTAATCCCATATTTAAAATCAATGCGACAATAATAATTAAAGCCACGCCACCGCTCTGTGTAACACTGTATGCGAGAAGGGCCGCAATAATTCCTACGGCGACTCCGTTGATAACGCCCTTCAGTGTTTCTCTGAGACAAAGTTTAAGTTGCTCATCATTTCCCACTTCACCCAGAGCAATGCTGCGAATGGCTACTGCCAGGGTTTGTGTTCCAGCATTGCCTCCCAGGCTCGCAATGATCGGCATAAAAACCGCCAATAATGTCAGTTCTTCAATTTGTTTTTGAAAAATAAATATAACGCCCGCTGCCAGAAAGGCGGTTAATAGATTTACCTGCAGCCAAGGGTGCCTCTTACCCAAACTATTAAAAATTTTATCATGAATACTCTCGTCATGTCCTGCGCCCACTAACTTTTGAATATCCTCAGTAGCCTCATCCTGGATGATATCAATCACATCATCCACGGTAACGATTCCTAAAAGCTTGTTATCCGGTCCTACTACAGGTAGAGAAAACAGGTTGTGTTCCGCTATAGCCAGGGAAACTTGCTCCCGGTCCATGTCGGGAGAGCAAATACCTTTGATTTGGGTGTTCATGATATTTTCGATCAACTGTCCTGGCTGTGCCAATATCAGATCGCGAACGGATACTACGCCAAGGAGTATATAATTTTTATCAATGACATAGAGGTAATAAAGATCCTCAGTATCTTTATACCGTAAGCGCAGATGATTAATGGCCTGGTCAGCGTTCATTTCCGGAAAAACCGCGGCAAATTCCGGGGTCATAATACCACCGGCTGTTTCCGGTCCGTATTTCAGGAGGGTTTGGACGGTGTGGGAAATGACAGGATCGATTTTATCTAATAACCGTGTGCGATCTTCCTCATCCATCTCACCCACGATATCCGCTGCATCATCTGGATCGGACTCCTCAAGAATCTTAACCGCCCGCGATTCTTTCATGGCACTGACGACTTCGGCCGATGCTTCAACATCCATTTCAGCGAGAATATCTGAAGCGGCATCTTCCGGGTAGTGGCGCAGCACTGTCCGTCGGTCATCTACCGGAATGCGTTCAAGCATATGGGCGACTACGGCTGATGAAGTCATTGCGAGCCGCGCATCATTTAGTTCACTCAACTCTTCTCTTGGGCAGGCTAGAAGCTCTTCGATAGTATAGCCCTCGATCTCCTGTTCTGAAATGGAAGTCAGGTCTGTCATTTTATGTAAATATTATAGCGGTGGATGAGGAGCTTATGAGACCTGTTTACAGGTATGATCCGTATCCTGTTATCAGGTTAAAACTATGTTAGATGTTTCTTTCAAGTGGTGGGAAAAGAAACGCCTTAGAGTCGATGTTCAAGGGTATTTTTTTACTAAGGCAGAAAATAAGCGAAACTGGGGATGGTTTGCATCACCTAAAATGCTGTAAAATACAGTTTCTGAGGGAACTTTATGGCAGGTTTCCTCGTTGAGAAACTTTAAGATTGATTCGCCATCTTCCGGCCGGCGACAGCCTATACAGTCTGTTAGTAGGGTAACATCAAAATCCTGTTCCAAAGCTTCTATAACCGTCTGATAGATACAAATTGGCGTTTCTAATCCTCCTATGAGAAGATGCTCAATTTCCTGGTCTTGCAGGTATTTTTTAAAATTGTCGGCTTTGAAACAAGAGAAAGCAGTTTTTGGAAATACTGTGGCATTCGGAGCTAATTTTGCCAGTCGTGGATGCCTGGGCCCGAGCTTATCAGGCACTTGTTCAGTAAATACTATCGGCATACCCAGCAGACGAGCGGATTCCGTGGCAAAACAACAGCGTTGAAGCAGCTTGTCGGCTGAATCGATTACGCTCATAAAAGATTCCTGAATGTCCACTATGAGAAGTGCTACACCTTTCGGGGAATGGTCATTAACTTCGGACATGATATATTAATAGAAATAATGAAAGTTATGGGCTTTGATTTTAAAGCATTATTGCTTTAAGTCGCGAATCCGATGCGAGCTTTACTGGATTTTAAAAGATTGGCAAGTTCAGGAAGAATGGTTTCAGTGATGGCATATGACGGTAAACGTTGACTGGCATTTAAAATCGCTTTCCAGGAAATCCCAAAAATCAGGCCGACTCTTTACAGAGGGGCAGAGAGTTATCAGTTATATTTACAAAGCTGCTAATGGAGAAATACAACGTGCCGATGTTCATGTAGAAGAAGCGAATGAATTCACTCCTTCCGGCATTCTTTTAGGGTGGTGGGAGCAGGTCATGAAAAATTATGACAATGAAGCTGAAGCTAAAAGACAGGCTATACTATCCAGTGAAGAATTGTTTCTTTCACTTTACGAAGAAAAAGAGAATGCAGCTGAAGAGGCTGATGTATTGAAATATCTACTGGCACTTATGCTTGAACGCAAAAGGATACTCAAGCCCATTGATAAAGTAGCTGAAGGGCACACGCAAAGGTATCTCCATACAAGAACTAAAAAAGAGTTCAGCGTGCCATTCGTAGACATTATGACTAAGTCAGCGCAAGGGGTAATGGATCAATTAAAAGGAGTGATTGCGCTCACTTAATGCGGCGCGTGTATCCAGGATAGAAAAACGGATACCCCGGTGAAAATCCTGACTACGGCTTAGGAAGTCTCCTCTTTAGAGGCTTCTATCTTGTTTTCTTCGCTATTATTTTCCGACTCTTCTGATTTGACTGAAGTGCGGATATCTTCCTCTACTTCGTGAGCAGCTTTTTTAAACTCCTTGATGGATTTACCCATACCGCGAGCCAATTCAGGTAATTTTTTTGCGCCAAACAATAAAAGGATGGCAAAAAATATTATCAACAACTCTGTGGTCCCAATACCCTGTAAGAAGGCTAAATTCATATTTATTAGTTATTTATGTATAAAGTATATTTATCTTATTATGACCAAGTGTAAATACTCGAAATAAAATGCATTAGTTTCAAGCGTGCTTTTGAGAGATTTTCAGCTGTCGGGATTGATGGTCAGGCTCAAAGAATCCATGCAATTGACGAATGCGTGTGGGATGGCGCATTTTTCTCAGCGCTTTTGCTTCGATCTGACGGATGCGCTCACGGGTTACATTAAATTGTCTTCCCACTTCCTCCAGCGTCCTGCTGTACCCGTCGACAAGACCAAATCGTAAAGAGAGCACGCGTCTTTCACGTTCCGTAAGGCTGTCAAGGACGTCCATGATCTTTTCACGTAAAAGGCTGTAGGCCGTCATATCATACGGATTTTCAGCTCCTTTATCCTCAATAAAATCTCCAAAATTAGTATCGTCACTTTCACCCACCGGACTTTGCAATGAAATCGGCTGCTGGGCCATTTTCATGATGGCCTGGACGCGTTCAACGGGAAGCTGCATTTCTTCAGCAACCTCTTCAGCCGTGGGTTCGTGTCCAAGTTCCTGAAGCAATTGCTTCTGGATCTGCATTACTTTATTAAGCGTTTCAATCATGTGGACAGGTATGCGTATGGTGCGTGCCTGGTCGGCAATAGAACGGGTTATAGCCTGACGGATCCACCAGGTGGCGTAAGTGGAGAATTTATAACCGCGGCGGTATTCGAATTTTTCTACGGCTTTCATCAGCCCCATGTTTCCCTCCTGAATAAGATCGAGAAAAGAAAGGCCCCGGCTGGTATACTTTTTTGCGATACTGATAACGAGACGTAAATTGGCTTCCACCATTTCCGTCTTAGCGCGGTGGGCTTGACGCATCCCTTTACGGACTTCACGAATGATGCGTACCAGCTCCTCGGGGTCGATGCACATTTCATTTTCTATCTTTTTCAATCGCGTGTGAATTTTTCGGGTATTTATCGAGCGATGTTTTTTGGTGCGGGCCTTTTCCGCAAGATAGAGATTTTCTAAATGGTCAATAATCTCATTCTGAATGGGTTCAATGTTTCTAAGAACTTCCTCAAAAATTTTTAATTTAAAACAATATTTTTTAAATATTGGCTTCAGGGTGGATTGGATTTTTTTGAATTTTGTAAGCGCTCGCTTACAGGAAAGATCGCTTACTGATTTATTGAGATGATCCGCCCAGGCTTTATCCAGGACACGGTCGATAACCTCAGCCTTATCAATGAGCTTAGGCAGGTTTTTGAAGTAACTCTCTCGGCTCTCGATTTTTTTATCCAGGACAACCCGGTCGAATCGCTCTTCGCGATTGAGTAATTTACGCGCTAATTCATTTTGAAACTTGGTTGTCAAACCAACGGAAAAAAGCTCGTTTTGGGCCCTTTGTTCGGCCACTTCGATACGCTTGGAGATGGCTACTTCCTGCTCTCTGGTGAGCAGGGGAACCTGCCCCATTTGCTTGAGATACATACGCACGGGATCATCGAGGATGTCGAGATGCGTGCTTTTCAACTGCGATTCATTATGTTTCTCCAAACGTTCTTTATACTTTTCGACTTCCTCTGGATCGATGATGTCGATCTCCAGGTTTTCGAGAATGAGAATGAATTTCTCGATTTCCTCAGGGGTATTTACCGATTCAGGTAATATCTTATTGATGTCTTTAAAAGTCAGATAGCCCTGTTCTTTAGAAAGCCGAATAAGCACTCGGATCTTGTCATTAACCAGCTCTTTTTTGGAAACTGATTTTGTTGATTTTCGGGTTACCTTCTTTTTGGCTTTGGTCTTAGTCGCTGACATAGGTTTATTTATTAATTGGGAGTATATTGAATCTGAGGAATATTCTTTTTGATCTTGCGTAACTCGATCATTTGACGCTGCAGTTGTGGATATTTATCTGAAGGTGTTGGGAGGTTTGCTATTTTCTGTTCTAATTGCTTCAGGCGGTTCCGGGAAAATTTATCCATAATTACTTTAACACAGTCATTAGCGACTTTAAGGGGGTCTTCAAAACACTTCTCTTCCGCAAGAAGAGAGTAAAAACAGTTTTTTTCGTCCTCGTTTTCAAGTAATTGATCGAGATTATCAGTTCCTTCCCAAAGTCCCTCCTGAATATCTGCAATGACGCGTGAAAGAAGTCTGCCGTAGAGCAAGGATGCATCAATCCATTCGACATCAATAACTTCTGAAATAGGTGCGCCAAGCTGGGGGTTTTGGAAAACGCAACATAATAGCTCATATTCAGCTGTTGTCAACTGTGATGTATCAGATTTATTTTCATTTTTGGTATAAGGTTCCGGTTCATAGGAGTCGGACCTGCGCCCCTTTTTTCGTTTAAACCAGTTAAAGTCGCTTTGTAATGAGGCCCGATCCAGCTTCATGAGATCGGCCGCCTTTTGCAGATATTCATCCTGCACGACGAGCATTTCAGATTCCATAATTATGGCAAATAATTGTCCTATTGCCTCCGCTTTGGTCTGTGGGGATGGATCTTTGTCGGGCAAGAGGGAACGGATAAGAAAATCGATTGCAGGCAGTGCCTGATCCTGTAATATTGTAAACGCATCCCTGCCGTTATTACTGAGAAAAGTGTCCGGATCGGTATTTGGGGGAAGGACGATAAACCGAATTTCAATCCCCCGCCGCAAGGCCATAGGGATTAGCCGCAAGGCAGCTTTCTGCCCAGCGGCGTCACCATCAAGCACGCAATTGATATAACTGCTATAGCGTTTTAACAATATTAACTGGGAATCGGTAATCGAAGTCCCCTGTGGGGCTACCGCGGTATTAAATCCACATTGCCAGCAACGCAGGGCATCGAGCTGGCCTTCGACGAGTATGAAATAACCGACTTCATCAATGTGCAAACGAGCCTGTTCCATTCCAAAGATAACGCTGCTTTTATGAAAAACAGGTGTTTCGGGCGAATTGATGTATTTAGCCTGCCGAGCCGGATCATCACTGGGAGTGATGTGGAGTTGGCGCGCGGTGAAAGCTATAACCTGACCTTGATAATCGCGGATAGGAATAAGCAGTCTACCACGAAATCGTGGCTTAAAATGTTGAGGATTGTTCTCCCGATCCCGGTAATAAAAGAGGCCGCATTTTTTTAAGGCCTGCAGACTGTATTCTTTTTTTAGAAGGAGTTCGATCAGTTCATTGTCCTCCGGTGGACTGAAACCGATTTTATATTTCTCTGCTGTTTCCGTATCAAAATTCCGATCCCGGGTCCAATAGGTTCGTATTTCTTCTGCTAAGGGGTGATCACCCATGAACTTGCGATGGTAGAAATCAGTCGCGTGTTCGTGAATATCGATGATCTCTCGGCGCAGGGACCTCGGTTCGGTTGAAACAGAGGAATGACTATCATACTCGAGCGGTTGGTTAAAGCGATTGGCAATGGTTTCGATTGCTTCGTTAAAATTCAACTTATCATGTAATTCAATAAAGCGAAAAATATCTCCCGCATAATTACTGGAGAAGCATTTAAACATGTTTTTTTCAGGGAGGACAAAAAAAGAGGGGGTTTTTTCATTTGTAAACGGGCTGAGCCCAACAAAATTGCGACCGCTTTTCTTGAGTGACACGACGGGAGAGACCACATCGTAGATATTAACATGCCGTTTTATATCTTCGATACACTTACGCGAGATTCGCGGCATAAAAATATAATATCCTTTTCATCTTTTCAGGGGGTTCCAGATAAAGATTCTAATTCGGTTTTTGCTACCTGCCATTGTGGGTGATCCGGCGCCAGTCGCAGAAATTCTTCATAGAGAATAATAGCATTCTGCATATTCTTTACAATGTTACTATTGCACCTGGCGAGGGAAAGGGTGATATCGGGGTTGTAAGGAAAATTATTTTTTGCATCCTGGAGTACCTTTAAATAGCGGTAGACATTTTCACCCTGTTCAAGGATATTCAGCAATTGCAAGGTATAAATTATGTTGTGAGAATCACGTCGAATGGCTTCATTAGAGGCCGCCTCAGCATAAGCCAGTTGCCCATCCAATTCAAGCGCTTCGGATAATTCGTTCCAAATAGAAGCTTGCCCGTCGTTTAAAGCCAAAGACTGACGATAGGGTACTATCGATTTCTTGTAGTTTCCTGAGGATTTTAACTCTCTAGCCATTTTCAGCAAGCTGTGTGGAGTGGGTGGCGGTGGTTCGGTTAATATTTCCGCTACCATACGGGTATTATCTTCTTCTATTACAGTCGGGGCCGTGTCATCACTGATGGGCGGCGTATCCTCAAATAATGGTTCTTCAGGACTATCGGATGGGGTGGTGTCGTCTTCATTTCCATTATCGGCAATAAGTTCGCCGAGAGGAGCCGAATTTGATATTTCTGCAACAATTGGTTCTTCCAACCTGAAGGATTGTTCGCGCAGTTCCTGTGTCAGTCGAGACTGTTCTGCCAGGCTTACTTTCAGATCGTCCTGGCTTTCCCTCCAATTATTTAAATCTGCGCGGGCATAGGAAAGGGATGAGGTATCGAGCAAATTGGGGAATTCTGTATCTATCTGCTGTAGCCACTTTTCAGCCATCGAGAATCTTTTCTGTTCCAATGCAATTTTCATTAAACCGAGTAGGGATTCACCTTTTATTTCTTGTTTAAATTCAAGTCCCGCCTGGTACCAGTTTTGGGCTTGAATTAAATTTCCCGCCCCGTGAAATAAGCGGCCTAAATGGGTAGCGATTCGACCGTCCGGTTTCAGATGATAGCTGTGCAGATAGGCCTCAATGGCATTATTGGGATCATTTAATTCTTCATATATATTGCCGAGTGATTTCCAGACCAATTGGTCGTGCGGAAAAACCGCAAGGTAACGCCGGTAGGTATGGGCCGAACCCCGTATATCACCCCCCTCTAAAAAACTTTTAGCCGCGTAAATAAAAAACTGGCTCTGCCTGGCATCAACTTCGGCGAGTTTGGAAAAATAATAGGCGGCGAAAATATTATCTTTTCTTTGAATATAAGCAAAAGCCAAAGCCTCTAATATTGCAGGGTCATCAGCTTTTTTATCGTTAAGCGATTCCAGGAGAATTATAGCCTGATCAATCTTGCCGGCTTCAAGATTGTTGTTGGCGCGATCAAGGGATTCCTCAATAGTCGGTTCCGGCTGACTGCAGTTTGTAAGTAAAAAAAAAGCTCCTGGAAGGAACATAAATACCCAGGACCTGCCTATATAATATTTCATATTGGGATGGCTAAACTTCCGATCTCTGCAATAAGCTGTCAAGAACTGAAAATGCATGCCAGACTCATTTTATTATTTCTCATCTCTCTCATAACATCACGAGGTTGGAGTGGTATTTGGGGGTATGAAGGCGAGCGTGATGCTTATCTCGATATAGTTTGGGAATATCGTCTTAATAGCTTTAGTCGGGCGAGCTATGGACATGGCGTGGAAAATCTTTTTTACAGTTTCGAAGAAAAAACAAATAAATCGCTTCACCCGGGAAAGCTACGCAAAGTTGGAATAAAATTATACACGGCATCGGGCAATGGAATTGCCACGCCAACCAATCTGGTCAAAGCCGTTATCGATCATTTAAAGCGACGCGGATTTAAAAAGGATGAGCTTTTTATTATCGATTTAAATGAACGCGAATTGCGGGAAAGCGGTTTTATTCCTCCACTCAGTAAAAAGGCAAAAGGGGTCCTATTTGAAGGGGTCCCCATTTACATTCTTGATTCCGAAAAATATTATGATCCGCTTTGGTACTATGAAAGCCCATTACCGGCCCAGAGCCAATTAGCCCATTCTGCCGAATTAATTGGCGGCTATGGTATGGAAATAAAAGCGGGAGAGAGAAAAAGTTTTCTTGCTAAACCCTTGCTTACGGAAGTCGATTTCTGGATTAACTTGCCTGTCATTCTCGATCATCAAACCCTGGGTATTTCCGGTGTCCTGACCAATGCTACGCTGGGGAACATAAGCAATCGTGATAGATTCCATGTGAGTCCGGCCAATGCTCCCATAGCCGTAGCGGAAATCGCGGCCATACCCGAATTAAAATCCGGTTGGGTATTTTCCATCATTACCTTAGAGCGCTTTCAATACATGGGCGGTCCTGTTTTCAATTCTCTCTACACGCGCTCCGAACCTTTGCTCTTAATGAGCGTGAATCCCGTTATTCTTGATGTTCTAATGTTAAATCGAATAAATCATTACCGCAATGAAAGTGGCTTTAATGCAAATGAAGGTGCTCTCCCCTTATTCACCTATGCAGAAAATTTAGGATTGGGAATAATGAATCCCAAAAAAATTAAATGGATTCGTCTTCCGTGATAGGAATTTTTTTATAATTAAAAATATTCCATTAATGTGAAATGAAAAATCTACTTGAAAAAATTCACATAATGGATTACATGTTACACCCTGACCCATTACGATTACCCCCTTGAGTTGATGAATAGATTACATCATATGAACGGATTGGTTTATTATGCTTATGCATCACTTTTCGAAAAATGGAGAAATCCGATAGGCCTATTTGAAATAGGAGTTGTTTTGTAAGGGAATTTAATTTTTCGCATAGGCCTTTTCAGCTTGTAGAGTATTACTATATTTCAGTTACCCCATTTCTTTTTGCTATGCCTCTAGATAGATTTCTTGCTAAATCACGGATTATCGAAATCCAGAGTGATGAATTGAAAGGCGCTTTGGAGGAATTGCTACAGGTCGCTACCAAACGACTGCCCGTAAAGCTCTCACCCCGTCGCCTGCTCGCTGATTTGTTAGACCGCGAAAATGTTATGACGACCTATCTGGGCAATGGCGTTGCCATTCCTCATTTGCGGGTAAAAATGAAACGGTCTTTCATTTTTGCCATAGGACGCTGCCGTGAAGGATTTCAATATGACGGAGACCCTAAGGAAGCTGACGTTCGTCTTTTATTTTTGCTTTTAGCCTCTAATAAAGAAAAAAATTACCTCAATGTGCTGGCATCCCTCGCGCGGCTTTTTCGAGAAAAGGTGATGGTCGACAATATTCTGGAAGCCCCTGACTTAAACAATTTTCAAGAACGCGTATACCAGGGATTTAGCGGGCTCCTCGCAAGGCCTGAACGCCGACAGTCTCGATTTAATCAGCTTTTATTGAAAGAAGCGGAAAAAGTGGCGAAAGCCGCCCGCTGTTCAGCCATACTTATTTTCAGTGATACCTTTGTCGGTGGCATAGACTTAGGTCCCGATTTCCCGAATTACAGAATTGTCATGGTCACCCGCTCGGCACCCGATCGCTTAAAAGAGCAAAACCATAATGTATCGACGATTGAGGTGAGACCCTATTCAAATTATCGCCTCTCACAATTACGCAGCGCGGTTCTCATAGGATTAACGCGAGGAATTTTTAAATACAATGATCGGTTATGCTGTGTTGGGGGTATCTTAAACAGCAATCAGTTTGATACTTTGGTTGTTGTCGATGTTGAACGAGAGTTTCAATCCGTGCTCACTCGGGAGGCTGATCTTTTGCCTTCATCTGTAGAATTTGAAGTGCTCGAACGTATATTAGCAGTGGCCACGGAATTATCCCTTGAAGGAAGGGAAGGGCGCCCCATTGGCTGTTTGTTTGTTTTAGGAGATATTGAAAAGGTCAGCACCATGATAAAACCATTGGTCTTGAATCCTTTTCATGGTTATAAAGAAGAAGATCGCAATATCCTCAATCCATTCATGGATGAAACGATCAAGGAATTATCTTTTATGGATGGGGCTTTCATCATAAAAGGAAATGGGGTTATTGAATCGGCTGGTAGCTTGATAAACGCCCCCAGTGATTACTACCATGAAATGCCCAGTGGTTTTGGGGCGCGCCACGCTGCCGCTTCTGCAATTTCTCGTGCTACCGACAGCATTGTTATTGCTGTTTCAGCTACTTCCGGACGGGTTACGCTATTCCGGCGCGGGGTTATGTTGCCACTTATTGATAATTCCATGGGGGGTGAACAATAAGGTGAGGTCCTTTTTAAAATTTATTATTGCCCAAAGATGAGGTCTGTTATTGAATAGGCCTTTAATCGTTTATCTATGCCAAGAGAAAATATCATATTAGAATGCACCGAAGCAGCTAAGGAGGGGAAACCGCCTTCAAGGTATATGTCCACTCGCAATAAAAAGCTGCAGCAGGGCCGTATGGAAAAAAAGAAGTATAATCCTTTTCTTCGACGGCATACCCTCCATCGGGAAGTTAAATAAGCTCTATTGACCTCGTGAGGTCGGTCTTGCTGCTCGGGACAAAGGCCTGTCGATCAACCTCTGGAATTATTGCTTTCGGCTTTGGATTGAGTAAGGCGTCGACTCATGCGCCAGGTGTCCCGATGTTTGCGAATCCAATCCAGCAGGGCTCGCTCAAAACCGATGTCATGACCAGCTTTTTCCGACTCCAGCCATTTATGTTTTAATATTTCTTCGCGCTCGGCGAGAAACTCTGCATACAAGCTGGAGTTCTTCATCAGCTCTTGATTTGCATTGGGGGTAGCGGGGCTTTTTTTCATCGCACTTTTTATTATTAAAACAGACGGTCTCCGTCTATGATATTTCGTATCTAAAAAGGGATTAGATTATAAGATAAAGTAAATACGGTTAGTTTTCAAATATAATAATATAAAACCACTATCAAGAAAAACCTTAAATTAGCTTAATAAATTGATAATGGTTTCAGCCATTTCATTAAAAACGGCAGCAGGTCGACTATCAGGTTCACCGATAACAATGGGAACGCCATTATCACTGCCCTCGCGTATCCCTTCATCAAGGGGAATTTGACCAAGCAGTTTTGTCTTGAGGTGATCGGCAGTTTTTTCACCACCGCCCTGACCGAAAATGTAATGTCGCGTGGAAGAGTCGGGAATTTCAAGAAAGCTCATATTTTCAGCCACGCCAAGAATAGGGACGTTAACCTTGTCAAACATGGTGGCACCGCGCTGGGCAACGCTATAAGCTGCGGTCTGTGGCGTAGTAACAACGATAGCGCCATCAAGAGGCATCGATTGCACCAGGGTGAGCTGGGCATCCCCTGTGCCTGGAGGAAGATCGACGATAAGAATTTCAAGTTGCCCCCAATTCACATTATTAATGAACTGCGTGATGGTCTTTGTTACCATGGGACCACGCCAGACCACGGGGGTGTGCTCATCGATCAAAAACCCCATAGACATTACACGGATGCCAAAATTATGCAGGGGTATTATACAATTATCCTCTACTTCCGGTCTTTGATTGATCCCAATCATAAGAGGGATGGAGGGACCATAGATGTCGCAATCCATAATCCCAACCTGGTTCTGTTTGCCGCGATTAGATAGAATGCCATTTAGAGCGCAGGCAAAATTAACGGCAAAGGTTGATTTCCCGACCCCCCCTTTGCCACTGGCAATAGCAACGATGTGGCTCACATTTTGCAGCTGATTATTAACACCGATTTGACCACTTGGCTTTTTGTCATCCGAAGCGGGGGCACTTGACGATTTAACGATAATATTTACTTCAACCTGACCTATGCCAGCTAAGGCCTGCAGGGTATTTTCGACTTCAGATTTTAGTCGATGGGGTATTTGGGGATCGGAAGTGGTAACTTCTAAACCGACTTTTACGCGGTTTTCATTGCAATCGATGCTGCGCAATAAACCAAATGAAACGATATCGCGGCTAAAGCCTGGATATTTAACCTGTTTAAGAGCAGTCTCTATTGCCTCCTTATTCAAAATTTTCCTAAATTAAAAGATAACTAGCCTATCCCTGATATTGAGCAATAAGAATACGTAATTATATAGTTGACACGTGTAAGTAATTCTTGTAATATACCTTTAAAAATGGGAGGTAATTATGAAAACTACGACATTTCAAGCGTTTATACAAAATTTTCCGAATGACAATGCCTGCCTTGATTACCTGATGCATAAGCAACATGGTGATACAATGGATTGCCCAAAATGCGGTAAGCATGGAAAGTTCTATCGCACTAAACGCCACCCCGCTTATGAGTGTGCTTGGTGCGGTCATGAAATCTATCCAATGAGCAAAACCATGTTTGTAGGTTCGCATGTTCCATTGCAGAAATGGTTTTATGCCATTTATCTTTTCACTACCACAAGACATGGAGTCCCCGCTATGGAGCTTCACAGACAACTTGGGGTGGCTTATCCGACTGCTTTGAGAATGGCTCATAAAATACGTGAGCACATGTCCAATACGGATAGTGAAAGTCCTCTTAATGGCAATATCGAGGCCGATGAAACCTATATTGGTGGTAAGTCCTCCGGTGGTAAGCGTGGCCGTGGTGCACCCAATAAGGCGATTGCGTTTGGCATGCTGAACAGAGATGGTGATGTAATAACAAAGGTTGTTTCCAATGTCAAAAAACGCACCTTGCAGCCTATTATTAAAGAGAATGTGAAGGCTGGTAGTACCGTTCACACAGACGAGCTTCGTTCTTACAAGGGTCTCAACAAAGTTGGATATAATCATAAGAAAGTGAATCATGGTGCTGGCAAATGGGTGCTTGGTGGCTCCCATGTAAATAGCATTGAAGGATTTTGGGCTCGTTTGAAATTGTCTATCCGTGGAACACATATTCATGTTTCTGAAAATCATCTTTTCAAGTATCTGAAAGAGTTTGAGTTTCGTTACAATTATCGACACAAGCCTGAACAGATGTTTCCTGCTTTGATTTCCTCCCTGTAACTGCTGCATCCAGTGTTGGCCAAAACCGCTCGTCAGCTTCAGCTTGGTGTTCTTTAGCAAAGCGTTTTAACTTACCCTTTTTGCAAGCTTCTTCCAAACTCAAATATTTTCCAATAGCCATAATAAAGATTTCCTCTCCCGTTATGCCTAGAGCACCATTTGGTATAGCTCAAATTCAATAATTTCTTTGCTGAACTTGTCTCCATTTTTAGCGGACGGATGCTTTTCAACAATATTATATAAAATTCCTTTGGATGCATCCTTTTCATGCTGACGTATGTATTGTGTTTCCCCACTTGGACCAGCTATGAACGGTGACATGAATGTATCATGCATAGTCCTAGCTGGTTGATTTCTCCGAGGGCTGTTTTTCATGACAGCAGATGATTTTCGGATAATTTTTAGTATTTCGCTTTCTGGCATCCATGTATGAGTAGATGGTGCTTTAATAAAGCTTTTGGCAGCCGTTTTGAATGACGTCCTACCAGAAAGCCAAGCTATTATTTCAGGCAAGGAGAGGCAAATAGCCGCCCCTATTGCAATAATAGCCACGAAAATATATATAATCAGGTTATACTTGTCTTCCATAAAAAAATCCACAATTAAACCAACAAACACCTCTCCAACCCAGATGAAAAACAACTGTGCCCTTCTACGCATTCAAACATGATAGATAACCCCTTATACACGTGTCAACTTTACAATCGCGTAAAAATATGATGGCGTGCTTTGATAAAATGAAGTAGACGATAAAATGCTGCCGTTAATTATTTTCAATCAACACTAGAATTTTTATATCACGAATTTTCAACAATGACGCGCAATTATTATTTCTATTTTATGCTCCCTTTACTTCTTTGGTGGCCGCTTGCGCTATTGAAAGGGCAATCACGTGCAATAGATATGGGAGAAATAGTCCGTCTGAGTAACAAAAAAGTAAAAAATATATCTCTCATTTCTTCTGATAGAGAAATACTTAACCTTGTTGTTCGAGGTTTCAGTTTGCATGGTGCCTATGCCATAAAATCTCAGGGGAATAGTGTTTTCACTTTTCGTTTTACGCCCAAAGGACCGCAAAGTATTCAGGTCTCGATAGAAAGTGGTAATCCATTAAAAGCGCAATTTACGCAATTGGTAACTGGGGCAAATCGAAGAGAAGCCACTCTGCTTGCGGCTGATCTGGTGGTTCTTAAAACGCTCGGTATTCCAGGTTTTTTTGCTGGAAATATTGCATTCGTTGGAAACAGGTCCGGGCACAGAGAAATATATGTATCTGATTTGTTCTTTGGGCAGGTTCGTCAAATCACCCATGATCGAACGCATTCAGTGCTCCCTCATTGGTCACCTGATGGGAGAAAAATCTATTATACCAGTTATTACCGCAACGGTTTTCCGGATATTTACGCTATCGATCTGAATACCCTGGAACGCAGTACCTTCGCCAGTTTTAAAGGAATCAATACTGGCGCTACATTTAATCCGAGAGGAAGTGAAGTAGCGATGGTCTTATCCGGAACGGGAAACTCGGAAATTTATATTAGCAATACTCTGGGCCGTAATCTCAGGCGTCTCACCCGCAATCCGGCAGTGGAAGCAGATCCCACCTGGTCACCGGACGGTGAGCGGATTGCCTTTACATCCAATCGGCTCGGAAAACCGCAACTATTTGAGATGTCGAGAAGAGGAGGAAATCCCCGGCGAATTCCGACCAACAATAGTGGTAATTGTACTGAACCCACCTGGAACCCCAGGCACGCTAATATTCTTGTATTTACGGCTGCAGTGGGAAAAGAGTTTGAGATTGCTCTCTATGATTTTGAAAAACAAGGCAGCCGCTGGTTGACAAGCGGGCGGGGAGATGCCGTTGAACCCTGTTGGACGAAGGATGGAAGGCATCTTATTTACACGGCCAGAACAAGTAAATATCAGCGGCTGATGATTATCGATACGGAGACGGGTAAAGCACAGCCACTCAGCCCAGAAGATTTTGGGAATGCCTCTCAGCCAGCCTATGTTTCAGCGGTTGACTAGAATTAATTTTTGCTCCGAATGAAACCAATGGCGATTTAGACGGTTATACTTAACAATGAAGCAATGGGTGATTCTCATGACCCTGAAGAAAACGGTCTTCTTTGTGATTATGGGGGCCGTTTCTTTAGGCGCCGCTTTTCTCGCGGGGTGGATAGTCTCTTCGACTGATGATGCTCTCATAGAAGTGGCGGAAAGCAGGAAGGATATTTCTGCTGAATCGAGGAATAGCGTGAAAAGGGGGATGGGGGATGATTCAATAAATCGTAATTTAAGCGAGAACCTGGATTTAAATTACTCGGGAAGCGTGCAGGATTTATTGCGAGAAGCTATTGGCGAATCAGATCCGATTAAGCAGATGCTGAAAATGGCTCAAGCTATGGTCGGTTTAAATGAGCATAATGTAAGGGAAGCCGTATCCATATTAGAAGATATGACGCCCGGGCAAATGCGAATGCGTCAGATAAATCTTCTGATGCATGCCTGGGGTGCATTTGATGGACCTGCCGCTGTCAATTATGCTACCCATGAATTATCAGGCCCGGGGAAAAGATGGGCAGCTAACACCGCGATATCAAGTTGGGCCAGTAAGGACCCATTGGCAGCTCTTGCCTGGAGTGAGGAACAGGCGATTGACGAGGGACGAAATTCTTATCTTTTCGGAGTTGTTTCGGGGTGGACAAAAATTGACCCGGATGCATCCGCGGATTTCGTTGAATCGTTGCCCCCCGGTCGTGAAAGAGATCGCGCGATAGGAATAATTGCTTCTGGATATATGCAAAATGGAATTGGTGATGCTGTGCAGTGGGCTGAGTCGGTCAGAGATAGTGATATAAAAGAAAACGCATTCAGTAGTGTATCTCGACAATGGGCAAGCAGGGATCCATCTGCTGCAGCGACTTGGGTTGAACAGTATGTGAATGAAGACTATAGTGAGCGTGCCGTTGGGGCTGTTACCGCAATTTGGGCGCGCGAAGATCCGCTGGCGGCTGCAGAATGGGTTAACAGGTTGCCTGATGGTGAAAGTCGCGAACGCGGAATGCATGCTCTTGTAAGCCGGTGGTCCGCTGATGATCCCAGTGCTGCAGGTGAATGGCTCAATAATATTCCTGCGGAACCGAGTCTCGACCCAGCGATAGATGCCTTTGCAAGAAACGTTGTTTCAGATAACCCTGAAACGGCTATTTCATGGGCACAGTCGATCTATGACCCCCAGAGGCGTGAGGAAAGTTTAACGGTTTTAGGACAATACTGGATGCAACAGGACCCGGAATCAGCTCAAGCCTGGTTAGAGTCCAGTGACTTGTCAGATACTGCTCGCAATGAGATTCTCAAGAGTAAAACGGTACCTTCTTATAGTGATGATTATCGGTTCCGCCCCTTGCGTAGACCTTAATTTCTCTTGGGGAATGATTCTAAGCCAAAAATATATTTGGCTTAATTTCGACATTCAGCGTTCATAATTAAACATCAAGAAATCATTTTTCAGTTCTTTCATCAATCCGTATCACAGCCACACGAAGCGTGGGCGCTTTAAAATTCGGGTTTAACCATGATCCTATTTATCCATTATAACCGAGGTAGATTATAACATAATGGATAATTCACGGACGCAACGGAGTGCGTCCCTCTAGAAATTCAATAAAACACTTACCTCCTGAAATAAATGGGGAGGGCCACGCTCCGTCGTGGACAATTAGATGTGTGAATAAGAAGAATAGTGATTACCTCAATGCCAACCCCTCCTGAGAATCGTAACATATACTGTCGGCAATTTCCTTAGCTTTATCACTACCCGTGAGCCGGGAGACAAGGGCTAAAGCAAATGCTGTCGCGGTACCGGCTCCCCGAGAAGTGATTATTTCACCATCTATTACTACCGCTTGATCGGTTATAGCATCTGCCAGTTCATCCATAACGCTTGGGTGTGATGTATACTTTTTATCTTCAAGCGTTCCCGCTTCATAGAGTATGGTCGGAGCGGCGCAAATGGCACCTGTTATCCGACCTTGAGCAACATGCTTTTTTACTAAATCTATTACTCTTTTGTCTTTTCGCATACGCTCATGGCCGGGACCTCCCGGTAGAATTAAAGCGTCGAAATTCTGCTCTAAAATAGAATTGAGAAGGATATCAGCCTGTAAAGTTATTCCATCTCGCCCCGTGACCAGGGTGCTATCTTCAATTGAGGCAACGGTGCAGGTGACTCCTGCCCGGCGAAGTAAATCGATAGGGCTGATGGCTTCTATTTCTTCAAAACCATTAACGAGCAGTATAAGCGCGGATTTATTCATGTGATAATGCGGATTAAAGATTTTGTGTATTTCGCTCATGCTTTTCTACATCTATTCTAAACTTATCCAATGTATCCCAATAGATTCTACCTGCAAAATCTATCACATTGTTATGCTCAGCGCCTTCGACCCAAAGATAGAGTTTAGGTTGGTTGGCTTTTTCCATTAAAGCTTTACTGTGCCAGAATGATATTACTTCGTCCTCCGTTCCATGAATAAGCAGAACAGGACATTGCACCGCTTCGATTTTACTGATGTTGCTGAATTTATCCCAGGGGAGAATAGGAATTCTCGTCATTACACGAAAAGCGGTGACAAAGGTGCTCTCTAAAATGAGTCCACCCAGTGGTTTCCGGGAAGCAAGATCGACAGCGGGACCACCACCGACTGAACGACCAATGGCAATAATTTTTCCCGGTTCAATATTAAGTTTGTTAGTGAGATAATCGTAAGCCACGCCTATAGCTGCGTAAGTGTTTTTTTCGGTAGCCCGCCCTTCGCTCGTTCCATAACCAGGATAATCATAGGCAAGCACGGCAAATCCAAACTGCTGGTATTTTACTAATAAGGAATATAGGTCACCGAGATCTTCATAATTACCGTGGCTGTAAAGCAAAGTGTATTTGGCCTCTTCATTAGGGAGATAGACTAACGATATATTCTTTCCATTATCGAGGGGCATTTTAAATATATCGTCATTATCAGTATAGGTAGACTGCTTTTTTGGAAATATCATCCAATTCGAAAAGAGCAGCGCGAAAAGCCCTAATCCAACATAGACCATCAATAAACAACGCAGTATGAAAAGAAACGTATCCATTACCCCAGCGGTAGGTTTATTTTTGGTGCTTTGCATGCCTGTTAATCACTGAGTAAACCTGATTTGACCTTAAGCTTTTGGCAACAGGTTTTTCGATTCAGGATATATATTGCCTTAAAAGATAAATCCGAAGAATCTATTAAAATGAACAGTCAAACTGTGAGGAAAATTGACTATTCTCAAATAGGTAGCCGAATAACAGATCCTGTTATTACCCAACTGATGGTCACGGAATTGAATAATCCGAACCTTTTATCTTTAGCTGCAGGTTTTACCGATAACAGCGTTCTTCCTGTTGAATTAGTGAATAAAACGGTTTCTGAACTTCCCGGAAATACGATTAACGCAGAATATTTACAGTACGGAATAAACCAGGGTCGCTATCTGTTGAGAGAACAAACGGGTCAATTTCTCGCCACTTACCCCGGGGAGAATGAAAGGGGGTTCAAGCCGGATCATATGCTGATCACTAATGGTTCGCAACAGGCGCTCTACCTTGCCATCCAGGTGCTTTGTGATCCCGGTGATATCGTATTTGTGGAAAGACCTACTTATTTTGTTTTTCTCGAGTTGCTTAAAAGTTTGGGGGTGCGGGCCATATCTATTCCAACAGGAGATGACGGGTGTATTCATTTTGATGATTTTGCTGCAGTGCTGAATCAATTTACAAACTCAGATGAAAGAGAAAAAATAAAAGCGATATATCTGATGAGTTATTACTCTAATCCTTCATCACGTTGCATAAGCGAAGATGAAAAATGTCGGCTTGGAAGCTTTTTGCAAAATCTGGATATTACGATTCCGGTAATTGAAGATACGGCCTACCGAGAGCTTTATTTTAATGATCCTTATCCGGCACGGAGTATTCTCAGTTTGTCAGAATATGATGGTATTCCCGGCTTATACACGGGCACTTATACTAAACCATTTGCCACCGGATTGAAAGTCGGCTTTGCCTGTTGTTCTGATAGCGAGTGGTTGAAAAAGATGGAGCGAGTGAAGGGGTGCCAGGATTTTGGAACCGCCAATTTTACACAGGCTATAATCGAATCGGTCTTAAGTAATAATCTATACTCTGAAGTATTGGAGGGGCTTCGCAAACACTATAAAGGTAAGATGAAGTTGTTGCAGGATTCGTTGGATGATTGTGGTTTGCGCGATCTTGGTTGGGATTGGGAAGTCCCTGAAGGAGGACTGCTCTGCTGGATTAAAGGACCGATTGATATGAATACAAATATCGATTCAGCCTTTTGTAAATCCTGTGTCGATCATGGGGTGATCTATGTGCCGGGCAGTATTTGCTTTGCAGACGATGCGCCAGCTTTTTATGTAAGGCTAAGTATAGGTTCTCTTGATGACAAACGATTGCAAGAGGCAGTGAAACGATTCGTCGAGGTAGTGAAGGAATTTAAAAACTAATACAAACAGCGATTCCTGTCCCGTTGAAAGAAAAAACGACAATAGTCTTAAACGGCAATTTCTGATAGCTAAATCGAGTATGGTAAATTACAGACAAAACTGCCAAATCGTTCGTGGAATCTAATCCCCTTAAATAAATTTAATCATTAAATAGCTTAGATCGAAGCAGGTAATATATTTGCTTAAAAAATTTGCCTGGATTTGCATAATTGGACAATTGCAGACTACTGTGGTTAACAAACGTAAATCAGAGGAATCAACTGTATATGAACATATGTTGTATTGGAGCCGGATATGTAGGCGGTCCGACGATGGCCGTTATTGCAGGTAAATGTCCTCATCTGAATATAACTGTTGTCGATCTCGACAAGGAGCGTATAGATGCCTGGAACTCTGAATCATTACCCGTATTCGAACCGGGATTAAACGAAATTGTCAGACAGGCACGGGGAAAAAATTTATTTTTTTCGTCAGAAATTGAAAAAGGAATTCATAGTGCGGACATCATATTTATGTGTCTTCCCACGCCGACCAAGACTTATGGAATGGGCGCAGGGCGCGCCGCGGATCTTAAATTTATTGAGAAGAGTTCCCGTCAAATAGCGGAAGTAGCAAAATCGGGTAAAATAGTGGTCGAAAAATCCACGCTCCCGGTGCGCACCGCAGAGTCGATTAAGCGGATACTGGACGCCAATAAAAATGGAGTTGATTTTCAAGTGGTATCCAATCCGGAGTTTTTAGCTGAAGGCACGGCAATCACTGATCTCGATAATCCTGATCGTGTCCTCATAGGAGGTGAACGAACGCCGGCGGGAGATAAGGCGGTTAAAGCCATTGCCGATATTTATTCTACCTGGGTGCCGCGAGAAAAGATTATCACGACCAATATCTGGTCTTCGGAATTATCCAAGCTTGCGGCCAATGCTTTCCTTGCTCAACGCATATCCTCCATTAATTCGATATCTGCACTCTGTGAATCAACAGGTGCTGATATTGACGAAGTAGCGCTGGCTATAGGTTTGGATTCTCGCATCGGACCGAAGTTTCTAAAATCATCTGTCGGGTTTGGCGGATCCTGTTTTCAAAAAGATATCCTCAACCTGGTTTATTTGTGTGAGCATTTTGGCCTTATTGAAGTAGCCGCTTACTGGGAGCAGGTAGTAACCATGAATGACTATCAAAAACGACGATTCACCCAGCGAATCGTAAAGTCACTTTTTAACTCGGTTGCGGGAAAACGTATAGCGATATTCGGTTTTGCTTTTAAGAAAGATACTAATGACACACGGGAATCAGCGGCCATCACGGTTTGTCGCGATCTATTGGCAGAACAAGCCCATATCTGTGTATATGATCCCAAAGTGGCTCCGGAGAAAATTTATGCGGACCTCAAATTAAAACCCCCGACACCTGAGACGAACGAGCACGCTCTGCTCAAAACCGCGATTAATGCTTATGAGGCTGCGGAAGGCGCCCACGCTATAGCGGTTCTCACTGAATGGGAAGAGTTTAAAGATCTGGATTTTAAGCGAATCTACCAGGTCATGCTTAAGCCCGCCTTTATCTTTGATGGACGGAATATTCTCGATCTGAAGAATCTTCGCTCCATCGGTTTCGAAGTATTCGGAATCGGTATAGGGAATAACAGCTGATTTTACGAGTGATTGAATAACTATTGGGGAGAAAATTATGGCAGAATTGTACGGATGCGTATTAAACAAAGATGAGATCCTGCGACGCGTGGGAAATATTAACCAGGTCGCCGGGATAAAAGCCATGGAGTCTACCGATGGGACCGAGCGAGGAAACAGAGTTATTCATGTGTGGACGGGAACCGGGTTAAGTTTTAATATTGTGGTGGAAAAATCATTGGATATTACGGCCTGCCATTACAAAGGGATACCGATAGCCTGGGCAGCTCCCAGCGGTGAAGTCCACCCGAGTTATTTTGAAGCAAAAGGATTTGGCTTTCTTCGCTCTTTTCAAGGAGGTCTCGTAGCCACCTGTGGTCTTGACCAGTTTGGAATGCCATGTATCGACGAAGATGCAGAATTTGGATTTGAAGGAGGAGTAGAATTTGGACTTCACGGTCGTGTTGGCAATATTCCCGCATCTTCAGTGGGACATCGCAGTGAATGGGTGGGTGACGACTACCTGCTTGAAATTACGGGTGAAGTGAGACAGGTGAGTTTTTTTGGAGAAAATCTCGTCCTTCGACGAAAAATCAGCACCCGGCTCGGATCAAACACAATTCATCTAAACGATACGGTTACTAACGAAGGATTTAATGCCAACCCGCATATGATATTGTATCATTGTAATTTTGGGTTCCCCCTGGTCTCAGAGAATTCTCAACTGAAATTGGAATCTAATAATACAGAAGGACGCGATGAAAATGCAGCAGCGGGCATTGATCAATGGAATAAATTTCAAGCTCCCACAGCCGGTTATACTGAACAGGTATTTATGCACGATTTGAAAGCGGACAGCGTTGGAATGGTCAAAGTAGAATTGGCAAATCCCGATTTAGGACTTAGCGTGAGGCTTGCCTATAAAAAGTCTCAATTGCCAGCACTCTATCAGTGGAAGATGATGAGGGAAGGAGCCTACGTTACCGGTATTGAACCGGCTAACACCGAGGGTATAATGGGCAGAGTGGATGCTCGCAACCATGGCAATCTGCCCCAGCTCGAGCCGGGAGGAAGCCGTTCTTATTCCTTGGAATTATCGATTGTCGATAATGGATGAAAACCGCAATCGTGGGATGTAGGTTTATATCCGTCAGGCAAGGTGCGCAGCCTGAGCACAGTAAGATCATTCAAATGAATAATATTCGAGCGTGGAACGTACATCTTAACATCCATAGATTCATTTCACGCAATGGAGATTCGCCTGGAATGGAAGATGTCGTTGTGCTCGGTAGCCGCGGCTGACAAACAGCCTCGCAATGACAATTTCAAGTTATAAAACTAGGCAATCGTTTGCTCACTCGCAGTGTATATTCGGAAGAGCGCTTGCGTGCCGTCGTTTTCAAAACCTAATTCCGCCAGTTTGTCATAAAGTTTTTTAGCGAGCGAAAGGCCGGGAAGATCAAGATTCATCTCTCTCGCCGAATCGAGAGCGATACCCATGTCTTTAATGAAATGTTTAACATAAAAACCCGGAGCAAAATCCTCTTTAAGGGCCCGGGGGGCAATGTTGCTTAAGGACCAGCTCCCGGCTGCTCCACTCTCGATACTTTTAAGGACGGTAAAGGGTTCGAGCCCGGACTGTTTAGCGTATTCCATCGCTTCAACGACACCTATCATCAATGGGGCAATGGCAATTTGATTGCACATTTTTGTGTGCTGTCCAGAACCCGCGGGTCCTTGAAGGACAATATTTTTCCCCATTATATCCAATACTGGTTTTGCTCGCTCAAACGCAGCTTTTTCACCCCCCACCATGATAGAAAGTTTTGCTTCTCTTGCCCCGAGATCTCCGCCCGAGACGGGAGCGTCCACACTTGCTATGTCTTTCTTAGCCGCATCATCGGCAATCTGCTTGGCGAGGTTGGGCCGGGAAGTCGTCATGTCGATCAATAGGGAGCCCGATTTAGCATGGGCAATAATTCCATCAGCCCCCAGATAGACTTCCTCCACATCATGTGGAAACCCTACTATCGTGATTATTATGTCTGAATTACTGGCGACACCAGCGACGGTATCCTGCCATTGTGCTCCATCATCGAGGAGAGATTGAGCGCGTTCTTTCGATCGATTATAGACCTGTAGGGTGTAACCTGCTTTTAATATATGACCGGCCATACTGCTGCCCATCACTCCTGTTCCGATAAAACCAATGACTGCATCTTTACTCATCGTTAAATAAATATTAGTGGTATAAGATTGTGACTGTTGGCGCCTGCTTCATTTAGACTCAAGGCACCAACTCAACAAGTAATATGCGTTTGGGCAAGGGTTTTTGTAAGTAACGCGAGGGTCATCGTTGTGTTTTGTATACTCATTCACTACGAAGTGCTGCGTGGGCTAACCTGGTCAGCCTCATTTACCTTCCTCGAAATGCAACGCTATTGGAAAGATTAATTACTTTTAATATAGATTGTTGCCCGGTCTTTATTTTCCCGCTCGGGGAAAGTTCTCATGGGAAGCAGATCCAGGAGAGAGTGTAAATAGGGGAGAATTAATAAATACTGCGATGCAATCACCGCGAAGATTAAACCTTATTCTTCTATAACTAGCGTATAGCGATCCCAGATTATTCGCCGAAAGTTTCCATGGCTAAGATCGCCATCGTCAATAAGTGAATCAACCATTTTCATTTGTTTAATTCCGACATTTGGCAGTCGAAGAGCAACGCCCGCTTTAATACCCCATTGATTATGATCCCATAACCATTGTCCACCTACCGGTGATTGCGTCCAATCGGAAGGTAAATAGGTTTCCATTCCGGTGGGAATTGGTATGAAACCGCCATCGGGCGGATAGCTCCCGTTTTCTTTAGCGTAGCGTTTGAAGGCTTCGGCATAGATCGTATAATCGTTAACGATACGAGAGTTTTCAGAGGACATATTTACCCGTTTGAATGCGGGTATCGAAAGCGAAATTAATAACCCGAGGATCGCGATAACTATCAAAATTTCGATCAAAGTAAATGCCGATATCTTTCGATGATGCTTCATGAAAAAGTGCAAATAATGAATATTATTAATGGTTTTACTTCTTATAAAATAGATTAATATCCTACATAGTATGGGTATATTACCCCATTATTGTCTGAATACAATACTTATTTTACATTTTTTTAAAACCCATAAATAAGAACCTAATAGCTCAACCTGTTACAGACCAGCAATATATGAATCAAGCTAAGATATGGAGAAAAAAATGCCAATATTATCTCCTATAAATAGAAGATTGTCGCAGTCGATGCGGTCATCTATGGCAATCGCACAATAATAATTCAGGGTCAGGATAGGTTGAGACCATGACAGAGGCCACACTCGGTTCTGGCTGTATGATCTGAGCAACTGAGTTAAAAGTCAGTCGCTACTTAGAATTCAAATAATTATGACTCTCGAGGATTACGGTCACTCCCATATCCAGATATTTTTGTCGATTACTGGAAGAAAGAGATCGGTAACAAACAGCAGTATGAGTCCCGCGCAAGGTCGCTACGACATGGCGCACACAATCGTCCACGGTATTGAGGCGGGGGTGGTTGCTTTGCTTCAAGCTGAAAGTAAGATCGGTGGGACCAAACGAGATACAATCAATGCCTGGTTTGGCAAGAGCATAAACTTGCTCTACGGCTTCAACTGATTCCACTTGCATCCAGAGCACACCATGGTTGTTCCACCACTCGGCGTAATCGAATGAATCCGGGTAATCGTTTATTTTTAAACGCGCGGTTCCCCCCACGCTGCGTATTCCCATCGGTAGATAATAAAAACTCGCGACTGCTTCTTCCACTGTGGCCTCTGTTTCTACCTGGGGCACTTCAATGCCCGCTGGTCCTAGATCAAGAAAATTGCCAATCAAGTAGGCGTGACGCGTATGTTTAATTCGGAATTGAACGGGAACACCCAAATCATTGGCGATTGCGCACAAGGCAACAAGTCCGGTTTCACTCAATGGACTATGCTGGCTGTCAACGGAGATGAAGTCGAAGGGGCCCTTCTCCAGAATGCTTTCAAGTTGCTCGCGTTCTACATCAGGAGGAACGGTAATGCCAATAATGGTTTCCAGATCGGTAATTCTTTGTTTAAGACTTTTATCAGCCATGTTTACTTAATTGAGTTTGTTAAAAGGAAGCAGATGAGATCAATCGACTCGTGGGATTGATGTAATTATTGAATAAATTGTGATTGTGGAGTAACTGGCGATTACTTGTAAAGCGTGGAAAATTAAAAAGTGAGGAAACGAGACGAGAATCGATCACGGAATGCAGATTGTCAGTTGAGCGAGAGAAGAAGCAGAAAATTCATTCCCCAATTTAAGAAACATCGAGAGTAATCCATTTTGACTCTTTGCATTACGGTTGATAGATAAAAGGCATGAAGATACCTAATTTTGCGCATTCTTTTCTGACTTTTCGGATTGACTGGGAAAAACAACCGAGAACCACACTTTCGCATAAACCGCCCTTTACCCTTAATAACGCGCGCATTCAACTCGAGTCGCGTTGTCAAATCCACGACCGTTCCTCCGGGCGTAAAACTGATTATGTATTGGGTGCCTCATGCAAAACGGAGCAAGTGGGATCACCCAAAAATATCTGGACCGAACCCAATGCCGATTTTTGCCTTATCCTGTCCCAGGAGGAGTTTTTAATTATAAAGAGCTGGGATCGTCATGAAAAAGGAGTGATGCACTATCCATCTTCCCTGGGGTTTCAACCGGAACGACAAGTAGGGGAGGTGGTCGACTCTTTTGACCGCATTAAAATACATCTTAACCTGGTTGATGGCGAACCACTGGAAAACAATGGTGATGTCGTTAAGGCTACACTGTCCGATGACCTCTTGAATGGGCAGATCGAATTTACGGAGCAGGACAGGTTTGATATCCAACTTGATTTCCCGATTAAAACCATGAACGCAAATGAACGGAAAATTTTTTTCCAGTCAGACACCGGGCCGATCCTATTTCCCGATTTCTCAGTTGACTATGATAATCCGATTGAGACCTTTCACCTGGCCTTTGTTGCCTTCAGCGCGCCCGATTGGGCTGAGTTCATCCTTCAAGTTCCCACTTCTCTTACTGACAACATCGCAGTCAATCACTACTCAAAACCCGTTCATCTGAATACGAAAAATAATATTTGTCGTTTGCCGACGTAGTAACGTAGTGCCTTGACTCAATAGAGTGACGTTTGACGTTGCCTGCTATACGATTTGTATTTACAAAATCGTTTTAATAAACGACTTGAGAGCTGAATATAATGCCAATAACAATAAAATGGGAAAAGGATGATGGCGAGGGATTGATAGAACACGTTAATAGCAGTGTTTATTATCATAAACTGGAATCTGACGAACAAGCAGACAGATACAACTACCTCGCATGGCGCAGCAACCCTGATATGTGTTGGTGGGTTTCAAAAAAGGGTGACCTCTACGCGTTTAAAAAAACAGATCCTAAGGGGGAGTTCGATAAAATTTGTCATGGAAAACCGGGTGGTAAGGCAATCAGGTCAAATAGCGCCTACTCAATGGTTGCTTCTGACTTACGTGTATGGGTGATAACAAGGAATCTTGAATTCTGGGAATTGAGCTACCAGAACAAAGGCGGCGTTGCCTGGAACTGGATGTCCCATAAGCTACCACAAATAGGATACGGTAAAAAAATTGAAGAAGTAAATATGTATGCAAGCACAGGAGATTCGAGGGGCCTGAAAGACACATGGAATTGGTACGAGGACTATACCAATCAGCTTGATGTCCTTATCAATGATTATCCTTATAAATATGTCTACGCGGGAAGCGGGAGAATGCCCAGTTGGAGGTGGATCGAAGAGTAATGCGTAACGTTTATCACCTATTAACAAAACAGGGTGGCAACCACAAAGTCGATTCTTCTTAAGATGCTTTTGCCTGTGCGTTTTCCTTCCTTCTACAAATAATCCTGAAGAGCATCTACGGGATTTTCACCTTCAGTGATCAGCTTGTGCGATGCCTCCTGGAGACGTTTCAGTTCAGCTGATGCTAAAGCGTTCTTAAGTATCAGATAGCCATTCTCGTGAAAGAACTGAACCTGTTCATCGGTGATAACGGTCTCCTGCTGAGAGCGGGTTGATGAAATGGGCATCTTTGCATCTTCCATGGGTGAATAAGCTGAGATTTCAGTGGGTGAGTCAAGACAAAGGCCTAATCAAGCTATCTCAGGAAGCCCGAAAAGGCGGACTTCTCATGAGTCAGTAATTTATTAAATAGAGGGATCAGTTTTATTCTAAATTTGATCTTCTTACCATTGATGCTCGACAGACAGATAGGGTGCCGGAAGGGAGTGCATCCTTGCTCTATTTTTATAAATAAATTAATATTTAAATTAGTAATTTTCTATCAGTGAGTCATAAATGCTTTTAAAATAGAGATTATTCAACAAGCTTTGGGATTGTCTTCCCTTGACCTGATTTACTTCACCCGTCCAGCTTGCTGAAAAAATTAATACCGATACGATAAAATGCGAGAAGAGAAACTATCGATAAAGCAGGTATTTTCATTGGCAGTCCAACATCATCAAAAGGGTAACTTTCAAGATGCGGAGAGACTTTATAAGAAAATATTGCAGGTAAACCCTGACCATTTTCAATCAATAGGGAATATTGGCGTATTAGCAAAAAAATTTAAAAAATATGATGTAGCGAAGCAACTGTTATTAAAAGCATTGCAAATTAACCCTCAATTTAGTGAAGCATATTATAATCTTGGAACACTATATGAGGAATTAAAAGATTACCAAAAAGCAGTAACAGCCTATCAAAAAGCGCTGCAAATCAATCCTCAAAATACAGAAGCGCATATAAATCTTGGTAATGTATATGAGGTATTAGGGGATCATAAAAAAGCAATATCCTGTTATCAGAAAGCGTTGCAAATTAATCCTCAATTTGCTGAAGCTCATTATAATCTTGGGGTTGTTTATAAGGAGTCAGAGGATTACCAGAAAGCAGTGTGCTGCTATGAGAAAGCGCTGCAAATTAATCCTCAATTAGTTGAATCCCATTATAATTTAATGAAGATCTTTGAACAGACTAATAACATGCAAGAACTCAAAGTATCTATTAAGAATGCAAAATCGCAATTAACTGATAACCCAATAATAAATATCTTTGAAGCTCACATTCTTAATAGAGATAACAAATACCTGGAAGCCAAGGTGTTATTAGAGTCAATTAATATTGAAGAGGTGCAAGCTATTTCACCCAATGAAAAGTTTAAATACTACGAACTGTTATCAAAAATCTGCGATCAATTAAATGACACAAAAAAAGCATTCAAGTATTATTTAATCGTCAACGAGTATGACTCGAAGAAAATAATAAATCAAAGATACAAAAAAGAAATTATATTACAAAAAATCGGTGATTATAAAAATTATTTTACTCACACTAATATAAAAAAGTGGAATAATATATGTGTCCCGGTTGATAGATCCACACCTGTTTTTTTAATTGGGTTTCCAAGAACAGGAACAACGCTATTAGACACTATATTAAGAAGTCATCCCGGGATAGTAGTCCTCGAGGAAAAACCCGCTGTGGCCAAAACCATAGGTTTGTTTCCGGAATTATCTAATCGGGAATTGGATTTTTTAAACAGGATAAAAGAGAATGACCTAATTAATCTGCGAAAAATTTATTTTGAGGAACTTGATCTTCATTTAGATGATATTGATCGGGAAAAAATAATTATTGATAAACTGCCACTGAATATTCTCGATGTTGGTTTGCTTCATAGGATCTTTCCCGAAAGCAAGTTTATCTTTGCGCAAAGACATCCCTGTGATTGCGTCTTAAGTTGCTTCATGAACAGATTTGCGATTAATGATGCCATGGCAAGTTTCTATACGCTCTCTGATGCAGCACATCTTTACAACGAAGTTATGACTTTATGGAAGCAGTATGTTAATGTATTACCCCTTCATTTCAAAACGGTAAAATATGAAAGGGTGGTAGAAGCTTTAGAAGTGAGCATTAAACCACTACTGAGCTTTCTTGGTCTTGAATGGAATAAGGCCATGCTTGACTTCAATCAGACCGCATTAAATAGAACGAAAATTAATACGCCCAGTTATAATCAAGTTATTAAACCATTATATAAACAGGCCATAGGAAGATGGAAACGATATGAGGAAGAGATGCGTGAGGTATTACCTAAACTGGAACCGTGGATAAAGGAATTTGATTACTATTGAGGTTCTGTTATATATCGATCTATAGGGGGTAGGGTCCATTCGGATTTCCCCCCATCGCATAAGGGGGAAAAGCTAACAGCTACAAGATAAAAACCGGCTCCCCGGGTTAAGCCAAACCGCCTTTGACTGCTATCTTTATAGCGTCTTTACCATCGAGGTGATAGCTGCGGTGCAAAGCATCAATCCCCTCAGAGACTTGCTCCAAGGGAATGATATGACTGACAAATCCTTCAAAGAGTGAGGCGTACTTTTCCAGCATGGGCAAAGTGCGAAGGAAGTGCTCATTTTCAAACCCCCACGCTGCTTCGAGACGAAGATTCTTGCGCATAAGCATCTGGTTAGGATTGCACTCGAAAGTACCCACATCCACGAAGTGTCCAAATTCCACATAAGTGCCGCCATAACGGATATATTCCAGGCCTTCGGGGATAGCGCTGAGAAATCCGCAGCATTCGAAGACAACGTCAGCGCCTTTGCCCTGGGGGGTATGATCGCGAATAATTTTTATTCTCTCTTCAGCATCCGGAATTTCCGCAATGTCAATGGTGATATCCGCGCCCATTTTTTCTGCCATTTCCAGTCTTCCTGCAGGACCGCCCACAACAATAAGCCGCGCTGCGCCTGAGAACTTCGCCCAGATAAGTGCGAGCAATCCGATAGGACCTGAGCCTTGAATAACTATGGTGTCACCGAACTGGATTTTTCCACGCGAAACACAATGGGCCGCACAGGCGGCAGGTTCTGTGAGGACCGCAATCTCAGGAGCGAGGTCGGTCTTAAGGAACATTGTATCCGGGTTCCAGAGGTAGATGTATTCACTGAAACCACCCCGCAGGTAGGGTTGTTCTTCCGAGGGAGAGAAACCGTAACCCGATTTTGGGGAAAGCGCTACGCGGTCGCCCTCATTGATCGGCTTTCCCACATAGTCAGTTTCGACACCCGAACCCAGGGTGTCAATGACCCCGACATTTTCATGACCGAGAATGAGATCGAAATCCATACGCTGGTATTCCCAGTTGTGGAGATCGGTGCCGCAGATACCGCAAAGTTCCTGCCTCAATAGAACCGTGCCCGGTTCAGTCTTGGGAATAGGGTACTCGCGCAATTCAAAATTCTTGCCCACCATGACAGTAGCGCGTGCGGTCTTAGCCATAAGATTAATTTATTAATTGCGCATAGGGGAGTCAAATTTATTTCGTTACTCAGGTATGCTGATGCAATAGAGATACGTGACTCAGGGAATCAATTCGTAGTCATCCAGTTTAATGGTTGAGGTCGCTTCACCGTAAGCCCGGATAGGGTTTGACCAGTTTTGGGTAATGTGACCAGCGCTGTTTTTATACCAGGAGGTGCAATTCGGATCGGCCCATACCCGCTTAGAGAGCTCCTTCTGGAGCTGGTCATTGAAACGGGTTTGCGCTTGAGTGGTGGGAACCAATGCTTTTGCGCCCTGTTCGTTAAGAGCGAGGAGTGCTTTCACTGCATAATCAACCTGGTGTTGCAGCATCCTCGTGATGGTACCATGACCGAGGTTTGTATTCGGTCCATAAAGCATAAAGAGGTTCGGAAAACCGGCGACGGTGATACCAAGATAAGCCTCGGGTCCTTTGGCCCAGAGCTCATGGAGGTTCTGACCTTGGAGGCCGGTGACATCCATCGACCAATTCCAGCCGGTTGTTTCAAGACCGGTGGCGTATATCAACACATCGAATTCGTGACTGGTTCCATCGTTGGTTTCAATTCCCTGTTCGTTGATCCGAGAGATCCCGTCGTTGACCAGTGAAACATTATCACGCATCAATGCCGGATAGTAGGCGTCGGTTGGGAGAACGCGTTTACAGCCGATTGGGTAATCGGGCTTGAGTTTTTCGCGTAATTCCGAATCGGATACCTGGGCTTCCATATGATTGAGAGCAATGCGGGTAAAAGCGGCGCGACCGACCTCATTCCATTCAAAGGCCTGCCAGAAAAAATACTCGCTTCGGTCGAAGATCATTTGCCGGTTGTGCTGCCCGAGGTTTGAAGCGCGGTCCGGCTTAGTTATCATAAGCGTTTTTTCCTCGTTCGTGATTTCCCGATCGACTTTCGGGATAATCCAGTTGGGCGAACGCTGGAAGACGGTAAGCAAAGAGGCTTCCTTCGCGACTTCGGGAACAATCTGTACTGCGCTCGCTGCGGAGCCAATAACCCCGACGCGTTTTCCTTTTAGGGAGACGGAGTCATCCCAACGGGCAGAGTGCATGGTGGCTCCGGCAAAGCTTTCCCTCCCTTCGATCTCAGGCAGGGCAGGGCGGTTCAATTGGCCGAGCGCGGTGATAATGGCATCTGCTTCAATTTTTCTACCCGATTCGCATGTGACACGCCACAAGCAACCCGTTTCCTCCCAGTTTACACTTGCTACACCTTCAGACAGGCATAGATGACTCGAAAGCTGGAAATTTTCAGCGATAGCCTCAGCATAAGCCTGGATCTCAGCGGCACGGGGGTAGAGATGACTCCAATTGGGATTGGGCGCGAAAGAAAATTCATATTCCGCGACTTGGGTATCACAGCAGCAGCCTGGATATTTATTTTCGTACCAGACTCCACCAACCTTTGGATGGCGATCGAAGATCAGGAATTCGTCAATGCCTGCTTCCTTGAGTTTAATCCCGGCGCATAGACCGCCAAGCCCTGCGCCAATCACCGCTACGCGGGTTTTTTCAGGCATTAGATAATTCTCCGGGATCTCCTCGTAATTTCAATACTGAATTAAAATGTTCGATCTTTATTAAGACTATCATCCCACCGCCTTGTCATCAAATATTCCAACACACCCTCAATGGCTAAAGGGGTACCAATACGTCGCAAAGCTTCTGCTGCAAAGGCGGTCACATGGCCATTGGGATCGGCTAATTTATCGAGCAGTAATTGCTCTGCGGATCTCGCATTTTTTCCCAAACGTGTGAATGTCAGGACCGCATTGATCCTGACTTGGTCGTAAGGTGTCCAGTAATTGAAACGAACAGGATTTTTCCATTCAGGCCGACCGTCTTTGAGCAATCGTCTAAGCGAGGGCATAAATTCTTCGCTCTTTTGCTGTATATTACTCAATGCGTCTGTTGCTGTCCTCACCACGCTATGAGAGGAATCATCCAAACAGTGCGTCAGAGGAGGCACGGCTTTAGCCGCCTCAGAATCCATCTCACCAAGAGCAAAAGCGGCATTGATGCGTATCCATTCGCTTGAATGATTCAACAGACCTATCAGAGAATTCAATGAAGGTACTCCGATGGCAGCCAGTGCATGAGAAGCATCGCTCATCGAAAGTGAACATTCCAGATCTATTAAATTAGTCGCAAGATCCAGGATATTAGTCGAAGGATCTTCATCCTTATCTTTGGCTGAATCCTTAAGCACGGTTACGAGAGGATCCACTGCCGGCTGACCAAGCGCACCCAGGGTGTAGATAGCCATTAATCGTTCCCATTGTGGGTCGGAATCTAACCGATTAATGAGTGATGGGATCGCTTTGATATCACCCCGTGCAGCAATCGAATGCATGGCCGAAATGCGGGTATCCAGATCGGCGTCATTCAGAGCATCTAGAGCTTCACCGGTTGAATCCGCTTTGGTTGCGCGAAAACTTTCGTACCTATCCTTTTTACCGCACAGCCAATCCCAAATATGCGACCACACCAGGTTTAAGTTGTGAGGGGCTTCAAAATTTACCGGATTTCTCCACATTCTATTCTGGCAATTCCATGAGGGTTTCGTCGGTTCTTCGGCCCGCAAGTAGATAAATTTTATCATGTGTCGCGGTTTCTTAATTGTATTTATGCCCGCGGCGTGTCCGATATCAAAATGTGTAATCGATACCATGCCCGCTTTTCCCGCGATCGGAATGGCTTTTTTTGGATCTCCGGCGGTTAACCATTTTTGATACTGTGTGCCCGGAATCGCATGGGTGGGTCCTATTTCAATAGGTGAATCCTGCGGATAATACATAATGCGCGCAAAGCGAGGATAGTGTTGTCGGGGTCGACCTAAGAGGGAATAACCATCCTGGTGAAACCCTTCATCCATCGAATTCTTCTGCTTTGAGTCGGGTCCGATATAATGACAAAAACGGTGAGGGTGTTCAATATACCCCGGGCCGAGTACGCTGGTTAATGCCCCTCTCACTTCCGGGCTGTTTAAAATACGATCCATCTCTGGGACACGAGGCAGCACGTTGTTGCCATAATTATATTCTTCATCCACCATATATTGAAGCTTTTCTCTGACTGTCTTGTGCACCTCCTCTGGTACGTCGGGTTGAAAGACGACGTACCCATCAACAACAAACTGACGCATTTGTTCATCATTAAATAGCTTTGGCTCTACTTGCTTACCGTATATCATAGCAAAAAGTTTCTGAACTGCGTTTTATTATCAATCTGATTTAAAAGGTTCGATCTTTAACAAGACTGTCATCCCACCGCCTTGTCATCAAATATTCCAACACACCTTCAATGGCCAAAGGGGTACCCATGCGTCGCAAGGCTTCCGCTGCAAAGGCGGACACATGGCCATTGGGATCGGCTAATTTATCGAGCAGTAATTCCTCTGCGGGCACTGCATCTTTTCCCAAACGTGTGAATGCCATGGCCGCATTGACTCTAACCTGATCGTAAGCAGTCCAGTTCCGTCTAAGAGGTTTTAGCCATTCCGGCCGACCTCCTTTTAGCAATCGCCCAAGCGAGGGTATAAATTTATCGCTGCTTTGCTTTATAGTACTCAATGCATCTGTTGCCGTCCTCACGACACAATGTGACGCATCATCCAAACAGCGCGTCAAAGCAGGAACAGCTTTAGCTGCATCAGAATCTATCTCACCAAGAGCAAATGCGGCATTAATACGTATCCATTCACTTGAATCGTTCAACAGATCAATCAGAGAGTCCAATGATAGTAGACCCATGGCCGCCAGTGCATGAGCAGCATCATCCATCGAAATAGCACCTTCATTCCAAAATTTGGCCATAGGATCTTCATCTTTGTCCTTAGTCGAATCTTTAAGCGCGGCGACTAGAGGCTCGATGGCGGGTTGACCGAGCGCACCCAGGGTGTAGACAGCTGTCACTCGTTCCCAGGATGGGTCGGAATTTAAGCGGCTGATGAGTGAGGGGATCGCTTTGATATCACCACGTGCAGCAATCGAATGCATGGCAGAAATTCGGGTATCCAGATCATCGGCATTCATGGCATCCAGCGCTTCATTCATCGTATCCGTTTTTAGAGCACGAAAACTTTCATACGGATCTTTTTTTCCACATAACCAATCCCAAATGTGTGACCACACCAAATTCAAGTTATGAGGGATTTCAAAAGTCTCAGGATCTCTCCACCTTTGATCCTGGCAATCCCATGATGGTCCGCTCGGTTCTTCGGATCGAGCGTAGATAAATTTTATCATATGCCGAGGTTTGTTAACCTCATTGATGCCGGCGGCGTGTCCAATATCAAAATGAGTAATCGACACCGTGCCCGCTTTTCCTTCCAGCGCGATGCCATTTTGTCGATCTTCGTCGGTCAAACTTTTGTGATATTGTGTCCCCGGAATTACTCGTGTGGGACCGATCTCATTAGGTGAATCCTGCGGATAGTACATTAAGCGCGCAAAGCGAGGATAGTGTTGTCGCGCCCGTGCCAAGGGCGTATAACCATCCTGGTGATAATTTAGCGCTATTTTTGTCTGATCTGTATCGGGACCGATATAATGACAATAACGGTGCGGGTGTTCAATATACCCCGGCCCGAGTACGCTGATTAAAGCACCTCTCACTTCCGGGCTGTTTAGAATACGATCCATCTCTGAAACACGGGGCAGCACGTTATTGCCATAATTGTATTCTTCATCGAACATGTATTGAAGCTTTTCCCTGATCGTCGTGTGCACTTCATCTGGCACCTCAGGTTGAAAGACGACGTACCCGTCAGCAACAAACTGACGCATTTGCTCATCATTTAATAACTTTGGCTTTGCTTGTTTACCATACACCATAACAAAATTTTTCCGATTTGTGCGGTTATTACAATCCGCAATTAATACATTCGACCTTTAATAATACCCTCGTCCCACCGTCTCGTCATTAAATATTCCATCACGCCCTCCATCGCTAAAGGCGTCCCTATTCGTCGCAAAGTTTCTAAAACAAACAGGGCTACATGTCCATTGGGATCACCCAATTTTTCGAGCAATAATTCCTCTGCAGGTGCGGCATCTTTTCCCAAACGGGTAAATGCCATCGCGGCATTGACTCGAACCTGGTCATTAGGAGTCCAACTGCGTAGATCCGGAGTTTGCCATTCAGGCCGACCGACTTTGAGCAAGCGTCCAAGCGAAGGCATAAATTGTTCGTGGTTTTTCCGTATGATACCTAATGAGTCAGCTACAGTCCTCACGACACAATGGGACGCGTCATCCAAACAACGTGTCAGAGCAGGTATGGCTTTTGTCGCAGAAGAATCCATCTCACCTAAGGCAAAGGCTGCATTGATCCGAACCCACGCATTCGAATGATCGAGCAATTCAATAAGAGAATTTAATGAAGGCGTACCTATCGCTGCCAGTGCATGAGTGGCATCGTCCATTGAAATAGCATTCTCATTCCAGTATTTTTTCAAAGGATCACCCTCATTGCTATTTACCGAATCTTTTAACTTCGCAACCAGGGGTTCCACGGCCGGCTTTCCAAGCGCACCCAGGGTGTAGATCGCCGTCACTCGTTCCCAGGAAGGTTCGGAATTTAACCGATTGATGAGTGATGCTATCGCTTTGATATCACTCATAGCAGCAATCGAATGCATGGCCGAAATTCGGGTATCCAGATCGGCGGCATTCATGGCATCCAACGCCTCCCCAACGCTATCAGTATTAGAAGCGCGAAAACTATCATACCGGTCCTTCTTACCGCACAGCCAATCCCAAACGTGTGACCACACCAAATTTAAGTTATGAGGGGCTTCAAAGTTCTCTGGATTTCTCCATGTTTTCTCCTGGCAATCCCAAGAGGGTTCACTCGGTTCTTCGGCTCGAGTATAGATGAATTTTATCATGTGCCGAGGTTTTTTAATCCTATTGATGCCCGCGGCGTGTCCGATATCGAAATGGGTAATCGACACCGTGCCCGCTTTACCAGCTATCGGGATGGCATTGTGACGATCTTCATCGGTCAACTGCTTGTGATAATTTGTGCCCGGTATCGCATAGGTGGGTCCGATTTCAACGGGTGAATCCTGCGGATAGTACATAATGCGCGCAAAACGGGGGTAGTGTTGTCGCGGCCGTCCTAAAGGTGAATAAGAGTCCTGGTGACAATTTTGCGCCAATGTTTTTTGTTCGGCATCGGGAGCGATATAATGAGAATGACGGTGAGGGTGTTCAATGTATCCTGGACCGAGCACGCTGATCAAAGCCCCTCTCACTTCCGGGCTGTTTAAAATACGATCCATCTCTGGAACGCGAGGCAGGACATTATTGCCGAAATTAAACTCTTCTTCCTCCATAATTTGAAGCTGTTCCCTGACTGTCTTGTGCACCTCATCTGATACTTCGGGTTTAAAAACCACATACCCGTCTGCAACAAACTGTCGCATTTGTTCGTCATTGAAAAGCTTCGGTTCTTCTAGTTTACCATAGGCCATAGTGACTTTCTCCCGATCTATAACAGCTGTCTAAGTGTATAAATTGAAATCATGGTGAAGAACGAAAGCAAAAAGAATAGAGATCGGCGTCTTTGCAAAGAAAACGGAGGTGAACGGGTTGCCCAGCAAGTTTGGCAAGGTTGGGAGTTCCTTTCCACTTCACCTTGCGTTCGATCGAGTCGCCGAATACTGGCAAACAATCTGAAAGAGTAAAACCTTCTATCGGATTGCCAGAGTCATCCTGTATTTCAACCTGAACGCCACCGGCCGCGGAGCTTGAGAAATTGATGACCATCTCGTCACCGTCGAAAACAAGCGGCTTGGTCACCAGTTCACCGCCGCTGAGGGGCGCATTGATCGAAACGAACCCATCGATGCGTATTGTATAACGGCGCAGCTGATCGCTGGTGCCGGTCCAATAACCTTCAGTGGCATAGAGCGACAACTCGTTCGGAGCACCTTCAAAGCTCGACTTTGTTTCAACCAGTTGCCAGGCAATGTACTGGTTGCCATAAGCCCAGCTGTCATTTCGTTCAATGCCCGGTCGCAGAAACGCTTCATCCCAGCGTTTGAAAGTCTGCCCGTCTCGACTGGTCATGAATATAGCTTCGGTAATCGCGCTGCTGAAATGAAGTTTCGGCCCCTCTTTTTCAGTATCGACATCGGATCCAGCTCGTTGGCGACGTTCGAATAAATCCGGCAGTGCTCGTGTTGAATCCGTCCATCCACGATTGATAAAGCGGGTAGGAAAGCCGATGAGAATATGAGGCGCTCGGTAGTAGGGTTTAATCTGGTTGGTGTACAAATGATCGGGCCGTGCACCTGGGTATTTGAGACGAACGGGATCGACCCAGTTTATAAAGTCAGTCGAGGTCATCGTCATTATGTCGCGGCGGTCATCAGGCCAGGAACGAAAGTAGAGGCGGTAAAGCCCGGTGGCAGAATCCCAAAAGGCCAGATTTTGCGAATCGAAGTAAATACTTTTTAAGGTAGGTTCAAAGATCTTCATTTCTCTTTCTGAAATGATCTTTTTGTCACTCATTGTCGTCCAATGAATGCCGTTAGCCGACTTGTAAACTCTTAATCCTTCGAAATCACCGGATACACGGATAGCTTTGTAACGTGCATCCGGTGATGCTTCAGGGTTTGTGTCTTTAAACACTGCGGAATGTCCTGAGTCGACAGCATTGAGTAATATCGGACCAAATACGTTCCCGTTAGGACCTTGCATCTCTTTTTCGAAATTACCGTTCAAATCCTCATCAACCGAAGTGACGGAGGGGGCCGCAACAGTGATGATCGAAGTATCGCTGTTAATATAAACTCCAGTTTTTGTTTTAATCTGGACCCAGAAGTTTGTACTCTCATTGAGAGCGCCGGTATTCAGTGTGTTGCTGGTTGCGCCTGCGATGGGGTTAGTCGTGTCACCAGGTTTGCCGATATACCATTGATATTTCAGATCTTCACCGTGATAGTTGATGGATATAATCACCGCTCTACCAGGCTGTACTTCCCAATCTGTCTGGTAGTCGGCCCACATAATATTATTTTTCTTTGATCCATTGAACTCAATGAGGTCCAGTTCGGGTTTTCGCCAGTGTATACCGTCGTTACTTTCGGCGTAACAATAATATAACGGGTGCGATGAGGTTACTTCTCTTTCGGTGATGGTATAATCGTGCGCCATGTAGTACAAACGATAGCGATCGCCATCCTTAAATACACTGTGGTAATTGCTGCTGTTGCCTTCCCAGGGTTCATCGTGCACAATGGCAACCTCTCGCGGAGTAGGATGGTGTAAAATCATTTGTGCTTCTCCGGACAGCGTATCGATTAAATAATCATCGACGAACAGTTCGAGGCGCGAACCGATGTCAATCGGCTCCTGTGCAAAGCTGAAAATGTAAAGACACGTGGATAGGAGTATAGAGTAGAAAGTTTTCATCATGTTGGAATGAGGGTTTTGCGCTTTCTCATTTCAATCAGCTAACCTGTTTCGTCCAGTACTTTTATCAGTGTATGGAACAAAAAAACTACCGAATATTATAAACGAGAAAATAATTATTTATCATTTGAAAAAAAACTCGAGTTGTTAAGGGAGATTGATTGCGAAACCGGTAGACGTGTTAAATAAGCCAATTAAGTAACTTATCTTTTTCTTGTTCACGTTTCATCGTGTTCAGTACGCCCGCCGGTCAGCGCCCGATCGAAGCTGTGTCTGAGCAGTTCCTCTAATGTATCCGGCAACTCTCCTCGCTTCGCCTTCATCGCCCAAACGGGAGGGACGGCACTCGGGGGTTGGACAAGACCTGTCAGGTCATCCGGTTTTTTATAGCAATACAGTGTGCACCATCGCGTTTTCCGGCTCGCGGCCTTAGGGTCTACCCCGTGGGCAGCGTGTGTAAGGCAGCAGACGATCGAGCCGGGGGGCAGAGCGAGGTGTTCAATTCGAAGAGGAGCACCCGTCACCGGATGGGTTCGCCTTGCCAGCCACTGCTGTTCCATATCCTCGTCAGTCGCAAACCGGCAGTTAGCCGGATCGCGAAACAAATGACTGCCCTTCACAATCTTTAACCCGCCATCTTCCCCAGTCTCGAAACCCTCGGGATAACAGATTGTAAGGTTAGTGTTAGGTTGAGCGCGGTATTCAGTAAGATCGGCGACACCACAGTTATCGCGTCCCGCACCGATCAGGTGGCAATGCCAGCTGTTGCCTGGATAACCGCCCGGGCGCGTGAGTAGTTGGTTGTGATCGAAGTAAATAGTGTCGGATCCAAGGCACATTCGCTGAAGCTGAAGCATCTGTGGATGAGTAAGAATATCCATGAGGAAGGGGATATGGCCCGCTGGAAAATACTCCGCGAACACGCTGTGGACCCGAAGTGTCAGGATTCCAGCTTCGTCATCAGACTGGGGGACCTGCTGGCTCCCTCCGATCGCATTCTCGATTTCAATCGCTGTCAGTGACTTGTCAGGAGGAGTCCGTCCGAGAGCCCGCCAGTCGATCTGCCTCCAGTCCGACCGAAGTAACGTGTCATTGATCTGCTGTCCGGCCTTTGCGGCTATTACCCACGCCTTCCTGGCCTCTTCCGTCATCACTCCTTCCAGAATGGCGTATCCTTCAGAGAGAAATCGCTCGGGATCGAACTGTGACTCAATCGCCGAGAAATTAAAGATGTCCGCTCGCGTCGCTTTCATGGCTTCCCAGTCCTCAGGTCCCCATGTGACGGGTGTGTCAGTACTATTCAGGAATGGTGGTCGTGTCGCCTGTGCCAAATCATCTATCGATCCCTCCAGCATACTGGCGAGCAAAGGATCATTGTTCTCCGTCTCTAAGAGTAGGGTTGTCTCCCTCTTCATATTAATACATGCTCTGCCATTTATTGCGAATAAGAGGTAATCTATTTACTTTTCAGTTTTATTTGAATATTCATAAATCAATAAATGACAACATCACTTGTATAATAAATGAGCGTAGCAACCCAGTATAATTGCGATCAACTGATTGAAGAATTTAAAATCAACGGATTTATTGTATTAGAAGACTTTATTTCCACCGACAAACTCGATCGGATATACGAGGCATGGATACCGATTAGAGACCGGGAAATTGAAAGACAAGGGGACGATCCCAACCGGGGTTTAAACCGCTATGCGATCTTAATTCCATTTGAATACCCCTTTGTTGATCCTGAGATTTTTGAACATCCAACCCTCGTAAAACTTTTTGAAAATGTACTGGGTGACGATTACATCTGTCAAAATTATAATTCGAATACACCGTTTCCTGGATCAGTCTATCAAAGGTGGCATCGCGATGTGGACCTGATCTTTCCAGGGTTAATGACACCGACGATTTCTGTCGCTCTAAGAATTCCCCTCGTTGACGCAACTGTGGAAAACGGCAGTATCGAAGTGCTTCCATCCAGTCACTATATTGCCGATGAAGAGGTTTGTTACAAAGAAATTGATGGGAGAAGAGGGAAGTGGTTCGACCATGTCCTGGGAGAGGGCCCCAATCGCAAAGGCAATTACTATCCGATTCGTCTAAATGTGAAGCGTGGGACTGTATGGCTGTATGACCCACGTCTTTTTCACCGCGGAACACCTAACGTCTCTGACCACTCGCGCGATGAACTCAGCATGGGATTCAGTCGCCCTTGGTTTACTAATCAAAGGATGCATATTAATGCGGAGAACACTATTCCTCGCTCTCTCTGGGATAGTCTTTCCGATCACGCTCGACAAGTGATGCGTTTAAAAAATGTAGTCTCTTAGTCAAAAGGTCAAAAAGTCAAAAAGAGAAGCGTGCTGGGGAACAGCCGTCGCTGTGCATTGATAAGCTATGGCCGTCAGGCAGCCCGCTCCACCTCTTCAACCTAAAACCTAACCCTTCTTTTTGCGTAGAGGAAATATTATTATGATAAAGGAAAACTACCGACTCACTGAACATCAGATCCAACTTTTTGAAATATTTGGATTTTTAGTACGGAGAAATGTGTTCAGCGAAGAGGAGATTAATAAGATAAACGAGGAGTTCGATAAACGCCTCAGCACGCTTAAGGCAGAGGCAGACCCAAACGAAGAGCGCCCCTCCAATAATAACTGGCCTAACCGAAACCCGCAAACGCCTTTTATTGCCAGCTTGCTTGAAGATCCGCGTATTTACGCGCCTTCAGAACAACTGGTAGGTGAGGATAGTGTCCCCATTCATTCCAATGCCAACAGTTACTCGATAAGTTCCCAATGGCATCCAGATACTGAAGATTCTCATTTATTAATGGTAAAAAACGTCATGTATCTCCAGCCGACTACCGGTGACCACGGCGCCTTGCGGGTCATTCCCGGTTCACATAAAAATCCTCTGCATGAAGATCTTCTCCATATTGGACTGGATGCCGCTTTTCGCAAGAAAACGAATCAGACTCCAAAAGCAATTAAGTATGAACTACGTGGTAAAGATATCCCGAGTTATGTATTCAATTCACAACCGGGTGATTTGATTATGTTTAATCAGCGGACCTGGCATGCAGCCTTTGGCGGCTATGAGGATCGCCGGACCTGTACTTATAATTTCTATCAAAACCCCAAGTCCCCCGCAGAGAAAGCATCAATGCGTAAACAGATAGATGCGCTCAGATCCTGGACGAGTAAAAATAAAAAAGTCCAGGAAAGAGTAGGGTCTCAATACGACCCCTGGTGGTTGGAAAACACCGAAAATAACCCCAGGCGTGAACGCTGGATTAAGTGGTTAGAAGAATGGGGATTCGTGGACGCTTTTAAGATTTAAAAATTTATTTCTCTGTGTTTGTGGTTTTGAGAAGAGATAGCCACTACCAGAGCGAAGCGAGATCTCCCAAAGGCACAAAAAGCACAAAATAATAACGAGGTGAAACGCGGTGCTTAATCGCATAGCTCAGCAATAGCTGAGCGACTGATATACCCTAAGCGTTTTTTAAATCAAAATTAGAAACCACGGTAAGGTTTATCCGTATCAGTCTCACTCGCATACGGAGTTGAGATGACATTGCGATGAGACACTGTGTTTCACCTGATCTTTCTTCGCAATTTTGCTTTTTTTGGCCAACTCTTCTTTTACTTTGCGACCTCAGTGTCTATGCAGTACCATCATCTTTCCGCCCGTCCCGTTCTTCTTGTAAAATCTTTCTTGTGCATTTTGTGGCTATATATCGTTGGATATCTATATCAGATTTATCCCAAACTCGGCATGAAACTTCGCCCACACGCTCTGCTCGATTGGTGTGCATGCGGCCTGAACATTGGCCTCCAATTGCTCGATATTAAGGTTGCCAATCGTATTGCCGTGAATGCGGTCTTCCTTTAAGCAAAATTGGATGGCCAGTTGCAGGAGATCAACTTCCTCTTGCAGACACCACTCTCGAATCTGTCGTGCGGCATCGGCATCCTTATCATTTTTGTAACGTCCCTTTTCCCTGGCCTCATCGATATCGATGCCGGTCAATAGGCCACGTAAAATCGACCAGCCATTCATAATTCCAATATCGGCAGCCGTGGCTGCGGGAATAATATCCTGGTCTGCGGTTTTGCGGACGAGATTGTAGTCGTTAAAGCAAAGCAGGAGATCTACATCACCGGTTTCGATGGTTTTTAAGTGAAATTCGTGGGGTCGCATACCATAGCCGACGTGACGCACCAGGCTGCGTGATTTGAGTCCCAGCAATCCGGACAGGGTCCCATTTGGGGCCAGGGTTGGATCGATTTCCAGCGGGTCATGGATGAGCATCCCGTCAAAATAATCGGTGCCGAGTATCTCCAGTTGGTCTTCCACATCGCGTGTGACCCGCTCTGAAGTGTAATCCGGTTCCCCTTCACCATAAAAGCCCCATTGAGACGCCGAGTGACAGCAGAGCCGCCCGGTAATGATCACGTCCTGGCGCGGGATCTCTTTTAAAGCCAAACCCAATTTTCGTAAAGAATCGCCATAACAACGGGCACAATCAAAGTGATTTACTCCGAGACTGACGGCGTGTTTGACAAGCGCGACGGCTTCTTCATCAGACACGGGGCCAAAGTTATTGCCAAAGCCCTGGGTGCCAAAAGGGATGACGGGGATATTCAAATTTGTTTTGCCAAGTCGGCGTCGGGGAAGCGGGAGAGGGTTCATGGGTTTGGGCTCCTTGCGGGCGTCAGTGCGAGGTCTGTCAATTTGTCAGGCTTTTACGCACCAATTCAAGCTGTTGCGTAATATTACCTGATAAGAAGGGTGATGCCAGATGGCCAGATTGTGTCCGGGGGTCAGGACGCAGACACGCCCTTTGCCCTCGGTTCGCGTCCAACCGGCTGGTTGTCTACCGTGTTCAGAGGTGGTGTGCAGGAAGAGGTCAACATTGGAGTCGTGCATCTCCATCTGGTAATGTTCATCTTTGAGGGTGAAAGGAGAACTGCCCTTGGCAAGGGGATGACCCTCCAGCATCTCCACGGTAACCGGACATTGGGGAGGATGCCCGACAAAGCTGCCGCCCATTAAATTGCAGAGCGATGGCACCTCACCGTATAAGGCTGTTCCCGAATGGAGAAAGAGGACACTGTTTCCCTGAGCCACGTAATTAACAAAGGCTTGTCCAATGGCTTTATCGGCCCATGGAGCAGGGTCTGACCCGGAGGTATTGTTGGCTTTAGAAAAAATGGTGAGAGGGAAATTGTTCATCCGCTCTGCCGACCATTGTGCGGGGTCTTCGAGCCATTCAAACTCGTGGTCGCTATCACCTAAAGCGCCCAACCCCTCGCGAGTAAGAGCAGCTGGGTGAGCGGAATCATCACAGAGTACCAGGGCGCGCATAATGAATCACTCCTTGTTGATTACGGATAAAATGATGTCAAATAATATTTCAAATCATGCTATCGTTAGGGAGCGAGCAGATTTCGATTTGAATAACGATCCGGATGAAAATTGAAATCTGATCAATGACGTTGCTCATGTCACGATGTGAGGCGCTTACGCGCTAAAGTTGATGCGTTCCTGTCAGTGGAGAAAGCTCGCGATAACTAATTCGGACAGTATCCCCTGATGCTCAGGGAATCAGTGAACAATGAACAAGTGAAGACGTTATTGAGTGTGTTAAGTTTTAGGTGGAGCGGGCTGTCTCTAGCACGCTTCTTTTCTATTACTTATCACAACGCGCTAGGGACAGCGTGTTCCAACTTATTGGCTGATAATAGATTTCGCTATAGCAAAAAATGGCCGACTAGAATTATGTTTTGCCCGTCGTCAGATCGGCGATTGCCATACGATAGTAGGCAGTGGGGGGTGGCCCCTGGAGAATAGGGTCCTTCACCTCTTTGAGCCAACGCAAAAGTCGCCCGTTGAGATCCTCGCGCACCTTTTCCAGTTGGGTATCCATTCCGAGGTTGTTCAGCTCATGAGGATCTTCATGCAGGTCATAGAGCTCCATCACCGGGCGTTCCTGCAATCCTCCCTGACCGAGTCGAAAGGGCACATCCGGAAGACGGCTTGGAGAAAAATTCCGGATGAGCTTGTATTGGTTTGTGCGGACACAACGCGACTCGACGAACATTGCATCGGCTTGCATCATAGCATAAACTGCATCACGTGTTTGAACTGCTTGCTCGTTGCGGAAGAATTCGGCAAAGCTCAGTCCCTGCACGTTATCCGGACACGGCAAATTGAGCAGATCAAACAGGGTGGGTAGCACATCGATGTTGCTGATCAGCCAGTCGCAGACACTACCTCCCTGGGGAAGGCTCGGGGGTAATTGCATCAGAAGAGCCGTGCGAATACCGCTATCGTAAAGATGACATTTGCAGTGGGGAAGCTCAACGCCGTGGTCTGCTACAAAGATGACGATCGTATTCTGATCCAGTCCCGTTTCTGAGAGTGCTTGAAGGATCTTTCCGATGGCTGCGTCCAGGCTCCGGATCGACCCTTGTAGCCCGGCGATGTGCTGTCTTTCTTTCCCCTCGTCCGCTATATAGGGCGGTGTGCCGATACCAAGACTGTCGTCTGGCTGCGCGCCCCCAAAGTCATAGGGAGTGTGAGTCTCAAAGAATCCGACCTGCGCGTAGAAAGGGATGCCGTCTCTATCGTATTCCCCGAAAAACTTGACGAGCTCATTAGCTGTTTCGTCTGCCGTGGAGACATGTTCTCCCGTCAGTAGTTTCTTTGAACCAGTGTCTACCACCCGGCGTTCGCGAAAGCCGAGTGGGTTGTCGAATTGCGCTTCGTGCTGAAAATTAAAGAGTACAGGGTAGTAACCCTGTTCACCAATCAGATGGGAGATATGGCGTTCACCCTTGTTATAGCGCCAGCGATAGGGGGTCTGAATGTTTCCCATGATGCCGTTAGTCTGGGGATATCTACTCGTCATCATCGCGCCCCGGCTCGGCGCACAGATCGGGCTGGTGCAAAAGTTGTGATCAAAACGGCAACCCCTCGCTGCCAGCGCATCCAGGTTCGGCGTGTGCACGGTCTCATGTCCGTAGCACCCAAGCCAGTCCCCGATGTCGTGGCTCGTCATGAAGAGAATATTCGGTAATGCCATATTTACACTTACCATTTTAGAACTTATACCACGCAGTTAAGTCTATTTCGTCTTAAATTCTTTCAGAAGATCGGTCACGAGAATACCTTCGATTGTCATCCCTTCGTAATTCGCATTCGAAATCTTAGCGTTGCTGAAATTTATATCGTCAAAGACAGCATGGGAAAGATTGATGTCATTGAAGCGGACATGTGACATGTTTGCGTTTTTGAAAACGCTGTTTGACAGGTTGACATCATCAAAAGTCGATTCGCTGATATTTTCATTTTGGGAAAGGTGCTTCCCGCTTTTGATTGTAGATTCCATGATTAGTTCCTGTTTTCTGATTTCGAGCTCGTTAGAATAGCCATCAGGCTAACGCAATTGTCTTCGCTATGGAGTGACAATGTCAAATTACAAACACAGATGCTTGACACCTCCGAGACCTATGTCCTCCATGGCGTAATCTATTTATGAACGCAAAAAACGATAAAATCAATTCATTCACAAAACGTGACCGCTACCTTGTTCTGGATTCTCGAATCATCGAATCGAAAGACAATGTGGAGTTGACGGTCGGTGTGGTACAGAAGGAGAAAAGCAATCCACTCTTCAAAGAAGACAAGCCATGGGAACCACGATTCGACAATCCCTATAGCAGTGTCATCTATGATGAGGAAGAAAATATCTACAAATGCTGGTACAGTATTTTTATTAAGTCCGCCCCGAGGGAGGGTTTTCCGGGAGAGGGACTGCCAAATGAAGAACGGGCCTGGGTCGATTGGCGAGAGGGGCACCGCAGTTACGGTGTGTGCTACGCCACTTCCAAAGATGGTCTACACTGGAAAAAACCGGAACTGGGACTGATCGATTATGACGGCAGCAAGGATAACAACATCGTTATCGAATATACTCATGGTGTAATAGTCATCAAAGATCTGCATGAAACCGATCCCGAGAAACGCTACAAAGCTTTACACCCGGAACAGGAGGAGAGCGCGGCTTGGTTTTCGTCTGATGGCATCCACTGGGGTGAACAACATAATGTCGGGGCTATCGGCTGGGGTGATACCAACCAGGGTCTCTGGTGGGACACCAACCTTGAGAAGTATGTAGTCATCACGCGTCAATGGGGTGGGGAAAAAACTACGATGGACCGCTATGGCCAAACCGGGCATCGCAGCAAGTCAAGAAGCGAGTCTTCTGATTTCCTGAATTGGTCGAAACCTGAATTCGCCATTGTGGGGCTCGATCTGCGGATGCAGATCCACGATATGCCGGTTGTTCCCCATGCAGGAATCTATTTGGGAATGGTTGGCCTGTTCGACATCACAGTCAGTAAGCAGTGGTGCGAACTGGCCTGGAGCCCGGATAGTATCGAGTGGCACCGGATTCAGCCCGGCAAACCGCTGATTGCCAACGGACCGGTCATGGGTGATTACGACTGGGGTTGCATATTCACTTCCATGCCAATAATTCGTGAGGACGAGATTATTCTCTACTACGGTGCAAACGATGGTAGATTTATGGGTTGGCGTAATGGCTATTTGTGCCTCGCACACATGCGGCCGGATGGGTTCGCGGGGTACGAACAGTTTGAAGGAGGTAGTAACAAGACCGGATCCATAACGACCGTGCCTGTTTCCGTGGTTGCCGGTGCGCTCTGCATCAGCGCCGATGTTGCACCGTCAGGCTTTGTAAAAGTCACGGCTTTCGATAGTGACGATAAAGAATTGGCTGAAGGCGAGCTGGTTACAACAACCGTTTCAGACGCGAAGATTGAGTGGAAAGACGGATTCTCATTGAAGGAACACGAAGGTGCCGAGATCAAGTTGAAATTCCTCCTGCGAGAATCCAAATTCTTTTCCTTCAGTTTTAAGAATTAATAACATCAGTGAACAGTAAGATGCCGTTAAAAATTTAGATTCTAAGGTGGATTTACTTAACACTTAAAACCTAAAACGCGCGTCAGCGCTCTAGCTTCCGTTCGATGGCATCATTTCCCACGTTTCGATGTCAGTAAATGAGGCGGTACCCCCCTGGCAGAAGAACTGGACATGATCGCTGTCATCCCTTTCTGGATATACCCGTCGGGTAATCGCCTGTCGGTCATTCGCGAATACCTCAACCACCGAATTGTCGATGAAGACGCGTAGATTAAGACGCTCATTTTTAGAAAGTTCAAATGGCGCTTCTTCAACAACCGTTCTCCCCAGGGGGCCGCTGACTGTAGAATCAAATACCAGTTTCTTTAGGGAAGCGTCATAGTAGAGGAGAGTTGTCTCTTCATTTCCTGCGCTGCTGCGCACTCTTATACCCGCTTGCTGTGCAGACTGAAGGTCAATGCTGAAGGCAATTTCACACGATCGGCCGTTAATCCCCTTCAGCTCGAATGCTGAGTCTTTGATAAGGGTGAGGTCATCGAAACTTTTATTGTTGTAACGCAGCGTTTGCAACTCTTGTGCCGGTGCGATATGCAGTGAGTTGTCATCCCCGAGCCAGAGTACTCGCGGTAGTCCGTAGACACCGCACCACCCGTCTTTAATCGCATCGTCTAATTCCTTGTGTGCGTTGTCCGTGAGCCACGCCCACATGATTTGTCGTCCCTGGCTGTCGATGAGCGCTTCGGGTGCGAAAAACGTATTGTCTACCCAGGTCATTCGCCCGTGGTTTTCAGGTATAAAGAGGTCGCGCTGCGTATCGTAATCGCCGATGTAGTACTGGCATCCCAAGTTATGTGAAATGAAGAGTTGCAGATACTTACCGCTCATCTCTCCGCCCTCGGGTGAGGAAGGTAAGGGGAGATAGCTCGGACACATATCATCCTCGCTCTCCTGGGTCCAATTATTTTCCGTGTCGCGTTGATAAAAGCGGTGAACGAACTCCCAGTTTTTGAGGTCAGTGGAGGAAAACAAATCAACCCAGTCGCCGCGGTAATGTTTCGGCGAATCCTCATCTCGCCAGAGTTTATTCAGGACCAGTAAATTACCTGCTTCCATGTAGTAGACGCCGTCTTTCTTCCAGATGTTGCTCGGGTCAGAGTTGCCCAGATACTGGGGATTACCCTTTTCGTCTTTGCGTTCGATTATGCCAAACTCGGTGCCGTCGAGACTCGGTATGTCCATCTTCTCCCAGGTCTCATAGTGTCTGTCACTGCTACGCGCGATGCCGATACCTGTTCTCTCGACACCGTCTACCGTGGTGCCGAGTCTCCAGTAGGAGAGATATGCTGTGCCGTCGTCATCGACGAAACCACCGCCGCTGAAGCACCCACCGTCCCCATCACCGGGACCAATGGCATCAGGATGATGTCGCCAATGGACCAGATCGTGACTTGAGATATGGCCCCAGCAGAAACCATTATCTTTCCAAGCGTGCACGCCCCTGCGGTTATAGAGATACATGAGATGGTACCGGCCGTTAGCGTAAAAAGCGCCGTTGGCGTCACCGGGACGGCCGATGTCCTCAGGAATCGCGAAGTGGTAACCCGGGCGGTGTTTGTCTCGCAGTAGATGTTCGCGCAACTCCCGCGCGGCCTTTATTCTTTCGCTCTGTTTGTTCATTGTCATCGTAGGATCCCCGTTTATTTAGTTTGGAATCAGTGCAATCAGTAAACAGTGAACAGTAAAGAGTGAACGAGCGTTGATGTAAGTGTTTGGATTTAGGTTAAGCAGGTGCCCATCGAGAAACTCAGAGTATACAGGGTTCGGGGTTCAGGTAAGAGATTTTTCCATTATATAATCTTTCTCAAATTATTCTTGTCTCTTCTTGTTTGCCAGCCATAGTCCCGCCACCGCGGGACGACGGCTGTTCCCAGCGCGCTTCTTTATTCCATCTTTCACAAATTTTTCTTGTGTCTCTGGTGCATCTTGTGGCTATTTCTTCTCAATCAACGCGAGCTCTGAAACTTACTTTTTAAAAAAATGAAATCATCCAAGAGAAACCTTAGTCCACAGACTATGTTCGTGCGTATGGCGGACGATCATCAACCACAGTTTCATTTTGAAAACTGGACCGGTGACTTCGAAACGTGGAGGGCGACGGCCAAACCGGAAGTGATGAAATGCCTGGGCGCTTTCCCTGAAACCGTGGATCCGAATCCGGAATTGAAGTTGGAGTGGGAGGAAGACGGAATCCGCGGTCAGAGATGGATCATCGATGTAAATCCGAAACTGTCAGCGACGGTGCTGATTTTTTTCCCGACGGATATGAAGAAGGGTGAACAACGCCCGGCTCTCTTGTGTTGGCATGGTCACGGCCCCTACGGCAAGGAATCCGTAATGGGCAACCGTTCAACCCCCGAACGTAAAGCGGATATTGAGAGCACTAATTACGATTGCGGTCTTCAAATGGCACACGCGGGTTTCGTGACTTACGCCGTCGACTGGCTCGGCAATGCAGATTTGGACGATGATTCCAAGCCAAACTGGTGGAGCAACAGTCATAATCGGGACTGGTGCAATATATATTATCTTCACTCCACGATGTTTGGCATGACATCTATTTCGATCAACGTAGGCATTGGCATGGCGACAACGAGTTTTGTCTCCAGCTTGCCGGAAGTTGATTCCGACCGCCTGGGTGTGATGGGCTTGAGCGGCGGTGGGACAATGACACTGTGGACCGCGCTGTGCGATGATCGGTTCAAAGCGGCGGAGATCATTTGTTATAGCGATTTGTGGGCCGCTTTTGGCATGCGCGACATAAACTATTGCGGCATGCAGGTCGCTCCTGGCCTCTACGCGCTTGTCGATCTGCCCGATCTGCAGGGATTGCTCGCACCCCTTCCGCTCCTCATCGACGTCGGCATCCGCGACATGTGTTTCAGGGTGGATACCGCCATAGCGTGTTACCACCAGTTAGAGAAAATTTACTCAGCCGCGGGTGCGACTGAACACTTGGACCTCGATCTTCATCCCGGTGGACACGCTTGGGGTGGGAACAAGTCTCCGGAGTTTTTCAGGAAATCGCTCTAAGGTAAGGCGAAATAAATGAAACGTTTTGTCATAGTCGGTACGGGTGGGCGGTGCACGCACAGCTATCTTGGGCCGCTCTCGTCTCGATTCCAGGGCCGGGTCGAGCTGGTCGGGCTTTACGACCCCAATGCCAAGCGTATGGATGCGGCCAATCAACTGGTGGGGACGGCAGTGCCGACATTCAATAATTTCGATGAGATGATGCGCACCGTAAAACCGGATGGCGTCATCGTTACGTCGCAGGACTCGACACATGCCCGGTACGTAGTCGGTGCACTGGAAAATGATTGTGAAGCCATTGTCGAGAAGCCCCTCTGCACATCCGCTGAGCATGTCCGCGCCATTCGAAGTGCTGCTGAAAAAAGCAAAGCCAAGGGGCGCGTGACCCACAATATGCGGTTCAAGCCTGACATTGAGGTAATCAAGCGCGAGATTCTGGACGGCCGCATCGGCAAGGTGCTGCACATCAATTTTGCCGAGACCCTGGACAGATTACATGGGGCCGATTACTATCGCCGCTGGCATCGCATAATTGAGAATAGCGGTGGATTGATGATTCACAAGGCCAGCCATCACTTCGATTTGATCAACTGGCTGGCGGATTCTACACCCGAGACCGTTACCGCTTTAGGCCGGCAGTCCTTTTATGGAAAGCACGGTCCTTTTCGCGGTGAACGTTGCTCAAATTGCGAGCATGCCGAAAAGTGTAATTTTTACGTGGATATGTTTGCGGAAGAGGAGATTCGCATGCTCTACCGTGAAGCGGAAAGTGAAGACGGATACATCCGCGACGGGTGTGTATTTGATCCGCGCATCGATATCCCTGATACTTTCAGCGCGTCGATCGCTTACAACAATGGCATCATCGCGAGTTTTTCACTGAACAGCTACGCGGCATACGAGAGTAACTCAATCGATATTGAGGGTACACTTGGCAGACTCGAAATGCGGGCTGTGCACTCCACGGGATTTGTCGCAGGACAAAAAACGCAGAACGTCACACAACTCGTCAATGATGAGTCGTTCGGAGTCGGACGCAAAGTCACCTTGTTTCTCCCGCACGAGGGCAAAGTGCTCGATCTCACCCATGGGGAGGTTAAGGGCGGTCACGGAGGAGCGGATCCTAAGATGCTCGAGTTCCTCTTTGGCGACGCCGCGGGCGATGATCCACTGAATCAGTTTGCACCGCTCGATCAGGGTATTCAAGCAGTGCTCGTGGGGCTAGCAGCTAATAAGAGCATTCAGAACAACGGGTGTCCCGTAGCGGTGCAGGAGTTGGTTTGATTCCCTTCGACTGCGCTCAGGGTAGCAGATTTCAGGGTTCAGGGTTCGGGGTTCAGGAAATAAGTAAGAGAGCGCTGACGCGCGTTTTAAGTGTTAGGTGTTAAGGTTTGCGCGTTAAGTAATAAGGTGGAACGCGGTGTCTCTACCGCGTTTAGAAGGTGTCGCAACTGAAGAAGCGTGCTAGGGACAGCCCGCTCCACCTTACACTTAAAACCTAACACCTAACACTTCTCGAAGAGATCACTCGATAGTGATCTCTTCGAGAACAACCTCGATCGCATCGCCGTCTTCGTTGGCGAAGGTTGCGTCGATGCTCAGTGTCGGCTGTGGGGTGTTGTCGGATTTAAAATTGTTTTGCGTGATCAGGGTATCGAATCCCGTCGTCGTCGATCCGCTCTCCGCGACGACAACGGCGGCGCCGTTGGTCTGCAAGAGGTCTCCTCCGGTGATGCGCAAGCCGGGGTTACCGGCTGGCACGGTGAAGGAGCCAGAGCCAAAGAGTATGTGCGGTACTGCATCGCCATCGGCATCGATATCACCTATAGTTAAGCGTACCCCGATCGGTACCCCCCGCGCGTCGATACCGGTCTTGCCCGTGCTTCCACTGAACACGGTGTTCGACAGTTGTATGCCGCCCATTCCCGTGGAATTTACAATCTCAACTAACGTAACGTCAGCCTGTGCATCATAAACCTGTCCTTCGGGGAACAGCGCCTGGTTAAATGCGTTGATCCCACCCACGGTGAAGATACTGAAGAAGGTATTGGTGTCCGCTCCGTCGATGACTACGCTCGGTTTACCCGTCACGTACTCAACGGCCTGGTTGTAGCGTGGAGGGATAGCCGGTGGCAGGAAGGTGGCCGGATCGAGGGTTACGGTAAAGGTCCCAACACCTGAAAATTCTACCTGCACAATGTCCTCGTTTTCATCCATGAAGGAGACGCGGGTGATCTGTCCCGGTTTGGCCTGGAGTTGGACGGACTCTCCGGTGAGTAATATCTGATCGAAAACGTTGCCGTTGGCGTGCTGAATGTTTTCACCGGCGATATCTCCCGAGCCTTCGAGGACGAGGGGCACGGCTGGTGCCGCGACCGTGACGACCGCCGTATCGCTGTCAGCGCTGCCTCCGGCGTTCGTTACCTGTGCCCAGTAGTTCGTGCTCACGGTGAGAGCGCCGGTGGTTAAAGTGCTGCTCGTAGCCCCGGCGACAGGAGCAGCGGTGTCACCGCTGTTACCGGTAAACCACTGGTAAGTAATATCGTCACCGCTGGCGGCAACGGATAAGCTAGCTGAAGCACCGGATGCGATTTCCTGACTTGCCGGCTGCGTTGTGATAGCGGGAGCAGCAACGGGTGGGGGGCCTTCGGATCCTGTGCCCGGTGCGCCGATCGGGGTATACCCAAAATCATCGATGCAAGTACGACCTTGAGTATAATTAGTAGGATGATCTCTCAAGACAATCCTGCCAATGCCTCCCGGAGATCCTAATTCATCCGCATTAATATTTACAGAACCGGGTTTAAAAAGGGGGTCAACAGAAGATTCTAAATTATCAATCGTAACGAGTAAGTTGTCGTTTGTATCATAGACGTCAATAAACCCATCGGGTAAAATTCCATCTTTTGGTGGTGTACTCTGTGTTGCGAACATATCAATTTTATAAGCCGGAGTTTCAAATGTGATCGTTGCTTCATCACCATTAAATACTCCATATCCAGTAGGAAATGATCGGGTGGGGCACCCGGTACGAGAGAATGCAGACAGAACAGATCCTCCCTCAATCGAAGCAGTATTTGGCGGTGTCCCAAGGATTATCGGTTCAAACTCTCCATGACCTGCGCCAAATGCACTAAACGTTTCGTAAACAGTATTGTTTGAGGGGAAGTCGGTCAGGGTGAATCCGAGGTCATCGATCACCAGTTTTCCCGTAACATGTAACATTAAAAAACTTAACGTTTTGTATCCCGCTATTGAAATCAAGATCGGTTATATAAAAAAAATTGCCGCTGTCTCCGACCCAGCTATATAAAGTCGGATTGGCGCCGGGGCTTATATTTGCCGGTAGTCCTTCGATAATAGCATTAGCATCAACACCGCCGAGGACGAGTTCAATATGACGATCAGATCCTTGAGAAGAATCGACATTTTTAATCCCTCTTACTTCTATTTTGCCCGCGCCTGTCGTTTCACCCGCGTATAATTGAAGAAACTGTAGCCCTCTGTTGGAGATGATCTGCCCCTCCTGTCCGGGGCCCAGGGTGAGCGCCTTTGTTCCCGAATGTAATTGCGCCGGATCCTCTAGAGTTTCAACCGTGAAACCGATCAACGTAACTACATTTGGCTCCTCACCGATGAAGATAGTCCCTTCACCACTGACGTTTTCGAAATCCGTGAAAATTTCCAGATCTTGAGGCAGGGCGATGAGAAGAACGGGGGTTAAGAGTGAGACAAGGAGAAACGTGAGCGATTTTTTTAAGAGCATGGGGGGTATTTTATAGGCGTTAAATGGATGTGATTGAAATATAAAATCGAGAGATAGAAGTGAACAGTGAACAGTAAACAGTAAACTGTAAAATGCAGTTAAGTTTTAGGTGGAGCGGGGTGTCCCTAGCGCGCTTTTTTCTATTGCTACATTCTCAAACGCAGTGGGGGATCAGTGAACAGTAAAATGCAGTAGCTCTGTTTAGTTTTAGGCGAAGCGGGGTGAGACGCGGGTCAAAAAGTCAAAAAGGGAAGAGCACTAACGCCAGTGTTGGGAAGAAGGTTCCCATCGACTGCACTCAGGACAGGCAGGGATCAGTGAACAGTGACTGGTGAAGAGAGCTGGATCCGTCTACGCATATTGTGAAATGTAATCTGATTACGTTTTGTATCTTACCTTGTCATTGGAAGAAGGCGTAGCCGACCGCGACTACCGAGAGCGAAGTCCGACATCTTCCATTCCAGGGGAATGTCGGTAACATAACGTTAGTCGCCTGGATTGCTTCGTCGCGTTGCTTCTCGCAATGACATATAGAAGTAAAACATCATACCCGCAATGGATTGCCCTATAGCTTCATGCCTTACTAAAAAGAACAACATGACATAAAGGGTGGAACGCAGCCTGCGACGAGCTCAGTCGAATCGTGTCCCTACCGCGTTTGAGAATGCCACAAGTAAAGAAGTGTGCTGGGAACAGCCGTCGTCCCGCGGTGGCGGGACTATAGCTGTCAGGCAGCCCGCTCTACCTTAACACCTAAAACTTAAAACCTAACACATCTCGAAGAGATCACTCGATCGTGATCTCTTCGAGAACAACCGTAATCGCATCGCCATCCTCATTGGCGAAGGTGGCATCGATGCTCAGTGTCGGCTGAGGTGTGTTGTCGGATTTAAAATTGTTCTGGGTGATCAAGGTATCAAACCCGGTCGTCGTCGATCCACTTTCCGCGACGACCACTGCGGCGCCGTTCGTCTGTAACAAGTCGCCACCGGTGATACGCAACCCGGGGTTGCCGGCTGGAACGGTGAAGGAGCCTGAGCCAAACAATATGTGCGGTACCGCATCGCCACTGGCATCGATATCGCCAATCGTTAAGCGTACCCCGATCGGTACCCCCCGCGCGTCGATTCCGGTCTTGCCGGTGCTTCCACTGAACACGGTGTTCGACAGTTGTATGCCGCCCATGCCCGTGGAATTTACAATTTCCACGAGGGTCACGTCCGCTTGCGCGTCATAGACCTGTCCTTCGGGGAACAGCGCCTGGTTAAAGGCGTTGATCCTACCCACGGTGAAGATACTGAAGAAGGTATTGGCGTCCGCTCCATCGATGACCACGCTCGGTTTGCCGGTCACGTACTCAACGGCCTGGTTGTAACGTGGAGGGATGGCCGGAGGGAGGAAGGTGGCCGGATCCAGAGTTACGGTAAAGGTCCCATTACCTGAAAATTCAACCTGCACGATGTCCTCGTTTTCATCCATGAAGGAGACGCGGGTGATCTGTCCCGGTTTGGCCTGGAGTTGGACGGACTCTCCGGTGAGTAAAATCTGGTCGAAGACATTGCCGTTGGCGTGTTGAATGTTTTCACCGGCGATATCTCCCGAGCCGTCGAGGACGAGAGGGACGGAGGGAGCGGCTACGGTGATGGTCGCGGTATCGCTGTCAGCGCTACCACCAGCGTTTGTAATCTGCACCCAGTAATTTGTACTTACGTTGAGAGCGCCCGTGTCCAGGGTGCTGCTAGTCGCACCGGTGACCGGAGCAGTGCTGTCACCGCTGTTACCGGTAAACCACTGATAAGTGAGATCGTCACCGCTGGCGGTGACGGACAAGCTGGCCGAAGCGCCGGATGCGATCTCCTGACTTGACGGCTGGGTGGTGATCGAAGGTGCAGTAGCGGGTGGGGGACCCTCGGAACCTGTGCCCGGGGCTCCGATCGGAGTATAACCAAAATCGTCGATGGATGTATGACCATCCGGATTGACAGTCGGATGATCTCTCAAAACAATCTTTCCAATACCCCCAGGAGCACCTAATTCAACTGCATTAATCGTTATAAAACCGGGTTTGAATGTAGCTGAAATATCGCCTTCTAATGTATCAATCGTAAGGAGTAAGTTGTCGTTTGTATCATAGACATCGATAAAGCCATCGGGATTGATGCCCTCTTTGGGTGCCGTACTCTGAGAGGCGAATGTATCAATTTCATAAGCCGGGGTTTCAAAAGTGATGGTTGCTTCCTCCCCATTAAATAATCCATATGCAGTAGGAGAGGAGCGCGTGTATTGGAGACCATCTGAAAATTCAACCAAAATGAGTCCTCCTTCCAAGGTCGCAGTATGGGGCGCCGTCCCAATGACCAAGGCTTCTGACTGCCCTGCACCCGGACCAAAGGTATCAAAACTCTCGTAAACAGTATTGTTTGAGGGAAAGTCAGTCAGGGTGAATCCCAGGTCATCGATCACGAGTTTCCCCGTAACATTTAGAAATTTAACTTCTTTAATTCCTGAAAGGAAATTTAAATCTTCATCATCAAAAAAACTATTGGTATGTGCGACATAGCTGTAGAGAGGTGGATTGGCGCCGGGGTTGATATTTGCCGGCAATCCTTCGATAACCCCATCTTCGGCGATGATAGTAACAACACTTGTATCCGCTTGGCCTCCCTGTTGAGCGGTATTCACTTCTCCTCTTATCTCGAATTTACCCGCTCCTGTCGTTTCACCTGCATAAAATTCAATAAATTGTATTCCTCTTGAGGAAATTAATCTTCCCTCCTGTCCAGGCCCCAAAGTTAGAGCTTTTGTTCCCGAGTGTAATTGTGCCGGATCTTCTAAAGTTTCCACCGTGAAACCAACCAGTGTTATTACATTTGGCTCTTCACCGATGAAGATAGTCCCTTCACCGCTTACATTTTCAAAATCGGTAAATATCTCCAGGTCTTGAGGCAGAGCGATGAGAAGAATGGGGGATAAGAGTGAGCCAATGTAGAAGGCCAGCGATTTTTTTAATAACATGGTGAGCTTTTTATTGGCGTTAAATGTATGAGATTGAAATAGAAGATAGGGAGATTGTAGTGAACAGTGACCAGTGACAAGTAAACAGTAAAATGCAGTAGCTCTGTTTGGTTTTAGGTGAAGCGGGGTGAGGCGCGGGTCAAAATGTCATAAAGTCAAAAAGGGAAGAGCGCTAACGCGCGTGTTGGGAAGAAGGTTCACGGTTCAAGGTTCACCGTTTAGAGGCATCAGTATATAGTCGCTTTTAATATTACATAAAAGGTGGAACGCAGTGTCCCTACCGCGTTTGAGAATGTCCATAAGTAAAGAAGCGTGCTAGGGACCAACCTACGTCAAGGCTATGGCTGGCAGGCAGCCCGTTCCACCTAATACCTAACACTTCAAACTTAACACTTCTCGAAGAGATCATTCGATCGTCAACTCTTCGGTCGTAACCGTAATCGCATCACCATTCTCATTGGCGAAGGTCGCAGCAATATTTTGTGTCGGTTGAGGCGTGTTGTCGGACTTGAAGTTGTTCTGCGTAATCAAGGTTTCAAACCCGGGTGTCGTTGATCCGCTCTCAGCGACCACTACTGAAGCTCCGTTTGTCTGTGCCAGGTCTCCTCCAGTGATGCGTAACCCGGGGTTGCCTGCGGGCACCGTAAATGAACCCGATCCAAATAACAGATTCGGTACCGCATCCCCACTGGCATCGATGTCACCTACCGTAAGCCGTACCGCGATCGGGACCCCTCTCGCATCCACGCCAACTTTACCCGTACTTCCACTGAACACGGTGTTCGATAACTGCATTCCTCCTATCCCCGTGGAATTGACCACTTCAACGAGGGTCACGTCTGCCTGGGCATCATAGACCTGTCCTTCGGGGAAGAGCGCCTGGTTCACGGCGTTGATTGAACCCACGGTGAAGATACTGAAAAAGGTACTGGAGTCAGCTCCGTCGATGACCACGCCCGGTTTACCCGTCACATACTCAACTGCCTGGTTGTAGCGTGGGGGGATGGCCGGGGGCAGGAAAGTGGCAGGGTCCAGGGTAACGGTAAAGGTCCCTGCGCCAGAGAATTCAACCTGAACAATGTCTTCGGTCTCATCCATGAAGGAGACCCTTGTAATCTGTCCCGGTCTGGCCTGCAGTTGTATGGATTCACCCGTGAGTAAAATCTGGTCGAAGACATTGCCATTAGGATGCTGGATGTTTTCACCGGCAATATCACCCATGCCGTCGAGGACAAGAGGCACGGAGGGGGCCGCGACCGTGACGACCGCGGTATCGCTGTCAGCGGTGCCTCCAGCGTTTGTAATCTGCACCCAGTAATTTGTACTTACGTTGAGAGCGCCCGTGTCCAGCGTGCTTCCAGTCGCACCGGTGACTGGAGCAGCGGTGTCACCGCTGTTGCCGGTAAACCACTGGTAAGTAAGATCGTCACCGCTGGCGACAACCGATAATACAATGGCTGAGCCTGACTGCACTTCCTGGCTCGCGGGCTGGGTCGTAATAGTAGGACCAGTTAACGGGGGCGGGCCCTCGGAACCACTTCCAGGAGCACCGACTGGGGTAAATCCAAAATCATCAATAACATTATGCAGAACGTTTCCTTGGAAAGAGACTTTATCCAAGTTGAGATAATGTAATTTCCCAATTCCCTCGAGAGCTCCTAATTCTGCAGCATTAAAAGAAAAATAATCAAAGGGTGAATCAAATAAGTGACTAATATTAAGGGGTATATTTTGGGTTGAAGTGAGCAGGTTATCATTAGTGTCGAAAATTTGAATTTCTCCATCTTCCTCAAGGAACACTGCAGCGTAAAATTCTAGATTAGCGACTGGGGTCTCAAAATTAATAATTCCTATGCCATCCCCGCCCACAAAAGATGAATCCTCAACTCTCCAGACTGCGCCGCCGGGAATAGTATGATTAAAAAATTGTCCCCCTGAGTTGGACGCAATGCCCCCGGTAAAAGACGCGGTGTAAGGAGGCACACCGAGAGTGAAATTTACATGCGTATTAGGTGGGCTATTAAATTCTGGCCTCATACTCTCATCCTCGAAATTTTCAAAAAGGGTATTGTTGGGTGGACCAACAACATAGGTAAAACCAAGATCGTCTATGGAAGCGCGTTCATTTACATTGATCATTTTAATTTCAATGACACCGCTCGTAAAGGTAAGATCAGTAGCATCCAAAATATCCCCGCTGAAGGCGACGAAACTTTGAAGCGGTGGATTAGCGCCGGGACTGATGTTAGCAGGGAGACCTTTTACAACTCCATTCATCCTTAAAGTTCGTCGAATTATATCTCTAAGCTCTAATCGGCCACCACCGGTAGTTTCAGCAGTATAAAACTGGAGTAAATTGACACCTCTTTCAAAAATAATTTTCCCTTCCTGACCCGCTTCAAGAACCAACGCTTTGTTTCCTGAATGAGCGAGGGCCGGGTTGTCCACCGTTTCCAGGGTAAACCCTATAACCCTGATAGTAAAAGGGGCAACGCCCAGAGTGAAATCAGTCCCTGTCGCTGTATCATCTTCAAAATCAAAAAATGTATTCAGTGATTCAGGTTGTGCGGATAAAAACACCGTTAATCCAATCAATAAAATTACGGTGCTCAGTAATTTATTATTCATGTGTGATCCCTTTTTGAGATTACAGAGCAATAGACAGGAGCCGCGCGTAATTCAAGAACATTGCGCCTATTAATTTGGAACGTAAATTTCAAGCAAACAATTTTATATCAAAAGCTTATTGGAAAAACCAAAAGGAGTCAGGCCTCGCAAATCAGCAAAAAAATAAAAATGCTTAGATGCGAAGCCTGACCCCTTTAGAAATTGATTCTCTATTGAAATCTTGCAATCAAAACACATCTTCAAGTATTTACGCCTCGCTAAAAGCCTGTTAGCTAAACTAATGATATGAAGCACGGAAAACAACGAACGGAGGTCCACGAGGAAAGGAGAGCAAGTCATGTCTAATAACAATGAAAATATCTTACTTGGCCCAGGAGAGGGCAAGATAGTTCCAGTGCCAGGTCACCAGGTAACGCATAAGGTGGTTGGTGCGGACACTGATGGCGGGTATTCACTGTTGGAAATTGAGCTACTTGGTGACGGACCGCCACAACACATACACAAAACCGAGGATGAAGCCTTCTATGTCTTGGAGGGAGAGATTAATATCCTGTTGGGTGAACGTACTATTAAGGCAACGGCGGGTTCTTTTGTACTCGTCCCCAGGGGAACGGTTCACGCTTTTTCTCGAGTCGGGCAGGAGCCCGCCAAGTTCCTCGTCATCTTTTCTCCACCAGGATTTGAGCAGTTCTTTGATGAAGCTTTTGATCTGGATGTTACGGACACAGAGGCTTACGTTGCCAAGGCCAATGCCTTAGCTGAGAAGTACAATATGGAGATAGTGGGACCACCGCTGGACCATTAGCCGGTGCAAATCAGCACACGGTGGAAAAGGGGTCAGGCTTCGCAAATCAGCAAAAAAATAAAAATGCTTAGATGCGAAGCCTGACCCGAATGGCGTTAAGATAAGGGTGGTTTAGGATGATAAAAGCCTTTGTTTTTTCGTGAAGCAGAGACGGTCATCATGGCTCGTGGATGAGTCAATCGTTGGAAAGGTATAGGTCTACGTTTGAGGACTCTTGGTTCGTATCGGAAGGGACGTAGGGGGACCGATTCGAGGGCAATGAGGTGTATCATCTCGTCAATGACAGATCGTTGGGCTCTGGGATTAAACCGGGTGGCCGCGAGCGCACTTTGATATTGGCGGAGGGTGTCAACAGCCCCCTTGAAGCTTAGCCGGGAGAGGTCGCGGTGGAAGGCACTGGCAGCTGCTGCAAAAGAGCGCGGATGAGAGATTGTAGGCGATGGCAAACATCGCAATCTCTTTGCGCACGAGAGCGACCGAGCGAGAGCGCAGGATCTCCATCCCCATGGTGGTTTTGATGTGGCGAAAGTAAAGCTCCACTGCCCAGCGCCGATAGTATAATTCTCCGAGATCGTGGTGGGAGTATTGGTGAGGATCGCTCAAGGTAGTCACGAGGTCTACGCTATGGGCGCGGAAACCTTTGATGAAAATGAAAATCTTCACCAGCCGTACGGGGATCTCATCAGGGATTTGCCGCCACTGCTCGCGACTGAAGCCGAAGACATTTTGCGGCTTCTTCCACATGATCAGCCGGTCATACCTACCCAAGGACCTGCCCTGACGAAAGTCGCTTCTTCGTTGCTGATGCAAACGCATGACCGCTTCAGCACCGCGGCCTTTAAGCAGGGCAATATTGAGGTAAGAGCAAAATCCCCGGTCGGCAAGGACCACATCACCCTTTTGAAAAAATCCGATCATGCCCCGCAACAGCACACTGTCATGATGCCTTAGTGAGGACTCCATCCAGTGTAAAAGCGCCCCACTGGCTAAAGAAAAACAGCCCACCAGCTTCATCACCGGAAAGCCGCAGCCGCTTCGTTGCTGCGAAGGCTGTGGGTAACACCTCTGCAAGCACGGCGTATCGGCGGTGGCGATACCCGTGCCGTCGACCACTTTTACCTCGTGACCTTTCCACCGTTGATCGTCGGTCACTCTCCCGGCCACCTCTTCACTGATCGCTTCATGGATCCCGTGCAGGTCTTGCACCAACAGCCGTTGCCTCGCCTGACAGTAGGCCGAGGCCGTTCCTTTAGCCAACTTCAGCCCCTTCATGCTGCAATAGCTCTGGAGCTTGCGCACCACTTCCCGGCAGGCAGTCCGTGGTGAGAGCACTTGGAACAAAAATGCCCAGAAGGTCACGTTTTGGCTGAACAATCTCCGCCGGCTGTTAGCCCCTCGAGGCTTCCGGTGTAAATACTTTTGCGGCACCCACTGCCCGAAGATATCCGATAGCTCGGAAAGACTTGACCGCCGTATTTCTACCAGCTTACCCTCCATCCGTGCAAGGGCTGTTCGGGGAGCACGACCGAACAGGACCTGATTAAATCCTGGAAAATAACGAGTTAAGTTTTGTTTTTGCATGCTCGTTAGGGTAGCTCTCCAACGGTCCCTGTACAAGCATCTATTGCACTCATTCTATCCCTTATCTTAACGCCATTCCAGCCTGACCCCTTTTTATTCTGACTTCATACGGAAAATGTACGCCTTATCAACCAGTTTGTAAACCAGTTTTATTCTGCGTCGACCCGTATCTCTTTTACAAGGATGTCTACTGCAGTAAGCTGTAAAACTCATGGACACTGCACTTCGCGAGAAACAGAGGTAGCTGCAAAACTTAAACACAATAATATCGCGACGATATATACCTTGGAAGATGTTGACATTAAGTCTAACCCCACAAAGGTAGAAAATCCGTCATAGAAAATGGAAGGGTGGATACAGCAAATCTGTGGGATGAGCAGGTCATCACTGAGGCTTAAAGAGCTGCAATAAGAGGACTTGAAAGATGATCATCACAGATCTACAAACGACCACACTCAAGGGTTACAAGGACTGGAATTATGTACGCATCCAGACGGATGCAGGCGTTACCGGCATCGGGGAGGCGCATCCCGGCGAGGGTATCAATGATGCAGTGGTCAAACGGCTGAAGCCACTGATTCTGGGCAAAGACCCGCTGAACGTAGAACCGCTCTATACTCACATGGTGGCCAAGACCATCGGCCAATCTACCGCCGGGATTATGCTAGGCGCCATCGGAGGGGTAGAGACGGCGTTATGGGATATTGCCGGCAAGGCAATTGGCGTTCCGGTCTATCAGCTCCTGGGTGGGAAATACCGGGATAGCATCCGGATGTATGCGGACGTGGGACAGGGCCGTGACGGTGTCAATACTCCAGAAACATGGGCGGCGCGCGCCCGTGAGGGTGTGGCGGACGGGTATCAAGCTATCAAGTTCGATATCGACCATGCCGCAGATGAATACAGCCACGATTCGGTAAATCGGGGATTGAGTCTGGCGGAATTGGATAAAATGACCGCGCTGGTAGCCGCCGTGCGTGAGGAGGTTGGGGACGGGGTCGATATCTGCATCGACTGTCACGGGTTGTATAACGTCCGAGATGCCGCACTTCTGGCCGGATGTTTGAAGCCGTTCAACCTGATGTTCCTGGAGGATCCGGTACCACCGGAAAATATCGAGGCCATGGGGAAAGTCACCGCCCCAACATCCATACCGATATGCACCGGAGAATGGGTACATCGCCGGGATGGATTTCGGCGGCTTATTCAGGAGCAGGCATGCGACATGCTGCATGTGGATGTCTCGGCCACGGGCGGGATGCTAGAGGCCAAGAAAATTGCGGATCTGGCGGACCTCTACTACAATGCCCTTCGCGGCACACAATATCACATCCCCGCTCGGTATGGCCGCCTCGGCGCATGTATGCGCATCGGTCCGCAATCTTCACACCATGGAACTGCCCTACCACTGGGACCAGGTTCCCTGGCGGTGGAACCTGGTAAGCTCCCCGGAACCGCTGATTCAGGAGGGTAGGTTCGTTGTCCCCACCGGTCCCGGACTCGGCATCGAGTTGAACGATGAAGTCGCGCGGGCGCATGTGAAGCCAGGGTACGGGTTCTTTGGTGTGGAAAGCTGATATATGAGCATGGAAGAGATAGAAGGGGGGAAAGAGATTAAGCACCCGATATGTTGATCAAAAGAAAGAGAATCTGCCAATGCATGCGAGAATTTTAGAAGAGGTCAGGCTGTGTATATATAAATTCAACTTAGAATACGTTTTCAATCTGTATTTGAATACTAACGAAATTAGTAATTTATTGTTGATTCAACTGTCCGATTTAATTTCGAATCCTGAAAATCTATAAATACACAACCTGACCCATTTTGCCACCTTTTCTCATTCCGTACCGAGTCCCGCGGTTGCGGGACGACATCCACATCAATTTGCAATTGAAATGACATCTCGCCCGAACGTGCTTCTCATTGTGACGGATGAACAGCGGTATGACACACTTGGATGCACGGGCCGCGAGCACATCTCGACTCCGAACATCGATGGGTTGGCCGCGAATGGAATGCTCTTCGAAAATGCTTTCTGCACAACGCCCATCTGCACACCCTCGAGGGCTTCCATTTTCTCGGGTCTCTATCCGCACACCCACGGTATGGTTGCGAATCATCAAATGAGACCCGGTGTTGATCAGATGTTGATGCGTAAAGACCTGAAACTCATTGCTGACTACCTCAAACCAGCGGGCTATTTCTGCGGTTATACGGGAAAGTGGCATATGGGTACCGGATACAACCGGAGAGGTTTCTCTGACTTTAAAGCCGCGCATTTTAATTTTGATGTGGACCGATCGGAAGAGAATGAAATCATTCAACATGCAAAGAGAATTGGTGAGGAGGTCACCGGTCGTCATCAAGGTGGAATTGATCCCGACAAGGATAAGTATGACGAGACGATTTGCTTCGGGCCGTCCCGGTTGGGACTTGCCGATCACCCTGCATCGCTGATGTGTGATCGCGCTGTAGAGTTCATCCATCATGTTTCTTCATTGGATCAACCATTTATGCTGGTGTGGAGCACCCATGAACCCCATCCACCCTGGGTCTGCCCGGAGCCTTTTATCAGCATGTACAACTACGATGACATGAACCTTCCTGAATCCCTTAGAGATACTTATACCGCGAATTGTCTCAAGGAGCGCCTGCTGGAAGGTCATTTGCGATCTGTTGAACAATGGAATGACAACCAGTTACGACAAATGTGGGCCGGCTATTTAGGCGAAGTCAGTTTTGTTGATTTTTTAACCGGACGATTAATGGCGGCACTCCACCAGAAAGACCTGTTTGATAATACGCTTATTATATTTACTTCGGATCACGGAGAGTTATTGGGAAGCCACGGTTTTATCTACAAAAGTGCGTTGATGTTTGAGGAGCTGATTCACATCCCCCTGATCATTGTTCCTCCAGGTGGGGATAATAAACCGGGGCGCTCTCCGGAACTGGTCTCTCATGTCGACCTTATGCCGACGATTCTGAATTACTGTGGCGTTGAACCCCCGGAGGAGCTTCACGGTGTATCTATCGCCCCGCTCATCGAAGGGGATTCACAACCCGTGAGAGAGGGTTTAGCGGGAGAATATCATTCCTGCAGCTGGGCGGAAGATCCGGTAACACCATTGCGAATGTGGCGAACGAGAAATTATAAATACATCGAATCCCAGAATGGGATTAATGAATTCTACAACCTTGTCGAGGATCCGCATGAGAGGAACAACCTGATTGATGATCCACACTGCCAGGAGCAAATCGAGGAGATGCGGTCCGCTCTCTCGGATTGGTTAAAGAAGACTGGAGATACCTGGCCAGACGTTCCAAAACCCCCTACAGGATTTCGCAGGACCGAACCACTCTAAAGGGATGATTGGAAGTTTATGACACCTTTAGTATTTAAATGATTACTTGAAAAATGAGCCCGGTTGCCAATCCTGATCCAGCCCATCGCCAACGGTATCTGGACAATGGTTTTGTATTTTACCAAAAGCTTCTCAGTCATGATGAAGCGATTGAACTCTTAGAACTGTTGCGCCCCGCCTTGGATCGTGAACTTGGGCATTTGGGTTTCGGAGAGGAAGGGAATACGGATATTAAACACGGCCTTCAACAGCAGATCAGTATCAGCGACGAGGGTCCGATCCCGAAATTAGCTGAGCATCCCTACCGTCGCCGGGCACAGCAATTAGCTGAGTATCTGACAGGTTATCCGTTGCGGTTTTCCTACGGGCAGGTGATTGCCAAACCGGCACAATACAGCGCCAGGGTGCAATGGCACCAGGACGGTCACTATTGGCAAGGTCAAAGTGCGAGTGAAGCTGGCATTACCTGTTGGATCGCGTTGACGGCGTGCAATCCGAGTAACGGTTCTGTGGGATATGTGACAGGTAGCCACCGGACGGGTCTTAATCAACATACAAATGCTATTGGCAAGTATGAAATTCACCGTGCCTTCGAGGTATCGAATCCCACTTCGGACAAGGTAGTGTATGCCCGCTTAGCGCCAGGCGACGCGGCATTTCATCACAGCTTATGCATTCACGGTTCGTCCGGTAACCAGACCTATCAGCCGCGGATCGGCATTGTCTCTCATTTCTTCCCTGCCGAGTGAGCAGGGACAGCCATTTGTAATGTCAAAATGGGTCAGCTTCTATTTATTTTGCTCCCAGTTGTTAACTTCGAAAACATTATCCCGATACTCGAATTATTCAGAAATTTCGAATTACCTGTTGTGAGTAAAACAATCCAAATCGAAATCGGGATCGTTATCGGAATCGAACTAAGATGACATTGGGACACGAGAAACTGGACGTTTACGGTCTTTCCATCGACTATGTCAGCTGGGTTTATGAAGGGTCCGAAAGGCTGAATGGCGTTCATCGTCACGCCCGCGACCAGTGGCTACGGGCAAGCCAGTCGATTCCTCTGAACATTGCGGAAGGTAATGGAAAAACATCTGAACCGGACCGAAGAAGGTATTTTGAGATCGCGCGGGGCTATTCTGGTGAAGATGAGCGCGCAATCTACAGAACCAATGAGATCGATCCCCATAGCGATAGCGATTTCGATCCGATGAAACAAAATCCCAACCAGACAGTGTAGGCAACACCTAACGACGTGCCTCATTTTTAGCATTAATAACCTGACCCCTTTTGCCACCTTGACAACATTTTCCCATACGCGAATATAATGAACTTTAGAATCATTTGATAGATAGAAAAGATATGCGGAAAGGAGAGAATCATGGCTGAATTGAAGATTCGAGTTTTCAAGGTTGGCGAAGCGCAACCGAAGACGACTGTCACTATTCCCGGTAGCGTCCTCGAGGTCGCATCCAAACTAATTCCGAAGCAGGCGGCTGCAGCACTTCAAAGCAATGGGATTGATCTCGACGAGCTCACCAAGCTTTCGATGAATCCGGAGATCAATGGGACTCTGGTAGAGGTCGAGGAACACAAGAAGAATGAGAAAGTTGTGATTTCACTCGAATAACTCGGGCAACGATTGTCTAACAAACGGTACAACTTAACCGTCGCTTACGCGCCGGTAAGTTAACCGCGACGTTATACCGTTATCTTAAGGTGTCGCTAACTCACAGAAATCAAAGAACAAATAGGCAAAATGCTTAAATTCTTGCCCCTTATCGTGCTCGCGGCAGCGTTCATCGTCGTCTTCATGGTCCTTAAAGCGAGGAAGCCTGACAATACCGCTTATAAATCCGCCGTCGGCCTTGCACTTACGGCAGCATTCCTCCTCTTCTGGGTGAACGGTGCTGTTGGCATCATCGGGACTGCGGACGACGACGCCAACATGATGTATTATGGGGTGCTCGCCGTCGGTTTCTTCGGTGCCATCATCGCGCGTTTTCAGCCACAGGGAATGACACGCACGTTGTTCGCGACGGCGCTCGCTCATGCGTTGGTCGGTGCAATCGCGCTGATCGCGGGGTGGGGCTCTACGGGGCCGATCTGGCCGCGGGATATCTTAATCCTGACGGGGTTCTTCGTCGCGCTGTTTGTTGGATCGGCCTGGCTGTTTCGGCGTGCTGCGCGGGAGCAACCTTCTGGAGGCGTTATACAATCAGAAAGAATAATATGAAAGAGCTACAACTTTTCGGCGGCTTCGCTCGAACCGACATCACGCCCGAACTCGGTTTTCTGCTGATGGGTTATCCTGATCCAGACCGGAAAGCGGAGTCTGTCCGCGACCCATTGCAGGCAAACGCACTTGTCTTGAAACAAGGAGAGACGACAGCAGTCCTGATCAGTTTGACGATCTGCATTCTTGAAGACGCCGATGTAGAAGCGATTCGGCAGGGTATTCAGGAACAGACCGGCATACACGCGGACAGCATCGTCGTCTGTACTATTCAGACGCATTCCGCCCCCTGCACCATGACGTGTTGGGGATGGTGCGATAAGGACGAGACCTATGTCGATCTTGTCGTAAGCCAGAGCATCAAAGCGGCGGTGAAAGCCAGTCAGAACCTGAAGAAAATTCAGGTCGGTTTTGGGATGACGGAAAGTGATGTAGGCGTAAATCGCAGAGCGATTATGGCTGACCACTCAGTTGGGTTGGGGTACAACCGCTGGGGGATCTACGATCCGGAAATGACCGTAGTCTGCTTTCAGAGCGCAGACGGTCCTCTGGCAACCCTGATTCACTACGGGGCACATCCCACCGTTCTTACAAGCAAGAGCAGGGCAATTTCCCGCGATTGGCCTGGTGTGATGATCGATCGGGTCGAAGACCTTACTGGCGCTCCGGTGCTTTTTGTCAACGGTGCGGTGGGCGACATAGCTCCCCGGAGCAATTTCCTCGGTGCTGTCGGAGACGGACAAGCAGCGTTGCAGGAGGTCGGCACTCGGGCGGGGATGGATGCGATGCGAGCCATTCGCGCGATTAAGGAATTCCGTATCGTGGAGCTGGGAATCACGACCGGAGCATACCCATTACCCTACAGGTCTTTGCCCTCGGAGGATGAAGCCAGTCGTAATCTTGCAGAGGCTGAACCTCACCGGAACGAATACGGAAAAGGTATGTGTGAATATAAATATTGGCAGGCCGTTGTCAGCGCTCAGCAGGTCGCACCAGTCTCCGGAAAGAACTATCTCCAGGTCATTCTTCGCCTCGGCCCGGTTGCGATAGTGCCATTTCCTGGAGAGCCATTTGCTGAAACCGTCCTTCGTCTTCGTGATCTCAGTCCTGCCCAATACACGCTTTGTGCCAGTACATCCTGTGGGAGCAACGGGTACTTCGTTACTCGTGAGTCCCTGGACCGCAGCGGGTATGAGGTCTGGGTAGCTAGAGCGATGGGGGCGTATATCCTTGCGGAGAATATTGATGACGTGCTAGTAGAAGAAAACATGAGGCTTCTTACACAAGCCTACGCATAAGGAAGCGCATAACAAGCAGGATGCAGGTGTCAGTTTATTGTCGCGCCTGATCCACGACATTATGCATCATGAGGAAGTTATGAATATACGGAAATATCAAGACACAGATAAAAGCTCATTGATTGAACTTTGGAATACTGTCTTTCCCGATGACCCTCCACATAATGAACCTTCAATTGTCATTGAGGCAAAGCTTGCCGTCGACGATCTTATATTTGTGGCAGAACATGAAGGAAAATTAGTCGGTGCTTGCATGGCTGGCTATGATGGGCATCGTGGGTGGCTGTATGCAGTTGCGGTGCTAAAGGAGCAGCGTCGTAGTGGTGCCGGTGCGCGGCTCGTAAAATATGCAATGCAATCCTTAAAAGAACTTGGCTGCATTAAAGTTAATCTACAAATACGCTCTACAAATACTGAAGTAGCAACCTTCTATAAAGCTATGGGGTTCAAAAAAGAGGACCGCCTTAGCATGGGTGCATTCATTGAGTAAAATGCATAACAATACGCACCTATTGTGACTACCTTACTGCTGCCTCTGTGCTTTGCGCTATGCAGTATGAGTTACGAATTGCAAAAGGGTCAGGTCTCGCATCTTGGCATTTTTATTACTTTTGCCGAATGGCGAAGACTGACTCCTTTTGACTTTCGGGATTGATCTAATAACCAGCCAGTGGAGCGGACGGCTGATCGCCGTCGCTCACCGGCACATTCGACCAAGAAATAATGTGTAAATTCAAAAGATTTTTTGAGAAAGAACTACCCAGTAAGCATCCAGAATTATTCGAAGGAGCTATTGTTTTTGGTTCTATAAATGATGTTGTTTTTGTAGAAAGTAAGGGTAATAAGTACGCAATAAAACTTAATCAGAATTATACAGACTCTCATACAATCACCTCTGCTTATTGTCGGAGTGTTGTTGGTAAACAACTTTGGGCGCACCAAATAGTTCATAAAGATGTTCCTGTCTTATCTGTATTTCCAGAGATAATTGGAACCGGTAAGCTTGAAAGTGGTGAAGAATTTAGCTATTTCTGCATGGAATGGAGTTCAGACCAGAACCCTGAGGTTGGATTGCATGGGATGTATTTTAGCATGGAAAAATGCACTAAATACTTCTACCCAGAATACAAGGATGAAGGTTTGGACTTTTTAGAGAATGTTGGACGTATTGCTGCACAGATTAATCAAATATCAACTGATAGCTTTGGAGGAGGGCCCAAAAATTGGGTGGATAGTTTTATTTTAGAAGATTCTCGTTTTGAATATGGAGATTGGGGAGACTTTGTGCGTTCCTATATCACTCGAATTGACTTTTGGAGTGACCCCCAAAAATGGTATCATTAACAGAGAGAGGTTATCGGGATAAACAGATAACCTCAATGAAAAGAAAAAGATATACAACAGAACAGATCATAGCAATACTGCGGCAGCCCGATACGGGCAAAACCGTGCAGGAAGTCTGCCACGGCAACAACCTAAGTGAACAGACCTTCTATCGCTGGGGCAAAAAGTATGGCAACTTGGAGCTGGCTGATGCGAAGCGATTTAAAGAGCTGGAAAAGGAGAATACGGAGCTGAAGAAGATGCTCGCTGATCAAATGCTCAAGCTTCGGGTGTTGGAGGAAACGCTCTCAAAAAAATGGTGAGCCCAAAGCAGAAGAAGCGAGCAGTAAAAGATGCGGCTGAGAAGGGGCTGTGCTCGTTTTAGAGGGCTTGTGCTTATCTCAGCCTCAGTTGGTCAACGTACAGCTACCGACCCAAGCAGGCCAGTAAGAAGGCTCAGCAATTGGCCGAGCGGATTTTGACCTTGTCCTGGGAACATCCCCGTTACGGTTACCGGCGCATTCGTGCCTTGCTGGTGAAAGAAGGTTGGGCGGCAAGCAGGAAATTTGTACAGGCAGTGCGACGTTCTTCGGGCTTACAGGTAAAGCCACCAAAAAAGCGTAGACACCGTCAGGGGATCTCTACTGGGCTCCCTACTAAAGCAACCGGTCGCAATCACGTCTGGTCCTGGGACTTTGTCCATGATCGTACAGACAATGGCGGTATGCTAAAGATGATGACCTTGATCGATGTACCGAGGAGCTGAAAGCGACGACACTCAAGCGAAGCGAAGACATATACGCGTAAATGTTTACGCATCCGGGTAGCTCGACAGCTCACCTCAACCGATGTTCTCTCGGTACTCAGCGAAACCATCGATGAAGAGGGAGTTCCTAGCTATATCCGCAGTGACAACGGCAGTGTTCCGAGGAGCGAAGCGACGACATGCGAAGCCATTCATTGCTCATCAGGTGCAGCAGTGGTTGTCCGACAAAAAGATCAAGGCGATATATATCGATCCGGGCAGTCCCTGGCAAAACGGTTTCATCGAGTCGTTTCACAACCGCTTACGCGATGAGTGTTTGAACCCTGAAGTGTTGCTCAGCGTGGCTGAAGCGCAAGTGCTAATAGAACAATGGCGTCAGACCTATAACAATGAACATCCCCACAGTCGATTAGGCTTTAAAAGCCCACAAGAGTTTGTCACATTCCTTTCCGCTCTTGGCCGCGTTCGGGCTACGCCCTCACTGCGCCAAGATCTCTCATATACATCAATCCTAAAACCATTAACACCCGGTAGTTCTCTCACTTAAAATTTGATACGAAATACGGGGTCCGATCACTTTGAGTTGCTGGAATCCAAAGGGGTGTTATCTGCTAAGCAAAGTTTTAGCATATTAGCATTATTAGATGAATTAGCCCAATATGATTTTGAGCCGAAATTAATTCATGGAGATCTTGTATGTAATTTATTAAATTTTTTATTGGGTAAGAATGGTAATATTAGTGCTGTTATTGATTGGCCGTCCTGCGGTTCAGGCCCTGCACCACAGATGGAGATTGCAGGTGTAATACTTCAATGGTGTATTGATGGTTGGACTAATAATTGCATCCAAGAAAATCTTTGTTCTTTTTTAAAGGGTTATGGGATTTTAGATTCATATAACGATAAATATCGTTTTATGAGTGAAGCTATTACATGCATGTATTGTTTAGAGTTTATGTGTCGGGTATATTGGAAGGAAACATATGTTAAACCATATACTGAGGGGTGGACCAGAATGAGAGATTTCATTCATTTATTTCTGGGTGATAAATATGTTTATCCCGTTTAGGAAAAATGAGTAAAGGGATCAGGCTGTGTTACATCAGTTGTCAACCTTGACAGTATTATACCCCTACTCAATATACAGAATTTTAGAATCATTTGTTATGCGTGAAAGCAAGGAGATGAAATGAAAGTCGTGTTAATCGGGGACTCGATTCGGAAGGGGTATCAACCACTGGTGACAAAGAAGTGCAAGAAAGCTGAGGTATGGGGGCCTAAGGAGAATTGCCGACACAGTCTCTGGGTTCTTGATCATATTCAGGAATGGGTAGTCGACCAAGAACCGGACGTGGTTCATCTTAACTTTGGCATACACGATTGCATCCCGATGGCCGACGGGGACCACCAAATTCTGCTTCCTCAGTACCGGCTCTCCCTCAAACGGGTAATTGCAAGAGTCAAAGAGCTTGAGAAGACACAGATGATCTGGGCCACCACCACGCCACTTTACAGGTCCGAGCAGGATAAATCGATGAACGAGTGGCAGATCAGGGAAGATGCCGAGCTTAAGGATTACAACGATGCTGCGCTCGAGATCGTGCAGGTCGAAGGGATACCGGTGAACGATCTACATGAGGTCATTATGAGTAATGACTACACGAAATGCCTCATTGAGGACGGATGCCACATGACCGAATTTGGAAACGAGGTCCTGTCAGATGCGCTGGTTAAAGCGACTGGCGCGTTGTTGTAGATCGCAGTGGTGAGAATGACCCCTTATGCCACCGCAATCTTGACAACATTTTCCTCCAACTCAATATGCAGAACTTTAGGATCATTTGTCAGTCGAAAGAGCGGAGCGCTGGAAGTCAGAACCGTTGAGAGTAGGGAGTGTTTATCTAATGAGTCAGACGGAATACATTGAGACGTTCGAGGATGGTCACGGAGGCTGGTATGCGTGGATCAGCAACTTCGAGGGACCCAAACCGCTCGAATTTGGAAATAACAGAGTCTCAGCTCGCAGTCCCTGGTGGATTGACTATAACCACGCACCCCCCGGAGCAGGCTATATGCACATGCTGGCCTGTTTGTCCACATATGGTCCGGAAACAGAAGCGATTAAAGAAGCTGGTGGCCCCAGTCGCTTTATCGCGGGGGGCTATCCAACGGACTTTACCCATGCGAAAATGACCGTGCGCCTCAAAGGAGAACTGCTGAAGCGTGATGCAGAACTTGTGCTGTTGATGCAGGGTGGGGTTGAGGGCATTTGCAGTGGCTGGCTCTTGACCGGCCAAGCCCTTCAGGTGTCCGAGCAGTGGACCGAGCAAACGCTGACCTTCGTATCTGACCCGTCGCAATGGACCGCTCTGGGATCTCGTCATGACCGCACTGACTCGTACGGTGTCAAACCATTGGAACAGGTATTGCGAGACGTCGATGTCAACATTATGTTGGTGATGTTCCCTTTGAATGTCGTTCCTATGGGATCCCCTGGCGGTGACCTCCATATTCTTAGAGCGGGTCATGACTACCCAGTTTGGCAGTCGCAACTTCCAGAGGGCTACATCATTCTGGACGAAGTCCGCATCAAGTTCGCAGGAGAATAATTAAAAGGGTTCAGGCTATGTACATAACAGTTTCAACCTTGACAATATTATACCCTACTCAATATGCAGAACCTTAGAATTACTTGTTGTACAAGGACGAACACACAGGTGCTCACAGGCAAGGGAGATCGCGTAAAATGAGAAACTATAAGATCGGACTGGCTGGCTTGGGCCATGGAAGGGACCATCTGCGGACGATCGAGTTCCTGGAGCATGCTGAGTGCATTGCACTTTGCGATGTCAATGAGGACGTTTTGCAGAAGGTGTCTCAGGAAGCAGGAATAAAGACAGCGACAAGAGACTACGATGATCTTCTATCGAATCCGGATATTGATATTGTCTGTGTGTGCACGCCGTGTCATTTGCATGGGCCAGCAGTCCTGGCGGCTCTTGATTCAGGCAAACATGTCATGGTTGAAGTGCCGATGGAGAACGAGTCGATGGACAGGCTCTGGAAGATTATCCGAATGGCCGAACGCAAGAACCTGAAGGTTCAGATGGATTGCCCCGACAGGTGGATACCGGAATCAGTCAGGATGAAGCAACTCATTGACGAGGGCAGCCTCGGGGACATCTACTATGTAATCTGTGAGTATCTGCAGGACATACGTCAGCAGGTAGGTGGAAACCTGTTGGACAAAGCGAATTTCCGTATGGGTTATGGCGTCAAGGCACAGGAACCGATCCCCGCAGGTGCGGGTATATATGCTGTGGATACGGCCCGATGGTTCCTCGGTGAACAATTCACGGAGGTGTTTGCCTATGGCAACCGCATGAATTTGCCCATGCGTAACGTGGACGACCATGACGTTGCTCTTTTCAGGTCGGCTTCAGGTGCGATTGCCAGAGTGCAATGTTCAAAGGCAGCCCGTCGCCCGTACAAAGAGCTCGTCAAGTCTGCATGGGGAACCAAGGGCACGATCGAATGCACCGGCTACCTGCCAGCGCCGTCGGACAGCACCGGTCTTTACGGCTACCTGCCAGCGCCGTCGGACAGCACCGGTCTTTACGGATGCCTGGTGGATGACGGCGCGGGCGCAAGTCCCTACCATGGATCCTATGAGATGAAATCAATCGAAGTCCCACCTATCTCCCTACCGGCCGGCGTGACGCAGGAAATGGCTGACAAGGTGGGCCATGACGGCGTCGAGTTCTTCAGTTGGCTCGACCTACTGTCATCCATTGAGGAGGACCGCATGTCCCAGATCAACGTATACGAGGCAGCGCGGACGTGTGCCGGTGCGATCGCCGTGAGGACATCGAAGGAGGAACATAGACCCGTTGCGATCCCTGCGATCTCAGACAGACACGACGAACTGAAGCCTTTGTACCCATTGCCCTATGCCGACGCGAAGAGCGATCAGCTATAAAACAGGGATTGGACAATAACCGAATGCACGCGACGGCTTCCAGCCGCCCGTGATCCGCGAGGGCATGCAGTTTTATAAAAGGAAAAACATATGCGAAAAAGTCTTGCGGTGATACTAGGTGCGGTTGTCGGCACCATTACTTTTTTTATGGTCGGGATAATTGCTAATACCATAAATCCGACTCCACCTGAGTTGATGGACCCGGCAACCCCAGAAGCTGTGGCGCAGCGGGTGGCTTCCGTCTCAACAAGTACTTGGCTCACGACACTATTTGGACTCGCTCTGGGTGCATTTTCAGGGGGTGTCTTCGGTGCTAGAGTTGCCAAAGAAAAAATAATCTGGGTAACTAGTGCGATCGGTATGGTGCTTTCCCTTTGGGCTTTTTATACATTCTACATCGTTTTTCCAGCAGTACTTTGGGTCCCAATTGGAATGCTGATCTCAGCCCTTTTTTTCTCCTATCTTGGAGGGTACGTAGTAATGCAATCACAACAAAAGAAGAACGCTCCCACGAATAGCTAGAAGTCGTCACCTCCTTTTTATTTTGCTCTCAGATGTTAACCTTGGTAACATTATCCCGATACGCTAATTATTCAGAACTTAAGAATTTCTTGTTGTGAGTAAAACAATCCAAATCGAAATCGGGATCGTTATCGGAATCGAAGTAAGATGACATTGGGACACGAGAAGCTGTACGTTTACGGTCTATCCATCGACTATGTCGCTTGGGTTTATGAAGCGTCCGAAAGGCCTTGGAAGAAAAGACGAGCGAGGGGCGAAAGAGCGAGTTAGACCGGATGGCCGCGATGCTAAGCCGACTTGGCGGACGGGGCTATTCTGTTGAAGATGAGCGGGCAATTTACAGAACCAATGAGATCGATCCCGATAGCGATAGCGATTTCGATCCCGATGAAACAAAATCTTACCCAGACAGTGGGGGCAACGCTTAACGGCGTGCCTCACTTTTAGCACTGGTAGGCTAACATAGTCAAAAGAGGTCAACCTCTTTTTATTTTGCTCTCAGATGTTAACCTTGGTAATATTATCCCGATACGCGATTTATTCAGAACTTTAGAATTATTTGTTGAGCGTAAAACAATCGAAATCGAAATCGGGATCGTTATCGAACTGGCGGATCGGGGAATAAGTGGAAGGATGGAATAATGGAAGATTGAGAATATCCATAGGTAATACTCAGAACAGGTCATTCGGTTGACTCCACAATCATCCAAACTTCCATCCTTCCAATATTCCACCTAACTTCAGAACCCTGAACCCTGAACCTTGAACTGTTAACCTACTGAACACACGCGTGAGCTTATCGCATTTCCTTTTTGACCTTTTGAAGTTTTGACCTATTGACTCGTCCATAAGATGGACAATAAATTTCGCGGTGTTTACGTTATTCTGGTCACGCCCTTTTTTGAGAATGGCAGTATTGACGAGGAGTCTCTTCGATCGGTTGTTGATTTCAGCATTGATGCGGGCGCGCATGGGTTGGTAACTCCTGCCAATGTCAGTGAATTTTTCGCGCTCTCGGATGAAGAGCGTCTCCTTGTCAGCCGCATTGTTTGCGAACAGGCGAATGGTCGAATCCCGGTTGTCCTCACCGCTAACGGAGTGTCTGCGCAAGCCGCCGCAGAATTGACGAAGGCGATGAACGGCCTTGGCGCTGATGGCATTATGGCGATGGGACCTTCCATAAAACCCCTGCGCAGTGAGGGGATATATCGTTATTTTGAAGCCATTAGCGCCGCAACTGAAGTTCCTGTTATTGTTCAAAACTCTATCTTTGTAGGCTCACCGATGGGCCCGGAGATTATGGTGCGCATCATCGATGAGATCGAACATGTTCACTATATCAAGGAGGAATCCGATCCCTGCACGCATGTGGTTTCCAAACTTTTTGAGATTGTTCAGAATAAAGAAAAGTTGCATGGGATATTCGGTGGACTGGCCGGCCGGCACTTGATGAACGAGATGGCCAGGGGTGTGTGCGGGACGATGCCGGCTTGCGATATTCCGGATGTGCATGCCGCCATCTGGAATACTTATGAGCGCGGTGATACCGAAGAATCACGACGCTTATTCAATCACTTGCTCCCTCTCCTGAATATACAATCTCTTTACCCGTTGCAGCTTTATAAGGAAGTACTCAGGCGACGCGGGGTGATTCGAAGCGCGATGATCCGAAATTATTTCCAAACACCCCTGGACGCAATCGATCATCGAGAGCTGGATGTTATTCTCTCATCTATTGAGGACTTGTTGATTGTGGAGGGTAAGTTTAAAAACTAGGATTTTTAATCCTACAATTCTTTTGTGCTTTATGTGGCTATCTCATTCAATCGGCAATCGCATATCGACATTCGGAAATTGAAATGGTGGAGAGGCGGGACACCTGCAACAGGTCTTAGTGTATTTTAGGTTCTATGGTAATGCCTATCCAAACCAGGAGTACACACTTCACTCATTATCATCTCTGTCCCTTGACGCCTGGAAGGATAAACTGTCTCCGCCAATCGGGATGTGGCCCGTTTTATCCAAGATGCCACTCAGTTTCAAATTCCCGATGGAGGGCCCATCTTCGGTCATCGTCACGAGTGAGACGTGGTCAAAGGACATGTCGTCGCTGGCGCGCTGTCCTCCCCCAGTCGTTCCCAACATAATGTAATCCCGGCCGTTCCTCATGGTGTGGGAATAGGAGTGGAAGTGGCCATTGAAAAGGGTGTAGGGACGGTTGGACAACATCGATTCAATAGCGGAAAAATCGGGCTCGTCATCCCTTTGCCACACCGGTTTATGCATAAACAACATCGTCCATCGTACATTGGGATGATCAGCGATGACTTTCTGGAAATAATTAGACTGTTCTGATCCGATTTCACCGGTATTACGTTCGGCTATTTTTAAGTACTCCATTTCCTGAGCCCGATCCGGTTCATCACTGTTCAACACCTCGAGGAAAGCGGCACGAGCCAGATAGATCTCCCGCATGCGTTCATCTGTATAGTCCTCTGTATCGAGGATCAAGAACAGCACATTCTTGTAGACGAAGTGGTAATACCGGGCACCGTACCGCTCGGTCCAGACGTTTCGCATGGTTTGGTTCGATAGATCGTGATTGCCTCCCACATAAAAAACAGGAGCGATCGCTTTCGAGGCCCTTTCATCGAAGTAGTCCCATTCCTGGCGCAGCTTCGTGCGGTCCTCAGTCCCCCCATCGATGAGGTCACCCACACTGATGATCAGTTCAGGACGCAAGAGGGAGAGCTGTGCAACCGCCACTTCAAAAACTCTCTCACGTTCGCCACCGTTAAGATCTGAAAATATGGCAAAGGTGAACTTATCCTCATCATCGTCAAATCGCTCGTGCGTCCACGGCATTGGCTTTGCGGAGAAACCATGCTGGAACGTGAGCGTCGAACGGCCTGGGGTTGGGTCCGAACAACCCGTGAGGACCAATATAGTGTATATGGACAGTAGCTTTCCAATAAAAGACATCCTGGGTTTCATTTGCATACCTCTTCTTTGAGAAGGCTAACATTAGATTAGCCAACAGGTTTTTACCGAGTCTCGACTATAGCGAGGAGGATGGCAATAAGTAATACTTAACAGATGAAAGAGGGGTAAGGCTGTGTATTTATAGATCTCAACTTAGAATACGTTTTCACACGGTATTTGAATACTTACGGATTCAGTATTTTATGTTGATTCAACTGGCCGTTTTAATTTTGAATCTGAAAATCTATAAATATACAGCTTGACCCGAATGGCGTTAAGATAAGGGATAGAATGAGTGCAATAGATGCTTGTACAGGGACCGTTGGAGAGCTACCCTAACGAGCATGCAAAAACAAAACTTAACTCGTTATTTTCCAGGATTTAATCAGGTCCTGTTCGGTCGTGCTCCCCGAACAGCCCTTGCACAGATGGAGGGTAAGCTGGTAGAAATACGGCGGTCAAGTCTTTCCGAGCTATCGGATATCTTCGGGCAGTGGGTGCCGCAAAAGTATTTACACCGGAAGCCTCGAGGGGCTAACAGCCGGCGGAGATTGTTCAGCCAAAACGTGACCTTCTGGGCATTTTTGTTCCAAGTGCTCTCACCACGGACTGCCTGCCGGGAAGTGGTGCGCAAGCTCCAGAGCTATTGCAGCATGAAGGGGCTGAAGTTGGCTAAAGGAACGGCCTCGGCCTACTGTCAGGCGAGGCAACGGCTGTTGGTGCAAGACCTGCACGGGATCCATGAAGCGATCAGTGAAGAGGTGGCCGGGAGAGTGACCGACGATCAACGGTGGAAAGGTCACGAGGTAAAAGTGGTCGACGGCACGGGTATCGCCACCGCCGATACGCCGTGCTTGCAGAGGTGTTACCCACAGCCTTCGCAGCAACGAAGCGGCTGCGGCTTTCCGGTGATGAAGCTGGTGGGCTGTTTTTCTTTAGCCAGTGGGGCGCTTTTACACTGGATGGAGTCCTCACTAAGGCATCATGACAGTGTGCTGTTGCGGGGCATGATCGGATTTTTTCAAAAGGGTGATGTGGTCCTTGCCGACCGGGGATTTTGCTCTTACCTCAATATTGCCCTGCTTAAAGGCCGCGGTGCTGAAGCGGTCATGCGTTTGCATCAGCAACGAAGAAGCGACTTTCGTCAGGGCAGGTCCTTGGGTAGGTATGACCGGCTGATCATGTGGAAGAAGCCGCAAAATGTCTTCGGCTTCAGTCGCGAGCAGTGGCGGCAAATCCCTGATGAGATCCCCGTACGGCTGGTGAAGATTTTCATTTTCATCAAAGGTTTCCGCGCCCATAGCGTAGACCTCGTGACTACCTTGAGCGATCCTCACCAATACTCCCACCACGATCTCGGAGAATTATACTATCGGCGCTGGGCAGTGGAGCTTTACTTTCGCCACATCAAAACCACCATGGGGATGGAGATCCTGCGCTCTCGCTCGGTCGCTCTCGTGCGCAAAGAGATTGCGATGTTTGCCATCGCCTACAATCTCTCATCCGCGCTCTTTTGCAGCAAGCTGCCAGTGCCTTCCACCGCGACCTCTCCCGGCTAAGCTTCAAGGGGGCTGTTGACACCCTCCGCCAATATCAAAGTGCGCTCGCGGCCACCCGGTTTAATCCCAGAGCCCAACGATCTGTCATTGACGAGATGATACACCTCATTGCCCTCGAATCGGTCCCCCTACGTCCCTTCCGATACGAACCAAGAGTCCTCAAACGTAGACCTATACCTTTCCAACGATTGACTCATCCACGAGCCATGATGACCGTCTCTGCTTCACGAAAAAACAAAGGCTTTTATCATCCTAAACCACCCTTATCTTAACGCCATTCCAGTCTGACCCCTTTATATCCACCTCTGAATGAAATAATATCTATGAGTTTAATATTTTAATGGAAGATAACCTATTATGGAGATAACACATCCTTACGAAAACTTAAAGGGCGGCTCCTGGCTTCGGGGAAATTTGCACACGCACACAACCAACAGTGATGGCACCCACACTATGCAGGAGGTAATCAATACCTACGCAGACCTCGGTTACGATTTTCTCTCAATATCCGACCATGACATATTCACCGATAGCACCGAATATGAAAAGATCGACAACAAGGGCCTCGTGCTCATACCGGGAAATGAAATTTCAAAGGGTGGACCGCATTTATTGCACGTAAATGGTGACCGTCTAATCGAACCCCATGTCAACCGACAGTTAGTTTTCGATGAAGCAAAAGCCACCCAGGGTTTCATCGTCGTTGCCCATCCTAACCTCACGCCTGGTTTTAATTTTTGTCCAATTAAGCTTTTGCAACAATGGACAGATTACGTGGGCATAGAAATATTTAATACGATTGTAAGAAGGTTAGCGGGCAGCCCTTACGCAACAAACAAATGGGATATGCTTCTCTCTGAAGGACGTCGCCTATGGGGTTTTGCCAATGATGATGCTCATTTCTGGTGTGAGGGAAATCGCAAGCCAGGTATTTCAGATACAGGTGTTGGATGGAATGTCGTTTATGCTGACTCATGTAGTTCTGAAAATATTTTGGAATCATTACAAAATGGGCGTTTTTATTGTTCTACAGGTGTTGTCATTAAAACCATTCAAGTGGAGGGACCCGAAATCGTCATAGAATGTGAAAATGCGAGCAGAATCGTAGGAATATCCCGACATGGACAACGCGTTGCCTCAAGTGATAGCGGTTCGATAAAAGTGGATGTATCCAAGGATGAGAACTGGCCGCCTATGTCTGGTTATCTGCGTTTTGAGTGTTGGGGTGATGGAGAGAGAAATGCCTGGACGCAACCGTTTTTCCTTGATGAGTAGCCCTGCCATTGGTTTAGGGCTATGAATATTTTGACCCATTTACTTCAATGCACTTTAGAAATTTCGTATCCGAATTATTGATTTCACTTTTATTTCCACTTTTTCTCCTAGCTCTTCCGCAGGACCTCGAGGTATTCACAGATTTTGAGGATATCAACGGAGAAGGTGAAATTTTTATCGGCGAAGAGCCAAACCGGATTAAATTAGTTGGCTTTAAGGTGGAGACTTTAGAGGATCCATTGCTCTTGCATTCGGGAATGAAAGCTCTAACCCTGGGGCCCGGTGAGGAAGGGAAGATCTTCACTGAAAAGGGGCTTGCTGAAATCGAGTTCTACGTGGCCGAGAACACGGGCGCGGGTAAGATTGAAGCCGGGGGTCCTGGGAATGTCGGTGAGATTAGCCTGGAAAAGAGGTATGTTGAATTAATCTTAATACCACTACCGCAATATACAATAACTGGCTTACCGACCAGTATCAACGCCGATATCAATCCACCGGTACAACGGTTCGTCAGCATCCCTGAAGGTATTCAAAATTTTGATGATATCGACTACTACTTTGACGGTATAACTGAAATTAAGTTCTTTAATGTCACGGGAAAATTAGTCATCGATGATCTTGGTTTTACCCTTTCAGATGTGCCAAGAAATAATACCGTGCATACCCGATTTGAAGAATTCACCACAGGAATTGATAATTTTGCGGTTGGATCATCTCCTTTTACCGCCACCTTTACTAATGGCCTTACAGCACTGCATTCAGGATTTAGCCGCTCATGTTGCGACTACTGGAGAGTGTTTGAAGGTGAAACCGGAACGATCACTTTCGAAACACCGGCAGCACGGGTTCAATTTTATGCCGCAGCCATCTTTGATCAAGCGATTGGCGAAGATGACGGTACGATTGAGGTATTTGACACGGAAGATAACTTGCTCATCACGATTGAAGATCTGCCAGCTTTCCTTAGCCCCAATACCCTTCCTTTTCAGGTTAAATTAATAGCCAGTGAATTGGGAGCGGTGGGCGGCATTGCCAAAATAACCTATACCGATAATATACGTGCAAATCTTAATATCAGTTCGACGAGCATTGACGATTTCGGTTTTACCCCGATCGGTGCTCCGGGTTTCGATGGAACCACCACCGCACAAGGCCCATCCATCACCATTCAGCCCACTAACCTGGAAGTGCAGACCGGCACTGCAGTCGTCTTATCCGTCGCGGCCAGCGGAGATGATCTCACCTACCAGTGGTACACCGGTAACAGTGGTGATACCGCCGCTCCCGTTGCGGGCGCCACCGGCAGTGCTTTAACGACGAGTGCTCTAACTGCGAGCACCAGCTATTGGGTACAGATTACTAACGCTGGAGGTACTGCCGATAGCGATACAGCAGTCATCACTGTAGCGGCTCCCTCCGTGCCCCTCGTCCTCGATGGCGCGGGCGATATCGCCGGAGAGAACATTCAGCATCCTAACGGTAATGTCTTTGATCAAATTCTCTTTACCGGAGAATCCATCCAACTGCAAGCAAGACCAGGACAAATTACCCGGGTTTCCTTCATGGACGAAACTGAGGACATTGTGCAGGTTGAATTTTCAGGCGAAGGGACCTTTACCGTAACCCTCGACCCGACCACCTTCCTGCCCCCGGCTCCTCCCCCGCGCTACAACCAGGCCGTGGAGTATGTGACGGGCAAACCCAACGTGGTTATTGACGGAGCTGATTCCAGTACCTTCTTTAGTATCTTTACGGTTGGAAGGATCAACGCGGTGAACCAGGCTCTCTTCCCCGAGGGGCAGGTTTATGATGCACAAGCGGACGTGACTCTGGTGGAAGTGATCAACTCAACGGGAATGGGAGGGATGCAGCTGTCGAACACATTGCTCAGTGGAAGCACCGGCAAGGTCGGCGTCGATGCCAGAGGGGTACCGATCGCGGTACGCTTAACCGTAGGTGACATCGATGCTGACGGCGATGCCGTACCGCACCTTTTGTTTGGTGAAGGATCCTTCACCATACCTGCAGGTAACCCCGGATTGCGAATCACTGGAGGTGACCTCGCGCAGACCAACGGCGCATCGATCGTCGTCGCGGAAAGTGGATCGACAATTACCGGGTTTGAGACCCTGATCTCGCAGAACAATTTCAAGTCGGACAACACACCTCAGCCGACGCAAAGTGTCAGTGCAGCTTTCGCCAATGAGGACGGTGATGAGATCAGTGTCGAAGTCGATGAGATAACGATAGAGTGATCTATCGATCAGTTTTAGGTGTTAAGTGTTAGGTTTTAGGTAAAAATATTTAACACTTAATACATAAAACCTAACGCCTACCTAAGTACTCATTGTCATGACGATAATTATGCCATTGGCTTGCGATTCGAGCTATTCCGTGAGTAGTTAATAGGCAAACTAATAGAATGTAAATGGACTTGCGTGGAAAAGCGGCATTAGTCACGGGCGGTAACAGCGGAATTGGCAAGGCTATCGCTTTTACCTTAGCGCGGCAGAGGGCTTTTGATGACCTCCCGTACTTGCTTTCGCTTATTCCATCCGGCATAGAGGAGTAGCTTATACTGTTTCATGAAAGTGCTTGCCAACGTTTGTCCGATTCAGGACGATTCCGTTTGCACGAAAGAGATCGAGTATCGTCAATTTCAATGGTGTAAAGGAGTTCAAAAATGTCAGATCTGGAAGTTCGCCGATTAGGACGCACAGAGATGACAACAAAGGCGCTTGGATTGGGTTGCGGGCATCTGGGTTATCCGCAGCGGCCAGATGAAGAAGCGGTGGCAACGATTCGGGAGGCTATTGAACGGGGGATCGATTTTGTCGATACGTCCCCGTTCTACGAGGTCAGCGAGTATCGTGTCGGATTGGCATTGGCTGGCGGATGGCGAGAAAAGGTCTACCTTCAAACTAAGGTGGGCTCTCATCCACAATTTCTCCGCGATTTTTCAAAAGAAGCTACGACGTGGAGCTTGGAGAACAGCTTTAAGCAGCTTCAGACAGAGTACGTGGATTCAGTGTTGATTCACGGCCCGCGCTACGACATTGAAGCACCGTTAGGGGCCTGTTTGGATGTGTTGGTAGATTGGAAATCGAAAGGACGCATCGGTCACATTGGCATCGGTGTGCGCCAGCCTGAATTTCATCGGCGGGCGATTGAAACCGGTGAAATAGATATTGTGTTGTCTTTCTTGGACTACACCCTGCTTTCTCAATCACTCGCCAAAACAACAATTCCCCTTGCGCTGGAAAATGACATAGGAATCATTCTGGGAAGCCCATTGGGTGGCTCACTTCTTGCAGGTCCAGAACCGGACACCCAGGGTAATAAAAAGCTGACCCCCGATCGAAACGGGATTGTACCTCCGTCGCTCATAGGTGGGCCGACAGACCCCGCCGTGACACCTTATGCACACCAGATGTGGCAGTGGTGCAAAGAACAGGGATTGAACATCCGAGATCTGGCAATGCAATTCGTTCTCAATGCGCCCGTTAGAGGCAATGGCATTGTCCTGACCGGACCGGCCAACCCGAAGGAATTTTACGAGGTATATACAAGCGCCACAACGAAGGTGCCGGAAATTGTGTGGCAGGACTTTGAGGCTGCCTTTGGAGTAAGGGTTTAAGCAGGGATTTCAGCATAGTTTAAATTATATTTTGTTTCTATAATTCTCTTGTCTCTATCTCATTCAATCGGAAATCGCATATCGACAATCGAAAATTGAAATGGCTCGTGAAAAGGACATTTTTAATAAAGTTTAAGTACGTGGATTTTATCATTTAAGAATAAGACACTCAAAAAAAATTAAATGAACCTTATAAAATATACAATCGTAACGACGGCATTACTGACTATTCCCTTATTCATTCAAGCCCTTCCTCAAGATCAGGAAGTATTTCTCGATTTTGAAAATGTTGAAGGATCTGGTGATTTTACCCTTGGTGAACCACCGAATACCATCCAGTTTGTCGGCTTCACGATAGAGACTTTAGAAGATCCCGCGCTTTTACACTCAGGAACGAAAGCGTTAACGCTTGGGCCTGGTCAGGAAGGGTTAATTGTCAGCAGCCGCGGGATTAATACCTTAGAATTTTACGCGGCCGAATCAACAGGGAGTGGCAAAATCGAAGTCAGAGGAGATAGAAACAGCGGGTTAGGATTAGGCAGCGGCGGAGTTGCTGAAGTTTTAATCGTGATAGGAGATAATGGCGAAGTTGTTGGATTGCCGGCTAACATCAGCCCGGGAGCCAACCCTGCCTTGCAAAGCTTTATTGCTGACAGCGGCAATTTTCTTGATGCCACGGATCTGGAATTCATTGAAGGGATAAAAGAAGTAAAGATTCTCAATGTTACAGGTAAGTTGTCCATTGATGATCTTGGCTACACGCCCACGGATAAGCCCAACAATAATACGGTCTTTACCCGGTTTGAGGCGAGTGATGGATTTGGACCAGGTGATGGTAGACTGGAACCTTTTTCTATTGGGACTTCTCCTTATACCGCTACTTTTACCAGTACTGGTGGTAGTGGAGGTGGTATTAGATCTAGTAGCGGCGGCCCATCACAACATTCTTTTAACCAATCTTTTATTGTAGAGGCTGGAGATGGGGAATTCACCATCACCTTTGAAACTCCGGCTTATGAGGTGGATTTTTATGCAAATTGTGAAAGTGCACAGGGACAGACAGAAATCGATTGCTCTATCGAAGTCTACGATACTAATGATAACCTCCTCGTGACCGAAACAGACATGGAGACGTTTGTTCATCCGGAATTTAAACCCACTTTTCTAACCTTTAATGCAGATGAATTGGGAGCACCCGAAGGCATTGGGAAGATTGTTTATATTGACGATGAAGATGTGAACGCTAACCTATTTACCCGTAACGGTATTGACGACTTTGGTTTCACCCCGATCGGTGCCCCGGGAAGCGGCTCCGAGGGTCCCCCACCCGCGGATGCACCCACCATCACCACCCAGCCCGCGAGCCAGGAAGTGCAGTCCGGCGCTTCGACGAGTTTGTCTGTCGCTGCCAGCGGCGACGATCTCACCTACCAGTGGTATACTGGCAACAGCGGTGACACCGAAGCTCCTGTCGCCGACGCTACCGGAAGCACACTAACTACCGGTGCGCTCACTGCGAGCACGAACTACTGGGTGCAGGTTACTAATGCCGGCGGTACCGCTGATAGCAATACCGCAGTCATCACCGTAGCGGCACCTTCCGTCCCTCTCGTCCTCGACGGCTCGGGGGATATCGCGGGTGAAGACATTCAGCATGCCAACGGTAACGTCTTCGACCAGATATTACTCACCGGAGAGTCCGTCCAACTCCAGGCCAAACCGGGACAGATCACCCGCGTTTCCTTCATGGACGAAAACGAAGACATTGTACAGGTAGAGTTCTCAGGTAACGGTACCTTTACCGTATCCCTCGACCCGGCCACTTTCCTGCCTCCGGCCGTCCCCCCACGCTACAACCAGGCCGTCGAATATGTGACGGGCAAGCCGAGCGTGGTCATCGACGGAGCCGACGCCAATACCTTCTTCAGCATTTTCACGGTGGGCAGGATCAACGCCTTTAACCAGGCGCTGTTCCCCGAAGGACAGGTCTATGACGCCCAGGCCGACGTGGCACTCGTGGAAGTAGTCAACTCCACGGGACTGGGAGGAGTCCAGCTGTCGAACGCTGTGTTTAGCGGAAGCACCGGAAAAGTCGGTGTGGACGCCCGCGGCGTGCCGATCGCGGTACGCCTAACTGTAGGCGACATCGATGCCGATGGTGATGCGGTGCCGCACCTGTTGTTCGGAGAAGGGTCCTTCACGGTACCTGCAGGTAACCCCGGGATGCGTATCACCGGTGGCGACCTCGCTCAAACCAACGGCGCATCGATCATTGTGGCGGAGAGCGGATCGACAACGACCGGGTTTGACACATTGATCACGCAAAACAACTTCAAGTCTGACGAAACGCCTCAGCCAACATTGAGCATCGACGCCACCTTCGCTAATGAAGATGGGGATGAGATCGATGTTGTTACCGAAGAGATCACTATCGAGTGATCTCTTCGAGAAGTTTTAAGTGTTAGGTTTTAGGTGTTAAGCAATGAGGTGGAGCGGGCTGTCCCTAGCACGCTTCTTCACTTACAACAATCTCTAACGCGCTAGGGACAGCGCGTTCCACCTTTAATCTTCACTCAAAAATATTTAGCTGGTTGAGTAAGGCAAGCAGGAGCCACCCTCCTTCACAATCGAGACGGTGGGTTGTACGCTTACTAAAATATTCTTTTGCAAAAAGTTCGACATGCCCCCTTTCTTATTACCTGAGTGAAAAGGGTAAATTATGGAAAGTCCTATAAAAAACCTCACATTTTATTGTTTATCGATGATGAACATCGCCCTGATGTCTTGCCGATAGAAGGGAATTCGCAGATTCGAACCCCGACGCTCGACAGATTCATCGACCAAGGGAACTATTTTCGCAATGCTTACACGCCATCACCGATATGCGTGCCGGCGAGGCAGTGTTTCCTGGCTGGCAACTATCTGGAAAACTGCGGAACCAGAGGTTACGGAATCCCATTGCCAAGCGAGCTGCTGACCATTCCCGGACACCTCTCACGCTACGGGTACCACCCCGTAGCTGCGGGAAAGATGCACTTTGCCGACGGTCCCGACCAGATGCACGGCTGGTACGAGCGAATCGGCCGCGACATCCGAGGGCGTACCGCCTACGAACCGGTGGATGATCCCCTTCACCAGGCAATGACCTTTCACGAAGAAGGTACGGGCAAATGGCCGCAAGCCAAGGAAATCACCAACGCACGTGTCGGAATGAGTACTTACATGAAACAGGATAAGTACACCGTTGACGGTGCCTTAATGTACCTCGACGAATTTTTTGTCGATGCGACTTACGACAGGCCCGGTGAGGGTCCGCTACTACTCGCGGTCAGCCTGAATTGCCCGCATTATCCATTCCAATGTCCCGAAGAGCTATTTAACTATTACATGCAACGTGTGAAGCCACGCGTCGAAGACCTCCCTGAGAATTTCGACTGCAACGATTATTTCAAAATAAAGGTCGGGGAAGATGTCACCTATCGTGAAGCGCATAGAGCGACTGCTGCATATTATGGAATGATCGAGTGGACGGATATGCAGTTCGGGCGTATTATCTCCAAGCTCGAAGCACTGAATGTGCTCGATGATTTCGTAGTAGTTTTTCTGTCCGACCACGGTGAGATGCTTGGCGAAAAAGGACTATGGGAAAAACAGCAGTACTTTGATGCTTCGGTACGTGTGCCGTTCTTCATCTCGAGGCCACAAAAGTTTAATCAAGGAAATGCAATTATTCAGGATAATGTCTCGCTGGTCGACTTATTCCCGACCCTCTGCGAGTTAGCCCATGTGCCGATACCACACGGGTTGGATGGGCGCTCTCTCGTTCCGCTCATGGAAGGAAGGTCTGACGATTGGCCGAATGAAGTTTATAGCGAATTATACCATCCATTGAACGGGCCGTCGGTGATGGTCAAGCAGGACCACATGAAATACTTCCGTTTCGAGGGTAAAGAATGGCCTGAGCAGCTCTTTGATTTAGACGCTGATCCGGGTGAAAATCAAAATCTGATAAATGACGTGGCTCACGCCGACGATCTGAGAAGGTTACGTGACAAAGTTGATGATTTTATGTCGTAGGAGGACCACCATGAACGCTATAAGATCCTGGGAAAGCTTAACGAGAATAGGGAATGCCGACAGCAGGGTGGTTCCCGCAACCTGGTCCAAGGATAAATATCCTGACATGCCTGAGCTCTACGCTGGCGCATCGGTGACGGTACTCGATGTGGATGGTCCGGGAGTTATTACGTGCATCCACGCCTCAGACTACAATGAGCGAAACGGTTCCGCGGATCAGTCGGCCGGATCGGTGATCATGATGAAGGTGTGGTATGACTTCGAAGATACGCCGTCTATTCACATGCCGTTAATGGACTTCCTCGGCGATATCGAAGCATCGTGTGATTACTATGATACGGTCTATTTTTCGCGAGTTAAGGAATCCCACAATTTCCGTTTACCGATGCCTTTTTCTCGTCATGTAAAAATCGAGTTGGAAAATTCATCGGACGTCGATCTCCGTGGGTATCTGGATATCCAGTGGGATAAGGTAGGGACAATTCCTGAATCATCGGGCTATCTTTTTGCCGAATATCGACGGGGTCAATTGCACATCCCCCACGAGAAGCTCGAGCTCTGTAATATTTCCGGTACGGGAACGATAGTGGCTCACTGGTTTCAGATTTCCAGCGACAATCCGAATTGCAAACGCGGAGAACTGCTCTGCGAGGGCAATGACGAATTTTACCTGAACGGGGAAAACGCACCGTCGGTCGAGTATCTGGGAACCGAGGATTTTTACGGTTACTCCTATGGATTCCACGAAACGCAGTCGGATCGGTTCAGTGCAATTATCAGGCTGGACGACCTGCCTTCAGGCGGTTCCCGCATCGGCATGCTCCGCTGTCGGGAAGCGGATAAAATATCATTTACCGGTGGATGCGTGGGAATCCTAAATTATACGCACGAGACGTTCGCCAAGATGAGTGATAATGATAAGGGTGAGAATAGTAAAAAGGTGGAACTGAATGCCGACTACGTGAGCTGTTTTTATTACTATATGTCACGATAGGTTTAATATAGAAGGGAAGAAAAAGGGGTCAGGCTGTCTATTTATAGATTACAACTTAGAATACTTTTCACCCAGTATTTGAATACTAACGATTTCAGTAATATATGTTGGTTCAACGGTCCGTTTTAAATTAGAATCCTGAAAAATCTATAAATACACAGCCTGACCCGAATGGCGTTAAGATAAGGGTGGTTTAGGATGATAAAAGCCTTTGTTTTTTCGTGAAGCAGAGACGGTCATCATGGCTCGTGGATGAGTCAATCGTTGGAAAGGTATAGGTCTACGTTTGAGGACTCTTGGTTCGTATCGGAAGGGACGTAGGGGGACCGATTCGAGGGCAATGAGGTGTATCATCTCGTCAATGACAGATCGTTGGGCTCTGGGATTAAACCGGGTGGCCGCGAGCGCACTTTGATATTGGCGGAGGGTGTCAACAGCCCCCTTGAAGCTTAGCCGGGAGAGGTCGCGGTGGAGGCACTGGCAGCTTGCTGCAAAAGAGCGCGGATGAGATTGTAGGCGATGGCAAACATCGCAATCTCTTTGCGCACGAGAGCGACCGAGCGAGAGCGCAGGATCTCCATCCCCATGGTGGTTTTGATGTGGCGAAAGTAAAGCTCCACTGCCCAGCGCCGATAGTATAATTCTCCGAGATCGTGGTGGGAGTATTGGTGAGGATCGCTCAAGGTAGTCACGAGGTCTACGCTATGGGCGCGGAAACCTTTGATGAAAATGAAAATCTTCACCAGCCGTACGGGGATCTCATCAGGGATTTGCCGCCACTGCTCGCGACTGAAGCCGAAGACATTTTGCGGCTTCTTCCACATGATCAGCCGGTCATACCTACCCAAGGACCTGCCCTGACGAAAGTCGCTTCTTCGTTGCTGATGCAAACGCATGACCGCTTCAGCACCGCGGCCTTTAAGCAGGGCAATATTGAGGTAAGAGCAAAATCCCCGGTCGGCAAGGACCACATCACCCTTTTGAAAAAATCCGATCATGCCCCGCAACAGCACACTGTCATGATGCCTTAGTGAGGACTCCATCCAGTGTAAAAGCGCCCCACTGGCTAAAGAAAAACAGCCCACCAGCTTCACCACCGGAAAGCCGCAGCCGCTTCGTTGCTGCGAAGGCTGTGGGTAACACCTCTGCAAGCACGGCGTATCGGCGGTGGCGATACCCGTGCCGTCGACCACTTTTACCTCGTGACCTTTCCACCGTTGATCGTCGGTCACTCTCCCGGCCACCTCTTCACTGATCGCTTCATGGATCCCGTGCAGGTCTTGCACCAACAGCCGTTGCCTCGCCTGACAGTAGGCCGAGGCCGTTCCTTTAGCCAACTTCAGCCCCTTCATGCTGCAATAGCTCTGGAGCTTGCGCACCACTTCCCGGCAGGCAGTCCGTGGTGAGAGCACTTGGAACAAAAATGCCCAGAAGGTCACGTTTTGGCTGAACAATCTCCGCCGGCTGTTAGCCCCTCGAGGCTTCCGGTGTAAATACTTTTGCGGCACCCACTGCCCGAAGATATCCGATAGCTCGGAAAGACTTGACCGCCGTATTTCTACCAGCTTACCCTCCATCTGTGCAAGGGCTGTTCGGGGAGCACGACCGAACAGGACCTGATTAAATCCTGGAAAATAACGAGTTAAGTTTTGTTTTTGCATGCTCGTTAGGGTAGCTCTCCAACGGTCCCTGTACAAGCATCTATTGCACTCATTCTATCCCTTATCTTAACGCCATTCCAGCCTGACCCCTTTTTATCTCTGATACCAACTCTCCTAAGGTAACTAATATTATAATACAGGAAAATCATAGTCTCACAGAAGAGCAGATCCAACGTTTTGAAACTTTTGGCTTTCTTATCCGTCGTCAAGTTTTTAACCCAAAGGAAATTGACAGGATTAATGAGGAATTCGATAAGCATCTTGCCACCATAAAAGATGATTTTGATCAAAAGAAAGATCTCAGGGGCTGGGACTGCCGGGGTCGTTGGGGCTGTAAATGGTCTAACTTGATTCCGGAGACACCTTATATGGCAAGTTTATTGGAGGATCCACGCATTTACGTATCCACAGAACAATTACTGGGAGAGGACACCGTTCCTGTGCGTTCCAATGCCAACAGTTTTAGACATAACACTGCCTGGCATCCGGATTCGAGGCAGCGACATTTGTGTATGCTCAAAAATCTTGTCTATCTGCAACCTACAACCAGTGACCACGGATCATTGCGTCTCATACCAGGTTCGCATAAGAGTCCTTTATTCGATGAATTGCTACGCATAGGGTTGAATAGTTCCAATGATAGTGAACCACAGTTTCTCAAAGATTCCGAATTCCGCGGTGAAGATATCCCCTGCTATATATTTTGTTCGCAACCGGGTGATGTCATTACTTTTAACCAGAACACATGGCACGCGGCTTTTGGTGGTTATGAAGACCGCAGGAACTGTTCCCTTTCCTTTTACAGCAATCCAACGACTGCTAAAGAAGAAAAGGATCTGCATGTTCTGGTGGAAGATGCCAAAACCATCAGTCCGGCAATGGATTTGCAAAATTCACCATATTACCATCCGTGGTGGTTAGCCAATCCTGAAGGCAGCTCCAAGAGAGCGCGCTGGATAAAATGGTTGGAGAAGTGGGGCTTTATCGAACCTATGAAAGAAGGTAATGAATAATTAGAATGATGATGCGACTTTGCGGTTAACCCCTGGTTTTGATTTCCCCTTTTTCACCTCCGCTGTATATGGGTTAATGGATTATCGATTGAAGAGGGAGATGTATTTTTACTTCCCCCCGCCCCCCTAAATTATCAGGGGTAAAGTAATTAATTTCAGTCAGCGTTATCCTTGGATATCGGCGAATCTATTGTAACTTTGACTATATCCTGAACCTTATAATCCATAAGATACAGGTAAACAATAGCTTACAAAATGGCGGAGAGAGGGGGATTCGAACCCCCGGAACCTTTCGGTTCAATAGTTTTCAAGACTACCGCGATCGGCCACTCTGCCATCTCTCCAACTATCGGAATTTATTTATTTTTTCTTAATGGTCAATGGTATACAGCCGCCTTCGTCCCGTGATGGCGGGACTTCGTCGTGCCGAGGGATGCGGCCGCCTTCGCCAAGGCTTCGTCGTGCCAAGGGATGTGGGATGCATGTTCTGCTATGATTTTATAATAAATAAATGGGGGGACGCACTCCGTTGCGTCCGCTGTGAGGGAAGAATTATTTAATTTACTTTTTTAAAAACTTGATACGGACGTGACGGAGCACGTCCCTCCAGTTTTCGACTTTTGGTTCGATCATTAGCCGCTCTATTCGTAGCTCTTCGTAACTACGCACGTCAGGCAGACAGCGCGTTTCCCCTGCTTGAAGAGCTCAACTCAGAGGGAGTGAATTGAGGCTTTATCAACGGCCATGGCGGCTTCTTTAAGGGATTCTGAAAGGGTGGGGTGGGCGGTCACGGTTCTGGCCATGTCCTCCGCGCTGCCGCCGTACTCCATGTGCACGACGGCGGCGGCAATCAGTTCTGATGCATTATGACTGATAACCTGGACTCCGAGTAATCGGTCAGTCACGGCATCGGCAATGACTTTTACCATTCCATCGGTGGTGCCGGAAGCGAGGGCGCGACCGTTCGCCGCTAGTGGGAATTTACCGATTCGTGTTTCACATTTTTCCTCTTTGGCTTCCTCTTCGGAAACACCCACACTTGCCATTTCAGGTTCAGTGTAAATGACGTTAGGTATGGCTTTATAATTTACGTGGCCCGCTTTCCCGGCAATAATTTCCGCGGCAGCGGCACCTTCTTCTTCCGCTTTATGAGCGAGCATCGGCCCCGCGATGGTGTCGCCAATAGCATAGATCCCCTCGACGTTTGTGCGATAAGATTCATCGGTAATAATCCGTCCACGATCATCTTTATCAACACCGACATCTTCAAGACCAAGCCCATCATTATAAGGAACACGTCCTACGCTGAGGAGAACTTTGTCCGCCGTGAGCTCCATTGTCTTACCTTTTTTATCAACAGATACTATTGAGTGTTCACTATTAATTTTCACTCCGGTTACCTTGGCATCAGTTTCAATTTTCATACCCTGTTTTTTAAAAATACACTCTGCCAGCTGGGTAATGTCAGGATCATAAGTTGCGGCAATGCGAGGAAGAAATTCTACGATCGTTACGTCACTTCCCAATCGCGACCAAACAGAACCCAGTTCCAGTCCAATTGCTCCACCCCCGATGACAATGAGTTTTTCCGGTGCACTATCGAAAGCGATGGCATCATCGCTAGAGACAACGTGCTTTCCGTCACATTTTAAAAATGGCAGTTCAGCGACTTTGGAGCCGGTAGCGAGGATAATATTGCGCGCAACTATTTCTTCTGAATCATTTTCGCTTTTAATTTCGATTTTACCATTACCAAGCAATTTTCCATGACCATTGAAGATCGCGATCTTTCGCTTTTTGACAAGTGTTTCGACGCCTTTGCGCAAGGTATTAACGACACCGTTTTTCTTTTTCATTAAGGTCGCAATATCCATCGACACGTCACCGATTTTTATTCCGTGAGCGGAGCTCTCATGAGCGGCGAAATGATACATCTCTGTTGAATGCAAGAGTGCTTTACTGGGAATGCATCCTACATTAAGGCAGGTTCCGCCAAGGTTTTTATCTTTTTCGATAAGGGCGGTTTTCAAACCGAGCTGGGCTCCGCGTATGGCGGCGACATATCCTCCCGGCCCGGAGCCAATCACTCCTAAATCAAATGTGTCTTCGGGCATAAATCACTCCCTTAAATGTCGAACATAAGTCTCGCCGGGTCCTCTATCGCTTCTTTCACCCTGACGAGAAAGGTAACCGCTTCCTGTCCGTCAACAATACGGTGGTCGTAAGAAAGAGCGAGATACATCATAGGGCGAATGACAATTTCGTTATTAACGACGACGGGTCTTTGTTGAATGGTATGCATTCCCAGAATACCGCTTTGTGGCATATTGAGTATGGGAGTAGAAAGCATGGAACCGAAAATCCCGCCATTGGAAATGGTAAAAACACCCCCTTGGAGATCCTCAATCGATATTTTCCCTTCACGCGCTTTTGTGGCATAAGCAATAATCTGCTTCTCAATACCCGCAAAACTCAGTTGGTCGCAGTCACGAACCACCGGCACGAGCAGTCCTTTTTTTGTTCCTACCGCTACACCGATGTCATAATAATGATTCTCAATCATCATCTCACCGTCGATTTGACCATTAAGCGCGGGGATTTCAATGAGGGCATTAACTGCGGCTTTCACAAAAAATGACATAAACCCAAGTTTGACCCCGTGTTTTTCTACAAAGCGGTCCTGGTGATTTTTTCGAAGGTTCATCACCGCGCTCATATCAACCTCATTGAAAGTAGTGAGGATAGCCGCAGTATTTTGGGCCGCAACGAGGCGTTCGGCGATACGCTTGCGCATGGGGGACATTTTTTTTCTTGTACTTCGTGTTGAAGACACCGATGGGGTCACTGCTGAAGTGACTTCGACTTCGCGGGGTTTGGACGGTGTCGTTACCTGAATATCTGGAACTGCGCTTTTGTCTTTTCCATCGGAACCTTCACGCGCAGTAATCAAGTCACCTTTGGTAACGCGCCCCCCTTTTCCTGATCCTTCAACCGTCGCGGGATCAATTCCTGATTCAGTGGCCAATCGGCGTACTGCTGGAGATACCGGTGTTTCCACTTGAGGGGCGATTTTTTCTTTGCTCTTAACTATGGCCGCTTCATCTTCTTTTGCTCCTTCCGATTCTTTTGCAGGAGCAGGGAGTTTTTTATCTTCAACTTTTGCCGGTTCTTTCGCCACAGAGCTTACAGACTCATCAATAGAAGCAATCACCTGGCCGATTTCTACTTCGTCTCCTTCTGCTACAATCAATTTTATTTTACCTCCGATTTCAGCCTGAGCTTCGGAGGTAATCTTGTCCGTTTCCAACTCGTAAAGGATTTGGCCGTTTTCGACAACGTCCCCATCATTAACATGCCAGGCGGCGATTATGCCACTGGTGATAGATTCGCCCATTGAGGGCACTTTAATTTCCGTAGCCATGATTTCAGGATGCAGAGATCATCTTGAAATAGCAAGCGACACCTTCAAGATGCTGAGTCAATCAACCCAGAAATGCGGTTTCTATTAAAGCTGCCTGTTCCACTTTGTGTAGCGCATGTGATCCTACCGCTGTGCTAGCGCTGGCATCACGGCCGGCATACTGTGGTTTATGGCCAGTGATCTCTTCAATAACCGGTGCAATGAAAGTCCATGCGCCCATATTCTGCGACTCTTCCTGACACCATACTAATTTTTTGTCCTGGCCATATTTATCAATGAGTTTTTCCAGTAATTTACGATGAAAAGGGTAGAGCTGTTCGACACGTATCAACGCGGCATCTTCTATCTTATTCTTGAGCCTGTATTCCTCCAAATCGTAAAATATTTTACCGGTGCTCAATATAATTCGCTTTACTTTTTTACCGGGGTTTTGATCGTCCATAATTTCTTGAAACGTCCCCTTGGTGAAATCTTCAACGCGTGATACGGCCCGTTTATGGCGCAATATGCTTTTAGGGGCCATGATAATCAATGGCGTACGAAAATCCCGTTTCATCTGGCGCCGCAAAACATGAAAATACTGGGCGGGAGTGGTCATGTTACAAACCTGAATATTATCTTCAGCACAGGCCTGTAAAAATCTTTCAAGGCGCGCCGAGGAGTGCTCAGGTCCCTGTCCCTCGTATCCGTGGGGCAATAAGAGAACGATGCCACTTACCTGTTGCCACTTTGATTCAGCACTGGTGATAAACTGATCGATAATGACCTGAGCCCCATTGACAAAGTCTCCAAATTGAGCCTCCCACATACAAAGCATTTGGGGGTAATCCAGTGAATAACCATAATCAAAGCCAAGCACCGCGGCTTCTGAAAGCATCGAGTTATGCACGCACTGAATAGCCCTGCGGTCCTTCATTTCCATAAGCGGAAAATAGCTCTCCCGTGTTTCAGAATCATAAAAGACGGCGTGCCTTTGACTGAAGGTTCCTCGCGCGCAGTCCTGGCCTGAGATACGCACCGGAGTTCCGTCGAGCATAAGCGCTCCCCAGGCGATTTGTTCGGCAAATGACCAGTCAATCCCCACGTCCTCTTCGTATCCTTTGCGCCTGTTCATGAGCAGGCGAATGATTTTACGATTTATATTTATTTTTTCGGGGATCGAAGTGAGGGCTCCGACGACTTTATCGAGGGCTTCTTTGCGCACATTTGTCTTTACCGGACGAAAATTGTAAGGTGGCTGAAAAATCGCGCTCGAGCCCATAAATTTCTTATTATCAGCATTAATATTATCCGTCTCTGTTTTCTTGGCGCGATTAAAAGCAGCATCAAGGGTCTTTTGATAGCTTTCCTTAATCTTTTCCGCTTCTGTTTCATCCAACTCGCCTTCGCTGATTAATTGTTTGCAGAAAGTTTCACTGATCAATGGATGCTTTGAAATCCGCTCATAGAGGAGGGGTTGGGTGAAAGCCGGTTCATCGGCTTCGTTATGTCCATGGCGTCGATAGCAATACATGTCGATGACTACGTCCTGCCCAAATTTCTGTCGGTAATCGAGTGCTAATTCAGTGACAAATACCATGGAGAGAGGATCATCTCCATTGACGTGAAATATGGGGGCATCAACCATTTTTGCGACATCCGTGCAATACAGGCTGGAACGGGCTTCAGAGGGATCGGTAGTAAACCCGATTTGATTATTAATGATAAAATGAAGGGTGCCGCCCGTGGTATAGCCTTTAAGTTGTGAAAGATTTAAAACTTCGCATACTATTCCCTGCCCGGCAAAGGCGGCATCACCGTGAATGAGGATAGGCAATACTATTTTGCGATCCAAGTCTCCGAGAATACGCTGGCGCGCGCGGGCGCGGCCTTCGGCAATCGGATTGACGGCTTCCAAATGACTGGGATTGGCCGCCAGATGAAAATTCATGGTTTCCCCTGAAGCGGTATTAAGCTGTGCCTCGTATCCCAGATGGTACTTAACATCCCCATCGCCATGAATGGTTTCCGGCATATAGTTTTCGGAAAACTCATCGAAAATAAAATCATAAGATTTGCCCAGGATGTTAGCGAGGATATTAAGGCGCCCGCGATGTGCCATGCCCATAACAATTTCCTGGATTCCCAGTTCCGAACATTTTTCCACTACGGCATGCAAGCAGGGGACGATGGTCTCACCACCTTCGAGCGAAAATCGCTTCTGGCCAACGTAGCGCGTGTGGAGGAATTTTTCAAAAGCTTCCGCTTCGAGGATATCTTCCAGGATAAATAATTTTTTCTGGCGCGAAAAATCAGGCTTGTTTAACGAGGGTTCAATTTTGTTTTGAATCCAGCGGCGTGGTTCTGTCTCCTGAATATGCTGGTATTCCACACCTATGGGACCGCAATAGGTGGCCATTAAATCTTTTAGAAGCTGGCGGACCGACAGTGCTTTACCGTCGCGATATTGACCGGGGTGATACTCAGTATCAAGATCTCCCTCTGTAAACCCAAGGCGTTCCAGAGAAAGGCGAGGGTTAAATGCGACCGATTTTAAAAGGGGATTGAAATTTGCCATAGTATGGCCGATAGAACGATAGGCATATATTGCTCCTGTGAAGCGGGCTTGCTTCAACGCTGACGGTGCCTGTGTATCACCCCCCGTTGGCACAGTTGGTCCGTCTCCATTGGCGGCTAACTCAAAACCTTCAAAAAACGCTATCCAATTTTCATCGAGTTCTTCAGGGTTTTCCAACCAACGATCATAATATTCATCGATGAGGTCGGCATTCCAACGATTTGCAAATCTTAGTTGTTTCATTTTTAGTTGATCTCGTTGCCTTTAGGGAATAAATAATTAAACCATGGATGCCGTAAATTCAAGTAATTAGGCTCTTTAATTAAATTAGATTTTTTCTTGCGCCGAAAAATATTTCTGGAATGTTAAATAATGAAATTGAGAGGCGATTAGCGGTTATCGTTGAGCGCGCAAGTGACACGGGCGGTGAGTCCATAATCAAGGCCATAAAAGATCTTGATTCGTTACTCCAGGGGCGAGCTGAGGAAATGGATGAACGTTTAATTCACTATCTCCAGAGAAGGAGTTACAGTAAGGCCCTGGATTTTTTACGCGGCAGGCCCGATAATCTCTGACGGATTTCAATAACATGGAAACGCTAATTCCAAGCGTGTTATAAACGCACTGGAATACCGGCTTTTGACAAGGTTTGCTTTGCCTCTTTAATTGTATAGGTCCCATAATGAAATATTGAAGCGGCAAGTACGGCATTCGCCTTACCTTCCTTCAGGACTGAGACAAGGTGGTCGAGATTCCCGGCTCCTCCCGAAGCGATCACTGGCACGGAGACTGATTCGCTGATTCTGCGGGTGAGTTCAATATCATATCCTTCCTGGGTGCCGTCTTGATCCATACTGGTAAGCAATATTTCTCCAGCTCCGTAGGAAACTACTTTTTGCGCCCATTCAACAGCGTCGAGATCGGTAGGATTACGCCCCCCGTGTGTATAAACCCGCCAGCGATCCTCTCCCTTTTCCCGTTTTGCGTCGATGGCAACAACAATGCACTGATTGCCAAACTTACCTGCTGACTGGATTACAAGATCAGGATTATTAACGGCAGCGGTATTAAGACTTACCTTATCGGCCCCTGCATTTAACATTTGTCGAATATTATTAAGGTCGCGCAGGCCGCCGCCTACGGTCAAAGGCATAAAACACTGGGAGGCGGTCATCTCGACGACATGCTGCATTATTTCCCGTTCATCGCTTGATGCGGTAATATCGAGGAATACAAGTTCATCTGCTCCCTGTTCCTCGTAAGCTTTGGCCGCTCCTACGGGATCACCCGCGTCCTGGAGATTTTTAAACTTAACGCCCTTTACGACCCGGCCAGCATTAACATCAAGGCAGGGTATGATTCTTGCCGAAAGCATGATTGAGTAAGCTTATTGTTCTTCAGCAAAAACAATATCGGGTTCATATGATACCGTAAGTCTATACTGTTGGCTTGGACGCATGATAAGTGGGTGATCGCGTATAAGCATTTGCAGGTAATGAATCTTACCCCAATAGTTTTTGTAGTTGGGCTCGTTTGTGACCATCTCCGCCTCCTGCCAGACACCTTGAAAATCGTCCTTATGGACTTTGCAACCTATACCTTCCCGGCCGAGGCCAAAAGCCGTGCCAAGACGGTAGTTTGAGTGGCTGGTGGCAATCAAAAAGACATAGCGCATCTGGTCCAGTTGAACCTGGTTTTTTACGGTGAAAATGAAATCACTCATTACCTTGTTTGCAGAAAATGTCCATGATACCTTCACACTGCCAAGACCTGAAATAATCCTTTCATCACGGGTAATCAGGTCTGGTTGTTCAAAACGAAAATAAAAGGAATTACGAAGACCCAATCCGGTTACACAGCGGTGACCGTAAAAGGAAGGGATAATGACATTATCACCAAAAGTCAGTTCCGGAATTAAAATGGGCATATAGTTATTCGCGGGCCAGTCGAAAATGCCGGGACAATGGGGAAAGGCGAGTGAATCCGAGAAACGGTGATTACCCTGTCCGACGAGTGGGAGATTGATATGTAACCCGCTATTGGGATCCTGATAAATGAAAAGGCCGCGTTCCCGGCGGTTGTTCTTGTTAAAAATGATGAAACGACCGGTGGGTTTTGTATTTACGGGTTGGGCGTTCATGGTTCCACCGATAGCCCGAGCCAGACGTGACCATTGGCTCAGAAAACGGGCTCCATCAAAATCGGCCATGCGAGAAGTCTGTTCATCAATAGTGGTCCGTTCAGCATCTCTTACTACGAGCACTCCTTCCTCCTGGTCCAGGTAGGTCATGAAAAAAAACTGGAAGAGACGTCGAAGGATATTTAAATAAAGCGGTTTTTGATCCTCGCTTATCCACTCGTCACGCATGGCCTGGAGAATGACGCTGATACAAAGCATCTGGCCATTGGCACCGATACCCTTGCCGTATATCCATCCAAGACCGTCTTGCCGGACTATATCTGGCATCATGCGGATATACTTTTCGGCAAAAGTACGAAGGCTGGGTAATTTGTATTCACAAATATTCATATTGGCATGCAGTTGAAGTGCCTGTCGGATGAAGACAAAACTTAGAATGCCATATATATTATAGGCTCCACCGAGGCCAATATCGGGGGCATCGTCACAGTAGCCTCCCGTGCTGTTTTCTTCAATGCGTTCGATAAAACGGTCAATGAGCCTTCCCGTTTCATCCTTTTTAGACAAGCCCATGCTGAAACGGGCTACCGATTTAGCAATATTGTAAGCCTGGAGATGGTTATTATAATCACTTCTCGCCAGAAGCATTTTATCAAGACGCTCACGAGTTGGGTCGAGTAACCGTTCCCAGACAGGATTGCGGTCTTTTACCGGTCCAAAGGAGAGCAGGCCCAGCGCGGTATAAGCAAGGCCATTCTCATCATCTTCCTCCGTAAATACCTGGGCCGTAATGCAACGCGCCGCAAGATCAATGAGATCGAAATTACCCAGCTGTACTTCTCCCGTGGCACGGTAGTATTCGCCTATAGCAAATGCCGCATGGCCCGGTTCCTCGGGCCTTGTCTTTTCACCTTCTATTGGACTAATAGCCCCATCATCATTTATGGCCTCAAGGTTGTGTCCCAGTATCGATTGGGCCATGTCCAGACATTGATCAGCAAAGTTAAGCATTAGAGAAAACGCTGAGGTTACTGGTTAAGTATTAAAAATCACGAAAAAAATAAATAAATTTTCCGGAAATCAGGCAATAAGAAGTAATTACAAGTAAAACACTTTAATAATATAAGAGAAAGATTAATCTGCAGCCCGGTTATTGAACTCAAATATTCATTAATATAGCTGCAATCGTTATCACCTTCATCTTGAGAAATGACACAACTTGATCGTCACCCTAATTTATATATTATACTTAGGGGAGTGGATGTTGATGAAACAGGTATTTAAACGATGAAATATATATTAGCGCTGGATCAGGGAACGACGAGTTCGCGAGCCATTCTTTTTGACCATGACGGGTTGATAAAGGCAGTGGCTCAAAAAGAAATTAAACAGCTATTCCCGAAACCGGGGTGGGTGGAACACGACCCCGAAGAGATTTGGAAATCGCAGTGCAGTGTGGCCATTGAAGCGACAAAAAAAGCGGGAATATTTAAAGAAGATGTCGCCGCGATGGGAATAACCAATCAGCGTGAAACGACTATACTGTGGGATCGCCGGACGGGTGACCCCCTATACAATGCTATTGTCTGGCAAGATCGCCGAACTTCCGATATTTGTGCTTCACTCAAAGAAGAGGGATTAGAAAAAGTATTCAGAAAGAAAACAGGATTACTTTTAGACCCCTATTTTTCCGGGACAAAGATAAAATGGATACTTGAAAATATTCCTGACGCCAGGGAAAAAGCGGAAAGCGGTAAGCTGGCTTTTGGAACTGTCGACAGTTGGATTATATGGAAGCTTACCAACGGGAAAACACACATCACGGATGCCACCAATGCTTCACGTACGCTTCTCTTTAATATACATACCGGTGCCTGGGATGAAGAGCTTTTAGGAATACTTAATATTCCACCATCCCTTTTACCTGAGGTCCACTCCTCCAGTGAAGTTTATGCGGAGACCGAACAGTTAACTGAACTCAAGGGAACACCTATTGCCGGTATTGCCGGTGATCAACAGGCAGCTCTCTTCGGACAAAGTTGTTTTAAAACGGGAATGGCCAAGAATACATACGGGACGGGTTGTTTTCTTCTTTTAAACATCGGAAAAGACCCGGTGGTATCAAAGAATAACCTATTAACCACCATTGCCTGGAAAATAGGGGATGAAATAACGTATGCGCTTGAAGGCAGTGTCTTTATGGGGGGAGCCGTAGTTCAATGGTTGCGGGATGGACTGGGGCTGATCGAAAAAGCTTCCGAAGTTGAGCCATTGGCGAATAAAGTAGCCGAATCTGATGGCGTTTACCTGGTCCCCGCGTTTTCAGGTTTAGGGGCCCCTCACTGGGATCCCTACGCCCGCGGCACCCTTGTTGGCATGACAAGAGGAACGACCGCTTCCCATATTGCACGCGCTGCTCTTGAAAGTATTGCCTATCAGAGTTACGACGTTCTTGAAGCGATGAAGTTGGATTCGGGAATCGAACTTCAGGAATTACGAGTTGATGGCGGTGCCTGTGCCAATGATATACTTATGCAATTTCAAAGCGATCTATTGCAAGTTCCTGTTCTTCGTCCCCGGGTTATTGAGACCACAGCCCTTGGCGCGGCTTATCTTGCCGGTATTGCGGTGGGATACTGGAAAAATCAAAATGAAATAGCTGCTCACTGGAGTATTAATCAGCGGTTCATCACGGCGCGATCATATGAAAATACACCGGGAAGGTTGGAGTCGTGCCGTAGATCGCGCTAAAGGCTGGTTAGCGGAATAGCAGGGTTAATTATATTCAAGCTGATATGAAAATACACCGGGAAGGTTGGAGTCGTGCCGTAGATCGCGCTAAAGGCTGGTTAGCGGAATAGCAGGGTTAATTATATTCCGAAGCAACGATTGATAACACTAAGACATGGGCTGATCACCTAATTTTCGTCTTCGTCTGCCTCCCTAGTGTCATTGCGAGGAGCAGCGCGACGTGGCTACCGAGAGACATTGACGAAGACGAAGATTTTTGGAGGGCCATGCTCGGTCATGGCCGTTGGGGATCGGTTAGCATGAATACGCGCGGACGCGATCACCACGTCGTCCCTTCCCGCAGTCGCGGGTGGACTATGGCCGACCGGTTCCGCGCGTCCCTCCATATTGTTTCGTGAATCTATCAACCTGAGTCAGTGCGCCACACCTTATTAATAAATAAATATCCAGTGGACGTAACCGAAGTTAATTACTGTACTTTAACCAGTTTTAAATATGTCACCGGAATCTGCCTGGATTGCCACGCTCCGCTCGCAATGACAATAAGAGTATTTCTACTTCTTAAAGATCTTTTTTGTGTCTCTTGTGCTTTTGGAAGATGTTGTCTCGAAGTGGCGAGACTCGGTAGCGCTATCATCTATAAACGCACTAGGGAACAGCCGTCGCAAAGTTTATGGCCGTCAGGCAGCGTGTTCTACCTTGATATTATTGTAAATACCTGGGAGGACGAAGCAATTGTGTCATGAAGCAAGAGCTAATTGATGTTTTTTAAGAAGGGACTGCAGATGAATAAGGAGTTTTCTCATGGCCGCAACGAGAGCACATTTGTAAGGTATTCCCCGATCGACTAACCTCTGCACATAAGGTTTGATCACGGGGTTATGTTGAGCCGCGGTGCGAGCAGCCATATAGAGACATTTTCTGACTTTGGCACGACCTCCTTTTATCGATCGCTTAGAATGGGTCTTGCCACTGTCACGATTATAGGGAGCCAGACCGGCAAGAGCGACCAACTGATTGCGGCCCAGATGAGTCATTTCGCTCATATAAGCCAGGAGGGTCCAAGTCGTCACTTCACCGACTCCTTTGACTGAAGCGATAAGTTCGGCTTTCGCACGCAGTGGATCATTCTCGTTGATGAGCAATCGCAGCTGTTTGTCGATGCGATCGATTTCGTTCTCAACGAAACGGATCATGCGTTGGATGGAAAGGTGGATGCTCTTGGGACTGTTCTGCAAGCGGTTCTTCTCGCGGCCAAGCTGTTCGCTCAGATGATGGCGTCGATCCAGTAAAGCAGTCATCTGTTGCTGTTCGGGTGTCGGGGGAGCTGTTGGGGACAACTGCTTTTGCTGAGCAAAGCGCAGCAATACCTTGGCATCGATCTTATCGGTCTTTGCACGGATGCCATCGCTCGTGGCGAAGGCCCGTACGCGCGCAGGATTAATCAGGCACACCACAATCTGCGCTTCATGCAAAGCGCTCAACAAGGCGCGCTCGTAGCCTCCTGTGGCTTCGCACACCACAAAGGGGGCATCCATCTTTCCTATGGCTTTGAGCAGTTCTTTGAGTCCCGACTTGTCGTTGCTTAGAGCGTAACTTTGCTCTGCACTTTGCACTTGCAAGGTGTTTTTGGCTATATCTATGGCGATGAGGGTGTGTTTTTTTTCATTCATGGCTATCTCGGTCTTGTCAAGATGAGCTCGCGGGGGTATAATCCGGGCTCTTTCAATTGTTTGAGATTAGCCAGGTTAGATCGGAAGTTCCCAGGCTTCGTCTTGAACTCCGCTAACGCGGGTTCCAGAGGCAGAATGAACTCTTCCGATTTGCTCCCGGCTCCTCTTATTAGGAGTCGGGAGTTCCTGGCACTCTCAACCGTAGACACTGTTGAAAGCTTTTTCCAGTCCTTCCTCCGACGTGTTACGATGACCCATTCTCGGAAGGACTCAAAAGGTTGTCTTATCATCGCGGGGTAACCTACAAGAGGCAGAGGCAGACGAAGATTTTTTATTTAATTTGGTGCAGGATTATGCAGAGGGTTATGAAATAAGACCTGCTTCAACAAAGCTATAAAATCCGTTTCCGTTAGGATCCGCAGCTACTTGCCCAACGACAATATGATCAAGCAAGTCAATGGAGAGGACTTTTGAAGCTTCTTTGAGTTGGCGGGTAATGCGAATATCGGCACTGCTCGGCGAAGGGTCACCACTGGGATGATTGTGCACACAAATAATGGCAGAGGCACTATAATATATGGCTTCACGAAAGACTTCCCTCGGGTGAACAAGGCTGCTGTTAGCGGTGCCTGAAGTTGTTTCCACGCGTTTGATAAGGCGGTTTTTACGGTTCAGACAAAGGACCCAGAATTTCTCGACTTCTATACCTGCGGTAATAGGTCGAAAATGCTCAAAGACCGCATCGGGAGAATTGAAAGTTGGCTCTGTATTAGGATTATGTGAAAGGATTCGACGCGCAATTTCCATAACTGTCATGCATTGCAAAGCTTTAATTTTGCCGATACCGGTCATTTTACTAAAATCGGATTCCCTCCAGGTGAGAAGACCGGCAAGTGATCCTGCCTCTGCAATAATGTGGGTGGACAGGGCCAGAACATTCCTGTTTTTACTCCCACTACGCAGGATCATCGCTAATAATTCTGTATCACTCAGTGAAGTTGCGCCATATTTCTCTAAACGTTCCTGTGGGCGTTCACTTACTGCTATATCTCTCAGCCGCAGCGGAGAGGGGTACGACTCGCTCATAAATGGATAGGCTCAAAGCGCAATATACTAAGCTTTAAGCGGATAGTGGTTAATGGGTTGAGCTGCCCCTGTGCCTTACATTTCGCGTCATGAGTCTAAATTTTCCTGTATATTTGATACGACATAAAACAGACTCACTTAATTCCCAGCTCCGGCGCTCAACCTTATGCTTTGAACCAGCTGTCCCTTATACCGCGTTGCGTCACAGATGATATCAAGGATGCCAGCGTTTAAAAGCTTCGATGGCTTCGTATTCCGCGAACCCTAAACTATCGTATATATGAGCGGTTGCCTGATTGCGGGATTCCGCCTGCTGCCAAAATTCTCTCAGATTTTCCTCAGAGTGTGGCGATTGGCTCTTCTGTGATTCGTGCTGGTATATGGCTTTTATTTTCGTTGCCAGTTCATCAGGACTTAAGGGTACAGCCATTTCAATTTCATCAATCAACCATTCTTTGTCTGGCCCCCGATAAAGCCATACATAGCATTCGTCTACCCATTCAGAATGAGAAAGGTGATTAAAGGTCTGACAAATAGATTCAAAACAAAGATATTGAACGGAATTGGGATCAGCTTGCCCCCCTGTTGCATAAATTTGATGCGGTTTAATTTTATTGAGTAATTTTAACACCTTCTCGTTGTCTTTTTGGTTAAGGGTGAACTGACGGTAACGCCCCTGTTCGTAAAACGGCATATCAAGAAAATGGATATTTTTCGGCGGCAGGTTACATACGCGACAAGCGGCACGCGCTTCTCCCCGTCTAATCATGGCTTTAATGTGCCGCAAATCAGGTGGATCTATGCCGAAATCTCCTTTTTCTTCCAATGCCTTAAGAACCTGGTGGGCAAATTTTCCCTGTCCACTGGATTTGGGTTTAGCGTCACTGTCGATTAGGAATTCCGCAAATTTAATCGCTTCCTCGTCAGGAACGGCGAGATTTCCTGAGGTCTGATAAACAACTTCAACTTTATGCCCTTGTTGCACTAAGCGGTGCAGTGTGCCGCCCATAAATAATACATCATCCTGTGGTTCGGGACTGAAAATTACAATTCGTTTGGGGAATGGTTGAGCCCGTTCCGGTCGACTCGAATCATCGGCATTCGGTTTGCCACCGGGCCAACCGGTAATGGTGTGCTGCAACTCATTAAAGATTCGAATATTGAGATTATACGCAGGGCCCTGTTCAGTGAGTAATTCTGCCATTCCATTTTCACTGTACTCTTCATCAACCAGCTTGAGAACAGGTTTTTTAACTTTATGGCTGAGCCATACCACCGCATGGCGTGCCAGCGATGGTGTCCAAGAGACGTTTCCCACTAACCATGGATGCTGTATCCGTGTTAATTCTGCAGCAGCGGCTTCATCGATTATGAATCGTGCATTGGGATGTTCTTGAATAAATGAAGCGGGCAAAGTCTCGGTAACCGGTCCTTCCACTGCCCGGGCAATGATTCTGGATTTGGCTTCGCCCCAAGCCATGAGGATTAATTTACGCGCTTTAAGGATAGTCCCTATACCCATAGTGATGCTATAGCGTGGAACACTTTCTTCACCTAGAAAATCACGTGCCGCATCGAGACGGGTCATGCGGTCGATCGAGACGAGGCGGGTTACTGATTCGCGCATCGAACCCGGTTCATTAAATCCGATGTGGCCGGTGCGTCCAATACCGAGAATCTGCAAATCAATACCTCCAACGGAGGTAATTGTGTTTTCGTAGTCCTGGCAGGTTTCGAAGACCGCCTGGCGTGTCATGCTGCCGTCAGGTATGTGAATATTACTTTCCGGTATATCGAGATGTTTAAAAAACTGCTCATGCATATAGCGAAAGTAGCTTTCCCGATGATGCTTCTCGATGGGATAATATTCATCGAGGTTAAAAGTATGCACGTTTTTGAAACTCAACCCTTCTTCTGTATGAAGTTTTATCAACTCCCGGTATAGAGAGACTGGTGTCGAACCGGTGGCCAGCCCCAGGACGGTCGACTTTCCTTTTTCCGTTTTATCACGAATGAGGGTTTCAATTTCTCTAGCAATCCCCCGGCAGGCCAAATTAGCGCTGGCGTATACCCTTGTTTTAATTTTTTCAAATTGTTCTGCTTCAGACAATGAACTGCTTTTTCTTTTATTCATACAATAAACGATTATTGGCTGTGCGTGAACAAGGGACCCGATTATAAAATATGCGTTAGAAGCGTTTCCTGGATAGAGGGTTATGTCTCAGGAAGGTTCCAACTCCTGTTGTCGGACACGCATCTTTTTTGAGATAGCTTCCACTTCATTTAAACCCTCCTGAATCTTTTCATAGTTATCACCTATCAGAGGGGTGTCTTTTATTTGTAGATGAATTAAATCCAGGTTGCCGCGAATGAGAAATAATTGACCGTTGAGATCGTGAATGAGCTGGCGTAATGAACCGGGTTTTGGATTTGGATTACTCATTTTGAATTTATAATATGCAACCGTATGTAGCTGTTATTGCTTGATGATGGGTTTAGAAATAGCGTTATTTGAAAACTTTTACTTATAGAAAACAATTAGTGTCGATTAATCTATACTGACCGAAATTAATTTAATTTAAATACCGCTATTCTTTGAGGTTTCCTTTATGTTTTTTGCTCTGGCCAGAGCCATGCAAACGGGTGAAAGCCCTTGACGATACCTGGCTACTTAAGCTATATTTTACGAAATTATTGCTTAAATTCAGAGAATTATTGTTAAGAGGCAATAATTAATCGGGTGGCTCTTTGTAAAGAGACTATCGATGCTTTTTCTTTTTATTGATAACAATAAATACCCTTTTCAATTCCCCACCCGTGATTCTATGAGATCAATTATTACCATTTTAGAGATTCCTTTATTATGCGTCTTGGGTTAACAGGTTCTATAGGGTGTGGCAAATCAACGGCGTTGAAGTTTTTTCAAGAAAACGGCGCCGAAGTCATAGATAGCGATAGCCTGGTTAAAGACCTCCTTAAAAGCGATAAAGAGGTGCAAAATGCTATACGTGGTCATTTTGGCTCTGGGGTGATCAATGATGGGGGTGAAATTGATCGAAAGAGCCTTGCCCAAATTGTCTTTAATGACGCCGAAAAACTGGCTTGGTTGGAAAAACTGCTCCATCCAAGAGTAGGAGCGATCAGTCAATCCCTGATGGATGAAAAACCCGATTCTTTGTGGGTGGTCGAAATTCCGCTGCTTTTTGAAAAAAAGCTTGAAAAACGCTTCGATTTTACTGTTTGTATAAGTGCGAGTATTCCGCTTCAGGTCAAAAGATTAAGGGAGCGTGGTTTCGATGAGGGCGATGCAAAAGCCCGAATTGCCAATCAATTACCAACGGTTGATAAAATCGAACGCGCTGATTTTGTTCTTACCAATAACGGAAACATAGATTTTCTGCATAAGCAGGTTAACAGACTCTGCCATCACCTCAACCATCCCTAAGTTATTTTCGCTTACACCCCATACCAGGTCTTTAATTTCTCTTAGTGATAAATAGGGGTATTTCACAAAGTCCACTGTCATGTCCAATACTGAAGATGAAGATTCTCTCGCTCAGTCCGACGATCCGGGTGCCAGCGAAGTGAAAGCATCCATAAGGCCATCGAATGTTCGTAAAAAAGTCGTCGCCGGCAGGACTAAGGAAAGGCAGGGTACTGAAAATTCTAATAAGCACCCTGGTGACGGCAAAGGGGATTCGGATTCTGCAAATGATTATAACCGTGATCATTCGGCTAGCACTGCGGGTGAAGCCCCAATGAAAGATGGGAAATCGCAGTCAAACAATCGTGAAACCGATGAAGACTCGAGCCATGGTCGTCGTTCCGGTGGTTTAAATACAAGAGAAGAGCGTGGAAACCGAGGAAATGATGAACGCAGTGATGGACGAGGGGGGCGATCAGATCGGAGAAAAGATTCTTCAAGGAACCAGCACAGAAGACACAGGACATATTCGAAAAAGCAAAATAAAAAGAGAAGGGGTAAAATAGGCAGTTTTGATGATTATGACGGTGGTGCCGGACCTAAAGTGGGGAGTCTGCCCGAGTATGAGTTATTTAACGATTTAACAGAACTTGAGGCACTGGCTGAACAGTCCACAAGCAAAGTCGAACCTATATTCATTAATAATTTATTCGAAATTCCTTTGCTGCAATTAGTGGATGAGGCTCGCGCATCAGGCATTGAGCAGGATTCTGCACCAAACCGAACCCTCCTTGTTGATGAGATTCTCAAAGACAGATTCGAAAAGAAGATACCGCTCTACGTGAATGGATGCTTTGAGCTCATGGAAGAGGGTTACGGCCTGATCACGTATCAGCACGAGAATTACCAAATCAGGCAGCACAATGTTTATGTCCCGCCTTCTATAATCAAACGTTACGGATTATTGCGCGGGCATATGGTTGAAGCCCAGGTGCATCCACACCGTGAGGACGAAACTTGCCCCTTTACTTTACGGATCAATAAAATCATGAGTCGAGACCCGGAAGATAATAGTAAAGTGACTCCTTTTGAGGATCTTATTCCCTATTATCCGCTGGAACGATTTTTCCTTGAAACAAATCCAGATGTCTCCTGGGACAATATTTCAATGCGCGTTGTGGATTTGCTTACCCCTATCGGATTGGGACAACGCGGACTCATTGTCGCTCCGCCCCGCACCGGAAAGACCGTATTACTGCAGGGAATTGCTAATTCCATCGCTCAAAATAATCCGGATGTTCATCTTATCGTTCTTCTTATTGATGAGCGCCCTGAAGAGGTAACCGATTTTCAGCGCCAGGTTAAGGGGGAAGTTATCAGTTCAACTTTTGATGAAACCGCCTGGAGTCATGTACATGCGGCTGAGATGGTCATAGAAAAATCAAGGCGATTGGTAGAAGTGGGACAACACGTGGTAATCCTACTTGACTCTATAACACGTCTCGCCCGCGCTTATAATACACTCATGCCCAGCAGCGGAAAAATACTATCCGGTGGGGTTGAAGCCAGCGCTCTCCAAAAACCAAAACGTTTTTTTGGCTCTGCTCGCAACATAGAGGGAGGGGGTAGCTTGACAATAATTGCGACCGCTCTAATCGATACCGGCAGCAGAATGGATGAAGTCATATTTGAAGAATTCAAAGGAACAGGAAACATGGAGTTGCATCTCGATCGTGGACTCGTTGACAAACGGGTATTTCCCTCACTCAGTATGGAGAGAAGTGGCACTCGCAAGGAGGAGCTGCTTTATCACCCTGATGAATTAGGAAAAATTTACTCCATGCGTAGAGCGATGAAAGGGGTGCCTTCAGATGAGGCAGTTGAAATGCTGATTCAGCGCGTGCGTAAAACAAAATCGAACGCAGAGTTTCTGATGTCGATGAATCGCTAATAGCTATGGGGTCATAAATAAGAACTTCAGTCATAAATCAGCTGGGCTCTTAGGAATGTTTTGAGAATGACGATATTAATTCTCAGGCGGCGAATGAAGTATTAGCAGAAGCGTATGACTTGAGTGTTTTCGATCTTTCAGCATGGGATCCATCTCCCGAGACATTACAATTAATTTCTCGCCACCTCGCGGAATTATTATGTGTATTCCCCCTGCGATTACGGGGGCAGGTTCTGGAGATAGCAATTAGCGATCCAATAGATTTCGAAACACTGGATAGTATCAGTTACCTGTCCGGTGTTGCCGTTGAGCCGGTACTTGCCCCCAGGCACGCAATCAATGAAGCCATAGTAAAATATTATAGGGGTTATCAATCGGGAAGTAATAGCAGATCTTATTCCCCAAAGGTCTCAGTTGCAGCCATTGACCAATATAAGGATACCGGGATTAACATCGATGAGAGGAATAACTTCGAGAGTGAGGCGGCACCGATTAACAGATATGTAGATTGGCTGATTTCAGAGGCTATTAAACGGCGGGTATCTGACATACACCTGGAACCATTAGAAAAACGTTTCCGCGTCCGATTACGAATTGATGGGGTGCTAAGGGAAATAGAAAGCCCGCCCAAACGACTCCAGTTGTCGATTATTGCGCATTTGAAAATCATGGCAAAAATCAGCATTGCGGAAAAAAGAGTTCCGCAGGATGGACGTATCCAATTTAAAAGGGGTAGTAAAAAAATAGATCTGCGTGTCTCTACTATTCCTACCACAAACGGAGAGAGTATGGTAATGCGTGTTCTCGATGGAGAAAGACAAAGTCTTGATCTTTCTGAACTTGGTTTATTCAGTGATGACCGGGAAATACTTGAAGGCCTTATTACTAAGTCCGATGGTTTAATCCTGCTTACCGGTCCTACAGGATCGGGTAAAACGACAACCCTTTATTCCTGTCTCCATTTCATTAATCATCCCGATCGCAAGATCATTACAATAGAAGATCCTGTCGAATACCAATTGAAAGGCGTCAACCAGGTCCAAGTGGCTTCCCAGACGGGGATAAGCTTTTCCACAGCCTTACGCGCAATCCTGCAACAGTCACCTGATATCATCATGATAGGAGAAATTCGAGATATGGAAACTGCGGAAATTGCCATAAACGCGTCGCTTACCGGGCATTTGGTATTTTCTACACTCCATACAAATGATGCACCGAGCGCCATATCGCGGCTTTTAGATTTCGGGATAAAACCATTTCTTGTTTCAGCTTCTTTACATGGAGTTGTGGCTCAACGACTGGTGCGTCTAAACTGTGAAGAGTGCAAGGCACAATATCAACCAACTGATGCGGAATTAAGCATGCTTGAATTGATGGAGAGACGCATTCCTTCGGCTGTTTTTATGAAAGGAACGGGTTGTACCCATTGCCATGGCATTGGCTATTATGGCCGTAGCGGAATATTCGAAATAATGGTAGTGGATGAAGCCATTCAACAGATGATCTATGAGCAGGCGACAATTGCGGATCTTCGACATAAAGCACTAGCCTGTGGAATGCGCGCCATGCGTGAAGACGGGAAAGGAAAGGTTAGAGCAGGAATAACCACCTTTGAAGAAGTGCTCTCAGCTACGGTTGTTAACGACACTTAATTTAACTTAATAAACCCGATGGAGTGGCTCTTTGATCCAGGATGTTTCAACATTATTTCCAAGCTTGCGCTTTTTCAATAGGGGCTTATATTAAAACGATTCTTTATTAGCTGGTGATGATAAAATAATCAAAGAGGAGTTGAAGTCATGGATAATGGTTATGAGATGAATGAACTTTTGGAATTGATGGTGGATCAGGGGGCCTCTGATCTTCATATTCAAGTGGGACAATCTCCAACTCTTCGCATGTCAGGTGGGATGACACCGGTTGATGGCCCCAATCTTACGCCACCGGATACAGAAGCGCTGATGCAGTCCATCGCTTCTGATTTTCATCAGGAAAAAGCAAAAACCGACGGTGGCGCAGATTTTGGGTTTGCTTTCCTCGATAAAGCTCGATTTCGCGTGAGCGTGATGAAAGCAAAAGGTAATTACGGGATTGTCCTACGGCAGATTCCCAACGATATGTTTGGCTTACGACAAATAGGGTTACCTGACATGGTGAAGGATTTGCTGGTTCGTCCGCGCGGACTTATTCTTGTCACCGGACCTACAGGTTAAGGAAAATCAACGACCCTCGCCTCGATGATTAACTGGGTGAATGAAAATCGCGATGGGCATATTATTACTATTGAAGACCCTATTGAATACTATCACGGGCACAAGAAATGCATTGTTACTCAGCGCGAAGTAGGCACCGATGTGATGTCTTTTTCTGATGCTATACGTGGCGCTTTACGTCAAGATCCGGATATCATCCTGGTCGGTGAAATGCGCGACCTGGAAACGATTGAAGCCGCGGTTACCGCTGCTGAAACGGATCACCTTGTTTTTGGGACCCTGCACACTACCGGCGCGGCTCGTACTGTCGATAGAATCGTTGATGCTTTTCCCTCTCATACAAAGGACCAGATACGCACCCAACTTGCATCGTCTATCGGTGCCGTTATTTCACAGGTCCTTTGCAAAAAGAATGGGGGAGGGCGTATTGCCGGGTTTGAAATTATGGTAGCTACGACTTCGATCGGAGCCCTTATCCGTGATAACAAAACTTATCGTATTACTTCGGATATTCAAACCGGTTCACAATTGGGAATGATAACCATGGACGCGCATCTGATGAGCCTGGTCAATACCGATCAAATTGACGCTGACCAAGCTATAGAAAAGGCCCAGGATCCTGAAGAAATGCGAAAAAGGCTTCTGGAGACTGGTGCTGAGGTCACGACCTATTAAGGGTTATCAAGTTTAGGGATATGGAGGAGAGAGCTTTCCCCGGCACGCTTCTTCTTTCTCGTAGCTGCTAAATTAAAGAACCGCTCGGGAACAGCTTTCGTCCCGTATTTTCGGGACTACTGAAGACAGGCAGGTAGCGTGTTCAACCCTCATTGTTTACACACAGAGCTTATCCCTCTTTAGCTATTAATAATTTCGTCTTTAACCCGATTATCTATATAAGATGATCGAAGCCAGCGATGGCACAATGGATTCCAGGAATGAGTCGCCATTGTCTGTAACCTTTCCTGAGCTTAAAGAAGGGTCAGGGAAGAGAGCGACCCGTGAAGAATTGATCGAGGTGGCGAACGAGGAGCCCATTATTCATTATGTAAATCTTGTTATCTTAGAGGCGATCAAAGAGAAGGCATCCGATATCCACTTTGAACCTTTTGAAGATGAATTTCGCATTCGATTTCGTATAGATGGCGTTCTCTACGAAATGGCCCCACCCCCAAAACATTTGGCCTTACCGGTAATCTCACGGATAAAGGTACTCGCTGACCTCGATATCGCGGAGAAACGAATACCACAGGATGGTCATTATATGATGACCGTTGATGGACGATCCGTGGATTTGCGTGTATCAACATTACCCACGCAGTTTGGAGAAAGCCTGGTCCTCCGCGTTTTGGATAAATCTTTAGTAAACTTGAGCCTTAATCAGCTTGGCATGCCCGAAGAAGTGTTGGGAAACGTCAGGAGTCTCGCAGTGCGTCCCAGTGGAATATTCATCATAACGGGACCTACTGGAAGCGGAAAAACAACGACTTTGTACAGTGTCTTGCGGGAAGTAAATGAACAGGAAAAGAAGATTCTTACGGCAGAGGATCCAGTCGAGTATCAAATTGAAGGTCTTATGCAGGTGACCATAAATCCACTCATTGATTTAACCTTTGCTCGAGCACTTCGATCATTTTTACGCCAGGATCCGGATATAATCATGGTTGGTGAAATTCGAGATTTGGAGACGGCGAGTATCGCGGTTCAAGCATCGTTTACGGGCCATTTTGTTCTCAGTACGCTCCATACCATAGACTCGGTAGGAGCGATTACCCGGTTAATCGATTTGGGTCTGGAACCCTATCTCGTTGCGGCTTCCCTCGAATCCGTTCTCGCTCAAAGATTGATCCGCTCTATCTGCCCGGAATGCAGAAAGGATTATTCCCCACGTCCGGATCTCATGCGTCTGCTCGAGTTGGGTGGGGATAAGTTTATAGACCGCAATTTTACTTATGGAGCTGGGTGTTTAGAATGTAATAGCACGGGATACCGAGGTCGCACGGGACTTTTTGAAATGCTTGTTTTAAATGATTCCCTGCGAGAAATGACAGGTATGAATAAATCGACCAAGGACCTGAGGGAACATGCTAAAAGAATGGGATTAATAACACTTCGTGAAGAGGGGATTCGTGCGATAATAAATGGCATTACTACCGTTGAAGAGGTATTAAAAGCTACTTAAATACTTCTATCGCATGACCAGGTATATTTACAGTGCGATAGACGAGCAGGGGAAGTATCTTTCGGGAAGATTAGAAGCATCTTCACAAAATGAAGCTCGAAGCAGAGTCTCCAGTATGGATCTGATTCCCACGAGTGTTACTCCTGCAAAAAAGAGTGATGGAGAAGAGACATGTGAATTCAACAAACGAATAAAAAAGCGACAAAAAAGAGGAATGATCTACGGCAATTCGGTATGTCGTGAAGATATGAGTGTCTTCACAAGACAGCTTGCCACGCTCCTTCAAGCTAAGGTGCCGTTGTTACGCAGTTTGGAATTGATATATAAACAGGAAAGTAATGGTGCGTTGCGTACTACAATTGGGGAGCTCGCCGAATACATTCGTTCGGGTTCTACCCTTGCGGAGAGTATGGCGCATTATCCTAAAATATTCGATAACCTGTTTCTTAATATGATAAAAGCAGGTGAAGCTGGAGGTGCTATGGATAAAGTCCTCATGCAGCTTTCACTTTTTATGGAAAAAAGTCGAAGATTCAAGCATGCGGCAATTACCGTCATGATCTACCCTGTGATCGTATTAACAATAGCTACTCTCATTGTGACTTTGCTCATCGGTTTTATTGTTCCAAGATTTCGAAGTATATACCAGGAACTGTTAAACGGCGCGCCACTACCGGCGCCCACTCAATTCGTGATCGACATGAGTAGCTGTTTTCAGAATTATTTTGTATTGATATCAGTAATTATTGCCACGGTGATGATAGCGATAAAGGTTATCATCACGTTTCATTCTATCGCTCGTTTTATCGATATGTTCAGTCTCAGGGTGCCTTATATTGGCGATCTATTGTGTAAAATTACTATTGCTCGATTTTCCCGGACATTGGGAACCCTTCTTTCCAGCGGGGTCCCGCTTATCGAATCATTTACTCTTACCAGCAGTGTTATTAAGAATCAATTCATCAGAGACTCTCTCGATTATGTTCATGACTGTGTGCTTGATGGCGAGAGCATCGCGGTGGCACTTGAAGAGGTAAACGTTTTTCCGCCCGTGGTATCTGGAATGATAATGGTGGGAGAGGAAACAGGTGATCTCCCCGCGATGTTGAACCGTATAGCTGACAATTACGATGAAGATGTGGACCGCAAAGTGGTTAGTCTTACTGCGATTTTCGAGCCACTTATGATAATCATTCTCGCGCTGGTCATCGGGTTTATCGTAGTTGCTCTTTTTTTACCTATCATAGGTATCATCCAGCGTCTCAGCGGGATTTAGCTTGTATGGGTAATACGGAAATTTCTTCTGCAAGGAGATTTTAATACCAACCCAGGTTGAGCTTAGTATTATAGATTGCTCTGAAACGCGGAGGGTTTTGATTAGCCAGGGTATAACCTGGAACCCTTTAGAGGATTACTCGATGGTTATTGGATCCACCGAAACAAAAATCACCTCATTATCCTCATTGGTGAATGTTGCATCAATAATCTGTGTTGGTTGAGGGGTGTTGTCGGATTTGAAGTTGTTCTGGGTAATTATGGTCTCGAATCCTGGAGTCGTCGATCCGCTCTCCGCGACTACGATCGAAGCACCATTAGATTGTTCCAGATCTCCTCCCGTGATTCTCAACCCGGGGTTGCCGGCAGGTACGGTGAAGGAACCCTCTTCGAATATAAGGTGTGGTACTGCATCGCCACTGGCATCGATGTCTCCTATCGTTAGTCGTACTGCGATCGCGACTCCACGTGCATCCACGCCTATCTCCCCGGTGCTTCCGCTAAAGACGGTGTTCGATAGTTGCATCCCCCCATACCTGTGGAGTTGATTACCTGCACCAGGGTGGCGTCCACCTTGGCATCGTAGACTTGTCCCTCGGGGAACAGTGCCTGGTTTACGGCGTTGATTTTACCCACCGTGAAGATGCTGAAAAAAGTACTCGAGTCCGCTTCTTCGATGACCACACTCGGTTTGCCTGTCACATACATCACTTCCTGGTTGTAACGCGGGGGGAGAGCCGAGGGTAAGAAAGTGGCCGGGTCAAGGGTTACGGTAAAGGTGCCGGCACCCGAAAACTCTACCTGCACTATGTCCTCGTTTTCATCCATGAAGGAGACACGGGTAATCTGCCCCGGTTTTGCCTGAAGCTGAATAGATTCTCCTGTGAGCAGTACCTGGTCGAATATGTTTCCGTTAGGATGTTGAATGTTTTCTCCGGCAATGAGACCTGATCCATTGAGGACAAGAGGCACGGAGAGGGGGCTCTCAGACCCTGTGCCCGGAAAACCGATAGGAGTAAAACCAAAATCGTCGACTGAAGTACGACTGAAACTTGGATTGATATTAGGATCGTCCTTTATCACTATCCTGCTGATGCCGCCCGGAGCTCCTATATCATCTGCATTTATGGTGATGAAGTCGGGTTTGAACTCAGCTTTTATATCTCCTTCTAGATTCCTAAAAGTTGCGCGTAAGGTATCGTTTGTATCATATACTTCAATTGAGCCATCGGGATCAGTGCTTCCTGCAGCCACTACCGTGGCTCCAAAAAAATCAATTTCATAAGCGGGTGTTTCAAAGGTGATGGTTGCTTCTCCCCCATTAAATACGGCATAAGAATGAGGTTGCGATCGCACATATTCGGCGTTACCAGAACCTACAAATATGATAAACCCTCCTTGAAAAGAAGCCGTATGAGGTGAGGTCCCAAGAACAAATGGCTCTGACATTCCTTCCCCTACTCCGAATTCGCTAAACGTGCTGTAAACTGTGTTATTTGACGGGAAGTCAGTCAGGGTGAAGCCCAGATCATCGAGGGAGAATTTTCCTGTTACATTCAAGACCTTCACTTCTGTGATTCCTCCCAGGAAATTAAAATCATCTTCATCAAGAAAAATACCGCTGTCGGCAACAAAGCTATAGAGGGGGGGATTGGCATCGGGGTGGATATCTGCTGGCAATCCTTCGACAACACCTTCGTCGCCAATGAGGGTGATCGCTTGACGGTCTGCTCCCTCTCCTACATTGGATTCTTTATTAAAATCAATGAGATTGAGCACACCTCTGAGCTCTATTCTGCCAGCCCCCGTGCTCTCACCCGCATAGAATTCGATAAATTGAATTCCTCTTTCTGAGATAATCCTCCCTTCTTGTCCGGGCCCTAGGGTTATCGCTTTGGTTCCGGAGTGCAGTAGTGCAGAATCCTCTAAGATCTCGACCGTGAAACCAACCAGCCTAACCCTGTTGGGTTCCTGTCCGATAAAAAAATCTCCATCGCCGCTGATGTCCTCGAAATCTGTGAACACTTCCAGATCTTGAGGAATGGCAGTGAGGAGAGCAGGAAATAAAATTGAGACAATTAAGAATTCTAACAAATTTGTGAAAGACACAATCTTCACATTATTAAGGGTTAATTATTCTAGTTGGAAAACTATCCTGACAATTTCTTGTCAAATAAACTTTATGCGTAATATTATTTTATGAGGCATAAAAAAATAGAAAATTTCATGAAGTATAAATTTATTTTTGGATAAATTATTTAATGGCTTTATTTTTTATTGAAAACCTGTCGCCGGGGCCGATCACTCTTGGAATAATTTCATCGGAGTGAATTCTTCTTCGATGGTCGCAACGGAAATAACTCCCGATGCTGAAGTTACAAGGTTTATGGGAGTCAAAGACCGATCAAATAGTGACTTGCCGGACACTAATCTGAAATATGGAGGGCAAACTTTACGCGCCAGGCTTCAGGCGGAGCAGATTGAGATACGGCAGCGATATGAATTGAGATTATACCGAAGGGAGTGATCGAAATCCTACCTATTTATCATAATTCTCCCAATCTGATTTTTGCCGAGCACATTTTTCTAATATTACCGGGCGTATAGATTGGCATAAAGATCGTTAGTTTTTATAAGAATATCGTGGCTCCCGGTGGCGATCAATTGACCTTGATCAAAGACCAGAATGCGGTCTGCCATTTGAATTGTGCTGAATCGATGGGCAATAATAATAACGGTCTTTCCGCGCACGAGTTGTTCGAGTGCCTGCTGAATTTTATTTTCGCTCTCCGTGTCCAGTGAAGATGTCGCTTCATCAAGGATAAGGATGGGGGCGTCTTTAAGAAAAGCCCTGGCCAGGGCAACGCGCTGCTTCTGTCCTCCCGACAGACGTGTTCCACGGCTCCCGACAATGGTATCATAACCGCGCTCAAATGAATCAATAAAGAGGTGAGCGTAAGCTTTTCTCGCCGCTTCATGCACTTCTTCTTTTTCCGCGTCGGGTCGGCTAAGAAGGATATTATTATATACGGTATCATTAAATAACACGGGATCTTGCGGAACCAGGGCGATATTCCTGCGTAAACCGGCTATTTTTATATCGCGCAAGTCTTTCCCGTCCAAGGTAATAGAACCTTTTTCTATATCGTAAAGACGGAGCACAAGGTTAGCGAATGTTGTTTTACCGGCGCCACTAGGCCCCACTAAAGCGTGGACTTTTCCCGGCTCCAGTTGACAACTGATGTCTCGCAAAACCAATTCTTCACTATAGCTGAAATTGACTACTTCAAATGAAATCTGTCCGGTAATGGCTTCGATCATTTGAGCCCCGGGACGATCGATAACGGTGTCTGGAGTATTAATGATATCTTCAATTCGTCTTAATGAAGCCAGCCCCTTCTTTAATTCGTTGTTAATTACCCCAATGTTTTTAATGGGATCATAAGACAAATAGAGAGCGAAAATGAGAGCGATTACCTCTTCCAAAGAGATGCGCATTTTAGCGGCATAAATAATAGCGATGGCGACACCGAGTGAACTGACGAATTCAATGGAAGGCGATAATGACTTCGCATATTTGATTACTTTGAGCTGCATTTTAAACAAAGATCGGATAGTTTTTAAAAAAGATTCAATCTGTCTGTTCTCCAGTGAAAATGCGCGCACTTCACGCACCGCGCTTAAGTTTTCGCTTACGAGGTCAGTCACTGATCCCATTTCTTCCTGCATGGCCAATGCTTTCATATAAAGTTTTCGTCCGATAAAACGGATGGGGAAAACAACAATGGGAACAATCATTAGACTGAAAAATATAAAGATCAGTTGACTGTTTTGAATGGAAAGATAAAAAAGCGCACCCATGGCGCCAAGAAAAGTAACCGGTTGTTTTATGAGATCGTTTGAAACGCCTACGACAGCTGTTTGAACCTGGTTAGTATCGATCATTGTTCGGCTGAGAAGATCACCGGGTTTATGATTTTCAAAAAAATCCAGAGATAGCGATTGAAGTTTGGTGAATACCTTCAGTCGAATAGCTTCTAATACACTCACTCCGCAGTAACCGATGAGGTAAGCATTGAAAAATCCGCTCGTATTACGAATGAGGAAAACAGCAGGAAGATAAGCAACCGCGAAAAATAGCATCTTATCAGAGGGAGGATTATCGCCAAAGATAAGGGGAAAAACTTTATGACTCATAAATGGCAGGCCAAAACCACTGGATATTCCATAAATGAGCCCGCATATAAGCGCGCCTATAAAATGCCATTTTACCGGTTTAAGTAAGGAGAAATAAGGAAGCAGTTTTTTCACTGATCGAATAATTTAAGCAAACACTATAATTGCTGAATCAGTTAATTGTCACGCATTTATAAAGCTGACAAACCCCTGTTAGATGAGCGATTAAGCGGGCATTCAAGGGCTCTTGAATTTGTGATTTGGCCGCGGTTCTTATTTTTGGAGAAGCATCCACATATTATCACTCAATGGAAACCGATCCAAAAAATAAAACCGTAGAATTTGATATCCGGTATCCAAGACTAAACGTTTAAGCGTCGACGGGGTGAAATAGTTAACATGGTCAGGATATCTGAACCCACACCAATGTTTACCCATAACCCTGCGGTTCCAGCAGGCAAAATTAGGGACTTTGATGATTACTCTGCCGCCCATTTTTAAGGTAGGATATAAATCCTTAAGGAGCTCTGCGGGATTCGATTCATGCTCCAAAAATGCGCTCATTAAAATTCCGGTAAAAAAGTCATGAGCAAACATTTTTACGCCTTCAATAGCGTTGTCGTGAATGATGTTACCACCGCGATTCGCTAACCTTTTCCGGGCGCTTTGGGCAAGGTGATCGGAAATTTCAATGCCATAAGGTTGGTATGATTCAGGCAACATTTCCAAGACGTGTCCGGTTCCGCAGCCAATATCCAGAACATTTCCGGGAAGAATATACTGTTTTATCCAGGAGCCTAATTTATCTCTTTTCAAAACCTGTCTGCGAAATTGCTTCATATACTCGCTCATTCGTCTTCCGCGGGGGCGGGCTATTACCCGTCGGTCTGATTCCATATGGGAGGTTCTCTCCCATGCTAACTGTTTATCCAGCAGTTGGTAGAAAGGTGCATTTTCAAGGTAGGTAAATGAGCACTGCGGACAGGTCTTAACCATCCAGGTATCATGCGAATAAGGTCCAGGTGCGCAGGTATGATTATCTGCGCCGCATAGCAAGCATGATCGAATCATGACTTCTTCTTTACCTTTTATGGACTCCGACATTGGTTAACGCATATTCGAAGGGTGCTCAGATATTAAGATGAAAATAAGGTAAGGAATATCAATCCAGGGTGCTGTGAACGAGAGAAATTACACGCGCAGGATCTATTTTTTCAAGCGGAGATCCCCCTGTGGGCAGGCAGTTTGGGGGTTGTTGGATGTGAAAAGGCGTGTCATAAATGGGACCTGTCCTTAAGGGGTTGGTTGGGCCAAATAGAGCGATTAACGATACACCGAGAGCATTTGCCAGGTGCATGCCTCCGGTATCGTTACAGACGATTAGACTGCACTCCCGCATTTTATCCGTAAGTTCTATTAAATTTGTCTTACCAGCGAGACCCGTAATCCGGTCCGTAGATAATCCATCGGCTAAAGGTTGTGTTAACTGCCGGTCGCGATCGGTGCCAAAAAGATATATTTTTGCTTTGGGATAATCGCCAAGTAATTTTTCTGCCAGCTCACGCCAATATTTTAAGGGCCAGCGTTTTTGTGGTTCGTTTTCTGTCCCGCAGATTAATCCGACATTAAAATCATCACCACTATTAGTTAGCTTTGCGTCAAAGGGGGTATAATCCAATTGTTCATTCAGGCCAAAATTGTGCAGAAACTTTTCCCATACACGTGTCTGATGATGTTGGGTTTCGTCAATATCCTGAGGAATATTCCAGGCATGGGTAAGAAAAGGGCGCCATTTCCCCCGTCGAATCATGCCAAAACGCTGCGGGCATCCGGTCAGGTACGCTTCGAGATCTCCCCTTAGAGAATTGGTAAAAAGGATATAAGTATCCGCGTAAAAATTACGCAGTGACTTGAAATATGAGAAATAGAGATCCTTTCTGAGAGGAAGGGCAATGAATTTGTCTCCCACTTTAAATTTTTTAAGCAAGGGAATGAAATCCGCTTTTACAACGAGGGTAATTTCAGCGTCTGGGCGTCCTCTCCTTAATGCCCGAATGAGCGGCAATGCCATTATCACATCCCCCAACCAGTTTGGCATTCGTACCCAGAAACGTGTTTTTCGTGGGAGGGATGACCAGCCATAATAATTGAGGCTATTTTGAAGCCAGTTTTTTTTCTGCGTGAGGCCAAATCGCCTGGCCGGCATGTCCTGATTTTTCCAACGATCGTGAACCCATAGCCAGTCGGCGCAGGCATCGTCGGAGCTACTTAAATATTTTTCCAGCCAGGCATTAGCTTCCAGTGTGGCGTTTATGGGTTCTTTATCGCAGGTCAAAAGTTGAGCGTGAAACTGTGCTCGCCAAAATGCGGTCCGCTTAGCATAAAAAACGGCCATGGGTACCTGCAGCTTTTTTGCCATCAGACCCGGCAGTATAGTGGCTGAAGCAACACGTTGAAATGAGGTGATAACCGCACCGCTGAGCCCGGCATTCTGGTCAAATAGGACATTAACCCATCCCCCTTCGCGGATTAATCGTAAAGCCTGATGGAATCCTTTTTTCCGTGAATATAAATTAAAACCAAACCGTTCACGGGTTCTCTTAATCCAATCGTCCAATGTTTTATTCCCCAGTGGCCGAAATATTGCGCCCCTGGAGGGAAGACCGGGGACGACAACAGAAATCATAATAAGACTTTCAGTCAATGTGAAATGGGGGATATAGCCGACACCTCTCGGCATAGATCCTTTTGCCTGATTCAAAATCGTTAATGACGCCTCCGGGACGGTTAATATTCTGGCTACGCGTTTTTCATCAAACCAGGGAGAAGCGAGGGCAAATGCCCCCATTTCAATCATCCTGCGGCAACTCTCAAGGGCGATATTACGGTGCCATGACGATGGTTTATGGGGATAAGCATGGTGGAGATTAGAGAGGATTATTTTTCGCTTCCCGGAAGCGGTAAAAAAAAAGAAGTTTCCCAAGAACGCGCACATTATCCGGACAAAACCTTCCGGAAGGAAGGCCAGGATCCAGCCCACAGTTTTTAAAATAAGCAGAAACACTATAATTAACTCGAAAAAGACAATTGAGTTAAGATGAGTTTATTCTAGATTCCGCAGTCATTTAATAATATCAAGCGCGGATCACAATTCATATAATAAAAGCTGCTCTTTAGCACGAAAACACTCCAGATGCCAGATATTCTAATCATAAAGCCCTCATCTATGGGTGATATAGTGCATGGACTACAGGTGGTCCAAAGTTTGCGTGAACAAGTATCAGGGTGTCGCATAAGTTGGGTAGTGCGTGACATATTCGCTCCTTTAGTGAATATTTGCAGTACTGTTGACGAGACTATTATTTATCAACGGCACGGTGGTTGGCGGAAATTTATCGGCCTCCTCAAAGAAATTCGGAGTCGTGAGTATGACGCAGTGATCGATCTCCAGGGTCTAGCGCGGTCAGGGTTGATGACTTATTTTTCGCGATCCAAACATAAGCTCGGTCGCAGCGACGCAAGGGAATTTGCTCATTTTGCTTATAGTAAAAAGGCTTCCTTACCGGTGGGAGGTAGAAACGCCCATGCCATTGAAATTCTTCTGCAATTTCTTCCCCTTCTAAATTGCGAGCCACAGTTAAAAGGGAAATTACAATTTAAAAATATTAATATGATAAATATTCCTCAGAAGTTGCTCGAAGAAAATCCTATTCTCTTATTTCCTGAAAGCCGACGAGCCGAAAAAGAGTGGGGCGGGTTTAATTCGCTCGCGGAAGTATTATTAAAAGAAAAAGACGATAGGATTATAATATTTTGCGGGTCTTCCAAAGGGGATACACCGACGACGGTTTTAAATGATCGATGTTACAACATCAGGGGTGATACCAGGATTGACGAGTTGGCTCTATTAATCTCCAAGGCAGCACTCATCGTTGCCAATGACAGCGGGCCTATTCATCTGGCCGCAGCTCTGGGTATCCCCCTGGTAGGGCTATACGGTCCAACACCACCCGAGCGGTTTGGGCCCTATCCCCTTGACTATCCTGGTCACCATCTGGTTCAAGCCCCTGAAGGTAATTTGAAGAAGGTAGGGGTAAATGTTGTATGTGAAACCGTTCTTAAAGCACTGAGGCAATAAAGAGCATTTCTATAGTTTCCTTGACCTTGGGTAGAATACAATTTCGACTTCATCATTAGACGCTATTATTCGAATAAACTATGATCGATATTAAGTTGCTAAGGGAGAATCCGGATCTAGTTCGTGAAGGTGTTCGCAAAAAAAAATTTGAATGTGACCTGGATAATATCCTCTCTCTTGATAAGAAGCGTCGTAAGATAATCGCCGATGCGGAGATTACGCGCGCCGGCCAAAAAGCAGCGAATAGCGAAATGGCCAAGCTGGACAAAGGGTCGCCTGAATTCATTGAAAAGGTAAAAGAACTTAAAATTCTTTCAACCCAGGTTAAAGAGCTGCAATCGCAACAACAGAAATCGGAATCTTCATGGCAGGAAGCTATGATGACAATTCCCAACCTGCCCCACGATTCTGTTCCTGAGGGTGATAACGAAGGTGACAATGAGGTCGTAAAAACCTTGGGAGAATCGGAGACTGTTCCTCATGCCATACCCCATTACGACATTCCCTGGTTTAAACAACATGTCGATCTTGCGCGTGGGGTAAAAGTTACCGGTGCCGGGTTTCCTTTTTTTTACGGAGAGATGGCGCAACTTTCAAGGGCGCTGGTCAGCTTTTTTCTCGATGAGGCGAACAAAGCCGGTTATGTCGAGTTGATACCGCCCCTTCTCGTCAATGCTGACAGTGCTACTGCAACCGGGCAGTTACCCGATAAAGAGGGGCTTATGTATCAGACCGAACGAGGTGAATTTTACCTCATTCCGACTTCCGAAGTCCCCTTAACAAATTTTTATCGCGATGAAATAATCAATTCAGATCGCCTCCCTATTTATCACTGTGCGTATACCCCTTGTTTTCGTCGTGAAGCGGGCAGCTATGGTAAGGAAGTGAGAGGTCTCAATCGCGTTCACCAGTTTGATAAAGTAGAACTCGTTAAATGGGCACATCCGGAAACCAGTTTCGAGGAATTGGAAAAGTTGCGTGATCATGCAGCGAACTTACTCGCGAAATTAAAGATACCCTACCGCATTCTGCTTATGTGCACAGGTGAGTTAGGATTTCCACACACCAAACAATATGACATAGAAGCCTGGGCACCCGGACAGAAACGGTGGCTGGAGGTATCCAGTTGTAGTAATTTTACTGATTTCCAAGCCCGCCGTGCTGCTATTCGTTTCCGCGATCAAAGTGGAGATACACGGTTTGTGCACACTCTCAATGGTTCAGGACTGGCGATCCCGCGTGTCATCGCGGCCATCCTTGAAAATAATCTTGGCGCAGATGGGAAGATTAAAATCCCGGACGCCCTAATGTCGTGGATAGATATAGATACTATTGGCCCTTAAAGCTACGGTGTCGGAAGGCGCATAACCAGTTTTATTTCCATTTCCTTATAATCACTGGTTTTACCCAGCCCCGATATTTTCACATGGTTTGAACGATCGTCGTGATTATAAAAGTATCCCGTGTAATCTCCTTGCGGAATTTCGATTACGGTAATTTCAGTTGGGCCGAGTGACTTTTTATACTCTTTACCGTTCCCTTTTAAAATTACAGTTGCGCTTATACCGATATGATTTCTTAAAATGACTTTTACATATCCTTCACGGACTGATTTTTCTCTGGCATTCTTAAGAGTGTTATCTTTCTTCGGGGTGATGGCATCATTCCAGAATTCATTCGCATCCATATTATCAGATTTAATTTTCAACCAGACGAAAACGACGATTATGACCAATATGATTAATGACTTTTTCATTTATCAGTTATGAATATATATTCGATCTTTTATTTATAAAGAGGAAACAGATTACGCCCCATTATCCTTAACGGTCTTTGTCCTGTAGTATATTAGATATGGATATATCGGTGAAAATGTAATTCAGCTTCGCGTGGGTTTTATAATTAAGTTCTGAATAATATTATAGAACCACCGAAAGTTACAGTTTATAATTAAAAGATCTTCATACTATTTCATCTTATGTCGGATTACATCTCAAACAGATCACACAGCCCTTTGGATTGGCCTTCTTTAGCTGAGAGCTTGAGTGCAAAGTTTTCACACGATCGTTTTAATTCCGAGGTGACTAGTTGGATAGAGAAACAAACGGAAGATCGCCCCTGGTCGATCGCCTGTTCCGGGGGGCCAGATTCTGTTTGTCTGTTGTTACTTCTTTACGCTCACTATGCACACCGTCATGGCGACTTGCACATTTTACACTTCAATCATTGCATGCGCGGTGAGGCATCGGATAGCGATGCGGATTTTGTAAAAAAATTAGCGCATGGATTGGATCTCCTCTGTCACTCGGGGACCATGGATCGAGGGGAAAAGGAAATTGTGAACGAAGTTCAAGCGCGTGAGGCACGGTATAATTTTTTCACCGAGATAATGGATACGATCGATAGCCGGGCGTTATTTTCAGGTCATGTTAAAGAAGATATAACGGAAACGATGCTTATGCGATTGGCACGGGGAAGTGGTTCAGCCGGCCTCGCGGCCCCTCGGCCCGTCCATTATCATCAGAATAATATTGTCCACATTCGTCCTCTTTTAGACATTACCAAAACTGAAATCAAGGCATGCCTGGAAGAGCAGAATATACCCTGGTGTGATGATAAAAGTAATTCTGAAAACATCTTTTTGCGCAACCGACTGCGTAACTCTGTATTACCCGCCTGGCGTAATGCAGAAGATCGTAATATAGATGAGGGGGCAGCACACGCCCGCCTCTTGCTGGAAGAAGACGATAAAGCTTTGGAAACCTGGCTAGCCGAATTAGAACAGAATTTTGGTCCGGGTCAGCCCTACGCTATTGGTCGGATAATTGAAAAACCTACTGCTATCATACGGCGCGCATTATACCATTGGCTTGATGCGCAAAACTTAATGCCCGTGTTTTCACGTGAAGCGATAGAAAATTTGCTGAGCCGTATTTTAAATCATCAGGATCTGCGCATGAGCGCCGGTAATAAGAACTTTATTGAATATAAAGGGGGATGGTTGAGCGTAGTATCGACAGCTGAAGAACCGGATTGGCCCCCTGTGTTTGCTCCGATCAATGCCGAGGTGTTTTTGCCGCAGGGTACACGCTTCATGGCAGAAACGGTACAAATCGATAGTGCCCTTCGCGATTCCATAATTAACGGAGCCTATGATGAAAACCACTATGCGTTTTTAAGAAAAGAGGAGAAAGATCCCATTCTCGGCTTTGATCTTCGCCGGTGGCAACCTGGTGATCGCTATCGACCCCTTGGTTCACCCGGGACAAGCAAACTTCAGGATATATTTACTAATCGAAAAATCTCTCCCGAGGAACGAAATCAATTGCCTGTTGTCTGCGTTGATAATGATACAATTTTATGGATCCCGGGATTGCCTCCTGCGGATTCCCATAAAATCGACAGATTTACAAACCACGCTCTGAGGTTGACTTACGCGTGATCTTACGTTGGAATACAATTGATTTACTATGTCTGAAGAAGAAAAAGAACAACGCAATAAACCCTTGCGTAATGCTCCTCCCGAGCGCTTTCAACCAAAAGTGCTTATCATCTGGTTTGTCATTATCGGAGCAATTTTAAGCCTCTACTTTTTTAGCGAACCCCAGGGTCAGAAAAGCCAGGAGTGGACGATTAATGAAGTCCTGAATGCGGTGGATGAGGGGCGCATAAAAGAGGGAACGATAAAAGCTGAACCAACAGGGGGACAGAATTGGTCGGAAATACATGTGGTTCTTGCTGACATGCAAACCGAGGGCAGTCAGCGAGTGATTGCGCGCGGACGATTGACGGACGAAAATCTGGAGCGTCTGCAAGCTACGGGGCTCTTTAAAGAAGTTCCAGCGAGCACCCTGCTTACGGAAGTGATTCTGACCCTCTTACCTTTTATTATCATTATTGGTATCCTTTATTTTCTCTTTGTGCGTCAATTGCGCGTTGCTGGTCGAGGAGCGATGAATTTCGGCAAAAGCAGGGCGAAGATGCTTACTCGCGAACGTGAAAAAGTAACATTTGCTGATGTGGCCGGCTGTGAAGAAGCAAAAGAAGATGTCCATGAAATAGTCGAATTTCTAAAGGACCCGAAGAAGTTTCAAAAAATTGGCGGTCACATACCGAAGGGTGTGTTGCTGGTTGGTGCACCCGGAACTGGTAAGACGCTTCTCGCTCGTGCCGTAGCCGGTGAGGCCGATGTGCCTTTCTTTAGCATTGGTGGTTCTGACTTCGTGGAGATGTTTGTTGGCGTTGGCGCTGCGCGCGTGCGCGATATGTTTGAACAGGGCCGAAAAAATGCCCCTTGTATTATATTTATCGATGAAATAGACGCTGTGGGTCGCCAACGGGGAGCCGGTCTGGGCGGTGGTAACGATGAACGCGAGCAGACACTCAATTCTTTACTCGCAGAAATGGACGGATTTGAATCGCATGAAGGCGTAATTATCATGGCGGCAACCAATCGACCCGACGTGCTCGACAGTGCTCTTCTTCGCCCCGGTCGTTTTGATCGCCAGATTACTATTGATATGCCTGATCTCGTTGGACGTGAAGCAATACTTAAAGTTCACGCGAAACAAATCACGATGCAGAAGGAGATTGATCTCAATATAGTTGCACGCAATACATCCGGCTTTAGCGGCGCCGACTTGGAAAATCTGCTTAATGAAGCAGCGCTGCTTGCGGCGCGTTATGGAAAGAATGAAGTAGAGATGACTGATATTGACGAGGCGCGGGATAAGATAGCATTTGGACGCGAGCGCCGCCGTCTCATGGACGACGAAGATAAGAAATTATCAGCTTACCATGAAGCTGGTCATGCCGTGGTGGCAGCGATTATCGGTGATGATAATTTACCCGTTCATAAAGTAAGCATTATCCCTCGTGGCCAAAGTCTGGGCAGCACTATGTTCATTCCGAAGAAAGATATTCTTAATCAGCAAAAGAAACGCGTAATTAATCAAATTTGTACCCTCATGGGCGGACGCGTAGCTGAAGAAATTATCTTTGATGATATCACCAGCGGTGCCTCTCAAGATATAAAAATGTCAACAGAGATTTCACGCCATATGGTTTGTGATTGGGGGATGAGTGATATGGGACCCATCGCCTATGGGGAAAATCAGGATCATATCTTTCTTGGCAAGGAAATAACAAGAGACCAGAACTACAGTGAAAAAACGGCCCAGGAGATAGACACAGAGATACAAAAAATTATTAAGGGGCAGTACAAACGGTGCACGGAAATTATTACAGAGCGGCGCGAAGCCTTGGAAAAAGTAGCTCAGGCACTACTTGAATACGAGACCATTGAAGGCAAACACGTAAATGAAATTCTCGAGTTTGGAGAAATTCGCTCTCCTGTATTTAAAAAGCTGGAAACGCCGAAACCGGCAGTTGAAGAGACCCCTGATGAGGAAAAGGCAGAGGCCAAAGATGATAAAAAAGGTGAGGAGCTTGGCCCCGACACCGAACCCGCTTTAGCCTGAATAAATGGCTGATGGGTATGTCTCTAAGAGGGGGGAGGCATTCTCAATATACTCCCGAGACATGGCCTTGAGCTAACTTGATAATAAATACCCCAACATTGCTTATGACGTGAGCGACGATGCAGGGGATAAGCGATTGTGTTTTATTTAAAGCAAAGAAACGGACGGTGTAAAACCACAGGGAATTGATGAAAAGGATAACCGTCCAAAAGCATGGGCCCACTTGCAAGTTCAGCACAAACCAGCCATTTTTCATCCCTGTCCAATCAATCCAGTGAAAATGAATGAGCGCAAAGAGCGCAGAAAATCCGACAATGCTGGCAATCAATACTTTTCCCCCTTTGTCCTTAATGACAAAGAAACCACGAAAGAGTAGTTCTTCGTAAAAGCCCGCCGAGATCATCCCCAGGAGAAATAGCCAGCTGACGGTAGACTGTTCATGGGCGATTCCCAAGATGATTTCACCGCTGGTTTCAACAGCGAGAATCAAGAGGGAGCCAGCGATAGCAATTATCACTATGTTGAAAGTTGTCGGACGCGCGCCAGGAAGTGTTCTGGTGTTAGGTCTTCCGATCCTATTCAGCTTATAATCATTCCACCAACTTTTTGCAAGGTAAGCGGTTAATCCGGTTATTAATAGAATGGTCAGTGGATTTTGATTCATGAAGCTTATTTTATCTGTGAACAATTCCTAATCTTTATTTTCTATAATCTTGCTTTTAAGGTTTGGTCACTTAAGTTCAATTCATGCTTTTGACCACCAAAAACCATGTGAATAATTCCAGTTATATAGAGTTAAATGATATCGAGAAACCGGCATTGCCGCATTTACAGGCGCTGGAATCTTTTATGGATAAACAGGGTGGGGAATTCGAATTGGAAATACAAGATCTCGTTCAGTATTGCCTCAATAACAGGGGTAAACATCTTCGACCCTTGCTGGTTTTTTACAGCGGCTGGACGTTGGACGAAAGTATTTCCGCGGGGCTCGTCAAAGCTGCTGCGGTTATTGAATTTGTGCATATGGCTACCCTTGTGCACGATGACGTCCTCGACAAAGCAATAATTCGGCGAAATGAATCTACGGCGAGCGAGAAATTTGGCTCGAGCATTGCTGTTCTCCTTGGCGATGCACTCTTTTCTCAAGCTTTAAGGTTAGCTTCTGACTTTCCAGTTATTGACGTCTGCCGTCTGGTCTCCGAATCAACGCGGAGAGTGTGTGCCGGTGAGATCAGACAGACATTTCAACAGGGTGATCCTACTGTAAGTATTAATGATTATTTTCGGGTTATTAATTTAAAAACCGCTGAATTATTTCATGTCTCATGCCATCTCGGAGCGAAATTAAGCAATTATGAAGATGATTTTGTAGAAGCGGCTGGATCTTTTGGACGCCACCTGGGCATTGCTTATCAGATATACGATGATCTCGCTGATTTTATCGGCTCTGAAGAAGCCATTGGGAAAACATTGGGCACCGATATAAATAGTCGCAAATATACACTTCCAATTATTTTACTTTTAGAGCGCGCAAAGGGTAAGGAACGCGAAGAAATCCTTATTGAAATTCAAAATTCCAGCAAGGTTGACATTAACAGTTTAAATTTACACATGGCAAAAAATGGTGTGTTTGAAGCGGTTGAAAATTACTTTCGAAATGAGCTCCAGGCAGCGGAAGAATCAATTGAAGACTATGCGGATCAACCGCCGGTTGCACTTTTAAAGGAACTAAGTACCTATTTCAGGGCTCAAATAAATAAACTATTGGTTTATTGAAAATTAGCCTCTTTTTGTGGGATTGAGTTCTAAGTCTTAATTTACTAACCGCATAAAGAAATAAAGTTGATTTCTCGAGGGAGAAATATAAGTTATTATATAGTCATGGCTCTAACTAATGCAGTTGAAGATACCCTGGCTCCAGGTGCACTCAAAGAGCATAGCAAAGCAGATGGTGATCTGGCAACGGTGCGCCGTGTACAGTCTGGTGATGTCGCTGCCTTTGATCAGCTGATTTTAAAATACCGGGAGCGGCTTTATTCCATAATTTACAATTTATGCTCTAATCGCGAAGACGCTGCGGACATTACGCAAGAGACCTTCATAAAGGCTTTTAGTTCGATTAAACGTTTTAAAGGAAAATCTTCCTTTTACACCTGGCTTTACCGCATCGCCGTAAACGCCACCTTCAGTCATCTTAAGCGTAACCGCATGCGGCGCTTTTTTAGTTTTGAAAACATTAATGAAGAAGTAAGCTCCTCAGAAATTGTAGAAGCGCTGTCCGTAAAAGTTAAATCTGAAAAATCGGCGCTTATGAGTGAACTGCAGGAAAAATTGAACGAAGCACTGCAAAAACTGTCTGATAAACATAGAACAGTTGTGGTTTTATATGAAATAGAAGGGCTTAGCCACCATGACATCTCCAAGGTCATGAAATGCTCCGTCGGCACAGTGCGATCACGGTTGCATTACGCAAAGCAACAGTTACAAGCTTACCTTCATGATTATTTAGATTAAGCTATCCACGATTATCAATGGCATTAGATAATAATAATACAGTTCAAAAAATCAGCCTGGAATCCTTGTTGCTTCTGAAAAGGGAAGAAAAACCGAGCAAGGAATTCTGGGATAAGTTTGACCGTGAGTTACGGCAGAAGACCCTGCAGGCGCTTGTCCATCCCGAGCCCTGGTATGCCGATTGCTATCATTTTTTGAAAACTCACCTTCAGATGGTTCTCCCCATAGCAGTTGCCTCTGTTTTTACCATCACCTTTGCTATTTATCATTACGGTTGGTTTACGACAAATGAAACAGAACAAACTACTCTTGCCGCAGAAACGTCATCCTCAGCCAATTTTGAAAAAAATCTGACAAGCCTTGATATAGCCGCTCTCGATCTCGCAAAAAACGACCCCAAAAAGCAGTCTCACGCATTTTTTGTCATCGATATAACGCCGAAACCTAAAGAGCAAAGCGATAAATTTAGAAAAGTAATGGCCACTCGAACATTCAGCCATGCTCCTGATTACAGCTCCAGACTGGGCAATGAATTATTCGAGAATAAATCCCAAACTGATCTTCACGTTATCCCTGCAACCTTCGGCCGTTAGAAAATAGCAGATGAGGCGCCTTTTTGATTACCTGCCGCTTGTCTGTTTTTTTTTGGCCTTACCGCTCTCCATATCGGCCATAGAAAATGGGGATTTTTTAAGCCTTCAAAAACGAATTGTCGGTATCTTTGAAGAGAATAAAGATGCCATCGTTCATGTAAAGGCTGCCTATGAAGGTGTTACGGAAATGGGAGACCCGGATATTGAAGTCAGGATGGGCACCGGGTTTTTTATCAGTCGTGAAGGTCATATTCTGACCAACGCGGTGCTCGCTTCAGATGCGGATCGTGTATGGGTCGTCCATCGTGGGATCGAATATCTGGCAGAGACCGCAGGCGATGATATAACGAACAACCTTTCTCTGCTTCAGGTCAGTACTCTACCGGAGAAATTTAATTATCTTCACCTCACTGATACTACCGGATTACCCCCTATTGGGACAATGGTGGTGCGGTTAAGCACCCCTTTTGAATTGGATCCAACGCCTTACCTGGGAATTATTGGGGGACAGGAAAGTGGGTTTGGAGAGAGTATGTTTCCTTGTACATACCTTCGTGCTTCCATCCCTCGGGCGGTAGGTGAAGACGGAGCTCCTCTACTTGATCTCAATGGCAAACTGGTCGGTGTGCAGATAGGTGTATTGAGAGAATTGCAGGCATCCTATATTCTGCCCGCCCGCGCGGCATTGCGTGTGAGGGATGACCTTCTCTTTTCCGGAAAAGTTACTTATGGCTGGATCGGGTTTGACTCTGAAGAGCAAAATACAATCAAGGACGGTATACAGATTGTTCTCAAAAAAATTCATGCGAATACGCCGGCCGAGAGAGCGGGAATGTTTCCCGGAGATGTGCTTGTCAGCATTGATGGTAACAGTATTTCTAAAGTCAGTGATGTGCGGAACGCCTTCTTCTATGCCCGAGAAGGTCAGTTTATTAGCGTTAAGGTTAATCGGGATGGGGAGGAAATGGGATATAATGTGCGTGTCATAGCAAAACCAATAGAAGAGCTTGTGGAGGACCCCCTCATCCCTGAGGAACCTGCCGAAGAGGAAATCGTACAGATAGTATCCCCTGAAGAATCTTCCGAGCTATCAAGTGAAGCGCCTGGTGAATTGTTAGAAATCACTCCAGAGTCCAAAATAGAGGAATTGAATCCCAACTCGAGAGTCGTTGGTGCTGGTGACAAAGGTTAAGCTGGAATCCATAGGGAGTGTGGCTTGATGCCGGCAACTGACATTTTCAAATCTGTGCCTCTTTATTGATGACGGTATACAATGAAATAATCACCGTGAGGACCAGAGGTAAAGGCACCTATGAGATTACTGACGCGATTAGTGATACCTTAATACGGAGTAGCTTAAGGGAAGGTGCAGTTACCGTTTATTGTCAGCACACCAGTTGCAGTCTGATCATCATGGAGAATGCCGACCCCTCGGTGCGAAGTGATTTGGAACTGTATTTTGATAAGCTCGTTCCAGAGAATAATCCGGACTTTACTCATACCCAGGAGGGGCCCGACGACATGCCCAGTCATATCAAGATGGCGCTTACTCGAACAGCAGAAGTCATCCCCTTTATCAACGGCCGACTTTGTCTCGGCACCTAGCAGGGGGTCTATTTATGGGAGCACCGCACCGCTCCGCATAAGCGCAATATTGTCTTAGCTTTCAACGGAGCTTAAGCTAAGTGCCATGTGCGATAAGCAGCGAAGCCAGCCGTTCGGCAATCACATATACGATATAGTTTATAAGAATATTACGGCTTGGTCATATCCAGGGGATTGAGGGCCTTATCGAGAGTTTTTTCATCAAGCAGTTCTTTTTCGAGGACCACTTCTCGCAAGGTCTTATTTTCAGAGAATGCCGTTTTTGCCACTTCTGCCGCTTTGTCGTAGCCGATATATGGATTCAAGGCGGTGACGAGCATAAGTGAGCGGTCGACGAGCTCCTGGCATCTTTCGCTATTGGCTTCAATACCCGTAACACAACTGTCTGCAAAAGTGCGGGCGCCGTTACTCAGACAGCGAATAGAATCGTGCAGGGAATAAGCAATGAGAGGAATGGTGACGTTGAGCTCAAAATGCCCATCGCGTCCACACATCGATACCACGTTGCACATGCCCTGTACATAAATACATACTTGCACCAGCATCTCACTCATTACGGGGTTAACTTTTCCGGGCATGATCGATGAGCCCGGCTGTGTGACGGGAAGCGTGATTTCACCGAGCCCCGATCTTGGACCAGAGCTGAGCAAACGAATGTCATTGGCTATTTTTGTCAAACTTGCGGCGATGGTGTTTAGCATACCTGCAACCTCGACGGTGTCGTCACGTCCGCCTTGTGCTTCAAAATGGTTCTCGGCTTCGCGAAAATTGATCCCCGTATAGTCTGAGAGAATTTTACAAACTTTACCGGGAAAATCCGAATGACAATTAATTCCCGTACCCACCGCGGTGCCACCGATAGCAAGTTCGCCGAGGGGCTGGAGACAGCTCTCTGTGCGTTTAATACTTTTACGCACCTGGGATAAATAGCCGGAGAACTCCTGACCTAAAGTCAATGGAGTAGCGTCCATGAGGTGCGTGCGTCCAATCTTTACGATGTCACCAAATGCCTGGGCTTTTACCTCGAGTGCTGTGGCGAGGTGCTCAAGGGCCGGCAACAGATTGTCCTTGATCGCGACGGCAACACTGACATGGAGGGTTGAAGGCACAATGTCATTAGACGATTGACCCATATTAACATCATCATTGGGGTGGACGGGTTCCTTGGATCCAATCGAATTTCCCGCTAATTGACTGACGCGGTTCGCGATTACTTCATTGATATTCATATTAGAAGAGGTCCCGGAGCCGGTTTGAAATACATCAACGGGGAATTGATCCATATGCTTTCCTTCAGCAACCTCCTGTGCTGCTTCCCTGATGAGTTCAGCCTTTTTCCCGCTTAATTTACCCAGCTCTTCATTCGCCGTTGCACAGGCTGATTTAATCAGTGCTAAACCTTTAATAAAACCGTCAGGCATATGTCGGTCACTGATGGGAAAATTTAATACCGCGCGTTGCGTAGATGCCCCGTAAAGGGCTTCATCAGGCACTTGCATTTTACCCATGGAATCGTGTTCAGTTCTCATAACACTAAGAACTTAGATGAAAATAAAATATTTTCCTACACTTATTTTAGATAAGAATGAAGCAGCTCAAGCAATAGTCTGGAGATAAAATACCATTACTCCGAGGGGATTCATGACGAGCGCGATAGAGGAAAAAATTTGTTGGCCATTGAACCTTTAGCCCATTACTCCTTTCTCATGACTGACGAAATAGGGGTTGGCATGATAGGCGCGGGTTTTATGGGCCGCACATACTCGGAATGCATAGCTAAATACACGAATAGGGCGCGTCTCGTCGCGGTGGCCTGTGGTAAAAGATCTCCGCAACTTGCGAAAGATATGGAATCGATCACGAGGAGTCAATTGAAAGGTTAATTTCACGGAAAGATATCAAGGCGATTGTCATTACTTCACCGGAACAGGTTCATCACGAGCAGACCTTGATAGCCGCTGCCGCGGGGAAGCATGTCCTCGTTGAGAAGCCCATGGCACCCGACCTGAAGCAGTGTGACGCTATGATTGAAGGCTGTAGCAATGCCGGAATTAAGCTAATGCAGGTAAAACACTGGCGATTCCGTGGAGTCTTTAAACAGGCACGAAAAATATTGGATGAAGACCGTATCGGCAAAGTTTGCCAGCTATTAATTATTTGCCACGTCCCACTCAACGCGTCATTGGAGGAAATAGCAACACGGCCATTCTATCTCGATCCAGCGGGAGGGGGCATGTATATGGGGCTCTGCTCTCACACCTTTGACCTCATACGCTATCTTATGGGCAGTGAGCCGATCAGTATATATGGCAAGGTGCAGAGTTATGGTGAGCATCAAGTCTCTGATATGAGTGCAATGGCTGAAATAAATTTCGATAATGGAGGGGTTGCCCAAATGTGGACTTCGGGTGAAATGCCAGGTAACACTTTCCCGGGAACCCGTATGAGCGTGCAGATTATGGGAGAGAAAGGACTTCTCAATCTCGATGGTTTAGGCAAACTGAATTTATCAACGAATAAGGGCTGGGAGACAATTTGGGAGCAACCGGCATTGACAATTACGAATCCAGCAGATCCTGTTCGACTTGAGGCCTATGCGGCCATGCTACAAGAGTATATCGACTGTATCCGTGCAGACCGTGAACCTTCGGTTACAGGGAAAGACGGCCGCATGGCCATTGAAATGTGCCTCGCCAGTCTCCAATCCTCACACACCAACCGGCTCGTTCAATTGCCGCTGTAAGAGCGGCAAGTATAAGCACCAGGATTATTTGGGTGAATATGAGGCAAACGAAGCGATCCACCACACCTTCTCTCCAGCAAGTTATTGCTGTGGAGGAGATGGATTTGATCTGACAATCATTCTCATAGTCTTCCCCGACTTGATGCGGGCTGAGAGAGGAGCGCATGCCAAATAGATGGTATTCATCCTTACAACCTGAAGCATCGGTCATCCCTCATATATCGACAAACTCATCTTCAGAATTTCTGGCTTCCAGTTTTTTTCTGAATTCAGACATTTTCTCTTCATCGATCTCTGAGACACTTCTCTTTTCTAAGGCTTTTTCTATATGATGCCCGATAATCCAAATGAAGACAAAAAAGGTGGCGAGAAAAAACAATGGCAGGACTGAGATTAGGGTTAAACCCAATTTCTTAAGACTTGCGATGCCAATCCCTATCATGGCAGCGAATCCACCCAATCCAATCTTGGTCAGATAGGGAGCATAGGATTCCAATAGTTTTTCAAACTTCACAGTTGGAATTTTTAATTTAGGAATTTCCAAGTCAATGCGCCTCTCTTTCCAAATCCGTGCTTAATACTAAAACATTGTCTTCAGTATTATATCCTCAAATCCCTATCGGTTCTATCATAAATTAATAATATTTTATGATAGTTAAACCTAATGTGCGCGGAAAGGTAAAGTGAATTGATGAGATCAGTCAGAATTTTTGAGAACTGGACCTGGAGTTCCACGGATTTCAATGTTCATCACTCCTAAAGTTTTTCAATAAAATGAGAGTGATATAAAATAAAGTCTCAAGGAGTTACTCTTTGATATAACCATTTACCCTAAAATAATATTGCTTAGATTATAAGTAATAATAATATTTGCACTTTCTAAATATTATTCTCACTCGATTATGGCGGGAGAAACCACAGAGAATCCCCATATTAAAATAGTAAAAGGGATTGTTGGCAAAAATGGCTTTCGATTCGATATAGATGAAGTTCGCAACTTTTCCACGGATTATAACAACATTTATATCAGCGGGTGGTTCTTTTCTGAAAACTTAGACGAGGTGAGCAATGTCCGCATTAAAATAAAAGACCGGGAATTTATCGGATGTTATGGTATCGAACGAAATGAATCTGCGAAGTTCGGAGAGAATAAAGGAATTCTCAGCTCAGGATTTGAAATCATGGTACCTGCGCAACAGAGTGAATTCCGATTTACTCTGGAAGCCCAAATAAATAATAGTGAGAAGTGGTTGAAAGTGACAGAAGGCACGCTCAGTAGTTCTCTCGGGAAAGAAGCTATTGAGGAACTTTACCAGCGTATTGATTCTAATGGAGATCAGTATCGTGTAAAAAATGGTTTTCTTTTTAATCTCTATGAATCAGAAAATATTAAAGCGGATGGCCTTGATTATTTCCTGCGAGGCTGGTGTTTTACCGATAGGTTAGCGGAAATTAAAAGCATTCGTTGCAGGACTGACCGGGCATATATTGAAGGAAGGTATAAATTGGAGAGAATAGAACTGATAGATTTATTCGGCGAACACCATACCATGCTCCATTCAGGGTTTGAAATACCGGTAAGCCCGCGACCGGGAACAACTCCCATTACCCTGGAAGCATATGTAGATGATGGTCAATGGTTGACCGTTGTGCAGGGAACACTCTGTCGCCCATTACTTCCTCGGAGAATCCATTTCACTTATGAATAAGAATATTTCAATTCTATTGGCGGATTGTTATCCGTATTGGATAATAGCTTTAGCCTCATCAGTTCCGGTTCTTTTCGGCCTGGCGTTTACCGGTGTCCTCTTTGATTGGGTATTGGTCGTTGGCGCAACTTTAATAACTTTATTTTTAATTGGTTTTACTGCGGTCAGAGCAACACAGCTGCGTGGATCTAAGCTCGAAACTTTAAACCGTCGATACAAAGAGAATTTAAGAGATTTTGAATACAACCTGGGAAAGGAATTTAAGCGCCTGTTAGAAGAAAATTGTTCAGTAAATTCAGCCCTATTAAAAGATTTCAAGCGGGAAATTAATGAAGAAAATGAAGCTTCGAGGAAAATACTTCATAATGAAATAGGGGCGATGGTCGGCACCGCGGAGGAAAGGCTAAAATCCCTCTATGAGGTCAATAAAAAACAGATTAAGGAAACAGTATTCAAAAAAGATCTTACCAATCATGGGGACCGACTCCTAAAAAAATTTCAAAAATCAATAGATAAGTCATTATCTGTTTACAATGCTTCCCTGCATAAAATTGAGAGTCAGAATAATGATATGAGTAAACTCTGGGAAAAGAAACTGGTTTCAACGCGAAAAGATTTAGAATCAACTTATAAAAGAAGACTACAAAAGTATGACGAACAATTAAAATCATTCCTGGCAGGGACCCAGGAAAAATTTGAAGGGACTTTGTCGAAAAAAGATCTTGAAGTATCTGAAAGTATTTTTCATGCGGAGATCCAAACGGCCATTGATAATGCCACTGCCGAGCAGAATACTAAGCTAAATGAGCTGCAGAAAAAAATAAATGAAGACATGGTCCTGAAAGAAGAGAAGAGATTAAAGAGCGGAGTCAGCGCCAAAAAAAGAAAACAAAGATTAAAAAAAGCGGGAAAAAAACAATCTCCAAAAAAACTGGAGCTAAGAGTAAAAAGACGAAACTTTCCAAAAAAAGAAAAAATACAACTGTGAAAAAAAGCACCGGCTTAAAAAGAATAACAAAAAAGAGATTAAAAAGGAGAAGAAAGGCAGGATAACTTTATTTTATCTTAGACCTCAGGGTGCAATTATCCATGGTTTAATTTAAGCATTGAAATAATAATGTTATATATGATAGCCTGTGAGGTTTTCCATCTGTTGCTCTCATGCATGGTGAAGATATATTGTTACCCAGGTTAAGCCCGAATGTACCGATGACTCCAAAAGGCATCGGGTACGAAGGAGATAACGATTTCATTTTCGAGATTGAATGGGTGCGTAGATCAACCCTTAAAGAGGGGATAGTAAATATTAGCGGGTGGTGCTTTGATAAAAACTTAACCGAAGTATCGGCAATCCGTTACCGAACATCTGACTCTGAATACAATGGTAACTACGGGATTAAAAGGTCCGAATTGTTAGTGCTCGGAGAAGAATTAGCGATTATCCATTCAGGTTTTGATGTCTCGGTACCCACCTCCAGTGACAAATCGACATTTATCCTCGAAGCCCAAAAAGCAGATACTGACGAATGGCTCGCCATTGTAGAAATCGCTTTTATGAACCCCGAAGAGATGGGGGGCAGCAGTATTATAAATAAAACTGAAAATGGGAGAAGCTATCGAGTAAATCACGGATTTTGTTTTCAAATAGATGAGCCGGAGAATTATAAATCCAACGGAAATAATACCCGTTTGCGCGGGTGGTGCTTTTCAAAAGATCGTTCTAAGATTCGAAACTTACGTTGCAAAATTGACGAAGAATTATTTGACAGCCGATTTTTTATCGAAAGAAGAGAATTAGATTATATGTTTGAGCAGGAGGATGAGATTCTCCATTCCGGATTTGAATTCTCATTGAAGATTTCGCAAGGAACTACGGCCATAACCATAGAAGCACAATTGGAAAATAAAAAATGGGTGGCGGTGACCCATGGGTCACTCTGCAAGCCATTCCTGCTGGGTAAAATACTTTATATTAATGAATAAGAAGATCTCTGTTTATTTAGCGGATTTATTTCCCGCATGGGCGTATATTTTTGCCTTCTCGGTGCCTGTGCTCCTGAGCATGTCTCTACTTGATATACGGTATAACTGGGCCTATATGGCGGGTGGCGCAGCCATAGCCGTTTTTCTCTTGATCTATACAACAGCCAGGACCATTCAGCTCTTTGAAAAACAAATAATGACGGAGAGACGGCGCTATGACGATGATCAGCGGGCCCAGGGCTATCACTTTCATCATGGATTTGAGGAAGCGGTAGAGAATATTGAGGAAGCATTTAATTTGAGATTAAACGAACATCGTCTGGAAAGCCGAAGAGAGATTAATGATATTAGCAGAAAAGTGCAGACGGAGAGAGAGAGTATAACAAAATCTACGCGGCGTATGTTTGCCAGCAGTGTGGATAATTTTCGCCGTCAATCAACCCAGCACCTGGAAGAGACCAATAGTCAATTGCGCCAGCGGTTAGACACTTATATAAATCAAACGATCAAGGAGTTAGATACAAGATTGCAAGCGGTATACGCTGTCTCTAAAAAACAGGAGGAATATGGGGTAGGGATTAAAGACTTAAGGGAACATGAAGATCACATACGCCGAGAAAATCACCGGGCTTTAAATTTAATGGCCTCGTCTATTACTGGAAAGATGGAGAGCCGCAGCGAGAGAATCACCCGAGAAATTCTGGAAAAAACGGAACATCGGTTGATTGCTGAATGTGAACAGTTAAGAAATACAACGGCGGAAAAGTTGGATACAGGTGATAAGAGAATGCGGAATGAGCTTTTGCAAGTCATCGAACAGATGAACCGTGTTCAGGATAAAAAGTTAGAAAATATCCGCCATGATTATGCCCGAAAACTTGCTGAAAGTATGCGCCGCTTAAAGGAAAATATTGCAACCGTGAGCGCGGGATCTCGAAATCTCGAAGATAAAGAGATTGAGGCATTGAGAGAATTTACAAAAGAACAGACGCGAGTCATAAAAAAAGAATTATCAGCGAGTATTATAGAAGCTGGAAAAGTACAAAACACTAAAATTGAAGATTTACGTAAAGAAGCGGAGAAGCGTATTCATGAATCGAACCGGCACATGCAGGATAATTTAGCAAGTGGAATGTCCCGACTCCGGACTTATAAGCACGGCAATAGCGATAACGGATATGATTCCCTGAAAGAGTATGCGAGACAACAGGCACAGACATTGAGAAGGGAGTTGTCATCCAAAGTAAAGGAAACAGAAGCGCTGCAAGAAAGTAAAATCGATGCGCTGTGTAAAGAGGCGGAACGGCAGCTTCATGAGTCGAACCGGCGTATCTACGAAAACTTATCCACAAATCTCGCGAGAACGCGTGAGAATTACGAAAATCAAATTAAAGACCTGCGTCAGGAGATGGCGAGGAAGCTGAAGCCACTTCAAAGTAGCGATTAGGGGATAAGCCGCAGGGTCCCTAATCAATCGCTCTTGGAGGCATAAATGATTTATTATTTCAAGAAAAGCCTATAGCGGAAGGCTTATTTGAAATCGCCAATAAGTAGATTACTGAATATGATAAGCGGTATCAGTGAACAGACTGCTTTATCGCTGAAAATCAGCCAGCTCTGACATCGGGAAAGCTCTCGAAATGGATGCTGTTAAACATGCGTTCAACCCACTGAGGCTGGAGTATTTTTGCTGAATGCAGGTTATTTCCGAGTTCCATTAAAAATCGATCACGATCCTCATTGGATAATCTAATTTCCTGCCGAAGCTCGACGATCTCACATCTGAGGTTGAGCCAATCAGATTTAAAATTTTTTATTTTGGGATAGCGCTTGATTTTTTTGCAGAGGGCAGCCCGCTCTTTGAGGGCGATAGCGGAGTCCAAATCTCGGACAATTGCTTCGAGGCAATGTTTTTCATCCTCTTCCAGCAAGGTAGCATTGATCCCACAAAATTCACAACGCATCGACAATAGACGATCCTCTAAATCTTTTCTTTTCAATCGACAGGCCAGACCTATCCAATGATGTTGCCAGTTTTCCATTTCATGGGTAATAAGTAAAAATCGAAAAAGGGGTAAGGTCTTCATTATATTCCCGTCCAAAGCGCTTTTCGGAATGGCCAAAGTTGATTTCTCCTTAATCAGGGAAAGTGCAAGCATTCGCTCAAAATCAGATAATCGTGAAGTAAAAGGCAGTCGTTCCCAGAGAGTAAAAAACAATTTTATCGATTGGCTGTAAACTTCTGAGGGAGGAGTTACCCCATTGAGGTAAATGTACTCAGTGGTGAAGTTCAAATAATGGTCTACGAGATGGAGGTAGGCGGTCTGGTCACCTCGTGCCGCTAGGCGCAACTGCTTGCGAAGAGTCGGTCGAGGATGCGCATTGCGCGATAAAAGCTGACGAATTTCTTTCCAGAGTGACATGACTAAGACAACTATTCCCCGTCCTGGTAACGACGCTGCAATTCTTCACGACACTCGCTCATCATTCGCAACCACACTTCACGTAAATCAAAAAGGCGTTTTAAAGAATCTTTTTTAAAATATGCTGCTACTTCAGGACTGTTATCCGGCAACTGCTGAATTATGCTAATCAACTGATTGAGAGCGCTTAAGGCTGATTTGAGAAGACAGATCGCGAGTGAGTAATCTCCCATGTCAATTGCCTGGATTGAAAGGACTGCATTTATTTCCCCGTGATGAATGGCATTGCTGTATTGCCAGGATAAATCCGGGCTGAATGCACGGGGATATTGTTTCATGTATGCTTCCCAGTTTTTTTTCAAGTCGAGGTGAAGCCCTCGTGTAACGATGAAAACAGGGTGTCTATGTAGAGTATAGGGATCCAGGTCATCATATTCTGATTCTTCATCTTCACGCATTTTTCCGCTGATATCACCCAAGCCATTATTGGGGTCATCGTAAGTAAGATCGATGTGTGACCAGTCTTCAAGGTCCCATCCCATTAAAGAAGCGGCCTCGGTTACTGGATCAGATTTTTTTTTAACCTTATCATAACAGGAACGAAACTTCTCGATATCCCGGTCGTTTTGTTGGAGGTATTGCTGCCAATCGAATTCGCTCCACACAGTTTCACCGCGATCTTCCCATTCACCTTCCGAGTAATTTTCAAAATCAAAGTTGCTCATAGGTCTTATCGGCCTCAGGTTCCAGGAACCTTATGTTAATGTTTAAAAAATTGATCAAAAGCAGGTGACAAACGCTTTTCTAATTGCTGCACGTATGGCATGAAAAAGGTCTAAGCCCGTCAAGTGAAAATTGTTTGGCCTTTTGTTAATAAGAAGGTAACTCTCTTTGCACCAATGAATATGGACGTTTTTCATTGTCGTGTATATTTTAAGGGTAAAGTACAGGGGGTGGGATTTCGCTATCAATGTATTAAAAGTGCCCGTGAATTTGAAGTCTGTGGCTTCGTTGAAAATCTTCCCGATGGACGTGTTTTACTTGAAGCTGAGGGGAGTGAAATGGAGGTTGAAAAGTTTATCGCTGAAATTATAGACCAGATGGATGTGTTTATTAGAGATGTAGAAAAAAGGAATGCGCATCGTCCTGCAGAGCTAAATGGATTTAGCATGAAGTAAGGCATAAGCGATATGTCATATCTGGCGGTAAGCGATAACCTTGAAGGTGAAGATTTGGGGGTCAGCTATAGCGAATGAAAATCCGGAGTTTGTTTATTTATAGTGGGCAGCTAAGTAGAAGTGTGTGATTATGGTGTGGCCGAACCTTCATTAATTCATACCACAGGTTTTACCAAAGTTCTCTGGATGGCCAAGCTTCGCTTCCGCTGTCACCTTGTGGGAGAGACATCATGGGGTACATTAATGCCTTTCTCTCTGCACCCCATAAGATAAAGTTTATGGCTGTAGAATAGTGTTCGGGGGATCGGGAGATTAGCTATTCGTTTACAGCGTAACCCTTTTATTCTAAAAGGGTTATAATCTTTTCTTCCGTTTTGGGGACGAGTTTATGGCGCATAATTAAACGGGCACAGGTGTTCCAGCGAAGGACAGCATCATCGTTCCCGGTGGGGCGCAGCGGTTCGGCTTTATCATACCAATCCATGGCGTCGTGAAATAAATCATATGCGACAAAATTTGAACCGGGAGAATTTTTATCAAGCTGTGCCTTGGCGCGTTTTTCACAAGCAATCCCCGCGTAATAGTTGCGTTCATAGTTGTCGCTTATGCGGTCAAGGACTTCTTGAATGCGTTTTTTACTGACATTGTATCCCTCAAGATATTGATCGGTCATTGCCAGTAAGAGAAGAATCAACGCCTCTTGATTTTCGGGTTCAATTTCTAAAACATCGAGGCAAATACTTTCTGCGGCAACTGATTCATTGAGCAAGCGATACCGCGTTACTTTTTTTAATGCGGAGGGAATAGAATCTCTACTTATTGGTTTTAGCTTTAACGCTGACATCGGGTTTATATATATTGATTATTCAGACCTGAAGCGACTCAAAAAACGGGTGATTGGATCATAAAATTCATCGACCACACGTTCTTTGAGGGGAATGATGGCATTGTCGGTAATTGTTATTTCTTCAGGACAGACATGGGTGCAGCATTTTGTGATATTACAGTAACCGATACCATGAGCTTTTTTTAACTCCTCAGTTCTCTTTTCGGTATCCAGCGGATGCATTTCAAGAGCAGCCACGTAGACAAGGGCTCGTGGGCCAATAAACTCATCGTGCAGGGTATGCTCTCGCAAGACATGACATACATCCTGGCAAAGAAAGCATTCGATACATTTGCGAAACTCCTGTACGCGGTCAATGTTTTCTTGCGCAACACGCCACGTGCCATCCGCATCATCAGGGGAGCGGGGTTTAAATTTTCTTATACTTTTTTTCACCTGAAAATTCCATGACACATCAGTGATCAAATCTTTTATTAAGGGAAAGGCTTTCATCGGTTCAACAGTAACGGGTTTATCGAGGGGGACATCATTAAGTCGTGTCATACACATCAACTTTGGCATGCCGTTAACTTCAGCAGAACATGACCCGCATTTACCGGCTTTGCAATTCCAGCGACAGGCGAGATCATTGGCATGTTCTGCCTGGATTTGATGAATAGCATCGAGAACGACCATCCCTTCTGAGATCACAGTTTCGTAGTCGATAAACTTACCACCACTTTTGTCTCCGCGCCAGATGCTGAAGGTTGCTTTCAAGATTACTTCATCTCCCCGATAATTAATTTAAGATTATCCGGCATCTCGATAATGGGTTTATGGCTGATTCGCATCGAACCATCTTCTGCTTTTTGCACGACGATGTTGAATTTGCTAAAGGCATCCTCTTTTTCGGGATAATCTTCCCGGAAGTGAGCCCCACGGCTTTCTTTACGTTCGATAGCAGACCGGGTGATCGTTTCAGAGACAGTGAGCAGGTTTTGTAAATCGAGAGCGGTGTGCCAGCCGGGATTGTAATCCCGGTTGCCACTTACGGCAGTTTGTTTCGTTCTATGCCAAAGGTTTTCGATCCCTTCAAGGGCGCTGACCATCTCCTCTTCATTTCTCACAATGCCTACGAGATTCTGCATTAATTCCTGGAGATCATTTTGAATGTAATAGGCGTTTTCGGTATTTTCCGAGCCGACTTCGCGCTCAAAGGGTTCTACTGCCTGCTTTGTAATCACCTCTACCTCTTGGGGGTTGATAGCCCCAAGGTTATTTTCCTTAGCATATTCTGCGGCGAATTCACCAGCTCGTTTACCGAGGACCAGAAGATCTGATAAGGAGTTACCCCCAAGACGATTGGCCCCGTTGATTCCTGCTGCGCATTCTCCGCAGGCGAAGAGACCGGGGACGGAAGATTTTTGGGATTCCGCATCGACATGGATTCCTCCCATCACGTAATGGGTAGTGGGCCCGACTTCCATCTTTTCCTGCGTGATATCAATGTCGGCCAATTGTTTGAATTGATGATACATGCTGGGAAGTTTTCTCATTATGTGCTCGCTTGAATTGGAGAGTTTTTCTTTTACCCATGAGATGTCCAGGTAGACGCCATCGTGAGGGCTCCCTCGGCCTTCCTTGATTTCTTTTACGATGCAGCGAGCGGTGTGATCACGGGTAAGCAACTCCGGCGGGCGGCGTGCGGATTTATCACCCTGTGTGTAGCGCCAACCTTCCTCAGGATTATCTGCGGTTTGGGCTTTATAGTTTTCGGGGATTTCATCGAACATGAAACGCCGCCCTTCATTATTAAGGAGAATGCCGCCTTCGCCCCGAACGCCTTCGGTAACGAGTATTCCACTCACGCTTGGAGGCCAAACCATACCAGTGGGGTGAAATTGGACAAATTCCATGTCAATTAATTCAGCGCCGGCATGATAAGCGAGGGCATGGCCATCTCCTGTACATTCCCAACTATTGCTGGAAATTTTATAGGCTTTTCCAATTCCACCTGTGGCTAAGATGACGGCTTTAGCTTTGAAAACGATAAATCGCCCGCGTTCACGGGTGTAGGCAACAGTGCCAGAAATATGACCGCCTTCCTGGAGGAGGCTTAGAACGGTATATTCCATGTAGACTTCAAACCCCTGGTGAATTCCGTGGTCCTGAAGGGTGCGTATCATCTCTAATCCTGTGCGGTCCCCGACATGCGCTAATCGCGGGTATTTATGGCCTCCAAAGTTTCTTTGCAGAATACGGCCATCCTTCGTGCGGTCGAAGGCTGCGCCCCATGCCTCCAGTTCGCGAACACGCTCAGGGGCTTCTCTCGCATGCAGCTCCGCCATGCGCCAATTGTTTATATACTGGCCCCCTCGCATTGTGTCAGAAAAGTGAACCTTCCAGTTATCGCGGTTATCTACATTTCCCAAAGCTGCGGCAATGCCCCCTTCAGCCATTACGGTGTGCGCTTTTCCGAGTAGTGATTTACAAATCAATCCTACCGATACACCACTGGCTGAGGCCTCGATCGCAGCTCTCAACCCCGCCCCCCCAGCTCCGATTACCAGGACATCATGTTCAAATGTCTGGAACTCAGTCACTAAAAAAACCTCCAATCGGCCCAAATCCCCATAGAGCATAAACGAACATAAACATCGGCGAATAAGACCCACAAAAGGCTTGGCCAGGCCCAAAACATATGTTGTCGATTCAAGCAACTCACACAGCCGTAGGCGCGTTGTCTAACCGGGGACTTGGATATTTGGTCGAGGAAGCCACCGACGAGATGCCTCAGGGAGTGACAGCCCAGGGTGTAGCCGCTGAGCAGAATAACATTAATGGCAAGAACAACAGTACCCAGCCCGATTCCAAAAGAAACCTCCCCGCTAAGTGGGTCGACAAACCAAAGCGCCTTCCATACATCATAGGAAAGAATAATGAGAAAGATGAGAGCGAGATAGAGAAAATAGCGGTGCGCATTCTGCAATATGAGGGGCAAGGAATTTTCACCGCGGTAGGACTTTCTTGGTTCACTTACGGTGCAGGATGGAGGATCTGCCCAGAAAGCCTTATAATAAGCTCCGCGGTAATAATAGCAGGTCAGGCGAAATCCGGCAGGGGCCCAGAGAATTAGAAATGCCGGCGACCATGGAAGCCAGAGTGGCCACCAACCAGGTTTGGGACCAAACCAGCTGTGAGAGGAGTCGCCAAAAAACTCGGGTGAATAAAAGGGTGAAAGATAAGGACCCGAGCTATAGTGTTCACCCTGAAATGCCGCCCACGTTGCGTAGACAATGAATAATGACAAACCGAGAAAAATAATAAGGGGTTGCACCCACCAGGTGTCTGGGCGCATGGTTTGACCGAAAGAAGTTTTTTTCAATGTGACATCTGTAGCTGCCATTTTGATGGCCTGAAGTTTTTAAAATAAAAGACCTGATGAAAAGCTAAAAATTGGGTTTGCTGTAAGCTATAAGCAGTAAGTGATAAGTTCATAAGTATAAACGGATATGATGTGTGATCTATGATTCAGCGTATAACGGTGGGGTCGCGCACGATTTAGAAGCAGAAACTCCGAGGACGTATATCGCGCGTCCATTATAATTTATAATATAACGATTACGCCACACTCCCTAAATATTTATTTTGAAGGAGGTAATTTTCTACATAATCGGTGACGGCTGATGATAAATCCGTGATAGGATGATCATAAGCGGTATAACGTAGACGGGAAATATCGGCCTGGGTGAAGTATTGATACTTAGCCCGCAGAGGCTCAGGCATATCGATAAATTCTGTTTTTCTGGGCAAACCCATAGCGGGGAAAAGGGGAGAGACCAGATCAATCCAGGTATTAGCGGTACCGCTACCGATATTAAAAATACCGCATGCTTCTGTTTTTTCCGCAAGATGCAGCGTCATATTCGCGGCATCTTTAACATAGAGAAAATCGCGCTTCTGTTCGCCGTCATTATAGTCCGCATGATAACTTTTAAAAAGTTTTGCTATGCCGGACTCTCGGATTTGGTGAAAGGTCTTATTTACGACACTTCGCATATCTCCTTTGTGATATTCGTTAGGGCCGAAAACATTGAAATATTTAAGGCCAACAATTTTATCGAGCAACCCCTGCTGATGCGCGTAGACATCAAAAAGATGTTTTGAATAGGCATAAAGGTTCAACGGTTGAAGCTGATCGAGTTGATCGGCATGATCGATCAGCCCGTGGGAGCCATCGCCATAGGTGGACGCCGATGAGGCATAGATAAAGCGGGTGTCATGATTCAATGCCCAATGAGCGAGACGCTTAGTATATTCATAGTTGTTTTCGAAGAGATAACGGACATTGCGTTCCGTAGTACTGGAACAGGCGCCAAGATGAAAAATCACCTGGGTTTCTTTAAATAAGTAAGAGTTGGCGTGAATTTTATCTATATACTGATCTGCTTCCAGATAATCATCAAATTGCAATAGATCTAAATTTTTAAACTTTTCATCATCGCTATGAAAATCCACCACCAGAATATTATTAAGACCGCGTCGGTTTAAAGCCCATATGAGCGCACTGCCAATAAATCCGGCACCACCAGTAACAACTATTTTTCCTTTCTCCAGTAAGGTCATGGCGGTTTAATTGATTGTCCGGTTGAATCGATCTCCTGCCTCTAATTAAGTGCTGACAAACATAGGCTCATATCCACGTAATCATGCGTCAGAAAGCTCAATTGAGCGTTTTTTAGCAGCAATTACCGTGTCTTCCATGATTTTCCGAAAATTTCGATCGTCCATTACTTTTAACCCCGCCAGGGTAGTTCCCCCGGGTGAACTAACGCGGTCGCGCAGGATCTCAGGCATTTCCCCGGTGCGGGCAAGAAGGCGTGAGGACCCCAGTGTTGTTTCTAATGCCAGTCTATATGCCAGATCAGGAGCTAATCCTGCTTTAATGCCACCGTCCCGGAGGGCGGCGATAAACTCAAAAAGGTAGGCGGGACCACTGCCACTTACGGCCGTTACGGCATCCATATACTCTTCGGGGACGGGAATTACCGGCCCCAAGGATCCGAGAATTTTTTCCACCATCGCTTGATCCCCGGCTGGCAAGGATTTTTTTGAGCTGAAGCAGGTAATACCCGCGGCAATCTGACCGGGAGTGTTAGGCATGGCTCTAACGATGTTACCCGCCTGGGAAAAGGTTACCTCCAGTTTTTCAATGTTGATGCCCGCAAGAATTGAAATAATAAGTTTACCCGCGGTAAGACGCAGATGATCCTCACCAATTTCATTTAATTGTTGGGGTTTAAAGGCAAGAACTACGGTTTCAGCCTCAGTAAGAAGTTTCTCCAGGTCTTCCGTGTGAAGGATGCCTGTCTGAGCGGATAGGGCTTCTCCGGTTCCATCCGCAGCACTGGTACAAGCGAGATCATTTGAACTGAACAATTTGTTTTCGAGCAAACTGTTTATCATCGCGGAGGCCATTTTACCCGCGCCTAGAAAGGATACTTTAATCATGGTGTCTGAGACAAGCGGTGCGCTATGTACGGCAAAGAGGATGCATGATCCAAGATACCAGATGCAAGGTGAAAGATTCAGTAGTAATACAGAGTGACATTTTGACTGATAGGCAGAATGCTACTCAACCTTACAGGCGTCAACCCTGGTGAGTATGGCCACCCCTAAATCGGGTGGGTGAAGACAACAGAAGTGCCTCCTTGGGGGTTAGGTTATCTTTAAGGTAAATATCGCCACCGAGATTGCGTATGCTATGACGGGCGATAGTTAAACCCATTCCGCGCCCCACTGAAGTCTTTGAGGAGATAAAAGGTTCAAAGACATGATCCGCTATCTTCGAATTGATTCCTTCACCTTGATCCGATATTGTAAGCTGGAGTTGCTTTTCCCCCCGAATGTTAATGATTTCCGTATGAATTTGGATATCACGTTCATCCGTGGTGCCCTCCGGATAACTTTCCCAGGCATTGATGAGCAGAAGCCCCATAATATTTTCAAAGACCTCGGCATTGGCGTTTACATTGGTGTCCGGGGTTGCGTTTTCAACATTAACCTTAGCTTTTACTTTATTCTCCTCGCAAAAACGTTCGATACTGTTTTTGATCAATGGGTCGAGCGAAATCAAAGAAAGTTGAACTTTTTTCTTTGTCGCAAAAAGGCTGAGCTGTTGGACGATATTAATGATACGTTTTATAGCTTGATTCATCAGCCCCGCACTGCGTTTGACCATATCGGGTTTATCTGAACAGGTATCAATAAGATCGAGATACCCTACGACTACCCCAAGCAAATTATTAAGATTATGGGCAATGCCCTGAGTAATTGCTCCAATCGCGGCAGACTGCCGGGCTTCATTTAATCGGGCTTGAAGGTCAAGATTGTGACGGTGTATATCCTGAATCCGCAATTGTGTTTTTATACGTGCTACAGTCTCATCCAGGTCTATGGGTTTAGTGATATAGTCAATTGCCCCGGCACTTAGACCGTAAAGTTTCCCCTTTTTAGAAGTCTTGGCGGTTATGAAGATGATAGGTATTGTGTGGGTGGTGTCATTCTTTTTCAGACGCTTACAGACTTCAATACCATCGAGGCCCGGCATCATAATATCGAGTAGAATCAGGTCAGGTTTAACCTTGGAAACTTTTTCTAAGGCTGTTTCTCCGTCATAGCCTACACTTACCTCAAAACCCACATGCTCCAGTTTACGTTGAAGCAGCTTTACATTGATGGGTTCGTCGTCAACAACGAGTATTTTCGGTGAAGAATTCAAGGATTGTAAACAGGTTTAAAAATTCAACCTCAGTATCGGAGTTGAACTTAAAAATTCAAGCATTCAGTGCTTGTCCCACTTTTATATTTATAAATTCACAATTAATTTACATTTTATGTAAAATTAGAATATGGGTATGAGGAAGAGGAGGTAAGTAAGTGGATATAGTTTAAGTTTGAAGCTATAAGTTATCAGATGGAAGTAAAAACCGTTCTTTTCAATGCTAATCGAGCCCTGGTTCTCTGTCATGGGACGACGATGGTCTTCATTAATGTAACCGAAAAATACAAAGTTATTTGATTAATTCATATGCACTACACAGTATTTTCTTGTGCCATTGGTATAACCTGCGTTTATCTTCCTTAGAGTAAATGTCTGATCCAAAAATAATTGATGGCAACGCTGTTTCCCGGCAAATTCTTGATGAAATAAAGGATGCAATTGCGACGATAAAAGGCGCTCAACCTGGCGTCGCTTTTGTCAGAGTGGGGGATGATCCCGCTTCTGTATACTACGTCAATAAAAAGCAAAAAATTGCCAAGGAAATAGGTATCGAGAGTCAGGTTCATACGATGCCTGAAGATTCGAGTGAAGAGGAATTACTGAAAAAAATTGATTCTCTGAATAGTGATGTGTCCATCCACGGAATACTTGTTCAATCCCCCTTGCCTGAGCACATCAGCGAAGAGACGGCGTTTAATCGCGTCCACCCCGATAAAGATGTTGACGGACTGAATAACATAAATATCGGGCGCCTTTGTCAGGAGGATCCGGAGGCTTTTGTGGCATGCACCCCGGCGGGAATTATTGAGTTGCTCCAGCGATCGAATGTAAAGGTTGACGGTAAACACGCGGTAGTGGTGGGGCGGAGCCTGCTTGTGGGAAAATCCTGTGCACTGCTTCTTATGCAAAAAAGTAGAACCGGCAACGCTACGGTAACAATATGCCATTCACATACACATAATTTACCGAAAATCACTAAACAGGCCGATATTCTTATCGCCGCTATGGGTAGAGCACAATTTATCACTGCTGAGATGGTTAAACCAGGGGCTGTAGTCATCGATGTTGGAACAAATCGTGTCTCAGATGATTCGAAGAAACGGGGTTACCGCCTCGTCGGTGATGTCGATTTTGATAATGTAGCGCCGCTCGTTTCTAAAATTACCCCCGTACCCGGTGGCGTAGGGCCGATGACGGTTGCGACCCTCATGCGCAATACACTGAAGGCCTATAATAAATCACTTTCAGAGGCGTAATGATTGCGGCAAAAGGTTAAACTGTAAATTCTAAGGCTACGGCAGATCTTCTTAAGGCGCACCCTTAATCCTCTATTATACAAATAGCTTTTTAATATCTTTGGCATTCAGAACGCGAAAATTACCGGGTTTGATGCCCCGCAGGGTGAGCCCACCGATCTGGAAACGGTAGAGTTTTTTCACAGGGTAGCCCAGCGCTTCAAAGAGGCGGCGGATCTCGCGTTTGCGTCCCTGTTTAAGATGAACTTCGAGACAACATTCAGGGTTGGGACCTTTTTTAAGAGGAACGACTTTATCCACGTGTAAGCGTTCCCCATCGACAAACAAACCGCGTTTTAACAAGGGTATTTTTTTTAAATCAAAAGGCTTATTTAAGATCAGCTCATAGCGTTTTATTACTTCCCTTGAGGGGTGAGTAATAGAATGGGTCAGCGATCCATTATTGGTTATAATAAGTAGCCCTTCACTGTCTTTATCAAGTCTGCCCGCACAATAGAGCCGTTCCTTAAGAAACTCTTTAGGTAATAGATCAAAGACGGTTTGACTGTGATGAGGATCACGGTTGCTGCAAATGAACCCTCTTGGTTTATTCAGAACAAGTGTTAATTCTATTTTTGATTTAGTGGGTATGCTCCTGCCTTGAACGGATAGATGATCTTTAGCAGGATCTATTTTTTGGCCTAGCTCGGCGACTTTTCTATTTACCTTGACCAAACCTTCTCTGATTAAAGATTCAGCCTGGCGACGCGAACAGACGCCCTGCTCGGAAAGGTATTTATGGATACGTATGGATTCCTCTTTTTTCCGCATTGTAATATGATTAATAACTGCTATTAGAAATGAAGACAGGTAGAAATATATTTAAATTATTGAAGATTTATTAAAGAATAACATCAATTTTCTGAGAGCATGAGTGAAGTAAAAATTGAACAGAAATACACGGTAAAAAATCCCTTTATTGCCCAACTTACGGAAAAACGTATGCTGTGCAAAGAGGGGTCGGCTAAGGACACTCAACATTATGTTGTCGATATTTCAGGGAGCGGTATGACCTATACCTGCGGAGATTCTCTTGGTGTATACCCCACAAACCGTGTAGAGGAAATAGATGCCTTGCTCAAGGTCTTGGGGATGAGCGGTGATGAGAAAGTCCGTCTCAAAAACGATCCTGAAGATATAAGGTTGCGAGATGCACTTTTCAGCAGGGTTTCTTTAGCGCTACCGACAAAAAAATTTTTAATAAAACTTTCGGAAAAAGTAAGATCCGAAGAGGAAAAAAGACAACTGGAAGAACTGCTTTCCGAGGAGGCGAAAGAAACTACTAAAACCTATCTTGTAAACCGTGAATTCATCGATCTGCTTGAAGAATTTCCCAGCGCAAAATTTGAAGCTCAAGAAATTGTCGAGTGCCTGCGCAAACTGGTTCCCCGACTCTATTCTATAGCCTCAGGACCCAGTCTTTATCCTGATGATGTTCACCTGACGGTGGCCATTGTGCGCTATGAAACGAATGGGCGTGATAGGGTGGGCGTCGCCACCACTTATCTTTCCGATCGTGTTGATATCTTTGAGAAAAAAATCCCCGTTTTTGTTGCCAAGTCACATTTTGGTCTGCCTGAGGATGACAATATTAATCTTATCATGGTTGGCCCCGGGACCGGTATTGCCCCCTTTCGTGCCTTTATCCAGGAGCGCATTATTCGGAGCGCCCAGGGTAAGACATGGCTGTTTTTTGGGGATCAGCATGAAGCCACGGATTACCTTTACGGGGAAGAATTCGAAGATTACCTGGCTAAGGGACAATTGACGCACCTCAATCTCGCCTGGTCCCGGGATCAGGATTTTAAAATATATGTTCAGGATAAAATGCGTGAGAATGCCGCTGGTCTGTGGGACTGGATCAGTCAGGGGGCGTATTTTTATGTATGCGGTGACGCCGAGCGCATGGCTCCCGATGTCGATGCTGCTCTTCACGAAATCATCCAAAATGACGGGGGAATGAGTGAAGAGGAGAGCCAGGCCTATGTGAAGCAAATGAAAAAGGACAAACGTTACCTGCGCGACATCTACTAAAGCGCATACCCTAACGCTGGTAAGAGAAGAGAAAACGATAAATCTTGCCTCACCCAGCAATTTTTGAAGACATGTGCCCATGCAGTTGACTTATGAAAATCGTGTAGCCCTTGTCACCGGTGCCGGTCGAGGGATAGGGCGAGCGGTAGCAGAAGTATTAGGCAACAGTGGAATTACGGTCATTTGTATAAGTAAATCGGAAAATAGTTGCGGTGCAGCAGCGGACGCGATCACTAAAGCCGGGGGCACTGCTAAGGCCTATGCCATTGATGTCTCGGACAGCGAAGCAGTGGCAACGGCCGCTATATCTCTGCTTAAGGAATATGAAAATATAGATATATTGGTAAATAATGCCGGAATTACACGTGATGGACTTATCCTGAGGATGTCAGACGATGATTGGGAATCGGTGTTGCGGACGAATTTATTCAGCTGTTTCTACTGGGTAAAGGCTCTGGCTCACCCGATGGCCCGAAAGCGTTGGGGCCGGATTGTCAACATTAGCTCCGTTGTGGGGCTTATGGGGAATGCCGGTCAGGCTAATTATGCCGCGTCAAAAGCGGGAATGATTGGGCTGACGAAGAGCTTAGCTAAAGAATTTTCCAGCCGGACGGTCACTGTAAACGCCGTAGCGCCGGGATTTATTGAGACGGATATGACCTCAAATATGGACGAAAAAGCTTCCGAAATGATAACAAAAATGATTCCTTTAAAGAGGCTTGGCCAACCGAAAGATGTTGCCGGATTAGTCGCTTTTCTCTGTTCTGAGGAAGCGGCATATATCACCGGTAAAGTTTTTTCCATTGACGGCGGGCTTGTGATGTGATGCGAAATAATACACTTTTCAAAAATCAGTCGAACAGTTATGGCAGATAAATCTATCGAAAGTCGCGTGCAGGAGATTATTGTCAACCAGCTCAATGTAAATAATGAGCAAGTTACAGCCGAAGCCTCCTTTCTGGATGATCTTGGAGCCGATTCCTTGGATACGGTTGAACTTATAATGGCCTTTGAAGAGGAATTTAAAGATGAGATCCAAGGTGAGATCCCAGAATCGGAAGCAGAGAAGCTGCAGACAGTTGGTGATGTCACTAAATATATTGAGGATAAAGCGGGTGCTTAATTACCCGTGGGAGTATCATAGCGTGCCAGGTTAGCTTGGTTGTGGCTTGAGGCTGCCAATTTTGCAATGGAAACTCATTTGCCAAAGCGACGGGTTGTAATTACCGGTCTTGGAATAATTCATTCATTGGGTAATGATATTCAGTCTTTTTGGGATAACCTATTGGCGGGCCGCAGTGGGATAAAAACGATCTCACGTTGGGATCCCAGTGTATTTCCCACCCGGATTGGTGCCGAAGTACTGGATTTCGATCCCAAGGATTACATGGATCCTAAAGAAGTGAGGCGCAATGACCGCTATACTCATTTTGCCTTAGCGGCTACAAAAATAGCCCTTGCCGACGGTCAGTTAGATATGGAAAGAGTGGATAAAACGCGCATGGGTATCATCATTGGCTCGGGTATTGGCGGCATGGATACGATCGAAACACAAACACTCAGAATGTATGATTTAGGCCCTCGAAAAGTCTCGCCTTTTATGATCCCCTCATTAATTGCCAATTCCGCATCGGGAATTGTCGCCATGGAGATCGGTGCACTAGGGCCCAATTTTAGCGTAGTCAGTGCCTGTGCCACCGGGACACATGCGATAGGTGAGTCCATGCTTCACTTACAGAGTGGTGCTGTCGATGTCATGGTGGCGGGAGGGAGTGAAGCTGCTGTTACCCCATTAGGCTATGCCGGTTTCTGCAATATGAAAGCGATGAGCACGGCCTACAATGATGCACCGGAAAGTGCCAGCCGCCCATTTGATATGAAAAGAGATGGTTTTATCATGGGGGAAGGATCGGGGGTCGTCATTCTTGAGACGCTGGAGCATGCACAGGCACGTGGAGCAAATATTTATTGTGAATTAACGGGTTACGCAGCGACCTGTGATGCCTATCACATTACCACTCCTGATTTGGATGGCAAAGGTCTCATCCTCTGTTTGAATAACGCCCTTAAAGCGGCCGGGGTGAATCCTTCTGAAGTTGATTATATCAATGCTCATGGCACATCGACAGGACCAAATGACAAAGTTGAGACTTTAGCCGTAAAAAACGTATTTGGTGATCATGCCTACAATATTAATATCAGCTCGACAAAATCGATGACGGGACACCTCCTTGGAGCAGCGGGCGGTATCGAAGCGGCCGCGACGGCAAAAGTAATCCAGACCGGTGATATCCCCCCCACTATTAATTACGAAAACCCTGATCCGGATTGTGACTTGAATTATGTTCCTAACCGAAAAAAATCCGCACCTGTTAAAGTAGCTATGAGTAACAATTCAGGTTTCGGAGGTCACAATGCCAGTATTGTCCTCAACGCCCTTTAAGGAGTTGAGGGGTAAGCGTAAGGTTTATAAGGTAAGTCATAAACGGGGTCCAGTGGGGCATGTGCCCAAGTTTCTTTGATCAGGTCTCACTTAACTCCCCAACTATTTTACCCCTCAAACGAGCTGGATAAAACGATGGTTTTCGTCATGGTTTTCGAGGCGAAGTTTCCAGCAGTGAGGGGACAGCCAATCACCCAGGTTTTCGGGCCACTCAATAGCCAGGCAATAGGGGGAAGTAAAAAATTCCTCTAACATCAGGTCTTCTATTTGTTTTTCACTTTCCAGGCGGTAAGCATCGAGATGGAGCAGCGTTCGCTCCCCGCGATATATTGCCAGGATATTGTAGCTTGGGCTGGTTACCGGGTCAATGATTCGCCAGGCACGTGCCAATCCTCGGACGAAGGTTGTTTTACCTGCTCCCAGTTCACCGTACAATGCTAAGATTTGATCCTCCGGGATAACCGTTGCCATTTCGGTTGCCAGCGTTTCGGTTTCCTGAGTTGAGGCAGAAATCATGCCCGATTTAAGTCTTTTTAAAATGTTCATATCCACTTGGGCTGATGCATGCTTCGCCGGTAGTTAAATTAATGATTCGGGGCAGGCCGTTATGTTTAGAGTCGTCGATCATCTGGCCAATATGGGTAAGTGGAAGATCAAAGTGCTCATGCCATTCTTTAATGAACTGCTCCGGATCGATTTTCTCGCTTACCGTGAATAGCAGCTCGAAGTCCTCCCCGTCGCTAAGAGCGTGTTGCTGGGGGCTGAGAGCACTTATTGCTGACAGCTGGAGCGCAGCTTCACTTATCGGTAATGAATCTATCTGTAGCCCTGCTGCGCAACCTGGTTGAATAAGTGCCGGCAAGTCCTTCATCAAGCCATCCGTCACATCGATCATCGAATGGACGATAGTTTGATCTGCCAACCATCTACCTTCAACTAACCGCGGTGTAAAATCCAGATGCTTGCCAAGACTGCTGCCTCCAAGCGAACCACTGACATAAATAAAATCACCTTTTTCGGCGTCATCGCGTTTAAGGGGACGGGCCGCAGCTCCCAAAAGAGTAAGTTGGCTGCCGAGAAAGCCATCCGTTTCACAAAGATCGCCGCCGACTATATTTACATTATACTTAATCGCTTCATCGCGAATACCACGGTAAAAATCACGCAACCAATCCAGTCGCAGATTTGGAGGAAGAAAGAGTCCGATTACTGCGCTATGGGGTGTCCCACCCATAGCAGCAATATCACTTATATTGCGTTTCAGTAATTTACCACCTGCCTGCTGGGGTGATGCTTTATCGTTAAAATGGCTTTGATAAACAAGTGTGTCGGTAGTTATGAGATTAAAATGATTGGCCCCAGGAGGGAGCACGGCTGTATCGTCGCCCATCCCGTGGGGTGAAGGAGGAGAAACGTCACCAAGCCATTGACGGAATTTTCCCAATAGGGCGTGCTCGCCTAATTCAGCAATCGATTCCGGGGGATTATCAGTAAACGGGTGCATAGACTTAATTAAATAAAATAGCTAATCCGGGAAGATCGGGACGAAAGAAAATAAGGATAATAGAGTTCAAGTTAAAAGCGGAATGAAAAAATACAGGGACCATAATATTTCCACTCATTTCGTAGGCCAGGCAAAGTGAGATACCCACAATTACAAGGGAGAAAAAACTGACGACATTCATATGGAGGAGAGAAAATAAAATGGAACTTAAGAGCATTGCTAAAAATGCCGGTGCCCGATTTTTAATGAAACGGTAAACGATGGCACGAAATACTAACTCCTCGGCCAGGGGAGCAATAATAATAGCCAATATAAAGAGTAAGAACAATGAAGAATATGAATTCTGATTTTCAAAAATGTTGATTAAAGACTGGGGCTCAAGGGAAATTCCCCAGCCAGCATTGATTAAAAATTTCAAGATTAAGATCCACAATAATCCTGCCAACCAGACCAGGGGAAAAGAGGCTAAGAAGAAGTAAAGACCTTTTGTCATCGCTCTTATAAAGGACATTTCCTGAGCATTAATAGTCTGACGAAACAGATGGGGTTGGAGATAGCGGTATAAGAAGAAGGCAAAGATGATCCCCAGGTGCATTATAAAACTCCCCGCTATGATAGTCCACACTTCAGGGGAAGTCTCTGGACTGTCAGACTCATGCACGAAGAGAGGAGCTATAAATTGGGCGATTAAAATGCCACAAATCATCACCCAGATGAAGAGTCCAAAGTCGAGCCACCCAATTTGCCAACCTATGACTTTTCCTTTCAAGCGATGCGTGTGTTTGACCCGATGTTGGCTGTAGGCTAATGAAATGAGACAAGCCAGACCTGATCCAAGAAGGAGATAGAAATAAATGAGGAACCCCCTGTTATTTTGGAAAACTTCTATGGCCTCTGCTTCGCTCATAATCAGGTTATAATAATTTATGTGGTTCAGGAAAAACGAAAATACAACCTATCGCACAGGGCTATGATTATAGGTGGCAACGGATCTCCTCTTCCTTATATTCGTAATCGAATAAATGAGGAGGAAAATTACGAGGTTATTTTCGGTGGCGCTCGATCTCTGGTCCGTTTATATATTAACCACCGACTTCGGGCACGATGATGCGATGGCCATCCCAAACAGTACGACCGGAAATTAGAGTCCGTTTCACCTTTCCTCTCAATTTTTTGCCAATCCAGGGTGAATTGCTGGAGCGACTCAGAAACATATCCGGATCCACTTCCCATTCCTCATTGGGATCAATGACGATGATATCAGCATCGGATCCCGGGCTGAGTATTCCTTTTCCCAATCCGAGTAGATTTGAGGGATTATATGACATCAACTCGATGAGTTTAGGGAGTTCACAACGCCCACTGTGGATCAGGACTTCAAGAGAAACGGCCAGCGCGGTTTCCAGGCCAATGACACCGAAAGGGGCATAATCAAACTCAATATTTTTTTCGTAATCCGTATGGGGGTTGTGATCAGTGGATATACAGTCAATGGTGCCGTCGAGCAGCCCATCGATAAGCGCTTCCTGATCTTCTCTGGTGCGTAAGGGTGGATTTGTTTTAAAATTTGTGTCGTAGGTTTGAATACACGCATCCGAAAGGTGAAGATGATGGGGGGTTACTTCAGCGGAGATCTTAACTTTGCGTTGCTTAGCCCTACGGATAATTTCGACAGCATTTGAAGAACTGATATGCTGAAGATGGATGTGCGCTCCTGTGTAGGTTGAAAGGATAACATTTCGGGAGACAAAAATATCTTCCGCAGCACTGGTCGAACCGCACAGTCCCAGCCGTATTGACCAGATCCCTTCATGCATAACAGCGCCTTCGGTAAGGGCCATATCCTGACAATGATCCAATACGACTAGATCGAACATATGCGCATATTCAACAGCGCGACGCATGATTTCGTTGTTCTGCACGCTGCGATGCGAATCGGTGATGGCGACGACACCGGATCGTGTCAACGATCCGGTTGGCGCGAGTTCATTCCCTTCCATACCCATAGTTATTGTTCCAGTTGGGAAGACGTTTACGAGGGCATCTCGGTTAATGGCATCATTAATTTGTTGTATCGTTCCCGCGTTATCACTGGGCTGCAGGGCGTTGGGCATGCAGACAATAGTGGTGTACCCACCAGCCGCGGCAGCCCATGTGCCCGTCTTTATTGACTCTCTATGGGTCTCTCCTGGTTCGCACAAATGCGAATGGATATCTACGAGCCCCGGACAAACTACCATTCCGTCAGCCCTAATACGCTGAGCCTGTTTTTTTTCGCTATCACTTAATTCCGATACTATTTTACCATCTACTGCGTAAATGTCATCTGATGCGTCGCGATCGTTTCCCGGATCGACAACCCGTCCTCCAGATATCCATATTATGTCACTCATATGATTTATTTATTCTTTGTCTGGGCGACTGCGCTGGCGCAAAGGAAGAGGACAGACATACGGCAGACAATACCGTTGGTAACCTGTTCGAGTATAACTGAGCGTTTGGAATCCGCGAGTTTGGAGTCGATTTCTACTCCACGATTAATAGGCCCAGGATGCATAATGATGGCATTGGGTTTAAGCCAGGATGCACGTTGCATATTGAGCCCGAACATACTCGTGTACTCCCCAATCGAGGGAAAATGGGTGGAGGTTTGTCGCTCGTGTTGAATGCGCAAAAGCATAATAGCATCAGCATCTGCGAGAGCCTCTTTCAGGGAGTGTGTGACTTTAACATTGAGTTCAGTTAAGCGTTCTGGAACAAGGGTTGAGGGCCCTGCCAAGGTGACATCAGCTCCGAGTTTCTGCAACGCCCAGATATTGGAACGCGCCACGCGACTGAAGAGAATATCACCGAGGATGGTGACTTTTTTACCGCTGAGGTCACCCAGGTGTTCGCGTAAAGTAAAGGTATCGAGTAAAGCCTGAGTGGGGTGTTCATGGGAACCATCGCCAGCATTAATTACAGGAATATCGACTATACGACTGAGATATTGGGGGGATCCTGCAGCGGAATGGCGAATCACGAGGAGATCGGCATTTAATGCTTCGATATTGCGTGCGGTGTCACGCAGGGTTTCTCCTTTCGTCAAGCTGCTGGCGCTGGAGGTTATTGAGATAACATCGGCGCTCAGGCGTTTAGCTGCTATTTCGAAAGCAATGCGTGTGCGCGTGCTTGGTTCAAGGAAGAGATTGACAATCGTTTTACCCCGCAGGGAAGGTAATTTCTTTTGCGACCGCTTGAGCGTGTTTTTAAACGAATTGGCTACCGAAAATATTGTTTCTAATTCTTCCTTGCTCAATGATTCAATGGTGAGCAGATCTTTGCGAGACCATTTAAATTCTTTTTTCATGCGCTTAAAATGCGAAGGGAATCTTCCGATGACTTGTCTATGTTTATATGCACAGCAACTTTCTGCTCTATGGTTGTATCTTTTGAAAACCCAATATAGTCGGGCTGGATAGGCAGGCGGCGATTGCCTCGATCACAAAGTATAGCCAGTTCGATTGATCGTGGACGCCCCTGATCGAATATCTCATTAATAGCCGCTCTTGCGGTTCGACCCGTAAAAATAACATCGTCAGCCAGTATAACTGTAGCGCCCTCAATATTAGCAGGTAAAGCCGTGGGGTTTTCAATCGATTTGATCGGCTTGAGTCCGATATCATCTCGGTGAAAGGAGATATCGACAGTCCCACATGGCACCGGGCGGCCTAAATATTTTTTCAGATACCTGCCAAGAACAATACTGAACGTAATGCCTCCATTGGCAATACCTACAATGACCAAATCTTTATTATCGCTATGTTTAAGAGCGATGATTTTGGCAATACTATCTATATACTGATGGAGCTCCTCGCTTTCGATTCTTGAGACTTCGCTCATTAAAAAATTACTTGTGTAATATTTATCGATATAGGGCAAGCTGTAATTGATTATAAGGAGAAAGCAGGTTTTCCGTTCGAGGTGAGATATAAAAGCGTTTAAGGAAAAAGAAAGCGAGGTTCGCCAGTGACGCTCTTACATCACCTTTTCTATAAAACCGGTAGAATGTCTTTGTCCCATACGCACAGCATCATCTAATCATCCTGATACCATTTAATTAAATCGTCCTCGGATTTTATTTCAGATACATGCCGATATTCAGGTGCTAATAATTGCATATAAGAGTCCTCCTTAAAGCGTCGACAATGGAGTAATACCTTGGCGTGTTGTCGCGGCGCGCGAACCAGACGCCCCAATGCCTGATTAATCTTTATCATAGCGGGCACCTGATAGACCTGGAAGAATGCTTCCTCACGGGAAAGAAAGCAATTCGCTTCCATTTTTGCCCGCTGGTTGGCATTGACCTCTGGCAATGCAGGTCCGACGACGATGACGCTGGTTACACGCCCACCCAGAAGATCAATGCTCTCAGAAAAGCCACTTCCCAGGACGAGAAAAAGTGTATCGGCAGAAATCAGTGCATCCTCAATGAACTGATATTGCTCAGCGAGATTCAGGTTTCGCGGTTGTATTGCAATGCGGAGATCAGAATAGGTCGCTTTAAGATACTCTACGATCGTATGGGCGTAACGGTATGAAGGAAAGTAAACGACAATGGGATCAATCGCTAAATGAGACATCAAGCCGACAGTTTGGGCCGTAGTTGCGTAATGACGGGAGCGTGATTTCAAACGGGTATCCACACGCGTATCAACAGCCACTTTGTAGGCTTCATTTCTCCACTCAGCTTCAGCATCAACCCATTGGCACATTTCCGATTGAATCCCGCAAGCATCCATAAAAATAGATCGCGGCGAAAGGGTGGCAGACATAATAACGGTTTGGCCAAAAGATTGGATAAGGCGTCCGATTTCTGTCGCTGCGCTTAAGCAAGTGAAGTTTAAGGATCCCGATTCAGGAGCCCAGACAAGCTTTTCCAGTGAACTTTGGTTGAGGAAGTTTTTAACCATGGGGCAAGACCAGAGTTTATCATAAGCGGTATTCGAGAATAGATTGGGATCGATACGGTCTAGTTGCAGTTCCTTTACTAGATTATCAATAATCATCGACGCTTCTTTTTCTATTATTTCGTCGACTCGATCCGTCTTCTCTATCTTTTCTATAAAAATTAACCATTGCTCATAAGCGAAGAGGAGGGATGGAGCGACATTAGCAAACTGTAATTCTTTAAAAACATTTTCAGCTTCTGATCGATCATAGCTTAGAGAGTAGGCATCCGCGACACGTGAGGGAAGATTGTGACCTTCATCAATAATGAGGAGTGTCTGGCTCGACTCAAAACCAGGTTGCTCAAACAAGACACTGTTATTATTCGGGTTGAAAATATAATTGTAATCAGCGACCCAGACATCGGCGAAGGGTAAGGCAGATCGGGAAATTTCATACGGACATACCCCATTCTTTTCCGCCATATCTTTTATCCGGGAAAGGGGGATAGAGCCGTTATTAAATAAGTGCATGGGAGAGATTCCAGCACGTTCCCAACGTTCTTCCAGCTCGCGTTTACAGCCGTATCCAAAATCGCAATGGCGAAGCGCGCAATCCTGGGCATGCTCTGATTTATTGCGCAATTGAAAGTATTGGAGACCTCCATCTTCAAGAAGCATCGTATTTAACTGGCGAAGAATCTGAATTTGGCCCGTAGATTTTCCCGTTAGAAATATGACGCGGTCAAAATGTCCATCGCGCAAACGCGCAAGCGCAAACTCAAGAACAATGCCTGTTTTTCCAAAACCGGTGGGGGCTTCAAATAGTATTACTTTTGACTGGTTGGCGGCGCGATCGAGTATTTCACGGGTATGCTCTTGACCGGGGCGCAAGTTGGGAAATGGAGCGGTATATTTTATGCGACGCAGACGGTGGGTTGCCAACCAGCGTTGCTCGAGAAACGAATGAAGCACGTCTAATTGGTTTTTAAAATGGGCCGTGTGTTCGGGCCCGAGTAGCACTGATTGAGTGTCCCCCCCTGTGTCCCCCCCTGCTATATCAATAAAAATTAACTCACCGTGTAAAAATGTATCGCGGTAAGCGGGGTCGAGATCTGCGAGAACAAGATAGGCTGCCAGTTGGACAAAATAAGGACGATAATTCTCTAATAGTTCCTCTTCCGGTAAGGGAAGGGCTGCTTTTACTGTTTTAATTTCTTTGAGAGTTACACTGCTGCCGTGATGAATTACCTGATCAATGCGACCCTGTATTGATACCGACCAATCTTTATGCAGGCACGTGCCTTTAATAGGAACTTCGAATGTCGCGTTGCTGTATTCAGCTTCGGATTGAGCTCGCAGTTCTTGGTGCCAGGTTTGACCCAGTTCCAGACGCCAACGCCCGGTTCGTCCGTATCTGATGTCAGTCGGTCCCAGGCGAAACTCTGCAAATTCCCCCGCACTTAAAGATACTTTTTTTTCGTTTAAGGAAAGCCGCATATACGCTTAAGAAGAAAGCGTTATCTACTCTTCTGTCTAAGAATGAATTCCTTGACTTCAGGAATTTCAAAAAGTGAATCAGGCATATCAATATTGGCGAGCATAGTGTCATAGACAATCTCTTTGTATACCCGCCCTTGAACCACATATTGAATTATTTCTTCCATCCAAATCCCATTCACTTTTTTCATCTTAACGGGTCTGTAATCAGCATCGGCAGTGGCGCCCGCAAATTTATCTTTAAAACCAACTTGCCGAAGAAGGAAATTATTAGTGTTGAAATAGTAGTAAATATCCCGCCCATCTTCTAATTTACCCTGAACGAAATAAGTCGGTTTTCTGAGAATTTTGAGTTCACCTTTATAGGCAAAATGGTGCCCTTTTTCGCGCCAGTCGACGAGGGGAGGATAAAATTCAGCTTCTTTCAAAAATGAATCCAATTCACCTTTCCACATCTCTTCAGGGGGTTTCAATTCGGGGGATGCTTCTCTGACCCATCCTGTTTTCCCATTAAAGGCTTTGATTGTCAGGTAGTCTCTACCCAAAAGTCGATGGTATCGTTCTACACGATAGATGTTCGGCGCTTTTCGGTACCATGTCATTTTCCAACTTTGTTTCCCTTCTCGAAAGGAACCTGTCAGCTTTATGGTTTTTAGCGTTTTTATTTTCTCCAACCCGCCCAGCGCATCTATATGCAGATCAATAATCTTTGCTGAGTTTGCATCGGTCGATTGGGGACCCGTTTCCGCTTTTTTTTCATCGGCTGTTTCATCATCCAACTCTGTCCCGTCGAACGTGTCGAATTCCCCATCGCCCTCTTCAAATGCCTCATCGTATTCGTAATCATTCTCATCGGTGACCCCATCGCTCTCTTCAATTTGAGCGGAAAGCGAAAAAGGACAAACTGCTAGAAAAATTAAAAATGTGAATCTATTGTGACGCATATTAATTAAGGGTATGACAAAATCCTATTTTTTATATAAACTTTAGCAAACACTTTTGAGTAAACAGCTAAATCATGGGAAACATGGTTAGATAGATAATAAGACAGGATTAAGCAGTAGAAGTTCAGGAAAAGGGTGTAAGTTAAATAGATTAACAGATTAAGGGGAAGGTATGCCTTCCATGAAGACTCCCATTAACGCGGGATGACAGTCGATCCTTAACACGTAATGTTGCTTAGCTCATTGCCATGGTCTGGGTCCTTTAAAAATCCCATATACGAGGAATCAGGACAACACTCACGGTAAAATAAATAAGATTAAGGGGCAGCCCGATTTTACAAAAGTCAGCAAAACGGTAACCTCCCACACCATAAACAAAAGTATTGGTTTGGTATCCGATGGGTGTGGAAAAACTGGCAGAAGAAGCAATTGCGGTGGCAATTATGAAAGGGCGGGGGTCGACTCCCAGTGTTTCTGCGATGCCAAGCGCAAGAGGGGCCATGAGGACAATGGTAGCATTATTAGAAAGAAATTCGGTGAGCAGGGTTGTGCATAAATAAAGCATGGCGAGCATGACATAGGGCTTTAGCGGATCGGAAAATACTACATCGACAATAGAGCTTAAACCCTTGACGAGAAGAACAGCGGCACCTGTCGACTCCATGGCGATACCTACCCCTAACATACCGTAAATAAGAAATATAAGACTCCATTCAATCGAGGCGTAGCCTTCTTTAGGCTTTAGACAACCGGTGAGAAATAGTGCTACGACACCGGTCAGGGTAGCGGCAGCGATAGGAGCAAGTTTGAATGATGCTGCGAGGATTATGGCCACAAGAATAGAGAGGACGATTGGCATTTTATGCCGCATACTCTTTGCCGGTGTCGCCGGGCGATCGAGTAATAATATGTCGTCGTTTCTTCTGAGATCTTCAATTGCCGTATCGGTGCCCATCATGAGCAGAGTATCGCCAAATTCTAAGGCAATCTGGTCAAACTTTTCTCGCAGGTTCACACTTCCGCGGTGGATGGCCAGGACAATCATTCGATAGCGTTGTCGGAAATGTATATCTCTGACGCTTTTACCTGTAATCGTAGAATTTGGACTGATGACCCCTTCGACGATGGAACCTTCATGGGCAGCGATAGTTTCCAGCCCTTGCCCCATTTCAGCAGCTAGATTGATTCCCTCGACGGTTCTCGCATGTGCCACACCCGATGGGCGCAGAGCGAGAATGAGTCGGTCGCCCTCTTGTAATACCAATTTATTGAGATCAGTAAATAAAGCCACCTGATTGCGGATAATTTCAAGAACGCGAGCACTGCCGGTTTTTAATATTCCTGATTCAATCAAAGATTTACCGATTGCAGGGGAGCCCTGCTGGACAAACGCTTCCGTAATATATTCTTTTCGTTCCTCCTCTGAAAGAATGGAGGTTAGCGTTTCTCGGACCGGGAGCATACGGTTTCCAAATAAGACGAGATAAATAGCACCCAGAATAAGTAAGGGCAAACCTATCGAGGCGAGTTCAAACATGGACAGGGGGGGTTCCCCGGCGGCCTCGATAATACTGCTGGCGAGAATGTTAGTGCTGCTCCCGACGAGCGTGCACATACCGCCAAATATTGAAGCATAAGAAAGGGGAATGAGGAGTTTGGATGCGGGCACACCCATTTTCCTGGAAAGGCTTAAAATAACCGGCAAGAGCATGACAACAACGGGTGTGTTGTTAATAAAGGCCGAAGCCGTCGCTACACCGAATATCATGACGAAGATAAACACGCGGTAGCCAAGCCCCGCCAGTTTTTCCAAAAGTACCGCTAAAATTTCAATAGCTCCACATTTTTCAAGGGCCGCGCTAATAATGAACATTGAGGCGACAGTTACTGGAGCGGGATTGGCAAAAACGCCAAGCATCATGGCCGTCGTAGGAAGGGTATGAGCCACAGGCAGCAATCCAGCCAATAAAATAAGCGTAAAAAGAGTAATCGCCGTAAGATCACTGGATATTTTTTCCAGGACAAAACTGATAATCGCCAATGTGAGTAGAACAAATATTAATGCAATTTCCCAGGTCATACAGATTCAATAAAGTGGTGAGCGTGATAGAGTCGCGATCAAATAAGGGGCCCCATTATAGAGATTTAGTTATTAGCTCTGCTTACATCCCGATACCAGCTAAAAATCGGTTTAATACGGTAAAGAGTGCTTAAACTTACAGAAGTTTTATATTCTGAGAACAGCTCGAAGTTTCATGCCAGTTATAAATTCGCAGTTATTCATGGTGCCGTCACGCTATAATTCTATTTATAAGGAATTGGAGGGGAACCATTGATAAAGAAATAAATAGACGAGAATACCGGTTATAGAAACATAATACCAGAGCGGAAAAGTGATTCTTGCCCATTTGCGGTGCCTCTCAATTTGTCCGGTCATGGCGAGAATAAATGTTCGCAGTACCATGGGAACTATAATTACCGCTAATATAATATGACTGATAAGCATACTGTAATACAGGGTATGCCAGATACCTGTCCCTCCAAATGGAGTATGAACTCCCTTCATTAATACTTTGTGGGTGACATAACTGATAAGAAAGGCAACGGAGACAATAAAGGCAGTGGTCATCGTAAATTGATGTGCTCTTTTTTTTTCAAACTTGATTAAGATAAAACCAATGGTCAGCAAAACAAAAGCTATGCTGTTTAAAGAAGCGTTTAATTCTGGGAATGAAATCCCCCGCATAATTGATTTTATTTTAACAAAGCTGCTCGGGATGAATCAGCTTTAGATAATTACCCCGACCGGTGGCTAACTATTGAAAGGAAACTTAAACGAAAAACCAACGATCGATAACAAGTGCTGCTAAAAGTAAGGGAAGATAGGCGATTGAAACAACGAAGAGCTGTCGCGCTGCAGCATCGCGGTTGTCTTTCTGAGTGAAGCGCAGGGCTTTTATAAGTATCCACAGACCTGAGCCGACCGCTATCAAGGCATAGAAAAATGAAGTATAACCAAGTAATGTGGGCAATAGGCTGCAAATAATAAGCAAAAGGGTAAAAGTTAGCGATTGTCTAGCTACTCGGTGTCCACTCGAATCAATTACTGAAATCATAGGAAAGCCAGCGTCAGCATAATCCTTCCTGAAGATCCATGCAATTGCCATGAAATGCGGAATTTGCCAGGTGAGGAGAATAGCGAATAATAACCAACCTAGAGTAGAGAGTGAACTTTCAGCGGCAGCCCATCCGATAAGGGGAGGGATAGCTCCAGGGATTGCTCCGATTTCTGTGCACCAGTGAGAATAATGCTTAAGCGGTGTGTATATTAAGATATAAGATACCTGGGTAATGAGAGCCAAACTTGCAGCCAGACTATTGGCGCCAAACCAGAGAGTAATATCACCAACCGCAGATAATATGAGTCCATAAATAAGAGCGGTCTCGGGTGCTATTGATCCTGAGGGAATAGGGCGATTACGGGTTCGCGCCATTTTTTCATCGGCTACGCGTTCCTGCCATTGATTAAGGACTGCTGCTCCACCGGCCGCGAGCGATGTCCCCATAAAGAGGTTCAGGAATAAGAGAAGATTTTTATCTGGCTGAGCAACGAGGTAACCTACAATGGCAGTGATCACTGCCAGTAGACTCAATCGTGGTTTGGTTAATTCCCAAAAATCATATAACAGCGCTTTACGGTCAATCTCATCTTCGACCATTAGTTCAGATCGTGATCGTGTATTAAAATTAAATCGGCTTGATCCGGGCTTCATAGTTTAGCGATTATGCTATAATTCAATGCTATCTGGAGGGACTCGGGGAGGGATGATTGTCTGCCATAAAAAAAGGAATTGATAAACGCAAACTTAAAAAAGTGAGCATCCAGCAACTGGCAAGCAGAAAAGCTCCAACCAGCATATGAGCGGTAGCTGCATGTTCATTTATGCGGCTCCACGTCACCGTTGCTCCCAGAAATATTTGTACAAGAAGAAGCAAAAGGGGGATGGCGGTGAGCCAGCAGAGGATGCGTGAAGTTCTCAAGGAGATCCAAATGTTACTAACATAATAGAGGATACACAATGATGCGAGCAGGGCACATAATCGATGAGCAAAATTTATGACTACCGCCCAATTCCAGGAATCAGGAAACCAGTATCCTTCCATGGTAGAGTGGGGAAAAGTGCTTATGGCGAGACCGGCATCGGCATGACGCATGACGGCCCCAAAAATGATAACGATAAAAAGAATAGTGGAGGAAGCAATACCGACCCATCTTACACGGCAGGGTGCTGGTTCTTTCAGGCCGCCGTTATCTTCAATCCATAATCGGGTGGAGGCAATCGTTAGGGTGACAAGCAGACAGAGTATAATTTGTGCCCCGCAAGCGTGTATGATGGCAAAAATTTGAGCGATAAGGTTCCCCTCACTCTGAATATTCAAGCGGTCAAAGATCACTCTGGAGCCCCCCAGGCACCCTTGTAATATCACCATTAATAAGATAAAAAGAGTCAACCTTCGCACCCAGCTTCTCGCCTCGCGCAGTTGAGTCCAGACAACGAGGATTATGGAGAGAATGCCAACTTTCATGCCCAGCAAACGATGGCTGTGCTCCGCACGCATTTCACGGTCCTGAGTCCAACCGTCAGGGTTAAGAGAACCCTCTGAGAGTGGCCAGTCAAGGAATGCCATCCCTGCTTCAATACTTGTCGTAAGCCCTCCGGCATAGAGGAGGAGAATAATCCAAAAAAGCGAAAATAGACAAAACCAGGCTATTCCTGGTTTGTATTTCTGCGTTCGGTTGGCTATGGGGAGATTCACATTACGGCCTTCACTAGGGACCTACACATGGTTTAGCAAGCTTTGCATAGTTATGGGTAGTTAAGTTGTTTGGAAGGATAATTTACCTCTCAATCACTTATCACTATAAACTATGAGGAAAATATTGCAGAATATCGCAGCAGACAATTGCATGAGAGTCGTGAGTAAATGGTACAAGCAGAAATTATCCGGGTTTATTTTATTATTGGCCATTTATTTAAACGTCGTTGCTTGTGGAATACCGGAGACAAATGTTGAACGCGGTAATCGTGAGCAGATTCTCTTTATCGGTAATGGAACCGAACCCGAAGGCCTGGATCCCCACATCACTACAGGTGTCTCGGAACATAATATTATCTCCGCCCTCTTCGAAGGTCTGGTTTCAGAAGACCCCATAGATCTTCATCCGGTGCCCGGTGTTGCCGAAAGTTGGGATATAGCGGAAGAGGGAACGAAATACATCTTTCATCTTCGCCATGAGGCGGTTTGGTCAAACGGTGATGCGGTCACGGCCCATGATTTTCTCTATTCTTATCAGCGTATCCTCTCCCCCGCAATGGCCGCAGAATATGCCTATATGCTCTATCCGATGAAAAATGCGCGCGCTTTTAATGTCGGAGAAATTACAGATTTTTCCCTGGTTGGGGTGAAAGCAATAGATGATAAATTGCTGGAAATAATACTGGAAGCACCAACTCCGTATTTTCTTGAGCTTCAAAATCATTATTCCTGGTGGCCGGTGCATCCCCCGACAATCGAGGAGTTTGGCGGAATGACAAAACGCGGCACTCTCTGGGCGCGTCCGGAAAACATGGTTTGCAATGGTCCTTTCACCCTGGATTCCTGGAAGATTAACCAGAGCATAATTGTCAAAAAAAATCCACTTTATTGGGATTCAGACAAGGTTAGATTAAAGGGTATACATTTCATGCCCATCGATAGCAGAGATGCGGAAGAGCGAGCTTTTCGCGTGGGTTATATTCATCTTACCCATACTATTCCTTTACACAGAGTTGATTATTACCGGACCCAGAGACCAGATGTAGGACGCTTCGATACTTACCTTGGAACTTACTATTATTTAATCAATGTGACGAAACCGCCATTAAACGATAAACGAATACGCAAGGCGTTATCATTGGCATTGAACCGTGAAGCCATCAGCGAACATGTATCACGAGCTGGGGAGAAGCCGGCCTACCACTTTACACCACCCGGGACCGGTGGATATATGGCAGAGAGACAATTGGAATATAATTTAGAGGAAGCACGATCCATGCTGGCAGATGCCGGGTTCCCCAATGGAGAAGGACTTCCCGAAATCGAGCTTCTCTATAATACCAGCGAAGCGCATCGAACTATAGCTGAAGCTATCCAGCAAATGTGGAGTGATTCGCTAAATATTAAAATCAAACTTTATAACCAGGAATGGAAAGTGTATCTGAATACCCGCCAGGGTATGAATTATCAAATTGCGCGCGCAGGTTGGATAGGGGACTACAACGATCCCAACACATTTCTGGATATGTTTGTAACGGGCGGCGGGAACAATCATACGGGTTGGTCGAATCCGGAATATGATTCCCTGATTGCGAGCGCGAGCCGTGCCACTGATAGTTCGGAGCGATTAGCATTTTTTCAAAAGGCGGAGCAGATTCTCCTCGGTGAATTGCCGATCATCCCCATCTATTTCTATGTAAGAAGCTTGCTCATCGAATCCAGTGTGCGAGGGTGGCATCCAAACGTTCTTGATCATCATCCCTACAAATTTGTCTATCTCGAAGCTAAGTAAAGTTTAATGAGAAGTAAATTATATGCTTAAATTTATAATCAAGCGCATCGTTCAAGCTGTTCCAGTAATGCTTATAATCGCTACCGTAACTTTTTTTATGGTGCGTTTGGCCCCCGGTGATCCGCTTAGCGATGAAAAAGCGGTCCCACCGGAAATACGAAATAATCTTGAAGCACACTACGGTTTTGATGACCCCTTATGGCTCCAATACTTTCACTATGTAGGGAACCTTCTCAAAGGTGATTTAGGACCTTCTTTCAAATACATGGGGTGGTCGGTGAATGAGCTCATCGCGCAATCTTTTTTTGTGTCTTTAGAACTTGGGTTATTGGCATTGATCGTCGCTGTTCTGCTTGGATCCATTTCAGGGATCATCGCGGCCATTAATAAAAATACCGCACTGGATTATTTCCCGATGTCCATTGCGATGATAGGTATTTGCATGCCGACTTTTGTCATGGGGCCTTTGCTCGTGCTGATATTCGGGTTGTCACTGGGCTGGTTTAACCCTTTGGGTTGGGAGTATTGGTCAGACCGTGTCCTGCCCGCCTTTACCCTCGGGTTTTATTATGCGGCCTACATTGCGCGACTCGCGCGCAGCGGAATGCTGGACGTTCTCTCCAGTGATTATATTCGCACGGCGCGGGCCAAAGGTTTATCAGAATGGCGTGTTATCCTGGTCCATGGGTTCAAGACCGGCTTGCTCCCTGTTGCCACTTTTCTAGGACCTGCTTCCGCTGGACTCATCAGTGGATCCTTCGTTGTGGAGACGATTTTTCAAGTTCCCGGACTTGGACGCTTCTTTGTTTTGGCCGCTTTTAATCGCGATTATACGATGGTTCTTGGAACCGTTCTGTTTTACGCTGTTTTGATCATCCTTCTAAACCTGATCGTGGATATTGTCCAGGTTCTCCTTAATCCCCGACTAAAATATGAGTAAATTACGAGGCAGAAATCGCCCCAGTTATGATGGAAACTAACGATACAATCCAACATAATAATACAGAAGGAATTCCGAGCAGGGTGATGACAATGCCCGGTATATCTTTGTGGGGTGATGCATATGAGCGTTTGATGAAAAATAAGCTGGCTCGAGTTGGGCTCATTATTTTTATTTTCATGACCCTTATAAGTGTGGGTGGGCCATTCTTGTCTCCTTATACCTATGAAGAGCAAAATCTTCTCTACGGAGCACAGCGTCCGAACCTGAATCACTGGATGGGCACGGATGTCCTCGGGCGCGATGTGCTCACCCGCCTTCTTCATGGGGGACGTGTTTCGTTAATGGTGGGTTTTATGGCGACAGGGGTATCACTTCTTATCGGTGTTTCCTACGGTGCTATTGCCGGATACGTGGGGGGGAAGACGGATGCCACAATGATGCGACTTGTGGATATACTTTATGCTTTACCATTTACGGTATTTGTTATTCTTCTCATGGTTATTTTCGGGAGGAGTATTGTATTGTTGTTTATCGCAATAGGAGCAGTAGAGTGGCTTACGATGGCCCGTATTGTTCGCGGTCAGGTACAATCGCTAAAGAAACTGGAGTTTGTTCAAGCTGCAATCTCAATCGGGTCAACGCACAGGCGGATTATTGCGCATCACCTCATCCCCAATACCCTGGGGCCGATTATTGTCTACGCAACGTTGACCGTACCCGCGGTCATGCTATTAGAAGCCATCTTAAGTTTTCTCGGGTTGGGGGTGCAGCCTCCCAAAAGTTCCTGGGGGCTCCTCATCAAAGAAGGTGCAGAAAAAATGGAGGTCTATCCCTGGCTTCTTTTTTTCCCCGCCCTTTTCTTTTCACTCACCCTGTTTTCACTTAACTTTCTTGGAGACGGACTCCGTGATGCGCTCGACCCTAAGTCATCAAGGGAGTAACCCCGTTTTTTATATCAAATTGCATTACGGAAATAAATGCCATGCCAAATATAGCGATTGTTGTCCCCGCAAGACTCGATTCAAAACGATTCCCTCACAAGTTGCTCTATCCGATACTGGGTAAGCCACTGATTCTTTGGACCGCAGAACGCATTGCCAAACAGGCACCCGACGTTCCGCTCTATTTTGCGGTGGAGGATGAAGTGCTATTGGAGCTCCTGGAGAAGCAAGGGTATCAGCCTATAATGACTTCGCGTAAACACCAGAGTGGTACTGACCGCATCTCCGAAGCAAATGAATGCATTCAAGCCAATTACCTCATAAATGTGCAGGCAGATGAACCGTTGGTTACCGAAAAGCAAATTAAAACGCTAAGTCAGCTGATTACCAGTGCTGATGTAGATATGGCTACCCTGGCCACGCCGTTTGAAAAAGAAGAAGATTTTCATGATCCCGACAAAGTCAAAGTTGTTCTCAACACCGAGAGTAGAGCCTTATTTTTTTCGCGTTCCGCTATTCCTTTTTCACGTGACCATAACGGTTATGTCGACAGTAAATGGCTGCAAGAGAATTTATGCTATTGGCACCTGGGGCTATATGCCTATAGTGCAGAATTTATCAATAATTTCAGCGGAATGTCCCCTGGACGTCTCGAAAAAATTGAAAGATTAGAGCAACTGAGGGCTCTTGAAAATGGATTAACGATCGCGGTCGGGATCACCAATGAGCCGACCCTTGGTGTGGATACCCCGGAAGATGCTGCGATCTTTGAGAAATTGGTAGGTTAAAATATTTTGAGTCTGAGAGCTACTTGGTTTTTTTATGCTCTTCAATCAGCTTATAAAACTTATCGAAATGACTGTCCGTATCATGGGGGCCGGGTGATGCTTCAGGGTGGTATTGCACGGAAAAAACCGGTTTATCTTTTAAGCGAAGGCCGGCTACTGTCTGATCATTCAAATTAATTTCCGTGACAATGGCATTACTATTTTCCAGCTCTTCTCTCGTGGATGCGAAACCGTGATTTTGAGAGGTAATATACACTTCACCCGTCTCAAGATTTTTAACGGGTTGATTAGCGCCACGATGACCAAATTTTAACTTAAAAGTCTTAGCGCCTATAGCATGAGTAATGATTTGATGTCCAAGACATATGCCAAAAGTAGGGTAGTGCTGGATAAGTTTTTCCACTGTCTCATGGGCATAAGGCAAAGCGGAAGGGTCTCCCGGTCCATTGGATAAAAAGACTCCGTCGGGTTTTAGTTTATGAGTTTTTTCTACTGAATAATTGGCGGGGACGACCTCTACCTGGAACCCATGATAACGCAGTTTTCGAAAAATATTGTATTTCGCTCCGAAGTCAAAAGCCACTACTTTATAGGGTTTGCGTTTTTTTTGTATGATTGAAAGCCGTGTTCCCTTAACGGTGAATGGCTGTATGTCTTTTTCTTTGGAATCCCAGGTATAAGCTTTCTTGCAGGTGACTTCTTTTACGTAATCGACACCCACTATTCCCGGCCATTCACGCGCGCGTTCTACGGCCTCCTGATCAGAGATAACTTCTGTGCTCAGGCAGGCCTTGAGCGCTCCATCTACTCTGATTTTCTTAGTAATGGTTCGTGTGTCAATGCCACTTAAACCGGGGATGTCATGCTCACTTAAATAATCCGTGAGATCCTGCTGGCTGCGCCAGTTGCTGCTTAATGGGCTGAGCTCACGCACGATAAATCCAGATACTTTTGGTCCGTCAGATTCAACGTCTTCGGGATTAATTCCATAATTACCTATTTGCGGAGCCGTCATCGTCACTATCTGAGCATAATAAGATGGATCCGTCAGAATTTCCTGATAGCCGGTCATACTGGTGTTGAAAACCGCTTCACCAACTACCGTTTTTTCTGAACCGAATGCTGTTCCTCGATATATTTCCCCGCTTTCCAGGGCAAATATTCCGGGTTTTATTTCTGACATGGCTTCTATAAAAGTACCCAAGTCTCAACCCGCAATTTAATTTTATGTGACTGCGGGATTTTTTATGACCGCATCTTCTTTATAATTTGAAAGCAGGGATATACGCATGCTTTCCAGTACCGCCACCGTCGCCTCAAACTCTATCCAGTAAAAACAGTCGCGGCACATTTTTTTATGGGACACTAATCCCGCCTGGCGCAAGATGCGAAGATGGTGGGAGATTGTCGGTTGGCTCAATCCCAGTTTTTCTGCCAGTTGAGATACATTATTGTGATGTTCACAGTTGGGTGTGTAGGGCAAAAATTGCAAAATTCTGAGACGCACAGGATCTCCCAGAGCCCAAAGTTGCTTGGCCAGCTCGTCGTTATTATCCACTTTTTCTATTCCTCATGCCCTTCTTAATATATTGTAACCCATTCGTAGCACGTGAGTTTATCTATCTCCCCACATATGTATTGACTTATTTAAATATATAGATTCTTAGTGACAAGATTAAAAATAATCTTTTATCACGGGATTTTATATCAGCAAAGAAGGATCAAGAAAAGGGTTAAAATCAAATCATGTATCCTGAGGATAGTGAAAACAACTGGATTCGCGGGCAGGGACTATGGTCTGAAGTGCCGGAGGATGATTGGAGCAATTGGGTCTGGCAGTTGAAGAATCGAATAACCTCTGCCGAGGAATTAGAAAAATATCTGATTCTTAAAGAGGAGGAAAAGGAGGGCTGTCGATTTGCCAATCAAAAACTCTCTCTGGCCATCACACCCTATTTTTTCAATCTTATCGACCGGAAGGACGCGGACTGTCCTATTCGGCGACAGGTTATCCCCCGGATTGAAGAAATGGAAACTGCTCCGGAAGAAATGCTCGATCCGGTGGGTGAAGAGAATACGACGGCAGTTTCTGGACTGGTCCATCGCTATCCCGATCGGGTATTATTTCTAATTACAGACCGATGCGCTGCTTATTGTCGATATTGTACTCGCAGCCGACTCGTTTCCAACGCTCAAGACTATAATTTTCATCCCCAAATGGAAGCGGGATTAAAATACATTGAAGAACATGAAGAGGTCCGTGACGTTCTGCTCAGTGGAGGTGATCCACTCCTTCTTGCTGACCACAAACTGGATTATCTTCTAGGGCGTCTTCGTTCTATTAAGCACGTTGAATTTATCCGTATAGGATCACGTATCCCTGTTTTTTTACCTCAGCGTATTACCCCTGAATTGTGCGATATTTTCCGAAAATACGGACCCATCTGGATGAGCATTCATGCCAACCACCCAAAAGAATGTACATGGGAAGTTAAAGAAGCCTGTGAGCGATTGTCCTATGCCGGCGTGCCTATAGGAAATCAATCAGTACTTTTAAAAAAGGTTAACGATAATGTGGAGGTAATGAAATCACTGCTCCATCGTCTGCTTATGATGCGGGTTCGACCCTACTACATCTACCAGTGTGATCTCATCACCGGAAGCGCTCATCTGCGAACTGATGTGCGCAAGGGGATAGAAATTATAGAAGCGCTTCGAGGGCACACCACAGGATATGCAATCCCTCAATTTGTCATTGATGCTCCAGGTGGGGGGGGCAAGGTCCCGATTAATCCGGAATACGTTGAGAGGATTACGGATGAAGAAGTGGTAATGCGTAACTATGAAGGGAAAGTCTATCGCTATCCTTTAATTAAGGGATCGGTGCCCGTGAAACATGAACTCGACGAAGTCGTCGATGAAATCCTGGTTTAATATTCAGTTTATGCCTGAATTTTATTTCTATAGGGCATCAGGTCATATCGCTGTATCCTGAATCATTAAGATCCTGATGGTATTTAGATGAGTTTGATTATATTGACGCTTTAACCGGTTAAAATGGGTCCCGTAGTTCAGCACGATGGGTGAATTCAGTGATGATAGAGCTATTTTATCTGCAAAGATAAAGAATAGGAGTTGATATTAGATAATATTTTGCTTAGATAACTTATATATTTCTATGGGGAGTCCTTCGCGTGGGGCTGAGATTGGAGCACGATCGGTTCTGCTACCCACTGAACCTGATCCGGGTCATGCCGGCGGAGGAACTATGGTGTAATCGTTGAAGCTGTATGTCCTTGGTTGGAGTGACCTCCAGGGGACATATGAGAAGTCAGCTTTTAACAGTTAAAAAATCGCATAAAAGAGCGCTCGCGATGATCCCCGCGCTTTTTTACATGACTGTTTCAGCGATTGCCCAAAATGCAGATTCTCGTGAAGCCGTTCATACCCTGGATGAATTTATCGTGAAGGGGGTGGCCTATGATGATTCGATTAATCCATTGGCGCGTTCAGTAACATCGCTGTTTGGGGACCGCCGCAATATCCTCGATACCCCTCGTGGAGTGAGTCTTGTCAACGAAGCGCTTCTTCGTGATCGGGGGGTTGAATCAGTGGATGAAATAATCTCATTCAGTCCCAGCGCCTATGCCCCTTCAAGTTTTGGAAACCTAACCACGCCGAACATACGCGGTGACATATCCGAGACTTATATAAATGGGCAGCGACGCAGCGCAAATATCTTCGGAGTACCACACGGTTTTAATTTTGTGGAGTCAGTAGACATTGCGCGAGGGCCCGGATCGGCGGTATACGGTCCTGGTTTTTACAGCGGCGGGTATCTAAATTATAATTCGAAACAACCCTATTTTGAGGAGGCACGCACGAATATACATATGCGTTTTGGCACTTGGATTCCCGACAATGATTCGTTTTTCAGCAGCCTGTGGCGTATTGATTTCAATCAACCCCTTGTCGAAGATACATTGGCCTGGCGTTTCAGTTATACCGGTCAGGAAAATGAAACTATTTACCATGACAATGGTGCCCGAGATGACCGTCAGGACATTTTTATTGCACTCACCTGGAAACCCAGTAGTGAGCTAAAACTTGATTTCAATGCCCAGTACAGCTGGCAGGCCATACCACAACAATTGGGGGTGAACCGCCCCTCGCAAGAGCTTATTGATCATGCTGTATATTACACGGGAAACCTTGATGATATCGGAGGACCTGGGGTTGAACCCTGGTTCCTGACCCCGAGTGGAACGACTGAGATTAAACCTGCAGACACACTATTTTCCAATGATGATTTCAGTAATTCCAACGGGTTTCACGCACAGCTCATATCGACGTTAAACGAAGAGGAAGATTTGTCTTTCACTAACAGAAGTATGATTGAGCACATCAATCGACGTCGATTTCATGAACTGGAGTATATAGAATACGTCAATCAATTTACCTGGGATAACCGATCCGAATTTAACTTCAGCAGTGATTTATGGGGACAAAGGCATGAAATGATCACGGGAGTTTCTGTCCGTTACGAGAAACGCGAGACATACGTGAATTTTTTCAATGAGTATTTTTTTAATTTCGATATCACTCAGAATCCTCCTGATTTTAACATGCGTGAGCAGTTCAGCGATTCCTACTTTCCGGGGTTGCCGGGACCTGGGGGAAGACCATTTTTCGGAGCAGAAATGTTCAGTCCGGAAACCATACATTCGAACTTATGGAATATTGGACTCTTCTGGCAGCATGAGTTTTCACTCACCGATCAATGGTCCATTCTTTATGGAATTCGCGGAGACTCATTTTATGCGGACGTCACCGACCCTCTGCCACCAGCGGGTGGATTGGCCTGGAACGACAATCACGACTTCCATCATTTTGGAGGCCATGTCAGTCTCACTTTTAAACCGAGTAGTTCATCAACCATTTACCTTACTTATAATCGCACCGGCGCGGTCAATGGGAGTGTAACCGGTGGGGGTATATTTTTATTTAATAGTCAAATCGACGGGGATGATTTTAATAATCGAAGTGATCTATATGAAGGAGGGGCTCGGTTCAGTTTTTATGAGAATAAACTTTTTGTCGGATTAACGGCATTTTCTCAGGACAGAAAGCGAGTGGAGACGCGCGGCGGGAAAAACGATATACGGGTGCAAGGTCTGGAACTGGAAAGTGTCTATCAACCCAATGAGGATTTCTACTTCTATACGAATCTTTCATTTACGGAAGGTCACTATCAAAATACAGCTCCTTTTCAATACGGGGGACGTTCGATTTTTGATTTTTACGCCGAGGGAATGGGCCCTGAAGGTCGCGGCACCGGTGTGGGATTTGAGTCGTTTCCCGGTGTTAACCAGGCGCCTCCGGGTGATTGGAGAATCCCCGGTCTCTCTCGTTGGATATTAAATGCAGGAAGTAGCTATAGCCCATCGAAAGGAATTGGACTCAGGCTATGGGGGTCTTTAGAAAGCGAGCAAATAGGTAATCTCGATGCCGAATTTCGTATCCCCACTCAGTTCTCTTTAAACGCGGCAGTTACTTATGAAAAACCAAAATGGAAAGCGGAAGTTGTCTTTTACAATATCACTGATGAGATAAATTGGGTACACAATGGAGATCCATTTGTTAACAATCTTCTCATCTTCCGTGAATTGCCCTTTCGCATGGAGGGCCGGGTAAATTTATCTTTTTAGGAAGAGCGGAAAACCCGCTTTAAGGGGAAATTGATCAAGCGACATTGGCCACTTCCTGTTGTTTTACGGGCAGATTAATATAAAATGTTGTTCCTTTTCCGGTTTCCGTCTCAAACCTGATTGTCCCCATGTGGGCTTCGATTATAGATTTGGCGATAGCGCTCCCTAAACCCGTTCCGTGGCTTTTGCCATAAGTGACAAAAGGATCGAAAAAATGCTCACGAATTTCTTTGGGGATACCTTTACCGTTGTCATTGATTTCAAGATTTAGGGTTTCCCCTTCAACCCCACCGGTTATACTGATATGTCCCGGATTCTCTTCAAAGGCGTCTATAGCGTTACCGACGAGATTTTGTAATACCCGTAACAGTTTATTTTCTTCTGCTTCAATATTAATATCCGGGACGGCTATCTCGATTTTAATTCTATCATTTTGAAAGAATGGAAAATTCAATGCTTCAAATCGCTCCAGGAGTTTTCTGATATTAATATTTTCCGGGTTCAACTGATGCTGACCTCTGGAGAATTGGGCCAATTCCTCTGCCATATCAACCATCCTCTGGACTTGCTCTTCTATATTAATACACAATTTTTGGGTTTTATCATCCGTGTGTTGTTGCATGATCAGTTGAGCGCCGAGACTGATTAAACAGAATGGATTTTTAAAATCATGAATAATGGTATTCATCATGTTGCCTACGATGGCCAATTTTTCCTGCTCCAGTAAGTCCTCGATATAGTGCTGGGTGGTATCATGTAGATGGGTGACTATACTTTGCAAAATGTTTTCGATTGGACCCGGGGTATTTTTTATAAATTTCAAAAGATGGTCGCTCGGGATTTTCGCGAGCTTTACGGTCCCTCTTGATTCAGCACGTGATGAACGCGTCTGTCCCGTGAATAAGCCGATCTCACCAAAGAAATTACCAGCGGTAGAGTAACTAACGGTCCTGAACTTATCTTCAGGGGTTTTTTTACTAAAGGCGACTGCACCTTCAATAACGAGGTAGATACCATCTGAACGGCTTCCTTCCTCAAAAATTAGGGTGTCAGGCGGGTAATCTTCAATAACTGCGCATTGGATTAAATCATCGCGCTGCCCGGGTGCGATATGTTCAAAAAAAGGGTGTGATTTAATTTCCATTCCTTAACCTATAAATCTATAATCTAAGAAGAGGGGGATATAATATAAAAAAGGGAGTGATAGTAGTGTTTCGAGCCCTATTTATTTCATCATAAAAATAAAATAAATGAACATATGGGGTCGAGAGTATAAATTTTCATTCCTCCTGTGTCACGATATAAAAGTGGCTATTCTATTCGTCATCCGGTTCGCCGGGGGCAATTATGGCCGTGGATCCGGGGCATGCGTCCGGTATTCAAATGACAATAATATTACCGCATTTTAAATTTTACTCTGATAATCTCACCCTGTTAATTATAAGAGAAATAGTAAATACTCGGACCTAAACCCTGATCTTTATGTCCATAAATCTTGTAATCATTTATCCGCTTTGGGATTATCAGAGCTGCTGCTCCCTATAATGCAATGCGTGTCCCCAATATTAAAACAGTAATACACGGAGCTTCGAGTTTCTGGATTTCCAGTGACAAGGTTGAATTTTATTTAACTGAAATCGGGGGCCATCTAGCTCCCGTAAGTTTTAAGTTGAAACACCGCTGGGTGTCACCTTTTTCCCTGCCACCTTGGAAGCCCAATGATCTTTCACGGGAATTTCCTCCCATAGAGAGAATGCTGCGTGGTGATTTTTTTTGCTTTCCCTTTGGTATGAACAAGGGCATCCCCTTTGTTCATGGAGACACCGCTAATTTAAAATGGCGGTACGTGAAAAGTAATGTGCACAGCATAGAGTTGCAGTTACCTCTTAAACATCTGAAAGGTAAGATTACCAAGCGAATATCCTTAAAACAGGGGCAACGTGCTGTTTACCAGGAGCACATTATCGATGGAGTTCAAGGCCACTATAACTATGGTCACCACGCTATTCTCCAATTTCCCGATAAAGGAGGGCCCTATTTTATCAATGTCAGTCCTTTTATCTATGGTGAAGTCTGCCCTAAGCCGTTTGCGAATCCTGCAAACGGTGAATACAGCGCATTAAAAACGGGTGCTAAATTCAAATCATTGGGCAAGGTGGCTTTAGCCAATGGTGGTTTTACCTCCTTGCACAATTGTCCCGCTCGCCCCGGATATGAAGATTTGGTCATGATTGCGAACAAAAAAAAAGATTTTGCCTGGACTGCGGCAACGATGGACGGTTATATCTGGTTCAGCTTGAAGAACACGAAAGTCCTCCCAAGCACCCTGTTTTGGTTTACGAATGGGGGACGACACCAGGCGCCTTGGTGTGGGAGACATCGCAATCGTGTTGGGCTCGAAGAAGTAAATACCTACTTCGATTGGTTGGCTTTGTCTCGTAAAAACCCACTGCAAAAACGTGGAATTGCAACGACTCGGCATTTCTCGCGTTCTCGCTCAACATCAATCAGGTTGATTCAAGCGGTGCACCAGGTCCCACGAGATTTTGGCATGGTTACTGAAATTGTACCGGGGGATAATCATCGTGAAGTTCGTGTTATGAATGAAGAGAATCTTTGCGTCACCGTTCCTCTCGACCTGAGCTTTATTGAATATTAAAGCCAGGAGTGGCAGGGTTAATGCCGCAATTTCTCAATCCAATTTTACTTAATTACGCCCCTGGTCTTGACATATTATCTTAAGTATATAACCTAAAATACTAAAGATAGTATTATTTTAAGATTAAGACCTGAAACTGATGCTGGAAGTCAAATCCATAGAAGAACAAACTATTGATCTGGAATCACTTAAGTCGTTAGATCGGATAGCCTGGGCGTACGAGAATTTTTCTGATAAACTGGTTGTGAGCACGAGTTTTGGCATTCAATCGCCGGTTATGCTTCATCTGGCAACAAGTATCTACCCCCAAATCCCCGTAATTTTCATCGATACAGGCTATCTTTTTGCCGATACTTATCGCTATGCCCGAGAGCTGTGTGAACGATTTAATATCAATTTGGAAAAATATCATCCCTTGATGAGCGCAGCAGAGCAGGAATCACTTAACGGTCGATTATGGGAACAGGGGGAGGACAGTTTAAGGCAATATAATTTTACCCGTAAAATTGAGCCGATGAATCGGGCCCTTGTGGAATTGGAAGCAAATGCGTGGATGGTTGGATTGCGACGCGATCAGGCGAAGTCGCGGCAATCACTTAATGTAATCAAAGAGCAGAACAACATATTAAAGTTTCATCCCATTATTGATTGGAATGACGGGGACATTGATAATTACATGCAAAAGCATAATTTACCTTATCACCCCTTAAAGGATGCTAGATATGTTTCGCTGGGTGATTGGCATAGCACCAGTAAACTTAAAGCGGGGATGATTTCTGAAGAGACCAGATTTAATGGAGTGAAGCGTGAATGCGGACTTCATGAGTCTACAAATATTATTGATTTTCAGATTTAAGGAGTAAGGCTGCGGCCTATGCTGTTGCTCAGTTTGTTTATCAAGGGCATGCAGTAGTCTACGGGATGACACTCTGAGCTTCATTTCTGCATGCTATTTCTAATTCCTATGGAGGGGTAATCGTAACCTGAATTACTTAAATTTAACTATCGTTATATCCATTATATGATAATATAAGGATTTTTTAATTATTACATTTAAACTATAAAAGATGACCACACCAGAGAACATCCATCCTCAATTTAAGCAGATGCTGATTAAAAGAGATAAGGAAATACTCCTCAAACAACATGGCTATGTAGTCTGGTTATATGGGTTATCGGGATCAGGGAAAAGTACTATTGCTGATACCCTGGAACGTCGACTTAACGAGGATGGTTATTTAACGCAAATCCTGGACGGTGATAATATCCGCGCAGGTTTAAATAATAATCTGGGATTTTCTGATGAGGATCGTGAAGAAAATATCCGACGCATTGCGGAAGTGGCTAAATTATTTCTCAATGCCGGTTTAGTGACAATTACTGCATTTATCACCCCCAGGCTAGCACTACGCGAATTAGCCAGAAAGATAATCGGCGAAGAAAATTTCTGTGAAGTTTATGTCAGATGCCCTTTTGATGTCTGTGCCTCCCGTGACGTGAAAGGACTCTACGCGAAGGCGGAATCCGGTGCGATAAAGCAATTTACGGGAAAGGATTCGGCTTTTGAGGAACCGGCGCAAGCCGATCTCACACTCGATACTGAAAAATGTAGCCTCGAGGAGTGTCTAGAAATTCTCTATACCAGAATAATTAACCAGATCAAATATTCTTGAGATATTTCATTTTCATTGTTTGTTGTCCTTCAATATTTTTAAAAATTTTATATTAATTCTATGAAACTGATCGCATGCATTATTCTTATTCTGTAAACCACCTTAATCATCTCGAGTCCGAAGCAATTTATATATTAAGAGAAATCGCGGCTCAGTTTCAAAATCCAGTGCTTCTTTTTTCAGGTGGAAAAGACTCGATTGTTGTTACACGTCTAGCCCAAAAAGCGTTTTGGCCGGCGAAGTTGCCATTCCCCTTGCTGCACATAGACACAGGGCATAATTTTCATGAAACTATTGAGTTCCGTGATCAACTGGTAAATGAAATAGGCGCCCGTCTGGTAGTCGGAAGGGTGCAAGCATCTATCGATAATGGGCGTGCTATTGAAGAGAAGGGGCCAAACGCGAGCCGCAATGCGATACAAACGATAACCCTTCTCGACACCATCAAGGAAAACAATATTGATGCAGCTATTGGCGGTGCCCGCCGCGATGAAGAAAAGGCGAGAGCGAAAGAGCGAATTTTTTCTCACCGTGATGAATTTGGTCAGTGGGACCCTAAAAACCAAAGACCGGAGCTTTGGAGTCTTTATAATGGGCGGAAAAATATGGGAGAGCATTTCCGCATTTTTCCATTAAGCAACTGGACAGAGATGGATGTATGGCAATATATCGCGATGGAAAATTTAAAAATACCGACCATCTATTTTTCCCATAAGCGTGAGGTAGTAAAGCGTGAGGGGGTGATACTGGCCGCCACTGATTTTATTTCACTGCAAGCCGGTGAAAAGACTGAATGCCTGAATGTTCGATTTCGAACGGTGGGTGATGCCACCTGCACCGGTGCAATAGAATCGGAAGCAGGCGATGTGGAAGCTATTATCAGGGAAGTTGCAGCGGCAAGAATTACCGAGCGGGGAGGGCGTGCCGATGATAAACGTTCCGAAACAGCGATGGAAGATCGAAAGCGAGATGGTTATTTTTGAGGTCCGATAATATAATGGAATTCATACCTAAGAGGATAAATTAGTTTTATATGAACGATCACTCATACCTTGATATGGATCTCCTGCGCTTTACCACTGCGGGTAGCGTTGACGATGGGAAAAGCACTCTCATCGGTCGATTACTATTCGATACAAAAACAATTTTTGAGGACCAGCTTGATGCCATTGAAAGGACCAGTAAGAAACGGGGTGACGATTATGTAAATCTGGCATTACTAACGGACGGTCTTAGAGCAGAGCGTGAGCAGGGTATAACAATCGATGTAGCCTATCGTTACTTCGCCACTCCGCGACGAAAATTTATTATAGCGGATACGCCAGGACATATCCAATACACACGGAATATGGTTACCGGAGCGTCGAACGCAAACTTAGCGATCATCCTTATCGATACTCGCAACGGGGTGGTCGAACAAACCTGTCGCCATACATTTATTGCCTCCCTCTTGAGAATACAACATTTGGCCATTTGTATTAATAAAATGGATCTTGTTGATTATAGTGAAGAGGTATTCCACATAATTATGAGTGATTTTACCGATTTCGCCTCCCGCATGGATATTTCCGACATGACTTTTATTCCTATAAGCGCATTACATGGAGATAATGTTGTAGAAAAATCTGAACGCATGCCATGGTATGACGGATCTACCCTTCTCTATCATCTGGATCACGTTTACATTGGCCCTGATGCCAACCAGGTTGATCCCCGACTCCCCATTCAATGGGTGATAAGACCCCATTCCAATGATTACCACGATTTTCGCGGCTATGCCGGACGCATCGCTGGCGGAGTATTCAAACCGGGAGATGAAATAGTTGTGATGCCTTCCGGATTCAGCTCACGTATTAAGGGGATACACTCTATCAATGGTGATTTAGATGAAGCATTCTCTCCGTTATCTGTCTCCGTAACCCTGGAAGACGAATTGGATATAAGTCGCGGTGATGTCCTCGCAAAACCGAATAACAAACCCAGGGTGGGGCAAGATATAGACATCATGCTGTGTTGGTTCTCGGAGAAGAAAAAACTTGAGCCGAATGGCAAATACATTCTGCGACATACGACGCGGGAAGTAAAAACCCTGGTGAAAAATATAAGTTATAAAATAAATATTAACACGCTGCATAAATTAGAGAATGACCGTGATATCGGTCTTAATGATATCGGACGTGTCATTCTTCGGACTTCCAGTCCCTTACTCTACGATAGTTATCGTCGAAACCGCATAATGGGCAGTATAATTCTAATTGATGAGTTTACCAACGAGACTGTTGCCGCAGGAATGATTCGTTAAAACGAGATACAATTCAGTAGATCTGAGCTTTTTAGCGTGGGCAGGACTGATTTTAACAGATCAATTTTACCCTCATGTAATGAGAATAATGGCGCAAATATATTGCTTTACGGGGTAGATTGATTAACCGAGAGATTCATTAAAGGCGTTAAGAACAGCTTCCAGTTTGTCCGGATTCTTTCCTCCACCCATAGCAAAATCCGGTTTGCCACCCCCTTTGCCGTCCAATTTTCCTGAAATTTCACCTACGATATGACCGGCATGGTGTCCTGAATTCACAGCATCTTCAGAACATAAAACAAGAAGGGTAACTTTTTTATTAATAATGCTGCCGAGAACTACTGCTACGGGACCGAGAATTTCCGCGGTGCTGATCGCAAGCGAGCGCAATTCCTCTGTATTGGCAGCATTTACCTTGGCGATCACCCAATTCAATCCAGAATGTATTTTCGCCTGCCCGGCTAATTTTTCCGCTAACTGGGCAGTTCCTTTTTCCTGCTGGTTGCGCAGTTGCTTTTCAAGTTCATATCGCTGTGATATAATCGATTCAAATCGCTCTACAAGTTCGTCTGGGCTGCAGGATAATTTTTGCGCCATTTCCTGTAAAAGATCGAAGTCATGATTCATCAAATCTAACGCGCTCGTGCCGACTACGGCCTCTATGCGGCGCGTCCCTGAAGCAATCGCTGTTTCACTTACAATTTTTAAGGGGCCAATTTCACCCGTACGTTCAACATGGGTTCCCGCACAGAGTTCTTTAGAATATCCACCGATGTCCACAACGCGAACGATAGCCCCATATTTATCACCGAAGAAGGCAAGGACGGCATCGGGTTTTTCCGCAAGTGGAACTTCATAGGTGGTTATCGCAGTGTCTTCTAAGATACGGGCATTAATAATCTTTTCAATTGCTCGCAGTTGAATTTTTTGCGTTTGCTCAAAATGGTTGAAATCAAAACGCAAATAATCATCGCCCACGAATGAACCCGATTGATGCACATGTGATCCCAGTATCTCACGCAAGGCCCAATGGAGGAGATGAGTGCCCGAATGATGGCGCTGAATTGCTGAATGCCTTTCCCCATCAACTGAGAGTAAAACTGATTTTCCCACCCATTCACCGCTTCCCGATAGTTTTGTTTTATGCAGATAATGATTGGATTCGTCTTTCAAGGTATCGAGAATAGGGAAACGATCTCCTTTTATGGTGGCATGGCCGCTATCACCAATTTGTCCTCCCATCTGGGCGTAAAATGGTGTCTGGTCAAATATGAGAAAACAGTCATCACCTTCAAAAACGATATCCTTTATTTCTGCTTTAAAATCCTGGAGGTTAGCTTTTTCATAACCCACAAACTTCGTTTCATTAGCTGCGATAGTTTTATTTTCTTGAACCGTAATGACGGTCTTATTTTGCGCCGCGCGCGCGCGTTCGCGCTGTTTTTCCATTTCCCTATTAAATCCAACAAGGTCTATCTTAATACCCCGTTCACGAGCGATGATTTGGGTTAAATCAATAGGGAACCCGTAAGTGTCAAAAAGTTTAAATGCATCCTTCCCCGAAACAGTCTTTTTCTTCCCGGAAGTCATTTTTTCAAAGTGCTGTAAACCCCGGTCGAGGGTGATTTCAAAAGTTTCCTCCTCAGCATCGATACATTTAAGAATTATTTCTTTTTGTTCTGAAAGTTCGGGAAATATGTCTTTAAATTTATCGATTAATAATTCGGCAAGAATGACGAGAGATCGATGGGGTAATTCGATTCGATTTGCAAAGAGAAGTGCCCGTCTCAAAATTCGTCTGAGAACATAGTTTCTCCCTTCGTTGCCCGGTATAATACCGTCTGCAATTGAAAAAGTGAGGGTGCGAATGTGATCGCAAATGACCCGAAAAGCACAGTCACGCATTTCCATATCAGACAGCTTATTTCTGTCTTCAGGTATTGTGGACTGGTAGTGATGGCCAGTTAAATGAGTCAGTTGATTGAATATATCGGTAAATAAATCGCTGTCGTAGTTTGATGGTGGACGTGAAAAATCACTGAAATTTTTCGTCGTAGCAAAAATACCCGCAGCGCGTTCAAATCCCATTCCGGTGTCTACATGCCTGGAAGCAAGGGGTGTAAAATCACCGTTTACCTGGGCATTAAATTGAATAAAGACAAGGTTCCACAATTCAACACAATAGGGGGAATCCGTGTTCACGAGTTTTCCCAAAGTATTTCCCTGCTCGGTTAGATCGATATGGATTTCACTGCTGGGGCCACAGGGTCCGGTTTCACCCATCATCCAGAAATTTTCTTTTTCTCCACCGGTGCATATATGGATGTCAGGATCCATGCCTTCGGCTTTAAATATAGATTTCCAGTAATCATAGGCCTCCTGATCAAATTCGGCGGGTTCACCTTTTTCCGGTTTATATACAGTCACGTAAATACGTTCTTTAGGTATTTCCCATACTTTCGTCAGCAGTTCCCAAGCCCATTCGATAGCCTCTTTTTTGAAATAATCACCAAAAGACCAGTTACCCAACATCTCGAAGAAAGTATGATGAGACGTGTCGAAGCCGACATCTTTCAGGTCGTTGTGCTTGCCGCCAGCCCGAATGCATTTTTGAGTGTCAGCTATACGTTTATGCGGCGCTTCCTGTTCCCCTAGAAAATTGGGGACAAATGCGTTCATTCCTGCATTGGTGAAGAGCAGGTTGGGAGCAGTGGGTCTCAAGGAGGTTGAAGGGACAATGGTGTGCCCCTTACTTTTAAAAAAGTTAAGGAAAGATAACCTGATATCAGCTGACTTCATAATAGCTCTATGTCCAAACTGAATAAAGATATGCTAGCAGAAGCTAGAGACAAGAGAGCAGGTATATTAACCCGCAACCATCTCAGCAAGCATATCTCCCACTTCACTGGTACTGTACCCCATTTTTCCGGCGCCAAGTTCTTTTAATTTCCCTCCCGTAACTTCCACAACTGCTTTTTCAACTGCATTGGCAGCAGCATCCTCTCCCAGCGTTTCCAGCATCATCATGGAAGCACAAACGGCAGCGAGAGGGTTAATCACATTTTTCCCCGTATATTTTGGAGCAGATCCGCCAATGGGTTCAAACATGCTCACCCCTTCAGGATTAATGTTTCCTCCCGCGGCAATACCCATACCACCCTGGGTTATAGCACCCAGATCGGTGATGATATCACCAAACATATTGCCAGTGACGATTACATCAAACCATTCAGGATTTTTTACCATCCACATACAGGCGGCATCGACATGGTAATACTCGCGGGTGATGTCGGGGTAATCTTTTTCTCCCATTTCATTAAAAGCGCGCTCCCAGAGGTCATAAATATATGTGAGAACATTCGTCTTTCCACATAGAGCAAGCGTTCTTTTTTTATCCCTTTTGCGCGTGTAATCAAAAGCGTACTTGAGACAGCGATCCACTTGGAATCGATTGTAAACCGCACTCTGTACCGCTACTTCATGAGGTGTTCCTTTCATCGAGATGCCGCCCGTTCCCGTGTAAAGATCACCCGAATTTTCGCGAACCACGACATAACTGATATCCTCAGGACCTTTATCCTTAAGGGGGGTATCAACCCCGGGGTAGAGTATCACAGGGCGCAAATTTATATACTGATCTAATTCGAATCTTAAACGCAAAAGGATTCCCTTTTCGAGGATGCCCGGTTTAACATCAGGATGGCCGATTGCCCCGAGGAGTATGGAGTTGAATTTATTCATCTCTTCAGAAGCGCTATCGGGCAAGGCTTCGCCGCTTTTTAGATAGCGATCGCCACCGAAATCATATTCGTGCAAATCCAGTTTAAATCCGAATTTGTCCGCCGCAGCGTTGAGCACTTTAACAGCTTCACGAGTGACTTCAGGTCCCGTTCCATCACCAGGTATTACTGCAATTTTATAGCTTTTACTCATATTAATCAGGGTTATTGCCTATTTTGCTTCTGGTTAAAAATTAAATTTCAAATGATAGCAATAAAACAAAATAAGATCGGTGTAACGAAGCCAGCGTTGAAGTAAATAAGATAGGTGTAATTTTTAAATAGCACCGTTATTGAGTTATGCGCGATTAAAGAGACAGAGCCCATGCTCTCGACGCTTAATAATTATAGGTCCGGGAATTAATTTAAAAGTGAAGTTTGTGCCGCAAATATTCAGAATAAAATAATAGCGTAGAAACGATAAGCAAAAGGGGAACAGAAATGTTTATTCAAAGTCGAAATAATTAAACCCTAACAAGGGTTGAATACGGATATTGCATATTTATCTGAATTTGAGGCTGTTTTTGAGTCTATGAAGTTACTTTTTATAGAATAAAAGATTCTATTGAATTCCCTAAATAACAGAAATTCAATGCTTTAAAATCTAAAGAGTGATATTGACAGACCCTTAAAAAACGCTTGAACAGATTGCCTCTAAAAGCTAATTTCCCAAACTTCATAATCCCCAAATCAATAAAAAGCTGAAGCTTAGCTTTTCAAATTAAGCCATGATAAATAACCCCCGCATATTTTGGCGTGTAATCACAACGGTTCTATTTGGTTCAGCTGCCTGGTTAACTGCGGCGCCGGAAGATCAAGAGATATTTACTAATTTTGAAGACATCCCGGAGGATTCAAGACTATTTTTTTCTATTGGGACCCCTCCATTTACCGCACTTTTTGAAAACGGTTTTGCCGGAGCTGGAACATTGGCAACACAACTTGCCCATTCACCGACACATACGTGGTCAATTTTGAATGGAGAGATAGGGTCCATAACATTTGAGACTCCAGCCTTGATCGTTGAATTTTATGCGGCAAATCTAATCGGATTTGATGGTTTTGTAGAGGTCTATGACACCAATGATAACTTACTTATCTCAGTAACTGGTCTGCCAACAAGCCTATTGCCTGAATTGGAACCACAGTTTATTACTTTTAATGCCTTAAATCTTGGAGCCCCAGATGGTATTGGAAAGATTCTCTTAATTGATGATCCTGCAGTTACATTTAATATCACGGAGAGTTTAACGGCAATTGATGACTTTGGATTTACTCCCTTAACGGGTGTCGGAATTGTTATTGACGGATCAGGTGATACGGTAGGAACAGATATTCAGCACCCGAGTGGAAATATTTTTGATCAGGTTCTTCTTACCGGCCAAAACGTTACCGTCCAGGCTGAAACAGATAAAATCACCCGGGTTTCATTTATCGATGAAAATGATGATATCGTACAGGCTGAATTTTCTGGAGTGGGCACACTCACTATCGAACTTGATCCCACCACATTCAGTGGCCCAGCCCCGCCGATTAAATATAATCAAAGTGTCTCTTATGTAAAAGGGCGACCGAGTTTTACCATAAAAAGAGCGAATACAAATACCTTTTTCAGCTTATTTACAGTCGGGACAATCAATGCTGTAAACCAGTCATTGTTTCCCGAGGGTACAGTCTATGATGCCCAGGCTGACGCGGCGTTGCTGGAGGTTGTTGACTCCATGGCTTTCGGGGGAATTCAGTGCTCTAATGCAAGGTTCTCTGGGACAAGTGGAAAAGTAGGCATCGATGCACGAGGCGTGCCGGTCGCGATTCGCGTAACGGTGGGAGATATCAATGCATCGGGGAGCGCAACCCCATACCTGGTAGTGGGTGAAGAATCCTTTACCATAGGCGCTAGTAATCCCGGCATGAGAATTACCGGGGGGAACCTGCAACAGAGCAATGGGGCTTCTGTCAATGTGGCACCCAGCGGTTCGACAACGCCAGGATTTTCGACAGTGATTTCACAAAATAATATCAAATCGGATGGAACTGAACAACCGACACAAAGCATCGCTGCTGGCTTTTCGAATGAAGATGGCACTGAAATTTTTATCATTGTTGTAGAAACCACCGTTAATTAAATGAGCCATAGTTTGCTGGTCTGATATAATTTATTATTTAGATCTGGAATTTAATTTGCCACTTATAGTCTTCCTCCCCATATATCGGAGCAGGTTCCGATTGTATATTGATGATGGATGGTGACAACAAGCACTACATGGGACAGGCTTTGCAATTGGCGCGCAAAGGCTGGGGCAAAACACATCCTAATCCCATGGTGGGGGCTGTGGTAGTAGACCTTGGGGTTGTCCGAGGTGAGGGATTTCATCACTGTGCGGGTGAAGCGCATGCTGAAATAAACGCGCTCGATCAAATAAAGGGGCCTCTCTCTGAAGATGCGACGCTTTATGTTACGCTTGAACCCTGTTCTACCCACGGACGTACCCCTCCCTGTGTCGAGGCCATCATCAACTCGGGTATTAAGCGAGTGATAGTAGGGGCGACTGATCCTAACCCGCAACATGCGGGACAGGGTCTCAATATTCTGAAAAATGCCGGGATTAAAATAGAAGCGGGCATCTTAGGGAAAGAGTGTGAGGATCTTAATTTAGTCTATAATTATTGGATTGAATTTAAGTCCCCCCTCCTCGCAGCTAAATTGGCGACGACAATGGACGGTCGAATTGCCACAAGCAGCGGACACTCTAAGTGGATTTCCGGACCTCAGGCACGAAAAGATGTGATGCTTTGGAGGCGTCTTTTTCCGGCCATAGCGGTAGGGGCAAAGACGGTCCTCTCCGATAATCCAAATCTAAGCAGCCGCAGAGCTGGTGAAGATGACTGGTGCCCGAAGCGCATAATAATTGATCCGCATTTGAGTACTGTAATGAAACTCCTGCCTAAGGTATATAGTGATGCCGACAAAGAAAAAACCATAGTTGTCACAGATGAAGATGCCGATACAGGGGCAAAAAAAAGATTACTCGATAGCGGTATCTCTCTCTGGGAAGTTACAGCCAATAAGGGGTTGATAGATTGGAGTAATTTCCGCCAACACTGTATTAATGATAATTTAATTGGGGTTTATTTTGAAGGTGGCGCTAAAACAGTCAGTTCCCTGCTTAATTCCAGTGAACTGAACTATTTATTCTGTTATCGCGCCCCAAAAATCCTGGCTGATTCTGAATCCCTTCCCGCGTTTCATGGGCGTCGTGTTGAAGATATGAATGATGCAATAACCCTGGAGCAAGTATGTCACGCTACATTTGAGGGAGATGAATTGATGCGAGGGTATGTTACATATCCTGATTAAAATTTAGAATGATAACAATTTACCTGGCGACAGCTAATTCCTGCAAAGTTGAAGAGATCTCCGGGATATTCAAAGCTACCGATTTGAACGTCGAGATTTTGTCGGCAATGGCCGCAGGGGGTATGCCCGAAGTCCTGGAAACAGAGGATTCATTTATTGGTAATGCAAAATTGAAAGCGAAAGCTTTAAAAAATAAGGCTCCACAGGATGCCTGGATTCTTGCTGATGACAGTGGATTAATCGTAGACGCTCTTCGTGGTAAGCCGGGGATTCATTCATCGCGGTACGCAGGATCTAATGCTGATGATGAGAAAAACAATCGAAAATTACTTAGTGAACTGAAGGGAATAAATGAGGCCAAAAGATCAGCGCGTTTTTTTTGCGCGCTTGTCCTTTCAGGTCCTGGAGGAATTGAAAAAGTATTCCGCGGGAATTGTGAAGGCTTTATTACCGATGAACCTGCAGGAAATGAAGGGTTTGGGTATGATCCCTTATTTATGCCAAATGGCTATGGACAAACATTTGGAGAGCTTGGCGAGTCGGTGAAATCAAAAATGAGTCACCGTGCAACAGCGCTGAAAGAGCTTGTTAGCTGGCTAAAGGAGAGGAAAGAATAGAACAGGGATTTTCCTGATTCATCGGAAATAGGGTATTTAAATGGCAGTATCTGTACGGTAAATACGTGGTACACGTTTAGTGATTGAGCAATAAGTTTCCCAGGGGATAGACATGGCCCAATCACTGAAAGTTGTTACTTCTATTTCCTCATCGCCCTGTCTCCCAATGAGTGTGGTTCGGTCCCCGCTGGTTGCGTCAATGAGATCTGTTACATCAACGACAGTCTGATCCATGGTCACTCGACCGAGGATAGGACAACGCTTACCCTTGATTAGCACCCAGCCTTTATTGCTTATTGTGGTGGGAATTCCGTCGGCATAGCCGGCAGTGATAATGCCGATGCGTGAATCACGTTTCAAGGAATGGGTGCGACCGTAACTGATCCCTGTTCCCGTGGGTAAGTTCTTGATAATACTGAGACGGCTATGAAAACTGAAGACAGGTTCCACTTTCACGCGAGCGAGAAGGGAATCGGGATAGGGCAGGACTCCAAACTGAAGTAAGCCAACGCGTACCGCGTTAAAGGGTTGACCGGGTGTGAATGATTCCAGTCCGGCACTATTATCGGCGTGAATAAGTATTTTATCGGGGTCCAGACCTCTTAATTTTTGCAGTATCTCTAAAAAAAGATTACGCTGTATATTGGTAAATTCCGCATCGCTATCCGCACTGGAAAAATGGGTATAGATCCCTTCAAGTTTAAGTGCTGCTTTTTTCCTGATAAATTCATAGAGTTCCACGGCATGCTCATGCCAGACACCGAGTCGTCCCATTCCTGTATCAATCTTTAGATGGACAGGAATAACACGATTCGTTTCTTTCCCCATCAAGGAAAACCGATCCACCTCCTCGGTCGTAGAGATGGTAGGGATCAAATTATATTCGATAATCTGTCTATCTTCTTCCGGGAGTAATGAACTTAAGACTAATATCGGCCATCCACTTCCAATTTCACGGATCTCTGCCCCTTCACGCACGTTGGCTACGGCAAAAAGATCAGTCTCACTATGCATGAGACGGGTGACAGTTTGCTGCATTCCATGTCCATAGGCATCAGCTTTCACCACTGCTACAAATCGGATATGATCCGGTAGAGCTGCCCGTATTCGATTTAGATTACGTTCAAGCGCAGAGAGGTCAATTTCTGCCCAACAACGCAAGTGAGGATTTTTTGAAATTGATGCGTTCAATAGGGTCAATCCTTCTCTGAATATTTACGATGGCGGTTACTGTGCCATTTAGTAAAATTTGATTTACCGGGTTTAATTTGGCTGAGATCATTATATTGATGAAAAAGTGAAGTCCGGTCGAGAACCAGGGGCAGGTCTTTGAGAGAATATTCCAGGGTTTTCACCTGAGACGGTGGCGCTTTCACGTTATGTCGTTGAGGAATATGCCAAATAGGACCGTTGAGATTATTTAAATATTCCGTGCTCACCTGTATTAGATGATGATCGTTATTTACTACAGTTAAGAGGTTCCAATGATCTTTATTATAATCTGATATAAAATGAAATGGTTGCGATATATTTCGCGTTGAATGAAGAGCGGCGGCTATTTCCAGACTGCCATAGAGATAGAGGTTGGTCCTGCGAAGAGAAGGTAGCGTCCGCCAGGTTTTAACAGCCATAATCGTTAGCCTTAATCCCAGAATTGAACCGGGTCCTTGACATAAGATAAAACCATCAATGGTCTCGAGATCACACTGTGCTTTTTTCAGGCATGTATCAGTTCCCGTAAAAAGTGAATTCAGTGATTCCTCTTTAGATTCGATATAAGCTGCCCACTTCCCCTCTCGCAATAATCCCGTCTGAATGACTAAAGAACTGGCATCTAAAAGAAGTAAAGTCTGTGAATTCAGAGAGTTGCCGAACGCTGTTGACATTTAATTTGCATGCACTCCTTTATTTGATAGTTCAAGATTATAAAACACTAAGGAACAATATGAAAAGAATGACTCAAAAAATAAGATTATCGGTGGTTGCAGCTTTATTTATTATCGCACCATCGCCAGTTGCTTTTGCCCATTGCGAAATTCCCTGTGGTATCTACGGAGACGCAATGCGAATCGATATGATTGAAGAGAATTGCCAGACGATTGAAAAATCAATGACTGAGATCCGAAAGCTATCCATAGAGGATGATAAAAATTACAACCAGTTAGTTCGATGGGTTAATAATAAGGAAGAACACGCGAATAAAATACAGCATATTGTAACCCAATATTTTCTCTTTCAAAGAATCAAGCCAGTCAATAGTGATAACGCCGAGGGACATGAGGCCTACCAGGAAAAACTCGTTGTCTTACATAAAATTCTCGTACACGCCATGAAGTGCAAACAGACTGTTGATGCAAAGCAGGTTGAGAAAATCAGGGTTCTTCTTGATTCGTTTAAAAGAATTTATTTCGGCGAAGGCGGCGTGGCTCATCTGGAAAGGCATCACGCTTCCTCCCCATAGTTTCCCTTTTGCGCGTTCAGGAATACTTTCGGCGCAGGTTGGTGGGGGAGATGCCTAATTCTTCCCGATACTTGGCCACCGTGCGACGGGCTATCTTTATATCGCGTTCGGAGAGTATTTTTACTATTTCCTGGTCACTAAAGGGTTTAGCCTGATTTTCCGTGCTTATTATCTGGGAGAGGCGCTCCTTAATACTGGTGTTGGATATCGCTTCACCACCATCAGCGATATAACCTGAGGTGAAAAAATATTTAAGGGGGAAAACGCCATGGGGTGTATCGATATATTTATTGGCGATGGCCCGACTAACCGTGGTTTCGTGCACTCCAACGGTTTCGGCGACCTGGTTCATGGTCAGCGGCTTGAGATGGGATACTCCTTGTTCAAAAAAATCATTTTGGAACTTGAGAATTTGTCGCGTGATACGTTCGATCGTCTGCTGGCGCTGTTCGATAGAACTGATAAGAAATTTTCCTGATCTCACTTTCTCCTGGATGTATTCTTTTTCAGATGAAGAGAGTTTACCCTTGGCGATGAGATCCTTATAAGTTGAGCTTAGCCTGAGCCTTGGAATGTAGTCATTATTCATTACTAAAACCCAGCTTTCCCCATCTTTTTCTACTTTTACATCGGGGACAACGACACGGTTATTATCATCGCTGAATCTGCGGCCCGGCGACGGGTCGAGTGAAGCGATTTCTTCGAGAGCGGCCTCTACTTCTTCAATACTCACATCGGATTTACGGGCAATATCCGGAATACGGCGTCGCAGTAATAGCTCAAAATGACTTTTAATAATAACTGCGGCGATGCTCTCCTCCTTGCCCTCAATCATAAGTTGGGTAAGGATACATTCTTGAAGGTTGGCGCTACCAATGCCTGGTGGATCAAGGGTTTTTAGAAGTTTATGTGCCTCCTGCACGGTGTTAAGGGGAAGATCACTCATCAGCGCAAGATCAGAGAGCGCGGTAGTGAGGAAACCATGATCATCGAGGCTACCCACCAGGTATTCGAGGGCGTTTATTACATCCTGGGGTGCATCAGATAGCTCTGCCTGGCGCATTAGATGTTCCTGAAGGGATGTCTCACTGGTGAGAGAATCAAAGAAATGCTGACGACTATCTGCTGCTTCGGGAGAAAAACTAACTCCATCCTGGGCATAGATATCGTTCCAGTCGCTCGCCATTTTATCGAGTACCGTAAAATCATCACTGAATTCCAGTTCATCACGGGAGCTGTCTTTTTCATTGCTATCTCCTGGATCATTGGTCTCTTCAATACTGATACCCTCTATCGGAAGTTCCTCGAGAGCCGGATTATTCTGCAATTCTTCGACAATTACATTGCGCAGGTCGAGAGCAGGCACTTGTAATATTTTAAGGGACTGGCGCAATTGTGGCGCCAATACTAACGTTTGTGTCTGCTTTTGAACTTGATGTAGACCTTGTGTGCTCATCAGGTGGTTTATATAATATATAAATTATATAAATTATATAAATTATATCAAGAAGAAGGTCCCGTCGACTGATGGGTTAAGGCCTCGGGTTTTTTATCGGAAAATAAATTACGCAAATAATCCGCTAATTTTTCAATGGTAGGTCCATAACCATCACTATAGAGGTAAACTTCCAGGGCGGTGAGTAATTCAGCGGCACTTTGGTATCGTTTCTTGCGGTCCCGCTGAAAAGTTTTATGAAGGATTTCGTTCAGTTTAGGATCTATATCAGAGCGCAATTTTGTAAAATCCGGTATTGGCATTTTGAGGATATTCTTGCGGGTCAACTTGGGATGATCTTCTTCAAAAATATTATTATCGAGGAGCAATTCCGCTAATACGATACCACATGAAAAAATATCAGCCCGGGCATCTGTTACATCTCGTCGAACCTGTTCCGGGGATAGGTATTCATCTTTACCAGCAATGATCGGACCCCGTATTTCGTATCAAATTTTAAGTGAGAGAACTACCGGGTGTTAATGGTTTTAGGATTGATGTATATGAGAGATCTTGGCGCAGTGAGGGCGTAGCCCGAACGCGGCCAAGAGCGGAAAGGAATGTGACAAACTCTTGTGGGCTTTTAAAGCCTAATCGACTGTGGGGATGTTCATTGTTATAGGTCTGACGCCATTGTTCTATTAGCACTTGCGCTTCAGCCACGCTGAGCAACACTTCACGGTTCAAACACTCATCGCGTAAGCGGTTGTGAAACGACTCGATGAAACCGTTTTGCCAGGGACTGCCCGGATCGATATATATCGCCTTGATCTTTTTGTCGGACAACCACTGCTGCACCTGATGAGCAATGAATGGCTTCGCATGTCGTCGCTTCGCTCCTCGGAACACTGCCGTTGTCACTGCGGATATAGCTAGGAACTCCCTCTTCATCGATGGTTTCGCTGAGTACCGAGAGAACATCGGTTGAGGTGAGCTGTCGAGCTACCCGGATGCGTAAACATTTACGCGTATATGTCTTCGCTTCGCTTGAGTGTCGTCGCTTTCAGCTCCTCGGTACATCGATCAAGGTCATCATCTTTAGCATACCGCCATTGTCTGTACGATCATGGACAAAGTCCCAGGACCAGACGTGATTGCGACCGGTTGCTTTAGTAGGGAGCCCAGTAGAGATCCCCTGACGGTGTCTACGCTTTTTCGGGGGCTTTACCTGTAAGCCCGAAGAACGTCGCACTGCCTGTACAAATTTCCTGCTTGCCGCCCAACCTTCTTTCACCAGCAAGGCACGAATGCGCCGGTAACCGTAACGGGGATGTTCCCAGGACAAGGTCAAAATCCGCTCGGCCAATTGCTGAGCCTTCTTACTGGCCTGCTTGGGTCGGTAGCTGTACGTTGACCAACTGAGGCTGAGATAAGCACAAGCCCTCTAAAACGAGCACAGCCCCTTCTCAGCCGCATCTTTTACTGCTCGCTTCTTCTGCTTTGGGCTCACCATTTTTTTGAGAGCGTTTCCTCCAACACCCGAAGCTTGAGCATTTGATCAGCGAGCATCTTCTTCAGCTCCGTATTCTCCTTTTCCAGCTCTTTAAATCGCTTCGCATCAGCCAGCTCCAAGTTGCCATACTTTTTGCCCCAGCGATAGAAGGTCTGTTCACTTAGGTTGTTGCCGTGGCAGACTTCCTGCACGGTTTTGCCCGTATCGGGCTGCCGCAGTATTGCTATGATCTGTTCTGTTGTATATCTTTTTCTTTTCATTGAGGTTATCTGTTTATCCCGATAACCTCTCTCTGTTAATGATACCATTTTTGGGGGTCACTCCAGCAATAACTTCACCTTCTACGTTATACATGAGATCGAGGGCTTTCGCGATACCGAAGTCAGTGAGCTTAACATCCCCCTCATGGGCGAGCATGATGTTCTTGGGGTTGACATCGCGATGGACAATATTGAGAAGTCTTCCCTCTTTATCGCATTTAGTATGCGCATAGGCGAGGCCACGGCATACTCGTGATACAATAAAAACGGTTATATCGATAGGGATGGGAATGCGAAGTGACATATGTTTAAAATGAAATTCTTCAAGATTGATGCCGTTTACATATTCCATTACGATAAAATACTGCCCCTCTATTTCCCCAAGATGGTAGGTTTGCACGATACTGGTATGGATTAAATCTGCTACCAGTTTTGCCCTCACCCACAAAATTTCTACGAAACTCTTTTATCGCGGAATACTCTTCGCGAATTAACTTAATGGCTACGGTCTTAGAAAAATGGTCAATCCCGTTTTGACGTGCCTCGTAAACCTCACCCATTCCCCCTTCAGCCAAACGACGTACCAGTTCATAATTAATCTCATTGAGAAGGTGTTTTATGCGTGTCACGATATAGACTATGAAAGGTTATTTATTTATATTTGCAAGAGGCTAATGTTATTTATAGTATGAAAATTTGTATTCATTAGACTTTGAATTTAACTTCACGAATGGTAGAGGTCAGGAAGTGTCTTCATTCATTGACAAAAAGTTAATAGTCATTAGCTATATATACTTGTATGATTAAATTGACTGAAAGAGCTGCTGCGCGCATCCGACAATTGAAAACAGATTTGGCGGACGATAGTAAATATCTTCGCCTTTTTGTAGAAGCCGGTGGTTGTTCGGGGCTGGAGTATGGTATGTCATTTGATGAGAGGAAGAAAGATGATGTGCTGCAAAAAAGTCAGAACATCGAGTTCATTGTTGATACTGAGAGTATAAGTCATCTCGATGACTGCAGTGTAGATTTTGACGATGGCCTCAACGGCAAGGGATTCGAAGTACATAACCCCAATGCCAAGACCACTTGCGGTTGTGGTAAGTCCTTCAATTAAGAAGGCGTGTAGGATTGAATCCCCATATACGCTACCACTCGATAGCGGAAATCTGCATTATAGGGTGACGGTTAGATGAGATATTACAAATACCATGCACTGGGTAATGATTACCTGGTGCTGGATCCAGAAGATGCACCGACTCCACCGAAGAGGGAGGAGATAAAAGTCATATGTCATCGAAATTTTGGCTTAGGATCAGATGGCATACTCTTTGGGCCTGAAAAAAATGAGGGGGCCGATTTCGGATTACGAATTTTTAATCCCGATGGCAGTGAAGCGGAAAAGAGCGGAAATGGGTTACGAATCTTTTCACGTTATTTACTGGATCGTGGGAGGGTTTCTGACAAACCATTTACGGTAGCGACACCGGGCGGGATAGTTACTTGTGAAATCCGGGAAGGGGGAAATTCAATCACGGTTGCAATGGGAAAGGTAAGCTTCCATAGCAATGAAATTCCTGTCAGCGGGCAACCGCGTGAGGTAATAGAAGAAAACATAGAAATAGGGGGAGACAATTACCAGTTTTCCGCAGCGACAATAGGAAATCCTCACTGTGTTTTGCTTTTACCGGAAATTTCCGAAGAAATGGCAAAACGCTTGGGGCCACTCTTAGAGACGCACGCCATGTTTCCCAACCGCACAAATGTTCAACTGCTCAAAATATTAGATCGCAGTAATATACAAATAGAAATATGGGAGCGTGGAGCGGGGTATACTCTGGCTTCAGGAAGCAGCAGCAGTGCCGCTGCTGCGGTAGCTCGTAAGCTGGATAAAATTAACCCGGAGGTTGTGGTGCATATGCCTGGGGGTGATATCTCGATTTACATCAGTGATGACTATGCCATTACTATGACCGGGTCCGCTACACGTGTTGGTGAAATGGTTTTTGATGATGAAGCACTCAAGACTGATTTGCCTTAAATAAAGTGTCAACCGCTCGGCCCTCGATGAAGAGACCATTGCATTGGTTCTGAGACATTTCGATGATGAGCGGATTTGAGAATATAGTCGAACTATCCCATGAAAAGGCACTGGAATTTATAGGGACAGGCGATATTGTCATTGATGCCACAATCGGAAATGGCTACGACACATGCTTCCTGGCAGAATCTGTTGGTGCTGAAGGTCATGTTTTCGGGTTTGATCTTCAGAAACAGGCTATCGTCAGTACGCGCAGTCTGATGCAACACGCCGGAATGCTCGATCGTCTAACTCTTTTCCATGCAGGACACGAAAAGATGCACACTCTTTTGCCGCGTAAATACCACCAAAAGATAAAAGGAGTATTTTTTAACCTCGGTTACTTGCCCGGCAGTAATAAATCGATCGTTACAAATCCAGAATCAACGATCAAAGCCCTTGAACTGGCCTGGCAACTGATCGCCATCAAAGGGATAATCAGTGTCGTTTACTATACAGCTCACCGGGGAGGATTAGCTGAAGCAATAGCCGTTAAGGCCTGGGTAAAAAATAAAGCAGATGGCCAGCAAAAGAATATCTATTTAGATTACCCAAAATCTTTTAATAATGGTCCCGGTATTGTCGTTATCGCTAAATCCCAATAAATAAAACAGTTTAAATTTATTTCCCAAGCAGAAATGCAGAAATTATTTTCAGATTTCAATAAATTACTTATCCGGTAATAATTTATTACTAATTTCGTCTTTTAAGCTGTTATTGAATTCTTGCAGATTAACTGTGCCCTCCCTTTTTTTATTTACTCGCGATCGGACGGTTACCGTGTTTGATTCCTCTTCTTTAGCACCGACAACCAGGGTATAAGGAACCTTGTCAATCTCTGATCGTCGGATTTTAGCACCCAGTTTGTCAGAAATAGTATCGACTGTAGCTCGTACTTTTTCATCTTTTAAGAGATTGCATATTTTATCGGCGTAGCTATTTAGATTGTCATTGATCGGGAGTATGCGTACTTGTTCAGGAGCTAGCCAGGTGGGAAAATTTCCTCCAAAATGTTCAATCAGCAGCCCGACAAATCTTTCCATTGACCCAAATGGAGCGCGATGAACCATCACCGGTCGGTGTGGTTTATTATCGGAACCAATATAATTAAGATCAAAGCGCTCAGGGAGGTTATAATCGACCTGGACTGTTCCCAATTGCCATTCGCGTTCAATCACATCTTTGATCACAAAATCAATTTTAGGTCCGTAAAAAGCCGCTTCTCCTCGTTCTTCTTCAAAATCGACATCTAAAGTTTGGGCTGCATGGCGCAGGTTCTCTTCTGCTTTGTCCCAAAGCGCTGAATCGCCAGCATATTTTGAAGAATCAGGATCACGCAAACCGATACGAACACGATAATCTAAGATTCCGAGTGTCTGCAGGATAATCTTAACGACATCAAGACTAGCTTTGATCTCATCGGCAAGTTGATCGTCGGTACAGAATATGTGGCCATCGTCTTGGGTCAAACCACGGACACGGACCATACCATTCAGTTCTCCTGATTGTTCCCAGCGATAAACAGTGCCGAATTCAGCGAGCCTTACGGGTAAATCGCGGTAAGAATGGGGTTGCGCATTATAAATTTTTATATGCATGGGGCAATTCATAGGTTTGAGGAGATAACCTTCGACTTCCCCTTCTTTTAAGCGATTAGCAAGTTGCGCACAGGAACAGTTTTCCTCAGCCATCATCTGAATTACCTCATTTTCGATTATCGGTGGATACTGGCTTTCTTGATAGTAAGGGAAATGCCCTGAAGTGCGATAGAGTCCAAGTTTACCTATATGAGGTGTGAATACCTGATGGTAACCTTGCTTTATAAGCTCTTCACTGATAAATGTCTGAAGCTCCTGCCTGATGATTGACCCATTGGGTTGCCAGAGGATTAAACCCTGACCGACACTATCATCGATATGAAAAAGATTCATATCTTTTCCTAACTTGCGGTGATCGCGTTTCTTGGCTTCCTCTAATTGTGCCAGGTAATGATCAAGTTCTTTTTTCGTGGGGTAGGCAGTGCCATATATTCGCTGCAGTTGTTTATTATTTTCGTCACCCCGATAATAGGCTCCGGCAATAGAAAGTAACTTGAAGGCTTTAACTTGCTTGGTATAGCGAACATGCGTTCCCGCACAGAGATCGATAAATTCGCCATTCTCATAAAAAGTTATCGGTTCATTCTCTTCTATGTCATCAAGGCGTTCAATTTTATAAGGTTGATCTTGATCCTGAAAAAACTTTAGGGCTTCTTCGCGTGTTACTTCCTTGCGGACAAATGGCTGATTCTCTTTAATAATTTTCTTCATTTCAGCTTCAATCTTTTCCAGATCTTCAGCGGTAAAATTATGAACCAGATCCATATCATAATAGAATCCGCTATTCGTGGGTGGCCCAATATCAAACTTGGTGTCGGTCCAAATACGTTTTACGGCGGCGGCCAAAATATGTGCCGCGGAATGTCGCATTTCCTCTAGGGGGGTCATCGACTTCATAATATTTGCTGTTTAATCAATAAAAAAGCCCAAGGCTTGGGGCTCTCGGACTTGGTTGGGCGATTGAAAAGTAAGTTGTAGTTTTAATCCTCGCGAAACCAAGTCTCCAACCTGAAAGTTCGGGTCGTTGTAGAGATAGCGATCTGGACGAGGATATTCATTTCTGATGCTTAACATTTAGCAGCATTATTGAATGTCAACACTAGAATCAATGCAGGACATGAATATATTTCTTTTTAAGATTATACCAAAAGGTATAAGTCCATGATTATAAAAACTGGTGCTTAAACCGGGATTAGATCGTAAGCATCTTTACGATCAAGGACCTGCCAGCCTTCAGCATAAATTTTTTCCCGCAGCGCGTCCGCCTTGGCAAAATCCTTTAGCGCTTTAGCAGCCCAGCGTTCATCAGCAAGTTTTTGTATTTCAACCGGTGCGACAAGAGTTTGTTGCTTTTCGGTAAAAAGTCGAAGGCCCAGGGCGTAAATGAGGGAGGCGCATGCTACCATCTCAGATGATAGTTCACTTGTGGTCATAATCTTTGTGTCGATCTGTCTAAGTGCGCTGAATAAGTTTCCCAGGCATGCTGAGGTGTTGAGATCATCAGTCAGTGCTTCCCAGGCATTTCTAAATAACCCTCGACTCCTTTGTTCAGGCTGTTCCGTGATTTGTGAAAATTCAGATTGAGACATGTCAATTTTCTTAATGAACGTCTGGATAGATTTCTCCATTTTAAGGAGCGCGCTTGCTGCTGCATCCATGCCATTAAAGGTAAAATTAAAGGGCTGGCGATAGTGGCCGGAAATGAGAAGATAGCGAAGGGCCATGGAAGTATACCCTTTTTCTTTAATATCACTTGTGGTGTAAAGGTTGCCTAAACTTTTACTCATTTTTTGACCTTCGACCTGCAATTGAGCGCTGTGAAACCAGTGCTTTGAAAAAGGTGTTTTACCGGTTGCCGCTTCACTTTGGGCAATTTCGTTTTCATGGTGGGGGAAGCAGATATCAGTGCCCCCTGCATGTAAGTCAAAGGTCTCCCCCAAAATTTCCATACTCATTGCTGAGCATTCAATATGCCATCCCGGTCGTCCTTCACCCCAGGGACTGTTCCAGTAGTTGTCACCATCTTCTGGTTTACGGGATTTCCAAAGAGAAAAATCGGCTACCGATTCGCGTTCATACTCGTCGGCCAGATTCAGGGTATTACCGCTGGTCTCGGTTTGAGTTTGCAGTTCTATTTGTTTGAGGTGGGTTAGTTTTCCATAATCGGGGAAACTGCTTATTTTAAAGTAAACCGAGCCATCACTAGCCTGATAAGCGTGCCCTTTGGCAAGGAGTTTAACGATGAGTTCTATTTGCTGGGGAATGTGTTCACTGGCGCGGGGTTCCTCATGAGGTTCCAGAATATTAAGTTCTTTACAGTCCTTTTGGAATAATACCGTCCACCTTTTAGTGAAGTCCTTAAGTGATAACCCCTCAATCTGACTCTGGCGTATAGTCTTATCTTCTACGTCAGTAATATTTCGCACATGCTTAGTTTTCAGACCTGAAACTTCAAGCGTGCGTCGTAAAACATCCTGGAGAAGAAAAGTGCGAAAATTCCCAATATGTGATGGTCCATATACAGTGGGCCCGCAGCAGTAAAAACGAAACACCATTTCGTCCTCCGGGGAGAGAGGTCTAACGCTTCTGCTCATGGTATCGTAGAGATTTATAGTCATATTGGTTGATTCGATAAAGCTATGGGATAAAATTTCAGTAAAACTGAAACGTTAAGTTGATTGAGTTCAACAATTTATTCTGGCTTCCAGCTCTTATACAATTACTTTTATAGATATATGAGAAAAGAGGAAAGATATAAGTTTACGCGTCGGCCTCGACGTTTGCGGAGAACACCGGCGATTCGTGCACTTGTTGAAGAGACGCGTTTGGTCGTGAATGATTTGATTATGCCACTCTTCGTCATGGATGGTGATGGTAAACCGCTGGCCATTGAGTCAATGCCCCATCAACAACGACTTGGTATTACCGATATGGTGAAGGAATGTGAAGGGCTCTTTAATTTGGGAATACCTGGAGTGGCTATCTTTCCCGTCCTCGACCCTTCCTTAAAAAATGATACCGGTTCTGAAGCCTTAAATAAAAATACGCTTGTCCTTCGTGCCGTTAAGGCGATCAAGGAAAAAGTACCGGGTATAACCGTAATCACAGATATAGCTCTCGATCCTTATACCAATCACGGTCACGATGGGGTTTTAAATTCTGAGAAAACCGATGTCGATAACGACCGAACATTAAAAATACTTGGTGAGATGGCAGTGCTCAATGCGGATGCCGGTGTCGATTTTGTTGCTCCCTCAGATATGATGGATAGCCGTGTGACGGTAATCCGCAATGCGCTCGATGATTCAGGTTTTTCAGCTACCGGTATTCTTGCCTATTCTGCTAAATTTGCCTCATCATTCTACGGACCGTTTCGTGACGCTGTGGGTAGCGCCCAGGCAGCGGGAACTCATCTGTTAGGAAAGCAAACTTATCAGTTAAATCCTGGCAATCGCCGTGAGGCGCGTATAGAAACCTTGCTGGATGAAGGAGAGGGAGCTGATATCCTGATGGTTAAGCCGGCAGGTCCCTATCTCGATATTATTCGTGAATTGCGCGATAGCACTGATTTACCGGTTGCCGCATATCAGGTTTCAGGTGAGTACGCCCAAATTTATGCAGCAGCCCGTCAGGGATGGCTGGATCTTGTTAAGGTCCGCGACGAGACTTTAATAGCAATAAAACGCGCGGGCGCCGATATGATTTTCACCTATTTTGCCGCGGATATTGCGAGAACTATGAAGGAAGGGGTATAAATGGGATCCGGTAAGTGCGTCAATGGGGTGAACGTGGCACATTGATACTATCACCCGGGAAAAGTCTGGGATCATTTACTGGATTGCGCTCAGCACTCTTGGCATCAACGGTATAAGAACCCTCTTCACGATTCAGAATAACACCGATTTTCCTTGCGTAGATAGAAAATCCGCCAGCCGCTTGAATAGCTTTTGTAAGAGAGAGATCGGGTGACCAGATTACACGCCCTGGTCGCGCCACTTCACCCCCCACGTAAACATAGCGTTCGGTTACGGATATTGATACATCAATAGAGGGATATATTTTACCCTTAATATATGCATTTTGTATTTCTTCAGCTAATTCAGACTCTCGATAACCTGAAGCTTCAATTAACCCTAAATAGCGGAGGCTGATATACCCCTGGTCGTCAATTTGAGTATTGATTTGAACAGGATCCGGGATGCTTTGAAGATTAATGACGAGATTGTCTCCAGGACGCAGATTAGCAGTTTTTGCCGGTGGAATAGTGGTTGCTGTCTCCACTGTGGCATTACAACCACACAAAACTATACCTGTAATCAACCCTAATAAAACCCTGGGATTAAATAGAACGATAAAGATTTTCATAGGGAGCGTGTTAATAAAAATATGGGCAGGGCGTCGAGCGAAATTATTTTTTCCGAGGACGGCCGCGGCGTGGTTTAACTTTGACATCTTCCTCCTCAACTAAAGCCTCTTCTCCTTCTGCCGGTTCTTCGTCCCACTTCATTGTTTCGTCTTCTTCTATTTTCTCTTCAACGGCTTCAATATCGGGAAAATCCTCGATTTCTTCAGCTTTGCTTGATACCGGTTCCTCATCATGGTCCAGCTCAAATCCTTCGGGCACATATTCGAGAATAGCGGTAATTTCATTAAAAAAGTGCACGGCTCGGCCTTCAAAATAATCACTGGTTTGACGCTCGCGAATTTCTTCTTCCAGCTCGTCAATAGTTAGACTTTCATCAAATTCGATGAGATCATTTAACATCTTGACGCGAAGCGTTGTTATCTGATCGAGCAAATCTGCATAGGGACCTTTTTCTTCATCCATTATTTCCGGTAAGGCAAAGATTCGCTCTTCTGTTTCGATAAGGGATTCCCTTACACGGATTAAACGCACCCGCTTATCCTTGAGTTCCTTTTCAATTTTAAACTTGAAAAAAGTAGAATTAATAATTTCAGGATCGAATCCGTAAGCGCGTAAGGGTTCGCACAAATCAATGATGTGGTTGATCTGATTCGGGTCTATTATGGATAGCCCGTCGGTATCCCAATGGATCGCATTGCTGATTTCATCAACCCACCAGTTCATATCTTCACCCAGGCGGATGATGCACCATTCAAGTTGAGAAGTCGATTTAGCCATTGGCTACTTAGTAAAATTCCTCTTATCGTTCATCGGCCACATTTTCTTTTATTGAATAACCCATGGGGTATTTAGGTTCTTTTATAAAGAATTAAATTTGAAAAAATCAATACCCGTTTAAAAGGTTTTTTGTGTTGTTTTATACTCCCTGCTTGCGCTATTTGAATGGATAACGCAAATTTTAAATAATGGGGTTATTTTATGAGAAACTGATCCGGCCCATACTCTTTCTCCGGGAACCGGAAAAGGCCCATGAATTTAGTATTTCCATGCTCAAATTGCTTAGCTTTGCCCCATTTCTCTGCCATTTGATGGAACGATACAATCGGAGCTCAGGGAACGAGGATATCGATCTGTTTGGAGTAAAATTTCCTAATTTGATTGGTTTAGCCGCAGGTATGGATAAAAATGCTCAAATATGGCGGGTTATGGGTGCGTTCGGATTTGGACATGTTGAAGTCGGAACCATTACGTATCAGAGACAACCTGGAAATCCTCGACCGCGTGTTTTCCGTTATCCTGAAGAGGAAGCGATCATTAACCGTCTAGGTTTCAACAATGATGGGGCTGAAAGGATTGCCCGTCGATTGCGATCAGCAGGTGCGCATCATAAAAAAGCAATACCCCTGGGGATTAATATCGGAAAATCTTTAGCGACACCGCTTGAAGATGCTCCGGCGGATTACCTTAACTCCTTTAATCTGCTCGCGGATTACGCCGATTACTTCACGATCAATGTCAGTAGTCCTAATACTCCCGACCTGCGCAAGTTACAGGAAACAAAATCACTATCAGCTCTCCTGAAAATATTACGTGAAGCCAATTTGAGTCGCTCGCAGAAAACCGGGCAGCATTGTATACCCATGCTCTTAAAAATTGCTCCTGATTTATCTTTCAGCCAGATCGATGCGCTCCTGCAAATTACGAATGAATTCGAAATCGATGGGATCATAGCGACCAATACTACTCTCGAGCGTTCCGGGAATTTTAAAGATGTGACGGAAGCAGGGGGGCTTAGCGGAAAACCGGTCCATGAGAAAAAACTGGAAATAATTAAATTTGTGAATCACGAAACAAAGGGGAGACTGCCAATTATAGGGGTAGGGGGGATAGATGATATTCTCTCGGCACAAGAAACGATAGATGCAGGTGCATCCTTAATTCAATTATACACTGGCTTAATTTATAAAGGGCCTTTTTTAGCGAAAAAAATTAATCGTGTACTGTCTCGAACACACAGTTAATGAGAGAAAAACATGGCGGGATCGAATATCCGGCTGATGGGGCCGATATTGACATATCAATAATTATGGTGCTCAGGAGGGGACTCGAACCTCTACGACTAATCCTCCATCTTAAATACTGTTATAAGTTAATAAATATTAATATTTTAAATGTCATTGAACACGTTTGACATAAATGATGTTCTTACTTATGTTCTTACATTATGTCGAGTGTATGGCAACATCCTAAAAGTAAATATTGGTACGCATGCTTTACCCTACCGAATGGTAGGAGAACAAAAAGAAGCACTAAAGAAGTTAACCGAAAGAATGCCCAAATTATTGCAGACGAATGGGAAGATGCTGCCCGGCGAAAATTAACAGAAGCACAAGCCCGACGTGTCTTATCGGACATATACGAAAAGATAAACGGAAAATCTCTACCGACTTCAACACTACGTGATTTTTTTAAGAGATGGCTGGCAACAAAAAAAGTTGAAGTCTCTGATCTTACTACTTCCAAGTATGAAGGGACAGTTCTCGATTTTCTAGATTTTATTGGACCTAGGGCGGATCAAGATATCTCAAGTATTACTACTGCTGATATTTCAAGTTTTCGGGATAATGCGGCTAAAAAGAGCACTGCAGTAACAGCCAACGGCAAGCTTAAGATTATCAGAGTGGCCTTTAAAGCAGCTTGGCGCGAAGGGCTAATAGCTGATGATCCGGCAGCCAAAACTGTAATTATTAAAAGAAGAGAGGAAATGATAGAAAGAAGGCCATTTACATTAACAGAATTGAAGAGAATTTTAGAAGTGGCAGATCAAGAATGGAGGGGTATGATCTTGGTGGGATTATACACCGGCCAAAGACTTCGTGATGTGGCAAATCTCACTTCGCATAATGTTGATTTGATTCGAAATGAACTAAGACTTTCCGCTCATAAAACAGGACGGCGGCAGATTATCCCATTAGCTAAGCCATTAAAAGAATGGATTGAATTACTGCCTTCAAGTGATGACCCGAAAGCGCCACTTTTCCCCAGGGCTTTTGAAACATTAAAACGCTGTATAAATATATCTACTTTGAGTAACCAATTCTATGAGTTACTGGTTGCATCGGGTCTCGCGAAGCCGAGAACAAAAAAATCCACCGGAAAGGGGCGATCTGCTAAGCGCAATGTAAATGAGATCAGCTTCCATTGTTTACGACACACAGCAACTAGCCTTTTTAAAAACGCGGGAGTGAGTGAAGCCGTAGCGATGGATATCATTGGCCATGAATCCAAGATGATTAGTGCGAATTATACACATATAGAAGATGAAGCGAAGCGGAAAGCTCTCGATTCATTGCCTGATATAACTGTGTGAAAGCTATGGCAGAGAAAAAAAATAAAGAACCCATATCTCCACAATTATTGATAGAAATACTTTCTCGACATCGACCAACACATGTGGAGCGGGAACTGTTAACGGGCATTCTTCTTGAAATAGCACCCTTCCCCAATACATCTGAATTCTCCATAAATAAGAGGCTTAAAGAAGATTTTTATATCGTAGATGATAAAACTATACGTGAATCTGTTGAACATGCACTTGCTCAAAAAATAAATAAAGCGGTTAACATTAAACGTATAACGAATAAACAATATAACTATCATGATTCTTTAGTATTTGCATATTGCAGAGTCACGAAAAAATTAAACCACCCAATTATTAAAGCTCGATTGGATCGTGCTATTAAAAAAGATGATACAGATTTTTTTGTAAGGTTAGGTGAGGAATTGAACTACAAAAAATATAAGCTAACGCGTATTAAAGATATAATGATATGGGGCTGGGTCATGTCTATACACCGAGGGATTCCGCCACTTTGCCAATTTGATGATAATGCCCTTTTTGAATTCTTTAACATCTTGGTGGATATGGATTGCAGCTTTGACTCGATCAGAAAGACCCGTCAAAGACTTGGACTAGTCCAATCTGAAAATAGACGCGTAAGCGTTTGGTCGTGACCACGAAAACTGGTCCACTTGAAAAGTTAGTCTGGTCCAACTAGAAAGGACACAGACAATGAAAGGCAAAAGATACACGACCGAAGAGAAAATACGGATGCTGCGCCAGGCGGACAAAGGGAAAACGATCCTGGAAGCATGCCGCGAGAACAACATAAGCGAACAGACCTTCCACCGCTGGAAACGTGAGTTTGGGATGATTGATGTCAACCAGGCCAAGCGGATGAAGGAGCTCGAGAAGGAGAACGCGCGGTTAAAACGGATGCTGGCGGACAAGATGCTGGGGATAGAGATCCTGCAGGAGACCCTCGAAAAAAAACTGTAAGCCCTGGGCACAAGCGGCAAGTGGCAGAGAGACTTGTGACTCGGGGCCAGTGTTCGATGCGAGCGGGGTGCCGGTACTTTCGGCTGCACCGTTCCACCTATGCGTATAGGGCCAAGCATCCGGATGCCTGGCTAACGAAACTAAAAGCGGCAGTAAGGCGGTTATCACGGCAATACGCGAGGTGGGGCTATCCCAAGATCACGAAGCTGTTGAAGGACGAAGGCTGGCAGGTGGGTAAACGTCTCGTGCAAGGTCTGCGACGTGAACTGGGTCTGGCGATCCCCCCACGCAAGCCAAGACGCCGGCGCAGGGGTGTCTGCACCGGGCTACCGACAAAGGCCGAACATCCCGACCATGTTTGGACCTGGGATTTTATCCACGATAAGACGGTTCGCGGCGGCAGTCTAAAAATGCTGACCGTGCTCGATGAGTACACCCGCGAGTGCCGGGTGATCCATGTTGATCGCCATATCAATGCGGAAACGGTGCGCGGTATCATGCAAAAACTGCTCGACCGGCATGGGCCGCCAAAATATATTCGTAGCGACAACGGTTCCGTTCCGAGGAGCGAAGCGACGACATGCAAAGCCATTCATTGAAAGCCAATTGAGAGCCTGGCTAACTGCGATGAAAATCAAAACCCTCTATATCGAACCAGCAAGCCCTTGGCAGAACGGATACATTGAATCGTTCCATGCCCGTTTTCGCGAGGAGTGTTTAAACCGTGAACAGTTATGGACTTTGACCGAAGCCCGCGTGGTCATCGAAGATTGGCGCTGGCTTTACAATCATGTCCGACCCCACCGCAGCCTCGGCAACATCACTCCACGGCACTTCACTGAAAACCTCAATACCGAAGGCTCGGGCTCCATTCGGGCTACGCCCTCATTGCGCCCAAGCCTTGACTTCCTCTACCAACTTAACTTCAACATTAACCTCTCCAGACTAACTCTCCCGGTGGACCAGTTTGTGTAACCCGACCATCTTATTCAATCCACAATCGAATATCGGCAATCGACAATTTGCATAACCCTCTTCTCGGGTTCTCATCCCTCCCCATAAAAATGTGCAACATGCGCTGCATCCTTGGCGCAGTTCCTGATTTGATCTACAGCATTCTCTAGGGGCTCTCCCCACACCGGGAAACCGTCTATCATCTGATATGACATAACGCCATCCTTTTACTGATTCATTTCCCTATCGATTATTTTACACCCAAAGCAATTTTAATCAAAAGCTGGGTATGTCCATTAATCGTAAATATCACGCACCTTTATTGGACCTTGGCCAAGTCCACATTCTCCATTAACCATGCGAGGTTAAATCTGGCCACTGCGGTGTTAGTGCGATAATTTTCTGGGCCACGTTCGAAAGCAACAAAGATCGTCCCGTCCCTGCCCACCGCCATACAGGAGTAACCAGCTGGTCCTTCGTTAATTACCCTTTTCACTGCCCAGGTCTTAGCTTCATCCATACTAGCCCACACGGTTAAGTGATGCCTTTCTCCCCACGCCTTTTCCTGCCCCATCTTCGTGCCCGGATTGGAAAACAGGAAAATGTTACCGTATTTGCGGTCAGTAAGACGAGCCATCCCACCGTGACAGGTAGCATGGATAAACTCATCAATTTCACCAAATTCAGTAAATGTTTCTCCACCGTCTCTGCTGATCGAAAAGCAGCGGACGGCTGCGCTTCTCCCGTTAAGTAAATGAACGGCGTCCGGATTGTTCTTGTTGCGATAAACGCGCCCGGCTTCGTTGCGATTATTCAGATATAGGCTGCCGTCAGACAATTCCACGGCGCAGGCTTCACCTATGGCCAACTGGCTCAACCCTCCAACCTTCCAGGTTATCCCGTGATCGTCACTATAAAGAAGGGTATTCCGGCTGTACTGGAATTCAAAAATATTTTTGACAAAGGTCCGTCCCGGAAGAATCAATCGACCCTTATGCTTTCCATACTGTAATTGAAGGCCACTCGCATAGTTTGGTCCCACAATATGGGTATATTTTTTCTTCTGTAACATCGGGGTAATATTCTGAACCTTCGCCCAGCTAATACCGTCATCATTACTTTCATATTGCCATATCTCTCTCGCCTCTTCAGGCGGATTCTCAACCGCCCACTTTTCATCCATCCGCTTTCCATCCGGTCGTAGTAGTTTACCGCTTTCGGGAATGAAAAGCATTACTTTCCCCGTCACCCGGTCTGAAATAATTCCTTGAGGAAGAGCATCGAATTTTTTCTTCATCCAGGTTTCGCCATTGTCCGTGCTTCTCAAAAGCACCCCGTATTGAACATTGCCCATATCGTGACGGTCGCCGACGCGGGCATTACTGCTGATGAGAACCGTTCCCTTAACCGTAACCGTGATCAGGGGAAGCCCATAGGCGGCTACCTCTCCTTCAGCAATGATTAGATCTTTGACCTCAAAAAAGGGTTCATCCATTAACCTTTCATCATTTGCTTCAATAATCATAGTAGTAGTGGTCAATAAGAGAAATAGAGACAGTAAAATAAATGATTTATTCATAGTAATTTAAAACATCATTATAAAGACTGAGTTGACTACCTACTTATTAATATTATTACATTTTATTCAGAAAATAAAATCAATAAATTGATATGCATACTGGTCGGGTTACACAAACTGGTCCACCGGGAGAGTTAGTCTGGAGAGGTTAATGTTGAAGTTAAGTTGGTAGAGGAAGTCAAGGCTTGGGCGCAATGAGGGCGTAGCCCGAATGGAGCCCGAGCCTTCGGTATTGAGGTTTTCAGTGAAGTGCCGTGGAGTGATGTTGCCGAGGCTGCGGTGGGGTCGGACATGATTGTAAAGCCAGCGCCAATCTTCGATGACCACGCGGGCTTCGGTCAAAGTCCATAACTGTTCACGGTTTAAACACTCCTCGCGAAAACGGGCATGGAACGATTCAATGTATCCGTTCTGCCAAGGGCTTGCTGGTTCGATATAGAGGGTTTTGATTTTCATCGCAGTTAGCCAGGCTCTCAATTGGCTTTCAATAAACTCGGAACCGTTGTCGCTACGAATATATTTTGGCGGCCCATGCCGGTCGAGCAGTTTTTGCATGATACCGCGCACCGTTTCCGCATTGATATGGCGATCAACATGGATCACCCGGCACTCGCGGGTGTACTCATCGAGCACGGTCAGCATTTTTAGACTGCCGCCGCGAACCGTCTTATCGTGGATAAAATCCCAGGTCCAAACATGGTCGGGATGTTCGGCCTTTGTCGGTAGCCCGGTGCAGACACCCCTGCGCCGGCGTCTTGGCTTGCGTGGGGGGATCGCCAGACCCAGTTCACGTCGCAGACCTTGCACGAGACGTTTACCCACCTGCCAGCCTTCGTCCTTCAACAGCTTCGTGATCTTGGGATAGCCCCACCTCGCGTATTGCCGTGATAACCGCCTTACTGCCGCTTTTAGTTTCGTTAGCCAGGCATCCGGATGCTTGGCCCTATACGCATAGGTGGAACGGTGCAGCCGAAAGTACCGGCACCCCGCTCGCATCGAACACTGGCCCCGAGTCACAAGTCTCTCTGCCACTTGCCGCTTGTGCCCAGGGCTTACAGTTTTTTTTCGAGGGTCTCCTGCAGGATCTCTATCCCCAGCATCTTGTCCGCCAGCATCCGTTTTAACCGCGCGTTCTCCTTCAAAGAGCTCCTTCATCCGCTTGGCCTGGTTGACATCAATCATCCCAAACTCACGTTTCCAGCGGTGGAAGGTCTGTTCGCTTATGTTGTTCTCGCGGCATGCTTCCAGGATCGTTTTCCCTTTGTCCGCCTGGCGCAGCATCCGTATTTTCTCTTCGGTCGTGTATCTTTTGCCTTTCATTGTCTGTGTCCTTTCTAGTTGGACCAGACTAACTTTTCAAGTGGACCAGTTTTCGTGGTCACGACCACCACTCTAACTTCACCCAGTCCTTCGCAAACCACGATGTTAGGGTAAATAATATCGAACCGCTCCATATTGATATCAGTCGGCCAGCGGTTTTCGCTTAGCGACTTTATGGCGTCTCGAAGCCTACATGAAAAAGTGACCTGGGAAAGCGGAGATGGATCAATGACAATTGGCTCAGGAAAGCAATTAACGATGTCATTGATGTGAGGCTCGAATCGCCGAAAACTTTGTTCACGAAATCTGTATGGTAAGTCTTTCATATTCAATATATTATAATTCGAAAGCGTCTAAAAATCAAGCGAATAGAGCAATAACTGTCGATTGATTAATTGATTGCCTTAGTTTGATTTGGGCCTTCGGAAAGGGATTATATCATAAATCTGAGGGCCAATGGGTGAAGGAAACCCCTCTCTGTGAAACAAAGAAAAATGGGGTAAGAATATCTGTGTTATGAGTAGTAGGATTACAAATTATTTTTCTAACTTAGTAATTTTTACTTTTGAATTATTAATACTTACCAGAAAGTACGAGCACTTTATTTTGGCCATAGGAGAATCGAAGTTGATACGAGTATTAAACTAAGTGGACTCTTGTGAAGTACAATTTCAATTTATCGAAGCAATTTCACGGCTATTTAAAGGTCATCTATTTATTAAAAGTGTTTCTCTCGGTTAGTTAATGAGTAAACAAATTAAAAACCCGACAGCCAAGATATGCTCCTTGTTAGTCTTAGTTAAAATGTTAATGACATAGGTAAACACATATGATTTGTTCTTACCTATGTTCTTAATTAGGAAATCGCTATCTGTTAAGATATATAACTCTTTTAGAATGAGTATGTTGAAAATTGGTGCTCAGGAGGGGACTCGAACCCCTACACCTTTCGGCATACGCCCCTCAAGCGTACGTGTCTACCAATTCCACCACCTGAGCATATCCCCCACGGTTAATCTTGTAAAAGATTGAGGGAATACGAATCAACATAATATTTGCAAGTTCAGGTTTTAGTAATTTCAAGGGATCTAATTCTTCATTTAGCTTTCATATATAAGTAATAGAGGTGCAGGAATGCTTTATTTGGCGCGATTTTTTACTGTGCTTGACCTGAAGTGAAATATTATGATGTTTAAAGGTTCTTATTATTAGCCCCACTGATAAATGGATGAGAAACCACAGCAAGGAACTGCCGTAGGGGAGGAACAGCCTTTAGATTTAAGCGAACTCGAAGGCATGAGCCTTGGTCCATCGTGGAGTGATGAGAGAAACATTACCCCGACCGTAAACATTTCTCATCGGGATAGGGAAAAACCATCGCGCCCCGTTAAGGCTGCAGGTTCTCGTCGTGATCGTCGGGCACGCCTTCCTCAGCGCACCGAAAAACGTATCGATAGCAGGGTGCCCTTTAAGCCCAATGTGGAGGTCACTTTTTACCCTGAAGATATGGCTTTCAGGAAGTTGGTAAAGGCTATTCGAGCTTCTGGTAAAACCTATGAGTTGTTTGATATAACGCGGCTGATTCTAGAGAAACCCGAACGGGTTGTAGCCATGGTGCGACCACTGTCTTCAGAAAATAATAAGTCGAGACGTCTCTATATAGCATTGGCTGACGATTTACCTTTTGAATCGGAAGAAGAAGCATTTGACTACTCAATAGATAAATACCTGGACCGGTTTTTTAAGATTGAAACCGTAGATGTAGAACCCCCTAAAGGCACCTTTGCCATAGTCAATCGATGTTCGATTACAGGTGAATTATTAGGTCCCCCCAATTACCACCGTTACCAGGAACTTATAGAACAGCATCATGCTGCTCAATTACCGCATATTGCTTTTGAAACTTTTGTTTCAAAAATAGAAGCCGTCAAAGATCCTGAAGTTATCGAGGATTGGCTGAAAAAGATGTCACAGCAAACACGCTATATTTTAAAGGGGACACATAGCAATGAAAGCACACCCGAAATTTTTGACAGCGCTAAAAGTGTGCGGCGTTATTTATTAGACAACAAATTAAAGAGTATAGTGAAGATCGTATCATCCGCGCGTGTATCGGGAAGTATCTACTCCAAGCTGCTTGCTAAAAGTAATATCAAGCAATCGATAGATTATTATCTTGAAGCCCAACGTCGCTTTCCTCTTGAAAGTGCTAATCATCTACGAGGGCGCCTTCGCCGTCTGAAGATAGATGTCTATAAAAAAGGATCTCGTGGAATCTCCTTCATCTGTGCGGTAAAACGCAAGTTTCGGGAACAAGGTCAGCTTTTAGCTGATTCTGTTCAAGAGTTAATAGATTTTATTGAGAAAAATCCACAGATCAAAGTTTCTCAACTGCAAGAATCCTTTCTCGAAATAAAAAAGGAAATTCCTGTTGTAGGCTCTGCTGACAACGCAGAAAATGCTGCTCAAGCTTCAGGGGATGAATCATCCCAGAACAAGGAGAAACTCCATTTAATGCATCAGAATCTACACTGGCTGATTACGGAGGGATATGTCGTAGAATATGGTGACGGAACGCTCTATGCGCCAGCCCCACGGCCCCAAGGGAATAAATCGTCCATACAGAAGTCCGATAAAGTTATAAAGGCTGATAGTGAAGAGTCCATGGAATTGAAACCTTCAAGAGAAAAAATGGAATCAATAGAGAGCACGACTGATGACGCGAATGTATCACCTGGTTCTCTTTCAACGACAGTTACACAAACGGTAGTTGGTGATAAGATTGAAACGAAAATGCGAGAGAATGAAGAGGAAGAGGAGGTTTCTGTGTCTCTGAAATCGGGAGAACCTAAAGAGACAAAAGACGGACAAGAGGCTGTTTCTTCTGAAGCTGTCGAAAGTGAAAACCCGGCAGAAAAATAGGTGGCTTAAATTAAACCACCCGGAGAAAACGCGCGCGGCTATGAGATCTATCCACTAGCTCAATATGTATCATAGAGAATGATCTCTGCGGGGTATGTTTTTATCTGGGTTATGTATATCCAATTCGTCAGCAATAAATAGAGCGTGTTTTTTCCCCCCTTCCAGATCATTGAATTTACTATCCAGCTGAGCATTGTAGCATTCTTCAAGTATAACGCTGAATAATCTACCGGGGTTAAATCCAAGTTCAATAAGGTGGCGACCGAGGACTATAGGTTTTGGCGCAGTATCGCTTACCTCAAGTAATTCAGCACGACTCAAAAGCCATTCCCCTGCGGGAAAATCAAGTGCCTCCTTGGGAGGGCGCCCTTGCATATCAGCTTTAGCCACTCGTATTAATCGATCTATCCGCTTTACTTTACGAGCCAGTCGGCGTATGGCAGAATCTCCCGCTTGTGTTTGAAAGAATTCGAGAGGGCGCAAGTGATTGGCAACAAGGGGTACAACAGCAGCAATAAGAGCCTTCTGTCTGGTCATTCGTGCCAGAAAAACACGCGTTACAGATGCGCCCGCCGACTCATGACCGGGTGATCGTATTCGACCGCACTCTAGTTTCGTGGTAGCCGGTTTACCCATGTCATGACAGAGAACGGAAAAGCCAACAATGAGATTTTCCCAGGAATCCTCCAATCGGCCCCTGGAAAAAGCATCCATGCAATGTAGGGTGTGTGTCCAGACATCACCTTCTGGATGCCAATCGGGATCCTGTTTGCACCCAACCATGGCATCCAGTTCCGGGTAATGTCGTATCCATCCGCAATCCTGAAGAAAATTAAGCCCCAATGAGGGAGTCTCTCCCTTGGTGATAAGTTTTTTCCACTCTTCATAAATGCGTTCAGCTGAAAGGTGTTCAGGAGAGATGGATTTACATAGATCAATAGTTTCCGGGGCTACTTTTAAATTAAAACGGGCGGCAAATTGCATAGCCCGTAGGACACGAAGCGGATCCTCCGAAAAATGATTGCTCGTATGGCGTAAAATGCCGTCCTGCAAGTCTCTACGTCCGTTGAATGGATCTATGAACTCACCCTTTAAAAAGTCCCACAAGATAGCATTCATCGTGAAATCCCGCCGCGATGAAGCCTGGGTATGGGTAAGCGCGGGGTCTCCCTGAACATTAAAACCTTTATGACCTGAACCTGATTTGGATTCTCTTCGGGGAAGGGCGATATCAATGCTACTTCCTTGAATTTTTAAAATGCCGAATGATTTACCAATTTCGGAAATTTGAAAATGTTGCCGGAGTAGCTTTACTAATTGCTTCTCTTCCAATCCGTAGACCTCGATGTCAATATCTTTTGACGAATGCCCCAGCAATGCATCACGCACGCATCCTCCGACTAGAAATGCCTGACCGGAGGCATCAGCTACCAATTCAAATACACGGCAGCAGGAATCATATAGATCCGCCGGTATATGAAGTTTAGGATCTTTTTGCAGCTTCACTGATCATTTTTGCTCAAGCAAAAAAGAAATCTTCCAGCATAAGACATAAACAATGATAGATGGGGATGTGGTATTCCTGTATCTTGTAAACATCAGATTCCGGAGCGCGAATACAAACTTCTACCTCATGTAAGAGTGCGCCTCCACTGTTACCCGTCAATCCTATAGTCTTCAGTTCTTTTTCCCGCGCTACCTTGGCTGCGTAGATTATATTCTTAGAGTTGCCCGAGGTGCTGATACCCAGGAATGAATCTCCAGGTCGACCGAGAGCCCAAGTTAATTGGGCGTAGTTGTAAAGAGGATCACAATCGTTGTTATAAGCGCTTTGAAATGCATTAAACCCAGTTAAGGGGATTGTCGGCAATGCGCCTTGCAGTTTATCTGAGAGATCAGTCCCTAATTTCATTTTCCAGGAGTCATCGAGCGGGCGTGTGTGCATGAATCCTTTAAGCAGTTCGCCTGCGATATGATCACTATCTGCCGCACTGCCCCCATTTCCACAGATGAGAAGTTTTCCTTCATGGGAATACACTTCTTGCAAGATTTCATATGCCTGTAGAATTTCATTCTGACAAGATACCAAAGAAGGATGCCTTTCTAATAATAGTTCCATGCGTTTATTCATTAGCTTTATTTAAATTGTCGATTATCGGTCAGAGAGCAATCGAAATTGCGTAACCGGACAGGTGAAATTCCGGTAAATTATATTATTTAGTATTTTGGATTTTATTTAATCCATTATTCGCTATAAAGTATTTGTTAACGGAAATTAGATACCCATAAAATGATACCTTTATCCCGGGAAAAAGGCCATAATTTTATCATGATCTGATGATATATCCACAGGACAATAAGCCTACGATACTGGTCGTTGATGATGATTTATCGGGTCTGAAATTTTTCAGCATGTGCCTGAAAAAAATGGATTATCATGTATTTTCGGCAACCAGTGTTGATGAAGCACAAGCAGTAATCGAGGCGGAAGGGATCCTGGAGTTTGATTGCATCCTGACCGATTTCCGAATGCCGGGTAAATCCGGACTCGATTTGCTTGACTGGGTGAAGAGAGGGGACAGCAGTCTATCAACAATCATTGTCACTGCCGAAGGGGAAAAAAATTTAGTCCGTGATTCGCTTCGAAGTGGAGCGAGTGATTATCTTGAAAAACCTGTAACCCGACAGGCTTTAGCTGAGGCAATATCCAGGGGAGTTGAGAAAACGATCCGGAATCGGCAGTTACTCTCAACAGATCAGGAAGTACGCGCAGTGGGCAAGATGGATCAGATCTTCCAGGCGGTGCGTGCGCCGGAGATTTTGCCCTATTTTAAGTATTACTTCCGCCCTCTCTATGAAGTGGGCGGAGATTTTATCAATGTTCTTCCTATAGGCGAAGAAAGATATCTTTTTCTAGCGGGTGATGTCTCCGGTCATGATGTTCAAGCCGCTTTTGTTTCTGCTTATTTTCAGGGGATGATGCGTGGTTTACTGGAGCACAACACATCACTTCAAGATGTCCTTCAATTATTCAATCGTATTTTGGGTAAAGAATGGACTCCGACTGACGATGATTCTGATTCCGAAAAATATTTTGTCCATGCGTCATTGGCAGTTTGCGCAGCGGTGGTGGAATATAAATCGCGAAAAGTGCATATCATAAATTGCGGTTTTCCTCCTCCCTGGATCTGTTATCGAGATGGACATTGCGATCGCATTATCAGGAGTTTTTCCCCTCTTGGATGGTTTCCCATTGAAGCCTTCGGAATCGAATCCTTAAGCTTCGATGGCTTATCCTATTTTTATATTTGTACCGACGGGCTAACAGATTATGCAGATCATTTAAGGATTGATCCATTCAGTCTCATCTATAAACTATTATCCTCAAGTGAAGAAGTCTGCAATCGAATCGTAAGCCAACCTCAAGATGATATTCTAGTCATGCGTTATCAAATCGATCAAGAGACAGAACCTGATAATTTATATCAACCGCTCATTTATGAGCAGTATGCGGGGAACGAGTATAAAGACATAGACCGGCTTCAGGGGATATGGCGACGCAGCCTGCAGTTTTCACTATCAGAGGAATTGGGGGATAAAATATACGATATACTGCTCTGTTGTCGGGAAGCAATCTTGAACGCTTTAATTTATGGATGCGACAAATCACCGGAAAAAACCTGCACTTTTCATGTTACCGTGAATTCTCAAATAGGACGAGTTCGGGTACGCATCGACGATCCCGGCCATGGTCATCGTTTTGATGTCGCTAAAAGAGCGGAGAACATGGACTGGCTGGACGGTTCCCACTTGGGATTAGCTCTCATAGATAATCTTTGTGATGAATGTTTCATTGAAAATGAGGGGAGCAGTCTTATCTTCGAACTCAATTTGAATATTAATGATTAATGATCACGGGGGCTTTAGATAAATCTAAGCTTACGTTGACCATTACGATAAAAGGTGACATCCTAAGCACCAATGCCGAAGAGCTTAGCGGTAAGATCAATAAAATTTTTACCAAGCATAAAACGGCGAGCTGGGAAAAATTAAAACTGGACCTAAACTCTGCTCGGATAATCGACTCGATGGGCTTGAACATGATATTAAATATTGTGAAGCAAGTCCAGAAAGCCGGGAACTCAATGAAAATACACATTTCAAGTCCAGCTATTCACCGGGTGTTTCTTTTTTCCCGATTAGACAAGGCCGTTGATATTGTTGTAAAAAAAAGACGCCGTCGCTAAAAGGGATTTGTCTGATATCCTGGAGTATAAGTCGAGAAGTGTCAGATTTATGCCGGAATTTTTATGCGGATCTGTGAATCTGCATAATGATATGAAGAATTTAATTGTGGGCATCTGGTCTTTTTTCTTTCATCAGACCTTGATTTAACTATTTCCCCCATACGGTTCACCACTCTCATGGCCAATAAATTTTTAAATATCTTATCCGTAGTTATTTCTACTTTTGGTTCGAGAGTCTTAGGTTTACTCCGCGATATCTTGATTTTTGCGTCGTTTGGAACCACGGCTTTAAATTCTGCATTTTTACTGGCTTTCACTTTGCCTAATTTATTCCGACGTCTCCTGGGGGAAGGGGCACTTAACGCAGCATTAGTTCCCATGTTGGCGGAGGAATTAGAAGAAAACCAGAAAAAAGGTGCTTTTATTTTCCTCAATCAAGTGCTTACGCGAGTATTATTTATCCTCTTTATCGTAGTAATAGCTCTCGGAGTCATTCTCTACTTGCTGCGCTTGAAAACGGGTTTAGATGAGCGATGGTATCTTGGTGCGGGATTGGGTATTGTGTTGCTGCCCTATCTGGTTTTAATTTGTACCGCGGCTCTTATCCATGCCGGCTTGAATATATTAAATCGATTTACGATAGCGGCTCTTTCTCCTGTCTGGCTCAATCTTTCAATGATTATCTCACTGGGTGTTTTTGGTATTTTCATCGCCGATAAGCCCATCGACCGCATTGCTTTTTTGTGTGGTGGAGTGATCTTAGGCGGTCTCCTGCAAGTCATCCTTCCTGCACTTTCTTTAAATCGAGAGGGGTGGAAACCGCGCTTTGACACCCGATCATCAGCGCGCATGGAAGAGCTATTCTTTTTATATTTACCCGGACTTGCCGGGGCCGCGATCTATCAGATTAACATTGTCGTAAACAGGATTCTCGCCTTCTCGTTGGATGATGCTGCGGTCTCTATTCTATATTTAGCTAACCGTTTCCTTGAACTGCCTCTAGGCGTATTTGCTATTGCCGTGACCACGGTGATATTCCCTTCGCTTTCTCAACTCGCTGCTAAAAATAATTTACCAGCCTTTACCCATACCTTCTATCAGGGGTTGAAAATGATCCTCGCGATCACCATTCCAGCCAGTATGGGGTTGATCATTTTGCGCGAACCCATCCTTAATCTTTTATTTGTGTGGGGTGTCTTCGAGTCAAAGGACGTGATTCAAACCATGCCCGTGGTTGCAACTTTAGCTTTAGCGCTTCCATTTTACGCTACAGGGACATTGATAATTCGCGGCTTTTACGCTTTGAAGGACACGCGGACTCCGGTCCGGGTATCGGTATTGAATTTAATACTCAACCTGGTATTCAGCCTAACCTTAATGTGGCCTCTAGGGGTAATTGGATTAGCTCTGGCCAATGTTATCTCTACGGTCTTTCCCACCCTGATTTTATACTGGTTACTGGTGCGTAAAACACCGGAATTGGGGACAGGAAATATGAGGATGGCCATTAGTAAAATCTTAATGGCCGGTGGAATCATGAGTATTCTCACCATCCTCGCTTGGATGGGTATCGAGTTATGGATTACCGATTGCAAACAGGCAGCTCTTGTTGCCGTATGTCTATTAATTCCTGTGGCCATAGCAGTATATTTCAGCCTCCTTTGGATTCTCCAATTCGATGAACTAAAGAAACTTCGCTTGCTGATTGAAAGTTTGCTTGATCGCTGGAAAAATAGCGCGATGGTATAAAAACACATTTTTTGATTGAGAAAATAATTCCCAATCGAAGGATGTTGATAGCTGGTTTTGCCCACCATTCGAGTGGTTACCCCATAATTTTATATAAAATGAAACTCCCCATTAATGGATTTTTATTAGGCCTGCTAGTTTCAATTGGCGCTGCCTGGCTTTTCCCTGAGGTGGGAGCTCGGGGTGGATTGTTAAGAAGCGAAATAACAACTAAAGTCGCCGTATTCGCGATTTTTTTTCTCCAAGGAATATTACTGCCTACGGAAGAATTAAAAAAAGATTTTCTTGAATGGCGACTGCATCTCTTTATCCAAGGTTATAATTTTATCATCGTGCCCCTTTTGGCACAATTGTTGATCCTTTTACTGGGGCACCACATAGGTCCCGATCTGCGCATAGGGTTTTTGTTTCTCGCTATGCTTCCGACGACCATCTCCACCGCTGTTTTATTTTCAAGCCTGGCGGGCGGCAATGTGGGTGGGGCCATATTCAATACCTCGCTGTCGAATATTCTAGGGGTATTTATTGTCCCTACCTGGTCTGCCTGGCTTTTATCAAGCGCTACGGGACAGTCAATACCATTGGCACCGCTCCTTCTTCGCATCGCAATGCTATTGCTGCTCCCCATGATTATAGGTCAATGTCTTCGGCCATTATTGAAGCCTATGGCCCAGGCATACCGAAAGGCAATCGGCAGGTTTAATATGGGTATGATATTTTATATGCTTTATGTCGCATTTTGCGGTTCTGTTAAAAGCGGGGTATGGCAAGAGCAGGGAGTATCTATCGTCCTATCATCGATTGTTATTTCCTTTATTTTATTGATCTTCGTTAAAGTATCAGCCTTTGGCAGTATCAAATTAATGAAATTCAACTACCCCAGTGGAATAACCGCTTTCTTTTGCGCTTCGCAGAAGACGCTTGCCGCTGGTGTTCCCATGGCAACATCGATATTATCCTCAACAGGTAATTTACCAGGCGCACCGGAGCTCGGGCTTATCCTGCTCCCCCTCATGTGTTACCACCCCTTGCAAATACTAATTGGCGGATTTATTGTTGCCCGTTTTGAAAAGGAAAAGACAGGAGGGTGATGACCCTTAGCCTGATTGAGTTGATAGTTTAGGTACGGCCGCCAGTAATTTTTTAGTGTAACTATCCTGGGGAGCCTGGTATATTGATTTAGCTTCGGCCTGTTCGACGATTTTCCCCTCGGTCATTACGAGAACATAATCGCTGATGTGTTCAATCACAGCGAGATCATGGGCGATAAAAAGATAAGTGAGCTTTAGCTCTTCCTGTAAGTCCTGGAGCAAATTAATAATTTGAGCCTGGACCGAAACATCAAGAGCGCTTACCGGTTCATCACAGATAATAAACTCTGGCTCCACCGCAAGGGCGCGGGCGATGCCAATACGCTGCCTTTGTCCTCCGCTGAATTCGTGGGGGTATCGGTCGATATGAGCGGGTTCCAGCCCAACCCTGTCCAGTAATTCCTCCACGCGTTTACGTTTGCGGGATTTATCCCAATCCGCGAAATGGATTTCCATCGGTTCTGAGATTATCTGATAAATAGTCAGGCGTGGATTTAAAGAATTATACGGATCCTGGAAAATCATTTGGATTTTTTTCCTGTAAGGGAAAAAGGCCTTTACGCTCATTGACGATATTTCTTCACCGTCATAGTAAAAATTTCCTTCGGTGACCGGGGCCAGTTTTACGAGTGAACGTCCAATTGTTGTTTTCCCGCTGCCGCTTTCACCTACGAGCCCAACGGTTGTCCCACGGTTGACCTTGAAAGTGACACCGTCCACAGCACGAATAGAATCATGTACCCGGCGGAGCAACCCGCTCATAACCGGGAAATGCACTTTCAGGTTATAAACTTCCAATAATGATTCAGGTTCTTTTGTTTCAGCCATGTAGGTATTTTATATCTTATGGAATCGGTTAAACTTCGCTATGAGGTAATATTGAGGCTGTCATTCATCGAGTAATGCGTAATCAATAGTAGTGAGGCGGTGTTGTTCTCTCCCGATATGTGGTATGCACGCGAGTAGCGCTTTTGTGTAGGGGTGCTGAGGGTTATCCAAAATGGTTTCAACAGGCCCGGATTCAACAATTTTTCCACGGAACATGACGATGACATCATCGGCAAAATCGGAGATAATTCCAAAATTGTGGGTAATAAGTATAATCGACATGCCGAGGGAATCTTTAAGCTCTTTCAAGAGATCCATGATCTGTTTTTGAATGGTAACATCGAGTGCGGTTGTGGGCTCGTCAGCTACGAGAATTCGCGGTTCACAGGCAAGAGCCATGGCAATCATCACACGTTGTTGCATCCCGCCACTGAGCTGGTGCGGATAATCCTTGTATCGTTTATCCGGATCGCGAATACCAACCCTCTTCAACGAGTCAATGACCCGTTTTTGAACATTTTTAACTTCAGGTAAATGGAGTTTAATCGCTTCAGCTATCTGGTAGCCGATGGAAAAGACAGGGTTGAGCGAAGTTGAGGGTTCCTGGAAAATATAAGCGATCTCTTTTCCCCGAACCCGGCAGATCTCTTTATTACTAGCGGTTAATAGATCTTTACCCAAAAGCAACACTTCACCGCTTACGGTGCAGGTTGGCGGTTCGGGAAGAAGGCGGGTAAGGGAGAGGGCCGTTACGCTCTTGCCACTGCCACTTTCTCCGACAATGGCAAGGACCTTGCCGTCTCTCAGGAAAAAGGAAATACCGCGCACGGCTTCAGTCTTGTCGTTGCGTCCTTGAAAGGTTATTTCCAGGTCTTTGGCTTGGAGAAGGGGTTGTTCAGATTCTTCCATTATTGATATTAATAAATGACTGCATAATCATTTCAAACTTTCATCTTTGGATCGACGATATCGCGCAAAGTATCACCGAGGACATTAAAGGCAATAACTGTAATAAAAATAGCGAACCCCGGAGTCAACAGCCACCAGAAATTCAGCATAAATACTTTCATCTCCTGAGCTTGCGAGAGCATGAGGCCCCAGGAAGCTGAAGGTTCCTGTATTCCCAGACCGAGAAAGCTCAAGGCTGCCTCACCTAATATGTAACCGGGGATACTCAGGGTAGCGGCAACGAGAAGGTAGCTCGTGAGGTTTGGGAGAATGTGTTTGAATAGTATTTTAGTGCTCGACTGTCCCATGGATTCGGCGGCAAGGACAAAGGGGCGACTGCGTATGGAGAGAGACAGTCCCCTAATGATGCGCGCGGTTCCTGCCCATCCGATGATAGCGAGGATAATAACGATGAGAAAATACATTTCCGCTGATTCGAACTTATGGACCAGGGCGGAACGCAGTGCCAGTAAGAGGTAGAGCCCGGGTATAGCCATAAGAAATTCTACGAGGCGCATGGCGCAAAAATCCAGTTTGCCCCCGTAATAGCCTGAGAGCCCACCAACAATGAAACCCATGAACATGGTAATGGAAATTCCTACGAGCCCGATGCTGAGAGAAATACGTGAACCAAAAAGAAGTCGGGAGAAGGTATCACGACCTGTAGAATCGCTCCCGAGTAAGTATATTTTATTTCCATCATCAACCTGGAACAGATGACGATCAGCAGGAATAAGGCCCAGGAATTTATAAGAAAACCCCTTGGCGAAAAAACGAATCGGTGCGGTATTGCCATCCGAGTATTCATATTTAGCAGCGGTTGGATCTACATTCTCATAAATTTTTACGTGCCATCCTCCCTCTTTCCAAAGAATACTCGTGGGTGGGTGGTAGGTTTTATTGAGATTCTGTTCTGCGGTAGTATAAGGCGCTAAAAAAGACGCGAATATCGCACATAAATAGAGTACCCCCAGTATGATAAAGCACGTTAATCCAAGGGGACGGCTGAGTAATTCTTTGAATATGCTGCGTTTCATCTTTAACTCTTTTGTTCGAGACGAATCCGCGGGTCTGACCACGCAAGAAAGATGTCGGCTATTAGATTTCCTAAGACAAGGAGGGTGCAGCTCATCATGATGGCGGCGAGAACCACAAACTGGTCTTCTCGAAGCAGGGACTGGTAGATGAGTTGCCCTAGTCCGGGATAATTCATAACTATTTCAACGAGAAGGGACCCGCTTAACAATGCGGACAAAGCAAATCCGAAAGCGCTGATAAGCGGGTTGATGGCATTGCGTAGGACATGTTTAAACATTACATAACCCTCCTGGACACCTTTTGCGCGCGCCGTCGTGACGTATTCTGCGCGAATAGCGTCGAGAAAATTAGCGCGCATGATACGCATGATACTCGCGATACTGCCAATTCCGATGACTAGTGAGGGAAGAATCAAATGGGCAATGATATCAAAGAATTGGCGGGGGGCACTCATGAATTCATATTCGATCGAAGTAAATCCGCCGATAGGAAACCAGCCCGTCCGTGCCGCGATATAGATGGCTACGATAGCAAGAAAAAATTCGGGGATGGAGAGAGCTGCATAGGCGAGGCTCGCGCTTACACGATCAAATATGGAATTCTGATGGATTGCCGCCAAAACCCCAAGGGGAATGGCAATAATCCAGGCAAAAGCTATCGAGGTAAAAGAAAGCAAAAAAGTGGCGAGGATGCGATTCCCGAGCAGTTCCGTAACGGGAACCTTGTAAGTCCACGAATAGCCGAAATCAAGGGTGACAACGTTTTTCAGCCAGAGGAAATATTGAAGATACCAGGGTTTATCGAGGCCAAACTGTTTTTCCAGTTCCAGTATATATTCTTCCGAAATATCGCGCTGCGCTTTTATCGGCGTTAAAAAATCACCCGGCGCCAAGCTCATGAGAAGGAAGACGAGAAAAGTAATCCCGACGAGAAGGGGAATAAGGGTGAAGAGCCTTCTGAAGATAAATGAAATCATTTCTCTAATGCCCAGAGTTCATCAATATTCCAAATCACACCACCCATGGTGGGGACTTTCACGCCTTGCCACTTATTTTTAATCCCTACATAGGCATTGGGACTAATGAGCAATATAAAGGGGACTTGCTCACTCATAATCATCTGAACTTCATCCATGTATTGTTTTCTCTCATTGAAATCAAGCGTTCCTACTTGAAGCCCCATCAATTTATCTATTCGGGCCTCCCACTCAGTAGCAGGTGATTTCTGACTCGGATACCACATGTGCATACGCCCTGCGCTGGAATAAATATCAAGGCTCGCCGCCGGATCGCTGACTCCACCACCCAATCCTAAGAGGGAACATTCGTAATCAAAAGAATCAGTTATTTTTACAACAAGGGTATTAAAGTCGATAAATTGTAAGTTAATATCTATTCCTAAATGAGCCATATTTTCCTTGAAAACAGTGGCTATTTCAGTGCGAGTATTGTTATCCTTATTCGTTTCCAGAGTGATAGCTACGCGGTTTCCATTGGGTCCATAAAGAACATTATTTTCTTTATAAAAGAAACCTTCACTAATTAGTAGCTCTTTAGATTTATCAGGGTTGTAAGGATACTTGTGAACATTTGGGTTATGCCACCTGCGATTTGCTGGCGTAACGGATGAGTGTAAAGGGGCTCCTCGACCGAAAAGTACCCCCTCAATAATTCCTTCGCGGTTTGTGCCATAACATACGGCTTGACGAAATTTCTGATTTTGAAACCAGGCTAACTTATATTCTTCTACAAAGGGATTACCATCGGCATTCTTGCCAGGGTTTAAGTTGAACCAGATAAAGGTAATAGAGGGTGCAGGTCCTCTGTTTATAATTCTAAAATCCTGCTTTTTCATTGCTCGTTCTACCCAAGCTAGATCTCCGGGTCCTATACTTTCAACATCCGTTTGGCCCTGGGCAAATGTTACGGTACTTGCGTTGCTGTCGCTGACCATTTTAGCAATTAAATACTTGATATAGGGCAAGCGTACGCGAGCTTTGTCGATTTTGTAATAATTGGGATTCCTGGCAAATACGATGCGTTCTCCTGGCCGGTACGATTGCAATACAAATGGACCCAGTGATGCTATTTTCTCCGGGTTGTTTTTTGCTGTACTTATGCTCCATTGTTTAAGCAAAGTACCATCATCAAATGATTCCTCTAAAATATGTCTGGGTAAAATTCCTTGACCCGCGACAAAAAGGAGGAAGGGAGCATAAATTTCCGGTGCCGTTATTTGCACCGTATAATCGTCAATCTTAATAATTTCACATGGTTTTCCGTTTATCGTAAGATAAAATTTACTACGATTAGGAAAGCGGTCGTCATAGTAACACTTATATGAAAAGATAACATCATCTGCGGAAAATGGTGCGCCATTGCTCCAGTGTACCCCCTTTCTAAGATGAAAGGTAAAGGTTTTCTGATCTTCTGATATATCCCACGACTTGGCCAAACCAGGTATTATTTCTTCATCTACCCAGTCAAATTCTGTCAATGCCCCAGACATTAATCCTATAGCCGCGCTTGAGGACCGGTCTTCTGCAACTAATGGATTTAAAGTGGCTAACTCTCCTATTTCTGTTCGAATAAATATTCCACTTGGTTTGCCCGGTTCAAGCGCAGATTGCGCCGCATCTTCAGGTATCGGTGTTTGAACGAATTCACGCTCTTGTAACTGGGTGCACCCCACACCGAGCAAGAGAATAGCGAATTGATATTTTACGATTAAAATTATGCTAAGAGCAGTGCTTCTCAATTTAATTAAGCGTGTCCTCATTAGTGATATATCCAATAGTCTTATGCTATTCCTTAATATGGACAATTGAAGCGAAATTCTAGTTTATTCGATTGAAACACTATTAATAAAACAAGGTTCGATCAAGGCCGCGATAATGAATGGCTTCGAGAAGGTGAGGGGCTTCGATATTCTCCGATTCGGCGAGATCCGCGATGGTGCGTGAAACCTTGAGGATGCGATCATAGGCACGAGCCGAAAGATTGAGCTGATCCATTGCCTGTTGAAGCAGTTTCCCAAGGTTATCGTCGATGGGACAAAATTTTTGTATCTGGGCATGAGTCATGCGTGCATTACTGTGGGTATTAGTCTTAGCGAATCGCTCGTTTTGCACGCTTCGAGAACCTTGAATGCGTTCGCGTATATCTTTTGATGGCGGTCCTGGCTTCTGGCTTTGCATTTCTTCAATTCGGAGTGAGGGCGCTTCAATATGAAGATCAATACGATCGAGGAGAGGTCCGCTGATGCGCGCGCGATAGCGTTGTATCTGGGTGACCGTGCAGCGGCATTCTCTCTTCCTGTCGCCTAAGTATCCACAGGGGCAAGGATTCATGGCAGCTACCAACATGGTCGAGCAGGGAAGGGTGATTCTCCCTGCACTGCGTGATATGGTGACTTCGCCGTCTTCAAGCGGTTGACGTAAGACTTCAAGGGCTGAACGTTTAAACTCGGGCAGTTCATCGAGAAAGAGAACACCATTATGGGCCAGTGATATTTCACCCGGGCTGGGTATAGTGCCTCCGCCCAAAAGTCCGACATCGCTGATCGTGTGATGGGGACTCCTGAAGGGTCGCCGGTAGGCAGTAATTTCACTACCTAAGGTATTCCCTGCAGCAGAGTGAACACTGAGTATTTCAAGAAATTCCTCAAGAGTAGGTACGGGCATAATCGTAGGGATACGTTTGGCGACCATGGATTTTCCGGAGCCAGGGGGTCCTATCATGAGCAGATTATGAGCGCCAGATACCGCCACTTCCACGGCACGGACAAGAGACTGCTGTCCTTTTATTTCTGAAATATCCATATCGTAGCTACTCGCAAGATCACTCGCATTATTAATATCCATAGGGAGTTCACATACGGGTAGTTGCTTCTTCCCAGAGAGAAATGCACAGGCTTCATCAAGGGAATTTACACTGTAAACAGGTACTCCCTGAACGAGAGCGGCTTCACGCGAAGAGTTTGGAGGCAGGAGGAGTCCTGCTTTACCCTGTTCCCGCGCAAGGATGGTCATGGCTAAAGCGCCTTTGATCGGTCGTGTTTCACCCGAGAGACTGAGTTCGCCGCCGATTACATACTGATCTAAATCAGGTGCAACCAGTTGACCGGTGGAGGCGAGAATACCAAGGGCTATGAGTAAATCGTAAGTGGATCCCTCTTTACGTATATCTCCCGGAGCAAGATTAATGGTGGTACGCGTTTAGGGCACCCTAAACCCACTGTTACTTAGTGCTGAGACAACTCGATCATTGGACTCTTTAACTGCGGCATCAGGCAGCCCTACGAGAATTAACTTTGGTTCACCGGTCTCTCCAGAATTAACTTCAACCTGTACCGGCAAGGCTTTGATTCCATGCAAGGCTCCTGATGAAACTACAGCTAACATCCACAATCAGTGAAAGAATCATTAAGCGCAGTGTCTATCCTATTCCTGATCAGTGACTGTCTTTGACCCGTTGGAAGCACATATTTCCCGGACGAGATTTACGTTTTCCTCAATCTTATTGATGTAAGGATTATTCCCGTCAGGGTAGGGATCAGAAAGGCAATATAATAAACCATGACACTCATTTTCTAATTTTTGGACAACCACTTCTTCCCAAAAATAGGGAGTTCCGGTTAATAATTCTTCCTTGCTTTTGAATAGACGCTCCTCTTTTGGAACTTCGCGAAAATCATCAGATTCTTCAAATTCGAGGAAGAGGGCAGGTAATTTTTTTACGTAGTTGTAATCGCTCATCTGGCCAACATAGTCGGCAGTACAAACTGCTTCTCCCATCATTCGCTCGGCTTTACTATGAAAGGGAATCGCGTTGATAATACTTCGTGGGCCCGTGCATCCGATGAGATGTTGAACAGCAAACATATCATATTTATCCCATTTATTTTCTGATAAATAAATATCGACGATCTCGCAACTGCGCCGTTCATGGACAAAGGTGTATTTGGCACCCGTTCCGTCCCTATCACCTTTTTCTTTTAAATAACCGATGTCATGAAAAAGGATAGCGGTTAAACCTATCTGGAACTCTTTGGCCGTAATTACCGGTTCGATATTAATAAGATGACGATTAGCCATCAATCGCACCCAACAGAGTGTCGCTTGAAGAGTATGTTCCAAATCGTGATAGATCGTATCCATTGCCTGATAATTTTTGTATTCACCGGCAAACATACCCTGAATATCATCAAAGAGGGGTATAATATATGAACCATCAGCATCAGGAAAACAACGCTGATGCAGAGAAAGAACCTCAATAGCCACTACTTTATAGTAGCGTGTATCAACGTCTTCCAGCGTGTAATTTAAAGTCATTTCTCGGTATTTTATTGGGGCGTTATCTCAATAATTACGGTTCGATGGCAGTGTCTCTTATTATCTAAAATTTCACTTTGGTAATGCAACCCTTATAACTGATTTTCTAAATTAGTGTTTATGGAAATGTAAAATTTGTTTTTTTATCCACAATACCAACAATTTACGAACTTCAACGTTATTTATTGCATCATGCCAATGCTTTAAACCGGGATATTTGAAGGCAATACGCGTCTCGCCATTAACCTTAAAATTTTTATCAACTAACAATAGACCTAACGTTAAAAAAAATGTAAAACACCCTTTGTCCCTAAAAGGCGTGCTTATGGCCATAGAGAAAATATTAGTGATCGACGACGAATTTGCGGTTCGAAGGTCGATGGAAGAACAACTGTCAAATAAAGTACGCAGTATCGCAACAGCGGACACTATTGCCAGCGCTGAACGCACTTTGAGAAATGAATTGTTCGACCTTGTCTTCATGGATGTAAGATTACCGGATGGTGACGGTACTGATTTGCTTCGCATCTTGTCGAAAGCTCCGAATGCCCCATTGATAGTCATGATGACAGGTTACGCCTCGGTTGAATCTGCTGTCTATTGTATGCGGGAAGGTGCTTTTGATTATATTATCAAACCATTTTCAACCAGCTGGAGTGACCCCCAAAAATGGTATCATTAACAGAGAGAGGTTATCGGGATAAACAGATAACCTCATGAAAAGAAAAAGATACACAACAGAACAGATCATCGCAATACTGCGGCAAGCCGATACCGGAAAAACGGTAGAGGAAATCTGCCGAGGCAACAACGTGAGTGAACAGACCTTCTATCGCTGGGGTAAAAAGTATGGCAATTTGGAACTAGCCGATGCGAAGCGATTTAAAGAGCTGGAAAAAGAAAACACCGAGTTGAAGAAGATGCTCGCTGATCAAATGCTTAAGAATCAGGTAATGGAGGAAACGCTGTCAAAAAAGTGGTGAGCCCCAAGCAGAAGAAGCGAGTAGTAAAAGATGCGGCTGAGAGAGGGCTGTGCTCGTTGCGAAGGGCTTGTTCCTACCTCAGCCTCAGTTGGTCAACTTTCAGCTACCAGCCCAAGCAGGCCAGTAAGAAAGCTCAGCGGTTGGCCGAGCGGATTATAACCCTGTCCTGGGAACATCCCTGCTACGGTTACCGGCGCATCCGTGCCTTGCTCGTAAAGGAAGGCTGGACAACAAACAGGAAGTTTGTTCAGGCGGTACGACGTTCAGAAGGGTTGCAGGTAAAGCCACCTAAAAAGCGTAGACACCGTCAAGGGGTCTCTACGGGGTCGCCTACTAAAGCAACCGGTCGCAATCACCTTTGGTCCTGGGACTTTGTCCATGATCGCACAGACCATGGCGGTCCATTAAAGATGATGACTCTGATCGATGTACCGAGGAGCTGAAAGCGACGACACTCAAGCGAAGCGAAGCCATATACGCGTGAATGTCTGGATATCCGGGTCGCTCGTGAACTCCCCTCATCGGATGTCCTCTCTGTGCTTAGCGAGGCCATTGAAAAGGAGGGAGCTCCCAGCTATATCCGTAGTGACAACGGCAGTGTTCCGAGGAGCGAAGCGACGACATGCGAAGCCATTCATTGCTCATCAGGTGCAGCAGTCGTTGTCCGACAAAAAGATCAAGGCGATATATATCGATCCGGGCAGTCCCTGGCAAAACGGTTTCATCGAGTCGTTTCACAACCGCTTACGCGATGAGTGTTTGAACCGTGAAGTGTTGCTCAGCGTGGCTGAAGCACAAGTTGTAATCGAACAATGGCGCCAGACCTATAACCATGATCATCCCCACAGTCGTTTAGGCTTTAAAAGCCCACAAGAGTTTGTCACATTCCTTTCAGATCTTGGCCGCGTTCGGGCTACGCCCTCACTTCGCCAAGATCTCTCATATACATCAATCCTAAAACCATTAATACCCGGGAACTCTCTCACTTAATAATTGGTACGAAAAACGGGGTCCAATCACAGCCAGATTGATATTATCATTAATAAAGCGGAGGATTATAGTCATATTCTCAGCTTGAACCGTTTTTACAGTCAGGGTGTTGACCACGATACCGGGATTCTCGGGAGCAGTCCGGCTATTAAAAATCTGCGGAGACTCATCAAAAAAGTAGCACCCACAGAAGCCACGGTACTCATTCAAGGTGAAAGTGGGACCGGTAAAGAACTCGTAGCAAATGAAATTCATAAGGGCAGCTCCCGCGACGGGAAAGCATTTACCAAGGTGAATTGTGCATCTATTTCAGATTCCCTTATAGAGAGTGAATTTTTTGGCCATGAGAAAGGAGCCTTCACCGGTGCTATGGCGCGTCGGGAGGGTCGATTTGAACTGGCTAATGGCGGATCCATTCTGCTCGATGAAGTCAGTGAGATATCACCCGTTCTGCAGGCTAAACTTCTCCGTGTATTGCAAGAACGCGAATTTGAACGTGTTGGTGGCAATAAAACGATCAAGGTGGATGTTCGTGTTCTAGCCACGACTAATCGCAATCTTGTGCAATGTGTTGAAAAAGGAGAATTTCGCCAGGATCTATTTTACCGGTTAAATGTTTTCCCTATTAACAATCCTCCCCTCAGGGAGCGTAGATCAGATATTATTCAATTAGCGACGTATTTTGCTAAGCGGCCGCTCCCAAGCATGGGGTGAAAATCAGCGGGATATCGCCTGAAGCAATGGATTATTTACAGGAACAAGATTGGCTCGGCAATGTGCGAGAATTGCAGAATGCTGTTGAGCGAGCGGTTATCATGTCAGGAAATGGTGGCACCCTCGATGCAGTATCATTTGGTCTAAATTCTTCACGACATAGTGATCAGGTTGCCCTTGAAGACAATGATCATTTATACTCTGTCTCAGCCCGTATTAAAGAGTTGGAAAGGGTGAGATCCACAGCGAGAGCAGACGAAGTAGTCTCCCTGGTAGAAATTGAGAAGGCACAAATATTGCGCGCGCTGAAAGTAACTCGAGGAAACCGAACCCATGCCGCGAAATTATTAAAGGTGAACGTTCGTACCTTACGCAACAAACTCAATCTGTACCGGCTGGATGGTGTAACCATTCCCGACTCACAAGGAAAAGGCGGCAGGCGTTTTCACTTATTCCTCCTGTCAATCGTGTAGATGAATTAGCGCCTTTTAAGTTTTGATCCCCTGTCACTCTTATAGCTGGCGATACTTTTGAATTAAAGTATGAATTTATTTTTTCCTATTATCGGTTTCGTTCTCGGATTTGTCTTTTCTGTTACGATGGTGTCGGGTGCTGTCTGGTGTGTGCAAATGACAATAAGCCGCGGCTGGTTGACAGGTATGGCGGCCGGACTGGGAATCTCGCTGGCGCAAGTAATATGGTCGGTCCTCGCTGCCCTTATCGTATGGTGGTTGGCCAGGTACTCGTCTGGATTTGATTGGTTATTCCGATTGGGCGCAGCATTTGTATTAGGCTATATGAGTTTAACTATTTATCAATCGCCCCGCTTTAAAACTATTCAATATGACGGACCACTCACTGGTGCATTCAGAGTGCTATGGACAACATTTGGCCTCGCCCTGGCTATGCCCATGCGGTTAATTGGCTATAGCTCATTACTTATCGCGGTCAGTCTCCATCTGCGCGAACGCCCGACTGAATATGCCGTATTGCTAGCCCTGGGTGTCGGGCTGGGATCCATGGCGTGGTGGCTTTACTTCACGGTATTGGCGGCCTTGTTTGGTAAACGCGTGCCTGAAGAAATATCGGTCCATTCCATGAATAAACTCAGGTTTTTAGGGGGAACAATATTTTTAATCCTTCTTTTTATCTGTACCGCTCCTCTTGTTCCGGGCTTCAATTTAGATTAATTACGGACAGTCCTTTTACCGGTTTCAGCGCTCTTTCGAATCATATCCATGAGTTGCGAAAACCGCAGACCTACTTCAGGCGGGCAGGGATTTTCGATTTTTCCATGTAGAACCTGGACAAACTGCTGCCAAACACCGGTCGAGTTGGGGTAGGGCACGGGGGCGTATTCACTTTTGCCTTGTTTTAACAGCTTCAAATATTCGCCCCATATACCTGTTACAAGAATGCCCTTAGTGCCAATAATTCGAATCGCTCCGAAACAGTTTATGGAATCTCCAATCCCTGATAATGAAAAAAACTGTCCACTCCGAAAACGGCCAATGATGGCACTGTTTATTTCAACCGGAGCACCGCAATTATCCAATACAGCCGTTACTTCGCTGATCGGTTCATTCATTAAATCAACCATCGTATTGATCATGTGAGAACCCGTATCAAATAAGAATCCGCCACCGGAAATTTCTGGCTTTTGGCGCCAAGTCCCGATGGTTGCACTTTTCCACCTTTGGTGGACATAAGCGCTGACACCTCTGACTTCCCCGATAATTCCTTGTTTAAGCATCTTCTTTGCTTTTTTCACTGCGGGTGATAGGCTTCCGGGAAATGCTACAACCAATATTCGGCCAGTCTTATTGCGTACTTGAATAAGGCGTTTTGCTTCACTGGTATTCATCACCATGGGTTTTTCAAGCAGCACATCCATTCCGGCATTAAGGCAGTCGCGGGTGTTTTCAAGGTGAAATTTGTGTGGGGTGACAATAAAAGCCGCACGTGGTTTAGGCTCATTTTTCAAGAGCGATTGTATCGAATTATAAAAGGCGGGACACTTAAGTCCGCGTTCATCATAAATCGTCCGGGTCTTTTCCCGAGATGCTTCGCTGATCTCCACAAATGCCTGGATCTTGGTTGTCCGACTCAGATCAAGCATCTTTTTTAAGTGATGGCCGGCCATTCCACCGGTACCTACAATGATCGTATTAATTTTTCCTGCCATAACTTTTAGGGTATTATTATTCGAAAGAAATATTCGAATAATAAATGAATACAGCAAGTCAACGTATTTTATTTCATACGCTTAAAAGTCGATCGGAGAAGTTCTAGCGCGCTGACATCACCTGTTTTCTGGCGACTTTTTACGACAAGCGTATTTTCCATTTCATTTTTCGTCGAGCGTTTGCATTCGTAAAATACGCCAAATACACCCGGCCATTCTATGTCTGCCAATCGATAAGCGGCATTCTCATCCGTCAACTCATGTCGCTCTTCATCTTGCGGTGTTCCGTCATGTTTTTTTTCATCTATCAACTTGAATTCACCTCCTTTGCGGGGTATCCCAGCATCAAATGCACCGGGAAAAAATTCGGTGCATTCGGAGAGAATTTCGATAACAGAAAATCCATTGTGGGCGATTGAACGTTCATACATTTCCATCATGTGTTTCACTTGAGTTGCGTGGGAGCGGGCGATGAAAGTGGCACCGCTGGACACCAACTTTTTCATTGGATTGATGGGAGCATCAAAAGAGCCAAATGGATCTGTCGTAGATTTGAAACCGAGAGGGGAAGTCGGGGAGGTTTGTTTTTTCGTCAATCCGTAAACAAAATTATCCATAATTATATAGGTCATATTAATGTTTTTACGCGCAGCGTGATCGAGGTGATTACCCCCCATGGAAAATCCATCTCCGTCTCCCCCAAAAACAAAAATATGCAGGTCAGATCGACCGAGACTGACCCCGGTGGCAAATGGAACGGCACGGCCGTGAATGTAATGGCCTCCGTGGGTGTTTACAAAATAGGGGAACCGCGATGAACAACCGATACCGGCAAGCGTAACAATATTTTCATGAGGAAGCTGAAGTTTCTCTAACACTTTGTAAAAAGCGGCTAATACCGCGAAATCTCCACATCCGGGGCACCACGTGGGGTGGTCTGATTGCAGTGCACGTTTCGTTAGTTTTTCCGGCGAAGCTTTACTTGGATTTTTTTCAATCATAGATTTGCACGGTATTTTAGAGATCAAATAATGCTAATATTCGGGGAATGATGAGAAAGAAGCCGCTTGTTCACTGCGTAATTCATTTTTCCCCCTGAGTATTTCGCGAACTTTAAAGATAAGGCCATCAGTCTTGGATATACTCCGTATTGCCGGATTACAATAACGGGCGCGTAACAGGCTTGCCAACTGGCCGTAGCCGTAGAGTCCGACATCGTTAGATTCTACAATGAATATCTGACGATACCGGCTGAAGATGATTTCCAGGTTATTGGGTAAAGGGTGAAGATGCCTCAGATGTATATGGCCTGTTTTTTCACCCTGTTCGCGTGCTTCTACTGTTGCTTCGTGAATAGGCCCCCAGGTAGAACCCCAACCGACGAAGAGGATATCGCCGGATTCATCGCCAAATACTTCAGGTTGGGGTAGTGTTGCGGCAAGACGTTTTATTTTTTCACGACGCTTAGCCGTCATTTTCATATGCAATTGTGGGTTGGCTGTGGGGTGACCCGATTCGTCATGCTCGAGGCCGGTTACTACCGGATAGCTTCCTTCTTCAATACGGGTGCCGGGCACAATATGCCTGGTTATACGATTTATAGCGTAGGGATGGTACTCACCGGAATGAGGGGAGAGATCGAGTTTGGGCTCAATAACAAGGTCTTCTAAATGAGGATCATCAAATGCTTCGATTCTTGTCGCTAAAGCGAGATCAGAAAGAATTATTACCGGGGTACTGTATTCACTGGCAATTTTCGCGGCTTCCAGGGCGGTGTAAAAACAATCTTCAACATCGCGCGGTGCTATCACCACGCGTGGTGTATCTCCATGACTTCCATAGATGGCTTGCATGAGGTCACTTTGCTCGACGTTGGTTGGTAGCCCCGTGCTAGGACCTCCCCGTTGAATATTGACGACAATAAGGGGCATTTCCGCCATAACCGCCCAACCGAGTCCTTCCATTTTGAGTGAAATTCCGGGGCCGGAACTACCGGTGACTGCAAGGTGACCACTGTAAGAAAAACCCAGCGCTATGGAAATAGCCGCAATTTCATCCTCGGCCTGGACAAAAGTTCCTCCATATTTTGGAAGTTCTGAGCGCAATGTTTCCATTACCGGTGACCAGGGTGTAATGGGGTATCCCGCGCCATATCGAACACCTGCTGCTATCAGTCCATAGGCGAGCGCTTGATTGCCATCCATCGTGACCTGTGAGTTATTGTTATCATTCTCGGCTGGTATAAAAGTATAATAACGGTCGAGAACATTGTCGACGGGATAAGCATAACCGGAGTCAAATGCAAGCAGTGCATTGCGCAGTATTTTTTTCCCCTTACCGCCTATTCTTTCTGTTATCAGTCCGTGTAGTTTTTCGACATCGAGTGTAAAAATATTGGCGAGTAGCCCCAGAATAAATATATTTTTGCCCTTGTCTTTCGATGTGCCACCTACTGCTTCAATAGTGAGGCCGGTGATAGGTATACCGACAGGAACAAAGCGTTTATCTGATATATCCGGTTTAACGTGCTCAGTGTCGTATATTAGAACACCACCTTCGCGCAGATACTCAATATGCTCTTCATAACTATGTTGATAAAATGCGACGAGAAAATCAGCTTCATCGCCGGCTGAAAGAATTTCTCCAGACCCTATCCTCACCTGATAAATCGATGGTCCACCTGATATCGTCGAGGGGATGGTCATGTAAGTCATAACATCCTGTGCATTCCTCCCCGCCAATCGTGCCAGGAAACCACCCACTGATTGTATTCCATCCTGTGAATTGCCAGCTAACCTGATAACCGCGTCATTTATCGTTTCTTTGCGCAGATTTGATGTTCTTTTATCGCGCGAGGATTCTCTTGGAGAACGATCAGGCATTAGTTAATTTAATTATTATTGATTGTATAACTAATGTCAATCTATTCAAGATGCACGCTTTTCTCTATCCAGTTTAAATGATGCCGTTCTGTAAGTCTTAAACCCGCCATCAATAACTTAGATCCTGTAATTCTGCTTATTATATTAAGACAATATAAATGGCATAATGTTGCCCCTATTTTCTTATTTACTTTATCAGTCGCATCATAATTTAACTCTGCGTTGAGGCATTTTGATTGACGGTAGGTCGGGAAATCGTTCTGAGACACCAGATGAGAGAAATGCCATTCTCTGTTTCCCTTTTAAAAACATTGTTAGATCAATTTAAATGATCTCATTGTTGGAGAAGATTCCCAACAGTGCTTAAACTTTAAAGCCGCAAGTAGGGCCATGGGAAAACTTGCGCTCCCTAATATTTTTATCAACAGTAGCAACCGACCTTATCAAAGGGTAAAAGGATGAAAAAGTTTTATATCACCACGGCTATAGATTACGCGAATGGGGCACCTCACCTTGGGCATGCCTATGAAAAGACATTGGCTGATGTAATCGCCCGCTATCGTCGAGTTATTGGGGATGAAGTTCATTTTTTAACCGGGCTTGATGAACATGGGCAAAAAGTTCAGCAAAGTGCCAATAAACTGGGGGTGAAGCCTATTGAGTTGTGTGATGACATAGCCGCGCAATTTAATCACCTCTGCACGCAACTCCTCATCTCTAATAGCGATTATATTCGAACCACGGAAGACCGCCACAAAAAAGTTGTTCAATCTATTCTCCAGAAACTTTTTGACAAAGAAGAAATATACAAAGCCGATTATAAAGGATACTATAGCGTGAAACAGGAACAGTTTCTTCAGGAAAAAGAGCGCGATGAAAATGGATCCTGGCCCGAAGAATTTGGTGAAATTACGAAAATTGGTGAGACTAATTATTTCTTCAAATTGAGCCAGTATCAGGATTGGCTAATCGAATTTATTGAGAGTCATGATGATTTCATTTTTCCGCAGTTCCGCCAAAAGCAGGTTCTTGAATTCCTCAAAGACCCGCTCAATGATCTGTGCATATCCCGTCCCGTTGATCGGCTTTCCTGGGGTATACCATTACCCTTTGACTCTGGTTTTGTCACCTATGTGTGGTTCGATGCCCTAATTAATTACATTACAGCCGTAAAATACGACACGGATCATTTTAATGAATATTGGCCAGTAAACATGCATGTTATTGGCAAGGATGTAATACTGCCTGCGCATGCTATTTATTGGCCCATTATGCTTCATGCTTGTGGAATTGAGCTCCCCCAAGCACTCGTCGTTCATGGCTTTTGGAATTTTTCTGGGAGAAAAATGTCAAAAAGCGCAGGTGAGATTATTGATCCCCTTTCACTCATTGAAGAATATGGACCCGATGCATTTCGCTATTTCGTTACCCGTGAAATGAACGTGGGGCAGGATAGTGATTTCTCTCATGAGCACTTTGTAACTCGTTACAATAGTGACCTTGCCAACGATCTCGGAAATCTTGTAAGCCGTCTCTTAAACATGGGGGCGCGTTATTGTGAGAGTCGTATCCCCGCAGTTTGCGTCAAGGAAGAACCCGAAAAGGAGCTTCATACCCTTTGGCAAAAAACGGGCGATGAGATAATTCAGGGGTTTGAGGAATTGCAGTTTCACAGTGCACTCGATAGAACGTTTAATTTTATCAGAGCGATAAATCGTTACACAGAGATCCGTGCGCCCTGGGCACTGGCCAAGTCCGATGCTCCCGGTGATCGCAAAAAACTGGAATCCACACTTGCCACGATGGCTGAAAGCGTGCGACTGGCCGCGGCAGCCCTGGCCCCCGTGACCCCTGATGTCTCGGCGAAAATTTATGGGCTTTTAGGGCTACCTGAAATTGCTACATGGGATCTGGAACTGAAGTGGTCATCAAGACTTGAGGGCAATACTTTTGGTGAAAAAACGATACTCTTCCCCCGTTCACCATAAATATTGGCAATACCTTCATATTTAAAATTGAAGTAATCGAACTCGTGAATGTTGTTGCTCCACCACCTGTAAGCTCTCGCAATCGAGAGGCATTATTTTCTTTTCTTCAAAACTGCAAAGAAGAAGCGGCGAAGGACGATCATTTTAAAATAGCGAGTATTTCAATCGAGGTTAAGCATATCGATCCACTGGCAGTTTTAGAATCGATTTATGAAGAGTATGAGCTCCACTTTTATATGGAGAACCGGGCCTTGGACGAGGCTGTTGCGGGAGCGGAAGCTATTGTCTCTGCCAGTTTTGAGGGTCCTGATAGATTCAAAGAAGTAAAGAGGTTTAGTAAATCAATCCTTGATAACGCTATCGTAACCGGTGATCTCAATATCCCGTTCAGTGGGCTTCATTTTTTTTGTGCCTTCACTTTCTATAATGAACCTGAATCAGTGGAGTATTTTCCACCTGCCACAGTATTTGTTCCTCGCTGGCAAGTTTCACGGTGTGGCGGAACCTATGGGGCTGTAGCCAATGTTTTTGTTAATGAAGATACAGATCTGGAGGTATTGACAAACAAGGTTTGGAAGGCACATCAGAGATTCTCTTCATTCAGCTATGGCAGCGATAAAATTGAGCCAGAATCCGAAGCCGATGCCGTGCCTGAAATCGGGGAAGTGGGCGGTGTAAATTATTATGAAGAATCGGTACGCACCGCACTCGGTAAAATAGCGGAAAGCCGATATGAAAAAATTGTCTTAGCCCGTGCTTTGGATTTAAATAAAAATACCCCTTTCGATCCATTGGGTTCGCTTAATAAGCTTCGCAGTATCTATCCTGGATGTTACTCGTTTTCAATAGCCAATGGTAAACGACAGAGTTTTATCGGAGCGTCTCCAGAACGGCTTTTAAAAATTGAGGGGCGTGAGTTAAAGATGGAAGCAATTGCCGGTTCGGCCCCTCGAGGTAGTTCAGCCAGTGATGATGCTGTCTACGCGCGAGCCCTGCTGAACAGCGACAAAGACTTGCGTGAACATCGACTGGTCATTGACGCTATAACCCGGCGCCTTCAGGAGATAGGGATCGAAGCCCAGGCAGCCGCATTACCGGTTCTTCTTCAACTATCTAATGTTCAGCACCTTCGCTCGCCCATATACAGTGAAATTCCAGGGGACCGCCATTTTATGGATATTCTGGGCATTTTACATCCTACCCCAGCTGTAGGGGGAACACCACGTGACAAGGTTATCGAGGAGATCAAAGGCCTCGAGGCCTTCGAACGGGGTCTCTATGCCGGTGTCGCTCGCCCATATACAGTGAAATTCCAGGGGACCGCCATTTTATGGATATTCTGGGCATTTTACATCCTACCCCAGCTGTAGGGGGAACACCACGTGACAAGGTTATCGAGGAGATCAAAGGCCTCGAGGCCTTCGAACGGGGTCTCTATGCCGGTGTTGTAGGTTGGTTTAATGCCAGGGGAGATGGCGAAATGGTAGTAGCAATACGCTCCGCACTTATTAATGGTTCCCATGCCAGATTATACGCAGGAAATGGTATTGTCGAGGGATCGGATCCCGCTTTGGAGAAAAAAGAGACCGATTTAAAACTTCAAGCCCTTCTTGATACTATCATTTAATTATTAGACCCTCTCCATCATATTGAAGGTATGGCTATTCAAGACAGCGGTAAGATTTCAAATAAAATTATTTTTGATCAGTTTAGTTATGCGAATACGAATTCGATTTGGGGCGCATTGTGCGTGGAGGTCCTAGCCCGCCTTGGTTTACGCCATGCCGTTATCGCTCCAGGTTCGCGCTCAGCCCCTTTGACTTTTGCTTTCTCTCGTCATCGTGATATTGAAACCCTACCTGTCCTTGATGAGCGATCGGCCTCCTTTTTTGCTCTTGGTCTGGCCCGAAAAATACATCGACCCGTTGCCGTGGTTTGTACTTCAGGAACTGCCGCAGCTAATTTTTATCCTGCTATTATTGAAGCGCGCGAATCGCAAATACCGCTTATTGTGATGACTGCTGATCGGCCACCGGAATTGCGCCACTGTCATTCCGGACAAAGCATCGATCAGCAAAAAATATTTGGCACGTATCCTAATATACAGATAGAACTCTCCACACCCTCTCTCGAAACAGCCAGGTTAAAATATTTGCGTCAAACCCTCGTTCATTGCTGGGAACGCTGCCGATTTCCGACACCAGGTCCGGTCCATTTAAATTTCCCCTTTCGCGAACCGCTAGCCCCAATAGAAGAAGAGGGGCCTCTGGCATTTCCCCATGAACTGGATCTTTTGTCTCTGATTAATAATATTGAGCCTTTGTGCGATAGCAAAATGACGATTAATCCTACACTGGAAAATGGGATTTCGGAGAAAATGGAATCGTTTCGTCAGGGCTTAATAATTGTTGGTCCCAATCAACCCGAAAATCCGGAAAAATTTTCGTCTGATATAGGTATAATCGCAAAGCGGTTGGGGTGGCCAACTCTCGCCGATGGATTATCTCCATTGCGTAATTATGCAAATTCAAATCCTTATCTAATTACTCACTACCATTATACATTATCTCATCCTGATTTAAGACATGGGCTTCGACCCAGTACCGTTCTAAGTATTGGACCATTGCCCTCGAGTAAAATATTGCGATCGTGGTTGGAGAAATTTAATGCAAGGACATGGGTCCTTGATCAAAGTTATGATAATGTTGACGCTCTCCATAGAGATGCGACACCGCTGCGCATGTCGGTAGCTGCATTGGCGCAAACCCTGCAGGATCGCTCTCCACGGTCCACGGGATTCTGTAACAACTGGATTGCTGCGGAGAAAAAAATTTCACGTATATTAAACAAAGAATTAAAAAAGTGTAAATTTCCTTTTGAAGGGAAAATAGCCTGGGTGATGTCAAAAATAATGCCCCGGGGGACACCGCTTTTTATCGCGAACAGCATGCCGGTGCGCGACGTGGAGTATTTTTGGACTGCGAACAATCGTCAGGTTCAACCTTTTTTCAACCGGGGAGCGAATGGTATAGACGGTACTCTTTCAACGGCGTTGGGTATTGCTCACGCTAATAAGAAAGCGGTCCTTTTAACCGGAGATCTTGCTCTTCTCCATGATACCAATGGATTTCTCACTAATTCACAATTTAAGGGTCATTTAACCATAGTATTAATAAATAACAGCGGAGGTGGCATATTTGAACAATTGCCGATTGCAAAGTTTAACCCGCCCTTCGAAGAGTATTTTGCAACCCCGCAGGATATAAACTTCAAAAAATTAGCTGAGGTTTATAAGGTCTCACATTTCAGAGTTAAAAACCTTGATCAATTAAGGGATAAGTTAAGAAAATTACCATCCTCGGGATTACGAATTTTAGAAGTCATTACCAATCGGAAAAAAGATACGCGATACCTGAGTGAATTAAGCGAAATTGTAGCGAAACAGATCAAATTGTGAATTACGATAATCGTATCATTGAAAATGGCATGGGATAAAGTACGGGAATACGAAGATATCATCTACGAAAAAACAGATGGTATTGCCCGTGTTACAATCAACCGACCGGAAAAGCGTAACGCCTTTCGTCCGAAAACGGTTACCGAAATGATCGATGCCTTTTCCAATGCTCGAGAAGACAGTCGTATCGGGGTTATTCTTCTGACGGGAGCAGGACCCCATACCGACGGTAAATACGCTTTTTCTTCGGGAGGCGATCAGAGTATCCGAGGCAAAGCGGGTTATCTTACCGAGGGGGGTGAACCTCGCTTGAATGTGCTGGATTTACAAAGGTTAATACGAACTATGCCAAAAGTCGTCATCGCCCTTGTTGCAGGTTATGCCATCGGAGGGGGACAGGTCTTACAAGTAGTGTGCGATCTGACTATCGCTGCTGATAATGCAATCTTCGGACAAAGTGGACCGGTTGTTGGTAGTTTTGACGGTGGTTTCGGCTCAAGCTATCTGGCACGTATTGTCGGCCAGAAGAAAGCGCGCGAAATCTGGTATTTATGCCACCAATACAGTGCCGAAGAAGCCCTGGCCATGGGATTAGTGAATAAAGTGGTTGCCCTCGAAAAACTTGAGGTAGAAGGCGTGCAGTGGGCCCGTGAAATTCTGGAAAAAAGCCCTCTTGCCATACGCTGCCTCAAAGCAGCTTTTAACGCTGATTGTGATGGCCAGGCGGGGCTACAGGAACTTGCGGGAAATGCCACTTTACTCTACTATTTATCGGAGGAAGGGAACGAAGGGCATCGAGCGTATCTCAATAAGGAAAAACCGGATTTTCGCAAATATCCCTGGTTACCTTGAAGGTGTTGGATTTATGACAATACCAGTTTAGCGATTTCTCGCTTTTTATACTTTGCCGAAAAGGCTTTTCCCCTTTGAGCGTAAATCACTACACCCTTGTGACACTCGCTGTGACATGGCCTCTTCAGCCTTTTTTAAGTAGGAGCGTGTGTCATAATATTTTTTATCGCCTATTTCACCATCGGCCATGATGACACCATCATAGTGCTTGAACATGTGATCGGCAATAGCACGCGTAAAAGTGTATTGAGTGTCAGTGTCAATATTCATTTTAATCACACCGTAATCAAGTGTCTCTCGGATTTGCTCAAGAGGGGAACCTGATCCACCATGAAAAACCAGATCGAATTCAGATGCTTCACCGTATTTTTTAATGACCGCTTCCTGTCCTTTCTTAAGTATATCAGGACTCAGCTTTACAGCTCCGGGTTTATAATGTCCATGAACATTACCAAATGTCGCGGCGAACATGTAGCGTCCGATTCCGTCTAAAGCTTCGTGGACGTATAGCATGTCTTCGGGTGTTGTATATAATTTCTCATCGGGTGTATCTTTACTGCCGGATGCTCCGTCTTCTTCACCTCCAACCACACCCGCTTCGACTTCGAGTATGATTTCATTTTCCGCGCAGCGTTTCAGGTATTCCCTGGAAATAGCCATGTTATCTTCAAGGGGCAGTGCTGAGGCATCCAGCATATGACTTTGTAATAGATTATTAAGTCCGTTTTTGCGACGTTCCGCTGTGACCTCAATAAGAGGCTTAAGAAATCCCTCCGCTTTATCCGGTTGGCAATGGTCCGTATGCAAAGCGACCAGAATATTATGTTTTTCCGCTAACTTATGTACGGCCTCTGCGAGGACAATGACACCGTGAACCGAATCTTTAAGATTCAAGCCCGAAGCAAACTGACCTGCACCCGTGGAGAATTGGATTAATCCATCCGATTTGGCATCCGAGAACCCTTTTAAAGCTGCATTTATGCTGATCAGGGATGTACAATTTATGGCTGGATAAGCGTATCCTTCCTCTTGAGCTGCATCAAGAATCTTAGCGTACTGGTTTGGCGTGGCAACTGGCAATGGTCACTCCTCTTTGATGTTATGCGTCTAAAGGCGATAAGAAATTCGTCGAATTAAAGGGTATTAAATATTAAAATCAAGGCGCATCTTTTTTGCTTGCTGATTTTTTCTTCTCAAATTCAAAACCTATCTGGCCGTTTTTCTTTAAAATCAAGTAGGCGGAAAAAAATCTTTTTGTCCGTTTCGAGCGAAATTTATCTAATAGATCGGTCTTCCCGTTTTCAAGAAGTTTAACGAATTGTTCGCGTGGAATGGTGCGTCCCAGAAGGACGCGGCTGACACGAAAATTGCTCTTCTTCTCTTTGTCATAATAGTTAGCGCTTACATAAGCATTAGGCGTTTCATGTATGGGAGAACCATCAACCGGGCATTTCCCGACAATCGGAAATTTCGATATATCAGCTGATTCGCCTTGTGCATTTTCATTCCCATCCTGATTTCTCTGGTTTTCAAAAATAAAATTTACCTTATTGTTTTCATCCAGTTGAAGCATAGCAGAAAAGGGTTTTCCTGCCTTGGAACGGAATCCATCAATGGGCCCTAATTTTCGTTGCGTAACAAGGGCGTGAATTTCTTCTTCGTTAAACTTCCGGTTGCCGATAATCTTGTAAACAATGTACTTGCCGTCTTGAGATTTATAATTGCGGAGCGTTTCAAGCATCGGTTTGCCGTCAGAGGGCGCGGTGATATCACTCACCCGTGCATCCTCATCCGATTCTTTAAAATTTTTAGTCCGATCAACTATTTCCGTAGTCATTTGAATGATGCCGTTCATAAAATCCCCACGGGTTAGCTCTCCGGTTTCAATCAAATGCAGTTTATGTTCCCACTCCCCAGTCATAGCGGGGCTGGTGAGCGCATCTACTTTAACGGCTTCAAGAAATTCAATGAGGTTTTCAGTCTTCCCCGTAGGGAGCAGTTCGCGTCCCTCCCGGACTAAATACTTTTCTTTAATAAGATGCTCAATAATCTGAGCGCGCGTGGCAGGAGTGCCGAGACCCTTCTCTTTGAGTGCTTCGGCCAGCTCTTCTTCATCAACTAATTTTCCTGCGCCTTCCATAGCCGAAAGCAGGGTAGCCTCAGTATACCGTGGGGGTGGTGTAGTCGCTTCATTTTTTATTTCAATTGAAATTACTTTAGCGCTAGATGGGGTGCCATCACTGCTGCTCAGGGCGGGAAGAATCTCTTTATCGACAGTCGTTCTTTCGTAAACCTCCAGCCAACCCGGTTCAACTAATACTCTTCCTTCAGTTTTGAAGTTATGTTCAGCAACTTCAGTATTTCTAGTAGTCACATCATATTGAGCGGGAGGGTAGAAAACAGCGATGAAACGGCGGCAGATCATGTCGAATATTTTTTCTTCATCAGCTTTTAAATTAGCGCTACTCTGGCCCGTTGGTATAATGGCGAAATGATCACTGATTCGTGCATTATTAAATATTCTCTTATTGGGATGAATCCAGCCGTTATCCAGCACCCGTTGAGCAAATGCTTTTAGATTAATTAAATTGCTCATGATTCCCTTACACGTAGATAGATAATCTTCAGGTAGGGCATGCGAATCGGTTCTGGGATAGGTAATAAGCTTATGTTTTTCGTAAAGCGCTTGTGCCGTTTGCAATGTGTGGCGTGCAGAGAGCCCAAATCGGTTATTAGCCTCTCGTTGAAGAGTGGTTAAATCGTAAAGTAGAGGTGCGTATTGCTTAGTCCGTTTTTTCTTATCATTAGCAGGCGCATCTTTAATACCCATTACCTGAGAGACGATTTGATCAGCCGATGCTTTATCCCAGAGACGATCGATCCGATCATTTTTATCATCAGATTTTTTAAAATCCTGTTGTTGATAGACTCCAGTATAGTTTCCCTCAGCGACGGAAAATTCACCGATAATCTGCCAGTAAGGGCGTGAAATGAAATTTCGTATCGCTAATTCTCGAGTATGGACCATGGCCAGGGTGGGGGTCTGGACGCGGCCCACGGTGGCAACCTGGCCACGTCGTGAACCATACATTCTCGTTGTAAATGCGCGCGTGCCATTGATACCAATCATCCAATCTGCTTCTGATCGACAGCGGGCAGCGTCCTCAAGAGGTTTCATTTGTTCGTTGTTTCGTAGTAAAGAAAATGCTTTGCGGATACCGTCGCGGGTCATGGATTGCATCCACAGTCGTTTAATTGGTTTTTTCGATTTTGCTAATTCATAAATATAGGTGAAAATCAATTCTCCTTCGCGGCCGGCATCACAGGCGTTCACGATAAGATCGACTTCTTTTCTCCCCATGAGTTTTTTCAGTTCATTAAACTTTGCTTTGGATCTCTCGATGGGCTTAAGTTCAAATTTCTGGGGGATAATAGGGAGGGCGCCAAGTCTCCAGAATCCTAATTTTTTATCAATATCTTCAGGCATAAAAAGTTCAACAAGATGTCCGGATGCAGAGTGAATAATATATTCATCGTTTTCATACCAATTGCCTATTTTCTTCAGATTGCCCAGAGCAGATGCAATATCTCGGGTAACACTTGGTTTTTCGGTAATAATGAAGGTTTTCATCTATCTAAGTTTACAGGGGCTTATTTATCTCTTTATGTATGGGGTTAATCCAGAGTGGAAATTACTGCAGTTATATTATCAAGGAGTGTGGAAATTGTTGATTCAGTTTCATCTCCCATATTAGAAATGCGGAAGGTCTTACCTTTGATCTTACCGTAACCTCCATCTATAACACATTTGAAACGATTCTTTAAATTTTCATTGAGTTTGACGAGGTCGATATTTCGATTGTTCTGCACGCAGCTAAGTGTTTTGGAGGCGAAACATTTTTCGGGAAACAATTGAAACCCGTTCTTTTCGACCCATGCATGAACCATACTATTGAGTTGCTCATGGCGGTCGTATCGGTTTTCTACGCCCTCTTCAAAAATATCACCCAGTTTTGAGCGCAATGCATAAATCAGCGGGATATTGGGTGTTGAAGGGGTCATCCCTTTTTCGTGATTTTTTAGAAATTCCAAAAAATCAAAATAATAGCCGCGATTATTTTGTTTTTCGCTTCGATTGAGTGCACGCTGAGAAACGCTGCATAAGGATAGCCCCGGAGGTAAAGCGAGCGCTTTCTGGGAGCCGGTCAGCATGACATCGATGCCGAGTTCATCTTTTTTAATGGGTAAAGCCGAAAATGAACTAACGGTGTCGACAATGGAGATTACCTCGGGAAACTCTCTTACCACTGCCATAATTTCCGCAATAGGACTCATCGTGCCAGTTGATGTTTCATTGTGGACAATTGTAATAGTATCATACTGCCCCTTTGACAGTTCCCGGTGAACAGCTTCTGGGTCAACAGGATGGCCCCATTCAAATTGAAGAGCGACCGCATTTTTCCCGCAGCGTCCAGCAACATCGTACCATTTGTCGGAGAAGGCTCCACACATACAGTTAAGAACTTTTTTAGCTGTAAGATTCCTGATTGAACCTTCCATTACGCCCCAGGCACTGCTGGTGCTGAGAAACACTGGATCCTGAGTGTAAAAAAGCTGCTGCAACCTGGGCTGGATCGCCTCATAAAGTGCGATAAAATCTGGACTTCGATGGCCAATGACAGGCGTGGACATCGCCTTGAATGTCTTGGGCGATACCTCAACTGGACCAGGAATAAAAAGTTTGTAACTCAACTGTTATGTGATCGATGGATTTTAGATCTGAGTAAATTAATTTGCATTTTTGTTGGCTGGATATGAAAAATGCGCATTTTTTAATTCGTCAAGGCTCTTTATGTATTACTTTGATGACAATATCTTCGGGTACAAAGGTTAAGATAAACTCTCAACTACCAGTGGATAAGCCACTTATAGATAATATCATACACTGGGAAATCCATCCAATGGCTCGTAACGATTTTTTTGAGTAACACATATTTGCGGGATTAACGCTATGCTTAAGCATTTTAAGGAATATCTGGAAAACGGTTTCGAGAATTTTGAGAAGTTTACGATTGATGTCATCTATGGTCGTCGCGAAGGACTTTACATAAACGCGTATAAACTCGTGTTAACGGGATTATCCAAAGTATTTAGTGTTCTCGTCCAGTTCCGGTTGCTTCTCTATAAAAACCGCATCATGCATGACCAACATCTTGGTTGTCTCGTTATTGTCGTGGGCAATCTTACTGTTGGGGGCACCGGTAAAACACCGGTGGTTGAAATTTTTGCCCGCAGCCTGGCTGAACGGGGACGCACTGTTGCTATTCTCAGTCGTGGATATAAAAGTAAAAACGAAGCCGTGCTAAAAAAGTGGTGGCGAATGATTTCCCATGGCGAACCGCCGCCGCCAAAGATTGTAAGTGATGGGCGCACTGTTCTCCTCGATGCGAAAATGGCTGGTGATGAACCTTATATGTTGGCTAAAAATCTCCCCGGTGTTCTCGTCATTGTGGATAAAAATAGAGTTAAAGCAGGATTTTTTGCAATTAAACATTTTGGTGCCGATACCCTTATCCTCGATGATGGGTTTCAATACCTTGCGCTAAAAGAACAACTTAACCTCCTTCTCATCGATAAAACCAACCCATTCGGTAATCATCAATTACTCCCACGCGGCATTCTGCGTGAGCCCATTAAACACATTAAACGGGCATCTTATGTTTTTGTCACCAAGTCCGATGGTCAAAATGATTCAATACTCGAAAATATTATTCGCCAGTATAAGCCGGATACAGAAATAATTGAATGTGCGCACCACCCGCAGTACCTGCAAGAGGTTAATGGTGATGCAAAGCGTGAGCTTTCAACACTACAAGGTAAAAAGATTGGTTCCTTCAGTGGCATTGCCGATCCTGAGAGTTTTGAAAAATTTTTAGAGAAAAATGGAGCCGAGATTCAATACAATCGACGATTCCTCGATCACCACTGGTTTTCATCATCTGAACTGAAGCATTTTTTCGATCGTGTGAAGAAGGCCAAACTTGATATGGTGGTGACCACCGAAAAAGATGCGGTCCGCATCCCCAAAACACACGAGCCCCCCGTTCCATTTTATTACTTGAAGTTAAAAATTGATATCCTCAGCGGGGTAAGTGATTTTGATGAAGCGGTATCCAGAATATGTTTTCCAAAAAAAGATATGCCCGCGACAAGATCTCCCTTTCCTCAATGATATTATGATTGCAACAACATCTAACGAATTATTTAATAACCTAAATCACAATAAAACACCCAGCTGACCTGGATTTTCTGCAGCCACCCCATGCCTGATATTACCCCAACAAAAACGAAACCCGAAAAAACGAACAGTCCGGATAGTGATATTCTTGAGGCACGGAAGATTCTCGATCTCGCATGGGCGGAGCTTAAAAACGAAAAGGGAGAAGGTAAACTTTGTTTCCCGAAAAAAATATGCTGGCTAAATGGCGCACCGGGTGCAGGCAAAGGCACACAGACCGACGCCATCATGCAGATATCAAACCTGACGGCACCGCCCATCGTCACCAGTTCTCTATTTCGAAGCACTAAGTCCAAGCGACTGATAAATGCCGGTATTCTGGTGGGTGATAACGAAACGTTTAAGCTCCTCTTGCGAAAACTCATCAATCCAAAATACAAAGCGGGTGCGCTCGTTGACGGGTTTCCCCGGAGCATGGTTCAAGCGGAGTGCCTGAAGGACCTGCATCGACGGTTGATGGAGTTGCACAATATGCATCTTGGATCACCAGATGAAAGTAATTTCCCCATTCCTGATTTCCATATTATCGTCCTCTATGTAAACGAGGCAACAAGTGTACAAAGACAGTTGAATCGGGGGAAACAGATGCTGGATCATAATAAGAAGATTGAGAAATTGGGAGCAGGTACATTGCAGGAGCCCCGAATAACCGACCTCAGTGAAACAACGGCACGCCATCGATATCGCACCTTTAAACAAACCACTAATAAACCTTTAAAGGCGCTTCAGAATGTATTTCCTTATCACTTTATCGATGCTCATGGCAGTATCGAAGAAGTTAGGGACTGCATTGATGAGAAACTTAACTAGCAGTTGTAGGCGCTTCATAAATGTCCTCTTATAGTGAAGCGATATATATGAAGGAGAATTTGCATGGATCCACGGTATAATCAGCTGGCTAAAGTTTTAACCGGGTTTTCCACTAAATTAGATAAGGGCGAAAAAGTTCTCATCGATGCCTATGATGTTCCTGATGAGATGGTCATCGCCATTATTGAGGCAGCTAGAAAAAGAGGAGCGATTCCTTTTGTGCAAATACACCATGCCCCTATTAGCAGAGAAATTTATCGAGAAGGGGTGAGCGAACAATATACTATTGCCTGTAAAAATGAATTGCAGCGAATGAAACAAATGGATGCTTATATTGCCCTTCGCGGCGCAAACAATATTTTTGAATTTTCAGATGTACCCGCAGAAAAAATGAATCTCGCTATCAGTCTGTCGAAACCGGTTCTCGACTGGCGGGTGAAAAAGACAAAATGGGTGGTTTTGCGTTGGCCCACTCCGGCCATGGCGCAACAAGCTTTGCAAAGCACAAAATCATTCGAGGACTTTTATTTTCGTGTCTGCACCCTTGACTATTCCCGCATGATACCAGGTATGTCGGCGCTCAAACGTCTCATGGATAAGACCGATAGAGTTGAAATAAAAGGGCCCGGGACCGACCTGCGGTTCTCCTTAAAAGGGTTGTCTTCTGTGACTTGTGGGGGGTCTCATAATATACCGGATGGAGAGGTGTTTTCCTGTCCTCTTAAGACAAGTGTAGAGGGGCAAATCACTTATAATGCTGCCACCGTATACCAGGGTAATTCTTTTGAAAATGTCCGCTTTATTTTCAAAAAAGGCCGTATCGTTAAAGCCACGGCTAGCGGCAATGAGGGGAAACTTAACGAGATTTTAGACTCGGATCAGGGAGCGCGTTATATCGGTGAATTTGCCATTGGTTTTAATCCGCATATCCTCGAACCCATGCGTGACATACTTTTTGATGAAAAGATTGCCGGATCTTTTCACCTCACTCCCGGTCAGGCATATGAGGAAGCGAATAATGGAAATCGCTCGCAAGTCCATTGGGATCTTGTTTGTATTCAGCGTCCCGATTATGGGGGAGGGGAAATTTATTTTGATCGTAAACTTATAAGAAAGGATGGCCTTTTTATTCCAAAGGTTCTTCAGAAGTTAAACCCGGATTATCTTCTGGGTAAGAAATAAGTTTATTTAGAGTTTCAATCGGAGATAAGGTAATGCTCATTGATCGTGCGCCACTCTAAGAGTCTAAAATGCCCTATCAGCCCGATACCCGTCTTGCTGCCTTTATTCGGAATTTGCCTAAGACGGAAACTCATCTGCACATAGAAGGAGCTTTGCCTTACTCATTGCTCCAGAATCTCGATCCGAATCAGTTTAAAGACCTCCCCAGGTCGTGGAATGATGATTTCAAATTCCAAAGCTATAGTGAATTCTCAGACGATTTGATTGCCATGGCTCTACAGTGGTACACTACTCCCCAAAGATATAATGAAGCAGCCAAAATGATTTTCGGAAAACATCTCGAACAAAATGTTAAGTATGTCGAGACGAGTTTCCATGCCGGAATTATCGAGTTTTTGAATATTCCGGGTCCGGAAATTATAGCTGCGATAAGAGACGCGGTCCCTCAGGGATTGGAAGTAAGAATATTTATGGGCATTCTGCGTAACCAATATACCGAAAAAATGATTCCGGTATTAAATGATTGTCTGGACTGGGAGGGATTAGACGGGATTGATCTACATGGCACGGAACTACTCCCCATCGAGGATTGGGCGAGAGATCTCTGGTCACGTGCTCGGGACAGGGGAAAGTTCACCAAAGCTCATGCCGGAGAGTTTGGTGGTCCAGACTATGTAAAAGACGCAATCGAATCTTTGGGTGTTGTTCGTATTGAACACGGGGTGCGCGCGGTTGAAGATCCAAATTTGCTATCCATGGTTGTCGATAAGGAAATCACTTTCGATGTCTGTCCCATAAGCAATGTTAAGCTTAATGTTGTTCATTCCATGAAAGATCACCCCATTCGCATGCTTTACGACGCGGGTGTGCGCTGTACTTTGAATACTGATGATCCGCTTTCTTTTGGCAATCATTTGGAAGAGGAATATGCGGCATTAGCTATGGAGTTGGGTTTTAAAAATAAAGAATTAGCGCAGTTGGCGCGCAACGGATTTGAGATTGCTCTTATCCCTGAGGATGAAAAGCTTCTTTATTTAAAACAACTCGACCTTATCATTGAGGATATTTAGCTTGAGCAAACAATCCAAGTTAACGGGTGAGGATAACTATTTTGAAGTACCCTCAACTTTTAACCGTGTTCGTGCAGATAAAGTATTGCACCATCACTGTCCGGAACTCAGTCGCAGTCAGATCCAGCGGTTTTTCGAATCGGGTCTCGTCTGGCTCGATAATGAAGTAATAATCAAAAGCCAGCGGCTCTCGGCGGGAGACACAATTTATTATACCCTGCCAGCAACGCAACCTGTCGATCTTAAGCCTATAGCTCTTCCCCTCGAGATTATTTTTGAAGATGAACATATCGTAGCCGTTAATAAAATTGCGGGGTTGGTCGTTCACCCCGGGTGCGGGATAACTGAACCTACTCTCGTACATGCTATGTTACACCATTGCCGCGAGTCTTTAAGCGGCATAGGGGGGGTGGAACGGCCCGGTATAGTTCATCGTCTCGACAAGGATACTTCAGGTATAATCGTCGTCGCGAAATCGGACACCGCTTTTCTCGGTCTCAGCAAAATGTTTGAGGAACGCACCCTGAAAAAAGATTACCTGGCCTTAGTAAGTGGTGTCCCCACAATGAGTTCAGGAACCATTAAAGAACCGATAGGCAGGCACCCTGTAAATAGAATTAAAATGGCGGTTACCCTTAATGGACGTTTTGCCCACAGTGATTGGAAATGCCAGGAGACATATGGCGGGCAATACGCACTTCTTAAGATTCGCATTCACACGGGTCGCACGCACCAGATCAGGGTTCATCTTGCCCATATTGGCCACCCCGTTTTAGGGGATCATCTCTATGGTTCTAAGGCGGAAACAACAACAACTCCGCCTATTCAACGGTTTCTTCTCCACGCACACCGTCTTTCACTACGCCATCCCATTACTGAGCAGAAACTTGAACTAAAGGCACCTATCCCCTCTGATTTCCTATCCATTTTGACTCATTTCCGCGAGCAACTGAGCGGCTAAGCCATAACGCAGATTGTAAGAGGAATGAATAATCTTATCGGTGCCGGATTGATCAGCGATTAGCAGAATAATGATGAGTGCGACAGGGAGAATATCTGCGTGGGATGCACTCATACCAGGCAGGGCCAGGCGCTCTGGAAGGCTGAGCTTTGATAAGTTATGATATAATTCTCGAAGCGTCCAGAGGGGATCTCGGTCGAATCAGAGGGGATTTCCGGAGATTGCCTGCTGATCAGATTCTTAGCTACCCTTAAGGAACCGCTGGTGACAACAAGCGGCTGTCCAATCTGCAGGAACTTAAATCCACTTGAGTGAATCACTTCAATTACAGATTGCTGAATAGTTTTGACTGCTTCTTCATCTAAAACGGTATTAACATTTTTGAGTATATCATCCTTCAAACGAACGGCTCCAAGAGGAAGGCTTGCCAGTTGATTAATGGAGTCGAAAGAATAATCAATTAGCTCGAGGCTGCCCCCACCAAGGTCGATGAGGTAATATCTCTTAATTCCAGCGAGTCCAGGATCTAGAGCCACGCCACGACTAATGGCTAATGCTTCTTCCACCCCACTAAGCACCTGCAATTTGTAGCCGGTGCTCTTAAAGACACCTCTGCTCAATATATCCCCGTTGTCAGCGTCTCTCACCGCACTCGTGGCGGCGACGACAATACGCTGAGGTGAATACTTGTACGCATGTTGAACCAGGCTCTTGATGCTATGGCAACTTTCCTCTATATTCTCCTCAGGCAGTCGTGGGTTTATACTGTCTACCCCTTTAATGATACGCGTATAACTTGACTCCTCGGCGATGACATGAAGCGGATTTCCGTTACCTGCCACCAGGAGCTTAATGGTATTACTGCCTATATCAATTACCGCAACTACAGGTGATTTACTGTTCACCAACAATCGATTATATTTGGAATCCCTTTTTTGCGACCACCACTACAAACTCTCCTTTAAGACTGTTTTTATTAAGCAGTTCGCGGACATGATCGGCAGGTCCAATGTAAAAAGATTCGTGAATTTTAGTTAACTCTCGAGATACACAGACAGTTCGTTCAGGGCCTAGCACTTCAATTAAATCATTCATGCATTTAGTAATTCGATGACAGGATTCATAGAGGATAAGGGTGAAATCAAAATCACAGAACTCTTTGAAAAATTTTTGCCGCGCGGCTGATTTAGAAGGCAGAAATCCTACAAAGAGAAATCCGTCGCTCGGTAATCCCGAAGCAGAGAGTGCTGCTATATGCGCTGAAGGTCCAGGTAGGGGAATGACATCAATAGTGCGGCGTCGACATTCCCGGACGAGTCGGAAACCAGGATCGCTAACGGTTGGTGTCCCTGAATCGGAAACGAGCGCTATGGCGTTCCCCGATTCGATGAGGGTGGCAATATTGAAAGCCTGACGAATTTCATTATGCTCATGATATGGAAGTATTTTAGTACCTATCTTTAGATGATCGAGGAGCCGTTTCGTTCTTTGTATGTTTTCCGCTGCGATAATGTCACAAGTGCCAAGAATAGCGACTGCTCTAGCAGATATATCACCAAGATTGCCAATTGGTGTTGCTAAAACATAGAGCCGACCAGGTTCGGCACAGGCGGATTTCCGCGGCTGCATAAGATAAAGTGATTTTATAAAGATGAATCACCCATTTCACATCCCCGGCATACCAGGTGCTCTATTTTCCCAGTCCGCCGGGCGACTCCATGGTATGGAAGAGTCATCCTCGTTTACTTTGGCGCAACCGGAGAGAGTAACTACCGCTGCGATGAATATACTAATGAGTATTATCAGCTGTTCTTTTTTCATTTTAATGGTGGGAGTAAAGATATTTAAATGATTATCCATTAGATCATTACATGATTTATGGCAATATGCAACTAGGGATTAAATCGATAGCGGGCACTAAATAAATCGGCCGATTTATCTTTTATAATACATTTTTCAGGATTAGCGGCTAAATGCTCCAATAATTTGAAGATTATTTCAGAATCGCTTTCAAGGGCTAATTCCAAGGCCAGTTCTTCCGGAGTATAAGAATTATCGGGATGGGTTTTGAGGTATTCTAATATTGCCTTATTTATTTTCAGGTAAAGAGCCGCAGCTTTTTTCCCGGCTTCTACACCGGGTTGATCATAGGCATTGATCCCAATCATTCCTGCATACAATCCAACCGCGCGCTCATATAACGCGATGAGTAATCCTAAGGTAAAAGGACTAACTTCATTAATCGTTATGGAGATGGATTGACGCCCCTTTTCATGCAGAGCTGAACGTGTCCCAAGGAATGCCCCCTGCAAATAATCTCCTGAGGTGACCCCCTTTTCAATTTCCCGAGAAGAATGCTGTCTGTCTTTAAGGACTTCAATGAAAGTAACAAAAAAATTGTCAATGCCATCACGCAACTGTTGGACAAAGGCATGCTGATCAGTCGAGCCTTTATTGCCATATACAGAAATACCCTGGTTGACTGCATTCCCTTTAAGATCAGTTTCTTTACCGAGCGATTCCATAATCAGCTGTTGCAGGTATCTGGAGAACAGGATGAGTCGATCTTTGTAAGGTAAAATGACCATGTCCTTGGATCCCTTGCCGTCGCTGGCGTAATACCACATGAGTGCAAGGAGAGCAGCAGGATTTTTTAATGGGTCTCGGGTGCGAGTAAGAACATCCATGGCCGCGGCGGCTTCCAGTAATTCACTTATCTTTATGCCGAGCAAAGCTGATGGCAGTAGTCCGACCGAGCTAAAAACACTGGTGCGACCGCTTACCCAATCCCATAAAGGAAAAGAAGCCAGCCACCCAGAGTCCGCTGCATAGTGATCAAGAAAGCTTCCGGCTCCGGTAACCGCAACCGCGTGCTTGTTGAAATTTAACCCCGCTTCATGATAAGCAAATCTAGCTTCTTCCATTCCGTTGCGCGTTTCAGGGGTGTTTCCAGATTTTGAAATTACGATGACCAATGTATTACCCAGAGCATCTTTCAATTTCGAAAAGATCAGGTCTATGCCGTCTGGATCGGTATTGTCGAAAAAATACAATTGAACCCGGTCTCTCTCAGGATGACTTAAGGCATCATACAGCAACTGAGGTCCCAATGCTGAACCTCCAATTCCTATGATCAATAAATTTTTAATAACACCGTTTTCTCCTGAAATTTTACCTGATAGGACCGAAGAGGCAAATTCCTGAAGGTGTAGAAGATTAGATTCAATTTCGTTTCGTATTTCTGCAGAGGGAGCAAGATGAGGTGATCGCAACCAGTAATGCCCTACCATCCGATTTTCATCAGGGTTAGCAATGGTTCCCTCTTCCAATGCCTGCATCGATGTGAAAGCCCCTTTTATAAGCGGATCCATTTCCTCAAAATAAGAATCGGGGAAATCCATCCGGCTAATATCGAGAGAAAATCCTAATTCTTTGAAGGATAAAAAATATTTTTTAAACCGGTCCCAACTCATAATTGAAGATAAGATGAGGATTGGCCAAATAATACAGATCTCCTGGTGGGTTATAGCCGGTCATCGGTTACGGCACCCCGCGAAGCCGAACTGACCATCTTGGCATATTTCGCAAGGACTCCTCGCGTTATTTTGGGTTTTGGTTTTTCCCAGTTCGCGAGCCGCTGCTTTAATTCTTCTTCAGATATTTCTATGTTAATTTCATTGCTGGACGCGTCTATAGTGATGGTGTCGCCGGTTTTAATTACCGCTATGGGGCCACCCATCATTGCTTCAGGTGTAACATGGCCAACGACAAACCCGTGGCTTCCTCCGGAAAATCGCCCATCGGTGATAAGGGCCACTTCCTTTCCCAGGCCGCGCCCCATGATGGCAGACGTGGGGGCAAGCATTTCTCGCATCCCTGGCGCTCCTTTCGGGCCTTCATAGCGTATTACCACGATATAACCGGGCTCTACCGTCCCTTCAAGGATTCCTTTGAGCGCATCCTCTTCAGATTCATAAGTAATAGCTTTCCCCCTGAAGTTGAACCCTTCCTTTCCGGTAATTTTAGCAACCGCTCCTTCTGGCGCAAGATTGCCGTAGAGTATGTGTAAATGGCTCTCTCTTTTAATAGGATCGTCAAAAGACCGGACGATATCCTGATCCTGGGGGTAAGGCGATACACCATCGAGATTTTCACGTACCATGTTTCCGGTAACTGTAAGGCAATCACCATGCAGCAATCCATTGTCTAATAAAATTTTCATCAACGGTTTTAATCCCCCAATCCGCACCAACTGAGCCATACTGTAGCGCCCACTTGGTCTGAGATCGCATAACACGGGGACATTTTTACCGATACGGGTAAAATCGTCTATTGATAGGGGCACCTCTGCAGAGTGGGCAATAGCGAGGAGGTGGAGAACGGCATTCGTCGATCCACCCAGGGCAATAACCGTAGTGATCGCATTTTCAAATGCTTCCATCGTCATGATATCCCTTGGTTTGATCCCCTCATTAATCAGCTTTAGAACCGCATTGCCCGCATTACGAGCATCGTGCCGTTTCTCTTTAGATACGGCAAGCAGTGCCGAACTATTGGGAAGGCTCATGCCCAAAGCTTCAATTGCTGATGCCATGGTATTAGCGGTATACATACCACTGCATGATCCTGGACCGGGAATCGCACACGATTCAATATGCTGCAGCTCATCTTTATCAATTTTCTTGCTCGATTCTAATCCAATAGCTTCGTAAACGGAGACAATATCTACTTCCTTCTCATGGTGTATACCCGGAAGGATAGATCCCCCGTAGACAAAGATCGATGGACGATTTAAGCGAGCTATAGCCATCATGCAGCCGGGCATGTTTTTATCACATCCGCCTATAGCGACAAGGCCATCAAAGCATTCTGCTCCAGCTACTGTTTCTATCGAGTCAGCGATAACCTCGCGGGAGACGAGGGAATATTTCATCCCCACAGTGCCCATGGGGATACCGTCGGAAACTGTGATAGTCCCAAAAATAATCGATTTACCAATGGCTTCATCGACTCCCATTCCTGCTTCTTTTGCCAATTCATCGATATGCATATTACAGGGCGTGACCATGCTCCAGGTAGAAGCGACACCTATGATCGGTTTCTTGAAATCATCTTCATTAAAACCAACCGCGCGGAGCATGGACCGGGCGCCAGCACGATTTGAACCATCCACGAGGATAGATGAATAAGGCCTATTCTTTTTTTCTATAGACATCACTTATATTTTAATATGGTTGTTCTTGGGGTCAGTTACTTTAATATTGATAAAAGATTTGGGTTTTACATATGAAGTGATTGCCGCTTAAACTACAATCACATTTTATTATCTTAGATCGTCCTTTTACTTGTCTCTTATCTCTTCTTATAAAAATTTAAATGGAGTTTAATCTTCAAAAAATACTTAAAGCACTTCTCTTTTCATCTTCTGAGTCTCTAACGATTAAAGATATACAGGCGGTTATTACCCGTTACCACGAACTGCCTGCATCCTCGAGAGAGGATATGCTCTTAGAGGATGAGGAAGACCAAGACATTATGGAGGATATTGTCAGTCAAGTCCCATCCTTAGTCACAGCAACACAAATACGTGATGCTATGGAAACCCTTGCCAGCGAAGTACTGGAGGAAAAAGAAGTTTACCGGTTGGTAGAAGGTCCGAGAGGTTACCGATTCTCGGTGAGTCCAGATTTTGCGGATTGGGTGCGGCTGCTGCGAGACGATCCCAAGCCCCATAAACTTAGCCAGGCGGCCATGGAAACTCTGGCCATTGTTGCTTATCGCCAACCTATGACAAGATCTGAGATAGAATCCGTCCGAGGGGTCTCCTCAGACAGCGCCATTAACACCCTGCTTGAGCATGAACTTATAATGGTGACAGGAAGAGCTGATTTACCGGGACGTCCACTGCAATATGAAACCTGTGATAAGTTTCTGGAATTTTGCGGGTTGCGTTCCATTGAAGAACTTCCGGCGTCAGATGTCCTTTCGCCGCAACAGATAAATGAATGGATTCGCCAGGCATCCTCGGGTGAAGCCGAATCCTTGAGTGATGCTGATGTCGGGCTTCCGGAATCAGATAACATGTAATTGCATAAATGGACTTGGATAAAATACGAAGTAAAATTGATGCCCTCGACAGTAAGATAGTTGAGCTTATCAATGAGCGAGTGAAACAGGCTATCGAGATAGGTCGCCTGAAAGAGAAGACGGGGAAGGAAATTTATGATCCCAATCGGGAAGCTGAGATTTTCCGCAAATTGGATTCTAAGAACAAGGGTCCGCTGGATAATGATGCGATCCATTCAATATATAGAGAGATCATCTCTGTGGCGATTGCGCGCGAAAAACCAATTACTGTTGCTTATCTTGGGCCCGAAGCAACTTTTACGCATCAAGCAGCAGTCAAGAATTTTGGATCGAGCTTGAAGTACATACCACTAAACAGTTTTTCAGAAGTATTTTCTGCCGTCGAAAATGGAGAGGCGCAATATGGCGTGATTGCCGTGGAGAATTCAACCGAGGGAGCGGTCACTCATTCTCTCGATTTACTGGTGGAGACAGACCTGAAAATTTTTGCCGAGATTTACCTGGAAGTATCAATGTGCCTCATCTCCAATTGCCCTTTGGAAGAAATCAAGGAGATACATTCCAAAGACATTGCCATCGCTCAATGTCGTCAATGGTTGTCTCGCCAGCTTCCGGATGTAACGGAGATTGATGCCCCTAGCACTGCAGATGCCGTTCGCTATGTTAAGAATCATCCAGGGACAGCGGCAATTGCTGGAGCTACAGCTGCGACCATTTACAAAGTGCCGGTGATCGCGGAAAAGATTCAGGATAAAACAGACAATGTGACCCGGTTTTTAGTTATCGGAAATGCCTCCTCAGGAAAATTGGGTAAGGGGCGAGATAAATCCAGTTTCGTTTTTTCATTGCAAGATAAACCGGGTGCTTTGCAGGGAGCGCTTGATCCATTCAGTAAGCGGGGGATCAATTTAAACAAGATAGAATCGCGACCCAGTCGACGTAAATTATGGGACTACTACTTTTTTGTCGATATTATCGGTCATTACGAAGACACTCAAGTGCAAGAAGCTCTCGAAGAATTAAAAAGCACTTGTCCCATGGTTAAATGGCTGGGTAGTTACCCTAATACTAAAAAATCTTGAATGACGACTAATGGGGGATTAAGACTTGAAGTGGGCGTAGTTCCAAACGCTTCCAGCAATAAGATAACCGGGTGGCAAGGAGAGACGCTTAAAGTAAAGCTAATGGCTCCACCTGAAAATGGTCGTGCGAATAAATCTCTGACTGAATTCTTATCTCATCGATTAAAACTGCCCAGGTTCTCGATTACCCTGGTCCGAGGCGAAAAATCACGGCGCAAGATTGTCGAAATTGTGGGAGTGAATATTGATGATATAAAAAACCGGTTGAATCTTTAAAAAGACCCGGCACATTTTTAACGGGGTAGGTTGATCTGCCATTCATTTTTGAATAGGTCATTGACACCATTTGGTTAAGGCCAAGTGATACTTGACTTTTATAAAGTTAGGGTGTCAGGTCGATTTCACATATATAGCTGGCGAATGTTTTAACCCCATTAAAAATTCTTAGATTATGAGAAGTTCAAAAGTGCTGAAAAAGCTTCGCAGTGGTCAAGTTGCAAGGACCCTATGTTCTTATACCAGTATATCAATGCTCCCAAAATATGCCACCGCTAATGGCTATGATGGCATTTGGCTGGAAACTGAGCATAATTTTTGGAATCCCAAGGACATACAGAACTTATTAATCAATCTACATTTCAGTGATATCGATTGTATCGTCCGTCCCAGTTCTATACGCGAAAGAACTCCAATCGGGAAATATCTGGATAATGGCGCAACTGGATTGTTAGTCCCCCTCGTAAATTCTGTGGAACAAGCGCGTAGCATTGTCGAGAACGCTAAGTTCCCCCCCCTGGGTGATCGAGGCGCAGATGGGGGTGGTTTGGACGGTGATTATTATACGAACTTTAATTTGAAAGAATATACCGAACATTATAATCAGGAAACGTTGATTGCTGTTCAAATTGAATCACCTGAAGCGGTTGATAATGTTGAGGGGATTGCGGCCGTCAAAGGCATCGATGTCCTCTTTGTCGGTCCCAGTGATTTAAGTTTGCGTCTGGGTTGTCCTGCGGAATTGAAAGACCCTCGATTTACGAAAGCACAGAAACGCGTAGCAGATGCTGCAGAGAAAAATGGGATCGCCTGGGGGAGGCCTACCGGAGGGGGTGATGATTTGAAAGGACTTCTTGAAGCGGGTGCCAGGTTTATTAATTACGGGGGTGACTTTATGGCTGTTGCTCAAAGCATTCCTCGCTGGAGTGAGGAATTTGATAATGCCGTAAAGGCGAGCGGGATATAAAGTTTTACCATATCTTATGGGGCTAGAAAAAAATATATGTCCTCAAGAACTTCGCGCAGCTCTTACTGGTCCCTGTCCTTCAATACGGACACCCTTTAAAATTGATGGTGAGATTGATTGGAACGGATTGCGTCAACAACTGGATTATGTCATAGACGCCGGCGCAAAAAATGTAATTTTAACTTATGGGGACAGCTTATTTTCCCTCCTCACTGACGACGAAATTGCAGAATTTACAAAAGTGGTTGTGCAGCACGTTAAGAAGCGTGTGATGGTCGTAGCTGCCGGTGGTATTTGGTGGACAGGAAAAACAGTTGAATTCGCAAAATATTGCGCTGAGCTCGGTGCTGACATGCTCATGGTTTTACCGCCGGACTGGGGGGCATCAACAACTGTGGAGACTCTTGTCGCACATTACAGTACGGCAGGTGAACATATTCCTGTTATGATAGTGACCAATTATCTCAATAACAGGCCGCGACCTTTTTCCTACCAGGTTATAGAATCCCTGGTTGAACGCGCTACGGGAGTGGTTGCCCTTAAAGATGATGTGTGTGGCGAGTTTGTTCGAAAGGTATGTTTAATCGCTTATGATCACTGGGCTATTATCGCGGGAGGGATAAAACAAAATCATATGAATATGGTGCCCTATGGGGTAGACGGTAACTTTTCAGTATTTATTATTTTTCGACCCGAATTGGCCTGGCGCTATTGGAATGCCATATTTGATGGTAAGATAGAGGAGGCAGCAGCATTTATTCGCGATTACGATATGCCACTATTCGAATTCATAAACACCTTCGAGGGGGGACGAGACGCAGCTTTACATGGAATTCTGGAGCTCGCAGGCCATTCAAAACGCTATAGAAGGGCGCCTTATCATTCGCTTAGTGATAAACAAATGGAAAAGCTCCAATCTTTTATTACTGAGCGCTACAGCGAATAAAAATTCTGAACGGTAAATTATATTTTACCCCTAAAACCATGGGGCAAAAAAAAGAAAAATGTCCTCTCGAATTGCGTGAAGCCCTGACCGGACCTTGTCCTTCAGTCCGGACTCCATTTGAAAAAAATGGTGAAATCGACTGGAATGGACTGCGTCGACAAATAGACACTGTCATTAGCGCTGGGGCCAAAAATATTATCCTTACTTGGGGTAATAGCTTATTTTCAGTCCTTACTGATGATGAAATAGCTGAGATCACCAAATTTATTGTAGCGCATGTCAATAAACGCGTAATTGTCGTCGCAGCAACGGGGACCTGGTGGACCGGTAAAGCTGTCGATTTCGCAAAATATTGCGTTCAGCTCGGTGCGGACATGCTTATGGTTTTACCGCCTGATTGGGCTCAATCGACAACTGTGGATTCACTTGTCGGTCATTATAGCGCAGTGGGGAAACATATTCCCGTTATGATTGTAACCAATTATCTCAAGTATCGACCGTTAGCTTTTTCTTATAATGTTATCGAGGCGCTCATTGAGAGAGCCCCAGGGGTCGTTGCCCTGAAAGATGACGTCTGCGGTGAATTTGTGCGCAAGGTATGCCTCATGGCCTATGAACAGTGGGCGATTATTGCAGGGGGATTAAAACAGAATCATATGAACATGCTACCTTATGGGGTTAATGGATATTTCTCGAATTTTATTATTTTTAAGCCTGAATTAACCTGGCGCTATTGGCACGCCATTCTTGAAGGGAATATAAAAACTGCGGCTGTAATTATTCGTGATTTCGATATGCCTTTTTTCGATTATAATAATAACGTAAGAGGAAGCCGTGACGCGGCTATTCACGGCATTTTAGAATGTGCCGGACTTTCCAAACGCTATCGAAGATCGCCGTACTATTCGCTCAGTGATGAAGAGCAGGAAAAGCTCAGTGCTTTTATGACAGAGCTATTGGGTTTATAAGTCAGCACTAAGGGTTGGAAAACCCTCTTAATCGCCCATCTGGTAGCGTGTAAAACGACGAATTACGATGTTTTCACCAAGCTTGGCGATCTTTTCTGTAATCAGATCCTTTATCGTTTGATCTGGATTTTTAACAAAGGGTTGCTCAATCAGGCAGACTTCCTGGAAATATTTTACCAATTTTCCTTCAATTATTTTTTGAATAATATCAGGTGGTTTATTTTGAATTTGGGACGCTGCGATATCACGCTCTTTTTCAATTAATTCTTTTGGCACCTCATCGCTGGATATGCAAATCGGATTTGCCGCTGCAATGTGGAGACAAATGTCTTTAACAAGTTTTTTGAAGTCATCCGTTTTTGCTACAAAGTCAGTCTCACAATTGACTTCCAAGAGAACACCGACCTTGCCTCCCAGGTGAATGTATTGCTCAATCAGTCCTTCACTGGCGCTGCGGTCGAGTTTTTTTTCCGCTGCCGCCATGCCCTTCTTGCGCAGAATCAGGATAGCCTGTTCAGAATCACCCTTAGCCTCGGTCAATGCTTTCTTGCAATCCATGAGACCGGCGCCTGTTGCTGATCGTAAAGAGCTGACCATTTTAGCTGTAATTTCAACAGTCATATTATTACCTGAGTAATTATTCCAACTTGGAGAGAAAATATATCTATTTAGACAACGGGCCTTGTGTGCCCCCTGATGTTTCATCATCAGAGTCTGTAGAGTACGACGTAGGAATGTCGCTTGTCGCTTCTTCTTCACCCGTAGGAATGGTTGGAGCGGTAATGGGGAGCTGTTCTTCTTTTGTAAATTCACGCACAATAGGGGTTATCCCTATTGCCGTAGAGGATTGAGCTTCCCTTTGAGAGAGCCCATTTTGCACTGCTTCTACGACCGTCTCAACTATTACGCGTATGGATTTAATCGAGTCATCATTACCGGGAATTGGCTTATCGACGAGGTTAGGGTTGCTGTTAGTGTCAACGAGCGCGATCACCGGAGTATTTACTCTTTTGGCTTCGGCTACCGCGATTTCTTCATGATTGATGTCGATCACGAAGAGGGCCGAGGGCAGTCCATCCATTTCAATGAGGCCTTCAAAGTTGCGTTGCATCCGGTTCATCTCACGGCGGATGGCAGCTGCCTCTTTGTTGTGCAGCTCGTCAAGTGAACCGTCGGCATCCATGGCGAGATAGTTCTTATATTTATCCAGGCTGGATTTTATAGTGGCAAAATTGGTGAGGGTTCCTCCCATCCATCGATTAGCACAAAAGGGCATCTGACAGGACGTGGCAGCTTCGCGGATTATCTCCTGAGCCTGTCGCTTGGTTCCGACAAAAAGTATATTTTTACCCGATGCTACAAGTTCCTCAATATATTTGGTCGCATCTTCGAGGAGGGAAAAAGTCTGTTCCAGGTCGATGACGGAGATTCCATGGCGGTTGTCGAAAACAAATTTTTTCACCTTGGGATTGAAGCGACGCAACTGGTGTCCGAAGTGGACGCCTGCGTCAAGTAGATCGTTTATGGTGATATTCATATCTGACCGTTAATAGCCGGAGCTAACCGAATACTAGCTGTATTATATAATGTATATTCGTAGGTGTATTAAAATTTATGGGTGAAATCATCGGGACAGACCCAGCCATTGTGAAACAGTCAGAAATAGCTACTGCTTTGAGGAAAGCAAGAAGATTTTATATGATAGCGGACACGCATTTTTCGAGGATGATCATAATTGATGCGTGAATCGGTGGACACAGAACAAAGGCCCCTGGAGTATTGTATTGCATAGCCGCTCTATGAATCTATCCCATACCCAAATTCTGGAAAACAAGCTTAAAAGACAAAAGGGTGGAAAAGAGGTTTTTGCCATGACTGGATTACAACCTGAGCAAAAAAAACTTGAGTTGATAATCAATTCACTCCTAATTACTCACCTTTGCCTACTTTGCAGGGTGGAGCAGTCCGGTAGCTCGTCAGGCTCATAATCCCGCAACTGCGGGATCGGCGTAAAATCAGCTTATGGCCAATTAATCTCCAAACTGTCGTTATGGAAGTATTAACATAGCGCAGGTTGTGCCGATAAAAGATTCTGAGTTAATTATTCTTAAACTCATGCGCACGGACCCTCTCTACCATGTCTATGTATTGCAAAATTCAGTGGGGAGTTTTTATATTGGACTGAGCAATAATTTTCACAAACGTCAGGAAGATCATAATTCGGGCGTAAGTCGGTGGACACGGAGCAGAGGCCCTTGGAGTATTGTATGGTTTAGTAGACCTATGAATCTATCCCATGCCCGAATTTTGTAGAATAAGCTTAAAAGACAAAAGGGTGGAAATGGGTTTTTTGCTATGACGGGATTACAACCTAAAGCAAAAAAAACCTTGAGTTGATATTCAATTCACTCCTAATTACTCAACTTTGCCTAATTTGCAGGGTGGAGCAGTCCGGTAGCTCGTCAGGCTCATAACCTGAAGGTCGGCGGTTCAAATCCGCCCCCTGCACCCATCTACTACTTTATAATCCCGAAGTGATGAGGCAAGATCTCAATGTTTAGTCGCTTCATATTGTGCCCTATAATAAGCTGCCTTTTCTGAGTTCCCAAGTTCGTCATAGCATATTGAGAGCCAATGGTGGGTTGAACTCATATCCGGATTCAGACGAAGCGCCTCCATAAAGAAATCTATAGCATCAGTATGTTCGCCATGGTTCATTAATCCATAAGCCAGGTTAAAGTGAGTCTGAGCATGATCCGGTTTTTGCTGGAGAAAATGGCGGTACTTGTATTCAGCCTCTTTCCAGCGCCCCGCTTTCTGGAGAGCAAATCCTTCAAGAAAATTAGCTATTTTATAGCCCGGACTGATCCGGGCTACGCGTTCCAAGTAGGGGAGTGATCTTAGGACATCACCTTGTTCCTGTAAATCCCAGGCAGCCTGGTATTGGTATTTAGCGTTGCGTGGATCCAGGTCCGCGGCACGATGGCTCTCTACCTGTGCTTCAGCCAATTTTCCTACCTGACGATAAGCTTTGGATAGCCAATAGTGGCTTATGGCCCAGCTAGGAGCAAGTTGAGTAGCTTTTTTTACGTAACTGAGACCTTCTTCGACCTTACCCGATCGAATGTAGAACAATCCGAGATTTATATGCGTATAGGTATGTCCTGGAGATAGTTTTAGGGTGTCATGAAAATGTTTTTCCGCTAATGGTGGATTTTTATACTGGATGCTCATAGCGTAATTCATGTGAGCAAGAGCTGTTGCCCCATAACGCACACTTTGTCCCCAGAATTTTTCTTCAGTTTGCCAGATTCTATTCATAAAAAATGTAGAGATCCCAAAATAACAAATTACCACGGCAACTATTATAGAGCAGATCAGGCGTTGCCTGGGAATATTAGACAACAACAGAGTAAGGCCAAGTATTAGTCCCAGGCTTAAAAATGCGAGCGAAGGGTACTGCCGATAGTCAACGACAAGATAGCGAAATGGGCGGATGGATGAAGTTGGAGCGAATAGTCCCCAGTATGAGAGGATGCACCAGCTCAGTAATGGCGCACGGCGCCAGAAAACGAAAGCGATTACGAGAATTATGAGGATAAAGATAATGCCGATGATAACTCCGGGATCGAATATTCCTTCCGCTGCTTCGATGTAAGGGAGAGGCCGCATGGAAAAGGGCCAAATAAAATTTCGTATATAGTATAAGAGATGGACTCGTCCCATAGTGCATGCATAAATCCATGGAGTCATCGCTTCGGTGTGGAGCTGACCCAGATCGGAAAAATCGAGTATGATTTCTGTCCATACAAAAAAAATGGCGATGACACTTCCGAAGGCGAGTGGGTATAACCAGGTTTTCCATGATCGATAGGAGTGACGAGCAAAAAGAAGCTCGAAGGTAAATATCAATACAGGCGCGACCACACTATTCTGCTTCGAAAGCATCGATAGAGAGAGTAGGCCCAGGGAAAAGGCCCATCCGGTAAATGTTTCACCGAGACGTCTCATTCTCACATATGTGAAAAGAGATCCCATAAGGAAAAACATCATCAAAAGTAGATCACGCGCCGCTATGTAGTTTACGGGAACACCGGATATAGGATGAACTGCAAAAATTAAGGTTGAGGCAAACGCTATATTGCATAGATCCCTTTTGGGCTTTGCGAGTTTCGCCCAATACTGAAGTAATTCTATAAAGAAAAAATAGAGAATAAAAGAGGTCCCAATGTGGATCGCGATATTTCCGAGATGAAATCCTGTTAACCTTTCACATCCTATAAAATCACTGAAGGCATTATTTATTGATAGGGTCAGCGGAAGCAATGGACGGAATGCCGTAATTTGTGGTATCGATGTGCTTGTGCGCGGATCGGTAAAATGCCTCCAGGGAGGCCAGACCTTATCAAGCTCGGGGTTGTTCCCTACACGGTAAATTGAATCCAGGTGAAGAACATTGTTCAGGGTATTCCCGAATATCAATGTCGACAGGATAAAAATCACTGAGAGGTGAACCCCTACCTTTAACCAGTTTGAATGCGTACGCGTTCCCTTCTCCGGGCATTCATTCTCGAGTTTGGATTTCGAATTCACCATCGGGTTTATAATTACTTTTTAGAAATAATTAAAAAGAGTTATATCTATTCCCGATAAAATAGTTATTCTATTTATTCATAACGATTAAATAATGAATCTAAATTGATTTTAAGGACATAGTTACAGCCTTTTATCAGTCTCCGCTGGGAATTTTTCAAAGATGACAACTCCTCATAGAGAACAAAGGGATAGGGGAAAGCACGACCCACTCCATAGTATTTTCGCTTTCATTCTCAGCCCTGTCGATATTGCCGGCCTCGTTTTTATTCGAATCAGCTTCTACTCGATCATGCTCTGGGAAGCGTGGCGTTTCATCGCACACGACTGGACCGGGCGTTATTTTTCAAACCCTGTATTTTATTTTAAATATTGGCCGTTTGAATTTATTCAGCCCTGGCCGGGTCTTGGCATGAAAATTCATATCGTAGCGATGGGCATTATAGCCCTCTGTCTTATCCTGGGATTGTTCTACCGAATATGTGCCATCCTTTTTTTCTTAATGATCACTTATATATTTTTACTGGAGAAAGCGATATATCTCAATCATCTCTATCTCGTCTGTCTTATCGCTTTCCTCATGATATTTGTTCCGGCGAATCGTTCTTTTTCACTCGACGTCTTGCGAAAATCTAATCATCGAATGAGATTTATTCCTGCCTGGTCGATTTGGCTCCTCCGTTTCCAGGTTGGTGTTCCATATTTCTTTGGCGGTGTCGCCAAGCTAAATTCGGACTGGTTGTATGGTGAACCCTTAAGAGCCTGGTTGGCCGCACGGACCGATTTTCCTTTTCTCGGCCAGTTCTTTACCAATGAGGTTTTCGTATTGTTCATGGCTTACAGTGCCTTGTTTTTATTGATTTATCAGTCGTCTTCCTGCTCATTCACCGACGGACCCGTGTATTGGGTTATGCCATTACCCTTTTGTTCCATTTTATGAATGCACGGCTTTTCAGTATTGGTATCTTTCCCTGGACAATGATCGTTACGACTGCTGTATTTTTCGACACAGATTGGCCTCGTCGTGCCGTTAGCAGTCTAATCAAAGCTGATCTTGTCTCCATGTGTAAAATAACGGGAGGTTTTGTTTTTGGATTTTTCATTGGCGGATTCCTTCCCACCAGTTTTTCACCGATCCGAGCTATAGTAGGTGGGTTGGGCCTGGCCATTGCCGCGTTTCACGTGGACGAACCATTTCGGTCAGTGAATGAAAATAAATCTATATCAACATCCACTAATGCAAGTGCATTCTCCGAAGAAGAAAAAAAACTGTCGATCAGTGAATCTGAGCCTGGTTTTTTTCCAGAGAGCAAGGTTGTGTATATCTTGCTTGGCGCTTGGGTGCTTCTCCAGATCTTGGTTCCCTTGCGTCATTTTATCATCTCAGGCAATGTTCATTGGACCGAGGAAGGCCATAATTATTCATGGCATATGAAATTGCGTGATAAAGAGTCAGCCGGATTTTTCATCATTACTGATGCGACAACAAAGGAACAGTGGATTGTTGATCCGCAAGATTATTTGACACCGAAACAGACCGAAAAAATGACCTCTCGACCCGGATTAGTTATTCAATTTGTCCAATTCCTTGAGCAGAAGATGAAAAATGAAGGGTATGAAGAGGTTGAAATAAGAGCACGTGTAATTGCTTCTCTCAATGGCCGGGAGTTTCAACCATTAATTGACCCGCAGTCGGATCTGACAAAGGTGTCCTACCCGTTGTTCAGACATGCTCGATGGATACTCCCCTTAATGGTTCCTCTCCCCGAGAGAAACGAATAGATTTACCCTTTATTATCACCGTTAGGTAACAATTGTACAAAGCGGTTGAAGTTAAATGTAAAAAAAATTGCTATTGTTTCACATTTATATTAATAACTATTTACGATAATATAGATCCGATTATCCGGATTATTTTAAGAGGAATATTATTTAATTACTAATTTATACAGGATAGGACGAATTTATCATGAGTTTAAATTACACGCTGGATGAAGTGGACACCAGAGACTACTTGGTTGTGGAAAAGGCGGTTCAGGAGATACAAAAAAAAGTGTTTCCCAAAGCGAATACGGAAATGATTTCTCAACTCTTTTCCGACGTTAATAGCATGTTTAATGGCACTTACTGGGAATATCAGGAGATGGATGCCGCTTATCATAATTTGGAACACACCTTACAAGCCGCACTCTGTTGGACAAGACTCATGGCAAATCGACAACTTCATGAAATTGAACCGATGTTGTCGGAAAGGGATTTTGAAAACGGACTTCACGGTATTATCCTCCACGATATTGGTTTCCTCAAAGAAGGTGGAGACAACGAAGGAACAGGTGCTAAATATACATTTGTCCACGAGCAGAGAAGCTGTGAACTTGCCGAATTATATCTTACCAAAAATGATTGGAATCGCTTTGAGATATTCGTTGTTCAACACCTCATAAGCTGTACCGGCCCGCGCAGCATCATCGATGCCGTCCCCTTTAATAATCAAGTTGAGAGAATAATGGGGGAGGCTGTTTGCACCGCTGATTATCTGGGACAGATTAGTGACCCCGAATATAAAAATAAGCTGAATTTACTTTTTCGTGAATTTGGGGAATCAGATGATTATCGAGATATTCCCGAGGAGGATCGTATTTTTAAAAGTAGTGCGGATATTCTTAAAGGCACCCCTTTCTTTTGGGAAAAGATTGTCATCCCAAAACTTGAAAATGACTGTCACGGCCTGTATCGATTTCTTGCCCAACCTTATCCTGATGGTTTAAATCCTTATTTGGAGAAAGCTATAGAACACGTGAACTCGATCCAATATGAGACAGAGTACCTCGATAAGTGGGACCAGTATTATGAGATGAAGCCACTCGAATTTGATTTCGGTGGGTGATCACTGATAAGACACCTTTCTCCTCCTGCTTCAAGGATCAGAACTGGAGAAAGGCGATTTACAGATAGTCATTAGCATTATATTATTTGCTATGATTTTCCGGTTCAATGCTAAGCCCAGGCACTCGTTTTGCAGTCAACTGAAACAATTTACTGTACCGGTAAGTCATAAATAATGATAAGGGGTTCTTATTATTATTAAAATAAATAGGGCTTTTTACTTATTTTTTACCGGGAATTATATATATCTCGTTGACTTATAGGGTATATTGCTTATAGTAATTTTTGAATTAAAAAGAATATTTCGATAATTACTACAACTAAACCACTATTACTAAATAGAAGAATCTAAGCTTCATTAATTCTTCACCTGTTTAAGATAAACCTGTTATGAAAAATGTCATTTCAACTGTTATTGCTTCGATAGTTCTATCGATGCTGATGAATGTCGTCAGTGCCAAACCCGGCAAGGGAAATGGACCCTCTGATAAGAATACTCCACCTGCTAATGAAAATATCCTGGATTTAAGCACATGCGACGACAATCCAGCGAATGCCGAGAATGGACAATTCAGTATAGAACTCTTGGATGTCACGCGTGAAAATGATGCCGCTACCTTTATTTACAGGGTATGCAAGTTAGGTGTCGGGCCGGAAGTTAAAGACTTAAGCCATTGGGACATAAGATTGGGCCAGTTCCTCGATTGTCTATCCGAGGGCAATACGCTTGCCGACCTTGTTGCCGGATGTGAGATTGCGGGGATGGTTCAGAATCCTGGGAACTTGTATTTCCGGATCCTACCACTCAGGTAGTCGGGCTGAAATTTGACAACCTCAATTTGGGTGACAATGAATGCCAGATTTTTTCTTTAACGCTCGATGAGTCAGTACTTGAGCCAGAATTTGTAATTGATACCGGTTGTGTCCTGGCTGCCACGAAAGCGGGTAATCAGGATATTAGAAAACCTGATCGACCCAGTCCCGGGTATGTGTCTGTGAGCGGACCTGTGTGCGTGTCAGCGGAACCTGACATTTCATGTGATATAGATAATTTAGAGATAAATTTTGGTTCTGTCCTTGTTGGATTGCCGGTAGCTCAATTTGTGACCCTGACAAATGCAGGTTCAGCTGATTTTATTGTCTCGGACATCACGTCGGATACTCCAGGGTAACAATCTTAAATCCACTTCCCGCCACGGTTCCAGCTGGAGAATCGTTACTTGTGGTTGTTCAAATCAGTTGTTTAGCAGAAGGTCCAATTTCAGGAAGCGTATTTGTGGAAATTGACAGTGCACCCGCTCCCTGCGGTCCGGTAACACTTTCTGGAACATGTATTTCAATTCCAGATTTACCACCCCCGCCCGATATAGATTTATTTCCATAAAGTTTAAGGGAATCTTAAATAGGCACAGGGGGGGCAGCATGTCGATATCGAGCATTGCAATCGTTTCTGTTGTAACTTATAAAATTACACTAGGAATTGTGACCTGCTTGCACACCTCAGGCTATAGATTTATAGACAGCATATTGGTTGCGCTATCGGATTTCTGTAGCCGACTCACATTGTTTTATTCTACCCTTATGATTTTTACATTTAAGGCGTATATTTAGATAATTTGTTAAATGAACTCACTTATTTGATTAACAATTTAGTGCCTTAATTTCTTGAGGATTATTTTATAAGAATTCCTTATTATTAAGGTCTGGTCTAATTTGTTGATTGCCCTTATATCCAACAAAATTATGATACTGGTTTCTTAACTACTACTGTGCAAAATCAAAGGGGAGATTATGAAGATTAAATATCTGTTGGGTTTATTTGCTACGCTATTAATTCTTAGCAACCCATTGCATTTATATGCTAAAGGTGGCGGGAACAATAGTGATGATGACGATGATGATGGTGGCGGTGGTAATAATGATAATGGAAGTCACTTCGTCCGTATATTCGCTGCTGAACCCAACCTCGATGATGGAACCCTACTCATTTCCGGGATTAATTTCGGGGTGATGAATTTAATGGAACAGTAAAACTTTTCGTTCCTACGCAGGGAATATGCGTCCTTGATGTTATCGCTTATGATCCCCAACCAGACATCGATAAAGATCAGCCCATCCAGGAAATTCTGGCAGAAATCCCCGCTGATTTATTTGAAACGTTTCCCGGTACTTATATACTACTAGTAAGTAATCGTAGTGGAAGTCAAGGAGGAGGATCTGGTGGCGGTGATGATGACGATAATGACGATAATGGCGATGACGATGATGGTGATAAGCATGACGATAATCGCGGAAATCGGCCAAAATTTGATTTTATTTACGCAAACATTGGATCAACGGGACCTGCTGGACCAACTGGCGCTGATGGTGCGACCGGACCGACGGGGGTAACGGGTGCGACTGGACCTACCGGCGCGACTGGATCTGCAGGATCTATAGGACCTACTGGGGCCACTGGAGCAACAGGTTCCTCTGGGCTCACTGGAGCGACTGGACCTACTGGCGCTGATGGTGCAACAGGGCCCACTGGACCAACAGGTGCTGATGGTGCGACTGGACCAACGGGTCCGACAGGACCTCCAGGACCTCCAGGAGGGTTCCCCGGTGATTGATTAAATATTTAATATTAACCCTGTCGTCGTCCGTCTTAAAAGCGGGCGACGATTTTTTTGAGGCTATCCAATTGCCAATTAACCCGATTTCTGGGCAGCCGTTTTTTCACCTTTTGCAAAGGGTGTGACTGGCTCAGATGAATCACCCTGTCCCTGGCGACGCAATTTTAACGAGGACGAGTTTATTAGTTTTCATTTTAGTATATAATTTACAAGAACAGACATTTATGATACACATGTATCATATTCTATAATACTACTATATGTACATGCTGAAGGAGTTTTATGAAAATTAATTATCTCTCTGGTTTTCTATTGGCGTTATTAATTGTGTGCAACCCACTGTTGATAAATGCGAAAGGTGGCGGCAAGAAGGATGATGATAAAGATAGCAAGAAGAAAGATGCAAAGCACCTGCGAATATTAGGCGCTGAGCCTAATCTGGATGACGGAACGCTGCTCATCTCGGGAATTAATTTTTCAAAAAACAATCAATTCAAGGGAAAGGTAAAGTTATACATTCCCACACAAGGGGTATGCCCACTTGATATAATCGCCTTTGATCCCGATCCTGATATTGAAAAAAATCAGCCGGTACAAGAGCTTCTTGTGACTATCCCTGTTGATTTTATAGAGGAGTTTCCGGGCACATACCTTCTCACTGTAATTGGAAAGAAATCTGATCACCGGGGCTCTGGTGATGGTGATGACGATGATGATGGAGACAATGGTGGCAAAAGTGATAAGAAAGATACGGATGATAACCGCGGGAATCGGCCTAAATTCGATATTTTTTATGTAGCTTTTGGTACTGGCGGTGAAGGTGGCGGAGAATCAGGTCCCACCGGTCCAACTGGTCCCACCGGAGCTGACGCCGTATTCGGTTGCACCGTCGATACACAGTTAGTCGATTACGGTGAAACTGCTGGAGGCACTGGAACTATCATTTTAACAAATACCAGCGGGGCCGACTTTACGGTTACTGATATTTCCATATTAAATTTTGGTCCAGATGGTATACTGGGCCCCCATTATACCTTAAGCAGTCCACCGCCACCGCCGCCTTCCTTTCCGTTTCCACCTGTTTTTGGTCTTGGCAGGAGGTACACTGAATATAGATATAGATTTTTTGTGTGATCCATTCACAGAAGACGGTTTGCAATTTAACGGGCTTGTCTTTATCCAAGTTGACTTTGGTCCTGCTGATTGCGGTCCTGTATTTCTCACTGCAATCTGCATCAGTGATGATTGATGCATTCAGTTTTCATTAGCGTTAGTCGTCCACCCTTTTTGGGGCGGACGACAGCGTAACTACAAGTTTTACCTATTACTACTAGATGATGAGCACGCCTATGAAATCTAAATACCGCTTGTTAAGTTTAATAACCGCAATTTTATTACTATCCACCCCATCGCTGTCTCATGCAAAAGGGGGAGGTAATGATGATAAAAAAGACAAAGGGAATAAACATCTCAGGATATTAGATGCCGAACCCAACTTGGATGACAAAACGGTTCTCATATCAGGCGTGCATTTTGGAGACAATGAGTTTAGTGGCAGAGTCACTCTTTTCATTCCTACGGTGGGTATCTGTGTGCTTGATGTTCTCGCTTTTGACCCCGACCCTGAGATAGAAAAAAATCAACCTATCCAGGAACTCCTGGCAGCATTGCCCGATGTGATTATTGATTTTCCAGGAACTTACCTGCTCACTGTTAATAGAAAAAATTCGCATAAGTATGATCATAACCGGGGAAACCATCCCTACTTTGATATTTTTTATCTGTCCATTGGTGGTGGAGGATCGGGAGGCACAGGTCCGACCGGACCTGAAGGACCTACAGGTCCAGCCGGTCTGACAGGTCCTACCGGAGTGCCCGGTGCCAGTGGTCCCTCCGGTCCGAGCGGTCTCACAGGTAATCAAGGTCCCACCGGTCCTACAGGGATTCAGGGTCCTCCTGGATTTTTTCCCGGACCAACAGGTTTACCTGGACCTCAAGGACCTCTTGGCGTTACCGGAGACGCCGGACCTGAAGGTCTACAAGGCCCCTCAGGCCCTCAAGGAGGACAGGGTATTAGGCATCACTGGACCCAGGGGACCAAACAGGTCCTACCGGTCCAATTGGTCCAACGGGCGATCAGGGCCCTCCCGGAGAGGCGGGTAAAAAGGCCGCTAACTGTGGAATTAGTACCGAGTTTATTGATTATGGAAATCTGACAACGGGATTTGAGGTGACTGAATTAACATTCACGAACACGAGCAGTTTCATCATAGAACTTACCGCCATTAACGTGATAAATATTGACCCAGGTATCCATTTTCAATTGGGAATATTTACTCAACTTCCCCAAGTTTTAAATCCTGGAAGTCAATTTATTTTCCAGATGGCCGCTCAATGTAATCCAGCCACTGAAGCAGGTATGGAATTTAATGGTGTTGTATTCTTCGAAATAGAAATTGGTGGTCAGCCCGTGATCATTAATTGTGGCCCCGTCTATCTTAAGGCCACCTGTGGGCCCTGAGGGCGAGAAGAGAAGGAACATCTACTTTAATTTTGCCTGATTGTGCTGTCCATTGTAAAGACAGGGCTGCATTTATTTCATAATTGATACTTTGAGATATCAGGATTGACTCTAAAACAGAGTTAAAATTTATATTCAGGATTGCCCTAAATCAGTAGCTGGCAAAACCTGATAGTGGATAATCTACAGTGAGCAGGGACAGGAATTCTGAAAAAATATTTGTTACTGGAGGGAATGGGTTTATTGGATCTCACTTATTGCCTCTGCTCATAGCTGATGGTTTTTCAGTAAGATGCCTGTTAAGGAAGTCCAGCAATACGGAACGAATTGATCATCTCAAGTTTGAGCGCATTATCGGCGATATCCGAGATCAAGCTTGTCTCTCAGCAGGAATAAAGGGGTGTGATGGGGTTATTCATTTGGCCGCAATATCCAATTGGGCAGATATTGCTTCACCCCGGATTCCTGAAGTCATTGTTGAAGGATCCCGTAAATTATTAGATGCGGCGAGGGAGCAGGGTAACTTAAAAACAGTCTATGTCAGTAGTGCCTCGGCGATAGGGGGGACAAAAGTACCACGGATTCAAAATGAAAATGCTCATTTAAATTTAAAAGGGAAAAAGTACTCTTATGCTGTCGCAAAAGCAGAAGTGGAAAAAGTTTGCCGGAATTACGCGACTGATGGCTTACCGATCATAATTGTAAATCCGACTGAAGTTTATGGACCTGACGATACGGGACTTATTACTTCTGAAATACTCGTGGAATTTGCAAAAGGTAAGCGGGTATTTGTGACAAAGGGGGGGACAAGCATCATCCATGTTGACGATGTGGCAAAAGGTATTTTAGCAGCCTATGATCATGGAAAATCAGGTGAACGTTATATCCTTGGTGGTGATAATTTAAGTTTTTACGAACTGTCCACACTAACCTTGGAAATACTGGGACAGAACAAGCCCGTTATCACCCTCCCTGCAATATTCATTCGATTTATAATCTTATTGAGCCAATGGCTTCGGTTACCTTTGGGCATTAATCCGGCAGCATTAGAATATGCCTTACTTTACTGGTATATGGATAATTCTAAAGCACGCCAAGAATTAGGGTTGGACTTTAGATCAGCAAAAGAAACGCTAGTTCCTACACTTCAATGGCTTAAAGATAAACACCTAATAGAGTGAAACCGATTCAGGGTCTAATCTATTTATAGCCCCTTAATTATGTAGGGAAGCCTTTTTAATAATGGATAACAATTGTTCTGCTTTTGGATAATAGGAAAAGATTAAAACCCGCACTAGTAGATTACGGTAATGATATGATCATCGTAATATCGATAGTACCCGGCATATGAGGATCCAATATTACCAAGAGAAGATATATCTTTGAGTAAAAATAAATTGAATTTACCTTCTTCAACATCAACTTTAATTTCAGCGTCTTCAAAACCCACCCATTGGTTCGTCAATGGGAACTGATATTTGTAGAAACATTCTTTGGCACTAAAGAAAAGCGATGCCCAACTGACATGCTCATGATCCGGGCTATTTTGAATCCAGGATTGCTCCCTTGGAGTAAAAATCTGAGGCCATAATTGTTTACCCAGTCTATCCGTTAATTCCATATCAATACCTATAGACTGATAATCCTTTTTTTTCGCGACAGCTACACCACAATAGAGTTCAGTATGGGAAATACTTCCTATAATCCCCTCAGGCCAGAGAGGATTACGGTCATGACCAATGAGAAGAGGAAAATTCGTGAATCCCAGTTCCTCAAGGGCCAGGCGCGCGCACATCCTCCCAGCGGTAAATTCCTGTTTACGCTTTTCACCTGCGTTCTTGATAATCTTTGCTTCCTCAGGGTATAAACTTCCTTCTACATCTTTTATTTTACTTTCTATCGTAATCACTTTCGAAGGGAAAAGAGAACGTAAAGGTTTATTGCTGGGGTTATTAGAATAAGACACGAATTTATTATTTAAAAATTATCCTAAAGAAGGACAGGAGATAAGGTTGCCTTTTTAAAATGTTTTGCTCATTTATTCATCATGAGCAATCAAATACGAATTGGTATTATAGGTGCTGGAGCAAACACTCGCAGTCGACATTTGCCAGGTTTCAAGCAAATCGATGGCGTGGAATGCTCTGTGGTTTGTAACCGCAGCATAGAATCTTCTGAAAAAGCCGCCAGTGAATTTAATATTCCGAGAATCGCAGAGACATGGCAGGAAGTCATTAAAGATCCTGAGATAGATGCCATCTGCATAGGGACCTGGCCTTATTTACATGCGGAAATTACCATCGCCGCGTTAGAAGAAAACAAGCATGTCCTGACCGAAGCACGCATGGCGAGAAATTTAGCAGAAGCGGAGTCTATGCTCGCAGCTTCCGAAGCAAAACCGGACCTCGTAACGCAAATTGTTCCAGGCCCCATGTCATTTGAATTTGATACAACGATTATAGATCTCGTCGCAAGTGGAGCAATCGGTGATTTACGGGAAGTATGTGTCACAGACACGGGAGGACAATTTGCGAGATCGGATACACCTATTATGTGGCGCCAGGATTTTGAGTTGAGTGGCTATAACATAATGGGCATGGGCATTTACCATGAAATAGTAAATCGATGGATAAAAGATGAACCCACATGGATCATTGCAGATGGTGTAGTATTTACAACTGAACGCGAGGATCTCGAAAAAGGGATAATGAGCCCTGTAAATATTCCTGACTGTCTATCAATCATCGGGCGCTACGCAAATGGTGCACGCATGATTTACCATTTCAGTGGAATTGAGTCCGGGCAGTCACGTACAGAAATGAGACTCAATGGTTCAAAGTCATCGCTGCGCTTAGACCTGGCAAATAATGCACTTTACAAGGCGGAAGCTGGCAGTACTGAAGAGAGCCGTATTGAAATATCTCCTGAGAAAAAAAGAGGATGGCAAGTTGAATCAGATTTTATCGATAGTATACGCAATGGCACACCTGTAACTTTAACCAACTTTGAGCTTGGCGTAAAATATATGAAATTTACAGAAGCGGTATACAAATCATGGAGTAGCCAGGGTGAAAAAATAAATCTTTAGTTGGCTGCTGCTGTAATATGGAAAATCAATCGGGATATAACCAATTGGGCAGGATAAACAGACCAAAAAGAAACAAGAGGCAGATCCCTATAATAACGGCTACACATCCAAATTTTGTCATGGATGACATCTCGCTCGGTGCGGGTACGTGATGCTGGGCAATTGCATCTACCTCGTTCTCTGACTCAGTTATAGTTCCTTCACTGAGCTCAGGTGTTGGTGGTGCTGTTGCCAAACTGTTTCCTGATTGAGAGCTGGCCAGGGTTGGATCAATTGATCCCGTTGTATCATCCCTCTCTGCTGATTCGCTTTTTAACGCTTCTATTTTAGAATTCAGCCATGCGAGATGCTTTTCCAGCATCGCTTTCTGATTGAGAAGCTCTTGAAGAGTCAGTTTCAAAGGGGAACCCTAACTGTTAATATATTTCCGGGAGTGGGAAAAAATTGGGGATATGGAGCCAGCCTGACTTACCCATACCACGACATAGTGTATGTATCGGAAATAAATTAATTCGTTAACGATTCAACAGACACTATGTGCTGCTGAGCATTCCATTTGACTTTACCGTTGACAAGAGCAAATAGCGTGAAGTCCTTGCCCAGACCCACGTTGCGCCCCGGATGAAATCGAGTCCCACGCTGACGCATAAGAATATTGCCAGCGGACACAATTTCACCGTCGTATTTCTTGACCCCTAAACGTCTACCCTTACTGTCGCGACCGTTTCTACTAGCTCCTTGTCCCATTTTATGAGCCATGATAGATTCCCCCAATTAAGCTTTTATCAACTCTATTTTGATTACAGAAAGCTCTTGTCGATGTCCTCGTTTGCGCCGATAACCTTTACGGCGTTTCTTTTTAAAAACAACCACTTTCTGCCCGCGTTTATTTTCGAGTATTTTCGCTTTGACTGTGGCACCGTCTATATAAGGAGAGCCAAATGCCGCCTTTTCGCCTTCCCCAACCATTAATACTTGATCTATAGTAATCGTATCTCCGGCCTTTGAATCCCTATAGCGATTGACGAAGAAGATATCACCTTCCTCTACTGTGAGTTGTTTCCCTTGCGTTTTAATCGTGGCTTTCATCACAAAAGCGGTTAATTAAAAAGTCCCATGCCAGAAAAGCAAGTTCTATTATCTTAATTTTACCTGATGCCGGCAAATGCTATGGACATGAATCAGATCAAATCCTTTTACCAGAAATCAGAGATCGTTGATCATTATGCTTCAGCAGCCATAAACATTGGTCTTTGGATATCAGAGGAAAAAATATTCACCCGTGTTTTTAAAGGTGAAGAGACAATCCTTGAGCTGGGATGTGGAGCCGGCCGGATCGCCATGGGCCTTTATGAACTGGGATATCAGAAAATTTTGGGAATTGATTACTCCAGAGAGATGATAATGAGAGCACGCCACCTGGCAAAAACGCTGGAATATAATATATCTTTTCAGGTGGGAAACGCGACAGAGTTGAAATTTAAATCTAATGATTTTGATGGAGCCATTTTCGGGTTTAACGGGTTAATGCAAATTCCGAATCGTTATGATCGACGCCTGGCGTTGAAAGAAATCAAGCGTGTCCTGAAACCCAGCAGTTTTTTTGTCTTTACCACCCACGATCGTGAACTCAAGCAATGGTCAAAATTTTGGAAAAAAGAAAAACTCCTGTGGAGTCGAGGAAAGCAAAATGCCAATCTAAATGAGTACGGGGATCGGTTTGAAAAAACATCAATGGGTGAATTATTTATTCACGTTCCAACCTGTAGTGAAATTAGAGAAGACCTGAAAGCCACGGGTTACAAAGTGGAGGCTGATATTTTAAGAATGAACGTAGCAAATGAACCTCCGGAGGTCAGAGAGTTTTCGGACGAATGCCGATTTTGGGTTGCTCGCAGGCCCTGATTGGCTACTCCACTTCTTCTTCAGTTTTTAATCCCAGAAGATATAGAAATGCGTTTATGGCATTGCGAAGCGGGTGGGGAAGTCTTAATTTACTGGCTTCACCAGTGAGCTCTTCTTCGGTGGCAATTTGGCGTTCAAGGGTTACTTGATATAATTTTTCCAATCGTTCCTTTTCAGCGGATAAATGTTCGATTTCCATTTCTTTTTCTTTTAACTCATACCGCGCCTTATCATAAGAATGATCAGAACCCAATTCCATATTCACCCCGGCTTTTGTCTCATTTAAACCAGCCAGTTTTTCCGCAGCCTGGCTTTGAGCATATTCCAGTGAGGTCATTTTCTCACTGAGTATTTGAAGCGCTTTTTCTGCTTCACGTCTTTCTTCCACTTCTTTCGCTAATCGCAGTTTAAGATTTTCAATATATTCTTGCCTCTCATTTTCTTCGGTAGTGGCTTTCAATTCAGACATTCGCCGCGCATCTTCAGCAACTTTGCGGGCTTTAGCTTCATTTTCAGCTTCTATACGGGCTTTTTTTTCGAGCTCGGCATTTGCATTAGCTAACTCTTCCAGCATGCCTTCCCATTCTGCTGATTGTTCTCTCTCGCGAGCAAGTTGCTCTTCATGCTTTAAACTCTGATAAATATACAACCCCCAGGATAGCGCAACCAGCAATATTATGATGGTGAAAATAATTAAATTCTTTTTCAAAAAAGTTATCTTTCTTTTCCGTGTTATCTCCCAGTGCCAGTTAACTCGGTGGTCACAAATATATAAAATTAATTCCCTGGTCTCGCATTAAGTGAAAGAGACAGTACAATTTCAATTATGTGTGCTCTGGAAATTTATTGTCAATAATGTGATAGCGACCTGTCGATGACGACTGAAATAAGAGGCTTAATATCGCTTAAAATACAAATTGAGATGATTTAATATGGCGCCCCGTGACCATCGACCTATATAATTGAGAAGAATATCTGAAAAATCAATTGTCTTCATATTAATTTAGGTGTTTATACCCTTGACATACTTAGTAATAAAATCTAACATAATCTTATGTGGAAATTTCTTGCAAAAGAAACGTTGCTGGAAATCGTTCGCAGTTTGATTACCCCAACAGTGGTTACAGGGATCGGTGCTGTGATTGGATGGTTAAGTGGTATTCCCTTGTTTTACCTCTACATTGGTATGGTGGCACTGTTTACACTGACCGTTACTGGACTCTTGCGATTTAGTGAGTGGAAAGATCGAATTACGCCAGAATACAAGCTCTCATTTGCAGGAGTTAGAGTTATTGCTAAAAAACCAGATAATGGACAAGTTATCAAAGAGCTAGGTATAGGTATAGAAGTCCGCAATTTTGCATCGTTTCCAATTGTTTCAAAAATTCAAGAAGTTTCAACCCAGATAGGAGAATGTTATCCGCCAAAGAAAAAATACGAGCTAGATAGGGTCACGATCCCCCCACGTTCTGATGCATGGTTTGATGACCATTTTATTAAACTAGAATCACTTCCGCTGGGACAAATGATTGAAGGGTTAATTAAGTTCAAGATATCATATGGTCGAGAGGGACAAAAGTTGCCCTACATTCTAACCGGGCAAAAGAAGGTTTTGCTTAAATATCCTGCAGAAGGTGGCATTCCGGAGATACAATGGCAGGATGCTCCGCCGACCTCTAATCAAGAAGATGGATAATATGAACAGATTCAATGCTCTGCTAGAAGCGATGATCGTTAGAGGCAGGCCACCAGATCAGCGAAAATCGAAGCGGGAGCCTTCCGGCGGTTGTAACGATACTCAAACTCCTTTACATACTTCAAAAGGTGCTTCCCAGAAACATGAACATGCGTCCCGCAAATCGAAAGCTTCAAACGAGCCCAGAATCCCTCAATCCCGTTGACATGGCAATTACCTTTTACATATTCACCCGATCCATGATCGACAGTCTTGTGGATATAACCATCTTTGGCCAGTCCAGAATAAGATCGAAGTTCGTCGGTATGAACAGTGCTTTTAGGTTCAACATTTTCTTTCATAATTGGTTGAAGAGTTCGCTTTCTGACATTAGGGACAACCTTGGTCATTACTTCCCCATCGCGTTCCAACATGCCGAAAACTACTGTCTTGTTAGGGCACCTCGTCCTCTTTTTCCTCCAGAGCTTTTTCCTCCAATATAAGTCTCATCAGTTTCTATAATACCTCTCAAAGGACTTTCCCCATCCACCTCAGCCATATATTTGCGGATTTCGTGCGCCATACGCCATGCTGTTTTGTAAGTTACGCCAAGTTGCCGTTGAAGTTCCTTAGCGGCAACCCCGTGGCGGGATGTGGCAAACAGATACATAGCATAAAACCATTTATGCAAAGATGTGCGAGAGCGTTCAAACGGAGTGCCGACACATGGATACAAATGATGTCCGCACCTTTGGCAAACATAGTTTCTTTGTTCCTTCATGCGGTGAAACTTGCTGGGATGTTCACATTTAGGGCAATCAAATCGTGTTCCCCCATAGCGAGAAATCATAATTTGATGCAAGCACGCGTTATCGTCTGGGAATTGCTTTTGGAATTTATAAAACGTTGTCATTTTTTACCTTTCTAAATAAACAATACCACATATTTTTAAGTATGTCAAGGGGATAAACACGTTAATTTATATACAATTAAAACTGTCATATGCCAATTTACGAATATTACAGTCCTGACAATAACCGAATATATTCATTTTATCTTAAAACTATTCCGCACGCTAATCGAGTTCCTCGTTGCCCCGATAACCTGAAATATAAAATGGTTAAAATGATATCCGAGTTTTCTGTCTCCAGGGAACACGCTAAATCAGGGGAAGGAACGGACAATAGAAATTTCGACGATCCTGGAATGCAGGCAGCGTTGGCAGGCATGGAAAGTGAGGTGGCCAAAATAGATGAGGAAAATCCTGATCCGCGACAGCTGGCACAGTTAATGAGAAGAATGACCGAGATCAGTGGTGAAAAGATGCCGGTGAGCATGGAAGAAATAATGCGGCGTTTAGAAGAAGGTGAGGATCCCGAAAAACTGGAGGTAGAGTATGGCGACTTACTCGATGATGAAGCAGAAGTATTAAATAATGATTCTGAAGATAAGAGTGATGAAAAACATAAAAAAATTGATCGCCGATATAAGCGCCCCATGACGCGTGATCCCAAACTTTACGACTTTACCGATTATATTTAAATTCCTTATAATGAAACTTGATCTTAGTAATAAAAGATAAGAAATAATATATAATCATTGGCCCGGAACTATAGATAATTTAAATATTTAAAATGGCGGATAATAAACTTAAACATCGCATTAATGCGGGTCGAGTGGCCATCAATAAACAGGTTGATTTTTTTCATGAACAATTCGGTCAAGGGCATAGCGATTGGAAAGATGATAAGACTTGTGTTTCTTTTACCGATTTTGTTATTTCCGAAAAGATATTTTCTGAATTACGTAAGTCTTTTGCCAAAGATGATTATTGTTCAGAAGAATCCAACCCCTTAGATGAACAGTTGGAGTTGAATGCGCAATATGCCTGGATTCTAAATCCAGTTGATAGCGCTCATAATTACGCATTAGGAATTCCATTTTGCTCTATTTCACTGGCTTTGCTTAAGAACGGAATTCCTGTTTATGGCTACGTTTATGATATGTCTCGACAAAAGCTAATCGAAGGCGGACCGCAGCAGGGGCTTTATGATGGTTGTCGAAAAGTATCTATTAAGAGCACGCCCCTAGACGAGCATAGTATTATTGGCATGAATTTTCCCCTAACTTATGAGAAGGGTGAACAATTAAAACCACTCTTATCCAGTTATCACCTCTGTAGTATGCAGAGCAGTGTCTTAAATCCGGCATACACTGCTATTGGAATTCTCGATGGGTGTCTGGGATTCGATGATAAAATATGGAATATTGCCGCATCTTACGCCCTATGCCTGGCGGGTGGAGGAGCATTTCACTTTCTTGGAAAGTCAATTTTTCCCCTTAAACAATTACAACCCGCTTTACCTGAAATAGAATATTTTTCAGGATCTCTTTCCTTTTGCCGGATGGTTAAAAGACTTTACAGCCGCACGATTACGATCAGTGATCTATCAACAGAAGAAAAGCGTTTTGCGCGCTGATAAATTTATAACCCTACCCGCGTCATTTTAAACGATGCAGGATTCTAAAGGGTGAGGATCGATAACCTTGGCTTTTTTGTCGTGATTTTTTATTTGTTCCGTAAACCATTTTTTAGATTTAGTCTCACCATGGGTAAGAACTACCGCGCGAGGTTTAGCATTGAGGGCAAACATTAACAAGTCTTCCCTGTCGGCATGGCTGCTGAGATCAAGTTTTTCGATACGCGCATTTACCGGTGAGCTGTAATCGAGAAATTCAAAAAGAAAATTATCACCAGCAGGGGTATTCAATAACTTGCCGCCCGGTGTGTCGGGATCACAATAACCAACAAAACATATAGTATTTCTGTGCTTCGAAAGTAAACTGGCAGCTATAAGATATGAAGGGGTATTGGCTACCATCATTCCACTGCTCACTATGTAAAGACCGCTCTCTATTCGTCTCCCGCGCGAAAATATTTTTTTAGGTAAAGATTTTATTTTCAGCTCTTTAAAGATCTCAAGGCTGAATTTTATGTGCTCACTATCGCGTGAAATCTGATCTAAGGCATGGGCAAGTTTAACACCCAGACCACCACAAAATATCGGCGATTCGCGAAGGTCTCCTTCTTTGCGCGCATGATAAATCATTGTGAGGATCTCCTGCATGCGCCCAAATGCGAAGACCGGAACGAGACAGGATCCCCCATGGGACAAGGTCTCATCGATGATTTCAATAAGACGATTTTCTTCCATTTTTCGTGATTTATCTATTGAGCGCTCGGTCATGCCTCGTGTCGTTTCCATTACTACGGTATCGAATGTTTCATGGGGAAAATCCGCGGAGAGAATTGTTTGTTGTTCCGTAAAATGGACATCTCCAGTAAAAAAAATCTTCCTGTTTTCATGCTTAATGCTGAATCCCGCGGCACCGGCAACATGTCCTGAAGAGTAAAAACATATTTCAAGTAAATCATTATTATGATTAAAGCTGTATGAAGAGCCATAGGTTACGGGTAATATTTTTTCTCTAAGATTATCCACATCATCATGGGAATAGAGTGGGTATTCCGGGATATTAAGTTCGTCCCGCTGTTTGCGCATTACGGAGCAAGAGTTATGAAGCATAACAGGAGCAATTATCTGCGAGGGCAGACTCATGAGGATTGAAACATCTGGATGATGTTGAATTAGCAGGGGTAAAGATCCTATATGATCAAGATGGCAATGTGTCAGAATAATAAAATCGAGGTTTTTATTTTCCGTCCCATCGTAAACCGGCATGGCCTCTTTTCCTGCTACTTTAGGGTGTAATCCGGCATCGATGAGGAATCTAAAGGAACCCAACTCAACATAAAGTGAATTTGCTCCTATGCCACCCTGACGGTTTAAGTCGGTCAGGATCATGCCTCGTTCCCTGGAATTACCATTTCTAGCATAGGAACTTTAACATGAATCTGATTTTGATATTCATCAACACCATGAAAGCTTCCATAAGCACGGCCACTGATACCAGTAACATGATAGCTATTAAAGGAAAACTCATCACCCGGTTCAATTTTTGGCGTTTGCCCCACGATTTTATCACCTTCAATGACAAGTGTATTTCCGTCTTCATTCTTTATTACCCACTTACGCCCTAAAAGGGTAACCTTCCGATCCGATTGATTGCAAATAGTCAGATAATATATAAATGCGTGAGGAGAATCCGCGGGGAGATTGACGGGATCCTTGTAATGAACCAGACGGTTGAGTTGTACTTGCAGCCCTTTCAACTCCATACTATCTGATCGCATACTTTACCCGCCCGCGACAATGCGTGCTATTTCCAATGAATCCCCGTCTTCAATTATCGTTTTTTGCGCTTCGGCTGGTGAAAGAGCAATTTTGTTACGCTCGATCACGACATTCGAAAGGGAAAGATTGATGCTCTCCAAAAAATGAGGAAGCGCCGTTCTTTTATCAACCGCATATTCTTTTCCATTAGCGATGAAATGAATGTGATTCTCCTGATTCATTTAATTGTAGGCAGATCATCCATCGGTTGTAACTAATGATCGATCAAAATCCTTCCATACCGGTTCATAACCTTGTGCGGATATCATCTCAGCTATTTCTCGTGGTTGACGTTCATCAGCAATGTGAAACTGCTCACCCGGTTGTTCATTTTTTGGAGTCCAGTTAGTTTCATCAAAATGACTATAAGCGCCTGGTTCTGTGCTGGAGCCGGCACTCATTGTGGTGATACCAAGACGAACCAACCCATTGCGCATATGAGGCGATTCCCTTGTCGACAGGACAATGCCGGCATGCGGTAACAGCATGCGGAAAGCACAAATAAGTTGTGCCAGCTCTCGGTCACTCACCTGAAATTGTGGATCGGATTGAAAATTTCCAGCAGCGGGTCTCAGGCGCAAGAGGCTGATCGATAATTGAGCTTTCCAGCAGTGCTGTAATAAAAACTGCGCGTGAGCAGCTACCGAGAGTGCCTCATACCGCCAGTCGTAAAATCCGTATAGGGCTCCAATACCTAACCTGCGAAATCCGGCATTATATGCTCGTTGGGGAGTGTCCATTCGCCAACCAAAATATTTTTTGGGTCCTGCGGTATGAAGTTCCTCATAAGTGGGTTTATGGTATGTCTCCTGGTAAACAACCAACCCCTCGCTCCCTGCATTAACAAGAGGTTCATAAGCATCGGTTTCCAAAGGTCCGAGTTCGAGTGCGATGCTGGGCATGATATCCATGCAACGATTAATACATTCTTCAACATAACCGTTGGAAACATATTTTGGATGTTCTCCGGCGACAATAAGCAATGATCGGAAGCCTTGTTTCGCTAATAATTTTACTTCCGCAACAACTTGATCGACAGGAATGGTAATGCGGGGAATATCATTATCGCGTGAAAACCCACAGTATTTACAAATATTGATACATTCATTGGAAAGGTAAATGGGGGCGAAAAGACGGATCGTCTTTCCAAAATGGCGCTGAGTAATCAATTGTGAGTGAAGAGCCATGTCCTCTAAATACTGAGCAGCACAAGGGGATATAAGGGCGGCAAAATCGGCCAAAGTCTCTGCTCTACCTTTACGCAAGAGGGGAGCCAGTGTTCGATTACTGGTATCGAGTGATTGTCGGACCCAGGACTCAACAGGGAGCGTCTGATAGATATCTGAAAAATTATGCATGTTTGTTACTGCTCTTTACCTATACTCAATATATATACATAAAAATTATATCAATCCGCAGAGTAATATATTTATAAAGCGGTGTTGATACTTAATCGAGAAATGTTGTAAGAGGACTCGTGGCTTTAGCCATCTTGCTCGCTCCTGTCGTCCCTATCTCGTGTAGAATACGTCCTGCTTGCACCGCAGCAGCAAATGCCTGCGCCATTCTAATGGGATCTGCGGCAATGGCGATGGCGGTATTCACAAGAACCGCATCAGCACCCATCTCCATAGCTGCAGCCGCATGGGATGGAGCCCCTAGCCCGGCATCAACAACCACGGGCACCCGCGCTTGTTCAAGAATTATTTCAATTTGAGCACGCGTCTCGATGCCGCGATTACTCCCAATTGGGGATCCTAAAGGCATTACCGTAGCGCAGCCAATATCCTGCAATCGTGCCGCAAGAACAGGGTCTGCGTTAATATAAGGCATAACAACAAAACCTTCCTTGATAAGAATTTCAGCGGCTTTTAAAGTTTCGATAGGGTCCGGTAAGAGATAATTGGGATCGGGGTGAATCTCCAGTTTCACCCATTGCGGAAGACCTGCTGCTGCTGCCAGTCGCGCTATGCGCACTGCTTCTTCTGCGTTCATTGCCCCGGCTGTATTGGGGAGAATAAGATATTTCTCTGAATCGAGAAAATCCAGGATATTGGCGAAAGGATCTATTTCAGCATTAAGATTAACTCTTTTTAAGGCCACGGTTACCATGCTCGTTTCGCATGCATCTAAACTGTCGCGCATTGCTTCCCCCGAGGAAAACTTCCCGGTCCCCACCAGAAGGCGAGAGGAAAAAACACGGTCAGCTATCTTCAGTGGTTCTACCTGTAATGATTCGAACATATTAGTTTAGATCTAAAATTCTGCCTATATCTAAATCTAGTATAAGTAGAAGATTTGTAAATTAATAAAGAGGAAATGACAGCGAGTGATGGTGTAGATCAATTATAAAAGAAGCCTGCCCATATTTATATTGGATTAAGCTCTCTTAACAGGTTTTTCCTTGCCCAAGAAATTAATCCTGATCAAAACAAATGTATGGGAAAAACAGCACTTATATCAGCCAGTGACAGAACGGGATTATTGCCTTTTGTGGAGACTTTGGTCAATCACTACGACTATCGCATATTATCGACAGGAGGCACCGCTAAAATGTTGAAAGATAATGGCATGCCCGTTACCGAGGTGAGTGATTACACAGGATTTCCCGAACTGATGGAAGGGCGAATTAAAACGCTCCATCCAAAAATTCACGGGGGACTGCTATGCCGGCGAGACAAACCGGAACACCTCAGTCAAGCTGAACAACATAAGATCGATCTCATCGATCTCGTCGTCGTCAATCTTTATCCTTTTGAAGAGACGGTGGCAAACCCGGAGGTGTCAGAGGAAGAAGCCATAGAGAATATTGATATCGGAGGACCTTCCATGCTGCGCAGCGCGGCCAAAAATTTTTCAAGTGTTACCGTTGTATGTGATCCCGCTGACTACGATCGAGTCCTTAATGGATTTAAAGATGAGGAAACACTTCCTTCTTTGCGTAAAGAACTGGCTTTAAAAGTATTTAAATGCACCTCACAATATGACCAGGTAATTAATCAATATCTTGAGAAGAATAGCGACAGGTCGGATCGCGTGGATGCAATTAAAACACCTCAAAATTACACCTTAACGCTTCCTCTTTCTGCAACTTTGCGCTACGGTGAAAATCCCCATCAGCAGGGATCCCTCTACGGAAAATTCTTTGACTGCTATGATCAGCTTCAGGGAAAAGATTTAAGTTTTTGCAATATCCTGGATATAACGGCAGCGAGTAATCTTTTAAGAGAATTTGAAAAACCCACAGTCGCGATATTAAAGCATACCAACCCCTGTGGGGTAGCGAGTGCGGAAAATACTCTGGAAGCATGGGAACAGGCTTTTGCCACCGATAGACAGGCCCCATTTGGTGGTATTATCATAACTAACCGGACGCTTGACATCGGCCTCGCCGAAAAAATACGGGAAATATTTTGTGAGATTATCATTGCTCCCGATTTTACCGAAGAAGCACGAGACATTATTAAGAAAAAGAAGAATCTGCGATTAATGGTATGGAAGGGTGCTTTGAAAGAGGAAACGATTGAGGAAATTCGAACAGTAGCAGGGGGCATCCTCGTGCAGGAAAGAGATTTAAAACCAGTTAATGTAAAAGACTTCAATGTCGTTACGGAGCGAAAGCCGACATCAGACGAATGGGAGGCAATGTTATTCGGTTGGCGTGTAGTGAAGCATGTTAAATCAAATGCTATTGTTTATGCCAAAGGAGAACGCACACTGGGAATTGGCGCAGGTCAAATGGCGAGAGTGGACAGTTCAAAAATTGCTATTTGGAAAGCTGGAGAAGCTGATCTTTCTTTGCATGGATCAATAATGGCTTCAGACGCATTGATTCCATTTGCTGACGGGTTAATAGCCGCGGCAGAATCTGGTTCTACCGCGGTCATTCAGACGGGTGGATCCCTTCGTGATAATGAAGTAATTGAGGCAGCTAATAAGCAGAATATGGCTATGGTGTTTACTGGAACGAGACACTTTCGGCATTAATAAGTGAAACTTTGATCTTAAAAAAGTGTCTATATAAATTATAAATCGGCCTGTAATTTTTCAATATTATAGTTACCGCTTCGATTGAATAAACCCTGATCTATGATCACGAGACAGACACAGTTCTGTGTAGGATGTGGCATTTTATGCCTCTCCATAATCATTACAGCCTGCAACACCGTGCCGGTTACAGGGCGTTCTGCCATAAATATCGTTTCTGACGAGGAAGTGATAAAAATGAGTAACGCCGCTTTTGCGGAGATGAAATTTCGGTATGGTCAATCAAGAAATCATCAACATATTGCCTTAGTAAATAAAGTCGGTGAGCGAATGGCTAAGGCCATCTCCTGGGATATGCTCAATGCCGATTGGGAATTTGTCGTCTTTGAAAATCCAAATAGAATAAATGCTTTTGCCATGGCGGGTGGCAAGGTAGGGGTCTTTTCCGGTCTTTTCCGAATTGTAGAAAGTGAAGAGGATTTAGCTGTTGTCATCGGGCATGAACTTGCCCACGTAGCGGCAAAACACGTAAATGAAAGACTATCCCAGGACATACTTATCAAAGGGGGTAGTATTGCTGCGGCAGTTGCTACGGGTGGCCAAGAGGTGTTAATTCGAAATGCGGTCATGGACGCATATGGATTGGGGAGCCAGTTAGGGACCTATGCTTTTACTCGAAAAAAGGAAATTGAAGCCGATTATATAGGACTTATATACATGGCCCGCGCTGGTTATGATCCTGAGTTAGCTATAGATTTTTGGGAGCGCATGCACAAGGAGACTCAAGGGAAACCTGTCCCCCCTCAATGGCTTTCCACTCACCCTTCACATCAGGATCGTATCTTGTTATTGCACAGGCATATGCCCGAAGCTGTAGAAGTTTTTGAAGGTAGCTCAGGTAAGCCGAAAATTCGAATTATTCAGTAATAATTCTATTTTTAATTAATGTTCCTGGTGTGTTTCCAGCCGTGTGGCTATATCTTTTTCGTTTACAGCGGATCGGCGCGGGATACTTATTAAAACAACCAATTAAACCTAGTTGTCCCCCATGTTCGATCCTATTGAAGTTGCCAAGGATTATTTGCGCTTTCCCAGTGTTTCAACCGATCCGGATTATAAAGATGGTATGGAGGGAGCCAGGAGCTATATCAGTGGTCTGCTGGATAGTATTGGTTGTTCGGTTGAAGTCATTAAAACACCCTTGCACCCGATTATTCTCGCTACCCTTAATGGCGATTCTTCCTGGCCTCATGTGATAATTTATGGCCATTACGATGTGCAACCAGCCGACCCGTTTGATTTATGGTCCAGTCCCCCATTTGAACCTGAAATCCGTGACGGTCGCATTTACGCACGCGGTGCAGCTGACAATAAAGGCCCACTGCTGGTCCTTATTTCAGCGGTTGCTCGATTATTAGATAAACACAACAATTTGCCGTTGCGCATCACATTTCTCATTGAAGGGGAAGAGGAAACCGGAAGCCCGAGCTTTGCCGGGTTTCTCAATGAGTATAAAGATAGAATACAGGGGGATTTTCTCCTTCTTTCTGATACCGGATGTATTAATTCAGACCAACTTGTTATCACCATCGGACTACGAGGAGTGGTGGGTATTGAGTTTGAGATAACAGGAGCGCACTCCGATCTTCATTCGGGATTTTATGGGGGTGCGGTCCTTAATCCTATACAAGTTGTCTCAGATATATGTGCGTCACTGCATAATGAGGATGGCAGTGTAAATATAGAGGGGTTTTATAATGATGTTCGCGAAGTTCCTGATTGGGAATTCCAAGAACTGAAAGGCATAGAATTAAGCGAACACGAATTCGCACAAATCTTAGGAGTAAAAAAATTTCATACAAGTGGGGGATATTCACCTTTCGAAGCAACACGATTTAGCCCGACTTTAGAGTTTAATGGTATTGGTGGTGGCTATCAGGGAGAAGGTAATAAGACGATCATCCCTAAAAAGGCTTTTGCAAAAATAACCAGTAGACTGGTCGCTGATCAGGATCCTGATAAAATCAAAAAATTAATCTCAGAGGCGATTCAAGAGCGATGCCCTCCCCATGTTTCTCTGGAGTTGAGGGAAGGTCATGGAGGATCGCCTTATCTTGTTGTCCCTCCTGATCGTCCCAATTCACAATCGGATCAATCCCCGCTATTGACTCAGGCATTTCGTTCTGCCGAAGTGGCAATAACCGACGTTTTCGGTAAACCTCCTTTGTACCTGCGCGAAGGAGGAAGCATCCCTATTATCGCGGACTTAAAGAAAGTCGTTGGTTTGGATACTCTAATGTTAGGTTTAGTCACTCCTGAAGATAATATTCATGCGCCGAATGAAAGCTTTAACCTGGAGCTCATGAATAAAGCTACTGATGCCATCGAGCGTATTTTATCTTCGATTTCCGATATTTAAATAATATTGATCATCACTTAATTTCAGCGTTATTGCATGCTGACTTATGTCATGCGTTAATCTTTGCTCATGCCTGACGATCCTAATTTAAATATAAATTTGTACCTTGTCGGATTTATGGGTACCGGCAAGTCTGCTATTGGTCGCCAGGTAGCCCAGAAGATGAAGATGGAATACCTGGATTCTGATTCTGCTATTGCCAAGATCGCGGGCAAATCTGTTAAGGAGATTTTTTCTGAAGAGGGAGAAAAGGAATTCCGAAAAATGGAACGGGAGTTTGTTGAATCCGGGCATCCCCCAAAAGGATGTATCGTTGCATGCGGAGGAGGTCTTATAATCCAACCCGACATGATCAGTATCTTAAAGTCCAAAGGAGTGCTGATCTGTCTCTTTGCCTCGGTCAGCACGATATTAAAACGAATCTCCAGCAATCGAAACCGGCCGCTTTTGAATGTTGATGACCCCGAAAAAAAAATTCGTGAACTACTGGCTGAACGTGAACCAATTTACCTTCAAGCAGGGACGGGAATATACACCGACAATGGATCTATTTCTGAAATTGTAGAACACGTTCTGCGTATTTATGATAATCAGGCTGAGATTTTTTTCTGAGTTTCAGATACCTGAGAATACGCCCCGTTAAAAGTATTCTTTCATCCGGGCCATAAAATCTTTAGGAGGTCTTGTCGCCTGGCCCTTAGAATTTGTAAAAGCATGGATTGTAAACCCCGTGGCAATCAATTTACTTTCGATATACAGTTCGTAATCAATTTTAAAGCGGACGGCAGGTATATTTTTTAATAATGTTTTTATTTCTACTTCGTCATCAAATCGGGCAGGAAATTTATACACCGCATTGGCTTCAAGAACGGGCAGTCGTATGCCCTGGAGTTCCATCTCCCGATAGGGCATACCCATCTTATCGAGCATCCGAATTCGAGCAACTTCAAACCAGGTAAAGAAATTGCCATAATAAGCTACGCCCATCATATCTGTTTCAGCGTAGCGAACACGAATTTTAGTATCCGAAATATACATGGATTTATAATGTGAAGAATGCTAAATTTATATTATCCATTAAACTATTCAAAATAATAGCTTACTGGATATCCTTATTTACAGTTTATTCAGCGGCAATTATTACCACCGCAGCAATTCTTGGGGGCATCCTCTATCCCCTGACTGGAATTTTATTAGGGTTTGACTATTCTCTATATTTGATGGCTCAAAATGGCGTTGCAGACCTTTCTCACCTTGCTCTTATCTGGGCGCCCGGCATCGCTATTGTCCTCTGTTTTATTAAAGCACATCGCCAAAAGCAGGAGCAGAGGCAAAACTAATTTCCATTTGGTCATTGCATTTTTCTCCTATCTCTTTATGGCCATGTAAAAATAGTCTATCATTTTATCAGTTTGCCAGTATTGAGAGGACTTATTTCTTCTTGGAAACAACGATCCTCATAATGAAGAAACAATTAATTAATCGAGAGCAGCTAAGAACACAATGTGCGCAGTTAATATTCAGAAAAATCTCAAAACGAACAATAAAAATCTATTAAACTGGATTGATGATCTCATCACCTTATGCCAACCGGAAGATGTTTACTGGTGTGATGGATCAAAAGAAGAGTATGATCAACTATCCCGGCAAATGGTTGAGAGCGGTACTTTTATTCAGTTAAATCCGGCAAAACGTCCCAACAGCTTTCTCTGTCGTTCTGACCCTCGTGATGTCGCACGTGTAGAAGACCGAACCTTTATTTGCAGTGAAAAAGAAGAAGATTCCGGACCGACAAACAACTGGTTGGATCCAGAGGAAATGTGGAAGACATTAAAAAATTTATACCAGGGGTGTATGAGCGGACGCACTATGTATATTATTCCCTTTAGTATGGGGCCTGTCGGTTCTCCAATTTCTCAAATCGGTGTGGAAGTCACCGATTCTCCCTATGTCGTTGTAAGTATGCATATCATGACGCGGGTAGGGGACATGGTGATCGAGGCGCTTGGGGATGAAGGATTTTATGTTCCCTGCCTGCACTCGGTTGGTATGCCATTGAAGGATAATGAAAAAGATGTCCCCTGGCCCTGTAATCCGGATAATCGCTATATTGTCCATTTTCCAGAAAAACGCTCGATTTATTCATACGGAAGCGGCTATGGGGGAAACGCACTTTTAGGAAAAAAATGTTTTGCCTTACGCATTGCCTCCTGCATGGCGCGTGATGAGGGGTGGTTTGCCGAACACATGCTTATCCTTGGTGTGGAATCCCCAGAAGGGGAGAAAACATATGTGACCGCCGCTTTTCCCAGCGCTTGCGGTAAAACGAATTTCGCCATGCTTGTCCCTCCTCAAGAGATTGCGGGTTGGAAAGTTACAACAATTGGCGATGACATCGCATGGATCAATCCTGGTGAAGACGGCAAACTCTATGGCATCAATCCTGAGGCGGGCTTTTTTGGCGTAGCACCTGGAACGTCCTATGATACCAATCCCAATGCAATGGAATCGTTGAAAGCTAATACTATTTTCACTAATGTTGCGATGACCGATGATGGCGATGTGTGGTGGGAAGAGATGACGAAAGAGACGCCCGCTCATCTTATCGACTGGCACGGTAACGATTGGACCCCCGATAGCGACCATCCAGCAGCCCACCCCAATGCGCGTTTTACCGCACCTGCGAACCAATGTCCCACTATCGATCCGGCATGGGAAGACCCGAAAGGGGTGCCCATTAAAACCTTTATATTCGGCGGACGACGCATGTCGGATATACCCCTCGTTTATCAATCATTCAATTGGACAAACGGGGTGTATGTTGGTGCCACTATGGGATCAGAGAGAACCGCTGCGGCAGAAGGTAAAGTCGGCGAACTTCGCAATGACCCGATGGCAATGCTGCCCTTTTGTGGTTACCATATGGGGGATTATTTTCAACATTGGATTAAAATGGGAAAGGCTTCATCAGAAAAACCGCTCATTTTCCATGTTAATTGGTTTCGCAAGGATGATGATGGGACTTTCATGTGGCCAGGTTATGGGCAGAACATGCGCGTGCTCAAATGGATTGTCGAACGCGCAAATGGCAGGGTAGAGGCTAAAGAGTCACCGCTTGGATGGATACCACGCTACGAAGATATTGATTGGAGAGGCCTCGCCTACAGCCGGGAGCAATGGGACCAGCTTATGAGTTTCGATCGGGGAAAAGCTAAAATGCAAACCTTGCAGCATGAAGCGCTTTTCCTGAAACTCTTTGATCGCCTGCCTCACGAAATGAGCTATGAACGCGAGCTACTGGTGAGTCGGCTGTAAATTAGATTGATAACAATGTGCGAATACTAATCTAATTTTTATGGCCGATACCTTTATATTTTCATCCGAATCAGTTGGTGAAGGCCATCCCGATAAAGTTGCCGACTATATTTCAGATAGCATTCTTGATGCCTGCCTGGCCGTAGATAAGAAAAGCCGCGTAGCCTGTGAAACAATGGTTAAGAGTAACTGTGTCATTCTCGCGGGTGAAATTACGACGAAAGCAAAATTGAATTATGAAAAAGTTATAAGGAACGCGATTCGTGAAATAGGTTACACAAATGATGATGATATCTTTCATGCAGATAAGGTGTTTATCGCTAATCATATAACTTCACAATCGTCTGACATTAAACAAGGTGTCGATGCGAAAAGAGCGAGGGGCAAAAAGACCGCTCAGCAGGGCGCGGGCGATCAAGGCATCATGTTTGGCTATGCATGCAATGATACCCCGGAAAAAATGCCTGCCCCGATAATGTTTGCGCACCGGTTAAATCGTCGATTAGCAAAAGAACGAAACGGTAAAAATGGCCGATGGCTAAGGCCTGACTGTAAGTCTCAGGTGGCGGTAGAATACGCAAATGGGAAGCCAACGAGAATAAAAAACGTTGTTATTTCTACCCAGCACATTGCGGAAATGCCTCATCACAAGATCGATAAATTTTGTAGAAATGAAATTATTAAAAAAGTATTGCCAGATAATTTATTATCGAAAAATACCGAATTTCTTATAAATCCAACAGGGAAGTTTGTTATTGGGGGTCCCCAGGGAGATGCAGGATTAACCGGACGAAAAATTATCGCTGACACTTACGGCGGTTGGGCCCGTCACGGCGGAGGCGCTTTTTCAGGAAAGGATCCTTCGAAGGTAGATAGATCTGCAGCATATATGGCGCGATGGGCGGCAAAGAATATTGTCGCGGCCGGGCTTGCTTCTGCCGTAGAGATTCAGGTTGCCTATGCAATAGGGCATCCTCTCCCCACAAGCATCCATATCGATACTTTTGGGACCGGAAAATTTGATGATAATACTATCGTCTCCGCGGTAAAAAAGGTCTTTAGTTTTAAACCTGCCGATATTATCAAACAACTCAAGTTGCTCCGGCCAATCTATCGGGATACAACAAATTACGGGCATTTTGCTAAGAGAGGTTTACCCTGGGAAGACACGGGTAAAGCAAGAGATTTACTAAAAGCAATAAGATAAAAGATCTGACATTATTCAATATGAGCACACATACAGAAGTTGAGCAGGATTATAAGGTTAAGGATATAAGTTTGGCCAGTTGGGGAAGAAAGGAAATTGCCATAGCAGAGAAAGAGATGCCGGGGCTCATGTCCATGCGTGAAAAGTACACTGAAAAAAAACCCTTATCGGGGGTTCGTATCAGCGGTTCGCTTCACATGACGATTCAAACCGCGGTCCTTATAGAAACACTTAAAGACTTGGGAGCTGATATCCGCTGGGCCAGCTGCAATATATTTTCTACCCAGGATCATGCCGCCGCCGCTATTGCCAAAAGCGGAACGCCGGTTTTCGCCTGGAAAGGGGAGAGTTTAGAGGAGTATTGGGATTGTACTTTCAAAGCCCTCACTTGGCCGGATGGCAAAGGGCCTAATTTAATCGTCGACGATGGGGGAGACGCTACCTTGCTTATCCATAAAGGCTATGAACTGGAAAATGGTAGCACATGGGCAGATGAAACTGCCGGCAGCAAAGAAGAAGCTGTCATTAAGTCTCTGCTCAAAAAAATATATTCTGAAAGCTCAGATCATTGGCATAATATCGTGAATGATTGGAAAGGGGTCTCCGAAGAGACAACAACAGGAGTCAATCGGCTATATCAAATGCAAGAAAAAGGGGCCCTTTTAGTCCCCGCCATGAATGTAAATGACTCGGTAACAAAATCGAAATTTGACAATCTTTATGGTTGCCGTGAATCACTGATAGACGGGATCAAACGTGCAACCGATGTAATGATATCAGGCAAAGTCGGGGTCGTTTGCGGATACGGCGATGTGGGAAAAGGTTGCGCAAAAGCGCTTATGGCAATGGGGGCTCAGGTTGTCGTGTCAGAAGTAGATCCTATATGTGCGCTCCAAGCCGCTATGGAAGGCTATAAAGTAACGACTGTCGAAGATACCTTGGGATGGGCTGATATATATGTAACGACTACTGGTAATATCGACATTATCAAAGTGGAACATTTGGAAAAAATGAAAGACCAGGCAATTGTTTGCAATATAGGTCATTTCGATAATGAAATCCAGGTCAGCGAACTAGAGAACACTCCGGGTATAATAAAAGAGAATATTAAACCGCAGGTGGATAGCTACACATTTCCCGATGGCCATTCCGTTTACTTACTGGCAGAAGGACGTTTAGTGAATTTGGGTTGTGCTACGGGTCATCCTTCTTTCGTCATGTCTAATTCATTTTCAAATCAAGTGCTTGCGCAAATTGAATTATGGGAAAATTTAGAAAAATATTCTCCTGGCGTTTATATATTACCGAAGCACCTGGATGAGGAAGTGGCCCGTCTCCATCTTGAGAAGATTGGAGTCAAGCTGACTAAGCTCACCAGTGAACAGGCTGACTACATTGGAGTACCTGTCGAAGGTCCCTATAAATCATCTCACTATAAATATTAGTTTCTACACCCTCTTTCGAGCTGGATAATCCGAGGCTTCACCCCTTAAAGGGTGTATTCTTTTTCCTCTTTTTTGGTTTTGGAGAAATACCAATTCGCAGGTCACTGTTCTCGATCATCTTTATTAGTTGTCCCGCTATTTTTTCAAAATCATCTTTTCCCTCACTCAGGTAAAGCCATTTACCTATCACGGAGTGTTTTATTAATGAAGGGATATCGTTCATGAGAAACCTATGGTGCGCTCTTTCCGTTGGAATCAGTAGGCCATTCCAGGGCTCTGAACCACGCGAAGCGAGCAACAGTACTAATCGACCGTTAAAATAGCAGCCCTCGCATCCAAACATTGCTTTTTGTAAAAAGTTTGGTTTATCAATGAGTGGCTCAATAACCCATTCTAAGGGATGCTGTTTTTTTGTCATTTATAAATCAAATTAAATAAATTAAGAAAAATAATATATAATATTATTTTAAAAATCTGATTGAGGGCCAATACATCTTCTCAATCAATAGTGGATATCTACATCCACGGTAATCACTTAAATATAGCTTCCATGTTTGTCGACGAAACCATTGTTAATTTGAAAGCCGGTGATGGCGGTAATGGCTGTATCAGCTTTCGCCGTGAAAAGTATCTGCCCAAAGGGGGTCCCGACGGAGGAGATGGAGGAAAAGGGGGAGATGTGGTGGTTATATGCAACGAAAATATAAACGATTTAACGGCATACAAATTTAAAAGGAACTGGAAAGCCGAAAATGGGGAACATGGTCGAGGGAAAGATCAATACGGGAAAAGTGGCGTTGATTGTATCCTCCCTGTTCCTCTCGGAACGATTATACAGAACACCGCTAAAGATATTCACATAGCAGAGTTAATCACGCATGATCAAAGATTCATTCTCTTAAAGGGCGGTCAAGGAGGTCTGGGAAATATTCACTTCAAATCATCCATTAACCAAACTCCTCGAGAATCCACCTCTGGTGAACAAGGCAAAGAGGGGCAATTTCGATTAGAACTGAAAACAATGGCAGATGTCGGTATCATTGGCTACCCTAACGCCGGAAAATCAACTTTTCTGAATCGACTTACACAAACGCAGCAAAAAACAGCGGGCTATCCATTTACGACAATTAACCCGAAAGTGGGTGTTTTAGAGTATAGCGAGAAATATGATAAATTGCTCCTGGCCGACATTCCCGGCATAATTGAAGGAGCCAGTAATAATAAAGGGCTTGGCCATCGGTTTTTGCGTCATATCGAGCGTTGCCATCTATTACTCGTGATATTGGATATGTCAGGACAAGAAGATCGAGATCCTGCTGACGATTATAGAAACCTCTTGCACGAACTCGATCTATATAATCCAGAGTTGGGGGGGAAACCGCGCTTGATTGCCGCGAATAAAATGGATTTACCGGAAGCGGAGGATAAATTGAAAATATTCAAAAGAAAATATGGTGATCCCGTTAATGCCATTTCCTGCCTTACCGGAGAAGGATTAGATGAACTTAAAAATAAACTTTACCAAGGTGTGAAAAATTGATGAATGCATAATGCGGAAAAAAAGTTTCTTATTAAATATGATAATAATATCTCGATAAATATAACTTCATAGGGGAGTCCTATTTCTGAGCGCACATGATTTTCCTCCTGGAATTGAATTTCATCGACATTGCTAATATGGATTTGCCTAAAAATTATAATGATATAATTTTAAACATAGGTATTGAATCGTGCCATTTATTATAGTGCCAAACTTAGAGTATTAATAAAAATTCGATGAAGATATTAATATTAGATGATGACGCAGATTTTAATACTCTATTAACAGATGTATTTACACATGCTGATTATGAAGTCATTTCCTCTCACGATCCAAAACAAGCGCTGGATATTGTAAAAGAAGAACCCGTTGATCTCATCGTTACCGATCAGCGCATGCCCCATCTCTCCGGTCTCGAGTTCTTTCGCAAGATTAGAAGCATCCATGAAAATATGCCGATCATTATGGTTTCGGGTTTCTTAGAGCATGATACCATTCGCGAGCTCATCAATAATGGGGTAAACGGAATTTTTCTAAAACCACTGAATATTTTTTCTCTCCTGAAAAGAACAGCTGAATTATTGGGAAATTCGGTAAACGGTGAAAAAGAGCTAGTTACCGAAACTTCGGGACCGAAGTTTAATAACTCTCTCGGGTTTAAGTTCAGATCTTATCCCTGTAGAGCTGTCAAATCCGCAGCCTTTGCCAAGAAACTTTTTGCGATAAGAAATTTTAAATCAAATCTGATGATAATTGGTGAAAAAGGGGTTCCCTTTAAGGAAATCTGTGAGGATATATGTGGATTTGCTGAAGGTCTAAAAGAAGAATTAATTTACTTGTGCGATGACAATTTTGAAGATTCGAAACTTATTGAAACCATAAAGATTAAAGAAGCAGAAAGGGTAGAACGTATTACCGTTGCCGTTATGGACATAGAACATTTGGACTCATATAAAACCGAAATCATTTTAAAAATAGCCAACAGGGAGAAGCCATTTCATGATTTAAAGGCGCATATCCGATTTGTCTATTCTTTGCGCCAAGATATTGATGCATTATATGACCAAGGTCTGATAGATGAAAATCTTTATATTTTTTTAGGGACCACCGAAGTGCACGTTCCTCCTCTGCGCCAATGCCGGGAAGATATTGCAATTTTAACCGAGCAAATTATTTATAATGTGGTTAAAGAAAAGGGGTATGAGGTAGTTTTAATTATCGAACCTAAAGGATTAGACTACCTTGAAAATCTAAATTGGGATGAAAATAATTTAGAGTTGAAACAAACCATTAAAGCAGCGATTCGCTATTCTCAAGGAGCAACAATATCTTACGATGATTTACATTTGACCCATGAATTAAACGGTGAAGAACCACGGGTTATATTTCAACAACTTGAAAGTCACTTGCGCGACGCGCGCGATGAATATTTACAGGCTGTCCTTCATCTTTGCGGAGGGAATGTCAATAAGACAGCAAGAGTTTTGGGGCTTCGAATTGAAAAAATTGAAGCACTCATTAATTGTCTCCATAATTGATTACCGCATATTCTGCGGGTGATATTTATTTCCCTGCATCATTTTGCTGTGCCGGTGGGAGTTAAGCCTCCTCTTTCGTCACCCCGAAGTCAGAGTAAGTTTATATAATTCATTAGTTCTGATTTAATATTCTGTAATTGAACGGGGCGAATTGTTTTAGCATGTAAAAGAGATGTTAATAAGTGAATTCTGATGTAAATTTTTTATGAAGATAGAACGGGGGACTTCAAGTATTACGGGAAAATTTATAAAACCAATCGGCACGTTTATTTTATTCTCATGCGTTGATAAGATGTAGTATTTGGATAATAATCCAGTTGCCTTGTATTGTTACAATATTTTAATTTTTGGTAACGCAGTTTCGGCACTATATTAACTCAGATTCATTGCCAATCAGCATGTAAAGAGAAGGTAAATACTTCTCACTATACTTGTCTTATCTTGCCTAATGACTTGTATAAAATAACCTGTGAATTTTTTGACAGGGTTTACAATAAATACATCGCTAATCAGAACACCACTTCAATTAAGGAGTATATCGTCCATTATTATTAAGAAGAAAGAATAAATATACCTGAACAAACAAATTTAATGAACATGAAAATTACACACACATGGGGAGCAAACTGTCTGCTGAAGTAGGTTCATACCTGACAATTTTTTAATAGCACTCTAGGCAAAAATGATGTTGAGCAGTGATATATTAGTTCTCGATGATGAGGAAAATTACGCAGCGATGCTCAACGATTTGTTGTGCGCCCATCACTTTTGCGTGGATACAATCACTAAACCGGTGGAAGCTTTAGAAGCTTTAGAGAGAAAAGGTATGCACTCATTATCTCTGATTATAATATGCCCGTTATGGGAGGAGCCGAATTTTTAGAACACGCCCGCAAAATAGATCCATCTATCCCTGTGATCATGATCTCTGGACACATGAACACTCCAGAACTTGTTAAAGTAGCTAATATCGGGGTTTCCGTGGTTTTGGAAAAACCTTTCGATACTCAAAACTTTATCAATCATGTCAGAAAGTACGCCTTCCCTTTAATAGACGAAAAAAAACAAATAAAAGAAAATAAGGGTGTTACAAGCATGCTGCGCTCAGGGAATAATGAACAAAGCAAAAATAAAAAGAATACTTATCCTCAAGAACTCAGCTATCTCGCTGATGCTCATTCCTCATCCAGAGAATTTATTCAAATGCTATGGAACAGTAGCAATGAGAAACACGTTCACTATGTGAATGCTCCTTCAGGGTCAGAATTTGAGCTGGTCGTTCGCGAAGTTTCTCGATGGAAAACCATCCCTATATCTGTCTACTTCATCATTACCTTCGCATGACACTATAAAATTACTGGAGTCAATCAATTCAGATGCGGCACTTAGCAATGTAGTTGCCATTATTGATTCGGAAAATGTATTTCGAAATGATTTATGCGGCTCGATTAAGATAATCAAGTTACTTGCAGATGGGCTATCAGATGACTGCGACAATCTGACATTTATAGTAAATTTGAATGCTCCCAAACTTATAAAGCTAGCAAATAAAAGAACCGATGCTCTATCAGCGCTTCTCAATAAAAATGAAATTATAAATATTCCCCCACTAAGAGAGAGAATTACTGACCTCGCGTTGTTCACGTCACGGTATCTCGCGTTTTATGCTGAAAAGGAGAAACGTCCAGAAAAGAAAACCCTCAGTTTCGGAGCAGTGGGGTTTCTTCTCACTTATCAATGGCCCGGTAACTTTGTCGAACTCGTAAATACTCTACGAAATGCAGTAATTACAGGACACCCAGGCAAAGTGAAGAGCGCCGATTTAAAAAGAATATTGCGACGCAACGGAAGCAAGATAGATCGATATCTTTATTCACCTCATCTCCCCCAGTATCTGCAGCAAAAACAGGCAGGGTACCTTTCCGCCCTTAAAGATATAATTGGTGGTAATGCTAAAGCGGCACTCATTGCCATAGGAGAAAATCCTGATTTAATTGAAAATGATATGACCTTAAATGATCTTGATTTATTGTATCCAGAAATTCTTGAGGAAGAGGTTTCGCAGGCATTGATATAACAATTGGAGAATGCAATACAAACTTCAGAGACGATCACTTTTACATATTATTAACGGTAATTGGGGATTAGGCTCTATTGTCTAATTGGATCTAAAAAGATAAAATATAGACTATGAGAAATGGTCAAAATTTATTAATCAAAGCGAATCGAATGTTTGGGGCGAAAATTGTCGATTCGAACATTATCGACCTGGAAGATTTGGAAACGGCCAATTCTCATTTTCTTGAAAAACTTCGTTCAGAAGATCCCCAAGATGCATCCATTCTTAAGATTCTTTTATATGATGTAGAGAAACTTAAGGAGGAAGATTTGCTTAATTATCAAATTGAGGAATTTGGTCTCGGTTACTGTGACTTGGATAAATACAATATCTCCGAAGAAGTATTGGAGCAGATCAATTTTAACGATTGTCTATCCACCTGGTCAATGCCCATCGATTGTATTTCCGGATTTTGGTTTGTTTCCAGTGCCTACTATTTAAGTCCTGCCGTGAGAAAATTTTGGGAGGAATCTCTGGACGGAGACATCATCTGGTATGTAAGTCATTTTAACCGTCTTAGCAGCAAACTGGATTCGTTGAAGAAACGCAGAGATCGCAACGAAACCGAGAGAGCAGTCGCCCTTAATTAATCAGTGAGATGCCATTAGCGCGAATTCAGACCAGAATCATTAATAAGCTGGGTGATCTGGGACGGTTGACCGAAGATCAAACCAGTGAGATTAAAAATTCTCCTCATGATTTATCCGGAGAAGCATTGGAAAGTCTTCTTATGAATGACTATAACCTTACTGAATTTCAAATACTTGTCGCTGAAAGCAAAGCTTTTGATCTTACCCCCTTTAATGCCAAAAATTATGAGCGGGATGAAACCACATTTGAAAAACTTGATATGGATATATGTCGAGAAAATAAAATACTCCCGGTGGGACAGGCAGGTGATTTTATGGTTATCGCTTTAGCGGACCCATTTAATCTCAATGTGATCAATAAAATCCAAGATATGACAAAACTTAAAGTGTCACCTCTTTTAGCTCTGGAAAGTGATATAAATACATTCCTCGAAGAAAAAGAAGTGATGTCGAAAAGCTTAGGATTTGGCGATGTTGTTGACGCCCTGGACATGGATTTCGAGAGCGAGGACGGTGACCTCACCGAAGCTGATCTCGAAGAGGAATCAGCCCCCATCGTTCAATTGGCCAATCGAATTATCGAAGATGCCTATTATTCGGGCGCGAGTGATATTCATATTCAACCATTCGAGGAATTTACTCTTGTGCGGGTTCGAATTGATGGGAAATGCAATGAAATACTGAGTTTGCCGTTCAAAGTGTTAAATGGGCTGGTGGCCCGTATTAAGATAATGTCAAATCTCGATATTGCAGAGAAACGACTTCCTCAAGATGGGCGTATTGTCTTCAAGCAGTATACGAAAAAAGATATCGACATCGACTTACGTGTATCTACGGCACCCCTAAATTATGGGGAAGGTGTAGTTATGCGTATTCTCGACAAGCAGAAAAGCACCCTGCCATTAACATCCCTGGGATTTGAACCTGGAAATATGGAGACTTATAGTGAGCTCATAAAACGCCCCTATGGGATGATACTTCACTGCGGTCCAACGGGCTCGGGGAAATCAATGACCCTCTACTCAGCTTTAATTGAGATTAACACTCCCGATCGCTGTATTCGCACCGCAGAAGACCCAATTGAATATACCTTACCTGGGCTCTTGCAAATGCAGATGAATAGAAAAATAGGGCTTACCATTGCTTTAGCCCTCCGTGCTTTCTTAAGACAAGATCCGGATATCATTCTTGTTGGTGAAATTCGAGATAAAGAGACTGCCTCCATAGCGACAGAGGCAGCCCTTACCGGCCATATGCTTTTCAGTACGCTTCACACAAACGATGCTCCCAGTACTATTTCACGACTCACTGAGTTAGATGTTGTTCCATTTATGATCTCGACATCACTTCTTTGTGTCTGCGCCCAAAGGTTAATTCGACGATTGTGTAAAAACTGTAAACAATCATTCTCGCCGGAGGGGAATGAAGCGAATATTATTTATGAAGCAATAAAATACGATGGACAGATCTTTAAACCTAACCCAGAGGGTTGCCCAAGCTGTGGAAGATCAAGTTTTAAAGGTCGGATTGGAATTCACGAAGTAATGGCCACGAGTGAAGCATTAGTTAAGGGGATTAATGATGAAGCGGAAACTGCAGAAATTAAGCGCATTGCGGTTGTCAATGGAATGTCCACCTTGCACCAGGATAGCATGAAAAAAGTTGCGGCGGGATTAACCTCACTGGAAGAAGCCATTGCTACAGTGCCACCCGACATGGAAGATCTTAATTTACTGCATAAAGAATATGCTCTTCAAAAAAATTCCTAAATTGAAGATCGACCAGGGACAAAATAATATAGGCTACCAGATTATCTTTTCAATGATATATTCCGCCACCCAGCAGTTTTTCGCCATCGTATAAAGCCACGATCTGACCCGGAGCCAATGCGCGCTGTGCTCGCTCGAAGATAATCTGTGCTTCGCTTTTCCTCTGCTCCTTGAATATAATGCCTTGGGATGGATCGCGGTAACGCGGTTTAGCAAGGCATAGGGCTTCCTTCTTTAAGCTATAGTTTGTAAAACTCAATGAATGCACTTTTATCCTTTTCGTATACAGGCCAGCGGCTTCTTCTTCGTCAAAAGCAACTATTAATCGATTATGAGCGAGATCCTTACCTACGACTACATAATTTTTATGATCGGTGTTTGATGGTATCCCTATGCCCTTTCTCTGCCCCAGTGTGTATCGATGTAAACCCCGGTGTCGTCCGATTATCGTCTGATCAGTATTTATAATTTCACCTGGGTTTTCCGGTAGATAGTGTTCTAAAAATATATTGATATTTACTTTACCAATGAAACATATCCCCTGGCTGTCCTTTTTATCGGCATTAGGCAATTTTTCACGACGGGCGATTTCACGCACTTCCTTTTTTTCCAGATGACCAATAGGGAATTGAGCATGCTTTAGTTGGTGTTGATTAAGCATCGATAGAAAATAAGACTGGTCTTTATTTTTATCAACACCCTCGAGGATATCGATGCTGCCATCGGCGTTATTTTTAATTCGGCTGTAGTGACCTGTTCCAATGGCGGAATAGCCATGATTTAAAGCATAATCTAAAAATAGACCAAATTTCATCTTACGGTTACACATCACATCAGGATTGGGAGTAAATCCTTTCCGGTAACCATCTACGAGATAACTTACTACATGGGTGTGATATTCTTTAATGAAATTAATCACTTGAAAATCAACTCCTATTATATCAGCTGCCGCGCGTGCATCATCTATATCTTGTTGCCACGGACAATCACTAAATATATTTTCTTCGTTTATCCAATTTTTCATATACGCAGCAGAGACAAGATATCCCTCTTGTTTTAATAAGAGAGCGGCAACACTGCTATCTACGCCACCTGACATGGCAACCAGAATTTTCTTCATTTGAAATAGATTGATTAAGTTTTAAACAATAAATTGATCCAAATAATATCAAGAACTAATAATTAATATTTCCCCTCACCTTGAATTCCGGGGCGGGCATTAATTTAAAGTATTGTGAAAAATAAAATTATATCGGCTTACTGGATTGATAATGAGTCCGGGATGGTCGAATTATCAAGCGATTGGAAGAGCCATGAGTTACCCCCCTTATATTTATATCCAATGCGAACCCCTCTTCATAAACTGAAAAAAACGCCGCCGCAAAAGAATGCTGATTTATGCGCCTTTTACTCCGAAAACCAATGGACAACATTTATTTTCGATCCAGATCGCTATCAGAATCTGGACGTGGAAAGTCTCCCCCTGTATGTGGCAGGTGACTTCAATGGTTGGTCCAAGGCGATAGGGGACAAGCAATGGAGAATGAACGCCTCTAAAAAGGTTGAAAAAACTTACTATCAATTGAAGGTTCGCAGTAATCTTGTTTACGAAAAGAAACCCGCAAATTTCAAATTTGTAACAGACGACCGGCAGTGGCAGGAAGTTCCCGCGGAAGCATCAAATTCGGTTCTCGTGAACAATATGTCCTTGAATTATGAAATAGATCCAATACGAACAGGCCATCACCTCTTCAGGTTTTCATTGCCCCATCAGATGATAGCTGACACTGAAACTCAGGTGATGTGGGCAGAAGGGGATTATGAAGAAGTCGCGTCTATTTCACCAGGTATATTTTATCAAAAAGTAAATTCTGATTCGACTCTGGGAGTTCTTATCGAAGGTGAGAAAACAGTGTTTCGCTTGTTTGCTCCACGAGCGCGCCAGGTAACCGTTACCTTTTATCGAAACCCGGATAAATCAGATCGACAGTCACTGAATATGAAGAAAATTGATGGAAATGTATGGGAGGAGAGTTACCCCGAAAATCTACAGGGCTACTATTATTATTACCAGGCAGCTGGTGATAGGATTAATCCATACACCCATTTTGACTCATCATTCAAGATTCTTGATCCTTATGCTATCGTCACCACGGGTCCTGCAGAATCCGCTATTATATGGGAAAAGAATAAGATTAAAAAACCGGAAACAGTATTTAATCCCCCCTCTTGGCATGATCTGGTGATTGTCGAAGCCCATCTTCGTGACATCATGCACAACGCGCCTATTGAATTAGAAGATAAAGACCGCCTAGGGTTTAAGGGACTTAGTAAATGGCTGCAAAGGGACGATAATTATTTTAAAAAACTTGGGATTAATGCAGTAGAATTACAACCAATCCTCGAATTCGATGGATATGATCCCACCCAGTATCATTGGGGATATATGCCGGTTAGTTTCTTTTCACCTGCAAGCAGTTATGCCAGTGATCCCCTTAGAGGTTCGCAAATTGAAGAGTTTCAATCTTTGGTAAAAACCTTTCACGCCCAGGAGCTGGCGGTAATAATCGATGTCGTATTTAACCATGTAGGCGAACCTAATCATCTCAAATATATAGATAAATATTATTATTTTGATCTCGACTGGAATGGTGAATTCACGAACTGGAGCGGCACGGGTAACACATTGCGTTGTAACTCACCTATGGTGCGCAGGTTAATTATCGATAGCCTCACACATCTTGTTGAAATTTATGATGTGGATGGATTTCGTTTTGATTTGGCCGAGTTACTGGGGATAAAAACACTCAAAGAAATAGAGCGGGAATTAAAAAGAATTAAACCCTCTATTATCCTCATCGCTGAGCCATGGAGTTTTCGCGGCCATATTGCCCGCCCCCTTAAAAATACAGGTTATGCGTTTTGGAATGATGGTTATCGCGATTTTATAAAAGGATACCTTCTAGGGCAAGGTAGTCAAAAGGGCATTCGCTATTACCTTGCAGGTTCACTTGATTATCACGCCAATTGGCCGGCCCAATCGGTCAATTATCTCGCTTCTCATGATGATTATTGCTGGATAGATAGTATTACGGAAAATCCGAAACACGACGGACACGAACCGACTCCCAATGATCGCAGGCGGACTCATCTTATGATCTCTATTCTAATGTGCTCATTGGGTATTCCCATGCTTGCTTCAGGTCAGGATATGTTACACTCGAAGAGGGGCCACAAGAATACATACCGGGAGGGAGATCTAAACGCCATAGATTACCAGCGAGCAGTAGTATATTCAGAGACCCATAATTATTTTCGTCAGTGGATACATTTTCGCCTCAGCGATAGAGGTAAATTATTTCGCCTCGGAGATCGTCCCAGACCTGCATATTTTAAATTTTTCGCAAATAGAGAATTTACTTCTGTCGCCACGCTCTACAATGCGGATTTCAGTTACGATGCAGAGAGGATTTTATTTGCCATCAATCCTCACATGCAGCCAGTAAAAATTACGTCCGAGGGTTTAGATTTTTCAAAATTATTGCAAATAGCTGACCACGAATGTATTGACGAAAACGGAATGCTGAAGGCAACAATTGAATTCTCAGGGAGAGAGCTAATCATGCCCCCATTAAGCTGTGGGTTATGGGTAGAACATTTTTAGCTGATATCCTCTCTGAAAGGGATATTAATTTGACGAGGACCCAATTAGAAGAATTCTTACTTCAGGAGTAAATGACGCTTGCCAAAAGTAGAGGAGTAAGTTTTTTTGTCCGTTCATTATAAATAAATCAGGGGATCAGAATATAACAATTGGTATTTATAAAAGAGAACGATGGCAGTAAAAATTGCAATTAATGGTTTTGGCCGTATTGGGCGACTCGTTTTTCGGGCCCTCATCGAGAAAAATTTACTCGACCAGAAATTAGAAGTCGTTGCGTTGAACGATCTTGTTCCTGCTGATAATCTTGCTTACTTGCTTAAGTATGATTCCGTTCAAGGACGTTTCAAGGGAACTGTCAGCAGCGAAAAATCATCTCCTGAGGCAGAAGCAGATGACACTTTAGTAGTCAATGGGCATAAAATAAAATGTCTATCCGTAAGAGACGGTCCTGCCGCCATGCCATGGAAAGAGCTAGGCACAGAGATTGTTTTAGAATCAACCGGTCTTTTCACTGAGGATACCCAGGCAAAAGGTCACATCGAAGCTGGCGCTGAAAAAGTTATTATCTCAGCTCCCGCTAAAGGAGATGTAAAGACCGTAGTCATTGGAGTGAACGATGATTCACTCACATCGGATGATGAGATTATATCCAATGCATCCTGCACCACTAATTGCCTGGCCCCCATTACAAAAGTTGTTCTTGATAATTTTGGTATAGACGAAGGGTTGATGACGACGGTTCACAGCTACACGGCAACGCAATTTACAAATGACGGCCCTTCCCGTAAAGACTGGAAAGGGGGCCGTGCTGGGGCCATTAATATTATCCCGGCGACTACGGGTGCGGCTAAGGCCGTTGGTTTAGTCATACCGGAAGTAAAAGGTAAACTTACCGGCATGTCATTTCGCGTCCCTACACCGACCGTATCGGTGGTCGACCTCACTGTAAAAACAGTTAAAGAAACTTCGTATACGCAAATATGCGATAAAATGAAAGCAGCAGCAGAAGGCCCGTTGCAGGGGATTCTGGTCTATACCGAAGACGAAGTGGTTTCCACAGACTTCATTCATGACCCTGCCTCTTCCATATTTGACGCAGGATCCGGGATCGAGCTCAATAGCCGATTCTTTAAATTAATTAGTTGGTACGATAACGAATGGGGATACAGTTGTCGCTGCGCAGAATTAATAGAAAAGGTTGCTGAGATTTTATCGAATTAAACGATTTTCTCAGGATGCCTGAACTTAATTCTCCTCAATTAAAGATTGAGAGGGGAAGATATAGGCAATTTAACTGAAATTTTAATTGCGCCATCCAGCTTCTCATTAATAACACAGATAGGTAATTTAAATGGAGAGTATTTATCATGCAGGAATTAAAACAATTATCAGAACATTTATGGCTGATTAAAGATACTTGTAATGTCTACGTAATTAAGGAAGGTGATGCGGCCCTATTAATAGATAGCGGATCCGGTATAGTTGCGGAAAAACTTTCTGAAATAGGGTGTCGTAAAATCGAGTGGATACTTCATACCCATCATCACCGTGATCAGTGCTGGGGTGATTCCAAACTGATTGCAGGCGGGACGCAAATTGCGGTACCCCAATATGAAAAGCATCTTTTCGATAAAGCAGAGGTTTTTTGGCAATCACGTCGTGTATTTGATAATTACAATGACCGCAACACGTTCTTTTCTATAGGTCAGAATATTCCCGTATCGGCAACGCTGATAGATTATGAAAGCTTTGAGTGGCGAGGATATGAATTTTATATTTTACCGGGAAAGGGCCACACCTTGGGTTCGATCACGCTTTTGGTCTCAATAGATGGGTGTCTGATTGGATTTACCGGAGATTTAATGACAATGGGGGGACACCTCTATCAACTTCATGCCATGGAATATACTTATGGCGATATGATAGGAGTAATATTTACACTGCAGTCTATTCAAGCCTTAAGAGACTGTCTCAATGGCGATATAGTAGCCGGACGATCATGGAAAAATAGCGATTTTGAAAAGGCCCCACTATTTTTACCTTCGCATGGCGATCCCATAGAAAAACCTTTGAAAGATATCGATCAGCTCGAAGCCCGACTGATGGACCTGGCATCTCTGGGGCGGGGATTAAGAATATCAAATGATAAATCATCCAATCCTGAAGTAACATTTCTACCAAATCCGAAATTCGTTCGCCTTTCACCCCATCTTTTATGGGGCGGTAGTTGGACTTGTTCCAACTTCTATGTCATTCTTTCCAATTCAGGCAAGGCGATGTTCATCGATTACGGGCACGCATTTATACCCAATATGCACATTGGCTCTGATCATGATGGCTTTGAATCCATGCGCTTCATTGAACATCACTTGAAAGAACTACGTGAAGACTATGATGTGACGGCAATCGACCTGGCGGTCCCCACACATATTCATGATGATCACACCTGTGGTATTCCTCATTTGCAGAAATATTACGGCACAAAATGCTTTGCCTTAGAGCAAGTAGCACAAGTATTGAAAGATCCGGCTGCTTGGGCATCTACCCCCTGTACATTTCATCAACCTATTCGTATTGACCGTCAATTGAAGGATAAGGAAAGACTTGAATGGGAAGAATATTCTTTCGATGTTTGCTTTGCTCCCGGTCAGACAGAATATCATTCAATAATTTCCGGCCAGATTGATGGCCGAAAAGTCGCATTCACTGGAGATAATATTTTCTTTCAGGATGTTTTAGTAGGGCTGAAAACTGAAAGCAGACCCTTCCAGACAACCGTTTTGCGTAATAGTTTTCAGTTGGACATGCATCGCCAATGCATAGAAGTAATGCGTAAAATTTCTCCGGAATTAATCTGTCCAGGTCATAATGATGTTTTAAATTGTGATAAGTCGGTTTTGGATGAGTATGCAAACTTCATTATAAGTAAAGAGCGGGCCTTCCGAAACCTTGTCGCCGCTCCCGCCGATCACTATATTGACTTATTCTGGGTCAGGATGTTGCCCTATGTCGCAGAAGTGGAACCAGATAAGGAATTGGATTACGTGCTTCTTCTTCGAAATAATTTTGATCGTCAAACTACATACGAAGCGAGACTTTTACCTCCTGAAGGGTGGATCGCATCAAACGAATATGTCTCTATTACTCTGGATGTCCAAGCCCGGGGTGAGATCAAATTAAAAATGCGGGCGCCATCAGGCAATGGCCATGGTCGTCAGCTCGTAACTGCAGAATTACGTATAGATGGCGTCTCACAAGGACCAATTGCTGAAGCATTAGCCACCGTTGTCTGAGCATTCGATGTATAATATAATGATCATTAGTCGATGCCATCTCTTTTTATATTATCAAGAAATAATATAAATTAGCAAACTGCGGAAAACTGCCGCTCAGAAATGGAAAAATTTAAATCTATCAGGTCCGTTGATCTAACTGACAAGCGCGTACTGCTACGGGTTGATTTCAATGTCCCTCTGGACGAAAATGGCAAGATCACAGATGGCACACGTATAGAAGCGGCATTACCGACCATTAAATACATCCTTGAGCATGAAGGAAAACTGATTCTTTGCAGCCACTTAGGAAGACCCAAGGGGAAACGAAATTCCAAATACAGTCTCAAACCGGTTGCCGCTGATCTCGCCGCGAAAATAGGTCGTCCGGTAATATTCCTTGATGACTGTATCGGTGCTGAGGTAGAAGAAGCCGCGAAAAACATGAAATCTGGCTCGGTTATCCTCCTTGAGAATTTACGCTTCCACGCAGAAGAAGAGGGGAATGAAAATACATTCAACGAAGCTTTGGCGGCAATAGGTGAGATTTATGTAAACGATGCCTTTGGAGCCTCTCATCGGGAACATGCCTCTATTAGCGGCGCCCCAAAATATATGCCGATTAAAGTTGCTGGATTTCTCATGGAAAAAGAACTTACTTATTTGGGGGAGCAAACAAAGACCCCAAAGAAACCTTATGTTATCATCCTGGGGGGAGCAAAAGTAAGTGGCAAAATTAATGTTATCAATTCACTCATCGAAAGGGCAGATACCATCCTTATCGGTGGAGCGATGGCTTATACTTTTTACCTGGCTGAAGGCAGGAAAACTGGGAAGAGCCCAGTAGAACCTGACAAAATTGAAGTGGCTAGATCCAGTATGGAAAAAGCGGAGAAGTTTGGGGTTAAATTAATCCTTCCTGTCGACAACCTTATTACCGACACCCTTGATTTCGATAACGGGACAGTGGGAACAATCAAAGCAGTCACCGGTGATATACCGGATGGATGGGAAGGTGTAGACATAGGAGCCAAAAGCATTCAACTATTTCAATCGGAGATAGCCAAAGCAAATAGCATTCTCTGGAATGGCCCCATGGGTATATTTGAAATTGATTCCTGTAATAGAGGAACATTTGCTATGGCTCAAGCAGTGTCGGAAAACAACAGAGCCAATTCAATTGTGGGGGGAGGAGATTCAGTGACCGCCATGCGGAAAAGTGGGTATGCAGACCAGGTTTCCTTTATCAGCACGGGCGGTGGCGCGAGCTTGGAGTTCCTCGAAGGTAAAATCTTACCCGGTGTTTCAATTCTCGATAAAAAGTAATAAGGCAATTTTCAAATTTTAAATATGTTATGAATAGCGAACTCAGGAAATGTATCATTGCCGGTAACTGGAAGATGAACAAAACACCCGTCGAAGCGGGTGTACTCGCTGCTGAAATTACTGATGCAGTGGGTGAAGAAACAGATATCACGGTGATTGTATGTCCTCCTTTTATCGCCCTTGAGCGTGTCGCAAATGTTCTCGAACACTCTAACATTGAGCTTGGCGCTCAAAATATGCACTCCGAATCCGTTGGTGCTTTTACCGGTGAAATATCGGCGGAGATGCTCCGGAGTTTCTTTTGCGATTATGTTATTATCGGCCATAGTGAAAGACGCACCTCATTTGGAGAGACCGATAGTTTCATCAATGCCAAAGTCCTGGCTGCTTTAGCAAATAATCTCAAACCCATTATCTGCATTGGTGAAACTTTAGCGGAACGGGAGCAGGGGAAAACTATGGCGGTTCTGAAGGGACAGCTAGACGGTGCCGTGAAAGGGGTTACCATTAATAAAGATACTTCACTGGTAATAGCTTACGAACCTGTGTGGGCCATTGGTACGGGCCGGAATGCAACACCGGAAATAGCCCAGGAAGCACACCTGGCATTGCGAGCAACACTCGCTTCGCACTTCGGAGAATTGCCCGCATCAAAAATTAGAATTCTTTACGGTGGCTCGATGAATATCGGTAACGCTTCAGAATTACTTGATCAACCTGACATCGATGGCGGCTTGATTGGCGGTGCTTCTCTTGAAACAAAATCTTTTATTCAGCTCGTTACCATTGCCAAAAGTAAACTGGCTGATAATTAAAAAGTATTCTATAGATTTTTATTTCATCCATTGCGCTGAAGAAAAATTTTCCCCGAAGAAAGGATAGAATACGAAATGAATGGCCGCTATTTCTTTTGACTGCGACTATAGCGGTTGAATGACAATCAGGTCCGCTCTGCGATCTTCCTGCATTTGATTTTCACTGCTATCTGTAATTGCTTCAAGATCTCCCTTTGAAACAGTTTCAATACGGTTTGCTTCAATTCCAAGGGTAGCTAAATATTCACTTACACTGTTGGCGCGTCGATCACCCAGAGAAAGATTGTATTCCGCAGTGCCCCTCCAATCGCAATGACCTTCAATGAGAATTCGATCTTGAGGGCTGGAATTAAGGTAATTTGCAGCCTGGACAATTTTATCGCGTTCACCGGGTCGAATGAAAGACTGGTCAAAATCAAAAAATATGGTAGGCAATATGCCTTCAACATAATTCCCCGATATGCCATCACCCCGCAATTCCAAACCTGCCGCACCGGAACCATAAATATCAGTAGCGTCGACCCAATCCTTTCGGTTACCTGTCTGGCTGCTTCCCATCGTATCCCCCGGACTTGGTGGAACCGTTTGCGAGCATGCAAGCAGAAATAAAAAGGAAAGAGTAACGATTATTGAAAATTTACAAAGCTTTATCATGATTTGAAAATTTTATGAAAGTTTATCTACTATATTTAAACTGTTAAGGGTGCAAGCAATTTAATAGACGATGAAATTATAAAATGGCAAGACAATCACATGGGATTAACAATGAGCCGGTATGCTTGCTAATGGATAATGGGTCACTAAAACCTGAAGCTACTTTAAACTTAAGGCACATTGCAGAACAATTAACAGCATTATCAGGGCATAAGATAAGACCGATATCATTGCTTCATTCCAGTTCTATTAAGATTGATCGGTTGAATTGTCAAAAAGCAGAATTATTCGAACCAACGGTAAGATCCTTGGCACAAGATGGAGTTTTCAATTTCATCGTAATTCCACTTTTTTTTGGCCCCAGTAGAGCATTAACACGCTATTTACCCGATCGCATAACACATCTTAAAAAAACTTATCCTCAATTAAAAATTCGCATTGCCAAGCACCTTGTCGATGTTGATGAGGGTACTGATTTTTCCATGTCACATATACTGACCGAAGGAATTCTTCGCGTTATAAAGAATAATAATCTGAAAAATCCAGCCGTCATTCTCGTTGATCATGGAACTCCGGAGCCAGCGGTTAATAAAGTGCGCATTTACCTTACCCGGCAATTGAACACATCACTGCGAGGTAAAGTGAGGGAGATAGCAAGTGCCTCAATGGAAAGAAGAGCGGGTGATAAATATTCATTTAATGATCCTTTACTGGAACACTTATTGGATGAAGAACGATATTGCCAAGGTGATGTCATAATAGCTTTGTTATTCTTCTCACCGGGGCATCATGCCGCGGCAAACGGCGATATCGCCATCATTTGCCAGAGGGCAGAAAAAAAGCACCTGGAATTAACAACCTACCTAACGGGTCTTATCGGTCAGGAAAAAAAATTGATACCTCTTTTAAAAGAGCGATTAGAGCAGGAGTTAAATACTATTACTGATACTCGTACTCTCAATTAAGCCCTGTTCGATAGCGTAACGGGTCAGGCTTGCAACATCATGCCGATCTAATTTTTTCATCAGATTAGTGCGATGATTTTCCGCCGTTTTGACACTAATACTCAGCTTTGCTGCAACTTCTTTGGTGCTATTGCTTTCCGCAATGAGTTGAAGGATTTCCCGTTCTCTGGCGGTTAAAACATCAATACTAGGGGCTTTTGAGGTTGAGGGATTAGCAACTGCTTCACGAAGAAATTGGGCGACCTCAGGACCAAAATAACTGCCTCCACTTGCTACTACCTGTATGCCTTTTTTCAATTCTGAGAGGGGGGCTGATTTTTCTACAAATCCATGAGCTCCAGCTTGCAGGAGGTCGCGCACCAGGCTGTGGTTCTGATATCCGGAAAAAACGAGGACACGGGTGTTTTTGAGGTGTTTTGTGAGACGTCGCAGGACTTCGGCCCCATTAAGGCCCGGGAGCATAATATCCAGAATGACAAAATCCGGCTTGAGATCCATACAGAGATTATAGGCAACTTGACCGTCCCCCGTTTCCGCTACCACTTCAAACCCAGGCTCCGATTGCACGATTTGGGCAACCATTTCCCGAACTGCAGTCTGGTCTTCAATAATAACAACGCTTTTCATACAGGTAATTTATCAATACTCTATAAATAAAATGCTAATTTAACAATCTTAGAATTTACGCCCATTCTGCAATAATAATTTACGTTTTATTTGAGATTCACAAATTATTTACTTTCACGAATATGCAATTATTCTGGGTTAATTTATGGATAAAGTTTATAGCTCGATTGCTTTCAATTGAATGGAAGATAAATTAAAATCCATTGCAAAATTAAGTGTCTGTATCCGATTCGGAGGTCTGAGATCCTGACTTATGATCCTGCAGTAGGGGAATTTACAATAGTAGAAGAAAAGAAGAAAACCGCTGACTCCCTCGGTGTTGGTGAGATTCATTAAGCAGGATGCAGCCAAACACGGACTGTTTTCGAGGGATTCTCATTGGCAGGAAGCTTGCAATTTTTTATTGTCCGGGCGCCAGGGGAAATTTTTATCTCGACCATAACGTCTATGTTTTGTTGTGAAGTAAAAGCCTGAATGCCTAAATTTAATGCTATTAAAACGATAGGACCTGGCATACTAATGGCCGGCGCGGCCGTTGGTGTGTCTCATCTAGTCCAGTCAACACGAGCTGGGGCCGATTATGGCACTCAATTAATAGTAATTATTCTACTCGCAAACCTTTTCAAATACCCCTTTTTTCAATACGGACATAGGTATGCGGTTGCTACTGGAGAGAGTTTACTGCACGGCTACCAACGGTTAGGTCCTGGTTTTTTATATGTATTCCTCCTCCTTAATTTAATAAGCGCAATTGTCAGTATCGCGGCTGTAACCTTTGTCACTGCCGGACTAATGGAGAATATTTTTCGTATTGATTTAAATGGGACTATTTGGAGTGCTATCCTTATGGGGATTTGCGCAACCATTATAATAGTCGGCCATTATACTTGGTTAGACTATTGCATAAAAACAACCATGTTTGTCCTCTTTCTAGCCACAATTATTGCTTTTCTCATGGCATTTATTCACGGCCCGGTCGCAGCAAGCGAATTTAACAGCCCTTCCGCATGGAACAGAGCGAGCCTGGGATTTATCATAGCCCTTATGGGTTGGATGCCTGCCCCCATTGAGCTTTCTGTCTGGCAGTCACTCTGGATCATGGCTAATGAGAAAAATTTGGGGAGACGAACATCAATTAAAGAGGCGAAATTTGATTTTAATTTCGGATTTTTTTTAACCGTTATATTAGCGGTTATTTTTCTAATGCTGGGTTATCTCGTGATGCATGGATCAGGGGAAGTGATTGAAAAATCGGGATCAAAATTTGCCGCCCAAATCGTCAATCTTTACACCCATAATCTCGGCCAATGGGCTACTCCTTTTATAGCTATAGCAGCCCTCACGGCCATGTTTTCAACGACTTTAACGGTCATTGATGCCTATCCTCGTTCACTGGCAGTTGGCGTTAAATTGGCCTTTAAAAATATTAAAACAAGCAGCCGTCATTTACAGTGGATAGGGATAGGAGTTGGCTGCCTGATCAGTATTACCATTATTAATTCTTTTCTTAATCGCCTCACGGCACTCGTCGACCTTGCCACCATAATAGCTTTTCTCGCGGCACCTGCATTTGCCTACCTGAATTATCGTCTTATCACTTCCTCTCACACCCCTGAAGCGCACAGGCCAGGTAAAGGTATGCGGGTATTGAGTATCCTGGGATTGGTATATTTTACCACCTTTGGTCTGCTCTTCATCATTAATCGTATTTCCCTGGGTATTTAATAATAAGCTGCCCAAGACTAGACTGGGGAATCTTAGTTTGCAGCAGAGGATAGATTTATTGTGCGAAACTTGTTGCGAAACTATATTTTATACGTAAGCATTTATCGTATATATGGCTAGAGACTTTTTGAAGGATATATCGGATTATTATGACGTAATCGTCATAGGCAGTGGTTTAGGGGGCTTGACGGGTGCCAATTATCTAGCAAAGTGCGGTCATTCAGTACTTTTACTGGAGCACCACTATCAGTACGGTGGCCTCGCAACCTGGTTTCGCAGGCGCGGTGGCCACATTTTTGATATCTCTCTCCATGGTTTCCCTATAGGGATGATTAAATCCTGTCGTAAATATTGGACGAAGGAAATTGCAGATTCTATTGTTCAACTAAGCAACATCCGTTTTATAAATCCCCAGTTTAATATATGGACGACTTTTGACCGCAGCGATTTTACCCGAATATTTGTCGATCGCTTCAAAGTGGCAAGAGATCGGGTAGAAGGCTTTTTCAATCACCTGAAAAGCATGAATTTTTATGACGAAATTAAACAGACCACGGGAGAATTATTTGATGAATTTTTCCCGGGCCGTGATGACATAAAAAGATTGCTTATGGAGCCCATAGCTTATGCCAACGGGTCCTCTCTTGATGATCCCGCAATCACATATGGAATCGTTTTTTCAAATTTTATGAGCAAGGGAGTTTATACTTTCAGGGGTGGAACCGATGTGCTGATAAAAAATATGGTTAAGGAAATGGAAAAAAACGGTGTTGATCTGCGCAAACGCTGTCTCGTCGAAAAGATAATCACGAATAAAGATGATACGACGCAGCGAATTGCCGGGGTGCAGGTAAATGGCAGACAGATAAAGTGCAAAGCGATACTTTCAAACGCGAATATTAAAAACACCGTTGAACGGCTTGTCGGTCCTGAAAATTTCCCTCCCGAGTTTGTTGAAGAAGCTGAGAAAGTTCGCGTCAATTCGAGTTCCTGCCAGGTTTATTTAGGGGTAAAACGTGGAGAGAGCATACCTTTTATCGGTGACCTCGTATTTACTTCGGATGCAGAAAACTTTACCAGTGAAGAGCTCATAGATATGCATACTACGAGCAGGACATTTTCGATATACTACCCGGAAACCCGGCCCCATCTCAAAGAACGCAGGTACAGCATTGTATGTTCTCTTAATAGTAATTGGGAGGATTGGAGTGTTCTTTCTGATGAAGAATATAAACGCGAAAAAGAACGCATTATTGAAGATTCACTGCGTACCTTGGAAAAATTGATACCTGACATTAGAAGCAAACTCGATCATGTGGAAGCGGCTACTCCCCGGACCATAAACCATTATACTAAGCACCTGGGGGGAACCTCATTTGGCACTAAATTTGAAGGACTTAAAGTTTCAATGGACCTCCCTAATTATCTCAAGGGCCTTTATCACGCCGGTTCTGTAGGCATCATCATGTCCGGCTGGTTGGGAACGATTAATTATGGCGTTATCACCGCCAACAAAATTGATAAATTTCTTTGCGATATAAAGTATAGCGTAAATAGGGGGTTGCGGAAAAATAAAGCATCCGTATAAAGTGTAAACTTTCCACTTTCTGTTGGAAAAAAGACTGAGAGGGGAGGGGGTCTTACATTTATCCATGTGAAGGAAATATTTCAAAGCATCCCCCATCGTCCCCCGTTTCTTTTTGTTGATGATATATCGGAAATCACCGCTGAAAGTATCACGGCAACACGAGAGATTCAAGCGGGCGAATTTTTTTTCGATGGGCATTATCCGGGAAATCCTATAATGCCGGGAGTGTTGCTCTGCGAAGCAGTTTTTCAAACGGGCGCCATTTATCTTACCAGGAAATTAGACTCTGGCAAAAAATCAAGAGAGGGCCTTACTCCCATTCTTTCGAGAATTAAAGAAGCTAAATTTAAAGAGATCGTGCGGCCCGGTGATAAAATAACAATAAATGTCGTATTCAAAGAAACCTTGAGTCATTTTCATTTTTTGCATGGCACGATAAGGAAGAAAGATAAGCTTGTATTAAGCCTTGATTTTGCCCTTGCCTTGATCAAAGAAGAGGATTGAGGTTATCAAATATAGCTTGAGGTGCCTACCATACACCTTGAAAGGAGTTATCAGCTACCCCTACAATCATATTCAGGCATGAGTTATCTTGGTATAGAAAATAAGACTTTTCTCGTGTTTGGTGTTGCCAATAAAAAAAGTATCGCCTGGCACATCAGCGAAATACTGGAATCGGAAGGAGCAAAAGTTATTTACAGTGTGCGTTCTGATGAACGTAAAACGACAATCTCAAAGCTGCTTGGCAATAAACCTGTTTACATCTGTGACGTTGAACAGGTAGATCAGATAAATAAAATTGCTGAGGAAATAAAAAAGAATTCGGGCCCCCTGCATGGGATCGTCCATTCAATTGCCTATGCTAATTATAGCGGTGGTTTTAAACCTTTTCACGAGACGAAACGAAAGGATTTTTTACAGGCTACCGCGATTTCTGCTTTTTCTCTTGTCGAAATAGTCCGAGCATTTAAACCTCTATTGGCTAGTAATGCCTCTGTCGTATCCATTGGGATATCTTCTGATCTGGTAACCGCAGAAAATTATGGATATATGTCACCAATTAAATCAGCACTTGCTGGATGTGTCCGCAATCTTGCTAAATCCTTTAGCCTCGATACCGAAATTCGTTTTAATACCATTAATGCGGCTCCTTTAAAAACAAGCGCCTCGGCAGGAATACCGGGGTACCTTAAAAATTTCCTCTTCGCGGAAAAACTCACTTTTCGCAAACGTGCCGTAGAGACGAGAGAAGTCGCGGATACCGCGGTATTCCTTTTAAGTGAACGATCGAGTGGAATAAACGGACAAGGCATCACCGTCAATGCGGGTATGGATCTTAATTATTTTGATAAGGATGTGGTAGAGCAGGCGATGCGTCCCACCCACAGATAAGAAAATGCGGTTCGAAGACGTCTGCCTTGAATCGATGGCTTACGCTCTCCCTCCTGAATGCTGGAGTTCTGAAGATATCGAGAAAAAACTTGCCCCTCTTTATGAACGGTTACGGCTTCCCTTTGGTCGACTCGAAATGATGACCGGTATCAAGGAGAGGCGATTCTGGGACTTTCCAATATTACCTTCACAAGCCAGTGCCTTGGCGGGAAAGAAAGTTCTTTCCAAAACGCGATTCAAAAAAGAAGAAATTGATATGCTCATTCATGCTGCCGTTTGCCGAGACCGCTTGGAACCCGCCAGCGCTTCATATGTTCATCGTGAGCTTGGACTGGGAATGGGCACGCAAATATTTGATGTTTCCAATGCCTGCCTGGGATTTCTCAATGCCATCACTCTGGCAAGCAGTATGATTCAAAATGCGCAGATCGGCAGAGCTATGATTGTCGCGGGTGAAAATGGACGGCCCCTTGTGGAACGAACGATAAAACGGCTGCTCGACCCCCAACTGAATCGAAATTCAATTAAGCCATATTTTGCGAATTTAACAATCGGCGCCGGAGCTGTCGCTTTTATACTTTGCCATGCCTCGCTCGCTTCTGAAGATACACCCAGGATATTGAATGCCATAGTCGAAACCGATACGCAACACAATGAATTATGCGAAGGTGATACGGCCGACGATGATGCCCTGGAAATGCAAACAGATTCCGAGAATCTCCTTATTGCCGGTATCCGTGTTGCCGAAAGCGCATGGGATAAATTTAAAACGGCAACAGGGTGGGATGAATCGACACCTGATAATACTATTTGTCACCAGGTAGGAAGGGCACATCAACGGCAGCTCTATGAAGCGTTAAATCTAGACTTAAAGAAAGATTATTCAACTTTCGATATTTTGGGCAATGTTGGTTCCGTCTCTCTACCTTTGACCCTTGCTATGGCTAGAGAAAAAGGATTAATGAAACCTGGATCCAATACAGCCTTACTGGGAATCGGTAGCGGTCTCAGCTGCATGATGATGGCATTATCAATGTGACCTGTATATGCACACTATCCCCGAATCGCTACACTCAATATATCCATTTAAAAAAAACTATCTGGATATAGATAATAATAAATTACATTATTTAGATGAAGGGGAGGGGGAGGTCGTGCTCATGATGCATGGAAATCCTACGTGGTCATTTTATTATCGCAATCTAGTCCTCGACCTTCGCAATGGGTATCGCTGCATCGCACCCGATCACATGGGTTGCGGTTTATCGAGCAAACCTCAGGATTATCCTTATAGGCTTACTACTCATATTCATAATATGCGCAAGCTTGTTGAAGATCTAAACCTTAAACAATTTCATCTCGTTATACATGACTGGGGCGCTGCCATTGGAATGGGATTAGCAGAATTGATGCCGGAAAGAGTAGGAAAAATTATAGTCCTTAATTCTGCCGCTTTTTTATCTCACCGGATCCCTTTCCGTATTAATATATGCCGTGCCCCTTTTTTGGGGCCCGTGGTTATACGACTTTTAAATTTTTTTTCTCGTTGTGCTTTAACTATGGCTTCGGGAAGAAAAGGCGGACTCACCGGAAATATTAAAGAGGGATACCTTTTTCCCTATAATAATTGGCATAATCGGATCGCTCAATTGCGTTTTGTTCAAGATATACCTATGCATCCTCATCATTTCAGCTATGCCCAAATGCAAAAAATTCAAGATGGTCTAGTTAAATTTAAAGATCATCCCATTTCCATATTTTGGGGAGAACGTGATTTCTGCTTTAATCATCACTTTTTGAAGATGTGGTTATACTACTTCCCTCGGGCCGAGGTACATCGCTTCTCAGAAGCAGGTCATTATGTACTCGAAGATAGCACCGATGATATTCTGCCCTTAATACGAAAATTCCTTCAGCGCATGGAAGGGTAGTTTACCTTCCATAAATAGTACCAAGTTCTTTTAAATATTCTGTGCCTGTCTGACACAAATTGTCAAAGTGTTCACGTTTGTACCGCCATTGCCAGTTTCCCAAAGCTTTCCCGGGATAATTCATACGTGCCTCCATACCCAAATTCAGCAAATCCTGCATTGGGATAACAGCAAGCCGACTAACTGTCGAATAAGCCGCACGAATAAAGTCCCATGCTATGTCATCACCCGGGACACGAAGATATTGCCGAAGATGATGCTTTATATCCCGCGATGATGAGCGATACCAACCCCAGGCTGTATTATTGTCATGGGTTCCTGGATAAAATACACTATTTGTCTGCAGGTTGTGTGGCAAATATAAGTTATCCTTCTCATCGCTTTCGAAAGCAAATTGCAATATACTCATTCCCGGGAGACCGGTTTTGGTCAGGAGGTCTTTAACCCGCGGGGTGATAATCCCCAGATCCTCGGCGATAAACCGAGCCTCGGGAAGCTTTGATTTAATCCTTTTGAATATATCGAGTCCAGGCCCCCGAACCCACTTGCCATTGCGGGCATCAACCGATCCTATTGGCACCCGCCAATAAGATTCCAGGCCTCGGAAATGATCGAGCCGGAGCACGTCAAATAATTTAAAATTGTGATCTATCCGATGCATCCACCACGAATAGTCATTGGATTTTAATTCTTTCCAATTATAGAGAGGATTCCCCCAAAGCTGTCCCGTGGGTGAAAAATAATCTCCTGGGACACCAGCTACAGCTGCTGGTTTATCGTTCTTATCAAGTTGGAATAATTCAGGGTGAGTCCATACATCTGCGCTATCCAGAGATACATAGAGCGGCAGATCCCCGATAACCGAAACCCCGTTTTGATTAGCAAACTTCTTCAGACATCGCCATTGTCCAAAAAACAGGTACTGGAAAAACTGGTGGGCCTCGATATTTTCCGAAAGATTTTTGAGAAGGGAACTGTTTTTTGCGCGTTCATATGAGCGGTAAGCTGAATCCCAATCCTGCCATGATTTACCTTTAAAATATCCCTTCAGAGCCATAAAACAGGCAAAGGGATATAACCAAGAGGTATTATCCTTCTTAAACTGTTTATAACTGCCATATTCTGATATTTCATTTTTTTTCCTCAAAAACTGTTTGAAGGCTAATCGCAATACGGGCCATCGCAAAAAATATTGTCGCCCAAAATCCACCGAATCGAGTGATAAGCTTCGCAAGTCTTTCAAATCACCAGCTTTTAACAACCCCAGGGGTATTAATGAATCCAAATCAATAAGGTAGGGGTTTCCCGCAAACGCGGAAAAACTCTGATAGGGTGAGTCGCCATACCCGGTTGGCCCCAAAGGACATATTTGCCAATAGGTGATTCCGCTGTTGCGCAAAAACTCAATAAAATCAATCGCTTCATTCCCAAAAGTACCTATTCCAGTGCTCCCAGGTAATGAAGTCGGGTGGAGCAATACTCCCGCACCTCTTTCTTTTAACCATGAGAATAATGGGGTAGGCATGGCCTTATAATTAAGCTTAACAGTTTGTTATAGGAGTATACCCTGATTTTAGATAATTAGACATAATGTATATTGTGCGAATAGCAAAGGGTGAGGGAAATACTGGGATACGTGCAATTTAGAGTATTTATTCAGCGGAGCCCCAGTTATTGCTAAAGGGATAATAAATGAAAATAGCCTTACCTACTACCTCCCGGCTGGGAACATAACCGAAATAGCGGCTATCTGAACTTTCATCCGAGTTATCCCCCATGGCATAATAATGATCTTGGGGAATATTTTCCTTGGATTGGCTGCTTAATCGACGGATATTAGTGTACCCTTCATATTCATCTGTGCGGTTTGCATTTTTGACAAAAGCATCGGCTCCTTCAATTGGATCCCCATTTCTCAAGAGGACCGATTCTTTGATTTCAAGAGTATCACCGCCTTTACCTACGAGCCGTTTAATATAATATTTGTCATCCGGCTGGCCGCCGTTCATGCGTGTTAGTTCAGGTATATTTCTTGTCCGAAAAACGAAGGGGTCTCCGATCTTGGGGCGTGAAAAATTATAACTTAACCTATCCACAAAGAGGGCGTCACCGGTCAGGATATCAAAGGCAAGGACCGTATCCCCTTTTTTGAAGAAGGCGCCCGTTTTTAGCAGGGGTATACCCGATTCATAGATAATACTGCCATTTCTTCCTTTAGCAGTAAGCCAATCCGACATATTCAAACTCTCAGGGGCAAATTTTTCACGAAGAACTTTGTAGACAGAAAAATCTGCAGGGACCGATAGATTCACCTCGGTTTTATCTATAAAAAAAGTGTATTCCCGCCGTGGACCAAGGAAGAACAACAAACTTCGCCGCCTAGCGCGTTCGTTTTTAAAATATCCATAAAATTCTCCAAGTTCATCCTGGCTGAACAGAGGAAGGAGCAGTTCACCCGAGGCCGGAGCCGATACCTCATAATGTGTTGCTCCAAAAAGGATCCAATTCCCTATTCGCTTCGCTATATGAGGCTTACTCTTATTTTCTCCATATACTTTAAAAGTCATCCCGTTATAGGTGGGATACATTGAATTCGTGGGAATTTTAAAGGGTTGAAAAAAAAAGGTGCGAACGCCTATGGCGAGAATGGCTACAACCAGGAAAGTTTCCACATTTTCCGCCCAACTGCTACGCCGAAAAAAGCTGCCACCCGTGCTTTTAAGTATTTTTTTTAGATTGTCAGTTGATTGCCTTAGTTTTTTTTCTTCTGCAGGCTGCTGATTTGCTGATAGCTCTAATTCATGGGAAGCAGCCTGTAACAGCTTAAGCTGCTTTTCATTTAATATGTCATGCCTGTAATTATATACTTTGCTCGCTAAGCGCAGCCAGTAGCCTGCATCTTTAACAAGCTTTCTTACCTTTCCGTTCTTCACCTTACTCTCTTTAATATTATCTCTTTGTGTTAATCGTTATAATATTCTTCTTAACTGGATTTCAATACTTTGATAAAGGCGTCTTGCGGTATAGCGACATCACCAATCTGCTTCATTCTTTTTTTACCCTCTTTCTGTTTATCAAGCAGCTTTCGCTTGCGTGATATATCTCCCCCATAGCATTTAGCGGTAACATCTTTACGCATTGCTCCCAGTGTTTCACGCGCGATGATTTTTCCTCCCACCGCGGCCTGAATAGCGATTTTATAAAGTTGACGTGGGATGATTTCCTTGAGCTTTTCACAAAGCGCTCTCCCCTTGTATTCAGCTTTGCCCCGATGACAGATTGAAGAAAATGCTTCGACCGGCTCGTCGTTTACCAGAATATCCAGTTTAACCAGGTCTGCTTCGACAAAATCACCATACTCATAATCCATGGACCCATAACCGCGCGTAATGCTCTTCAAGCGGTCGTTGAAATCGACAAGGATTTCATTTAACGGAAGGAGGCAATGCAATATGACCCTATTTTGATCGAGCGTTTCGGTATGATCGCAGGAACCTCTTTTCTCCATAACTATATTTAAAATATCACCAATAAATTCATTTGGAGTATGGATAATAGCGAGAATTGTCGGTTCAAGGATGGACGCAATTTCTGTGGGATCCGGAAATGAAAGCGGATTTTCTATTTCAATTTCATCTCCACGGTTTGTCTTTATTTTATAAATAACACTCGGATAGGTAGAGATTATATCAAGATCGTACTCACGCCTAATTCGCTCCATAACAATTTCCATATGGAGTAACCCGAGGAAACCGCAGCGAAAGCCAAAACCCAAAGCCGCTGAATTTTCCTGCTGGTAAATGAAAGCGGCATCATTCAGGCGCAATTTCCCCATACTTGTCTTAAGTTTAACATAATCACCGGTATCCAGGGGATATATCCCACTGTAGACCATTGGTCTTACTTCTTTATAACCGGGGAGCATTTCCGCTGCCGGTTCATTTGAATGCGTAACAGTGTCCCCTATTCTAATATCAGAAACGTCTTTAATGTTGGTAACGATATAACCAACACTTCCAGCAGTGAGTTGGTCGCTAACTTGCATATTTGGAGAAAACCACCCTACTTCCTTTATTTCGGCCTTACGCATATCGTTCATCATGAGTATCGTATCCCCACTTTTGAGGGAGCCGGAAAAAACGCGAACAAAGCAAATGACACCTTTAAAGGTGTCGAAAATACTGTCAAAAATCAGCACCCGTGTTTGGGGATAATCCATCCACCGTGGTCGAGGAATTCGTGACACTACAGCATGAAGGATATCCTCGATGCCTACCCCTTTTTTCGCGCTGGCCTGAAGGGTGTCCTCAGCGGGTATGGCCAGAATTTCTTCAATTTGGCTTTTCGCCCCAGGCACGTCTGCATTGGGCAGATCAATCTTATTAATTATTGGAATTACAGTGAGGTGTTGCTCAATCGCCAGTTGTGCATTCGCTACTGTTTGGGCCTCTACGCCTTGCGCCGCATCAACTAGCAGTAGAGCTCCTTCACAAGCTGCCAGGCTTCGCGAAACTTCGTAAGAAAAATCAACATGCCCTGGGGTATCGATAAGATTTAAAGAATAATTTTTACCATCGCGCCCATGATGAGACATCGTTACAGGATGGCTCTTGATCGTGATGCCTCGCTCGCGTTCCAAGTCCATGGAATCAAGCAACTGTTCTTTCATCAGACGTTGCTCAATCGACTGCGTCATTTCTAAGAGACGATCAGAGAGCGTAGTTTTCCCATGGTCGATGTGAGCAATAATACAAAAATTTCTAGTTTCTCTTAAATTTGACATATAGGGGAATTTATAGATGGGGCAAAATTTAGCGTATATCGCTTAAAATACTGCGCTGCGAATTCATATATAATTATATTCAAGATTAAAGGATTATATCAGAGTACTCATAGCGACTTGACACTTTCCAGGATTTTTCCGTCCGCCGCGCCAACCCGGTCAGGACCTTTCCCGGACCGCATTCAAAAAATTGAGTAACACCCTCAGCGGCGGCATACCGCATACAGTTGACCCACTGGACTGGAGTAACGATCTGTTTAACCAATAAATCAGCAACCTCCTCGGGACCAGATACCGCTTTACCCGTGGTATTCGATAAAACTTTAACTGCTGGTTCATTGAATGTGTAGTTCTTCAAGTAGTTTTCAAATTTTTCCGCTGCTGAATTCATTAATCGGCTGTGATAAGCTCCGGCAACTTTAAGAGGCACGACCATGCGAAATTCGCCATCACTCGCCGCTTCAACCGCTGCTTCAATTTTTTTTATTTCACCCGATATAACGGTTTGCCCGGGGCTATTAAAGTTGGCAATTTCTACGTCATATTTTGCGCATAGCTCAGCGATGGATTCACTATTCCCTCCAATGAGACTGGCCATGGCGCCATCTGTTAATTCGCAAGCCATCTGCATCAATCGAGCGCGTTCAGCTACTATTTTAAGCCCTGAAGCAAAATCAAAAGTTCCCGCTGCGGCATGTGCTGTTATCTCTCCCAAACTTAATCCTAGCACCACCTTTAAGTCTTCTAATTTACCGGAATCGTGCAATAATTTGTAAATCGCATACCCGCAGACAAAGAGTGCGGGTTGGCAGATCCTCGTTTCCATAAGAAGATCCTCTGGGCCTTCAAAAGATATTTTGGCTAGATCCCAATCCAGGATATTAGCGGCTTCTTCATACAAATCTTTTGCCACTGCCGAGTTTTCATACAGGCTTGCTCCCATCCCAATTTTTTGTGAGCCCTGCCCTGAAAAGAATAGACCTATCGACATAATCCCTCAGAACTAATAAGCCCATACCCGAAAAGATCAATCGGGAATATTTGCAAGATTGGACTCCTTTCAAAAGGAATCCAATTGGGGCATATATTTCTTTGGTAATTAATAGATTTGGGCTTGATGTTTAATACGCGCTTCAATCTAGACCCAACTCATTTTTAAGCTCATCAATTCTCTGCTTCGTCGAATCAATCTCTTCTATTAGCTGGCAAAGTTCTTCTTCGGAAGCCCAAGAAATTTCCTTACGCGCCCCACCTGTTCCTGGCACGAAATACAATAATTTCCCTCTTCCCACGGCGTAATTAAAGGGACGCTCGTCAAGCAGATTGCTAACCCCATCTATATAGTTTGCTTCATTGATCTTGCCTTTGATCTAAGGCATTTCAAGTGATTTTTTTGTTCTCCATGTTCGCGATACATTTTACCAATCTCACGATCTTTCTCTTCTTCTGTCATTGTATTAATTCCTTTCAATTCATCGCCATATTAAGGAATGCACTGAATCCGTCATTGCGTTCCCGTTGATTATACTTCCAGCATGCCTCAGCGATGTATAAAGGCATGTAAAGCTTTTTATAATGGTGGTGCTGACCAAACCAAGCACGTTTCAAGTGAGACCAAAACCCTTCTATTGAGTTGGTGTGAACATCACCGTCTACATAGCTCTCACTGTGATTGATAGTGACCCTAGCCAAGAGATTATCGAGAATCTTGTATGCGGGAAATTCATCGGTAACTAAGATAGTCTCATCAGCATCGGTTGCGCTGTTAATAAAACGTAGTACACCAAATCTGCTCAGATCATCGACAACTTTGGCTATAACTTTACCACCACGCTCTACCGCGCCTATAACAGGAGTTTTCTTGGTTCCCCTACCACGCTTTGGAAGGTCATCATCGTCCTTACTGCGTCGTGGCTTCCCACCGATATAAGTTTCGTCCATTTCAACTACACCATTCAGGAAACGACGCTCCTTGCTTGCTATAGCCGCACGAATACGCTGTTGCATATACCAGCAAGACATTTGATTTAGTTCCAGATCGCGAGCCAACTGGCAACTCGATAAGCTTTTCTTTGCATTTACCATCAACGCAATTGCAAGGAACCATTTTTGAAGCGGGACGTGAGTTCCCTGAAATACTGTCCCTGAAAGCACGTTAAAGCTGTTCTGGCAATCGTGGCAGTTCCATCGGCCAACTCTCTTTTTTTCCTTCTTACGCGCTACATGATCGCTTTCACAGTGCGGACAACACGGTTTTCCTTTCCACCTGACAACCTCTAAATGGTCGATGCAAGCTTGTTGAGTAGGATATTTTTTTAATACGGATATTAGGTTCATTTTATTTTCTCCTTTTATCCTAAGCTTGTGAATCTTATCCATTTTGTCAAGCCCTAATCTATTAATTACCATTTCTTTAAATTATCCTCGGGTGGCTTATAAGTGCGCTCATTGACTGTTCTCGTATTGACAGGTGAGTGATGAGGATCGAGTGATTCAGATAAACGATCAGGCCTGGAATATTTATTTTTACTCGTTAAATTTTCATTTCTACCAGGCATCGGACCAGATAATTCAATGGCAAACGATCTCTCGCGCAAATAGGAATTGTTAAACTTGAGGGATTTTGATCCTTCGCGTAATCCACTTGTCGCACTAGTGCTTGGTAATTGCCAATCCTGTGGGTTATGATCTGTTTGCATGTTCAAGGATAAAGGAGCATTGCCTCGAAGATCGATCGTCAAAAAATAACGTTCAAGATTATCCAGATAAGGATTAATAGCGAGGTCTGACGGCTCACCCAAAAAGGTGTGATCGCTTTGAGACTCTATATTCCCCAGATCAAAAAAGCCACCTCCGGGTCTATTGCCAAACATAATATTGCTCTGCTCGAAAATATCACCATTGGATTCATCATCCAATTCATGAACCAGTGCGATTCGATCATTATTTTTGGTCAGCTCCTGCTCCAACACAAAACGATCCAGCAGACTCAATTCTCCTTTCATTTCCAGGAGGTCCTTCTTTTCTTCATCGGTGGGTGTCTCTACGCCGGAAAGTTTATTAATTCCTGATAGCAGCCAGTTATTCTCTTTATCACTTGATTGAGATTCATTATTCATTTTTTCTTGTATGGCTGAAAGAGTGCGGATGCCTGGCATAGGAAGGACCGGAGCTTGTTTAAACGGACGTGCAAAGGGACTATCTCCTACTTCCGATACATTATCGGGCTTTTGCGAAATTTCCTTAAGACGTTTCAGCTCATCCCGGGAATTCTTTAAGAATTCCCGATCTGTGTTTTCATCTGCAAAAAGCACAATTACCACACACAAGGTAAATGACAGAAGCCAGAACAAGGCTCGATAGACTGAAATTTTCGGCATTTAAAAGCCTGGTTGTATTTACTAACCCACAATACCGCCAGTACTCAGGAATATCCCCTTGAGATTCATTTCTAATGCCTTGGCGTTGGGTGAGTAAGCCAAACCATCTTCTTTGGTGACCATACCCCCCTTGATCAAGCGATAGAGATCAGCGTTGAAAGATTTCGATCCCGAATCTTTGCTTCCTGCATCGATGACTGAATTAATTTTTTCATATTCTCCATCCTCAATGACTCTTCGTCCCAAGGAATCGACAACAAATATTTCGAGTGCTGGCACACGCCCTGTTCCATCCAAATTTGGCACCAACCGCTGTGATACTGTAGCTTTCAGGGCCCCTGCAATTTGTCTTCTCATATTTTCCTGCTGATCTGCAGGGAAAAACTCAAATAAACGCTGCACAGCCTGTTGGGCATTCGAGGAGTGAAGGGTTCCAAATACAAGGTGCCCGGTCTCTGCTGCTGATAATGCGGTAGTAAATGTTTCCTTATCGCGCATCTCACCAATGAGTATAATATCGGGATCCTGACGCAGGACGGCTTTCATTCCGAGTCCGAAAGTTGGGGAATCGATACCTACTTCACGCTGATTAAATACGCTTTTCACATCGGTATAGGTGAATTCAATCGGATCTTCTAAAGTCACCACATGTTTATCCATATTATGGTTAATCCAGTTCAACATGGCAGCCAGGGTTGAACTCTTACCCGACCCGGTTGCACCACATACGAGACAAATACCATCCTTGTTATTACACAGGGTAATCAGTGTCTCCGAGTCATGATTGAGATCTTCAAATGTAGGAGGACGGTCATTTACATGGCGAAAGACCATACTGATGGTTCCTCGCTGATAAAACCCATTAACGCGGAATCGGCCCAGGCTGTCCAAACTATAGGAGTAATCAACCTGGTTATCATCATGCCAGTTTTCGATAAACTGTTCAGGACATGTGGTCTCAATAAAATCGTTTACCATTTCTCCGGTAAGGGGATCCATATCTATTGATTGGAGGCTACCGTTGAGTCGGAGCATAGCGGCTTTGTCAGTTTTAATATGAATGTCGCTGGCGCCGTTTTCAACTGCGAGAGATAGCAGACTGTTAAAAGTATCGATGGCTTCTGTCATGGATATTTAATTGATATGATTTGATAATTAGATTTACATATTGTAATGAAAGAAATTTAAAAGACTTTAGTAATATTCCTCTCCTTTCTTATCATTCGATTGAACCACAACAATATGTTTACACCAAAATCATTATGAACTCAACACATATTTCTGGTGTTTATACCGCAATAATTACTCCCTTTTATGAGGGAAATGTATCCTATGAAGATTTGGGGAAGCTTATCGAGTGCCAGATTAAAGGGGGCATTGATGGAATTGTTCCGGTTGGCACCACCGGTGAATCGCCAACCCTCAGCCCGGATGAGCATATAGAAGTGATACGTTACAGCGTGGAAATAGCTGCCGGTCGTGTCCCCGTGATTGCGGGGACAGGTGCAAACTCAACGGATGAAGCTTTACATTATACGCAAAAAGCAGATAAAGCGGGCGCTGATGGGTTCCTCCAGGTAGCCCCCTACTATAACAAACCCAGCCAGGAAGGTTTGTTTCAACATTTTAGTGTCATCGCTGAGACTACAGACAAACCTATTATTCTCTACTCCATTCCCTCGCGCTGCGGTATTGAAATTGCCGTCGATACCGTTGAAAGATTGCTATCTAAATATCCCCACGTCAATACCATCAAGGAAGCAGGTGGTTCTTGTGACCGTGTAAGCCAGTTGGTTGGCGCGATGGGTGACGATTTATCGGTAATAAGTGGGGATGACAGTCTCACTTTACCTTTCATCTCTGTTGGCGCCAATGGGGTCATCAGTGTGGCTTCCAATCTTATTCCAGGTGATCTGGTTGAAATGGTTCACGCTGCGCTCGACAACGATTTTGCCAAGGCAACCAGCTTACACAAAAAATACTATTCTTTATTTAAAAACCTCTTTATCGAAACAAGTCCGGTTCCCATCAAATCAGCCTGTTCACAAGCAGGAATTATCAGGTCGGCAGAAGTTCGCCTGCCACTCTATGCAATGACAGATCCTAATCAGAAAATACTGGATCTTACCTTGGATCAACTTGGTTTAAAAACATCGTGATCTCCAGCAAAACCTTTCATGCCATTAAAAATCTTACTCAATGGTGCTAAGGGCCGGATGGGTCAAACCATCACTGCTGCTTCACCTCAATTTGATGCCCATATCGAATCTTCCATTGATATCGGCGACGACCCGTCATCGGCAATCGATCATTGTGATGTTATTGTCGATTTTAGTTTTCATGTAGTGACTGCCGGTATTGTCAAACTGGCCAGGGATCATGGGAAACCCATTGTCATTGGAACTACCGGGCATACTGATGCAGAACGAAGTGAAATAATCCAATTATCATCCAGTGTTCCCATGGTATGGGCGGGGAATTACTCTATTGGAGTGAACTTGCTCTTTTACCTTACATCAAAAGCCGCAAAGATACTTGACAGTCACTATCATCCTGAAGTGGTAGAGATGCACCACCAGCATAAAAAAGATGCCCCCAGTGGAACTGCTGAAGGACTGGTTGAAGCCATTTTAAAAAGCCGAAATCTGGCTCCGGATTGTGTTCGCTATGGCAGACATGGAATAACGGGTGAGCGTCCTGATGATGAGATTGGAGTGCATGCGTTGCGTGGTGGTGATGAGGTAGGAGAACATACAGTTATTTTTGCCGGCCCCGGTGAGCGGATTGAATTGGCACATAAAGCTGGTGATCGACTGATTTTTGCTCAAGGAGCTTTAAATGCAGCCCATTGGGTGCGGGATAAAGCTCCAGGCTGTTACAGTATGCAGGATGTATTAGGATTGAAAGATTGATTCGTTCTGATCATTAATCTTTTCACTAAGAGCAGTAATGATTGCGACTATCGATGGTATATTGACTGAAGCCGCGCCTCTTCTTGCCGTCATAGAGATAAATGGCCTGGGATATGAAGTAAACATCCCCGTCACGACCATGGAAAAGCTTCCCACTCTGGGTGAACGCGTAAAGTTATACACGGTTACTGTTTATCGTGAAGATTCTCAAGCAATTTACGGATTTCATAACGCTGAAGATAGAGATTTTTTTAAGCTTCTCACTTTTAAAGTCTCAGGAATTGGACCGAAAATCGCCATCAGCATAATGAGCAAACTTTCAGTTACTGTTCTGAAAAGCGCTATCGCTGCTTCCGACACCAGCTTGCTTGCCAAATGTCCGGGGATAGGTAAAAAAACGGCTGAAAGGCTTGTCCTTGAACTTAAGGATACAGTGTTCGTGTCCTCATCGACTCGTGAGGAGCGGCAGGCGCGTCACAGCGGAGAACCGTCTTCGGTTGCTGACAACCACATACAGGATGCCGTCCTCGCTCTCGTTGCCTTGGGTTATAAAGCACCCGTTGCCGACAAGCTGGTTCGTGGGGCGCTTAGTAAACTGGGTTCAGAAGCGAGCACGGAGGAGCTAATTCGATCTGCCCTTAACTGAATAACCCCATTCCCTATTAACGCTGGAAACGTAAATTCGTTAATTCGGCTTTAAAGTTGCTTCTCCTTGAACCCGAGGGGCTTAATAAAACGGGTCTGATATTTCCATTATCAAATACAGGGGAAACTTTAATTGCTTCTTCGGGTTGGAAAATCGTATTCGAATCAATACGGCTGTGAAATTGAGTGAATGAACTATCCTTGTTGTGAAATGAGCTCTCAATACCATCATATTCCCAAATTATATCCGCAACATCTGACACTTTTTTTAATAAATCGTCACTGATGTTATCAGTATTTGAGGCGAGAACCATGGGAATCTCCCTCTCAGAACTGACTGTGTTGTTTACTTCCATGATAACCGTATCGCTAACAGGGCTATCACTAAGCTGTGGTTCAGCCGTGCTGTTTATTAATACAACGCCTAATAGGAGAAATGTTATAGAGAAAGAAGCAGCTATTGACCCAATATATAGATACGCATTTGCTTTTTACTTCGGGAGATTCTTTTCTCTCAGACCTTCACCACTTAAAATTTTACCGTTATTAAAGTCGACTTCAATAGTCTTGGCGTGATCAAGATATGCAGATCTATTGCTTTCGGTGTGTTCAGACCTGGCCGCTCCAGCTTGCATCCTTACAAGAGCGAGCTTCGATGCGTGATGTAAGCGACAGTAAAAAGAAAATAATTTTTTCTTCTTATCACTTTTCTCTATTTCCTTTTTTAGAAGATTAAGTTGATCTTCTGATATCTCCTTATCGAGGTATAAGTTTATCAGTTCCTGGAATCTGGAAAGCATCATATAATATCGGTTCCCAGTTTGCCTCGAAGGCTGTTGCGCGCTCTGGCAATTCTACTTTTCACGGTGCCGCCGCTGATTTTTAATTCGGAATTTCCTAGTTTAAGATCTTAATTAAAATAAATCAAATAAAGGAAACAAATGGAAGAGATTATTATACCAGCATTAATATTTATAGGCGCAGCGATCTTGAAATATATGCTTATGAAATGGGAAAATTACGATAATTCATAGCAAAGCATTAATCTAGATAATTATAAAGGATCAATGCAATTGTAGGGCCGATTATTTCTAATATACACATAATATACTTAGGGAGAGTGTTGCTTGTGCGAATTTTACAAAGCCCATTACCAAATATCCATCCAGCTAATGCGTAAACAATCCATAATTTAAACATAATTTATCCTCAGTTAGGTTATTATTAGTCGAAAGGTAGCTCCATTGTTTCATTTATCTTTGGGAAGGCACGATTTAAACTTCTGTGGAAATCATCCCAATTTGCAGCAGCCCTCATAAGCGCAATCACTGCGGCTAAGTGTTCCTTGAGTCTTGGGTGGCCAATGTCAGGTGTAAACCATTGGTGATGTTTTGCCTTCCTATATCCTCTTGGGGTTTTAGGATTGATTTTCTTGAGTTCGTCTAGTATCCCCGGAGCTAAGCGATCGTATACAAAATCGTTTGTATAGTGTCCAATCACTGACGGTTTTTTGACACCATCAGGATCTGACCAATTTCTAAGGCGGAAGATTTGTCTGTAAAATTCATAGGGAAACGTTTTAGTCCAAGATTGAAGTTCATCAGCTATAAATCTCTCTAAGATTGTAGCAAGGGCATGTTTCTCCCTTAGTTTCTGATATCCAGTTGCTTCATCTACAAGGGCGATAATGCCGACCGTTGCGAGACCACGCATGAGAATTTCAGCTTGTGCTGCAATATGTAGTTGTGATGGTAATAGCGCACCTGCATCACGTGCTTTAAGGTAAACTTCACAAACTTGGGGTAATAACTTAGCATCATACCCTATTGCATATCCTCCTTTTTTCATTCTAAACTGTATCGAAGTTATCGAAGCTGTTAACTCTTTTGTTATAAATGGTTTAAGGTTCTTAGACACCAAAAAAGTGGGTAGGTTATCGATTCCGGACATAGCACCCCTACCTGCCATAGGAGAAGGAGATCTGCCAATAGCGGTTAGAAATCCCGTTTGGGTTAAGACACGGGTTTCATTTTCAAGCACATAACAGGAAATATGAGTGTCTCCTATTATTAATGGTTTGTCTGGTGTTCCAGCGACAACTTTTAATGGTTTCTTATTTTTCATATTCCTAGCCCTCTATTAATGGTGAGTTCAAAAGCATTAGATGCGTCATCGTTGCGTAGGTTAAAACGATAGCAAAATTCGTCTACATAGCGTTGTAAGTGTTTACGGGATACACTGTGAATGACCGAACATACCTCGTTTTAAAAGCGCCCAGAAGCCCTCTATGGTGTTGGTATGAATATCCCCATTTACATACCATTCTTTATGTTCAATTACGGAATGGGGCAATAATTTAGACATGCCAATATAGCTTTTATATTCATCAGTCATTAACCTTGTTTTTTTTGTATCTACACGTTCACGGACGAAAGCACGCATGTGAGCCCCCTTCATCTCAGTCTTATCAGTAGCTTTGGCAGTTACCTTACCTCCACGTTCTACTGCACCTATTACAGGTGGTTTCTTTGTTCCACCACCTGTTTTATGCTTGCCATCGGAACCGTCCCCTTTTGTTCCTTTCCTTGGTTTCCCGCCAATGTAAGTTTCATCCATTTCCACAATACCAGTCAATAATTCACGTTGTTGGAATTGTGTCATAGCTTTACGAATCTGCATTGCTATACGCCAAGCAGTATTCTTGTTTACTTCTAAATCACGTGAAAGCTGTAAAGCCGAAATACCTTTTCTTGCATTTAACACCAATGAAATTGCTAAGAACCACTTTTGAAGTGGTATGTGTGTATGGTGGAAAATAGTGCGAACCGTTACACTAAATGAAGTCTTGCAAGTGTAGCAACGGTGTCGATGCTCGTGTGGAGCAGTATTGGTAGAATTACAATACGGGCAGGTTGGTGTTCCTTTCCAGCGTGCGTTTTCAAGATGTTCTATGCAGGATTCTTGAGTTGGAAAACTTTTAAATATTTGTGTTATATTCATGAGTTTAATATACACACAAAGTATAAAAACTCAATACTTAATCAGGGCCTTAAAGTAATATAGTAATATTACTTATGAGATCTATAATATTTATTTATGAAGTTACTTAAGGTCTTAACTAGGAAATTCCGTTTTTAATTTATCGGAAATTTCATCATAGGTCAGATCATTCACAATACGCAGGGTTAATATTTCCTTATGTTTTTCGCTTAGCAAAGGCATACAATCCCCTACCCGTTCAACAAACTCTCGCGTCACTGTTTCATCATACGGATCTTGTCCTTCTGCCGGAATGATATCAATCAGTGTCACATCTCCTTCGTCTGAAAAGTTCTGATCAAATGAAATGGATGCGTCACGTTTCCGGCGCCACCAATACCAGTATTTATTATGTGCCAGATTAGTGGCAATTTGGAATAACCAGGTAGAAAATGAGGAGTCACCACGAAAATTCTCAAGGCCACGATGAGCCCGAACGAAAGCGTCTTGTGTGACTTCCTCGGCATCTTGGCGATTTCTCAACAATTGCAGGACGCGGGCGTAAATACGGTCCCAATAGCGGGAGACCATCTCGTCGAATGCAGTGGAATCTCCGTCCTTGATCCGTTCCACTAAGACCTTATCAATCGACACATTTTGAATTTTTGATGACATATCTTTTAATATTTTAAATAAGAGTATCATCAGTTGGATTTTGTTCCCCAAAACTCCAATAATACGGGATTATCTATAAATTTACTGCTAAGACGCCCCTTTTTCAACTCTTAACCCTAAATAGAGGAATAGATTGTATATTATATTGCTCCTGTGATTATAAAATCCGGTCGGCAATGAAATAAGGCAAAATACTCATATCCACCCAGAAAATTTAAATATTTCGCATTAAGCAAATTATCGTATCAGAATCTTACTTATGGCAAAAGATAAAGGAATATACAACGTTATCGCAATTGGGGCAGGAACAGCAGGACTTGTAGTAACTTCGGCAATTGCCGGATTGGGAGGTAGAGCCGCACTTATAGAAAGAAAAAAAATGGGGGGTGATTGCCTCAACTATGGCTGTGTCCCGAGTAAAGGGCTTATTTCTTCTGCCCGTGTTATTCAAACCATTCGCGAAGCGGATAAGTGGGGTCTGAATAGACAGGAACCACAATTTGAGTTTACCAGCATATTCGAAAGCATGCGTGCCCGACGCGCCAAGATCGAACCTAATGACTCACAGGAAAGATTTGAAAGCCTCGGCGTCGATGTTTTTCGTGGAGACGCAAAATTCATTTCACCCTACGAAGTAGAAGTAAACGGTCAGGTATTAAAGGGTAGAAATATAGTTATTGCCACGGGGAGTCGAGCGGGGATCCCCCCTATTCCAGGACTTGATTCCATACCTTATTATACTAACGAAACAATATTTGACGAGTTGCATGAAAAACCCGAAAGCATGATTGTCATTGGCGGTGGCCCCATTGGCAGTGAATTGGGTCAAGTCATGAATCGCCTTGGTATCAAAGTATCCCTTTTAGATCTCGCACCACAAATTCTCATTCGCGAGGATCCCGATGTTAGTGCCTACGCGCGTAAAATCATGGAGGCGGAAGGGGTAGATATTTATACGTGGATTGAGACCAAACAATTCACGCATAAAAACGGTAAAATATCCCTCGAATTTGAAAGACCAAAAAATGGTCAGGATCAATATGGCGCAGAGACCCTGGAAGTTGATGCGGTTCTCGTATCCGCAGGCCGTATCCCCAATACTGAATCACTTAATCTGGAAGCAGCCGGGGTTGAATTCAATAAACACGGAGTAATTGTAAATGAATATATGCAGACAAACCAGCCGCATATCTGGGCAGCGGGTGATATTGCAGGTTCTTACCAGTTCACGCATGTTGCGGATTTCCAGGCACGCACTATCGTGCGTAATATCATGATGCCGCTTAAAGCTCTTTACGCTAAAATGGACTATCGGATTGTCCCCTGGGCGACATATATCAGCCCTGAGGTAGCACGTGTCGGTCTTAACGAGACTGATGCCAAAAAAGAGAATCTCGAGTATGACCTTTATACTTTAAATATGGACGATCTGGACCGGGCTATTTTGGAAAGCGCCGATCATGGATTTATTAAAATTCTCACTGAGAAAAATAAAGATCGCATCCTTGGCGTAACTATTGTCGCTGAACACGCAGGGGATCTTCTTCACGAATTTGTGCTGGCCATGAAATATGGAATAGGTTTGAAAAAATCGCCGCTACTATTCACGCCTACCCTACTTTTGCTGAAATCGCACGCAAAATAGGCGACCAATATAACCGAAGTCGTCTTACTCCTGGGGCAAAATCTGTATTTAGTTGGTTATTCCAACGCCAATTAAATTAATGAACGAATATTAAGTATTCTGCCATATTGATGGAAAGAAATGCCGCAATGATTAGTAGGAAAATTCCCTGGAAATTAGTTGTGGGAATTATCGCCTTCGTCGCCCTAATCGCAGCGCTTCGCCTTTTACCCCTCAGAACATGGCTTGAAGCTTTTAACACCTGGGTAATAGATTTAGGGGTTATCGGCTACATTCTTTTTATAGCTGTCTACATGATGTCCGCCGTTTTCTTCGTCCCCGGATCAGTATTGACCCTGGGTGCCGGGTTTGCATTTGGTGTGGTAAGAGGGTCTGTCGTGGTTTCAATTGGAGCTACACTTGGGGCGGCTTTGGCTTTTATCGTTGCCCGCTATTTGGCGCGCGAAAAAATTGAGGCTAAACTGAGTGAACATGCAAAGTTTAAATTGATTGATTCTGCCATAGGCGATGAGGGTAGTAAATTAGTTCTTCTTCTTCGTTTAAGCCCTGTTTTTCCCTATGTGTGGCTAAATTACCTGCTCGGTCTTACGGCTGTGAAATTCTGGCCATATGTGCTGGCAAGCTGGATAGGGATGATCCCTGGAACAGTTTTGTACGTTTACCTCGGATATGCGGGAAAGGCCGGCCTCGAAGCTGTTTCTGGCGGTGGTAAAACTTCACTCGAATATATATTTCTAGGAATCGGTTTTATCATCACTGTTTTTGTTACGGTTTTTGTCACTGCAATTGCCCGTAAAGCATTGAAAAAATCCGCACTTGAGAATATTCCGGAAACAACTGACTGACCCTGGCTATTACACGATTATGATTAAATTCAAAACTTACACTATCCAGTGTTTTCTGGTCATGGCTTTGATAACCTTGATTGCGCGGGCTGAATCCCCAATCGAAATCTCGGCAAACATTGATCATTCTGAACTTAACCTGCTCCTTAGGCGGTATGTAGATGGAAATGGCCTTGTTGACTATCAAGCATGGCATAATAACCCTGATGATCTCAGATCACTGGATCAATACCTGTTGCAATTTGCCAATGAGCAGGGTCCTAAAGCATCGGCGAATGAAAAAGTGGCTGCGCTTATAAACGCTTATAATGCCTTCACGCTCCAATGGATATTGCAGAATTATCCCACCGAGAGTATTCGCCTGCTCAAAGATTCATGGTCCGCAAAGCGTCACAACATTGGGGGGAAGCTTGTTTCACTCGATGAGATAGAACATGAATATTTACGCCCATTGATAGGCTGGCGCGTTCATTCTGCAATTGTCTGTGCAGCGCGCAGTTGTCCACCACTGCAACCGATCGCCTATACCAGTCAAAATATGAATCAGCTGATTGATACCGCTTACCGGCAATGGCTGGGTAACAATGCCATGAATGCTTATCACCCCAATGAAGAAAAAGTAGAGATATCATCTATTTTTAAATGGTTTCAAGAAGACTTTGATAAATCAGACGGGATCAAAAGAATTCTCGCAAATTACGGACCTCAAGAACATCATGAATTCTTACTGAATGGAAATTATAAGATTATATATGCAAAATATCATTGGGGTTTGAATGATCAGGGAAAGCTCGGCACAAATTATCAACACAGCATATTTAAAACTATTTTTTGAAAATTAATTTAGAAAATATACAATATATGAATAAAAAATTAAGTTCATTAGCAAAGGATCTGAATCAAGAATATCCACGCAGCCCCCACGAAACATTGGGTGGATTCGTGGTAGCCGCGCGCATGCTCGATAAATGCAGGGCAGTAATCGCGGGAACTAATGGTGAATATAAATTCGACTGCCCTTTAGACAACTACCTCCTTAGTTTTACGGGCGTTAATAGTTCTGACTTTAAGAATTATGTCTCAGGCGGCGCTGATGATAATGAAGTGGCATCGTGGATAAGAGAACAGGTGGATTTCTCTGAGGAAATTATCAAACTCTGGAATTTGAAAATGCGTCAGACACGTATCATGGATCTGCCGACCCATTTGCAGTTGTTCCTTGAAAGCTATATCCAGAATGTAATACCCGGGAACCGAAGAATTTATACCTGGTTTGATGTCTATGATATAGAAGAAAAGGTAATTTAATGGCCCGGGTAGTTTTTATCACAAGTTTATTGTGAGTCTATTGATCGACACTGAAAGATCTTAATGATTAAATTTCCTGCTCGCATAACGGGCATAAATCTTTAAAATGCAAAAGCATTAAAGATGAATGTACCAGCTAAACAAATATACCGCTGCTGCTACTCAACCCTGTTACTGTGGATGATTGCCGTATTGTGGTTGTTTGACCTCTTTCGCATAGCCTTTTTTCTCAGAGTTCCACTCGGAAGTATTGATTATGCGGGTAGCCTTGAACTTATAACGATTATATCTCTTATTACATCATCAATACTGGTCTGGGCTTTAATAAGTGAAATAAGCTCTGATGGCGTTTATAGCTATACCTGGTGGGGTAAATCACTGTTTATACCCTGGAATGAAATCGCAAATGCCCACACGCGCAATTACTTAGGACTGGGGTATTATTGCATAACAGGCACTAATGGCAATCGGGTCTACATTGCTCGCTATCTCTCACGGCAGGATGAATTTGAAATATTAGTCTCGGCCATAACCAATCGTGAGAATCCATTACGCCTTTGCATTGAAGGTCAAAATGATCTTGTCATTTAAATCCTGAAAGTTAGCGCGTGGCAGATAGCGACACTTGCGGCATCAGCATCATGAGATGTTTTTATCATTGATTTAGATTTAAGCCCCAGTAATTGAATCACTGTTTTTGCCACCTGCTCTTTACTCGCTCGTCCATACCCGACAACAGCTTGTTTTATCCTTAAAGGAGGATATTCTTCGACAGGAATTCTTTTTAAAGCTGCTGCGGCCATCGCTGCTCCACGGGCTGCCCCTAGAATCTGTGCCGTCTGGAAATTTTGCACATAAATAGTCTGCTCCATGGCCACATAATCGATGGGGTAAGTTTCAATCATTTCCGTTACCGCCCGGGATATTTCAGCCAGGCAAGCTGCCATCGTAAGTTTCGGTTTTAATGTCACCGTTCGACTAGCGAGGAGAATCGCTGAAGTATTTGCCTTGAATTGAATAACCGCTAAACCGGTAGACCGCAAACTTGGATCGATGCCCAGAACATTACCTTGGAATGTTCTCCCCAGTTTTAACCCATCAGATTTTTCGATGGATTTCTCCTGGTGCTTACCTTTAATTTTATCAGCCCACAATAATCTCGCCGACTTACGCGCCATATTTACTTCGTAGTTTTCGTATTCTCAACGACTATACAACTCTGTGCTTTAAACCCAAGCAGATTTTCCAAGCCGTTTATAGTCCATCATTTTCAGAGGCTTTTATTTGCCCCTTATCCACTCTAAACAAAGACCATATTATCTGGCCGTCTCCTGGAGGTGAAAGAGTGCCATTCGCAATAACTTGGCTTCCCGGGTTAATTAAATCCCAGAATTTTGAACGACGGCGGTCGTCGAGTTCGTTTAATATATCATCACACAGAATGACAGGTTTTATTTTTGTCTGCTCATAATGCCATGTCGCTTCAGCCAGACGTAGCGCCAGGACCAGGGCTCGTTGTTGCCCATCAGATCCATAGTTATTTGCGTCATAATCGTTGAGGATGAATTTAAAATCATCGCGATGGGGCCCTCGAGTGGTAGTCTGTTGAGCATAGTCTCGTTCTCTCATCTCAATCAGTAACTTCATATAGTCTTCATTTTCTCCGAAATTTATATCGGGCTCATATTGTAATCTCGTAATTTCTTTAGCATCACTTATACCCTCGTATTTCTCTGCCAGTACTTTACTCAGTGCCGAGATCCCTTCCTGGCGCTTTTTCATGAGCAGATTAGCGGCCGGGGCCAGTATACTTTCAAACGCTGCTAATTCACCTTTACTCACCCTTCTTTTAAGCAATCGATTCCGTTCCTGCAATGCTCGATGATAATCTCGAAGTGCGTCAAAATAAATTCCATCTGTAGCAGCAAAAGTAAGATTTAAAAAACGGCGACGTAATTGAGGTGAACCACGAAGTAATTGAATGTCCTGAGAGGACATCACTACGCTTGGAAATTTCCCTATATAATGGGCAAATCGAATAATTTTTTCTCCATCGACAGATACATCTTTTAATCCATTTTTAAGTTTTATTGAGACTTCCGTATTTCCCAGCGATTCATGCTCAAGCCCGCACACCATTTGCGCTTCATGACAGTTGGAGCGTATGATATACCTGGTTTGCCGCGTGCGAAAAGACCTAAGGGCTGTAAGCAAGCCAATGGCCTCTAAGAGGTTAGTCTTTCCCTCTCCATTATCGCCCAATAAATACTGGCAATTTAAGTCAAACTGAAGAGATGCAAATTCAATATTTCTAAAGTTCTGAATTTTCAGGGTCGATATTCGCATGCACTTAAAAGGGATAAACTATAGAACCGGGCAAATCAATTCGTCTCCTATTTAAAGCGAGATAATCTCGGTGCTACCCGATTCAAGTTGTGATTCCTTCAGTTCGGTCCATACACACCCGAAGGCGTCAACCAGTGATTGCCATTCCTCGCTTGAAGTATCCCACCCACCACTTATTCGAATTACGCGGTTCATTTCACCGGGGTGGTATTTCATTGCGGCCAGGACATGTGAAGGACCTTCTTTTCCCGTTGCACAGGCTGAACCTGTCGATACGGCAAAGCCGTGTTTATCAAGTCGCAAGACCCAGCGGAGATTACCGAAATCAGGTAAAATTATTGAGAGGGTATTCCACAATCGATCAACATCCTGCCCTATGATCTTCACCCCCGGGACCTTTGTCTGAATAAGACCAGAAAATTCGCTTACGCGTTTTTTCTGGTTATTTATAGTATCTCTATAATTTATAGAAATTTCATTGAGAGCCGCAATCATCGCAGCTACCCCCGGTATATTTTCTGTCCCGCCACGGTGTCCCGATTCTTGCTCCCCTCCCTGGAAGTCCTTAAAATCGCTAAATTCTTTAGCTATTTTTAAAAATCCAACTCCTTTTGGACCCCCGAATTTATGACCACAACCGGTTATAAAATCGCATTGCCCGAGATCATTAGAGGGCAGTTTACCCACCCATTGCGAAGCATCACAATGATAGGTGATCTTGTATTTATGACATAATTTTAAAATGTCTCTCCAGGGCTGGATCACACCCGTTTCATTATTTGCAGCCATCACCGAAACTAATTGGTATTTTTCCTTTTTAAGCAAACCGGGCAATATATCCATATCGACAACGCCGTTATGGGATACGGGTATGAAATCAACTTTGTCTGGAAAAGTCTCTTCAGCAGACTCTAATACACAGGGATGTTCTATTGACGATATAAGAACGCGAGAAAGGGGATCACTCTTTTTAGCCATGTAATTAAACACCGCGTTATTTCCTTCTGTAGCCCCCGAGTTAAAAATGATGGTCTCCGCTTCACAACCAAGATGGGAAGCGAGATCACTTCGCAGGTGATCGAGGTAGTTTCTTGCTCTTGCCGAGAGACTATATGGGCTGGATGGATTATACCAATGCTCTCGGCTTGCTTTTATCCACGTTTTTTCGGCAATTGAAAGCAGCGGGGTTGTCGCATTATAATCAAAATAGCTCATTTATATTAATTTACTGAAAAATGCTTATAGACAAAACCCAAGCCATTTTCTATACCGAAATAAATAATGTCAGATCGAATATATTCGACGTAAAACCTATAAAGGAACTTTTAATTCCTGCCCTACTCTGATCGAGTGAGGGCTGGATAGTGTATTGCGGTTTGCTTCGTAAATATCACGCCATCGCCCTGGGGTATTGAATAATTTTTTGCTGATACGGCTAAGATTATCTCCCGGTTGCACTATATAAATATCCGGTCGATCTGCATTGTTATAAGAGGCCACCGGGAGGACAGGTTGGACAACTTCAGGCTGATCGCGGCCAGCCGCTTCCGCTTGTGCTTGCGCCTCGATTTGTTTTCGCAATAAATCGTATCCCTTCTGTGATTGTTCGTATTCACGGATGGAATGAGCGAGGCGCTTTTTAAGGTCTAGATTTTCTTTTCTTAATTGTTCGATAAGATTCGTTAGATCAAGTCGCTCGAACTCATTTTCAAACGGTTTTCCGGGTAGGCTTCTCGCAAAATCTTTCTTCGCGGTCTCTATAAGCTGTCGCACCAACTTTGATTGTTCAGTGTCAGGTTTAAGTTCAAGATACTTGCGAAAGTGATAAATAGCGGCAATGGGATCCCTGATATGAGTGAGGCTGAGACTACCAACTTCCAAATGTGATTCTGCGGCATCATTGCGTTTATCGACAACTTTGAGAAATGCTTCGAGAGCTTCCTGTTTGCGTCCTTCCTGGAGCAGGCTTTTACCACGAAGATAATGTTTTTCCTGAGTCTCGGCTATTACCTCAATCTGCTTACCACTGCAGCCCATAAATAAGAGAAGCGCGGATAATAAGAACAATCGCTTTAAATTTAATATCATATACAATAGCATTTAATCTATTAAAATGTGGAGGAGGTAGAGTGTTGAATAGGGTTGCGACTATCATGAATTCCTATTCTGAATGCAAACAATACCTGATAGATTTAAATCGCGAGGTAATCTGATATAAAACAGGACGTGGTCTCATCCGGTAAAGTGAAGCTGTAGAGGCAATGGCGGAATAGATAAGCGAAAGTATAGTTGCCTTGATCTCCAACATCCAACTCTGAGTTACATTATACTTTCCTCTTAATCATGGATGAGCCGGTTTCCCATGCCTTACCACGATCTGCTCAGACGAACAGGCATTTGGGTATTCTTCAGCAGGACGTATTTATATCGAGCCAGGCTCCATTTATCCTTTCAACTGGAAAAAAGATCAGTCCCAATTTGACATCTCTTCGCGTAAATCTGGATCAAGCTCCATTTCCAAGGCGAGAATGGCATTGTCTATGTGCTCTGTCTTTCTCGCGCCGATGAGCGTGCTTGTGACGTGAGGATTGGTCATAACCCAGGCCATTGCCAATTGAACCATGGGGACACCCATCTCTTTGGCTTTTTCCCTTAACCTCTCTACAACACGAAAATTATGATCATTAAAATATATGTCGGCATGCCCGGGTGATATATCGAATCGAGTTCCTTTCGGAAACTTAGATCGATCCGAGCTATATTTACCAGCGAGAAAACCTGCGCCGAGAGGACTGTAAGGTATGGTTGAAATATCTTCTTTCGTACATAAGGGAAGTAATTCAGGCTCATACCTCCGGTCTGCCAGACTGAAAGGAGGTTCTGTTATTTCAAATCGCGCCCATCCTTTTTTTTCACTGATTTCCAATGATTCCTGCAGCATTTCTTCCGTAAAATTACTGCACCCAATAACTTTAACTCTACCTGCCACGACCTGTTCATTGAGCGCATCGAGTGATTCAGCAATCGGCACATTGGAGTCCGGTTCATGAAGCATATATATCTCGACGGACTCTGTACCCAGACGATCGAGGCTATCCCCTACTTTCTTTCGTATATTATCAGGAGCGTTATTAGCCCCACTGACTTTCGTGCAGATAACCATTTCATCTCGACAGCCACGATCCTTCATCCATCGGTAAAGTATTTTTTCTGATGAATACATTTCTGTTGTTACTTCACGGGTGTCATTGATACCCAGCCAATTTTTGCGATTTTCTTTAGCGTTTCCTCCCCCGTACATTTCGGCCGTGTCATACAACTTAATGCCCGCTTCCATGGCGTGATCGAGAATCTTCCATGATCCTTCTTCATCTATTTCTCGACCAAATGTAACGCAACCTAAACTGATGGAGTTCATCGTTAACCCCGATCTTCCAATCGGTTTTTCTTCTAATTTTGCATGTGACATAACAATGATGTATTAAGTGAAAGTGTATCTCTTATCTTGAACGAAATTTGCTACTGTCAAACTAAATAGGAATTTTTGACCACTATTTATTTTTTATGAGAGACCTTAATTTAGCCGACTTTGCCGAAAACGGTCGAGACCAACAGCGAGAACAATAACCAGACCAATAATAATTTCCTGGGCGTAATTTGGCCACCCCACCTGATCGGAGCCATTGCGTAAAGTAGCCATGATAAGAGCTCCAATAACCGCCCCAAAGACACTTCCCGTTCCACCGCTCAGGCTGGCCCCACCGATAACGACGGCGGCGATGACATCGAGTTCGAGACCGATGGCGACAGTCGGATCTCCCTGTTGCAAGCGCGACAGTTGCATTACTCCAGCCAGACCATAAAGCAGTCCTGCGAAAATATAAACTTTGAGTTTTGTCAACTCTGTGCGAATTCCGCAGAGACGTGCGGTAGCTTCATTAGAACCGATGGCGTAAATGTGACGGCCAAATACCGTTTTATTCATAACCACACTGATTATTACAGCCATAAACAATGCCATCAAAACGCCAATCGGGGGCAGCCATAATGGGACTATATAGTTCCCTATTTGGGCGGGATTATTCATGAGGAGATTAATGGTGGACTCAGGATCAAAATTCACGGTTTGGTTTTTTCCCAACCACTTTGAGGCTCCTCGTGCTACCCCCATCATGCCTAAAGTGACGATGAAAGGATTCATTTTAAAACCGGCAATGATACTCCCATTGATGAACCCAAAGAGTCCGCCACCGCCGAGAGCGATGAGAATCACTAAGACCATGGGCAAACCTTGAGCCACCGCATGAGCGCCGAGCACACTGGTAAACGCTACCACTGCTCCGACGCTTAAATCAATACCGCCACTGACAATTATTTTTGTCATCCCAAGCGCTGCAATGGTAACGATAACCGTCTGGGTTAAAATAATTGTAATATTATTGGGGGTTATAAATCCTCGCGTTTTAGAGAATAGTAAGACCACGAGAATGAGGCCCAAAATAGGTCCCATGATTGGGACTTGGGATGATATTTTGCTTAACCAATTTTCCTTAGCAGTATCCATTAGATTTTTCAGTTATCAACTTGTTGGCCAATTGCTACCCCTAAAATTTCATGTTCGGTCCACTCTCTTGCTGGACGAGATGTTTGCATTATTCCGCGACACATAACACCAATGGTATCACATACTCCCAGTAATTCTGGAAGATAGGAACTGATAAATATTACTGCTTTCCCTTCTTTTGCCAGTTCGCCCATAATTTTGTAGATTTGAGCTTTACTCACAATATCAATGCCCCGGGTAGGTTCATCGAGTAAGTATATATTAGCTTTGTGATGCAAGAGACGGCCTAGAGCGATCTTCTGTTGATTGCCGCCTGAGAGTTCATTCACTGATTGTGATAATTCGCGCGATTTAATTTCCAAACGATCGATCATCTGTTTAGCAGACGCATGCTGCCTGGTTTTGCTAATAAACCCCCAGTGGGTGAAGTGATTATAATCAGTAGTTGTCAGGTTCTCTGCCACATCTCTATTTAGCATGAGACCTTCTTCTTTGCGGTTTTCGCTTAAAAATCCCACTCCCTCATCCAAGCGCCTTCGTGGTATGGTTTGCGTTTTATCTCTTCCATAGACATAAACGCTCCCCTCTTTTACTTCATCAAGACCAAAGCAAGCGCGGACTGTCTCCGTTCGACCCGCACCAACGAGCCCGGCAATCCCGAAGATTTCACCTTTGCGTAATTTAAGATTCACAGAACGTGGCCTTTTCGACCCGGCAAGATTGCTGATCTCTAGAACCGGTTCGTCGATGGTGTGAGGGATTTTAGGAAATATTTCGTTTATCTCTCTCCCTACCATGAGATGGATTAATTCGGTGAATTTTACTGATTCCATCGCTCCACTCTCTACCGTGATTCCATCTCGAAGCACGGTATAACGATCAGCAACTTCCTGGCATTCTTCAAGAAAGTGACTGATGTAAATAATACTGACGCCCTGATCACGTAACTTTTTTATTATTAAAAAGAGATTTTGAACGTCGACTCGAGTCAAGCTGCTAGTAGGTTCATCCATAATTAGGAGATGTGCTGACCCGATACAGGCGCGCGCAATTTCTATAACCTGCTGTTCAGCGAGGGAAAGGAGATGGACTGGCTTATCCAGCGGTAAATGAGGATGATTAAGTTTATCTAATGCTTCTTGAGCAAGTTGACGCCGCTTCGCAGGATTGAGCCAGCCAAACCGGCTTGGTTCTTTGCCAAGTAGAATATTTTCCTCCGCGTTTAGATGCGGGGCGAGATTAAGTTCCTGATAAATCATCGCAATACCGGCTTTCCGAGCGTGTAGAGGATTGCCAGGAGTAAAGGCTTTCCCCTCGAGCGTAATTTTACCCGCATCCGGAGAATAGGCACCACTGAGTATCTTCATTAGCGTACTTTTTCCCGCTCCATTTTCTCCTATCAAGGCATGTACTTCACCGGCATTTATTTCAAAATTGACATCGTTTAAAGCCGGCGTTGCACCAAAACGTTTACTGACACCCCGCATTTGTAATCGCATCGCTATTTCTGTTATTTGAGCATTTAGTCTCTTCTCCAGGACACAGTCATCTTACAGTTTTTATATAAAATCATCCAAGGGTGGGAAGAGAAGCTTCTGGATTTGATCATCATTTAAATTATCTGGGGTTACTAAGGTGGCTCCGGTATCGACACGGTTTACTACAGATTGCCCTTGGAGGTGTTGAATTATCAATTTAACCGCGGTGTATCCCATCTTATATGGATCCTGAATGACGAATCCTTGAATGTCACCGGCCTCCAGCCCCTGCACGTTTTGATCACCGCCGTCAAATCCAACAAATTTTACATCGCCTTCAGCTCGTCCAATTGCGCGTAAAGCTAAGAGCATTCCGTTAGTTGAAGATTCGTTAGTCATAAATATGCCATCCACCTTGTCTCCGAAGCGATTCAGGATATTTTGCGAGGCAGAATATGCGGAATCGCGAGTAGCGCCAGTATACTTATTTGTAGAAAGAAGATTAATCTCCGGGTATGACGTAACCACATCGAGAAAACCTTGTTCGCGCGCTGTGTCACTTGCCGATCCCACCATGAACCGCATCATTATTACATTTCCCTTACCTTCGAGAAGCTCAACAAGATATTCACCCGCCATGCGACCGCCCCTGTAATTATCAGTGGCGACATAACTTACGATACCGTCATATTCGAGACCCGAATCAAATATCAGAGTGGGGATTCCCGCGCGTTCTGCTTTAATCACTGGCGTGATCAGCGTTTTGCTATCCAGAGGCGCAAGCACGATACCATCGACTTTTTGACCAATAAAGTTTTCTACGAGGTTGATTTGAGTTGAACGGTCATCTTCTTTTAGCGGCCCTTTCCAGATTATTTCTACCGGGATACCAGAAGCGTTAAACTCGCGTTCCGCTTTCAATGCCCCGGCATGAATAGATTTCCAAAAGACATGGGTGGTGCCTTTCGGGATAACGGCGATACGATATTTTTCAGCCTCTATATTGGAAGCAGTACAGCTCGCTAAAAATAAACCAGCAAATATAAAAAACCCGATGCGCAGATTCATATTTCGTGTAAAGGTTGTCTATCCTTTGAAATATCGCAATTAAAGTTTAGCGGGTGGCCCGGGATGAATGGCTTGAATCTTGTGTAATCACTTCCGCATCAGGTGCATAGGAACCCCTTAGTATTTCCATATGCGTGCTTTCATCGGCACCAAAGTGCTTACAGACGTTCCGCATATTTATCCAGCGGAGGAAAGAGAAGCTTTTGGATATGACCGTCATTTAAATTATCGCGTGTGACAAGTGTTGCCCCGGTATCGACACGCTGTTTGACGCTTTGCCCTTGAAGATGTTGGATCATTAGTTTTACCCCGACGTAACCCATTTTGAACGGGTCCTGAATAACGATCCCCTGAATGTCTCCTGCTTCCACCCCCTGCACATTTTGATCGCCGCCATCAAAACCTACGAATTTTACATCACCACCAGCACGCCCAATGGCGCGTAAAGCTAATAACATTCCGTTGGTGGAAGATTCGTTAGGCATAAATATACCATCCACCTCATCTCCGAAACGATTCAGGATATTTTGAGAAGCAGTATGTGCGGTATCTCGCGTAGCGCCGGTGTACTTATCGGTAGAGAGGAGTTGAATATCTGGATAGCGCGAAACCACGTCGAGAAAACCCTGTTCGCGCGCTGTGGAACTGGCTGATCCAACCATGAAACGCAGCATTATAACCTTTCCTTTCCCTTCCAGAAGCTCGACAAGATATTCACCCGCCATGCGACCACCCTTGTAGTTATCGGTTGCGGCGAAACTCGCGATCCCCTCATATTCGAGTCCCGAATCAAATATCACCGTTGGTATTCCCGCCCGCTCCGCCTTTATTACTGGGGCTACGAGGGCTTTGCTATCCAAAGGAGCAAGGACAATGCCGTCGACTTCCTGTCCAATAAAATTTTCGACTACGTTAATTTGAGCTGAACGGTCATCCTCCTTCAGGGGGCCTTTCCATATTATTTCCACCGGTATATTCAAAGCATTGAACTCACGTTCCGCTTTAATCGCACCGGCGTGTATGGATTTCCAGAAAACATGGGTTGTCCCTTTTGGGATAACCGCGATACGGTAAGTTTCTGTGTCTTTATTGGAAGATGAACAAGCTGCTAAAACCCCCGTTAATATTAAAATTGCACTACGCCAATTCATTATTTGTGGTAGAATTATCTATTCATTGAATATCGCAATTTAAAGATTAGCTGGTCAAGGCATATAAAGACGACAATTGTAATCTCCTGAATGTGAGTGTGCCCATAACACAAATTGAGACTTTTAATGTTCAAGGTATAGCGGTGAGCGCTATAACTCTTGAGTCTGCAAGAGATGCCGTTCTTGACGCTTTGGGAAAAGGAGAAAAAGGTTATGTTTGCGTGACTAATGTTCATGGAATAAGTGAAGCGCAAAACGATCCGGAATTGTCTAAAATATATAACCGCGCCTATCTCGTCACTCCTGACGGCATGCCACTGGTTTGGATTGGCAAGTGGCGTGCTCAAAACAATATTAATCGTGTTTATGGCCCTGATCTGATGGACGAAGTATGCGCTGCCACCGAAAATACTTCCTATGGTCATTTTATTTATGGTGGGGCACCCGGGGTCGCGAAGGAACTTTCCAGAACACTCAAAGAACGCTTCCCCCGCTTAAATATTGTCGGACATTATACTCCCCCATTCAGAAAACTAAATGATCAGGAGGAGTCCGAATTAGTGAAAATTATTGAGGGCGCGGCTCCCTCTATTGTATGGGTCGGGCTTAGCACCCCAAAGCAGGAAAAGTTTATGGCCGAATATCTGCCGAAATTAAATACCGTATTGCTATTCGGTGTCGGGGCCGCTTTCGATTTTTACACCGGCCAAATCCGACAGGCGCCACGTTGGATCCAACGTTCAGGATTTGAATGGTTGTTTCGTTTAATTCAAGAACCAGGAAGACTTTGGAAACGGTATTTAAAATATAACCCTATTTTTATTATCCGCTTCATCGCACAAACAATGAGATTAAAAAAATATCCCATAAAACGATAATAATGCTTCAAACCTTTCTCGGGGAAATATATTACCAGACTTAATAATCTAATCCAGCGGTGCCATTAGGCATTGTCTTTTATTAAACTTAAGTAATAGTAAATTCATTCTAATGAAATTGATATTAATTAGCTGCAGTTTGAATTCACACAGCCACAGCACGGCTATGGCCCGTTATGCCCTCGAAATTTTAAAAAACTCTGATCATAAAATTGAGCATGTTGACCTTGCGAATTGGGATCTTCCACACTGTGACGGCCATTCCTGTTATAATAACGAGCAAGTCATTAAACTCACGCATAAAATCGAGAAAGCGTCAGGTATAATTATTTCCACTCCTATCTACAATTTTGATGTCAATGCTGTGGCTAAAAACCTCCTTGAATTAACGGGCAAAGCCTGGACCGAAAAGGTTGTAGGATTTATCTGTTCAGCTGGAGGAAACAGCAGTTATATGTCAGTCATGCCATTCGCTAACTCTCTCATGCTGGATTTTCGTTGCTTGATAATTCCCCGCTTTGTATATGCCACTTCTGATGCCTTCCGCGAAAATGAAATTCATGACACTGAACTTAACAGACGGATCAAAGAATTGACCGATGTTCTTTTGCGCTATACATCAGCCTTGGATGTGAACATGCAGACTGCTTAAGAAGCATTCTCGGCTTTACGCTGCTGTGATTTGTAATGAAGTCGATAAAGAGTAGAAAGCTTATGACTACATTGTAAAATAATTGAAAAGTAATCTCTAAAAATTGTCGCAGCTTGATCAGGCCGGTCTTTTAGAGAGATATCTTTTGAATATCATTTTTGCCAATACCATGCATATGACAATGTGCCCGCCGAGGATTAGATAATTGAATTCCCAATGATCCCAAAGAGCTTTAAGTCCGGTTGCCACGAAAATTACACCCGCCAGTATATTTAGAATCACAAGGAAGCGATTCATTCTCAATTCAGTCGGAAGAAATTTCCAATCCATCCACGGGTTGAAAAGGCAATATAATCCACACGACAAGACACCGGAAATGAGACTCGCCGGGGTGATATACTCAACTAGCGTTACACCCGGGTAGGCTTTGCTCAACCAGAGAAGTATTATGCCTCCAATTATGCACCAGACAATCACGAAAATTCTGATTTTGCGCATAGGCACGCGGTTTCGAAATCGTGGTAAAGAATTAAAATATTCATAAAAGACCCTAACCGCCAGTTCCGGGCCACCGTAAATAATGGAGAGAAAAGCAAAGAATATTGCTACTTTATATAAAGGGAGCAGCCAGGGCGCGAGTGCCGTGAAAAATTCGCCCTGGTAGTTGAGAAGATTCATGTCATTCGGGAAAAGATGCTGTGGCCGAAGGACTATTGTTCCCAGCATGGAAAAACACCCAGAAAGAAAAATGATCATGGCAAAACTGCAGCTCGTATCAATGAGCGCGGCACGGACCCAGAGCCTGGCAGAATGATCTTTTTCTTCGGCAATCTCACTCAGCTCCTCTTTCGTCGCTAATTCCATGTGACTGCGGCCCCACTTTTTATCCCGCAGGAATGCCACATAGCCAAGGTAGTCGAAACTGGCGCCGCCTATAACACCCGTGTAGACAAGAACCTCCAGCCAGGCCGAACGATTTTTCATATCCGGTTTTACCTCGTATATCCAATCCGGGAAACTCACCGCTTGAGGAACAATCGTTCCTTTGAATGCTGCCAACCAATCAGCTCCCATGTAAAAAATGGCGATGACCATACACAATGTCATGAGACCGATAATCGTGATTTGGCCTATCTCCACGAAAGAGTAACTGCCAATAAAAAGGATAACAATGCCCAGGCATAGAAATAGAGTAGCCCATATATAGACATCATTTCCGGCAAACGCTTCCCTGACGCCAAAAACCCACATGAATGCCGTTCCCATGACTCCTGAGAGAAATCCATACCAAATCGGCCATAAAATCAGGGGTATACTAAACATGAATATCGGAAACCATCCATGCGGGCCGGGGATAAAACTCCAGCGCTCATAAGGATGGGCGCCGCTTAATATCATATGCCGCATGCTGCTGTAACAGAGAACCCATTTGAGAATCGAAACATAAACAAAAATCCATAATATATTATATCCAAAAAGACTGCCACCGCGCGTGGCAAATAACGTTTCACCACTTCCAATGGTAGCAGAGGCGATAATAGCGCCGGGACCAAAATACTTCAACCACTTGAGAGGATTATTGGCAAGCAGTGCTCTCGGTGGAGCAATTATTTCTTTTTCGTCGTTTACCATAAGTTGTGTCTTTCTGATCCCGGAAATGAATGAAATACTGACAATATTTTTATCAAAGATTCCAAAAGCAATTCCATCGCTTTTAATCTTTCATAATTTATCAGATTTTTTATCAGTAAATATTCAAATTAACTACCCCCGTAAGCAAGGCGAATGGTTTCCTTATACTTTTTTTGAAAATGGTGAGAAAGTCTTTTTGCAAGCACTACTTCCTCAATACGGTTACGTGATCGTATCGCGTTTTTAATTGGCCCCATAGCTTCAGCATAACTGATAGCTGATAAATCATTAAATTCAGCCACGGCATTTTCGGGAAAATTATTTTCAATTAATGCTTCACGGGCTTCTTTTAAATCCTTATGCACATCGATGAATGCTGTTTTTATTATAAATCTCAACTCATTGAAAAGGGGACCTGTCCATCCACCCTCGTAGACAAATTCACCGGCATCTAAATAAGGATTTACGGAGGGATCCGATCGATAGGGATTAAATGCTTCTGCGTATAACTCCATGCGGACAGGAGGACGTCTGAGTGCATACTGTTCCGGGCCACCTGGTGATTTAACTTTAAAATTCCAGAGTTTCTGTCCTTCCAGCGAAATAACATATTCTATAAAATCCTGGGCCAATTCAGAATTTTCCGCACCACGGAAGATACCGATGGGGTCTACGGAAACAGCTGATCCATTTTGGGGCATTTGATAACCAAATCTTTTTCTCCCCTCACGATTTTTCATTTGTTCTTCCTGGTAACGGGCGTAATAATCAATGCTCATACCAACTGCACAATCCCCCGTCGAAACATCAATCGATATTTTTGTCGATGAATCGGTAAAATACCGCGCATTGGCAGAGATTGTCTGGATCAATTGAATTCCTTTCATCCACCCATCCTCGATTGCCCGCTTTTCTAAATCTTCTGAAAGATTGCTATTTTCCAACTGGTATTGGCGGTAAAGCAATTGCATCTGCTCCTGGATAATCATTTCAAACGCTTTGTTCACAGAACCGCTTTTTGTTGGATCGGCAGACGCAATTTCCCCGAAGTAGCGAGGATTATCCAAGTCTTCCCACTTGTGGGGATACCCCTCTATGCCAAGCCGATGGAGTGAATCATGGTTGTATATAATTCCAAAAGTAGCGAGAACGGCTCCAATCCAACGCCCTTCCTCATCCCAGAATGGTTCTCCCGCAAAAGCTTTGGGAATACCATTTTCACCGAACCATTCCGGTCGTCGATTCAGTAATTCGCAATTAATTAAGCGGCCGGCACGTGCCTGTTGTATAAAATCATAGCTGCCCCCACCAAACATGATGTCCATCCCGCAACCTATATTAGAATTTAGAAAAGCGCGGCGGGACGCCTCAGCGATAGAATCGTCTTCTGGTGAATCATCTAATACGATGCGGCTATTCGTAAAATTTTCCTGAACCTTTAAGCTCCATGCGTTCTTTAATTCCCGCTCCCAGTAAAGGCGAAAGGCGCTCGTATATTCAGAATTTATAAAGCGCACAATTTCACTTGTCCCGCCGGGCACGCGCCAATCGATATCTACGGTTAACCCTGTTTTGTTTTTATACCATTTTTTGAATCCCTGGGTGAATTCATAGCGAATGGATTCCAGGTGAGGTGAGATAATAACTAATTTTTCATCACTATCATCAATCTTACCCTCTTTTTTCCGCAAGAGGAACGGCACGGCAATAATGATAGAAATTAATGCGATCAGGAAATAATTACGCATCTTCGTCTACTTTTTTAGAACAATGACCTCTCCGGGTTCAACACAGGCATAAAGTTCTAATTCAGGAGAAATCCCGTAATACCGCGGATTGATCTCGAATACCTTCAAACTCACATCATCGCTTAAAAAATTATATTGGCCCAGCTCGCCATAGTATAGGGTCTCTTTGATTCGGCCTCGAAAGCAATTTTCAGATGAAGCATTTCTTTCAATGTGAATAGATTCCGGACGGATGGACAGGCGTACTTCAGCTCCTTCCGTGAGATTGTTCGATTCCTCCGGCCAAAGACCTCGGATATTCCCTAATCCTGTTTTTACGAGGGCGGTTCCTCCGCTGCACTGTAGCAGTGTGCCCTCAACAAAATTTGTCTCGCCGATAAAATCTGCGACAAATGCGTTCTGTGGGTGCTTATATATTGCTTGCGGGTTTCCCACCTGCAACACCCTCCCCTCGTTTAAAATAGCTATGCGGTCAGCGATTGATAACGCCTCCTTTTGATCATGCGTCACATAAATCGTAGTTAATTTGCTCTCTTTGCAGACGCGCCTGATTTCTGACCTCATTTCAAGGCGGAGCTTGGCATCCAGATTGGAGAGAGGTTCATCAAGGAGAAGACATTGCGGCCGAATGACCAGGGCTCGAGCGAGGGCTATCCGCTGTTGCTGACCGCCGGAAAGCTGATTGGGCTTGCGGTGGGCATAGGGATACATGTCCACGGCTTTTAATGATTCGGTTACTCGCTGCTTAATCTCATTTTTATTCAGTTTTCGTTGTTCAAGCCCGAAGCTGACATTTTCTTCTATTGTCATATGGGGCCATAATGCGTAATTCTGAAAAACCATACCGGTATTTCTTTTATGTGGAGCCAGGCGTGTAACCTCTTCAGAGCCGAAATTTATTTGACCTTTCTCGGGGATATAAAAACCAGCAATGGTGCGCAGTAGAGTAGTTTTACCGCAACCACTTGGTCCCAGGAGAAAAAAAAGCTCGCCCGCGTAAATTGAAAGATCGACGCTATCGAGTGCAACTGTAGCATCGAATCTCTTAACCAGTTTACGGACCGTAACCGTAATCATAGCTCATTATCTGAACGCCGCCCTCTGCACTGTCAAAATAAAAGGATCGAGGATGCCTATTGAATCATACCCGGTTTGACCTGTATATTCATAATGCCTTTCCAAACACGTGGGATCAAATATCTTAAGATCGTTAGTTGGCCACCGGTATTAAGTATAAACTATCTTCATTAATTATATAATCATGTTAGAAGATCTCGAACAGATTCTATTTACAAAAGAAGAAATCAATAAACGGGTCATGGAGTTAGGCCAGGAGGTAAGTGCATGTTATAAAGATTGTGACGAATTAACGGTAATCTCTATCATAAATGGGGCTGTCTTCTTTACTGCAGATATATTAAGGGAGGTTAATCTTTCTCTTCGCTTAGACTGTGTTCGCATCTTCAGCTATCGCAATGGGACACTCCCCGACAGGACACCTGATATCGTTGATACCATTCGCCTGGATCTAAGCAATCGGCATGTCCTCCTTATCGATGACATCCTTGATACCGGCCATACCATTTCTTTTGCCTTTGATTATTTAAAGCAGCGGGGTCCGGCCTCATTGCGGACTTGCATTTTATTAGAAAAAGAAGGCCGTCGCGAAGTCCCGTTTAATGCGGATTTTATAGGATTTAAAATACCCAATAAATTTGTCGTCGGCTATGGTCTGGATTATGCGGAAAAATATCGCAACCTTCCCTGTATTGGTAGCCTCAAAGTAGAGTTGGAGAACCCCAACCCTTAGGATGAACTGTAGATTGACATTATAAATTTATTATTCAGAAGTTTGAGCCCGATCTTGAGAATTAAATCAAGCCTCACAATTTTGCAGCTGAATTAATAATATGAAAGTAACTGATATAACGACACGTCTGGTTAAACTCGATTTTTCACTCTGGTTTGAAGATCAACCGATTCCTAAAGAAGTCCCTCGCTATTGGTATTATCCCCTGATCAGCCTTTCTACCGATGAAGGCATTGAGGGATACAGCATGGGTTATGGAGTAGTTGGCTGTGGACCCGCTAATGCAAACCTCATTCACGATGTCTATTATCATCATGTCGTGGGCCATGACCCTCTGTGCCATGAAAAGATATGGCAGAGCATTCGACAATTGAACCGGCATTTATATGGACTGACCGATACTATTCAGGCTGAATTAGACGTGGCCCTATGGGATATCAAAGGGAAAGTAGCCGGACTTCCCATCGCCACCCTGCTGGGGAAAGTTCGCGACAAGGTCCCTCTCTATGCCAGCCTTCCACCCCACCTTATTCAAACTCCGGAAGCAGTAGATAAAGCCGTGAGGGCGAAAAAAGATGCCGGGTATTCTGGCATTAAATTACAACCCCTGGGAGGACCTGCCAGCGTCATCCCCCGGTTGCATTTGGCGCGCGAAATAGTGGGGCCGGATTTTCCGCTGATGATCGACTCCATAGCTGAGCTAAACATTGTTGAGGCTTTGGAAATTGGTAGAGAATTGGATAAGTTAAAATTCCTCTGGTTTGAAGAACCTATTCCTGATCGACAGATAAATCAGCTGAAAAAACTGGCGGACGATATAGAAACACCGGTTCTTGCCGCGGAAACTGTCCGCCTCCATGAATTACCCCAATATTTAATTCAGGGGGCTATAGATATCGCCCGAGGTGATGTTCATTTAAAAGGTGGTATCACCGGATTAATGAAAGCGCTTGGTATGTGTGAACTTATGGGCTACGAGCTGGAAATCCATACTGCTGCCTCGCCCATCATCGATGTGGCTAATCTTCATGTCGCCTGTGCTACCGAACTCAGCCGCTTTGTCGAAGCGCATCACCCTATTTTTCGTTTTGCTTTAAAAAACAATCCCCTCGAAGTCGATGATGAAGGTTATCAGCGCCTTCCTCAAGATCCGGGACTGGGCATCGATCTGGACTGGGACTGGATAGACAATAACACCGAAAGAATAATCAAGGGATGCACTGCGGAATAAGCAATACGCTAACTGTGATCGAGTATCCAGAGAGGAAAGTAAAAAGGGAAAATATCCGATAATAGATTATTGCCCATTATCGGAACCTCCTGGTGATAACCAAATACGGCAGACGTTAATTGGCGCCGTGTCAGTGTCAGATGATCAGTATTTTTACGTTGACCGATCTTTAATCCATCCTTCGTAAAATCGAATGAAATTATTTCATCCATATCAGATATTTCGATTGAAAAAGCTCGTTTCCTGCCATTGTTCTTTTTTTCAAGCCATAGCTTAATACTTTCAAAAAAATTTCGCGGTAGATTTAATCTAATCATCATATTACCGCTCCATGGCTCATGGCGGTCAGGCAGTTTACTTTCCATTACCTTACCCAGTCTCGAAGGCAGCAGGTAGCCATAGGAACGAATTGGCTCATCAAATTCAGGCCATTCTGACAATGCATGCTGGATAAGGGTTTCAATCGCTATTTCGTCACCGCCCCCTTCAATTATACCCGGTTTATTCGTCGCTAAACTTGCGATTAGATAAGCTATTGGCTGCCCTTTGTCTAATGCTATCCAGGTAGTCATGTTCGGCAGAGAAAAATAACCTTTGTATGTATCAGTATCGCGGCATGCCCCATTGGGTTCTTCATTGTGCATGGATTTTATGGCATCTAAATAGTCTTGCTTATCCGGGTTATAGCGAACGATTTCGTGTCCATGATGAGTAAAATAGAAGGCATCTCTCTTCTCGCACAGATACATTACCATCTGCTTTCTTATGGCCTGAAATTGACTGTGATTATAAAAATAAAATGTTGGAACAATGGTCCATAAAACAGACAGTTCGATGCCATTCTTTTCCATTAATTCAATATTTTCATTAAGGCATGCTAAGGCGTAACCTTTTTTGCGATGATCGGGGTGCGTTGAAGTTGCGGATATGATGCCAATGGAAAATTGGCTCTGTCCTAATTTGATAATTCGCGGAATAAAGGGAACTTCTGCGACAATCCTTCCCCCCGTTTTTATAACGTGCATGTTTTCTCTGTTCTCTTTTCGGAAAACCAGGGGATAGTCCGTTAGCATGCTTTGCTTGCTGCCTTCGCGCATTACACTATCCACTAACGTGATTATACCCGGCAAATCCTCTTCAACGGGCGATAGCGGCTTAATTTTTGATCGCTGCGTCATGGCTATTCATTTAGACTAAGACGTCATCACACAGCAGTTGCACTGCGGCTTTGACTATAGCAGGTTCTGAATCATAACTTAGCGCTGACAGATCATGCTCATTTGCCCCTTCCCTGTGGGCGAGAGGTGTGGCCAAGTACCCTGCTTCAGCTGAAGGACTTGCAAGGATAAGAACATTTTCCTGGGGTGCCGCCGCTCGAATTTTAAAAGCCGTTTCAGAGAAAGGTTCCCCTGGTATAAAAAGCAGGGATGAGGATCCAATGGTGATTGCACGCATCGTATAGGGATAGCTCTTCTGCCCCGCAAACCGTGTCGCCAGCCAGTATTTGTATCTATCATGATTTTCCCTGTGGTCAACCTGTCCTTTATCTTTCCATTGCCAGGAACCTGTTGCATTCCGAAACATCGGGTCGTTCAGGGTTGGGGATTGGGGTTTCTCGATACTTTGTTTAACTTCGTCGGACAATGCTACAGGTTGAAATGGTATTTCTATTGTTTTACTTGCTAATTTTATTTTTACCTCGGATGTCGGTTCAAGGGTTTCGATGAGTTGATGCCATAGCTCCAATAAGATTTTCGATAAATAGTCCGCGGGATCATCGGTTTCACGATTGGGGGCAACATCACCGAGCGCCCCTTGAACAAAAAGTGCATCAATCTCTTCAGCATCGATCATTTGACAGAACCGCCCACAGTACTCCCCTGATATATTGCCGAATTCATTAACCAGGCATAGAGCGTGGTTAACATAATTAATGAGCGTGATTGGGCGTTTACCCTCTCTTTTTAGATACACAATTCCCAACTGCCGATCATGGGGTTTATAAACAAGGTGATCAGGTTGAGTGAGCCATTTTTCCATCGTGACGAATACAAAATTGCCATCCTTGTCGTATGCCCTGCGATTATGAGCCAGTTTTTCAGGGGTCTCTGTAACGCCCACTGCAATTGCCGCCGGTGTGGCATCCTCTACCGCTAAACGAATCGCTCTGGCCGCGGCATCCGCATAGTCATCTATCTTATCATAATGGCGAAGGGACTCGGTAGGTTGCACCATGTAGTGATTAAAAAAAATCGGGGCCGTGCCCAGATGGCTGGGAGCCTGTAGTATCCAGTCACCGTCAACATCGATCTCTTCAACTTTTTCAGCAACAAGCTTCTTAAAATCATCGTCCAGCTGAAAAAGATCGGCAGCGAGAAAAGTAACCTGTTTATCAATCTGCCTTAGGTGTAAGGCACGGAAAAAGATCGGATCTAAAACCTTAAAAGTCCCGTCACTTTTCGGGGTTATGTCCGTTTTCCCAAATCCTGCGATGATTAAATCATTCATACTGGTGAAGCACGGCATATTCACTTTGACTCATACGTGTATGACTTCTTCAATCTCTGATTTTCTCTTTGATAAGGCAATAAGTTAACGTGAGAAAATCCAGCGCAAAAGAACTCGGGTGCTGGGCGACTGGCCCTGAGAAAGAATTCCAATCCTGAATATTTTTCCTCCCGCCCACACGCAGAGAAGCGTAAAACTGATACATAAAATCAAGCCCAGTCCAACCTCCCAGGAAGCAGGTCCCGGTGGAATGGCTAATCGCATAAGCATGAGCATAGGCGTAAATGGGGGGAAAAGAGAAACAATCACCGAAAAGGTGCTGTTCGGGGATTGAATTATAGCAGGTGACAATACGATCGGGATGAGAATCATCATCACGGCAAGTCCAGTGAAGTTCTGGGTGTCTTTCAATTCTGAACAGGCCGCGCCAATCCCCGCCCAGATAGATCCAAAACTCAGGAGACCGAGGAGGAGAAAGAGAAAAAACCATAAATAAAGCGAAAGCGGCACCATGTCGGATGCAGTATATAAAACGAGCATCGCGAATAAGCCGCCAAGATAGACGAATGAAAAAGTCAATCCTACCAAAGTCGCAGCCAGCAGTTTGCCCATCATCAGATGGAAAGGCGATATAGATGCCACTAACACCTCCGCTATCTTTTGCATTTTTTCTTCCATCACCGTATTCAACATCATGGGAGCGCTCATATTAACGGTCACGAAAAGCAGCATCATAACGACAAACGGGATGCCAAAAGTCTTTAAAGGGTCTTCCTTTTCAGCCTCAATCAAGGCCCCTGTGTCAGAAACCATGGCCAGTCCTAATCGCTCCATCTCGATGGGACGCATCAATTTATTAATGAATCTTTTATCGATTCCTGCTTCCTCGAATCGCATCATTTCCACTTGTTCATTAATCTCTTCACTAAACCACTCAGGAATTTCCACAATCGTTGGCGAATCGGTGTAGTAATGTATTTTTGTCTCATCCCTCTCATTTTCATTATTACCGATTACTTTTTTATCGATAATAAGAAACGCAAAGAGCGAACCCTCGCGAACACGGTCTGACAAATGGATGATCAGATTATCTTCATTAAAATTAATACTCTTGAATCGTTCGACAAGTATCTTTGGGTTCACCTGTTTGCGGTCGCCGGTATCACCTTTAAAAATATCATAGCGATTTGCCTTTCCGCTTCTTCTGATATCTTTTCGTACAAAACATCGGTCCGGTCGACGATCGCAATGCGCTTATCTTTTAGATCGATATTTTTCTGAGAAAATAAATTGACTACCACCATGCCGCTGAAAAGGACGGGCATTAATATAATGCTGATGATAAATGTTTTGGATACCACCGTTTGGCGGTAGTCATTCCAGGCCACAAAGAGTAATTTAATCATCGGGACCACCCCCTTTATCCGGTTTAGCGATCTCCATAAATATATCTTGCAATGAGGGTCGGGCGATTTCAAAAAGCTCGACCTGTCCGTGTTTGCTTACGGTTTCGAGGATAATCTGCGGATCGCTGTCAGTATGTATCTCATGATACTGCCTATGCTTATGCACCGCCGTAACTCCCGGAAGATTTGGCAGATTTACATCAGTGGCGCCCCGGTATCGCAAATGGACAGTATTCTTACGGTAAGTTTTTTGAATTGAGGTCAAACTCCCATCTAAAACTTTTTCTCCATGGTAAATCATAAATATGAAATCACATAATTTTTCCGCTAATGCCATATCATGGGTTGATAGAATGACGGTGGTATCTTTTTCTCGAAGTTCCAAAATAGCTTCTCGTATGATTTCAAGATTAACAGGATCGAGACCGGCAAACGGTTCATCCAATATCAGCAATTTCGGCCTGCTGATAGCGGTCGATATGAATTGAGCTTTTTGCATCATTCCTTTCGAAAGAACTTCGATTCTTTTATCACTCCAGTCCGATAGATTCATCCGATCCAGCCACCTGTTTATAGATTTATTTATACTTGGACCGGGCATCCCCTTCAGACGAGCGCAATAAGCAAGTTGACGACGAAGTGTCAGTTTTTTATAAAGCCCGCGTTCTTCTGGAAGATATCCGATATGGTCATTAGCTGCCCTCGTCTCTTGACGTCCTAAGACCTCAATGATTCCACTATCCGCATAAATGATATGCAGTATCATACGAATAGTTGTCGTCTTGCCGGAACCATTGGGGCCAATAAAACCGTATATCGACCCTGTGGGGACATCCAGACTAAGATTATTTACAGCGGTGTGTGGACCAAAAGCCTTAGTAACATTTTTCAAGCTAACAGCAGTATCGGTCATTTTTTTTAGAATTATATCACCTCTTATGCCGTCAATCTTTTACAGATTTGTCTATCCTCATTTATTGATTTCTTAAAAAACATTGCCAAATTAAGAGCGGGTTATTTTTAATAATTTAGAATTCCTCCCTCTCGATGATACAGTATATGAATTTAGCGGAAAATTACTACAAACACATAAGTGAAATTTCAGCCAGTGTATTCGAAAGGAATCGTGACTCCTTAACGGAATTGGGCGCGGTAATTGGCAAGTCCATTGCTGCGGGGGGTATTCTTCATACCTTTGGCAGCGGCCATTCAAGTATTATCGCCCAGGAAATTATTCATCGCGCAGGTGGTCTGATTCCTGTTAGTGCTATTATTGACCCCACCGGTGGATGGGTAGAAACCATCCCGGGTTATGGCACTAAACTGGTTCAACGGCATCACTATACTTTTGAATTGAGAAAAAACGAAGTCGTTATTGTCATTTCTAATTCAGGAAAAAATCCTGTTCCCCTGGAAGTTGCTTTGGAATGTAAAAAATTTGGCCTGACTGTTGTCGCCGTTACGAGCATTGAAATGTCACGCCAGACTCAGGCTGAACATCCATTGGGTAAAAGGCTCTTTGAAATTGCTGCTTACGTTCTGGATAACGGTGGAGTCGTGGGTGATGCCGCGATTGAAATTCCTGGTCAAGAGGATAGAGTTGGACCCACCTCAACGATGACTGGCGCCCTGCTTCTAAATCTTCTGGCTATGGAAATTATTCAATATCTAACCGATAATAATCATCCTTTGCCTATCTACAAAAGCGCAAATCTCCCCGGGGCACGAAAATACAACGAAGAAATTTCTATCAAGTATAAAAATCGGCTCAGCCGACCGCTATAGAAAACTTACTTGCTAATAGTAAAGGTGATTCGACCTAATTCACCGAAATCAGCAACGTAATTTCCCGGCTTCGCCAGCAGCATCTTTCCCATCGCGCCCGCTAATAAGATATGACCGGGTTGAATTGACCATCCCTGAGACACTATATTATTGACGAGCCACAAGGCCGCCTCCCAGGGATCCCCGAGGAGGTCGCTCCCGCTGCCACTATTTATAATCTCACCCTCTCTCGAGAGCAGGAGTGATACATCCGAAAGATTAATTTTATTTCGGTCTTTAGCTTTACCCAATATGTAGGCATAGGCAGAGACATTGCCGGTAATTATGTCGACTCCCTGAAGTTTGCTCATGTCTTCAAATCCCAGGTCCGGCAATTCAATCGCTCCTGCAATCGCGCGAATTCTTTTTTTCAATTTTGAAATATCAGGGAGCTGTTTTTCGATAGCTTTCCCCACGACAAATCCAATCTCAGTTTCAATCATAAGCTGGTTGCTGTGCTGACGATCAATACTTATTTTAGCATCCCTCAGCCCGGATGCAAAAAGAACCCCTGAGACCGGCATCGTAACCCTAAATCGATTCTGCGACCTCTCATTTGTAAGCCCTGCTTTGAATCCTGTTATTTCATCGCTTAAAAGCCTTTTCTTCACATAGCTTACTTGAACTTCGTAGGCCGATAAAACCGTTAATTCCGGCATCATAGTTGAAAAAACAGGTAACGGCTTATTATTCACATGAGCCTTATAAACCCGTGTTGCCAACCTCTCTATGACCTCTTCGCTTTTTAGCGAAGAGAGCAAAATAGGGAAAGTGACGAAAATAAATATCATGCCTTTCATCATGATAATTATTTCAATCCTTAATTTCTTTAGGGAGCGTAAATATCGTAAACCCTTCAGGTAAGTCTTTATTTCCTCCTGTTACTACACTCGCCACGTATCCCACTATGATACAAGTACCCGAACTGACCGATCCATACACAAAAAAATGCAGTGGAGTAAATCTTTGTGTATAAAAAATGGCAATCGCGCTGGCAACAATTCCAATGAAAGTTCCAATTCCATTAGCACGATTTGTAAACATTCCGAGCCAAAATACTCCGACCAGTGAACCACTGAATAGACCATTATAAATACTCATCAGATCGATCAATGAGGGGATGTCAGCGGTCGCGAAAATTAATGCCATTACCGTTCCAAATAGACCAAAGAGGACGGTCAACCAGCGTGCTAAATTCAATCCCTGGTGGTCGGTTATAGATTTCTTAAAACGCCGGCAGTCTACAACGATACTCGTAGCAAGGCTGTTCATACTGCTGTCCATGCTCGACATCGACGCGGAAAAGATTGCGGCAATGACAAAGCCGGAAATTCCAAGCGGCAAATTTTGAACGACAAACCAGGGAATTATGCCATCAGTCATAAGAACCGGATTCAGCTCTTCCGGACGATTATAGTAGAATGCAAAAATCGAAGAACCAATATAGAAAAAAATGAAAGATGCAGGAAGAGATATTATCGCTCCGATGGCCAACGCTCGACGCGCGGATTTTTCATCTTTTGTTGTCAACCACCGTTGTACCTCAACCTGGTCTCCAGCATTGGGGATAATAATCGAGGAAAAACTCGCGACAATAATAATAAATAATGATGATGTGCGTACATCCCAACCCTTGTTTAACCAATTAAAATTATTTTGTGTGCTGCAGATTTCTATGAATTGAGGAATCCCGCCATCAAGGCTGAATATAGCGATGGCAAGGATAACAAAGGCCCCCGTGTAGAAAACAATGACCTGCAAAACGTCGGTCCAGATGACCGCTTCAATACCCCCCAACACGGTATAAACGGTACATAGGGCTCCCATCGAAAAGATACAGAAATAAACATTGAGACCCGTAGCTGCGGAAAGGGCAATCGCAGGCAGGTAAAGGACGATTCCCATACGGCCGAGTTGCATGATAATAAAAGTGAGGCTGCCAAACAATCTCACGAGCGCATTAAATCGCATTTCTAAATATTCATAAGTGGTGGTGACAAAAAGCCGCCGAAAAAACGGAAGGAGAAGATACATCTGGACAATAACGACTATCGGTAAAGGCAACCGAAGGAGAAAGTAGGCCCAATCCGTCGCATAGACTTTAGCCGGCGTACTGATATAGGTAGCAGCACTTAACCCCGTCCCAATTATACTCAACCCAACCGCCCACCAGGGCACGCGCCGACCTCCCAGGAAGTAGTCTTGGGTTGTCTTTTCCCGTTTAGAAAAGTAAATCCCCAAAACCACCAGAGCCAGGAGATAGGCGATGAGCAATGAATAGTCGACAGCACCAAAACGACTTTTCTTTAATACCGGCCTCCCCTCATAAAACTTTCCCGTCGAGTCAGTGGTTCCCATTAAAAATATGTCTTTTTTTCCCAATATTACTTCGGCCGCTGAAATATCAGTCGGCAATTCACCCATCTTAACCCAGGTATTGGTAAAAGTATGGTAGGCTAATATTGCCGAGCGAAAGCTATTAATTTTTGGGGATAGAGCCTTTAGAAAAAGATCTCTGTCGCCATCATAGCCACCATACAGGAATATGTGGGATTGCCCTACCCCATTAGCCTTAGCGCCAAAGATTGGCCAGGGCAGATCAGTGATTTTATCCCACCGCGAATTTACATCTGCATTCGGATTGTAACGGTAACCATCAATCAATTCTTTTATAACTGAAGGTTCACTTCCTTCAGCCCTAATCTCTAAACCACTCGTGAGGTGAAAAATGTTGTAAAATCCGTCATGCTGTACCATTGCCACCGCATGCATGCGACCGGGCCCAGGCCAAGTTTCTAAAACTTTCCATTGCTTGTCAGGTGACGAAAGATCCAGTGACCAGAAATTTTTTGATGTTTGAGGATTTTTCAGTGTATCTATCCCCCCCGCAACGAAAACAACACCATCAATAATAGCTGCTGCCGAATAGGATCTGCGTTCAGGAAGGTTTGGGAAAACTTTCTTTTCAATCTTTTTATTAATCGGATCCCAAATTAAAAGAAATACCTCAGCATAGGACTGTTGGTTATCGCGTCCTCCTATACAGAGAAGCCCTTCTTCGAAAGATACTGCGGCTCCAAAGGCCAAAGGATTGTCCAACTCAAAACCAGAATGCAGATGGTACTGGGCATCTCCTTTTTTTTCGAGTACCGCAATACTTGAATGAATTATCCCTTCATCGATTCCTCCCGCAAGAATAAGTGCCCCATTACTCTCTCCAGAAAAAACCCCGGTCTTAACGACCAGTCCCGGCAATTCGCCTACATCGGTCCATTCCAGGACTTCATTCTCTGAGCTTCTTAACTCAAGATCAGCAGCAGATAATACTAAATTGCTGATAACCGTAAGCCAAAATAAAAGTATTATTTTTTTTCGTATAATCGGTATATTCGGTAAAAATTACGCTCAGCAATTGAACTCAATTCAGCCAAATGCATATGAGCTGACAAGCTTTAAATATTCCAGTCGCATTGCACCCTATTCACTTTAAGCTGTATTTATTTTCAATCCAGATATAGCTGTAAACGAAGCTTAAATAGAAAATATAAAGTTATTTAATGTTGAAAAATATCCATTTTTATAAAGATGCTAAATTCTCTATTATGAGTAAGTGTAAATGAGTAATACCGTGAAATCACTGGACCAGAAGTTAGCGCGAATCAAAGAAAATCCTTCCGGGGCGAAGGACTTCATCATTGCCGATGCTAAAGATGCAGACATGGCTTTTGGTATTGCCGCTCCGGGTCCGGAATTAGGCGCATGCAAGCATGCATATTCTGAATCGGTGGGATGTTGGAAAACATTAGAAGATTATCGCCAACAAATTCGCGATGTAATCCGTCAGGGTATCATCGATATTATGTTACTCTCTGCTTCTAATATTGAGAAATTGGCGATCGAAGAAAATCTATTTAAAGATTCCTCCATCACACCGGCGGCACGCGCCAATGATACTTCTGATATCTGGGTGATTCGTGGGGGCACCTATCCCCAAGTGCCCTCCCGTTCCTTTCGTTCCGCCACGATCGAGCATATCAAATATGGCCGCCTCGACAGCAATCACGATGAACCTGTTCTCGGAAGCGACCTCGGCCTCTATTCTGTCACTTTTACAAACAATTTGGATTGGGATTACCGCTCCCTTCAGGATTTTTATGATTTCCGTCTCGAGGCAGAACAAAAGAAGTTCCGCTATTTTCTGGAGGTGTTTAATCCTAACGTTGATCCCGGTATCACACCGAAAAAAATATACGCTTTTCTCAATGATCACATTATACGATGCCTGGCCGGGGTTACGGAGAAAGGGCGTCCTCTTTTTCTTAAAATCCCCTATCATGGTCCCGGAGCGTTGGAGGAACTGGTTGCCTATGATCCCAATATTATTGTGGGCATCCTTGGAGGGGGCGCGGGAACAACATACGATGCTTTTAAACTCATCCATGACGCGCAAAAACATGGAGCGCGTGTCGCTTTATTCGGTCGGAAAATAAATCTCTCAGAGCATCCCTTAACCTTTATCGAAATGCTCAAACGCATTGTCGATGGAGAAGTAACACCGGAAGAAGCGGTAAAGGCCTACCATGGCGTCTTGCAGCATTTAAAAATTAAACCCTTTCGTAATCTCAATCGCGATCTGACGCTGACAAAAGCTAAATTGAGCTATGGATGACAACGCCCTGAAGGAAGATTCTCGTGCCTCCTTACTATAGGAATTGAGCTTGCTGACACATATAACTCCCTCCCCGGATACGGCAGTGGAAACCCCTTCACTGGACACCGAAATCGGGCAATGCTGCCACGGTGGTTTTGAATCTTTAACTCATCCAGATAGCAGTAAGCATGAAAATTTATGGTTGAAGTTAGGGGTTGCTCTCGTTTTAGCGGGGCAAGGTATGGTCTTTGGTCTCGGGTTGAATACGGCAGATCCAGCACCTGAGTATGGGAGTATAACTTATCTGCTATTACACGGGGGTCTGATTTTATCTTCTCTCATCGTTTTCCTCCTCCTGGGACCGGCTCTTATAGGAGAGACCTACAGATCAATTCGACAAAAAAGAATTACGATTGATGCCTTATTTCTGCTCAGTATAAGTGGCGCCTTTATCGGGTCACTGATAGCTTCGATTGCAGGTCAAGGCAGCGTTTATTATGAAGTAGTAGCTATCCTCCTCGCCATCTATACCCTGAGTAAATTAATCAGTTCGAGGTCACGAACAAAGGCTTTACGCGCGGTAGAACAATTGCGCGAAGAATTTAGTTGGGCCTGGGTTCTTACAGATAGTGGCGAACGCCGACGTGTGCCGGTTTCATTACTATCTCCAATTAATTCTCGTATATCCGTTCGCGAGGGAGAGCCGATTACGGTTGATGGACGTGTTGTCGCAGGGACGGGTTATGTCCGCGAAACCTCAATGACCGGTGAACCAACACCCGTTGTGCGAAGATCGGGCGATTCCGTTTTAGTCGGGACTTACTCCGTCGATGGCCATTTTACAATTAAGCCAAGCGCTATTCTCGGGGAGCGAAAACTCGACACAATCCTCTCAACAGTCGAGGGGGCGGGCGCACATTCCTCAAGAATTCAGGAAAATGCGGATAGGCTGATGCGTTGGTTTCTACCCCTCGTCGTATCCCTGTCGGCGGCAACATTTATCATTTGGTTAGCCCTCCCTTATGTCGTCTGGTGGGAAGCTTTATTCAATAGCATGGCAGTGCTCCTTGTCGCTTGTCCCTGCGCTATCGGTCTTGCCACACCAATCGCCATATGGGGAGGACTGATGAAACTTGCCGAAAGCGGTCTCGTCTCCAGAACAGGAAATTTTATCGATCAACTAGCGAAAACGGATCTGATATATTTCGATAAAACCGGCACTTTAAGCGAAGATTGCATGACTCTTATTGATTTTATCGCAGCTGAAAATTTTGAGCACCGCCGCACCTGGTTGAAATCAATGGTGCAGGTGATCGAAAATGAGCTTTCTCATCCCGTGGCCAAAGTATTTCAGCGCGAAGAATTCGTAGATGAGAAGAGCGACTTTGAATTATCTCATCTTGATGTCGTTGCGGGTAAAGGGGTAGAGGCTGTGGTGGAGGTTGGAAATGGGATATCCTTTAAATGCGAAATGGGTTCCCTCTCTTTCATGCCTGTGGATACACAGTGCCAATTTAATAGACTGCTCAAAGAGAGGAAAAGTCAGGAGGCCAAGAAATATATATATATATTGCCGTGAATGGCGAAGCAGCAGCTATCGCCATTCTGGATGAGCAGCTGCGTGCCACCACCGTTGAGACCATCAACCGATTACATTCCCTGGGTCTGGAAACATGCATTCTTACCGGTGACTCTGCACCCCGATGGAAGGATATTGCCGGAGTAAAAATTGAATAGGGTCTTACCCCTGAAGAAAAATCGGCGCGCGTGGAAAAATCGCTGGCGCATAATCTAAACGTCTTATACGTGGGAGACGGAATCAATGACGCTCCAGCGATGTCCCACTGCCCGGTCTCTATCGCGATGGGAGGTGGGGCAGCGCTCACGCGATCTTCGGCATCGGCAGTGCTCATTGGTGATGATCTGTCGCTATTGCCACAGGCCATTAAATTATGTCGCCGTGTATGCCGAAGCATTAAGGGCAACCTCGTTTTTGCGGCCAGCTATAATATAATTGCCGTTACTCTAGCTGCTTTGGGCATCCTTCATCCGGTAGCAGCAGCACTGATCATGGTCAGCTCAAGCTTAATCGTTTCATTTCGTGCCTTGAGAGCCGTAGAACAAGGGCCCCCATTCCAATCATTTTCTACAAATGATGAATGAATTTGATTTGCTAATATGTAATATTAAGAGATTTTTATTTTTATAATTATTAAAGATTTAAGTTGTAGGATGGGTAGGATTTTCTCTATAGAAATAACGCGTGTGCGTCAGATAGAATTCATTGTGATAGCAGTTAGGGAGAACTTCGGAGTCAAAGCTTAATACCGAAATTATAGATATGAGTAAAATTCCTAGGAAACATTTTGTCGCAAGTCTTAGTGGAATGTTTTTAGTTATTATAAGCCTGTTAAAGGGGCGCGGGAAGCTTTCACCAGGTCTGAAAGAATCGACTCAGAAAACAACGGCAATCAATGTCCGGCCGGACCCCCGATCGGTAGCGCGAACCGAGGGGTAACTTAAGGGAAATGGCACGACCTATATAAAGAGTTTTCCAGGATGGCTAACATATTTCCAAAATGGTCGAATGCAGTTCCAAAACAGGTAATTATAGCCTTAACCCTTCTCACAATTGCGGTTACTTCAGGAATTACCTACTATGCTACCCCAAAATACACGCGCGTGGGGTACCAGCCAACCCAGCCGGTTGCGTTTGATCATCGTCTCCATGTAGGGCAATTGGATATCGATTGCCGTTATTGCCACTCCTTTGTTGAACAATCTGAGCATTCAAATATTCCTGATGCCACAACCTGCATGAATTGTCACACCCAGATAAAAAGGGACAGTCCTGCTCTGGCGCCGGTTCGAGAAAGCTGGGCAACAGGCAATCCTGTCCCCTGGGTGCGTATCCATAAAACTCCTGATTATGTATTCTTCAATCACTCGGTCCATGTGAATCGAGGTATAAGTTGCGTAGAATGCCACGGCCAGGTGAATGAAATGCCGGTCGTCTACCACGCAAAATCCCACAGCATGAAGTTTTGTTTGGATTGCCACCGATCCCCGGAAAAATTTATTCGCCCGTTAAATAAAGTATTTGACCTCAGCTGGAAACCCGAGAGTCCCAAAGCTCAATTGGAAGAGGGGGCAAGATTAGTCCACGATTGGAATGTTAACCCCCCGGAGAGCTGTTCAGGATGCCACCGATGAAATCAATAGAGAATCACTCCGGTCCCGGCATCAATGATATTGCCGGGCCCATTTACTGGCGCAGCCTGGAGGAATTAGCGGATAAGCCCGCCTTTAAAGATTTCATAGCACGGGAATTCCCCCAGGGCGCCTCGGAATTGGAGGGTGTCAATCGCAGGCATTTCTTAAAAATCATGGCCGCTTCTTTTGCCATGGCTGGTGTAGGAATGGCTGGTTGCCGTCGACCAGTTCAGCATATTTTACCCTACTCTCAGCAACCGGAAAATACCGTGCCCGGGGTCCCTGTATTTTATACCACTTCTAAACCCACGGCGAAAGATAACATCCCGCTGATGGTTGAAACGCATCAGCACCGCCCCACTAAGATCGAAGGTAATCCACAATTCATCCCTTATGGAGGAGCCACTGATATTTTCGCTCAAGCGAGTGTTCTTGACCTTTATGACCCCGATCGCTCGACAAAAAGCAGCGAGGGGACAAAGACCATAACGCCGGCGCGCGTCTATGATTTGCTCCAGGAAATTCATGACAAATTCCAGGCCACGGGAGGACAAGGACTTGCATTTCTCGCAGAACAATCCACTTCACCAACCCGTCAACGCGTAGTTGGTAAAATTAAGGAGTCTTTTCCTCGTGCTCTCTGGGCAGAATATGAACCTGTAAATCATGATAATCCCGAAATAGCGACAAGGCGACTATTTGGCCGTCCATTACGTCCTCTGTATAATTTTAAAAAAGCCCAGCGTATACTATCCCTCGACGCTGATTTTTTAAATGAGGAACCGGGGCATCTCGGATACGCCCGGGATTTTGCGTCCGCCCGCAGGGTAGCAAGCAGTAGCAGCGCGGATAAAATGAATCGTTTATACCAGGTTGAAAGTCATTTCAGTTTGACCGGTGGGATGGCTGACCATCGATTACGTCTGCCCAGTGGACAAATTCCGGCTTTTGTCACGCTGATAGCCGCTAAAGTTTTTCATAATATAGCCAAAAATTCTATCCTCGCAGAAGAATTACAAAAAAAGGCTTCAGGCTTGGATGTTGATGAAAAATGGATTGAGGAATGTGTCACAGACCTGCTCGAGCACAAAGGTGAAGCGGTGGTGATTGCCGGCAGTCATCATTCAGTAGAAGTGCACCAACTGGTATATTTCATCAATGATCTATTGGGTGCTAACGGTCATACCGTAAATTATCTCGATTTGCCAAATTACGGTTCGAGCTCGATCAGCGACCTGGGTGTGGCATTGGAAAACGGGCGTATCGAAACCTTGATTATCATAGGGGGCAATCCTGTATATAACGCTCCAGTTGACATAAACTGGCAGGAACTGCAGAAAACGGTAAAAGAAGTTGTCCGCTATGGCTATTATTTCGATGAAACATCGGTAGAAGCTACGTGCCATATTGCCGCAACTCATTACCTGGAATCATGGGGTGATGGGAGAACGTTTAACGGGGTAATAGTGCCGGTACAACCCATGATATTACCGCTTTTTGAAGGGATTCAGGAATTGGAATTACTGGCACGTTTAGCGGGAATGAAGCAGACTGACCCTTATTCTTTAGTAAAGGAAACCATTGCAGGTATAGCGAAGGGAGCAGACCAGGATTCGGTCTTTAATCGGTTTTTAAGTGACGGGGTTCTCGAATATAGCGATTACCCGACATTGCCTGTCACCTTAGATCAAAACCGGATAAAACTCACCGTAGCTTCAGGTCATTTTCGGCCTCCTCTCGCCAGCAAAAATCATCTTGAAGTCCGGATCGTTCCCAGTGCAAGCACATGGGATGGCCGCTATAATAATAATGGGTGGTTACAGGAATGTCCCGATGCAATGACAAAACTCACCTGGGATAACGCCATTTCCATCAGTCCCCGCTTAGCCAAAGAGATCGGATTTGAAGCCCAACAAAACTCATTCCGGCAAATAGCTTCCAAAAAAACAGCCACTTTCGAAATGGGTCGCGAGGTCTCGCTTATAGGGGAGATAGCCATAGGGGGCACCAAGGTTCGAGGCCCTCTCCACGTCCAACCGGGGCTTGCCAATTACTCGGTCGTAATATCTCTGGGTTATGGGCGCACAAAAGTGGGTCGCGTGGGCAAAGGAACAGGATTCAATGTCTATCCCTTAGTAAACAGCGAAAAACCTGCTTATGTAAATGGCGCCAGTTTAACCCTGACCGACGAATCATATCTTTTAGCCAATACTCAAGAGCATTGGTCAATGGAGGGACGGGCGCTGGTTCGCGAAGCGAATGTCGAAGATTATAAAAAGCATCCCCAATTTGCCCAAAAAATGGGCATTGAATCCCATTCACCAGCGATTTATGGGAAAGATCAGGATCTATCGATTCAGGAAAAAGTAGCGAAACAGCCCAGGGGAGCTTCTGCATACATTATCCCAACCTTTGGAGGCGATCATCAATGGGGAATGAGTATTGATCTTAATACCTGCACAGCCTGTAGCACTTGTATCGTCGCCTGTCAGAGCGAGAACAATATTCCTATTGTCGGTAAGGATCAAGTTACACGGGGTCGAGAAATGCATTGGTTACGGCTCGACCGTTATTATTCCAGCGGTGATATTGACAGTCATAAGCATGAGATCCCAGAAGATCCTCAAGTCACTTTACAACCTGTCATGTGCCAGCATTGTGAAACCGCGCCATGCGAGCAAGTATGTCCTGTTAATGCCACGGTGCATGATGATGAAGGTCTGAATGTAATGGCTTATAATCGATGCGTCGGGACTCGCTACTGCTCAAATAATTGCCCTTATAAAGTACGCCGTTTTAATTTCTTTGATTGGAATAAACGGGAACTGGGTCGGTTTTATGAGGGACCGGCAGGACCCGTGGGGATGACCGAATTAAAGAAAATGCAAAAAAATCCCGATGTCTCAATCCGCATGCGCGGCATCATGGAAAAGTGCACTTACTGTCAGCAGCGTATTCAAAAAGCTAAAATAAATGCCAAGGTACAGGCACGTGATTCAGACGACATCAAGGTCCCTGATGGCACCATCAAAACTGCCTGCCAGCAAGCTTGCCCCACGGATTCCATTGTTTTTGGCGACCTCAGTGATCCTGAAAGTGAAGTCTCGATCTTGAAGACCTCAGATCGCGATTATTCGGTGTTGGGCTATCTTAACACCCGGCCACGCACCACCTACCTTGCTCGTTTGCGTAATCCTAATCCGCGGATGCCTCACTATAATGAAATGCCCCTCAGCCGAATGGAATATGAATACAGGTATGGGCACGGTCTTGAAAAAAGTCACGAGGAGACCACCCATCACTAATTTTAATAATGATAATATTCTGATTTTATAATTTCCCCATGGCTCATGTAGAAGAAATTAATTTATCAAAACCCGCCCTCCTCGAAGCGGTAAAACCAGCCGATCTCCCCCGTCGTCCTTTAGTTGAAAACAATCGAAGTTATCACTGGATTACGGAAAAGGTATGTGGGATCGTCGAAAGCAAGACACCACTCTGGTGGTGGATCTGCTTTTGCCTGACAGGGTTTATAGCTTCTTTCACAGGCATCGGATTAACCTACCTCGTCCTTACTGGTGTCGGTGTCTGGGGTTTGCGCGGTCCGGTAATGTGGGGTTGGGCTATCGTTAATTTTGTTTTCTGGATCGGGATCGGTCATGCCGGAACACTCATTTCGGCGATTCTTTGCCTCCTTAAACAGGAATGGCGCACCTCCATAAATAGAGCAGCAGAAGCAATGACCATTTTTGCCGTAATGTGTGCGGGGATTTTCCCCCTCTTTCATGTCGGAAGAGTATGGTTTGCCTGGTGGTTATTTCCCTTGCCCAATTCCAATGCCATCTGGCCTAACTTCCGCAGCCCCCTCGAATGGGACGTTTTTGCCGTCTCTACTTATTTTACCGTTTCTCTATTATTCTGGTATATGGGCATGATTCCCGACCTCGCCACTTTGCGCGATCGTGCTAAAAATAAATGGAGACAGCTATTTTACGGCTTACTGGCAGTTGGTTGGCGAGGATCAAACCGGCATTGGAGCAATTATGAAATGGCTTACCTTTTACTGGCTGGCTTGAGTACCCCTTTGGTGCTGTCAGTGCATACTATTGTATCCTTTGATTTTGCGGTCTCTCATTTGCCGGGTTGGCACACAACCATATTGCCCCCCTATTTTGTCGCGGGCGCCATATTTTCCGGGTTTGGAATGGTTTTAACTCTCGTTATGCCTTTAAGAGCAATCTACAAGCTGCATGATCTCATAACGCAGTATCATATAGATTGCATATGCAAGATCACCCTCGCAACCGGGAGCATGGTAGGCTATGCCTACATGACTGAGTTTTTCATTGCCTGGTATGGAGCCAACCCCTACGAAGGATTTGCTTTTGTAAACCGCGCCTTTGGACCCTACGCATGGGCCTATTGGATCATGATTAGTTGCAATGTAATTTCTCCTCAACTTTTCTGGTTTAAAAAAGTGCGTGAAAACCCTGCCCTGGTCTTTGTCGTCGCTTTGTTTGTCAATGTCGGGATGTGGTTCGAGCGCTTTGTCATTGTTGTTACGTCTTTGGCTAACGAGTTCATGCCCGCAAATTGGGATTACTTTACCCCGACGGTGGTTGATATCTTTACCTTTATCGGCACCTTCGGATTTTTCTCACTTCTTTTCCTTCTATTCCTCCGCTTCCTCCCTTTAATGGCATTTGCGGAAATCAAAGCGGTAACGCCTCAAGCAGACCCCCATGCCCATCATCACTAAATCTCATTAATCATCTACAGTGCCTGAAAAACCTCACGGATTGATCGCCTTATTTAACACCACTTCTGATGTTTATAAAGCATCCGAAAAAGTGCGCGATGCCGGCTATAAAAAATGGGATGTCTATACTCCTTTCCCCATTCATGGTCTGGATGCTGCCATGGGCTTGAAGCGTTCGAAGGTACCTTTGTTTACTTTTATTGGCGGCTTTAGCGGTTTCTTCCTGGGACTGCTTATGGTTTGGTATATGAACGATTTTGATTACGCGCTTATCGTTGGCGCCAAACCTTACTTCAGTCCCATTTATCCCTTTCCCGTAATTTATGAAATGACTATTCTTCTAGCCGCCTTCGGCGCCTTTTTTGGGATGTTTATTACAAATTTACTTCCTCAACACTACCATCCCGCGATGAACCATGCCAGTTTTGCTCAAATCACTGACGATAAGTTCATGATTGCTATTGAATCAAGTGATCCTCTCTACGATGAGGTAAAAACGAAATCTTTCCTTGAAGAAATAGGGGGGAAAGAAGTATCTCCCGTTGAAAATTAGATGCGTTATTTTATAGCCATTTTTATTTTTCTCATAGTCGCTACCATTTCAATTATGGGGTTTCGTGGATCCAAATCGTTGAAACCACCCCTTGAAGTTTTTCCCGACATGGATCGAATGGCAAAATACAAACCCCAATCTGAAAACACCTTTTTCGAAGATGGCATGGCTGATCGTCCCCCTGTATCGGGCACCGTAGTTGCCGGTTCATTCGTTGAAGACGCCTACCTTGCCACCGGGAAAATGGGGACCCAGTGGGGAAAAGGATTTCCTCTTGCCGTCAGTTACGAATTTTTACAAAGGGGTCAGGAAAAATACAATATATACTGTAGCGTTTGCCATGGTCTGTCCGGAGATGGAAATGGAATAACGAAAAAATACGGAATGATAGCGACTCCCTCTTATCATAACGCCCGATTGCGTGAAATGCCAGAAGGGGAAATTTTCAACACGATCACTTACGGTAGAAATACGATGGGCCCGTATGGGGCAAAAATTAAAATGGAGGATCGTTGGGCAATTATCGCCTATCTGCGTACCTTACAGCGCTCCCAAAATTCTGATCCTGAAGATGTTCCTCAAAGTAATCGCCAAGACCTTGGTTTATGAGTTCTGAAGTAACAGCCACCACGAGTGCACCTGCTGCTGCCGGCGGGAAAAAAGATTTATCCACCCTAGCCCTGATTATTGGAACAATCGGACTCATTATATCTCTTATCGGTCTCCTCATCGGGCTTCGCAATGCGGATCCTCGCCCCCTTATTGGATGGCTAATTGGACTGAGTTTCTGGCTCTCCATCTCCATCGGTATGCTCTTTCTCATAATGCTCTTTTATTTGTTCGATTCCGGGTGGTCGGTGATAATACGCCGCCAGTTAGAGCATGCTGTATCCAGTCTTAAATGGCTGGCTTTGATATTTTTACCCCTTTTATTCGTCTGCTGGTTCTACCAGGACGATCCTGGTATTCTCTGGGCCTGGGTAAATACCGATAAAATATTGATCAGTGGTGAGACGGTGGGTAGTGACGTCCGGTATCAAGCTAAATCCGGATACCTTAATATTACATTCTTTTCACTTCGCACCATTGTCTTCTTTCTCATCTGGATCGGATTAGCAGAAATTTTTCGCTTTTCATCCTATGCCATGGACAGGGACGGTGATCTTAAACATGTAAGACGCTGTCGGGTATTTGCGGCCGCGGGTATTATAATTACATCTCTTACCGTCACCTTTGCTTCGATTGACTGGTTTAAATCCCTTGATTATCACTGGTTTTCAACGATGTTTGGGGTCTGGTTTTTCTCTGCCTGTATCTGGTCATCGCTGGCCGCAACGGTTATCATCTGTTATCTTCTGCAAAAGCACGGATACCTGAAAGGCATTCTTAATAACGCACACTATTATTACTTGGGCTGCCTGATGCTCGCTTTCACAGTTTTCTGGGCTTATATAAGTTTTTCGCAGTACTTTCTTGTCTATAACGCAAATATACCCGAGGAAACTTATTGGTATAATCTGCGAGAAGTAAATGCTGATGGGAGTAAAAACTCCTGGTGGTGGATCAGCTTAGGGTTAATATTTTTTCATTTCTTTTTCCCCTTTTTATGGCTTCTCTGGTATAAAAATAAATATGGCGCGCGCATTGTTTTCATCTCTGTATGGTTTCTTATTTTTCACTTAATTGACTTATATTGGAATATCTTACCGGGAAAAATAGCATTAGAATCCGGATACATGATCCGCCAATTTGCCATTTCTATCTGGGACGTAAGCATGATCTTGGGTGCGGGAGGAATTTGTACCTGGTCTTTCGCGCGCAGCATGAAAAAAGCTCAAGCAATACCCATCCACGATCCACGAATTCTCGAATCCACTAATGCGTATGAATGATCAACAAACGGGGCCCCAACATATTTCCGAGTCCGCAACACTGCTTTCAGCTATAGGGTGGATCGGAGTAATCGCACTATTTCTGATTATTGTCTTCATTGCCTATTTACCTAACCGCCCCCCAGCCATCGGTGAAAACAATGAAGAGCAGCGTGTAGCTACTTTAAATGAGGTCCAATCCAAACAGCAAAACGCCATCAGTAGTTATGGTTGGGTAAATCAAACAAAAAACATTGTCCGAATACCCGTGGAGGAGGCTCTGGCATTAACCGTGAAAGATTATGCCAACGCGGAACCGGAAGCTTCTGAGGTTAAAGCTTATGCCCCCACCGTGATTGGTCCTGCCAATTGAAATATGGATTGGTATTCTTATATCTTCATTGGCTTTATCCTCGCAGGATTATTTTTTGCCTCCGTTCTCTATGCTTTGTATTGGGCCTCAAAAAATGGTCAATTTCGTGAATTAGAAAAAGGCGCATACAGCATATTTGATGAGGAGGAACCACTAAGCGCACAGACTGACTGTTTTCCTGAAAATAAATCTAAATTTAACCGGGAAGGGCAGGCGATTGCCAAATAGCCAGGAACACAGCATGAGTGCCGACGCTTCAATTAACGAATCGCTTCAACCCCCATCAGATTTGCAATCTGATACAAGGGTAAAACTAAGCGAGATCGATCGCTCAATGAAGTGGCCGGGGTTATTCTTTATAGTTTCCGCCATACTCTGGCTTCTCGCAGCCACGTTGTTTGGGCTTATCACCTCGATCAAGTTCCATCATCCAGAATTTTTAGGGAGTTGGGAGTGGTTCACCTTTGGCCGCGTGCGGTCAGCACATTTAAATGCGGTAGTATACGGGTGGTCCAACAATGCTATTTTTGCGGTGGGACTCTGGATCATGGCGCGTCTGTGTCGTACAGAAATCCGACATCTTGAAATGCTGCTGGCCGCCGGAATTTTTTGGAATATCGCGATAACAATTGGAATAGCCGGTATTTTTATGGGCGACATGACATCTGTGGAGTGGCTCGAAATGCCCAATTACGTCACCCCTCTGATCGCGATCGCCTATGCTCTAATAGGGGTATGGGGAATCATCTGTTTTCATTACCGCCAAACTGAACACGTCTATGTGTCACAATGGTATATATTGGGAGCACTTTTCTGGTTCCCCTGGATTTATACCATAGCTCTCGTCATGATTATGTTTGAGCCAACCCGTGGAACGGTGCAATCACTTACCAACTGGTGGTTTGCTCACAATGTCCTGGGACTTTGGTTCACGCCGATGGCACTTGCCGCCGCCTACTATTTTATCCCCAAAGTAATTGGCAGGCCCATACACAGCTACTATTTGTCGATACTTGGTTTCTGGACACTGGCTTTATTTTATAACTGGGCGGGGGTGCATCACTTAATTGGAGGTCCTGTCCCTGCCTGGGTAATTTCATCGGGTATCGTCGCCAGTGTAATGATGGTAATTCCCGTTATTGTTACCGCTGTAAATCATCATATGACGGTTATTGGGCATTTTTCCAAAGTAATTGAAAGCCCCACGCTTCGGTTTGTCGTATTTGGTGCTATGTCTTATACCCTGGTTAGTTTTATCGGTTCAACCATGTCGTTGCGATCAGTTAGCGAGACTGCCCATTTTACCCATTTAACCGTTGGTCATGCTCATCATGGCGTCTATGCATTTTTTACGATGGTAATGTTTGGCAGCATATATTTCATAATGCCAAGATTGTTATACCGTGAGTGGCCCTCTCAACTCCTTATTAAAGTGCATTTTTGGGGCGCCGCTTTGGGAATTACGATTATGCTGGTAGTCTTACATGTCGGGGGTTGGATGCAGGGTCTAAATTTAAATAATTCTGATATACCCTTTATCGAGGTCATGAACAGGACCTTGCCGTGGCTTAAAGTGAGAACCGCTTCTGGAGTGCTTATTGCCATAGCCCATCTGGCTTTTGCGGTTAATGTATTCTGGATGGTAATCAAGCGTAAAGGGGTAACGGATAGAAAAGGCACCCCCACCCTATTTACTTCAGTAACAGAAGAGAAAGCGGATATCTGATGCGAAACTTACCCATAGCATTCTGCGGAATTTTTTTTACAATAGCTTTTGCCTGGGTTGGTATCGTTCTGGTTAATCAGATTCAGTATGGCAGTCTTGAACCCACTACCGAGCAGTTAGACCCAAAGACCGGAAAACCGGTTGAAGGGGATCCCCTTTACCCCCAAAAACCGACGGGGCTCATGATGCAGGGGAAAAAAGTCTATATCGATTTAGGATGCATTTACTGTCATACCCAGCAAGTACGACGCAAGGGATTTGGGAGTGATTACGAACGCGCCTGGGGCAGTCGTCAATCAGTCGCACGCGATTATATTTATCAGGAAAGAGTATTACTCGGGACCATGAGAACAGGGCCAGATCTGATGAATGTTGGCCAACGACTCGCTAATTCCAGTTGGCATCATTTACACCTTTATGATCCCACGATCACATCTCAGGGTTCAATTATGCCCCCCTATCCCTTCCTTTATGAAAAGAGAACAATTAAAGGTTCGGAAATGTCAGCTAATGCTCTAAAGCTCCCCCCGGACTTCAAGGTAGAGGAAGGCTTTGAAATCGTACCGAGCCGCAGAGCTGAAGCGCTCGTGGCCTATCTATTGAGTCTTAAGCTGGACTATGATTTACCCGAGGCTAAAAGGGAATAATTTAAGAAGGTTAAAATGCAACAATCCGACAATAACGCCAAAAGAAATTCATCAGGTAGAATAGAAGAATACCCTGACGATGCACTGCAAGACGTGCATGCCCAGCTCATGAGAGAAAAAACGGAACCTTCTGAAGGATTTTCGCCATTACCGATGTTTATGCTTTTTATATTTGGAACTTTGGTTTTTTGGGGTGGGATTTACATCGCTCAGTATTCTGGAGGATTTGACCCCCTGATTTATAATGAACATTTAAAGCCTGTGGAAAAAATTGTGGCTGCCGGCCCGGAAGCTCCTTTTGATTACATTGCCCACGGGAAAAAAATATTTAACCGTGATTGTATAGCTTGTCACCAGGCATCGGGAATGGGAGTGCCCGGTGTCTTTCCTCCCCTTGTTGATTCACATTGGGTGAACGGTAATGTAAAATTACCCGCGAATATTGTTATCACCGGACTTATGGGGCCTATCACGGTTAAAGGGACCGATTACAACAGCGTTATGCCGCCTCTCGGAAGCCTGCTTGGGGACCGGGATGTAGCGGCAGTGCTCAGTTATATTCGACAGGATTGGGGCAATAATGCTGATCCAGTCACCGAAGAAGTGATCGCGGAAGTTCGGGCTGAATTCGAATCTCGTACCGATCTTTGGACTATTGAAGAGCTTTTATCGGTATACCCTCAAGAGTAGAAACTGATCTGTTAGCTCTTATCTGGCTTCAGGCTACACGTTCAACGATGAGCGGAGGTGGGTTAGGACGCTTCGGAGCTAATCGGTAGGCCCCCCTGAGGTATTCAAGCGCACTATCGAGACGCGATTCATCATTGTAATGAATCATCATAAGGGGCTCTCCCTGCTTCATCTGCGTTCCCACCTTTCTAATATCAGAGACGCCAGCCGAAGTGTTCCAGGATCCATTTTTACCCATGGCCAGGTGTTGAACACCTCGGGCTATCATTCCCGCATTTATGGTATGAACATAGCCTCGCTTGGGTGCTGGTAGTTTGCGGATATACTTTGCTTTGGGAAATTTATCCGGGTCGTCAATATATGAGGTGTCTCCTCCCTGGGATCCGATCATTTCTTTAAATTTATCAAGCGCTTTACCACTCTGTAATTGTCTCTGCACCGTTTGTTTCGCCGAAAGTGTCGAACCGGCTACACCAGCCAGCCGGACTATCTCCATTCCTAATTTTAAAACGATCTCCTTTAATTCGTCGGTCCCCTCACCTTTCAACATGGCGATAGCATCCTTGATTTCTAAAGCGGTGCCTACGGTGTCACCGAGTGGTTGGTTCATGTCAGTGACTAAAGCCACGCAGCGTCGTTTCATCGAGCGTCCCACCCGCGTGATCGATCGCGCCAGTTGACGCGCCTGTTCAACATCTTTGATAAAGGACCCATTACCCCATTTAACGTCTACCACCAAGCCCTCCGCTCCTTGTGCCAGTTTACGGCTAAGGACGCTGCCGGTAATAAGAGGGAGGCTGGGAATCGTCCCTGTATTTTTGCGCATGGTGTAGATAACCTCATCAACGGGGGCAATTTCCTTATGCTGTTTAACCATAGCACACCCGGTTTTTTTGATCTGCTGGACAAAGTCTTTCAGATCCAATTCGTCTTTAAAACCGGGTATCGATGATAATTTTTCCAGATTGCTGATGACAAATTCCTCATCGACACCATTCATCATGGGCATGGCAACTCCTGAAGCAGCAGCTAAAGGTGCAAGAACGAGAGAGGTTATATCCCCAACGCCTCCCGTAGAATATTTATCGATCTTTGGTTTCGTGATTTTCGATAAATCAATCACTTCGCCGGAAAGCATCATCTCTTCAGCGAGCGTAGCCGTCTCTTGCGCTGACATCCCTTGAAAATAGATCGCCATCGCCATCGCTGAGAGTTGATACTGGGGCAACTTTCCATCCACGAGAGAATCGATAATATAGCGGATCTCTTCCTGGGAAAATTCACCCCCATCTCTTTTTTTCTCTATTAAAAAAACAAATGACGGTTTAATAAACTTTCGCGTGTTTACATATTTCTTTCTCATGATACAAAATAATGTCGCTTTCGCGTGGGAGCGTAATAACGCAAGATACTAACTATTAGGCTATTAAGAAAAGATTTGTCGAGCATATTCTCCTTGTGAATGCCTGATTAACTTCCGGATTCGCGCTGATTGAACCTATTATAATACTATAGGAGTCAAGTGGCCTTATTATTTTCGTTGTGCAGGCACGCTTTTTTTACACTCTGCGATTGAAAAGTTCTCCAGAAAGAATGAGTAAAGAACAATAATTCCATGGATATCTGGTTTAATATACCCCTAGAACTCGATCGTGTGATAAAATCTGCAGCTACCACAGATTCTCTCTTTGATGAATCGTTTAATCCTGATATTCGACCGGCAGAAGCTCGCCATGGTGATTTTCAGGTCAATGGTGTTCTTCCCTGGGCAAAAAAAGCGAGTATAAATCCCCGTCATGCTGCTCAGAAGCTTATGGAAGCCGTTGATCAGTCAGGAGAACTGGATTTATCACTGATCCAGCACTCAATAGCCGGCCCAGGTTTTATCAATTTTCGTCTAAGTGCTGAATTCCTTCTGAAATGGCTGCTTAAATTTCGTGATGAAAAGGATCTCAAGGGCGCTGCAGGTGAAATTTACCGGGGAAAACGCATCGCCGTAGATTTCAGTTCTCCTAATGCCGTCAAGCAGATGCATGTCGGCCATATTCGATCCATTGTTATCGGTGAGGTGATTAGTCGTCTTATGAACTTCTGTGGAGCAGAAGTCATACGTGACAACCACATTGGCGATTGGGGCACCCATTACGGAGTAATTATAATGGCTATTAAACGTAGTGGCTATCAATTGAAATCTTCCCACGATGATCCCCTGGAAGATTTTGAGCGACTCTACAGGGAGGGAACTGCGTTATTGGAAAATGATTCTAAAGCGCGCGATGAATCACGAGAGGAATTGGTAAAATTACAAAACGGCGATCGTGAGAATATGGCCCTTTGGGAAGAAATCAGGAATGTCAGTCTCCAGGCACTCCAGGAAATTTATGATCTTTTAAATATTCGCTTTGATGAAGTTTTAGGAGAAAGTTTTTATCGCGACAAAATAGCGAATGTTTACGAGGAGCTAAGTGAATCGGGTATAGCCGAGCTAAGCGAGGGCGCTCTTGTCGTTTTTCACAAAGAACACCCTCGATTTAACAAACAGCCCTTTATTATTCGAAAATCTGACGGCGCAAGTCTCTATTCAACCACGGATTTAGCAACGGTCTGTTATCGCATCAATCAATTTCATAGTGATGAAATTGATTATGTTGTTGATGCCCGCCAGAGTGATCATTTTGAGCAATTATTTCTTACTGCAGAAAAATGGTTGCACTACAAAGGAATAGCGGTACCGAAATTCCGGCACGTAAGTTTTGGAACCATCCTGGGCGAAAATGGCAAAGCTATAAGAACGCGAAGTGGTGAACAAATCAAACTCAAGGACTTCCTCTATGAAGCCATTGAGCGCGCATACAAAATTGTCAGTGAAAAGAACCCCGATTTATCTGAAGAAGAACGAAAAAATGTTGCGCGGGTTGTTGGTCTAGGTGCCGTTCGCTATGCCGATCTTATGCAAAATCGCACGAGCGATTATCTATTTTCGTGGGATAAGCTTTTGAGCTTCGATGGGAACACCGCTCCCTACCTCCTTTATGCCGTCGCTCGCATATACAGTATTTTTCGTAAAGTTGAATTACAACCCGGCACCGCAGAGGATGGCGCAAGCCTCTTTACCACCGATACCGAAATTTCTCTTGCCCGAAAACTGGTGGGATTTGTCGCCGTTGTCAATCAGACCATCAGCGATCTTCGCCCCCATTTCTTGTGTGCCTATCTTTATGAATTGGCGGTGACTTTCAGCACATTTTATAAAGCTGATAAAGTAATTGTTGATAATCCTGATGTTCGGGCCCGCCGTCTCCTCTTATGTGCGCGCACCTTGCGCGTGCTCGAAACAGGACTTCATCTTCTCGGCCTTGATACTCTCAAACGCATGTAAGTGGGGATAAGCGATTACTCTATCTTAATGTGGCAACAAATTCATTGAGGTGTTCATATAGGGGAACAGCTTCAGATTTTAATAATCCTCCTACCGATTCGTTCTTGCCTGATTTTAACGCAGCCACGTTAATACCAGCATTTTGCCCTGATTCAATGTCCGTAATGTGATCCCCCACCATCGCGCATTGCTTTGGTTCCAGTTCATGCTTTTCGATCATCTCTAAAATAAAACAAGGTGAAGGTTTGCGATATTTTGAAGGTTCATCAGGTCTTTCGGGTGCAATGCAGATAGCGGTAAAGCCGGGCTCGGGCAGATCAAGGAGATCGAGCATTCGCTGATTACAGGCTTCTACATCAGCCATCGAAAACCATCCGCGACCTACTCCACTTTGATTTGTCAAAAGGAAGAGGTGATAATTAAGGCTGAGAGCCAGACGCAACGCCCTCCTCGCTCCGGGTATCAACTCAACCTCTTTCGGATCTGAAAGATAGTCTTTATTAATTATGAGTGTCCCGTCGCGATCGAGAAAAAGCGCCTTACTCATGGCTGGCCGCGTATTCAAGAATTTCCTCCGGATGAGCGACCGCTGCGCCCACCTTACCAACGACGACTCCGGCAGCAGCGTTAGCAAAATGTACCGCTTCCTCTATCGTTGAACCCGCGGCCATCGCCGTCGTTATCGAGGCAATCACTGAGTCTCCAGCGCCGGAAACATCGAAAACTTCGCGAGCGTACGTCGGAATCTGAGAAATTACTTTCCCTTTTTCGCTTAAGAGTATTCCATCCGCCCCAAGTGAAATTATCAGATATCTGGGATGATATTGTTGCCAAATGGACTCACAGATTTCAACTGCTGGATATTCCCCATGGTGATCTGCTTTCATTCCCGCCAATTCTAACGCTTCAAATCGGTTAGGTTTTAAAATATCCACTTCGCTAAAATCGACCTTTCTTTTTGGTTTGGGATCATAAGTGACTAGGGCTTCGTTAATCTTTGCAGTTTCCTGCACCAAATTGATAATTGCTCCATCAATAACTCCTTTCGCGTAATCAGAAAAAATAACGGCATCCACATTTTTTACTTTTTCTATTATGAGATCCTTGTATTTATCGATATCAATTTTGTAATTTTCAGGTTCCGATTCACGGTCCAATCGGCAGAGTTGTTGCTGTCTAACAATAATGCGAGTTTTGAGAACCGTTTGTTTATTCGGTAAAATAAACACATCGTCAATCGGCACATTGCATTCGGCTAGAATATTTTTCAGGTGCTGTCCGGAATCATCATTTCCCAGGATCCCACAAATCTCAGTATTCGCTCCTAGTGCGCTCACATTAAGAGCTACATTCGCTGCACCCCCCGCTCCATAACTATCGCGATCTACTTCGATAACCGGTACTGGTGCTTCCGGCGATATGCGAGAAGCATCGCCCCAGATATAGTGGTCGAGGATTAAATCGCCAATGATAAGAATTTTTAACCCGCTGATTTTTTCTAAAAGAGTCTTCATGAAATTTCCCATCGGTAATGACATTTTGAAAGCATTTCCACTCCGCCTTTTTTTACACGCACCATATCTTCAATTCGACATCCCCCCAGCCCTGGATAATATAACCCTGGTTCTACGGTTACAACCATCCCTGATTTTAATTTAGGGCCTCGGGATGACAAACGAGGTTCCTCGTGGATTTCTAAACCTACACCATGTCCCGTTCCATGAAAATATCCCTCAGTTACATCACCTACCTTTCGCGTATGGTAGTCATTCTCGACAAAGAATTTTTCCACCTGGTGATGTACTTTAGGGGCCTCGACTCCCGCTTTTATCGAATCGAGGACGCCACGGTGCGCTTTCCTCACAGTCTTAACCAACCTTCTCTGCTTATCATTGGCCCGTCCTTTAATAAAGGTCCGGGTCATATCTCCAAAATAACCGGTTCGGGTCACGCGTGGAAACACATCCACGATAATCAACTCATTTGCGCGTATGGGTCCGTACCCGGCGCAATGCGGGTCACATGCCTGGTCGCCACTTGCGGCTATGGTATGACTTGCCACCGCGCCTCTCCTTAAACAGGCAATGTCAATTTCTTCACGTAGCAGCTCGGATGTAAGCTTGAGCCCACGATAGTATAACTTACCCCCTTTGATAGCTGCACGGCGTAAAACTGCTTCCGCCGCTTTGATACCCGCTGCGCTCGCAGCATTGCCCGCTTTGATTGCTTTAGCTTCAGCATCACTCTTCACAATTCGTTCTGAAAATAGTGAGCCTTCAGCAATTTTTAATTTTATTTTTGCTTTTTTTAATTGCAGTGCCAAACCCGCGGGAAAGTCAGGGGCGACGATAAATGAATGCACCTTATATTCAGCGACGATGAGCCGTAATATTTCACATAGACCTGCCTTCTTACTTCTGAAAGTTTTCTTGGCTTTACTCTGCCACTCCTCTAGGGGAAGCACTACATCAAAATCCGATTCCTTTTTGATTCGCATGAACTCAAGAGCATTTGCCAAAGCGTATTTTTTATTGCCGAGCCCAAAAGAAAGAAAAGGATCCGGGACAAAGACTTTGCCGAAATACAGTTGATCCGCATTGGACTCAGAATCCGCGTAGATCAATGGCGAGTGTTTGGTTCCTTGCATTTAATTCACGGAATTTAGCAATAAGCATTGAGAATGCTTGAAATAAGTCTAGTTAAATAACTGTATGGTAAAACCACGTATCGGTTCTCCTCGATTTTTCATTTTCATTTTATTTTTCACCCTGCAGGCCTGCAGCCCTGTGAGTCTAAAAGAAGATTCTGATTCTTGGAGAGCGGATAGTTACTTCGATTTAATGCTGCAAGGAAAAGCAATCGAAGTACAATTGGCTGTTGAACCGGTCGAACAACAACGCGGTCTTATGTTCCGAAAAAAACTAGGTGAAAATAAAGGTATGATTTTTATTTATGCCCGGCCGCAGCAAATGCGTTTTTGGATGCGGAATACCCCTCTCCCCCTGGATATAGGTTATTTTAGTCCTGATGGCATCCTTCAGGAATTTTATCCCCTCTATCCATACGATGAAACACCTGTCGTTTCACGAGAGGACAATGTGCAATTCGCATTGGAGATGTCTCAGGGGTGGTTTCAGAATAATGGCATTAATAGCGGCGCCGTATTGGACTTGGAGATGCTTAAAAACGCACTGCGCCTCAGGAACTACGATCCGTCGGATTTTAATCTCGATCATTCCCTCTAAGAAGAGCGTGCCGGGTGTCTTCAATAATAACTTGACTATACTATACGTAGACGAAGAACCTGTTTTAAGTGATCTCTTAATATGAAATTGAAATTATATTTCATTTTATTTTTTTCCGGAACGGTTTTATATCCTTTCGGTTATGGAGAAAACTCCCTGGAAGCTTACTCATTAGCGCAGGGACAAATGGCCGGTGAAGTTTCTGATCATAGTGTCATTCTGCAGACACGATTAACTTCCTCGAATCCTCTCTTCGATAAAACGTGGTCGGGGATTCCGGGCATTTCTGGCTGGGCTTGTTTTGAAATATCGATCCATTCAGACTTTAAAGATTCATATCAAACTCCGTGGTTAAAAGCAGTCCCTGGTTACGATTATATCATTAAGACAAAAGTGACTGACCTGAAAGCAGGGACGCGTTATTATTACCGTGTATTATACGGTCCTGAAATAAAATCAGTGAACAAAGGGAACACTTCCACCTTTCAAACGCATGGTGGCAGTATCAGTGAAGAAGTAAGTTTTGCGGTCGTAACCGGAATGAACTATTCGAGATTTCACCACACGGGGTTGGAAAACGATCCCCTAAGAAAAGTTCCCCCGGGCAGCGGTGAAGACAGATTACTGGGATATCCAGCTCTCGTATCGATATTAAACCTCAAACCAGATTATTTTGTCGGGACCGGCGATAATGTTTATTATGATTCACCCTATGATGGGCGCGCCGAAACACAACAGCAGATAAGGAGAAAGTACCAGGAACAGTTTTCACAGCCGCGATTTATTGATCTCTTTCAGCAGGTGGCAACTTACTGGTTGAAAGATGATCACGATTTTCGTTTCAACGATTCCGACCCCATAAATCCCTACCTTGTAGAGCGTATTTATGACTTGGATTATTACCCTAAAACAAACATATATGAGCACGTCTCCGGTTCAGGATCACAACCCTCCGCGAAGCTGGGAATTAGAATGTTTCAAGAACAGCTCCCGGTAGTCGATCCTGAAGATAGTAATCCCGTAACTTATAGAACCTACAGGGTTAATGATTTGCTTCAGATCTGGATTGTCGAAGGCAGGGATTATCGTGATCCTAATGACAGGCCCGATGGCCCGAATAAAAGCATCTGGGGATTAAAACAAAAGGATTGGCTTAAAGAAACACTGCTCCAAAGTGACACGGTATTTAAATTCCTTATCTCTGCCACGCCCATGGTCGGTCCCGAAGAAGGAGGGAAACGCGATAACCATGCTAATCCCGGTGGATTTCGATATGAGGGAGAAGCTTTTATTCGATGGCTTTCAGAGAATGGCTTTCGCCATAAAAACTTTTACCTGATCTGTGGAGATCGGCACTGGCAATATCACTCTATTCATCCGTCAGGGTTTGAAGAATTCTCGTGCGGTACATTGGTCGATGCTAACACCGAAATTGGTCCTCTTCCTGGCGACCCGAATTCCTCCGACCCCGAAGGTAAAATTAAACAACCTTACAACACTCAAGAACCCTCTGGAGGTTTTTTGATATTAAAGGTAAAATCTAAAGGGAAGAAACAGTCCCTTGCACGCATTACTTTCTACGATGAGAATGGAACCGTTTTATATAAAACCGAAAAGGTCGCTGAGAACAATTAACATATAAAGAACATGGCCCAACCTAATGTATTACTTATTTGTGTCGATCACTGGCCCGGTCATCTGCTCGGGACAAGAGGTCATCAGCATATTTTGACACCAACGCTTAACCGACTCGCGGAAAACGGGGTGCTTTTTACCGAGGCTTATACCACGACCCCTACCTGCATCCCCGCAAGGCGCGCATTAATGACCGGGACGATGGCGAAAACTCACGGGGATCGCTCTTTTAATGAACACCTCGAGATGGATCCTAAATTTACAACGATGCCCTCAGCATTTCGCAATGCTGGTTATCAGGCCTATGCTGTAGGCAAACTTCATGTCTACCCCCAACGCGACAGAATCGGATTTGAAGAGGTAATTCTCAATGAGGAAGGTCGCCATCAGTTTGGGGGCGTGGTGGATGATTATGAAAGATTTCTTCGCGAGGAAGGCTATTCCGGACAGGAATTTACGCATGGGATGGGAAGCAATGAGTACTGCGTTCGTCCCTGGCACTTACCGGAACGCTACCACTCGACTAATTGGACTACGAGGGAAATGTGTTATACTATCCAGCGTCGTGATCCAACGCGTCCCGCTTTCTGGTATTGTTCCTATCAGGCTCCTCATCCGCCCATTGTTCCGCCCGCTGAGTATTTACAGATCTATAGACATTTAGGTGTTGATAAACCCTATATCGGAGACTGGGCCCGGGATTTTGATAAACTTCCATTTGCGCTTAAATGTCATGACAGCCGATGGCTCTCATTATCAGACGCTGAAATTTCCGAGGCGCGCGCGGGATTCTACGCACAATGTACCTATATCGACCATCAAATACGACTGCTAATTGGTACTTTAAGAGAGGAAGGGCTGCTTGATAATACCATTATTATGTTCATTAGTGATCATGGTGATATGTTGGGAAATCACAATCTGTGGGCAAAGACACAGATGTACGAGACTTCTGCAAAAATTCCGATGATCCTATCGCCAGCAGTTGATGATCCTCGACTGAAAATTAATCAGCAAGATGAGCGATTGGTCGCGCTGCGTGATGTTATGCCTACGCTTCTCGACCTGTGCAACATTCCCATTCCGGAGACCGTAGAGGGTAAATCAATGATCACCGACTTTAAGCGTGAATATCTCTGTTGTGAGCATAATGAAGATGAACGAGCGGTACGTATGATCCGTGCGAATGAGTTTAAATTGATATGGTATCCTGTCGGAAATCGTATTCAGCTTTTTGACCTTAAAAATGATCCTCGAGAAATGCATGATCTTGCGGATGAACCCGCATATGCTGAAACCCGCGAACGTATGACCCTTTGGCTTATCGAAAATCTCTATGGAAATGATTTGAATTGGATTGAAGGAAAGAAATTGAAAGGAGAACCTGACCGGAAATTTGATCCTGCATCGAGTAAAGAAATAAAAGCCGGCCGCGGTCTTAACAGTCAGCGGGGATGGCGCTGATTCAATTTGATCCCGCGTGATCGCCCATATGGGCATATAACTCACATCCTTCTTCACTGTGAAGAAGGAGATCGTCATCCAATTGAATTCGGTTTTTTTGAAAAAGGGTAATCACTGCTGATCCGCCAAAGGAAAAGTACCCTTTCTCTTCACCTTTCATTATCGGAAAGTCAGGTTTATAAGTATTGATGATTGACCCGACACAGGTAGCGCCCACTTCCAGGATCAGGACCTGACCGAAATCTTCACTATCCAGGCAGGTAAGCACTCGTTTGTTTTCAGATAATGCATGAATATTTCGTCTGAGGGCTATTGGATTTACGGAAGCAAGAAATCCATTAATATACCGCGCCGTCCCGGGTATTCCGCTTACGGGAAAATGAAAGCGATGATAATCAATGGGACAGAGACGTGAGATGATCATCGTTCCATTGTAAAAACGATCGGCCAATGAATGATTCCCTAAAAGTTCTCCAAAATTGAGCATTTGCCCTTTTACAAAGATTCCCTGAAGTTTCGAAATGTCCTGAAACCCCAAATGCCTCCCGTCAGCGGGAAAAACGACGGTATTATTATCGGCTATAATGGGCCGTTTTTCCCGCTTAAGAGAGCGATAGAAAAACTCGTTGAAGGTAGCAAACGCTTCAGGGGAATGTTCAAATTCGTTAACATCTATATTATATTTTTCAATAAAAGGCAGGATCTTTTTTTTACTGCTGCGACGTTTCATTCGCCATCCATACCATCGTGAAAACCAGGTTCGTTTCACCAATGTTTGATAAATAAATCTTCCCGAGAGGTTCCCCGTTACCCACCGTAAATAGCGATCGCCATAAATTTTCTCTTCTTCAATACGTTCTGAATAACGATTAAAATAAAATACGCGTTCATCGCTCATATAACTGGATTATAAATGTAATTTCACTGAATTAGTTCTAAACGCCATCCTCCGAGTCTTGAAAAAATCTCTATTATTACGAAGAAGAATGCTGCTATTTAAACCTTTCCGTCATCAAGGATGCGTTGTGATTCACTATAAATATTGAATCGATCATTGCTGACAAAACCCAAAAGGGTCATCTTAAAGGTGTTCGCAAGCTCAACAGCGAGGCTGGAAGGCGCACCCACCGCGGCAACAATGGGGATTCCAGCTGATAGTGCTTTTTGCAGAATTTCAAAACTGGTTCGACCACTGACCATCATAAGAGAATCGTGCAGGGGCAAACGCTCTTTGAGTAGCGCTTCTCCAATAAGCTTGTCCACCGCATTATGTCTGCCTACATCTTCCTTTAATGACACCAGTGAACCTTGAGAATTGAAAAGACCCGCTGCATGTATTCCCCCAGTTGAACTGAATACCGATTGGTCTTTACGTAGCATTGCTGGCAGGCAATGTATAATCTCAGTGCTGAATACTGGTTGCCTTTTCGGTAATTCCGGATTCTCACGTATATTCAGTGCTTCAAGCGAAGATTTTCCGCAAACCCCACAACTCGATGTAGTATAAAAGTGTCTTTCTAATCGTTTCATATCGAATGACACATCACTTTTAAGGTCGATAAGGATTTTATTATCCGAATCCATTTCCTCCCCTTCTCGGTGAGCACACCTTACCGTTTCAATCTGCTTCTTATCTGAAATTATCCCTTCGGTCAGGAGGAATCCAACGGCTAATTCAGTATCTTGACCGGGAGTACGCATGGTTATGGATAAACTCCGTTGAAGGCGGTGCCCATCGCGCACATAACCCAAACGGATTTCCAATGGCTCCTCTACGGCAAGCGCATCCGATTCAATTAATGAACCTGAATCGGATACTCTTTTTACGGTAACAGATCTAATTCCGGATGACCCCATATTTTCCTGAATCTATGTTAATCTATTTTCCTATCAAGGGTGTGTGTATTTAAGGCGATGAGTTCACTTAGTGAATGAAAATAGTTTTTAAACTCAGACACATCAGATAATCCACCTACGAGATGATTAAAAAGTTCCCGCTTTCTTGATTTCAGACGCTCGATACGCTCTTCTATCGTGCCTTCCGTAATCATCCTGTAAACGAATACGGTTTTGTCCTGACCAATACGGTGAACGCGGTCAATGGCCTGCTCTTCTACTGCAGGATTCCACCAGGGATCGAGAAGGAACACATAATCTGCAGCGTGCAGGGTTATTCCTGTTCCGCCGGCACGCAGACTCACAAGTATAACTGATGCATTTTTACAATCCTGAAACGCTTTGATCGGCTTTTCTCGATCAATCGTTTTTCCCGTCAATTCATAGAGAGATATCCCTTCAAATTGTTTTTCTAAACCCAGTCGAACTCGTTTGAGTAGCGATACAAATTGACTGAAGATCACAACCTTATGACCATTGGAAACGATTTCACCCATTTTCTCCAAGAGTAAGTTAATTTTACCACTATGGCTCAGGTCAGAAGAATGCCATGGCAATAAATCAGGATCACAACAAACTTGCCGCAATCGGGTGAGAAGAGTGAAAAGCGTAATAGTACGTTCGCTTACCACGCGCTGCAAATTTTCTCCTAATGAGCGTATCCCCTGTTCAGTGATCCTCCCGTATTGTTGCTGTTGAACATCGGTCAATGGACAGATCAAACCCATTTCTACTTTCGGTGGCAAATCACTGATTACATCCTTTTTTGTTCTGCGGAGAATAAAAGGGGCAATTTGTCGATTCAATTTGTTGCTCAATTTAAACTCGTTATCTTGAACAGACTTCTCAAATTTACGTCGGCCACCCAGCAAGCCCGGCATGAGAAATCGAAACAAAGTCCACAAATCGAGATGACGATTTTCTATAGGCGTCCCCGTCAGAACAATGCGATGCCGGGCATTTATGTTTAAGCATGCTATTGTTACCTTGGCATCCGGATTTTTTATCAGTTGCCCTTCGTCTAATACCGCATATCCAAATTCAACTTGATCCAGAAGCGACTTTTGACGGCGCAATTGCGTGTAACTGGTAACCCATATTACAGGTTCAGGGCAGGTTATAAAATTGTGATCACTTTTAAGTATTTCAATCTTTAATTGAGGGAAAAAATTATTGCATTCATTTTTCCATACGGGGACGACACTGGCGGGGCAGACAATAATGTGCCGCATACCACTAATTGGCCGATTGTGAAAAAGGGCAGCAGTCTGAAGCGTTTTGCCCAATCCCATTTCATCCGCGAGGAGGCCGTGACAGTCCCGTTCAAATAAATGCGATAACCATACGACACCACGTTTTTGGTAGGGCCTGAGAAAATCAGGCAAAACGCCGTTTTTCTGAGGAGGTTTGAGCAGTAATTCACGCCACTGCTTTAATTCTGAAGACAGATTTATTCGCATTTTATCCTCATCAAACAGCGAGAACAGCATATATTTAGGCAATTTACCGGAATTGTCTTCATCGAGAAATGCCTGCCATTCTGCGAGAATATCAGCTTTGTCATCGGGGATTTTTACCATTCCCAACTCGGGAATGATTACGCTGTGTCTACACCTTTTGAGAAGCAGACGACTCTCTTCTGCCGTGAGGGCACGGTCCCCCACCTGCATCTTCCATTGAAAATTCAATTCGCTTTCGTTTATTCCCGCATCAGCTTCAACATGAACTACCTGCAAGCCCCTCGTAAGCGCTTTAACACGGTGGTTAATTTCTATCTCAAAGAAATTATTCCAGTTTGGCAGTTCTTCGCTAAAAAAGGAACAGATTCGTGAATGATCGCTGAGGAGATACTTTCTCTCTTTTTTCCTCTTTACAAAACCAGCTTTGTGCAGGTTTGTCGTCAGCCGGATCAAAGTTTCACGATCGGCTGAATTAAATTCAGCAACCCCTCGTTTACCATTCAAGCGAATAGGCGTGCTTAATGTATCGTCACCGTTTTTCCAGAATGCTTCCAGGGTTAGACCGGCAATTGTAGAATCTAATTTTAAAATTACAGGACACGCAATTTCCTGACTTTTATCTGCCTCAAAAATTATACCGTCCGATAAAACCTCATGCTCTTCCTCTCTCGTCCGTTTTTGTTCAGGAACAGGAGGAATTTCTTCAGCTACCAGTTCTTCGATTTCATAAAACCCGGCTGCGGCCAGGCAATTTCCAAAACGACGATCTTCATCAGAAAAGCGAATATCAGGTTTACTTTCATCCCAATCAATCAGCGCGTAATATTCTTTTTGCTGGTGTTTGTAGTGAATAATAGCATCGCCATTGTTAACTTCGATTTCTCGGATTTCACCCTTTCTATAAATCTCGCGACCCTTAGCTAATTCTTCAGGCAAAAAATATTGTTCCCAATCTGAAGATAGCCTTTTAAACCAAAACTCCAGGGCTGAATTATTGTAAATTCTTTTAGGGCTCCTATAGAGCATTTTTCAGGTTTTGCAGGGGAAGTTCATGAGACAAAAATCATAGGATAAAAAGGTAAGAAAATAGACAATAACAGTAGTATGATCAAGTTATAACGTCCATTGCTGCGACGATCTGAAAGAACGCTTTAGGGGAACCGTCCCTGCTAACTTAAATGCTATTCATCCATTCTTGAAGCTCACGACAATATGTATGCCAGCTTTTGAAACGACGGGAACGCGCCTCTTCAGCAAGTTTTTCATAGAGATCATTATCCCCAAGTAGCTTACCCATTGCTTTTGCTAAATCCTTTGCCTGCGTTTCCTTAACCACCAGGCACCCTCCCCCACGGGCGCTTTCCGGCAGCGCCCCACGGTCGGTGCAAATACAGGGTTTTCCGAAACTTAAACTTTCCAGGATTGGGATCCCAAACCCTTCATATAGAGATGGATATATTGTAAATCTACATTCTCTATAAGCTTTGCGGAGATTGCTTTCACTAAGAGGCCCCAACCACTCTATAGCGCGCCCCGATCGTTGTAGTTGTTGGAGATAGTCAAGGGCTGCCTGACCTGTCTCTTTTTGCAACTTCCCGACGAGTCTCAAATGAAATGAATGCCCTTTTTCCCAAAGTGTTTCCGCTGCTTGTAATAAGGATAGATGATTTTTCCTTCCCTCTATTGTCGCCACGGTTAATATTATAGGAACATTGTCTCTCTTATTGTCATTATCATTTTCCTTAATTGCCTGGTGAATATCCGTGCCTAAAGGTATGGAGACTACTGGTGGATGCGTATTATAGCCATTTTTTTCCCAGTATTTAATTAATTCGCTGGATGACGCTTCAGAGATCGCCGCAATACCATCAAACCATAGCAATGATTTCAAATAAGCGGGAAATTTTAAAATGGCATTTTTAGGAGCGTATTCAGGCAGACTTAAGGTAACAGCATCATAAAATATTGCTACTTTAGGCCCCCTGATTTTAGGCGAGAGCGCCGAGTAAGCGTGCGGCAATTGTGGTCCAAATATTTCTGGGACGACGAGCCCCTGGAAGGTAGATTTTTTTCCTATTAAATCACTGCTCTGAATATTAAATGCGCGTCCCAGATAGCCCATGATGCGTTTATTTATTGGCCAGAATGTACCTCTTTTACCATCCGGTATATCTGTATCGGCGAGATTGAGATTGCTCCGTTCACCATCAGTCAGTTCTCTCCATGCATTTCGGTAAGGATCAAAGGTAACGGTTATACCGGTTTCATCCTGCTCGAATTCCTGGTGTAGCTTGCGGCAAACCCTTTGGATGCCGGTATTAACTCGGCAATGAGAAGTATGTGTCAGATCAATTAAATTCACCACTGCTCTTGTCAGGTTTATCCGAAAATTTTTTCAACACACTTTTCCCATGTATGATTACGGGCCCAACGTTCTCCTTCACCCCCCAGTCTATCACGAAGAGATGAGTCGGCAACCAGCGTTTGCAATACATTGGCAAGATGTTCATAGTCGCCCGGTTCTATGAGGATGCCAGTCACATTGTTTTTGACGGCATCCTCTACCCCACCGACGCGGTGAGCTATAATAGGAAGCCGATGCGCTGAAGCTTCGAGATAAGTAAGCCCAAACCCTTCTACGCTGCTCCGGTAATCAATGCTCGTCATCGCATAAATATCTGCTTCCGCATAAATGGCGCTCAAATCCTTATTCTCAACTTCTCCCAGGTATTTAAAATTCAATCTGTTTTTATTCGCATAAGATTCAATCTTTTTAAAATAGGATGGCTTCACAAGGGGGCCGACCAACCTGTATTCAATCTTTTTTTTCAGGTCCAACTCCAATCGGTTTAATGCATGGAGAAGATTTAATTGACCTTTACGCGGATGAATCCCTCCCACGGTCAGAACAATTATTTTATCTTTATTATTTTTCTGCTTGGGACTGACTTCCTTTGTGAAGTCAGACTTAAGGGCGCAGCCAGCGACTACAATTTTCTCATCCAGTTCAGGAAACAGCTGACGCAATATACGATAATTGTATTGCGAAATTACGCTGATCCTATCGGCAAACTTTAATAATTTTTTAAAAAGAATTTTTCTATGCGGAAAAATCGTAAATTTTTTTATCTCCGATCCATAAAGGGTAATCCAAAGCGCTTGAGGTTTAATCACTGAGAATAGCTGTAAATACAGCATCGTCCGAATAGGTCCCGGCTCAGCCAAATAGAGGATGGCATTGCCTACCTGCTCGCGACATTTGATTAATTCCAAGGCAAGTTTTATGCGGGACACCCAACTCTGGGTTCCTTTCAAGGGCATCAGTTTTACGGTATAAGGTAAATCCGCAGCCAGGATCTCATCGTTAGCGGGCGCCCAAACTTCTATCGTATTTCCTCGCTCTGAGGCACATTTAGCAATCTCCTGCAGATAGACTGATATCCCTCTCAGTTTGGGATAAAATTCATGAGTAATCATGATTATCTTTTGTTTTAGAGATTCTTTGCCCGGCATTACATTAGTCGTCCTTAAATTGTGAACTTGATGAACTGTTTTAAATCTTTAAATAGATTTAAGCGTTTAATACAAAATTTAGCAACGCTGATTGAGTTAACTCAGGCTTCTTCCCCGCTGAAACCATAGCGATATTTTAAATTTAATCTTTTACAATCGGATTTATACACACCTTAAAGGCTTCGTCCTTCGTTTTAAATCATCTTGATTTTTAAGCGATAGGTGAAACAATGGCACTTTTTTATAGTGTCATACCATCTCGATGACTAAGAAATCTTAATCTCCGTTTATGTGTTATTCGGTCATAGATAAAAAATCCCTTTCGTTTATAAAGCAGTTTCTTGTCACTGCTCTCCTTGGATTATTTGTTTGGATTCCCTTTCTCCGCGCGGATGTCCCCTATCCCCACTGCACCCCCGACGCCCTTTTCCCACAATTAATAGAAATATACAAGGTCGCCAATAAGAAAGCGCCTTCATTACTTAGGGAAATACAAAATATTTCTGAAGCTGAGGGAATGGGCTATCTTTTTTCATCTGACAAATTACCCAATATAAATTTTGGTTTAAATGCCGGGTATGAAAGACGAGAGCGAGAGCGAGGAAAGGATTCTGATGAATTTCGTAATTTTTTTAATTTATCATTAGATCACCCCATATATCATTGGGGGGGAGTGGATGCACGTGATCGAATAGGTCAAATTGATATCAATCTCGCTAAAGAAGAATACCAGCGTTTTTATCAGAATCTGGCCCAGGAGATTCGCGTCCTCTACCTCTCACTTATTATCGAAAATGTCTCCCTTCGCAATACGCAATTAGAGGAGGAAATTACGCGCAAGAGTCTTGCTTCATTAGAAGATAAACAACGACAGGGATTGCTTTCAGAAGACGACTATACATTACAGCATATTCAATTACAGGAAACACTCCTTAATATTTTAAAAAATAAAAAAAAGGGACAACGTCTTCTTCGCCGTTTGATTTATATTAGTGGCTATGAACAATTAAAGTTAGACAACCTTCCCGCCGAAGTGCCACGACCCAGTCTTGAAACAGATACCTTTCAACAATTTCTCAGCAGTTTCTTCGAAGGAGGCTATAAAGAAAATCCAATACACAGTTTAAACGCTAAAAGAATTCAGAGAGAAAAAGAAAACCTGAAGTTTATTGAATCCAACAATCGCCCGCTTTTGGACATCCTTCTCTCCGCGCACCAAATACAGGATAACACTGCGACATTTAACGATGTGGACACCTTAATTTATTTTGGTGGGGTCCGACTTACATGGAATATCTTTGATGGATTTGCGACGAAGGGCAGAAAGATTGCCAGCATGGCACGTATTCGTCTACTTGAACAGCGGCAGGAAGGCATCAATAATGAACTGAATCGCGATGCGCGTGAAATGGCTTCCGACCTTGATCTGGCTTATCAATCACTTCAGCTGAATGAAGCAAGATTTCCTTTTACCCAAAAATTTTGGGATCGTGATAAACAATTGAATGAGCAAAACAGGCTTTCTGAATTGGAATTCCTTGAAAGTCGTTTAAATTATTTCAACAAACAAAAAGAATTATTTATGGCTCGAAGTAATTTCATTCTCGATTTTTCTGAGCTTCTTTCACTAATCGGACAAGATCCGGCACTTCTCTATTTCACTCTTCCCGCTGAATGATAAAACCAGATGCTAATTTAAAATGGGTGTTGGCGCCGCTTGTTCTATTTTTTTTTCTTATGGCGCTGCTCTGGTCATGTAAACCCACCGCTTACACACAGGAAGTTACCCGGGGTCAGGCTATAGATGCCGTTTCCGGAAACTTGAAAGTTGAAGAGACCTATCGATTAACTGTTCGCTCTGAAGGCAGTGGTCGTGTCATTTCCAGCCTCATAAATATTGGAGATGTTGTCGGCGCTGGTCAGGTCATAATCAAACTGGATACCACCGATCTGGAACTGCAAATTGAAAGCATTCAAATTGATCTCCAAGCAGTTACCGAAAAATTGAAACTGGGTTCAACCTTAAAGTATAATGCACTGGAAGTTGAAGACCACATAAAAGACCTGGAGGCACTTGAAGAAACAGGTAGCGCCTCACCCGATACTTTGAAAGCCTCGCGACGGCGATTGGCGGAATTGCGGGAGAAAATGGAACATGAAAGAATCGATGATGAAGCGCGGCTTAAAAGATTAAATAATGAGCTTCAACAAACCCAGCTCGCCCTCGAGAGAATGACGATCAAAAGCCCCGTTGATGGCACTGTAGTGGAAGTCATAGTTTTTGAGGGCGATCTTATAAGTGACCGAATGGGGGTAGCTGAAATAATTTCAAATGAACGACGGATTGTCGCAAAAATAAGCGAAGAGGATTTTGCTAAAGTCAATGTCGGTCATCACGCCGTTGTAAGATTCCTCGGCTACGGCGATGATCTTTTTAACGCCTCAGTCATTCAACTGCTGCCCACTAACGATCCGGAAACCCAGCGCTTCAGCGTCTACCTTGATGTGAATATAGATGAACAGAGATTAACCCCGGGACTTACCGGTGAAGTAAGCATCATCGTTGCTGAAAGAGAAAATGCTCTGATTATACCCAGTCGAGCTCTACTTGGTGACCGCGTGTATGCCGTGAATAAAGGAAGAGTGGAAATACGCCTTGTCGTAAAAGGTTATCAAGGTCTGCACAATGTTGAAGTGCTTGATGGCTTAAAGGAGGGCGAACGGGTAATTGTAGAGGACCTGGACAGGTTTCAACCCGGCAATAAGATCAAAATTCAATAATTACGGCCATTTAAATGCCGCCAGAAATCAGCATCGCTTTTCGTTTTTTGCGATCCAAGAAACGGGCTATGATTATGAGCCTCACGGGTATCGCCTTTGGGGTAGCTTTTATTATTCTTACCCAGGCGCTGACCAGTGGGTTTGAAATCTTTTTTATTGATACTATATTGGGGACTAAAGGGGCTCTCCGTATTCAAGACAAAACGCAAAGCACCTTACGCAGTATAGAATTGGCACGGATAAATGGGGGTAATTCACAATTCTCCTTTGCCCACACCGAAGGGAGAAAATTCGTCAAAGGAATAGATAATCCCAGACAGCTGATTAATGCGGTGAATGAATTCCGCAATGTTTCGGCGGTCTCGGAAGTGATTCGCGGTGAAATCAGTCTGAGTAATAATTTTATCACGGAGAGAGTTAGTTTGCATGGTATCGATTTGGAAAACCATATTTCTGTATCAGATCTGGAAGATACAATCGTCTATGGAGATCTTAATGAATTCAGTCGCAGGCCAAGCGGAATTCTCGTGGGTCAGACTTTAGCACAACGCATGCAGTTAAACGTTGGTGATAATTTAATGATTTGGTCAAAGGGGGAAAACCATCAGGTTCGTGTCAGTGCCATCTACGAAACAGGTGTATCAGAGATAGATAAAAACTGGGTTTTTACCCATCTCGAACAAGCACGAACGGTATTAAAAAAGCCATTTGGTGTATCTTTTCTACAGGTGAATCTATTTAATAAAAATCGAGCCCGGGAAAATGCGACACACATGAGCTCGGTATTAGGACACAGCGTTGAAAGTTGGCAGGACCGGGAACATGTCTGGCTCGATGTCTTTCGCGCACTTCGCCTCTCTTCAGCGATTACGGTGTCTACGATCATCATCATTTCAGGACTGGGTATGTTTAATACTTTAGCGATCATTGTCATGGAAAAGAGTCGCGAAATTGCTATTCTAAGATCTATCGGTTACACGCGATTTGATATTGGACGAGTTTTTATAACTCAGGGAATGATCATATATATCCTGGGTGCCGGTTTTGGACTTCTCTTAGGCGCGGGAATGACATATGCCGTTTCCGTACTCCCCATACGCATAAGAGGGATATTTACGACTGATCATTTTATCGTGAACTGGAGTTTATGGCATTATCTCGCTGCCGCGATCACCGCTTTCGTCGTGGTCTTTATCGCCAGCATCTTACCCGCTCGTAAAGCCGCTCGTTTAGAACCCGCTGTAATTATTAGAGGAACCGGACAGTGATTAACAAAAACCCGGATAGCCCCGTTTTACAATGCAAGGGAATTGAACACAGCCTTCGCGTAGGAGGAACGCATGCCTCTATTCTTCACGGTATTAATCTCACCCTTCTCCCCGCAAAAATCTGTGCCATTGTCGGGCCTTCCGGTTGTGGCAAAAGTACTTTCCTCTTTCTTGCCGGTCTCCTTGATCGACCCGATGCCGGGGAAATAATTCTTAGACAACAATCGATGACTTTAGCCTCGGATAGTGAGCGCACTAAAGCGCGAAACGACCATATAGGATTCGTCTTTCAGTTTCATTTTCTTCTTCCCGAATTTAACGTGGCTGAGAATATTACTCTTCCCATGCTGAAACAACGGAAATTTTCACTTCCCGAAATACGCGAGCAGGCACAGTCGTTGCTAAATGATGTTGAATTGGGTGATAAAGCAGATCGGCCCGCTAATCAGCTCTCCGGTGGCGAACAGCAACGGGTGGCTATTGCCCGTGCCCTTGCCAATTCACCATCCCTCATTCTTGCTGACGAACCTACAGGTAATTTGGATGTAAGAAATTCAAATATTGTATTTGATATCCTTTACAAGATAACTCGGGAGAAAGGAAACACCGTCCTTCTCGTCACCCACAATAACGATCTCGCAAAGCGGTGTGACGAAGTCCTGCACATGCAGGACGGCACTTTTATTTAAGATTGAGCAGTCCCCTGAATATACTGACTCAGGCTGCGCCCTGGAAACCAAATTCCGTCTGATGAAGGAATTTTAAGTAAGCCTTGGCTTCATTAATTTCACGCCGCCATAGAGCTAAGGTTTCTTTAGAGAGTTCAATTTTCTGCTCAATGACTGTTTGTAACTCCTTGTATCTTGAACTCAAATTTCCGGATATTTCCTGAAGGTAATCTGCGGAGTGCTGCAAAAACTGACGTGTGCCATGAGGGATCTGAACGGTCGAGGATTGGAGTCTTTTATCAACGAGGTGCCTGATCTCTGCAAGTTCAGCCATCAGGATTTTTTCTTTGGAAACCATGCGAAGGTTAGTCACCAGACCGAGTTTGTGTAAAATCCAAATCGTCCACTTGGTAGGATCAAAGTGCCAGAGTTTTACCCCATTGCGGTAATCGTGCTGAAATTCGTGATGAAAATTATGATAGCCCTCACCAAAAGTAAAAAACGCGATAAAACTGCTATCTCGCGCGCTGCATTTACTTGAGTAAGTTTGCTTTCCGAAAGTGTGACAGAATGAATTGATCAAAAAAGTCATATGCTGGACAAAGACTTGTCTCGCTACACCAGAGAGAAGGAAAGCTCCGAGCGCAGCCTGGGAACCACCATAAAGATAGCCTATTATCGCAGGCATAATATATCCTGTAAAAACACCCACCGGGACCCACCACCGATACTGCCAAATAACGAGCGGATCTTTTCTCAAATCGTTGACGTTATCTAATGGATTTTCCGGATGAAATTTAAATAGAAGCCAGCCGATATGGGCGTGAAAGAACCCTTTTGTAATATCGTATGGATCATTCTCATGATCTACTTGTTTATGATGCGTGCGGTGATCAGAAACCCATTCGAGAGCAGATTGCTCAAATGCAGCCGCTCCAAATACCAGTGTAAAAAATTTAACCGGCCAAGTTGCCTTGAATGATAAATGGGTAAAAAGTCGATGATAGCCCAAGGTAATACTGAGACCGGTTGCCATAAAATAGAATAGAAACAATGCTGCTTGAAACAAGTCTATGTCATAATGCCAAAGGTAGACAGGCACTGCCGTTACCGTTGTTAGGAAAGTGACTATGAGGAAAGCGCTAGTAATCCAGTTAATCCTCTCAAAAGGTAAATTAAATTTCATTCGTATTAAAGGGTCTGATTCCAATGGGGCAGAATGCTATCGGAATCGACGTTTGATAATTAATTGCATAGATAACGAAAATGCAATCTTTTGTTTATTATTAATCTGTCACAACCTAAGAGCTTAAGCTTGATTTTAAGGCATTTTAAGATAGGCCCTCGATCTTTCTTCGTCTAGTTTTTTTTATAATGCTTAATTTAACCTGTCTCGTGAATTAATATCGAATTGGCAATGTCTCAGTTATTATCCTATACTTTAATTTTATGCATAGCCGCCGTAAATTTCTAAAGCAGTTAGTCTGTGGAGTAGCTGCATCCATCACTCCCTTCATTTGTGCCATGCAATTGGCTGCCAGTTCCTCAACGGCAGGAGGAATACAACCGAATATTATCTTTATATTGGCTGATGATTTGGGTTATGGAAATCTAGGTTCTTACGGCCAAAAGCTCATAAAAACACCCCATTTAGATCACCTTGCCAGAAACGGAACCCGTTTCACTCAATGTTATGCGGGATCACCCATCTGTGCTCCTTCACGCAATGTATTAATGACGGGGCAACATGTCGGGCACACCCGTCTTCGCGGTAATCACGCTAAAATAGGCGGTATTGGCCCGGAAGGTCGTGTCGCTCTTGAATTGGAAAACATTACCATAGCAGAAGTTCTTAAAAAGGCCGGGTACACTACGGGAATCGCGGGAAAGTGGGGTTTGGGTGAGCCTCAAACGACGGGACTTCCCACGAAACAGGGATTCGACGAATGGTTAGGCTATCTCAATCAGGATCATGCCCTCGAATTCTTCCCCGAATTTCTTTGGCGCAATAATGCCATTTTACACTTGGAGGGGAACAGGGGCTTGAATAAGAATACTTATTCACAGAATGTATTTACTGAATTTGCCTTGAGTTTTATTCGGGAGCATAAAGACGGCCCATTTTTCCTCTATCTGCCCTGGACTTTACCTCACGGACCTCACGATAAATTCTCTGTCCAGGGCAACCACCCCTATTCAAATAAATCCTGGGACACAAAAGAGAAAGTGTTCGCAGCAATGATTGCACACATCGATAATAGTGTGGGCAGTATTCTCGACTTGCTTGATGAGCTGAATATAGATGGTGATACTATCATCTTCTTTAGTTCTGATAACGGGGCGCTTAAAGTGGGTAGTGAACGCTTCGATAATAATGGGCCCTTGAGGGGTTACAAGGGGGATTTATTAGAGGGTGGAATTCGAGTGCCAATGATAGTTAGCTGGCCGGGTCGTGTAAAAAAAGGGGAGACAAGCGATGCCGTGTGGCACTTTGCGGATTTCCTCCCCACCGCAACAGAACTTGCTGGAATTTCCCCACCGGCAGAAGTCGATGGTATAAGCGTTTTACCGATGCTCCTTGGGAAACCCCAGAACACCGCTGACCGATTTATTTATTGGGAAAATCACTGGAAAGTGGATAAAGTATTCCAGGAGCGAGGTTTTCAACAGGCCGTGCGGTGGAAAAATTGGAAAGCGGTCCGCCTGGATCCTGCCATGTCATTGGAACTTTATGATTTATCTGACGACCTCTCCGAAAAACGTAATCTAGCCGTTCATAATCCTGAAATCGTGTCCCTTTTGGAGAATTATCTGAAAACAGCCCGAACGGACTCGCTCAATTGGCCTTTGCCATAGCATAAAGATAAAACCACTGCCCCAGTATATGGTAAATATTCCATAGGAAATGGTTCAATCATCCGATAAACGACAGAAAACAATTCTGAAAAATCATATCAGGAAATTGAGTGCCTGCGATAAGTGTCCCAAGATGTATAAACCCGTCGTAACCGGCAATCCCGTAAACAGTGAAATTATTCTTGTGGGACAAGCGCCCGGGGTAAAGGAGCCTATCTTAAAAAAACCCTTTGCCTGGACTGCAGGCAAAACGCTTTTTCAATGGTTCGAAAAATCCAGCGGTTTAAATGAGAACCAATTTCGCAATTCCATTTATATGGCCGCCGTTTGCCGTTGTTATCCCGGTAAAAAACTTAAAGGAGGTGATCGTGTCCCTGACAATGAGGAAGTTATAAATTGTGCTCATTGGCTTAAAACTGAATTTGATATCCTCAGGCCAAAATTGGTTATTCCAGTCGGTAAACTGGCAATTGCTCAATTCATGAATTACACCGCTTTAAATGAAATCATTGGTCACAGTTATAAATTAGCCTATAATAGTCATGAATACGACTTTATCCCCCTTCCCCACCCTTCGGGCGCATCGCCCTGGCCGCGCATGGAACCCGGCAAGACTTTACTGCAAAAGGCGCTCTCTAAAATATCCGGGCATCCTGCCATGCAAAGCATAACACAGCACATATCTATGCCCTGAATTTAAATATCGATTTCACGGCAATAATCTACCTCATCAACTAATATACAGTATTTTCCGCCTACTCTATGGTAAGTTCTTCGATAGGAATTGGGATAATAATCCCATCTTCGTTCGCAAAATCCACAGTGATACTTTGGGTCGGTTGAGGGGTTTCGTCCGACTTGAAGTTATTCTGGGTGATCAATTTCGTAAAACCGGCATCGGTTGAGTCTTCTTCAGCTACTAAAACCGCTTGTAAACCGTTACTCTGAAAGAGATCTCCTCCTGTAATGCGCATTCCGGAATTGGGTGCATTTACGGTAAAAGAACCAGGAGCGAATAATAAATGGGGTGTTGCGACACCACTGGCTTCAATATCGCCCACCGTCACGCGAGTCGCTACGGTTACTCCACGGGCATCAATGCCAACCTTTCCGCTACTGCCGGAAAACACCACATTGGAAAACTGCATACCCCCTATCGCCGAAGAATTAAGGACTTCAACCAATTTAACATCTGCTTCGGCGTCATAGACAACCCCTTCAGGGAATAAGGCTTGATTAACGGCATTAATACTTCCCACCGTAAAAATACTTAAAAAAGTATTTGCGTCAGCACCTTCAACACGAACCGTGGGCCGTCCTCTTACATAACTTACCGAGGGTTGGTTATATTTAGCCGGTGGTGCTGCAGGCACAAATGTATCTGGATCTAATTCAACGGTAAGAATTCCACTCCCAGAAAATTCAACTTGTAGAATATCTTCATTTTCATCCAAAAGCGAGACCCGCGTAATTTGGTTATTTTTTGCGCGCAACTTGATACTCTCACCGGTCATCAGAACCTGATCAAAGATATTTCCACTGGGGTGCTGGATATTCTCTCCTACTACATTGCCAGATCCCTGGACGACCAATTCCACAGGAGTAGTCCCACCAGCGCTTGCACTGAGACGAAAAGTATCCTCACTAATATTGTCATTCGAATCTATTGCGCGCACCGTAATATCAGCTGTCCCCGATTGTTCTGGGGCTAAATACAGGGTCAACTGCGAACCGTTAAACGAGGCTGTCACCAGGGCAGGGTTACTGTTTTCTGCTTCAAAATTCAAAACCGATATCCCCCCTGATTCTTCAGGAAATACCGGCAGTGGAGTTATAGTAAATACGAAAACAATATTATCAGTTGATAAATCCCCGCCGAAATAATTGATAACCGGCAATCTTGGTAGGGTAAAACTATTAATAAAAGTGACACTGAGCGTCGCAATGGAATTTATGACATCAATCCCAGTACCAATCACTTCTCCAAACACCGTGTTATTGGGATATAAATTTCCATTATCCAGAACATTGATATGCCAGCCAGCTGTAGCCGTATTGGGGTCTTCACTAATAACGGTCGTTGAGATAGTTCCTCTGTTATGGAGAATTCCTGGCTCCCCCATAATTGACGGGCCTGTCGGTATGGGATCAAAAGGGATGGGAAGAAGCGTATATCTTCCTCCTTGAATGAGCCCCAGGAATATAGGTTCGGTAAAATGGATAATCGTGTTCGTGTATGTTCCTTCATTTACATAATTGAGGAAGTTATTAACGGTAATAGGTACTGCCGAAGCGAATAATTCTATGTTAAATACACCGAGCGAGGTATCAAATTGAACAACTTGTTCATCCACACCCGGGACCGCAAATACCTCCTTTAAATTGATAACTATGGGCTCATTACTTGCGGTCACTTCAATATCCGAAATAGCTTGGATCAAAGTGGGTACTGAGGTTTGCGCTATCGACTCCGTAAGAGTCAATACAGCAATTAATGATAAAATGGCATGGGGTAATCGCATTACTTGAACGGTTATTGTATTTCGTCTCTTAAATTAAGAATTTGTTCCGAATACGTAAATGAATATAATCATGGTAAGAGATGCATCACAAAAGCGAAAGAGGAACAATAATTATATTCTATGTCAAAACCCGGATATTTATCTATTTTCAGTCATTATCCTTTGAAATGCCCGCAATTATGCATATATTAATTAAGCCCTCTAATTAACAGACGGGAATTCTTATTGATTCCTCATTCCAACCTCATATCACTTTTGAAATTATACTCTTATAGGCTTCTTCTTTTCCCCCTCATTGTTAGTAGCTTGGTTTTGATCCACCACCCGAGTGCTTTGGCTCAAAACGGAAACAGTGAAGATCATGACCGCGATTTACAAGTGCTCAAAGCCGTTAAACCGTATTTCCCCTCGGTTGTATCAAAAACCGGGGTGACTAATGGTTTTGCCATCATAGTCTTTATCGTCGACGATAAAGGGCGTAAACGGGATTTCGTTGAATTTGCAGCTTCACACCATGCCTTTGCCCGATCGACTATCCGGGCCGTAAAAAAATGGGAATTTTCTCCAAGAATCGAACTTGGTAAAGCTCAATCCAATAGAGTGTTTGTAAAAGCTTCCTATGATTTAAGTGATGGAAGAGGGGGTATTGTCCATGCCTCAATTATCGACGAAGCAATGTTTAAAAATGATACCATAAATAATAAATTGTATCTTGTGAGCAATGTGGATGAATTAGACTACGTACCTGAAGTCAGCTTTACAGTAGCCCCTCTATTTCCCAAAGAAATGTTTGATCTACAGGCCAGCGGCCAGGTCCTGGTTGAGTTTTTCATTGACCCCCAGGGCAATGTCAAAGCCCCCGGTATTAAATCGTCATCGAATGATTATTTTGCGATCGCGGCGCTGGCGGCGATCAAAGATTGGAAGTTCCAACCTCCTATAAAAAAAGGCAAACCGGTGACCGCCAGAGCCTATCAGCCCTTTTTCTTTGAGTATAAAGGATTCTGAAGCCTTTGTTATGTAATTCAACTCTCCAATATATAACTACCTATTAGTTAACGCTATATATTAATTATTAAGTACTTATGAATCAGTATTTCTCATAATCCTCGAGAAATTAAATAGTCGCATATAGCGTGCAATAGCGTAAATGGGGGAGCATTGGGGGAGTGGGTATCACCATATCTTATTGTTTATTTTTAACTACACCTATCTCTTACACTCATAAGTTTGCTCTTAAAATTAAGAAGATGCAACTACCAGTTCAATTCATAGATGATCGAATCTAAGATTTTACAAACACAATTCTGACTCTAAATCCAGAAACCCATAAATTTAGCTCATTGATTGTGACAACGATTGCTGCCCCTATTTTAATCCTATCGTCGAATCACTCATTGCACCGTCATTAACTGACTGCCGCACGGATCTCAAAACATGGCTTGCGAAATTCACGAGGCAAACCAATCAGTTCCATCGTTTCGGATCCCCAATCGCCGGGTTGGGCTAAAATCATCAGACTTCACCCAAGAGGTCTTGTCATGGGCGAATCGAGGACTGAGCGGCTTCATCGGGTCTGATCTTTACAAGTCCCTGAAGGACTGTGGAGCCAATACTCTTCTGTACCGTGGGTTTTAACACAACCACAGGGGTAGTCTTCCTCCTTGATGAAACTTATCCACAAGGAACAAATGAGTTTCCAGATACCAAAGATGAGATACGAATTGTCATGACTCGGTTGATTGGGGACTACTTAAGCTATAGTTCAAACTGTAACGAAGCAAGTAGTTAAGTCGAACGAAAAGGTTAATGTTCTGCAGCAATGATGTGTTCCCCAGGATTGGAGGGCTAAGATGATGCTGACTTGCTATGGACTAATAATCCTTTGGTCTAAGGTTCGAATCCTGCAGAGCCCACCATTGACAATCAGTAAGTTATGATAATAGAGGGACAGTCCAATAAACATACTGATCTATTCCTGATCTACTTTTATTCATCACTATTTGCATTTAATAATATTGGACATCTATTTTTCTGTACCTTTGCATGAGCGATCTATTAAACTACATCCCGCTATCCTTAAGCAAAGGAAACCTCCTGACTCCTTGTATTATTCATTAGTGATATGCGATCGCTTAATTGATTGATAACCCAGCCTCGGATGATCTTTTTTGTCTGATTTAGAGGGGGTTTCCTTCTCCCTCTAGCTAGCGATATTATGATAGATCGCCCATACCGAAGGCCTAAAAATATTTTAGAGCGATCAATCAATTAATCGATGATTATTGCGATTTCTCGTGGTCACGACCAATTCAAAATACCCTAAAGGAGTAAAAGTATAAGTCTTCCCATTCAAACTTTGAGGCACAAAACTTTGCACTACCCGATCTATAAAATCAAAGGACCCCTGCATTGTCCTGGCTCGTATCTCTGTCCCATCAGACCTAACATTGCCCTGGAAGATTGGATTTTCAGCTTCAGAGATTGCAACTATCTTAGCATGGTTACTTTGATAAAGATCCCCTCCTGTAATTCGTAACCCAGAGTTGCTGGCTGGAACAGTAAACGAGCCTTTGCCAAATAATAAGTATGGTGTTGCATTACCACTTGCATCTATATCTCCAATCGTTAAGCGCACCGCTATGGGAACGTCTCTAGCATCCACACCAACTTTACCAGTGCTTCCACTGAACACCGCGTTTGATAATTGCATTCCCCCTATTCCTGAAGAATTAATCACTTCCATCAGTTTTACGTCAGCTATTGCATCATAAGTTTGATTCCTTGGAAAGAGAGCCTGATTTACTGCATTAATCCTTCCCACCGTGAATATACTAAAGAAGGTGCTGGAGTCGGCCCCTTCAATAACTATGCTTGGCTTGCCCGTAACATATCTGGTCAACTGATTATAGCGAGATGGATAGGCCGGAGGCTTAAAGGTGACTGAATCAAGGGTTACAGTAAAGGTGCCTGCACCTGAAAACTCTACCTGAACAATATCTTCGTCTTCATCCATGAAAGAAACCCGGGTGATTTGACTCGGCCTGGCTTTAAGCTTAATACTTCTTCCAGAAAGTAATACCTGATCAAAAGTATTACCATTGGGATGTTGGATGTTTTCTCCAGCTACAAAACCTGAACCTTCAAGGATCAAGTCTGAAGCAGGGTTTATTACTTCAATTTGAGTATATCCTGTATTATTACTTTCATTTGTCTCTCTGATTATATCCCCAATATCAAGAATATATCCTATATAATAGGTGCCCGAAGCTACATTTTGGGGTATAGTTACTTCCTGAGAAAATGTTCTCGAAACCACTGCACTCATGCTTGTTCTTGAGAGGTTTGCTAGCTGCCTGTCTCCGGTAGTTATAGTTCTGTCTTTAGATAAATAGATACCGTGATCAAATGTACCGGAATTATTTTCTCCCTTGTTACTTCTTTTAAGTGTAAAGTAAACCGACTCACCTGCTTTTATTGTATTTTTACTTACTCTAACAGAATCAACTACTAGGTCAGGTAATTTAATTGTCTTAGTAAAATTAACATGCAGAGAATATTTACCTGTCTCTTTATTAGATGAACCATTGACAACGATATAGTATGTTCCTGGATTAAGTTTCCTTGCGATTGAGAAATTTTCTCCTGGGCCGCTGTCATCATTTGATATAATATAATTTCCTGAATTATTTCTCAGTGTTCCAAGAGTATCGGTACTGCCTGTAGTGGAAATAGTTGTTGTTCCTTCCTCTCGTAGAGAAAACCTAAAATAATCAATATCTCCTGCTGTCTCTAAGTTGCCTGAAACAGAGTGATTGAGTTCTATCTTAGTTGCTGTATTACGGGTATCTCCATGGTCGTCTGATAGAGTAGGTTCACCTGACTCAGATATTGATGTTTGAATTAAATCGTAAACAGCTCGGTCAATTCCAACAGCCAAAGTATTCTCACCTGTAGTGCCACCCACATCAATACCCACTACGCTCCAATCTGTAGAACCATCATTATAGTCAAGTAAACCAAAAACCGGACCTCCGCTGTTTCCTGGTCCTGTAGATAAATCGTAAGATATAAAAAGTCGACTGGCAGTGGGTTTCAATCTGTCAGTATGGTCTACATAGGTAAATTCAACAAGACTGCCAGACAAACTTGTTGAATGCATTCTATCATTTCTAGGATCCGAGTCGCTATAACCTAAATTAGGGTAGCCAACGATCATCCTATCAGACCTGCCTGTAAGGCTATATTTCCACCATCCCGCCCATCCACCATGAGCCACATCCTCGTAAAATATAAGAGTAATAGCATCGCGTTGAAACTGTTCCAATGAATTGGTTCCGTCATCAGGTAAGAAACGGCGTGTGGCTTCTGCATAATCGTCAAGATGCTTGTAAGATCGTGCTTTCATATCAAAATTTTGATTGGTTGGAGAATGGCGCAAGTTCCATTCAAAAGGTCCTGGCCACCAACGTGAACGTTTTTCGTCAAAAAATACATGAGCAGCAGAAAGAACGACCTTTTCTGATATTGCTGTACCAGAACCGGTCCATATATAATCTTCTCCGATATCTCCCGAAGAAACCATTCCTACCATATTAAAAGGGAATTCATTGATCTTATCACTGGGTAAAGGAAAAGATGCATTATGTGCGTAAAGACACTGGAAACTGCTTAACATTAAAGCAGTCACCGCAAGGAATATGAGCTTTCGATTTTTGAGCATCTCTAAAAAAGGTTGCACAGACCTTCTGGGCGCTTTGTAGAAAGCTTTAGTAAGTTCATGTTTCTTATTTCCTTTTTCAGTTATTTCTTATTAATTAGGAATAAGGTCCTGTCCATTGGCCTGTTTTCTTTTCATCTCGTCTATAGCTTCGTTAAGCTTCAAAAACCTTCTAACATTATTTGGATGAGTCACGCTTCCTCTAAAATCACCAATTGAAGTCTTTCCTGCATTGCTGCGGAAAAGTTCTACAGCTATATTGACGTTATATCCAGCTCGTGAAGCATGATAGAATCCAAAATAATCGGCTTCCAGCTGGTCGGGTTACACAAACTGGTCCACTGTGAGAGTTAGTCTGGAGAGGTTAATGTTGAAGTTAAGTTGGTAGAGGAAGTCAAGACTTGGGCGCAATGAGGGCGTAGCCCGAATGGAGCCCGAGCCTTCGGTCTAGAGGTTTTCAGCGAAACGTTGTGGAGTAATATTGCCGAGGCTGCGGTGGGGTCGAACATGATTGTAAAGCCAGCGCCAATCTTCGATCACCACGCGGGCTTCGGTCAAAGTCCACAGCTGTTCACGATTTAGACACTCCTCGCGAAAACGGGCATGCAATGATTCGATGTAACCGACTATGAACGGGACTCAATAATACCTTATAAGCTACTTATTAACAATTAGTTACACTTAAATAACGATACAATAATAATTTATATTTTCCTCTAATTTCCTGACCTTGCCTCTAAATGTTTGGCAGGAATGGGCAGGAATCATATTTTTTGATGATATTCGACCAGGAATCGGCCAAGAATTTTCGAGTGGATTTAACGGGGGTAACCCCCAAAAATCGAATCATTTAAAGAGAGAGGTTATCGGGATATGATCTGCTTCCGGTTACTGTATCAGAGCCAGTGTTAATTCCGGCAGAGTGGTAAGAGTTTTGATTTGATTATACACGGCTCTCTATGCGTATTCGCGCTGGAGGCCGATAGCTCAGAGAGCTGTGTGATCCTTGAGTATTATAATCAAGTCGCCAAGCTTCAAGTTTTTCTTTCGCTTCAGCCAGCGTATAAAATAGCGCCGTGTTAAGAAGTTCATCGCGTAAGCGTCCATTGAAGCTCTCAATATAACCATTCTCTACGGGTTTGCCTGGGCGAATAAAATCCATCTCGATGCCGTGGCCATAAGCTCACTGATTCAGTACTTTGCCGACAAACTTGGGCCCATTATCGACGGTAATGGCTTGGGGAAGACCGATTCCTGCGGCGGTTTTGTGCCCACCGATGGACGTATCGGCCAGAAGCAGTGGGCAAGCTCGAGTGTATTGATCGACAATGGTGAGATTGTTGTTTAACGATAAATACACTAATGCAAGTAACTTGCATTATCAGGTTGACTTTACATACATAGCTTGCTTCGATTCTCAAGAACGATTTAGAGGGTTAATTTTTTCCTATGAACGTGCTAAAAAGAGTTATACTCACAGGTTTAATACCTGCCTTAGTAATTTCTCAGCTTTACGTTCAAGCTGAAGACAGCGATGAAAGTGTCGTTGAACTCAAACAGTATATCGTTTCAGCAGGTCCACTCGTAGATGATTTAAAAGATATAGCCCTTCCGGCAACCGTCCTTGATAAAAGTAACCTAAAGCGTAGTGCTCAGTCCACCCTGGGAGAGACATTAAGCAACCAGCCAGGGATCAATTCGAGTTACTTTGGGCCGGGTGCGAGTCGACCCATTATCCGCGGTTTCGATGGCGAACGCGTGCGCGTATTGACCAGTGATATCGACAGTTTCGACGTCTCCAACACCAGTCCCGACCACGCTGTGGGTATTGAACCCCTGTTGACCGAACGGGTGGAAATCGTGCGCGGGGCAGCTACTTTGCTTTACGGCAATTCAGCCATCGGGGGAATCGTCAATGTGATAGGTAAGGATATTCCCCGCGAGAAGCCCGAAGCACCCTTAAGTGGGAATGGAGAATTTCGCTTTGGCACGGCGGCGGATGAGGTCAGTGGCGTTGTCTCGATTGAAGGAGCGGCAGGTAATTTCGCCTGGCATGTCGGCGGCGCTATCCGAGAGTCTGAAGATGTGGAGATACCCGGTTTTGCCGAGTCGGCCCGGTTTCGCGCGTTGGAAGAAGCTGAAAGGGAAGTAGAAGATGAAGTTTCTGGTGTGCTGGAAAACAGCGCAGTTGAAACTGAGAGCGGAACTGCGGGTTTTGCCTGGTTTTGGGACAAAGGAACCTTCGGCGCCTCGGTCTCCACCTATAACAGCCTGTATGGTGTGCCCCGAAGCCATGGACATGAAGAAGAGGGTGAAGAGGAATTGGTTTCCATCGACCTCGAGCAATATCGTTTTGACCTGAGAGCAGAAATCCGTGAACCGGTCCTTTTTTTGGAAAGCACTGAATTTCGTCTCGGGGTAGTGGATTACATGCATACCGAGCTGGAAGGCGACGCAGTCGGCACCCAGTTTGATCGAGATGGAGTCGAAGCGCGTATTCTCGCAGTGCACCAGCCCATGGTGGGATTTAATGGTGTTCTAGGATTTAACTTCAAGCATGATGACTTCGCTGCCATCGGTGATGAGGCTTTCATCCCCTCAAATGAGACTTTGAATTGGGCACTATTCATTGTTGAGCGTGCGGAGTTTGACTGGGGATCTTGGGAGTTCGGTTTTCGCTATGAGAATCAGGAAATCGACCCTGGCGAGACTGTTTTTCGTAAGGGCGATGAATCCACGCTTAACGTTTCAACTGGACTGGTTTATAATCCCGCCGACGAATGGGCAGCGGCGTCCTCAATCACCTTCTCCCAACGCGCCCCGAGCGCCACGGAATTGCTGGCTTTTGGACCCCACGTCGCGACACAGTCTTTTGAGATAGGGAATATGACGTTGAACCTTGAGGAAGCATTCGGTCTTGATCTCTCTCTAAGGAAAATGACGGGATTTATAACTGGATCAGTCAATTTTTATTACAACGCTTTCGACAACTTCATCTATCTAAACGAACTCGAACTTGAGGAAGCAGAAACCCGCTTCGGAGAGCTAGAGGCAGAAGGTTTCGGGATATTCGAATACACGGAAAGCGAAGCCACGTTTTACGGTCTGGAAGCGGAAGCGACGCTCCATTTTATCGATACCGAAAGCAAACGCCTTCACCTCATCATGACCTCTGATTTTGTGCGCGCGACGAATGAGTCTATTGATACTCCGCTTCCGCGTATACCGCCCTGGCGTTTCGGCACGCGACTGGAGCAGGAAACGCCAACCTGGACAGCAGGTATTGCCGTTAGCCACCACGGAGAGCAGGACCGTGTGGCACCCGGAGAATTTCTCACCGACAGTTACACTTTCCTCAATGCCGACTTTGCCTACCGCTTGCAATTCAGAAGTGTCGAATGGGAAGTCTTCGTCATCGGCAAAAATTTAACAGATGCAGAAGGCCGCGTACACTCCTCAGTTTTGAAAGATGTTGCTCCGCTGCCGGGGTGGAATATTACTACCGGTATACGTTTAAGTTTTTGACCTAATTAACCTGATTGGACCCCGTTATTCGAATCAATTATTAAGAGAGAGAGTTACGGGGTGTTAATGGTTTAAGGAGTGATGTATATGAGAGATCCTGGCGAAGTGAGGGCGCAGCCCGAACGTGGCCAAGGTCGGAGAGGAAACTGACAAACTCTTGCGAGCTTTTAAAGACTAAACGACTGTGGGAATGTTCATGGTTGTAGGTATGACGGCATGGTTCGATTACCCCTTGAGCTTCAGGCTGTACTTGTTACGACTAGATCTATCAGACACTGCTTGATCAAATCGCAACTCTTCCAGAGAATAACATTGATTGTTTTCTTCTCAACTTCCGATCAACCAAAAAGTTATCGTCAGAAGTTGAGAAGAAAATATTCGTACAAGCGGCTCTTGAATCTGACACTGTCCCTAATATCAAATACCGTTTTGTACACTTCAGCCACACTGAGCACACTTCACGGTTCAAACATGAGCGCTTCGCTATGTCGTCACTACGTTCCTAGGTACATCGGGTGAGAGGTTGTGGAACGACTCGATGTACCGACTATGAACGGGACTCAATAATGATTTTTAAGCTGCTTAATAACAATTAGTTACACGTAAATAACGATTCAATAATAATTTATATTTTCCTCTAACTTCCTGACCTTGCCTCTAAATGTTTGGCAGGAATCATATTTTTTGATGATATTCGACCAGGAATCGGCCAAGAATTTTCGAGTGGATTTTTGGGGCACTCCACGACGATAACTTATTATTTGATTGGAAGTTGAGAAGAAAACAATCAATGTTATTCTCTGGAAGAGTTGCGATTTGATAAAACAGTGTCTGTTAGATCAAGTTGCAACAAGGCAACAAGTACAGTTGTGTATATCAGTCCCTAAACCAACCCGTCTCGTTTACGCTCCATGGCAATACATCGCCCCTAGGTTCCAAACCCATCACCTCATGTTCGAGCAGCGGCCCTGTCTCTGCTGCTGCTTACCTTCTTGACTGCCCAAGGCTGTAGTCCTAGCGCGCCCACTCAGGAGGGCTTGAAGACTGCGGTGGTTGCCGCCCTCGACACCTTGGTGGCAGAGTTGGAGGTGGAACGACCAGCCAATCCAGCCGCGTATACGGAGCGCTTACGGGCCTACTTGGAGGCCAACCCCGCGTTCCACGGCAGTGCCGCTGCGCTGCTCGATCATGCTGGTGTGGTCACCACTTGCCCCTATGTCTATCGCACCGCCGACGGCTACGCCACCCACGACCTCGCCACACCCACCTACAACATTGAGACTCAGGTCTGGGTTACAGCGCCATTGGCAGCGAATACGGGCGTCTGGACAGCCCCTTACTTTGATGCGGGTGGCGGTGAGATTTGGATGATCACCCGCTCTGTCCCGGCGCGCGATATAGAGGGCATTTTCGCCCTCATCACCACCGATTTGGCTGTGGATGCCCCCGCCCGGTAACGGCTCGTGGGTACATCACCATGGAGTTATTCGTTGTCTCTGGCTGGCGCAGTCGAAAGGCAGTTCGTAAATCGTAATGACTTTGAGGGTTATGGGTTGGTGCTTCACTTAGTTCAGCTCAGTCATTACTCCGACTCCTCGAACGAATCCGGTAACAGGTCGACAATGTGCTTAGGCCATCTTTGATTTCCCTTGCTCCCTTACTTAAACTGGTGCGAATAATGGGGTCCGATCACTATTCAAGTGTCGAGGTGACTGGAAATTGCGACAGTGTCAACCATTCAAAATGACGGATGTACTTTGTAAGGTTGGGGAATGCCGACTCAATACTGAAGCACGAGGATTAGGCATGATTAATCCCATCATCCTTTGACTTCTCTTCCTTTGCCAATGGCTGTCTTCGCTCGTTTACTCGGCTAAACTGTTTCATCCCAGTCGATCGAATTATGTTCCAGAACGGATGATCGCTATCTTCCATTGTCGATCAATACAAAAGAATCCCCATGTTCCAGCAGGAACCCAGATAAAGGGTTCTGTATCCGGGTCGGTATGCAAACGGGGATTAAAATTCGATGGGGGAGGCAACTCAAGATTTACTTTATCGTCTGGAATCCATGAAGGTAAATTGTCCTTACTTCTGTAATAGATCGCGTTTCCCCCAAAGACAGGTTTTGTATCATCTCCTTCAGGATAAAGTTCTTTTTCAGTCCCTTCTCCAATCCAGAAAACATTGGTCGATTGGTAGTGCATATCTACTGCAAATTCTTTTAGATATAGCTTTTTCAGTTCGAGTCCTGCCTCGTCCACCTCGTCCACAAATTTCGGGTCAAAATAAAACATGGAATCAATCTCGACCTCAGTCAGGTTATCGGTCTCAGCTGATTTTACCTGGTTGAGCCGATCGATGAAGTTGTTTAATTCGTCGGTGACTTCCGCATACTTTGAGGAGGCCTCGATAAACGTTTCGATGAACTCCCGAGGCAAAATGGAGTGACCCCCAAAAATGGTATCATTAACAGAGAGAGGTTATGGGGATAACCCGATAACCTCAATGAAAAGAAAAGGATATACAACAGAACAGATCATAGCAATACTCCGGCAGCCCGATACGGGCAAAACCGTGCAGGAAGTCTGCCGCGGCAACAACCTAAGTGAACAGACCTTCTATCGCTGGGGCAAAAAGTATGGCACCTTGGAGCTGGCTGATGCGAAGCGATTTAAAGAGCTGGAAAAGGAGAATACGGAGCTGAAGAAGATGCTCGCTGATCAAATGCTCAAGCTTCGGGTGTTGGAGGAAACGCTCTCAAAAAAATGGTGAGCCCCAAGCAGAAGAAGCGAGCAGTAAAAGATGCGGCTGAGAGAGGGCTGTGCTCGTTTTAGAGGGCTTGTGCTTATCTCAGCCTCAGTTGGTCAACGTACAGCTACCGGCCCAGGCAGACCAGTAAGAAAGCTCAGCGGTTGGCCGAGCGGATTGTAACCCTGTCCTGGGAACATCCCCGCTACGGTTACCGGCGCATCCGTGCCTTGCTGGTGAAGGAAGGCTGGGCGGCGAGCAGGAAATTTGTACAGGCAGTGCGACGTTCTTCGGGCTTACAGGTAAAGCCACCAAAAAAGCGCAGACACCGTCAAGGAGTCTCTACAGGGTCGCCTCCTAAAGCAACCGGTCGCAATCACCTTTGGTCCTGGGACTTTGTCCATGATCGCACAGACAATGGCGGTCCATTAAAGATGATGACTCTGATCGATGTACCGAGGAGCTGAAAGCGACGACACTCAAGCGAAGCGAAGCCATATACGCGTGAATGTCTGGATATCCGGGTAGCTCGTCAACTCACCTCATCGGATGTCCTCTCTGTGCTTAGCGAGGCCATTGAAAAGGAGGGAGCTCCCAGCTATATCCGCAGTGATAATGGCAGTGTTCCGAGGAGCAAAGCGACGACATGCGAAGCCATTTATCGCTCATCAAGTACAGCGGTGGTTGCGTGAAAAAAACATCAAGGCGATATATATCGATCCGGGTAGTCCCTGGCTACCGAGCGAAGCGACACCTCAACGAGCCAAAGCGAGAATAACAAACGGTTTCATCGAGTCGTTTCACAACCGCTTACGCGATGTACCGAGGAACGTAGTGACGACATAGCGAAGCGCTCATGTTTGAACCCTGATGTGTTGCTCAGCGTGGCTGAAGCGCAAGTTCTAATCGAACAATGGCGTCAGACCTATAACAATGAACATCCCCACAGTCGTTTAGGCTTTAAAAGCCCACAAGAGTTTGTCAGATTCCTTTCCGATCCTGGCCGCGTTCGGGCTACGCCCTCACTGCGCCAGGATCTCTCATATACATCAATCCTAAAACCATTAACACCCGGTAACTCTCTCACTTAATAATTGGTACGAATAACGGGGTCCGATCACACGGGTCTCCTTCATGGACGAAAATGAGGACATTGTGCAGGTAGAGTTCTCGGGCGCAGGGACCTTTACTGTAATCTTGGACCCGGCCACCTTCCTGCCTCCGGCTCCACCCCTACGCTACAACCAGGCCGTCGAGTACGTGACCGGTAAGCCGAGCGTAGTCATCGATGGAGCTGACTCCAGTACCTTCTTCAGTATCTTTACGGTGGGATCGATCAACGCGGTGAACCAGGCGCTCTTCCCCGAGGGACAGGTTTATGACGCGCAAGCCGACGTCACCTTGGTGGAAGTGATCAACTCCACGGGGATGGGAGGGATTCAGTTGTCGAATACTGTCTTCAGTGGAGACACCGGCAAAGTAGGCGTCGATGCACGCGGAGTACCGATAGCAGTACGCTTAACCGTAGGTGACATCGATGCCAGTGACGATGCAGTACCACATTTGCTGTTTGGAGAAGGTTCCTTCACGGTGCCGGCCAGCAACCCCGGGTTGCGGATCACTGGAGGAGACCTGGCACAGACAAATGGAGCTTCGATCGTAGTCGCGGAGAGCGGATCGACGACGCGAGAATTTGATACCTTGATTACGCAGAACAATTTTAAATCTGACAACACTCCTCAACCGACTCAAAATATCAATGCAACCTTCGTTAATGAAGAGGGTGATGAGATCACCATTGCTGTCGATGAGGTAACGATCGAGTGAGACGATTATGGATGTCGGTCTTCGCCCTCGGTACGGAATGCGGAATGAGGGATGTCGCGCTTAGCTCTCGGTACGGATTACGGATTGTGTCTAACGGTTATCGAATATAATCCTTATCTTCGTAATTATCCTCTTGTCATTGCGAGGAGCAATGCGACGAAGCTACCGAGCTCAGCGACATCTTCCACTCCAGGAGGATGTCGGTCACGTATTGACAGCCCCCTGGAATAGAAGATGTCGCGTTTCACGCTCGGTAGCCACAGTCAGCTACGCTTCCTTCGCGATGACAAATGGAATCAATCCGCAATTGAGACGGCCTGATTGACACCCAGAGCGCGGAAGTAATATTCTGATCTGTTCTGAATTGTGCATGTAGCACACTAAACGGGTGCGCTCAGGCATATTGCACGAGAATCTCGACGTGATCCAGCCGCGGAGTCACGCAAATTGCCGGGTTGAGGCGTTCCACTTCGATCTTCAATTCATTCTGACCGAGCCTCAAGACATCGGGCGGCAGGAGATAAGTCATTCGGGTAAAATTGTCCATGATAAACTGCGCCCGAGTGCTCCGAGCATCTCCCGGCAATAAGCTTCCGTTAACTGAGACCTTATACTCATCGGGCCGCGTGAAGTTGTGTACCTGCAAGTGCAAGGTGACTCTCGGCGACAGCGCCCGTTGCCGCGCCGCTTCCAGATCATCGGCAATCCCGAACGGGATGACGTGTGACCCAACCGACAGCTCCACAGGGAGCACGATCGCGTCGATACCCCGGTAGGTCCTGTGGTTCTGTCCCGAATGAGCTCCCTGGTTTGGTGCGCGCGGATGTGAATCGAGATCGTAATCGCAGTTGAGAAAGGCAATCACGCCCGGATCGTGGATCTCGTGCAGCACACGGTAATACTCCGGGTGCAGATCGTCGTACCAGACCGTCCCTGTCCGTTCGGATTGCGGTGGCGTATCTATACCGTGTCCGTAGAGCAAGTGCCCGAAGTTGAACAGTTGCAGCCCATGCGCTCCCCGTTGATACATCAACTTGGCCCAGGCGCGGGTCACTTCCGTCTTTCTCCAGTGGTTCACGCAGGGGAATATCCAGCAGTCATGCCCTTCGACCAGTTCCAACCACGGACCAAGGTCCATATCGAATAACATGTATCCGGCGCCAGGCACAACGACGTCGACCAATCCCTCTTTCACCCACGTGTGCACGTCCAGTCCTCGTTGCCAGCACGTGTCGATATCCGCCACGACACGCACATGCAGGTACATGGGTCGACTACGTTCGCAGCTCACGCGGTCCAGAAGCTCGCGCGTTTGCCGCACTATGTCCGTGATAAGCACGGCGTTTTCCGCCTTGCCGAACTCTTTGAAGTAGCGAGGATCGCGTTCGAAATCAAGCGCGATGCCGTCGTTGTCCCATCGGGTGATGAACTCCTCGATGATGGCCATTTTGTGGTCGCGGACCTCTTTGTGCGCAAAATCAAACAGTCCCCAATTGGTGGCGTCCATACTCTCGGGATTGGGGTGCGCTCGCCACCAAGTCCCCCAAGGCGGCTGCCAATCCGGTCCGGTGTAACCCAAGAGCAGATGCAGGTTGGCCATTTTGAACCGGCTGACCTCGTACTTGTAAGCCTGGTCGTGTGGATCATTCATGCGAACGACCGGTATCAGCTTCAATCCCATGCGGCGCCCGTACTCACACGCAAGCTTTGGCGGGTTCGCGTTCGCCTCGATCAGCTTCTTGGTATTCTCTCGATAGCGCCAAACCCATGCATCCGGGAATTGCTCGAACTCATCGCCCAGGATCTCGCCGCTCTCCAGGTCACAGCAGTATGCGTCCGACGAGCACAGGTTGTAGAGCAGGCAGTCTACCTGCGTCCCCTCTAGCGGGCGTATGCATTCGCCCAGCCATTGCTCCGGCGTTAGCGGGTAATCCACGCACGCGATGTCGTTCCATTCAGCCTCCCATATCAGTCGAAACGGTTGATCCATCATGCCTTAGATTAATAGGGTTACATCTAAATATACAACATTCAGTTCAGCAAATGTTTTCCCGCGGAGACGCAGAGAGCGCAGAGTATACATAGGATATAAGTTAGGTGAAACACGGTGCTTAATCGCAATAGCTCAGCAGTGGCTGAGCTTCAGCTGATCCTTACCGCTTTTTTAAATTTATATTCTAAAAAACTGATTGGACCCCGTTTTTCGTACCAATTATTAAGTGAGAGAGCTACCGGGTGTTAATGGTTTTAGGATTGATGTATATGAGAGATCTTGGCGAAGTGAGGGCGTAGCCCGAACGCGGCCAAGATCTGAAAGGAATGTGACAAACTCTTGTGGGCTTTGAAAGCCTGATCGACGGTGGGGATGTTCATTGTTATAGGTCTGACGCCATTGTTCGATTAGAACTTGCGCTTCAGCCACGCTGAGCAACACTTCAGGGTTCAAACATGAGCGCTTCGCTATGTCGTCACTACGTTCCTCGGTACATCGCGTAAGCGGTTGTGAAACGACTCGATGAAACCGACTATGAACGGGACTCAATAATGCCTTATAAACTGCTTATTAACAATTAGTTATACTTAAATAACGGCACAATAATAATTTATATTTTCCTCTAATTTCCTGACCTTGCCTCAAAATGTTTGGCAGGAATGGGCAGGAATACTTTTTTGGTAAGGTTCAGCCAGGAATCGGTCAATAATTTTTGAGTGAATTTAATAATCTCGATTAACAGACCCTTGTGAGGCAAAACAATAAATTTATGCGCCCGGTGGAGACAAGTTTAATCGCACCAGAACCTGTAATGGCACCTCCAGATTTCCCTATGAAGTAGATTAAGAAAAACTTTGTTTACAGACTTGACTGGAAACACGGTAAAATGAGCAAACTCAAACCTAAACACATCCATAGGGATAGCGGGGTTATCCTTATCGAACCGGATGTCTCCAAAGTAAAGGATAAGCGATCCGTTAAAATCCAGCCCACCCGTAGCCTCTGGTTGGAGAAGTATCCTCCTGGCAGCTACCTCACCATACCAACAAGGAGATTCCGCGACATGTAGGCTAATGTCCGTAAATAGCGCAAACTCCACCTAATGCCCTACGGCATACCTATATTTCGATGACGGTGGGGTCCTTCCGCTCGGTAGGAGACGCTGCACCTCAGGCAAGCAACTCTGAATCCGTGATCCGTAATTACTATCTCGACCTGGTAACTACTGAGGAAGCAGATCGTTTCTGGCGAATAGTCCCTCGGGGATGAATCAGTTAAGTAAGCTTAATAAAATAGAGGGACTGTGACCTGACCCCATTAAACTGGACGAGCAAAGATTTAGTCTTTCATGGGAGGAAAACCTGATAAAAGACAGGATAAAAACCACCCATCAGTAGAAAAGGCATGCGTTATCATAAAGAGCAAATGATCTATTTCATAAAGCAGGCAGAAGGCGGACGAAGGGATACCGAAGGTCCGAGTTGTGCGAACAAGGCCTTTACCCCCGTTGGAAGTGTAAATATACAGGTTTAGGAATCAGCAAATTAATCCTTTGCGCAAAAAGTCGATAGCTAAGTGGATAATGGAAGCTTATGAGGTAAGCAAACGCCGGGTATGCAGGTTGATCCCATTGGGTTGGATCGGGGTTCATAGAATGGAACCCGGTCCATTATGAAAAGCAAAGGTAAACGCTATAAAGACTATAAAGAAGAACAAATCATCTACGCTTTGCGGCAAGCAGACAGCGGTCGCAGGATCGCCGATGTGTGTCGCGAGCCAGGAGTCTCGGAGCAGACCTACTACCGCTGGAAGAAGCAGTATGCGGCATAGGCGTAAGCGAGCTACCCCGGTTGAAGAAGCCGGAAGACGAGAACAACAGCTTACGTAAGCTGGTGGTCGACCTGAACCTGGACAAACATATCCTGCAGGAGATCGTCTCAATATAGCTCTGAAGCCTGTACGCAAGGTGCAGCTGGTGGGTAAGGCCGCTGAGGTCTTCGAGATCAGCTACCGTTGCGGGTTCAGGCTGCTGCAACTTAACGGGTCAAGCTTTATGTGTTGGCCCAAGCCAAAACCGGACGATCGAGCTCTGTCCGTGCGTATCGGCGATCTGGCAGCATTGCGCATGCGTTACGGTTATCGGCGTCCGACAGTGTTTGCTAAAGCGAGATGCTGGCCGGGTGGGCCACAAAGCGTGTCTACGTCACCTACAAGGCCGAGGGGGCTGGAAGTGCGCATCCAAAAACGTAAGAAGTGGGCTTCCCTGCCACAGGTGCAGTTGGCTCAAGCCCGAGCCTCACGCCAACACAGGAGCATGGACTTCATGGAGGGTAAGTTGGCGGATGGGCGGTGTTTCCGGGTGCTTACAGTAGTGGATCGCTATGACCGCTCTGCCCGGTGCTCTACGCCGATCAGTCCATCGACGCCGGCAAAGTCATCGAGGTGCTGGAGAGAGCATCGGTAAACACCGGTGGTTTACCCAAGGCCATCACCGTCGATAGCGGGCCCGAGTTCTCAGGTAGACCGACCAGAGAACGCTTACATTGAGTTCTTCAATGGCAAGCTACGCGACGAACTCCTTAACCCAGAGATCTTCTTTTCCCTGACTGAGGCACGGGAAAAGCTTACACCATACCGCCTCGATTATAATACTCAAAGACTACGCAGCTCGCTGGGCTATCGGCCTCCGGCGACCTCCGGCCGAATACGCCCAGCAAGCCATATGCAAACTGATAACCGCCCCCCTCCAACCAGCAAATCCTAACACTGAGCTTGGTCTAGTAAATGGGAGCATATCACACCCTGCAAAAGGTACCATCTTTGAACCGTGCGTTCCTCTGGCGCCTTTTTAGGGCGTTGAGATATCGATGGAGAGTGGGAACAATAGGGGGAAAAGTTAACGGAATTTCCAAATGGCCTTGAAGTAATAGAATCCGCCGTTAAATCCATAGGGCGAAACCCTAGGATATTTCGCCCCCAGAATCTCCGCATGGGGATTCTCGGTCGGATAATTGTCAAAAAGGTTCTGCGCGCCCGCCACAAAGGTTACCCTCTCGTTGAAAGTGTATGCCACCTCCGCGTCAAAAAGCCACTTGGCAGTGGCGTTGATGGGCAGGGAAGCCTGATTCCCATGGAACTCCAGGAAGTCGTCATAGTATTGGACGCGTCCGAGGAAGCGCCAAGGCCCTTGGTAGTGGTTAGCGGTCATGGAGAAGCGGACTTCCGGCAGGGATTTTTCCAGTTGTCCTACCCGCACCAGCGGATCGATGATCTCCGGATTGAACCTGTCAACCTTGGTCTCCGTCCAGTTCGCCGCGAAGCTGAAGAGCGTATTGTCGCCGCCAAATCGATCTGTGGAGTAAGAGGCCACGATGTCAATTCCCTGGGTGGTGGTATCAAAATCGTTGGTAAAGAATCTTATTCCGGTGAAACTGGAGGCATCGGCGACTCCCTGAGCCAGCAGCGCGTCAATATCTTCCTGGGTTAAAATCTGGACACTGGTGAGCGCGATCCGGTCTTCCAACGTGATGTTGTAATAGTCGACGCTCAAGTCGAGTTCCCCAAGGTTGAACACTGTGCCGAGGGCAACATTAGTGGAGGTTTCCGGCTCCAGCAACCTGCCACCCTTTTGCACCGAAATGGGATTGGTGGGCGGCAGGGTCGCCTGATCTGCCAACCTTCCATTGGTGAAGGAAGTGTTCACATTGCGAACGCTCGATTGACCTACCGTCGGGGCGCGGAACCCGGTGCTCAACGAGCCGCGCAGGGCAAAGTTATCGGTCAGCTGTCTGCGAGCGGTTATCTTGCCGTTTAAGGCGTTGCCGAAGTCTTCATAGTCCTCATAGCGAACCGCTGCACCGACTAAAAGATTCTTGACCACGTCGGCTTCGAAGTCGAGGTAGGCGGCGTAACTGACCCTGTCAGCCTCCCCCGCATCCTCCGGCTTGAACCCCGGAAAGCCGTTGGAGCCAATCCCGAAACCCTGGGCGGCGAGGATGGGGTCGATAAAGAAAGAATTAAGATCCCCGTTTTCGATCTTGAAATTTTCGCCGCGATACTCCAATCCAAAAGCGACATTGAGAGGGGAATGGAAAATATCATTGTCGAATTGCCTGGAGAGGTCTAAATTGACAACGCGATCGGTCTCGGTGTAGGCGCCGGGTTTGTATTGGGTGGGGATGTTGTTTTTTTGGGTGGCCAGTTGTGGATTGATCGTGTTTTCCATGTAAAATTCCACATTGTTTCGGCCGAAAACAGCGCTCAAGTCATAGAACCAGTTGCTGTCCGACTCCCCGCGGAGTCCGAAAGCGAGACTCACGTCGGTGATGGTGCCGCCAAACTGAGGGGTAAACCCACCGGGAAAGCGCTCGTTAAAGGCAAAGTAGTTGGGGTTGGCAGCGACTGCGTCTAGAGCGGCCGCATCGGGCACGTTGTCGATAACTTTGACCATGGGAGGAGAGTTGTTACCTGTAAAATCAGCCACTAAGATGGTGGGGGAGCCCTCTACCACCGGCCCTCTGAACACCCCGTCGCGGGTGTTGGGATTACGGAAAAAGAAGCCTCCTTCGATCTCCCGTTTTGCCCAGTTGGCAAAGGAGTAGACTTCGCTGTTGCCCAGGTCGAGGCCCATATTGGCAAAGAATTTAAAGTCGTATTTAATCTCCGGAGCTCCCCAGATCTGGGCTGCAGGGGTGCGCACCGCAGTGTTGCCCGCGTCGATCAGCACCTGGGCGTCGGCACGCTGAACGCTGCGGCTGGTCGGTTGGGCTTCTTTGTATTCGAGACTGAAGTTCGCAAAACCTGTGTCGGTCAAGGGCAGGCCCATGTTCGTGGCCATGGTGAAAGTATCACCGTCGCCCACGTAGGTCTCTCCCCATTGGGCTTTAAGCATCCCTCCATCGGGATTGTCCTTGAGCACGAAATTAATCACTCCGGCGATGGCGTCAGAGCCGTACTGAGCTGATGCCCCGTCGTGTAAGACTTCCACACGATCAAGAGCAATGGCGGGGATAACAGAAAGATCAGGTCCCTGTGCCCCATCCGAAATACCTCTTCCTCCAAAAGTAATCACGCTGCCTCGATGACGCCGTTTGCCATTGATTAAGACCAGGGTGTCGTCCGGGGGCAGCCCTCGAAGATTGGCCGGACGCATCAGTGTGGCGGCATCACTGATGGGTTGCTGGTTGACGTTGTAAGAGGGAATGATCGCTCTTAGCATATCGTCCATATCCGTATCGGGCAGGTTGATGAAAATCTCGGCTTCGATCACATCTACCGGCACTGGAGAATCAGCAACCGTGCGGAACGGACTGCGCGAACCGACCACTGCCAATTCTTCAAGTTCCACAATCTCCTCATCCTGAGCCAAGACACGCGGGTAGGCGAACAGCGAAAACACAAAACTCAGCACCAGAAAGTACTTCAAGCAGTTTAATCTAAATATTTTGGTAAAAAATAGGTGCGAACTCATATTGACCTGTCCCCGTAAAACTGGACCAGGAAAGATTTAGTCTGGCGTGGGTAGAAAAGCTAATAAAAATAGGAGAAAGAACGATCCATGAAAAGCAAAGGAAAACGAGGCGCAGCCGAGAAGGCCTGACAAACGCTATAATAAAGAACAAATCATCTATGCCCTAAGGCAGGTAGAAGGTGGTCGAAGGATCGCCGAAGGGTGCCGGGAGTTAGGGGTGAGCGAACAGACCTACCACCGTTGGAAGGGTAAATACACGGGCATGGGAATCAGTGAATTAAGACGGCTGAAGCAACTCGACGAAGAGAACGCCAGTTTGAAGAAGCTGGTCGCTGATCTGAGCCTGGACAAGCACATGGTGCAGGAAGTTATCTCAAAAAAGTTGTAAAGCCAGTGGGCAAGAAGGTGATTGCTGAGTGGTTAGTGGAAGCTTATGAAGTTAGCAAACGCCGGGCGTACAGGCTGATGCAGTTGTATTGGTCGAGTTATAACTATCAGCCGGTGATGAGGGACGAACGCGCGCTGATTGTGCGCATACGAGACCTCGCCGCCGCGCGTGTGCGCTACGGGTATAGGCGAATCACGGTGTTATTAAAGCGGGAGGGCTGGTCGGTAGGAAAGAAACGCGTCTATCGGATCTACAAGGCCGAAGGGCTGGAAGTGCGCACGAAGAAACGTAAGAAGCGTGCCGCGCAAAGGCGGGTCTCACTGCCCGCGGCTTCAGCTGCCCAGGAACGCTGGTCGATGGACTTTATGAGCGATCGGCTGGTCAACGGCCGCCCTTTCCGCATTCTCACCGTGTCGATCAGTATACCCGTCAATGCCTGGCCATAAAGGTATCTCGTTCGCTCAAAAGCGAAGACGTGGTGCAAGGTCTTAGTCGAAGCTATTGAAGAGTATGGCAGACCCCAATGCATCCGCTCCGATAACGGTTCGGAGTTCGTAGCACAAAAAGTCAGAGAAGCACTCCTCAAGCGCCAGATCGACATTATCTACATCGACCCTGGCAGTCCTTGGCAGAACGGCCATGTTGAATCCTTTCACAATCGACTGCGTGACGTACCGAGGAACGTAGTGACGACATAGCGAAGCACTCATGCTTAAACCAAGAGTGGTTTCTAAGCGTTACCGAAGCGCGTGTTGTCATCCATGCGGGGAAGCAAAAATACAATACCCATCACCCTCATAGTCGTTTAGGCTTTCTCTCTCCAACGCTTTTGCCAAACTCTGGCAGCAACTCAATCCAACAGGTGCTGGCTCCACTCGGCCTCCGGCCTCCCTCCGCCAGCATCTGCTAAACCAACAACAGATAACCCACGGAATGGCTCTCACTTAACTTGGTAGTAATTATGGGGTCTAATCATACTCGATTGGAGAAGAGCAAGCATGCAAGAAAAATCTCTTAAGCCGGGACTGGAAGAATTAGTAGGTGAAGTTTCTCGTAATCTTTCGGCTTGGGAGGCCGGGGTTGAGCGTACGAAGAAGCGTCCATCAGTATATGTCGAAACAATTGGTTGGAAAGGTATGGGAGCCATATTGCAATACAACGCAGCGATAAGAATAGCTAGCCTGGGTGCACAATTACTAGGATCCAGTTTGAAGAATCGGCAAGATGGACTGTTATTCGGATTGACTAAGAGGCCGATGTTTGAGAGTTACACTAGAGGGATTTGGCTCGAATTCGTCGCGAAAGAAGAATATGCGGAAAATTTCTTGTTTAGAAGTTCTGGAGATGCGGCAAGGGCATGGAAGACCCTGTTAAGTAAGAGGAAGTCTCCAAGCCTAGATAGAATGTGGAATGATCTGAACAAGCAAAATATCATGAGAACAACCGTGAGCTGGATGAGAGGAAAGAAGGATTGGTGGAATGATTCGGTTCATATGGCTGCAAGAAGTGTGTGGATGGGATGGTCAAACGAATATGGAGCAGTTATTCACAATAATGAACAGATAAGAAACGATCTGATTGCATTGCTGGAAATTGGTGCGCAATGCGCTGGCCATGTTCATACACTTAACGAAGGCCGTCGAGAAAGCGAAAAGGAACAGCGTATTCACAAGGAGAAGCAACGACTGAGGACGTTGGTGGAGGTTGGGCTCCGATAAGCCTATACAGAGAGCTGCCGCGCGAACAACTGTGTAATATGGGTGTGCAGAGATGGTAATCGACCGACACTTCCGCGCCGGTGAGGCGATTGCGGAACGCAATTGGCGGTCGCAGTGCTTGCGGTATAGCACCCACCGGCCGAAATTTGCTGGAGAGACCAAGTGATTGTCGGGTCCTTTTTTGAAGGTGACGTGGACATGGAAGTGGCCGGGAAACAACACGACGTGTATCCACAAGCACAAGGGATCATTGTTTCGCGATGTAACCTGTACGCGGAGTTTGCCCGAATTGTTCTGGACGATACCGATCACCGAGAATGGGGCAGGATTGATAGTTTCGATCACAGAACACTGCAGCATGCTCACGACCTTTTGGCTGCAGTCTGGCGCTTCCGGCATGACTATCGGCAGTTGGCGCTGCCGTTCATGCGAAAGGAACCGCTTGACGAGACCCCAAGGCTCTGGCTTGACTGGCTGCGCCGGGAGGTTGAGGGGTGGATTCGCTATCCAGACCGCGTTCGCTTGGTTCAGTTGATCCTGACGAACCAGAATGAACGTCGCGGGTACATGGCGGAAGCCCAACTTTCCCTCAACATCATCGACGGGTTCACAGATGTGCCGTGGGACACGAGGCGCGAAGCGTACGAAGATTCCCTCGCAAATTACCAAGAAGATCAAGGAGGCTAAACGTGCCCCCAGCGGGTAGGAAAACGGAAGTCACCGGACCGCTGTTGAACGCCATGGCTGCCTTGTCCGGGGCAGGAATGATCGACGATTTCCGTCTTCGGGGGTCACGCATATGCCGTCAGATGGGTGTCCCCTTTCAGACGGGGAGGGGTGGACATGATTTCGACAACCACAACGCTTTTCCCTCAGAGGGCAGAGCCCCCGCCGTTGTGGTGTGGGACTTCGCCGAAACGCCACATAAGACGCAGGACAAAAGGAGTTGCCCGCGTCCGCTGCGACAAATCGAAGCGAGGCTGCGGCTCGCGTGTCCCCTCCTCGCCCGGCGCGGCGGCGCGCCGCACAAAAGGGGTGCTGGTGCTCCCTCCACAGTGATCCCTTGTGGGAAGACTTAAGAAGGCCAACACCTCAACTGGTTCATCGTCGAGCAACTCCACGTTTTGTCGCCGAAACTCTGCGCGGCTGTCCGCTTCGGCTCGAAGTGAGCTCGGGAGATTGTCCTAGTGTCCGTTCTTGAGTTGACCTACACGTCTCATGACGTGGCCCCCTTTGCCCCGCATATGGGCTACGTCAATAAGGTGGGAAATGGTTGTGGAGTGACCCCAAAAAATGGTATCATTAACAGAGAGAGGTTATCGGGATAAACAGATAACCTCAATGAAAAGAAAAAGATATACAACAGAACAGATCATAGCAATACTCCGGCAGCCCGATACGGGCAAAACCGTGCAGGAAGTCTGCCACGGCAACAACCTAAGTGAACAGACCTTCTATCGCTGGCGCAAAAAGTATGGCAACTTGGAGCTGGCTGATGCGAAGCGATTTAAAGAACTGGAAAAGGAGAACACGGAGCTGAAGAAGATGCTCGCTGATCAAATGCTCAAGCTTCGGGTGTTGGAGGAAACGCTCTCAAAAAAATGGTGAGCCCAAAGCAGAAGAAGCGAGCAGTAAAAGATGCGGCTGAGAAGGGGCTGTGCTCGTTTCGGAGGGCTTGTGCTTATCTCAGCCTCAGTTGGTCAACGTACAGCTACCGACCCAAGCAGGCCAGTAAGAAGGCTCAGCAATTGGCCGAGCGGATTTTGACCTTGTCCTGGGAACATCCCCGTTACGGTTACCGGCGCATTCGTGCCCTGCTGGTGAAGGAAGGTTGGGCGGCAAGCAGGAAATTTGTACAGGCAGTGCGACGTTCTTCGGGCTTACAGGTAAAGCCCCCGAAAAAGCGTAGACACCGTCAGGGGATCTCTACTGGGCTCCCTACTAAAGCAACCGGTCGCAATCACGTCTGGTCCTGGGACTTTGTCCATGATCGTACAGACAATGGCGGTATGCTAAAGATGATGACCTTGATCGATGTACCGAGGAGCTGAAAGCGACGACACTCAAGCGAAGCGAAGACATATACGCGTAAATGTTTACGCATCCGGGTAGCTCGACAGCTCACCTCAACCGATGTCCTCTCTGTGCTTAGCGAGGCCATTGAAAAGGAGGGAGCTCCCAGCTATATCCACAGTGATAATGGCAGTGTTCCGAGGAGCGAAGCGACGACATGCGAAGCCATTCATTGAAAAGGAATTGAGAGCCTGGCTAACAGCGATGAAAATCAAAACCCTCTATATCCAACCAGGCAGTCCCTGGCTACCGAGCGAAGCGACACCTCAACGAGCCAAAGCGAGAATAACAAACGGTTTCATCGAGTCGTTTCACAACCGCTTACGCGATGTACCGAGGAACGTAGTGACGACATAGCGAAGCGCTCATGTTTGAACCCTGAAGTGTTGCTCAGCGTGGCTGAAGCGCAAGTTCTAATCGAACAATGGCGTCAGACCTATAACAATGAACATCCTCACAGTCGATTAGGCTTTCAAAGCCCACAAGAGTTTGTCTGATTCCTTTCAGATCCTGGCCGCGTTCGGGCTACGCCCTCACTGCGCCAAGATCTCTCATATACATCAATCCTAATACCATTAACACCCGGTAGTTCTCTCACTTAAAAATTGGTACGAAATACGGGGTCCAACCAGTCCGATCAATCTCACACCTAATACATGCGAGTCCGCATTAGGAGTATAACATCAAATACATTTGCCGAAATACAAGAAACAACATTACCTGCCAATTATATACCTAAGGCAGTTCGCAATACCGCCAGGTGTAGACCTAAAAAAGTGCCGAATCTGGAGAGTTGGTTTAAATTCTGCTGAATACGTTCCAGTGCGGAATCAATGCCAGAAAGACTATTTCTACTCTCAGAAGCGAGCTGAACTATGTGAAAAATATTTTGGTGTAACAGAGAGTAAATATAGATCATGTATGACATCTTTATTGAGGGGTAATGTAGTATCAAAGAAGTCTATGTTTCATTTTTTCCTCTGTGCTGTAGATTTCTATGCAAGAAATTTCAAATTTAAGTTCAATACGATAGAAGAGGAATTTCAATTCTACCTTAAACGTATTCAAATCTTCAAGGAATCTCTTATCAGCAGTGAACTATCGAATTCGAGTGACAGCGAAATTAGAGCCTATATAGAAGAAAATTGGGATTTTGCCATTATTCCATTTTCAGAAGACGGATTACTACTTACATCAGATTGTCCATCAATCTGGCTCGGGTCAAAGCATAACAAGAACGAACTGAAGGGTGTATTACTACCGATAACTCCAAAATATTGTTTTATTGGTGTACATAGAGATTACTACAAACTAAATATACAAATAGGTTCAATGGAAGATTCACATACCATCAACATTTACGAGATTGAAAATTGCATCAACTCCGTTTACTTTTGTGACGAAATACCTGAGGATAATATTTCCTTTATTCAGAGAAGAATGAAAGCAAGGGAACCATATAATCAGAGCTCTGAAGGGTGGTGCCTCGAACTGTGTGACTACGATATGGGTCCGAATCTCACATTTATTAAAGTAGCATAATTAAGTGGCATAACCACCGAGGACTACCAAGGGTGATGGAGATAATGTCGATCTGGCTCTTGAGGAATGCTTCTGTGACTTTTTGTGCTACGAACTGCGAACCATTATCGGAGCGGATGCATTGGGCTCTGCCATACTCTTCAATAGCTTCGACTAGGACTTGTACCACGTCTTCGCTTTTAGCGAACACGATACCTTTATGGCCAGGCATTGACAAGCATGCTCATCAATTAGAGTCAACCTCAGATTTATCAAAATATTCAGACTTCTCCCACTGCATTATTTCTCTCCAAATATTAATATATTCATTAATCTCTGAGTTATCAAGGGATTGCTCTGGAAAGAGCTTAGCGTAATCTTCTAGAGCAATCACAGAGAAGCCAGATGCAATGTTAGCAATGTGGCCGAATAATAACTTCGCTTTCTTTTCAGTAATGTACTTTGAGTCTATATGATAAATTGAAAATGGTGAAGTGTGTGCAAAATTTGATAGAAACTTAAAGGTTGGTTGGTAATAATTTTGATTGATTCCTGCTTTTTTGCATATCTCTATATTTCCATCCAATTTGCTTACATCTTTTTTTAATAGTTCTTCTTGTCGTCCTGGTTTAAGTTTCAGGAACCAAGTGTGGGTTACTAATTTTTTTCTAAGACGTTCTTTTTTATCATATAATTTACCAACATATTTCGAATTGGGCAAAGCTATCTTAAGCATTTTGTGTCTCTCATTTTTCTCATGGTATAGCCAAAGAAGCTTTCTCTTCTCTTTTTCTTTATTACTTACATTTTCAATGCATATGTAAAACAAACAGAAGTATGCTTCAATAATACTTCTTGTAATCGATGCTGTTGATGAAAAGTCCCAGACTTTGAATTTACCAATTGGACTATAGTATTTACTATTGGGTATAAATCGCAGAACACGCAGATAACTGATTACTATTTTTTCATATATAACCGAACCTTTAATATGATGCCAAGAATCTGTTTTAACATCTGTTGTCTGGTTCGATAATGCAATCGACGCATCACAGATTGAGTCTGCGACATCAATAGTAAGTATTCTTGATTCATCTTTCATTACCTAATTTCAGGATCGGAAAAGAAACTGACAAACGTTAGTGGGCTTTTAAAGCCTAAACGACGGTGGGAATGTTCATGATTGTAGGTATGACGCCATTGTTCGATTACCACGTGGGATTCAGTCAGGGTGTATAGTAACTTGTGCTCAAGGCACTCAGTTCTTAAATGATTATTGAAGCTTTCCGCATATCCTTTGTACCAATGATTGGACTTCATAATTACACCCAAGTTGAGTGAGAGCCATTCGATGGGTTATCTATAATTGGTTTAAGAGATGCTGGCGAAGATAGGCCGTAGGGCTCGTGGAGCCAGCACTTGTAGGATCGAGTTGGTGCCAGAGTTTGGCAAAAGCATTGGCAGAGAGGAAGCCTAAACGACTATGAGGATATTGGGCATTTTAGTTTTGCTTCCACGCTTCAATAACAACACGCCCTTCGGTAACGCTTAGGAACCATTCTTGATTTAAGCATGAGTGTTTTGCTATGTCGTCACTGCGCTCCTTGGTACGTTACGCAGTGGAAGATAAAAAGACGCACCATGGACATTTGTTATTCTCGCTATCGCTTGTTGAGGAGTACTTCTCTCACTGTTTGTGCTACAAACCGTTTGATACGTGCTGCGACTTGATCTAATTGACACTGCTGGATCAAATCGAAACTCTGCTAGGGAAGAAACATACGTACAAGCTGCTCTTGAATCTGACACTGTCCGTAATATCATATACCGATTTGTAAACGTAATCGGAGCGGATGTATTGCGCTCGCAACTAAATCTCAACTCCATACATGGTTCAGCCTTACTGCTTTAGTAGAAAGCCCAGTAAAGTGCCCTCGGCGTCTCTGAAGGCGACGAAAGGGTTTAACACTCAAGTCCTTCAACGCTCTTACCCTTTTTGCATGATTTTGCGCCTTGCCTTCCACTTTTCTTTATTCAACAGCGCATGAATACGACGATAACCGTAATGCAAATGTGCCTTTGAAAGTCTTATGACCCGCTCACCATGGGCTAAGTATAACAAGATTCCTGCCTGTGCTCATAGAGATGAGTTCAGCGATGCAGCTCGAAGATACCAGCACGCTCGATCCAGCGAGAAACCCCCTTGTGCTACCACTTGCTTTACCGCTTCTTTCTTATGCCACGAGCTTACTATTGGAAGATGTCGTCGTTATGCGACTCGGTATTTCTATTCTCTTCCTCCATACACGATTGTTGAGCATCTCCTCGGTGGTGCATCTCTTCTGTTTCATTTGTCTTTCCGTTCTTATTTACGGAAAGACTCTCACGGACAACGGTCCTATCCTCGGAGCTCACGCCAACTACACATCAGTTCCGATTAGAGAGTGCAGAGCCGGATATTCCTGTCCTACGTCAAAGCTTTACCTCCGCGTCCGGTTTTCCATGGGCAAGAGCGTTCATATAGGCAAGGCAAAGTTCGCAGGAACGGTACACGCCACGATAAGTTGCCTTCTCTTTGCGTTCAACGATCGGGAAGGTTGAATAGATATAGCGGATGTCATCGCGGTCTGTGACACCGTAAAGATGGAAGAACACGGCGTCTAGCTTGGCGCGTAGGTGAAGACGGCGATCTTTATTCCAGGAAAATGGCTGTTTTACTGCACCCGCCTCATCGACATAGCCCATATCGTGAGCGAATTGGACCATATCATCAGAGGTGTAGGTCAATTCAAGAACGGCCTCTTGGACAATTTCGGCGGTGGTCTTCTTTCCAAAGTGGACAGCTTTGTAGCGGGTGGACTGGACGACCGGGAGTTGCTCCAGGATGTACTTGTTCAGGTGCCGTGATTGGATTTTTTGTCTGGCGACATAATCGAAAACAAGTGCACAGAGGTTCGCAACCAACAGAACAAGATCTAAATCAGGTGCCTTCTCCTCAAGAGAAAGGATCGGTAGCGTATTACCGAATCCAGCATGTGGAACAACGCACGCAATAACACTTCGCGCGTTGTTCGTATTACAGACGTCATTGAAACCGATTCGCCATCTTTCACGATCGTCTTCTGAAATATGCATCGTGTTGACCCAATACCTCGGATCAGGTACGAATGTGGGGTCTTGAAGTGTCGCAGCCCCCGTTTTTTCGGACACCCCTTGCCCACTGATGTTTTTGGGATTGACACGAACACTCGCGTAGCGGTGATTGTAAATCTGTATCATCTTGCCTTCATAGAGCGGCACCCAGTCTCCGGACGGACTGGCAAAGCGGTTACTACCGACGTGATATGCACCTTCCTTTTCCTCAAGCTCCTCGCGCGTGCGGAACAGGCCGGAGTCGTTGGTCATATGGAACATTGTCGAGTATTTCACCGGCCATGCCTTAACTTCCTCGCCCGATGATCGATCGACCAACACCGGCAGGCGGCTGTAAATCGCTGTGGTCAGTTCAGCGTCGCGCATGGTACGGAACAACGGTACGGTTACAGTATTCCGATTAACCTCACTCAAGAGGTTCGCGGATACCCGGAAGCGTCGATTGGAGTCGTTGAACTGTTCCCATGACGAGATACGGACACAGAATTCGAAGTCAGTAAATTGATGCTGGGACAGTGTGAACACAATTATGGACGGCTGTTCTTCATGATGAATATCAGGGAAAAGCCATCCCCGCCGGTTTTCGAACGCAAGGAATGCCTTCACAGAACAAGCACGAATCCGTTCCGCGAAGAAAGGGGCCGATGTTTTGTCTGTCGCTATACCGATTGGGGTCAGCAGGCTGGTCGGGTTACACAAACTGGTCCACCGGGAGAGTTAGTCTGGAGAGGTTAATGTTGAAGTTAAGTTGGTAGAGGAAGTCAAGGCTTGGGCGCAATGAGGGCGTAGCCCGAATGGAGCCCGAGCCTTCGGTATTGAGGTTTTCAGTGAAGTGCCGTGGAGTGATGTTGCCGAGGCTGCGGTGGGGTCGGACATGATTGTAAAGCCAGCGCCAATCTTCGATGACCACGCGGGCTTCGGTCAAAGTCCATAACTGTTCACGGTTTAAACACTCCTCGCGAAAACGGGCATGGAACGATTCAATGTATCCGTTCTGCCAAGGGCTTGCTGGTTCGATATAGAGGGTTTTGATTTTCATCGCAGTTAGCCAGGCTCTCAATTGGCTTTCAATGAATGGCTTTGCATGTCGTCGCTTCGCTCCTCGGAACGGAACCGTTGTCGCTACGAATATATTTTGGCGGCCCATGCCGGTCGAGCAGTTTTTGCATGATACCGCGCACCGTTTCCGCATTGATATGGCGATCAACATGGATCACCCGGCACTCGCGGGTGTACTCATCGAGCACGGTCAGCATTTTTAGACTGCCGCCGCGAACCGTCTTATCGTGGATAAAATCCCAGGTCCAAACATGGTCGGGATGTTCGGCCTTTGTCGGTAGCCCGGTGCAGACATCCCTGCGCCGGCGTCTTGGCTTGCGTGGGGGGATCGCCAGACCCAGTTCACGTCGCAGACGTTGCACGAGACGTTTACCCACCTGCCAGCCTTCGTCCTTCAACAGCTTCGTGATCTTGGGATAGCCCCACCTCGCGTATTGCCGTGATAACCGCCTTACTGCCGCTTTTAGTTTCGTTAGCCAGGCATCCGGATGCTTGGCCCTATACGCATAGGTGGAACGGTGCAGCCGAAAGTACCGGCACCCCGCTCGCATCGAACACTGGCCCCGAGTCACAAGTCTCTCTGCCACTTGCCGCTTGTGCCCAGGGCTTACAGTTTTTTTTCGAGGGTCTCCTGCAGGATCTCTATCCCCAGCATCTTGTCCGCCAGCATCCGTTTTAACCGCGCGTTCTCCTTCAAAGAGCTCCTTCATCCGCTTGGCCTGGTTGACATCAATCATCCCAAACTCACGTTTCCAGCGGTGGAAGGTCTGTTCGCTTATGTTGTTCTCGCGGCATGCTTCCAGGATCGTTTTCCCTTTGTCCGCCTGGCGCAGCATCCGTATTTTCTCTTCGGTCGTGTATCTTTTGCCTTTCATTGTCTGTGTCCTTTCTAGTTGGACCAGACTAACTTTTCAAGTGGACCAGTTTTCGTGGTCACGACCACGCTCTTTATATTTTTGGTGCTGACATGCCATCTTATATCGCTGTATGGTATCGTGTAGCAGATATCTTTCTGCTAGTTCCTGACCATGCTCACTAATGAAAGAGCTTATCACCGAAATCTCATGCAGAGTTCGCCACCGGGCGTGTGCGTCGTCTGCATAACCGGAGCGCAGTAGGACGAGAATGGCAGATGATACCTGGCACGCTCTGGCGTGCATCCTGGTAAGTGCCTCAAATACAGTATCACTTGACCGAGCGGCGGCGTTGCGGAACTCACGGTTAAAATCGTCACCGGCTTCTATAGCTATTGATATAAACAGGTTAAGGAGATCTAGCGGCCTCCTCCAACGCTTCTTCAACCTCTTCTCAAATTGTCGTTGGTCCCGCCACTTTTGTTTCAACATAGATTGTGAATTCTGCTTTAGTCTGGCTAATATAGAGTCGGCAATTGGGTCGGCATAACTAAGAATAATATCGGTTGATGCTGCTTGCAGATCATCAGAGTACTCGTCATGGTCGGAATCTGCTAAAACGGAATTCAATATCTCTTGAAGTGTATTCATCGGTTCACAGCTCCCATCGCTCCACTACCTTCACCTTACTTTCCCTGAAACGAGTTTAGGCAGCAGTGCGTTTCTAGATTAAGCAAGCAGTTTACTTTCGTCTTCATTTAATAGAATCTTGTCGTGTATGACGAGACAAATTTATCGAGTATAAGGATGGCTCCTGGACAAATCATTACCTCGCAACTGTATTTTACAGTTTCTCATGACAGATTTCTATTGCGAGACATGGACAGGGAGATCTCGAGCTTCCTGAATCTAAGAGCGGGACAGAGGGGGCGGTTTTTTTTGCGTTAGGTTGACGCCATCATGATGCCTTCAATATATAAATTTATAACTTTTCTTTTGTTTGTTGTTTGCGCGCGCAAGTGGTAAAAACAGGACTTCAATCTTATCTGTAGACACACTTAAAAAAGAGAAGGGAAATCGACACGATCCTCTCTTACCGATATGCCCATCGATTAAGGGTTGTTTTAGGTTGTCCACAATGAAGGCCAACCTGTGGACACATAAAAAAAGGTGATTTGTCGTTGCTGGGTTGCCTGAGCAGACCGTTATTGGCGGCAGTGTGCGCGGACAAAAAGGGACGGCCCTAAAAGGAAGTCTTAGAAGGTGAACCGCACAATCGATATTATGTCCAGTTGATTTGTAAATAATTGATATTCAACATATTAAATTTAAACATAAAATTCCTAACGGTCTTAGAACGACGCTAATTAAGGGGTAAGCCCCAGTTTAAAACCCTGATTAAGCCGGGGTTGACATACTATTGCGACACGCACTGCGCCCCATAATTCAGAGTATCCCTATCAAGAAAACGTTCGCCGTCTGACATCGCAGGTTTCCGCTAATTTGGGAATAAACCAATCTGGGAGCAAATCAGGTTACAGGGGGCGGGGGGGGTGCGATCAGAAGACCAACTCCCTAGTCCATATATCGATTTACTCACCGGAAAATATTTTTGCAAAGGGCAAAGTTTGGCAGCAAAAATAATTTTAAAAGACCCTGCTTAATTTGGCTCTAAAATGTACGATCACTCTTCGTTAGAAACAACCATTCCCTGCCTTAAGATGCAAACACCCTTTCTCGAGGCGCTCAGACCCCTTCACGGGCAATTCAAATCATTGGTGATGCTTCAAAAAATCCACCCCGCAAAGAGCCACCCCGTCAACATCATGACAGGGCTCTCAATTGTTCTCAGGGAGAGTTTATGAGTTCCCGGTGTTATCGCGCAAGCTTGCCCGGCCTCTTACGGACCCTCATCCAGGTAATAGCCCGCCCCGATCAGAATCGGCAGTCCAAAGGATACGATCCTTTTAACGAAAGTCACCTTGCGCTCCTCCATTGCACTCGCCGGATTGCGTTTCGTGTAATACAGGAAGCTTTCTCCGAAAGCCTCTGCAACGCTCACTAAATCATGCTCTTCGACCGTTCCTTTCAATTCAGATACACCCGACCCCTGGCTGTATGGATCTCCGCTAAACAGCGTGTAGCCATAAGTATCAATGGCAAATAAGTAGATTGATTCGTGTTTCCATCGCGGATCCGTGGTCAAAGTGTTGATCGCAAAATAGCCTTTCATTTCAAGCTCCATCGCGGCGCAGCGAACAAACTCCTTGAGTCTCTCGTTGGATGGATCGTTATCGAGCAACATGGCGTTGACCTCTTCACTGTTGCACGTGCCCGGGATGTCGCGCCGGTAGATCCCCGCGCCAATTACAGCGGGAGTCCCGTTCCAGTCTATGCTCTTGACGTAGGAAGCCTTCGGCTCATCGTAGCCGGTGTCCGGATTGCGGAAGGAGTAGTAGAGCCAACCCTCACCGAAGTGGGTCGCGATACGATAGGCTTCCAGGTCGATGTTGTTACCGAAGGAGTCGATGAAAAAGCCCAAAGGCTGCCCTTCTCTCGAAGGGTCGGGCGGGAAGACAAAGCTTCGAGGCTGATCGCTCACCACTGTCACTTCGTCGACAAAAACATAGATTGGACCGCTTTTCCAACGAACGTCCTCGTGAAAGGCCCGACGGGCTTCATCAAATCCCACTTCCTGGACAAACTCGTAAGCACATTGCACGAACGCCTGAATGTCTTCCGGTGTGCGTACGGCACGAGCTTTGATAGAGTGGTCTTCACAAGACAGAACTTCAGCAGTGCCGAACGTTGACGACACCGCGCACATTGAGATTAGCGCAATCAGAAAGGGTAAGACACTTCGGTTCATCATTTAAAAATATTCGGGGTAGTTCGCTTTTGGAAACAACGGGAAATCATATTGTATGATTTGATAAAATCTGTCAATGGGGCCAAAAAAGTTTCAAACTTAGACGTACCCCGGAAGCTTGGGTAAAGCAATCTACAACTCCTGAGATAGACAGTGATCGGGAAAGCGTACGATAAATACATGGGCTTGGTGATCGTAAGAATTGGCAGCAACAATGATTTAAAACGAAACGCATTTTATTGGCTCTAAAATGTACGATCACCCATCGTTATGAAACTTACCTGCCTTAAGATGCAAACGCCCTTTCTCGAGGCTCTCAGATACCTTCACGGGCAAATCAAATTAAGCTTCGAAGCTTCATAAAATCATCTCAAAGAAAAAAACTTACTACTTAGCTTTTTAATAGGGAATAGCATTTCAGAAAACAGATAACTTTAATTCATACTTAACGATAGAGATTTCTGGAGTGTAATAGCTATTGTAAAGCCACTCCCACTTATAAAAATAAATTTTAAAATATATATCCCCCTTTTTTAGGGGGATTATGGGGGTACAATTCTTTTCTTTCTTTTCCTTCTTACAATTCTTTTCCTTCTTGTTTATGCGCCTTGGTTGAATACAACAAAGCGAACATTGATGAGTCATCTATTGATACCTTTAATGGGTAATTTTTACCCATCCACTTTTTCCGTTTTAAGTAGTGATCTAATCTAAGGATTCCAAAAATCCTTCCGTTAAGACGATAATTCCATTATCGGTTTCTTTTATGAATTCGGCTTTGATATAAGCGTTCCACACATCGTTAGGATCAAGATCTGATTCGACAATCGCCTTAAATTTCTCTGGTGTCATATCCTCAAATTCAACTTTTTGTTGCATCCCACAATGAAGCCATAAAGCTGTAAGACCCGTAAGAGCTCTGTTAGAATTTCGACCACTGTTTTCGTGTGAAAGTGCTTTTAAGTAATTTTCTAATAAAGTTCTTTTCCAGTGATGAAGAATTCTTGGGCTAACATTTATAGCACCATTCGTAAATATACCTGGAGCTGGACCTTTTATTAATTCATCATCATCATCATCACTTTCGTGGTCAGTTTCGCTATCGAATTGATATGTACAGTAATTTTTTATCGTGATTAGAAACCCCCGGTTCTTTCCAAGCGGTTCAGATAATGAAATGAATCCAAGTTTTTCGAGTTCACGCAAATTTTGACCCAATGATTTTCTGCTGCAATAAAGATCCTCTGCAAGGTTGCAAATCGATCTGAATTGCTGGCCTCTATTTATTTTTATGCCACACCAATTCTTTGTCGTGTGGTTGGCGTGAATAATTAACCAAAGAGCAAGGTTCTTTCCAATAGGTGTTGTGTCGGTCCAAATACTGGATGAACAAAACGATTGATAAATGGCTACCCAACGGTCACCGGCGATATTTGGTTTTGTCATAAGCTACTCCTGTTGATTGGATTTAGCGTTTATCCAGAATCTTCAAGTTTGAATTCGACTGGAACATGCTAAATTTTATAAATCTGTTCATCCTTATTTTTTAGTCAGTAGGGTGAAATTAAGTGATGTTGCTTTAAATGTTCTCTCACTAAATCAACATCGAAATAGACTCGCCCCCCTTTACCCGAACCTACTTTGAAGTAAGGAATTTTCCGCTGACGGCACCAATTCCTAATCGTCACCGGATGAGGTCTTGCTTTTGGCTCCCATAACGCCTCACTTAGGCCACGAATGTCTACGTATTTATTTTCGGGCATTAATATCTTGACTTGAGGAATCCTTCGCTCCGCTTAAGGGCAGCGAAAAGCAAAGAAAAACCCCATGTTTACCCGTACAAATATTACACCGTGTCTACCTGTAAAGCCTGTGTATGTCAGACTGGGTCTAACTAGACCTAACTAGACCTAACTAGATCTAATTAGACCTAACTAGACCTAACTAGACCTAAATAGACCTAATTAGACCTAATTAACTAATATAAAATCCCATTCCCCAGCCACGGGAAATGAGGTGTATAAACATAATCGACCTGAAATGTAGATTAGGATGAAGCCCACGATAATCATTAATCTACACTGAACGATAAAACTAAGTGCCAGAACTTTAGATGAGCTTATTATCTTCAACCTGGACGTGGTGACAAACTATGGGGCACTGTACAATTAAACATCCCCAAAAAAGTAGTTCAGTTTGTCGGAATGCTTACCGGTTAGTCTGATTAAGATACCTGCTTAAAGCGGGTTGCCTCCTTAGGGTTCGGGCGTACTTCCCAGTAGAGTGCAGCCTCCTTGGGTTTAACAAGATTCCTGTAGTGTTTGAAAATAATGTCCGGTGAATTGCCCATCTGCGCGGCAGTCAGTCCGATATCATTATAATGACGGTAATGGATGGATCCATAGGTGTGGCGCATGATGTCAACGGGCCACTTCTTTATTTTGCATTTATCTTTAAGTTCCTTAAAAAGCTTGTGCCAATGGGAGGGATAAATGGCTGAAATCCTCGCTCTTGCCGGTAATAACCACTCGAACAGGTTCTCTGAGATGTCGACATGTCTTGTATGATTCCTGTTTTTGGTGTGCTTGCCCTGGAGGGTGATTAACCTTTCATCAAGATCGATCTCTGCCCAGCTGATCCGTTGCATTTCAAAGGGACGAAGCCCCGCAAACAACCCGATACTAATATAAGGTATCAGGGCCCCGTCCTCTATCTTTAAAGCTTCATTAATCAATTGCGTTACCTCTTTTAACGAAAAGATTTCAGGTAGCTTCCGATCAACTTTAATGATCTCTATTTTCTCTACCGGGTTATCCAATCGATACTCCTGTTTTTTACACCAATTGAAAAAACCCATGAGGGCTCGACGGTAATTATTAATACTTACTCCCGATAAGCCCGGTTTGTGTAAAAAGCTTCGTAGTTCATGGTCGGTTACCTCGTTGACTTGCCTCTCTCGATAACCATTGACAAAAGCCCCCACCTTCACCCGTAAATCTATAATCGTCAGGGGACGGGCATTGGCCTGTTCTTTTGATCCTAAAAATTCTATATACGCATCGTATAAGTTTTTTACGTTTAAAGTATCACTATGGGTTTTAAGATAATAATCCACAGCGCTGAATAACGATTTACCTTTGAGCATATGGTAAGCGACCTCGGCTTCACGCAGCTCATTTTCAGTCAACGGGGTAATCTGTGTTTTTAAAGAATCGGACTTGGCTTCCAACTCTTTGGCTTCCATCCAGCGTTTTGCCTGGTCTTTATGCTTAAAACTCTTTTCGATTCTCTTACGCTTTAAAAGCCCGCGAACACGATAAGAATAAGTGCCACTTCGGTTTAACTTTTTAGTCAGGGTAAAAGACGCTTTCATACCCGAAAAGTGGGGAGTATTGGGGGAGCGGTCAATTATATATGATTAAATAAAGATTAATAAATGTTGAAGCATATTTCCATCTTCACTTATAAGGTTTTCTATACCTTAAAAGTTACCCTCAGCATTATAGAGAATACCCCTATATTTCAGCCTTTGCACACCATAGCCCTTATTTCAGAATTATTCCAACAGGGCAATGATCTGATCCCAGGACCTCTGGCATAATATAAGCTTTTTTCAATCGAGGTTTTAAATGGGGAGATATACCAAAATAATCAATCCGCCATCCGATATTGCGATCGCGCGCATTAGTCCGATATGACCACCAGGTGTAATGGTTTGGACCAGTCTCAAATTCACGAAAAGTATCTATAAATCCTGCCTTGATTATATTCTCAAACCCTTTCCGTTCTTCCGCGGTAAATCCAGCGTTATGCCGGTTGCTTTTTGGGTTAGCGAGATCGATTTCCTGGTGGGCAACATTCAAATCCCCGCAAAATACCACAGGTTTTTTCTTCTCAAGCTTTTTGAGATATTTTAAAAATGAAGGGTCCCAGGTTTTTTCCCGGAACTTCAATCGGGATAGATCATTCTTGGCATTAGGGGTATAGACGTTCACCAGAAAATAATCCTGAAAGCTTAAAGTTGTGACTCGCCCCTCACTATCACCCTCTTTAACACCAATCCCGTATCTAATCTCCTCGGGGATAATTTTACTGAAAACGGCTGTTCCCGAGTAACCTTTTTTCTCTGCCGGGTTCCAATATTGCTTAAATTCGGATTTTAATTTTATATCTACCTGGTCTGGCGCTGCTTTTATTTCCTGGAGACAGATTATATCAGGATTCGATTTTTTAAAAAAATCGAGCAACCCTTTTTTCAGAGCGGCACGAATCCCGTTTACGTTCCATGAAATAATTTTCATCTATGCATCAAGGCCTCGGGATTGCACTTTCCCAGAAATCGTTCATCAAAAAACCGGATGTTCCAAGCTCGGTTCACCTCTTTACTTTTTATTTTTACTCTTCGATTCTTTCTTAAGAATACGTTTTAATTTTGGCCACTGCTCTCTGTCCACTATGTACCCGACACAGTTGTCGTTGCCACAATGGCATGGATGATCACGAAAATTGTCTATGTCATAGCCGTAGTCATAGGAAAGCTCTTCTCCCTTCTTAATATTTCTCTTTGCTATAATCCAAATATGACCCCGAATAATATCTGTCTCGCAATTGGGTTTGCAGGAATGGTTAACAAAACGAGCGATATTCCGGGGGATACTCCCATCTATATCGTGGCGTTTTGTTAATTCAAAAATATAGACCGCGCCTCCACCCGTTCGTTCTGCTTTATTGATCATTTTAATGCTACGCTTTTCAGATTCGGCCTTCGTGACCTTATCTCCTACGTATTCAATAATTCGCGTCCCTTTTTCAATCTCTTCGATGGCAAACGCCCCTTTATTGTGAATAGAAGATTTGCGAATTATATACTGTTTCTTTGTATTATTTTTTCCCATATATTGAATATTAAATATTTTAAGTTATGATTTGCCTCCATTTATGTGTGTTCAGCTATTTTAGATGTATAAAATAATTGATATAACGCTCATAAAAAGTATCATAATAAATACTCAGTATTAGTTGCTATTAACCTGATCTTGAGGATAACTATTGAAGAAAGATTCGTCTTAAGTCTAAATAAATTCACCTTTAAAATTCGAAGTTCAATCTTATTATTTTTTTCGTCAACTCTTATCGAATAACTCATTATAAAATATAATATCCAGTATGAGTCACGATGATGTGCAAATACTCGTAGAAGACGCTACCCTCGATTACACCTTGGGCGAAAATGAGAAAGCGATTAAAAAACTTGAAGAAGCGATCCAAGCTGAGCCTGATTGTTTTGCCGCCTGGCACGCTTTAACTGAAGTTTATTTTTCGGAAAAAAATCTTGATCAGGCGCTGGATGCCGCCGAAAAAGCTTACGCTCTATGTCCCGACGATATTCACATTAATACCAGTCTCTCAAGGATATGGATGGAGCGTGGTGATAAATCCACGGCGGAGAAATTCGGGGCACAGGCGCGTCAGCTGAGTTGGAAAGACGAATTAAAATCTTCTCGTAAAGATTAATTTAAATATTAAAGTTATATTTTTTATCCTTTAATTTTCCCGTGCAATTACGGGTATTTATTTCAAATTAAAGTATCAATCATCCCCTTTTATGGAAAACTCCCAATTTATGCTAGAATTCGAAAAGCCACTCCGTGACTTGGAGAAACAACTCGATGAACTCAGAAGAAATTCAATGGCCAGCAACCTTGATTTATCGGGTGAAACTGAAGCCATAGAAAAAAAGATCGAAGCCACAAAGCTTGAGATTTATTCAAACTTGACCTCCTGGCAAATCATCCAACTTGCGCGACACCCCAAACGCCCTTATGCTCTTAATTATATAAACACCATATTTACTGATTTCCAGGAATTACATGGCGATAGACGTTTTGGTGATGATAAAGCATTAATTGGTGGCACTGCTTTTTTTGAAGGTAAACCGGTAATGATTATCGCCCAGCAAAAAGGGCGTGATACCAAAGAGAATATTGCGCGTAATTTTGGAATGCCTCTACCGGAAGGTTACCGCAAAGCATTACGCTTAATGAAGATGGCCGTAAAATTTAAAATGCCGATTTTCGCTTTCATTGATACCAAGGCAGCCTATGCCGGCGTGGGGTCTGAAGAGCGCCATGTCGCGGAGGCTATCGCCGTTAATTTACGGGAAATGAGCCGATTGCCGGTCCCTTTTATTTCCATTGTTCTCGGTGAAGGCAGCTCCGGAGGAGCGTTGGGAATCGGAGTATCGGACCGTATTCTGATCATGCAATATGCCTATTACTCAGTAAGCCCTCCAGAGGCTTGTGCGGCCATACTCTGGCGCAACCGAGAACATACGGTTAAAGCCGCTGAAGCGCTTAAATTAAACTCAAAGGAACTGATAAAACTCGGTATTGCTGACGAAATTATTGAAGAACCCTATGGGGGAGCCCATTGCGATCACGAATTAGCGGCTGAATATGTGAAAAATGCGATGCTTCGTCATCTTAAAGAACTTAAAACCAAATCTGTTAAAGATTTGCTTGAATCCCGCTATCAAAAGTATCGCGCAATGGGAGAATTCGAGGAATTAATTCCCGCAAAAAAGAGCGATCGAAAAGAAGCGTAAATTGCGGGAATCACTCCTTTCCGACTGTCGCTACATTTTCTAAAATACTGGATTTATAAAGCTATCCTCAATCCGTCGTAGGCAAGAGAAATCTTGTCGGGGAATTTGCTGTTGTAGGTCTCGTGGTCCACCATAAATGTCATGTGTGTAAAATAAGTATGTGGAGCGCCAATATCTTGAGCTGTTTCCAGGGCTTCATCAATTGACATATGGGTGGGATGAGGATCGGGTCGGAGTGCATCCAGAATAACAACATCGGCTCCACGAGCTAGATTGCGCTGCTCCACGCCAACTTCTTTGCAATCTGTATAGTAAGCGACTTTTTTACCACTGCTGCGTTCTTCAAACAACAGTCCCAGAACTTCCATCCGACCGTGAGGTAGAGATGTGGAATATACTCGCCCCGCGTCCAGTTCCAACACAGATGGCATTTCCATTAAATTAAAGGCCGGATAACCACGAAACTCAGGTTTACTCCGAATCGCATAAGGATAGATTTCCCGCACTCGCTCGAGACCCATTGAGGTACTGTATACCGGAATTGAATTGCCACCGAGTAAATCGCAAAAGCGTCGCAGATCATCCATCCCTAATATATGATCAGCATGGCTATGAGTGAGGATGAACAGGTTAATCTCCCGTATATTGTTTTTAATACATTGCATTCTGAATTCCTGGGCAGCGTCTATTTGAATATGACACCCATCCATAATAACGTGAATACTGCTTCTCGACCTCCAGTTTTTTGGATTATCGAGATCAATTCCGTCATGGTCATGAGCGATCATGGGGACTCCCTGGGAAGTACCCGTTCCCATAAAAATGATTTCCATTGCTAATTGTCAGATCAACGGTTGAGTTTAACTTAAGCGTTTAATGATTATAAACTTCTTCTGGATTTAAAAGGCTTTATATTAAACTAACACACCTTCAAGTAATAAAATTGTTCCGGCTTCATTTATTTGATTTTAGACTTGGCTCATTTAAGTTGGTCTTTAATGCATTATCCTTATTAACTATAGAGGCATACGATCACCCCTTATTAATATCTCTTTCTTCCCACAATATTAGAAATTGAAATCTGATTCAGGATTTATTGTTTGTCTGGCCTTGCTTGTCGTTGTCGCAGGTTTCACTGCATGCGCTAAAAGAGAAGCGATTACGGTCTCAACCGCGATTAGCCTTCGCCCTCCCCTCCTTGAAATTTCCTCTCATTTTAAAAATACCCATCCTGCCATCGACTTATTCTTCAACTTTGGAAGCTCAGGTTCGCTCTGTCATCAGATTCAAAATGGGGCTCCTGTCGATATTTTTCTCTCAGCTGCCAGTGAGCATATGGATCTATTGCTGAATGAGAATATTATCGATAGAAATTCTCATAGATACATTCTTTCAAATAAAGTTGTTCTTATTACACATAAAAGGAATGAAAGCTTAAATGACATCACTGATTTGCTGAAACCAGGTGTTAAACGGATTGCCGTTGGAGAATTTAAAACCGTTCCCATAGGCCGCTATGCGGAGGATATTCTCCACTCCATGGGGTTGCTTGAAAAACTCCACCCCAAACTGGTCTTTGCCAAAAATGCTTTGCAGACAGTCGCCTATGTGGAAAGTGAAAATGTCGAAGCAGGAATTGTTTATAAAACGGATGCAGAGCAGGCAAAGAATATAAGAATCGCAGCCTTAGTTCCTGCATCTGCACATCGCCCTATAAAATACTCCGGTGCGATCATCCGAAATACCACCCACCCGGAGTTAGCCAATGCTTTTTTGCTTTTCCTTGAAAGTGATAAAGCGAAAGAGATCTTTCATCATTATGATTTCCTTCTGGTGGAGGATTGACCCCTAACATTTAATGGGTAAGCATCCCAACCATGATAGACCTCACCCCTTTGTGGTTATCTTTAAAAACGGCAACGACGGCCACCGCTATAACCTTTGTCTTAGGGGTGCTTGCGGCTCGATGGCGTTTGCGTTATAAACATCGGGGTCTGGATATCCTCGATGGTGTCCTTATGTTTCCCCTCGCCCTCCCTCCAACCGTAATAGGGCTATTACTTTTAATTATTTTTGGAAGACAGTCACCCATTGGCGAGATCCTCTCTTCGATCGGGGTATCTATAATCTTTTCCTGGCCTGCTGCGGTGATTGCCGCCACCGTAGTTACATTTCCTTTAATGTATCAAACGATACGTGCCGCTTTCTTGCAAATCGAACCCAGTCTGCTCGACGCCGCACGGATTTTCGGATACAGTGAATGGCGGATTATTTGGAAAGTAATGGTGCCATTATGCTGGGCGAGTATTACCGCCGCGATAATACTGAGTTTTATGCGAGCGCTCGGCGAGTTCGGGGCAACGCTTATGATTGCGGGTAATATTCCCGGCAAAACGCAGACCATCCCCATTGCTATATTTTTCGCGGTGGAATCAGGTGATATTAAACAGGTATTCTTTTTATCGGTAATAATAATGAGTATTTCAGTATGCGTGGTATTTGTAATAAGCTTTCTCAGCAGAAAGTATGACGCCAATCTTTAGCAATTCCAGGCCAGGCCCTGGAAAACATACCGCCTAGAGTGTTTGATCTTCGCGGGGATGAAAATTTCCATGCCCCTCTATAAGGCGCTCTTTTTCCACCGCCGTATATATTTGAGTAGTGGCGATGTCAGCATGCCCGAGCATTTCCTGTATCGCTCGTAAGTCAGCGCCCCCGCTGAGTAAATGGGTGGCAAAAGAGTGGCGTAGAATATGAGGTTTCATCGGCTTTTCAATCCCCGCTTTTATCGCGTAATTTTTCAGCAGCAACCAGACAGTTTTGCGTGAAATAGGTTGACCGCGATTACTTAGAAAAAGAGCGCTGCCGGTTTTGGCTTTGACCAATTTTGACCGCGCTGAATTGATATAGCGATCGACAGCTTCTTTTGCTTTGCTTCCAATGGGAACGACACGTTGTTTATCACCTTTTCCCGCGGTTACCCTTAGAAAATCATTTTCTAAATCTATTTCATGTAAAGCCAATGCGGATAACTCGGATACACGCAATCCACTGCTGTAAAGCAATTCCAATATTGCGCAATCTCTCAACCCTTGAGGTGTTTTAGTGTCAGGCGCCTGAAAGAGTTTTTTTATTTCTTCCAAAGTTAGCGTCACCGGGAGTCTGCGTGTAATTTTGGGGCCTGAAATAAGCGCTGTAAAATCATCCTGACGATAACCTTCTTTTACCAGATAACGCGCCATCATGCGAACCGAGGTTAATTTACGCGCTATGCTGGCAACCGCATACTTTTTTCGCGAAAGCGAACTGATCCATAATGAAATATGCTCCCCTCGGACTTCCAGCCAGTTCTCAATTTTTAAGCTTAGAAGAAAATCCATGCACTGCCGCAGGTCGCGGAAATAACCTTCTGCGGTATGGGCAGACATTCCTTTCTCCAATTCGAGATAAGCGAGAAATGCCTGAATTTTATCTTCTAGTCCCGAAGCGTTATTAATAGTTTTTTTTCTCTCAATTTATATTTACTATCAAAATCAAATTCATAAAATCTGTCTTTAAATAGAATGCTTGAAAGCAAAAGCAAAATGCAATTTAATACGATCTCATGAGTGATATAATTGTCTATAATCCAGGAGATTTAATCATTGAAGAGGGTGAAGACGGAAAAGGGTTTTTTATCCTTCGCTCCGGGACTCTCAATGTCCTTAAGGGTAATAAAATTGTCGCAAGCATAAGTAAGCCCGGCACTATTTTTGGGGAAATGAGCGATATCCTGGGAAAAGCTCGAAGCTGCAATGTCAAAGCTGAAACAGAATGTAAGGTTGTGCATCTCTCTCAGGGCATTGAAGAAATTATACGCACTCGCCCCCACCTTACATGGCGCCTTATGCGTGATTTAGCACAGCGACTGGAGCTTATCACCGAGAAATATTCACGTCCCGGGACTAATCCTTTATGGTGCTTCGAAGAGCCTCTCGGAGAAGACGAAGAGCCGAACTGATCGGATTTACTTTTAAATTCAGCAGGTTGTGGTGGCGGCATGGATTTCCGGCTCATACTTGCACAACCCGACATTTACCAGAGCACGTCGCATTCAGGCATCTATCACCACGAGTAGATATAGAAAAGAGTCATTAGCGAGTGACTTAAGAGGAACAATGAAAAAAGACGATAGAATCGCGGAAATTAAACCGGTCGATTTAAGAGGTATACTTAAATATGTACCGCTTTTCCGTGATCATGTTTTTGTCATTGCCATAGATGGCAGTGTTATCGACGACAACAATTTTTCAAATCTCCTGCTCGATATCGCTGTTTTACGCAGCCTTAACATTCAGATTGCCATCGTCTTTGGTATAGGCAAACAGCTCAGGCAATCAGGGGAAAATGAAAAGGTGGCTATTTCCGATGCTTACGGTGAGGGAATAATAGATGATAAGACACTCGCGTTGGCGGTTAAATCCGCGGCGCAGGTCAGCCATAGTTTAATGCAGGGGCTTAGTAAAAATGGCATTAAATGTTCACTCAGCAATGCAGTACGCGCCACTGAAGTAGGTATTATTGGAGGTATTGATCAAATCAACCGCGGAAAAGTGGACAGAATAGACGTGGATTTCATCAGAAATCAGCTGCAAAAAGGCGTCCTGCCTGTAATATCGCCCCTCGCTTTCAGCCGTATTGGGGAAACATTACGAATAAACTCAGATTTGCTGGCTTCTGAATTAGCAATCAGCCTTGAGGCATCAAAACTCATTTATATAAGCTTAAATTCCGGGCTTAGTATCAATAGCCAATTTATCCGTAATATTACCCTCAAGGAGATACAAAATATATTTGATACCAATAAGACTTCTATCGAAGAAAAAGTGCGAAGCAAAACCTATCAATCGATGAAGGCTATAGAAGGAGGAGTTCCTCGCGCGCATCTAATTGATGGACGCTTATACGACGGCCTGCTCACAGAAATTTTCTCAAGCGTCGGAATCGGGACCATGATTCATGGCAATGAGTATCAGCAAATCAGAAAGGCTCGGTCTGAGGACGTTCAGTTCATTTTTAACATCACCAAATCTGCGACCAAAGATGAGCTATTAAAATCAAGATCCTATGAAACTATTAATGCCGAAATTGATTGTTTCTATGTCTATGAAATTGATGGAAGCATCGTAGCTTGCGCTTGTTTAAATGATTATCCTGAGAATAATGTAGTGGAACTTGCTGCGGTCAATGTCCTCCCTTTTTACCAGGGAAAGGGGGTAGGTAAAAAGTTAGTGGAATTCGCATGTCTCGAAGCCGCGAATCAAGGTCGTAATAAGATTTTTGCACTTACGACACAAAGTTTTTCATTCTTTCATGATGTTTGCGGATTTACCGAAGGGACAAAAAAAGATTTGCCTGAGGATCGTCTTAAAACCCTGATCGAGAGCAACCGCAATTCAAGAATTCTCTTTAAAAACATTTAATAACCTCGCCATTAAATCGCGCTTACCCGCTCAACAAATGTTTGAATGATACCGTCAAATGAGCCATTTGTGAAAAATATTATAACATGGTCCTGTCCGTTTCCTTCCAGCGTTGTTTGCCATAACACTTCCAGAAGCTCTTTATTGTCGGCAAACGATTTAGCCATTACATTTGCTTTGCTCAGAGCGAGCGCGAGCTGCTCAGTATCGAGTCGTCCTTCAGGGGGTAATTTATCAGCCCGATGAACAGGACCAATCATTACCTGATCCGCGAAACTTAATGATTGCGCGAATTTTTCCTGAAAAACAGGGGTGCGAGCGGTATTACTGCGAGGCTCAAAACCAGCGGTAATTTTATGCTGAGGATAGCGGTGGCGAAGCGACTCGATAGTCTGCTCGATAGCCGTTGGGTGATGGGCAAAATCCTCTAAGACTATTATTGATTTATTTGCGATGAGGAGTTCCTGCCTGCGCTTCACTCCCTTAAAGTCTTCGAATTCACCAAGCGTGAACTGCATGGGATTTTCGGGGTATAAGGTGAATCCTGCCGCTAATGCCGCCATCGCCGCATTGCGTGCATTAAACAGGCCTGTATGATTCCAGTTAATTTCACCCCAAAGTTCTTCATGCCAGTAGAGTTTAAATCGGCTTCCCTTGGAAGTCTCCTGAAAATCTCCAATTCGTAAATCGTTTCCCGTGCCTGAACCTACCCTGATGACGCGTGTCCAGGGGACAGGTAGGAGCGCGGCAATGTTACGGTCATCACCATTGACCAGAACGCGCCCCTGTGAGGGAACAGTGCGCAAGAGATGGCTGAAACTTCGCTGCACATCGGAAAGATCTCTGAAAATATCACTGTGGTCATATTCAATATTATTGATTATAAGAATCGTCGGCAAATAATGAATGAATTTACTGCGTTTATCAAAGAGAGCGCTGTCGTATTCATCTCCCTCAATTACGAAAGGGCCATTTTTATTTCCTTCATGTGCGCCATAGGTCAAATCGCGCGGCACTCCGCCTATTAGATATCCCGGTTCGGAACCGGCCTTCTTGAGTAAAAATGCTGTTAATGCGCTAGTGGTCGTTTTGCCGTGGGTCCCTGTAACAACAATATTCAAGTGATCCTTAAGGATAAAATCATGAAGAAGCGCGGGCAGTGAGGTAAACGGGAAACGCCTGCTGTCGAGTAACCATTCTATTTCCGGATTACCTCGGGAGATCGCATTTCCCACCACCACTAAATCAGGATCCAGCGCTTCCAGATGGTGGGGATTAAAACCATCGGTGATCGATATCCCCGCATTTTCCAGTAAATCTGACATCGGAGGATAAATGCCGGAATCAGCTCCGCAAACATCGTGGCCAAGATTTTTTAACATCAGAGCGGTGTTACCCATCGCCGTCCCACAGATGCCCATAAAATAAATCACCATGAGTCTTAGATATCAGTTCATAAGGTGACTAAGACAAACCAATAATGCCCTTTAATATCACATTTTAATATATCTTTAATTGCTATTATCCCAAGAATGAGAGTAATTCAAATCTTTACCCTGTTCAAAAAAATGCCAACCTATGATTCCGTATAGAGAACCGTTTTATAATCTATGAAAGTTCTGGTAATAGGATCAGGAGGGAGGGAGCACACAATTGTCAAAGCATGCCTCGCAAGCCCTCTCGTGAATAGGGTTATCGCAGCGCCGGGCAATGGTGGCATGGCCTTAGAGGCACCTTGCCATTCAATCGATGTCAATGACGTTCAAAACATTGTAGATTTAGTGAAAAGAGAAAAAATCGACTTCACTATTGTCGGTCCCGAGGGTCCTTTATGTTCGGGTGTTGTCGATGAACTGAGTAAATTAAACACCCCCGTATTCGGCCCCAACCAGAAAGCGGCACACCTCGAAGGAAGCAAGTCATTTACTAAACAATTCCTTTCAAAGTACCGTATTCCAACCGCGGATTCTGCAACCTTTACCCAAGTCAATTCAGCGCTTGAATACCTTCGGAAGCGTTCATTTCCAATCGTCATTAAAGCGAGCGGTTTGGCCGCGGGAAAAGGAGTAATTATTGCACAAAATTACGAGGAAGCCGCTAGCACCGTGCAGAATATGCTCTCGGGTCACTTATTTGGAGACAGCGGAAATGAAATTGTCATCGAGGAATTTCTGGAAGGAGAAGAAGCGTCAATCCATCTTATCGTCTCGGGGTCCCGGTATGTTGCCCTTCCTCCCAGCCAGGACCACAAGCGTATCGGTGAAAATGACACCGGCCTCAATACCGGAGGTATGGGAGCTTATGCGCCTGCCCCTGTTGTTTCTGACAAGCTTCAACGACAGATAGATAAGGAAATAATAGAACCTACCCTATCGGGCATGATAAATGAAGCCATCGACTATCATGGCGTTCTTTATATCAATATTATGATCACCAACAATGGACCTAAAGTAATAGAATATAATGTGCGTTTTGGCGATCCCGAAACACAGGTCTTACTCCCCTTGCTCGATACAGATCCGGTGAAAATGATGTACGCTTGCGCGACCGATTCATTGGAGCCCGCTGAAGTTAAATTTAAAAATCAAAGCGCATTAACCGTTGTGCTGGCAAGCCAGGGCTATCCGGAAAACTACCCTAAAGGAGAATTTATAGATTTCCCAATAAATACTCCTGATAATATTCATGTCATTCATGCCGGGACAAAATTAGGGAGTGATGGCAAAATCCAATCTAATGGTGGTCGCGTGTTGGGCATTACCGCCCTGGGTAAGGATTTAGTGACCGCGGCGCGAGATGCATACGCCTACTGTGATCAAGTGCGCTATCCTTCTATCTATTTTCGCCGCGATATCGGTGCGAGGGAATTACAGCGGTCAAATTAAAATTGCTTGGACAAAGCGCATTCACAATAGCTGATTTAATTTTTTTTCTATAACCGAAAACCTTAATCTTTTTGAGCGAAAATCAGTTACCTAACCCGGCATTCATTGTAGCTTTACATGTAATTAGCGCGATGTCACAATCCTATGTTTGCCATGGCTGAGAATGCCCCAATCATCACTTGTGTCTGCACGGGCAATATCTGTCGCAGTCCCATGGCGGCAAAATTACTCCAGCACGCTTTATCGGCAGAAAATAAGCCCTGGCGTTCTGTGCAAGTTAATTCTGCTGGAGTATCAGCAGCGCGGGGAGAGAAAGCTTCTCTAAACGCGGTTAAAGCGCTGAAAAAAGTGGGGCTTGATCTTTCTGATCACCGCAGTCAGCAAATTACGAAAGAGTTAATAGAAAAATCGTTAGTTATTTTCTGTATGACTGAATCGCATCGCCTCATACTCCAGAATTATTTCCCTTCATTGAAAACCCCTATACGTCTCTTTCGAGAACAAATCCCAGATCCTGCTGAACAGCAAATCCCCGACCCCTTCGGGACAAACCTGGCCGTTTATGAGAATTGTCGTGACAGTATCGTCGAAGCTATTCCTTTTATTATCAAGTACCTTAAAGAGTATTATAAACTATAACAGGATTAATATTCGAGATCATACCTGAACTTCATTTTTCATTATTCTTTCCAATGCAAAATTGACAATCAGGAGCAAATAAAAGAATTGTTATTCAAACTTCCAAAAAAATAACTCCTTAAAAATAAAATAACCGTCTTATGATTACCGATACCCCTACTTTAAAAAGCGAATCCTTGAAATTGCTTGATCCGGAAGTATCTCGAGCCATCGCGCAGGAAACAGAACGGCAACAGAATCATTTAGAACTCATTGCCTCGGAAAATTTTACCCTTCCCGCCGTAATGGAAGCCGTGGGTTGTGTGATGACCAATAAGTATGCCGAAGGTTATCCTGGAAAACGCTATTATGGCGGGTGTCAACATGTGGATATTGTCGAACAATTAGCTATTGATCGTGCCCTTCAACTTTTTGGAGCAGAATTTGCCAACGTTCAGCCACACTCCGGAAGCCAGGCTAATATGGGTGTTTATTTCTCGGTCTTGAAACCCGGGGACAAAATTCTGACCATGAATTTGGCAGATGGGGGACATCTCACGCATGGCCACCCCGCTAATTTCAGCGGAAAGCTTTATGAGACTGTTAACTATGGTGTCAGTGAGAAAGACGGGCGCATCGATTACGATCAGCTAGCTGAAATTGCCATTCGCGAAAAACCAAAAATGATCACCGTCGGTGCTTCTGCTTACCCGCGGATTATAGAATTCGAGCGAATGGGACAAATTGCTCGCGATTGTGGAGCCTACCTCTTCGCGGACATTGCTCATATCGCCGGGTTAGTGGCAACGGGATTACATCCTTCACCGCTACCCCACGCAGATTTCGTAACGACAACAACTCATAAAACACTGCGTGGACCTCGAGGAGGACTTATCCTCTGTAAAGAAAAATACGCTAAAGCTATAAATTCTGCAATCTTTCCTGGAACTCAGGGTGGACCGCTCATGCATGTGATAGCGGCTAAAGCAGTATGCCTTGGCGAAGCCTTGAAACCCGATTTCAAAGAATACCAGGCACAAGTTATCGCCAACGCCAAAGCGCTTGCTGAAGCTATTACTGAGAAAGGCCATTTTCTTTTAAGTGGCGGGACGGATAATCATCTGGCTTTGATGGACTTGCGTCCAAAATATCCTGAAATGACGGGTAAACAGGCAGAGAAAGCTCTCGATAAGGCACATATCACAACTAACAAAAACACCGTTCCTGGTGAAACTCGCAGCCCTTTCCAGGCCAGCGGGATTCGCCTGGGGACACCTGCGGTCACCAGCCGCGGTATGCGAGAATTAGAAATGAGGACAATTGCCGGAGCTATCGATAGCGTGCTCGCCAGCCCCGATAATGATAGTGTTATTGCTGAAGCCCGGAGTGCAGCTATTGAACTTTGTCAAAAATTTCCCTTACCCTATTAGTTTTCAGGGCAACATGTCGTTATTGATTTATGCCTGAGCGTTTCGTGAAAAAGGACTTATCCTTATTCACGTCGGCTTTTACCCTCATAGAATTACTTACGGTTATCGCCATAATTGGCATATTGGCTGCATTACTTATTCCTACCGTTGGTTCAGTTCTCGATAGGGCAAATCAATCACAAGCCGCTAACAATCTCCGTCAAATTGCCCTGGCCTATGCCGCCTTTGCCAATAATCAATCAACGCCCCGGACAATAGATCCTGATAAGGTGCAGGAACCCTATGAATGGGCTGCCGTCCTCGCTGAAAAAGTCGGTCTCAATGATGCTGCTCTTTATTATATCGGATCAGATCCGGCAGTTGCACAATTCAGCAATTTACCGAAAACGGTAGGCACTTGCGACGCAGAAGGCAGGCTTATTGAAAATCACCTTATTGGGACCCCCGTAAGTTGGTCATTCGCTGCCGGAATTAGCCCGCGTTCACCGGTGTCAACGACACCGATCGCCTGGACCCGGGGGCTTAATAGCGAAGGTTATTGGAATCATGATTCACCTTGGGAGGGGAAAGGAGGGCATATTGCTTATCTCGATGGACATGTGGAATGGTATCACAATTTAGTGGGTGATGATCCAAACGAGAAAGGCCTTCTTGTCCGTTATTTAGATAAATCAGCGACCAGAAATATAAAAGAATCACTTAACCCCAGTGCCGATATTCTTGAGATTACCCACGCCGGCCAGGATCCAGGCCAATAGTCAGTATTTTTAGATAAAATATACAATTGCGCTCAGGACTACCCCTATTAGTATAAAATCTGTGCATTCTGGGTAAAACCTCTACAACCCCTTCCTTATCCTGGCAAGATGTGCGAAAATTTTAGTGATAAGTATTCGTGTTTGCACCTGTTTACCCAAAGGCATAAATCACCTTCTACGGCTTCGACCACTGGAGCATTTATATGACTTACATAAATAAAATTACCAATTTGATGAAACGGAGGGGTTATGTCCCCCAGACAGCCAGCGAGATCGCTAATCAATTGAATCTCAAGGGCGGCCGACGCACTAAATTCTATGAAGAAATTAAAGCGTTATTGCGAAATGGCATTATTGTTAAACTTAAAAAAGATCGTCTCTGCCTGCCTGCTGATGCTGATCTGATATCCGGTATTATCAAATTCAGACAAAGTGGCACTGCGCTTCTCATCCCCGATTCCCAATCCGAGAAAGAACAAAGATCCCCTATCAATATTAAAGCGGAAGACACTTGGGTTGCCATGCACGGAGACCATGTTCTTGCCCGCAAGACAAATTTAAGTACCCGAAATAATCGGAATCACCGAAAGAGAAAAGCACATCTATTACCGGAAGCGGCAACCGAAAATTGTCGTGTAATTCGCATCCTTGAACGAGGGCGTGAGACGATCACAGGGACATTAAAACGCAGCCATCTCTACTATTTTATAATCCCGGATGACCCCCGTATTATTCAAGATATTCTCGTTCACGACCCTAAGCGTTCTGGGATTAAACCAGTTCCTAAGATTAACGATAAAGTTGTTGTGCGATTAACTGAATGGCAACAGCGCCACCTGAACCCTGAAGGTAAAATTACCGAAATCCTCGGGAGAACCCATGAACCTTGGGCCGAACAAAAAGCAATTCTCCGTCTTTATGATCTCAACCCACATTTTAGAGACGAAGTTATGCGGGAAATTGATAAAATACCTAAGAAAGTCACCCCCGCGCAAAGGAGAGGGAGGATCGATCTCCGCAAGCTTTTGACCTTCACCATTGATCCCGATGACGCAAAAGACTTTGATGATGCTTTATCTATTGAACTGTTGTCGAATGGAAACAGGCGTATAGGCGTACACATTGCTGATGTCAGCGCTTATGTAAGGCCTTCCAGCGCTTTAGATAAAGAAGCACAAAGACGCGGCAATTCCACCTATCTCGTGGGTCAGGTTGTGCCCATGCTTCCCGCCGCATTATCAAACGGCGTTTGCAGCTTGGTCGAAGGTGAAGATCGTCTGACAAAAACTGTTTTTTTCACATTTTCAAATAAAAGCCAATTGCGAAAAACATCCTTTGCCAATACTCTTATCTGCAGTCGCAAAAGGATGACTTACCACCAGGCATTAGGTCTTCTCAAAGAAAATAATTTTAATACTATTCGAAAAATACCACTGCCCCCAACCCACCTCACCGGTTCAACCGGTCGTTCCTTCGCTAAACTTGCCGATAGCGAATTAAAGGATCTGCAGATCCCTATAAGAGAACTATGGAAGATTGGTGCGGCCTTGCGTGCCAGGCGTTTTGCCAAAGGGAGTCTTGATTTTGACATGCCGGAAATAAAAATATTTGTAGATAAAAAGGGCTATGCTGATCGCCTTGAAAGTATTGCCTACGATGAAAGCCATCAACTCATTGAAGAATTTATGCTCGCTGCCAATGGTGAAGTGGCAAAATCTTTAAGGCGCGCGGGTGTCCCTCTGCTTTATCGTGTCCATGATAAACCCGATCCGGTTAAATTGGAGGAATTTCGGGAATTGCTTGCTACTTATGGTCTGGAAACAGGAAATTTGAATCAAAGAAAAGAAATTGTATCCCTACTACCAAAACTTAAAGATCACCCACAAGGACACACATTGCGTATTCAATTTCTGAGAAGTCTCAAACAGGCTTGCTATCGTGCTGAACCGCACGGCCATTTTGGTTTGAACTTGGTTGATTATACTCATTTCACATCGCCTATCCGTCGCTATTCAGACTTAGTCGTGCATCGGATTCTCGATTCTCACATCGCTCCCGATATTAATTCTGAGAGTCCGAAAAACAGAAATGCTAATTATTCCAAGGGTAGATTAATCGGAATAGCGCAGCATATTTCACTTACTGAACAGAACAGCACCGAAGCCGAGCGCGCCTCCGTCAAAGTTAAACTCATGGAATTTTTCGAGCGGGAATTAAGTAAAAAGAAAAAAACTATTTTTGATGCGTATATCGTCGATCTTAAAAATCATGGGTTTTTTATTGAACTTACCCCGTCAATGGCATTCGGTCTTGTCCATATATCCACCCTTCGTGACGACCTCTATACTCTGAACTCGGACAGTACCGTCCTCATCGGCAGGCGGAAAAAGAAAAAATATACACTTGGCCAGAAAGTTAAAGTAGTAGTGGACCGTATTGACCGCTTTAAAAGGCAGATTGATTTCCGTATCGCTTGAATCATTTCGACTTTATCCTACACATTTAGAGCGAAGGTGTTTGACGCATATTCTGCCTCGAATTCATGGTTCACTTCTTCTATTCATGTTTCTGACTTGAAACTTTGAAATTAATTATTTTGCTCTAAATTAGAATAATGGACAATGAGAAAGGCTAATCATGAACAATTACGACTATCAGGAGAAACTATATAAAATCTGGGAAAAATCGGTAAAGCTCTACAAAAAGAAAAAACGTAACGCTAGTACTTACTTTAGCAAAAAAGAAGCCGCTTTTCTCGATTCAATTGGTGCCACCCCACAGGAGATATATGATTTTGCCGAGGATTATTGCTCTGACGGAGCGCCCAATTTTACGACCATGGCCATGATTCATGACGTCCGTCGCTCCTATTATCTGGAAGTGCAAAAAGGAAAACCCTCAAGCCGCCAACTTGTCCCCGAGAAGCTTCCCCCCAAAGAAAAGAAAATCAGAGGAATTGTCTGGCTCCCGCGTATCATCGAAAAGGCAAAATCTAAATTACGCGGTGAACTCGATCCCGATACCATGTATGACTGTGGAGGGGATCGACGGTTTTTTAAAGCCAACGATGTTCATCCAGCGGAATTCCTGAGAATCGTTTGGAAATACAATAATAACAGAAAAGCTATAATAAACTGGGTAGCTTCACGGAGCAGATCCAGTAAGACTTAAAAGCTTTTCTCTTTTATATTTTTTTGAATTCTTTATTCTGGCCTTTATTCTTATAAAGGCATCCATTGAGTGCATGCCGTAAATTGTTTTTCCTTAGAGCTTATTAACAGGGTACCTTGGTTTGTTACCTTGTAAAACGGATACCGCGTCTTTTGTTGCTTCAAGGCACATATTTTCAATCGATCCATTCGTATTATACGCTGACCAGGGAGTGGCAATGACATTCTCAAGTTGGACCAATGGATCATCTGGAAGGCAAGGGTATGAGTCATGAACATCGATGGCCGCACCTGCGATTTTCTTTGATTTAAGAACTTCAATCAGGGCATCTTTATCCACTACTCCGGGTCTGCTTGTGTTTATCAAGTAAGCACCAGGCTTCATGAATTGTAATCTCTTTTCATCAATCAGGTGTCGCGTCCCTTCATTATACGCTGTATGGATGCTGATGATATCCGATTTCGTGACTAATTCATCCAGATCCACATATTTAATCGACCACTTTACCGCAAACGCTTTATCCGTATTTATATCGTGTGCGAGAACGTGAGTGCCAAAAGCCCTCGCTCTTTTTATGACTTCCTTGCCTATTAAACCGGCTCCAATAATTCCCAACGTCGATTCTGCCAACTCCAATCCTCTGAACTGATTCCAGTTTCCATCCTTCATATCCCCAGCCATTCCATGGATATTTCTTGTAATCATAAGAATGAGCCCGAGAGTAAAGTCGGCAACGGCATTACTATTCGCCCCCGGAGTAGTTGTTACCCACACCCCATTCCTTGTTGCTGATTCCAGGTCAACATGATCGTAACCGGCTCCAACCCGTGCCACAATCTTTAATTTTTCTGCCGCTTTAAATACCTTTTCCGTATAGTATTCACCCCCGGCGATGACCGCATCTGCGTCGTGTAATATTTCGCCCAACGCTTCCTCTCCCAGGTTATTCAGGTTGCTCTTTATTATCTCACAATCAATTTTACTAAAATGATCTCTGGCTTCACTTGTAATAAATTCCACGCCCCATGTAACTTTGTATGGCATCACTATGTTTCCTTAATTGAAAATCAGGATAATTATCAATCCAAATCCTGGCTCTCTGGAAATATTCTTGCGATCCTCATTTTTAATAATCACATATAAATAAAAAATTATAAAATGAAACGTGTAAAAGTTATCTTAATACAAAAAAATACTCCATTCATAGATTGGGATATCAATCTGCATAAAGAAATTGAGGCAACTATTGGTGTGACTCATGAATTAACCATATTCGATTATAATAAACCTGTCCCAGAACAATTTACCGGGCAGGAAGTGGTCATTAACCTGGGCAAAAATCTCACTGATGAAATTATAGACAGCGCTGCCCGCAATGCCGGCCTTTGGCTTGTCCCCTCTATCGGTCTTGACGCTATCGATCTCGACGACATGCACCGGCGCGGGTTTAAAGTGGCGCACACCCCCGGCATTTTTAGTGGAGCCTCTCTAGCCGAATGCGCCCTCATGATGATTTTATTGATCACTCGCCGATTCGAGGAAACCCAAATAGCATTGCGGAATCAGAAAATGTGGGATCCGATTGGGGATGATTTAGGAGGGATGACCCTCGGCTTAATAGGATTCGGCGCCAGTGGTCGTGAACTCGCTCGCCGCGCCAAAGCTTGTGCCATGCGAATCATGGCTGTTGACCTCTTACCCATGGAGCAAACATTACTCGATGAATATGGAGTTGATTCTTTTGGAACAACTGAAAAAACCGATGAGCTTGTTGCCCAAGCTGACATTATATCACTCCATGTCCCGCTCCTTCCAGAGACCGAAAAACTGATCGACAGCCGGAGGATCGAGCTTATGAAGAAAAGCGCAATCCTCATCAACGTGGCCCGCGGCGGGCTTGTCGATGAGCCGGCCTTAATTGAAGCATTAAAAAATAAGCGCATTGCCGGTGCGGGTTTGGATGTATTTGATCCTGAACCCCCTGACCCGGAATCCCCGCTTTTTCAACTCCCCAACGTAATTACCACGCCACATATTGCGGGAGTCACGGTAGCTACCTGTCGAAGACGTATCGGTGCTTTGAAGGAAAATATTGACCGCTTTGCCGAAGGCCTTGAGCCTCTCTATCAGGGTTAGGAATGGTTAAGGCCACCTCTTTTTTTTCCTGAAAGCAGTAAAGGAGAAGTAAAGATGCCGCTTATTGATATGCCGCTGGATGAATTGAAAAAATACCATGGAACTAATCCCCGCCCGGATGACTTTGATAAATATTGGGATCGAGCTCTTTCCGAAATGAAGGCTTTAAGAGGAGATTTTGAGCTTATAAAAAGCCCGTTCGAAGTTCCTTATGCTGAATGCTTCCATCTCTATTTTAACGGTACTGGTGGGGCTAGAATCCATGTTCAACTGCTTAGACCCGCACATGCAAAGGACAAACACCCAGCTCTTGTCACCTTCCATGGTTATTCAGGTAACGCCGGTGATTGGTATAATAAACTCGGCTATGTCGCCCTGGGTTATACCGTCGCGGCTATGGATTGCCGCGGCCCGGGAGGACGCTCGGAAGACAGTGGCAAAGTAAAAGGGACTACCCATCGTGGCCATTTCATTCGCGGCATTGATGATCACCCTGACGCCTTGTTATTCAGAAACATTTTTTTAGATACGGCACAACTTGCCGGCATTATCATGGACATGGATGATGTAGATGAGAATCGTGTCGGTGCCATGGGAGGGTCACAAGGGGGCGGACTTACCCTTGCTTGCGCGGCCCTGGAGCCAAGGATAAAATTGGCTGCTCCAGATGCTCCTTTTTTATCTGACTATAAAAGAGTCTGGGAAATGGATTTAGCCAATTTAGCTTACGAAGAATTAAGACTTTATTTTCGCCTCTTTGATCCGATGCATAAGCGTGAAGATGAAATCTTCACTCGACTCGGTTACATTGACGTTCAACACTTAGCTCCACGCATAGAAGGCAAAGTACATATGGGAACTGGTCTCATGGATGAAATCTGCCCTCCGTCGACCCAGTTTGCCGTTTACAATAAGATAAAATCTCCAAAAGAAATGACTCTATATCCCGACTTCAGACATGAAAATTTTCCCGGTAATTCCGATCATGTCTTTCAATTCATGCGCGGTCTTTAATCATTCATCGATGGGCAACAAGGATATCTGTTCATTGCTTTTTCCCGCATCGTCTCCTTGTTCTGTTTCCAGAAATTCACTATAACGCTTTATCCAGGCATCAATTTTTTTAGTGTAATAGCTGGGGTCGAAAGGAAATTGCCGGGGATCAAAATCAGCGATATTGCGAGCGCGCTGCCAATCAGATGTCTTTCCCTTTTCTTTTGGAAGTATGTAATAAGTTACGCGCTCACCCATTTTAGGAATGGGTTCTGTTTGTAAGGCAACTTCGAGGGAGGCCCGTCGCGGTTTTTTACTTTGGGTCACCGCCTTTTTGTAAGCTTCGGGTTGCTGGCTCAGGTATTCTGATTTAGCTATAAGTGATATGTCAATTTGACTGCTTTCAATCTCCCCGCGTAATCCTTCAGCCCGTATTAATGGCGATTCTTTTTCTACACCGAGGAGATAGCGAATAAGCTGGTCAGTGAGTAATTTAAGGTAGGGTTCAATCCCGCGCGATCGCAGCGCGGAGCCCCTAATTGTCACTTTAGTCCCATCATATAATGCGTAATTTTTCGATTTGTAACAGAAAATTGCTTCATAGCGGCCATCATATTCCAACTCGAGTCCTTCCGGTAATATAGGGTAGACCTTCTCTAGTAACCGATCCGGATGATTATGATATTCCTCGGAGGTGAGATATATACCGTCCGTATCAGCTTCCAATACCCCACAACCCAATTTTCCGAATTCATCAATCAAGGACTGCAATATCTCTCGACCGCGACGGGTCACTTCGGCCGCGAGTTCACTGTCCGCAAATCGCGCATTACCAAATCCCAGATAACCATAAAAAGAATTTATAAGTATCTTAAAACTATTTTGTCGTGCTGAATATTCTTTACGAAGTTCTTCACTTTCAGCTTCTCTCGCCAATACTTTGTATTTCAATCGATACTCTCTCAATTCTTTGAGCAACGGAACAAATATGCCAAGCGAGTCATTACACGGATTGCGCTCCATAATTATGAGCAGACTCGGATAAAGCGAAGCTACGTCAAAATGCAATACATGATGAAAAATACCGGTTTTAAAACTTCGCGTATACCCACCTTCAAAACTACCCACTTCAGGCATCGCGGGCAGGCTCCGACGCGCATGGTAATATTTTTCAAGCAAGAGGAGGTCAACTTTGTATGCGCTGCCACGAAGAAGAATCTCCTGTAAAGTCATGGGGAATATGCGAGCTTGCGCAAAATACGTAGGTAACAAAATATCAGCAACCCCTTTTGTCTCTCTTAGATCATCGGCAAGATACGCGAGAAAGGTATCCCGATCTTCGGAAAATGCGTGCTGAATTTTATCACCGGCAATATAGGTGCGACTGGAACGGTCACCACCAGTAATTCCAAGATAGATGGCGACATCCTTGAGCCCGTATGAAATTAAATCGCGCGTCGTCAGATCAAATAATTGAATGGCTAAATAAGAATCGAAGATCGCCCGCCCCGGTATATCGCAACGTGCAAAATCCACCCAGCGTTCGGCTACGCGTAATCGACTGTTGCGAAAGTTTGCTTCTTTTCCAAATCGCCCCCAGGCACAGGGCACCTTTAATCGTTTCCCGCGCTGGCGAAGGTATTGAAAATCAAAACTGTGAATATTATGACCTTCAATTACATCAGGGTCCTCTTCGAGAAGGATGGAATTAAATGACTGCAATAACTCCCTCTCGGCTTCATCACTTATATTTTCCAGGGTCAATAAATGACTTTTTCTCTCATCATTAAAATGGAGCCCTATGGCCAATACGCGATCCTCCTTCCTCTTTGCATCGCTGAAGCTTCCCTCCACGGAACAAGCCGTTTCTATGTCACATTGACAGCGATGAAGATCATTGAAACTTAATTCAGCATAAAGGCGTTTCTGACAGTATAGAAGAAATTGACACTCATAGGGCCGGACCATTTCCATCGCGAAATTTCTTTGCGATTTTTGCGTCGCATCGCGCAAATCCTCCATCATCTCGAAAGACAAGAGGTGTTTGAAAGGGTCATCACCGTTCAACCTTTCTTCGCTCACTTTCCCACCTATCGGCAATGAATCAGCCCAAAGGAAGGGTGTCCATTTTTCTACTACTTCCTCACGCTTGTTCTTGCCCTCGCCTATGGATAGATGCGCTTCTCCAGTTGGACTTATCCAGACACCGCATATAGATTCTGTGGCCATATTATTTTTGATACTCTACTTCAGAAAAATAAATAAAGACTGGGTTCATAAGCAATGTGAAATCTATGAGGAGGGCTTCGGGTTGCTCTTATTTTGGAAATCTGCTAAAGCTTCAGGTTCACATACCACCAGGAGAATATCACCGGCGCGAAGTATTTCATCAGCGGGCGGTGAAGTCATGCGTTTGGTCCCCCTCTGTAAACCGACAACATTGATACCATAGCGACGGCGTAAGTCAGCCCCGGCAAGCGTGTTACCATCGAGTTCTGATCCCGGATTTAAGTAGACCTGTTCGGTTTTAAATGAAGCTAGCGGTGAAATCTTTTCATCCCTTGATTTTGCTGAAAGAAAATCGACTGCTTTCTGAGTTTGCGTCTCGCTCCCCAAAAGAAGAAGATGATCACCGGCAAAAATGGGAGCGTCGGGACTGGGATCAAAGATGTGAGTGCTGCCTCGACCCATTGCGATAATGGTCGAACCTGTTTGTCTGCGCAGATTTAAATCAAGTATCCGTTTACCATTGGCCAGGGTCCCACTTTTCACGGTCATCTCCTGTAAATGAACGGGCCAGGAGTGTTTACTCGAGATCTCTCTCATTATCGTTGAGCGCCGTTTTTCATCCATATCGTATGAGCGCTGGTTAAGGCTTTTCATAAATAGAATTTCAATTCGGGAATTAAGGGCAATCATATGTCGCCAAAAAATAAATCCGACCGTGAAAATTAATCCAAAAAAAAGAACCAACGCCAGGCCCTTGGGGAAATATCTGGCTGCTGCTGACAAGTAAATACCCCCCACGTAGACTAACACTAAAAGGAGGATTAGGTTGTTAAAAATATTACGCATACGTCCTTTAAACGTTTGGCTCGTGGCACCGGATCCTAAAACCGATTCCGAGACCAACATCACAATAACATCAGAATTGCGGATAATCGCTACGATTGGAGGCAGCATCGCCAATGCTGCCAGTAACCATATTCCACTGTATATTAAATAATGGTAAGAGCCTCCCAGCCCTTGCTTCTCGACAAAGAGTGCCGCGAAATAGCTTATAAAAACGACCCCATTAAATAAAAAAAAGTATCCCAATATGTGCAGAATAGGTCTTTTGATAAGACGCAGTAAGGTGTTGCGGCCGATTACCGTAAAAATAGTCTCCAACAGATTGTGATAAAATCGCCCGATAATTCGAACCGGTTCTGGCGATCTGCGGGCCATTGCTTTATAGATCTTCTCCGAGTGATTACTGAGGAGCGGCGTTAATGTTATGGTGATTAAAGCCACACCGATAGCACCGGTTGTAAGGTTTTGATCCGTAACATTAAGCCTCTGCCCTAATTCCGCGATGATGAAGCTGAATTCCGCAATCTGGCACTTGGCCACAGCTGCTCGAAAGCTGCTTCGTGATGGCTGTCCCGCGAGAAATAAACCAGTCCAGCAAGTAATGATTTTACCGGCGATTACCAGGAGCGAAAGAAAAATGATCCACACCCCGTTTTCAATGAGAAGAACGGGATTAATTAACATGCCCACGGACACGAAAAATATCGCGCAAAATACATCGTACATCGGACGCATCGCATTTTCAATTTCCTCAACATGCTCAGTATGGGAAAATATAGAACCTGCAAGAAATGCGCCGAGCGCGACAGAGAAATGAAAAACCTGCGCGAGCACGCTGATTCCAAAAACCATTCCAACCGCAAATAGGGTAATCAATTCTATGCTGCCAAAACGGTAGATAAAATTTAAAATCGCGGGCGCGATCAACTTGCCTGAAAAATAAACGACGACGACAAAAACTCCCACGAAAAAAGTTACTTGCCATACTGATCCCCAGGCAAAATGTCCGGTCACGGCCACCCCGGTCAGCAAAACAAGAATGGCGACACCAAGGAGATCTTCGAGAATAAGGATTCCAATCGCCAGTTGGGCATGCGGATGTTTGATGCGACCTTGATCGCGTAATATTTTATAAGTGACCATCGAGGAACTGATGGCAAGAAGGCTTCCCAAAAAAACCGCATGCGTTGTGTCCCATCCTAAAACGGGCGCGATAAGCATGCCGAGAATCACCATGCCCGCTGTCTGTAAAATAATGGCAAGGGTCGCCGGCCCTAAAACACGTTGCAGACGCCGCAGGTCAAATTCTAAACCAATATTAAAAAGAAGGAAAACGATACCCAGCTCACCAAGAGCGTGCACCGTATCAAAACTATGAATAATCGTATTCGAAAATAAATACGGCCCCAGGAGCAGACCGACTAAAACGTAACCAATAATAACCGGTTGCCGGATTTTATGAAAGAGGATAGCCGCGATCGCTATACCAACGAGGATCACGCCCAAATCATTTATAATGCTGTATTGGTTAGATATTACAGCCGCTACCGTGTTTACGGAAATTAAAGACATTATAATTTCTGAGCTTAACTTTTTAACTAAGTAAAATCATAAAACGCCAAAATATGTCCACTCTAAGATAAAAAAGAAATCTGTATAATTCATCAATTAAAGAATCGACTTGCCAAGAGCGTAGATAATGTAAATAAATTTAATCAAGGTTCACAAAAAGTTATCAATTAATAAATTATGTCTTTGACATTATTGCTTATCCTATAGAGAACCCCTCTGAATAACATAGCGTCAATGTTGAACGCTCACACGTTAAAGAATGTTGTAGGTTTCTTTTCGAATGATATCGGGATAGACCTAGGCACAGCGAATACGCTGGTATACGTAAGAGACAAAGGTATCGTCTTACGTGAACCTAGCGTCGTTGCTATACGTACCGAAACACGGGAGGTTGTTGCCGTCGGTAACGATGCCAAAAGAATGTTGGGGCGAACTCCGGAAAATATCATGGTTGTCCGCCCGATGAAAGATGGTGTCATCGCTAATTTTGAAATTACTGAAGCCATGCTACGTTACTTCATCAGTAAGGTGCACGTCAATTTTAAGTTTGTTCCGCCAAGAGTTGTCGTAGCAGTCCCCAGTGGTATTACCGAAGTGGAACGACGCGCGGTTCGCGAATCAGCCACTCACGCTGGAGCAAGTAGAGTTGTTCTCTTACAAGAACCCATGGCCGCCGCTATCGGTGTCGGTTTGCCTATCGATGAACCGACGGCTAACATGATTGTTGATATTGGTGGTGGCACGACCGAAGTCGCGATAATCTCACTTTCAGGTGTTGTTTTTACTCGAAGTATTCGTGTTGGTGGCGACGAAATGGATCTTTCAATTACTAATTATATGCGGCGAGCTTATAACCTTATGATTGGAGAAAGTACCGCCGAAGAAATTAAAATACGTATCGGGTCGGCCGTCTCCCTGGATGAAGAGTTAACGTTTGAAGTGAAGGGGCGCGACACTGTAGCCGGCTTACCTAAAACACTTCATATTACATCTCAGGAAATTCGTGAAGCGCTGGCCGATACCTTAAACTCGATAACTGAACTGGTGCGTAATGCTCTGGAACGATGTCCCCCGGAACTATCCGCAGATCTCGTTGATCGCGGTTTTATCCTCGGAGGCGGTGGTTCACTCATCCGCGGGCTGGACCGTTTATTAAGCGATGGAACCGGAGTTCCTGTAATTGTAGCCGAAGACCCCCTCAGTGCAGTGGCGAACGGAACGGGCATCGTTCTTCAGGATTTAAGCTGGTTGCTTAAGCACCGAACCAGTTAATCAATAAAGGAAACCTTCCCTTGGCTAATAAGCTAACTTTCCTCGGGAAGCCCCTAGCCATACTTATCTTCGTATTGATTTTATGGTGGTTGATTCCCACTGTTATCAAGTCCACATTACGTGTCAGTTTCTTTGAATTTCAAGCACCTGCCTGGACTGCTGTTTCCTACCTTACCAACCTCCAGGATTTCTGGTCGAATCGAAGTCATTCTAAAATTGACCTTATCGAAGCCGGTCAGGACCTCGCTCGCTTAAATGCCGCTTACGAATTGCGACTGCAACAGTTCGATTCACTCGAATCCGAAGTGAGGCGTCTCGAAAAATTGCTTCAACTTCCATCGCTGCCCCAATATCGATATGAAGTTTCTCGGGTTATACGTCGTGATATAAACAGCTGGTGGCAGCAGGTTCTCATTCGCAAAGGGAAGAATTATAATATAATCCAAGGGGCAGCAGTCGTTTACTCCGGGGGCGTAGTCGGCCGTATAAAAGAAGTGCGGCAGTTTACCTCAGTCGTAGAATTAGTGAGCAGTCGCACTTTCCGTATCGCCGCGCAATTTGATGGGGACGAGCGACCGGTTACCTTTTACGGCCATCTCAATAATACATTGGCCGAACCTTCCGGCATTATCAAAGATGTGCAAGTCGATGTGTCAATCAATCCCTCAACACCTCTTCGTCTGGCGACCTCTCGACTCGGTGGCGTTTTTCCCGATGGTCTTACCATTGGTTGGGTAGAAAGCTTTGCGCCTAGTAGTAACGGTTTATTTCAAGTCGGTGAAGTAGACCTAAGCAAAGACCTCCTCAGCTTAAAGGAAGTTACGGTCTTAAATCCCATTTTCGAGGAGGGAATAATCGATCAATGAATCAGTTAAGACAAATTCTGATTATTCTTTTACTTTCTCTTTTGCTTTATATGGTAATCGTTTCCCTCAACAATACCTTAGCTCGTTTTTCTATTTCTCTTACTCTCGTCAGTTTGTATTTACTTTTTCCCACGCTTTACATGGCTTTCTGGCCAGGATTACTTCTCGTCGCATTTATCGCTCTTCTTCTCGATGCCTTGCTCCCTTTACCTTATGGCACATCGCTCTTATTATTTATCACTGGCTATATTCTTATACGAAAGTTCGAATCACGGTTGAGGACCACAAATCGTAACCATATTGTTCTCATCGCTCTCTATTTTAACTGCGCTTATATGCTCGTGGTCACTCTCCTTATGGGAAGAGGCGTCTTTTTTGAAGATCCTTATTGGACAAGATGCTTAACAGATCTCGTTCTTTCCGGACTGGTTTTATTTATAATTGCTCCCGCAACGCTTGAAATGCAGAAATTATTTGCGCTTAAATCCGGTAAACCCCTCGTCGTTGACGCAGGAAATAATTAATCGGATATAATTAATTATGGAATTTGAATTTCATAGAAATTTTAATCCGCGATTGCGATTGTTTTACATCGTATTCGTATTGTTGTTTTTAGTCCTGGGCTCGGGTTTATTGATCCGACAGTTATTCCAGAGTCACAGGTATCGAGAACAGGAGGAAAAACAGAGTTTGCGCCGCATTCTTCTGCCTGGACCACGGGGAAACATTTATGATCGGGAAGGACGCCTGATGGTAGGCAATCGCCCGAGATTTTCCGCGGTTGTATATTTGAACGAGCTTCGCCCTGAATTTCGTAAAGAATATATAAAGCTCGTAAGGCAATACCGAAAGACCGAACAGCATGTCGACAGTTTAGAGATTCAGGTTACCGCCAGAAAAAATGTCGTGGAGAAATACCTGCAAATAATAAATGTTATTCTTGAAATTGAGCGTAAGATTGAGCGGAATGATATCGAACGACATTTCCATCAAAAGCTTCTTTTGCCATATAAATTAGCGACTGATCTCACTTTCGAGGAATACGCAAAGATAGCGGAGCATATCCCTGTTGAATCCTTCATACAAATTTATACCGACAGTGCACGCTACTATCCTTACAATTCAGCCGCGGTGCATACGCTTGGTTTTGTCGTTTCAACCTATGAAGTTTCTCGAGAGGGCGTCCCCGGCAAAGACCTTACAACCTTCACTTTTAAAGGAAAAATAGGCCGTTCGGGACTGGAAAACAGTTTTGATAATATACTTCAGGGCAGCAGTGGAAGCGAGATCTGGGTCGTCGACCCTTTTGGTTTTCAATATGAACTTGTTTCTCAAAAACTTCCGATCAGAGGCAAAGATCTAAATACCAGCATTGATGTCGACTTACAGGTAATTGCTGAGAATGCGCTCGGTTCTAAAATTGGCGCAATTGTCGCGATTGATGTAAGAACGGGTGAAGTCTATGCATTGGCCAGTAAACCGAACTTTAATTTGAATGATTTGTCTCCTTTCATTTCCTATAAAATTGATCGTGAGATTCGTGAAAAAGGAGCCTGGATGAATCGGGCCACACAGGGACTTTATCCGCCGGCATCAGCTTTTAAATTAATCACCGCTCTCGCTGTACTGAAAACGGGAAAAATAAATACTGACACGGTTTTTATCTGCCCGGGATCACTCCTTGTCGGTGATAGAAGATTCCATTGTCACAAACTTAACGGCCATGGCAAAGTCAACCTCGAGTCGGCCATTCAATATAGTTGTAATGTTTATTTTTACAAAGTCGGTCTATTGGCGGGAATCGACATCCTCAGTAAAGAAGCTAAAAATTTTGGTTTTGATGTCTCTACGGGTATTGAGCTGAATACCGAGACAAAACATATGATTGTCCCCGACCCCGCATGGAAAAAGAACCGGCTATTGGGTCGTTGGTCCGCGGGTGAAACCGCTAATGTCGCCATCGGCCATGGTTACTTGCGCGTCACCCCTTTACAGATGGCCGCATTTACCGCATCGTTCGCTCGAAAAGAAACGCGCACGCGCCCCACCCTTCTCTTTCAAACCAGCCGCTCACGTCATGATATCAGTCATGCGGGTCAGCCAATAGTCATCGATGATAACCAATACCAAAAGATAATTAATGGCATGGAACTGGCGGTAGAAAAAGGAACAGCAAAATCAGTGAGAATTCCCGGAATGCGTATTGCGGGCAAAACAGGAACCGCGCAATTTCGTGCTGACAACAGAAACCTCTCGGTTGCCTGGTTTATCGGGTTCGCCCCTGTTGACGATCCCCAAATCGCTGTTGCCGTCTGCGTCCAGGGTTCCGAAACCGACGATAATTATACCGGGGGAAAAACAGCGGGACCTCTGGCTAAAAGCATCTTGCAATCTTTTTTTCAAAAAAGAAAGATGATCCGTAATTATGCGTTGACTGCCGTCGAAAATTAAAAGTCTCGACCCTCCTCATGCAGCTTTAACTACATTTAAATATGGATAACTATTCGGGTTTAATACCAGGTTTGGGGGCATTGCCACTTTTGTCGGATATGAGGACGCGGTCTATCTCCGCTGAAAACCCCACGGGAGCTAAAAGTAGCGGAGGGATGGCGATTCCCGATCCAAACGATCCTGATCTCCCACACTCGAGCCATGCTCTCGATCTGGGGCAGGGTTGGAAAGTCAGACCATTCTTAAATCCCAAAGCCCATGAGACGGTAACCCTCATGGATGTAGATGGGCCCGGTGTTATTCAGCATATCTGGATTGTCTCTGATAGAAAATGGAAAGGGCAAGGCAGAGCCTGTGTCTTGCGATTTTACTGGGATCATGAAGAAACGCCGTCGATTGAAGTTCCGCTCGCGGATTTCTTCTCTGTCGGTCACGATTTGATCGCCCCGGTGAATTCTTTAGCCGTCATTGTCAATCCCACATCTGCTCTCAATTGTTATTGGCCCATGCCATTTCGTAAACATGCGAGAGTCACATTTTCAAATGAATCAGATAACGATATGGAGCTTCTCGCCTATCAGATTACCTATGCTGAATCCGCTATTCCCGATGACGCAGGTTATTTACATGCTCAATGGCGGCGCGCCGTTACGGATCGAACGAATCCCGATTACCTGATCCTTGATGAGGTTGAAGGCCGGGGGCGCTATGTCGGCACCTTTCTCGCCTGGACTCAATTGTCGGATGGTTGGTTCGGAGAAGGTGAAATTAAATTTTTCATGGATGGGGATAGTGAGTTTCCGACCATTTGCGGCACTGGGACTGAAGATTATTTTTGCGCCAGCTATGGATTTCCCGAGCTTTACAATACCGCTTATGTTGGCAATACCCTGAAACATGCCGGTGAAAATGGTCCTCCGAAGTGGAGCCTCTACCGATGGCATATCATGGATCCTATCTGCTTCGAAAAAGACTTACGCGTTACTATTCAAGCCCTCGGTTGGTGGCCTAACCGTCAATTTCAGCCCCTTGCCGACGATATTGCCTCAGTTGCTTATTGGTATCAGCAGGAACCTCATAAAACATTTCCGCCATTTCCTAATCCCGATTTCAGGCGCCCGAGGTAAGGAGGTTGAGAGTGAAAATGACGGTCAGTCATTTTCGCCATACGCTCTAAGTTAATTCCTTCTGTTTTTGTTTAATCAGGCGGCGGGCATTGCGAAATACGATCCTTGGAATCGGCCGATTGTAACCGTCACTGAATCGAAGATTGAGCAGGTCGCGATATACATTTTGCCATTCTTTAGTCGTGCTGCCATAAGCATACGCAATCTCGCTCTGTTTATCGCGGAATTTAACAACATATTTGCCCGCTTTCTTGCGCACCGGATCACTTTTGAAATCAAACCCAAGAAACCTCGCTTCTTCACCGAGACGGAAAATTAAATAGGCTCGATAGTGAAAAATGATCAATACCGATATGAAAATAGCAATTAACATTGTGAGGCGCAGAAATTTCGCACTGTTTAATGGCAAATTGAACCAGGTTGCCATTTCCTTAAACCATTGTTTAATCTCATCCTTTAGGAAGTTGAGAAATTCTGAACCCACCAGTCTTATCTGGTTTGTTAATTCTTCCTGCGTCGCTTTATCAAAATTAACGATCCGTCGATACCAGAGAATGCGCAAGCTATCGAGATAAGCCCGCCAGGTATCATCTATATAGAAGGTGCTGGCGGCAAGCAGATCACCGGATACATCAATACCTTGAGCCCCAGGTGTAGGATCAACGAGTAACCAGGAATCTTTTCCATCATAAATTTCACACCAGGCGTGGGCGTTACTGTTGCGGACCATGTAATAGTTTTCATAGCCGTTCCACGCGCCCCCTTTAAACCCCGTAACAATTCGGGTAGGATGACCTGCCGTGCGCGCGAGCAAAGTAAAGGCCCCTGCAAAAAGTTCACAGTGCCCGGGCGCATCAGTTTTAAGCCATCGAACCATAACATCGCCTTTGTCACGGTTCTCAGATAGATCGTAACCCAGGTCATAGCTATGCTTTCGATTTAAATAATCGAGCGCGCGTTTTGTAAAATCGCGAGCCGAAAGCATTTCTCCTCCCGTAATTTCGCCGACGATCTTCTCCAGGATTTCAATATTATCATTACCGCCAGGTAATACTAAAGTCGTCTGCGGGTACAAAATAGCGCGCTTCGACTGGGGACTGAAAGGTTCTATGATCAGTGGTTTTAAGTCAGCTAATTTCCGCTCATACCATGTCCTCGGATATATATTCGTCGGTTGCATGTTCTCCACCTGGTAAAATAGAACACTGCTGCTGATATCTTTGGTGCTGTTGATACGTAGATGCCGATTTATTTCAACATTTTGACGCGTCTGAAAACGCAAGATGTCATAAAACCCGAGTGAAGGTAAATATCTGCTGATTCCCCCTTCTAAATAAAAGGTCCATTTCGACGCATCTCTCGAACCCTGAGACTCAAGGTAATCTTTTTTTAATTTTATGACATTATTAATATCGTAAATGTTCTTCAACCGAGCGGATGAGGACATGCGAAATGTCTCATTTAAATATTCATCGAGCACTACCATTCGCCAATAGGGAGTTTGGGGGATTTTTGTGCCCTCCGGCAAATCAACACGAAGAGCCACGCTATTATCTTCAATTATTTCTACGACCTCTCCGAAATGAATAGTATCACTGAATCCTGATCGGCTCTTCTGGCTCTTTAGATTCAAAAAAGGAATGGCCTGATCAAGCCGAAATCGCGGGATGACAATAAATATTAATGTTGAAACTAAAACTACTCCCACGAATAAAATCGTGGCAAATGCTACTATCCGCATGTCCACCGCTTTCATTATGCGGAAGAGAAAATGAAAGAGATTAAAATCTGCCCAACCCTCATCGGGTATCTCATGTTCCCGGTCGTGACATTCCACCAGGTTGATCACAAAGAGCAGTGCCATCGCGCAGGGAGTAAAAATTATTATCTGAAAAGCAAAGGTAAGGGAAAGGGTGAGAACACCTGAGATGACAACAATAAACAGGCATAGGAGTATGAGCTGCAGGTCTTCCCGTCGATTGCGGTAGCTCAGCGAACGGACGAGCACGAGCAGGACCACCATTCGTATGAGCGGCGGTATAATATCGGGACTGGAAATTACAAAGTCTCCCACAATGACCAGGATGAGTGCTGGAGTGACCGCTTTCATCACGACCGGAGGTATCTTCCCGGGCAATGGAGGCCAGAGGAAACCTCCCGCTATCACGCCGGCTGTCGTAAGCAGGAGGGGAACACTGCGAACTTCTAAATAGAGCAGTGTCCATAAGGAGATTAAGGACAAACTCCCCCCGAGCAGCCACTTGAGCTGTAAAAGCTCCGCGTAACTAAGCCGACCCTGCTTTGTTACCGCCGACATAGGCTTCTACCCGGTTATTGATTCCGGGAAGGAAAGTTATTACCGTTGCCCCCATACTTTCATTTACGGGTGTATAATGATCCAGGGGGGTAAGTTTTGAAAGATTTTCGAGGTAGAAATGCAAATCACTCAACCGTTTTATCGAGAGGACTGCTTCATCATTGATCGCCGTGCCCCACAGCCTATTCTGCATATACAAATCTTCGGCCAGGGAGCCGGCAAATGCACATAGTTTTTCAAATTGTTCATCATCCTTCCAGACAGCGCGGGAAGTTTCTAAAAATATTAAATAAGCATCCTGGTTTTCTTCACTCATCTGGCGAACCATAATTCGCTGTTGTCTGGCACTGGCTTTCCAGTGAACCAGGCGTTGTGGATCACCCGCTTTATAGTCACGCAGATTGATAAGTTCGGTGCCGCTGCCCGGTTTGAGAAGCGTGTTTCCCTGCTGATGTCCCCGTTTTCCTAATTTAGGTGAAAAATAATATTCAATCCTTCGTGGCCACACGATTACCTCACGTGAAATTCCACCCCCGATGATCTTGCGCAAAAACCCGAATGGAAATTGAGTTTCCAGTCCCGCGACCTCAATTATCTCAGTCCCGCGTTTTTTTAACTCGAGAATCCAATTAAGTTCACGAGAGGCTCCGGCATCGAGGCGTTCCTCGAGATACATCCGTTTGGACGATTGTGAGATTTTCGCTTTTACCCTGAACCACAGGCTATAGGTCGGAAGCAGCTTTTTATTATTTGATAACTCGATGCGAATGGGTGTCACTTCACCCACCCTGAAATGGGGTTCGAGGACAAGCCGCCACCGCGTCCCTTTAAAATTAAGCCAGGCCAGAATACCGCTTAATAACAGGCTGCTCAAGAGCAGTGATAAGGTCATAAAGAGAATGTTACTCGAGGTATTGTAAGCAGCCGATCCAATACCGAGAGACAATGCAATGAGGACCACCCCGACCGGTGTGGGAATTGTTTTATGTCCATCCGGTGGAGATACGAGTTGTTTTAAGATGCGAAAAAAATTGCGCGTGCGGGACTGATGGGTAAAAAACCCGGGATCAGCCCACTCCATGGATTTGGATTTTACATATGGAGTGTCTGACGTCATACGATGGCCAAGGACTGTTATACCCCTGCTGCTTTCTACAAGTAATCTTGAAAATTAAACCGGCAGGGGCTCCTCATCGATAATTTTTCTTAAGATACCTTCGACAATACTTCTCTCTTCCAAAGCATCAGAAGTCTGGCGCCTGAGCCCAAGGCGATGGGTGAGGACCGGGAGTAAAATTTTGGTCACGTCTTCAGGAATGACAAAATTTCTGCCATCGGCTAATGCCGCCGCTTGAGATGCCAGTCTCACGGATAAACTGCCCCTCGTACTGGCACCGGCAAGAAATTCACTTTCAGCCCGCGTTCTTTTAATAATTCTCAAAATGTATTCAAGGATGCTCTCTTCAACAAATACCTGATGCACGTATTGCTGGATAGTCTGGACTTCATTACGTGTAATTACTGGATCGGGGTGAATGCTGTCATAGCGCAAGGTTCCATTTTCAAGTATTTCCAACTCCTTGTCATATTCCGGATAGCCCATTTGCAGGCGCATGAGAAATCGATCCATTTGACTCTCGGGTAAGGGAAAAGTCCCCTCATAATCAACGGGGTTTTGAGTCGCAAATACCATAAATGGCGCTGCCACTGTATAAGTCTGGCCGTCAACCGTTACTTTGCTTCGGTCCATGACCTCAAGGAGCGCGGACTGGGTCTTGGGTGTGGTGCGATTAATTTCGTCAGCAAGGAGTATATTGCTGAATATTGGGCCGCGTTTAAAGACAAACTCCTTTATCTGTTCATCATAAACGGAAACGCCTATTACATCGCTGGGCAGCAAATCACTCGTGAATTGAATTCTCGTAAATGAGCAGTCGATGGAACGCGCAAGACAGTAGGCCAATGTCGTTTTACCCAAACCGGGGAGGTCTTCTATAAGCAGATGTCCCGAGGCAATCATACATATAAGCACTTGTTCAATGACATCATCTTTCCCTTTTATCACTTGCCCGATGTTCGCCTGTAAACTGTCGAGCGAATTTTTTACAGCTGGTGCCGGAATTGTTTTTGCGGTTTCACTCATAATAATATTCTAAAATGTTAAACGCACTGATAAGCATTAAATCAAATGGTGATTTAAATAAATGGTTTTAACCGTAGTTTCTTAGCAGTAATAAAAGCTTTTGGCAATGGTATGCCAAATAATCCATTTATTTTTAAAAAAAATTTACATATGACAAGCCATTCTGGCCGTTAGTGTGCTATTAATCTCAGGCATAGACATTTTACACCTTGAGTTTGTATAACAATGACAATGCACTATAATTGAATTATTCAGACCGGTTTCCAGACTATCAGTTCCTTTGTCGCGACTGGAAATAAGAACCTAATTCATTCATTAAATAAAAACCCTATCACCTGAATGGAGAATATTTATCAGGACATTTCAGCCTTTCGCCAAGCGCTCTCTATTGGGGTATTAATCATTTTGTTATTATGGGAAAGCGCGGCTCCCTATTTCGGATTTTTCAATCATAAAGGGCGCCAGCGCCTTATCCACGGAACCCGCAACATAGCCATTGGACTGATCAACATTTTTATTGTTATGGCCGTTTTTGTCAGTCTCTGGGTTATGGTTATGGAGTGGACGCGGCAACATAACTTTGGCCTTCTCAATAGCGTATCCCTTCCCTCAGGCTTTCATATCATAGGAGCAATCCTGCTTCTTGATCTTTGGACTTACTGGTGGCATCGCTTCAACCATAGCTTACCCTTTCTCTGGATTTTTCATAAAGTTCACCATTCCGATCCCCTCATGGATGTGACGACTGCCAATCGGTTTCATCTTGGAGAAATTGTTCTTTCATCTATCCTTCGCATACCACTGCTTCTCATTACCGGGGTTACCCTGGGTGAATTTGTTTTATACGAAATAATCATGTTCGCCAACACGCAAGTCCATCATGCCAATATTGGATTCCCGGAAAAAGTTGACCGTCTCCTTCGTATTTTCTTTACCAGTCCTGCCATGCATAAAGTGCACCATTCTCGAGTTCCCTCGGAAACAAATTCAAACTACACATCACTCCTCTCGATCTGGGATCGAATTTTCTTTTCTTTTCGCCTGCAGCGTCAACCAGAGTCGATTCAATATGGTCTCAATGATACCGATAGTTCGGAGCAACAAACGATGAAGGGGCTTATTTTAATGCCTCTCGATCGAACTAAAAGGACCTCCAGTGAAATGAAAAATCAGAAGGAGAGTGATAGATGAGAATGCCCGTCTTGCTTTTGCTACAGTCTGTTTTTTATCAAGTCAGCCAGTTTATCGGCATCCGCGGCAAATCTGCGAATGCCATCGGCCAGTTTCTCGGTTGCCATGGCATCTTCATTAAGGGTCCAACGGAATGTTTTTTCATCGAGAATTATTTTTTCGATATCCTGTTTCTGTGCAATTTCAGGACTTAACTTCCGCTCAAGCGGTCGTTGCGACTCTTTCAAAGTTTTCAGGAGATCGGGACTGATCGTCAACAGATCACACCCAGCCAATTCGACGATCTCATCGGCATTGCGAAAACTGGCACCCATGACCTCGGTTTTGTAATCGTACTTCTTAAAGTAATTGTATATTTTCTGGACTGATAGCACGCCTGGATCGTCAGCGCCCTTGTAATCTTCACCCGTGCTGGCTTTGTACCAATCCAGAATACGCCCGACGAAGGGAGAGATAAGGGTCGCTCCCGCTTCAGCACAAGCCAGTGCCTGTGGTAAGGAGAAAAGCAGTGTCATATTACAGTGGATGCCTTGTTCTTCGAGCTTTCTCGCGGCTAAGGTCCCCTCCCAGGTAGATGCTATCTTGATGAGGATCCGCTCTCTGCTAATGCCCCTGTCCTCATAAAGTTTGATGAGTGATTGCGCTTTTACTATGGTGCCCCCGGTATCGAATGAGAGTCGGGCGTCTACTTCTGTGGAAACACGCCCGGGAATAATTTTCAGGATTTCGATGCCAAAAAGTATGAGCAGTTGGTCGATTATGGAATAAACGTGGAGATCATCAGCTGCGCCATGCCCCTTGTTCTCGGCAACCGCTTTTTCCAGCAGAGGTTTATATTCATCCATCTCAACCGCATTGTAAATAAGGGTGGGATTAGTGGTCGAATCCTGGGGAGAATATTGTTTGATCGCACCAAAATCACCCGTGTCTGCTACGACTTTTGTAAATTGTTTGAGCTGATCAAGTTGGCTTACTTGCGTTTCTACCGTGGGACCTTGTGCCTGGCTCATATTTTCTCCCTGCCCTTTCTTTGTATATCAGCTGATTTTAATATTATTTTAGTGCCCTCTTTAACGAATGCTATAAAGAGCAACTACCTGCCTTTGATGTATAAGAGATCATCGACTTTTGCAATGAATTCTTTGAGATGATAAGGCAACTTACCGAAGCGCAGCCGAGAGCCAGCTGTCTGACTGCCAGAATTCACCCCGTGGTATGTGGATTGAATCTCCAGCGAGCTATTTACCTCTTTTATTCACAATAACACACCAAAAGATAGCTCACTCCCCCACTCATATTCCGGAAAGATTATAGAACACAGGTGCAGTTTACAACCTGTTGCCATCGTCAATGGCTATAATTAGTCAAAATTTCTGCCTTCATTCTGAACAGACATCCTTGGATATCTGTGTAAAATAAGGCATTAACGCTAATTATGAGACAGATATCAGGTATTGGCACACTTATGGCTTATATCTATGGAAAACCCAAAAAATTAAAAATTCTAAACTACATATAGGATAACGAATGAATAAGAAACTTAGCATTATTGCTTTAACTGTTTTAATGTGCATAAGCCGGGTCTCGGCGCAGGAAATAGCGATATCGTCTACCTTTGCCTTTGAATCGGAATATGTATTTCGAGGAGTGCAATTCGCCGATTCATCCTTCCAGCCTGCGATTGATCTTAGCTATGGTGATTTCTATCTTGGGACATGGGTAAACTCCCCTATTGTTGACGGTGTCGGGTTCAATAACGAAGTCGACTTCTATGGCGGTTACGGGTTTGCACCCACCGACTGGCTGAGTATAGACCTGGGATTGACCTACTATTGGTTTCCGGAAGATCCATCGTCCGACTCTTATTCTAGGGAGTTATACATTGGATTTGCCGCTGATGTCGCACTTGCCCCTTCGGTTTATTTCTACTATGATTTCGACCTCGAGGGATTTACCCTCCAATTTTCTGGCGGTCACAGTTTTGATATGAGTGAATCCATCCCCAATAGCTCCATCGATGTTGGCTTTTATGTCGGGGGTGTCTACTTTGATGTGGGCACCGATTACGTCTATTATGGCGGATCCATAGATTGGAGTTATGCCTTCAATGATAACGCTTCCATCTCTTTTGGAATGCGTGTTTCATCCACTGACCTGAGTGGCGTTCGCGATGGCAATTTTTGGTGGGGATCCGTTTTCTCCGCTGGCTTCTAGGCCAGATTTTAACTGATAATTTCTCTGCAGCCCGCATTATTATAGATGCGGGCTGCATTTTTTTGGATAATAAGTGTTCCCGGTTATTAACGAAGATTTTATTAACCTGATTCACAGTATTAATAAATCTGTTGACAAGTAACGCCTGCCGCTTACTTTTTCGCTTTCCTTATTTTATGAAAAGTTACCTGGCCAAAACGGGTGAAACCGAAAAAAAATGGTATGTGGTCGATGCATCGAACCAGATACTAGGGCGTCTCGCTGTCAAAATCGCTAATCTCTTGCGAGGACGCAATAAACCTACGTACACCCCACACGTGGACACGGGTGATTTTGTCATTGTCATCAATGCAGACAAGGTCGCGGTTAGCGGTAATAAAGAAATTCAAAAGGAATACATGTCCTATAGTGGCTATTTCGGTAACGAAAAATACCGAAAATTCAGTGATCTGCGAACGAATAAACCCGCTTTTATCTTTGAAAACGCGGTAAAAGGCATGCTCCCTAAAAATCGTCTTGCCCGTGATATACTAAAAAAGCTTAAAGTGTATGCAGGTCCTAATCATCCCCATGAGGCACAACAACCCCAGCTTATTGAATTGTAATTTCTGAAAAATGAGTGCTTCCACGCCAAAAGAACATTTTCTCGCCACGGGGCGTCGCAAAACGGCAACCGCCCGCATCAGGCTCATCCCCGGTGGCAGCGGCAAATATAAGGTCAATGATCGCGATCTCACTGACTACTGCTATCATGAGAGCCTTGCAAAAATGGCCACAGCCCCGCTTGTCGCCGTCGATGCGGCCGAACAATTTGATGCCGTCATCAGGGTTCATGGGAGCGGGCCAAATGGTCAGGCCGGAGCAATATCTCATGGCCTTGCTCGCGCCCTTGAAAAATTTAATCCTGAATGGCGCATTACCCTCAAACAGGCCGGTTACCTTAAACGCGATCCACGTGAAAAGGAGCGCAAAAAGTCGGGTCAGCCGGGCGCGAGAAAAAGATTTCAGTTTTCCAAACGATAAGGTATCTTACCAGGGATTCTTTTACCTATACCCTCCCCGGTTCATCGATACCGAGGAGGGTTTGTTTTTTTAGCACATTGCTGTTATTCTTATCTAAATTAATTGAAAGTTTTCATAATAATTCATCTAAATAATCAATACCCGCAGTAATACACTGCAGGGAATTTCTTTTACCATGAATATTGGGGTTATAGGCGCATCGGGGTATATTGGAGAGACTCTTGTGCGATTGCTGGCTCGACACCCGCGGGTGGATTTAGCCGTCGTCACTTCACGTAAACTTGCCGGTTCTGCGATCGAAGATGCCATTCCTGCGCTGCGCGGCCAGTTGCCAAATTTAATATTTACCGATTCAGAAGTGTCCCGGCTCGCTGAAAACAAAGATGTTGAGCTGTATTTTTTAGCGCTTCCCCACGGCGTAGCGGTGGAATATGCACGGCCCCTTGTTGACGCCGGAAAAAAAGTAATAGACCTGAGTGCTGATTTCCGGCTCGATACAACCGAGCGCTATGAGGAGTTTTATGGCCGCCCCCACCCCGACCCCGAACTGCTCTCCCGCTCTGCTTATGTAATTCCCGAAATTCATAATGGCTCCTGGAAAGAGGCTCCCATTATCGGCTGCCCTGGATGTTATCCGACCAGTATCCTTGTCCCAATTATTCCCTTGCTCCGTAACGGCGTAATTTCAAATCAGGGAATTATTGTCAATAGCTTGAGTGGCGTAAGTGGGGCCGGCAAAAAAACTGAAGAATATTATAGCTTCTGTGAACGCGCGGAAGATGCTACCCCTTATGGTGTCCCTAAACACCGTCATCTCTCTGAAATTGAACAGCAATTATCGGAAATATCCGGGGAAAACACCGTAATCCAGTTCACTCCCCATCTTGTTCCGATGATACGTGGCATCATTACAACGATTATTGCACCTGCTAACGGGACTAAGATTGAAGCCGTTTATACTGCATGGGAAAAAGCTTACGCAGGAAAACCATTCATCTCCATCCTTCCCTCGGGCACCTCTCCTCACACCTCAGATCTTCTCGGGACTAATCGAATCGACATTTCCGCATTGCTCGATCCGCGGACCGGCAACTTCATCATCCATTCCGCTGAGGACAACCTGATGAAGGGAGCCGGTGGGCAAGCTGTCCAGATTATGAATATAATGCTGGGTTTTCCGGAAGATGAGGGATTGATTTAGAGTGTATTCTCAGCATAACCTCTAATTTTTCATGAGTGCTTACACAGAAGAGAAAAAATCTAAAGGTATCGTCGATGTTCCTGGATTTCAATCGGCCGGTATCTCCTGTGATATACGCGACAAAAAAGATGATCGACTTGACCTCGCATTAATCTTTTCCCCTACCCCCTGCTCTGCGGCGGGAGTCTTTACCAAAAATGCCATCAAGGCCGCGCCCGTTAATCTCTGCCAGGAATTGCTGAACGTGGAAAATGAATTTCATGGAGTAGTCGTGAATAGTGGAAATGCCAATGCCTGCACCGGGGATCGTGGAATGAAAGATGCCTGGTCGATGCAGTTCAGCGCGGCCGGCGCCTGTAACGCACCCCCGGAAACTTTCTTTGTCTGTTCCACCGGCCGCATCGGTGAAGTGCTCCCGATGCAAAAGATTCGTAAGGGGATCAAAGATGCCGCCGGTAATTTGGGATCGACGAAGGATCATGGCCTTAACACCGCAAAAGCAATACTCACTTCTGATACGAGGGAAAAAATCATTACCGTAAAGGTGCCCCATTTACATGCTGGAGATAAAGCGAGCGATCTCGATTATATTACGATCAGCGGAATGGCAAAAGGAGCGGGTATGATTCAACCCGGTATGGCAACTATGCTCGCCTTTATTGTCACCGATGCTGACATCAGCAAGAACCTGCTTCAGAAAATATTATCCGAAGCCGTTGAACTCTCTTTTAATGCCATAACTGTGGATGGTGACATGAGCACTAATGATACGGTGATTCTTCTCGCCAATGCTAAATCCGGAATCAAGGTTTCACCCACACAATCAAGCTTATTTCATAATTTCACTCAGGGATTGCGTCATGTCTGCGGAGTCCTCGCCGATAAAATAGTTTCCGATGGTGAACGTATCACCAAAGTGGTGGAAATTTACGTGGATGGAGCTAAGAATAAAACCGATGCCAATAAGATCGCCCGTTCGATTGGAAACTCTCTACTGGTGAAAACCTCCTGGTATGGCAGTGATCCTAACTGGGGTCGTATTCTCGATGCTGCAGGTTACTCGGGTGCAACTATTCAAGAAGAAAAGCTCGATCTCGCCTATAGTACCCCTGGCACAACGAAACAACATTCGGTACCGGTTATTACAAAAGGACGATGTCTTTTAAATAATAAAAAGCGGTGGAAAGAATTAGTAAGTAAAAAACGGTTTTGTATAAACATGAATTTAAATCTTGGCAAAGCCTCTTACCGTTTATTGAGCACCGATCTCTCTGAGGCCTACGTGGATTTTAATAAAAGCGAATAAAATCTTATGTTAACAGAGGTCGACATCATTTCAAAAGCGCGTGTCTTGCTCGAAGCGTTGCCTTACATCCAACGCTTTAAAGGCTCTACTTTTGTCATTAAATACGGTGGCAGTTTTATGGACGATCCCGAACCTCATGTGCGCCGTCGTGTTGCTACCGATATTGTCTTTCTCGCTTCCGTCGGAATCCACGTCGTTGTCGTCCATGGCGGAGGTAAAGAGATCAGTCGGTCAATGGAAGAAGCCGGGCTCGAACCCATATTTAATCAGGGTTTACGGGTTACTGATGAAAAATCGATAAAAATTGTCGAAAAAACTCTCAATGAGAATATCAATCTTGATATCGCCGAAATTATTCAGGCAAGTGTCGGACGCCCTCTACCGATGATTGGAAATAAAGTATTCCTATGCGAAAAATTAACCCGTGATGTGTCGGGTAATCCAATCGATCTTGGCCGGGTTGGAGAAATTATTAAAGTTGATACAAGGAAAATTCAAAAAGCGCTCGAAGAAGGTTATATCCCCATCATCTCACCCATCGCTTTGGATCAGGAAGGTCGGGTTTACAATACTAATGCGGACATCGCTGCTTCCCATGTCGCTTCCGCACTGCATGCGCGGCGGCTTGTTTATCTTTGCGATGTCCCGGGCCTCTTAAATGATCCGGATGATCCCGAGTCTCTTATTTCCACTTTAAAAGTCGATCAGGTCGAAGCTTACAAAGGCAAGGGCGTCATCGGATCGGGTATGATGCCAAAAGTAAACAGTGCCGTTAAAGCTATCGAGAACAGTGTTCGTCGCGTGCACTTTGTTGATGGCCGCGTCCCCCACAGCCTTCTTCTTGAAATATTTACCGATCGGGGCATAGGCACAGAAATTGTTCAAAATTAAAAATCAACGCTTGGAAATCATGAATAAGCAGACCGCTAATCTTACCACCCTTTATGAAAAATATATCCTGGGGAATTACCCCCCGGCGCCATTTACTCTGGTCAAAGGACAAGGGACTCAAGCCTGGGATGACACCGGAAAAGAATACCTTGATTTCGGCACCGGTATCGCCGTAAACGGACTGGGACATTGCCACCCCTATTGGGTGAAACGCCTTCAGGAACAGGCGACAGAATTGATTCACTGCACGAACCTCTACCGATTCCCCCAACCCGCTCAGCTTGCGGAGAAGTTAGCACAATACACAGGACCGGGGAAATTTTTCTTCTGCAACAGCGGGGCTGAAGCGAATGAAGCCTTGATTAAACTGGCCCGGCTCTATGGCACGGATAAAGCGGGCGAGGAGGGAAAGAGCTATAAAATAATCGGGGCCGAAAATGCTTTTCACGGCCGCACCTTTGGGGGGATGTCGGCAACCCCACTCGAAAAAATACAAAAAGGGTTTCGTCCTCTTCTCGACGGATTCTCCTTTGGAGAGATAAATAACCTCGAAAGTTTTTCCTCAAAGATCGATGAACATACAGTGGCCATTTACCTCGAACCGACCCAGGGGGAAAGCGGTGTTCTGCCTTGTGATCCGGATTTCCTTCAAGGCATACGCAAGCTCTGTGACGAGAATAATCTGCTCCTCATGCTCGACGAAGTGCAAACCGGTGTCGGGCGAACCGGTCGCTTTTTTGGCTACGAGCATGCGGGTATTGTTCCCGATGCCATTGCCATGGCTAAAGGCTTGGGTGGTGGATTTCCTATCGGTGCTATCTGGATATCCGATAAATATGCCGGGCTTTTTACACCGGGCACCCATGGTTCAACATATGGGGGAAACCCGCTGGCCTGTACTGCTGCTCTCTCTGTGCTCGAAGTCATGGAAAAAGAAAACCTCTTAGATCGCGTCGCTGAAAGCGGTAATAAGCTCAAAGCTTCATTGCAAAAGCTAGCGGATAAATACCCGCAGCATATCGCTGAAGTGCGAGGCCAGGGTTATCTCCTGGGGATAGGGATGAAGGAAGATCCTACGGACTTCATCAATAGTCTTTTTGAAAAAGGATTAATCACGGTGCCCGCTGGTGAGAATACAGTACGAATATATCCACCCTTTAATGTTTCGGATGATGAAATACAATCGGCATTGGATATTCTTGAACAGACATTAGAAGATTTGAAATAACGGAATAGATTTCGTTATTAACGCATCCTTATTCAGTCATGAAGCATTTTTTAAAAGAGACGGATTTTTCTATTTGCGAGGCCGCCGATATATTTTCGCTCGCTCAAAAATATAAAAATCACCGTGGTGAGAATAACTACTCGGCATTAAATAACCAAAGCTGGGCCTTGCTTTTTTTTAAAAGTAGCACGCGCACACGCGTCTCTTTTGAAGTGGGTATTAATGAACTCGGAGGCCATGCTCTTTACCTCGATAAGGACACGATGCAACTCAGTCGAGGCGAATCGGTAGCCGACACCGCAAAAATTCTCTCCCGCTATTGTCATGGATTGGTCATACGCGCTTACGAACACGAAATTATAGAAGAGTTCGCGCGTGAAGGCACGATCAGTGTCGTTAACGCCCTGACCGATTTTCTCCATCCCTGCCAGATTTTTAGTGATGCTTTTACTTTGGCCGAACGCTGGTCTGAAGATTGTGATGTCACCTCGCTTAAAGAGCGCAAGATCGTTTTTGTCGGTGATTGTAATTGCAACATGGCAAATTCCTGGATCCTCGCTGGACATCTCTTTTCCATGAATGTCGTTCTCGCCGGTCCGGAAGCATTTGCTCCCGGGGATGAAATTAAGAATTACCTTGATAATGCGGGAATTGCCCCGGCTTACACCTTTACCACCGATATCCAGGATGCGGTCAAGGATGCCGATGTCATCTACACCGATGTCTGGGTGAGTATGGGTAAAGAGGATGAGGAAGCAATGCGCTCAGAAAAATTGTCCCCTTATAAAGTAACACTGGACCTCCTCAATGCCGCAAAGGAGGATGTCCTATTCATGCATTGCTTACCTGCCCATCTCGAGATGGAGGTCTCCCCTGAAGTTTACCACAACCCAAAATCGATTGTCTTTGATCAGGCTGAAAATCGTCTTCATGTGCAAAAGGCCATACTCTCCGCGCTCGCAGATTCAGTTAAATCTTAAATTCTATCATTCAACTTCGATCATTATCGGCATAATTAAAACAGGATTTATTTACTATGAAAGTCGTTATCGCATACTCGGGAGGATTGGACACTTCCGTTATCCTTAAATGGATTAAAGAACAATACCGGGCAGAGGTCGTTACTTTTGCCGCCAATATTGGCCAGGAAGAGGAACTGGAGGGGCTCTCTGAAAAAGCGGAATCCACCGGCGCTGCTGCACATTATACCGTCGATCTTATCGAGGAGTTCGCGCGTGATTTTATCTACCCCATGTTGCGGGGAAACGCTATTTACGAGGGCCAGTACTTTCTGGGTACATCCATTGCCCGCCCTCTCATTGCCAAAGCGCAGATTGATGTTGCTCGAAAAGAAAAGGCGACAACCCTCGCCCATGGAGCGACGGGTAAAGGCAATGACCAATGCCGCTTTGAACTCACCTATGCATCCCTCGCACCCGATCTCGAGATCATCGCTCCCTGGCGAATAGCCGCCTTTCGCGAAACATTTCCCGGTCGAAGCGAATTGATTACCTATTGCCAGGAACATGGCATTGATGTCGAGGCCACCGCTTCGAAACCCTACTCCATGGACCGCAACCTCCTGCATATTTCATACGAGGCGGGTATCCTTGAAGATCCGATGTTTGACCCTACCATACCCTGCAACAAAAGCATGTTTAAACTGACGGTCGCCCCGGAGGACGCCCCTGATGAACCCGAGCATATCGAACTCGAATATGAGAAAGGGGATTGTATCGCGGTAAACGGAAATAACTTAAATCCAGCAGCCGTTCTTAAGACCTTGAATGCACTCGGAGGTAAACATGGTATCGGTCGTACCGACATTGTGGAAAATCGTTTTGTCGGCATGAAAAGCCGTGGTGTTTATGAGACACCGGGTGGGACCATTCTTATGCACGCGCATCGCCAGGTAGAAAGTTTGACCATGGACCGGGAGCTCATGCATTTACGCGATGGTCTGATTCCCAAGTATGCCGAACTTATCTATAATGGTTTTTGGTACTCACCTGAACGCGAAGCACTGCAGGCCTTTATCAATAAAAGCCAGAAAACAGTTATCGGTACGGTGCGTTTAAAATTATATAAAGGAAACATCATCACGGTTGGACGCAAATCATCACAATCACTATACGACCCGGACATAGCTTCGATGGAAGGTGTGGCCAGTAATTATAACCCTGATGATGCTACCGGTTTTATTCACCTGCAGTCACTGCGATTGCGAGCACAGCAGGTCGCAAAAGCGAAACGCGAGGGAGGGAAATAAAAATCTCCCTTAAAAAGTATTTGCGAGACACCACTTTCATCATACAGTGACTTTCATCATGCGCCCGGATGGCGGAATTGGCAGACGCGCTGGATTCAAAATCCAGTTCCCGCAAGGGAGTGTGGGTTCGACCCCCTCTCCGGGCACCATTCGGCTTCGCTCATGGCAGGTCATACGACTTAACCTGACAGGTTTTTTACTTGAGGTAACCAATTAAAAGTTGCAACCAAGTCCAGCTTATTAGCGGTCAGGTTTGAGCGATTGGTTAGGCGTTACTACTACGCTGGCTGAAAGAGCTCAACTACATTACCAGAAGGATCTTTGCAGAGAATCTGTTTGCCCCCCGGCCCCTCTACAATATCGTTTCTGAATATTACACCATCGTCCTTGAGCTTTGAGACGAGGGATTCTAAATCGTCGACTATCAAGGCGAACCTGGACCAGCCTCCCGGGCTGGGTATAGCGCCATCTGGCATCGGCTTGGACGCTGATGCTTTTGGGCCCGCAAGCCACAGCGTCAAGTCGCCATGGACCACGATTGCGAACGCCGTACCGTATTGCTGTTCGAGTTCAAAACCAAGCTTTGAGACATAAAAGGCAACGGCATCTTCTACGTCATTTACTATATATCTTACCTGTGCCATCTTTTGCCTCCTTTTGATCTAGGTTTTGTTATTATGTTCCAATGTTATTACTACATTCCCCACCTTCTGCCCCGTCTCAACATACTTATACGCCTCGACAATTTGTTCTAACGGATATTTTCTATCTATTACTGTTTTAAATTTTCCAACTTCAATAAGCTTCTGGATTAAAAGTAGACTTTCCCTAACATCTGTAAAATTTGGAGATGCGGTTTTTTTGCTGCCAATCAGGGGTTTTATAATCGCTGTTATGAGTGGTAAGAAAATATTCTGACCCATATAACCTAAGTCCGTTGAAAAATAAACTCCTCCTGGTTGTAGTAATTGTGTGCATTTAAAAAATGAACTTTTTCCAACAGCATCAAACACAAAGTTATATTTTTCTTCATCTTTTGTAAAACCTTCTGTTGTATAATCAATTACTTTATCAGCACCTAATGATTTCACTAATTCTATATTCTTCGTGTTACATGTTGCCGTAACCTTAACATCAAAATGTTTTAGAAGTTGAACTGCTGCCGAACCAATCGCTCCTGTTGCACCATTAACAAGAACTTTTTGCCCACTTTTTATATTTACTTTTTTGATAAAAATATACGCATAATGTGCGCCTTCAGAACTCGCTGCGGCCTGTTCATATGTTATGTTTTCAGGTATTGTTACTACTTTGTCTTCTAATATCGTCATGTACTCTGCATGAGCCCGTGATCCGCTATCATCAAATCCAAAAACCTTATCGCCTACTTTATAAGACGATATGTTTTTTCCAACAGCTTCAATTTTTCCAGCAAATTCGGTTCCAGGAATTGGATTATTTGGTTTGAATAAACCTGTCATCAATCTACCAATAATAAAAGGTTTCGCTCTAATTGTTGCAGTGTCAGTTCAATTTACTGTTGTGGCATGAACTTTTATCAAGACTTCATTGTCCTTGGGAGTAGGTTTTTCTACCTCTTTGAATTGAAGAACATCGGGTGAACCATATATGTGATAAACAATAGCTTTCATAAATATTCCTCCAGTGATTTCAAAAGGGGTCAGAGTGGAATGGCGTTAAGATAAGGGATAGAATGAGTGCAATAGATGCTTGTACAGGGACCGTTGGAGAGCTACCCTAACGAGCATGCAAAAACAAAACTTAACTCGTTATTTTCCAGGATTTAATCAGGTCCTGTTCGGTCGTGCTCCCCGAACAGCCCTTGCACAGATGGAGGGTAAGCTGGTAGAAATACGGCGGTCAAGTCTTTCCGAGCTATCGGATATCTTCGGGCAGTGGGTGCCGCAAAAGTATTTACACCGGAAGCCTCGAGGGGCTAACAGCCGGCGGAGATTGTTCAGCCAAAACGTGACCTTCTGGGCATTTTTGTTCCAAGTGCTCTCACCACGGACTGCCTGCCGGGAAGTGGTGCGCAAGCTCCAGAGCTATTGCAGCATGAAGGGGCTGAAGTTGGCTAAAGGAACGGCCTCGGCCTACTGTCAGGCGAGGCAACGGCTGTTGGTGCAAGACCTGCACGGGATCCATGAAGCGATCAGTGAAGAGGTGGCCGGGAGAGTGACCGACGATCAACGGTGGAAAGGTCACGAGGTAAAAGTGGTCGACGGCACGGGTATCGCCACCGCCGATACGCCGTGCTTGCAGAGGTGTTACCCACAGCCTTCGCAGCAACGAAGCGGCTGCGGCTTTCCGGTGGTGAAGCTGGTGGGCTGTTTTTCTTTAGCCAGTGGGGCGCTTTTACACTGGATGGAGTCCTCACTAAGGCATCATGACAGTGTGCTGTTGCGGGGCATGATCGGATTTTTTCAAAAGGGTGATGTGGTCCTTGCCGACCGGGGATTTTGCTCTTACCTCAATATTGCCCTGCTTAAAGGCCGCGGTGCTGAAGCGGTCATGCGTTTGCATCAGCAACGAAGAAGCGACTTTCGTCAGGGCAGGTCCTTGGGTAGGTATGACCGGCTGATCATGTGGAAGAAGCCGCAAAATGTCTTCGGCTTCAGTCGCGAGCAGTGGCGGCAAATCCCTGATGAGATCCCCGTACGGCTGGTGAAGATTTTCATTTTCATCAAAGGTTTCCGCGCCCATAGCGTAGACCTCGTGACTACCTTGAGCGATCCTCACCAATACTCCCACCACGATCTCGGAGAATTATACTATCGGCGCTGGGCAGTGGAGCTTTACTTTCGCCACATCAAAACCACCATGGGGATGGAGATCCTGCGCTCTCGCTCGGTCGCTCTCGTGCGCAAAGAGATTGCGATGTTTGCCATCGCCTACAATCTCTCATCCGCGCTCTTTTGCAGCAAGCTGCCAGTGCCTTCCACCGCGACCTCTCCCGGCTAAGCTTCAAGGGGGCTGTTGACACCCTCCGCCAATATCAAAGTGCGCTCGCGGCCACCCGGTTTAATCCCAGAGCCCAACGATCTGTCATTGACGAGATGATACACCTCATTGCCCTCGAATCGGTCCCCCTACGTCCCTTCCGATACGAACCAAGAGTCCTCAAACGTAGACCTATACCTTTCCAACGATTGACTCATCCACGAGCCATGATGACCGTCTCTGCTTCACGAAAAAACAAAGGCTTTTATCATCCTAAACCACCCTTATCTTAACGCCATTCGGGTCAGGCCCTGCAAACTGGCAAATAATTATAAATGCCAAAATGCAGGGCCTGACCCCTTTTTCAATCTTTTGCAATTCGCTGAACTTATAACAGAGGAAAGGTAAGTATGTCCGCCACACACAACCAGGATAGAGCCCCCGAACCGACGGATGCGGAAAGCAGTTTTAACACCAAACAGCCCGCAGTGCATTCGCCACGTCCGACCACACCGGATCTCGATCCGCCAGGTGCTGACAAACTGGGTTTGACAAGCGAAGAGATCGACCAGTTTCGCGAGTTTGGTTATGTGATCAAGCGCGGACTGATTCCATCCGAAGCATTATCTTCCATCATCGACTTGTGGTGGCAACAACCCCCAGTGCTGGCGGCAAAGATGCAACGGGATGATCCGGGTACCTGGGTCTCTCCCGGCAGGCATTGGCCGAAGGATAATCGCTGGGGGCTTGCTAAAAACTGGATGGGAAGTAGCCCTTGGCCAACTCCGGATGAGCCGCGCGCTGGTGCCGATATCGGAGAGCGCGTTGGCCAATTGCCCCATAAGCTGACACGTGATATCGCCAATGATGTGTGGCGCTGGCATGGCATCGGCCACGACCCGGCTTTTGTAGCTGCCACATCAGCCCATCCTAATGTGCTCCATATGGCCGAGGCATTGATGGGTGGTCCGGTCAAGCGACCGCACCGTAATCGAGGAATCTATTCGGTTTTTCCGCGCAACGACTCGGATCCGGTTCCAAACTGGGACCCCACACGGACAACAATATGACTGAGATGATGGTGGTGACCTACCTCAATGATGTTGAGCCACGGGGTGGCGGTTTTACGATTTTCCCAACCTCACCGCAGTCGCTTTATCCGACCTCCGCACAGGCATTGAACTGGGTGGCAACTGAATCGTCGAAGACCGCGATGGATGAGATCATGGTCAAGGTGCAGCCCATCGAGTTTACCGGCAAGGCAGGAGATGTCATTTTCTGCCACGGCTGGGTGGTACACTCAGCAGGCATCCATGAAAGCGGTCGCATTCGCATGGCTGCCGTGCAGGACTTCAACAAGGTCAAGCAGCGCAGTCATTTGCGCTGGAGTGCCGCGGGTTCATTGCAACATGGATGGCGTCTTCAACTTTCCAACCAACACCAATGATGATCCCGCCGATGGACAACGCGAGGTGACCACCCTATGGATGATAGATTCGAATGAATTCTTGTTGGACAAACACGCACCTGGGAATGACCCCTTCGATGAGTGGAATCTTGGCCAGCGGCCTGTGGTGGGCCATGTTGTCGATGAACTTCCCTGGTGGGACAAGTACAACCTGCCGCTACTGCCACCCGGTAATGTGCCCCGTGGGGGGGGGGTGGCATACCGGCGGTACCATTGTCGGAGATTGCGAGTTATGAGGGTAATGGGTGCTGGCGGGTGGTATCACGGGCTAATGATTGGATGTGATTGTCCGTTCGACGGTAGCCAAAAGATGACAGGCAGCTTAAGTCGTCGGCGGTTCCACTTTCAAGGAGTCATTGTAGTGGAAACGGTCTTCGCCGCGGACCAACATCGTTTTCGCTAGGTAGACCAACCCTGTTTCCTTCAACCCGTCCGGATCAAATTTAACCTCGGGCGTTGTGAAACGCAGGGCATAGGCCAGTCGAGGCATATCACTCGAGTTGGCGTCTGAGCCGTGTTGGATGGCCTCGTTAAAAAAGACGACTTCTCCCGAGGCCATTTCGAGGTCAAGTGCGCTGGATTCATCCACCCGGTCAGCAGCTAGCCCATGGCCGAAGGAGCTGTCCCGATCGAGACGCTGGTGCTGCTCGTCCAGCCACTGCCTGTGCGAACCCGGAATCAATCGCAAGCAACCGTTTTCTCGAAAGGTCGGTCCCAGGGCCACCCATGCCGTTAGATTGATCCTCGGTTCCATGGGCCAGTAGGTCGCGTCCTGATGCCAGGGGATGTATTTACAGTTATGGGGCTCCTTGTACCAGAAGACCATGGCCCAAAGCACAATGTTCGGGCCCAGGATCCGTTCTGCATGGTCAAGGATTTTCTGGTGCGTAGCCAGCTCATAGGCCCAACGATAGCGCAGGTTGAATCCACCCGGTCGTTCATCTGTAGGGCCCTGCGTCACCTCGGATTGACCAATCGCTGTGAAGTATGCCTTGCGGCCGGCGGCGGCCTCTTCGTTATTTAGAAGTGGCACCGGGCCGGTGTAACCTACCTGTAGGTATTGATCGGGTGAAAAGCCGCTTGAAGGAGTATTAGTTTTCATTTACACCGAGCGTTTCATACACAGCCTTCCATCTCGCGGGGTGGCTCTCGTGGATGATTTCGGGTTCGAAACCCAAATTCAAATAGGTCTTAACTGCAGGCAGGCGCCAGTCGTCGGTGAACAGGTATGTTTCTGAGTATCCCAATTTATAGGTGTAGTGCATGACCGCCAGAGATACCTGATAACCCAATCCTTTTGCCTGGTGGTCAGGGGAGACGGAAACCCAACCCAACTCAAACCTTACCGCACCGGGCGCAGGATCCACGGTGCTGGCGGTGGCCACTGGCCGGCCTGCGAAGGTGATGATAAATACGCCTTCCTTGATGACGTGACGTTCCCCTTCCAGCCACTTTCGAGCCGCATCATCATCCCATTCACCCAACTGACCTGTCGCGTTCAAAGCATCTATCCAATCCGCTACATCCCGTTCCACGAGAGTGCACAGACTGTAGCCAGGCGGCAGTTTGACCGGTGGCAATGCTTCGAGTCGATTGCAGCGCATTTTAAGTTGCGGCGGTTTGAGTTGCTTGACTTCCATACGATCCCCTCAAAATTCGTTGAACACCTTCACCGGACTGCCCGTCTGAATCGATTCCCATGCTGCTACTCCAACGGCCACCGACTTAGCCCCTTCGACCACATTAGGCGTTGGTTCTAGATCACCCTCAATACATTCCTGAAGATGTCGCATGTAGCGGATCACAGATTGGCCATGACCGTAAACGCTGGTATCTGTTTCCGGAGGACATGTCATCTGCAGCGGTTCTCTCGCTGACATTTTATCCGACATGAGCTTGACTTGCCCGCCTTTATTATCGGTGAAGTCTCCGATCATCGTTCCTTTGGCGCCGTAGAGCAATACCTGCATCATGGGCATGGGCGGATGCACAACGTCATAGAGTCCCATTGCACGACCGATTTGCCCGCTGCTGAACTTCAGATTGAGGAAGAAATTGTTCGGTAATGGGAATTCAGGGGTGAGTTTTCCTTTTGCGCCGTAGGCGTGCACTTCCTCCACGTCGCCCAGGAAACAGCGTAAAATGTCCACCGGATGAACGACTCCGCCGAACATCATGTCCTGGGGGACGCTTAAACGCCAGGGCGTGAAACCATAAACCTCGCGCATATCATGGACGTAGTAGGCCTCGGCGACCATGATCTCACCCAGGTCGCCATCGTCGAAATGGCGACGCATCGTCAGGAACTGGGAATCGAAACGCATCGACTGACCGACCAGAAATTTGACCCCTTTTCTATTAACCGCACCCACAAGCTTTTTGGCGTCGTCCAGGTTTGTCACCATCGGTTTGGTGCAGAGGACATGCTTGCCCGCTTCAACCGCGGCCAGACAGTGTTCGGCGTGGAGGTGATCGGGGGAGTATACGGCAACCACATCGATGTCGCCGCGGCTCACTAATTCCCGAAAGTCCGTCGTCCAAAAGTCGACGCCGATCTGTTTGGCGTACGCTTCCAGGACCTCTGCCCGTTGAGCGCAGATGCCCCGTAGCTCAAAATTCAGGTCTGGCACATCCTTCAACAGGGTCATGGTTGATCCCATGTTGGTCGGATTCATACCGATGACTCCTACACCAATGGCCATATAACATTCTCCCTGAATTGCGCGTGTCAAGTCCACTCAGAACCACGTCACCGTCTCGACGTTGCCTGTCCTCAGTGATTTCATGGCGGCATCGCAGATCGACACGTTCCGGGCGCCGAAGGTTGAGTTCATCCAGTTCTCCCGCTTTCCATCCAACACGTCCAGGAAGTCGCGGACGGTCAGGTTCCAGCCGTGGCCTTTTTGAATGTTGCTGGACTGCGGCAACAGCTCGGGCTCGGACGTACGCCGAAGCAGTCTGCCGTCGACGAGCGTCCCGTCAGTACCGTAAGCCTCGAACATATTTCCCATATCGCCACGATTGCAGCCGGCTGTGACAAATACCTTGCCGACGGCGCCGCTCTCGAACTTCATCGAGACCAGGAAGCAGTCCTCGATGGGCATGTTGGAGCCTGACAAACGATTACCGCAACAATAAACCTCGGTGACCGGGTCATTTTCCATAACATATAGAACCATGTCCAACCCGTGGCACCCGCCACCGAACAGAATGTTCTGCGGGTTATCTTTATCGACCCGCCACGGGGTACAATTCTTGCCCTTCTCGTCGTACCAGTTCCACATGTCGTGGATGTAGAAGCCCGCCAGATAAAAGATCTTACCGATCCGCCCTTCCCTGGCCGCCTGCATCATCGTGCCCCAGGGATGTGAATACCGCATGGTGTAGTCGACCATGATGATCTTGCCGGTGCGTTCCTCGGCCTCCAGAAGCATTCTTGCGTCTTCCACGCTGGTCGCCATGGGTTTTTCAATGAGCACGTGGCAGCCCGCCTCCAGTGCGGCCAGGCACTGCGGGCCGTGCAGGAAGTCCGGTCCGGCAGCGACGACGACATCCGGCTTGCAGATCTGCAGTACTTTCAAAAAATCGGTGCCAATGATGGCGTCGGGATACTTCTCTTTCAATTGCTCGATGCGTTCCTTCCGCGTTTCCACGAAGGCCACCGGCTCGCCCCGGCCGTCTTCCTTCATCGCATTCATCACCGCCGTGCCGGCCCCACCCGGTCCAATTATTAATGCACGGTACTTAGCGGTCACTTACTTTTTTCTCCTTTCCCCTCTTCAACACCGTTTGCGAGAAAAACGCCACGTCGTGTGTAGCTAGCATTGCTTCGAGCGGACCTGCGAACTGTCTGGGATAGGGCATACAACAAGTGATTTTAAAGTTCTGTAAATTCGAGAATGGGGATAATGTTGTCAAGGTTGGTAATTTATAAATACAGTTTTCTAGCCAAGCCTGACCCCTTCTGTAATTTAACACCGAATGCGCGAAGTTGATTGACTTGTTAGGAGGCACCACTCTGAAACCCTGCCGAAAATACACGCGGTCGCACCAAAAACCAGCTAGACAACGCCAGCCCACCAAAGACTGTGTAACAAACCACAAAAACCCACGATGGGGCTTGATAGTACAAGAGTTCGTTTAACCAGTGCGTTATGAAGTAACCCTCGTAGACAGTTTCCCCCGCTTTCGATCGTAGATCCATTTCCCAGATCGTCAGCGGGCAAATGACACCGAACCAGGATTGCAAAACGACAACGCCAATTCCTAATAAATGTGTGACACGGAACCACGGATTTCTGACCCAATGCCATGATAGAAACTTACCTACGAAGATAAGAATCAAGCCGAGCACAACAAAGACTACGAACAGTACATGCGTAATAAGTATGGCATCGGCGACCACATAATAGAGTGCCAGAAACTCCATAGCGCCTCCTAACAAGTGTTTCTAAAGTTCTGTAAATTCGCGAATGGGGACAATGTTGTCAAGGTTGGTAACTAATAAATACACCGCCTGACTCCCTTTTAAGTAATTTACCTATTAATGCTAAAAGTGAAGCACGCCGTTAGTCGTTGCCTTCACCGTCTGGTTGTGATTTTCTTTCATCGGGATCGAAATCGCTTTCGGGATCGATTCCGATTTCGATTTGGATTGTTTTACTTACAACAATTGATTCTAAAGTTCAGTAAATTCGTGTGTGGGGATAATGTTGTCAAGATTGGCAACTGGCGAATACAAAATTTTCTGCAGGAATAAAAAGATGTCAGTCAATTGCAACAACTGGTTAGTTGTGTCGTGCTATTAGTTACGTGAGATTACGATCCGATTTTATCGATTGTGAATCCCAATCCGGTCATATACATGTTTGCTCTAACCGGCTTCGACCCATGAGCGATACGGCACGCGCCCAGTCAGCAAGGCATCACAGGCTGCATCCACCGCTGGATTGCCGCCCTCCAGGCGGCTCAACCCCCGGGCCTCAGCCGCCGTCAAGCCACCTGCAAATAATTGTGTGAAGGTATAGATATCGCAACGTAGCGCATCCTTACCCGCCTTATCGACCACCTCCACATCTCCTTCTTCCACCTGGGCCGTCACTGCCAACGGCTTGTCGGCATCGATCACCCAATCGGTCACCTCGAAGGAAACCTGTACCCGCAAATCATCGGGTGGCTTGAGATGCTCCAAGGCCCGTTCCACATGCAGCACCCTCAGTGCCATGGCATGGTTGACGGCAATGTCAAAACGTTCGGGAAAGGCGTGAAGAAACAGACTGCCAGCCGGCAGCTCGAGATTCAGGGCGACGACTCGGTCCAGCTCAGCCAGGGACAGGACCAAGCGCAGTTGGGAAGCAAAGGTGGCTCCGTGCAATTCTCGCACGGTGACTCTTTTCCCCTGGGCTTGCCGTATATCCTCTAGTTTGACTATGGCGCAACAGTCCAAGCCGCTGCTCTCACCCTCCAGCACCCAAAGCTGATGCAATATCTCCTCCTTTAGCCAAAAGCTCTCCGAACGCACGGATTGTCCGTTTCGCAACTGTGCCCCTTCCGTGTACAACCGGATAACGGCCATCACATCATCGGATGTTGCCTGGCGTATTGTCTCCGGAGTTGGGTTGGTCTGACGCATCAGATCTGGCCATACTTTCAACCCTAAGACAGGTGCGGGGCTGACCCAACCAAATTTACCGTACCACCTGAAGGAAGAAGGCCATAGTGGACAGATATAGCATCCCCGCTCTCGTAGAATGTGAATAGCCTGCACCATGAGCCCTCCGGTGTGTCCGCGCCCCTGATGCTTGGGATCGGTAGCCACACACTCGATGGCCCTGGCAGGAATCTGTGCGTGACCCCACCACAGCGATTCGGGTTGAAAATTCAGGACACAAACCAGTGTCCCGGTCTTATCGAATCCACCCAGGATTGTCTCCATCCTGTACCAATCTTCGCAGTGCATACCATAAGCGCGTCCGGCCACTTGACGGGCTTGCGGTAAATCTTCCACTCCCACTATGCGAACATCCAGATCTTTATTGTAGTGTGGGCGCTTCATCGCTTTCTCCACTTAGCATGACATCTTTGGTAATTCCGGGGGAAGCTAAAAGGGAGCGTTCGCGAATAAAACTTTCAATACGTTTGCACATCCAGGGGTAGCGATTGCCAGTAGTACTTGAGCGGATCATCTGGAGCCCAGTCGGCGTAGAAGATTAATAAAGGGGTCAAGGGATCGAGGGAAAAGGTTTCGCTCTCGATGTAACCCAACCGATTCCAATGCCTGACCCCGTTCCACATCCTTGACGTCGTCGCGAAACTGTTCGGTAACTATCTAACTGGGTGCCTCTCTGCCACCATCTTCATGCTCTCTTCGCTTGTGGGACTTTACCTTGACTGGCAATCGGTAGATTCGCGACGTGGAAATCGTTCTTTCCATCTATGTCAATACAATCCGCAGATTGAAATACGTTTACCAGTCCGATTTTTGTTGCGTCGTCAGCATTTGAGTTAGCCCGATGCATCAGTCTGGAATCAAAAACAAGAACGTCACCGGATCTGAAGTGAGGCGTAACAACATCCGCCTCGTATTTTCGAAACCTTCAAGCCGTCTCTGTTTTTTGGGCCAGCCCTCAACATCCTCCCACACCGGCTGAAGGATTCCGACAAGGTGGCTTCCGGGGACAAGTGAAGTACTGCCGGTGCCCGGTCCCATATCCCCTAGATAAGTCATTGCATTTGCATTATTGAAATTTGATAGTGGCTGATAATCATACATATCCTGATGCCAGCCATGGTAGTCAAAATTGAGATGAGGGGTTTTAATCACTGTGGCGGATTGGAAGGCTGTAATATCCGGACCGAAAAGATCCATCAGAACACTAACTAGACGCTCACTCCTCATATGGTCGTCAAGCCTCTGGTCATACTCGAACAGGTCGTTGATATAACTGACTCTCAGCGGATTCAAGTCATCACCCGGTTCTTGAGTCCGGGGATCATGGCCTGTCGCCGGCGTCCCACGTTTGATTGTTGGCAGGATTCTTCTCATCGTCTCGAGGAGCTCCTGCACTTCAGCTTCACCGAAGAAACCGGGAAGGATGATATAGCCTTCACCTTCAAAATGATCGAGTTGTTCCTGGTTCAGCTGTTGCATCGATAAATACCTCTTAGATCCCGGGCATGACGTTGCCGCCGCAGACAGGCAGGTACAGCCCGGTGATAAAGGCGGCGAGATCGGAGGCCAGGAAGGCAACGGCGTTGGCGATCTCCTGGTCCTCACCGCGACGCCCCATGGGTACGAGGTCCCGGTACCCTTTGTCCTCCGCCGGCGTTTCGCGATACTTGTCGCTGATGGTCCAGCCCGGCGCCACCTGGTTGACTGTGATACCGTGCTGCCCCACTTCCTTGGCCAGTACCCGCAAGACACGATCCTGTCCAGCCTTGCCTGAGATGTAGGCCGACTGACTGGGCGTGCACCGCATGGTGCACTCGGTATTGATCCCGATGACCCGCCCCCACTGACGCTCGATCATGTGCGGAACGAAGGCCTTCGCCATGAATACATTGTGCAGGACACAGGTGCGGAACTGGCTTTCGTAATCCATCGCCGCTTGTTCGAGCACCGAGGTCCAGTCGTACTGATGCACGGCATTGTTCACGATGATGTCGGTGTGACCGAGCTCCTCGGCCACCGCGCCGTGCATGGCATGGACCGAGTCAAGATCGCTCACTTCAGCCTGCACCGTCATTGCCGTACCGCCGGTGTTAACGATGTCCCGGCACACGGCCTCGGCCCGATCCCGGCCGCGCAGGTACTGCACCGCCACTGCCGCGCCACAGCCCGCTAGTGTCCTGGCCATGACCCGGCCCAGCTCGCCGCTGCCGCCGGTGACAACCGCCACCTTGTTGGTAAGATCAATCTGTAACATTTTCGAAATACTCACTGTGGATGCCCGTGCGCTCAAGTCGCGAACATCTCGATATGCAACATGGCGTCAATGCATGGATTCACAACGGAACACGTGATTTTAAATTTCTGCATATTCAAGAAGTAAGATAATGTTGTCAAACTGGACAACTGATAAATACACAATTCCTTAACTCGTGTTCTTTATTCAAAGCGTGGTATGGGTATTTCTTCATTTATGATGAATAAAATATCTGTAATATTACAGGCGCCGTTCGTTTTTTGATTTCGCGAACAGAATACCGCGAGGGAGAGGAATACTCTCAATAGGTTCTCACATCGAGAGGCAGCGACTGCCAGTAGTACTTGAGCGGATCGTCAGGGTCCCAGTCGGCGTAGAGTTCGTCCCACTCCGCCCACCGTCTCTGCGGCTCGAGGGCGAGTTCGTCCACGGGTTCAGTAACCGGTTGATAGCGGGCGCTGGTCGCAAGCCGAATGGTATCATCGGTTATGTTGTCGCGTCCCTGGTGGACAGCCAGGCTGTGAAACATCAGCACGTCGCCGCAGGTAAAGGGATTCCAGTTCCACACCGTTTTATCGTCCAACGCCTCGCCGGTAGCGAGTTTGCCCGCGTCGAGAAAACCGAGTTGGTTCGAGCCACGGGCGATGGCTACACCTCCGAGGTTGGCATCGCAGTCACCGAGAGGAATCCAGACCGTCCAGGTATTCTGTGTCCCGCGGACGGGGGCAAAGTCCTGATGGGGTTCGACCGTGTGCTCGAAGCGCCGTGGAAAAACGATATGACAGATAACGCGCGGGTGAACCAAAATCTCTTCACCGAGCAGGACTTGGAGCACGTTTAAAACGGACGGATGATGGAAGAACGCATTGAAGCTGCGCAAACCGAGAACCTCGTTGTAAAATGTTCTGACCTCAGGTGTGGGTTTCTTCTCATATTCAACGTCGACGTAGACTCCCTCCTTGTGAATGGCTGCATTCAGATCGGTACACTCTTTGATCAAGCCGTGCCGCTCGTGGATCTGCAGAAGCTCGTGGCGCAGCCGCATTATCTCGTCGGCCGGGAGGAGACGTGGAAAGTAGAGGTACCACTGTCAGTGGCGCGCGAAAGGAGCCGATCCCGATCCTGTAAGACATCGCTGCAATCATCGAACGGCTCGACGATATTCATCGCTATGTTAGTCATCCCTCACTGGTCCGTTTTCATTGTCCATCGAGTTTAATTGTGTAAATCCATGTCTAGATAAATACAGAATGAATAAGCATTGAAGTCTGCAATTACAGACTTCTGTTGTCTGCCGAATAATGGAAGTTGCCGCTACCATTTAATTCACCCAATTTCCAAGTCCCGCGAAAGAGGGAGCGTCGCTTTACCGGCATCTTTTCAATAATCTTATGATCCAGATTCAATAGATACCATTGAGCCCAAAGGGAGTTGTAACAATTGAATACCGCGCACCTGGGATTATCAGGATTGGTCCATTCATTGGCTGCATGGATTAGACTTTCAGTAAATATAACAACCGATCCGGCCGGACAGCTATAACCCTTCATAGTCTCACGCATGCTTTCTTCCCACGGCGACTCACTGATATTCGGTCGATAGGGATCAGGTCCTCCATAGTTGAAATTTGCTTTGTGAGATCCGCTGAGAAAAGAGGTTCCCCCTTGTCCCGCTTTCACCTCTTCAAGCTCCCAGACCACGCGAGTAAGACCAGAAAATATTTTATTTCCTTTTACCTGGTAGCGCATCGCGTTGGCCTGCTGGGGAGGGCGCACAACATGGGGCAAATCATTTGTTACGTGATGATTTTCAGAATCTTGTTCCTTGCTGATCGTCCCTGCACAATGGCGAATACTGATAAAAGAATTCTCACAACGGAAACTGTAGAAATCGTCAGAGAGATAAGGGGGTTCCGCTAATATTTCGGTCAGAATACCCACGACAGCCGGATGGTCTAACAACTTCTGCAGTGAACCTACATACCCCCGCGAATTCCTTAATGGTCGGGATCCATCACACGCATACGCCTCAGCCTTCATCTCATCAATCTCAGCCGACGATAACACGTTCGGTATAAGGATCCACCCACGAAGGTCATAAAAGAACTTCTGCTCTTCAGTCATTTCGAATGCCGATTTGGAGGATGTCGTCCCGCGGCCGCTGGACTCGGTACGATCGACGATTTTCGATTGTTTTGATTTCACTTCTCTTACCCTATTTTAGGGTCAAAAAGTCAAAAGGTCAAAATGAATAAAACGCGGATGTAGTGTTAGGTAATAATTAATGGGTGTCGGTATGAGAGTAAGTAAGTCGAGTTCCCATTGATAAAATTTGAGAATGGCGGAATTACTTTTTGACTTTTTGACGCGCTCTGGCGCTTATTCACTGTTCACTGTTCACTGTTCACTAATTCTTTCTCCTCCCTGCGTCTATCGAGGACATCCCAAAAAGTAAGATTCTTCGTATCCTTTCGGGGCCCCCCTGCAATTACACTTGCCAGCATCCCTGCGCCCATGAGAACAAAATGGCTGAAGATTCCAATCACGAATGGACTCAAGGTGTAATTAAAACGCCCGAAATCAAGCAAGGGTGATTCCATACCCGGGAGAGTAATTCGCGTAAACGCTGCCCACGAATTAAAGATAATACTAACTGCAACGCCAATATAGGCACCCCTTGTCGTCACCCATCGAAATAAAAACCCGAGCATAAACACACCGAGAATACCACCCGGTATCATCGCTCCCACGATAATGGATAATTCAATGACTGATTTAATCCCGATCCATTGTTGTGCCATGAAGATCGAAGACACGCCAAAAAACACAACCACAGTTTTCCCCAGGAGCAGGCGTTGTCTGTCTTTGGATTTGGGACACAGTCGCACATAAAGATCATTGACGATTACCAGCGCAATTGCATTTAAATTTGAATCGATCGATGACATGGCTGCTGCCAATAACGCCGCTAAAATAAGACCAACCAATCCTGCAGGTAATTGGGTCTTAATAAAGTAAGGTATGATAAAGTCCTTTTGTTGAAGCACCTCGTCTGGAAGTGGGTCCGTTGATAATTCATAAAATGCCCACGTTAAAGCGCCTATTACCATAAAAAGAATCCAGATGGGAACACACACAGCTGCTCCCATATAAGCTGCTCGAGCTGCTTCTTTGTCGGTCTTTGCCAGGAGATAGCGCTGTACATTGGACTGGTCACAGGCTAAACCACCGATTGCGCCCAATATTCCACCAACGACGAAAAACCACTGATTTTTTTCATACCAGCTGAAATCCCAATTGCCCAATGAAAACTTTCCCCCGTCCCAGGCCTTTGCGACAATTGCGGTGGGACCAGCATCGGATGAGAAAAGAACAACACCCAGACAAGTCAGACCGCCGATTAAAAGTAAGTTGCCTTGTATTACATCAGACCAGGCGACTGCCTCAATACCACCGACCACTGTGTAAATGACTGTCGCCAGGCCTACGAAAAGGATTACCCACCACACATCCCATCCGCTCATGTAAGCAACGGCGACCGCCAGAAAATAGAAAGTCACACTTAAATGTAAAATGTGCCCCACAAGAAATACTCCCGCGCCATAGGCCCGCACGGGGTAGCCAAATCGCATCTCCAAGTACTGATTGGCAGTCATGCGAATCGTCCGGCGATAAAAGGAGACTATATAAATAGACACAAAAACCATGACAAACGGGTAAGCTAAATGCGAGGGCAATGACCACATGTTGGTTTTAAATACCTCTCCGGGATGGCCTATGAAGGTTACGCTCCCGATAATTGTACCCATTATCGAAAAACCGACCACCCATCCCGGTAAGTGGCGACCCGCTAGAAAGTAGTCTTCCGTCGTCTTTTGGCGGCGTGAAAAATACACACCCATAGTTACAAGGACGCCTAAATAAATAACGATGACCGCTGTATCTATTATTCCCAAGGGTTGCTCCGCTTCATATTATTATAACAGGCGATCATTTCGATGAAATATTAATGCTTTTGTTATCTGAGTGAGATAAGTTTATTTCTATAATACCGAATAGTTTAATTTGCCTTCTTAATAATATTTTCAATTTCAGAAATGCAATCCGATTCGACCCTAGAGGAAGTTGCAAGATAAGCTAACGCGCTCACCAATTCCGAATACACCATGCAAAAATTAAACGACACCGTATTCAACGTTCTCGCTAAAAATCATCACCCATGTTAAGACGCAGAAGCACTGTTCACTGTTCACTTTTCAATAATTTCTTCTCCTCCCGACGTCTTTCGAGGACATCCCAAAAAGTAAGATCCCTGGTATCCGATCGGGGCCCCCCTGCAAGTAAACTCGCCAGCATGCCGGCGCCCAGGAGAACAAAATAGCTGAATATTCCAATCACGAATGGGCTCAAAGTGTAATTAAAACGCCCGAAATCAAGCAAGGGTGATTCCATTCCTGGGAGAGTAATACGCGTAAACGCTGCCCACGAATTAAAGATAATACTAATTGCAATGGCAATACAGGCACCCCTTGCCGTCGTCCATCGAAATAAAAACCCGAGAGTAAACACACCGAGAATTCCCCCCGGTATCATCGCTCCAACGACAATGGATAATTCAATAACCGATTTAATCCCGATCCATTGCTGTGCCATTATGATCGAGGACACGCCAAAAAACACAACCACAGTTTTCCCCAGGAGCAGTCGATGTTTATCTTTGGATTTGGGGCGTAGTCGCACATAAAAATCATTGACGACGACGAGCGCAATTGCATTCAAATGTGAATCGATTGATGACATGGCTGATGCTAATAATGCAGCTAAAATAAGCCCAACCAATCCTGCAGGTAATTGGGTTTTTATAAAATACGGTAGGATAAAGTCCTTTTGTTGAAGCACCTCGGCTGGAAGTGGATCCGTTGATAATTCATAAAACGCCCACGTTAAAGCACCTATTACCATAAAAAGGAACCAGATGGGAACACAGACAACTGCTCCCATAAAGGCTGCACGAGCTGCTTCTTTATCTGTCTTTGCCAGGAGATAACGTTGTACATTGGACTGGTCACAGGCTAAACTTTGGAGTGCGCCCAATATTCCACCAACAACGAAAAACCACATTTTTTTTCATACCAGCTGAAATCCCAATTACCCAATGAAAACTTCCCCCCCTCCCAGGCTTTGGCGACAATTACGGTGGGACCAGCATCGGATGAGAAAAGAAGCACACACAGACAAGTCAGACCGCCGATTAAAAGTAAGTTGCCTTGTATTACATCAGACCAGACGACAGCTTCTATACCTCCGACCACTGTGTAAATGACTGTCGCCAGGCCTACGAAAAGGATTACCCACCACACATCCCATCCGCTCATGTAAGCAACGGCGACCGCCAGAAAATAGAAAGTCATACTTAAATGTAAAATGTGGCCGACCAGAAATACACCCGCGCCATAGGCCCGCACGGGGTAGCCAAACCGCATCTCCAAATATCGATAGGCAGTCATGCGAATCGTCCGGCGATAAAAGGAGACTATATAAACGGACACAAAAACCATGACGAACGGGTACGCTAAACTCGAGGGCAAACCCCACATGTTAGTTTTAAATACCTCTCCGGGATTACCAATGAAGGTAATGGTCCCGATAATTGTTCCCATAATAGAAAAACCGACCACCCATCCCGGTAAGTTTCGACCTGCTAGAAAATAGTTTTCTGTCGTCTTTTGGCGGCGTGAAAAATACACACCCATAACGACAAGGACGCATAAATAAATTACGATGACCGCTGTATCGATTATTCCCAAGGTCTGCTCCTTTTCCAATTAATTTTATCGTTGTTGCAAGCAATCAATTTGATGATTTGTTAAAGCTTTTGTCAGTAAGGTAAGATAAGTTCATTTCTTATATACCTTATTGTTTAACTTGGCCTTTTTAATAATATCTTCCTTATTACCAAAGCAAATCGAATCGACGATAGAAAAAGATTCAAGATCAAGCAGCCACCATCTGCATAAGCTAACGCGCATACTCTTCTCGAAAACACCATGCAAAAACTAAACGACACCGTATTTGACGCTCTCGCTACCCGGGGCTACGCTATCGTTCACAACTTTCTGCCTGAATTGCAACGCGCCGAAATGGCCGCCGCCCTCCGCCGCATCCTCAAACCTTGGGACGAAGCCAAGGGGAATCTACCGGCCAAATTCTCGTCGAATTGTCACTTCCCCTATCCAGAGCAATGCTTGAACCGCGCCATCCTTAATCGCGAAGCGATCGCATTCTCCCGCCGTTGGCTCGACACTGACCAGATCCACTACCGCCCGGGACTCGGCCTGATCACCTATCCCGGCCGCAAGAACATGTCCTTCCACATTGACAATGGCAACAACTCACTGCTGCCGCCCACTGAATCCGACCGCAGCTACAGTCAGCTCAATTTCTGGTTCTGCCTGGAAGACGTCGACCCTGATCAAGGCCCCACACTCTTGTCCGCCGACGCCGACGGTCAACACCAGGACCCTACGCGCGCCGAAGCGATGATCGCCCCCGGTGGCTCGGTGGCCATCTTCCACAACTACAGCTGGCACTCCGGCAGCGACTTCCTTCGCGAGGACAGCCAGCGTTACATCTGGAAGTTCGCCTTTGGCCGCGCTGACCACTACTGGGAGGGCGTCGAATATTACACCCATGTGATGCAAGACCCCCATTTCCGCGAGTTTATCGGTAGCCTTGACGCCGCCGACCGACAGCTCTTCCGATTTCCCCCGCCCGATCACTCCTACTACACCCGCCAGACGCTCGCTGCTCTTGAAGAGCAGTATCCCGGCTGGAACGCCAGCGGTGAATATCGCTCCCACGACGGTTGAGCTTACGAGTATCATTTAATGGACAAAATACTAAATAATAACGGAACGGAAATCTGGACTACAATAAATGGTCGAGGCTTCCCTCTACTTCTTTGTAACGGCGGCCCAGGGTGTGACGATTACCTGGAACCAATTTCAGAAATGCTCGATGACTTATGCCGAGTCGTTAGGTTTGAACCGAGGGGATGTGGAAGATCGGACTATGACGGCAATTATGATTTGGAAACAACATTGGGAGATATAGAATTTATCAGAAAAGAATATAATTTTAACCAATTTATTATTGGCGGCCATTCTGCAGGTCCAGATGTTGCGCTAGCCTATACCATTAAGTATCCTCAAAATGTTATCGGGTTGATCGGAATCGCCGGTGGAAGAATTGTTAATGACAGAGAATGGAGTAAAACATACCATGAAAATTTAGAGAAATACGGTGAAGATCATGGAGGTAAAATTTTTCAAGCAGACCCGATGGTAAATAAAATAGGTTCTCTATCATGGAGAGAATACATAAAGAACCCTAATTTGTTACATGATATAGCGAGTATAAATGTTCCAGCGATATTTATAAATGCGGGGAAGGATATAAGGCTTAATTGGCCGACAGAACAGTTAGCAAATTTAATCAGAAAAGGAGAGTATTTTGAAATTAAAGATGCCGCTCATAGTATCTGGCTGACACACTATGATGAATTGAAAACGCTGCTCAGAGAAAAAATTAAAAATATAATACGCGATGATCAAAATGTTTGAGGGGATTAACTCTGGACAGCTTTTACTTTCAACGGCACTGTCATCACAGCCCCGATGAAACGTCTATTCGTTATTCTTTTATCTCTTGTCGGTGTCTTATTAAATACGGGTTGCAGTGAAAGTGATACCCAGAATCCGGAAGCCATCACTTGGGAGGAGCTACCTGATCTTCCGCATACGATTGGCTTGGGAGGCGTATTTGCCGGTGTCAGCAACGGCGCACTGATCGTCGCTGGTGGCGCGAACTTTCCCGATAAACCGGCGTGGAAGAATGGAACAAAAGTCTGGTATGACACGGTATATGTTTTAACCCCTGAAAATAAAGATAAGAAGTGGTTGACCGGATTCAAACTTAAGCAACCCCTCGCCTACGGGGCATCGGTCAGCACCGGAGACAACCTGATCCTGATCGGAGGTAGTGATGCCGAGAGCTATCATGACGGGGTCACACAACTCATCTGGAATCCTGAAACTCAGAATATTGAACAAGTATCACTGCCTGTGCTGCCACAACCGCTAGCCTATGGTGATGCCGCTAAGATAGGAGATAAACTCTATGTCGCAGGTGGCCAGGCCATTGGAAGCAGAGAAAACCTGTCCAAGGTTTTCTGGTCACTCAACTTAAGTGACAAAGAGGCCGGATGGGAAGTATTGGAACCCTGGGATGGTCCGGCTCGGAGGAAGGCGATCGTTGCCGCTCAGAATGAGGGTGATAAAACTTATTTATATATTATTGGTGGCGAAACCCTCATCAATAAAGGGGCCGGTAAAGTTAAGCCTCAACCTTTGACTGACGGATACCGCTACACTCCAAGGTTTAAGCAGTGGGAGCGTATTACTGATGCCCCGCATCCCGTCACGGCAGCTCCCGTTTTATCCTACGGGCAATCGCATATTCTGATATTTGGTGGAGCGACAGGTGAATTTATCGATCAAATACTGGGCGATGCCCATCCAGGATTTTCCTCTGACCTGCTCGTCTATCACACGATCACTAACACCTGGCTAAGCAAAGATGAAATTCCAATAAGTGTAGTCAACGCGGAAGCCGTGGCCTGGGGAGGTGGTATTGCCCTGACGAGTGGTGAAATTCGACCGGGCAGAAGAACACCCAAGGTACAGCTAATGATGCATGACATCAGCGCGCGTGCGAAGTTTGGCATAATTAATTACCTCTTTCTTATTTCATACATGATTGGGTTGGTAATCATGGGGCTCTATTTTTCCAAACGGGAGAAGGGAACGGACGATTATTTTCTCGCCAGCCGACGTGTTCCCTGGTGGGCCTCAGGACTCAGTGTCTTGGGGACGGGGTTTAGCGCGCTCACTTATATTTCCCTGCCCGCATTAGTTTATGCCACGGACTGGTTTACCTATCCCGGGTATATAGGTATCATACTCGTCCCTATTATTACCATCTATTTTTATCTCCCTTTTTTCAGAAGGCTCAACATCGTCACCGTTTTCGAATACCTTGAAAAACGTTTCAATCTCCCCGTCCGCTTATACGGTAGCGCACAGTTTATTATTTTCCAATTGGTACGGATCAGCATCGTGATGTATTTACCCGCCATTGTTCTCTCCACCATTACCGGTATAAATATTTATGTGTGCATCCTTTCGATGGGACTGTTGAGCACCTTTTATACCGTGCTCGGTGGTATTGAAGCGGTGGTTTGGACTGATGTTGTTCAAGTTATTATATTTTTTGGCGGGATCATCGTCGCCCTGGTCGTTATTCCCTTTCACATCGATGGCGGTATTATTGAGGTGTTCAAAACAGGGATAGCTGACGACAAATTCCGTGTCCTCTACCTGGAATGGGATATAACCGCGACTACCTTTTGGGCCGTAGTTATTGGTGGTGGGTTCGGGACCTTAATTATGTATACCTCAGATCAGTCTATGATCCAAAGATATCTCACAACAAAGGATGAAAAAGCAGCCGCCAAGGGGTTATGGTTAAACGTAGCGATGAAGATCCCCACCGGATTATTATTTTACTTCATGGGTACAGCTTTATATGCTTTTTACAAAGCTCACCCTTCTAGTCTAAACTTGGGGATGCAGAATGATGTTATCTTGCCATTATTTATTTCGCAGAGAATACCCGTGGGGGTAGCGGGGTTCGTGATAGCCGCTATTTTTTCCGCCGCGATGTCCAGTCTGGACAGCGGTATGAACTCGATGGCCACAGCTTATGTCACTGATTTTTATCGTCGATTCAAGCCAAACGCCTCCGAACATAGCTGTTTAAATCTCGCGCGATGGGCCACTTTGATTATTGGAGTATTTGCTACTACCATCGCCTTAATCATGGTATCCTTTGATATCAAATCCGCATCTCTCTTTTTCATTTCAATCCTTGGATTATTCAGCAGCGGTCTGGGGGGATTATTTGCCCTGGGTATTTTTACACGACGATCCAATGGAATCGGCGCATTTATTGGTGCGATCACGAGCGCGGTTTGTCTCTTTTTTATAAAATTCCATACCGATATTAATTTTTACTATTACGCATTTATTGGATTCGTCGTCTGTTTCATTGTGGGCTACTTCTGCAGCTTGATTATACCTGAAAGAGAAAAGTCCATGGAGGGCCTCACCCTCTATACTTCACTTCCAAGGGGAGATTAAGAGAGTAAACAGTGAACGGTTAACAGTTGAATAGCGTTATTGCGCCTGTTAAAAAGAAGGTTCACGTTTCAGAGTTCAGCTGTAATATGCAAATTGTCATCTTCCCTATGACATATACGGTGGAACGCGGCTGTCCCTAGCGCGCTAGTTTATTAATAGAAGAGAAGAAGCGCGCTAGGGACAGCCCGCTCCACCTTACCTAATTGCTTAACACTTAAAACTTAACACCTAACACTGATCGATAGATCACGCATCTTTCTATCCCAAAAAGCGGGTATTGACATTTTGGTGACCGCTTGGTGTCGTTACGGTTTTAACTCCGTGGAACTTTCCTGCGGCAATTCCCAGTGAATATCTCCCGTTTGCAATTGTTATGGGCAACGCGGTCTGCTGATCACCGGCGCCAACCGCTGGATCTCTAGGTATGGCCATCAAGATGATCCATCACCATGGTTTTACGGTCTCCAACCTCGAACAGTCGCTAATATTCAACCGCGACTGCCTGGGTCTGGAAGTAGTTCGCGTCTCTGAACGGTCGAATTTACCGTCCTATGATGCGATTCTGGGTTACAATGACGTCAATCTTTTAGTGGCGCTTTTGCGCCATCCGGTTAATGAATTTCTGCTGGAGCTGTTCCAGTATCTGAACCCGCCATGTGAGAAGCGTAAGCTTTCGAATTACTTCGTGGGCTCGTCCCACATTGCCTTTGAGGTCGATGATATCGACGCACAGTATGCGGCATTGAAAAAGGCTGGCCACGGTGCCGTCAACCCGCCCACCGATGTAATCCGCGACGGGCAAAAGGTCGCACGCGCCATGTACGCACTCGATCCTGATGACATCAGTATTGAAATGTTCCAGGAGTACGGCGACATCATCAACCGATAAGGCATCGACAAAGGAAATGACAATGACGTTGCAACAATCAACGCTTGCACTGGTGACTGGAGCAGCCAACGGTATTGGTAAAACAACAGCTTTGCGCCTGTTCGAACAGAAGGTGCGTGTGGTCGCCCTGGATCGTTGCCAGGATAGCCTTGATGCTTTGATGTCAGAGACAAAAAACCATGGGATAATTCCGTGCTGCTTCGACCTACGGAAGATCAAGGCTATTCCAAAGTTAATCTCCGACCTGACGGATAGCCATGGGCCTATCACACAACTGGTCAATAATGCTGGCGTTTGGGACGGCGGACCCATAACCGAAATGTCTGATCAGGTGTGGCGGTTGAACTTCGACGTCAACGTCGGCGCGCCATTTGCGCTGATACGTGAGTTAGCGCACGAAATGTCAAAAGCCGGCGGCGGAGCAATTGTTAATGTCTCCAGCCGAAACGCCTACCGATCCAGTACGAACAACGCTGCTTACGATGCGTCCAAAGCCGCCCTTGTCGCGCTGACACGAACCGCAGCGGGTGAGTTCGCTTGCAATAACATACGTGTCAATGCAGTCTGTCCTGGCGTTATCGATACACCAGGCGACCTGAGTATCCAGGAAATGCTTTTTAAAAAGGCTTACCTTAAACAGATTCCGATGGATCGTTATGGCAGGCCAGAAGAGATCGCTTCGGTGATCACGTTCTTGCTCTCGCAGGATGCTTCGTTTCTAAATGGCCAGGCTATCATCGTCGATGGTGGTCAAATCGCCTGCCAGGACAATAAGCGGCTCATGGAAATTACCGCTCTGAATACACCAACCGAAACCCCTGTACCGGATCAGCAGATTGTGACTGACCGTGAATAGCGCAAAAGACCGATCGATGACGAGTAATCAAAAGACACGCCTGGCTATTGTTCGCTGCGATACGCACGCTTACTGGTTCGGTATCTTCATGGACCATGTCGACCCACTGATCCTGGCGACGTACAGTGACGATGCCCCAACGCGTGAGTCCGTCCATCACTATTTCAAGGTTCTTGCCAGCCCGGGAGAGATAAGGATCAAACCCGTGCCGGGCTTCGTGATCAGCAAAGTCTTTGACCGTATTATGGAAGAGGGTGAAGATAATAACGGTAATCCAAAACTCCAGTACGGCACCTACCCGGGTCGGGCGATCGCTTATTCCAAGACATTCCTGAGCCACCCCAAGGTCTGCGATACAATAGAGGAAACGGCTGAAGGGGTAGACGCCGCCTACATCGCCGACTCCAGTTCGCCGCGCGATGGTGCAGACCACCTGGAGCTGGCCCGGCCATTTCTGGAGAGGAGGTATTCCCACATTAGTGGATAAACCCTTTGCAGCTACCTTGGCGGACGCGCAGGAGATGGTCAGGTTGGCTAAAGAGCATAACACCATTTTGATGAGCGCCTCGATCCTGGCACACACCGATGTCGGCAAAAAGTTTGGCCAACGCTTTGATGAGATCGGTGAGGTGGGACTGCTTGTAGTCAAGGGCGCTGGCCCGGCAAATGGAGCGGTCATTCACGGTCTGGCTACAGCACAGGGGTTGATGGGATATGGCGTGGAATGGGTCGAGTGCATGGGCTCGATTCCTCTCGAATGCATCCTGCTGCACTACCCCAGCGGTCTCGAGGCGATGTTTGTCAATGCCCCCAATACTCTTATGCCCCGCAGTTGCTCGTATTACTGCTCCGCTTACAGCAATCTGGGCGTGATTCATTCGCCTCCCATCGGCGACCCTGAGTTTGGCAGCGGCACCGAACGAATCGTCCACTTATTTCGGCAGATGATCGACACCGGAAAACCACCCATTCCCTACGAACATATTCTCGAACCGATCGCCATAATCGAAGCCGCTCGGATTGCCCAGGCCGAAGGTAGGCGCGTACTGTTGCGCGAGGTTTACGATGCAGCTGCAAGAGAGGTCAACAAATGAATATCGTTATTTCTGCTGCCCTCCCTAACTGAACGAAGGAAGGGAACAAATGAAAGTTGGTGTTTTTGGCGCGGGAAACATGGGTGGCCACATTATTGAACACTTAAATGGCTTTGAAGGCGTGCAGGACATTATCGTATATGATATCGAGGAGCAGCCCCTCAACGAAGTTAGTAGGTGTTTCAAAGTTCAAACTACTCGCCATATCAATGATGTCTTGAATGATCCTGAGGTCCGTCTTGTTTTTATCGCAACGACCAACGCTACGCACAAAGCCCTGACCTTGCAGGCCCTTGAGGCAAAGAAAGCAGTGATGTGTGAGAAGCCTATGGCCACGACACTCTCTGATGCGCTCCAGATGGTTAAATGTGTTGAACAGTGTGGTGGCTACCTGCAGATCGGATTCGAGCTGCGCTACTCTAAACTATACACGACAGTCAAGCGATGGATCGATGCTAACTTGCTTGGCAGATTGATCAACACCTACTGCTATTACAGTATTAGCTCCTGGCGAAAGGGGGAATGGCGCGTCAAAAAGGAAATCGCCGGTAGCATGTTCGGTGAAAAGCTTAGTCATTACGTCGACTTGCCCCTATGGTGGATCGGTTCCCCGGTCATCGACGTCTTCGCGCGCTCTGCTCCGAATATCATCCCCTATTACGAAGTCCGCGACAACTACCATGCAATCTACCGTTTTGAGAACGGTGCGGTCAGCCACCTGACTTGTATGATGGGACTTCCAACCGCCACTGCTGCTTATGACCCAATGATGAAAGCGCAACACAAAGATGAGCTGTCGGAGTTGGGCTATGTGCTTAAGTATGTGGTCGTAGGAACGAAGGGCGTGGTAAAAACCGATACCTTTGGCCGATCGATCGAACGTTGGGAGTTCATCGAGGACCAGGATTGTTTTACAAGCAAGTTGGCTGAAAAACTGACATGGGATGAACAAGACAATCATTCCTACTACCATAACACCCTTGACCAGAGCAGGGATGTCGTGCGACGTGTCGCTCGGGGTTTGCCTCCTAAAACAAGTCCTCGCGATGCCTATGCGACTATGAAGCTTTGCTTCGCCGTTGAAGAATCAGCAGATCGCGGGGAGCTTGTGAAGCTAGAGGATATCGGCGAAGAATGAAAAAAATATTGGTCGGTAAACAATTCCTAAATGCCTTGACGCCATAGGCTAGATACGAAGATATGCAGGATGATGCCGATAAGATGATTGAGGGCGATACTGTCCGTTATCAACTCCGGTACCACATCATTCCCGGCGAGGACGCGCGCAACCTCGCTTGCTTTTGCCGGGAGCATGGCATTCAAGAAGTCGCCCTGTTTGTCGCCGCCGCCGAGTGGAACGCGGGCTTCTTTTCTATTACTTATATAACGCGGTAGGGAACAACCGTCGCCAAGGCTATGGCCGTCAGGCACCGCGTTCCACCATTGCAAAGACAATTCGAAGGTATTAATAACCGTCAGGCACAATCCGCAATCGCTACCTAGTGTATTACACGACAACCCTCAATCCGTATTCCGCAATCGGGATACTCTCAGCTCATGTTACTATATTTGTTCCCTCATAATTTTCATCAAGGACGCATCCGATATTGAACGCTACCATCATCTCATCACCGACTGCGGTGATGTTGTGCTCGACATTCGCCGGCATATACGCAGAGCTTCCTAGTCCAACGATCCGTTTCTCATCCCCAACGGTGATCTCTGCCTGACCTGCCATGATGTAATAGCACTGCTCCCAGTTCGGATGATGATGAGAACCGTGACTTCTACCCGGAGGCCATGTATGAGTGCCAATAATCAAGCGCTGCGTGGGAAAATTATTAAACCCAAGCTCGCCGAGTGTAACTTTGGCCATCTTGACATGATCAGGCCCGGCTATAGCGACCCCTAATTTAGTATCGATATCTTTTGAATCTTCTGGAGTGTGAATATATTTCATCATTTTAACGCCCTTTTTTATGAGATTTTTCATCTGATAAGAAATCGCTTTTCGTGTGGTACGGGCACACATCCCCGGCGAGACCGTTCCTAAAGCATTTCTTCACGGTATTGAAGGTGGAAGAACGAGGTTGAGAACGCAAGCGCGAAGATAGACGGCGCGCTTAAAGGAACTTTAAGCGCGCAATAGCTCTTGTCAAAGTTCCCTTATATCAATATGGCTGTTTCCGGCCAATATAATAAGCCTTCGAATTTTTCTTGTTCATGATTATGAAAAGCCTTAATTCAATTTTAATAATATCCACCTTATTAGCGGGTATACCCTTTGCTTTTCCTCAAAATCAGGAAACCTTCATCGATTTCGAGGGTGTCTCCGCAGAAGGAACTGAATTTACTATCGGCGAATCACCCTTCACCGCCCGGGTGATTAACTTTACCCTGGAAACCGTAGTTAATCCCGCTCTTGCGCATTCAGGTATCAAGGCCCTGGTCCTTGTTCCCGGTGCTTCAGAAGGAAAAATTCTCTTTGAGCGAGGTGTGCAAAATCTTCAGTTCTTTGCCGCCGATACCCAGGGTGGTGGACGCATTGAGTTAAGAGATAAAGTTTTTCTTGTTTTGGCAGATTCTGGTATTGTAAACGGCCTTCCCGATAACATCAGTCCTGGTGCTAACCCTCCTCTGCAAAGTTTCGTCGCTTTCAGCGGGGATATCAACGATACGTCGGATCTCAATTTTACGAACGGAATCAAAGAAATTAAAATTATTAATGCTTCCGGCCAAGTCTCCATTGATGACCTTACTTTTACCCATGTTGTAGGGCCTCCCAACAATACCGTTTTTGAAGATTTTTCGGATTTAGATAATCACCCCATATTTAAAACTTCTGTAAACCGGGTAAATTTTACCATCGGTGAATCACCAAACACGGCTCATTTTACTACGGGTGTCGTTACCACCGTTATTGTAACCATTAATAGCAACGTGACTAAGCGTTTTAACCATACTTTTCCTCTCGCTCCCAGTAGTTCATCATCATTAGGCGATGTCGCAGGTGGTTCCTGGCAAGTTCTTGATGAAACGATGGGAGAAATAAATTTTGAAGAAACACCGGCGGCGAAGGTGGAGTTTTACGCGGCGGTGGGTGAAGAAGGCGACGGGACGTTAGAAGTATTCGACACGGCGGGGAATATGCTCACCTCGACCAATGATGTCCCCTTAAATATGAGTATCGAGTTGCCTGACTTTCCCTTTACCTTTTTCTCCTTTGTGGCAGAAGAATTAGGAGCGCCGGACGGGATAGCAAAAATTACTTATAGAAATGGTCCGTCACCACAAGCGCAGACTGGTGGATTTTTAACGAACATCGCTCTTGACGATTTTGGGTTTACTCCGATCGGCATCCCGACGGGGGGAGGTGAACCGCCCCCCGCACAAGGTCCCTCCATTACTAACCAACCCGCGAGTCAGGAAGTGCAATCGGGAACTGCAGTTGTTTTATCAGTTATGGTCAGTGGAGATGATCTTACTTACCAGTGGTATTCAGGTAATAGCGGTGATACCACTAGTCCTATCAGCGGAGCCACTGACAGCACCTTCACCACCAGTGCACTCACAACGAGCACAAACTTCTGGGTGCTGGTCACAAATGCCGGAGGGACCGTCAATAGTGATACTGCAGTCATTACCGTTGCAGCTCACTCTGTCCCTCTCGTCCTCGACGGTTCAGGTGATATAGCTGGTGAAAACATCCAGCATCCTAACGGTAACGTCTTCGACCAGATCCTGCTCACCGGGGAATCCATTCAACTCCCAGCGAAACCGAATCAGATCACGAGGGTTTCCTTCATGGACGAAGACGAGGATATCGTGCAGGTTGAGTTTTCGGGCGCTGGCACTTTTACCGTAAACCTGGACCCTGCGTCCTTCCTGCCCCCGGCCCTGCCCCCGCGCTATAATCAGGCAGTGGAGTACGTGACGGGCAAACCGAGCGTGGTTATTGATGGTGCTGACTCCAGTACTTTCTTCAGTATCTTCACGGTAGGATCAATCAACGCGGTGAACCAGGCGCTGTTCCCCGAGGGACAGGTCTATGATGCACAAGCCGACGTGACCCTGGTGGAAGTGATCAACTCCACGGGAATGGGTGGCATGCAGTTGTCGAACACTGTTTTTTCGGGAAGCACCGGCAGGATCGGCATAGATGCGCGGGGAGTGCCGATCGCGGTACGTTTGACCGTCGGGGACATCGATGCCAGCGACGATGCGGTCCCACACCTGCTATTTGGTTCAGGATCGTTCACGGTGCCGGCAGGCAATCCCGGTTTGCGGATCACTGGAGGCGACCTGGCCCAGACGAACGGAGCTTCGATCGTCGTCGCAGAGAGTGGATCGACGACAACCGGGTTTGAGACCCTGATCACCCAGAACAATTTCAAGTCCGACAACACCCCTCAGCCCACACTGAGTATCGATGCAACCTTCGCCAATGAAGATGGAGATGCAATTGAGGTTGCTCTCGAAGAGATCACTATCGACTGATCTCTTCGAGAAGTGTTAGGTTTTAAGTTTTAGGTGTTAAGCAAAGAGGTGGAACGCTCCACCTTATTGTCATTGCGAGGAGCAACGCGACGAAGCTACCGAGGGTTACAGCCCGACATCTTCCATTCCAGAGGGATGTCAATACGTGACCGGTAAACCCCTGGAATGGAAGATGTCGCTGCGTTCGGTAGTGTCGTCGCTACGCATTCTGTAATCCTCAATCCGCAATCACACTAGACGCGATCCCAACGACTCGGATTGATTCCCGTAGCTTCACTGGGCATGTCGGGGTGAATGTTACCTGCATCCGGCTTCCAGATGCGGGTATTCAAATCGCCCATTAACGCTTGTATTTCTGGGGGCAGGGTTGCTACTTTTTCAGGGTCTCTCGACTCAATTTCATTAATCGGACCGGCCCACGAAGGACGGTAACTTATTAACAACACTTCTCGCGGCCTATCCCCTACGTTAGGGAAATTTCCGTGAAAACAATACATATTAAAGAAAACTGCAGACCCCGCCTTGCAGGTAACCATGACCTGTTCAGGATGTTCCTTGTAACGCAGGTAGGGGTTGGCCTGATTATGAAAACTAAGATGCGTGCGAGGGATAATGCGGAAAGGTGAAACTTCCGGGGTTAGATCGTCCAGGTAGTAGAGAACACGCAGCATTTTCGGACAGCTGAGTGAGTGTCCAAAATGGTGCGATCCATAACTCATGGCATCACTATGAAAATTGATACCCGGATGGCCCGGTTCAGAACGCGAATAGGAGTACGACATCATGATAATCTCATCGCCACAAAGTTCTTTCAAGAAAGCGATGGTGGGAGGATGGGCAACTAGATCGGTAAAGACCCCACCCTTATACTCCAGATTTCTCTCTTTTAAAACACGTTGTCTCTCACTGTAATCGGTATGGTTAGTCTCAAGTTTTATCGTTTCAGCTTTGAGCTTTTTGACATGCTCGGGACTGAGAATATCTGGAACTACGACGTAACCTTCGATTTCGAGATGTTTGATCCTCTCCCCTAAAGTCAATTTAGACCAGTCCGTATCGGGAGTAACATATTTCATGATACCGGTTAATATAAAATTAGTGGCTTTGATGTCAAGTTACAGCGCGTGTGTTGATACCGACACCTGTAGAGGGATAGCGTCTATGCGAATGCAGGATTCCACTCTACTATTTATTATAAATTGAAAATGGTGGGTCGCCGTGCCTGATGGCTCCACCTTATTTCCCTAAATCTTTTTCTTGTGTCTTCTCTACCTTTGGAAGATGTTTTCACGCAGCCGCGGGTCTCGGTAATGGCTATCGCATGCGATACACTTTATTTATATTTCTATCTATTTTAATTACCGTCTGCACCTCCGTCGCGGCAGAATCCGGTGAAAATATTTCCCCTGATGATTTATTCACCTGGCAAGAATTGCCAAACTTGCCACACGAAGCGGGCATTGCCGGAGCATTTATCGGAACAAGCAATGGCGCGTTGATAATTGCCGGGGGGTCGAGTACATCTCAAATTAATAGCCAAGACGGACAAACTGTCTATCATGATTCAATTTACGTTTTAGAAAAAACGGGTAAAAATAAATACCTTTGGCATACAAATTTTAAATTGCCGCATCCTGTCACCGATGGAGCCTCGGTGGTAGTGGATAATGGTCTCGTCTGCCTGGGAGGACGCGATGAAAACAACCTATATGAAGAAGTTTTTATTTTAAACTGGAATGAAGAGAGTAAGGAAATTGTAAGAGAGGAATTACCAGGTCTTCCTCTCAAATGTCATGGGGCAGCTGCTGCGCGCGTTGGGAATATGATCTATGCTGCCGGGGGAATGAATGAGGAGGGCCCGCTCAATAATTTCATGGTCTTGGATCTTATGCCATCCCAAGAGGGCGAGATGATGCTGTGGCAGGAGCTTCAATCCTTTCCTGGTTTAGAACGCTACGGAGCGACACTCATTACCCAAAACAGCGGCTATCATCCCTGTCTATATCTGTTTAGTGGTAAACACGATGAAGTCTATCTCAATGACGCCTACTTTTATGATCCACGTGAAGATGATTTAATTAATCGTTGGAAGCAAATTGCGCCTATGCCACGCCCCGCGTTCCAGGCACCTGCAGCTGCGATCGGTCAGTCGCATATCATGATTTTCGGCGGATCTGATGGTCATTATATCGGCCGGACTGGTTTGTTGAAGGTCGAATCTCGATTTGCTGATGACATATTAGCCTACCATACGATTACCGACACCTGGGTAAAGTTCGGACACCTTCCACAAAGCATAGTGCATACGGGTATCGTTCCCTTTGCAGAGGGTTACGTTTTGGCGAGCGGAGAAACATCGCCGGGAATACGGACTACTAAAATCTTTCTTGCTCGAACCAAGAGTATAATAAAAAGGTATTTTCATCCCCTCGATTACACATTACTTATATTGTATCTGGTCGTGTTAATGGGGATGGGGTTTTATTTTTCCAAAAGGGAAAAAACGACGAAAGATTATTTGCTGGCGGGGAAGCGCATTCCTTTCTGGGCAGCTGGGCTGAGCATGTTAGCTACGGGAGTAAGTTCCATTGGTTTTATGGCTATTCCCGCGAAAGCATTTGCTACTAACTGGGTCTATTTTACCGCAGTTGTCGTTTGGTTTATCGTCGTTCCGTTTATTAATAGCACGATCATTCCTTTTTATCACAAATTAAAGTTTACTTCCGTTTACGAGTACCTTGAAGCAAGGTTTAATATCGTTGTTCGTCTTATAATTGCCGGGATATTCTGTCTCTTTCAAATCCTCGGGCGCATGAGCGTCGTTCTTTTTCTACCAGCGCTCGCGCTCTCCGCGGTAACCGGTATCGATAAATACACCTGCATCCTTCTCATGGGTGTATTCGCCACCGTCTATACCGTGTTGGGAGGTATGGAAGCCGTCATCTGGACGGATGTTATTCAGCTCATTGTTCTTATGGGGGGTGCCATACTTTGTATCGTGCTTGTCCTTACAGACATCGATGGCGGGGTAGGAACTTTTTTTGAAGTTGCTTTGACAGACCGCAAGCTGACGATGGCCATTTTCAAATGGGATTACACTGAAGCAGTAATATGGGTTGTCCTCCTGAATGCTATAATCACCCGCCTATTAAATTTATGCACGGATCAAACGATCGTTCAGCGAATTATGACGACTGCGGATGCAAAAGAAGCGAAAAAAGCGCTTTGGTGTGATTGCCTGTTTGCCATCCCCTGGTCTTTTATCGCATTTGGTCTGGGGACTGTACTTTACGTCTATTATAAAACACATCCCCAACAATTAAACCCGACTTTGCCCACTGATGCCGTCGTCCCTTTATTTATTGTTCAAAATATCCCCATCGGTCTCAGTGGTATCATTATTGCCGGAATTTTTGCCGCGGCGATGTCCAGCCTGGACAGTTCCATGCACAGCACGGCGACGGTCATCGTCACTGATTTCTACAAGCGGTCCAGGCCGGCCTCTACCGATCATCATTTACTTGTCGTCTCACGCTGGCTGACTGGATTGCTCGGAATGTTTGGAACGGGTGCCGCCCTCTGGATGGCAAAACTGGACAGCTCCTCGATGTGGGATGTATTTATTATTGCTTTAAACCTGTTTGGCGGTGCGATAGGGGGAGTATTTGCGCTTGGCATCTTTACCAATCGCACGAACAGCTTCGGCGTTATTACCAGCACGGTGCTTAGTGTCATACTATTGTGTTTTTTAAAACAATATACCGATGTTCATTTTTTCCTATATTCCATTGTCGGGATGACCGTGGGAATTGTTTTGGGTTACTCCTTGAGTTTCATCACTCCCGGTAAACCAAAATTCGAAGGGTTGACGGTTCATAGCCTGAAGGGGGAATGAAAAAATCGATAGATTTTGTGTGTTAGGTGTTAGGATTTAAGTATTAGGTAAGAAGGTTCCCTTCGACTGCGCTCAGGGCAGGTTGGGTTCAGAGGTAATATGTAAATTATCATCTTAGCTATGACATATAGGGTGGAACGCGGTGCCTGACAGCCATAGTCCCGCCACCGCGGGACGACGGCTGTTCCCTACCGCGTTGGTGAATGTCGTAAGTAAAGAAGCGTGCTAGGGGAACAGCCGTCGCTGTGCGTTGTTAGGCTATGGACGTCAGGCAGCCCGCTCCACCTTATTTAATTATTTAAAGCTTCGATAAATCCCCAATTCTCTAACCACTCTATCCATCGTGCTCGCCGCGCACTGCCTTCCGGGTTAGATAACCACCACGGATGATGGTATTGTGATTGTGAACTCATGGTCAGGGTTTTTTTATGCTCTTTTGCTCTATCCGCCAGTGCATGTAGTTCCACTTCTTCTTGAGCAGTCTTCGGGTTGCTGTAGAAACCAAAAGAACAGAGCCTTCGATCTTCAAAACAATTAAAAGCGGCATGCCATGTATTCTGGTTAAAAGTGATTACGTCCCCAGGCTCCGAACAAAATATATAAGCGGGAATATCTTCACCACGCATGCCGGAATCTTTTAGAAACTGCGGTCCGTTATCAGCGGTTATTTTTAATCCAATCCGTAGCAGTTCATCAAACATTGGATTCATATGGGAACCTGGAATGAGACGTAATGATCCATGATCACCGGTTGTTGGTTGCAGGTATATAAGATTTTTAAGTCCGCGAATATGTCGATGAAGCATATCTGGATGCCAACCGGTACTTTTATTCATGCTGTTGGCATTGGAATACACAGGGGCGGTGTCTTCTCCCAGCAATTGTTCGGTAGGCACGCAGATACGTGGATCTTCTAATAAATTTGCTATATAAGGTGTCTCTGGAATCAGATTCGACCAATTAGGCCAAGGCCTATCTTTCTTTTGCTCAAACTCCTCTTTCATTCCGGTTAAATGATTTTCAAACTCTCCGTCAATACGTTCAATTTCCTCGAGCCTAAACACTTGACGGCGGACCAAAAAGCCAAAGGTCTCAAAGTGTTGGATCTGCTTTTCTGTAAGACTGTGATTATCCTGTATCATAATATTAGTTAACTTGAGAGTGGGAATTAGAGATTACGAATATTAATACCTTCACTAAGCTGGTCAAAACTTTTCAGGTCGCATTCGATTCGACATACCCATATTTCCGCAACCAATCGATCCAGCGCTGACGTCGGGGACTGTTTTGAGAATTGGCTAACCATTGGGGATGGAAGTTAGTCCCGCTGGTGCGGACTTTTGCGTAAACTTCTTTATCGATTTTCACCTGATCATAAATAGCCTCTTCTTCTTCAGGTATTTTAGGATTTTTGTAAAAGTCCATGGTACACACGCGACGGTCAGAGGATCCGCCCCAACTGGAATGCCATAAGGCTAAGTTGATAAGGACAATGTCTCCTGGATATGACACACAGGAATACGAGGGCACACTAATATCCGGAGTATTCAATTCAATTTTCTTCAGATTATCAATATATGGTTTCTTGTGTGATCCCGGTATGACACGAAGCGCGCCATTACTGGCATCGATGGGCTGCAGATAAGCGGAAAATTTCATTCCGTAAGAATGGGGGGCAGGTCGATCAGTATGCCAGTGTGTGTCGCCCACCCGGCGGCTACTGTTCGATGACATCGCTACCGCATCTTCTCCAAATAACTGCTCTGCCGTTTCACATATTCGCGGATCTTCCGGCAACACATTGAGGAAAGATGCCTCCGGGCCAAGGTTGGACCAGTTAGTAAGCGTCGGGTGAATTTGCCGCTTATCTATAGCCCCTCGATTAAACTCATCATTAATAATAGCGAGTTCATTTTCCGAAAACACTTCCCTGAGGATAATGAAACCAAAGGTATTAAAAAATGTGACTTGCTGGTCGGTTAACATCGGCAACCTTCCATTTTTATCTTATGTGTAAAATTATGCGTGCATGGATTTAAATAAAATCCCCATTCCCATCCACGCTATTGATGGTCGTTTTCATTGTCCATCTTATATATCTATTCCGACACCCGACACCTGCCTGCCCTGAGCATCGCCGAAGGACCTGTCCTGCTTGTCTAATTAACGTTCTGACCTCTCAATAGCGGATAGTCTTCCTCTTCCAACAACTCCCCGACACCATTGCGGGTCCCTACCGGCATGTAGTGAATGACCATTGCCCGCCGGTCACGGCTGGAATAATTTGGCTGCGTGGTATGAAAGGTTAAACAATGATGAACCATGGCATGACCCGCGGTCAAGGGTATGGAGACAGCTTTGCCCCCCTCATCTACCTGTGATGTCATTAATATAGCCGATGTATTTCCATCGCCCGTCTTAGCTCGTGAATGCTCCAACGCACCGCTCGCGTGACTGCCGGGGATGACATTCATGCAACCGTTTTCTTCATCGGTGTCGTCGAGGGCAATCCAGATATTGACCAGTTTTGCTGGCTGACAACGCCAATAACTATTGTCCTGGTGCCAGGGAATAGGGCCACCGTTGTTCGCCGGTTTATAAAGCGCCTGGTCTCCAAATAGCTGTACGCTTCCACCAATCAGACTCTCAGCAATATCGAGCAACGGCTTGTGATAGAGCAGATACCTGAAATCCTTGTTTCTTTTCCACATCCCCATTGCCTGCCACATCTTCCCGTCATCCGTTTCCACCGCTGCCTCAGTTGTGGATTCCGTTTGCGAAAGGTTGCGCACACCTTCTCCTATTCCATGGTCATTAAATACCTCGTCATAAGATCTGACAAGACGCTGGAGGTGATTTTTCTCAATCACCCGATGGGGGACCTTCAAGTATCCCTCTCGTTGAAAAGTTTGGACTTCTGATTCCTTGAGTTTCATTTAGCGACTCCACACGACTCTCTTATCTATTCATTAGCTTACGACGTGGAAGCTAAAATGGGAAAACCTTCTTTCAACAACTCCCCTTCACCATTTCGGGTACCAACTGGCATGTAATTAATGACTATTGCGCGCCGATCATGGCTAGAAAAGTTTGGTCGGGTAGCATGTAAGGTTAAACAGTGATGAACCATGGCATGACCCGCGGACAAGGGTATGGGGACCGCTTTGCTTTCATCAACCTGAGTTGTCAGCAAAATCTTCGATATATTGCCATCACCCGTCTTAGATCGTGAATGCTCCACCTCACCGCTAATGTGACTACCGGGGATTACATACATGCATCCGTTTTCTTCATCGACATCGTCGAGGGCAATCCAGATACTGACCAGGTCTGCACGTTGACAGCGCCAATAGCCATTGTCCTGATGCCAGGGTATAGGGCCACCATTGTTCGCTGGTTTATAAAGTGCCTCGTCTCCAAATAGCTGTACGCTTCTACCAATCAGGCTCTCAACAATCTCAAGCAATGGCTTGTGATAGACCAGATGCCAGAAATCCTCGCTTCTTTTCCACATCTCCTCCACTTTCCACATCTTCCCGTCATCTGTTTCCACGGCATCTTCAGTTGTGGATTCCATTTCCGAAAGGTTGCGTACACCCGCTCCATTAAATACCTCGTCATAGGACCTGACAAGACGCTGAAGGTGGTCTTCCTCAATTATCCGATGGGGGATCTTCAAGTATCCCTCTCGTTGAAAAGTTTGGACTTCTGATGCCTTGAGTTTCATTTAGCTACTCCTCATCATAATATTTAAGTTTTCACTCTACAGGCAAATTCAAAAGGGGTCATACCGATCTTTTTGTAATTGAAGGGGCAATAGGTTGAAAATTTTCTTGTGATAGGAATCAATGCGTCATCTCCTGTTGAAAAAGGAGGATTTTTCCAAAATGAATACAAATGAGAGGACACACGAATGAAACACACCGACGAAGAAATAGTAGCTGACGACTTGGTTCTCAACTACCACCTGATGCACCCCGGTGGCGACAGTGCACCGGGCGATCCTAACGTCGCCTATTATTTCGACGGCGTCTACCACTTGCACTACATCTTGCGGCACCCGTGGAAGGAGAAAATTTCATACTCCTTTGTCCACGTCACCAGCCCCGACATGCTGCACTGGACATGGCAGTCCACCAAGCTGCAGCCTTCCTTTACGGGCACCGGCATGTTCAGCGGCACCGGATTCATCACCGCGGAGGGAAAGCCTGCCGCCATCTACGCGGGTTTGGCGGACCCAAATCAATCGTACATCGCAGTCGCGAAGAACAATCAACTCAGTGAATGGGAGAAACCCTATCCGATTCTGCCGAAAGGCGATCCCGACGGGAAAGACATCGGTTTAACCCACGACCCCGACTGCTTCCGCATCAACGACACTTACTACGCCTATTCCGCTGCCGACGACGTTCAACTGTGCAAGTCTACTGATCTTATCAACTGGAGCTACGTCGGGCCCTTCATGCAACACGACATGCCGGATGTCGCCATCGGCGAAGACCTGTCCTGCGCCCATTTCTACCCCTTCGGAAACCAGTGGATGCTCCTGTGTATCAGTCATATGATCGGCTGCCGCTACTACCTTGGCGACTGGGATGCCAAGGCCGAGCAGTTCGTTCCTCACACCCATGGGCGTATGAATTGGAGACGCCCAGATCAGTCACTCACAGACCCTTGCTACCGTGATTTTTTTGCGCCGGAGAGCGTGCTTACAGCAGATGGTCGCCGCGTAATGTGGGCCTGGCTTACCACCCTCGATCCGGAAATCAATCTGAAGTCGATCCAGTCACTGCCGCGTGAGCTGGGCCTTCACGAGGACGGTAGCCTGAGTATCCAACCGCTGCGCGAGCTCGAGTCGCTCCGGCACGAAGAACTTATCTTCAACGATCTGGAAGTGACCTCGTCCGAGGAACTGCCCATCGCCGATATCGAGTCGGACTCTTTTGAGCTGCGCGTCTCCATGGATAGAGCGGCGGCTGAACGCAGGCGCTTCGGAATCCGGCTGTTCGCCAGCGGAAACAATGAAGGCCTCCTCGTGCTCATTCGGCCTGAGACCGGCACCGTTTGCATTGGAGAAACCGAAGCGCCATTTTCCGTCGCCGATCTCCCGGATGGGGAAGATTTAGAGCTGTGCATCTTTGTCGACAAGTATCTGATCGAGGTCTTCATCAGCGGTCGTCAAGCGGCTTTGACTTCCCATCTTGCTTACCGCGATGGAGGTAACAGTTTAAAGGCGTATGCCTTCTTCGGACGCAGCAAAACCCCGACCAAAATCCGGAAATTAGAAATCTGGAAACTCAAGTCCACCAACGAGGGTTTCCTCGAAGCCCGTGAGAATCGCATCTGGGCGCCCGATATAGACTGATAGCCATTGTCGATTTGCGATTTGCGAATTTCGATTGATCCTGGCGGATAATACTTCTTTCAACCTAAAACTAACTGCTGCGCAAAGCGCTTCAGCGCTCCCAGGAATCTAACCCCAGCAGTTTTCGGCCTAGGGGAGATAGTTTCACGGGTCGACCGATGGCATGTTCCTTTTCTTTTCGCAGCTCCACTTTCTTGCCGATAGGTAACTCGTGCATCACACCCCAGGCCCCTCCGCCGGCCAGGTTATTTTGCCATGCGCTGACACGATAATTTCGCGTTTCTTCATCCTTTTCCTGCGCAGGGAACATGGTGATGTATTGCACCACCCTTGGATACCGCGCCGTATTCTGACTTGCCCCGTGGGGCAGTAATTGGTGCCAGATAATGAGATCACCTGCTTTACCTGCAATCGGCTTTGCGCCGAGGCTCATAAAATCTTGTCTATTCGGATGGGAATCAGGAGGCAATGTCTTCAACCAGGCAGCGACTTTCCGATGGAACCCAGGGACACAGATGAATGCACCCCCATTCTCTTTCGTGTCTGTAAGATAGAGCACACCTTGAACACAAAACGGATTGGCAGGATCTACGGGGCCATCAAAGTGAATGGGAAGGGGTAGTTTCGATGAGGAACCCCCGTTCAGTTTATCGGAATCTTGAGGATTTGTGCGATCCGGAGGACTCATGCTGCCGCGATCAAAACTTACCCACAACCGATTCGTTCCCCAGATATCGGCAAAGGCTTGATGCACGCGAGGGTATTGACGGTTGTCCCAATAAGCCTGGTGATGATACATCTCAATCCCAATACCCTTCCGAGGCGGGTCGGGATACCAACTCTCCCGGTTGTCAGGTTGCATTCCCAAAAAACTCCAAATCGCATCCTTGGCCGCTTTAATATTTTCCGGAGGAACCGCATCATGAATGATAACGTAACCGTTCTCATCCCAGAACTTTAGATCTTCTTTGCTTAAAACCTTCATACTTTGTTCCACTATTAAATCTTAGATGGAGAATACATCAATTTCAATTGTCATTGCGAGGAGCAACGCGACGCGGCAATCCAGGGAAATTACATTTCGCAACAGACATTCCCCTGGATTGCCGCAGTCGGCTATCGCCTCCTTCACAATGACAAGAAGAGAGTAATAACTCAATCGAAAATTGGCATTCGAATATCGCAAATCTCTCAACACTCATCTTCACGTCTGGGCAAAACTTCCTGCACGGGCCAGACTGCACGTGAGAGGCGCATGAGGTAAAGCACTGTTTCGGCTACATCTTCGGGTTCAATAAATTCATCACCTTCTTTGCTATTGTTGCTTCGCCATTCTTCAGTCATTGGCGTAGAGACCATAGCGGGGCATATCGCGGTAACTTTTATCAACTCCTTCTGCCCCGAGCCAGACATGCCCTGGTTGAGCGACATCATGCCGAATTTGGAAGCGCTGTAAACGCCACTCCCAGTCCCACTTCGCGCGTAAGCTTCCAGTCCTACAACCGATGAAATGTTTATGATATAACCACGAATATCATCCGGAGAACTCAGTTTATTCTTACGCATCGCGTTAAATGCGGCTCGTGAACACCAGAATGCTCCGTATAAATTGGTTTTAAGTACCTGATCAAAGACTTCGGTGGAAAGCTCCGAAAACTGGGGTCCCGTTGAGACCCCCGCACTATTAACACAGATATCGATTTTTCCGAATAGTTCAATCGTTCGGCGAACCATCATTTCACAATCTTCCTCAATGCTGACATCGGCGGTTACCGCTTCTACCCGGGTCTCGGTTTTTTTACTGATCGCTTCAGCAACCGCGCGGTTCTGTTCTTCCCGTCGGCCGCTTATCAATACTTCTGTTCCCTTTTCCGCCAAGGCGTATGCGATAGCTTCACCGATTCCGCTGTTGCCGCCTGTAATTAATGCTGCTTTTCCTTTTAATTCCATGTGATTAATTTAATTATTTCTAAGTTCTGGGTATTAACCCTTTTGCATTTCTTAGCCGTCATAGAATTTCGGGGGATGCAAACCGAGTAATGCTTTTTCACGATCACTTTTGATGCGCGCGATGGCTTGTGGCGAGACATGATTAACCTCAGCTGTCCGCCTTAATCGCTGCGCTATGTCTCTTCGCGCGTAATGCACTTGCAGAAAGAATCGGCCACTATCTTCATCGGATGTTGGCATCCGTCTGTGCCAAATATCTGAGACGAACATCGCGACATCGCCCGCTTTGGCAGGAAGGGGCTTTACCGAAACATTGTTCCAGGTCAGCAACATGTCATGATTGAGCGGTGCCGGTTTGCCCGAAAGATGGCTGCCCGGAATTACGCCCGTGGGGCCACAATCCATGGGACAGTCTGTTAGAAAAATATGGGTGCCGATGGCAAAAACCGGGTGAGGTATGTTGCTCGGCCATACCTGATCGTCATCGAGCGGAATATGGGGACCTCCGTCTATATGCCAGACTCCGCCCTTATGTTCAGGATCGGAATCGGGCGGATTGCGCCAGCTGGTGTTCGCAATAATGTGACAATCTTCGCCCAACAGTGGTTCAATGGTCTTCAGGATCTTCGGATGGGCGACAACTTCCTGGCACAAGGCACTGCGATTAAACATTTCATAACGGAAAGCTCTGTCCTCTTCCAAAAGACCAAGGCTTACTCGTCCATCGGGTGGAAGCTTATCATAAACCTCATTGATTTCCCGTGCGAGGTCATCGACCTCCTCCTTGCTAAGCACCTTATGTAAAATGGTGTAACCCTCGTCCTCCAGCTGACGACTTGCCTTAGGAACGCGGCCTTTCCGCGGCTTCAAGTACCCTTTCCTGCGCTTTAACATCGGTTGCGATCTTAATTAGCAACGACCGTAGAGTGTCAAGGATAACGCGGGCGCAAGCGCGTGTTAAGTTTTATGTGTTATGTTTTAGGTTGATTTTACTTAACACTTAAAACTTAACACCTAAAACGAGCTTACACGCAAAGCGCATCAGCTCTCCCAACTGTCCAATCCCAGCGGGGGTCGCTGCATGGCTTCATATATATCCATAACCTCTAATGGGGAAAAAGGGAAACTGAACCATACAGTTAAAGTTTAAGCTTATAAGCTGCCTTCGGAGTTACTGAAGGTATTTTGTGAACTGATGTCTTTCCGCTATGGTCAATTGTCGGTTTATGGGCATCTTTAATAGCGCTTGAGGGTAAAGGCAGACTGTTATAAATCAACCCGGTTGGTCTTACAAATGGTTCAGCATAGGCGGTTCCCGCTATCATCCCCCACCTTCCATCTCTAGCTTCAACAACCCGCCTGGCAAATTTACCCTTATATCCCTGGCTCACTAACTGGTCAATAGCTTGCACTTTTTTCTCTATAACCGATGTGGTATCGATCCAAACATCTGGAGTAATTCCTGGTAGTAACATATGATTAGAATTAACTTCCTCCCCTCCTGCAAGCGAATGAAAAACTTGCTTCACACCTCTATAGGCATCAACTCCGTCAAATTGTCTAACTCTCTCTTCGGCATGCCGGAGAGCTTTCATCGCTATCCTTGCCGTTTCAGGATGATCGTTATGCGTTGAATAGAGGTAAGGGACATTTGGCAATCTGGTTATAAATATGTCTGGTTTAACTTTTCTAATTATCTCAGATATTTGTTCAACTTTGTCATGATCAAAATATATTTCGCTGTCGGTCCATCCCAGCATTAACAATTCATCCACTCCGAGGATAGAGGCGATGCGTTCGGTCTCACGTTTTTTGAATTCCCGATAGTTATCTATATTTAGATTTTTAAAATCGGGATCTTGTTTTTCTACAGGTTTAGTCTCCTGATCATGAATCCATAGCATATGGTGTCTTTCACCATGAGAAACCACTAAGCTAGTTACTTTATCACCTCTTTCTGAATGCAAGGCTATAGTTGCAGAAGCATCACAGGCAAAATCAGCTGGATGGGCATGGACAATCAAAATTTTTAGTTTATCCATATTAACTCCTTTATTAATGTATCGTCGTTTTCATTATCCATCATTTTTCCATTTTCATTGGAAGGTTCAAGGTTGAGAGTTCAGGATGCAAGAAACTAAAATGATTAACTAAGAATAGGTGGAGCGGGCTGTTTCAGCGCACTTCTTTATTAATAATATATACAAACGCGGTTGGGATCAGCCGTCGTCCCGCGGTAGCGGGACTATATCGGACAGGCACCGCGTTCCACCTATTTGAATAATGATTAAAATTTAACACGCGCATCAGCGCTTATCACCGTTCACCTTGGCACGCCATAGCGAAGCGACGGCGGCTGTTCACTGATTCCCCCGTCTTCAACTTTTTGACCTTTTGACGCGCGCTAGCGCTCCCACGAATCCAACCCCAGCAGCTTTCTCCCTAACGGTGACAGCACCGCGGTTTGACCAATAGCATGTTCCTTTTCCTTACGTAATTCCCAATTCCTGCCAGTGCCTTCGACGATCAAACCTGCCAGGTTATTTCGCCATGCGTTAACGCGATGAGTTAGAATATTTTCGTCTTTTTCCTGCACCGGGAACATGGTGATGTACTGCACGACCCGTGGATACCTTGCTGTATTAAGACCTGCCCCGTGAGGCAGAGAACTATGCCAGATGATGAGATCACCGGCTTTACCTGGAATCGGTGTTGCACCCAGACTCATCAGATCCTGCTTACGCGGATCGGCATCCGCCGGCAAGTTCGCCAACCACGCTTCGAGTTTTCGATGGAACCCCGGCACACAGGTAAACGCTCCTCCATCCGCTGCTGTGTCCGTCAGATAGAGCACCCCCTGAACACAAAACGGTATAGGTGGTTCTATAGCGATATCCCAATGCAACGGAATTGGTTGTTTTGAAGAGGTATCACCTTTTGATTTCCCAGCTTCTTTCGGGGATGTGCGGTCCGGTGGGCTCATGCTTGCGCGGTCAATACTTACCCACAACCGCTCCGTTTCCCAGATCTCCACAAAGGCTTGATGCATGCGGGGATATTGACGATTGTCCCACAATGCCTGGTGATGGTACATCTCCATAGTGATGTTCTTCCGAGGCGGGTCGGGGTACCAACTATCTGGGTTGTCGGGCTGCATTTCCAAAAAATCCCAAACCGCATCTTCGGCCGCTTTAATATTTTCCGGGGGAACCGCATCATGGATGACAACGTAGCCGTTCTCCTCCCAAAACGCTCGATCTTCTTTGCTTAATACGGGCATTATGAGCTCCTATGATTTAACATAATAATTCAGTTTATTGAACAATTAAAAAGCGGGTAGGAATTTCACCGTCGCGTGTTAAGTGTTAAGTGTTAGGTTTTAAGTTTTAGTCAGAAACTATTATTATAAGATTCTTTATGACGATCATTTTCCTAACACTTAAAACCTAAAACTAGCGGATGCGCATTGCGAGTCAGCTAATCCCACCTGTCTAGACCCAGCAGTTTTCGCCCTAACGGTGAAAGCTCTGCGGAATGATCCATTGAATGTCCCTCAGCTGCCATGCCATTTTGCCATACTTTGATCCGACGATTGCGGGCAGTATCATCATTTTCCTGCGCCGGGAACATGGTCATGTACTGCACCACACGTGGATGGTTTGCAGTATTATAGCTGGCCCCGTGAGGGAGTGAACTGTGCCAGATAATAAGATCCCCGGCTTTAGCGGGAACAGGTTTTGTGCCCCTATCAATTATGGCTTGCACACTCGAATCATCATTCGCTGGCAAAGTCTCCAACCACGCATCGTAGTTTAAAAAGACGCCACCGCTTTCATCTCGCTTACGTGGGTCGGCCACTTGCGGCAGGGTTTCCAACCACCCTTCAATTTCCCGATGAAATCCCGGCACACTGGTGAACGCTCCCCCATTCTCCACGGTGTCTGTCAGGTAGAGCACACCCTGCACCCAAAACGGAAGAGGCCGTTCAAGACTGCCTTCCATAAGCGTGGGTTTCCCATCCCCATGGAGTTGTAAAACGTAATCCCAGTGCAATGGAATGGGTTGTTTTGACGAGGTATCATTGGGGGGGGGGTGCGTTCCGGTGGACTCATGCTGACGCGGTCAATACTCACCCACAACTGTTCCATTCCCAGGACCTCCGCAAAGGCTTGATGCACGCGGGGGTACTGACGATTGTCCCATAATGCCTGGTGCTGATACATTTCAGCCATGATCCCCCGCCGTGGGGGGTCGGGGTACCAACTCTCCTGGTTGTCGGGTCGCATTCCCAAAAAATTCCATATAGCATCCTCCGCAGCTTTTATATTTTCCCGAGAAACAGCATCATGAATGACAATGTATCCATTCTCATTCCAAAACGCTCGGTCTTCTTCGCTTAATACGGACACATTTCAATTGTCGATTTGCGATTTGCGATTGTCGATTTTATAAATAGGGACAGCACGTTCCACCTAAATGAACCATGTTTAGAACTTAACACAAGCGACAGCACTATTCACTGTTTACCGTTTACTGATTACCGTTCACCGTTCACTGATCTCTCCTTCGCCTTCAACTTTTTGACTTTTTGACGCGCGTAAGCGCTCTCCCACGAATCCAATCCCAACAATTTTCGTCCTAACGGTGACAATTTAGCGGTCTGACCTTTTTCAAATTCCTTTCCTTTTTTCAACTCTACCCTACTGCCGGAATGCCCCCCGCCGGCCAGTCGATTTTTCCATGCTTTGATGCGATAATTTACAAAATCCTCGTCCTTTCCATGAGCCGGGAACATGGAGATGTACTGTACCACCCGTGGTTGGTCCGCAGTATTCTTTCCCGCTCCATGAGGGAGTAAATGATGCCAGATAATGAGATCTCCAGCTTTACCTGCTACTGGTATCGCTCCGAGGCTCATCAGATCCTGCTTTCGCGGATCAGCGTGCGGTGGCAAGGACTCCAACCATGCTTCGAGTTTTAGATGGAACCCCGGCACGCAGGTAAACGCTCCCTGCTCCGCTTCTGTGTCTGTCAGGTAGAGCACACCCTGACAACAAAACGGAATAGGCGGTTCTAAAGGGGTATCCCAATGCAATTTCCCGCCATCATTCAAGTGCTCGCGGAGCGGGGGGCTCATGCTGCACTGATCAAAACTTACCCACAACTTCTCTGTTCCCCAGATCTCCGAAAAAGCCTGATGCACGCGGGGGTATTGACGGTTGTTCCACAAAACCTAGTGATGATGCATCTTCACCCCTAGGCCCGGTCGAGGCGGGTCAGGATACCAACTCTCCCGATCGTCGGGCTGCATTTCCAAAAAATTCCAAACTTCATCCTGAGTAGCTTTGATGTATTCTGGAGGAACCGCGTCATGAATGATGACGTAACCGTTCTCATCCCAAAACGCTCGATCTTCTTCGCTTAATACAGGCATTCTACAATTTTCGATTTGCGATTTTCGATTGTCGATTGATACGGAGGGTGATAATTATCATTTCTTGAACTTCGGAACCTGCCTAACTTGGGCGTAGGTGAAATGAGATCCAGCGTTACCCTATTACTCATTGGGAATTTATTTCTACTTTCCCTGTTTGCTCAAGAACTTGCGAATTAAAAGGGCTATTTCTCTGCCATGAGTTTCAAGAGCAAAGTGACCTGTATCAAATAGATTAAAGTCAATATTCTTTAGATCCTTTTTATAAGCATGCGCGCCAGCCTCAGGGAAAATGTGATCATTCTTTCCATAAACAATCAGAGTTGGTGGTTGACGTTTGCGGAAGTAGGACTGAAATTTTGGATAAAGTGGCACGTTATTCTGATAGTCGTAGAACATGGCGAGTTGAATTTCATTATTCTCCGGGCGGGTTAAATGACGCAAATCAATCTCCCAATTGTCGGGGCTAACTTGATTCTGGCGGGATCCCGTGCCGTGGGTGTATTGCCATTTAAGGCCTTCGAGTGAATGAAAGCCTTCAAGCGCTTTACCGTTCTCAGCAGTCTTGTTATTCCAGTACTTTCTGATTGGGTCCCAGAACTCGAGTAAACCTTCTTCGTAAGCGCAGCCATTTTGGATGATGAGACCTTGGATGCGCTTCGGCTGCTTGACGGCGATACGGTAACCGATGGGTGCCCCGTAATCCATAAGATAGATGCTGAATTTATCAGCGCCTTTTGCTTTGAGAAATTTCTTCATCAGTTCAGCCATATGATCAAAGGTGTATTCGAAATCGGCCATCGGCGGCTGCTCGCTACGACCAAAGCCAGGATAATCAGGCGCGAGGGTATGGAATTTGTCGGCGAGGTCACGCATCAGATTGCGAAACATATGGGATGAAGTCGGGTAACCATGCAACAGAAAGAGCGTTGGTGCATCTCTCGGTCCGGCTTCACGGTAGAATATATCGACACCGTCTATTTCAATCGAGTCGTGGACGACAGCGTTGTGCGATGAAGATGAACTTGTTTCGTCCGACTCTTTAGAAATCGTCAGATCCTTCGCAATACAAGGAGGAGCCGAAATAAATAAAATACCCTTTATTGTAAGAATTATGATCCGTCGTATGGGTACTATTTTCATTATCTGTCCTGTTTGTTAGTGTTACGGGAATCGAAGGAGAGCTGATATTATTTACCGAATAACTGTGATGGCGATTACATTTTATTTCAGTCTGTAAATTTCGTAGGGGTTTTCGATTGTCGATTGATCCTAATGGTAGCAACTATGTTTTCCCGAACCTTGTATCCTCTTTCCTAAAACCTAACACTTTAAAACTTAACACGCGCTGATGCGCTTCGCGCTTCAACGCTCCCATCACAGCGATCTATTATTTGCCGCATATCCGTGATTGCGACTGCCATTTAATTCTCCCAGTTCCCAGGTGCCTCGAAAGAGGGACCGTCGTTTTACGGGCATGTTTTCGATAATCTTATGGTCCAGATTGAGCAGGTGCCATTGAGCCCAGAGAGAGTTGTAACAATTGAATACCGCGCAGCGCGAGTTATTGGGATTGGTCCAATCATTGGCGGCATGGATCAGGCTTTCCGTGAATACGATGGCAGATCCGGCAGGACAACTGTAATCCTCCATGGTCTCACGAATGCTTTCTTCCCAGGGCGACTCACTGACATTGGGTCTATACGGGTCGGGTCCACCATAGTTGAAATGAGCTTTGTGTGATCCGCTGAGGAAGGTGGTTCCCCCTTGTCCCGCTTTCACCTCTTCAAGCTCCCAGACTACGCGGGTCAACCCTGCAAAAATTTTATCCCCTTGTACCTGGTACCGCATGGCGTTCGCCTGTTGTGGAGGACGCACAACATGAGGCATACCGGTACCACCAGAATTAGCTTTATCGCTTATTCTCCATCCGGGAGGGCGGTTCAAGACAAACGAATTCTCACATCGGAAGCTATAGTAATCGTTCGAAACAAAAGAGGGCTCCGCAAGAAGCTCGGTCAGAATACCCACGACGGCCGGATGGTCGAGCAACTTCTGAAGTAATCCTTCATAACCATTCTTAGCGCCATCATACACCTCTTTCTTCATCCCATCAATCTCGGCTGACGATAACACGGCAGGTAAAAGAATCCACCCCCGGAGATCAAAAAAGAACTTTTGTTCTTCAGTCATTTGTTGAGTCAAAAAGTCAAAAGATCAAAAAGTCAAAAGGGAAATGCGAGAAAGTGAATAAGTGTAAATGCGTATATGCGGATGGATCCTGACAGATAATACTTTTCTCAACTTTATTGGCATTCAATCTTTTCCATTATATAATCGGCGTCGTTATGTGCATCCTGTACCGAGGGCGTAGCCCGACATCTTCCACCCTGAACCCCGACACCTGAAACCTAATCTCTATTAGCAGCCGAAGGGTCAACGTATTGAGTCAAATCGCGGACGGCAATAACGGTACAGTTATGTTCGTACAAGTATTCCATGTAAGTTTTAAATTTATCGGGATCGGTGTTTACAAAGTGGTGATCCAGATCCGGCACGCCATGGAAAGTAAAAACAGTGATTTTCCCCTCCCTGGCCAGCTCTACCGCACGGACAAAATCTTCAAATGGCCAGTTGGGTCCTGACATTCCGGTCGTTGGGATGAGTAAGGGAGGGTGAAGGGTGGGATCATAGGCAGGGCCCAGCCCCCCTTTTCCCTCATCATCATCTGACCAAGAGGGTTCCATCTCAAAACTTCGTTTTGCGAAAAGGAATTGTCTCTCTTCGAGAACCGCTACCGCCTCCGGGCAATGGTGTCCCCCAGGATAACAAAATGTTTCAGGAACGGGAATGCCATATTCCTCGCATCGGCTATCAATCTGCTCGATATCAGCGATCAATTCCTCACGTGACTGTTTACTCACCGCTTTGTGCTGGCGAGTATGGTTGCCGATTTCAAAACCCGCTTCATGCAGCTCGCGAATCTCTTCCCAAGTCATATAGCGTTCTTTATTTTTCAGAAAGCCCAAGCCCTCGGTAACATAAAAAGTGGCATTAAAGCCGTAGCGTTTGAGCAGCGGCGCGACAAAAGTAACGTGAGATTTTACAGCATCATCGAATACAAGAACGATCAGGTCGTCGGGGATGGGGTGAATATCTTTTTTCATAGCTGTATATGTGGGTATACCCATACGGGTCATGTCAACTCCAGGTTGTCTGTAGCTGAAAGTCAAAAGTCATTTTTCTTTTGTCATTGCGAAGGAGGTGTGCCGACTGCGGCAGTCCAGGGGGCTGTCAATAGTTGATCGAAATTCCACTGGATCGCCACGGCCGACAAGCAGCCTCGCGATGACAATTAAAACATTTCAATGAAAATGGGAAATGGGTCAGGCACCCCCATAACAGTTCCACCCTATTTTTTATGTTTCACTAATAGATCAACGATTCTTTCATCGCGGAATTTTTCTTGAGCCGGGAAGGCTTCGGCATATTCGAGAGGATCATATATCGCCACGTTATTCTTCTTATCAAATTCTCCCTGTATATTTGCCTTTATTGAAATATCAGCACCAGCCTCAAGCAAAAGCTTTGTAATGACATAACCTTCACCTTTCCATTTATTCTGACTTACCGAGTGAAATATTGGAGTCTGCCCTCCGACATTCTGCTCATTTACTTTTGCTTTTGCATTAACCTCTGCACCGTACTTTAAGAGCAACTCTACGGATTCAGTTTCACACCATTCCGCAGCAATATGTAAAAGCGTACCACCCTTTTCAGTCATACCTCGTCCAGCTGTACCACCATGGTCAACATTATCAAAGCATTCACTTATCAAAGATGGTTTGGTTCTAAGCCTGTCTTCAAGCTGATCGAGATGCCTTCGATGAATGTCCATAACCGGACCGTCATCAAAATGGACACCGGCACCGATTAAAGCATTAATACATTTATGACGATTTTCAGATCTCATATAAGTCCCCAACACCATTTCCATTGGTGTTTCCCGGCATCTGCCATCTTCATAAATCAAATTCGGGTCAGCGCCAGATTTTAGTAAATATTCTAAAGATTCAGGTGACAAACTTTCACAGGGATATAACAACCAAGCACCCCAACCGTGAACCATCACATTAGGATCTACTCCATGTTCGATAAACAATTGTGTTACTGGCAGATTATTATCTGAAATGGTTGCTCTAGCCACAGCAAGGTGTCCATCCGCTCCTGGGTCTGCTCCAGCATCCAACAATACTTTAACAATTTCTACCCGACCAATCTGACTGGCATAAGTAAGGGGCCGCTGATTTTTATAATCCCATTGCTGCCTTAATACATGCTCATTTATTAAATCCGGTTCCTTTTTGATTAATTTTTTAACTGAGGTGACGTCGTCATCAATTATTGCTAATCTCAACTGATTAGCTGACTCGGTAACGGTATGGTCTGACGCCGTTTCAACAAAACGCTTGAGCTTTGGCCAGCTTGGAAAAGAATACTCACGCGCAATGATTAGCTGAAAATCACTGAGCGCAAGTTTTGCGTTTTGGATTTTATCATCAGAAGCATTCAGAAACTCCGGATGAAAATTCTGAATACGTTCGATTGCGGATGGACCGCTATTTTCAAAGATCTTTTTTAGATCTTTAGCCCGATTTTTAAGTTGTTTCAAATCAGGATTTGATGGAGGCAACTGTTGATTGTGTTTGTTCATCACAACCTCCTATATGTTTTTGCCTGATGTCCGCTGATCCAAGCAGAAGGTTATAATTTCACTCAACTGTTGATCATCATACTGTCAGACTCAGTCTTTTCCGCGGACATGGATGCTTCCAGCAAGCACAAGTAAATATCCTATTATTACAAATGTAAGTCAATGCCCTATTTAATTAACAGTGATTTTAGTGTGTTGGCAGCTGGAGCAAGGTTTTATTTTTTTGCGTTGTATTCATATCCTATAACAGTAGATATTTAAATTCCATAAAAACTAAAAATGCCACGAATCAATAAAGCAGTAGAATTATTAAGCGAAGATCAGCCAGTTTATTATATTGGCGCCCATTCAGGTCATGTTTTGACTTATGAGGAGGGAAAAAAGGATGCTCAGACATGGGCCGATTACATCAATATCGGTATGGAGCATGGTTGTTTTGACATGACGGGCCTTGATAACTATATCAAAGGATTAATTGATGGAGGTCCCACGAAATCCGGACACAAAACACCCGCGCTTATCGTTGAATTACCTGTTGAAGGTGCTAGTGAAGATATTATCCGGTTTAATGCCTGGCAGATCAGGCAGATCCTAGCCAGGGGTGTGCATGGAATATTATTATGCCAGACCGAGAGCCCTGATGCGGTGAGAGCATTTGTGGAATCCTGCCGGTATCCTAGAAATGCGCTCGGTGTTGGGGAAGGATTGGGCAAAGGCACCCGGGGAGTGGGTTCTGAAGGCACGGCCTCAACGGTATGGGGAACCGACTCTCATGATTATATAAATCTTGCCGATCCCTGGCCGCTTAATCCTGAAGGAGAACTTTTATTAGGATTGAAGATTGAATCGGTAAGAGGTTTGGAAAATTGTGAAGCGGTATTAAGGGTGCCAGGAATCGGCTTTGCTGAAATGGGTCCGGGAGACATGTCGATGTCGATGGGTATAGTAAGAGATGCCAGGAGCGGTGCTGGGGTTGATCAGGACAAGAGGATTATTGAAGCAAGGAGAAGAGTTAATACCGCGTGTAAGGAAAATGGCATCGTCTTCATTGGTGGGGGAAGCACCGATAATATTGATAAAACGATAGATTCAGGGGCTAGAATTATTTCGGGACAGAATGAAGAGGTGGCAAAGAAGGGAAGGCAGTATACCCAACGCCAAATGGATTGAGTCAAAAGGTCAAAAAGTCGAAGACGTTAAAACAGCCTGACCCCTTTTTTCATTCTAATCCTGCTGCGTGGCGTTGGGTTTCAGGATCGCCGGCAGCATAGAACACTCCACTATCCTGATCGATAGTGAGCATGACGGGAGTAGCAATCGGGGATGCCGTTACCTCGCTCTTGTGTCCGCGCCGGGTAAGATCTTCCTGAACAGAGTCACTCACCCGATCGCTGATCGTTAACGACCCCGGCTCGATAAAGGTTTCTGCGCGGTTGTGATGGGGGTCGAAAGAGTCCTGGTGATGTGCGGTGGCGAAGCGTGGCGCGGTTACGCTTGCTTCAGGGAGCATCTCAAACTCGATTACATCGAGAAGGAGATTCAATGTCGCCTGGTCCTGCAGGTCGCCTCCAGCGACACTGATCGCCATGATCGGTTTGCCATCTTTAAGAACCAGTGTAGGGGTAAGCGTGCTACGGGGACGTTTTCCCGGTTGAATGCAGTTCGGATGTCCCGGTGTCGTGTTAAGACTGCGCAGGCGATTGCCAAAGGTTACGCCGGCTTTGCCACCATCTCGCGGCTCTATGGGGACATTGGCACTGGGAGTGGCTGATACCACATTACCCCAGCGGTCCGCCACGACACAGGTCGTTGTTCCACCAAACCCGGGTCGAAAAACACCCCCATCTTTGAACGGTTTCATCTCATGGGGATCGCCCGGACGCGCTTCCAGGGATGCCCTTTCCATCTCGATCAACGGGCTGCGGATTTCAGTGTAGGCATCTGAAAGCAAAGCTTGCAAGGGAACGTCAACAAATTCTGGATCGCCGTAGTACTCATCGCGGTCCGCCATGGCCAGCTTGAGGGCTTCGGTAACGACATGTATGTAGTCAGTCGATAGATGGCCCATGGCTCTCAAGTCAAAGCCCTCCAGCAATCTCAAAGCCTGGCAGAGAAAGGGGCCTTGAGTCCAGGGACCGCACTTACAAATTGTATAACCTCGGTAATCGACTGTTACCGGATCTTCAATCATGGTTGCGTGTGCAGAAAGATCCGTTTTACGGAGGAATCCGCCCATTTCGATGTAATAAGCTTCCAGATCATCCGCGATGTCATTTCGATACTTGCTTCGTCCGTAGAAACGGTCACCAGCCGCCTGGAGTTTCTCCTCACGGCCCCCGGAAGCAATTTGTTCCTCTTCAACCATTCTGCGAAAGGTGATCGCGAGCTTTGGGTGCCAGGATTCCTTTCCTGCATCAAGGAGTGCAAGTGTGGGCGCCACGATATCTTTCAAAGTGCGTGTGCCATACTGCTGGAGCGTGGTAATGCACGAGTCTACAACGGAGGGAACAGGGGCCATCTTGATGTCTCCTCCTCCAGGGATTCCATGCTTCATGTACCAATCAACAGCTTCCTGGGATAATGGCGCGCGCCCTTGACCACTGAGCGCCTTCACCTCCTTGTGCTGCGCGTCATAAATGAGAATGGGAACCTCCCCGCCAATAGAGCATGCGCCGTGATCGGTGACATTGAGAGCAAAGATAGTGGCAACGGCAGCATCTGCAGCGTTTCCGCCATCATCCAGTATCCTGATTCCTGACGCGACGGCCTCCGCGCCACCTGCGGCAACGACACCAGTAGTGCTGGTCCCCTTCCATCCAATCTGCTGTTTATTTGTGATAGTCATTGAGAATTCTACTTTACCTTTTTCCTACCCGTCAATCATGGCCCAGCGTTCAAGAAGCTGTTCGGACAACTTTCGGAGATAATCGCGCGGTCTTCCGTCACGCAAGGGTCGACGCCGAAGTTTCTTTTCGAAACTAAACAGTTTTTCACGACAGTCCGCAATTGTATCGTTATAGCGCGAATCACCGGCAAGGTTATTGGTCTCTAACGGATCGTCAATCAGATCGAAGAGCTGTTCCAATCCAACGGAATCTACTTCCGGACCGGGTGGAACGAAATCTTCCTCCTCCTTTGGACGATACTCCATAATATATTTGAAACGCTCCGTGATTATTGCCCGCCCCCAGAAGTTGGATTCCACATAAGCAAAATCTCTCCACGGAATTTTATGCTCTGCCGTCGTTTTATCACTTTCATCTGCTTTGACTTCCGACGTGACATTTCGGTGCGTCATCTCAACAACCGGGTTCAGGCTCAGTCCCTGCACGCCATCGGGCACTTCAATGCCGGCGTAGTCGAGGACGGTTGGCACGAGGTCGACACCGGAGACAAAGTGTTCGGTGTCTAACACGTTTTTTGGTATATCGAGCTGGTCACTGAGGTCGGAGATGATAAACGGGACACGGATACTTTCTTCGTAGAGGCTGAATTTCTGGAATAAACGGTGGCAGCCGCTGGCCTCACCGTGATCAACGGCAAAAATGATTAAGGTATTGTTATGGAAGCGGCTGTTTTCGAGGGCATTCAGGATAAGCCCTATCTGCTGGTCCGCGGCTTCAACAAAACGGTAGTGGTTCCAGGACATGTACCGCCATTGGGACTCCGTCCAATCGCGAATGCCTTTAAGGATCGGGGCGTGAATGGCAGCTTGCTCGTCCCGATGCAGCATCCGCTGCAGGAGGATTTCCCGTTCATCGTATTCGAAATTCCCAGGTAATGGGGGGAGCTCCTCGATTGCAAACAGACCCTGTTCGATTGGTCCGGGTATCGTCTTGTGTTCATGGTTATGCTGGTATTCACAGATGTCATGTGGGTTCACCAGCCCTACCTGGAGGTAGAACGGCAACGGTTGATCATAGCGATCCAGAAAATCAATCACCGCATGGGTGGAGACCCGGTCATAATACTCGCCACCACAGGCACCAATATCACGCTTTCCGGTATAAAGATTGTGAAAACTTTCCCGCATGAGACGGTCTTCCACATGCCACTTACCGCAATGGACCGCGTGATACCCATTACGTGTCAAAATCTGGCCCAGGTCCGGGATGTCATCGTGCATCCTGCCCCCATTAAAGGGAACCCCATTTTCAGACGTATAGAGTCCTGTCACCCAGCTTGCGCGAGCCGGCGCACAGACAGGATCCGCGCAATAGCTATTCATGAAAGATATCCCGTTCTTCTGTAACCGGTCAATATGCGGGGTGTGAACGTGAGAATTACCGTAAGCAGAGACGGCATCCCACGTTTGCTGGTCGGTATTGATAAAAAGGATGTTCAGATTATCCGCCATAATATATTATTCGCTTCGTTCACAAAGAACGTAGGTAGACAGCATTGTAGACATTACGGCCACCTCCCCGCTTTCGGTCAGCCACCAGTAAGTAGGCGGAAATCCTGTGCCGAATACGCAGTACCCGGAAAATGTATGCTTTTCATTGCCGACCGCCAAAACCCAATCATCGAGGGGACGAATCTGACAGTCATTTTTGAGGATCTCAAGGTCGTCGAGGATGGCCAGACGATCCAGGCTGTCACCTTTGCTCAACGATGGGAGAATGTCGAACAATGCCCAATTACAGGTCAGCGTTTCATCGTGCCTGATGTTTCCCGCAGCTATAGCGAGTCCACTTGCCGTCGTCATCGTTACAGCACGATCCCCGTCGATCTGTTCATTGCACGCTCCCGTCAGGGATAGAGAAGCATAGGAACCGTCCGCACTGTTCTCTGTCTTAATCTGCCATGAACCGGCTAACGGTCTTGCTTGTTTGTTGTCGCAGGTAAAATTGAGAATTAGTTTCTCACCGCTGCACGTATTCTCATGCTCGATCGTGTACCGCCAGCCTACCCCGTCATCAAGTCTGCGTTTGATAGAGACCTGGCCGATATTCAGGAATGGATCCTCACCGCGCTTGAAGCCCCCCCAGAAATTGGGCAGTAAGGTATAACCGTGTGATTTCGTCCCCGCATTAAAATCGGCGGGTGAAGATGAAAGTGCGTCAGCCAGTATCCGTCCAAATTCACTCTCGAAATTTTCCTGCGACTTATCTGCGGACAGCGGAGAAGCATAAGCGTAATCGACACTCCAGTGCAGCTTGTTCATAAATTATTCCAGTGTGCTGTTGAAATTGAATTCCTAATTGTTTCTTGTCAATTACGCTCACCCCTTATCAGTTATGGCAAAATAAATTGAATCAAGACAGAATGGATCGACCCGAGAACAGAATGATATGACTATTCTCTACCCTGAAATCGAACCGTTCGAACATGGCATGCTAGATGCCGGCGACGGGAACCAGATATACTGGGAGCTCTGCGGTAATCCTAAGGGAAAGCCCGCTGTTGTCCTTCACGGCGGCCCGGGATCCGGGTGTTCGACCGGAATGCGACGCTGCTTCAATCCAAATTCGTATAAGATTGTCCTCTTCGATCAGCGAGGTTGTGGCCGGAGCAGACCGCAAGCGAGTGATTTGGATATCGGACCTCTCGGCCAATACCACCGAACACCTGCTAGCCGATATAGAATGCCTGCGGCAACACCTTGGTATTGACCGCTGGTTATTGTACGGGGGTTCCTGGGGCTGCACCCTGGGGCTCGCCTACGCTGAACACTTTCCGCATCGGGTTTCCGAGATTGTGATGGTCAGTATCACTATGACACGGCGATCAGATATTGACTGGCTCTACCATGGCGTTGGCGCATTTTTCCCTGAGCAATGGGCCCATTTCCGCGCCGGTGTCCCCCCTGCCGATCGTGATGGTGATCTCATCGAGGCTTATCACCGCCTCCTTATGCATCCCGATCCTGCCATACACTTGAAGGCTGCCAAAGACTGGTGTACCTGGGAATCGGCTCTCGTATCCGTAGACCCTGACAGCAAGCCAGAACCCCGTCGGCTGAAACCCTCCTTCCAACTGGCGTTTACTCGAATCGTGACACATTATTTTCGTCACAACGCGTGGCTCGAAGACGGAATCCTGCTACGAGAGGCGGGCTCACTTGCGGGTATCCCTGGAATCCTTATCCATGGTCGTCTTGACTTCAGTGGACCGCTTGTCACCGCCTGGGAACTGGCCCAGGCATATCCAGACAGTGAACTCGTGGTCGTGAACAACGCTGGTCATTCCACTGGCGATCCCGTGATGGGCGAAGCCCTGATTGCAGCCACCGATCGCTTTGCGTGAACTGGCGAAAATGAACCAGATGCTATATCGCTTAAAACCCTTTAAAGTGGAGGTTTGCTCATGAAGGTTCATGCTGTCAGAGCAATAGGAAGAGAGTGGGTATCTGAGACGGCGAGCAGTTTAACGGGTTTCAAGGGTGCATTTTTCTGCGGGTCCATTAATAGCGCTCAGAATGACGCTGAATTCCCAATCACTTCAGACCTTGATCTAACTCTGGTTTTTGAAGGTATACCCCCGGAAGTATTGCCTGGTAATTTTCTGCACAGTGGAGTAATTTTCGGTGTCTCGTACTGGCCGTTTAGTAGGCTGCTGCCCTTGGAACGCGTGTTAAGCGACTATCGTCTTGGGTATAATTTCCGAAAAGCGAATGTCATTTCCAGCTCATCAAGCAAACTGAATGAGATGGCAGCCGTGGTGTCACAGGCATTTCCGCAGCGTCGCTGGGTGAGTAAGCGGATCGAGGACGCGCGGACCAACTGCCTGAATTATGTGAATTCAGTGAGTGAGCGCGCCAATGAATTCGACAGGGTGATTGCCTGGTTGTGGGCGACCGGTATCACCACCCATATTGTCCTCGCGGCAGCCCTCAAGAACCCAACGATCAGGAAAAGGTATCTGGCGGCACACGATGTGCTGTCTGAGTATGGGCACCTCGATTTCTATGAGTTCCTCCATACGCTCCAGGGATCGAGCCACTTCAACCGCGTTATAACGCAGACTTATTTTGATAGCGTCACCGAGGTATTCGACGTGGCGTGCGATATAGAACCGAGGCCCTTCCCCTACTCCTCTGACCTCAGCCGAATTTCACGCCCTATCTCAATCGATGGCACGCAGGAATTGATCAATCAGGGTAATCACCGCGAATCCGTCTTCTGGATAGCCGCCACCTATGCCCGTTGCATGAAAGCCTTTCATCACACGAAAACCTCGACCCATCTGGACCGATTTAGCCCCGGATTTGAAAGTTTGATTGTTGAACTTGGAATTACCTCACCCGACGATCTACGACTGCGAACTGATGAAGTCAGAGCTTCTATTCCACGTGTAATGGCAATCGCGCAATCGATCATGGAATCCCATCCAGACATCGAAGATCTATAAATCTCACAAGAAATCAAAAGGGATAATTTGACAATCCGCTTATGAGAACATAATCCATACGCGATTTTCCGCCTCTTGAATTTTTTAAACGATAACCTCAAAAAAGGATTAAGTGTATGATCATGTCCAACACGTTTCGTGAGAAACTTAACGAGGGTAAGCCAACGATTGGCACCCATTATCTCTCCTCCGATCCGGATCTCCCGGAGATCATTGGGGATACGGGTTTGTATGATTACGGGGAATTCAGCGCCGAGTACACCGTTTTTGACTTTCAATTACTCTTTCATATGGCGCGTTCGGGGCAGTGCTCGAACTTGCCACTCTTGATCAAGCTCGATCAGGCAAGCCAGACTTTTTGGGCGCAGGCTGCCTTGGGCGCGGGTTTTAAGTCCGTCCTCTTTACCGATGTGCGCACCGTTGAGGATGTCAATATTTGTCACCGGGTGATCCGGCCCGATTGCCCGGGGGTGGACGGGCATATGGGCGTTAAACTGCGACGCCCGACCTTCGGTGGATTCAGTGCCGATAGCTATCTCGAAGATCTTAACGGTATAGTCTTTATGATCATGATCGAGAAGGGCTCCGCGGTCGACAACCTCGACGAGGTGTTGTCCGTGGCGAAAGAAAAAGGCGTCGACATGACCCAGTGGGGACCGGCCGATTACTCGCTCACCCGCAGCAAATTGGGCAAGAGGGACCCCGAAGAGATGCGCGCTACCGAAGAACTCGTGATCAAAAAATCGCTCGAATTCGGTCTTTATCCGAGGATCGAGATTGGAGAACCGGAACAGGCCAAACGATATATTGATCTGGGCGTCCGCCATTTCTGTCTCGGCTGGGACCGCTTCATCTATCAAACGAACTTGATGAAGATTGGTGAGGGGCTGCGAAAGCTCGTTGAAAAGATCTAAGTTTTCCCAATGCCCCTGTCATCGGCTCTAAACTTTTTTTCGTTCAAACCAGCTGAAAAAATAGCGTCAGGAGTAGAGCTTAACAATAATTCATAAGGACAACCTATGAAAATAACCGATATAAAACCAATCCCCGTCTGGGTGGGAAGGCGCAACCAGATGCTCGTCAAGGTTGAAACGGATGAGGGGATTTATGGTTGGGGTGAATCAGGGCTCTCCAGTCGTGAACTGGCCGTTGTAGGTGCGGTCAGGCATTATCGCGAGTTCCTTATCGGTCGTGATCCTATGCAGATGGGCGCGCTTTGGCAGGAAATGTACCGCGGTCAGTACTTTGAGGGGGGGCGCGTTCTCTCCGCGGCCATCTCGGCAATCGACATCGCCCTTCATGATATCGCGGGCAAAGCCCTTAATGTTCCTGTCTATCAGCTGCTGGGGGGAAAACAAAGGGACTTCGTTCCCTGCTTTGCGACGACAGCCTTAAACACCGTTCCTCAGCTGATCGATGATGTAAATTCATTGATTGAAAGAGGATGGAATGTTATCCGGACTGGTTTTTCGGATAAACAGAATAACAATTTTGAACCCAGGGAATCCATGGCTCCCACCGCAACCTGCTTAACCAAGCTTAGAGAAGCCGTTGGCAATGGACCGGTTCTCGGTATCGACTACCATCACCGCTTGAATGTAGCAGAAGCCGCGTCCTTTTGTCAGCGAATGCCTTCTGGCACGATTGATTTTCTGGAGGAACCCATACGCGACGAAACTCCGGAGGCCTATGAGTCGCTCCGAACGATGACCGATGTCCCCTTCGCTATTGGTGAAGAGATATCGAGCAAATGGCATTTTCTTCCCTACATCGAGCGGGGCATTACGAATTTTGCGCGTATCGATATCTGCAACGTGGGCGGCTTCACTGAAGCGATGAAGGTGGCAGGCATGGCGGAGGCCCACTATATCGAACTCATGCCTCACGATCCACTGGGTCCCATTTGCACCGCAGCGACAATCCACCTGGCGGCTGCCGTCCCAAATTTTGCCTGGCTGGAAGCGCAAGCCTTACCTAAAGATCAGGGCTCAGCTGATGATGATATCTTTCCCTTACAGCCCAAATTAGAGGGCAGCCGATTTCCTGTGCCTGAGGGCCCCGGGTTGGGTATAGAGGTAAATGAAGAACTGGCCACCAAAGAGGCCTTTAAATTTTGGGAGTCGCCTCATATTTATCGACGCGATGGTTCTTTAAACAACTGGTAGGGTTCCAGGTAATTATTCATTATCGCTGTAATTTATAAAGCACCCTTTGAAAATAACCGATATAAAAACTTTTCCCGTCTGGGTAGGCCGACGCAATCAGATGGCGGTAAAGGTTGAAACAGATGAGGGTATCTACGGTTGGGGAGAATCAGGAATTTCCGGTCGTGAACTGGCAGTCGATGGTGCAGTAAAGCATTACCGGGAATTCCTCATCGGTCGAGATCCCATGCAGATGGGGGCGCTGTGGCAGGAAATGTACCGCGGCCAATACTTTGAGGGGGGACGTGTTCTCACCGCGGCTATCTCAGCAATCGACATCGCCCTTTATGATATTGCAGGTAAAGCTCTCAATGTCCCTGTCTATCAGCTCCTCGGCGGGAAACAAAGGGATTTCGTCCCCTGCTTTGCTACGACACCGGCACCGATGGGGCCCCAGTTGCTGGATGATGTGAAATTATTGATTAATAATGGGTGGAACGTTATCCGGACGACGCCCGATTGGCCAGGTTCAGACGAAGATAAAAACATTTATGAACCGCGGGAATCAATCGCAACTACCGCAACCTGGTTAACCAAACTGCGAGAGTCTGTCGGCAATGAACCGATTCTCGGTATCGATTACCATCACCGTTTGAATGTCGCTGAAGCTGCTTCCTTTTGTCAACGTATGCCATCGGGCACTCTTGATTTTCTGGAAGAACCCATACGCGACGAGACTCCAGAGGCCTATGAATCGCTCCGAACGATGACCGATGTCCCCTTTGCTATTGGTGAAGAGATATCGAGCAAATGGCATTTTCTTCCCTACATCGAACGCGGTATTACGAATTTTGCGCGTATTGATATCTGCAATGTCGGTGGCTTCACCGAAGCAGTAAAAGTGGCAAGTATGGCGGAAACGCATTATATCGAACTGATGCCGCACAATCCCCTGGGTCCCATCTGCACCGCAGCGACAATTCACCTCGCAGCGGCTGTGCCCAACTTCGCCTGGCTGGAGGTCCGAACCTCACCCACTGAGAATCTCGGATTCTCGGATAAAGATATCTTCCCGCTACAACCTGAATTAGAAGGCAGCCGTTTCCCGGTGCCTGAGGGACCGGGGTTGGGGATAGAAGTTGATGAAGAATCGGCCACCAAAGAGTCCTTTAAATTTTGGGAAGGGCCACATATTTATCGGCGCGACGGTTCATTTACCAACTGGTAGAGTTCCAGGTATTATTTATTTTCGCTGTCCACAATATTCGAACAGCGCAGTGAATCATCGGGAATAGTTCAGTTCATTTTCGTCATTAATTTTGATAATAATAGATGAATTAGCTCTTTCAGTAATATTTTTGTAAAGAAAAGGTAAATAATAGTAATTATAGAGTATTTTACTCTACTTATATAGGGGTTTTACTCTATAATATGCCCATGCGCACGCGTATGTACAGTGGGCGAGGGTTCACCTTACTCGAGATTATGATTGTCGTTGCAATCATCGCACTGCTCGCCTCGATGGCTTTACCGATTTTCAGAAAAGTAACCCTAAGTACGCAGAGAATTGAGTTGCTCAACGATGTAATGGAGTACTCCGACGCCTTTAATCAGTATTATTTTTATAATGGGACATGGCCATCGGGCGCGGGAAAGAATAAGATCCCAGCCGGCATGCAGGGTTATCTGCCTAACGGTTACACCCAGGGCGGTCCCTTCGGTGGTGATTTAATTTGGACAGGTGCGGCAAAGCTAATAATACAGAATACTGAAGCGACTGAGGAGACCATGATCGAACTCGATGAAAAAATCGATGATGGCGACTTGAATACGGGACAATTTCAAAAGCAAGGTTCTAAAAATTATGTTCTCTCTTTTAAATAGAACAATTACGCCTATGTTATCATATTTAATTACAATAGTTCGCGTCGTTATAGACAGGAGACGAAAATTTATACATCGTAAAACAACGAACTACAATTATCTTAACCTGACGCTACGCGATTTTGACCGTAAGATTAATTTACCAGCGGATCGAGATCGAAGACGTCGAGTATCTCTCTTGTCGCGCCGAGTAATCGAATAATCTTCCCATCAATCGTTATTAATTCAGTTCTCTTTGGCGAGGGTGGAAGTATCCTTATAAGATCACTTGGAAGCGATTGTGCTTCTTTATAAACAGCGCCTGATAACACTTCGCCACGGGCAATTTTCATTTGCCAACCTGGAGGTAAATCACCGCCCCGGCTCACCTTTTTTGCTAATCCGGGCGGCAGTGCTTTCTTTTTATTTTTTTTTCCACCTTTTGATCCTTTAGACTGATTTTGTAGAATATATTTTTCGGTGATTTCTTTTTCCCCGGTATTTATTTCAAATTTTATCCAGGGATCAGAATCTTTCTCTCTCGATTTTTCTGATACTACCGTTGCTTTTTCGGTAGCTTTATCACCCTTCGGTTTACCTTTATCCTTTTTAGCATGCGCGACAGAGAACAATAAGGTGATAATTATAACGACCGTTAATAAACGTTTCATCCCTCACTATTTATACAATGCCTGATACTTAGCGAGCGTATAAATCTGAGATTAATTACTCCTCCGCAGCATCACTTTATAATAGTCTGATAGAATTCCGCAGCAGCAGAAAATCCCTTCAGTCTTACTTGTAGAGTTTTTTAATACCGGCGATGTCTCCGGCGTTGAGGTCTATCTTCTTAATTTCATCAATGTCGGCAAAACGATACATGGTCTCTTCCGTGCAGTCATCGCTGGGGTGACCCATTCCCGCCGCGTGTCCGCATTCGTGGGTGACAATATTCCGGAAATCCATAACATTACTATCTCCACTATCAACGTCACCGAATGTATAGTCCCCATCGTCGAAAAGCATGTCCCACTCAACCTAGTTCTCGACCCCGCGGAGGGCCTGAAAATATTCCCCAGACAATCGTCACGGCAATAGCTCCGGGATCGGAAATATTGCCAAAGAGAAACTCGTTTGTTCCGTCCGGGCTTACCTCATCTACCCCGTCAACAACGGCATTGATTTCATCACCAAAAATATCAAATCCCACTTCATCATCCCAGGCTGTCAGGGCAGCCTCAATGCTATCGGTCACGAATGCAGCTGAGAGACTGTCATCATTACTCGGGTCCACAGCATAATCCTCCGTCGCCTTCCATCGGGCACCGTTAGCGAGGAAAGCAAAACAAGTGGACCCGCCTCCGCCGCCATTACCTTTATTGCCTCCATTTCCGCCGCCGCCATTTCCCCCGCCTCCGTGACCGGGTTTATGACCAAAGCCCCTCCTTGGGTGGATGATGGCAAAGCCCTGAACGGGCCTGAAATCGACATCCTCTGCAATGCCCAGATAAAATAATCCAGGGGCCACTTCAAGGGCATGAGAAGGCAGTTGAAATGCGTGTTTTTTCGGTTTCGCTGAAGCAGTGGATGCTGAGAGCATGCACAGCCCAATTGACAGTATTATACCCAGTATCGGAATTTTTCTCACAATGCCTGTGTTCATTTTAGTTTCCTTCGATTTTAATTTTTAAAATCAGTACCGCTTATTAAGCAACTTCCAGTAGTAGACTGATAATTAATTATTATAATATATCCTTACAGTTATCAATGATTAAAATCAATAATCGTGCAAAACATCGCATAAAATTGTGTACTGTATTATTAAAAGTAGAAGCACGCTTGTATCCAATTACTTGATATCGCGGACCTGATCACCCTTCACCCTCTGGGTTATTACCGACAGGCACCTCGCGTCCACCTGGCATTGAGGAAAATTTGGAGGGCCACGCTCCGTCGTGGCCGTGTAGGCGCTTTAGGGTACAGCATTGAATGGAATATATGCGGACGCGACGGAGCGCGTCTCTCCAAAAGAAATTAATTTAAGGGGTTACACGATTAAGATCGTCAGTTTAATTCGCCATGGTATCGAGATTGAGCTTCTTCGATAAACAAAGACATGCTGGAATTGCATTACCTGATGTGAACACACTCCTGCGATGAAGGTTGTAGCATGGCTACGACTTACAGAGGATAATCTAGGGTTTAATCTCTAATAAGTGTAGGATTTTTACTTATTTTTCTCTCGCCATTGGCTTCCTTTTTGCTTATATCTAAAACTCTTTCAAAAAATCTACTCACCTGCCGGTATTTATTTAAACGATTAATGATTACGTGTACTTAAATATTATCAATAATAACTAGTTATCATAAGCTGATGAACCAACTCATGCCGTTTTTATATCGAGCCATTTCGGATTGTATTAAATTTAATATAAAATTCCTGACCGCAACAGCTGCCTTTTTAGTAATAGGCATAATCCCACTGCCAACATGGGCTGGGGTGATCGCCTGGGACAGTGACGTAAGTGGTAATTTCGACGATGACAGTAAATGGACGGGAGGAATCGCTCCAGGTTCCGGTGACACCGCGAAATTCGATATCGGTTCTACAGGTTATACGGTCAGTTTTACTACGGCTCAAACTGTTAATGTTCTCAAAATACTGGATGATACGCTGATTTTTAATCTTAACCTGAATACCTTAAATATTCTTTCAGACTTTGATCTTTCGCAGGGAGGGAATGATGATACCGATCTGGGAATCCAGGATGGGACGGTCAATGCGGTAGACCTGTTGACGACCAACAGCGCGGGACTGGGCGCAGAAAGTATCCTCACTATAGATTCAGGGGGAATACTCAATATCTCCAACCTTTCAGAAATCGGGAAAAACGGCCCCGGTAGATTATTTGTCGAGGGAAGCGGATCCCAGTTCACTACCCTGGACCTGAATGTAGGCATAAACTCCCAGGGTGATGGTCTCCTCGAAATTACCGATGGAGCGACGGGGACCGTTAACAACAGCAGTTTTGATGCAATCATTGGGGTTAATTCTGGCAGTTTCGGTGAAATCGTAGTTAGTGCTTCAGTCGAGACTGGCGATACACAACTTGACATCGATGGACGCTTTGTCGTGGGCGGTAGTGGTAGCGGTGATCTTACAATAGGGGGCAATACGGATACGGCGGGAGTTGATGTCGGTGGTGATTTGATTGTTGGTTTTAATTCCGGCAGTGACGGAACTATTGAGGTGTATGACAATGCCATTCTAGGAGTGGCCGGTGATCTGCAGGTGGGCCTTTCCGGCCAGGGTATAATGGATATATATGGGGGGGATCTTCCGGGGGTTTAGTTACCGCCAGTAATGCCTTCGTAGGGACGATTGGCCCTACGGGGCCGACCAATACGATTCGCATTCATTACGATGGGGTTCTTTCAGCTGATTCCGTAACAGTTGGGACAAACGGGATCGTAGAAATGTTCACTGATTACTCTGGGCAATCGGAATTGATCACCAATGATGTCATTAACCATGGTCAATTTAAAGGGGCTGGACATGTCTATCCTTCCGGTGGGTCCACTTTCAGCAACTTTGGAACGATCGCGCCTGATACCCTACACCCTCTTGATGTCGATCTTGATCTCCATTTTGCGGCTGGCAGTATTTTTGAAGTCTCTATTGAGGATACGGTTGATTGGAGTATCTTAAATATTGACGGTGAGCTGTCGTTCTCGAGCGGTTCTCTGGACATCATCCTCTCAGGGAGTTTACCGGTATTAGGTGATACCTTTACGGTCCTCACCTGGACAGGGACGCGATCAGGACAGTTTGGTTCCGTCGATGATGAATTTGGCTTTTCCGGTAATTTATTTTTCCAGCCTGTCTACAATCTCAATTCTCTCGACCTTGCTGTCGTCCCTGAACCTTCCACCTGGGCCCTGATGGGACTGGGCTGCGCACTTGTATTTTACCGTTTCAGGCGTAAAATATAAATTGTCGTTCAGTTAATATCTGTTAGTTTCCTGTCAATGATCACTCAGGAAAAATCTCTCTACCGAGCAAAAGGGTTCACCCTCGTGGAGATCATGGTTGTGGTTGTAATCGTGGGAATCCTGGCGGCACTTTTAATACCGGCAGCCAATAAATCGAACGAAAAATCTCATTCTACGGTTTTGGTGAACAATCTTGTGAAATATACCGATGCCTTTGAACTTTATAACACAGAATTCGGGGATTGGCCCCCGACCGCCGGATTAAACCAAATTCCCTTGGGAATGGAAGATTTTCTGCCGGCGAATTACACGACCAGTGCCGGGCCGGGCAGTGGCTATATGTGGCAGAAAGCTCAATCTACATTAAGGTTATTAAAACCAAACGCCTCTCTGGAAGTCATGGTGCAGATTGATCAATTATTAGATGATGGAGACTTGTCCTCCGGGCGATTCCAGAAAAAAGGGGCTATGAACTATGACTATCAATTGGAATAAATCAGTCATTTTGACGACTGCACTAGTAATATAATATTCAAGAAAACTTGACGTAGTTTTTAAGTATTTTTTACTTACAAAAATAAAATACTTTACTAACTTTCACTGGAGTATCAGACGGCCGTAATATTACCATTATTGAACGGGTCAGGGATTTATATTAATGAATACTTTAACCATTCCAGATGATATCAGATCGCTTATCAGTGAACGATCTAAGCTTAATATGGCCAGGGAGATGCAGATTCAGGCTATAGAGGGTTTGAACCTTCATCTACAAAAGTCAGAAACTTCGTACACCATACTTGAATTATTGCTTGGCAAATCAAAATCCAGGAAGAATAAGGATGGGAATATCGAAGAACTCAAGCGACAGCTTAGGGAAGAAAAAAGGATACTTGCTACGATTATCAGGAAGGCCAGAAACCTGAGAAAACGAATCGATCTCGAAATAGAGATGGCTTTAGCCAAGTCTGATGAATCATTTCAAAAAGGGGAAGCGATCGAAGTGATTTATACTGATGTCAATGAAAGCTTCAATAGTATCAGGACTAAAATAAAATATTTAAGCCAATATATAGGCAGTGCGAGAAATACGATGACCGCCGCCTACGATAGCGAGAATCAGGAGTTTTCAGATACGGCACAACGGGAAATAGACAAAGCATTCAGGTCCGCTGAGGCTGTAGAAGATGAAGAACAAATTTTTAACTCCCTAACGAGAAATCACAATACACTGGTCCGTGGCACCCCATATCATGAAATTTCTCTCCCCCAGTTAAAACTGGGGTCCTATTACCGGCAATTAATTCAGGAACAGGAGGGGTCGGGTATCGCTGAAGCTCAAAAAACTTTCGATGAAATGATAATTTCTCTGAATAAAATAAAATCGGGTATTAATACTGCCGAGAATCATCATAAGGCGAAAACAGAAAGCTATATTAGGGATATTTATAGAGGGTTAAATTGATTCAATTAACTTGAGCTTATTAAATCGACCCCACTAAAAGGCATTAGGGACCAGGTAACTTAGAAACGACCACGATCAGCCGTCGTCCCGCGGTAATGAAGTTAGCTGATCGCATTTGCTTACTCTTGTCATTGCGAGGAGCATCGTGACGCGGCTACCGAGTTCAGCATCTGCGGGACGACATCTTCCATTCCAGAAATATCGAATTAACCAATATCCCATATAAACCGATTATAAATATGTGCGCAAAATATATTACGTTTATATCCTCACCAATAAACGTAATGGAACACTTTACACAGGAGTCACTCGCAGTTTATTACGTCGCTTATGGGAGCATAAAAATAAATTAAAGGTGGGGTTCACCAAGAATTACGATATTCATAGACTGGTATATCACGAATCCTTTTACGATATTGAAAATGCGATTCTACGTGAAAAGCAAATCAAAGCCGGTTCGAGAAAAAGGAAAATTGCCTTAATTGAAAAAGAGAACCCTTTTTGGAAAGATCTGAGCCGAGATTGGTATTCGTAAGAACAATGACTATTCGCCTGGATTGCTTCGTTGCATCACTCCTCGCAATGACAAGAGGTGCATTAGCTTGTAGCTATTTTTTTGAACTTACACACGGTGGTAAATTGCTCCGACCCAACTTATTCGTTACGGCCACGATCAGCCGTCGCCCTCACCCTATTTAAGTGAGAGCATCAGTTTTGCATAAACCCTGGCCGTTTGCAGTATATCACGCACTTTTGCGCGCTCGTCGACACTGTGAATATTCTTACCCCCAGGACCATAGCCCACGGTCGGAATTTTACCTGTAACAAAGCGGTTCATATCGGTAAACCCGTCACATACCCCAAATTGAGTACGGCCACCAAGGACAGAACGGACCGCATGGGCAACCGTTTGGGGAAAGTAACTTTCGTGATCAACGAGACAGGGTTTAATGGCTAAAAGGCGTGATGTTTTCACGCGAAGATCCGGTATCTGCCTTTTGGCTTCATTGATCACACTTTTAATTTCTCTTTCCGATTCGCGAAATGAATCACTGGGAATAATGCGTCTATCAATAGTGAAACTCGCGTGAGAAGGTACCGTATTTACTTTCGCCCCTGAACCAACCCCGAATACGCCTCCTATGTTAATGGTGGGATGCTTTTTATTTCCATTGGGACCGACGAAGCTGCGTTTTTGCAGGATTTTTTTCCACCGGTGTAATTTTACGACCAGCGCTGACATGTTTTCAAAAGCATTAATTCCATTATGCGGGTGCGCGGCATGCGCGGATTTCCCGGTTATCATCGACTCCAACCAGAGAACCCCATTATGACCGCAACCGACAGTTCTTCCACTGCCGCCCTCACACACCACCGCATAATCAGGATTTACCAGCTTTTCCTGGACTATATACCCGGCTCCTAATTCGCCCCCTGTTTCTTCATCCGCAGTGAAGGACACCTCGACATTGACCCCTGGAATTCTCCTGCATCGCTTCATGGCTTGAATGGCAAGACAACAGGCGGCTATGGCGCCTTTCATATCCGCTGACCCCCGCCCATAAATCCACCCGTCTTTTACCCTCGGTTCAAATGGCCCATATTTCCAATTACCAGAGACAGGGACCACATCATAATGAGCATTAAAGTGTAGTGTTTTCGTGGCCCCGGTATTCCATCTCCCAATCAAGTTAAACCGGGGATACTTCATGAAGTCAAGAGTCACTTTTCTCTGCTTAATCGAGGGCACACGAATGACCTGGGTTTTCATCCCAATGGCATGAAGTTTTTTTTCAAGAACCGTTACGCAATTTGTATAGCAATCACCGGGGGGATTTACGGTTGGCATTCGTATCAGACCTTGAAGAAATTTAATCAGCGTGCCTTCTTGCCTGCCAAGATAGGCACTAATTTCAGTGAAGTTGTCCCCGGGAGTTGGCATTAGATTATACTTGTTTAACTGTATTCATGGCCATCCTGCGATCCCCTGGGTGTGGGACAAGCATTTATTGCCTGATGGGCAAAACAAACGAAGTGATTCCTAACGGTTATCAGGTATCCTCGAGGATAAAATAGTAACGGTCGGCCGCAATGCGGCGAAATTTTCCAGTATTGAGGTCACCATCATCGTACCGATCATCGATACTTTGCATTTGCTGGACCGTAAAATCAGGCCCATGAACACCCAATCCAGCTTTGAATCCAAATGAATCCAATTCCATGTCCCAGACTCCACCGATGGGGGTACCACCCGTCCATTTATCCACCTGAACATAATTATCCCACCCCGTAGGCAATTGCCCACTACCGGAATCTTCCAGGTAGTCGCCGGTTTCCAGCATATAAGTATCTGCAGCGTCGGCAAATATACGCAAGTCATTGGTGAACGCCGTGCCCCTCGATTCGATCCTCGTTCTATTAAAAGCGGGTATCGCAAACGAGGCAAGGAGACCAATAATCACAACCACGATCATGACCTCAACCAAAGTAAAACCCGAAAGCCCCGATATTTTCTTAGTATGCATATCTAGATGGTATTATATTCGAATTGAGGGTAATAACCCTCATTATTCATTATGTATTTAAATTATAAATAGTCGATCTCATATTTTACTCCTTAAAGAAATATATTTTTTCTGAATATTTCTTGATCTAATATTTTTCATTATTAATTTAATAACCAGCAATGAGTTCTAATATTCAAGAGGTAAAATCAACGGAGTCATTGGCATCAGAGATACGTGAAGAGGGTTGGTGTATAATCGAGGATGTAGTACCAGAAGATCGCATAGCTCCTATTAGAGACGAACTGATCACGATCGGACAGGGTGAACCCGAAAACAAACCGTTCACCCGAGTTACTAACGGATATACCTTATATTGCGCATCTTCCATAAATTATATTCCGTCCTTTGCCGAATATCTCGCTGATTCCAGAATGACCTCCTTGATAGAAAATTTATTCGGCCCTCATTTTCGCGTTTGTGCCACTTCAACCACGAATAATATACCAGGCAGTGATCGTAGGGAGTGGCATGGGGATCAACCTTTCGCAGGAAACTATGCGGGGCATATTGAAAGCCCCTACCCTGATACAATTTTAATGACCATAACCACAATCTGGATGATGTCCCCCTTTAGGGAGGATAACGGTGGAACCCACCTCGTGCCGCGCAGCCATAAGCGAGACACAAATCCTTCCTATGGTGAAGAACCAACTTTAGATCCTTTTCCCGATGAAATACAGGTGACCGGATCTGAGGGTAGCGTCCTCGCTTTTGACAGTCGCATGTGGCATGCGAGCGGGGCAAATAAAACGGATGAGCCCCGTATCTCCATGGTTGCCCGTTACGCGCCCTGGTGGATGAACCAGAATATATATATACCAGGATCGACAGAAATGAAAATTGTTAATGATGACCCCAAGCAGAGGGTTATCCAATACCCTCCGATGCCACTGGAAGTTTATGATAAGCTTCCGGAAAAAGCCAAACCCCTGTTCAAACACGCTGTTCGATAATGCTGTTTGCAGGTTGGCTGTTCTAGATAACACAGGATAATAGGAACATGAGAATAATGGAGGGACGCGCGTTGTCGCGTCCGCGTATTTTCCATTATAAGCTGTACCTTGAATCGCGGCCACGACGACGCGTGGCCCTCCAAATTTTCATCAATGTCGGGTGGAACGCGGTGTCTCTACCGCGTTTGAGGTTCTTCATTATTTAAATATAGCGTGCTAGGGGCAGCCCGCTCCACCTAGAGAAATTATAGTGTTCGCTTTTGCTCTACTCTTGTCATTGCGAGGAGTGATGCAACGAAGCAATCCAGGCGAATAGTCATTGTTCTTACGAATACCAATCTCGGCTCAGATCTTTCCAAAAAGGGTTCTCTTTTTCAATTAAGGCAATTTTCCTTTTTCTCGAACCGGCTTTGATTTGCTTTTCACGTAGAATCGCATTTTCAATATCGTAAAAGGATTCGTGATATACCAGTCTATGAATATCGTAATTCTTGGTGAACCCCACCTTTAATTTATTTTTATGCTCCCATAAGCGACGTAATAAACTGCGAGTGACTCCTGTGTAAAGTGTTCCATTACGTTTATTGGTGAGGATATAAACGTAATATATTGTGCGCACATATTTATAATCGGTTTATATGGGATATTGGTTAATCCCATATTTCTGGAATGGAAGATGTCGTCCCGCAGATGCTGAACTCGGTAGCCGCGTCGTATTACTCCTCGCAATGACAAAAGGGGCATGAGCTTGTATCTATTGTGCATCTTGTTGTTATTTATTTGAACTTACGCATAGCGGCAAATTGCCCCGTTTCCACTAATACGCTACGGCCACGACGGAGCGTGGCCCTCCAAATATTTATCAATATCATGTGGAACGCGGTGCTGTAGCGCGTTAACCGTTATTCATTATTTAAACATAGCGTGCTGGGGAACAGCCGTCGCTGTGCAGTGTTACGCTATGGCCGTCAGGCAGCCCGCTCCACCTCTTTGTTGTTAAGGCCACGATCAGCCGTCGCCCTCCGGATATTTATAAATGTCGGACTGCCGCTCTAATTATTTATTTCCTGCAACACTTCGGTGATGCTTTCGTCTAAAATGGAAACAAGTTCATCAGCTTGCTCTTCCGTCAGGATTAAGGGTGGTCCCAATGACATCCAATGCGGGTCATACCGCAACAGGAGACCTTTTGCTAAAGCCCGTTTCCCAATAAGGGTGGAAATCGGAATATCATCTGAGAATTTTTCTTTAGTCACAGGATCACGGACAAATTCTACACCAAAAAACATTCCTTTCCCTCGAATGTCCCCGATGATTCCATGCTTGCGAAGTCCCTCCAGACCTTGGCGTAAATGGCTGCCCACCTTACGTGCGTTTGCGCATAAATCCTTTTCAATAATTTCCGTTAACGTCGCCAATCCTGCAGCACAGGCAATGGGATTACCTTCATAAGTATGTCCCGAGACAAAGCCGGGATTTGTTTCCTTATCGCCCCAGAATTTATCAGCGATGGGTCTTCGACAAAGAACCGCGGATAGAGGCATGTATCCCCCCGACAATCCCTTCCCCAAACAAATCAAATCAGGGACAACACCAAATGTATCAGCGGCGAACATTTCTCCGGTGCGCCCTATCCCGGTAATTATTTCATCAAAAATCAGAAGCACGTTATGCCTGTCGCAAAATTCGCGTAATAGGGGCAGATACTCTGGTGGAGGATCCATGATGCCACCGGTATGCCCAATCGGTTCAACAATTACGGCAGCGACGGTATCCGGATCTTCCATAATGATTGTGTCCTCGATCAGTCCGGCGCAGGTAATATTACAACTGGGGTATTCTTTACCAAAGGGACAGCGATAGCAGTAAGGAGGAAAGACATGAACAAAACCTGCTGCCAGTGGCTCGGAGTCAACACGACGTGAGGTTAATCCGGACGCCGATAAGGACCCCATTGTGCCCCCATGCCAGGAATGGTAGCGCGAGATAATCTTATACTTGTTAGGATTTCCACTGAGTTTATGATACTGGCGCGCCATTTTAAAAGCGGTTTCGTTTGCTTCGGCTCCGCCACTGCAAAATTTTACCGCACTTAAATCACCGGGGGCAATTTCTGCCAGCATATTGGCTAATTGAACCGCTAATGCATTCGTTCCGTGCATGATCGGGGCAAAAGACATTTTGTCCAACTGGTCTTTTATCGCATCAATCACCCGTCGGTTATTATGGCCCACTGAAGCGACAAAGATTCCTGCAATACCATCAAGGTAGCGTTTCCCATCAATATCCGTATAATAAACGCCATCAGAACCACTCATTACAAATGGTTCCTTAACAAACTCGGTCATCTGATCGCGGATAAAAATCTGCCGCAGATACCGTTCTTCGAGGGTTTGTTTTTCAGAAATGATATCACTCATCGTCGTTACTACAGAATTTGATTGCGGTTAATGCGTAAGTAAGCGCCACCCGCTTCAGCTCGTCAATCGAAACTTCTTCATTTATGGTGTGCGCCCCAATGGCAGCGGGTCCATGAGTGATCGCTGGAATGCCTGCTTTGGCGATAAAGTTATTCCCATCATCCAAAAAGGGTTTAGGTCCAAGCGAAAGGGATTGACCTTTGATTGCCTGGTAAGCTGACTGAAAAGCTGGCAACAATGGGTGATCCTGGTTGAGTTCATAGGGATCTAAGAGGAAATTAAATTCACCCACCCCTTTTATTCCCTCAAGCTGCCCCACTTCCATAAGTATATCCTGCAATTGCTTTTCAACCTTATCTTTTGAAGTTCCGGGCAGCCACCGACGGGTGCCCTGGAGTTTAAACTCCGTTGGTGATTGATTATAAATTTCACCTGAACTTACCTGCCCGATAAATATACTTTCACGTGTCCCTAAGGGGTGAGTCAGTTTCGTTAATGATATATCCAACTCGCTAAACCTGCGAATGAGTTCTGCACCGGCGGCAATCACTGATGGCTGCTCCAAACCTCCCTGCACCTCGTGTACCGGTATTCCTTCCCGCGTGATACTGACTTCGAAAATCCCCATGCCTCTACCCAGGACGGGCAAACAATGAGACAGATATTCGGGGATCAGAACACCGTCCCCGACATAGCCTTCATCAATCAGGGCTTTTACTTGCCGGCCATCTCCCCAGGGGGCTTCATGGTGATCATGGGCGGTCAATAGTATTTTACCTGAATTCAACAATCCCGTATCGCGAAGGATACGGAGTGCCTCACACATCGCGGCGACACCGCCTTTCATATCAGACGCGCCACTTCCGTACAGCTTGCCGTCTTCCACCCGGGGTTCGACAAAGGGCAAATGAACGGTATCCAAATGTCCGTTAAACTGCAGTGTTTTTCCAGGCTGTCCAGAATCATAACGCGTAACCACCGCTGGTGACTCAGGCCAATTAGCCTCCGGACGCTCGACTTCAAAGCCGTCTTCGCTCAATATTTCTGCCAGTTTATCGGCAGCGGGCCTGGCACTTAATGTGGGACTGGGTATGCCGACAATTGCTACCGCGGTATCGACCAGACGATCGACCTGGACTGATTCATTTAATTGATCCAATAATTTTTTATTCACTTATGCTTTATCTTATAACCTGTCTTAATATGGCAATGTTAGAATTGATAACGGTATTCATACCTTTTATTTTTCCTGTGCCCTGCCGGTCATAGGGACAAATCGAACCGGAATAATATTATCAGAAAGCAGCTCTGAATCCGTTTTGGTATATACTTTTAACTCCTGGTAGAAGTCGCCGACAGGAATGACCAACCGCCCTCCCTCTTTTAACTGTTTTACCAAAGGTTGGGGCAGGTAAGGCGGAGCAGCGGTGACGATAATCCCATCGAAGGGCGCGGCTTCGGGCCACCCAAGGTAACCATCACCTGCTTTCACCTGGATGTTTTTATAATTCAGTCTGGTTAGTGTTTTTCTGGCACTCTCGGCAAGAGCGGGAATGATTTCAATGGTATAAACTTCCTCCACCAGTTCAGCGAGGACTGCTGCTTGATACCCTGAACCGGTCCCGATTTCGAGGATGCGATCGGTATCCTCTGGCTGCAACAGTTCTGTCATAAGCGCTACAATGTAGGGTTGTGAAATGGTTTGACCCTTGCCGATCGGCAGGGGGTGATCATTGTAAGACTGCCTGCGATAAAATCCAGGGACGAATTCATGGCGTGGAACTTTCCGCATTACAGCTAAAACCTCGGGGTTTTTAATTCCACGTTTTTCCATTTGCGCGTCAACCATACGATAGCGGGCTTCCAGGTAAGAATCAACGCCCTCTTCAGATAGAATATTTTCTCGAACGCTGAAAATTGCGATAAGTGCAACAATCACAACACATCCCACTATTAACCAGAACCGTCTCATTCCCTGTTTATATAAATATAGCTTTTCGGATTACTTAAGTGCAGTAGGCAGAAGTAATTTATAAACATTAAAACTATAATCAAACTAATGCTATAGCTTTCGTCATACCTGCCGTCCATCCACCATCAACATTATAAGCGGCGCCAGTGACAAATGCTGCTTCGTCACTTGCCAGAAACAAAGCGACTGCCGCCACGTCTTCCGGCTGTCCAATTCGCCCCGCAGGCGCAATTTTCCCGGCAAACGCACGCCCCTCGGGATTTTCAGATAAATAAGGCATCGACATCGGCGTTTCGATCCAACCGGGACAAATACAGTTTACCCTTACTTTATCTGGACCGTGATCGATGGCCATCGCCCGTGTCATTTGCATCGACGCGCCTTTAGTGGCGCAATAACCGGCGATATCTGATTCCGCGTAAAAACTGTTCACCGATGCGGTAATAATAAAGGACCCTCCCCCTGAATTAATCATTACCGGAATTCCATGTTTACCTAAAAGGAATGCACCCTTTACATTCACGGCAAACATGGCATCCCAATTCTCTTCCGGTAAATCGATCACCGAACCGTCTTTCATGACAGCCGCGTTGCTGAAAATAACTTCAAGGCGTCCATACTGTGTAACTACAGAATCCATGAGGGATTTGACTTCTTTTGAACAGCTCACGTCGGTGATTAAAGTTTGCAGTGTCCCATTCCCTTTATCGGACAAGGTCTTTACCGTTTCTTTTAACCCGTCTTCATTAATATCAACGGCTACGACTACCGCCCCTTCCTCAATAAATTTATGTGTGGTGGCCCGACCAATCCCGCTCGCGGCTCCGGTCACGATAGCTACTTTATCTTTCAAACGCATGACAATCCCTACATTGATGTATACTTTGTTTCTAAGCTATAAAGGATTTAATTTCACTCATAAGTGGAAGCTTCTGCCGTCTCGAGCATATCCAGTTCTTTGAGGCGACGCACCCAGTATTGATGACGCGGGTTGTCAATTGAACGCCAATAGTGGGGGTAGAACCGACCCTTGAAATTTACAGCCACACGCTTATGCATATTATACATAATGCGCTGAATATTATCCAGGGCATAGGGAGTTTGTGGATCTTCGGTAAACATAACCACCCCCATCCTTCGTTGATCACTCCCGCCGTAAGACGAATGCCAAAGGGGGTTGCCAAAAGCGACAACATCTCCGGGTCCTAAAGCAAAAACATAAGCCGGCATCTCTTCGGGGGATACGCCGTATTTTACACGCGTATCCATCCCGAGGGTCTTATCGTTTATTCGGTTTGAGAATACATTGTGATGGGATCCGGGAAATATACGCAATGCCCCGTTATTTTCATTGAGAGGGTCTGGATAAATAGCGAATTTTACGGCCCGGTATTTCGAGGTAACCTGGTCCGTATGCCATTGTGTGTCCCCAGACATCCAGGCCGCATCGGACCATATACCAATAACATCCGTGCCTAATAATTGTTCGGCGACATCGGCAAAACGGTGGTCATCCAGAAGTGAACAAATGAAAGGGGTATCACCGTCCATTAGCGGCACACAAAAATGGTTAATTTGCTCACCCTTAAAACGCTTGCGCCACGCCTCCATGCCCGAATCAAATTCCCGGTTGTAGCAAACCATTTCTTCCGGTACCAGGAGCTGCCGAAAAATCAGGAACCCAAAAACTCGGTAAAAATCCATCTGCGCTTCAGTCAATATCATGATAACTAAGCTTGCTGCCTCCGTTCATATATCTTCCTGATCCAAGGTTAAGTCAATGGGGATCGATTCAATTTACGATTTGGAGAATGTCCATCCGTCGTCCCGCAGTCGTGAGACTATGGACGGCCATCCTTCGTTCCATCCCGCATGTGCGGGAGAACTATGGACGGCAGGCAGGTGAGCTTCGCTTTCGGTACTGTATGCGAATGTCGATTGTTCCACACATTGGTTTTCTCTTGAATAATCATGGTATTACTCTTGGCATTACGGATAGAGTGAATCAATATACCAGCCGCTAACGTAAAGTGAAATAAAATCTATGATCTTTAAAATTTAATCGAGGAAAACTTATTATGCATATAACTCATCCCTACGAAAACTTAACCGGTGGCTCCTGGCTTCGAGGAAATTTGCACACGCACACAACCAACAGTGACGGCACCCACGAGATGCAGGAGGTAATAAATACTTACGCAGACCTCGGTTACCAGTTTCTCTCAATATCCGACCATGACATATTCACCGGCCAAAGCGTCTATGAACAGATCGACAGTAAGGGTCTCGTGCTCATACCAGGAAATGAAATCTCAAAGGATGGACCGCATTTGGTGCACGTTAATGGTGACCGTCTAATCAAACCCCACGTCAACCGACAGCTGGTCTTCGATGAAGCAAAAGCGACCCAGGGTTTCGTCGTCGTTGCCCATCCAAACCTGGATTACAATTTTAATTTTTGTCCAATCGAACTATTGCAGCAATGGACAGATTACGTGGGCTTGGAAATTTTCAATGCGACGGTGGGGAGGTGCACGGGCAGCCCTTACTCAACAAACAAATGGGATATGCTTCTCTCTGAAGGACGGCGTCTATGGGGCTATGCCCATGATGATGCTCATTTCATGCCGGATAATGTTGATGTCGGAGTTGGATGGAATGTCGTCTATGCTGATTCGTCCAACCTTGAAGATATTGTAGAGTCTTTAAGAAATGGACGCTTTTATTGTTCTACCGGAGTTGTCATTAAAACCATTCATGTGGAAGGACCCGAAATCGTCATAGAATGTGAAAATGCGAGCAGAATCGTAGGAATAACCCTGAATGGGCAACGCATTGCCTGGAGTGATAGCGGTTCGATTAAAGTGGATGTATCCGAACTGTACCGTTATGTGCGTTTTGAGTGTTGGGGAGAAGGTGAGAGAAACGCCTGGACTCAACCTTTTTTCCTTGATGAGTAATGCCCAGGCATTGATTCAGGACAATGAATATTTAAATCGATTTCGTAGTGGTAAGATAAAGAGGAAAAACAATGTTTAAAGTGACTCAGGACCTGGTCCTTCCTACCACTACAACCGGTTCTTATCCCAAACCAAACTGGTTTAACCAGTCTTTACACGGACGCACATTCAAAGAGGCGATGGGAGACAGTCTCTATCGCGAACAGTACCTCGATGCAGTCGCTACGATATTAACCGACCAGGATACCGCTGGCCTCGATATTCTAACCGATGGGGACACCCGCTTTGATCTCCAGGTGGGGGGCAAATCCTGGTTCTTCTACGTCCTCGAACGACTGGGAGGTTTTAGCGGTTTCTCGGATTTGGCTAAGGGTTTTATGTCGAGTCATGGAATCGCGCCCGGCCGCATCATGTGGGAGGTACAGGAAGCTTATCAGGCCCCCTACCTCGTAGACAAAGTAACCCGCGGCCCTCTCCAATATGATGCGATTTGGAAAACTGCTCAGAAATTGACGCATAAACCGGTTAAATTTGGCGCCGTTTGTGCCCAGAGTCTGAATGCCATGATCTGGAATAAATTCTACCCGTCAGACAGGGAACTGATCATGGATCTGAGTGCTATTATGAATGAAGAGTATAAAGCAATGGTGGCCTCAGGTTGCACCCTAATTCAAGTAGAAGAACCGATGCATCATTTCCTCGCTCTCAGGGATAATATTAAAGATAAAGACCTGGAATTCTTTACTGAAGCTTTCAATCGCGAAGTTGAGGGGCTCGATGCCGAGATATGGGTTCATACCTGTTGGGGAAACCCCAATCAGCAGCGTGGATCATGGATCCCACCATCTTACGAAAATGCGATTCCCCATTTTTTTAATATGAATGCAGATGTTATTACTTTTGAATGTGCCAGTACTTTCGGGAAAGACCTTGAACAGATTGGTAAGCATGAATCTTCCAAAAAAATTGGCGTCGGTGTCGTCAACCATACAAATACCGTGGTAGAACCCCCAGACCTCGTCGCTGATCTCATCCGAAAAGCTTTAAATTACATTCCTCCCGAACGACTGGTTCTCTCCTCGGATTGCGGCTTCGGTCGGGAAGGAATTTCACGAAGAATAGCTTTCTATAAATGCGTATCCACGGTAATGGGAGCAAATACGGTAAAACGCGAACTTAGTTTGCCCGAAGCCTCGTGCCGGGCCGCGGATGAGCGCTTTAGTTTCACGGAAGTACCTAAAGAGAAAATCAGTGAAGATATTTAATCTGCTCATTTAAAATTGCGCATGATTACTGTTCGGCCATGTCGATAAAATCATTGTTTATGCACTGGCCGGTTGCACTAAAGGAGCCGGAGCGTGTCCTCGACGATCTCGCAAATTGGACCGATATTAATGTCATCACCGTAAGTAACACCTGCTGGGGATGGAGACGTGAAGGCGCACCGTTAATCCTTCCATCAATTAATGCTTTTCAGGGTCCGGGCCCTCCAAAGGTCACCGACGACGAATACGCTTCCATGATGTCATTTCTTAGCCTGGCAAAAGATAAAGGGTTCAAGGTCACTTCTAATATTTGTCCACTGCATCCCTCTTTCACTGATCTCGATAAGCTGAGAATGGTTGATATTACCGATCGCAATGCGAAAGAGGATGCCTCGATCTTACACGGCTGTCCCAATAATCCCGAAGTCTTGCAATGGGGAGAGACGATGATACGTGAAACAGTCGCCACATGGTCAACCCTTGATAGCGTACACCTGAATCATGTCGAATATCCGGTCTGGCCGCGCCATGGGCTCAAGGGTATGTTCCTCTGTTTTTGTAATCACTGTCGGGATAAAGCAGAGGCTCAAGGAATCGACTTTGAGAAAATGAAACAGGAAGTAGAAGCATTTTATCTTTTTCTGGCTTCCTCCACGGAAAAACTGAAACACCATTTTGCTAATACTCCTGATGGTATCCTGAACTTTTTAATGGAAAGACCTCAATTGGCGATATGGATAAAATTTCGCATGAATGCTTTAACTGCATTCATAAAAAAAATAACTGAAGGTTGCCGCGCTGCGGCAAAAGATCACCAACCGGACCTTAAGATTGGACTGGAGTTTTTTCTCCCTTCAGTTTCCAGGCTTTTTGGCACCGCTTATGATGAGATCTATACCCTCTACGACTGGGTCGCTCCCAAGTTTCCTGAATATTTTACGGGTTCCATCATTCCCCTTGCTGTTGACCAAATTACAAATGAATCCAAGCGAGGGGATGCCACGGTATTACGAAAGGGGATACACGAGCTGTGTGATCTCGGACCGGGACCTGAAGTTTATCAGCCCAGTTATCCCAAGGAAGAAGACATGTATTACTCAGACACCTTTGATCTTTCAACGATTGGACGACAGATGAAACATCTTCAATCCCTGCAAGGGAAGATTCCCATGTATCCCTACGTATGGCTTTACAATCATGACCTCGATAGCTTGAAGGAAAAGATCCTATGCTTAAGGGAAAATGGTTTTGACGGCTATTGTTTGTGGCTTTGGGAGCCGGATTTGACCACTGACGCTATTCAAAAAGCTAAAGGTGTTTATTGATATTCCTCTTCGTCCGCGTCTTCGTCTGCGTCATTGCCCCCTGATAAATTAAATAATTGAAATAACTCTGAGGTAATATCTCAAACTTCCCAGCGGACGCAACGGAGTGCGTCCCTCCAGAAAAATAATGCAGGGACGAAGACGACGAGGCAGACGAAGACGAAGATACTTATGCCTATAAATTGTTCGTATGGATGAAGCTGATCTGATTGAAGTTTTTGTATCTACTAATAGATGCTTTCATTAGTTGAAAATATTGGGCAACTTACTTGCATTTAGTATTAGAAAATATAAATTCACGTTTTTAATTTCCTCTTATATTGAACTCCCTAAAAATCGGCTACCTTCGTGGGCTGGAAATTGTATAACCAATTCGGCAATATCTTGAAAATACATATTAAAATAAGAACTAGGAGCAGGTTTGTCTTATAATATTAAAAGAGGGTTAAATTTACCTTTTAAGGGAGAGCCCGAGTTAACAGTTGAAGAAGCTGCTACGGTTAAGACCGTTGCGGTGATCGGCACTGAATATGTGGCAATGAAACCCACGATGGCGGTAAAAGTCGATGATCCGGTGAAGCTGGGACAGCTCCTTTTTACTGACAAAAAAACCCCGGGAGTACGCTACACCTCCCCAGCCTGCGGTAAGGTTATTGCCATTAATCGCGGTGATAAAAGAGCCTTGCTATCCGTGGTCATTGAAGTAAGTGGCAATGATGAGGAAACTTTCACTTCCTATTCGAGTGAGAGGATTTCGAATCTTACTCGAGAGGAGGTTAAAGAAAATCTGCTCGCTTCCGGTCTATGGCCTGTATTTCGAACTCGACCTTACAGCAAGGTGCCGGCACCCGAAACCATCCCTCAATCTATATTCGTCAATGCCATGGATACCAATCCCCTGGCCCTGCAACCCCATCTTATTATTCAAGGGAGAGATAAAGATTTTATCAATGGATTAACACTTATCTCAAAACTTACTGATGGAAAACTTTATCTCTGTCATGAGACCGGTATTTCTCTGCCCGGTGCCGATTTGGATTTTGTCACAACGGCTGATTTTAATGGGCCCCATCCCGCGGGTCTGGTGGGAACGCACATTCATTTTCTTGATCCTGTCAGCACCAGGAAAACGGTTTGGCATTTAAATTACCAGGACGTCATGGCCATAGGCTCCCTCTTCACGACCGGGAATATTGATGTGGAGAGAATTATTTCTCTCGCCGGCCCCATGGTAAATCGCCCGCGCCTGCTGCGCACGCGCATAGGGGCGAATATTGAAGACATTGTCGCCAATGAATTGATAGATGGTGAAACACGCGTCATCTCGGGTTCTGTATTATATGGGCATCATGCTGATGGTCCATTTGCTTTTCTTGGCCGCTATCATCTTCAAATCAGCGTCATCGCTGAAAATCGGGAGCGCGTGTTCATGGATTGGCACCGTCCCGGCTTTGATAAATTTTCGGTCAAACCTACTTTTATTTCAAAATTTATACCGGGGAAAAAATTTGGTTTCACCTCATCGACGGAAGGAAGTCCGCGTGCCATGGTTCCCATTGGTATGTATGAGAAAATCATGCCCATGGATATATTTATTACATTTCTTCTGCGGGCACTCATCGTCGAAGACACCGATCAAGCTCAAGCATTAGGGTGCCTGGAACTTGATGAAGAAGACCTGGCTCTATCTACATTCGTCTGCCCCGGTAAATCTGATTATGGTCCAATATTAAGGCAAAATCTTACGCGTATCGAAATAGAGGGTTGATGAAAATTTTAAGAAAATCACTGGATAGTTTACACCCCCACTTCGCTAAAGGCGGAAAGTTGGAAAAACTTTACCCGCTTTATGAAGCGATTGATACCTTTCTTTATTCACCGGGACAGGTCACCCAAGGGGCTACTCACGTGCGGGACGGAATGGACTTGAAACGCATGATGATCACGGTCGCCATTTCCCTTGTTCCGTGCATCTTCATGGCCATCTACAATACCGGTTATCAAGCCAATACCGCTATCGTAGAAATGGGAGTGTTATCAGTGCCCGGATGGCGGGGTATTGTCATGCAAACATTGGGTGTGGGTTATGATGCGCAGAGTATAATTTCGAACATTCTCCATGGAGCGCTTTATTTTATACCCGTCTTCCTCGTTTGTAATATCGTGGGTGGTATTTGGGAAGTGATATTTGCGGCCATTAGAAAACACGAAGTTAACGAAGGTTTTCTTGTAACCGGTTTGCTTTTCCCCCTAACCCTTCCGCCCACCATTCCCCTCTGGCAAGTAGCCGTTGGTATTACCTTTGGCGTGGTTGTGGGCAAAGAGATATTCGGAGGAACAGGGAAAAATTTTCTCAATCCCGCGCTTACGGCCCGCGCCTTTGTCTTTTTCGCTTACCCCGCGCAGATGTCTGGAGATTTCGTCTGGACCGCTGTTGACGGTTTCAGTGGAGCCACTCCCCTTGGTCTTGTCGCTGCTGAAAGCATGGAAGATCTCACTGCGGCAATCAGTTGGAAGCAGGCCTTTTTCGGACAGATTCAAGGTTCGATGGGTGAGACGTCCACGCTGGCTTGCCTCATCGGAGCCGCATTGCTTGTCCTTACCGGTGTCGGCTCATGGCGCATTATGCTCTCGTTGTTAATAGGCGCTCTCGTTACTTCCGGTTTTCTCTTTACGATTGGAAGTGAAACGAACTCCATGTTTGCGATGAGCCCGGCATGGCATTTGGTCCTTGGCGGATTTGCTTTCGGCCTTGTCTTTATGGCAACCGATCCCGTATCTGCCGCTATGACTGATACGGGAAAATGGATCTATGGTTTCCTTATTGGCTTTCTTGTCATCCTCGTCCGTGTCATTAATCCCGCTTTCCCCGAAGGGATGATGCTCTCGATCCTCTTCGGCAATGTATTCGCGCCCGTCATTGACTACCTGGTAGTGAACGCGCACATTAAAAAAAGGAAGCTTCGATATGGCTAAAGATACGATATCAAAGACCTTTATTGTAGCGGGACTGGTTTCCATCGTCTGTTCTATATTTGTCTCCGGCGCCGCGGTTTTCCTGAAATCCAACCAGATAAAAAATAAGGATTTGGACAGAAAGAAAAACATCCTCATGGCGGCGGGTCTTCTGGAAGAGGGTAAGTCCATTGATGAGCTCTTTGGAGAATTTGAAATCAAGGTGGTTGAACTCACCACCGGGGAATTTAATGACGAGATTGACGCCCAGATTTTTGATCAACGAAAAGCCGCGAAAAGCCAGGAATTCGGAATAGGTATTCCGAAAGAAGTGGATTTCGGGGGTAACAAACGCCGATCGAAATTTGCGCTCGTCTACATCGCCAAAGATGAAGCAGGAAATTTGCAACAATTGATTCTTCCCGTTCATGGAAGAGGGCTTTGGTCCACCTTATACGGGTTTCTTGCTTTGGATGCGGACTTGAGTACCATTAATGGTTTTGCCTTTTATGAACACGGGGAAACCCCGGGATTGGGAGGCGAAGTTGATAATCCTCTCTGGAAAGCTCAATGGGTTGGGAAAAAAGCATTTGACGATAAATGGAACACCCGCATAGAAGTCCTTAAAGGAAAAGTGAATCCCAGCAGTCCCATTATTCAATACCAGGTGGATGGTTTATCGGGAGCCACGATCACGAGTCGTGGAATATCAGGCCTTCTCCAATACTGGCTGGGGGATAATGGATTTGAACCTTTTTTAAATAAATTAAGAAACAGTGAATCAGTAAACCATGGCTAGTAAATCATCCAAAGTTCTACTGGACCCACTCTTTAACAATAATCCAATTGCGCTTCAAGTGCTTGGCATTTGCTCTGCGTTAGCCATTACCACCAAGCTGGAAACGGTATTCGTCATGGCTGTCGCCGTAATTTTTGTCCTGGGACTGTCTAATGCCAGCGTCAGCTTTATTCGGAATCATATCCCTACTAGCATCAGGATAATCGTTCAGATGACAATCATCGCTTCACTCGTCATCATCGTTGATCAGATCCTTAAAGCTTTTGCTTATGACATCAGCAAGCAGCTCTCCATTTTTGTCGGATTGATAATCACCAATTGTATCGTTATGGGAAGAGCCGAAGCCTTCGCCATGAAAGAGTCGGTCTTTCGGAGTTTCCTTGATGGAATTGGTAACGGGTTAGGATATAGCCTGATTCTTATTGTCGTCGGTGTTCTCCGAGAACTGTTTGGGTCCGGCCGATTATACGGCTTTGTTATTCTCCCGCTCTCCACTGAAGGGGGATGGTATGTATCTAATGGCATGATGCTGCTGCCCCCCAGTGCATTCTTTATCATAGGATTCTTTATCTGGATCTTAAGGAGTTGGAAAGAGGAACAAGTGGAGGAAGATTAATACCCATGATTGAAAACTATCTCAGTATATTTTTTACCTCTGTCTTTGTTGAAAATATGGCCTTGGCCTTCTTCCTCGGGATGTGCACTTTTCTCGCAGTTTCCAAAAAAGTCGACACCGCCATCGGTTTAGGAATAGCGGTAATCGTGGTCCAGACCGTCACTATCCCCGCGAATAATCTGATCTATCAATATCTTCTTAAGGAGGATGCGCTTACCTGGGCAGGGATTCATGGCGCCGATCTTTCATTTCTTGGTTTTATCTCCTATATCGGTGTCATCGCCGCCATGATACAGATTCTGGAAATGATATTAGATAAATTTGTCCCTGCTCTCTATAACGCTTTGGGAATATTTCTGCCCCTCATTACCGTGAATTGTGCTATTCTTGGTGGGTCCCTATTTATGGTGCAACGCGATTATAATTTTTCCGAAAGTGTGGTTTTTGGTTTTGGCACCGGTTTCGGCTGGGCCATCGCTATTGCCGGTCTGGCGGGTATACGCGAGAAACTGAAATACAGTGATATTCCTGATGGTCTCAAGGGACTGGGTATCACTTTTATTACGGTTGGATTAATGTCATTGGCCTTTATGGCTTTTTCCGGAATTCAGCTTTAGTAATCAGGGAAAAAGGAAGAAACAGAAGTGTCTGACATTTTACAAATTCTTTTGGGTGTTACCATGTTTACCACCGTCGTGCTGTTCCTCGTGGTATTCATACTCATTGCCAAAGCTAAACTGGTCCAAAGCGGCAACGTGAACATTATGATCAACGATGACCCGGACAAATCAATAATTGTCCCCGCTGGTGGCAAATTGTTGAACGTCCTTGCCTCGGAGAAAATATTCGTTTCATCCGCGTGTGGTGGGGGGGGTACCTGTGGTCAGTGCAGGGTGAAAATTAATGAAGGAGGCGGTGATATACTTTCCACAGAGCTTTCTCACATTACAAAGCGAGAAGCGCGCGAGGGCACGCGGCTATCCTGCGCGGTATCCGTCAAGCAGGACATGAAAATTGAAGTTCCGGCTGAAGTATTTGAAGTCAAAAAATGGAAATGCAAAGTCCGCTCCAACGATGACGTCGCCACCTTTATAAAAGAACTGATACTTGAGCTTCCACCAGGTGATAATGTCGATTTTCGCGCGGGTGGGTTTATCCAGATCGAATGCCCGCCCCATGCTGTCAATTTTAAAGACTTCGATATTGATGATGAGTACAAACCGGACTGGGATAAATTTAATATCTGGCGTTATACATCGGTTGTCGATGAAGAGGTATTCAGAGCTTATTCCATGGCTAATTTTCCGGAAGAAAAAGGAATTATCATGCTCAATGTTCGAATTGCGACTCCTCCCCCACGAGCGCCAGAGGGGCTGCCCCCGGGCAAAATGTCCTCCTATATTTACAATCTGAAACCGGGAGATGAAGTCACCATTTCCGGACCTTTTGGGGAATTCTTTGCCAAAGAAACGGATGCCGAAATGATTTTTGTCGGGGGTGGCGCGGGTATGGCCCCGATGCGATCTCATATCTTTGATCAACTCAGTCGCTTACATTCAAAAAGGAAAATTACCTTCTGGTATGGGGCCCGGAGTTTGCGGGAAATGTTTTATGTCGAGGACTATGATATGCTCCAGGAAAAACATGATAATTTCACCTGGCATGTCGCCTTGTCTGAACCATTGCCGGAAGACAACTGGGAAGGCTATACGGGATTTATCCATCAGGTCCTCTACGATAATTATCTTAAAGGTCACCCGGCACCGGAAGATTGCGAATATTATATTTGTGGGCCCCCCATGATGAACTCAGCGGTCATTAATATGCTCACCGACCTCGGCGTTGAAGAAGAAAATATCCTCTTCGATGATTTTGGTGGATAATATTTTTCGGAACTTATCCCGTCCCTTGCTCAAGTATAAATTCCATTCAATGATCATAATATATTGAAAGGGTCGTAAATTCCCCCAGGAGTTGAATTGGAATTATGTTATCTTATTTAAAATCTTTATTCGTAGTTTGGTTATTTATTTTCTACAGCTTAGCTCTCTTTCACTGTAGTAAACCCTCTCCGTCTGCGCCTGTAGATCATTCCACTACCCTGTCGGGGCTTACCATGGGGACCTATTACAGAGTCACCGTGGCGTCGTTGCGCTCCTCTCTTGAGGAAGGGGAATTAAAGGCCGACATTGAGATACTCCTGGATAAGATCAACTCTCAGATGTCCACCTATATATCCGACTCAGAACTTTCACGTTTTAATAACTATAAAAATACAGACTGGTTTCCCGTTTCCGTCGAAACGGCAATGGTGGTATCAGAAGGGCTTAAAATTCACCGGTTAACTGAAGGCGCATTTGATATAACAGTTGGGCCATTGGTAAACCTATGGGGTTTTGGTCCCCCTGGGGGTAAGAATGAGATCCCCAGCCCGGATAATATAAATAATGCCTTAATGAAAGTAGGCTCCCGTCACCTGGAGTCGCGTCTCTCCCCTCCTGCCTTAAAAAAAGACCTCATAGACCTTTATGTTGATTTATCCGGGATAGCTAAAGGATTTGGCGTAGACTCCATCGCAAATTTTCTGGAAACTCTCGGAATAACAAACTACATTGTGGATATAGGAGGGGAAATAAAGACCAGTGGAAGAAAAAATAATGAAACACTCTGGAATATTGCCATCGAAAGCCCTATAATAGACAATAAAGCGATACATAAATTCATTACCCTTAAAGATCAGTCTATTGCCACATCCGGAGATTATAGAAACTATTTTGTTAAAGACGGTAAAAGGTATTCCCATGAGATTAACCCAAGAACAGGCCAGCCTATCCAGCATCGCCTCGCCTCCGTTACGGTGCTTGACACTTCCTGTATGCAAGCCGATGCATTGGCCACCGCGCTTATTGTTCTCGGGCCCGAGGAAGGGTTCCAATTAGCTGAAAAAGAAAACATAGCGGCATTATTTATCATTAAAGAAGAAAATGGATTTTTGGAAAAGGAAACATCACATTTCAAAAGTGAACATCAGGATAAGGAGTAAAAGACCATGAAATTGTTCTTTATTACATTATTATTTTTCGCTACATTTATTTTCGCTATGGCTATTGGGGTGATCTTTGGCAAACGTCGCCTCAAAGGCAGTTGCGGCGGACTCGGTGGTTGCGCCATCTGTGGATCTGATGGTGAAGAAAAGCAGGTTGATAATCCAGGTTGCCAGAAACTCGATCAAGTCTGAACACCGTAACACGCTTATCTCTCTAAGTTAACATCATTGATAAATAATACCCGTGACGGAACTCGAAATAAAAAGAAATAACTTTTTTGTCCGCAGTTATCGCAGGATAAGAAAATGGCGATACTATACACGTGTCTATTATGAAATGCTTAATTTCCTCTATCGGAATCATTCGGACTGGCGATGTATAAATTACGGGTACCTTCCTTTGAAAGAATCTGATTTACCCGAACTGAAACCCGGAGTGGAGAAAGAACGACTGCCCTTATCACTGTATCATTATTCAGCATCAAAAGTCCCACTGAAAGGCTTGGATGTGCTGGAAGTAGGATCGGGCCGTGGAGGTGGAACTTCGTTTGTCCATCGCAATCACAACCCTCAATCAATGACCGGTCTTGAATTGACGCGAAACGGGGTGAATTTCTGCAATCGTAATTACCAGGCCCCTGGCCTAAAATTTATTAACGGTAACGCCCTGGAGATGCCATTTGAAGAACAAAGTTTTGACGCTGTTATGAGTATTGAATCTTTTCACGCATTATCTGATAAAAAAGCTTTCACTCGTGAAGTGCTGCGGGTCCTGAAACCTGGAGGCTATTTTATTTGTTCAGATGTTATCGAAAAAGTAGTCTACGATATGATACTGATATTTTTGAAAGAGGCTGGTCTCATTGTTAAAGATGAAGAAATGATAACGGATCGAGTTATGGCCGCAATGCACCAGGACGATGAACGTAAAATACGCAAGATTAAGGAGACCGTCCCTACCCCCTTTAGAAAAGCCGCAGCGTTCTTTGCGGGGACTACGGGAAGTTACCCCTATTTAAAACTTAAATGCGGCGAAAGTATTTATTATAATCTGGTGGCTCAAATCCCGAACGGCCATTAAATGCTTTGAGCAACCTTCATTGCTGCTGCCGATCATGCGAATATTTCAGCTGGTGGAGCTGGTTCAAATTCAAACTCTAATAGCTTTTCCACCATGCCTCTGAGCCGGGGTCGGTCACTGTTGATTAGCTCCTCGGGGGGATGTAGAGCATAAACCCAACCTTCATAAAGTTTCTTGAGATGGGCGACTTCCTCTTCTGTTACCGGGTTGGCCATAAAGTTGAAGGCGTGCTGGGAACGTCCCGGGGCGCCGCCGAATGCCGCGTGCCAGGTGTCTTCCGAGAAGACGAAAATATCACCCGGTTCTGATTCGAAGTAATGACAAGGCATTAACTCACCGGGGATACCGAAAGGCTGCACGCTCGGATCATCGTACTGGGCTTTCAGGGGTTGCAGTTGCTGCCTGAATTCCGGATGGTTGGTCCCGGGAATTACGCGCAGGGCTCCGGTGTCTTTTCTTGTCGGCTCCAGATAGAGGGCAATCTTGATATGTGGAACAACTGCAGTTTCCATGCCACCACCGTGCCATTGAGTGTCACCCACGTGCAGGTTACCCTCGGTGCAGACCATGACAAACCCGGGCCCCAAAAGGTCAACGCCCAGCTGATTAATACGATCATCTTCCAAAAAACGTATAAGTATGGGGCTTTTTTCGAAAAAAGGCATCACCGCCTGGCGCCTTTTGCCTGAAAAAGGTTTACCTTGTCTATTCTCATGAAAAAGTCGTTCAGACTCACGACAGATTTCATCCATTTCCTGCACGGTAAATACCTGGCGCATGATAAGGTACCCAAATGTCTTAAAAAAAATTTTCTGCCCGTCCGACAACATGACATCCTTTACCTTATAATTTCATAGATGGTTAATAACCAATCCGCAATCGCCAATTGAATAGGTAGATAGAGAGAAGCATTTTTTTTATTTTCGATTTGAATGATGTCGGACTTTGTCCTCGGTACGGACTGCGGATTTGAGATAGCCACTGCCGAACATACTGAAATATTCCAGTGTCACAAGAGACACAAAGATTAATTTTATTGTCATTGCGAGGATCTCGCGTCTGCGGGAGACGAAGCTACCGAGTCCCGCAAATGTGGGACGATATCTTCCATTCCAGGGGGATGTCAATACGTGACCGGCAAACCCCTGGAATGGAAGATGTCGCTGCGTTGGGTAGCGTCGTCGCTACGCTTCTCCCAATGACAGTAGGGATATCAGTAGTCACCGTAGAGAGGAGAAAGAATCATCTAATAGCCTCTGCGAATACTATTCAATCTCCTTAGTATCCTAGTACATAAATGACCAATCGAAGATAAATTTAAAAAAAATTACTGAAATCTTAATTATCTGTTGAAACCGAGATCTTTTACCGTTACTTATGAAAAACAGTAGCCAAATAAACCAGGTTATAGGGTTCAAATCAAATTAAAGGGGTCAAAATGCGCTTAAAAAATATTGTATCCGTATCACTAATCTCACTCTTTTTCCCGCTTCTTCTCCGAGCTCTTCCACAAGACCAGGAAAATTTTTTAGATTTTGAAGATGCCGAAGGTTCAGTTGATTTTTTACTCGGTGATCCACCTAATCAAATCCAATTTATTGGGTTTACGGTAGAAACGCTGGAGGATCCAAGTCTGCTGCACTCGGGAACGAAAGCAATAACCCTGGGCCCCGGCCAGGAAGGAAAGATTTTCACGAGAAAAGGGATTGCTGAAATCGAATTCTACGTGGTTGAAAACACGGGCGCGGGAAAGATCGAGGTTCGAGAACGTGATACAGATGCAACAGGACAAGAAGTATTTGAATTAACTCAGCAGGGTGTTTTTACGGGCTTTCCAAACAGCATCAACCCGGAGTACAATCCTCCGCTGCAAAGAATCGTTGCCTTTAGTGGCAATTTTCTTGACGAATCGGACCTCAATTACATTGACGGGATGAATGAAATTAAATTCCTGAATGTAACGGGTAAATTAGCCATCGACGATGTGGGTTATACCCTCATCGATGGGCCGAGGAACAACACGGTATTTACTTTCTTTTCAGAATTCCAACCTACCAGTGATGATATTACTATTGGAACATCGCCTTTTACCGCCACCTTTTCAGGCGCAGATATATCCCAGGAAGCGGAAGATTTGCTCGGCTTTTAATTCCGCACACAACGTAGTCACTGGAGAGTTCAGAATGGCGATACGGGAACGATCACCTTCGAAACACCGGCAGCCCGAGTACAATTTTTTGCCGCAACCATCGTCGCCCAAGCATTAGGCGAATCCGATGGTACTATTGAGGTATTTGATACTGAAGATAATTTAATTGCCAGGGAAGTAGATCTGGCGACCAATATCCTGAAGGGATCACTCGTTCCACATTATACATTTATTGCCAGTGAATTGGGAGCCGTGGGCGGCATTGCTAAAATTCTTTTACTCGATAATGAAAATGTAAATCCATTATTCAGCTCAACAGGCATCGACGACTTCGGTTTTACTCCTATTGGAACCCCGGGTTTCGAAGATGGAGGCGGACCCCCTCCAGCACAAGGCCCCTCCATCACTACCCAACCCGCGAGCCAGGAGGTGCAGTCTGGCACGGCGGTAGTGCTGACCGTAGCGGCCAGCGGTGATGATCTTACTTACCAATGGTATACCGGCAACAGCGGTGACACCGCAGCACCCGTCTCCGGCGCCACCGGCAGCACCTTAACTACCGGTGCACTCACCACGAGCACGAACTACTGGGCGCAGGTTACCAACGCCGGCGGCAGTGATGACAGTGAAACTGCGGTGATAACCGTGGCAGCACCTTCCATCCCCCTCGTTCTCGACGGCTCAGGCGATATCGCCGGGGAAAACATTCAGCATGCCAACGGCAACGTCTTCGACCAGATATTACTCACCGGAGAGTCCGTCCAACTCCAGGCTAAGCCGGGACAGATTACCCGCGTCTCCTTCATGGACGAAAACGAGAACATCGTACAGGTAGAATTTTCAGGTAATGGGACCTTTACCGTAACCCTCGATCCAGCCACTTTTCTGCCTCCGGCCGTCCCCCCACGCTACAACCAGGCCGTCGAATATGTGACGGGCAAGCCGAGCGTGGTCATCGATGGAGCGGACTCCAGTACCTTCTTCAGCATTTTCACGGTGGGAAGGATCAACGCCTTTAACCAGGCACTGTTCCCCGAAGGACAGGTCTATGATGCCCAGGCCGACGTGGCCCTCGTGGAAGTAGTCAACTCCACGGGACTGGGAGGGGTACAGTTATCGAATACCGTGTTCAGTGGAAGCACGGGCAAGGTCGGCTTCGATGCGCGCGGGGTGCCGATCGCGGTACGCTTAACGGTAGGTGACATCGATGCCAGTGGCGATGCGGTACCCCACCTCCTGTTTGGAGATGGGTCCTTCACGGTACCGGCGGGCAACCCCGGGATGCGGATCACCGGAGGAGACCTCTTGCAGACCAACGGCGCTGCGGTCGTCGTGGCGGAGAGTGGATCAACCACCACCGGGTTTGAGACCCTGATCACGCAAAACAATTTTAAATCCGATAACACGCCTCAGCCGACTCAGAGTATCGACGCCACCTTCGCCAATGAAGACGGCGATGCGATCGCGGTTGTTCTCGAAGAGATCACGATTGAGTAGGGTCAAAACGTCAAAATGTAGGAGACCAACGCTTATTATGTGTTAAGTGTTAGGTTTTAGGTTAATTTACTTAACACTTGGAACTTAACACATAACACGCGCATTAGCGCTCTTCCCTTTTTGTCATTGCGAAGGAGGTGCAACCGACTGCGGCAATCTAGGCACATAGTCATAGTGCTTACGAATAAAAATCTCTGCTCTGGTCTTTCCAATGAGGATTCGTCTCTTCATTTAAAGGAAATCGATTAGTTGAGAGTAATTCCTAACATCACGGGAATTACATTACGCAACAGACATTTTACTGGATTGCCGCGTCGCGTTGCTCCTCGCAATGACAAAAAGGAAATAACCTACAACCGTCGACTTTTTATTCGATCCGTAATCTGATATCCACAATCGAAGTGGCGGAGAGGGATAGATAATTTCCGATTTTCGATTGACGATTTTCGATTGATTAAGAAAGTCTCTAGAATGGTTCACAAGATAAACAATTTTTTATCCGTCAGGTGCAATCGACAATCGAACTGGCGGAGAGGGTGGGATTGGCTCACTACGTTCGGGGCTCTGCCCTCAACCTCTGGTTGACCCATCTACGCTCGCTTATGCTCGCTTCGTCAAATCCACGGAGTAATTAGGTAAAACCCTTATAGATCTACAGTATCGATTTGTGGTTCCGGGGTCGCCGGTTCGAATCCGGTTAGCCACCCCAGCGATTTAATCATTTAAGATCTGATATTAACAACTTATGATTTAACTAAGTATACTAAATAACCTAATATATTGATAATAACGAGACTAAATGGAGATTGAATCTTTTGAATTTTAACACTTAATATGAAATAACCATGAAAAATAATTCGTTAGCGATCATTATTTTCTCAGTTTTATCCCCTCTTCTTCTAATAGCTCTTCCTCAAGATCTGGAGGTGTTCACTGATTTCGAGGACATCAGCGGTGAAGGTGAATTTTTTATCGGGGAAGAGCCCAATAGGATCAAGTTAGTCGGATTCACCGTTGAAACTTTAGAGGATCCTGCGCTTTTACACTCCGGAACAAAAGCGATAACCCTAGGACCTGGTCAGGAGGGGGTAATTGTATCGGAAAGAGGAATTGATGAAATCCAATTCTATGCGGCCGAGAATACGGGAGCCGGTAGAATCGAGCCCAGAGGAAATATCTCTTTTGAAGGCAATATATTTGTATTAATTCTAGCGGATAATGGTATTGTCGAAGGTCTACCGACCAATATCAGTCCCGGTGCCAATCCCCCATTACAAAGCTTCGTTTCAGACAGTGATATGTTCCTCGACTCAACCGATTTTGACTTTCTCGACGGCATTAAAGAATTAAAAATCAAAAATGTTTCAGGAAAATTCTCCCTTGACGATCTGGGTTTCACGATAACGGAAAGACCGTCCAATAACACCGTATTCACTACATTTGAGGAATTCAGTGTGGGTGCAGGATTAACGGCACCCATTATTGTTGGAGAATCACCCAATAGTGCTACTTTTGATGGTGGCTCGATTCTAGCTGCTGCTGCAGACAGTCCAGTTCGCTCGGGACAAGTATCCTATGGTATTTTTAACGGAGAAAGCTTCACGGTCACTTTTGAAACTCCGGCATTTGAGATCGATGTTTTCGCCGCAGCCATTATTTTGGCTGGCGGTACTGACCCCGACGGCTCAATTGAAGTTTACGATACTAATGATAACCTTCTTGCTAATATTTCGGACTTGGAAAGTGCTGGAAGTGGTGGGGGTGCTGGGGGTCTTAATTCTTTAAATAAACCCCGTCAAACTACGATCAATGCGGTGGAGTTGGGAGCTCCAGGCGGCATTGGCAGACTGCTTGTTACGGACAATCCCAATATAAATGTAGCTTTCAGCCGGACAGTCTTCGATGATTTCGGTTTTACCCCCATTGGCGCACCGGGCACAGGCTCCGAGGGTCCCCCACCCGCTGATGCTCCCTCTATCACCACACAGCCCGCGAGCCAGGAAGTTGCATCCGGCACCACGGCGAGCTTGTCTGTCGCCGCCAGTGGTGATGATCTCACTTACCAGTGGTACACCGGAAACAGCGGTGACACCGCCGCTCCCGTCGCTGGAGCAACCGGTAGTACGCTGGACACCGGCGCGCTCACCGCGAGCACAAGCTTCTGGGTGCAGATAACTAACGCTGGAGGTACAGCCGATAGCGATACCGCTGTTATCACCATCGCAGCCCCGGCCGTTCCTCTCGTCCTCGACGGTTCGGGTGATATCGCCGGTGAAAACATTCAGCATGCCAACGGTAATGTCTTCGACCAGATTTTACTCACCGGAGAGTCCGTCCAACTCCAGGCCAAATCGGGACAGATCACCCGCGTCTCTTTCATGGATGAAAACGAGGATATCGTGCAGGTAGAGTTCTCGGGCGCAGGGACCTTTACCGTAACCCTGGATCCGGCCACCTTCCTCCCCCCGGCCATCCCCCCACGCTACAACCAAGCCGTTGAGTACGTGACGGGCAAACCGAGCGTAGTGATCGACGGAGCGGACGCCAATACCTTCTTCAGTATCTTCACCGTGGGTAGGATCAACGCGTTTAACCAGGCCCTCTTCCCCGAAGGACAGGTCTATGACGCGCAAGCGGACGTGACCCTCGTGGAAATTGTAAATTCCACGGGCATGGGCGGCATACAACTGTCGAACACCGTGTTCAGTGGAAGTACGGGCAAGACCGGTATCGACGCGCGTGGGGTACCGATCGGGGTACGCTTAACGATTGGCGACATCGATGCCAGTGGCGATGCGGTACCGCACATATTATTTGGCTCAGGCTCCTTCACCGTTCCAGCCGGCAACCCCGGGTTACGGATCACGGGTGGCGACTTGTTACAGACGAACGGTGCGGCAGTCGTGGTAGCGGAGAGTGGATCGACGACGACGGGATTCGATACCTTGATCACGCAGAACAACTTCAAATCAGACAACACGCCTCAGCCGACACAGACCATTAATGCAACGTTTGTCAATGAGGACGACGAAGAGATATCCGTCGAGGTGGATGAGATAACCATTGAATGAACTATCGATAAGTGTTAGCCGCCGTCGCTATGCTGTGGCGTGCCACGGGTGTTAAGTGTTAGGTTTTAGGTTAAATTACTTAACACCTAAAACTTAAAACCTAAAACGTGCATAAGCGCCCGCATCCCGCTCCACCTTGGCTTGAAAGAATTAAGGTGGAATGCGCTGCCTGACCGCCGTAGCCTATCACGACACAGCGAAGGCTGTCCCTAGCGCGTTTGATTATGTCGTCATTGAAGAAGCGTGCTAGAGATCAGCTTTCGCTATTCAATTTAAAGTTACAGCGGCGGTCAGGTAACTCGCCTCTGCGGACGAAGACGAAGCTTTATTAACTATCTTAGTACCTCTCCTATTAAGCACCATATAGATGAGCAAAACTTAAATTTAACAAACTCCCTTTTTAGGATTCTTTTCTACGATTTCCGATAATTTTTTCACGGGCAAGCTCGATCGGAACATTTCTTAAAGACTCTCGCCAGATCCCCTGCGGAGCGGCCCATTTTATCGCATTGTAGATTATCTTGATAACCGTCTTATTTTGATAAATCGGAAAAGTTTCATGCCCAGGTCGAAAGTAGAAAATTTTTCCATTGCCGCGACGCCAGCAGTTCCCACTGCGAAAAACCTCTCCACCCTCAAACCATGAAATAAAAATCTGTTCTTCAGGTGGTGGAATATCGAAAGGTTCACCATACATCTCGGTGTTTTCTATTTCAAAGCATTCATCGATTCCCTCGGCGATGGGGTGCCCCGGGTTGCATACCCACAACCGCTCTTTCTCACCGACTTCACGCCAATTCAACGTACATGTCGTACCCATGAGGCGAAGAAAAACTTTTGATAAATGAGCGGAATGTAAGGGGATAAATCCCATACCTTCAAGCACGCGTATTTGTACTCTTTCGCTAATAGTTTCGTCAACTTTATCGTGGGCACAGTGTCCCCACCAAACCAGCACATCTGTTTTAGCTAAACGTGAGCCAGTTAAGCCATGTTCTTGATCTTCGAGTGTAGCAGTTTCAATTTCCAGATCTTTACCAATTTCCATTAATTCCCTCATTAATGTTTCATGAATACCTTGAGGATAGATAGATTTCACTTCTTCCATTTTTCTCTCATCGACGAATTCATTCCAAATAAGAACACGTAGTTTACTCATATCTTTGATTTGTTATCCGGGATTTCCCATATGACGGGAATGAATCGTTAAAATTGTCGACCTCTGAAGCTTTCGAAAGCATTTTGCTCCTCTCAAGACACTTTGGCAATCCTTTCTCCGTGGTATCTGAAAGTTGCATAGGCGGTAATTACTGTTCATTGAGAATTTGACCGTTACCCGAGGAATACTGGCGTGAGTGATTCTGTGCGGTTAGAGAATCTTGCGTCATCCATTGGATTTTGAGAGTTTGCTTGCTTAACGTCGCATTAAATGACTTATTATCAACAAGATAGCGATAATTGCAAGCAAATATTCTTATGATGATATGGTAAATATGGGTTAAGAATCAAAGTTACCAAAAATTAGCTGTGACGAAGAGGCAGGCAAAGATTATTGATTATCTCGATTATACTGATAACTAACAATGACGAAACATTTACATTATCACCTACCCTAATCGATACTACACTGTCTTAGCTTAATTAGCGTTATGAAGGTATTCTATTTCAGCAGGTATCGGATACCGATCACACTATGCATGATGGCAATCATTATTGCAGCATTTGGCTGCAGCAGGAGCAATGACACTCAATCAAAAGGAAAACTGGACACACTTAAACGAGACGCTGTCAGTACTGAAGGATTTAGTTTTATTTATAAGGGCTCGATTCCCACAACTTTCAACGAAGCGCCGGAACTGGCAAAGCGCGTTGCTGCGGGAGAGTTGCCCTCGGTAGAAGACCGTCTGCCCGAAGATCCGTTGATTATTCCACCCATTGAACGCATCGGCCAATACGGTGGTACCTGGCGCCGCGGTTTTACGGGGCGTGGCGATCGTAACAACATCGACCGGATAATACACGATCATATAATTTACTTCGATATCGACGGTTATACCCTGATGCCCCACATCGCGAAAGGATGGGAAATCAGCGTAGACGGGACAATGTTTACTTTCCATCTGCGCCAGGGCATGAAGTGGTCTGACGGAGCGCCGTTCACGGCTGATGACTTTGTTTTCGCCTTCGAAGACGTGACCTTGAATGATAATATCAACCCGGTAATACCCAACTACACAAAAGCGGATGGGCAACGGTTTAAAGTGGAAAAGTTAGATGAGACCACGGTTCGTTATACCTTTCATAAACCAAACTATGTATTCATCGAAAATGCTGGTGGATTAGCGGTGGGAGGCCAATTCGCCCGCAGATGGGAAAGCCCTCTCTATGCTCCCCGGCATTATTTAATGCAGTTTCACTCGAAGTATACCCCCTTAAGTGATCTGAAAATTAAGATGAAGTCTACGGGTGATAGAAGTTGGGTGCAACTCTTCAAACGCATGGCTTCGCCCCACGAGAACCCCGAAATACCGGTGGTCGGTCCCTGGAAGATGGTTACTCCGATAACGAGTGAAATTTACTCTTTGGAACGCAACCCCTATTACTTTGCCGTCGATCCCGAAGGGAATCAGCTTCCCTATATCGACAAGATTGTAATGCATCTGGTTGAGGACTTAGAGGTGTTCAATGCTCGCGTTATGGCTGGAGAAGTAGACATGCAGCACCGTCATGTCCTCTTGGACAAGGTCCCTGTTCTCAAGCGGGAAGCAAAAAGAGGTAATTACCGCGTACTCTTCTGGCCTAATTTAGGAGGTTCCGATGCCATAATATTTATTAACCAAACCTGGCAGGGAGATCCGGAAATAGAAAAGTGGCTTAGAAACCGTAAATTTCGCATTGCTCTGTCTCTTGCTATCGATCGAGAGGAGATACACGAATCGATCTTTCTGGGCATGGGTCAGCCAAGGGCCTTCGTCCCATTCCCGAATAACCCGTATTATCCCGGACCGGAGTACGAAAAAAAGAATGCGGTGCGCGACCTGGAACAATCCAACGCGATCCTCGACGCTATCGGTTTGGATAAAAAGGACAACGAAGGATACCGACTGCGCACTGACAATAAGGAACGTCTGATTATTACGCAATCAGTGCTGAGTCAGGCGATGGTTAATTTTGAAGGTATAGCTGAACTTCTCGTGAATCATTGGAAGGATATCGGCATAAATATACATTTAAGCGTTGAAGAGCGAAGTTATTATAGCAGACGTCAATCAATCAACGATCACCAACTTAGCATGTGGGTTTCGGGCGGTTCTGAAAACCCGTGGACTTTACCCGGCATGACCATACCACTCAGTCGCGGTACCTTTGCGTCGCAAATCGGCTTATGGTATGAATCTAACGGTCGAAAGGGCGTGGCCCCTTGTGGAGATCTTAAACGTTTGATAGAAATATTTGAGGAAGGTAATGGCCTGCCCAAAGCGATGCGAACGGAACTGGGAAAAGAAATATGGAGAATCCATTCAGACAATCTCTATGTTGTTGGCACTGTCGGGCAATCACCGGGCATGAACGGCATTGTCGTGGTAAAAAATAATTTTCGTAATGTTCCCGATGTCGCGCCAAACAGCGGAACCTTACAAACCCCCGGCATCGCCCGCCCCGAACAATTCTTTTTTGATCGGGGTTGGTAGAGAGTGGACTGACAACGAAAGGAATTGAAACCTTGATCTCCCAGAACAACTTCAAGTCCGACAACACTCCACAACCGACGCAGACTGTCGAAGCAATCTTCGCAAACGAAGATGGTGATGAGATTGCGGTAACCGTGAATGAGGAAACGATCGAATGATCCTTCAAGGGGTATGCCAGTTATCCCCTCATTCATAAAAACGTCGTCAGCGCTCCTCAGCGCTTGAGATTACTATCCTGTGATTGGTTAACTATTAAATCCTCTCTGGGAAAAAACACCTCCGCCGCATACGGGTTAATGGATTATCGATTGATTAAGGGTATGTTTTTTTACCGCCCCCGCCCCCATTAATTGTATCAGATTTATTGCCATTACTTACCTCTAGTTACTGCTTGATCGCTTTTTCTAATATTTAAAGCAATGGACGATTGCGCGTCCAAGTCCTTCTTTTACAGCCAGATGCCTTTTATTACCGCTTAAAAATCAAACAGTTAATAAGGTTACAAGGCGGGTTCGAGACCCATCTCCTGGAGCTTGCCCCTGTATTCATTACAGTAGGTTTTGGATTCCGCGGCTTTGTCCAGGTCGATGGCGCGCTCGTCCCAGGCCGGGATCTGCACCCCCTTGTATCCCAGACCTGCGACCCACCAGTCGATATTGTCGATGGTGTTGTAGGGTTCATCGTCCCGCATAAACTGGGCCAGGAAAATAGCCGGAACTTTGATGTGTGACATGAATTACTCCTTTTCGATGGATTCGGGTTCGTGCGCGATGAAACGGGCTCGGGCAAAGGGCAGGTGGGTGGCGCCTCGGACGAGGATTTGGTTGGCATTACCGCCGCTCCATTCGGTATATGAGCGGGCGTTGGCGTAGTGACTCACAAAAGCGCGCCGGTAACGATTCTTACTGCGGTTTCGGTGTGAACGGTGGATGAGGTGGCCGTGGAAGAAAATCACATCCCCACCCTTGGCTTCGGCCAGAATTTCCTTGCTTTGGTCCACACCCGCGAGTTCGAAAAGTTGGGCATGAAAATCTTCGGTGTTTTCAGGCAGGGTTGTATTTTCATAGATAGGGTCGAAATTAGAGCCGGGGATAAATGACATGCAGCCGTTTTCCTCGTCGCAATCATCGATCGCGATCCAGGTGCCGCAGAGGGTATCGGGCGCAGAGGTAATAAAGCATGAATCCTGGTGAAAGGCCTGCCCGGGGTGGCCCGGCGGCTTGAAGAACAGCATCGACTGCATGGCCATCAAGTCGGGGCCGATGAGGGCTTCCAGGACATCGAGGACACGGGGGTGGAGCATGAAGCGCTCATGGATTTCGAGGTGACGGTGGAACTGAAAGAAGCGGAAATATTTTTCTTCCATATCGGCCGGTGTGGTGCCGTCGTTTCTCGGATCCAGTCCTTTGATTTGGCTCAGATCCACTTTGTTGTGAAGCAGGTTCATGGAGTGTGCATCAAGTTCCCGCAACTCCGAGTTGGAAAGCAGACCTTCGACCTTGAGATAGCCGTTGCGGCCGAAAAAATGTCGCTCGTCAAGACTCACCTGGTATTTTTCTCTGTCAGATGTCTTCATGGACAAAGGTTCCCTGTTCGGGGAATGGGTGATCATCTTGGTATCATGAAGTTGACGAGCTTCCTAAATATCTGTCAAGCTTCTAGCCTTGGGGTAAATAAAAGTGGTGGGTAATTCCATATGACTTATTGAGAATACCCAACCCGTTCAGGTTTATACCTTTCCCTTTCTTAACTCCCGGGGATCTTAAGCTTCTTCCCATACATCTACATTCAACTGCTGCACACGTTTGTCCAGAACAGGAACTCGTTTACCGGTTCTGACCGCTTTGACTGCCGCGAAAACCATGGCAACGCTGTGTATGTTGTCATATACATCTGTTTGCGGTCGTTTACCGCTTTTTACTGAAAAAATAAAGTCGTTAAGAACAAAATCCTGCATGGTGTTTTCCGGTCCTTTTGCCCGAAACGTATCTGTCCTATTAACCTTGTAAAGCTTGGGCACCTTCCTGAGAGAAATCTTTCCATTCTCATATGAAATGGACCCCTTACTACCCTCAATCAGCCAGTTGCCATCCGCGCTACAGAATTGACCCTTAGAAGACCAGCTCGCGTTGTAGACGACACGTACATTATTCTCCATCTCAAACACCAGCGAAGACGAACTGTCACCTTTGTAGTTTGACCATGCAGGATTCCAGGTTTCACCTCGGACAGACATGGCATTGAGACCGGTAACAAAGCGAACGAGGTCAAAATGATGTATCGCCATATCAATTAGGAGAGGATCTCTCATTTCATGACGGAATCCACCGCCAAAATCATGGCCCATATAGAAATCTATCTTAACCTGGCCGATATCGCCAATACGTCCACTTTCGACCAGACGAGCGAGTGTCCATGTTTCCGGTCTATAGCGATAATTCTGGCTGACAACACATGTCTGTCCGGTATTTCGTGATGCTCTCAGGATTGACATGCAACTGGCAAGATTATCGGCCATCGGTTTCTCGGTAATCACGTCAAGACCCGCCTTCATGGCCTGGACCACACACTGCTTGTGATACTCAGGTGGAGTAACGCATACGAGGGCATCCGCTTTGACCTTCTTCAACGCTTCGTTCAGTTTTGAGAAGCAAATATCTTTTCCGTAATTCCCAACTTTGCGGGCAGCCGTCAGGGCAGTCTGATTCACATCTACCAGCGCAACGACTTCGACAGATGAATTATTTGTCAGCCGTTGTACCCACCCTTTGCCAAATCCACCTACACCAATTTGAATGAATCGCATTTTTTCTATTCTCTTGTGATTTTATTTCCGCAGAACGTCAAGGCTCAGTGGTGCGGCTTGTCCGCGTCCGCTGGTGCGCTCTGTTCGATTACTCCATTGCTAGTTTTCAAAAAAGAATTGTTCCGTTCGGGCTATGCCCGGGGTTTGCAGTGCTGAGCTGTTGGGCGCAACGGCGGGAACATTACGAAAATTATTTTTCACCACGACAACGCCGTACACGGCGGGTGATTGTCCAACAGTGCCAATCATATACAGATTATCACTATGAATTCTCCATAATTCTTTTCCCAGTTCCGTCCGCAAATTCCGGGGGAGCTTATTTCCTTTCTCATAAATTTCCAGCAACCGTTTGAGATCACCGGCAGGGGCTACACCCTTTTGACCGTTAGTTAAATACCAGGTGCCGATAAGGGGCGCGAAACCACTGGTAGCAATGGGACAGGTCAAGGTACCGGATATCCACGGATTTTCAGAACCGCTGGTAACCCACATATTAATTTGGTGTTCGTTGTTTCTATTGCGTATCGCATAGTAACTTTCTCCTTCAACGCTTAAATGTATTTTCAGGCCGACATCATTCCAGTGATTGACGAGAAGCTCAGCGATACCTTCAAAATTTACCATCGCCTGCCTCTTTATGGAGAGCGTAATAATAAGCCGTTCATTATTGTCAGTCCGCAATCGGTACCCTTCGCGGTCCCTTCTATCGAGGCCTGATATATCGAGGATCTCATTGGCTTTATCGAGATCACGCACCGCGTATTTTTTTTCATATTCAGGTCCGGGATAATATGGATTATCGGACAAAGCCACGTAAGCTCTTGGCTTGCCCATGCCCAGAAAAATTAATTCGTTGATCTCCTCCCGGTCGATGGCCAGCGATAGGGCGATCCGAAAATTGCGGCTTCTCAGCCACTTTTCTATTTCCGGGTCTCCCTGCCAGGTCTGATTGTTAATGATCACGGCGTCTGATCCCCCTGAATTAGGCCAGATAAGAATACGGTAGTTACCCTTGTCTGCTTCCCGCTTGAGAACAGGGACTTTGTCTAAAAGGATATGACGATGTTGCATATCCACTTCACCTGCTATGACGCGTGCATTAAACACTTCCGCGTCCTCGAACCGGCGCAGTAGAATCTTGTCGATATAGGGAAGCTGGTTCCCCTCGGGATCGACAGCAAAGTAATAGGGATTGCGTTCCAAGGAGTATATTTCACTGGTTATCGGAGTCACCAATTTCCAGGCACCGACCACCGGTAACTCCGGGTTCCGGTGGGGCGAAGCCATGTGTTTGAAGAGTTGCACCCAACTACTTAACCCTTTTGCTTTCATTTTACTTTTCAGGTCACTTAAGTGAGCATACTTCGGGAGAAACTGCTTTAAATAATGCCGGGGTGCGTAGGGAGGGTTCGCTCCCCCGTTAACGAACTGGCCACCAACGGCTAAACCTCCAACATTCTCGATGAACACATAATTGGGTTTATGAAAGGTATAGCGAACAGAGGTCTCATCTAACTGTTCTACTTTGCACAGTTGCCCATCCGCTTTATAGTAATTGGATTTAACTATGTTGATATCATCATTCAATATTACTTCTTCGAAGGCAAAGACAAAGTCATCGGCGGTGAACCGGGCACCATCCGACCACTTCATGCCCGGACGCAGATGGAATGTGAATGTTGTCCCATCTTCGCTGATTTCCCATGATTTCGCGATGTGAGGGACCAGCGTGTATCCGTCGATATCATAGTAAATTACATGATCATGTATTAACCGGTCGACATTGTTAGTATCAAGCCCCTTAAACCCGCGGCGCCAGGTACCACCGTATCGGCCGATACGTTCGATGGGCGGAATAATCAATGGCTCCTCCGGTAAACGATCTTCAACCGGAGGCAACTCCCCCGCGGTAACGCGTTTCACCAGTTCCGGGGCTTCACTGAATGTGGTTGGGATCGGCCCCTTGTAAATAAAACTGAATCCTTCCGTGTTGACCGCGGCTCGTTCCGGGGCATCCAATTCCCCTTTTGATTGGGGGTCATCGTTCCTACTGCAGCCCCATGCTGCATATATGATTGCCGTCAATAATATTATGATCGGCATCCTGAAATCGCTTACCTTCATAATGCTATTTAGGCTTAGGCTGTATAGACCTGACTCGACAGGATATAATATATTATTTGCATCATTTACCGGTACGAGTCAAATAAGAGCAGTCGTAATAGCCCAGGTTTAGGGTACAATCTATATAAAAAGGGTTAATATGAGTTTAAAGAAAATTATATCTGTATTGCTGATCTCACTGTTTTTTTCTCTTCTTCTTCGAGCTCTTCCTCAAGACCAGGAAGTATTTCTCGATTTTGAAGATGCCGAAGGATCGGGAGATTTTAGACTCGGTGAACCGCCGAATGATATCCAGTTCATTGGCTTCACCATAGAGACTTTAGAAGATCCGGCGCTATTACACTCAGGAACGAAAGCTTTAACCCTTGGACCCGGTCAGGAAGGGAAAATTATAAGTAGCCGCGCGGGGTTTAATACCTTAGAATTTTACGCAACCGAATCAACAGGGAGTGGCAAAATCGAGGTCAGAGGAGATATAAACTCGCCGGATATACCTGGTAGCTTTAATCGTGAAGTTATAATCGTGATAGGAGATAATGGCGAAGTTGTAGGACTGCCGGCTAACATCAGCCCAGAAGCCAACCCTGCCTTGCAAAGCTTTGTCGCTGACAGCGGCATTTTTCTTGATGCCACGGATCTGGAATTCCTTGAAGGTATAAAAGAAGTAAGAATTTTCAATGTTACAGGTATATTTTCCATTGATGATCTTGGCTACACGCCCACGGATAAGCCTGTCAATAATACGGTCTATACCCGGTTTGAGTCGAATGAAGGATTTGGAGTAGGTGATGGTAGACTGGAACCTATTTCTATTGGGACTTCTCCCTACACCGCTACTTTTACCAGTACTGGTGGTAGTGGAGGGGGGATTAGAGCGAGTGGCGGCGGCGCATCAAATCATTCTGTTAACCAATCTTTTATTGTAGAGGCTGGAGGGGGAGAATTCACAATCACCTTTGAAACTCCCGCTTATGAGGTGGATTTTTATGCAAATTGTGAAAGTGTATTGGGGCAGACAGGAGAAATCGATTGCTCAATTGAAGTCTTCGATACTAATGATAACCTGCTCGTGACTGTAACAGAATTGGAGACGTCTGTTGATCCGGTTTTTAAACCCTTTTTTCTTACCTTTAATGCAGATGAATTGGGAGCACCCGGAGGCATTGGGAAGATTGTTTATAGTGATGATGAAGATGTGAACCAAGGTGTATTTACACGTAACGGTATCGACGATTTCGGATTTACCCCGATCGGTGCCCCGGGGAGCGGCACGGACGGACCGCCCCCTGCGCAAGGCCCCACCATCATCACCCAGCCGGCGAGCCAGGTAGTTGCATCCGGGGCTTCGGTGAGCTTGTCCGTCGCCGCCAGCGGTGATGATCTCACCTACCAGTGGTACACCGGCAACAGCGGTGACACAGCCAGTCCTGTCGCCGGGGCGACCGGAAGTACCTTAACTACCGGTGCCCTCACTGCGAGCACTAACTACTGGTCACAGATAACTAACGCTGGTGGAAGCGCTGACAGCGATACCGCGGTCATCACCGTAGCGGCACCTTCCGTCCCTCTCGTCCTCGACGGCTCGGGGGATATCGCGGGTGAAGACATTCAGCATGCCAACGGCAACGTCTTCGACCAGATATTACTCACCGGAGAGTCCGTCCAACTCCAGGCCAAACCGGGACAGATCACCCGCGTTTCCTTCATGGACGAAAACGAGGACATTGTACAGGTAGAGTTCTCAGGTAACGGTACCTTTACCGTATCCCTCGACCCGGCCACCTTCCTGCCTCCGGCCGTCCCCCCGCGCTACAACCAGGCCGTGGAGTACGTGACGGGCAAACCGAGCGTGGTCATCGACGGAGCGGACTCCAATACCTTCTTCAGCATCTTCACCGTGGGCAAGATCAACGCCTTTAACCAGGCACTGTTCCCCGTGGGACAGGTCTATGACGCCCAGGCTGACGTGGCCCTCGTGGAAGTAGTCAACTCCACGGGACTGGGAGGAGTACAGTTATCGAATGCCGTGTTCAGTGGTAGCACGGGGAAGGTCGGCTTCGATGCGCGCGGGGTGCCGATCGCGGTGCGCTTAACTGTAGGTGGCATCGACGCCAGTGGTGATGCGGTACCGCATTTACTATTTGGGACAGGTTCCTTTACGGTGGCCGCGGGCAACCCAGGATTGCGGATCACTGGAGGCGACTTGGCACAGACGAACGGAGCTTCAATCGTGGTAGCAGAGAGCGGATCGACGACAACCGGCTTTGATACCCTGATCTCTCAGAACAATTTCAAATCGGACAATACCCCTCAGCCGACTCAGAGCATTAATGCTACCTTTGCTAACGAGGACGGTGATGAGATCACGGTGACGACAGAGGAAATCACGATCGAGTGATCTCTTCGAGAAGTGTTAAGTTTTATGTGTTAGGTTTTAAGGTGGAGCGGGCTGTCCCTAGCACGCTTCTTAGTTGATTAATAATTAATAATTCTAAACGCGGTTGGGACACCGCGTTCCACCTTTTTTGTAATATTAAAAGCGACTGGATACTGATACCTCCGAACCGTGAACCTTGAACTTTTCCACTTAAAACATAACACGGGCTTAAGCGTAACCTGCCCCTTTCTTATTTTGATAATGATGGTAGGGTCTGGTGCCTGCTTCTGCCAATATTAACGGCTGCCTCCTTCCATTCGTATCCGGGGATCCAGCCACATGAGCAAGAGGTCGCTGACCAGGGTGCCCAGGACCCCGAGCAAGCTGAGAACCATGAGCATCGATCCTGCTAAATACATGTCTTCCTTCAGCAGAGCATCGAGCATTAACGGACCCACCGTGGGGAGACTGAGCACCATCGCGACAATAGCACCACCTGAAACCAGTTGCGGGAAGATCGCGCCGATACTGGAAATAAACGGATTAAGCGCCAAGCGCACGGGATATTTTATCAACAGTTTAAAAGGTCGCAGCCCCTTGGCCATGGCGGTAATGACATAAGGTTTTTTCAACTCGTCGAGCAAGTTACCGCGCATGACCCGGATCATCCCCGCGGTTCCCGTGACACCGAGGACGACAACGGGTACCCAGATGTGCTGTAAGAGGTCGAGAATTTTTTCTCTCGGCCATCCCGGTTGGATCGCATACTCCGGTGAAAATAGCCCCGAGATATTAATGCCCAGATATTTACCGCTCCAATAGAGCAGGATTAAGGCGAGGAGAAAACTGGGAACACTCATCCCGATAAAACCTATCAAGGTAAATACATAATCGCCCAAGGTGTATTGGCGCACTGCCGAATAAATGCCAATGGGTAAAGCTAACGCCCAGGTAAAGAGTATAGTCCCTAACGATATGAGGAATGTGAGGAGGACGCGATCCCCAACCACTTCGTTGACCGGACTCTGGTTCTCCATCGACAAACCCATGTGACCCTGCAATAAGCCCTGGTATTTTTTTTCAAAGGAAGTAAACCAGTAAAGACCAAGCCAGTGTGCGTAACGTTCGACGATAGGCTTATCGAGGTGAAAGATCTCGCGCAGCTTTTCAGCTTCACTGATATCCATGCGACCGCCCCTTAACTGCAGCTCCAGAATTTTAGTTTCGATGAAATTCCCCGGAGGCAGCTGGATAATAACAAAAGAGATAACCGAGATGATGAGAAGCGACGGGCCCATGATGAGCAGCCGTCTGCCGATGTAGGGATGCCGCACCCCGACCATAATCATGCCGCAGATGAAAACGCCGATTAACAAGTACTTCACTAGTTTTATCAGATGTTTAATGCTTTTCGATTCGTGTTTGTCGGCAACCAGATGATAGGGAGCAGGTGTAATTTCGATTAATTCTTTTTTAATCTGTGCAACGGTTCCCGGTGAATGATACGGTTCTTTGAAGTAGTAGGTTTCCAAACCCGCGTTGGACGGAGGGTGAAAGCGTCCACTATAGGCTGCCTTACGAGGAACATTTTTAAGATCATTTTTAACTACGACCGGATGCGGTGGAGAAGTGGTTATGCTGATCGACCAGACATTTTCTGCAGCGATGTCGAATATATTATTAAATATCTCGCGTTGCGCTTCGCGGGTGGTCGCACCGTAAGCTTCTTCGAGTAATTCCATCGATCGCCTTAAGGGATGATCGATCGGGGGCTCGATGCCGTCGTGTTGAGTGGCTTCAGTACTGCCTGAAAGTCCCCCTCTCAAATACCAGTTAAAATAGCCGTGAGCTTGTAGACTAGATAAGCCCACAAAACGTTCGGGTCCGACGATAGGAATGTATTCTGCGTTTCCAGGCCACATGGAAAATTCCACTTTGCGCGATGTTTGTTGTATTCTAAAGAGAGCAGACGGCGGCTGACGCTGAATGGCGCGAATGCCAATACGGCTCCAGTCTTCGATGACTAGCTCAGTCGGTCCCTCATCTTCCCCCTGCGACAGAGAATAGTGCCAGGTCATGCGCGTACCGTCCTTAAACGTACGGTAGCCAGCGGTATCCCGTCCGGTAAGACCTATCGCGTCGAGCAGTTGATTAGCTCGGTCGGGCGCATACTCGGTATAACTTTTATGCAGTTTTTCATGGTGGAAATACGATTCCCTACCGGGTGATAGCTGCGCCGGTTCTCCTATCCTGTTGTATACTATATCGATGATTTGCTGGCGATTGATCGCGAGGGAGAGCGCCTGGCGGAAGCGATTGTCATTTAATAGATCATGTTTCATTTGGGTTACCGGATTATCGGGGTCGACCCAAAGGTTAAGATTCGGGTGGATGAGGTAACGCGAGCGCGATGCTGGAAACCAGTGATACACTTCGTAATCGTTTGTTTCGCGCAGTGACATGAGCAGCGTATAATTGAAATCCATACTGCCAAAAATTTTAAAGGTGATGGTCCCATTAGCCGCGGCTATAGGCATAAGCTTATAGTTTTTTACTTCGGTAAATAATTGGTCAATATAGGGGAGCTGATTACCTTCAGTATCGACAGCCCAGTAGTAGGGATTGCGAACAAAAGTCTGGGGGGGGTTGGCTTTAAAAGTGCGATAGACCCAGGGCCATAGACGAGGGTGTTCGGGGTTATTCCAGAGTTGCAATAAGGCGTAGAGGCTCTTACGCGAAGGCAACCTTCTTGCCTCCAGGGTTGCCTCGATGAGGGCTTCATCACCAAACACCGGGTGATATTTTTCCAGGTAATGTCGAGGTGAGCAATAATCTATGGCTCCAGCCAGACCTTCAAGAAATGCTCCATGGGGTTGAGGAAAAACAAATTTAATCGTGTAATCATCGATTTTGACAATCTTTCCTGTCTTTCCCCCTACTTTCATCCAATCCGGAAGCTCTATGTATAAATCATATGCTATACCTTTATCCCACCAGTAGAGAATATCGTCGGCAGTAAAAGGGTGACCGTCAGACCACTTCATGCCTCTTCGCAGGTAAAATGTCCATTCCTTCTTGTCGGGGCTTGACTCCCAACCCTTGGCTATGTGAGGCACGATCGGGTAACCGAGTGGAGACCAGCGAACAAGCGTGGATCCTGCATAGAAGCTTCCGTTGAAGCTCGCCTGGTATGGTGCTCCTACCACCTGAAAAAAAGTGCCGCCATAGCTTCCGATACTGTCCACTCCTTTAAGCACAACCGGCTCGAATCCCACACGCTCAGCTACCGGTGGCAGTTTGTCCTCATTCACCAGTTCGGCAAGAATGGACGACTCGCCTTTAGGGTACCACGGGCCTGACTTTCCCTCACCGTAATCGACATCCTGTTGTATTTTGAAAAGGTCATCCTCGGTGAAACTGACATCCCTTAAATTTTCCGTGTATTCAATGGCTTCACGGCTATAGTGAATGGGTTCCTCCTCCAATTTCGGCTTTAAGACATCACTCCAGAAATACAAAAATCCGAAAAAACAACAACTCGTGAGAAAGAGAAGCCCACAATATTTCAAAATTTTAGTCATCTATGAGAAAATTCTAATTGTGGGCTGTCAAAAGTCGAAGGCGATTATGCGTAGATGCGGATAAGCGGAATAAGAAAACCACGAATGAACACGAATAAAATATACAGAGAAGGTTTAGGCATATGGAACTCAGGAAAAGAGTAGAGAATATTACAGAGTGGAAATTGATTGCACCGCAAAGACGCTGAGTTCGCATTCGTGTTCATTCGTGGTTAATTTTCTTTAATTCCTGAGTTCCAAATTGAAAAATTTACGAAATTTATTTTTTCTGTTGAAACCTGCATCTTACCGCGCTACTGGTTAAAACTAGCAGCTGCAGCAACAAGGGTTTAAATCAAATTAAGCGGGATCAAAATGCGTTTAAAAAATATTGTTATCGTATCGCTAATTTCACTGTTTTTACCGATTCTTCTCCGAGCTCTTCCTCAAGACCAGGAAAATTTTTTAGATTTTGAAGATGCCGAAGGTTCGGGAGATTTTAGACTCGGAGATCCACCGAATGATATTCAGTTTATTGGCTTTACGATAGAGACATTAGAAGATCCGGCACTATTGCACTCGGGATCGAAAGCTTTAACCCTTGGACCCGGCCAGGAGGGGCGAATCGTAAGCAGCCGTGGGATCGCTACCATCGAATTTTACGCGGCTGAATCAACAGGGGGTGGCAAAATCGAGATCAGAGGTTTAGTCAATCCAATTGAATTCGGTGGCTCTGATAGTTTTGCAACAGTAACCGTGATAGGAAATAATGGTGAGGTTGAAGGACTGCCGGCCAACATCAACCTTGGCGCCAACCCCCCATTGCAAAGCTTTATCGCTGACAGCGGCGATTTTCTTGATGACACTGACCTGGAATTCCTTGAAGGGATAAAAGAAGTGAAGATCCTCAATGTTTCAGGTAAGTTTTCCATCGATGATCTTGGCTACACACTCACGAACAAACCTTCCAATAGTAGCGTCTATACCCGATTTGATGAATTTGGTGTGGGTGATGGTATATTGGAACCGATTGTCGTTGGGACATCACCCAATACAGCCATCCTTGATGGGGGCCAGATTGTAGTACAATTTTCATGCGCATGTGATTTAATTCATTCGCAAACACAAGGTTATGCGATTAGAAATGGTGAAGAATTCACCGTCACCTTTGAAACTCCGGCTTATGAAGTAAAATTTTACGCACAGAGTACGGTTAGAGTACAATTGCAGGATCCCGATGGCTCATTTGAAGTCTACGATACTAATGATAACCTGCTCGGGACCTTCACTAATTTTGAGTCGGCTGTGCAACCGCAATTTAAACCCAATTTTTTTACCGTCAACGCGGTGGAATTAGGAGCGCCGGGTGGAATCAGCAGGCTTGTTTTTAAGGACGATCCTACACTGAACAATGATGTATTGAGCCATACGGGGATAGACGACTTTGGTTTTACGCCGATCGGCGCTCCGGGAACAAGTACTGAAGGACCACCTCCCGCTGATGCTCCCGCGATCACGACCCAACCCGCGAGCCAGGAGGTCCCATCCGGCACCGCGGTAGTCCTCACTGTTGCCGCCAGCGGTGATGATCTCACTTACCAGTGGTATACCGGCAACAGCGGCGACACCGCCAGTCCCATCGCCGGTGCGACCAGTGGCACTTTAACTACCGGTGCTCTCACTGCGAGCACTAACTACTGGGCACAGATAACTAACGCTGGTGGAAGCGCTGACAGTAATACCGCGGTCATCACCGTAGCAGCCCCCTCCGTGCCCTTGGTCCTCGACGGCTCGGGTGACATCGCCGGTGAAAACATTCAGCACGCCAACGGCAATGTCTTCGATCAGATATTACTCACCGGAGAGTCCATTCAACTCCAGGCAAGACCGAATCAGATCACCCGCGTCTCGTTCATGGACGAAAACGAAGACATTGTACAGGTAGAGTTCTCAGGTAACGGTACCTTTACCGTATCCCTCGACCCGGCCACTTTCCTGCCTCCGGCCGTCCCCCCACGCTACAACCAGGCCGTCGAATATGTGACGGGCAAACCGAGCGTGGTCATCGATGGAGCTGACGCCAATACCTTCTTCAGCATTTTCACGGTGGGAAGGATCAACGCCTTTAACCAGGCACTGTTCCCCGAAGGACAGGTCTATGACGCCCAGGCCGACGTGACGCTCGTGGAAGTAGTCAACTCCACGGGACTGGGAGGGGTGCAGTTATCGAATGCCGTGTTCAGTGGAAGCACGGGTAAGGTGGGTTTCGATGCGCGCGGCGTGCCGATCGCGGTACGGTTAACGGTGGGCGACATCGACGCCGATGGCGATGCGGTGCCGCACCTGCTGTTCGGAGACGGGTCCTTCACGGTACCGGCGGGCAACCCGGGGATGCGGATCACCGGAGGAGACCTCTTGCAGACCAACGGCGCAGCGGTCGTGGTCGCGGAGAGTGGTTCAACAACGACCGGGTTTGAGACCCTGATTACGCAGAACAACTTCAAGTCCGACAACACTCCTCAACCGACACAGAGCATTGATGCCACTTTTGCCAACGAAGATGGGGATGAGATTACCGTCGAGGTTGATGAGGTAACGATTGAATGAGCTATCGATCAGTGTCAGGTTTTAGGTTAATTTACTTAACACTTGGAACTTAACACATAACACGCGCATAAGCGCCTTCCCTTTTTGTCATTGCGAAGGAGGTGCAACCGACTGCGGCAATCTAGGCACATAGTCATAGTGCTTACGAATAAAAATCTCTGCTCTGGTCTTTCCAATGAGGATTCGTCTCTTCATTTAAAGGAAATCGATTAGTTGAGAGTAATTCCCAACAACACGGGAATTACATTACGCAACAGACATTTTACTGGATTGCCGCGTCGCGTTGCTCCTCGCAATGACAATAGGAAATAACCTACAACCGTCGACTTTTTATTCAATCCGCAATCGAAAATCGCCAATCGACAATTGAAATAGCGGAGAGGGGGGGGATAATTTTCGATTTTCGAATTCGGATTTTCGATTGTCCCTCGCGGGAAATACATGGTTTATCTTGTTTCCGACATCCATCGTCTTGAATATCCCTTTTGTGCCTTTTGCGGTTTTCTCAATCCACAATCGAATATCCGCAATCGACAATTGAAATGGCGGAGAAGTGAGGCTTTATCGAACCTATAAATAATTAAAAACTTACATCGTAATATTATAAAATGGGTGTTAGAGAATTAAAATTACACCAGAAGAAAGATACACCATTGTGACACCATGAATAATAAAACTATAAAAATAATTTCGATTCTGATTCTCTTACTCTATTCACCGGCACGCCTGTCGGCCCTTCCACAAGAACTTGAGGTATTCACGGATTTCGAGGACATAAGTGGGGAAGGTGAATTTTTCATTGGGGAAGAACCCAATAGGATCAAGTTAGTCGGATTCACGGTGGAAACTCTGGAAGATCCGGCGCTCTTACACTCCGGAACAAAGGCGATAACCCTCGGACCTGGTCAGGAGGGGGTAATTGTATCGGAAAGAGGAATTGATGAAATCCAATTCTATGCGGCCGAGAATACGGGAGCCGGCAGAATCGAGCCCAGAGGAAATAAGGCCGATTCAGAACTATTCATTATAATAGTTATAGCGGAAAATGGTATTGTCGAAGGTTTACCGACCAATATCAGCCCCAGTGCCAATCCCCCATTACAAAGCTTTGTTTCAGACAGTGATATGTTCCTCGACTCAACCGATTTTGACTTTCTCGACGGCATTAAAGAATTAAAAATCAAAAATGTTTCAGGAAAATTCTCCCTTGACGATCTGGGTTTCACGATAACGAAAAGACCGTCCAATAACACCGTATTCACTACTTTTGAGGATTTTAGTGTGGGTGCAGGAATAACGGCACCCATTATTGTTGGGGAATCACCTATTAGTGCTACTTTTGATGGGGGCTCGATTTTATCTGCCGCAAATAATCCAACGCGATCGGGACTTCAATCCTATGGGATTTCTAACGGAGAAAGCTTCACGGTCACCTTTGAAACTCCGGCATTTGAAATCGATGTTTTCGCCGCAGCCATTGTTTTGACCGGCACTACTGACCCGGACGGAACAATCGAAGTTTACGATACTAATGATAACCTTCTTGCTACCATTTCGGACTTGGAAAGTGCTGGGGGTCTTGATGCTTTACTTAAACCCCGTCAAACTACAATCAATACTGTAGAGTTGGGAGCTCCAGGCGGCATTGACAGAATTATTGTTAAGGACAATCCCAATGTAAATATAGCGAGAAGCGCAACAGTCTTCGATGATTTCGGTTTTACTCCTATTGGCGCACCGGGCACTGATACCTCAGCACCGCCACCCGCGGATGCTCCCCCTATCACTACCCAACCCACGAACCAGGAAGTGCAGTCGGGGACCGCTGTCGTTTTGTCAGTTGAAGCCAGCGGCGACGATCTCACTTACCAGTGGTATGAAGGCAATAGCGGCAACACTGCTAATCCCATCGCCGGGGCTACGTCGAATACCTTGACCACGGGTGCACTCACCGCGAGCACGAATTTCTGGGTGCAGGTAACGAACGCCGGAGGGAGCGCCAACAGCGATACGGCCGTCATTACCGTTGCCGCACCACCGGTGCTTCTCATCCTAGGCGGCTCGGGGGATATCGCGGGTGAAGACATTCAGCATGCCAACGGCAACGTCTTCGACCAGATACTACTCACCGGAGAGTCCGTCCAACTCCAGGCCAAACCGGGACAGATCACCCGTGTTTCCTTCATGGACGAAAACGAGGACATTGTGCAGGTAGAGTTCTCAGGTAACGGTACCTTTACCGTAACCCTGGACCCGGCCACCTTCCTGCCCCCGGCTGTCCCACCACGCTACAACCAGGCCGTGGAGTACGTAACGGGAAAGCCGAGCGTGGTCATCGACGGAGCCGACGCCAATACCTTCTTCAGCATCTTCACGGTGGGCAGGATCAACGCCTTTAACCAGGCGCTGTTCCCCGAAGGACAGGTCTATGACGCCCAGGCCGACGTGGCACTCGTGGAAGTAGTCAACTCCACGGGACTGGGAGGGGCACAGTTATCGAATGCCGTGTTCAGTGGAAGCACGGGCAAGGTCGGCTTCGATGCGCGCGGAGTGCCGATCGCGGTACGCTTAACGGTGGGCGACATCGACGCCGACGGCGATGCGGTGCCGCACCTGCTGTTCGGAGACGGGTCCTTCACGGTACCGGCGGGCAACCCCGGTTTGCGCATCACGGGTGGAGACCTGTTGCAGACGAATGGCGCTTCGATCGTCGTGGCGGAGAGTGGATCGACAACACCGGGGTTTGAGACTCTGATCACACAGAACAATTTCAAGTCTGACGAAACGCCTCAACCGACCCTGAGCATTGACGCTACGTTCTCCAACGAGGATGGGGATGATATCGCGGTGACAACTGAAGAAGTGACAATAGAATGATACGATTGCCGTTTTTCGATTGAAATACCTTGTCATCGCGAGGCTGCTTGTCAGCCGTGGCGATCCAAGGGAATGTCGGTTGCGTACATTCATTCGCCTGGAATGGAAGATGTCGGGCTTTGCCCTCGGTAGCCACGTCGCGTTGCTCCTCGCAATGACAATAAAAATAAATTCACATTCTGCAATCCGACCCCCTACCCCATGACATCCTGAATACTGCAGCATGCATCATGAATCAATCGACTACCGAGCCCCGTTACAGAGTATATTTAAATTATACGTTTGACCCTGATTATGTGTGCCCTTAAAACTTAACACCTACACTGAAATATTTATAAATATTTCATCATGTTGACTCCAGAACAGATAGCGCACTTCGAAACCTTTGGTTTTCTCGTATTGCGGCACGCATTTTCACCTGAGGAAATGGAGAAGATGATAAGCCGCTATGAGTATATGTCGGAGAGAGAAAATGGTCGAATCGAAGATTCTGGCGATGGGAAAAATGTGACCAAGGTCGTCGATTATTTTATCGAGAAAGATCCCGAATTGACTAAGCTGGTTGAGGATGACCGTATCTACGAGACAATTGAACAATTACTTGGGCAAGAATTTATCTGGACTGGGTCCGAGGGAGTTTGTGGCCGCAGCCAAACCTCCTGGCATGCAGACAGACAAGGTCACAACGAACTCAGCTATATGACGATCAAGGTTCATTTATATCTCGATCCAACGACGAAAGAAACCTGTTCCCTGCGTGTAATTCCGGGTTCTCATCGAGCGCCCTTTCACGAGATGCTCAAACCGCTTTACTACGGGGAAAATAAAGTCAGGGGAAAACCCTACGGAGTGGATGAGCCGTCAATTCCCGCTTATCCTTTTGAATCCAATCCCGGTGATGTAATATTCTTCAATCAGTGTTTGTTGCATTCGGTGTTTGGCAATTTAGAAAATGAACGCCGCTACATTGCACTGAAATTCGGGGCGAGGATTAAGAATGATGAAGACATCGCCGCATTACTGCGTTATAAATCAGACGGAAGAATATTCCGGCCCCATCAAGCGTTTATTAAAAGCGACAGTGCACGAATCCGGGGAATGGTGGAAAGCCTCGTCGAGCTTGGTGCGAAAATATAACCACTTCCCCATGCCATTTCAGGTGAGGAGAGTGCATTGGGTGTCAGGTGTCGGAGAATCAGTGAAGAACCCTTGAACGGTGAACCTTCTTAACTTAACACTTAAAACCTAACACGCGCGTTAGCGCACTCCGCCCTCCATGCGTATGCGAGGATCGAGCCACATTAGGAGCAGGTCGCTGACCAGGGTGCCCAGAACGCCGAGAAGGCTGAGAATCATGAGCATCGATCCGGCCAAATACATATCTTCCTTCATCAGTGCTTCCAGCATTAACGGTCCTACCGTGGGTAAGCTGAGGACCATCGCGACGATTGCGCCCCCGGAGACCAGTTGGGGAAAGATCGCCCCGATACTGGAAATAAATGGATTAAGTGCCAATCGCACGGGATATTTCATCAACAGTTTAAATGGGCGCACTCCCTTGGCCATCGCGGTAATGACATAAGGTTTTTTCAACTCGTCCAGCAGGTTACCTCGCATTACCCGGATCATACTCGCGGTTCCCGTGGCGCCGAGGACGACAACGGGTACCCAGATGTGCTGCAAGAGGTCAACTATTTTACCTTTAGTCCATTCTGGTTGGATTGAATATTCAGGTGAAAATAGACCCGAAATATTAATGCCCAGGTACTTACTGCTCCAATAAAGAAGGATCAAGGCGAGGAGAAAACTGGGAATACTCATTCCAATGAAACCGATCAATGTAAATACATAATCACCCAAGGTATATTGGCGAACTGCTGAATATATTCCGATGGGTAAGGCTACTGCCCAGGTAAAAAGTATAGTGCCCATCGAAATGAGCAAAGTTAGAAGGATACGATCGCCCACCACTGCATTGACCGTGCTCTGGTTTTCCATGGATAAACCCAAGTGACCCTGTAATAAACCCTGGTCTTTTTTTTCAAAGGAAGTAAACCAGTTAAGACCTAGCCAAAGTAAATAACGTTCGGCAATAGACTTATCGAGATGAAAGATCTCCCGCAGCTTTTCAATCTCATCGATGTCTACCTGACTACCTTTTAACTGTAATTCTATAATTTTTGTATCGATATAATTTCCCGGTGGCAGCTGAATGATAACAAAAGAGATCATCGAGATAATGAGAAGAGTCGGACCCATGATGAGTAGTCGCCTGCCGATATAAGGATGCCGTATCCCGATCAATATTATTCCGCAAACGGCAACACCTAAAAACAGTTTTTTTATAAGCCATGCCATGCGTTCATTACTGCTTGATGTTGGATCATCCTGGCTGGATCCGTAAGAAGCAGGGGTGATTTCTATCAATTCTTTTTTCATTTGCGCAAGGGTTCCAGGCGAATTATAAGGCTTCTCAAAGTAGTAGGTTTCCATTCCCGCGTTAGATGGCGTAAGGAAGAATCCACTATATGCGGCATTGTATGGAACGTTTTTAAAATCGTTTTTGACCACTACCGGGAACGGTGGTGAAGGGGTTACATTGATTGACCAGACATTCTCTGCGGCGATGTCGAAAAGCTTATTGAAAATTAACCGTTGATCTTCACGATTAATTGCACTGTATGATTCATCGATCAGCTTCATTGTCTGTCGCATGGGGTGATCTATCGGTGGTTCAATGCCGCCTAACTCTGTGGCTTCAGGATTTCCGTAAAGTCCCCCTCGCTTGTACCAATTCTGATAGCCATAGGCTTGATATGCTGATATTCCAGCAATTTTTTTACCCCCTATAACAGGAATGTATTCTGCGTTCCCAGGATAAATGGAAAATTCGACTTTGCGCGAATTTAGTTGTACTCTAAAGAGGGCCGATGGCGGCTGACGCTGGACGGCGCGAATGCCAATGCGGCTCCAGTCTTCGATGATGAGCTCCGTCGGTCCTTCGTCTTCTCCCTGTTTAATGGTATAATACCAGACCATACGCGTACCGTCCACAAATGTACGGTATCCCTTGGAATCCCTCCGGGTTAGACCGAGCTCGTCGAGTAAGGCGTTAGCCTTGTCGGGTGAATATTCGGTGAAACTTTTATAAAGTTTTTCATGGTGGAAATATGACTCCCTCCCGGGTGATAACTGTGCGGGTTCTCCCACTCCATTGTATACATTTTTGATTATTTGGCGTCGATTGATGGCGAGGGAAAGTGCCTGGCGGAACCGTTTGCTGTTGAGGAGATCATGTTTCATTTGGGTAACCGGATCGTCAGGGTCCACCAATAAATTTAGATTTGGATGGATGAGGTAGCGTGAACGTGAAGCTGGAAACCAGTGATACACTTCGTAATTGTTTATTTCGCGTTGTGACATGAGCAGGGTATAATAGAGATCCATACTGCCAAAAATTTTAAAGGTGACGGCTCCACTGGCCGCAGTTATTGGTATAAGCTTATAGGTTTTTGCCTCGGTAAATAATTGGTCCACATAGGGGAGCTGATTGCCCTCGGTATCAACTGCCCAGTAGAAGGGATTGCGGACAAACACCTGGGGTGGATTCGCTTTAAAAGTGCGATAAAGCCAGGGCCAAATCCTCGGGTGTTCTGGGTTGTTCCAGAGTTTCAATGAAGCATATAGGCTCCTACGCGAAGGTAGCCTCCTTTCTTCCATGTTCGCTTCGATAAGGGCGTCATCACCAAATACCGGGTGGTATATTTCCAGGTAATGTTGAGGCGAGCAAATATCATTAAATTTAGCCAAGGCTTCTAAAAATGCTCCATAGGGGTGAGGGAAAACGAACTTTACGGTGTGATCATCGATTTTAGTTATCTCCCCTGTCTTACCGCCTATATCCATCCATTCGGCAGTAGCAACCCCAGGGATATTAAGCGGTATTTCTTTTTCCCACCAGTACAGGATATCATCGGCAGTAAAAGGGTGGCCGTCAGACCACTTCATGCCTCTTCGCAGGTAAAATGTCCATGCCCTCTTATCGGGACTGGAATCCCAACGCTTAGCGATATGAGGGACGATCGGGTAACCGAGCGGCGACCAGCGAACAAGAGAAGATCCGGCAAAGAAGCTACCGACGTATTCTGCCTGGTGTGGTGATCCTACCACTTGAAACCAGGTGCCGCCGTATCTACCAATACTGTCCACACCTTTAAGCACTACCGGCTCGGATCCCACACGTTCGGCCACCGGTGGAAGATTGCCCTCCTCTACCAGTTCGCTGAGGATGGGTGATTCGGATTTAGGATACCATGTGCCGGATTCACCCCCGCGGTAATCGACATCCTGCTGTATTTTGAAAAGGTCGTCTTCAGTGAAACTAACGTCTCTTGACTTTTCGATGTAATCAATTTTTTCCGGGCTATAGCGAATGGGTTCCTCTTCCAGTTCCGGCTTTAAGACATCACTCCAGAAATACAAAAATGCTAAAAAACAACACCCCGTAAGAAATATTAACCCGCAATATTTGAAAGCACGTTTCACGGTGTTTAGTCAAAATGTCAAAAGGTCAAAATGTCAAAAGGTTGAAGGCACGATCGAGGAATATAAGAATTACTATTTAATAGATGGTGGAACGCGTCCTGCGATGAGCATAATCGTATCGTGTCCCTAGCGCGTTTGAGATAGTCATCATTGAAAAAGCGTGCTGGGTCAGCCCGCTCCACCACTATTCTTTTATGCTAGTGTATAGGTGGAATATGCTACTTTTATGCGTAATAAAATATTTTCTTTGTCCTCTCAGTTATCCTTTTTCACTCCAACGCTCTGGCTTTCCGGTCTTCCGGCTTTCTCTCCCTACCCGTAAGCGCCGTGTTCGAGGAAGCCGAGCAGGCGTTTGAGCCGAGGATTCGCGTCCTTGTAGACATGCTCGGGCATAGTGTAATTCATGAAGGGAAAATATTTGTGTCCGATAAAGCGGCGGGCGTATGTAATTAGGGTAATATAACGTTTTCTATTGGTGCGATTGGGGCCTCCACGGTGCCAGACCTGGTTGTTGAACATGATCACGCTTCCGGCTTTACCCAAGTTATAGTGAATTTTGTCCTTCCATTCTCCATTGAAATCAGCCTTGCGCGCATCAGCGCCAAAGAGGTGAGAACCGGGAATGACTTCAGTCCCGCCTTGTTCAACTTCAGTGACATCTGTTAAATAGTAATTGCAGGTAAAAGCGAGAACAGGCAGCTGAATATTCGTTGGCGGTTCTCCATCGGTAACGATCATATGTGGAGGATCATCCTGGTGCCAGCTTGTGATACCACCACCCGGATATGTGACAAATGAGTTGTTGTTAATGACATGGCATGAGTTGTTGTGAATGACATGGCTGTTGGTAGCAACCAAGGCTTCAGCAAAGCTGACAATAGGCTCGAGGTCGAAGAGGTTAAGGTTGGCCGGACTATGTTCAAACATTCGATGGCAGAGGCAGATATTTTTTACTGAATTTCGACTGCTGAGTTTGCCATAGGGGTCGTCGTCGACTGAAGTGATATTGTCAATTGACCAGTCGAGATCAGCTTTCAACTGGGCTACATGATCCTCGGTCAGAACATTTTCCAGGAAAAGAACCCCCTGGCGGTTAAAGGTGTCCACCCATTCCTTAATCTGTTCGGGATCGAGTGGGTAGTTGGATTCAAAACGCTGAGACATATCGATTTCAGATTTCAGATTGTCGATTGCGGATTGATTAGAGTCAAAAAGTCAAAAAGTCAAAAGGTAAAAAGGGGAAGAAGGTTCCCTTCGACTAAGCTCAGGGCAGGCAGACTTTCAGGCTCTCTGGCCTTCTAGATTACCAGCCTTCTGGATGTCTGGCTTTCTGGTTTTCCGGTCTTCTTAGGGCTCACCACAATCTTGACCGTGCAACCGACCGCCTGTTATCGACGTAACCCATTCACAAGCGAACGTCAGCGCATCGAATATCTCTTCCAGCTTTATGAGAATTTATTAACACCGATGCTTCCCACTACTAAACAAAAACGAAAGCGTCGAAGATTTAATAAGGCTTGATCTTTAGAATATCTAATTAATCTGTGTGGGGAACCCCCCCTCCGCTGCATACAGATTAATGGAATATCGATTGAATGGGATGTGTATTTTTATACCCCCCCCGCCCCCTAAATTATCAGGGGAAAAGTAATTAATTTCAGTCAGCGTTATCCTTGGATATCGATGGATATGTTGTCTTTTAGTATATTTCAAAACAATTATGCTTTATAAACTCTTATAAATAATAAGTTGTTTTGAAAAATCTCTGGCATTGCTTTAATTGTTATAACAGCGTGAAAAGACAGCCTATAGAATTAATTTCGATTCTGATTCTTTTTCTCTATTTACCGGTGCACCTGTTGGCTCTTCCGCAAGACCTGGAAATATTCACTGACTTTGAAAGTGTTAGTGGAGAAGGTACGATCTATATCGGTCAAGAGCCAAACGTGGTAACACTCATCGGATTCACGGTAGAAACTCTCGATGATCCTGCGCTCTTACACTCCGGAACGAAAGCGTTAACACTTGGGCCTGGTCAAGAGGGAAAAATAATAAGCCCCCGCGGGATTCATACCTTAGAATTTTACGCGGCCGAATCAACAGGGGGTGGCAAAATCGAGGTCAAAGGAGATAAAAACATCGGGGGAGAAGCCGCCGGCGGATTTGGTGAAGTTATAACAGTGATAGGAGATCATGGCGAAGTTACCGGACTACCGGCTAACATCAACTCGGCCTTACAAAGCTTTATTGCTGACAGTGGCAATTTTCTTGATGGAACTGATCTGGAATTCATTGAAGGTATAAAAGAAGTAAAGATTTTCAATGTTACAGGTAAATTGTCCATAGATGATCTTGGCTACACACCCACCGATAAGCCTGTCAATAATACGGTCTATACCCGCTTTGAGTCGGATGAAGGATTTGGGGTAGGTGATGGTAGACTGGAACCTTTTTCTATTGGGGTTTCTCCTAATACCGCTACTTTTACCAGTACTGGTGGTACTGGAGGTGGTATTAGGGCTAGTGGTGGCGGCCCATCTAGTGCCCAAATAGCTGAAGCATCCGGCCCATCAAACCATTCTTTTAACCAATCTTTTATTGTAGAGGCTGGAGGGGGGGGATTCACCATCACCTTTGAAACTCCGGCTTATGAGGTGGATTTTTATGCAAATTGTCAACCTATAAGGGATCAGACAGATATCGATTGCACAGTTGAAGTCTTCGATACTAATGATAACCTGCTCGTGACCGTAACAAATTTAGAGTCGACTGTTGATCCACTATATAAACCTGCTTTTCTTACCTTTAACGCAGATGAATTGGGAGCACCCGGAGGCATTGGGAAGATTGTTTATAGTGATGAAGAAGATGTGAACGCTAATATTTATACCCGTAACGGTATCGATGATTTTGGTTTCACCCCGATTGGAGCACCTGGTACGGGGTCGACTGCGACTCCAACGACCCCGGCAGTCCCAGCCCCTGAGATCACGACGCAACCGGTAAGTCAGTCAGTAGCAACGGGTCACCCGGTAACATTAAGCGTCGAGGCGAGTGGAGATGATCTAACCTACCAGTGGTATGGAGGGATACATCCCGACACCAATTGGCCGGTCGAGGGAGCAACTGAGAGTACGATGACCACGGGGGGATTAGGGGCGATTACTAACTTCTGGGTACAAGTGACTAATGACGGAGGTACAGCAGATAGTGACACCGCGGCGGTCACGGTCACAGTACCGTTAGTCCTAACGGGTTCAGGCTCGATAGCTGGGGAGGACATTCAACACCCCAATGGAAATATATTTGATCAAGTATTATTAACGGGAGAGAGCATCAAGTTACAGGCGAAGACTGGGCACATCACCCGGGTATCGTTTATGGACGAAGATGAAGACATCGTACAAGTGGAGTACTCTGGAGCTGGGACCTTTACGGTGACCTTGGATTCGAGTACATATTTAGCAGCGAAGGCTCCCCCACGGTATAATCAGTCAGGGGTAGCGTATGTTACAGGCAAACCGAGCGTGGTGATCGAGGGAGCCGATGAAACGACCTATTTTAGTATCTTCACGGTAGGAAAGATCAATGCGGTGAACCAGGCCTTGTTCCCTGAGGGACAAGAGTACGGTGCGCAGGCAGATGTGACCCTGGTACAGGTGATCAACTCCACGGGGATGGGAGGAATGCAGTTATCAAACGCCGTCTTTAGTAGGAGTACAGGGAACATAGGGATTGATGCACGGGGGGTACCGATAGCGGTACGCTTAACTGTAGGTGACATTGATGCTGATGGCGATGCAGTGCCGCACCTGTTATTTGGTGAAGGGTCCTTTACGGTAGCAGCCGGTAACCCTGGGTTGCGGATCACCGGAGGAGACCTGGCACAGACGAACGGAGCATCGATTGTAGTCGCGGAGAGTGGATCGACGACCCCCGGATTTGAAATGCTGACCACGCAGAATAACTTCAAGTCAGACAACACCCCTCAACCCACGCGGAGTATTGTTGCAACCTTCGCTAACGAAGATGGTGATGAAATCATTGTCGACACTGAAGAGATGACGATAGAGTAATCCTTCAAGGGGTATTGTGTTCCCTCGCGGAAAAATCACCTCCGCCACATACAGATTAATGGATTATCGATTGAATGGGATGTGTATTTTTATACCCCCACCTTCTTTTACCCTTAAACAAATCACGGAGTAACATACAAGGGCATAGCCTGACATCCCTCATTTAATGCTGATTGAAAGATAAAACGATGAAGTAATAGTCTGATCTGAATCGTGCAGATAGCACACTAAGCGGAAACAATCAGTCATGGAACGCAAGCTAACGGCCATTCTCAGTGCTGACGTCGAGGGTTACAGCCGTCTCATGGGTGAGGACGAGGAGGCGACGGTGAAGACTCTCAACACTTATCGTGAAGCGATGAGTCGGCATATTGAAGAGCATCAGGGTCGGGTGATTGATTCTCCCGGCGACAATCTTCTCGCTGAATTTACCAGTGCGGTGAGCGCGATCAGATGTGCGGTTGTGATACAGGGAGAGCTAATGGCTCGCAATGCGGGAATTCCGGAGGATCGCCGGATGCACTACCGCATCGGTATTAATCTCGGTGATGTGATCGTTGATGGCGATCGCATATACGGTGACGGGGTCAATGTGGCGGCACGAGTAGAGAGTCTCGCTGAAGGTGGAGGTATCTGTGTCTCAGGCACGGTCTATGACCATGTAGTTAACAAGCTCCCATATTCTTTTGACAATCAAGGTGAACACAGCGTTAAAAATATTGCCGAACCCGTCCGCGTTTACGCGGTGCGTTGGGATGAGGAGAAAACTTCCACGGTAAAAGATAAACCATCCAAGCGATTGGTATGGACATCTTTCGTAGTGTTGGTTGTCGCAGCAATCGCATTTATCGTATGGCGTCAGTTTTTTCAGGAATCGATATCCTTGCCTCCTACAGAAATCCCCTCTATCGCAGTGCTCCCCTTCCGCGACATGAGTCCGGAAAAAGATCAGGAATACTTTTGTGAGGGGATAGCTGAAGAAATCCTGAACGCTCTCGCCCAAATCGAAGGGTTGCGTGTAGCCTCGCGTACCTCTTCGTTCCGTTTTAGGGATGCGGCTATAACCACGATTGGCGAACAACTCAACGTTGGCACTGTGCTCGAAGGGAGTGTGCGAAAATTGGGAAATACCATCAGGATCACAGCTCAGCTTATCGATGTTGCCGATGATATTCATCTTTGGTCCAAGAAATACGATCGAGAGCTAAAGAACGTCTTCGCAATCCAGGATGAGATCGCACAAGCGAACGCGCTGGTGTATCGAATCCCTTCCCTCGCAAGCTTATCAATGTGAGGTGTTGTCGCGTATGTATTCCCGTAGCACCCCAGGCTATCAGCGCTTACATCGTGGGTATTAAGCCAAAGAAAATTCGGATGTGCCATTCAGGACCTTAATATTCAAATGGATTATTTACTTGTTAATCAAGTCGGAAAGTCAATTATGGGATTGACGCTAAATTACACCGTTGAGGAGAAGACGTGTTTTTTGAAGAAAACAACCTGTATACTGCCGGCGACCGAGGCTATCAAGAGTGTAGAATCCCTGCCTTAATTACGACCAACAAAGGGACGATCCTCGCCTTCAACGAAGCACGAAAGTTTACGGGACGAGATTCGGATCAGATTGATCTCTTTCTTCGTCGGAGTTTCGATGACGGTAAGAGCTTTGAAGATGTCCAGGTTATCGCTTCCCTGGATGGGTGGGTGAGCGGCAATCCCTCTCCGGTTCAGGATAGAAATACTGGGATTGTCTGGCTGCTCTTTTGCAGGAACCTGCAGGATAAAGCTGGATCACCTCGAGGACAGGATCTTATCTTGCAGGGCAAAGCGCCTCGACAGATCTGGGTGACGTCGAGTGACGATGACGGTGCAATCTGGGCGAAGCCGAAGGAGATCACAGGAGACGTGAAACGCGATAAGTGGTCGTGGTACGCAACCGGACCCGGTCACGGCATACAACTGAAATCTGGCCGATTGATAGTCGCATGCGATCACACCGAAATGGTGCATGAAGATTCAAAGATAGATTGGGACTATTCACATGTCATCTACAGCGATGATCACGGGGCTCATTGGAAAATCGGCGGCAGCACCGACAGGGGCGCCAACGAGTCAATGATTCTGGAGACTGCCGACGGATGGCTCTATATCAATTCCCGTAATCAGTTTTTCAGAGAGGCGGAGGGGCCGGCTCGGAAGGCTTTCGGTCCAGGATTCAGCTACCACCGACGAATCGGGTGGAGCCACGATAACGGGGAATGGTTTTCATCACTCGTCCGGGATGGCGGCCTGCCGGAACCAATCTGCCAGGCAAGCGTGTGTCGTTATACGCTCGAGTCTGACAGTCCTAAAGGGAGGGGGAGGAATCGCGTTCTCTTTTCAAATCCGGGAAATGAAAAAGAGGGAGAACGGCATCACCTCACTGTTCGTCTAAGCTACGACGAGTGCCGCACCTGGCCCATTTCCAAAGTCATCTACAAAAAAGGCGCTTCATACTCCGACCTCTGCATCGCTCAAGACGGGACGATCTGCTGCCTGTATGAAAAAGGAGGAGAAGGTGGGATAAATGCGTACAGCGGAGACACCGTGTTTGCGCGTTTTAACCTTGAGTGGTTGACCGATGGCGAAGATGCGTTGTCGTAAAGCACACAGATCGTATTTATTCGAGAACATTTGGCGGGGATGTTTTCTCGTAATCAACTTTATCCAACCTCGATGTGATATGGCAAATGGAGTCTGTCAATTGCGGATTATAATGATTGCCGATATCGGAATTCGGATTTATCCTAACGGAAAAAACCTCTTACAACCCTGAACCCTGTACCGAGGGCGTAGCCCGACATCTTCCACCCTGAACCCTTCTTACCCAACACTTAAAACGCGCTGATGTGCGGCATTACGAAATGAGACCGAATATTCTTTGGATAGGATTGGATCAGCTTCGGTATGACACCTTGGGGTGTAATGGAAACGGGGTGTGCCAGACCCCTGATCGGGTTACGTAAACTGGTCCACCGAGAGAGTTAGTCTGGAGAGGTTAATGTTGAAGTTAAGTTGGTAGAGGAAGTCAAGGCTTGGGCGCAATGAGGGCGTAGCCCGAATGGAGCCCAAGCCTTCGGTATTAATGTCTTCAGCGAAGCACCGTGGGGTGATATTGCCGAGGCTGCGGTGGGGTCGGACATTATTGTAAAGCCAGCGCCAGTCCTCGATCACCACGCGGGCTTCGGTCAAAGTCCATAGCTGTTCACGGTTTAAACACTCCTCGCGAAAACGGGCATGCAACGATTCGATGTATCCGTTCTGCCAAGGGCTTCCTGGTTCGATATAGAGGGTTTTGATTTTCATCGCAGTTAGCCAGGCTCTCAATTCCTTTTCAATGAATGGCTTTGCATGTCGTCGCTTCGCTCCTCGGAACGGAACCGTTGTCACTGCGAATATATTTTGGCGGCCCATGACGGGCAAGCAGTTTTTGCATGATACCGCGCACCGTTTCCGCATTGATATGGCGATCAACATGGATCACTCGACACTCGCGGGTGTACTCATCGAGCACGGTCAACATTTTTAAACTGCCACCGCGGACCGTCTTATCGTGGATAAAATCCCAGGTCCAAACATGGCCGGGATGTTCGGCCTTGGTCGGCAGCCCGGTGGAAACACCCCTGCCCCGACGTCTTGGCTTGCGTTGGGGGATCGCCAAGCCCAGTTCGCGTCGTAGACCTTGCACGAGACGTTTACCCACCTCCCAGCCTTCGTCTTTCAACAGCTTCGTGATCTTCGGATAGCCCCACCTGGCATATTGCCGTGATAACCGCCTTACTGCCGCCTTCAGTTTCATTAACCAAGCATCCGGATGCTTCGCCTTATACGCATAGGTGGAACGGTGCAGCCGAAAGTACCGGCACCCCGCTCGCATCGAACACTGGCCCCGAGCCACAAGTCTCTCTGCCACTTGCCGCTTGTGCCCAGGGCTTACAGTTTTTTTTCGAGGGTCTCCTGCAGGATCTCTATCCCCAGCATCTTGTCCGCCAGCATCCGTTTTAACCGCGCGTTCTCCTTCTCGAGTTCCTTCATCCGCTTGGCCTGGTCGACATCAATCATCCCAAACTCACGCTTCCAGCGGTGGAAAGTCTGTTCGCTAATGTTGTTCTCGCGGCATGCTTCCAGGATCGTTTTCCCTTTGTCCGCCTGCCGCAGCATCCGTATTTTCTCTTCAGTTGTGTATCTTTTGCCTTTCATTGTCTGAGTCCTTTCTAGGTTACCCAGACTAACTTTTCAAGTGTACCAGTTTTCGTGGTCACGACCAGTTTCCAGCCACTCCATCAGCTCGGCTGCTTCATCAGCAGAGAGAAACTCTGCTGTACCCCTGCGGTGCTTTATTTTATACTGGGGAACTTCCAGATTCGGGTTTTCTCCCACATATTTTTTCGACACGCAGTATATGAAGAAAGTGCTTAGGTATCCACGGCGGTTATTCCAGGTTTTAAGGGAGAGCACTGCTTTTGAGCGATGGTGTCGTGTGTCGAGGTACGTCTTAAGCTCTTCCGGTTGAATTTCATTAACAATCCGTCCCGCGAAATTACCCTTTAATTTTTTCATCTCACGAGTGATCCCCTGCTCCTGGCAAAATGAGATGATCCCACGCTCCATTTCCTTAGATTTATGATCGCAATACTCACCGACGGCCTCTTCGACCGTCATTGTCTCAGCAACTTCTTTGTAATGCCCTAAAAATAGTTTACAGCGAAGGTGAGAGACTTTGAGATTCGTGCGGCAGTCGGTTAATGACGGTGCAATGAGTGATTCGACGATAGGATTAAAATAGGGGCAGCAATCGTTGTCACAATCAATGAGCTAAATTTATGGGTTTCTGGATTTAGAGTCAGAATTGTGTTTGTAAAATCTTAGATTCGATCATCTATGAATTGAACTGGTAGTTGCATCTTCTTAATTTTAAGAGCAAACTTATGAGTGTAAGAGGTAGGTGTAGTTAAAAATAAACAATAAGATATGGTGATACCCGCTTCCCCAATGCTCCCCAATATTCGCTATTCCACGCTATATTCGACTATTTAATTTCTCGAGGATTATGAGAAATACTGATTCATAAGTATTTAATAATTAATATATAGTGTTAATTAATAGTTAGTTATATATTGGAGAGTTGAATTACATAACAAAGGCTTCTTGAGCATTTGCTCAGCGAGCAGTTTCTTTAGCTCGGTATTTTCTTTTTCCAGCTCTTTAAATCGCTTTGCATCGGCCAGCTCCAGGTTACCATACTTTTTACGCCAGCGATAAAAAGTCTGTTCACTTAGGTTGTTCCCACGGCAGACTTCCTGCACGGTCTTACCGCTATCGGTTTGTCGCAGTATTGCAATTATCTGTTCTGTTGTGTATATTTTTCTTTTCATTGAGGTTATCCGTTTATCCCGATAACCTCTCTCTGTAAATGATACGATTTTTTGGGGTCACTCCACGCGAAAACGGGTAATTTTAATCTAAATAAATAGATGGAAGAATTACCCTCATTCAGCGTTTTTAATTACACTATATGTGCTGTTTATCTGGCTGTAATGTTTAGTATCGGGTTATGGCTGGCTGGAAAGCAGAAGACGACAGAAGACTACTTCCTCGCGGGTCGAAAAATGCCATGGATTATCGTTGCCATGAGTATGTTCGCCTCGCTTACGAGCGCCTCTATCTTTATCGGAATGCCGGGGCTCGTTTATCGAGAAAATATTTCTCAAATTGCTATTGGGATTGTTAGTGTTCTGGCCGCTCCCTTTTTTATCTATCTTTTTTATCCTTTTTATCGACGGCTCCGCGTAACCACTACTTACGAATACATAGGGTTTCGCTACGGGAGACCCGGTCGCTATGCCGTATCGGGATTGTTTGTGCTGCTGCGTTTATCCTGGCTTGGCATTGTCATCTACTCCCCCTCTCTTGCCTTATCGGTAGCGACCGGGGTTGACCTTTATCTCGCAATTCTTCTCATGGGCGTTCTCGCCACCACCTATACGGTTCTCGGTGGCCTGTCCGCTGTTCTGTGGACTGATGCTATTCAATTCATCATCCTTGTGGTCGGGGCATTTTGGGTGTTTGTAAGTTTACTTAATTCCGTTCCCGATGGGTGGTCTGGTATTATTGCTATCGCCAGCGAAACAAACCATTTGAATGTATTCACCTGGAAAATCAGCATTTTTGAGATGAGTGCTACGGCCGTTGCTTTCACTACTTTCATTGGGTTTTTTCTCAACTACGGGATTGACCAGGTTACGGTGCAAAGGCTTTTAGCGACAAAGAAATTCAGCGGGATGGTAAAGGCTACGGTAGTTAACTCATTCATCGATTTTATCATAGTCGGCCTTTTAATATTTATCGGAATCGGCATGTTCGCTTTTTATCACCATTTTCCCGAGCAAGCCTCCCTGGAAATGAAAGGAGATAGAGTGCTGCCTTTTTACATTATGCAGAATCTTCCTGACGGGGTATCCGGACTCCTCATCACAGCCATCTTTGCGGCCGCGATGTCAAGTATGGATTCAGGGATAAATTCAGTCTCTACGGTCATCGTTAACGATTTTGTTAAACCATTGCGCCGCAAAGCCAGGACTGAACATCAAGACGTACAGTTAGCGCGTATTCTTACTTTTGTCTTGGGAGCATTAGCGGTAATTGTTGCCTGTTATGTTACAACAATAGGAGAAATTATAAAAGCTGCCGGCACTCTCATGAGCCTTTTTGGGGGACCAATTCTTGGCCTTTTTCTACTTGGTATTTTCACTCAGCGTGCAAATTTTCTGGGATGGGTTATAGGTACTGCCATCGCCATACCCGCTACATTCTGGTTACAACACAACACGGAAGTCCATTTCATTTATTACGAGTTTTTCTGTTTATGTGTAAACATGATTGTTACCTATCCTGGATGGGTTATAGGTACTGCCATCGCCATACCCGCTACATTCTGGTTACAACACAACACGGAAGTCCATTTCATTTATTACGAGTTTTTCTGTTTATGTGTAAAGCAGATTTGGTGTACTTGTTACCTATCTACGATGAATTTCTATCCGCATACAAGATGATAATCTCTTGGCTAGGGTCCAGTCTCATTTTGAGTGGTGAAAAGGCGCCGAAAAAATTTACCCTCAATGGTCGGTCGGAATTAAATGCGGTTGAATAGTCAGATCTTATTTAAGGGTAATTCACGATAATCATCGTCTACGTCTGCGTCGTAGTCTTCTTCATTTTTATACTTAGTAAATATCTTATTAATATTTTAGAGAAAGACGACGACGCAGACGTAGACGATGATTAAATGGCTGTTGTAGTTCCGCGCTCAATTGAATAGTGCTAGCAATTATAAAACTTGAAAAAGCGCTTATTACATTCATTCTATAAATACTCATAATTTATCTAAAATGATACTGGATACCGAGATACGTTCTAAAATTGATGAAATAAATAGACGGGCGGGATACCTATGGAGGTATCTTTGACGCCGAATGTAAACTTGGTGAAATAGCGAAGATCGAAAATGAGATGGGGCAACCCGCTTTTTGGGACGATCACGAGAATGCTCAAAAGAAAGCATCTCAGGTAAGTCAGCTAAAGCAAGTTATTAATCCTATTATCGAATTCCGTAAAAAGTTGGAGGAACTCTTAGCGGAAGCATCAGATGAAGAAGCGCAGGAATTTTTAAATGAAATTGAGCCGATTACGGAAAAGCTTGCGAATGATTTAGGTGAACTTGAAGTAAAATCTTTTTTGAGTGGGCCTCATGATCAGGCTAACGCAATTATCAGTATTCACCCGGGAGCCCGAAGAGAATTATACTTCCCCACCCTTCGAGCTGGGTAATCAAATAGCGCGCCGTCTCTATTGGGATAGTGAAGAGACGGATCTTCTGAAAATAAAATTCCAGCTCCGATGGAGCGAATCGGAAACAGGTCTTGAAGACGCAGCCTGGATGGGCCCGGATGGGGAGGCGTCATTTTATGAAACTTCCGGTGAAACAATTGAAGGAATTCCGACAGATGCCCAGTGGTTACAATATAAAGCAACGCTCATTTCAACTTATGGGTGTGGCTCCCCTAAACTTAAAGAAATCAGGATCGACCTCTAATGAATACGGCTGACTGTAGGCGATATCGACGCTGATGGTGATGCAGTACCGCACCTTTTATTTGGATCAGGATCGTTCACCGTACCGGCGAACAATACCGGGTTGCGGATTACCGGAGGCGACATTGCGCAGACAAACGGTGCCTCGATTGTGGTAGCTGAAAGTGGAACGACTACACGTGGATTTGATACATTGATTTCGCAGAACAATTTTAAATCCGACAATACCCCTCAGCCGACCCAGAGCATTGTCGTCACCTTCAGCAACGAGGACAGAAATGATATCACAGTCACTGTGGAAGAGATGACGATAGAGTAATCCTTCATGGGATATCTAAGTATATCCCAGCCCATCAAAACGCTCTCATCACTCGAGAATACTAAACTATAGATAGCTTGCCCCAAACATAAAGGCAGAGCGTGTGGGATTTTAAGGTCACCGAATGACGATGAGAATGGAAATTGGATCCGGTTCAAATATAAAATTACGAACGCCACTTATCAACTTGCTCCCAGGCCTCTTTTTCTTGGCGATGGAATTCTTCAATTGATTTTTCATGGGTAAGTCCGTCTTTATGATTTAAGTGGAAATGGGCTATTTCATGCAAAATTACTTTCATTTGTTCATCTTTACTCCAGTCATATATACTCTCCAGAAAATGTATTATTGCTCTACCCTGAATAAATTCTTTTACTATTTCCGGAGAAATAAAACCGCCTTTCTGTCCAGGTTCAGGTGCAATAAAAATCACTTTCTCTATAACCTTATTTGCTATTTCATAAGGTAATTAGGAAATTGGTTCAGACAGTACTCGGCGTAAATCATCATTATCAAGCGTGCTGATTACATTTAACTGATCGTGGATTTGTTCTGGGCTATAGTCGGGGGTTTTTGTTCCTATCATGACTTATCCTTTCTTTAAAACATCTCTTCATGGTAATTTATTTTTTCTTTCGAGCTCATTTTTATAAGCTTTAAATTAGTTGAGGATGTCCAGATAAATATCTCCGCTTTACCTAACTTTACCTAACATTACCAACAACCTTTAAACCCGTTTTACATACCCTTAATCGTGTTGATCCGCTTTGGCTATACAGTTATGCAATTATCATGAAACCTAGTTTAACGGTCCTTAAATCACGCTTAATCGGCTTTCGATTGCTCCCCTTACTTCTCCAAATTATTTTTTGTCGCGCCGCAAGACCCCAGCTTTTTTATGAGTATAAAAAACAGTGCATTTTTTTCATAAACTTTTAATTTTTCTCTATCGGTTATGGTGATAGTCGTTCCGCTTAAATTATTTTCCAAAAAGGCTTTTTTGCAAAAATTATATTGGGGAGGTAAATAAATTAATCTTTGAGCGCTGACGAACGTGAGTGATCCCCTCCCCCTTTAAGCCAAGTACCACCAAAGTATCAATTTTCGTTCCTCAATTCGCCATTTCAGGGCACTTTGTTGCCTTATAGTATAAATGAATCAAATGGGTGATTGCGTGCTTAATTACTTTGAAAAGAGCGGGTTGCCTAGTATATGTCCAAGTGGATTAAGCTTGCCGTGTCGATAAGAAACGGGTTCAAATCCGGTGAGCCACCCCATCTGGATATTTTCCCACGCAAAATTAGATTTGCCCCGGCTAGACTCCATTTGCTAACTTAGCTTCTTGCCCAACCGCTCCAACCGCTCCAGACCAGGCCCGCTTCTTGCCGCGGCCCAATACAACGCCCATACCATTGAGGTGCTACCATGAAAATCCCCCCATCCGATCTCTTCGCCCCCCTAGTGCTCGACGCGGCTTTCAACACCGACCGCGACCAACTCGACGGCAGCCTGACACTGACACCCCTTAAGGATACCGGCAAGGCCTTCGGCGCCCAGGACTTCCTCGGCATCCCTTTCATTTTAGGCCAGCAAGGCGCGGACAACGTTGTGCTGCTTGATAAAGATCCGGTCACCTTGGACGCGGGCAGCGCCCAGGCCAGCTACATCCTCTTCCTGCACCGGGTAGAGGACCGTCCTACCAAGTACCAGGAAGGCTTTGCTGAAGGCGCCCAGGACGGCAACCAGTTGGGTGACCACGTGGCCGACTACGCCCTCCACTACCAAAACGGCGAAACCTTCAGCGTGCCGGTGCTGCGCCGCTTTACCATACAGCAAAGCCACATCGGCTGGGGCGCCAGCGCCTTTGCCGCCTTGCCCGCCATGAAGCCGGTGGTTTTCCTGACCAACACCGAAGACAATAGGTTGGGCAACATTGGCCATGATTACGGCAGCGGCGAAACCCGCCACGGCTCGCCGCGCGACAGCATGGGCGAAAAACTGTGGATCTACGCCCTGCCTAACCCGCACCCAGACCAACCCATTGCCCAAATCACCTGCACGCCGCAAACCGAGCGCGCCCTGATCTACGCCGTCACCCTGACCCAGCTAGATGAACACCCCTTACGCCCCGGCGTGCGCCGCAAGATGCGCCTGACCCTGCCCGAAGGGGTGGAGCTAAATGGCATTTACGAACTCGACGACATCGACATCGATATCGACCTAGGCACCGTCATCTCCTCTCGCGCTGTCCTCGACTACGACCCCCAAGCGTGGGCAAGCAACGCCGCCGACGTGCAGCCCACCCGCCTGGAGCGCGAAGTGGTCATCGAATACTCGGCCCACCCCAAGGCCAAACTCTATATCGCCACCGGCGACGGCGACGGCGACTACCAGGTCTACGATCTACCCGGTTCTAACGGCGCCATGGAGGTGGCTCCGGCGCACCGCCCGGTCACCCTGAAAATCGTCGACAAGGCCAGCGGCCAACCCGTTGCCGCACGCCTCCACCTGCACGGTCAGAGCGGCGAATACCTGCCGCCCAAGGGCTACCACCGCAAGGTCAACGCCAACTGGTTTGAAGATAACTACGGCGAGTTTATCGCCGGCCATAACCAGTACTGCTACGTCCCTGGCGAATGCGTCGCCGACCTGCCGCTGGGCGAAGTCTTTATCCATATCAGCCGCGGCTACGAGATCCAGCCCACCCGCAGCAGCTTCACCGTCACCCCCGACACCGACGAACTCACCTTTGAACTGGAACATGTGCTGGACTGGCGCAGCTTGGGCTGGGTCACCGCCGACACCCACGTCCACTTTTTGTCGCCGACCACCGCCCGCCTGGAAGGCGAGGGCGAAGGCATCAATGTAGTCAACCTGCTGGCTAGCCAGTGGGGCGAAATGTTCAGCAACGTGTCCGACTTTGACGGCCAGACCACCATCGGCGCCAAAGAACTGGGCGGCAACGGCGAATTCCTGGTGCGCGTCGGCTCGGAAAATCGCATGCAGACGCTGGGCCACATTTCCCTACTGGGCTATTCCGGCGCCATGATCCACCCGTTGTGCACCGGCGGCCCCTCCGAATCGGCCGTAGGCGACCCGCAGGAACTGACCATGGCCGAATGGGCCGAACAGTGCATCAGGCAGAACGGCCTGGTGGTCATGCCACACGCCCCCAACCCCCAGTGCGAACGCGCCGCTGATATCGTCCTGGGTCTGGTCCACGCCGTCGAAATGATGACCTTCAACCCGCTCTACGGCCAGCTCAACCCCTACGGCCTGGCCGACTGGTACCGCTATCTGAACCTGGGCTACCACGTGCCGGTCTGCGGCGGTTCCGATAAAATGGCGGCGGGCTCTCAATTGGGCGGCGTACGCACCTACGCCAACCTCAACGGCCACGAGCTCACTTACGACAACTGGATGGACGCGGTGAAAGCCGGCAACACCTTTGTCACCGTCGGCCCGCTGGCATCTATTGAAGTGGAAGGTCAAGCGCCGGGCAGCCGTATCGACCTGCCCGGATCCGGCGGCCACGTCGCCGTATCTTGGAAGGTCGAATCGGTCGGCCTACCTATCGACCAGGTGGAAATCATCGTCGGCGGCTTGGCCGTCGAGCAGACCAATTTTGACAAGGCGCTGGAAGCCGAAGGCAGCGCTCAGGTCAAGATCGATTCGTCCACCTGGGTGGCCCTGCGCGTGCGCGGCTCGTATAAGGGCGAGCACGGCGAAATCGCCGCCCACACCAGCGCCGTCCAGGTCGTCGTCGAAGATAAACCGCTGTTCTCCAAACAAGACGCCATGACCGTGCTGGAACAGATCGAAGGCGCCATCGCCTACGTCGACACCCTGGCCCCCCGGCCCGAAGCTCTGCGCTACAAGCAATTACGGGCCACCCTGGAATCTGCCCACAACCGCCTGCACCAGCGCATGCACAAGCACGGCGTCTTCCACGAACATACGCCTCTGCACGATCACGGGCATTCACACGAACATTAATCATCGCTGACCATCAGACCATCCCACAATCGATGAATCCAAAACGTCCGAACTCACCAACGCGGATTGATTACCCGCAGTCGAACTGACCCACGAGCAAAAATACATCTTCGACACCCGCGGCTGGCTCGGAAGCTGATCGGGTTTTGATTCGCAACGAAGCCCTTCGGACGTCGGCGACCTTCCTATTCCTCCACAACACCCAGTCGAAGCCACCCCCGGCCTTGGTGGCCGATTCCAGAATATACCGACAATCACAGAGGATTGGGAATTACTTGGTCATATTTTTCAGTGTATCCGTTACACAATCAGCGAACAATTAACCTTATATCAGGAGTCAGATATTTCTATTAATCCTAAGGATACCGATTCATTGACCATTAAGTTTTTAACCAGGCTAGAAACCCAGATATCCAATCGCTTAATTACCAATCTAAGATATAAAATTGATTTTGATAACAATTTACCGATCGGTGTGGATAAAACGCAACAGCGAGTCATTCTTGGCTTGGGATATAAATTTTAACTTAAGATCTGAATAGCAATCGCGTTATTGCGACCAGACCATTCAAAAAATCCACCGATACACCTAAAAACACTCTCATCACTCGCTGAGACTCATAATCCCTTGGTCGCTGGTTCGAATCCAGCAGGGCCAACCATTGATAAGCAAAGACTTAGGGAATTATAAATTAATTTAATTATTTTGTCTGGTGCGTTTTTGGTGCACATTTAGTTTCCTGAAACCTTATTTTAGGTGCTTTGATCATGTTCCTCTAAGCATCCATTTTATAGTTACCCTACTCTTAAACCGTCAAAAATCCAAAAACTATTGCAATGAATAAGACGGGGGGCGGGGGTCACGAAGCAACGCCTCTTGCAATTTTCACAATTCATAAAACCACATGCGGCGGAGGGGTTTTTTACCCGAGGGGATTCGATAGTAACACAAACATAGAGTAGTATTCTCGAGCGATGTAGAGTCGTGAGGGCGTTTTGTTTGGGTGAGGTATGCTAATGTAATACCCCTTGAAGGATTACTCGATCGTCAGCTCTTCAGTGTCGACGATTATTTCATCACCATCTTCATTGGCGAACGTTGCATCAATGCTCCGCGTGGGCTGGGGAGTGTTGTCGGATTTGAAATTGTTCTGTGTCGTCAATATCTCAAATCCGGGCGTTGTCGATCCACTCTCCGCAACTACGATCGAAGTTCCGTTTGTCTGCACCAAGTCTCCCCCCGTAATCCGCAACCCGGTATTGTTCGCCGGTACGGTGAACGATTCCGATCCAAATAAAAGGTGCGGTACTGCATCACCATCAGCGTCGATATCGCCTACAGTCAGCCGTATTCATTAGAGGTCGATCCTGATTTCTTTAAGTTTAGGGGAGCCACACCCATAAGGTGAAATGAGGGTTGCTTTGTATTGTAACCACTGGGAATCATCAGGTATTCCCTCAATCGTTTCACCGGAGGATTCATAATATGAAGATTCCCCTTCCGGACCTGTCCAGGCTGCGTCTTCAAGACCTGTTTCCGATTCGCTCCATCGGAGCTGGAATTTTATTTTCAGAAGATCCGTCTCTTCACTATCCCAATGGAGTCGGCGCGCTATTTGATTCCCCAGCTCGAAGGGTGGGGAAGTATAATTCTCTTCGGGCTTCCGGGTGAAAGCGTTTCCCCGATCATAGCTTGTCATCCCGTGGGGGCCGAGCCCGGGGAAACGGGATACTATATTCTTGTCAAATCCATTGGGACTATTCCAGTAAATCAATGAATCAACCTGGTGTCCAATATCGTTGCGATGACAGGCGAGGGCGATATCTATCCAGCCGTCGCTATTTAAATCAGCTTGGGTCACCGCACCAGCGGCATAGCCGGGAAGATTGACCGGATGATCAAAATCAATCTGATTACCATCCCCATAAAACAATTGTACCGGGGGTGTTCTCGATATTGGGTCAGCATAGGCGGTTACCAGGATATCGAGATTTCCGTCATTATTGTAATCTGCGATACCTGTAAATACTGAGCTGTATCCAGACATCAATTCCTGAATGTTATCTTCCTGATAACCTTCAGGACTTCCAAAATGAATTCGCAATGTGTCCTTATGACGTCTGCGGGAGCCGAGGATGCCGACAATGATATCCAGCCACCCGTCACTGTTGATATCCGCAACATTTACACCTGCTGAATCTTCCAGACCATGACAGGGCACTTCCCATTTCCGGTCCGGAGAAAAACCGTCAGCGTTACCGAGATAGATGCGTATGAAGTTTCGCTTATCATGAAATAGGATATCAATATAGCCGTCGTTATTAACATCTCCCACGGCACACTTATCACCTCTATTGTATAATGAATCAGAATCGCTTCTATCAGGTGTAAATCCGCTGGAGCCTCCATAAAATATAGCAGAAGTACTATCCGGGTCCTTCTCGCCAAGACTGCCACCGACGGCAACCGCAAGAATATCAAGATAACCATCTCGATTAAAATCGACCGCCTTCAGGTCACCACAGTCAAAGTCGGTATTTAAATCAATATATTCATTCATTATTGGGCCATTCGCTCCACCGCTGTAAATGCGAAATCCCTTGGAAATCGCAAAAATAACTTCGGGATAACCATCGCTATTCAAATCGGCAACGAGAGCAATCGAACTATGTGCAGTTTGAAATTCGAGTCGATTCTCTTCACTGTATTCTGCATTTTCATTTCCCAGATACACATAAGAGGGTACACTATGCACATGCCCATCGAGGACGTTATTGAAGATCACTTCCGGCTTCCCGTCACCATCCAGGTCCCCAGCGGTGTTGCCCACGACTCCTTTCGTATGCACCCAACTCGTCCTATCGTCAGAATACCCGTCCGGTCCATTCCAGTAGATAGGTGATTGAATATCGAATTCATTTTCTTCAAAGTTCTTACTGATGATTAATTCCGGTAAACTATCTCCATCGAGATCAGCAGCCGTTACCCATCGAGAGTTTTTTACATCAATTAATGTTTTCATTTCTTCCACGTTGTCTCCCGAGCGGATCTGCACCCCATCGCTAGTGGCAATAAGCAGGTCAGGGATACCATCAGTATCTACATCCGCGATTTCAGCGCGAATAACTGAGCTGCTAAATTCTCCAGATTGACCTTTCGCTCCAATAATGACGGGGTTCTCACGATCAATCTTACCGCCTTCATTCCAATAGATGCGAACTTGAGCACTACCACAGAAGGTCAAGTCTTTGCTCCCGTCCTGGTTAAGGTCAGCCAGTATAACCTGCCGCGCTCCGTAAGTAGGTAAAGTGAAAGGCTCTTCGGTATTTACCCCATCCGCGGTTCCCCAGAAAATTTTGGACTCCGTATTTAAGTCACTTTGACCTACCCTGTAACTGGCCAGAACAATATCCTCATATTCATCGTTGTTCAAATTCCCGGTTGCGATGCCTAAGGCACCCGTTGCGATCATCCCATATCTCGCCCCTTCATCTTTAAACTTGCGGTTTTCTCCTTGAATGTAGACGTGAACTAATCGTGGTATTGCTGGATTGTGACCGTCTATCCAGGCGGAGGGGAAGAGTAAGTCGAGTTTTCCATCACTGTTTATATCAAGTGGCGTGACATCAAATGCCCCAATCGTCGGAAGGTCGGTTCTGCTCGCTTCAGGACCCTCAGGTCCTCCCCAATAAATATACGAATCTAATTCCGAAGAGACTCCGTTCTGGGAGTTCACGGTCACCAAGTCGTTATGTCCATCTCCGTCCACGTCGATAACTCGGCTCATCCATCCGCTATCCGCGGACATTTCATGACGTTTCCAGTTCTCTCCTGGACCTTGATCAGTTGAATATGCCCAAGTGGGACCGCGTTCAATCCTATCGTGATCATTTGCAAGGACCAGGTCTACGTATCCGTCACTATTCACATCGAGATTATTAATCATCTCAATGACACCGTGGGCATTCACATAGAGATTGCTCCCTGCATTGTCGAATTGTCCTTTAGAAAACTCCTCAAAGCCCTTTTGCACCCAAACTTCTTGCTCTTCCATTTCCTCGGCATCTTTTTTCGCTTTCCCCATTGAGTATAGTGGGCTGACAATCAGGAACAGCGTTATTATAATGCCAAGTGTTATTCGAATTACATTCATTTTTTTATAATAGGTCATGATGGATACAATTTTCAACTGCCGATTGACTCCCTTTGTCATCGTTACGCTCCTCGCAATGACATTGTAAGGTATTACATGGCCACGACAACGCGTGGCCCTCCAACATGCGTCATCTACACCGCATCATAATCCCTTCAATATACAATCCGTACCGAGGGCAAAGCCCGACATCCGTCAATCCGCATTCCGCATTCCGCAATCGATTCACTCAATCGTTTCCTCGTTCACGGTCACCGCAATCACCTCACCATCTTCATTAACAAAAGTCGCGTTTACGGACTGTGTCGGTTGAGGCGTGTTGTCGGACTTGAAATTGTTCTGGGAGATAAAGGCCTCTTCAAAGCCGGTCGTCGTCGATCCGCTCTCCGCGACGACGATTGAGGCTCCATTCGTCTGCGCCAGGTCGCCTCCGGTGATCCGCAACCCGGTATTGTTCGCCGCCACGGTGAACGATCCCGATCCGAATAAGAGATGCGGCACTGCATCGCCATCAGCATCGATGTCGCCTACGGTTAAGCGTACCCCGATCGGTACCCCTCTGGCATCCACGCCCACCTTGCCCGTGCTTCCACTGAACACCGTGTTCGATAACTGCATCCCTCCCATTCCCGTGGAGTTGATCACTTCCACCAGGGTCACGTCCGCCTGGGCGTCATAGACCTGTCCCTCGGGGAACAGCGCCTGGTTCACCGCGTTAATTCTTCCCACCGTGAAGATACTGAAGAAGGTACTGGAGTCCGCTCCATCGATAACCACGCTGGGTTTGCCCGTCACGTACTCTACTGCCTGGTTATAGCGCGGGGGTATGGCCGGGGGCAGGAAGGTGGCCGGGTCCAGGGTTACAGTAAAGGTACCTGCGCCTGAGAACTCCACCTGTACAATGTCTTCGGTTTCGTCCATGAAGGAAACGCGGGTGATCTGATTGGGTTTTGCCTGGAGCCGAACGCTTTCCCCGGTGAGCAAGACCTGGTCAAAGACGTTTCCATTCGGGTGCTGAATGTTTTCTCCGGCGATATCGCCTGAGCCGTCGAGAACGAGGGGGACAGAAGGAGCGGCTACGGTAATCACCGCGGTGTCGCTGTCAGCGCTGCCTCCGGCGTTAGTTACCTGAACCCAGAAGTTTGTGCTCGCGGTGAGCGCACCGGTGTCTAGAATGCTGCCGGTAGCTCCGGCGACGGGATTCGATGTGTCACCACTATTGCCTGTGTACCACTGATAAGTAAGATCATCGCCGCTGGCGGTTACAGACAAGCTCGCTGAAGCGCCGGACTGCACTTCTTGGCTCGCGGGCTGGGTGGTTATGGATGGAGCATCAACGGGTGGAGGACCCTCGGAACCTGTGCCCGGTGCGCCAATGGGAGTAAAACCGAAATCATCGAAGACTGTTGCGCTTCTTGCTATATTTACATTGGGATTGTCCTTAACAAGCAGTCTGTCAATGCCACCTGGAGCTCCCAACTCTACCGTATTGATTGTAGTTTGACGGGGTTTGAATAAAGAAGGAAGACTCCCCTCACTTTCTAAATCCGTAAAGACAGCAAGAAGGTTATCATTAGTATCGTAAACTTCAATTGAACCATCAGGGTCAGTAGTGCCAGTCAAAATAATGGTTGCGGCGAAAACATCGATCTCAAATGCCGGAGTTTCAAAAGTTACCGTGAAGCTTTCTCCGTTAGCAATCCCATAGGATTGAGTTCCCGATCGCGTCGGACTATTTCCTATAGATAAAATCGAGCCACCTTCAAAAGTAGCACTATTGGGTGATTCCCCAAAAACAATGGGTTCCGTTATTCCTGCACCAATACTGTATTCCTCAAAAGAAGTGAATACGGTGTTATTAGACGGTCTTTCCGTTATCGTGAAACCCAGATCGTCAAGGGAGAATTTTCCTGAAACATTTTTGATCTTTAATTCTTTAATGCCGTCGAGAAAGTCAAAATCGGTTGAGTCGAGGAACATATCACTGTCTGCGACAAAGCTTTGTAATGGGGGATTGGCACTGGGACTGATATTGGTCGGTAAACCCTCGACAATACCATTTTCCGCTAAAATTAAAGTAATGAAATGTTCTAAATCGATATTTCCTCTGGGCTCGATTCTGCCGGCTCCCGTATTTTCGGCCGCATAGAATTGGAGCAGTTGAATCCCTCTTTCCGATACAATTACCCCCTCCTGACCAGGTCCGAGGGTTATCGCCTTTGTTCCGGAGTGTAAGAGCGCCGGATCTTCCAGCGTTTCTACCGTGAATCCGACTAACTTGATCCGGTTGGGCTCTTCGCCGATGAAAAATTCACCTTCCCCGCTGATATCCTCAAAATCCGTGAATACCTCAAGGTCTTGAGGAAGAGCTGAGAGAAGAAGCGGTAAGATTAATGCATTTAACAATATTAAATAAGAAACACGATTTCTAAAGTGCATTTGGGATCCTTTAAAGAATAAATAGTAGAGAAATAGCTTTAATGTCAAGCGGGGTTGAACTTCTAAACTGTCCCTGAATATTGTCTATCAATGATGGTTGCAACTGCGCCATGCGCTATCCTTAGCTTACCATTCTCGAACGCTGACGAGTGATGAGAGCATTTTGGTGGCAGAGGGTATACCCTTTATCTACTTAAGCGATAAAACGCTGTGGTTGCTCGCTGTCAAACATCGAGATATCAATCGTCTTTCTTGGCCATAACGATTAGGATGATGCGCAGCCGTCAGGGCGTCGCATCAATCGTCTTGTTCGGATGTCGGATTCCGTGCAGGCAGTATTGCATTTCTATGCTTTCGGTAGAGGACCGGCGAACGGTTCGTGTTCAAAGCGACACTGAGCTTCCACCACGCGTGGGTCGTTGTTCTCGCGCAGGATCTGTATCAGTTTGGCGGCCAGTTTCTTTTGGATGTCGCTGTAGACCGCGTCCCCGGCCACATTGTTCATGTGATGTGGATCGATACGAAGATCATAGAGTTCTTCTTTCGGACGCTTGCCAAAACCCAATCGAAACAGCTCCTGCACGTTTTCTTCGGTACGATGAAGAATCATCCAGGCCTTTGTCGGACTGGCATCCATGTCTGAATACGCCGCATAGGTATCGTTGCAAAGCTTCTCAAAAGACGGCGCTTCTGTAGTCGGGTCATCCAGCCCGCAGGGGTCGCCGATGGGCCAACGGTCCGGGGCGAAGTTGTGAATGTAAAGGAAGTCCCGTGTTCGGATCGCACGTTGGGGATAGGGCAGGTTGCCTTCACGGGCCGCGGCGACATGCCGTTCGCGCCCTGTGACGACGAAGGTGCGGTCGTCCTCTATCTGTCCACTCTTGTCGCTTTCAAACACGGGCATGAGGCTTCTGGCGCTCATGCTGTCAGGAACACGCGCGCCAGCCGCTTCGAGGAAAGTCGGGCCCAGGTCCATCAGATTGATGAAATCTTCTACGACGCGGCCCGGCCGGATTCGGCCCGGCCAGTGTGCAGCAAGCGCCACCTCGCAGCCAATATCATACAGGTTGCATTTGGCGCGTGGAATCCCCGGAATCCCGTGGTCCCCGCTCACGACCAGGAGCGTGTCGTCCAGCTCGCCAATGGCTTCAAGCCGTTCTAGGAGGACGCCCAGTCCCGCATCCACGGCCAGGCATTCGCCCAGGTAATCGCACACGTCCTCGCGGACTTCGTCTACATCCGGTAGGAACGCAGGTAGACGGCCCTTCAGGTCATCCGGCTCCAATCCCCAGAGGGCTTTGCCGGAGCCTCGCTCCCAGGTGCGGTGAGTGTTTTGTGGCCCCCACCAGTAGCAGAACGGTTTGCCCTCAGATCTGGCCCCTAGTAAAGCATCGAAGTTCTGACGCGTCTCCTCAAGAAGCGTCTGCTTGCTTCCTTCGATTCCCATTTCTGGAACCTTGCCGGTGGCGAAGTGAGAAAACCGTCGGAAGTTGTTTCCGGCCGGTTCGTACCGTGTCCGCTCCCCGCCATAGGGGGCATTGACCGCGCGTCCTGGAGATCACACCTTATAGGCGTATCCAATATGGTATCCCTCCTGTTCGAGTATCAAAGGATAGGTAGGTATGCTTTCGTCCCACACGGCACCCTGGAGAATGGCTCCCAGTCCAGTCTGCCAGAAATACTGCCCTGAGAGGATAGCGCTTCGACACGGGGTACAGGTAGGTGCTGGAACAAAAGCGTTTGTGAATATGACCCCTTCCCTTGCAACACGATCGAAGTGAGGGGTCTTGATCAAGGTATTCAAGGATCCCTCACCTTCGATCTTGCTGTACGCGCTGGCGTATCGCCCCCAGTCGTCAGCGAAGGCAAAACGATGTTGGGTTTCATGGCTGTGTCCTGTGAGCTTTGCCGTTTAGGTGGACACATACGACTCTTCTTTCCGAACGATTGAAATCAGTGGCGCTTTAGCGTTCACTGGATTGATTTGTTAGAAAATATTTATTTTTCCTAACATTAGATTAGCCAACAGGCTTTTAGCAAGGCTTGGTTATTGCGGGGAGAAAAATATAATCCCCCTGAGATTTATTTTTCGATATTATAAACGACGGCGGTTGCTATTGAGAAAATTTGTCGTCCAATCGCCCGATGTACCGTCTAACGGTTTTATTTTTTGCCGCTCGCGTGCTGCTTGTGTCAGACCCAGTTATTTTTGCACGGTTAATAATTGTTTTTGGGCGTTTTCAGCAACTCGGCATACGGGGTTAGCTTTTATAGTACCATTGGGTAATGTAAAAGTCATACCCTCTTTTTTTAATCTGTTTCTCAGCCTTTCGCCATTTCACATATAAAACGCAAAACTCACTGATAAGCGATTGGTCGGCATTACTGACTTTTTCCATTTTCTCGTGGTCGAGACCACGAAAACTGGTCCACTTGAAAAGTTAGTCTGGGGCACCTAGAAAGGACTCAGACAATGAAAGGCAAAAGATACACCACCGAAGAGAAGATACGTATATTGCGGCAAGCAGACAGGGGTAAATCGATCCAGGAAGTGTGCCGGGGGAATAACCTCAGCGAACAGACCTTCCACCGTTGGAAACGTGAGTTTGGGATGATTGATGTCAACCAGGCTTAGCGGATGAAGGAGCTCTTTGAAAGAGAACGCACGGTTAAAACGGATGCTGGCGGACAAGCTGCTGGGGATAGAGATGCTGCAGGAGACGCTTGAAAAAAAATGGTAGATGTCGCTTAAGCTCGGTAGTACGCCCTGGGCACAAGCGGCAAGTGACAGAGAGACTTGTGGCCCGGGGCCAGTGTTCGATGCGTGGAGCGTGCCGATACTTTCACCTGCACCGCTCCACCTATGCGTATCGGGCGAAGTATCCGGATGCCTGGCTAACGAAACTGAAGGCGGCAGTTAGGCGGTTATCACGGCAATACGCGAGGTGGGGCTATCCGAAGATCACGAAGCTGTTGAAAGACGAAGGCTGGCAGGTGGGTAAACGTCTCGTGCAAGGTCTGCGACGTGAACTGAGCTTGGCGATCCCCCAACGCAAGCCAAGACACCGACGCAGGGGTGTCTCCACCGGCCTGCAGACAAAAGCGGAACATCCCGACCATGTTTGGACTTGGGACTTTATCCACGATAAAACTGTCCGCGGTGGGAGTCTCAAAATGCTGACCATCCTCGACGAGTACACCCGCAAATGTCCGGTGATCCATGTCGATCGCCATATCAACACGGAACCCGTTCGCGGTATCATGCAAAAATTGATCGAGAGGCATGGACCGCCACAATATATTCGCAGCGACAATGGTTCCTAGTTCATTGAAAGGGAATTGCGAGCTTAGCTAGCTGCGATGAAAATAAAACCCCTCTATATCGAACCAGGAAGTCCTTGGCAGAACGGATACATCGAATCTTTCCATGCCCGTTTTCGCGAGGAGTGTTTAAACCGTGTACAGTTATGGACTTTAACCGAAGCACGTGTGGTGATCGAAGATTGGCGCTGGCTTTACAATCATGTCCTCCCCCATCGCAGCCTCGGCAATGTCACCCCACGGCGCTTTGCTGAAGACATCAATACCAAAGGCTCGGGCTTCCATTCGGGCTACGCCCTCATTGCACCCAAGCCTTGACTTCCTCTACCAACTTAACTTCAACATTAACCTCTCCAGACTAACTCTCTCGGTGGACCAGTTTACGTAACTCGATCACCCCCCTATTTTATTAAGCTTACCGAACTAATTGATCGCTCAGTGGGACTATCTGCCAGAAGCGATCCGCTTCCTCTTTAGTTACCAGGTCGAGATAGTATTTGCGGATCACGGATTCAGAGTTACCCGCCTGAAGGGCGGCGTCTCCTACCGAGCGGAAGGACCCCACCGTCATCGATATATAGGTATGACGAAGGACATTCTGATAAAGTTTGTGCTCTTTTCGGACATGAGCCCACATGTCACTGAATCTCCTTGCTGGGATGATTGGGTATATAGAAAGAGGATACTTCTGCAGCCACAGACTAAGGTTGGGTTGGATTTTAATGGCACGCTTTTCCTTAACTTTCGAGACCTCCGGTTCGATAAGGATAACCCCGGTATCCATACGGATGTGCTTGGATTTGAGTTTGCCCATTTCACCGTGCTCCCAGTCGGGCCTGATTCCTGCAAACAGGGCTAATGCAAAATAGGGAACCATGCACCCGGATTCACCCCACCAGGATCCGTCCTTGTTCTGCTTTCCACGATAAGTTTCCAGCCACTCCATCAATTCGGATGCTTCATTAGCAGAGAGAATCTCTGCGCTACCCCTGCGTTGCTTTATTTTATACTGGGGAACTTCCAGGATCGGGTTTTCTCCCACATATTTCTTTGACACGCAGTATTTGAAGAAAGTGCTTAGGTATCCTCGGCGGTTATTCCAGGTTTTAAGGGAGAGCACTTCTTTTGAGCGATGGTGTCGTGTGTCGAGGTAAGTATTAAGCTCAGCAGGTTGAATTTCGTTAACGATCCGTCCCGCGAAAATACCCTTTAATTTTTTCATCTCACGAGTTATGCCCTGCTCCTGGCAAAATGAGATGATCCCACGCTCCATTTCCTTGGATTTATGATCGCAATACTCCCGAACGGCCTCTTCGACGGTCATTGTCTCAGCAGCTTCTTTATAATGCCCTAAAAAATAGTTAACAGCGAAGGTGAGAGACTTATTGGACTTGGCTTGGTTGAGAAGATTAATAGCTGAAATGGACTCTTTATTCTGCCCGTGGGTCAGGGTTGTCCAAACGGTCTGCCCTTCGGATTGTTCGTTTAAATAGCGGATTGATAACTGTTGACGCTCGGCGACGGCATCGTTGCGGGACTTGAAATTCTTACGTATTTGCTTACCATTCAGGGTTCCGGATAAGCGCCAGGCTTCTGAGCCACTCGGGTTGATAAACTTGGTGATCTTAAATCTCTGTTTTGCCATCTAAATTAAAAATTGCTAATTATAATTAGCAAATATTGACAAATTGTCAATATATAATGGCGGAGAGGGAGGGATTCGAACCCACTATTTTTTTTTAAGCCCTGTTTTACACATTTCACACAGTTACAGACACTCAGCATTGGATAAATACCGGTAGAGAACACCTCATTTTAATTAAGGATTAATCTAGGAAATATCAGATGATGCGCAACGAGGTCAAATCCTTCCCGCCACCCACTGGATACCGCGAGAGACAATGGTGCGGAATTGAGGGTGGGAAAAGGCGGTGTTATCATGGCCGGACTGGTAGCAGAAAACCCGGGCCTTCTTAAAGTTCCGTGCCCAAGCAATCGTTTTCATACTCTTGGGATGATTTGCTGTTATAAGAATATCAGAACCATCACCCGCATCATTCATCTCATAAGGTTCTTCCACCATTTCCCAATTGGAGAGGCCCTGAGTGATGGGGTGATCTGAGTTAGCAATTTCAAAGTTCATCGTTTCACCCGCCGTAGAACTGATCATATGACGATCCTCAATGCCGCAGATTTCAGACCAGAACAGCCAATCGGGAAAGGCGAGGATAGCGTGGTGGAGCACGAAAATGCCCTGTTCGGTTTCACCCAGTTTTTCCAACGCTTCCTTTCTTCCCTTTTCATACCAGCGGTATTCATGGCCCGGGGTAGGTTGGTGGAAGATATAGAATACCACGACGTCGTACTGTTCGTATGCGTTTTCGCGGTTGGCGACAAAGTCGTTTAAATCCTGAGGATAAAAATCCACCTCGGGCATACTGCGAAAGACGGCGTGAAAGGTGGGAACATCAAATGAATGCACACCCGTAACAACGGCGGTTTTAATTTTTTCCTCTTTCTGATTTTTGTTAGCCATCTACAGCTTCATTGTTCATAGTATGCAATAAAAAATCCAGCCCTAAGGAATTACTCCTGCCAAGAGAAAACGGTCCCGAGAAGTTCGTGCGGTCTATCGCGTAATTTTTCGTAAATTCTACCTGCGTCGTCGAGAGTAACGACATCGCGGATCAATGGACCAATCTTTACTGCGCTTCGCTGGACCATCCGTGACAGGTTGGCAAGATCATCTCCGCTGAAACTGCCGGTTTGCTTAATCGTCAGTTCTTTATTCTGCCCCTCGCCAAATGTGTAATTTACTTTAAAGCGGCCGCCCATGAGAATTATCCGGCCCTTTATCCTGATCGCGTGGATAAACTTATCCTCCATATCCGGCACACCGGCAACATCAATAACCACATCATACGAATCATCGAGGATATGCTTACTCCAGTTTTCTCCCGATACGTTGTAAACTTCTTCCGCAGCTCCGATCTTGCGGGCGAGATCTATTCGATTTTGATCGATATCGCAGGTGGTCACCTTTGCTCCCATCGAGTTTGCAATCTGCGAGGCGATCTGTCCAATACACCCCAGTCCAACAATCAGCACGCGCTCACCCATTCGCACATCGATAGTGCGACAGGTGTTCATCGCCACGCTGGCCATTCCGAAGAGAGCGGCGTGTTTCGGGTCTATCTCGGGTGGAACCTCGATCAGTTTGGCATCTTCCGGAACAACAGTATACTCCGCGTGCGGGGTTGCCATGTATAAAAGCTGGTCCACTTTCCATTGTTTAACATCGGGTCCCGTCTCAATCACGCGCGCGATCATCTGATAACCCATGCTGCAGGGAAGGGATGTGTCCTTGGGCGCATAGTTTCCCCGCACGAGGAAATTGCGTTCAGTACCATTAGTGACGCCGGAGTAAACGGTCTTTGTTCTTATCTGGTTACCGACCGGCTTTCCCGGATCCGGCCAATCCGTTACTAATACTCCCTCTCTTTGGTTGTCTGCAGTGAGTCTGGTGATAAGCGCTTTCATTATATGATCGGACCCCGTTTTTCGTACCAATTATTAAGTGAGAGAGTTACCCAGCCCACAAGTAAATATTCAATTCATCTTCAGTATCAATGTATGCGACAGCTGCACCCTTTGAATTGTATAGGCTAATTTCGTTAGCTAGAACGCTAACTGGAAGGAGAAATAAAGTGAAAAATAGTGCCCTGAAGATTGCTAATATCATAACTAGATGGTCAATATCTTAAATTCATCTTATCTAACAAGATGAGTGGAGGCGCTCGCATATTGAAGCTTAATTGCCTCTAGAAATCGTTTTGATTAGAAGGTGATTCTAGATATACCCCAGCCCATCAAAACCCTCTCATTAAACACCTCCGCCGTATACAAGGTAATGGATAAATAAGAAAACGTGAGTTGGAACGGAAATGTTTGCAGATGTGATAGTCATTTGTTTCTATGCATAACTATAGGGGTATTGATCATGGGTGAGATAAACTTAAAGGGCGGATTTCAAGTTTTGAAATGAACTTGAGCAATAAATTTATTTGAGAACAGCAACTTGGAATTCACTGAATTATCCATTTATTATTTCTCTTTTCCAATTTTTTTGGCCGCATTCCATCCTCTTGAGATTATTTTATTTGTGGTCATGGCTTTTTGTCTGTTCATGCTGAACTTAACGACTAAAGAAGATAAATTTTTCACCCATGGGAAAAGATAATTTATATGGAATAGGTTTGTTGGGATGTGGCAGTATTGCGAATATCCATATCAGCGCTTTTACTGGCATTGAGCCTTTACATTCCGACGGCACTGCCCTTGATCGCAAAAATGATTTTGCCGGACTGACGGATCGCGCCCGCGTGGTGGCTGCTTGTGACAATAATGAACAAAGACTCAACCATTTTTGCGACAAGTACCAAAAAGACTACAAGATTCCGCTGCGCTTTAATGATCTCTCCGATTTCGCTGCCTGTGATGATGTAAATGTGGTGGTGGTAATGACACAGGCATCGGTCCGCAACGAAGTAATAATTCCTCTGCTTGAAGCGGGAAAACATCTGATGATTGAAAAACCACTCGCCCCAACGCTGTCTGAAGCGCGAACGATTGTCGAATTGGCAGAAAAATTAAACCTGCAGATCGCTGTGGGTCAGAACTATCGTTGGAAAGAACAAATGTCGCATTCGCGACAATTAATTAAAGAAGGGCGGATAGGAAGACCTACATTTGTCATTATCAATGATTGCGAATGGCGCGATCACGTCGTTGAAATGGAAACGGATACCCGTTATTATGCTTTGGCTGAAATGGGTGTTCACTATATGGATCTTTTACGTTGGCTATTATCTGACGAACCGATAGCGGCGAGCTGTGTTTTGAAGACAGAACCTTTTACTACTAAGAACGAGAACGGCCGGTGTGAAAGTTCAGCCCTCATTGAATTTCGCAAAGGGACGATTGCGAACCTCATCCAGTCTTCGACTTCGCATGGGCGTGGGGCATTTAAATTTCGGCAGTTTGACGGCACAGGAGGGAGTCTGATTCATCCGAACTACACGGATGTTATTTATCGCAGCAGCGAGGGGGAAGATAAATGGTCATTAAAACGCGATTTCATCGCCTCTTATGGGAAAAATATGGCGCTGCTCCTGGATGCTATTGAAACCGGAGTTCCGTCACCTAACAGTGGTCGCGACAACTTGAAAACGATGGCAATACTCGATACCTGTTTTCAATCGGCGGCGGAGAAGCGGCGGGTGGAAATCGCAATCGATGATTTAGAAAAGTAGGACTTTACGATGAAACATATGATACATGAAGAAATTGAAAAAGGCATGCCCCATATCTTAGCCTCTCCGAAAGAAGAAGGTGTAGTTGAGCTGTTGTTGAATTGTGGTGTCGATCACACTATTAAAAATAATAACGGTTGGACGGCTTTGGGAAATTGTGGGCTTGTTCCGTTTAACGATAGTAAAGTAGAATTATTGAGATCACTGAAATAATAAACTGCAGCATAACGCTCCACCCCTTATAGTTCACTTTTTTCACCTCCGCTGTATATGGGTTAATGGATTATCGATTGAAGAGGGAGATGTATTTTTACTTCCCCCCGCCCCCCTAAATTATCAGGGGTAAAGTAATTAATTTCAGTCAGCGTTATCCTTGGATATCGGCGAATCTATTGTAACTTTGACTATATCCTGAACCTTATAATCCATAAGATACAGGTAAACAATAGCTTACAAAATGGCGGAGAGAGGGGGATTCGAACCCCCGGTACCCGTAAGAGCACACAGCATTTCCAGTGCTGCCCGATCGGCCACTCTGGCACCTCTCCTTTTAATGAATAGAGTAGAATAATGGCATCAGCCAACGGTCAACAGGAAAATAATTCAAGGGGCCGAAGGTTGGAGGGACGCACTCCGTTGCGTCCGTAACCAACATATAATATAAGATAAATAAATTATTCTCATATTAAAACAGGTGCTACGGAGCATGCCCCTGAATATGAAATAAACCCATGGGACTTAAAATCATATCCCATAATCAAACGTGCTGAGACAGCCCGTTCCACCTTGGATTGGAGCATTAAATATAAAAATAATGAATTAATGATTTACAATTGTTAGTTGATTGTTGTTTTCCTGATCAATTTTGAAATTCTCCCACGTTTAAAGATGATTCAGGTCAGTCCCTGTAAGTGATGATTTAAATATTTAGAATATTCGATATATTGAGAATGAATTTTACCAGTATTGAAACTTTGCTGGGTGCCTGCTGTTTAAGAAGGGACACCTCTAATGCGTAAAGAATACAAAGAACTGAGTCCCTACGAGGCATGGAATCCATTGCCGCATTCATTGTGGAACGCGGAAACAGCAGCTCACCTTTTGCGACGCATCGGTTTTTCCGCGACTCCGGATAAAACAAAGGAGACCGTTGAACGCGGTCTCTCAAAAACGATCAGGCATTATTTTGGCGAGCCACGTCACATGCCGACGCCATCAAAGATTAAAGAAACAGGCACGGAAGCATTCGATATGCTTCAAAGGATGCGATTGGCCAGTCCGGCAGAACAGAAAAAAGCCAGGCGGGAAATGTTCCGGAAATTCAATGAAGCGTACCGTGATTACGGCCTTAAATGGATAATCTTCGCGCGCGAAGATTATAATGCCCCCTATGAGAAGATGGTGATGTTTCTACAGGATGTGTTTGTCGTTGGTTTGCCCAAGACACGTAATCCCTACTGGTTATTCCTTCACCAGTCACTATTGCGTGAGCACTTAAAGAGCAATTTCGAAACGCTATGTAAAGCGGTGAGCCGATCCCCGGCGATGATTCATTACCTTGATTTACAGCAGAACCGCAAGGGGTATCCGAACGAAAATTTCGCCCGTGAATTATTCGAACTCTTTATTTTAGGGGAAGGAAATTATTCGGAAAAAGACATTAAAGAAGCAGCGCGTGCGTTCACCGGATATAAAATCCGTGACAACCAGTTTTTTTTCAACCCGAGGCAGCATGATGAGGGAAGCAAAGTTGTATTCAACCGGAAAGGGCATTGGAACGGTGACAATGTTATTGATCTCGCTCTGGAACAATCCGCCGCGAGGACATTCCTGCCAAAAGAATTTCTTCACTTTTATCTCTCTACCGATGTCAGCTTAGAGACCCCCTATCTCAGATCCCTCGGTAATATCTGGCGACGCCACAATTTCAAAATTGGTTCCCTAATTGAAATCGTCTTTAAGAGCCGGCTTTTTTATCACCCCCAGTTTCGTGGTAATTTAATAAAGAGCCCCATTCACTTTTATCTTGGCTTGCTTCAGGATCTCAATCTCGACGTCGCTCCCTTCCAATCACACACTCTTCAGCCTCTTCGCAGTATGGGACAACCTTTTTACGCACCACCTAATGTTCGCGGCTGGGTAGGTGGAAAAAACTGGATCAACGCCTCTACCCTGGCCGCGCGCTCCCAGTTAATCGAATCACTGTTTTCGCCCATGGATGAGGACCGACTCAATGCCGACGATTATGCAGAGCTGATGGCAGCGCGTCTGGAAAATCGAGGCGAGATTACGGTTACTGACGGGATGATAAATGGAATAGCGGGAATGCAGGATGAAGCAATGGCTGATCATTTTATAAATTATTTTTTCCCTGACTTTGATAGCGATCATTTTCGAAAAACACTGATACAATACTTAAAGCAAAATTCAGCCAATAGAACCGATAAAATCAGAACCATGGTGACTGTTCTCCTCCAATCACCCCAGTACCAATTATGCTAATATGAAAAATAAAATATTTCAAAATCCGACCACGCGGCGTGAATTTCTAAGATCGGGACTGGGCGGCATAGGGCTCGTTGCTTTCAGTTCCTTCGCGCCCGCTTTCCTGACACAAACGACACTGGCAAAAGTGCCTGCCCCTGAAAAAGATCGCTCTATTTTAGTGCTCATCCAGTTGGCAGGCGGTAACGATGGCTTGAACACGCTCATTCCATTTCAAGATGACAATTACTACCGACTGCGCCCCCGCCTCGGTCTCCGTAGAGGAGCCGTAATCCCCATTACCTCTACCCTGGGTTTTCATAATGCCTGCAAGGATTTGGCTGAGCTTCATCGCGAGGGTAAACTCTGTATCGTACAGAATGTCGGCTACCCAAATCCTAACCGTAGTCACTTCCGCTCCATGGAAATTTGGGAGACAGGCAGTGACAGCGATGAATACCTCGCGACGGGTTGGTTAGGCCGCTACTTCGATAATAAATGTAACAAGATACCGACTAAAGAAGAACCAGCAGGTATTCATATAAGCAATCAACTCCCCCAATCATTTATCTCCGGAAAGCCGCACAACTTATATGGATTGAGTTTACAAAGAAATCAAAGTCGTCAATCAGTTAACCAGAATCTTCTGGAATCATTAATTGCCCATGCTCCCATTGAGGAGAACGCGGGTTTTCTGAAACACACCATGATGGATGCCATGGTCACCGAAAAACAAGTCAGAAAAATTATCACCCGCTATCGCCCGGCTGTAGAATACCCCCGATCACCACTCTCCAGATCACTGCAACAGGTTGCCTCTATGATTGCTTCGGGAATGGAAACACGCGTCTATTTTATCTCTCATCAAGGGTTCGACACCCACACCAATCAACTCAATACCCACGCTCAGTTATTGACGGTATTATCCCAGGCTATGGCTGCTTTCCAGGAAGATCTGGAAGCTCATTCATTAGAGGACCAGGTTCTCACCATGACATTTTCAGAATTCGGCCGACGCCCCGCTGAAAATAATGGGGCCGGCACTGATCATGGCACCGCTGCTCCTCTCTTCATAATGGGCAGTTCATTAAGACAGTCCCTCATGGGGCGCGCTCCCATTCTGAACATTGATATGAAGAGTGATCTCACGCACAGCGTAGATTTCCGCCAGGTCTATTCTACCGTTTTAAATAAGTGGTTCGCTTGTCAATCGAGTGACATCCTCGGTAAATATTATAAGCCGTTGAATTTTATTTAGATTAGATTTATAAAGCAGGGATAGGTATAAATGAGTTCCTTAACTGCATGAAGCCAACACTCATTTCGAAGGATTACCGGACACATATTTACATTTGCCTGGAATGGAAGATGTCATCCCGCAATTGCGGGACTCGGTAGCTTCGTCGCTCCACTCCTCGCAATGACAGTAAGTGTATAATCTATAAGAGGATATTTAAAACATGCTTCCTGTTCATTCCTTTGTCATTGCGAGTCCTGCGGCTGCGGGACGAAACAATCCAGGGGAAGTCTTATGATGTACTCAAGCATATCAAATGTTGGAAGTCGGCTACACTTCCTTCTCAATGATAAAAAGGGACGATAGCTACTGTTCACTGCTCACCGTTCAACCATCCCGCATCATGCATCCCGTATCAACCATCACGCATCTTGCATCCTGTATCTTGCATCCCTTGGCACGACATAGTCCCGCGGTCGCGGGTCGACGGCGGCTGCATCCTGTAAAGAAATCCTTGCGGATTCAGGTAAACTATAAATTATTTCACTCATGCCCTGGCAGCTTACACAACAGGAAAAAAAGGTGTTAACCATTGTTCTTATTCTCTGTGGACTCAGCCTCATCGGGTTAATTTTTTTCTGAATGAGAATTACCATTTATCTCCGGTGTTATTGCATCCACTAATCAGAAGGAATTGAACGACGCTATTTTACCTTGTGTTGAGGTTAATCCCAAAAAAAAGCCGGAAACGTCAGTTATTTGGCTTCATGGATTGGGCGCAGATGGTCACGACTTTGAACCTGTAGCCTGGCAATTGGCAGAAAACGCGTCAATTCCCATACGATTTATATTACCCCACGCTCCCACCCTACCCGTTACCGTTAACGGGGGCATGGTAATGCCGGCATGGTTCGATCTGATTGAGATGGCCAACCCAATAAAAACGGATTGGCCGGGTATTGAAAAGACCCGTGAAAAAATTGACCGGATTATTAAAAGCGAGATTCAATCGGGAATCTCCCCACAAAAGATTGTCCTCGCCGGTTTCTCCCAGGGTGGCACTATTGCTTTGCATACTGGCTTACGATACGATGAAAGGTTGGCTGGAATTCTGGCTCTCTCTACTCATATAGGAGAAGCGGTAGATTCATCAATACCGCCTCCCCACCCTGCTAATCAGGACATCCCTATATTAATGATTCATGGTCAAATGGATCAAATGATCCCCATCTCGCTGGCAGAAGAATCCAGAGACGCGCTGACTGAAATGCATTATTCCGTGGAATGGTTAGATTACCCGATGATGCATGCCGTCTGTGAGGACGAGATAGATGCCATCGCAATCTGGCTTGAAAAAGTACTCGGTTAATAAAGCTTCGTCAGCGTCCTCCTCTTCGTCTGCGTCCCTTCATTTAATTACTATCATATCATGGTGGAACGCAACCTGCGATGAGCTCAGTCGAATCGTGTCCCTAGCGCGTTAGATTAAGTCGCTAATGAAGAAGCGTGCTAGGGATCAGCCGTCGCCAAGGCTATGTCGGACAGGCAGCCCGCTCCACCTTGAGTACAAGTATAATAAATCGAATATTACGATAATTATCTGGGACGAAGACGAAGAGGCAGACGAAGACGAAGATCAATCAATAATTCTAATTCCCTTACTTTAAAAAATTACTGATCAAAAACGAACTGAAGTCATGATGCCATAGGTCTGGGGTTCACCGGGCACTCCGGCATCGATGTCTATTACTTTGTTTGTGTAATAGGTTGATTCAGTGAGATTACGGCCGTAAAGGACGATACTGAACCAGTCACGCTGATAGCCAATATTAGCATTCAGCACTCCATAATCTGATTGCATATACCGGAGTGTGTTTGCTTCGTCGTAATAAGTATCTCCCAATGCTTTATATTCCATCCAAGCAAATAGTCCGTTCTTATGCTCGTAGCTTGTGGAGAGATTAAGGGTAAACTCAGGTGTGAAGGGTGCCCGTTTACCCTTAAAGTTATTTCCCGTAAACGGATCCAGGTATTCATCGAATTCAAAATTCGTGTACCCAAATGCAATATTAAAGGTTAAACTTTCAATGGGAATACTTACCAGTTCCACCTCAAATCCACTTGCGTGAGAATCCGGTGCATTGACGATAATATAATCAGTCAGCGTGAATGAGCGCTCTACCTGATAATCGTCCATCTCATTGTAGAACGCTGATAGCGTCAGTTGCAATTGTTCATCAAATGCGGTCATTTTCAGGCCCCACTCATTGCTCCAGACCGTCTCGGTGTCGTATTGGGCTATTTGCGGATCATCGGAAAAGGCAGAAAATCCACCCGTTTTAAACCCTAATCCGGTTACCCCATAAACGTTCAAGTCCTTATTGATGCGATAATTCAAGCCGAGGGTAGGTATCACATTTGAATAATCAGCGCCCCGGATCACTTCCAGATTTTGCCCCTGGATACTGGCTTTCACACGATTTATTTTCTTCTCCGTATAGTCGTAGCGGATGCCAGCGACAATTTCAAAATGCTTCAGCATCGTGTATATCGCTCTTCCAAAGATCGCGTAATTGTTCTCATTAATCTCGTAAACGGTTCTCTCTGGAGCACCAAAAAATGTGCGCGTCGTGTCCCCGTTGGTATCGCCGTCCAGAAAGAAAAATCCGGCACGCCATCGCAAGTATTTCGTGTCATCCTCTTTTGATTCGATGCGCAGTTCCTGTGTCCATAAATCCTGTGATTGCAAGATCGTGGACGTAAATAACGGGTCAGAAGAAAGATCGAGATCGAGGATGTTAGGATTAAGGCTCCAATCGTTCCGAGTCGTAACAGAGGTGATCGTACCCCAGTCAAAAGTGCGGACCGCACGAAGCGATTGATTGTTACGCTCAATCTTTGTCAAACCCTCAAGATCGGAATTCACCTGATAGGGATCTCCAAGCAATGAGGTGATACGCTGATCACCATCGTCATACTTTTCACCATTCAGCCCCAATGTAATATCCCAGTCTTCATTTGGCGTCCAGCGAAGCGCTATTCGGCCAAACCACGAGTCCCGCGTATCAGTATTCTTTTGTAAAAATGTGTTGTATAAGAACCCGTCGCGTTGCGTATGCCCCCCGCTTAAACTAAAATACAGGTGATCCTTTATCAGTGGTCCGGTGAAAGATAATCGATAATCCTGGTTGTCGTAATTACCATAGGCCACAGAGGCGCTTGTCTTAAAATTATTATCGGGCTGCCGTGTCCTTACAGCAATAACGCCGGCTTCACTGTTCCGTCCAAATAAAGTTCCCTGAGGTCCCCGGTGAATTTCTATTTCTTCGACATCAATCAAATCGGGGACATAACTGTATGCATTCCCAAAAGGAACATCGTCTATGTAAAGAACAACCCCGGGATCACTAAAGAACGCAGTGTTGCCCAATCCACGGATCGTATAAATATCGCCAAAAGAGCGAAGCGAGTTGCTGCTGATATTTAAATTGGGTGATTGTGTCTGTAATTGAGAAATTGAACTCAACCCCGAAAGATCCAGGTCCTGAGTATCAAGTAAAGATAAACTGGAAGCTATACCTTTATGAAATAGCGGTATCGCTTCTGTGATTAATTCAGGGAGTTCCGTTACGGCTGAACCCGCAGTTTCTTCCTCTGCCACAGCCTGGGAAATGAACAGCCAGGTCAAAGGGATAACCACCAAACAGACAAATTTCCGTTTAATGGTCGTAAAAAACAAATCATGTAAATACCTTGATCTCAATGATTGTATTATTGGGGATGGAAAATACTTCCTTGCTCAGCCAGGTAAAATTCTACGTTCAGTCTACCTCGACAAAGCTAAATTAAATAATTTGTTAGAAAAAAGAAGAAATATGAATCGATATTTTATCTTTTCTAAAGCGGGTGCAATCAGTATTTTGCTCTTCGCATGCGCGGGTCTCACGGCAGCGCCCGATTGGTCTCAGTTTCTGGGTCCCAATCGAGATGGAATCACGAAGAAAGGTCGCCTTTCGCGATCATGGCCCAGCGGTGGACCAAAAGTAATGTGGACCTTAAATGTGGGGGAAGGCTTTGGTGGAGCGAGTATTCGTAATGGTAAAGTTTATTTACTGGACCGGGTGAATGACGAAAACGATGTGCTGCGCTGCCTGGATTTAGAGACGGGAAAAGAATTATGGAATATATCTTTTGATGTCCCCGGCAGGCTCGGCTATAATGGATCGCGATCCACGCCCACCATCGGCAGAAAGAGAATTTACGCGGTGAGCCCATTTGGAAATGTCTACTGTGTAGACCGGAATACCCGGAAGGAAGTTTGGACTACAAATCTAATAAATACCTTTGATGCTGAGCCGCCCAATTGGGGTTTCAGTCAATCACCATTGCTCTATAAAAACCTGTTGATCGTAGCGCCCATGAGTGAAAATGCAGGTTTAGCAGGACTTGATCGAACAACAGGTGAAATTGTCTGGAAATCCGAAGCAATACTTGGGGATAGCTATGTCTCCCCGATATTACGCACCATCGCGGGGGTGGAGTCTGTTCTTATGCTTACCAAAGGTCAGCTCTCCGCGGTCAGTCCGAAAACGGGAGATCTGATGTGGAAATACACCGGTTACTTTAATAGGATTCCTATTCCTGCTATAACCTCCATCGGTGACGGAAGAATTTTTGTCACCGGCGGTTATGGGGCCGGTTCGGTAATGATTAAAATCACCTTGGATAAGGGTCAATATGAAGTGTCTGAACTTTTCCGCATTGAAGATCAAGGTTCCCAGCTTCATCCCACCCTATTATATAAAGACTATCTCTATGCAAACTTTAACACCAACGAAAATTTACGTAAGGATAACCCGGATGGTCTGGTATGTTTAGACCTCGATGGTCAAATAAAATGGCAAACCGGATCTTCACCCAATTTCGAAAGAGGGAATCTAATTATCACTGGAGACCTGCTTCTTATACTGGACGGAAAGATCGGTGAACTGGCATTAATTGATCCCAACCCCCATGCCTACACTGAACTGGCGAGAACGAAAGTGTTCGATGATGAGGATGGGAAGATGTGGGGACCCATGGCCTTTAGTAACGGAAAGCTGGTATTGCGCAGTCAAAAAGAAATGAAATGCCTCGATCTCGGTGCGAATTAGATCGTTTGTTATTTGAGCGCCTTCGGCCCTGAATTCAAGCCGAGGGAGCTCATCGGAATATGATTTCCGATTGCTAACTGCTAATGCCCCTGACAGATGCCGCTTGGTGACTTCTTCCTCATCTTTTGGTATTTCTTTGATGTAACACCGCGACGACGGAGAGTGGCCCTCCAGAATATCAACAAAACACCTGCCTCCTGAAAGAACAATGGAGGGCCACGCTCCGTCGTGGCCGCTAAAAGTTCGATATTAACAAAAAGACTAATTGTCCGTTATAGATCTTAATGACCAAAGGGTACTATCCAGACAGGAAATCCCCTGCGCATCTCTCTATCTTGGAAATCCCACAACGCTCTAACATTGTATTTGTTACTGTATGTTCGTCAGAAAGAAAAAAGATCTTTGCCAATGAACATACTTTCTCCCTGATTCAGCAATCCTGGGCTATCGACAGTTCGTGGAAAGTTGGACGCTTTGTAATTCTACCTGACCATATTCACTTATTCTGTGCTCCAGCTTCAGTAATAGTGGAACCCTTAACTCCCTGGGTTAAATATTGGAAATCCTATGTTTCGTGTCGTTGGCCCAGCTTAGAACAACAGCCAATATGGCAAAAAGGGTATTGGGATCGACAATTGCGAAGGGGAGAAAGCTACACGACTAAGTGGAACTATGTTCGGAATAATCCCCTGCGGCATGAATTAGTCAAAGATCCAAATGATTGGCCCTATCAAGGGGAATTATATGTTTTCCGTTGGCACGATTCATAAAATAAGATGGATGAAAATATGTTTTAATCTTCTGCAAATCTTCACGGACGCAACGGAGTGCGTCCCTCCAGTAAAAGCTATAGATTGATAGATGGTCATACCCAATTGGAGTGCCACGCTCCGTCGTGGCTAAGTTGTAATGAAATAGGCATTAAATCTTCGTCTTCGTCTATCTCCATTAATAATTTACAATATGATGATAATTAAATACGAGACGAAGAGGCAGACGTAGACGAAGACGAAGATTATTGCATGAGATTCAGGAACTTATTTTTTTATTAATGATTACTTCAAACGCGGTAGGGACACCGCGTTCCACCTGACATTAATGAATATTTGGAGGACCACGCTCCGTCGTGGCTAAATTGTAATGAGATAAGCATTATATCTTCGTCTATCTCTATTAATAATTTACAATATAGTGAGAATTAAATTCGAGACGAAGAGGCAGACGAAGACGAAGCTTTTTTGCATGATACTTTCACTCGTCCTGATGGATTATTCCTCATCCACCCGCTTAAGATAAATACTGACGTCGTCAAATAGGATATCCTTTCCCGAGAACGGCATTCCCCAAATTGATGCCCTGCCCTTCTGTGGACCGGTGAGATCTTCCATTTGAACAATCCAATCAGGAGGTTCACTACTCCCATCCAACCAAACTTTACCAGTAATTATCCACCGCTTCTTTGACGCTTTAACAACCTGCAGATGCAACCATGTCCAACTTTCCGGTGACCACTTGAATGGAGCGGTTGCGTAGACCTCGTTCCCTTTGAGAAGTTCTACAGCTTTGGCACTCGCCGATACGCGTATCCTGTAACCGGAGCGCCCATTAAGTCCGATACTGAAAGCAGGCATCCGTCTTCCCATTGAATTGGATAAGATACGCGCGCGGACAGCCACACTATCCTGGTGTCGCGGACCAAAAAGTACGCCAAAATCACCTAATGGTTCACCTGGCAATACAAGAACCGGGCCGTACTCACTCTCTGCGATCTTAAAGTCTCCCCCTAATACAAACATTCCGTCTCTATTATCTGCTGAAAAGTCGTTTTTATAAATCTGCTCCCAGCTTTCATCACTTAATTCGATTTGTTCGTCCAAATTAGCACCTTGAACAGAAGTAAATAATAGTAAACAGAAACAAAATATTACCTCAAGGACAGTCAGTGAACAGTTATGAGTGTCCATAATCACTTATATTACTTATTGTTTACTCGGATCTCAAGTTGACGATCAGACTACCCCGTAAGGTTGTGTAGGCTGCTATCCAGGTCCAGAGAATACACCCTAGAGAAAGTGCTAATATTAATATAACCATCTCCAGGAAAGGAAAGTAAGCGCCCCGCGATTGCAGGGTTGGCCACACCGCAACAAGCGCCGTCAAAATACCAATGAGGAGGCCCCAGACTATAAGCCACCGGTGTTCGATAAAAACAAGTCTTCTCAAAAGACCCTTGCGAAAACCCACGGCTGCGAGCAAAGCAAACTCACGCTGGCGCTCCAACATATTGCGCGCCACAACAACACCTAATCCAACGCTGCCCAAGAGCAATCCGAGTCCACCCAGGACTTGGAAGATAGAAATATAGGCGTGCTCTATGCTCTGGAATTCCGCAAGACGAATCCACGCAGGTGTCAGTTCCAACCCCAGATTCTCAAGCGATTGTGCAAGATGCGTCACCACAGTTTCCGCGTTTTCTATAGGGGTATCAATTAGAAACGCCTTATAACCAGAATGCGATGGGAATTTATCAATGAACTGTTCTTCCGAAATAATCAGGTTACCTTGCAATATTGAACCGGCAACAATCCCTGCAATTTGTAACTCGAATGGCTGTCCTCGTTCATCCTTAAAGGTTAAAGTATCATCCAGCGTCTTCCCCAGGGCCCATTTTACTGTGACCTCATCAGCGACTGCCGGTATTACTCTGTCGGATATTTCAGTCTCCAGGATACGCCAACCATCGGCGGGTGAGATGCTTTCGCTGAGTGATGAAAATCGAAATGCTCCACGTTCATGCAAGTCATCGGGTTTCACTCCTAAGAGTCTGGGTCTTTGCGCGCGATTTAAATTTAAACAACTGGCATCGTCACCGTTCAAAACACGGAAAGGCACAAATGCTACACCTTCCATGATCGTTTTATTAAGAACAAACAATTGGTGAACGGATGCTTCATTCAGATCGTGGTAAACAGGTATTGTCGATTCCCCAATCAAGGCAAATCCGCCCGTTCCCGAACGGCGTTCGGAAGCTGATTTTAATGGGTCATGACGAAAAGTATTTACAGCCACTACCATAAAGACCCCACAAGCGAGTACTGCCGTAGTGGCCAGGCTGCGCCCGCGTCGCCGCGTCACGTTCAGTTGCCCGAGATGGGAGATACCTGACACCCCCCCACCTGATTGTGATATCCTCCCCAACCACGCAGAAAATAAAGCGACTCCGGAAATTAATAATAAACTGCCTGCGCCAAAAAATATCTCAGCTTCATGTCCCTTTCCTATAACACCGACAAGGTAGATTATTGAGAGAGCGAGCAGAAAAGATAGAACACTTATCATAATGGCTCTTCGATTATGAATCTTTGTCCCTCTCGAATCCAATTGCTCATAAAGCCCTTCGGCTCCTAATAGTTGACTTACGGGTCGACGCAATTGCTTACGACTGGCAAGCCACATAACAAAGAGCGCTATTATTATATTTAAAATAATGCCTCCCCCTATGGTTGAGGGCATTGCCTTAAATGAAAAAACAACCGCGCCCACGGCATCGCGCCATACCGTCGAAAGTGCGTAAATTACAATGTGGGTGTATATTACAGCCGCACCCGCACCAATCAAACTGCCGATCACACTCAGGATGGCCCCTTCCCGTAAGATTAGTTGACCCGTCTCTTTGCCCCGAAACCCCACGGCCAGTAATAATCCTGTTTCGTGATTTCGCTGTTCCACCGAAAAAACAAATAACAGACCCGTAAGCACGGCTGAAGCTGTTATTATAAAGAAACTGAAGCCAATAAACAGTTGTCCAAAATCAATGGGAGATTGGGTCGCAGCAAGTGTCTCCTCACGAAGAGGAATAAAATATAATCCGACTCGAGTGATATCCATCTGGTCTCGAAGAGAAGCAGTAAATATTTCACGCGTTATAATCTCCTGTTGATAGCGGATGGCTGTTAAATTCCCCCAACGATTTGACCACATTTCCTGTCCCCTTGAAAGATTTATGAAGGCTTTGGGTGTACCGCGGTATTGGTCCCAATACGTTTCATCTTTGTCTCGGATGCGATCCAATTCTATGGGAATACCCGGTTCCCAGTCGCGACAATTTTCTGCGTCTGCCAGTCCAGGGAAATCGGGCATCCACGAAAGGTTGATGCCAGGATGAGTCATAGGGAGGATATGACGCACTTGAAATTGACGCAAGCGCTCTACAAGATTCCGCCGTTCACCCACGACATAGTAACGCAGTTCGATCGACTCACCAATTTTCACATCGAGGTCATCGGCCAGCCACTGGTTAATAATAATTTCATCCTCCCCTAATTCATCCGGTATAAAACTGTTCACAGTTGGATTAAAGGCGGTGACAAAAGAATAAGGCGTGACTCGATCACGAGTGCGAATTTCGTTTACAAAATAAGTCAGAACATCGGTGCGATTGGGGAGTATGGCGTGCACCGCCCGAGTAATAGAAGGATCGAGAAATACCTGATTTGATCGAAGCTCCCATCCCCTGGCTGGCATCAGCTCACGAATACTTAAGCTCATATCCTCCAGCTGCCATTGTTTCTGCAGTATGAGATTAACTCGATCTGCGGTAATGGAATGACTTCCGGGACTCCCCACCAAGAGCATGTTTGCTTTCTTTTTTAAGTCTAATCTTTCTTGAATCAGTGGAAGCGACAGGTAAACATTAGGGGATGGGATCTGGCTCGCTTGTAGACCGAATCGGCCAAAATCTTCATCTGAGACAACCGACTTAATTACCCCGCGAATAGCAATTATCGAATCATGAGCTCCTGACAAGGGAGCATCGCGTGAAAGATTCCCCGGCTTCTCTACACGCAAGACCAAGGTATCACCTGGCGCGACATCCAGTTTAGTGGCCAGCTTTGTGTTTATATGTATTTCATTTAACGAAGTAAAAGGTTGTGATTTACCCGAGGGAGAAAGCTGCCAAAACCGATTGTCGACTCCCAGTATTTGTACATCATTTGCGCGACTGGCCCTGTCGGGTGTCGTAACATTCCCTTGCAGCATGACAGCGGGAGCAATCGTGACCGCTTCCTCCCAGGCTAATTTCAAATCATCAGCCAGATCTTCTCGAAAATAACGGTCAGAAGAATAGAGGGATGCATCGATCTCTCCAATACGTAACAGCGCCAGTTCCTTAAGGGTAGATTTTACGGAGTCACCAACTAACAGCGCGCCAATGAGAACCATCGCGCTTAACGCCGTTCCGAGGATTACTCCTAAATGGGTGCGCCTATAATAAAGCAGGCTACGCCAAACGATCGTCCATGAGCTCATGGATTAATGTCCTGAAGATTCAACTTGCCGTCTTCCAATGCAAAAACACGCTGCATGCGTGCGGCGAGATCGGCGGCATGAGTAACCATGATCAATGCTACTTTCATACTTCGATTTAATTCAGTTAGAAGTTCGATCATACTTTCTGAAAATTCTCTATCGAGTGAACCGGTAGGTTCATCGGCAAGGAGAAGTTTGGGATCATTTATAAGCGCCCGCGCTACCGCGGCGCGTTGACGTTCGCCGCCCGAAAGCTCTCCCGGCCGATGGGTGAGGCGATGCTCTAAATGAACCGCTTCGAGCAAGTGCTCCGCACGCTGTATTATTTTTTCACGGTCAAGGGAGCCCTTACGGGCAATCGAGGGAATCAAAACATTTTCCAGTATGCTGCATTGTGGCAGCAAGTGATGTAACTGAAAAACAAAACCCACTGTTCTATTGCGGAAAGAGGCCAACTCCCTTTCATTAAAATGTAAAATATTCTGCCCCTCGATCAGTAACTGCCCGGACGTCTGCCAGTCTAAACCACCTATGATATTCAACAAGGTGCTTTTACCGGAACCGGAAGGACCGACGATAGCAATGGCTTCGCCAGCATCCACTGTCAGGTTAATACCTTTCAATACCTCAATGCGTTCTCCTCCTTTCGGCGCATCGTAACTTTTATCAACTTTATTAATCTCCAGCAGCATTATTTACGCTCCCCTCGGGTTATCCGGGTCCGGGTACTGCCAGCGCTGAGCTTTCATCTCAAAGCGTGGAAGTAACCCGGGCTCTACTATCATTACCGGAATGCGGAGAGAAAAAGCAGTCTTTAAAGCATTTTCTATATGGCGCACGGGATCCATGCTTTTTGTATGCTTATCCAGTTCCACTTCGATCGATACCTCCAAAAGAGACTCAAGGCGACTTATGTTCACGCGATATTCGACAATATCCTGACACGATCTTATGACATCGTCGACCGCGCTAGGATAGAGGTTAACCCCACGCACCACGATCATGTCGTCGGCACGTCCAAGAATACCTTTCTCCAGGGCTATTCCTGAACTTCCTTTCTCTTCCATTTTAATGGGCTTAACTAAATCACCGGTTCGATAGCGCAATAGTGGTGACCCCAACCGGCCCAGGGTCGTTAAGACCAGCTCACCCACTTCACCGGATTGGTCGGTTTTACCGGTTTGTGAGTTTACAACTTCGACAAAGTAGCTGCTTTCAATGATACGCATTATTCCCTCGCGCTCATGATCCTCATATGCCACAGGTCCGACTTCAGTCATCCCGTAATGATCAAACATATGAGCGCCATTCCATAATTCAGTGACGCGATCGCAGACATGGGGCAAACTGCCGCCCGGTTCACCCGCGACAATTATGGTTTCAACGGTTGAGTCCTTCAGATTGATATTCTCGGCAACGGCTACTTCAGCTAAATGCAACGCATAAGTAGGTGTGCAGCAAAGAAACTTCACCTTATGTTGAATGATCGCATTTATCCTTGCTACGCTGCTCAGACCCCCTCCCGGAATACATAAACAGCCAAACCTTGTCGCTGATTCAAATGCGGTCCAAAATCCGAGAAAAGGACCAAAGGAAAAAGCAAAATATAATCTATCGCCCGGTTCGACACCGGCCTTCGCGTAGATTACCGACCAATTAGCTAGCATCCATTCCCAGCTCTCCTGGGTGTCCAGCCAAATCATCGGGTTTCCCCTTGTGGCACTCGTCTGGTTAAAACGGGTGTATTGATCAAGGGGAAATGTTAAATTTGAACCATAGGGCGGGCATTTCGACTGGTCCTCAACGATCTCTGACTTATAGGTGAAAGGCATGCGTTGAGAAAAATCCTCAAGGCTGCCAATCGACTCATCAATACCGGCATCGTGCAGGCGTTGGGAGTAAAAACTGTTCGTAGGGACCAGCCCCTTTAGCAAGGCTTGAAGCTGTTTAAGTTGACTATCCTGCGAGGTCACTTTTGCCCTTGCTCAACCGCATTACTGGTTACATGCACTGCTGGAGCAGGTTTATATAAAGTCACGAGGCAACCGCCCAATGCGGCTAACAGAATACCCAGATAAAAAGGCCAACGAATAGCTCCCCACCCACCCGAAGGTGGATGCCAGAGCAGAGCTACGAGAGCATTCACAATGGGAGCACCCGCAAAGACGATAGCCATGACCACACTGGGAGATCCTTTCGCTCCGAAAGCGAGAAGGACGCAAAAGGCTCCGATCGCACCGGTTACCCCGGCAATTAATGACCAGAATACACCTTTTCCGGGAAACGACCAGGAGGCATCATTAATTAAAAGCAATATTATCGGAGCGATAATTGCGGCAAAAAAATAGGCGATTCCCACAAACAAAAACGCTTTGTAACGCCCGTTCTCTGGATCAGCCATATTCATTTGACCGGAGTGCAGAAAAACTCCGTATATTCCCCAAAAAAGCACCGTCATTAAGGCAAAGAATAACCAATTCATATTAGGTCTTACTCCATTTTTAATTTTCATTATATTATTTGATAAAGATAGTATAGTTCAGCTTTCACCCGAGCAATTCAGGAGGCACGGTGTCAATTTTTTCAAGAATTTCAGGGGGAATAGCAATGGTTTCCAATTCACCATTCTTCGTATTCAAACGGGCACAAATAGTCGTGATCCTTCCCCGAGCCACATCAACTCTCTCATCGCCAGCCAATTTACGAAAATGGAAATAATAGGTAATCGAACTTCGGCGAATTTCTACAACCAGTAAATGAATTTCCACATTTTCTTCGAACTTCAACGGGTGTGAATACTCACAACTGGCATTCACACGAGGCCAACCGACAATCTGACTGTCGGATTTCTGGTGCACTGAGATCCCAAGTGATCGAAAAAAAGCGTGCTCGGTTTCTTCCATGTAGCGAAAGAAATTCGAAAAATGCATGATCCCGGCCATGTCTGTCTCGGCGAATTCGACCTGTCGTTTCAATTTAAATTCGTAAGCCATCAATCCACCGCGGGTTCTATTATTTCTTTGCAGCTCATTTCAAAAATATTAGCCATACGCGAGATTGAATATTTATCAATCACTGATTGGCGTCCCCGGAGTCCCATTGTTCGGGCCTCTTCCGGGTTGCCCAATAATGCCTCCCAATGGTCAGCCAGCGATACAGGATCGTCTGGTTCACAGAGCCGGCCCCCGCCCGTAGCCTCGATCAGTTCAGGAAACGCCGCATGACGGGGCTGGACCACCGGGACACCTGTCGCCAAAGCCTCAATTAAGTATAACCCAAAGGCCTCTCCGTAAGTGGCTGGAACAGAAAAAATGGTAAGTTTATTTAAAAATTCGATTTTAGATTTCCGATCAATATTGGGAATAAACTCCACTTCTGCAATTAAACCGGCTTTTTTTAATTTCTGTTTCTGTTGTTCAATAAACGCTTTGTCACTTGGTGTTACAGCTCCTGCAACCCGCAACTTGCTATGCTTACCATTCGCACGTTTTTTCAGTAAAATGAACGCGTCGATAAGCAAACCCAGCCCTTTACTTTCCATCATTTTTGCCAGATAACCAATGACGGGAAGATCAGGTAATGAGGAGGATGGCGAAAACCCATCCAGATTGATTCCATTTGGAATAGTGCGTATCTGATCTTCACTAAGCTGCAATCGTTCCTTCATCAATTGAGCAAAATAGTTACTGGGGGCTACGAAACCATCAATGTCTTTTACGCGATCGCGGAGTATCATCCAGGCCTTCTCGCTGAAAGGTTGAGTAAAAGAATTAAGAAAAGTGTCTTCTCCCTGGAAAAAGCAAATAACAGGCACGGATAGATCTTTTTTTATCTGTCTCGCCATTCCCACTTGCAAGGCAGTGGAGAGGCAGATGACATCCGGTTTTTTCTGCTCTCTCAGCCAATTTACAAGTTTGTTAATTTCTTTTGCTTGTCGACCATCATCACCTTCAAGCATGGAAACAGTCATCGCTCCCAAATCGGCGCCCCGGGTCATGCCACTTCGATGACTGGCTAATTTAAGCAAGCTTCGGTTGTTAAACAAGTTGTCTATCCAGAGGGGGGTATTACGAAAGAAGGAGAACTTCTGTTGAAGATAAACATTAATACCTCCGAAAAACAGGGGCATTTCATTACTTTCTGAGGGTTCGTCAGTAACAATCGGAAGGTAAATCGGCAGCATAATTGCATCGTGGCCCCGTTGTCTTAATGCGGATACCAGGGCATTATCTCGCATGCAAACACCACAATAATAACTGCCCGTCCCCGGGGTAAGAAATACAATGTTCATAGATTCGCGGGCATCTGACCGTAGTCAAGCGATTCAGGGAGCTTTGCCATTTTTTCAATGACGGAAAAGAGCTCACCAAAATCCTTATCAAAAAGATCACCGATTAAACAGTCGGTAAGTCTTCCACGCAAATGAGGATATTGTCTGAGAAGTTTACCGAAACTAAAGTTGATATCATAAAAGGCGTATACGAGTTTGCGCATCGCTTCAATGCCACGACAGAGATTTTCACCGTATTCAGTGAAACGGGCGCCTGAACAATCACCCGCTGCCAAGGCGGAATTAACCGCGTGCCCGGCCATTTCTCCACTCCATAAGGCGAGGAACACCCCCGAAGAAAAAACAGGATCTAAAAATGCAAAGGCATCGCCGACAAGAACGAGCCCATCGGCCGCACAGTATTTTGATCGGTAAGAGTATTCTCCCGTCACGAAGTAAGGACCAGTTTGCACTCCACACTCCAGGTGGTCTTTAATCCAGGAATTGTTTTCAACCTCGCGTTCAAAAATAGATTTCAAGTCGCGTGTATTTTCATAGAGGTATTCTCTTTCCGCAACAACCCCCACGCTCACGCAATCATCTGACATCGGAATATACCAGAACCAGCCTTTATCAGCAATGTATGCGATAGTAGTGGCACCCGCATCGAGGCCGGGATCACGCTTGGCCCCACGGTAATAGGTCCATATAGAAATTTTGTTGAGTTGCGGGTCGCGCAGTCTCCATTTTTCCTTAACCGCGCTTAAACAATCGCGACCTGATGCATCAATCGTAACCGGCGCTCTAAATTCACACATTGGGCCATTGCCGGTTACGGCTTCTACTCCCACAACAGCCCCGTCTTTTTTTATCAGGCTTTTCACCGCTGTCTGCTCGCGCACTTCCGTGCCATGGCGACGGGCATTGTCTAAGAGCATCAAGTCAAATTCAGACCTTAAAACCTGCCAGGTAGTTGAAGCTTCATGATCAAAGTGCTGGAAAAAGTAAAAAGGTTGAGATACTTCGCCGTCTTCGCGCACGAACTGAACGCTGTATTTTTTGGGAAAGGCTGATTGTTTCAGCTGATCAATGATACCGAGACGCTCAAGAGTGAAATAACAAAACGGCATAAGGGATTCCCCAATATGATAGCGCGGGAACTTTTCTTTTTCGAGCATGAGAACATCCTGTCCTTTCTCTGCGAGAACCGCAGCGGCGGTCGAACCGGCAGGGCCTCCACCAATAACGATGGCATCATATGAATGATTTTCTTGCATGTCTCATTACTGATACCGTTCAACTCGAGGGTGGCAAAATTTCAACAATATGCGCCAATGTTACTTCTGATGCTCCTATTAAAACATTGCTTCGCCCATAAAGCACCGAAGCGCGAGCGAGCCCAAGAGCATTGTTTATCACCTTATTCGATGTAAGTTCGATAAATAGCTTCGGCTGACTTTTATACTGGATTTTATGTTCTAATAATATCCCCCCCAGAGGTCGATGACCCTCGAGTATTTGCCCACGAACAGGATCTTTAAAGGCCGCTAAATTGATATCGATAGCCCCGTATTCTACCGGTTGTTTATTTTCCTTCATGCGCAAGACAACCTCGCGACGGTGAGAATTGTCTTCAGTCCTGCATTGTAGCACAAGAAGTTCTATAGAGCCGTGATAATAATTCTCCAATTTTGTGGTCATATCACTGTCATGCGCAAGCAGACTGCGATAGGGCTCCGCTAGTGCACTATCCGCGATACCCCGAATGGAGAGAGTCTCATTACTATTGATATCGCAAAACAGGGACAGTGGATAGAGTAATTGGGGATCACCATCATCGATCAGACCTGACATGGAAATAGGATTATGTATAACGAGCGTTCTTGTGTTTAGGGAGAAAGAAATTGTGTAGCAGGGAATCAACGCGGAGAAGAGCATCACGCGTGAGAATTATAAGCTCTCCCTCTGTTTTCAGCCATCCCCGATTCTGCAAAATGTCAAGCTCCGCTTTAAACAGCTCATTGAGATCAATGCCGAATTTATTATTAAAGTAGGAACGGCTGACCCTGCCCAGTTTCAGTTGAAGAATTAATTCACGAATCATCTTTTCTTCTGGAGTGATAACAAGGGCACGGGTGATTGGCAATTTTCCCTGCTCCATCTCCATTACATATTTATCAAACTGGGTGATGTTCTGGTAATGGACACCTCCGAGATGACCAAAGGAAGCAACCCCTAAAGAAAGAAGATCAGCCCCTGTCCATAATTTATCACGATATACGAACTGCGTTTTTTGAGGGTCACTGACCGCCGTGTATCCGCTGGTTATAGTATAACCTGCTTTTTCAAGTTGCTCGAATCCATATTTCACCCAATCCCGTTTGGTTTTCCAATTGGCAATGGGCGCTACTTCCCTTCCCTCTGATTCCATTTCTTTGAAGATGGTGGTGTTATAGGGAATTTCCATCTGGTATAGGGTGACGCAGTCAGGTTTCAATTCGAGCGTCTTCCTCATACACTGTTTCCAATTATCATCGGTTTCGCCTACCATACCGGCAATGAGATCGATGTTAATTTGCTTGTAGCTGAGAGACCTGGCGTATTCGTAGGCGCGGTAGACTTCCTCGGATCGATGCGCCCGACCATTAATTTCAAGGATGTGATCATCAAAATTTTCAATTCCCAGGCTCAGCCGTGTGGTCCCCAGATTTTTTATGACTTCGAGTTTCTTTTCACTTAAGGTGCCGGGTTCACATTCAAAGGTCACCTCTTCTACCTCATCCCAGGGAAGCAGTGTCTTCATACTGTCCGTTAGATTGGTAAGTTGCTTCGCTGACAGATAAGAGGGGGTGCCACCACCAAAGTAAATGAATTTCGGTTTTCGCGACTGGATGTAAGGTTTTTCAGTATAAGCCTGTAACTCTTTTAATGTAGCATCGAGGTATTCCGCTATCTGAGCTGCATTCTTGTCGGTGTATACTCGAAAGTAGCAAAAGTGGCAGCGTTTCCGGCAGAAGGGAATATGGTAATAGATACCCAAGGGCACGTCGGCCGGCGATTCCCTATCGATAATGCGGTGAACCTGTTTTATATCTTCCGTGTTCCAAAAAGAAAAAGGCGGGTAGTTAGCCACAAAGTAATTACCTGCGGTGGTTTCTTCTTTCTCTGTCGCTGGAAGTTTCTCAATGGCTTCTAAGTCCATAATATTAAAATGTTTTATTAGTTAGCCAGCGTCAAACATATAGACTGAGCCATCTTCCGAGCCTATGACAATTTTACCGTCACCCATTGCCGGGGAAGAGGTCACCGGCGCGCCTATGTCGTAAGACCATGCCTCTTTTCCGGTTTTAAGATTTAATATATAGAGGTGCCCGTCGCGTGAACCAAATATAATTTTATTATCACAGACAACAGGAGAACTGTCTATTGGCCCAAGGGTCTGAAATTGCCATTCTCCTTTACCGGAATTTCGGTTAATGCAATGCAATCGTTTATCACGACTGCCGATTACAACATATTCAGCAGTGACGGCTGCTGAGGAGAAATAAGGATAGTTATTATCACTGTAAGTCCAGAGAATTGATCCCGCTTTCAAATCAAATGAGAGGACATCATTGTTATAGTGTCCCACAAATCCGCGTTCGTCAAAAATGGCAATCGAGGATGCGATATAAGCGCCCGATTCTATTCTCTTCAGTTCCGTTCCATCTTCAAGCCGGAGTATATATATGTGGGAATCGCATCCGCCAAATACAACTTTACTCTCTTCTAAAATAGCCGGTGTGCCATTGACAAAGTACTCCGTTTGATGCTTCCAGATCAACGCGCCAGATTCGGCATCCACGCAGTGTAATGCGCCGTCATAACTTCCAAAAAGTATCCAGACATTATCACCCATGGGATTCAACGCCCAATTAGCGCCACCCATGATCTTGTCCCCGGTCTGATACTTCCACTTTAATTTACCGGTATTTATATCAAGAGCATAAAGAAAAGAATCAGAAGATCCGGTAAATACGGTTTCGTTAACGACACAAGGCGTCGCCTCGATTGGTCCTTCAGTTGCGTATGACCAAATCTCATGACCTGAATCGAGATCCAGAGCATGTACCTTTCCAGAGTCTGAACCAATAAATATCCGGTTCCCCACGATCGCGGCGGAGGACTTTATAGAATCACCGGTATCAAATGACCATCGGAGTGCAGGATTTTCTGATATCCTGCCTCGAGCCAGACCCTGAAGCTGTGGACTGCCACGATGCATACTCCATTCTGAGGCGTGAGAGAGATTACTGCTCACTATTTTTACCTCATCTTCCGTCGCTGCCGTATTAAATTCGTTATCCCCGGCGCACAGCCAATGACCGCTTCCCGGTCTTACGAAGAGGACTAAGAGGCACAATTTAAAACTGAAATTTCGGATCATCTTTCCCAGGCAGAAATATACATGATGAATTCACTCAAATGAAATTATGCAGATGAATAAGCGGCTTCATATAATTTTATAAAATCCTCAACCGTCATCGGGCGTGGATTAAATAAAGCGGTCCATTGTTTAGATGCCTCAACGGCAAGGGGTGAAATTTCTTCGTGTGATACATGGCACTCCGAAAGCGATGTTGAGAGGACAGACCGTTCAAGGATAGCTACCACTCGCTCGATCAGTCGTTCGCAGGCCTGGTCCTGTGATACACCTTGATCCGCTATTCCTGCGTCAATGGCTAAACCGGCATAAATATCCCGGGCTACCGCGTCCTCAGCATTGAAACGCATGACATGCGGCAGCATCAAACCTACGGCGTGGCCATGGACGATGTTAAATCGTGCTGTCAGTGGATTAGCTGCCGCATGCGCGCATCCGAGCATGCTGTTTTCGATAGCAAGACCCGCATAGGAAGCCCCCAGGAGCATCGCTCCATACGCTTCGATTTCCGGCGTTGAAAAGAGTACCTTTTCCAGATTTGAATTGACAATTCGGAATGCTTCGCGCGAATAAAGCGATGACAGCTCGTTGTAATTGAGCGAAACCATAGACTCGATGGCATGCGCCATCGCATCTACACCCGAACAGGCGGTGACAATTGGCGGTTGGGTTTTAGCCAGGCTCGGATCGAGGATCGCAATCGCCGCAATCGCCTTAGGATCGCCACAGGCCAATTTTTCATGTGTGTTTTCATCACAAATCAAAGCGTAGGACTGACTTTCACTACCGGTGCCGGTTGTCGTGGGAATGGCAATAAAGGGCAGCATGGGATTCGCAACTTTCCCGTAACCTTTGTAATCCTGAATTTGTCCCCCGTTAGATAAAAGCATGTTGCAACCCTTAGCGGTATCAAGACTGCTGCCACCGCCCAGTCCAATGATCAGATCCACATTGGCTGCCCTTGCTGTCTCCGCACACTGAGAAACCACCTTAGTCGTAGGATTTTCAGTGACATCGGTATACGCGCAAAAGTCTAATCCGGCATGCCTGATCCTTTTTGTAACGCGATCCAAATGGCCAACGGACACGATACCCGGATCAGTAACAAGTAATACTTTGCTTGCTCCAAGCGAATTAACCCAGGGTCCAATCTTATCCACGGAGTCGATTCCATACACTATTCCAGGTGCTGACTTTGCTTCAAATCCGATCATATTTTTCTATGCCTGTACACGTTGAATCGCTCGTCGATGGTAGAGAAAGTCAAAAAGATTGCCTTCATGCGGCTGATCCCAATGCACCAGAGTGGTTGGCACAGTCCCGATATTCAGACGATCTATGTGTGGAGATTTTATTAAGTCTTTAATCCAGTTCTGGTCCTTTGTTATTGCGGTGACTACTAGAGAATGACCAATTTCTGATTCCATATGTTTCTGTGGAATCTGCACAACACTGGCAAAAGGGAACATGAATTCACTATTTGCGAGGGGGTGTTCAAAACTTTCACATTTAACAATAGTCGGTAAAAGATAGATCTGCCCTCCAAATTCAATTTTTCTTGGATCCCGACGCAATCGACCTGTAATGTCTTCCGCACCTGTTGCTTTCAGACCGCTTTCAATGGTCTTATCAATCACTTCTGCCATTTTTGAATTGGCAAAACCCGCCAGTTGAGCATCCCCGTCATCCAGTGCTTTTGGCTGAATTCCGGCAACGCACCTGGCCAGCTCTTCAGCAATGGCATCGCCATGCCTGGGCGTAACAATCGTTGAAGCATTAATGCAGCTGCGTCCGCTGTTTGTTGTTATCGATTCTAATATTACATCCAAAAAACTTTCCCATTGATCGACACAGTCATTGCCGATGAGAACTTTACTTCGACCAGCGCCATGTATCTGAATGCGTGAATCGCTTTCATAGCGATTAACATTGGCTCCGCCAAAAATCATGCCCCGGCCGCACTGTTCAAGAATGGTATCTGCCCCTTCATGATCTGTGGGATAAAAACTGATCGCTTCACGGGGAATCCCCGCAGAATATAAAGCCTGAATAATGCGCAACGGTGTCCAGGGGTCTTCGCGCCCCGGTTTTATAATGACTGGTATCTTCATCGCGATGGCTGGAAGCCAGAGCGAATTTACACCCGGAGAATTGCTTGGCAGGACAACACCCAGACAGTCGGTCACCGGATAAAAGCACATTTCTATTCCCCCGTAATTGCCGAGGCTACTATCTAAAATATCAGGGGTTAACCCCCGGCTCAACCCGTGCAGTATCATCTCCATATGCGTCAAAACGTAATGAATTTTTTTCATGTTTGACCGGCAGAGCGTTTGCGGAAGCCCGGTACTGCCCGAAAGCGCATTGATGTATTCCTCCGGACTCTGAGCAAAGTCATCAGAATCTACTTTTAAATTCGCGGTTATAAAAAGCTCTCCCGCTTTAGTAAATTGCTGGAGCAGATCTTGTGCTTTTACCTGGGAGAATGTTTCTCGGGCGGAGCTTACCTTGCGCAAATCACGCCTTATTAAACCAGAATTCACCTGGCTTATGCTGGCGAGTATTTTGCTGTTTCTATTGTCAACAAGCTCCATCGTATCCAGACTTTTATATGGAACCCCCAGACGTAAAGCGTTCAAATGTGGTGTATCCTTCATCTCTCCAAGCACAGCATTAAATCTAATAAACGCCTTCTACAATCTGGGTGTCCAGGGCTCCGTAAGGTCGGACATCACCGACCCCATCCCAGGCGAATTCTTCGCAGGGCGGGCGGCGAATCGCTTCATCTCGCTCTAGAAAACGTGGCATGAAAAACTCATGCGTCAGCGTAGTCAGTTCAACGCGCCCGTAATCATTATAGTCGACGGTCTTTGCCGTGTCGTCTTTATCGACAATACGAAGAACGGCGCGCGGTTGGGGCGCGTAATAAGTAATACTGAAATTGTCTTCAGGTCTAAGAGGGCGACTGCGTGCTAATCCCATAAGGGTGTTACCATAGGTGGGAACGAATGCGACACGATTTTCTAAAACTTCCTCCACCAGAAAGCGCACGGTTTGAGGAGTCATAGTCGTCCCGCCGCAAAACACGCCTTTTATACCGACATCGGGCAGGGAAACCTCTTCCCCCAGTGCTTCAAGTATTTTTGGGGTAGTAAAAAGGCAGGCAATCTTGCGATTCTTAAGCAATTCCAACCCTTGCTGCACAACGTGATCTTTATACTTGTTGGCCTCTTTAAAATCCTTAGAAGCAATTAGTTTTTTTACCCAGCGTGAATCCAGATCAGCAAAATAACAGGAGCCCCCTCTGAGGTTAGCCAGATATTCGATGGAGATTCTTAATCTTCGAGGACCCGTTGGTCCCAACATTAGCCAATTACCGCCACGCGGAAATCCCCTCTCATCGAGACCGGCTGAGAAATCGGCATAATCAGTGAGATGGTCCTCCCAACTTATTCGCTGTTTTGGCATTCCCGTTGTGCCTCCTGTTTCGAATATCATAAAAGGTTTGCCCTCGTTAGCTTTCGGAATCCACCGTTCATTAGGCTCGTCGCGCAACCATTCATCATCGAAATGGGGAAAACGCATGAGGTCGGCAAAAGATTTAATTTCCTGTCCGGGGTTCCACCCCGCCTTACTCGACCAATCAAGCCAGAATGGAGAACCGCTCTCGGGTGAAAAATGCCATTGCACCATGTCGCGCACATAAGCGTCCAGTTGGCTGGCTGCATTTTCGACTAATGGTTCTAAACTCATCTCAGGTAATGATAGCAAATTAAAGGATCTTTTACCAATGCTTACACGGGTAGGAAGCGCCTGTCGTGCATAATGTTAATATAATAAAAAGAAGCGTGCTGAGGAAATCCAGCGTCCTGCAATCGTGAAATTAGAGTGAAACAGGAAAATTAGCAATTCACAGATCATCATGGAGGAAAAATCAAATATCGAAAGTCGAAGGTTGGAGGGACGCACTCCGTTGCGTCCGCTATAATATGAGAATCATTTATTTTTCTTATTGTAAAAGATGTTAACGGACGCGACGGAGCGCGTCCCTCCAGTATTTACTAACAATATCTTGGTGGAACGCGGTGTCCCTACCGCGTGTTTTCTTATTATTAAAAAAGAAGCGTGCTGAGACAGACCGCTCCACCCTCTATCGTTTATTCATAACAGATAAGTTCTGGAAACCTGACAGGTATGAAGAAAACGTTACGTTTGCCCTAAAAGAATTTATTCAGTGTTTCCTTAGAGGGAGGTTTGCTTAGAAGAGAAATGAGCACAAGTGGGATGAGGCAGGCTAAAAAAATAAAAACGACTGGCATGGCATCACCGATAAGATAACCGCGATTGAGACCGTAATCCGATTTGTGAAATAAATAGAACCAGGTCAATGCTGCACAGATGATGGAGCCGATCGCTCCCGCGCACGTTACCCTTTTCCAGTAGATAGCCGCAAACACAAGGGGGAAAAGCGCACCAAACCCACTGAAGCACCAGACCCCGAGCGAGAAAATCTGCACCGGATTAGCAAGTGACAAAAGGTAGGTTATAAGAACAATGAGGATTATAAATCCTCGGGCCATCCATAAAACCTGTTTCTCCGACAACCGGTAACGACGGAAGTGATGTAGGACGATGTCTTCTGTAAACATGGTTCCCAAACAGACAAATTGCGAATCAAGTGAAGACATGATCGCGGCCAGCACCCCGGATGAGACGAGACCGGCGATAACGGGATTTGTCAGTTTACCGACCATAATGCCCAGGACCGCATTGGGGTTAGTGCCTTCAGTGATCACTTTTACACCGTCGATGATGGCTCCTGACGCCCATACCCCAATGAGGATACAGGGGACCCAGGTAATCATGATAAAAAGGGGATGAGCGACCAGGGTTAAACGGAAAGTCCGGGCCGATTTCGCGGTGAGCCAATGCTGAAAGAGATGGGGAAACATGGCTACTGAAAGGGGAATAAAACAGTACGTAAAAAACTGCATAGGGGGAATAGATTCACCACGTATCATCCTCTCGGGATTAGCCATCTGGCTGGCAGATGAAGGCCCTCCCAGTTTTGAAGAAATAATAAAAAAAGCAACGAGGCCCATGATCATAAATACTATAGTTTGAAATGTATTAGCCCAGGCAGCGCTGCGCACCCCTCCCCGCAAAACATAGGTAAGGACAACAATGGAAATTATGCCCGCGGTTATCGCGGGTGGAATCCCCCCTCTTGTCTCGGCAAACAACTCGGGAAATGCGCCGGCGGTAACCCCACGGACAAGACTCCCTGCGCCGAGTAAACCGATTAGGAGATAGGGGATGACAAGACACACGAGGATTGGAAATAAAAGTATGCCGATTGCATTACTCTCAAATCGATCTCGAAAAAACTGAATTTGTGTGTTATAACCGTAACGTTTCCCGAATGACCATAATCGTATTCCAATAAAGAAAAAACAGGCGGAATGTATCAGGCCAGACCAGGATGCCATCTTGCCATAAGTCCCGATGCCCACCCGGTATGCTTCACCCGTGCTGCCTACCATGGCAAAGGCCGTCATCGTCGTGCCAAAGACCGACATGAGGAGCAGGAAGGACCCAATCGACCGACTGGCAACAAAAAAATCACTGGGCGTACCCCGAAAGAATTTACCGCTGATCTGTCCTAAGACAAAAAGCAAACAAAGATAACCGGAGATAATAATTAATGGGGTCATCAAGCTTCCGTCGTTGAGGAGGCAGAATCTGCAGGCTGCTCTGAAATATTTTCCAATTCAGTGGGCCAGGCATACTTTATGACCAGGATCCAGCCCAGGGTTGCCATTATTGAATAACCGATATGATAAATAAGTCCCGCAGGGATAAAACCCAATGCTAAGCTTCCGTCATCCCACAACCAGAAGTCCTGATGCAAAATGAAAAGAATGCCGAGATAGGCATAAATGATATATTTAAGAGGGGAAGAGCTTTTATTCATGGCGCTGATTTACTGATGGCAAAGAGATGGGTTTGGCTTGCCACATACAAGGTTCCATTGGCGACGATGGGACTGCTGTAAATAGGAGAACCAAAATTTACTTTATTAATCAATCCCATCGTTTTTCCCGCCTTTAAGATGACCAGATCTCCATCTTCATTGCCGATATATACTTTACCATCAGCTACGAGTGTTGAGCCCCAGATGCGGCTTTGGGTATCGTATATCCAGTAAGGTTTTCCCGTATCCGCGTCGAGACAGTGGATTTTACCGGCATATTCAGCAATATAAAGCAAGTCATCCTTAATGGAGACTGTTGATATTGTTCTGCCAATATCCTGGTAGACCCAAATTGCACCCGTTTCACTAATATCCCCTCGCTTGCTGACATCAATGCAACTTAATTGACCTACGCCATCCCCATGTTCGGGATCCTGGCCAATGGCAATATAAGCGCGGTTTTTATAAAATACCGGAGTGGCAATTATTTCACTGGGCCCTTTCGAGGTGGCATACCTTAATGGCTTGTCATCTTTATATCGATATTGCGGTGAATTACAATCGAAGCGCCAGAGTTCATTTAACTCAAAGAAATCATCATCATTTTTTATGGGGACGGGGTCATAGCCGTAACACCATCCATCGGACCCACCCCATATTATCATCCCTTTACCATCAACCTCACCGTAAGTCGGAGATGTCCAACAAGCATGCAGAGCCCTGGCACTTATGCCCGAATTCTCCTCACCGCGCAATGATCCATTGCGCTTATCCAGGACGACAAAACTGGGTGCAAACGGAGCGGGTATATTCGTGTGTGACCAATCAACTCCATTTGACGTCGACGAGTAAACATAGCTGTCTATCATCAAAGGGGAGCAACTGGTTATATTGTGTGGGAATACACCGAGCTCGTCGCGCATGTTAAAGCGCCACATGATGTCCGCATGACTGTCTTTAACTTCCACCGGTGGTTTTCCAGCGACCGCCATATATTCCCCTTCATTTTTAAACGGCCCATCATTCCCATTTTCCATGCCATTCACATCCAAACACAAAACTTCACCCCGGTTAGTCACCACATAGGCAAAATTATCGATGACCGCGGGAGATGAACAGATCCCGATGTATTCCCAATCACTGACTTTACCGGCGCCAAGTTTGGGGACAATAAGCTGCCAGAGGAACCCTCCTGTTTCTTCATCAAAACTCATAAGTATCCCGCGATCGCCGATATTGTCGGCATCACGCGGCACTTCATTATTGGTCCCAATATAGACACGACCGTCAGAAACCGATGGGTTACCGTAACTTTGAGATCCCAATTTGGCGACCCATTGAATGTTTTGTGCTGTTGCCAAGTCTATTTCTTCGCTTCCCTCTATCGTTTCACCCAGGTCAAATGTCTCGGGAAGGTTGTTTTCCATTGAGACCATGTTACGGCTCGGATCGCGCCCCCACATAGGCCAGTCTTCAGCCATCGTTAAAACGGGGTTAAATGCTATCCCCACAATTCCCAAACAGGTAAGCAAGCCTATATAATAGTTAACTGAATTCATTTAAAAATTCCTAATTATTTTGATTAGGGGTAATCGACAGATTGTCGATATAAACATGCTTTTGGCTTTGCGGTGAAAATGCGTACAATGCTGGGGCTCCCTCCTGGTGAGCTATATTATGCGTGACTTCTATTGTCCAGGAATCGGGTTCGGGGGATTTTTTTTCCCAGGCTTTTGCCCGCACGAGACCTCTCCCTTCTGCGTTTACATCAACCCGCGTTTTCAATCGATACCATACATTAGGTTTCCATTTAAAAGGCACGGAAACTTTGAGTCGATCATGATTGGAAACAATTTCAAGAATCTGCCAGTTACCTACAAGGGCGATCAGGTAACGCTGATTGATAAGCCCGACATTAGACATGATACGGCGGTTGCCATCGCTCATGACATCGGCTTCCATCGTGTAATTATTCATATTATGGTGACCGATAAAGTTCGTTGAACGTTGAAAGAGAACCCGCTCAAGGGTATTTTCCATCACCTGATTCCCCTCCCTATTTAAAATCCGCCAACGCAGTCGCGCCCCGATCCAAGGCGTGGGCGGATAGGCAAAGGCCACTCCACCCGGCGTTTTATGATCGAGCCTGAAGGATTCAAAGTCTTCTTTATAATTAAGGTCCGGTAAGATACGGCCCCGTGTGCTTCCTCGGAGATTACCTGCCGAAGCTTTAATGCTGCCGGCAATTACCTCAAGGGAAGGTTCAATGGCAAGAACACCAGAACTGTCGACATTGGCATAAGAAGGAACGGAAGAGTTCCAGTTAAGATCGGTTACTTTATTTATTCGATTACCGTTTTTATCCAGGTTCCATACGGTGAAGGATAAACTTTCTCCTGAACGCGCGGCAAATTCCGCGGGAATAATCTGAAGTTCTGCAGGAGGTCCGGTTTTGACAAGCGGTTTTCGTTTTTTAATTTTATAATTACGCGATGACGGTGAACCAAAACAATAGAGATTAACCTGCGTATGTACATAGACGCGCCCCCTGTTAACCGCCGGCGCTCCGAGGCAGACCCCTTCGAGTTTAACCTGATTGAGGATCTTTGCCTCGGTCTCTCCGGGGTGGATAATATAAAAAATACTATCGCGCATCGGCACGTAGAGTTTATTATCTGCCCATAATGGCGAGGCATGCAACTGATCCGGAGAAAGCTTCTTATTCCATAGCTCCACTCCCGTATCCGCATCTATACATATAAGTTCGCCGGTGCGATCGGTCAGATAAATGCGCTTACCTTGGAGCACCGGTGAGCTCGTAAAGGACTCACTGTCATTGCGCCATAACTCGGCATCGGGACCGAGAACAAAAGGAAGCTTAAGGTCATCCGGTAAATGCGTGGGAATTTCCAGACAGACCATTCGACCTATGCTCGAGGTATCCAGATTCTCTTTGCCGTGGATGGCAATGAGCTTGTTTTTTTCAAATAAAACTACCGATGAATTTACTCCGCCGAGTGACATTTGAAAACGCCATATCGGTTGCCCGGTACGCGCATCCACGCACACGATGTTTCCACAACCCGTGCCACAATAAAAAACCCGGCGCTTACCGATCCAGCCGAAGACGGGGGTGGAAAACGAACTGTCCTGAGGCTGGACTCCAGGTTGTGAATACCAGACAAGTTCTCCTGTCCTCTTATCAAAAGCATAAAAACGATCCCGCGCCGGTCCGTTGCGGCCCCAGTTGGCCGTGATGCCGTGGACGATAACCAGATCGCCGTCAATGACGGGTCCACCGGTACGCCCATTGGGAAAAGTAAGCCTTCCATATTCTTCCATCATCGAATGTTCCCAGAGACGCTGACCGTTTTGATCAAAGCCTAAAAGCAGTCCCGCGCTGGTCTGCAGATAAACATTCCCGGTATCGGGATCCAAAGCTGGCGCACCTATAGCATAACGGTTATAGACAATATCGCTGAGAAAATCATTGAAGCACTGCTCCCAAATACGTTCACCGTTTAGAGCATTGAGGCAAAGGAGAACCTCTTGAAGGTCTTCCCCTTCGCCTCTATAGCCAAAGATATATACCCGATCGTCTCTTACCACCGGAGTGCCTCCTCCAGATATCGGGTAAGTCCAAAGATGATTGGCCCCATCTAATTCCCATTTATCCGGTAAATTAATTTCAGGAGAGGTTCCATTTTGATCCGGGCCGCGCCAGTTATACCACCCCGAGGAGGATTTAGCGCCATATCCGGCGTCAACGGTAGCCAGTAATAAAACCGCGGCAACCCAGATGCGGCAATACCTGGTAACAATCATATTCGCTAGGATCACAGGTATAAGCGTTGGGGATTACAGTTTCTCCCCTAGATTATAACAAACCATTTTGCCGTTATTGTTGCGACAGTAGACTAAGCCATCTGCATAGGCCGGGGTTACCCAACAGCGTCCACCCAGAACTTGAAGACGCTCCAATTCGGTGTAACCGGAAGGCGATGCTTCGGCCAGCACCAACTCGCCCCCTTCACTGAGAATGACCAGCGTTTTGTCAACAAGGATGACGCTACCGATACCCAGTTCTCTCTTTTCCCATATGATATTACCGGTGGCAAACTCCACACAACGCAAGGATGCATCTTGTTTACCAACATTACCGTGAAATCCGTAAAGGTGCCCCTTCCATAGCACGCTGCTGCTGAATTGATTGGCAAAGGCTTCTGATTTCCACACAGCGGTAAGCTTGCCTCTGCCTACATTCAATACGGCGCCTCCCGTCCCATAGCCTGAGGAAATAAATATATATTTTCCCGAAACAATGGGTGTGGCCGCATTAATGTCATAACTGGTATTCCACTTAAAATTCCAAAGTTCCTTACCGTCCTCGAGTCGGTGCCCGACCAGGCCATAACCATTGAAAATTAATCCCACTTGTTTTCCATTGAGTTGAAACGCCACAGGGGAGGAATACCCTGCATTGTAATCACCTGACTTCCATATAAAGCGACCGGATTTTTTATTGAGCGCCAGGAGCGATCCTTCATCGGCGCCCGATTCAACGATTACCATATCATCGACAACCAATGGTGAACACGCATATCCAAATTTATTCGGTTTACCGTTAAATTCCTTCCTCAGACTTTTGGACCATATGGCCCTGCCTGATGTGGCATCAAGACAGTAAAGATCTCCCTCGTAGCTGAGTGTATAAACACGATTGCCATCGACAGTGGGAGTACATGAGGTGCCCCCTTCATGCCTCCTGCTCTTGAAAGGGCATGCATAGGAAAAAGACCATACCTTGTCTCCAGTTTTACGGTTGAGACAAATGACAACGTCCTCATCATTTATGTTACCCATGGTATATACGTAATTGTCATGGACGGCCATAGATGAAGCCCCTACCCCCACGGAAGTGGTCCACAATAGTTCGGGTCCTTCTTCAGACCATGACCTTAACAACCCAGTCTCTGAAGAAATGCCATTCCTCCCCGGCCCTCGCCACTGGGGCCAGTCAGCAGCTGTTAAGTTAATACTCCACGCTAATAGAGCTATAAAAATTAATATGGGGAAGCGCAGCATGGTAATTCCAATATCAGCAAATCTATAAGCCAGTAATCTATTTTTCATCGTATAATTTGTTGGAGTACTCTTATTGCATCATCACGTCAGGTTAAATCCCGTGATGAGACAATTTTATACGGCACATCAATTACCGCAGTATCCGATAAAAGTCAATGGGCCTGATCCCTTATGTAGTCGAGATAATATTTCAATTCTGCTATTGACTCTTGAATGTCCGCCAAGGCCCGGTGATTATTTTTTTTGTCGTAATTCTTACCGAAAATTTCCTGAAAGACAATTTTGAAACTTGAGACATCAAGCATACGGTAATGCAACTTCGAAGTAAATTTTGGGAGATGCATTTCTACAAATTTCCTGTCGTGAGCAATGGAATTACCGCAAAGAATTACTGGCTCATCCCTGAAATAGGCATCGGTAATTGCACAGAGTTTATCGTCAAGTTCATTTTCCGGAATCCCGGTAGAGACCCTATCCGTCAGTCCGCTTTTGGCATGATGCTCTTTGCACCAGGCGTTCATATTTTCCAGAACTTCCGGGGACTGAAAGACCGCGGTTTCATAAGTGATTACCGATGTGAGTTCCTTATCTGTGACGATCACCGCGGCTTCAAGAATCTTATCTTCCACAGGACTTAACCCGGACATCTCCAGATCGAGCCAAAAAAAATATTTATCCTCCATGTTATAAAATTTTAGGGTTGAAGCGTGCTGGGGACACCCCGCTCCACCGTTTTAAAATTACGGATTAAAGATTAACTACAAATCCTATTATTACGCGTTCCCTCCATAAAATTCATCGGGATATAAATTAATCGGCAAAAAAAATGCCACTTATTAATTCGTTTGGCGTTCCCAAATAGTTAATTCCGCAATACAGTGTTGGTACTTACGCGTTGTTTCCCGGATAACGTAAGGAATATCCATGGGCTCGCCCATGAATTTAAAATGCGGTTCTAATAGCTGCTTTAAACCCTCCAGTGAAATAACATTCTCACCCGCCTCTTTAAAACCCCCCACCCATTTTTGTTTTTCGGTGTGCTTTTTCTGCCAGTCATAAGTTGAGGAAATTAATAGCAGTCCTCCAGGATTTACCCGATTATGGACGTTGTTTAATAATTTCTTCGGGTCATATATTCTATCGATGAGGTTATCGATGAGGATGAGATCGTAATCTTTGTGTCGTTCGATCAGGTTGGATGCATCTGCTTGATAAAACTCAACCTTGTCGCGAACCCCATCAAGACCGAGATCGGTGAGTCTTTTTTCGTGAAAGGTATAAATTTCTCCTTCTTTAGGAAGGGCATAAAGAGCGTATCCTTTATCCTTCATATCGACGGCAATCTTGATCGTGCGCGCGGTGGCATCTAATCCAGTGACCGAATCAAACTCCACCGCCAGTTCAAAAGTGCTTCGCCCTACTTTACAACCAAGGTTAAGCGCTCTCTTTTTAGATCGACCCTGCATTTTTGCCAGACTGATCTGCGCAATTTTTTCAGGATAATTCTCAATTTCAAAATGGTCTTCTCCATAGTGTAATTCGCAGTATTGAGCTACTTCTGGATCCGTTTCATAGACATCATTGCGGATGACAACGGGCGTATCTGATTCGACATAGCGAAATCCTGCGTGTTGAAAAAAGTGTCGTCTAAAAGCATAGCGCGAGTGTCTTGTCGCCTCGTTGCCCGTTGAAATCCATGACCCTCCTTTAATCAGATTATGTTTAGTATCAAAGGTCGGGGTTGAAAAATCGTCGTATAGAGGGTGGACTTCAAATCCGGGAAAGCCGGCTATAGGGCTCTCAGTCCATTGCCAGACATTTCCTAATACATCATAAAACTCGCCAAACTGAAATTTATCCACCGGACAGGATGAGGCATAATACTCCAGGTTTATATTCCCGGGTGCGTGTTGCCATTCAGGTTGATCTTTCGTCATCGTAAAATCCAACAAGCGATACCATTCTTCTTCCATAAGAAGGCGTATCGTTTTTCCCGATTTATCACTTTTCCAATTACAAAAGGCTTTAGCTTCCAGGTAATTTACTTCTACGGGCCAATTCCACGGCATATCTATAATTTCCAGCATGGTCCTGAATCGATAGGACCCTTTATCGTCGGGCATCCAGAACAATGGATGTTCTGCTTTTTTATATTGTGCCCATTTCCAACCTTCCTCGGTCCACCATTGTTCATTCCCGTAAGCACCCGCTTCCACAAATTCCAAAAATTCCTGATTAGTTACCAAATACTGACTGGCTTTAAATGTCGCGACCTCTGTTTCATAACGGCCGTATTCATTATCCCATCCATAGAGCGGATGCTCTCTCTCCTTACCCATCTGCAACTTCCCCTCGCTAACAGGAAGTAAGCGGTTTTCAGGCGCTCTTCCACTATCACTACAGATCTGCCACTCCGAATTAGATGAAAGGAGATTGTGCGGAAGCTGGCGGATGAGGACAGAAGACGTTTCCAAATGGATGCGTTCATGCTCTATTCCCATCATAATCACCCAGAACGGATTATCCCAATCAATGGGAAGATTCAGTGGCATTTCTCTTATCAATTCGTCGACCGTTCGCCTGACCCGATTTCGGTATTCCTTCACCTCTATTGACTTTGGCCAGTCGTAATGCAACTCGTTAAGATCATCCCAGGACATTTCATCAACACCAACCGCAAACATGGATTCGAATTTGGGATTGATGCGCTTATCCAGTATCTTAGCGAGGACAAGTTTATTGATAAAGAAAACCGCGGGGTGCCCTAAATAAAAAATGAGCGGATGGCGCAGGGGATCCGCTCGCGTAGTATAGGCTTCTTCATTTTTCAATGGCTCGAAAAGCTTTTCATAGACATCAAATGTCTCGTGAAAATACTGCCTTATCTTTTCTCGTTTTTCCTCTGAGTCGCCCTCGCGGAGATTAATCGTCTTAGGGGTTTTTAAATCTAATGTTCCACTCATGGATACTCCATATGCGCTATTGCTTCGCCTCTAAAAAATATTCTACTCTGCGATTTAATCCTCTAGAATTTTAAATTTAAATCAAGGATTAGATTCAAAGATTATATGAAAAAACAGATTTTAGCTATTGGGGGTGCAGGTTTATCGTTGCTGCCTGACAGATTATTACTTGAAAAATACTTTCTTAAGCTAACGGGTCAAACCTGCCCCAATATTTGTTTTCTTCCGACCGCTGCCGGGGATTCAGATTGGATGATTCGGCGCTTTTATGATGCTGCTCTCCGCCTGGAGTGTAAACCATGCCATCTCAGTCTTTTTAATGCGCCCAGTGAAGACCTGGAAGCGATCATTCTCGATCAGGACGCGCTCTACATTGGCGGAGGCAACACCCGAAACATGCTCGTTCTTTGGCGCGATTGGGGGGTAAATCTAATATTGAGAAAAGCCTGGGAGAAAGGCATAGTCCTGGGCGGAGTAAGCGCGGGATCAATCTGCTGGTTTGATGAGGGAGTTACCGATTCCATCCCGGGGCGCTTGACCCCTCTCAATTACCTGGGCTTTCTCCCTGGCAGTAATTGTCCTCATTTTGACAGTGAAGCTGCCCGTCGACCATCATACCACCAGTTGATTCTAAATGGAGAAATTTCCGATGGTGTGGCCGCGGATGACGGTGTGGCCCTCCATTATGTTGAAAATCAACTTCATCAAGTAGTCAGCTCACGTCAAACGGCAAGTGCTTACACGGTTTGTAAGAATGGGGATAAAATTACTGAAGAAAAAATCAAACCCCGTTTTCTGAGTGAATAAGCCTATTTATTAGCAATTTACTTTTTATCTACCGGTTACTAAATACTACTTGATCACCCAATTTAAACCTAATCAATCCCTGAGATTGCTCTTACTGGTGTAAAACCGATAAAGGCAGGGGCGTATTAAATCTTATGCGCTAAGTTAAATTGCTCTTGGGGGTGCTTCTCTCTCTCCAGACCGACCAGACTGGGGCGTTTTCATTAAAACTGCCAATCTCTGTTTATCAGCCGGGGCGCTATCGCCCATTCAACTTGAACGCGTCCCATATGTGGTATGTAAATTTTACCTTCCAGCACTTTACGCGTCCTGCTACGTGATATCTCTAAAAAAGATACAGTATTTTACTGATACCATCAGTCTCGTTTAATGCGATACTATGGAATACAACAGAAAAGTATCGCATGCACTTAATTAAACTACTCTTAGCCAGCGTCTTCCTTCTTTTTTCAATTTTTATGTTCCTCCTTGAAGAAATGCATTGGGGCGTCTTTTTCCTCCTTTTATACCTGGCCTGTAATCTTTGGGCCAGATTGCAAAATCAAGAACTCTCTTATGCCACTCATCTCCTAAGTTTTCCTTCTGAATAATCACAAATCATGGCTGTTTTTTACATATTTTTTATAGGTATAAACCCCCAGTTTTGCTTGCAATTTAATTAAAGTTTTTCTAATATTAATAGATAATTAATTTAGATTTACTAATATTAAAGCGCGATACCAATCTGAAATGAGTCTGAAGAATAAAGTTAAGATAAGAAACTCACACCGCTTGGGATTACTCCTAGTGTTGAGTTTTTATTTATCATCAACTCTCGAAGCGCAAGTATTTGACTGGAACCTCAATGGCAATGGCAACTGGAGTGTGGCCGGCAACTGGACACCGGGTGGAGGTCCCCCCAACGCCATCGGTGACACCGCCAACTTTGGAACCGTTAGTACCGGCAACAACCGTAATGTCACGGTAGACATTAATGTCGTGGTCGGGCAGATGGATTTCTTTCACGACACGAATAACAAAGAATACAATATCATTGGCACCAACACCATCACCTTTGATGTGAGCAGCGGCAATGCCTCGCTCACTGTGGACATGCAGGACAAGAGCAGAATATTAGCCCCTATAGCCCTCAATGACGACCTCGATTATTTTAACGCCAACACACAGAACTTCCGTATCCAGGGAAACATCTCGGGTACGGGGGGAATCACCCACCAGGGAGGACAACTGACTTTTGAAAACGGAGGCACCAATACCTACAGCGGAGACACCGTTGTCGAAGACGGGACCCTGTCTTTAGATAGAAGCAGTGTCAATGGAGCGATTGACTCAGATCTTACTATAGGTGACGGAGTGGGAGCAGCGGGCAGTGCCATTGTCGAATACGCCAATCGCAATGATCAGATCTCTGACACCAGCGCGGTCACGATACTGTCGGATGGACTGCTCGATCTCACCAATGAGGACGAAACGATCGGGTCGCTCTCCAGTTCGAGCACGGCTGCAGAAGTGCAGTTGGGGACTTCACCACAAGGAACGCTTACCGTGGGCGATGCTACGAATGCGACATTTGACGGTGTCATTTCGGAGAGTGGCGATATTGTCAAGCAGGGCGACGGGACCTGGACTTTAACCAATAATAACACCTATGACGGGACCACGACGATCAACAATGGTGTCCTCGAAATCGAAGACGCCAGTGCCCTCGGCGATACCACCAGCGACACAACGGTCAACAGTGGTGGCACCTTAGCCCTCGATACGGGAATCACGGTTACAGGAGAAGGCCTCACTTTAAACGGCACCGGAGAGGCTGGCACTGCGGGAGCCTTACAGAACATTTCCGGCACCAACGAATGGCAGGGAGCCGTCGACTTGGGATCGACTGCCACTATCATTTCACTAGCTGGCAGTTTAGAGATCAGCGGCAACATCGACAATCAGTCGTTCGCGCTGACCGTGGGTGGAGCCGCCGACACGACTTTCAGTGGCGTCCTCTCCGATTCGGGAGCTTTAATTAAAAACGGCAATGGCACCCTCACCCTTACCGCCGCTAACACTTACTCAGGAAACACCACCGTTAATGACGGTGTTCTCGAAATCGAATGGGCACAACCGGCAGCGGCACGACCGTCAACAGTGGCGGGACCCTGGCCCTCGACACGGGGATCACTGTAGGGGCCGAAGCGCTTTCTTTAAATGGCACCGGGGAGAGCAGCGCGGGAGCTTTGCAAAATATTTCCGGCAGCACCGAATGGCAGGGCGCGGTCAGTCTGGGATCGGCAGCAACCATTAAAACTGACGCAGGCACTTTGGACGTCAGTGGCACCATCGACAATCAGACTTTTGATCTTACCGTTGACGGCAACGGTGACACCACCTTCAGTGGCATCGTCTCAGACTCTGGAGATTTAATTAAAGACGGCAATGGCACCCTCACCCTCTCGGCGGTCAACACCTACACCGGAGCAACGACGATCAACGACGGCTCGATCAGCATCAGCGCCGACAGTGGATTAGGGGCAGCCCCCGGAGCAGCCACCCCCGGACACCTTACCTTTGACGGAGGCACGCTTAATACCACTGCTACCTTCTCCCTGGACAGCAACCGTGGAATCGCCTTAAACGCGGGCGGAGGGACGATCGAAACCGATGCCGCCACGACGTTGACCTACGGGGGGATCATGGCCGGCACGGGAAGCTTTGACAAGACCGGCACAGGGGGACCCTGGTCCTGGATGGCGTCAATACCTACACAGGCACGACCGCGGTACAGGCGGGGACCCTCGAGATCACCGATCCGAGCGCCCTGGGCGGCACCGGCAGTGGGACTGTAGTCCAGTCCGGAGCAACGCTCCAGGTATCGGATATAGCTTCGGACATGTCCGCGGAGCCGTTGACCATCAATGGCACCGGAGTGGGCGGCGTGGGCGCACTGTATTGGACTGATCCGGGTGCAGGATTTGAGGAATGGACCGGCGATATCACCCTTGGTTCCAATGCCAAAATAAGCAACACGACGATCATGTCGATCAGTGGTGATATTGATCTGAACGGAAGCACGCTGACTGTTGATAACGGTGATTTAGCCGGGATAATCTCAGGTTCAGTGATCAGTGGAACAGGCAATTTTGTAAAAGATGGCACGAGCACCTGGTTTGTCCAGGGAGGGTCTAATACCTACACCGGATCAACGACCATTAACGACGGGACGATGAATCTGAATGTGTCCGGTGGAACCTCTGTTCCCGGGGCCCTGGTCATTGGTGACGGCGTGGGGGCAGCCGGATCGGCCATCGCCTTTGTCGGCAGCAGCGAACAGATCGCTGACACCTCGGCAGTGACCATCGATTCTGACGGACGCCTCGACGTAAACAGTTTCAGTGAAACGATCGGTTCCTTAAGCAGCGGCAGTGCCACGGCCCAGGTCTTCCTCGATGCGGGGACCCTGACCTTAACCGGCACGAACAGTTTCAGCGGAGACACCACGGTCAATGCGGGAACCCTGGAACTGAACAACGGAGCGGGCAATGCCCTTGACGGCACGGGAACGGTGATCATCACCGGGGGCAGTTTGCTCTTAAGTGGTGATGACCAGATCGTGGACACCGCGAACATGGAATTGGATGGAGGGATCTTTGACACCGACGGTTTCGATGAAGTGTTAGGAACGCTGACCCTGTCCTCGGACTCGTCAATCGATTTAGGCACCGGAACAAGCATTATAGACTTTGACGACAGCAGCGGACTGGAACTGGCGTGGACGGACTCGGGACAGATCCTCTCAATACTGGACTACACCGGAGACACCAACGGGGGAGGCATCGACCAGATCATATTTGGATCGGCAGGGCTGACCGACTCGCAGTTAGCGCAGATAAGGTTCGTCAATCCGTGGGGGACGAGTAAGACCTTTCACGCGCGTTTTCAAGGGGATGAGATCGTACCTGTCCCCGAGCCCTCGACTTACCTCGGCGGTGGCTTGATCCTTACCCTCATCGGATGGCGTGAACGCCGTCGCTTGATTAAACTTTTGGGTACGACTGCGTTGGTAAATAAAAAATAACCAACTTTTTTAGCCACAACATTCAGCTGTTAAGTAAGAATATTATAATTGTTGTCACATCGTTAATATTCTTGATAACCGCCTCCCAAAAAAGACATTCTGAGTATTTGAATGTACTTTATTGAAATACCCTCGATGCATATAATATTTTCGCGGGTTTTCTAAAATTTAAGCAGTGCAAAATAATTCAATAAAGATAATCTTTATTTCGCTGCGTTTCGTTTAATTTACATTCGAAGTGTATAGTTACTTTTAATACCCCCATTAAGCCGGTATGTTTTTGACTGAAAGATCTTTTTCAGTTATAAAATACATCTTTTGGAAACCATAGATTATGGATTTTAACTTTAAATATGATGATAAAGTAAAACATCTGCCTTGTCGTGTATTCATAGTCTTCTTATACTCAATTTAATGAAATCGGTCATTATCATAGAAGATGAGAAAATAATGCGCGAAATGATATGCCGTATTCTGGATTCATTTCCATCCCTAAAGGTAATCGCAACAACAGGTGATGGGGCAGAGGGGTTTAAACTATGTCTGCAACACGAGCCGGACCTCGTAATGTTAGATATTATGCTTCCCAGTCTTAATGGCTTGGAAATCCTGCAACGTCTGAAATCCGAGAAACCAAAAAGCAATATATTAGTATTTTCTGGCACTCAATCCCCCGGGTTAGTCAAAAAGATAATGGAAACCGGAATAAATGGTTATCTGGAAAAAGATACAACTATCGAAGAACTTGAAAAAGCAATCCGTTTGGTCTCCAACGGTGAAACTTATTTCGGTCCCCGTATAATGGAAGCAGTAAGAGAAATTATGTTTAATCCTCGGGAGGACGGCACCATGAAATCTTTGACCACACGCGAACGTGAAATTATACAGCTTGTGGCAGAAAGCCATTCGACCAAAGAAATCGCATCGAAACTTAATATAAGCTCAAAAACAGCCGAAACCCATCGGGCCAATATCATGAAAAAATTAGATATTCATGATATAGCCGGGCTTACGCGATTTGCCATTTCAAATGGTATGGTTAAACCTCATGAAACGATTACCTGAGGAGCAAATGGTTATTCTCAATGGAAGAACCGATTTAATTGTTGCTGTTTTGAGATAAGGAATAAAGCCCTAAATAGCGTCAGCCATTAATACTTTATTGAGCGCCCTTATCAATGTTTCAGCAGAATAAGGTTTATGTAGGAATATTTTAACGCCAAGCTTTTCCAACTCGGAAATCAGGTTTTTCTCTCCCTGGCCGGTAGAAACAATTACTTTAGTATCCGGTTTTATTTTTTTCAAAGTGCGCACTAAGGCTACTCCATCCATATAGGGCATCCCAATATCCGTTAATACAACTCGTATTTTATTTTTGCTTTTCACAAAAAGGGCCAATGCGTCAGTCCCATCTCCTGCCGTTAAAACTTTATAGCCTTGGGCTTCCAGAACCTCTTGCGTTGCGATACGAATGTTTGATTTATCATCAACGATAAGGACCCTCTCTCCATTGGCCGGGGGCAGCGGTTTAACACTAAATTTATGTACCTGTTCGGACCCAGTGGTATTCGCAGGAAAATAAACTTTAAACGTGCTGCCGTGCCCAATCCTACTGTCAACTATGAAGAATCCACCGTGACTTTGGACAATACCGAGAGATGTTGACAGACCAAGCCCTGTTCCCTCACCTATCTTTTTTGTCGTAAAAAATGGAGTAAATATTTTTTCCCTTGTCTCATTAGACATGCCTTCTCCGGTATCCGTGACTGTGAGGACGACATAAGAACCCGGCTTTGCCTCTGATGACATGACGGCGTAAGTTTTATCAAAAAAAACATTTTCAGCCCCTAAGAAAAGATTACCCCCTCGGGGCATGGCATCCCTGGCATTAATACACAGGTTGAGGAAGACCTGTTGTAATTGGGTAGGGTCTCCGTTGAGAAGCCACAGTTCGTTTGGAATACTGAATCTGATATTTATGTTCGCGGGAAAAGTTTCTTTAATAAATTTTACGATATCAATTAATACATGTTTTGGTTGTATTAATACATTCTCCCCAACCTGCACACCTCTCGCGAATGTAAGGAGTTGATTTACCACTGATCCCGCTCGCTTGGAACTGCTTGTTATCATCGATAACAATTCCTTGCTTCTCTCATCCACGGGATTTTTCAATAGTATATCAGCTGATAAGGTTATCGGGGCCAGAAGATTATTAAGATCGTGGGCTATACCCCCCGCCAATGATCCAATACTTTCCATCCTTTGAGCCCTCAGAAATTGTGCTACCAGACGTTTTCTTTCTGTCTTATCCGTATTAATCATGAGAATGGATTTCGGTTTCCCCCTCTCATCGCGGACAAGAGTATTACGGCTATCAACCGCGACTTTGATATCGTCTTTTGTTAATTGCTCGAGTTCTCCATGCCATTCGCCATTTTCCCGCAATGCTTGGTCAACTTCAATTGGTTTGTTGCATTCATCTCTGTAAAATAGATCTTTGGTGAATTTTCCGACCGCTTCTATCGCTGTAAAACCGTAGAGGCTCTCAGCAGCTTGATTCCAATACAAGATCCGATCTCCCAGATCCTGTATCACAATTGCATCTTTTGCCTTATCAAATAAGGTCGCCTGTTCCTTATTTACCGCTTCAGCGCGAATGTAATTCGTATGATCCTTTTGAACCGTAATTGGCTTATCCGATATTGTCTGTTCTCTTAACATTATTATCAACTATTTCTCATTACCTGCATCTCGATAGTCGACGAAACAACCCGGAATTTTAAAAAAAGTACCATTTCATTGCATTTCTCAGGTAAATTTCTGCATAAGGCTAAGCGAATAGAACACCCCGAGAATTACTCTATGTTCTATTCATAATAAGTAATAATGAATAATCGTTATTTTATAAATGGTATTAAATGAAGAATCATTTTTTTATATTTTTTTTACATATAGTCGGTAAAAGCATTACCATAACTGATTACCTCGCAGGGTCAGGGGCTTTCAAACAATCGTCATTGTCCTTACCGAAATACAGCCAAAGGAGAGAGGATTTACTTAAAGTGTCATCAATGAGGTTGTTTATCCTCTTTAATATATTGATATTTCTGATACTCTATAAGCGTCGCAAATATATAAACGGGTAAAATTCAGGAACTTGTACCGATAGTTTTTAATCATAAAAGATAAACGGAATCATGATAAGAATCTACATGGTCGACGACAATTTGACCTTGCGCGAAATGATTACCACCTACTTATCGGAGATAAATCCGGAGTATGAAATTGTAGGATATTCGGGAAAAGGGCAGGATGCCCTCAAGGAATGCCGGGAGCTTGACCCTGACCTGGTTATATTGGACTTACACTTGCCAGACACAGACGGTCTGGAAATATTACGAATATTTAAAAGCAGTATGCCTCATATAAAGATTCTTATATTTTCCGGAATCTTCGAGGGCGAAACTGTTGAGAAAGCATTAAAATTAAAAGCAGATGGGTATATCAAGAAAACGTCCGGTTTTGTTGAAATCACCAAAGCCATTCAAGCTTTAACTTCAGGGGACACCTATTTCAACATAGAAGTCGAATTCAGCCCTAAGCTGTAAGCGAGTTCACAGACGTGAAGGACGCGCCCCTCCAGTCGATGCTACGCTTATTCATATTTACGCATGTCCGTCTACACTCCATATCGCTCATAGCTTGATGTCTATTTCGCTTTCATAGTCTCACGGACAACAGAAATAACATCCTCAAAGATCGATCCGCTGGTTGCAATCACACCTCTATTGTCTTTTAAGGTATTTCCTCTTGAAAAATTAAGCGGTTTGCCCTCAACATCAGAAACTTTTCCACCTGCTTCTTCAACAATGATTACCCCGGCGGCGTGATCCCATATTTTTTCTACATATCCGCGGCTTGCAGGCAACCTGAGATAAATGGAAGCGTCACCGCGCGCGACTACGGCATATTTGCACTGGCTGTCTATACGAATTGGCGTGGCGGTAATCCCAAGAAGGGATGAAATCCGGGCGGCGCGCCCATGTGATGAATGTCCCGAATCTCGAGATTCACAAAATTTCGCCTCGGAGGGTCTCTGGATATCAGAGACTTTTATCGGCCTTTCATTTTGATTCTCCAAGTCGCTGATGTACACACCCTCTCCGCGCGCAGCATAGAATAAACACCCAATTGAATGATCTGCATTACTGGTGTCAAAAGCGAGCTGAGGACACCCCAGTACTCCAAAGACCACCTTTCCATTTTCAATCAGGGCGAGGGCGACCGCATACTGACCATTCCTCAAATACCCCTTAGTCCCGTCAATGGGATCGAGCGCCCATTGCCTCCCTACTCCACTCCCAATATGATTTCCTCGCTGTATTGCTTCAATAATTGCATCTTGACCCAACCCCGGGGATACCTGTTGAACTTCCCGAAACACATTTTCACGAAGATGCGAATTTTCATTCAAGAGAAGTTCTGTTGCGTCTTCCTCTGCAATGATCGGATCATCAGGAAAATGTTGATAGAGCTCATTTGATATAACCGCTTGGGAACCAAAGTCAGCAATCGTAACGGGAGATTTATCTTCCTTCATCATGGCACCATTTGAGACCAGAGAGCGGCGCACCGTCTGACATAATCGACTGGCTTTTAAGACAGATTTTAAGGCAATCTCTTTTTCTAAGGAATAGGACATAATAAATGTCAATGTCTTGAAATAAAAACCAATCAGATACTGCAAATTAAAAATTCATCGCTATCAATAATTGATCGACCCAATTGGCACTCCTTCCAGATAAGATTTCATGATTGTATTTTAGTTGCAGTTAAAATTTATATTTACCGGGATAACACACGCAACGAATATGCTAAGGGCAATCTAATTTTCTGCAGATGTTTAAATCAGTACAGCCTCAACTCCTCAGTTTTGATATTGAATGGGTGCCTGACCCGATGGCAGGTGAAATACTTCATGATATTAAGCATAATCCCCCTCAAAGCTATGCAGATTCATTTCAGGCACTTTGGAATGATGCCGGGGCCGATGCTGATAACCCCAAACCTTATATTAAAACTGCTTTATGTCGAATAGTCTCTATAGCTGGAATCTACCGTGAAGCTACGTCTAATAACGTTTCCTTAAAGCTCATCTCCTTACCCGCTGACCCAGAAGACAAAGATAAATGGACGGAGCGACATATAATAGCGACCTTTCTTAAAGCCGTAGGGTCCCGTAAACCACAAATAGTCGGATTCAACTCTCACAATGCTGATGTTCCTATCATCATAGAACGATCCATTGTCCACGGCCTCGCAGGTTTTGGTTTTGGGAAAAGACCTGAAAAACCGTGGGAAGGCACTGATTATTTCAGCGCTCACAGTGATTTCAATATCGATCTTGCTCCCATCCTTGGCCGATGGGCAAATACACCCAAACTTAATGAAATTGCATCTTTAAGTGGCATTCCTGGAAAGATAGACGTTTCCGGTGAATCGGTGTCTCAACTTTGGCTCGAAGGGAAACTCAAGGAAATAATCAATTACAATGAATTCGATGCATTTACCACGCATCTTTTATGGGCAAGAATGGCTCATTTTGCCGAGCTCTTATCAGACGCTGAATATGAACAGGAGCAGCTGTTGGTTCGAAAACTTTTAGCGAGTGAAATCGATGGCGGTAAGATACATTTAAGAAACTATGTCGCTGAATGGGATCGCCTATCGGAAATCATTAAACGTCGTTAATTTATTAACTTTTTTAAATGTCACACTTCCCTATCCGCTGGATCACATACCTCGGAGTTGTTATTTTATTGGCATCACATTCGCTCCCTGGGAAAACGGATGTATCCCACGAAAAGAATATACCCGCCACCGATAACATTGAAGTAGCTATTACCGTCAATGCATATGAACACACCGGATTGGGTTGGTTGGATTGGGTAATTATCGCCTTTTATGTGGGCGGTGTTCTCTTTCTAGGATGGTCTTACTCTCGAAAGCAATCAAGTACCGGAGAGTACTTTATCGGATCCCGGCATATGCCGCCGTGGCTCATCGGGATATCTTTTTATGCTACATTACTTAGCACCATCTCCTATCTCGCCCAACCTGGTGAAATCATAAAACATGGCCCCTCTTTTATCCTGGGGGGATTAATCTCGATAGTTGTCGCCTACTTCATCGTTGGGTATGGACTCATTCCCTTAATCATGAAACACCGCGTGACCAGCGCCTATGAACTGCTTGAAGCGCGTCTCGGTCTCAGCGGTCGTCTTTTGGGCGCATCTATGTTTATTGTCCTGCGACTGGTTTGGATGTCGCTCCTTATCTATCTCGCAACGAGTGCTCTTCTCGTGATGATGGACCTGGGATCAGAATGGCGACCCTTATTGGTAATGGCCATTGGGTTGGTTGCCATTACCTATACTTCGCTCGGTGGATTGCAGGCGGTAGTGATTACCGATTTGGCCCAATTCAGCCTGCTTCTCCTCGGTGCTTTGATTACCATAATTGTCATCAGTTACCAAAGCAGCAGTTACTTATCATGGTGGCCCACCCAGTGGGTTTCCACCTGGGATGAGCAACCACTCTTCAGCCTCGACCCGCGTATTAGAGTTAGTCTCTTCGGTGCGTTCGTCTCAACATTAATCTGGCGGGTAAGCACGGCGGGGGGAGACCAAACGGCTATCCAGCGATTTATGGCGACACGCGACACGATTGCTGCGCGAAAATCTTATTTGGTTAATACTATAATTTCTATAGGAGTAACCCTTGTATTAGGTGTCCTGGGGCTCGCCTTATTGGGATACTTCAATGAACACCAGCATATGCTGCCACAGGACACTACGGTAACTGGTGGAGCCGATATCCTCTTTCCTTTTTATATCGCTAATATGTTGCCTATGGGTTTGTCCGGACTTGTTCTCGCCGCGATGTTTGCGGCAGCGATGTCCAGTATCGATTCCGGGGTGAATTCTATTACCGCTGTGGTCATGACTGACTTCCTCGATCGATTTGGGTTACGGCCGAAAAGCGAGATTACCCATCTGCGATATGCTATGTATTTGGCGTTTGTTATCGGACTGATCGTCGTCTACCTCAGTTCATTCCTTGAACATGTCTCAGGAAACTTCCTGGCCGTAACCGAGAAAACTGACGGTCTCCTCGTAGCGCCTATTTTTTGCCTCTTCTTTTTTGCTCTCTTCATTAAATCGACCACTCCATTGGGAGCGATCATGGGGGGTGCATACGGAATTGCTACAGCCGCGTTAGTTGCTTTTTGGGATAGTTTTACCGGCCAACCCAGCCTCAGTTTTCAATGGATTGGACTATACGCACTGATCGTAAACGTTTCTCTCGGTGTCATCGTCAGTCATTTCGGCCCGCGACGAGAAAATGTTAAAGCCACTATTTTATGGGGCGCCATTTTAATGATTTTACTTCTTGTCATCATCTTCCTCCTTTTAAAGTTTATTGAGATAGTGTAATAATGAACAAGTAACAAATTGACATGGACCCCGAATATCAGGAACCCAACGAATTAGACAAAATACGAGAGCTACGATTAGATGGACCACGTCGTCTGTGGACTCGCTTTGACGAAAAAACCTACGAAGAGAAACTTGAGGGCGCACTACTTGGAAGACTCGCTGGATGCACGCTTGGGGCGCCCGTTGAATTATGGTCCATTGAGAAAATGGAATCCCTTGCCAGGGATAATGGAGATAGTTTTCCTCCAGAAGATTATTGGAGCACGGTACCCGATCCACACCTTTTAAGATATGAATTCAGCACACGCGAAAGTTATACCCGGGAAAAACTTAGCGGGGTGCCCGTGGATGACGACATTGTTTATACGCTTTTAGGTCTTTTAATCACGGAATCTTATGGTTCTGAATTTACTACTGAAAATGTAGGTGAATCCTGGCTTCGTTATCTACCATATGCCTGCACGGCGGAAGAAATTACGCTGAAAAATTTGCAGGAAGGTCATTCAGCGATGGTTGCCGGGGAGATTGATAATCCTTATGATGAATTAATTGGTGCAGATATCCGATCAGATCCATGGGGTTACATAGCACCGGGTTGGCCCGAATATGCTGCTGAAATGGCCTATCGCGATTCGTATATCAGCCACCGCAAAAATGGAATTTACGGGGCGATGTTCTTCTCAGCAGCCATTTCAGCTGCTTTTACCGTTGATGATCCATTGGAAGCATTGAAAATCGGACTTACTGAAATTCCAAGGGACTGTGAATTAGCGAAAGCCCTCAACTGGGCATTTGAAATTGCTCCAAAGATCACAAACTTTCGTGAGGCTCGAAATGCCGTAAATGATCGTTTCGAAGGCATGCATAAAGTTCACACCATTAATAACGCCTGTTTGACCTTATGGGGTATTAAGATCGGTGGGACCGACTTGACAAAAGTCATCGGCGAAGTTGTAGCCATGGGATTGGATAATGATTGCACCGCAGCAACGGCGGGAAGCATTGTCGGTGCGGTTGTCGGAAAGAACGGAATTCCTGAGCACTGGTATCGCAATTTTAATGACACCGCCCATTCCTACTTAATTGACCGTCCCAGCTTTTCTATCGCTGATCTGTTAAAGAGATTCAGGAATCAAGCATCCAGCTGTTTTCAATAGAAGCTACGCTGAATTGCATTAAATATTTAAGAACTTCCCGGTTCTTACAAGGTGCTATAGTATTAGACCTGTCTGCGACAGTCACCGATATCTATACCGGAAACAACATTTATGAGAAATGAAACAATCGATACCGATTGAAGAGCCCAGCGCTAAAATCATAACGGTCGCTGTATTTCTCGCTTTTCTCTGGGGAGGTAACTCCGTAGCGCTGAAAGCTGCCCTCGGTGATTTACCCCCATTCATGATTGGGGGACTTCGCTTTTCACTGGCAACATTGGCTATATTTCTTTGGGCGACCTATTCTCGCATTCCGCTTATTCCGAAAAAAACGGAAATAATCCCACTCATTATTTTGTCTCTGCTTTTCACGGCACAAATTGGACTGATTAATTTGGGAACGAAATTCACCTACGCTTCCCACACCACGGTCATCATTAACCTGAACCCCTTTTTCACTGCTGTATTAGCTCACTTTTTCATCAAAGGTGATCACTTAACCCTGCGTAAAATATTTGGGTTAATCGTAGCATTTGGAGGCGTGCTTATCGTTTTCAGGGGAAATTTAAATTTAGATTTCAATTATATTTTAGGCGATCTCATTGTCCTTGGCAGCGCGTTTTTATTAGGTATCTGTAATATTTTCGTTAAGCTGCTGATTCAAGATATAAATATTTATCGACTCCTTATCTGGCAGATGGCATTAAGCCTCCCCATTTTTTTCTGCCTGAGTCTTTGTTTGGAGGATATGAAAGAGCACCATTTCTCCATGATTGCCATGAGCTCAATTCTCTACCAGGGACTCGTAATTGGAGGATTCTGTTTCGTTGGCTGGACACTAATCTTAAAGCGACACAGCCCCAGTAAAATGTCTGCGATTTTTTTCGCGACGCCCCTATTTGGTGTCGCCCTCAGTCATATCTTTTTAAAAGAACCGATCACCGCAAATCTCGCGATTGGGGCTATCCTTGTCGCCATTGGAATATACACCGTCAATCGGGCTTAGCCAAGGTGCAGGCGTAAACCGCTTGCGTCTCTCCTTCGGTGCTGTCCCGATAGCTACTGGCAATCCTTTTTGAACCATGCCGATCTGACTGAATTGCACTTTAGCGATTGAAATAAACATCATATATAAATTATAAGTCCTGCTATGGGTAATTTCGATCTAAGTTATAACACTATTTTAAAGTACGACTATATTAATTCATTTGTTCAATGGTCTCAGCATACCGCTGACCATACCCCTCGATGCGCTTTACAAGCCAGTTGTAAAATACGTGGCAGTGGTGAATCATTCAGAGAGTATTTTTTAAGTCATCCCTGCGCGGGCGAGAAGATGTACGTGGACACAAATCTAATTGCTCAGCCAACCATGGAATTTCATGTGGTATTTTCTAATGAAGGCCAGTTCATGTTTGTGAAACAATTTGAAAGCACACCCGGATTTGAACGGATGGCCTATCGGGTGGGTGACGTTGTCGGTTCTAAAATCAATACGGTGACAACCATGGACTCCCTGGAAGGAGAACTGCGTTCTTACAATGAAGTGGTGGAGATGACGACTTATGAGGAAGTTCATGACGCCATGGTTGAGAATAAGCCCATTCTTGGGAGGACGCGCTATCTCACAACAAAAGGGGATGAAACAATAGAAGTGGTGGCGGAGTACCCGGTTACAGTTATGAATGCCCGGCACATGGAGGATACCTGGCAGGTCGATACGGGTCCCATGCTCCTCCCTGATTTTTCTATCGAGCATGAGCTTGAGGTAGCTGTCTTCCGTCAGGCTTACATCGTATTTAACCGGTGGGATTATGCTGAATATGCGATGCGACTGCCTTTATCAATTGAGGGAGCAAGCTTTCCCATTCTTCATTATACTTTTTGTGGCCCCCTGGGAACGGATGTGCGCAATCAGTTATTTTTGGTTAAAGCTTTTTAACTGACCGTTGAAAGGTCCCCTTTTGAAATCAATTCTTTAAGTCTATCCAACACCCTCAAAACACGCTTAATTCTCACTGTCGCCAAGGTAGAGTAAGAGTGAAATGGGCTATCTTCATGATGGCAATTGGTTTGTGGATTTTTCAGACATCCGTTATCAGCGCTTGCAAATTACTTATGAGGTTATTATATTTTAATCATGGTAAATAATGCGAACGAGCAACCTGGGACTTTACAGTCGGACAAAAACGTGCAGTGGAATACCGAAAAACCCAAGATCAGTAACCAGGTAAATGCTGTTGAGCCCCCGCGAAATCATAACGGATATGTTGTCATTCAGGATGGAAAAATTATCGGACCCCGTTACAGGTATTATCAGACGGCATCGGACAATGCGGGCTACGGTATCGTCACAAGCTTTAACCTGGCGGTTAAAGAAAAGTGGATATAATGCTCCCTGGTAAGCGAACTTAATTTAAGTTCGCGAGTAATTTAACGGTTTTATTTCTGGCTCATCCCAGAGCATACCCCAATCCCAGGAAACCCGTTCTCTAAGCCAGGTTACTCGATAACACTCAGCTGTGCCTGTGCTTTTTTTGAAATTTATTTTGCTTAAGATCTAAAACTTAACACACGCAACAGTGCTCTTCCCCCGACTCAATTACCTTCTTCAGTATCTTCACGGCAGGATCAATCAACACAGAAAAAACACAGTGACTGATATCCTAATAAGGATATGTAGTATATGAATTATGTAATTTGTTGAATATCCATTGCACGCCGCGAGGGAGTCGAACCCCCAACCTCCTGATCCGTAATCAGGTGCTCTATCCAATTGAGCTAGCGGCGCTTAATGAAGTGGCCATTTAGTAGTAAGTGAGCGCGAATATCAAGGAGAAGATGGATATTCCTGCCAAGAGTATTTTAGGTCTCCCCTTCGAAGCATAAGAAAGTATATAGCTTCGTCTTCGTCTGCCTCTTCGTCTACGTCTATATTGAAATAGCCACAAAAAGCACAAAAAGATTAAAAAGTAAGAAAGGTGGAGCGGGCTGCCTGCCAGCCATAGTCCCGCCATCGCGGGACGAAAGTTGGTCCTTAGCACGCTTCTTCAATTACGACATAATTAAACGCGCCAGGGAACAGCCGTCGCAAAGTTTATGGCCGTCAGGCAGCGTGTTCTACCTTGATATTATTGTAAATACCTGGGAGGACGAAGCAATTGTGTCATGAAGCAAGAGCTAATTGATGTTTTTTAAGAAGGGACTGCAGATGAATAAGGAGTTTTCTCATGGCCGCAACGAGAGCACATTTGTAAGGCATTCCCCGATCGACTAACCTCTGCACATAAGGTTTGATCACGGGGTTATGTTGAGCCGCGGTGCGAGCAGCCATATAGAGACATTTTCTGACTTTGGCACGACCTCCTTTTATCGATCGCTTAGAATGGGTCTTGCCACTGTCACGATTATAGGGAGCCAGACCGGCAAGAGCGACCAACTGATTGCGGCCCAGATGAGTCATTTCGCTCATATAAGCCAGGAGGGTCCAAGTCGTCACTTCACCGACTCCTTTGACTGAAGCGATAAGTTCGGCTTTCGCACGCAGTGGATCATTCTCGTTGATGAGCAATCGCAGCTGTTTGTCGATGCGATCGATTTCGTTCTCAACGAAACGGATCATGCGTTGGATGGAAAGGTGGATGCTCTTGGGACTGTTCTGCAAGCGGTTCTTCTCGCGGCCAAGCTGTTCGCTCAGATGATGGCGTCGATCCAGTAAAGCAGTCATCTGTTGCTGTTCGGGTGTCGGGGGAGCTGTTGGGGACAACTGCTTTTGCTGAGCAAAGCGCAGCAATACCTTGGCATCGATCTTATCGGTCTTTGCACGGATGCCATCGCTCGTGGCGAAGGCCCGTACGCGCGCAGGATTAATCAGGCACACCACAATCTGCGCTTCATGCAAAGCGCTCAACAAGGCGCGCTCGTAGCCTCCTGTGGCTTCGCACACCACAAAGGGGGCATCCATCTTTCCTATGGCTTTGAGCAGTTCTTTGAGTCCCGACTTGTCGTTGCTTAGAGCGTAACTTTGCTCTGCACTTTGCACTTGCAAGGTGTTTTTGGCTATATCTATGGCGATGAGGGTGTGTTTTTTTTCATTCATGGCTATCTCGGTCTTGTCAAGATGAGCTCGCGGGGGTATAATCCGGGCTCTTTCAATTGTTTGAGATTAGCCAGGTTAGATCGGAAGTTCCCAGGCTTCGTCTTGAACTCCGCTAACGCGGGTTCCAGAGGCAGAATGAACTCTTCCGATTTGCTCCCGGCTCCTCTTATTAGGAGTCGGGAGTTCCTGGCACTCTCAACCGTAGACACTGTTGAAAGCTTTTTCCAGTCCTTCCTCCGACGTGTTACGATGACCCATTCTCGGAAGGACTCAAAAGGTTGTCTTATCATCGCGGGGTAACCTACAAGAGGCAGAGGCGGACGAAGACGAAGCTAATTTGATCACTGATCACTCTGCCCCTCTATTCCTCCGCGCCTCTCGAAAGGACTGAACCGAGGAGATAACATAGAGGAGGAATATAACCGAAGTGATCGCCATTTCAATGAATGCTATGGAACGCTCGACTTCTTTGCCGCTCATCATTCCGATCAACCTGAATAATCCTTCTGCGGTAGCCAGAAAACCGATTAAAGCAACAACTGCCGACACGTGCATCATGTGTTTGCGACGACTTTCCTTGCGTGCGAGCAAACCGCAAATGACCATGACAACTCCCATTATTCCCGGGATCAATGCAGTCATGCTGACCCTGTATGTTCCGATATAAAAGGCGATACTAACAGCGATTATAATTATTCCATAATTAATAGAATGTTTAGCCATAGGAAGAAACGGTTAAATATTATTGAATTTTAAAAACACTACCTGAATTGCTTGTCCATTCTCTCTGAGCAGAAAATCTAAATAAAGCATAAAGTTACTAAATCAATTCAAGATAAGGTAAAGCTATATAAAAAGCCCGTGAGAAGATCCTCACGGGCTTTTTATATACGGATACGCTAAAAGTTAAGCAGTCTGTGTTTTTGGTATTTCCGCTGGTATATCGATATCGTGCGGGTGCATGCGTTTCACTTTTCGCAAGCGCGAACGCCGACGCAACATGCGATCAAGTTTATCCACTAATAGATCGATGGACTTATAAAGATCGTTCGAAGCTTCCTTTACAACCAGGGGTTTCCCATATATTTCAATATGACCTTTGGCAATATACTCGTTTTGCTTGGATACGTTGGAATTAAATTCAAGTTCAACTCGTATTCTGATAATATGATCTTCGTGTCGAAAAAGCTTTTCAATTTTTTCATTCACGATTTCTTTAAGTGCTTCAGTCAGATCCAGGTGAACACCCGATATTATCAGTTCATGGTTGTTGTTTTTCATATATATTACCTTGTATTAGTGCTAATAATTAATGAATCCGGGGCTAACTGCTGCCCTCGTAAATGGTGAATAACAAAGCTATCAAGTCTACCCTTAGCCGATTTTCCACAATTGTCGTCACAGGGGGCTCATCAGGTATAGGTGAGCATTTTCTCAAAGCTGTAAAAAGCCTAAATGACGGAGCGCTTTTTTGCAACCTTTCTCGCACAAAACCCACCTTAAAATGGAGCGGTAAAGAACTTGTTCACCTCCCCTGTGATTTCAGCAATTCGGACGAAATAGTGACACAAACCGCGAAATTGATTAATTTACTTAAAGATAATGAAGATATAGGGAAAATACTCCTTATAAATAACAGTGGATTTGGCAGTTACGGGCAATTTCCGGAACCCGATAGCGAGACGCATCTCAATATGCTGGACGTCAATATTCGCGCCCCGGTATATCTTACGGCTACGATGCTGCCCCTGCTCACTGAACGGGGGGGCGTAATCTTGAACGTCGCTTCTACCGCCGCATTTCAACCCCTCCCCTATATGGCGACATACGCGGCAACAAAAGCATTTCTTCTACACTGGAGCCTGGCCTTAAATGAAGACCTTAAAGGAACCGGTGTCAGCGCCCTCGCCCTCTGCCCGGGTCCCACAAAAACACAATTCTTTATCCGGGCGGGCTTCACGGAATCACCCATGAGCAAGTATCCGGGTCAAACATCCATAGAAGTAGTCAATGCGGCATTAAAAGCATTGGTTAAAAATAAATCCCTGGCCGTCTCCGGCTGGAATAATCAGCTGCTTGTCTTCCTCTCCTCAAAACTCCCGAAAGTGATAGTCACTAAACTCGCTGCTTTTGGTCTTCGTATTGCGCGATTGGAACAATTGCAAAAGAAGTAAATTTATCTGAAAGTTATTCATTCCTTCTGATTATGATTATGGAAAATTGCTCTGCCGATCCACCCCTCATTGAACTGAGAGATTTAAAAAAGTGGATATTAAGGGAAGACGACGACTTTCTCGTCATCGACAAACCCGGATGGATCCCGTGCCATCCCTCAAAAAACGGCCCGTTTTCCAGCCTCGTGGGTGCCTGTCGTGAATACACCGGATTGAATATATTGCACCTTGTCAGCCGATTGGACCGTGAAACAAGCGGTGTGGTGATTTTAACAAAAAACAAGCAGTGGTCACGTCAATGTCAGATGGCGATTGAGCAGCGGAACGTAAGAAAAACTTACCACGCTTTACTCAACGGTGAACTGTCAAGCATCAAGATTGTCGATCAGCACCTGGCGCGGGACATGCAAAGCAAAGTCTATATCAAGCAGGCCGTCCGCCGCTCGCGAACATCGCGAAAAGCGATAACAACATTTATCCCTCTTGCTGTGAGTCAAGGTTACACCCTCGCTAAGGTAGAACCCGTAACGGGCCGAAAACACCAGATTCGCGTGCACGCCCAATGGTTGGGTCACACCATCGTTGGCGATAAAATATATGGACCCGATGATACTTTGTATCTCGAGTTTATCGAAAAAGGTTGGACCGACAGATTGGAAATGAAGCTGCCCCATCATCGCCAAGCCCTTCATGCTTCCATCGTTTCTTTTCATGATTTCGAGCCTGAATTAATTTTTAAGGCGCCATTCCCTCAAGATATGACACAATTTTGCGAGGATAAGATGGGTTTATCTGCTCATGAGATTGAATCAATAATTGACAAGGAAGAACAAATTATTTCTTCAAAGGATAATAGTAACTCCCCTCAGGTTTAATTTTAAGATGTCAAAGGTAAGAGTCAGATTCGCTCCCAGTCCCACTGGTTTATTTCATATTGGCAGTGCGCGTACTGCTCTTTTTAACTGGCTCTATGCGCGTCACACCGAGGGAACTTTTGTTCTGCGCATTGAAGACACAGACAAGGAGCGCAATACGGACGAGGCGATTAATAAATTATATAATGGAATGAAGTGGCTGGGGCTTAATTGGGATGAAGGCCCGGAAGCCGGTGGCGAATACGGCCCCTACTTCCAGAGTGAACGCAATGATATATATCGCTCCCATCTTGAGCAGTTGCAAAGCGATGATCGCGCTTATGAAAAAGACGGCGCGATCTATTTCAAAATAACCGGTCAACCCCAGGTTATCGAAGATGCTGTTCGCGGCCGAGTGGAACGGACTGAAGAGAAAGACTTCGTTATATTTCGCTCAGATGGCTCCCCCGTCTTTCACTTTGTTAACGTTGTAGACGATTTAACCATGGGAATTACCCATATTATACGCGGTGAAGATCATTTATCCAATACGAGCAAACACACTGAACTTTTTAAAGCCTTCGGGGCAGAACTGCCCCACTACGCTCATATCCCACTCATTCTAAAGCAACAGGGTCCCGGAAAAATGAGCAAGCGTGATAAAGGATCACTCATTGAAGAATATGAACAGCGTTATTTCCTTGCTGATGCCGTGCGCAATTATCTCTGTCTTCTCGGGTGGTCACCTAAAGACGACCGTGAGATTCTACCGATCGATGAGATCATTCAGCTATTCGACCTCGCGGGCATCAATAAAAACAACGCGCGCTTCGACGAGAAGAAACTTGCATTTATTAATACAAATTACCTGCGTGCTCTTCCCCTGGAAACTTTTAGCTGGTTATGCCGGCCGGTCTTGAATGAATCTAAGATCATTCCGGAAGACGTGGATGAAGATTTCCTTCAGGACGTTTTGAGAATCTGTCGTGAGAAAGTGCGCTCAATTGAAGAATTACCCGGATACTGTGCATACTTTTTCACAGAAAAATATTTGATAAATGAGAAAGCGAAACAAAAAATATTCAAAAAAGGAGAACCGCTTGCGCGCTTAAATGAGTTTTTATCGGTTATTGAAACCCTGGATGATTTTTCAGAGGAGATCCTCGAAAAAACGGTAGAAAGTCTGACCGTGAACCATAATGTAAGTAGCGGGGAATATATCCACCCGACCCGGCTGGCAGTATCGGGAACTAATGTCGGGCCAGGCTTTTACGCCATGCTGCAGGTATTGGGCAAAGAAAACGTTTTGAACCGTATTAGAAGATTCTTAGTTGAAATGGAAACTTAAGTGGATTTATCGGTTCATAAATGTCCTTAATTACGCTGGATGACATCCTATTCTAAACCTTTGTAGTTGCGCGTTGGGAGTATACTATTAAGTTAACTGATTCAATTTTACGATTTAGGCTGGCTTTATGGGAAAAAATTTATTCGAAAAAGTATGGGATGCCCACACCGTTCGAGAACTGTCTAACGGTCAGACACAACTGTTTATTGGCACTCACCTCGTCCATGAGGTCACAAGCCCGCAAGCATTTGGCATGCTTAATGAATTGGGTTTAAAAGTCCGATATCCCCAAAGAACGTTTGCCACGGTCGATCATATTGTCCCCACGGATGAGAAAAAAGAGCCTTATACTGATGATTTGGCTGATGCCATGATCAAAGAGATGCGCAAAAACTGTGAAGATACCGGAATTACTTTTTTTGATACACATTCAGGAAAACAGGGAATTCTGCACATTGTCGGGCCAGAACAGGGCATAACCCAACCGGGAACAACGATTGCCTGCGGGGACTCTCACACCTCAACCCATGGAGCCTTCGGCACTATTGCCTTTGGCATTGGCACTTCACAAATTCGCGACATTCTCGCTACCCAGACTATTGCTCTGAACAAACTCAAGGTGCGCCGCATTAATATAGACGGAGTTCTCTCCCCAGGGGTATATGCCAAAGATGTTATTCTACATATTATCCGTGTCCTGGGAGTGAATGGCGGAACCGGCTTTGCCTATGAATATGGTGGTGAAATATTAGATCGCTTCTCAATGGAAGAACGTATGACGGTATGTAATATGTCGATTGAGGGCGGTGCGCGTGCGGGTTATGTAAACCCGGATGCAACGACCTATGAATACCTCCAGGGACGACCTTACGCACCGAAAGGCACTGCCTGGGATGATGCGGTTGAAAGATGGAAATCATTCGCCTCTGATGAGGACTGCGATTATGATGATGTGGTCGCTATCCGCGCGGAAGATATAGCACCCACCGTTACCTGGGGCATAAATCCGGGGCAGGCAATTTTTATTGATGAAAATATACCCGACCCCGATCAAGTGCCAGCCGATGATAGAGACGGCGTTTTAGAAGCACTCGAACACATGAAGTTTGTTCCTGACTCACCAATTAAAGGCACAAAAATCGATGTCGCCTTCATCGGTTCCTGCACCAATGCCCGTATCAATGATTTGAAAGAGGCGGCCAAATATATTGAAGGTCATCATGTCGCACCCAACGTGAAAGCGCTTGTCGTCCCGGGATCCCAAATTGTGGCTAAGCTTGCGGAGGAAATGGGGTTGGATGATATATTTACGAAAGCAGGATTTGAATGGCGGGGAGCAGGATGTTCCATGTGCCTGGCCATGAACCCTGACAAGCTGATTGGCGACCAGTTATGCGCGAGTTCCAGCAACCGTAATTTCAAAGGCCGCCAGGGGAGTCCCACAGGCAGAACTATTCTTATGAGCCCGCTGATGGTTGCGGCAGCAGCAGTAACTGGTGAAATCAGTGATGCGCGAGAGGTCTTTGGTGTACTCGAACCTTCCGGAGTCTAAGCTACCCCGCTTTACTATGCATTGATATGGCATTGGAGAAAATTATAAAAGTTATTGGCAAAGGTGTTTATCTCCCCGGTGATGATATCGACACCGACCGCATCATACCCGCTCGCTATATGAAGTGTATAACATTTGACGGGCTCGGTGACTATCTGTTTTACGATCTGCGTCATAAAGAGGACGGGACGGAGAAGGATCATATTTTAAACGACCCGAAATACAGCGAGGCGAGTATACTCATTAGTAATAACAATTTTGGTTGCGGCAGCTCTCGCGAGCATGCCCCTCAAGCCTTATACCGAGCCGGATTTCGCGCTCTTATTACTGAAGGGTTTGCGGAAATCTTTTTTGGCAATTCAACCCAATTAGGAATGCCCTGTCTGACAGTGAAAACTGAAGTTATTCAAAAACTAAGCGCTACCGTGAAGAGCGATCCCGAAACCGTAATCACTATCGATATGGAAAATCTCAAAATAAGCATTGGGGATGAATATTTTGACAGCACCATAAAGGAAGGGGCGAAGGAAAGTCTAATTTCGGGATCCTGGGATCCAATTGGTGAACTCCTTGAAGGAGTAGAGAATGTTGATCGTATGGCGGTGTCATTGCCCGATATTGACAATCAATAATTCCCCTCTTCCACTTAAAGATGGCTCGATCAAAGGATGTCCACCCGCAGACCGATGCGGTTCATACCGGGGTATATAAAGACGACCAGTATAACTCGGTTACTACTCCCATTTATACGACTTCAACCTTTTATTTTAATGCGGTGGATGATCCACCCCCCTATGACTACACGCGGACCGGAAACCCAACGCGGCAGGCGCTCAACGAGAGTATAGCTAAATTAGAAGGTGGCCATGCAGCTTTTGCCACGAATACCGGTATGTCTGCCATTCATACCGCGTTAATGCTTCTGCAGGCCGGGGATCATGTCATATGCGGGCATGAACTTTATGGCGGCACATTTCGACTGTTTACTAATGTGCTATCAAAATTCGGACTGGAATTCAGTCTAATCGACATGACTAAAACTGAATCCATCGCCGCCGCAGTCCGTTCCAATACCCGCCTCATATATATCGAAACGCCAACTAATCCTCTCCTCAATATAGTTGATATCAAGGCCGTTGTCGATATCGCGCGCAAGCATGATATCCTTACCGCTCTTGATAATACCTTCATGACTCCCCTCCTTCAACGTCCCATTGAATTCGGAGTTGATCTCGTTCTTCATTCAACGACAAAATACCTGAACGGGCATTCTGACATGCTGGGGGGAGCGGTGGTAACACGCACCGCAAATATAAGTGAAAAAATTGGATTTCTGGTAAATGCATTGGGGACGGGCGCCCCACCCTTTGATGCATGGCTCGCACTGCGTGGCATAAAAACACTCGTTCCTCGAATGGATTGCCACCTGCGTAATGCCCATGAAATTGCAGCCTTTCTTAAGGCACATGCCTTAGTGAAAACGGTTTTTTATCCTGGCTTGAAAGACCACCCCCAACACCAGTTGGCTAAAAAGCAACAGCAAGGATTTGGCGGCATACTCTCTTTCGAATTGGATCTGGAAAACGCGGATATTGTTATTTTTTTTAAAAACTTAAAATATTTTCATCTCAGTGTAAGTTTAGGGGGGGTTGAATCACTGATCGAACAACCCTGGTCAATGAGTCATGCCGCCATGAATGAAACGGCCAGACGGGAAGCGGGGATTACACCGGGCATCATTCGTATCTCAACCGGGATTGAAAGCGCTGAAGATCTCGTTGCCGATTTGGCCGCCGCTTTGAAAGAGGCAAAAAAATAATCTTGATCGACATGATTAAACTTCATCTCTTAGTCGATCCCCCAGTGACCTGAAGAGGAATTTAATATCCCCTTCATGCTAATACAGAAAGCATTAAATTTTTAAATTACTTAGCGAGATTAGAGATAAATACCCCCCGACATAGCTAATTGTATGATCAACATTATTGAAGGCGCCGGCATATTTTTTTGGCCATTACTTATATGTTCCCTGATCGCTGTCTTTATATTTATCGAGAGGCTTATTGCTTTACGCCAAAGTCGAGTCATTCCAGAAGAAATGGCTGATAGTTTCATTAAGGGCGAAATTCCACAGATTTATGATGGATCGGTCAGCGCGAGGATACTGAATTTCTATCGGGTAAACGCGCCTGATACAGAACAGTTAAAAGCCTATGCCCGATTGGAAGTATCACACATGGAACGCGGACTGTTCCTTCTCGATATCGTCGTCAGCGCGGCGCCACTGATTGGACTTCTGGGTACCGTAACGGGATTAATCCAGGTATTTGCCAACGTCTCACCGGATACTGGAATGCCCGACCCCGATATATTTATCCAGGGTATTGCCCTCGCCTTAACAACGACGATGCTTGGTCTATCCATCGCCATTCCGGCGCTTGTCGGTAACAGCTATTTAACCCGCCGAATAGATTTTCTCGAAGCGCAACTCAGTGTCGGGGTGGAACGTCTTATTGATTTAATTAAGCAAAATGATAAGCCCTCGAAAGGCGACTTAGAATAGCCTGAACTATAAGTCCTATGGAGAAAAAACGGAGGCGTAAGGCCGAGATAAATATTGTCCCCCTCGTCGATGTGCTCATCGTCCTTATTTTCTTTTTCCTCGTCTCTATGCAATTTCGGAATATAAGCATTCTCAATATCCTGCCTCCAAAGATTGAGACTGCCGGAAAAAACAAGCAAATAGAACGCTTGGAGGTGGGAATCAGTCCTGAAGGTGAATTTTATTATAACGGGACTTTAGTGACTCGGAACGAACTCATTGCCGCTATCAGTCTCGCCGCACATATTGATTTGGAACTGCCTGTTTTAATCCTCGCCGACGAGGATTCCTATCTTAAGCATGTAACTTTTATCATGGATACCTGCCGCAAAGCCGGCTTTGAAAAAATCAGACTGCAATCGCGTTGAATTGAGCTTTGCAACTAGGTCTCGAAGTTTGCTTCCGGATTAATATCCTCATCGTAATCCACACCTGGAAAACCGAAGCCGAAGAGTCTTAAGAATTCGCGCTGGTGGCCGGAAAAATCTGAAATCTCTTCAAGGTTTTCGGTAGTAACCCGGGGCCAAAGTTCGGCCACAGCTTCCTGTACGTCAGCCCGCATCTCCAGATCGTCTATGCGTATTCTACCCGATTCATCTAACTCGGGCACTGCCCCATTATATAGATTAGTGGTGAAAAGTCGCTGTATTTGCTCAATACAGCCTTCGTGCAATCCCTTTTCTTTCATTACTTTGAAAAGAAGAGAAAAGTATAGAGGAACAACCGGAATAGCCGAGCTGGATTGGGTCACGACTCCTTTATTAATGGAGATGAATGCGCGACCACCAATAGTTTTTAATCTCGAATCAATTTTGGCCGCGGATTTTTCAAGATCTTCTTTGGCCATACCAATCGTGCCATTTTTATAAATAGGCCAGGTTACTTCAGGACCGATATAGGAATAAGCGACAGTCGTAGCGCCTTCATCAAGGACCTCAGCTGCCATAAGGGCATTCAGCCATAATTCCCAATCCTCACCCCCCATAACATTTATCGTTTCTACAATTTCCTTTTCTGTCGCCGGCTCAATGCTATCCTCCATGACTATTTTTTTATCAGTATCAAGCGTCTTGTCATGGAGTGTCTGGCCAATGGGTTTAAGGGACATTTTATATGTATCTCCCGTTTTCGGGTCAGTACGCCGAGGGGAAGCCAGGCTATAAACAACCAGGTCTACCTTGCCTAAGTCTTTTTTTATCAGATCGATCGTTTGATTCTTGATCTCATCAGAAAAAGCATCACCCATAATGCTCTTCGCATATAAACCTTTTTCATGAGCAGCTCTTTCAAAAGCAATCGAATTGTACCATCCCGCAGACGCGGGTTTTCCATTACTCGCAGGTCTTTCGAAAAAAACACCGATCGTTGCCGCGTTGTAGCCAAAAGCACTAACGATGCGTGTGGATAATCCATAGCCAGTCGAAGCTCCTATAATAAGAACATTTTTAGGCCCACCCTCATTAGCTTGTTGCCCTTGCACATAGTCAATCTGTTCCTGAACATGCGCAGCACACCCAGCCGGGTGAGCTGTTACGCATATAAAACCGCGGACACGTGGTTTAATAATCATAGTGAAATAAAATTACATTATAAGTTAGTGCAACCAGCGATATATTCAATGGAAAAATACACGGGGTGCATATTCCCGAAACTGACACTTCATTAATTCAAATCTGCGGCAAAAAGAAAAGTGAATATAATTACTTAATTTATTCCTTACAGATTGATGAAAACTATTTCCTCGTTCGAGGTCACTTAAAAAAAAGCCCCAGTTGAAACAGGTAGCATTTATCCTGGAGATTTCCAATAGCCAAACAGTTCTGGAGAAAACAGAACACTTATTACCCTTAAAAGAAGTGATTAACAGTAAGGTCCTTATGGATGCAGATCGCGATTTATCTCGCCTCAGTGCGCTTTTTTCCAGGCCTTTAAATACGCCCTCACCCTATAGGTCGCATTCTCTCAATACCGTATTAGGGAAAGTTCAACATTCTCCTTTTATCTTCTAAGACGCTATTTAAATTAAGCATCATTAAAGAAAGTGCTACCTGCAAAGAGCTCATATTCTAACGAGTTGACTGTATTCTTTTTTCCCTTCTACTTGTATCAGCATGAACCCGCTTAAGTGGAAGCTACACTGGCAAATTCTGGGCGCCATACTCCTGGCTGTTGTGATTGGCATTGTCATTAAAATAGCCGATCACGCGCATAGTGGTTATGCAGTTGGACTTGTGAGTACTTGCGAATTTATCGGCATAATATTCATGAATGCCCTGAAGATGATAGTAGTCCCGCTCATTGTTTCTTCAATTATTTGCGGCATTATGGGTCTTGGTTCTGAACGTAATTTCGGTCGAATGGGTATTAAAATCCTTGTCTACTATACAGTTTCAGGATTGCTCGCAATAATCATCGGTTTGTTGATTGTAAACATTATCAGACCAGGGTCTGTCTCTTCTGAACTTGCAGCTCAAATTGTAGGGCAGGCACAGAGTGCAGATCAATTTATGGATAAAGTTGAAGGCCGGGGAAGTGGTGAAATGGTCAATATATTTATTCGTATGATTCCACCAAACATCATAAAAGCGGCTACTGATAATGGACAACTATTAGGGCTCATCGTATTCAGCCTGCTCTTCGGTTATTTTATCAGCAAGCTTTCACAGCGACATTTAGAATTCCAGTCCACTTTATGGGAAAGTATTCAGGGTGTAATGATGCGAATCACCAATTTAGTAATTAAATTTGCACCAATAGGAGTATTTGGACTGGTAACGCCGATCATCCTGCGAACAGGATTCGGATTGTTTAAGCCATTGCTCTTATTTTTTATCACCGTTGTTCTAGCGTTGGGCATTCATCTTTTACTCAATTTAGGATTATTATTAAAATTTGCAGCAAAAGTTAATCCCCTCCAGCATCTCAAGTCGATGGCACCGGTTTTACTTACTGCATTTTCCACCGCATCTTCTGCTTCAACCCTACCTGTTACTCTCGAGACAGTAGAAAAGAATGCGGGTGTTTCCAATAAGACCGCCAGCTTTACCCTCCCCTTGGGAGCGACGGTTAACATGGATGGCACCGCACTCTATGAGTGTGTTGTCATCATTTTTATCGCGCAGATTTACGGTGTTTTGCAAGGATTCGAAATCGGTTTTGCGACCCAGTTTTCCGTAGTCCTCCTGGCATTATTAACTTCTGTAGGAGTTGCAGGAATTCCGGCTGCCAGCCTTGTTGCGATTACCGTTATTCTTGGGGTTGTCGGCCTTCCCCTTGAAGCCGTTGGGCTGGTATGGGTTACGGACCGCATCCTCGATATGTGCCGCACCGCGGTTAATGTCTACAGTGATACCTGTGGCGCAGTCATTATCGGCAAGACCGAAGGCGAAAAAGAAATCTATGCGATCGAAAATTAAATCAAGCGGAAATGGGGTTAGGGCCGATTCCTGGTGTAAATAATATCAATTTTTTTTAGCAGAATATCCCTCACCCGATCACTCAAAGACAATTCATATTCATAGTCGGATAAAAGCGGGTCAGCGGTATCTTTCAACCAGTTGAATAAAGCATCCTGGTATGTTGAAATCACTGAATTTAGATCTGAATTATTTATTAGATTCTCGGTTTCCAAAGGATCTGCTGATAGATCATAAAATTCGTCTCGATCCGTGCGATTCCAAACATATTTATAGCGATTATCTGTGGCCAGACGCCAATCTACTTCTCCGTGAAAATGCCCGAGTGGTTTCTGTTCACTGAATAGCATACGATCCTCTTTTAACGGTGTCCCCCCAGTAAATGCTGGTGAAAGATCGATCCCCTCGTAATTTCCAGGTGCTTTAACACCGGCCGCGGAAAGGATGGTGGGGGCTATATCGATGAGTGAAGCCCCGGCTTGACTGCGAATACCATCCCCCTCCTTCATTCCTGGAACAGCCATGACAAGGGGTACGCGCAATGACTCTTCGTAGGGTTGCATTTTTTGCCATAATCCATGCTGGCCAAGCATCTCCCCATGGTCACTGCAAAATATGATTAATGTTTCATCGAGCAACTGATCACGCTCCAGGCAATCGATTAGACGTCCCACCTGATCATCCATTAATTTTACAAATCCCCAGTAGACGGCAACGGACTTTTTCCATTCACTCCAGTCCTCACTATAGTCCTGCCTAATGTTCCGGTAAAAGCTATAATATTTACATGCGGGCTCTAAGGCCGATGGATTGAAATTTGGAGGTTCGGGAATAGATTCAGGATCATAATAGCTGAAGTAAGGCTCAGGGATTTTAAATGGTGGATGGGGCCCGATGAAACTGCAGACCTGAAAGAAAGCCTGGTCTACAGGGCGCTCTTCTATCTGTCGTATCGCAATATCGGCGATCCAGGCATCGACCGTTTGTGAGGCTTCCAGCGGACTCACCTTAGGAAAGGGTATCGACATATGAGGAAACCGGTTTGTTTTTACCTCATTGTCATTCATGGCCCACCCGTCGGGAAGATTATTCTCTTTAATCCACTTGTCATAATTAATTAATCTATTTCCCTCTGCTCTTTCAAACCAGTCACCGATGATATCTTCTCCCACGTGCCATTTTCCCGCATAAGCAGTAGAATATCCCTCCGCTTTAAGGAGGTTGGTGAGATCAGGAGATTCACGGATTGAATAGGTATTCAGCATCATATCCTTACCATATTCTCTTCCCGTAACGCCAAGGCCTTCAGGAAATACCTCACTCCTAAGCTGGTGTGGGTAGCGACCGGAAAATATTGCGGCGCGAGCAGGTCCACAAATCGGATTCGGGGTGATACACTGATCAAATGAAATTCCCCTGCTCGCTAATCTGTCTATATTGGGTGTCTGGCAAGGCGTTCTTTTTAAGAATCCAAGTGTGTCAGCCCGCTGCTGGTCGGTGATGATAAAAAGGATGTTCGGTTTATTTTTCATTTAGAATGGAGATTGCAGGTTAAAGGGATGGAATACAAATAAGGCGATCCCAAGAAGGACAATAATTAAGAAGCAAAAGAAAAAAAGGCGGAGAGTAAGACGTATAAAAAAGCGAATAATGAACCAGGCAATGACAAGGCCAAAAAGAATTAAGGCTATGATTATATTATGATTCAACTGAATACTTAAAAGCTAAGCAATTAATCAAGCGAGAGAGAAAATCTTAAAGCAAGAAGATTCAAATACCAAATTCATAGTTAAAATACTCAATATCCACGTGAAATTTTTCTCGAATAATATCCCTCGTTTGATCTGTATAATATTCAGTATAATTACGTTTATTAAATGGATTTTTTCTCGCGTGAGGGAGGGTAATATTAACAGACAGCATCTCACATATTTTAAGCCAGTCACTTTCCAGGTTTTCGTATTTTCCGATAAAGTCCACAATTACAGCACTGCTATCGTCGGTAAACCAATCCAGCTGATTCTTATGCTGCGATGGATGAACACAAGCATCACTGCTGAAATTTATCCAATCCACAAATTGTTCAAATTTCATAACATTCGACATTTGTATCCCCTCTTTACGATTATAAAGAGAGACTACTCTATCCCAGGGGTTTCGCACAAAACCAAATTTGAAATATTCTTTAAAACAATCAACCGTTGGCGTCTCCCCTATATTTTAAATCCCGATCCCAGGGTTACTTTCTAAGGCGGCTTTTATTTCAATGATATTTCGATGTGGCTTTAATATATGCGCACAGTTCAAAGCCAGCGCGATACTCGTGCCTGCAGTTTTAGGGACCTTGATTAAAATACATTTATGCTGGTGTGAAATCATCGGGAGGCTTTATTTATATAATTTGAACAATATCCTGTATACTGTTCAAAAGTAATAGGGATGCACCTGAATAAATAGTTACTCAACCAAAAAATTGTGATAACCGCTTATTCAAAAGCCAGTTGCCAAGCTCGACAGGAGCGATTTTAACGCTTAATTATACCATTTATAAATTTTGATGGTTTATCGCTCACCCTCTAGCCGATGAAATTTCAATTAAAAGCGGACTACCACCCAACTGGTGATCAGCCCCAGGCAATTAAATCCTTAGTGGATTCCATCAAGTCAGGTAATGGCTATCAGACACTGCTGGGGGTGACCGGTTCGGGAAAGACATTTACGATGGCCAACATAATCGAGTGTTTGCAGCGACCTACCCTCGTCATATCACACAATAAAACCCTGGCTGCCCAGCTCTATTCGGAATTTAAAAATTTCTTCCCTGATAATGCCGTAGAATATTTCGTCAGTTATTACGATTATTATCAACCGGAAGCTTACATACCTCAAACCGACACTTACATTGAGAAAGATTCCTCAATTAACGATGAAATTGAACGCCTTCGCATCTCGGCTACGAGTGCCTTGATCAGTCGGCGAGATGTTATCGTGGTGGCCAGTGTATCCTGTATCTACGGTCTGGGTTCTCCGGATGATTTCAAAGAGATGATGATTCCTCTCAGTATTGGTAAAAATTATAGTCGCGACATATTTCTCGAACGTTTAGTTGAGAATCTTTACGAGCGCAATGATGTTGAACTCACACGGGGTCATTTCCGGGTACGCGGAGAAGTGGTCGATGTCTTTCCCGCTTATATGGAGAGCGCCATTCGAATTGAATTCTGGGGTGATGAGATTGAAAATTTAGAAGAACTGGACCCCCTCACGGGAGAAACCGGTCATAAGCTTGAACATTTTCATTTATACCCCGCCAACCAGTATATTACACCGCGCCGCAAATTAGACTCAGCTATTCAGGCAATACGTGAAGAATTAGAGGAGAGAGTCCGTGAATATGAAAAAAAGGGGAGCCTGCTCGAAGCTCAACGAATTCGCATGCGCACGGAATACGACCTTGAATTACTGCAGGAAATGGGTTTTTGCAGTGGAATTGAAAACTACTCCCGACATCTCTCTGGCCGCAATCCCGGCGAACGCCCATCGTGCCTGATAGACTTCTTCCCTGAGGATTTTCTACTCATCATTGACGAAAGCCACGCCACGGTTCCTCAAATTGGCGGTATGTACCGTGGCGATCGCTCACGCAAAGAGAAACTTGTCGAGTTTGGATTTCGCCTGCCTTCGGCGCTCGATAATCGGCCTTTGCGGGCTGACGAATTTAATGAGATCACCGGACAAGCACTTTTTGTCTCCGCGACCCCCTCGGATAATAATTTGCAGCTCTCTAAGACCGTAGCGGAACAACTGATCAGACCGACGGGATTGCTGGATCCACTAATGGAAATTCGTCCTACCAAAGGCCAGGTTGAAGATCTCATTGGTGAAATACAAGAGGCGGTGAAAACGGGAGAGCGTGTCCTTGTGACAACGCTGACCAAACGTATGTCGGAAGACTTGAGTACTTACCTGCGAGAGAGAGAAATTCGCGTGGAATATCTTCACAGTGATATTGACGCTATTGAGCGCGTGGAAATATTACGTAACTTACGACGCGGTGACTTCGATGTCTTAGTCGGGGTAAATCTCTTGCGTGAAGGTCTGGATCTGCCCGAAGTCGCTCTCGTCGCTATCCTCGATGCTGACAAAGAAGGATTTTTGCGAAGCCTGACCAGTCTGATCCAAACCGCTGGTCGAGCCGCGCGTCATGAAAAAGGACGCGTTATTCTTTACGCTGAAGAATTAAATGACTCGCTGAAAAAGACCCTCGAAATTACCGATCAGCGGCGGGAAAAGCAATTGGCTTACAATACCGAACACGGAATCATTCCTCGAAGCATTAAAAGGTCTGTTCAGGCCAGTCTGCATTACGATAATAAAAGTGATGCCGTTGACCCTGTTTCTGTAGCAGAAGCGAGGGGGGACCAGGATGTGGCTTTGGTTATCGCGGAACTGGAGACTGAGATGCTGGCAGCAGCAGAAGATCTCCGTTTTGAACAGGCTGCTCTCCTCCGTGATCAGATCGATATCCTGCGCAAGGGCGACCATTTACACCCTCCATCAAAAAACCTGGGGAGACGTAAGCAAAGAGGGCGTAGAAATTATTCCAGCCGAGGTCGCTCTTAATATCCTCTCAAGCTGCCACTTCAGCCTTTATAAACCGTAAAAAGGGTTTCCGCAATTTCCGATGGGGTTGTAGCAATAGCAATACCCGCCTCCTTGAGCGATTCAATTTTTGCCGCGGCAGTCCCTTTCCCTCCTGAGACAATGGCCCCGGCATGGCCCATGCGTCGCCCCGGAGGAGCGGTTGTTCCGGCAATAAATGCGGCAACCGGTTTTTTAACATTGTCTTTAATATACTCAGCGGCTTTTTCCTCAGCATCACCACCAATTTCCCCGATCATTATTATCGCCTCGGTCTCTGGATCTTTATTAAAAAGCTTTACCGCATCGGTGTGGGTAGTCCCAATAATAGGGTCGCCGCCAATACCAATACAGGTGCTCTGTCCGTGATCGCGAGACGTCAACTGCCACACTGCCTCGTAAGTTAGTGTCCCGGATCGGGAGACTACGCCCACCTTGCCTGGCTTGTGAATATATCCGGGCATGATACCCATCTTACATTGACCGGGGGTGATTATCCCCGGACAATTAGGTCCAATCATTCGGGATTGGGAACGTTCAAGCTTGGCCTTTACTTCCGTCATGTCGCGCACCGGGATTCCCTCGGTAATAGCGACAACAAGCTCAATTCCTGCATCTATTGCTTCCAGTATGGAATCGCTGGCAAATGGGGGTGGAACAAATACCAGGGTTGCATTGGCTCCCTCTTGCCTAACGGCTTCATCGACACTATCATAGATTGGAACTTTATCCTCAAAAGTCTGGCCACCTTTTCCCGGGGTCACGCCGGCAACGATATTGGTGCCATACTCCAGGCACTGGCGGGCGTGAAATCCTCCCGCTTTCCCCGTGATACCTTGAACCACAACCCGAGTGTCTTTGTTTACCAGAATGCTCACTCTATAAATTAAGAATTAGGAATTAAGAATGATGGATTAATTATTTTTCACCATGGCGATGACCTTCTGGGCAGCTTCGCCAAGGCTGTCGGCTGAAGTAATAGCAAGTCCACTGTCTTCGAGTAATTTCTTGCCGGTATCAACATTTGTCCCTTCCAGTCGAACCACCAGTGGCAAAGAAATTTTTACTGCTTTGGCTGCTTCTATTACTCCGGCGGCAATAATATCACACTGCATTATTCCCCCGAAGATATTGACAAGTATGCCCTCTACATGGGGATCGCTGAGTATAATTTTAAAGGCCTGGGTAACCTGTTCCTCGGTAGCGCTACCTCCCACATCAAGAAAATTTGCCGGATTACCGCCATAATGTTTAATAATATCCATCGTTGCCATCGCCAGTCCGGCGCCGTTAACGAGACAGGCAATATTGCCGTCAAGCGCGATATAATTTAAAGAATACTTGGAGGCTTCGACTTCTTTTGGATTTTCCTCATTGAGGTCTCGCATTTCCGAAATATCCGGGTGGCGAAAAATAGCATTGTCATCAAAACTTACTTTGGCATCCAAAGCGACAATACCACCGTCAGGTGTGCTTACGAGCGGATTGATTTCAACAAGTGAGCAATCTTTTTCCCAGAAAAGACGATAGAGGCAACTGACAATATTGCCCATTTGTAAAGCATCCTTTCCTTTAAATCCGAGTCCGAATGCGACAAGGCGAGCTTGATAGGGTTTTATTCCTAAAGCTGGATCAATAAAGACTTTAGTTATTTTCTCCGGTGTTTCATCAGCTACCTTTTCAATATCCACTCCCCCTTCGGTTGACGCGACAATCACCGGATGCGAGCTTGCTCGGTCGAGGAGAATTGCGAGATAGAATTCCTTCTTAATGGCAATAGCATCAGAAAAATAAACGGTATTTACTTCACGCCCCTCAGGACCCGTCTGATGAGTAACCAGCGTATTACCTAACATTCTTCGAGCCAGTTTATCTGCTTCTTCTTTCGATGAAGCCAGCTTTACTCCTCCTTTTAAACCATCGACAAAGGTTCCCTTGCCACGTCCCCCGGCATGAATCTGCGCTTTTACAACCAGCTTCTCCCCGGACAGTCTCGCCAGCGCTCCATCAATCTCCTCTGGCATGTGGACAGCAGCACCTGGCGTAACTGGAATATCATATTCTTCAAATAACGACTTTGCCTGATACTCGTGTATATTCATTATGCGATAATCTTAATATTCTCTGGTGCCAAAGGTTTACCTTTATTCATAACATCTCAATCTTTTTATAAAAAATATGCTTCGCTTCCATGATTTCGAATTATTTAACAGCTCATACAGACTTATTAAGAACGGTTTTTATCATCAGCCCGTTAATTTATCATTCTCACTGGATATACTGTATATGGGGTATCCATTCGCTATTGATCTATAAATCCATACTATCATTAAATGGAAGCATCTATTATCCGACATTAATTCCCCGCTGGAAAATATAATGAATAAAGAGGAACTACTTAAAGAATATCCTCAAATCACTCTATTGGATAAAAATGAATCTGAAATTGTGGAAAGCTATCTGCAAAAGCGTGGATTACTTAATGCGAATGAAAGGGTAACTAAAGCTGAGACGGCTGGCGAGGGGAACATGAACTGCACGCTCCGCATTTCAACTGATCACCGCTCGATCATTTTGAAACAGTCAAGACCGTGGGTAGAAAAATACCCGAGTATTGATGCTCCATGGGATCGCGTTATACGCGAAGCCCGTTTTTACGAACTCATTAAAGAACACCCTGGGGTGAAAGAAAGAATGCCTGATTTTTATGACCTTGACCCCCTGTCTCGCATTATTGCCATCGAAGATCTGGGTGAGTCAAGAGACTATACCGATATATACCTGGGGAGTCAGTTGCTCCCGGAGGAGATTGACGCTTTAGCTGAGTGGTTGAGCAAGCTCCATAAACTTCCCTTTGATGAAGCAGACCGGGGCTCGTTGACAAATCGGGATATGCGAGAACTTAACCATGAACATATATTTCATTTCCCTCTCTTACAGAACAATGGTATGGACCTCGATGCCATCACTTCAGGGCTTCAACAAGCGGCTGACAAACTGATTAACAATGCCATTTTTGTAGAAGCAGTAAGTAAACTGGGGCGATTATATCTGGAGGATGGCCCCACCCTGTTGCACGGTGATTATTTCCCGGGCAGCTGGTTGAGGACTGAAAACGGATTGAAAATTATTGATCCTGAATTCTCTTTTTTCGGAATTCCCGAATTTGAAATCGGGGTCACGCTGGCTCACTTTACATTAGCTGAAATAAATAATGATTTAATTCTCCGTTTTTTAAAAGCGTACCGATCGACCTCTGAATTTTCCTATGAGTTGGCTCTGCAATTCTCTGGAGTAGAAATCATGCGCCGATTAATCGGTGTCGCTCAGCTCCCCCTACGTTGTGATATGGAGAAAAAAACCGCTCTCTTGCAAGATTCACACCTCTTCGTTCTAAACCCGAAAGACACTGAAATCTATAAAAGTTTATAGCATACATTGAGGGGTAGCTCCCTGAAAAATTATCGACTTGGACGACGGCCACGACGGAGCGTGGCCCTCCAGAAGAAACACGGACGGTATTGGAATCTAAAATCGACAATAGGTATGGCTGCAAGGCACACATTGCCAGTTAAGGAATAGCTACCACCGAACCTTGCGCAGCAGCGTGGTTATAGCCGACTATTCTTCGTCTCTCCATAATAATGGAGGGCCACGCTCCGTCGTGGCCGTAAATTTTAATATTCAGGAGCATAGCTCTATTTTCACCCTGCTACAATCCCGCCTATTGAATACCACCTATAAATTCCCTGCTAAGGTCGCGGATGGGCTTTACGATGAGCATCTTTTAAGCGCGCCAAATCTACATGGGTGTAAATCTGGGTGGTAGACAGACTGGCGTGTCCAAGCAGTTCCTGCACCAATCTCAAATCTGCTCCATTATTGAGCAAGTGTGTTGCATAAGAATGTCGTATCTTATGAGGACTCATATCGAGTGGTAGATCCGAAAGGGCTAAATATTTTTTTATCATCAATTGGACATATCTGGCGCTAACCCGATGGCCCCGATCATTAATCACAACCGGGTCGTCATAGCCGGTTTCAGGTGCATGTTCAGAGCTAAACTTATTAAGGCAGGCCGTGGCCACCCTACCAAGCGGGCAGAGCCTCTCTTTATTGCCTTTACCCCGAATGCGCGCAACGCCACTGCTCAAATCAATCATCCCGTAGTTTAATCCAATCAGTTCACTCACCCGCAAACCTCCACCATAGAGCAATTCCAGGATGAGCCTGTCCCGCCATGCTTGAAATGGGGTAAGACTTTCGTTACCAAGTAGGGTCATCGGACCAGTAATAAGTTGTTTGATCTGATTTTCCGTTAAAAATTTTGGGAGTGGTTTTTGTAATTTAGGTAATGTGATTCCTTCAAAAGGATTGCTTTGAACAGCTCCATTTCTGAGTTGAAATTTATAAAAAGATCTCAATCCAGAGACATGGTTATGAAGCGTGCGGCGCGATACACGACGTTGACTTTCAATTAAGTAATCACGGACCACCCTGTTTTCGATTTTACTTAGATCACCCGTCCAATTGCTGATATCTCTCAGCCAGGTAAAAAAATTTAAGAGGGCAGCTCGATAATTACGCACCGTGTATTCTGAGAGACGACGCTCCAACGCAATGTGGTCGATAAAGCTCCGGATCTGTTTTAATTCCGGTTTGGGAGGTCTTTTTTTTTCCTCCAGTTCCATGGGTTAAAAAGTGCTTCAGTCGAGACCGAGCAGTTTGCGACCTTCCTCGGATATCATGTGCGGAGTCCATTGGGGATCCCATACAATCTGCACGTCAGCCGATTGCACAGAGGGTAAAGCCTCGATTTTCTCTTTAGCGTCAGCGGCAATAGCTGGTCCCATTCCACACCCCTGCGCTGTCAATGTCATCTTCACATTTACATTATGGTTATTTTCATCCAAATCCACCAGGGAAAGATCATAAATCAATCCAAGATCAACGATGTTTACCGGAATTTCCGGGTCATAACAGGTTTTCAAAGCATCCCACACTAAATCCACACCAAATGGTATGTCAGATTCTTCAGCTGGTATTTTCTGATTTCTTATTTGCCCGGCAATATCATCACCAAGCGCGTCTAGCTCGCTGTTTCCGATCCGGTACATTCCCATATCATTTCGTATGGTAAGACTGCCACCAAGAGCCTGAGAAATGGTAACTGTAGTTCCCTCAGTGAGGACAACTTCATGACCAGCTGGAATGAGCGTAGCTTTACAATCGCGATTTAATATGACTTCCTCGTTTTCCATCTTAATGGAGTAAGTCTCATCCACAAATCGTAATTTGTCAATTACCTGAAGTGCGATGAATCGCGATGCTCACCTAAAACTCAGTTCAGTTTAAAGCTGAGTGGCAACAAGGCATAAACGCCATTCGGATCATTGAGAATGTTTAAGGATGAAAGCTCACGCTCTAATTCTTTTAACTTATTAGTGAGCGAACCTTCATACCCAATGGGTTCTCTGCCTGGACCACCAAGTAGTTTATCGATAAAGGCTGCAGCATCCGTTTCCTCAGGAACCTGAATAAGACGCCAATCACCTTTTATCCCCGCAATACCAACGGCATGCTCTATGGCATCATCAAGCCCGCCCAATTTATCGACGAGACCAATTTCCTTCGCTCCGGCGCCGGACCAGATTCGGCCCTGGGCAATCGCTTCTACTTTTTCTATACTTAATTTTCGTCCCTCCGATACACGCGCGACAAAAGAATCATAAATGAAATCTGTGTACTCTTGCAGTAATCCCAATTCATCCTCTGATTTAGACCGTGTTACCGAAAATATATCCGCATATTTGGAAGTTTTCACGCCATCAAAAGTAATTCCAATGCGATTAGAGAATTCTTTTATATTGGGATAAATGCTAAAAACACCTATTGATCCGGTTATTGTTGTCGCTTCCGCATAAATGGTGTCGGCAAGAGCAGATATCCAATATCCACCTGAAGCTGCAAACGAGCCCATTGAGACAACGACCGGTTTTTCCTCTTTCAATAACTGCAATTCACGAAGAAGAATTTCTGAAGCAACAGCGCTGCCACCCGGGCTGTTGACACGTAAAACAATCGCTTTGACATCGTCCCGATGCCTCAGTTTGCGAAGCTCTCGTGACACCCGGTCACTTCCCACCTGGTCAAAATCTCCCTCTCCATTGACGATCATCCCTTCGGCATAAACAACCGCAATCTTCGGCTCCTTATCGAGAACCAGAATGTCAGGGGATTGAAGACGACCTTCACGAAGGTAATCGTTAAATTTAATTTGTTTAAAGCTTTCTAGATCTTCATCAAAACCGGATACCTCTATAAGTTTTTCCCGCACTTCATCAAAATACGCAGATTCGTCAATTAAACCAGCTTCGATCCCCACATCAGGGGAAATGAACCCTCGATCCTCCGAAAATTCTGCCAGTGATTCAACGTTGATATTTCGACTTTCACTGATATCAGAGAGAATATTTTTCCATAAACTTTCAATTAATTCTTTCGTCTGATAACGATCTTCCGGGCTCATTTTATCACTGGTAAATGCCTCTACAAAAGATTTGTATTTACCGATTCGTGAAGTTTGCACTTCAATCCCATACTTATCAAAAGCATTTCCCAAAAATATATGATTAAGTGATAGTCCTTTTAAATTTACTAAACCAAAAGGGTTCTGGATCAGGGTCTCCGCCGAAGATACTAAATAATAATCCCGTAATGAAGAATTGACGAGATAAGCGATAACCGGTTTTTCTGATTTTTCGAACCGCTTTATGGCATCTCTCACTTCCCGCAATACCGCATAGCTGGAGCCATAATTTTCTGGTCTGAGGCTGCCATAAAGGAATAAAGCCGAGATACGGTCATCTTCGGCTGCTCTCTCGATGCCATCAATCACGGATTTTAAATATAAAACGGGAGAAGAACCACCGTCTATGGTTTCTTCGATTAAATCGAACGCTGAAAAATCACGGGGAGAATCCATGATGTTAACAGAGAGATCAAAGGCTAAAACAGAATCTTCTTTTATGGGAACGGCTCTTTCCTCGAAAATAAGGGCAAGGATTATTAAGACCACAACCCAAATAACTATGAACACCCCCAATGCTACGAACATAGCAGCGAGGTTGTGCATTACCTTGCTAATGAAATTTTTCATTTTGCATTAGCATATAAAGTTTCCAAAATAGCACAAGTCATTTGAAAGATAAAAGTCGGAAAGTCTCAGTAACTTACACGTTTACATTACACCTGAAGTGTTCTCTGTTTTTATGCTGAAATAATCAGGATGCGTATATTATTTATCAAGCTCCTTCATATCGGAGATTCACTCCTCATGACCCCTACCCTGGCAGCGGTGAGAGAGTCATGCCCCACTGCGGAAATATTTGTTGTCATTAGAAAAGGGTCCGAAGGAATACTCGAAGGTTGTAATGGAATCGATCACATTTTTCCATACACTCCTATTGAGTATGAGAATCGAAATATTAAAACCTTCATGCATGATCTTGATATCATCAGGGGATTAAGGAAATACAACTTCGACTATATTTTTGAACTTACCGATAAAAGCAGGGCCCGTTGGTTAGTTTCCTTGCTTAAGGGGAAAAATAAAATCGCTGATGGCACGAATACTAAATTAAACATCATGTGGAAGGGGGTATTTGACGAAATATTAACGTTTCATCAGCCTCACCTACATACCGTAGAAAAAGACTACCGCATAGTAAAAGAAGTATTGGCACTCCCTGATTCCCCACCCGCACTCCAATATTCAAGGGACGTGACAGAACCGATTTTTGAAAACATTATTCATATTCAGAGTAATTATGCGGTTTTGCGCATGGCCACAAGGTGGAAAAGCAAGGAGTGGCCGATGGAAAATTGGATCGAGCTGACCCAATGGCTGCTTCAAAAATTCGATCAGGTAGTTATCAATACAAGTAGTGATCAAACGGAAATAGAACAGGCTAAGAGCTTACAGGAAAACACTGGGGAAAACTGTATTTTTGCTGAAAAAGGGATGTCTTTCTCAGAGTTGGCTTATCTTTTATACCGGGCCAAAATATATGTCGGCGTCGATACCGTAACCACTCATCTGTCCGCAGCGTGCGGTTGTCCAACCGTTGCATTTTACGGGATGTCGGATGACCGCGTATATGGGCCATGGAAAGTTAAACATAAAATTATTGCTTTAAAGAATAGAAATTTAAATCAAGCCTTTAAAACCTTTGAAGAGAATAGATACATGGCGGATATCACAGTGGCGAGAGCTAAAGGGGATATATCTGAATTCCTCAAAGAACTGGAACGAGATGACACGCGATAAAAGTTGATCTATCAGCAGGTTCACTTCATTCAATCTTCTTTAGGGTGACCTACCAGGTATACCTGGGATATGCCAGGATTGGATTTTATATCAGCGAGCATTTCATCTGCATCTTCATATTGGTGGGCTTTCGATTTTCTGAATTTCATAAGACTTCGTCCTAATTTCGTCGTCGGCCAGTTGTGCTGATAACACCAGTACTGTAAATGGTAATAAGGATTTAATAATTCGAGGACGTCTTCAGATGTATGGTTAAACTTATTGAGCATTGTTGGATGAAGTTCTAAAAAAAGATAGGGTTTATGTTGCGCGATAAGATCCTTAGCTCCCTTTAATATATGGCACTCATAGCCTTCGCAGTCTATTTTCATCATGGCCACTTTAGGCCCGTTGACTAATTCCTCATCGAGGGCTACGGCCGGTACTTTTATCACTAAATTACCCGCTTTCGTCTCTTGCGCTTCTCGATCCCAGTTATTTTCATAGAAAAGCAAGTTCACTTCATGCGATGGGTTGTTTACGGTGTCAACAACGACTGAGCCGTTAATGCCCATGGCAAAAGCCAATTCACTGCGCTCATTCCCACATGCTACATTTTTTATTTTGATATTCTGAATCGCATTGTAGGCTATAGTCTGGTTTAAAAGTTTAAAAAGAAAGGGATCCGGCTCGTAAGCCACAATTGGCAAGTTTGAATAATTTCTTATGAACAACACATAGAGCCCCGTATTGGCTCCGATATCGAGTATAATACCTTCTTTCAAATTGCGACACAAGGGTTCCAGAAGACTTATTTCAGGAATGAAATCACTCCCGGTTAATAGATAATTGACTATTTGCTTTCCCCATGAAGCTGGAGTAATGACAAAGTGCATGGCAAAAGGTACAGCTATTAATCCTTGCCGTTTATTAAAAAGCGTTAAGATCGGATGATATTTACGGCCTAGAGGAAGTATCCGGTGGAGGATGCGCAGTGTGTTTTCTCCTCGAAGCGGCTGTATAGACTCTTCATAATCCATAGTACAATGAAAGCATTAAATTATAAACGGGGTTGATAGACAGATACTAACTATAAATGACATTCTCGAATTTTGCCAATCCTCATCAATCACAAAATTAATTTACATTTAGAGGACAGTGCATTCTAATTTTGATTTCGTGCTTAGAGAGTGTTGATCATTTATGAGTGAGGAAAAAAAATATCCGCTAAGTGTTACCATGATTGCGCACAATGAGGCCGATAACCTGAAAAGGTGTTTGGACAGTGTGGCGTTCTGGGTAAAGGATATTGTCCTGGTTATAAATGACTGTAGCGATGAAACAGAGGAAGTTGCGCTCAGCTATAATGCGCGTGTTTTCAATCATGAATGGCGCGGTTATCGCGACCAGAAGAATATAGCCCTGGATTATGCAACGCAGCCCTGGATCCTCGCTCTCGACGCGGACGAAGAAGTTTCGCCTGAACTCAAGGCATCTATTCAGGCATTTATTGAAATAGAAAATAATGATTTCGATGGTGCTTATTTTCCACGAAAAGTGTGGTTCATGGGACGCTGGATTACTCATGGCGATTGGTACCCGGATTACAGCCAACGGCTTTTACGAGCCGGTAAAGCGCGTTGGGGTGGAGGGATAGAACATGAAAAAATCGTGATTGATGGCAAATCGCAGAAACTCAGGGGAGACCTGCATCATTACACCTATCCCAACCTTAACGCCCAGATTGAAAAAATTATATATTTCAGTGATATATTTTTAAAACGTCAGTTGGAAAAGGAATCACGGTGGTCGCTGTTGCAAACCGTATTTCGACCAGGATGGCGGTTTTTCAGAGGTTATTTTATAAAGTTAGGTTTTATGGATGGATTCCCCGGATTTTATATCGCGGTGACAATGGCATTTTATACCCTCGTTCGCTATAGCAAGCTATATGAACACAATAAAACGATTAAAGGTCCTTCCACTCCCTCTTGATTTCTTTCATTAGTCAGAGGGCAGTGTTCCGTATTTGAAGATGAAGTTATTTACATAACCGGGGTGCCCTGACTTCTGATGTTCAGTCTCATTAAAGAGCGAGAACGGATAAAAACGGTTCCCTGAATAAAATCCCCCTTTAAATCCCAGCTCTTCAAGAAAAGTGAAAACATCATGCATACTGTCATGAGTATGATGACGATTTTCACATTCAAATATTAATACAGGACGATCCTCTTTCAGAATTCTTTCCGCTCCCTGAAATACTTTTAACTCATGCCCTTCAACATCTACTTTGATAAGGTGTATGGGTCTCCCTTTTGTCTTATCAAAGTAATCATCCAGGGACTCTATATTAACCCTCAAAGTTGTTCCCTCGAAATTCTCCGCAGGAACAGCAAAAGTCGCACCCGGAGAAGGATTTATCCCCGGCACATATAACTCGGCCGATCCAGCTTTTGAGGAGATTCCCAGATTTTCTACTTTCACCTGGTTTAACTTGAGGGAAGTTATGATTGATTCAAGGTATACAGCCAGCGACGGCTGCGGTTCAAAGGAGAACACCTTGCCCCTCCGGCCTACGGCTTTTTGCATCCAATAAGTGTATGCACCCTTGTGCGCTCCAATATCCACTGCCGTATCGCCAGGGGAAAGGGTATTTGTCATAAAGAGTATCTCTTTCCCTTCCAGTTTTAAACGATATCGCCACGCGCGATAGTAAAATTTCAGATTTTGCAGGTAGCTCATGAATAATACTTTGTTCAGAAACTAAAATTGAATGACAGAGCGTCAAGTAAGTTGCAAACATGGTTCTCATTAAATATAAATAGCCATTAGCCAGGGAATATGATTCATTAAGAGTGTGGATTTTTCCGAGGTAATTGGCATCACTTTTGATGCCGCAGGGACATTGATTACCCCCCACCCCTCTGTTGGCGCCGTGTATGCTGAAGTGCTATCCCATCATGGAGTCACTGTCCCCGCGGGGGATTTAAATTCCATGTTTAAAAGCTCATTTTCTGAGGCGTTGAAAAAAACACGTGAAAATATCAATGAAACTACGGAAATTGAATTCTGGCGCAATATTTCATGGAAGACTTTTGGGCGCTTTTGTTCTGATAAGGATTTTGAGCTTATTTTTAAAGATCTATTTGAGACCTTTGCATTGGCAAGACGATGGAAAATCTCAAATGATGCATTACCCACGCTTCAATCATTAAAGGACCGCAACTACAGACTTGCCCTTTTGTCGAATTGGGACAAACGCCTTCGTAATGTCGCCGCCGAATGCGGGATAGGCAAATTTTTTGAGACTATCTTTATTTCCAGTGAGGTGGGTTTTGAGAAGCCAGACCGCCGCATCTTCTCTCATGTTGAAAAGAGTATGGTCCTCAATCCCAAAAATATACTCCATATAGGAGATAGCCCTGATCGAGATGCGGCAGGAGCCATCAATGCCGGATGGAATGCTATTATCCTCGATCCGGAGAACCGGATCAAAGATTATTATCGTATCAACTGTTTAATAGATTTACTTTCGTATCTGCCTCATCGACCCCGTAGCTAGGATTACGTTTTCTTATCTATAGATACTGCACTCTATGAAATTTCCACGCCCTATCGAAAATCTCATCGCTAATCTCCGTTCTCTACCGGAAGATAAAAATTATTCCATCGATCGACCGGCATGGAGTTTGGATACCCTTCTTGAAACTTTAATCCAGGAATATAAAATTGGTGACCTCAGGCCCGAAGAAAGCCTTATCACCCACTGGCGAGACATTGTGGGGAGGATGCATGCGGATCGATGCCGTCCTCTACGCATAGAGAAAGAACGAAAATTAATTGTCGCCGTTACCAACCCTATTTTGCGCCAGGAGTTAAAATTCAAGCACAATGAAATCATGGAACGCCTGAAGAAAATTGAAGGGTGCGAAAAAATAGAGAAGATTGTCTTTAAAGCAGGATAATACAGGTAGTGCCCGCGCCTTCCCCTATTGCAGTGTCGTAAAATATCGGAGGAAACTGACGGTGAAGCAGATGAAAAAGATTCTTTACGAAATAAAAATTACATCCCTTTTTTAAAACTCCTGCATCTAAATTAAAGCTTGCAAAGGTTAATTTTACCGCCATTTAGTTATCCCTTGCGTTGAGAAAAGTGCCGGTATAAAGGCCTTTTCCGCGGCTTGTCCGACTATTAACCTCGTCGGGCTTAAACGGTGTTTCTGGCTCCGGCTGGATTCACGAGCGAAAAAACGTTCGTCCCTCAAGTCGTGAAATTGGAGAATAAAATGACAGAAACGATTGATAAGACAAATATAATTAATGATTACCGATCACATGATAAAGATACCGGTTCAAGTGAGGTCCAAATTGCCCTCCTCACTTCCCGTATAAATCATCTGACCGAACACCTGCGGACACACCGTAAAGATTTTCACTCTCGAAGAGGACTTATCGGGTTGTCAAGCCGAAGACGAAAGTTGCTTGATTATGTAAAGCGACACGATCTTAAAAAATACAACGACCTGTTGCAGCGCCTTAAATTGCGTCGATAAAGATTGTAGTCAAATCTCGCACTCGCTGGACACTCTTGTCTCAATCACTCTGTCTGGCACAAGTCATGTAAAGCCATCGATGTGAGATAAATATATAATGCAATACTGCTATGTGTATGAAATAAAAATTAACAAACAGAACCCCCTATTTTAAAATAAAATATATTTTAAGATGGTCGATGGATCGACATTTCAAGTGGATTAAGAAAGAAATAAGTAATAAAGGTAAAAGATGCTAAAGCATAAATATTCAGAAACCGTTGATGATCTCGGCATTACATTTGAGACCGGAACATTGGCAAAACAAGCTAACGGAGCGATATCTATTCGATTAGGAGAAACCATTGTATTTGTGGCAGCCACGGCGGCCACAGGACTCCGCAGCCCAGACCAGGATTTTTTCCCATTAACTGTTGATTATAGAGAAAAATTTTCCGCGGCGGGACGATTTCCCGGTGGTTTTTTTAAACGTGAAGGACGTCCTTCGGAAAAAGAAATTCTTACCTCACGCCTGTGTGACCGGCCACTACGCCCGTTATTCCCCAAAGGTTTTCTCAATGAAGTTCAAGTCTTAGGCATGCTGCTCACCACGGATCTCATTAATGAACCTGACATTCTAATGGTGAACGGCGCATCAGCAGCAATGCTCATATCTGACATACCCTGGAATGGACCGATCGGATGCGTGCGTATTGGAGAAGTGGACGGAGAATTTATTGTAAACCCCACCCATGAACAACAATTTCAATCATCGCTCGACCTGATTTATGTCGGGAACGAACAAGACATGATGATGATCGAAGGGAGTGCCGACCAATTACCCGACGAACGCTTTATCGCGGCCCTGGAATTTGCCCATGAAAATGTCGTAAAAATAATAGACGCACAAAAAAAGTTGGCCGCGTCGGCTGGAAAGCAAAAGAGAGATTTTGAGCTCCATAACTGTGACCCCGAAACACTGGCTTTTATCAGGGACCATGTCAGCGACCGACTGGACAAGGCCGTATTTCAAGAAAAAAAGCTGGATCGCGATGAAGCTGTTAACAGCATCATGGAAGATGCCAGTAATAAAGTTCTCGAAAAAGTAGGAGAAGAGAATTTTGATCCTAACCAAATTCGTATGGCCTTTGAAATTTTGCAGGAAGAAGTTTACCGAAATAATATTTTAGAAAAAGGTAAGCGCGCTGACGGCAGAGGACCTCAAGATTTACGCGCCATTACCTGTCAGGCTGGAGTCCTTCCGCGCGTGCACGGTTCCGCTCTTTTTCAACGGGGAGAAACTCAGAATATTGTCATTACCACCCTGGGAACAACCTCTGACGGACAAGACATGGATGGCTTGACAGGTGGGACACGCTCCAAATCATTTATTTTACACTATAATTTTCCCCATTATTCCGTTGGTGAGACCGGACGAAATATGGGACCGGGGCGTCGTGAAATCGGTCATGGGGCGCTTGCTGAACGTTCACTCCTGCCGGTCATTCCCACTGAAGATGAGTTTCCCTATACCCTGCGGCTTGTATCTGAGATAATGGAATCCAACGGTTCCACCTCTATGGCCTCGGTATGCGGTGGGTGTCTTGCCCTTATGGACGCCGGTGTTCCTATCACAGACATGGTTGCCGGAATTTCCGTAGGGCTGGTCAGTCAAAGCGATGATTCGGGAAAGATAACCAAACATGTAGTGCTCACTGATATCATTGGAAGTGAAGACCACTTTGGCGATATGGATTTCAAGATTTGCGGCACGAAAAAAGGAATCACCGGATTTCAACTCGATCTTAAAATTGAAGGATTACCTTTTGAAATCGCAAAGGAAGCGATCGCCCAAAATCGGAAATCATTATTGAACATTCTCGAAATCATGGCGGAAGAAATCACTGAACCACGATCAGAGTTGAAAGAGCATGCTCCTCGTATTCATCAGATGCAAATCGATCCGGAAAAGATCGGCGCGCTTATTGGACCAGGAGGTAAAAATATTCGCCGTGTCACTGAAGTGAGTGGGGCCGAAATTAACATTCATGAAGATAATAGCGGAAAAGTCTTTATTTATGCCAATAACGAGCTTTCCCTGCAACGTGCGATCGAAGAAGTTGAACTCGCCACTGGAGAAATCGAAGTTGGTAAATTATATAACGGAATTGTTCGAGGGATCAAAGAGTTCGGCGTTTTTGTTGAGTGTCTGCCGGGGAAGGAAGGTCTCGTGCACGTTTCCGAATTAGCCGATTTCCACGTCGATAATCCTGAAGATATTTGTAAAATGGGTGACGAAATGTGGGTTAAATGCATTGACGCTGATGATCGGGGTCGCGTTCGCTTAAGCCGTCGTATTGCCATGGCTGAACGGGAAGGCCGTCCCGTCGAAGAGAAACCGCGTCGCGCCCCCAACCGCGGGGATGACCGTCGTCCACGCCGGGGTGATCGCCGAGACAGTCGTAGTCCTCGCAGTCATAGAGACAACGCTCCCCATGATTAGGAAATGAGCGAATAAACCTTATCTTATTATCCTTAAATTCATAAGGTGATTCCCTGCTCACCGAAACATTGATTGATATATTTTCTGCTCACAGGTTTTATAAAATGCACGCAAACCAGAATCATCTAAAATGAAGAAACCCACAGTTCTCGTTACCAACGATGATGGTGTAGGTTGTTTTTTCCTTCATGCACTCGTTGCAGCACTACAGGAACATTTCTCTGTTATTGTAGCGGCACCAAAATCAGAACAAAGTTGGATCAGTAAGGGGATGAGTCGTTATCGTTCCGTTAAAGTGGAAAAGTACAATGATTTGGCTTGCCCCGCATGGTCAGTTGACGGCACTCCCAGTGATAGCGTAAATATTGCTCTGGGGAATCTACTCGATGAGAAACCCGATATTATCGTTTCAGGCATTAATGTCGGTTATAACACAACGCTGCCTTTAATTTTGTGTTCCGGAACGGTGGCAGGTGCAGTCGAGGGGGCGTTTTGGGGGTTACCGGCGCTCGCCTTTTCTCTCGTTGTCCCCAGAGATATTTTTGATCAGGTTAAAGCAAACAACGGTCGCTATAACGAAGAATTCGAATCCACTTTAAGGACTGCAGCAACGCTTTCAGCTGAATTTACATTAAAACTAGCAGGTAAACCCGAAAATGATCTGATTGTTCATAATATAAATTTCCCCTACCCCCTAACAGAAAACACGCCCATTAAACATACCTTTCCGGAAATTCGTGGACTTGGCGGTTTTTTCCAAGACACCGGTAATGGAACATATCAGTTTTCCTATCATCATAGTCTAGACTCCCTGCCTGAGGGTAATTTTACTGACCGTCAATGCATCAACGAGGGATCAATTTCCTACTCTATTTTAAATTATTCGAAAATTGGCAACTAAGAGCCTATCCTATCAATCAATTCCTCGTTTCCGGGAACATTGTCATGTAGTTATAGTCATTTCCGGTTGGACTCATGCTTTATCTTTCAGCTATACAATTTATGAACAATTTCATGGCGTAATTGCAGAGAAATTAATTTAAGGCTGACTTTTCATAGCCATACATGAGTATGTGTGATAATTCTTAAAATTATTCATGAAGCCTGTAATTTTATTGGCAATCTGCCCATTAATCCTGCTCACTGCCGCTAATTATTCGGTCGCGCAAACAGGAAACCCCACACCCGCATTCAACCCAGCTGCATTAATTGGGTTCTGGGCATTTAAAGATGATACGGGAGACACCTTTTATTTAATCATTAAAAAAGCGGGGCGCGTTTCCTCATTTTGGTCGGGAGCAGTCAGCAATAAGATTGATAAAGGTGAGTGGGTTACGGATGGAAATCGAATTGTTATTACCTGGCCCAATGGATATCACGATGTCTTCGAGAGAAAGGGTGATGACTATTTTAAAGAAGCCTATCTGCCGGGAGTCCCTCTTGAGGGAAAATCCGAAAGCACTTTGAGGGCTAAACGTGTCAGCCGTAATTTGGTCGGTAACCTCACAACTGATACCCCACATATTACAAATGAGAGTGATACTTATGTTCAAATCGATACGGCGGTGTCCACTCCCACCCGAAGTGAGTTTATCGGTTTCTGGGAGGTTGAAATATCTCGGGACAATATTTTTTATCTTTTTCTCAAACGCGGTGGTAGTGCGGAAATGGCTCTACCTTCAAAACGCGAAATGACCATTGAGGAAGGGACATGGATGGAAAATAATGGAGAAGCTATTATTTTGATGAATCAGAAAATAGAAGGAAAGATTTCCAGCACATCGGAAGGCTATACTTATGAGGCAGCCGATAAGGAAGGGAGCTTTGGAACCGATTCTGACAATACGGCACTGGTAAAAAGAATGGGCTCTGAGAAAGCTAAGGATTATTTCACTTTTGGAAAACCAAAATTGGCGAGCGGCGAAAGTTTCCTTGGTTTCTGGGAAGTGGGAGATATCGATGCCTATCGCTATTTCCTGCAAATTGAATCTTGGGGTAAAGCTTCACGTATTAAATTTAAGCTTAATGAAGGTATTATTAAAGTACCGGGTCGATGGACACTGATTAAAGATGGTTTACAGATTAATTTTAATGACGGGTATAAAGATACGCTTAGAATAACTACGACCAGAATCGAAAAAGCCACCTTTACTCCTGATAATACCATTACAGGAATTCCATTGAGTATATCGGACGCGAAAAAAGTCCCTGAATCAGTGATGCATGAATGGGTCGTAACCATGCGTGAACAAAATGCTCTTTTACAGCAGGATCAGAATATAGAGTAAGTATTCTTTTCCGTCTTCGTCCCAAATTGAGTTCTTTTTTATTATAGGGTAATTTTAAGGACCCATTCTCGGAAGGACTCATAAGCCTCTCTTCCCATCAGATTGTAACCGACAAGAGGCATACAGAAATTGGTACTTATTAATTGTTGGGGTAAATCTGAGATTATAGCTCAAACTTCCAGGCGGTCACGCTCCGTCGTGGCCGCTGAGAATTATAAGGAATAATTTTCTAGATATTTAAAGGACGCAGACGAAGATTTCCTGTATGTCATCATATCAAAAATAATTCAACCATGCACTTGACATGGAAGCATAGCGCCATCACGCATACCATGAATTATTTTTTTATCAGCGGGGCAAAATGTAGCGAGTATTCCACCCAGTTTAGTATTATTATTATTGACAAAGTAATAAGGGCCTAACCGTAACCGGCCATCGACTACTTCGACATTACCCGATGCTTTGTATAGGGTATGTTGCAGGCGTTTTGGCTTATGGTATTCCTGAAGCACAAAAAGATTTCGATCACTTGATTGTAGCGCATTATTGATCTCTTTTATCCAGTCAGCGCCTGATACATCACTCCCGAGCACGACACTGCGTGCCCCCCAGGCCTCCTCATGGAAACCACTCATTTTGATGATAAGGTTGCGCTCTTTTTGTGATGCTTCCCCCAACTGCTCCCAGGATGAAATGGGCTTACCCCCAATTGCAGGCCCCTCCAATACTGCATTAGGAGGAATATCAACGGGATCCATGACCCATGATTTAGGGATGATTTTTGAGAGTAACCTGAACGAAGATTTTGAAAGGTTTTCTTTCCAGAAAACATCCAGTAAATGATGGTGAAACAACACCATTGACAGTTTTTCCTCTTGAAAATGGCGCATAGGCGGAGTCACTACGAGTTGCGAGTCCTCCCAGGCTTCGAGAATGAATTCTGCCAGGGGCACATTAGCAAGATCGAACAGTTCCCAGAAACGGTAGATGATATCAATTTTTTCCGGATTTCCATCAACGGAAGCGCATAGTGTATTACCCAATGGTAAGATTTCACTATGATGAAAACAATAGACACGCTTTCCCTTTTTTTGAAGCATATCAGCCAACCACTGCATCTCCGGCCGATAAGTGTTCGCTTCATCACTGACAAGAATCGCGATAAGAGGAAGCGTTTCCCCTTCCACCCGTGCGGCCAGGGCTTCATAAAAAGCGAGAATCATGCTATCTCTATCTGCATCGCCAACTAATTTTACTCCGTCCTTATAGTATAACCGCGCGAGAAAAGCCGTTAATCCGATTCCCCCTGGAACAGAATCGATTTCGGTAAGGGCAAAGCCGTCATCGGTAGATATTAAGTCTGGCCGTATGACGAGTGGCATTTCTCCACGTGATCGCTTGGAACGCGCATGTTTGATAAGTTTCTCGGGTTTACCACGGTCAAGGTACTCTGCAACCCATGGAGCTTTGAGCGGTTTATTGCGTAGAAGATTCTTATCTTCAACAGAGCGTATATAGAGTAATTCCAGTGCACGATAAAATTCTAAACAGGCTTTCCCTATATCATCTATTATAGACACTTCATCCCCAGTAAGGGTGAAAGGCTCAGGTGATAACTGCCATGTTTTATCCTCAAACAATGGCTGTTGTTCCAATGCCTTACGAATTTCTTCGTAGCTATTTGCTGTTGCTTTCACGAGAACCTTAATCGTTATTGTCTGTCTTATTCCGGGCGGTGGGACAGCCGGCGCGCAGCCAGGCGTTAATAAAGCGGTCTATATCTCCATCCATTACTTCCTGAATATTGGAAGTTTCTACCGAGGTGCGTAAATCTTTAACCATTTGATAGGGTTGAAAAACATAGCTGCGTATCTGATTTCCCCAACCAATTTCAATTTTTTCACCGTAAAATTTATCTCGCTCCGCACGTTTTTCATCTTCCATTTTCTCAAAGATACGTGATTTCAACACTTTCATCGCAGTCGCTTTATTTTTATACTGCGATCGTTCATTTTGACAGGCAACAACAATACCCGTAGGTAAATGAGTAATGCGCACTGCCGTATCTGATTTATTTACGTGTTGTCCGCCCTTTCCGCTCGAACGGTAAGTATCTATTCGCAATTCATCATCTATAATATCGATGTCAGCGTCATCCTCGATTTCGGCAATGACATCAACGGCACAAAAGGAAGTATGCCGGCGGCGGTTCGAGTCAAATGGACTAATGCGGACCAGTCGATGCACGCCGCGTTCTGCTTTTGCATAACCATAAGCGTTTTCACCTGCTATGTGCATAGCGACGCGGCTGACTCCCGCTTCTTCACCCGATTGCATATCCTGTATCGTAACTTCGAAACCATGGCGTTCACTCCAGCGCGTATACATACGTAAAAGCATTTCTGCCCAATCGCAGGACTCCGTGCCTCCAGCCCCGGCATGGATGCCCATAATCGCGTTGCATCGATCATGGGGGCCACTCAAAAATGATTTTACTTCCAGGCTCCCTATAACATCAGCAAGCTTTGCCGTAATGGGTTCAATTTCCATTAATAATTCCTGCGCTTCTTCATCTGATCCTTCCGCTACAAGTTCCTCCATTGCTTTGAGATCCTCCACCTGTTTACGGAACTCGATAACAGGATTAATGACTTGCTTGAGCTGACTTACCTGAGATGCTTTTTTTTGAGCATTTTCGTGATTATCCCAAAAAGTGGGTTGCCCCATCTCTGCTTCAATTTTCGCTATTTCGCCAAGCTTACCTTCGGCGTCAAAGATACCTCCATAGGTATCCTGCCCGCCGATTTATTTCATCAATTTTTGAGCGTATTTCGGTATCAAGTATCATTTAAATAAATTTTAAGCAGCTATAGAATGAACGCGCCATGCGCTTTTTCAAGTATTATAATTACTGGCTTATCCAATTGAGCACCGGCACTACGACATCCCTTAATTATATCTTCGTCTTCGTCCCGCCATGGCTTCGTCTCGCAGAAGCGAAACGAAGTCTGATGATAGTTGCTAAGAAACATGAGTAAGATACTTTAAATTATACCCATGCAATCGTTCGATTAAAGGTGAACCTCACCATTCGGAGGCTAACGATATGCAACAGACATCCTCCTGGATTGCCACGGCTGACAAGCAGCCTCGCAATGACAATAGGAGTGTAATTAAAACACGCTGCCTGCTCATCCCTTTGTCATTGCGAGAAGTGAAACGACGAAGCAATCCAGGCAAATAGACATTGTATATACGATTACAAGTCACCGTTCAGGCCTTTCAAATAAGGGTATGTTTTATAAATTTAAATTAGGTGATATTAATGCAACAGCTACTGGTCTGCTTGCCACGGCGTAGTCCCTCTACTGTGGGACGAAGGTTCACTTCTTCGGCGATGCCCCAAAATAATGTCACAATGTTAGTCATCGAATAAACCCTCGATTACGAGACTTGCAAATAATAGAAAAATCCGAAATCCCATATCCGCATTCGAAAATAGCCGGGTCCATCTATTCACCTGCATTTAATTCCGACCTTCCCTTGAGTGTAAATTTTTTCGGTGCTTTTTCCCCGCCAAAAATGAGACTGGCAGGATAGGTAATTATCAGGTTTACACATAAACAGAAAAACTCGTAATAAATAAAATGGACTTCCGTATTGTGTTGTAACCAGAGAGTAGCGGGTATGGCGATGGCAGTACCTATAACCCATCCCAGAATATTTGCACGCTGAGTGAATATGCCAAGTAGAAAAAGGCCAAGAATTGGTCCCGCAAAAAGGCTCATGAGAGTCCCGCCGGCTTTAATAATTTCTCCTATTGTTGTAACATAACAGGCTACAATAACCGCTAATACTCCCAAGACAAAAGTAAGGATACGCGCTAACTGTACATCTTGATGTTCAGTCCTGGCTTTGCGGCGCAATGGTTTAACAAAATCGTTAACGATGACAGTAGAGACCGAATTTATCCCTGAATCCATACTCGACATCGCGGCCGCAAAGATGGCTGTGATGAGGAGTCCGGATACCCCGTCAGGAAGATTCTGCATAATGTAAAAAGGCAGCACTCTATCTCCTTTCATTTCCTCGGAGGCTTGCTCAGGAAAATGGTGATAAAAGGCGAACATGCCTATTCCGATAAAAATTAAAATACCGACGATGATCAAATCGATGAATGAGTTTACCACCGTAGCCTTTACCATCCCACTGAATTTTTTTGTCGCTAAAAGCCTTTGCACCGTAACCTGGTCAATCCCGTAGCCTAGAAAAAACCCAATGAAAGTAGTGAAAGCAACGGCCGTAGCACTCATCTCAAAAATGCTGATTTTCCAGGTGAATACATTCAAATGGTTTGTTTCGCTGGCGATGGTAATAATACCAGCCCACCCATCGGGAACGGCGTAAAGTAAACTTATCGACACCCAGATTGCCCCGCCCACAAGGAGGATGAATTGAATAGCATCAGTCCACAGTACCGCGGACAGGCCACCGAGGACTGTATAGGTGGTGGCGAGAACGCCCATGAGAAGAATTGCGAGATAAAGGTTAACCCCGGTCGCTACCGATAAGGCAAGAGAGGGGGAGTAGATGACGATGCCAAGCCAGGATAAACGCAGCAGCACAAACAATCCCGATACAGCATAGCGACCGGGTCTCCCGTAGCGAAACCCTATGTATTCGTAAGTAGTGGTTACGCGGAGCCGTCGATAAAAAGGATAAAAAAGATAGATAAAAAAGGGAGCGGCAAGAACACTAACAACCCCAACAGCAATTTGAGAAATATTTTCTCGATAAGCGAGCCCCGGCATTCCGATAAAGGAAGCCGCGCTCGTAAGCGAGGCGAACATACTCATGGCAACGATAATCCATGGCATTTTTCGACCCGCGAGGAAGTAGTCTTCTGTCGTCTTCTGCTTTCCAGCCAGCCATAACCCGATGCTGAACATTACAGCCAGATAAACAGCACATATAGTGTAATTAAAAACGCTGAATGAGGGCAATTCTTCCATCTATTTATTTAGATTAAAATTTCCCGTTTTCGCGCACAATCATTACACTAATTCTGTTATTTAATATTACCGGTTATAAACTTTGCTCGGATCGAATATTTTTTCTTTTTCGATAAAATTTAATTTAAAATCAGTGTCATCAGACAATGTTTCCAGTTCTCGGAAAAAGCAGGAACGGTAACCCAGGTGACATGAAGCACCGCCTTCAACTTTAACCTTGAGTAGTATACAGTCCTGATCACAGTCTATATTTAAACTGACGATCCTCTGAATATACCCCGATTGCTCTCCTTTTTTCCAAAGTTTTTTCCGAGAGCGAGAGTAATAATGCGCGAGGCCGGTGCTGATACAAGCGCTTAGGGCCGTCTCATTTATGTAGGCAAACATAAGGATTTCGTTGCTCTCTGCGTCCTGAGTGATACAGGGTATAAGACCGTTTTCATCGAATTTGAGTTGCAGGAGATCACCCTCTTCTGCTTCTTCAATGCTCCCACGGGTAGGAAATATTTTATCTTCTGTCATAGTATTGAATGTTGGAGTAGATTAAAATAACTACCAGATGCTACTTCACTGATGCGAAACTATTTCTAAGCAACGCAAGACGCGCAAAATACACAAGAAAGAAAATTTAGAGCGATACGAAAGTTATATCCTGGTTGGAGGACAGCACGTTCCACCTATTCACTTAACACTTAAAACTTAACACCTAAAACTGATCGATAGATCATTCCTCATTCAATTGTCACTTCATCAACAGTGACGGAGATCGCATCACCATCCTCATTGGCGAAGGTTGCGTCAATACTCTGTGTCGGCTGAGGGGTGTTATCCGATTTAAAATTGTTCTGCGTGATCAATGTCTCAAACCCGGGGTCGTCGATCCACTTTCTGCGATCACGATTGAGGCACCGTTTGTCTGTTCCAGGTCTCCTCCCGTGATCCGCAAACCGGGGTTACCAGCGGGCACCGTGAAGGATCCCTCACCAAACAGGAGGTGCGGTACCGCGTCCCCACTCGCATCAATGTCGCCTGTCGTTAATCGTACTGCTATGGGCACTCCTCGTGCATCCACTCCGACTTTCCCCGTGCTTCCTGAAAAAACAGTGTTCGACAGTTGCATTCCTCCCATTCCTGTGGAGTTGATCACTTCCACCAGCGTCACATCGGCTTCCGCGTCATAGACCTGTCCTTCTGGGAACAGGGCCTGGTTCACGGCGTTGATCTTCCCTACCGTGAAGATACTGAAAAAGGTATTCGCGTCGGCTCCCTCTATGAACACGCTGGGCTTGCCCGTCACGTACTCGACTGTCTGGTTGTAGCGTGGGGGAATGGCCGGGGGCAGGAAGCTGGCCGGGTCGAGGGTAACGGTAAAGGTCCCTGCGCCTGAAAACTCGACCTGCACGATGTCCTCGGTTTCGTCCATGAAGGAGACCCGAGTGATTTGTCCCGTCCTGGCCTGGAGATGAATGGACTCCCCGGTTAACAGAATCTGGTCGAATACATTACCGTTAGGATGCTGGATATTCTCTCCGGCGATATCGCCCGAACCTTCAAGGACAAGGGGGACCGCAGGGACTGTCACCGTAATGCTCGCAGTATCACTATCGGCTGTTCCTCCGGCATTGCTAACCTGTGCCCAGAAGTTGGTGCTCACGGTGAGAGCACCGGTGGTCAGGCTGCTTCCCGTAGCGCCGGCAATGGGATTGGCGCTGTCGCCTCTGGTGCCGGTATACCATTGATAGGTAAGATCATCGCCGCTGGCTACAACGGATAAAACCACCGCCGTGCCGGACTGCACTTCCTGGCCCGACGGTTGGGTGGTGATGGAGGGACCCGAGACAGGGGGGTGGTCCCTCGGAACCACTGCCGGGGGCACCGATGGGAGTATACCCGATGTCGTCAATTCCGATGCTATCAACATTCCCCGTAGTAGAGGTGATCGTCCTGTTCGTATAGTGTAGACTACCAATGCCACCGGGGGCCCCTAATTCCACTGCATTGAAGTCGAAATAAGTAAAAGCTTGAGTCAATTCTACACTTACATTCATGCCGATATCGTCGGTTGCTGTAAGCAGGTTCCCTTCTGTATCGAAGATTTCAATAAAGCCATCATCCTCAAAAAATATGGCGGCGTAGAACTGTAACTGAGCAACCGGGGTTTCAAATTCAATGACTCCTGTAATCTCTTGAACCGGTTGGCCGGAGATCTCTTGCTGGACAATTGCCCAATGCCCACCCCCACCAGGTAAGGAGTGATTATAAGCGGGTAACCCCCCCGTGATGACACCGCCCGTAAAGTGCGCGGTGTAAGGTGGAAAACCAATGATGAAATCCGTTCGACTCCCAGTTGGGAATAAAAATTCAGCACGCTCTAAAAAAAACCAAAAATCTTCAAATATCGTATTATCTGGTGGCCCTTCAACATAAGTAAATCCCAGGTCATCAATCGCTATTTGTCCGGCAGGATTGATAATTTTTAATTCTTTCATCCCATTCGTCCAATTCAAATCTGATAAATCCAGGACATCTCCACTAAAGGAGACGAAACTTTGTAGACCAGGGCTGGTCGTCAAGCCGTTGACTACGCCTTGTTGATTTAAATCACGAAAATGTCTTTCTCTAATTTCGATCCTTCCTCCTCCCAAGGTATCGACAGCATAGAATTGAAGTTCATATACCCCTCTTTCAAATAATATCTTATGGTCAGGTGCACTCGGATCGAGAACCAGGGCCCGGTTACCCGAGTGAGCAAGGCCGGGATCTACATCCTGTAAAGTAAATCCAATAATACGGACCGTGAAAGGGGATTCCCCTATTATAAATTCTGGCCCTTCACCCGTGACATTCTCGAAATCAAAAAAAGTATCAAGTGATTCAGGTTGGGCTGACAATTGAACCGTTAATCCTAAGAAAACTATTACTGCGCTCAAAAATTTATAATTAGTCATAAACGATCTTCTTTCTGCATAAAATAATGCTGATTTCTACCAAAAATGAGTGTGAATTTATGAACACAGAGTAATTTTTTGGCAATAATTTGTTACTAAAAACATCAATATTCCATTTAAGGTAAATCTATACTGTTAAAATTCTAAGGGGTAAGGATTTAACATAGCTGAAGGGACCCGCTCCGTGTTTGGATTGGGTCTTTACTCCCTTGTCAGCCGTGGCTACCGAGTACCACGACAGCGAGACGACATCATACATTCCAAGGAGCTGACATACGTGTCCGACATTCCCCAGCGCGTTTCTTCAATTGCGACATCCTCAACGCGCTAGAGTCACGATTCGACTGAGCTCATCGCAGGTTGCGTTCCACATATTCACATAACACCCATGGCACGCCATAGTCCCGCACCCGCGGGACGACGGCGGCTAAAACTGATCGATAGATCATTCCTCACTCGATCGTCAATTCCTCTGTTGTAACCTCGATCGCATCCCCGTCTTCGTTGGCGAAGGTGGCATCGATGCTCAGTGTCGGCTGAGGCGTTTCGTCAGACTTGAAGTTGTTCTGGGTGATCAGGGTCTCAAACCCGGTCGTGGTTGAACCACTCTCGGCGACGACGACCGCAGCGCCGTTCGTCTGCAAGAGGTCACCTCCGGTGATTCGCAAGCCGGGATTGCCTGCCGGCACTGTGAAGGACCCTTCTCCGAACAGGAGATGCGGCACCGCATCTCCATCGGCGTCGATGTCGCCCACCGTTAAGCGTACCGCGATCGGTACGCCGCGTGCATCGAAGCCGACATTGCCCGTGCTTCCACTGAATACGGCATTCGATAACTGTACCCCTCCCAGTCCCGTGGAGTTGACTACTTCTACGAGGGCCACATCGGCCTGAGCGTCATAGACCTGTCCCTCGGGGAACAGCGCCTGGTTAAAGGCGTTGATCCTTCCCACCGTGAAGATGCTGAAGAAGGTATTGGCGTCTGCTCCGTCGATGATCACGCTTGGCTTGCCCGTCACGTACTCAACCTGCTGGTTGTAGCGCGGGGGGACGGCCGGAGGCAGGAAAGTGGCCGGGTCGAGGGTTACGGTAAAGGTACCGTTACCTGAGAATTCTACCTGCACAATGTCCTCGTTTTCGTCCATGAAGGAAACGCGGGTGATCTGTCCCGGTTTGGCCTGGAGTTGGACGAACTCTCCGGTGAGTAATATCTGGTCGAAGACGTTGCCGTTGGCATGCTGAATGTCTTCCCCGGCGATATCTCCTGAGCCGTCAAGGACGAGGGGTATGGAAGGCGCTGACACGGTGATGACCGCAGTATCGCTGTCAGCGGAGCCACTGGCATTGGTTACCTGCGCCCAGTAGTTCGTGCTCGCGGTAAGGGCGCCGGTGGTTAGCGTGCTGTCGGTGGCGCCGGCGACGGGGTTAGCGGTATCACCGCTGTTACCAGTATACCACTGGTAAGCAAGATCATCACCGCTGGCGGCGACTGTTAGTGCTATAGCGGTACCGGACTGCACTTCCTGGCTCGTGGGTTGGGTAGTAATTGTCGGACCTTGAACTGGAGGCGGTCCTTCGTTACCACTTCCGGGCGCGCCGATAGGGGTAAACCCGATATCATCGAGACTAATCTGAGGAATACTTCCGGTATCCCCGATAAATGGGGTATTCGTATAATGGACACTCCCTATCCCACCGGCTGCGCCTAACTCCGCCGCGTTGAAATCGAAATAAGTAAAATCTCCCTCGTAACCAATATTTATATTCAGCGGGACGTCATCAGTCGTCGTAAGCAGGTTTCCTTCGGTATCGAAAACATCAATGACACCATCGTTCTCAAAAAAAACAGCGGCATAAAATTGCACCTGCACAACGGGGGTTTCAAAGACGATCATTCCCACGGCCGGATCCGGAGTCTGGTTTGACGTCGTATCATTTACAATCGACCAGGACCCTGAACCTCCCTGATCTACCAGTAAAGGATTGGTATGTTCAAAAGTATACAAGGGGAAATCAGTAGGTGCTACAATGCCACCGGTAAATGTCGCAGAATATGGGGATACTCCCAAAGTAAAATTGGCTCGCTTAGAAAAATCTTTAAAAATCGGGTGATTATTTAAATCCGTAAAATCCTCGTACACCGTATTATTCGGCGGCCCTTCGACGTAAGTAAAACCCAGGTCATCGATTGCAACTTGCCCACCGGGATTGACGAGTTTAATTTCTTTTATCCCGTTAGTAAAATTAAGATCCGTTAAATCCTGGATATCTCCGCTGAAAGAGACAAAACTTTGCAGACCGTGCGTGGTCGGCAAACCGTTGACCACACCTTCATCAGCCAGAAAAATAAAATTTTTATCTCTGAGTTCTATTTTACTGCCGCCCGCGGTGTCGACGGCATAAAACTGAAGCAGGTTGACGCCTCTTTCGAATAATATTTTATGTTCAGGGGCGGAGGGATCAAGGACCAGCGCCCGATTACCTGAGTGAGCAAGAGTTGGGTTCTCTACATCTTGCAGCGTATAACCAATGACCCGGATGGTAAAAGGTGCTTCCCCGATAGTGAAGTCTGATCCATCGGCAGTGATATTCTCAAAATCATATAAAGTATCGAGTGATTCGGGCTGTGCATTAAGAATAGCAGAAACACTGAATGAGACTACGAGTAGAAATAAAGCGAGCGACTTTTTCATTATGAATTTCCTGTATCTTTTTAGATTACCTATTGAAGAATATGAGTCTATATATTCTCTAATTACAGATCCTATTTGAGTAACCTATATTATCTTAATGATCAAGATCTGAGAGCATTATTATTTTTTGCTTTTATATAGTTATTACGCACTATTTTGTATTACTTTCTGTTAATTATCTCTAAAGAAACCCACAATTCAGCATGTTGACTGAACAACAGCTCTCTTATTACCGGGAAAATGGTTATGTCATTCCCGACTATCGGCTTCCGAATACAGTTTTAAGCGAGATAAAAGAGACCCACGATCGACTTATTGCTCACCACCCCGAATTCAGTGACTTCTGTTCCACTTTACTAGCCTTTGACACTGGTTTTCTCAATTTCGCAAAAGATCCGGAAATCCTCGATATGGTGGCGCAGCTTCTCGGTGACGACATTGTCCTTTGGAATGCCAGTTTTTTCGCCAAACCGGCAAGAATAGGAAGCACCACACCCTGGCACCAGGATGGTGAGTATTGGCCTATTCGACCGCTTGCCACTTGCACCGTGTGGATCGCGGCGGATGCCTCAAACACCGAAAACGGCTGTTTGCGCGTCATTCCCGGATCGCATAAAGATAAACATTTAGGTGAGCATGAAGTTAATAATGATCCAACTTTGAGCTTACCTCTTGTCCTTAAAAAATCAGAATTTGATGAACGTCTCGTTCACGACATCGTTCTCGAAGCCGGTCAAATGTCACTGCATGATGTATTCCTCGCGCACGGTTCAGAATCCAACAGTTCCGATAAGCCGCGGCGTGGTTTGACCCTCAGGTTTATGCCTTCCACCTCTGTCTACGACCGCGATATTGAGCAGAAGAACAGGCAGGATGGCACATCGAATGCTCCCGAACGTTCGCTTTTTCTCATGCGCGGCGTCGATCGCTCCGGCAAGAATGATTTTCGTGTGCGAATATAAAGAGTGAATGATCCATAATCACGTCTTCCTCCAGGGCGCAATCAGAATGGATCAACTGCAGCTTTCTCATCATTGCTTTTTTTATGTCTGCATCAAATGAAGAACAACGACTGCCGGATCATTCCGAAGTCCCCGGAACTGTAATTGCTCACAGCCCCGCCAGTAGCCAGGCTTTCATCGGTTCCCCTACCCTGATTGTTCTTGCTAACGGTAATTACGTCGCCGCTCACGATTTATTTGGACCGGGGACGGATTACAATGAAATGGCAGTCTTCGGCTCTGACGACAGAGGGGAAAGCTGGAAGCAATTTTCCCGTTTTAAAGGTCAATGGTTGTCCACCCTTTTCATTCATAATGATGCTCTCTATCTTATTGGCACCAGTCGCGAATATGGCGACGTCATCATTCGCAGATCTGACGATGGAGGAAATACGTGGACGGACCCGAAAGATGGAAAAACCGGTCTCATCAGGGACGATACCCATTATCATTGCGCGCCGGTACCCCTATTGATTCATAACGGTAGAATCTGGCGTGCTTTTGAATTAGCCGAGGGAGAACGCCCTCAATGGTCGGTGCTCGTTTTTTCGATTTCTTCTGATGCAGACCTGCTCAAAGCAGACAACTGGCATATGAGCAAACCCCTCCGCTATGACTGGCCCGGTTCCAAGTGGATAGAGTGGATCGAGGGAAACATCATATTAGCGCCTGATGGCAAGCTGGTCAACATACTGCGAGCTAACGGATATGGGGGTGACAAGGCGGCAATCGTCCACATTGCGGATGACGGATTCCAACTCTCGCATGATCGCAATAACGATATTATTTACTTTCCCGGAGGCAGTTCTAAATTCACTATCCGCTATGACGAAAAGAGCTCCCGTTACTGGTCAATCGGAAGCAAGCAGACAAATCCTGAAGCCTACCGCAACATTCTCGTCCTTACCTCCTCACCGGATCCAAGAAACTGGAAAGTCGAAAAGACCTGATCGGACCCCGTATTTCGTATCAAATTTTAAGTGGGAGAACTACCGGGTGTTAATGGTTTTAGGATTGATGTATATGAGAGATCTTGGCGCAGTGAGGGCGTAGCCCGAACGCGGCCAAGAGCGGAAAGGAATGTGACAAACTCTTGTGGGCTTTTAAAGCCTAATCGACTGTGGGGATGTTCATTGTTATAGGTCTGACGCCATTGTTCTATTACAACTTGCGCTTCAGCCACGCTGAGCAACACTTCACGGTTCAAACACTCATCGCGTAAGCGGTTGTGAAACGACTCGATGAAACCGTTTTGCCAGGGACTGCCCGGATCGATATATATCGCCTTGATCTTTTTGTCGGACAACCACTGCTGCACCTGATGAGCAATGAATGGCTTCGCATGTCGTCGCTTCGCTCCTCGGAACACTGCCGTTGTCACTGCGGATATAGCTAGGAACTCCCTCTTCATCGATGGTTTCGCTGAGTACCGAGAGAACATCGGTTGAGGTGAGCTGTCGAGCTACCCGGATGCGTAAACATTTACGCGTATATGTCTTCGCTTCGCTTGAGTGTCGTCGCTTTCAGCTCCTCGGTACATCGATCAAGGTCATCATCTTTAGCATACCGCCATTGTCTGTACGATCATGGACAAAGTCCCAGGACCAGACGTGATTGCGACCGGTTGCTTTAGTAGGGAGCCCAGTAGAGATCCCCTGACGGTGTCTACGCTTTTTCGGGGGCTTTACCTGTAAGCCCGAAGAACGTCGCACTGCCTGTACAAATTTCCTGCTTGCCGCCCAACCTTCTTTCACCAGCAAGGCACGAATGCGCCGGTAACCGTAACGGGGATGTTCCCAGGACAAGGTCAAAATCCGCTCGGCCAATTGCTGAGCCTTCTTACTGGCCTGCTTGGGTCGGTAGCTGTACGTTGACCAACTGAGGCTGAGATAAGCACAAGCCCTCTAAAACGAGCACAGCCCCTTCTCAGCCGCATCTTTTACTGCTCGCTTCTTCTGCTTTGGGCTCACCATTTTTTTGAGAGCGTTTCCTCCAACACCCGAAGCTTGAGCATTTGATCAGCGAGCATCTTCTTCAGCTCCGTATTCTCCTTTTCCAGCTCTTTAAATCGCTTCGCATCAGCCAGCTCCAAGTTGCCATACTTTTTGCCCCAGCGATAGAAGGTCTGTTCACTTAGGTTGTTGCCGTGGCAGACTTCCTGCACGGTTTTGCCCGTATCGGGCTGCCGCAGTATTGCTATGATCTGTTCTGTTGTATATCTTTTTCTTTTCATTGAGGTTATCTGTTTATCCCGATAACCTCTCTCTGTTAATGATACCATTTTTGGGGGTCACTCCACGTATTCTTTAGATGATGATAGCTTTTAAGTATCAGTCCAGCGCCAGCTAAAAGCAAAATTGATAGGGCTATCTCTGATATTATCAAAAAATTATAAACTCGGATGATCGGGTTACGTAAACTGGTCCACCGAGAGAGTTAGTCTGGAGAGGTTAATGTTGAAGTTAAGTTGGTAGAGGAAGTCAAGGCTTGGGCGCAATGAGGGCGTAGCCCGAATGGAGCCCAAGCCTTCGGTATTAATGTCTTCAGCGAAGCACCGTGGGGTGATATTGCCGAGGCTGCGGTGGGGTCGGACATTATTGTAAAGCCAGCGCCAGTCCTCGATCACCACGCGGGCTTCGGTCAAAGTCCATAGCTGTTCACGGTTTAAACACTCCTCGCGAAAACGGGCATGCAACGATTCGATGTATCCGTTCTGCCAAGGGCTTCCTGGTTCGATATAGAGGGTTTTGATTTTCATCGCAGTTAGCCAGGCTCTCAATTCCTTTTCAATGAATGGCTTCGCATGTCGTCGCTTCGCTCCTCGGAACGGAACCGTTGTCACTGCGAATATATTGTGGCGGCCCATGACGGGCAAGCAGTTTTTGCATGATACCGCGCACCGTTTCCGCATTGATATGGCGATCAACATGGATCACTCGACACTCGCGGGTGTACTCATCGAGCACGGTCAACATTTTTAAACTGCCACCGCGGACCGTCTTATCGTGGATAAAATCCCAGGTCCAAACATGGCCGGGATGTTCGGCCTTGGTCGGCAGCCCGGTGGAAACACCCCTGCCCCGACGTCTTGGCTTGCGTTGGGGGATCGCCAAGCCCAGTTCGCGTCGTAGACCTTGCACGAGACGTTTACCCACCTCCCAGCCTTCGTCTTTCAACAGCTTCGTGATCTTCGGATAGCCCCACCTGGCATATTGCCGTGATAACCGCCTTACTGCCGCCTTCAGTTTCATTAACCAGGCATCCGGATGCTTCGCCTTATACGCATAGGTGGAACGGTGCAGCCGAAAGTACCGGCACCCCGCTCGCATCGAACACTGGCCCCGAGCCACAAGTCTCTCTGCCACTTGCCGCTTGTGCCCAGGGCTTACAGTTTTTTTTCGAGGGTCTCCTGCAGGATCTCTATCCCCAGCATCTTGTCCGCCAGCATCCGTTTTAACCGCGCGTTCTCCTTCAAAGAGCTCCTTCATCCGCTTGGCCTGGTCGACATCAATCATCCCAAACTCACGCTTCCAGCGGTGGAAAGTCTGTTCGCTAATGTTGTTCTCGCGGCATGCTTCCAGGATCGTTTTCCCTTTGTCCGCCTGCCGCAGCATCCGTATTTTCTCTTCAGTTGTGTATCTTTTGCCTTTCATTGTCTGAGTCCTTTCTAGGTTACCCAGACTAACTTTTCAAGTGTACCAGTTTTCGTGGTCACGACCAACATTCCTATATGTAGTTTAACTACATATATAATGTCAACCTATATTGCCAATTTATGCGTAGCGTAACGCTACTATTGGATCTATTTTTGAAGCTTTAAGCGAAGGTAATATACTGACCACAATCGCAGTACTTACAATTGTTATAATAACAATTGTTTAGCCCCAGGAGTCGGTTGGCGAGACTTCAAAGAGTAAGCTCTCTATGACACGGGAAAGAAATATAGCTCCGATCAGCCCGATAATTAGGCCGATATAGGTGAAGAAGCAGTTCCGTGGACTCACATTGATGAGAATATTACTAGCTACCCACAAATACTAACTATCTAATTATACATCAATTATTACCGTCGATAAATTGATCCTTTAGACCTCTTAGTTATTTTGGTAGTAAAAGTTAAACGTATGAAAAAGCAAATGTAGTTGAAAAAATGCATGCAGCTTCATTCGTAACGTAAGACAGTCATTGGATCTACTCGTAGCACCTTGCGTGAGGGAAGATAGCAAGCGAAAAAAGAAACGATTGCAAGTTGAACAGCAACCAACGCGTAGATCAGAGGATCTACGGATTCTACCTCAAAGAGCTGATTTCTGATTAATTGGCTGGCAGCGGCGACACCGAATATGCCTATAAGCAATCCCAGAATAGTTAGTCTAATACCTTGGTTAAAGATCATCTGCATAACGGTTTTTCTTTGGGCACCCATTGCCAAGCGAATACCGATTTCTTTACGGCGCTGCTCAACGATATAAGAAATCACACCATACAGTCCGACAGCCGAAAGAATGATAGCAAGACCTGCAAAAGCAAGAAGGATGCGAATACTCGCTCTTCTCTGATTTAAAGTACTGTCGATGCGTGATTCAAGCATTTGAAAGTCGTAAGGCGGGATATTTGGATTAAATTCACGTATCGCAACTTTTACACTCTCAATCATCGCTTCCTCAGATTGAGGATTTCCCACATCGTCAGTATCCGCGAAACGGATGATCAATTGCTGGTAACGAGGGTATCCTTCCCTGGCTAGATTGTAGATGCGTGGCTTCGGGTTTTCTTCGGATTCCGATAAATTATTTTGCTTTACGTTGCCAACCACACCGACGATTGAAAACCAGGTTGGGTTATCACTGGTGGTTGATCCGGGTCCGACATCGCGTGTCAACCGTTTCCCGATTACATCACCATGAGGGAAATAAAGATCGGCAAAGTTCTTGTCTACGACAACAACCGGATGTGCATTCGCTGACAGATCAGTTAACTCGAATGATCGGCCCATAACGATATTCAATCCGAGGGCATCAAAATAGCGCCCATCTACAACGCTGGTCGCGAAATTCTGGTTAACTTCTCCCGGTTGATAGTCATAGGTTTCGATATGGTATGAATTATACCAACCTGCTTTCAAAAAGGGCGATGTAACGTTCGTGCCAGCTGCGATGACTCCCGGCACCTGGTTTATACGCTCCAAAAGCCCAGAAAAATATTGCTTGATTTGCTTTGTTTCGAAACGATCGGAAGCCTTTATACGGGCGGTTAAAACGCGTTTCGGATTAAAGCCCGGGTCAACTTTGAGTAGTTCAGTAAGACTTTTAATCAAGAGGGCAGAGCAAATGAGTAGAATAAAGGTCAAGGATATCTGGGCAATGATGAGAAAACTGCGAATGCGTTGAGCACCTAACCCAACTGTTGTCGTGCGATCACCGCTTTGGGAGCCAGAAACCAGGTCTGCCTTCATGATCGAGAGAAGCGGCAGCAGACCAACAATAAAACTGCATAAGAAAGAGATCGTTACAGTATACAGAAGTACGGTGGTATCGAGACTCAGCGACTCATCGCGTGGATAACTGTAAAGACCGAACGTACTGATAAGCTCTATGCCAAGAAAGGCTAGGATCAGTCCTAACACACATCCCATCAAGCCGTATAAAAAGCTTTCTGTTAGAAGCATGCGGACGATGCGGCCTATACGTGCTCCCAGCATGATGCGAAGTGCAAGTTCTCGTGTACGGGTGATGGCACGTGTGAGTGACAGGTTAGCGACGTTTACGCATCCTATGAGGAGCACTATCCAGGCGCTTCCCTGAAGCATGTAGAGCACGGTCTTTGCATTCCCAACGCGATGTTCATGGTAATTAACCAGGTGTGGCCTCCAGCCGGTGGCTTCAACATAGGATCTGTGTTCCGGGTAGTCTTCAACCATACGGGTTGCCACCGTATCTAACTCGGATTGAGCTTGCTCAATGGTAACCTCCGGCTTGAGACGAGCGAAAAAGTTGAGATGTTCCCAATCCCATGGGGACGCTGACTTTACGTTAGTAGTAATCGGGTAGGGGCGCCAAAACCGAACATCCTTGGAAATAAAATAAAACCCTTCCGGCATGATACCAACGATTTTGAAATTCTCGTCATCTAATTGGATGTTCTTTCCTATGATATTAGTATCGCCGTTGTAAACCGACTGCCAGATTGCATAGCTGAGAATGATCACCAGATGTTGGCCGTCTACCCCTTCCTCATCGTAAAACCATCGACCGTGCAGCGGTTGTATATTAAGAACGCGAAAAAAAGATGGTGATACCTGCACTCCGTTAACGTATTCCGCTGTTTCTTTGAGCGTGATAATATTGCTGCTGCCTTGGTAGAATCCCAATTCCGCGATGGACTCGACTTCCTGGTAGCGAAAATAAGAAGGTAGCGAGTTGGCTTCTATAGTTCTGTGATGTCCTTGATCGTTGAGGTCAGTTACGACACGGACTAGCTTGCCAGCTTCAGGGTAGGGATATGACTTGAGCAAAGCAGTGTTTAACATGCTGAAGATAGCCGTATTCGCGCCGATGCAGAGGCTGAGCGTGAGTACAACAACCAGTGCATAACGTTTATGGCTATTTACCTGGCGAAATCCCAGTCGCAAGTCTCGGATAAAATCGTTCATCATTCGTATCCCCCAAGCATCGCGACACTCTTCTTTAATCTGCTCTATACCTCCAAATCTTTTCAAAGCTTCCGTGCGAGCCTCATGAGGATGCATTCCATCCTCGATATTTTTCTGAATATGTGGTCGGGTTACACAAACTGGTCCACCGGGAGAGTTAGTCTGGAGAGGTTAATGTTGAAGTTAAGTTGGTAGAGGAAGTCAAGGCTTGGGCGCAATGAGGGCGTAGCCCGAATGGAGCCCGAGCCTTCGGTATTGAGGTTTTCAGTGAAGTGCCGTGGAGTGATGTTGCCGAGGCTGCGGTGGGGTCGGACATGATTGTAAAGCCAGCGCCAATCTTCGATGACCACGCGGGCTTCGGTCAAAGTCCATAACTGTTCACGGTTTAAACACTCCTCGCGAAAACGGGCATGGAACGATTCAATGTATCCGTTCTGCCAAGGGCTTGCTGGTTCGATATAGAGGGTTTTGATTTTCATCGCAGTTAGCCAGGCTCTCAATTGGCTTTCAATAAACTCGGAACCGTTGTCGCTACGAATATATTTTGGCGGCCCATGCCGGTCGAGCAGTTTTTGCATGATACCGCGCACCGTTTCCGCATTGATATGGCGATCAACATGGATCACCCGGCACTCGCGGGTGTACTCATCGAGCACGGTCAGCATTTTTAGACTGCCGCCGCGAACCGTCTTATCGTGGATAAAATCCCAGGTCCAAACATGGTCGGGATGTTCGGCCTTTGTCGGTAGCCCGGTGCAGACACCCCTGCGCCGGCGTCTTGGCTTGCGTGGGGGGATCGCCAGACCCAGTTCACGTCGCAGACCTTGCACGAGACGTTTACCCACCTGCCAGCCTTCGTCCTTCAACAGCTTCGTGATCTTGGGATAGCCCCACCTCGCGTATTGCCGTGATAACCGCCTTACTGCCGCTTTTAGTTTCGTTAGCCAGGCATCCGGATGCTTGGCCCTATACGCATAGGTGGAACGGTGCAGCCGAAAGTACCGGCACCCCGCTCGCATCGAACACTGGCCCCGAGTCACAAGTCTCTCTGCCACTTGCCGCTTGTGCCCAGGGCTTACAGTTTTTTTTCGAGGGTCTCCTGCAGGATCTCTATCCCCAGCATCTTGTCCGCCAGCATCCGTTTTAACCGCGCGTTCTCCTTCTCGAGCTCCTTCATCCGCTTGGCCTGGTTGACATCAATCATCCCAAACTCACGTTTCCAGCGGTGGAAGGTCTGTTCGCTTATGTTGTTCTCGCGGCATGCTTCCAGGATCGTTTTCCCTTTGTCCGCCTGGCGCAGCATCCGTATTTTCTCTTCGGTCGTGTATCTTTTGCCTTTCATTGTCTGTGTCCTTTCTAGTTGGACCAGACTAACTTTTCAAGTGGACCAGTTTTCGTGGTCACGACCACCTCTTTCTAATAAAAATGGTGCTATAAGTGATATTCAGTTACTTGAATGAGTGTATTGAAATCATTATATGCAATTATATTTTAAAATCTGATTTATTTTATTATTTATAATGTAGTTATAGTGGCGGCACTGGTTTAAGCAGCGACGCATAATGCTTTTCGGTGACTGCTATCGAATCACCCAGGAATTGTGCGGCAGCCATAAGGCCGTAGCGTGTGGCAATATCACTGCCAGCCTGTTTACGCAGTTCATGCACGCGCTTGGTGCGTCCCGGTATATATGGTCTTACCCAATTGCAGGCATCGCGCTCGATCAAACCTGAACGCCAGGTCTTATTCTTTCCAGGGATTACAAAGTCCGTACCATTCTCAGCTGGTAAAAGACGTTTCCACTTGTTTACCCTCTTCGTTGATACCGGCACCCAGCGATTGCGCGACTTGGGCTTAAACTCCTCTTTAGATGGGTCTGTTCTGGGAGTACGATAGATAATTGCGATATCATAGCCATTCTTACTCTTCTGGATCCAATGCCAGCGTAAGCTTAATATTTCACCTGATCTTAGCCCGCAGAACCGTGCAAGCTCGAAGATAACAAATAACTCCGGTTTCTCTTTTGTGAGGACTGTGTTTGCATCCTCAATCATTCGGCGATCTATATCCTCATCAATGGGAATAAATTTAGTATCATCCTGAGCCAGCTTTCCTATCTCCATAAATCCTGTAATATCTGGAAACTTGTAGCCCTCCTCTTTGTAGAGCTTCATTGCTTTTTTACTGAATACATTCTGCGCTTTTCTTAAGTAACTGTTAAGGGAGTAGTTCAGCTTGAGATCGTCTTCCCGCTCGTATTCGCGATTAACACCTTCATAGCGCTTAGAGCGGTATGAGATTACTAAAGGTTCATTTAAAATAGTAACTCTCTCGGCTGCCGGATCATTGCTACCTGAGCCAGTCGAGATAATTCTCTTTAGTGCCATGACATTCTCGTGTGCTGTTTCCCTTTTAATCCGGGCACGAGCCCCTATCTTTGATTCGTAAAGGTCACAGATTTCCCAGATCGTCGGAAAATCGTTTCTGCGTGGCATTCTTACCGATTGAACAGCAGAACCGCTCTCTCTTAAATAATCGACCCAGGCGAAGTCTTTTGCTGCCTTTTTATCGGTTAAACCCGTGCTGCGGCGCACCTCTTTACTTCCCCAATAGCCCCCCCTGTCGACCTTGACTCGGAACCTGTAATACCATACAGGTTGCTTTCCCATTTTATACAGGTTAATATCATTCTTGGAATGGATCATCGTCTTACCAGCTCTTATACCTTTGTCTACAGTGGGATAAAAAACCCTATCTTTCAATGGAAAAAGGTTTTTATCCCAAAATTATTCCCACTATTTATCCCACTTTTTTTGTTACAATATGATATCACTGACTATAGTTTTTGACGACAAAATTCAGGTGAAAAACACCGTATATAACTTGACAATAGCAATTTACCGCTTACTTATTCGGTTTCGGGTCGGTAGCTCAATTTGGTAGAGCAGTGGCCTTTTAAGCCATTGGTTCCGGGTTCGAGTCCCGGCCGGCCTACCACTTTAAGAAAATAATTCAGGGTCTCCTTTTATCTTCCCGGGTGAAGAGCTGGAGAATATAACAAGTCTGGAGGGACGCGCTTTGGTGCGTCCACTAAATGAAAAACTTGATTTGTTATTGCATAGACTCCGATCCTGTTTCCTGAGCAATACGGGTATTAATTAAATAGAAAGCGGATTAAAAAGAATTTTATGATGCATCTCGGACGCGATCAGCCGTCACCCGGTGGGCTTGTCCGACAAGCCCCGCGCGTGCCTCCATACCTCAACATCCGTATCCATTCGCGCTATCCGCAGTTTATTTTCTTTAATAAGAACCGATAGACATACCTGCATCCTGTATTACAAAGTAATTTTTCTTAACCTTAAGGCGTTACCGACAACAGAGAGTGAGCTCAGGCTCATCGCGGCCCCGGCAATCATTGGATTTAAGAGTATGCCAAAAAAGGGGTAAAGAATACCGCCGGCAATGGGAATGCTTAATGCATTATAAACAAAAGCAAAAAACAGATTTTGCTTTATATTGCGCAAAGTATACCGGCTGAGGTGAAGCGCTTTTTCAATTCCGCGTAAATCTCCTTTTACCAAAGTGATGTCCGCGCTTTCGATGGCAACATCAGAACCTTTACCCATAGCTATTCCTACATCAGCTGCAGTGAGAGCCGGTGCATCGTTAACGCCATCACCTGCCATCGCAACTTTTAAACGATTAGCTTTTAATTCCATCACCAGTGCGTTTTTATCCGCGGGAGATACTTCAGCGTAATATTCATTAATTTTTAATTCATCGGCAACGGCCTTCGCCGCGCCGGCACTATCACCCGTTAACATTATGAGTCGCATCCCCATTGATTGAAGATTTTCAACGACTTCCTTTGTGTTCCTTTTAACCGAATCTGATAATGCCAGATAACCGGATAGGGTATTATTCACCGCGACAAATACCGGGGTGCGGCCCCCACCACTGAAGTCAGTCACCTTTTGCAAAATCTTATCCGGAATTTCAACGCCCACACTCTTTAGCCATGGGGACTTTCCGATATTTATTTTTCGACCATTTATAACACCTTCGATACCACCTCCGGGGACGGATCTTATAGCTTCTGATTTCAGTAATGAGACATTTTCTTCTTCCGCTGCTTTGACGATCGCTCTTGCCAGGGGATGGGTGCTGTTTTTTTCCAGAGTGGCCGCATATTGAAGCAAGTCCCTTTCCTGCCACTGATTAAAGACCTGAATATCCATCACGCGGGGCCGCCCCGCAGTCAAGGTTCCGGTTTTATCGAGGACTAGTGCTTCTATACCATTCAATGTTTCAAGTGCTATGGCATCCCTGATAAAGACACCGGCTTGTGCGCCGCGTCCTACACCAACGATGATCGACATGGGAGTGGCCAAACCAAGGGCGCAAGGACATGCGATGATAAGAACCGATACCATATTGATAAGCGCGAAGCTAAGTCTCGGTTCCGGGCCCCATAGTGCCCAGACAAGAAAAGTAAGTAAAGCCATCGCTATAACTGCTGGAACAAAGTATGCAGACACCCGGTCGGCCACCCGCTGGATAGGCGCCCGACTCTTCTGGGCATTGGAGACTAACTCTATAATCCTCGCTAAAACTGTTTCCGATCCAATCTTTTCGGCTCGCATAATAAATGCACCTTCATTGTTCAGGGTTCCCCCAATTACTCCATCCCCTACAGATTTATCGACCGGTATCGATTCACCGCTTATCATGGATTCGTCTAATGAACTCGTCCCTTCAATAATAATTCCATCTACCGGCACTTTTTCGCCGGGGAGCACCCTTAATCGATCATTTATTTCAACAGCTTCGAGGGGGACATTATTATCTCCCTGATCTTCAATGCGGCAGGCCATTTTGGGCGCTCGGTCAAGCAAACCGCGAATGGCATCTCCCGTCCGCTCACTGGCCCGGGCTTCGAGCATCTGCCCAAAAAGGACGAGGGTGATAATAACCACGGCAGACTCAAAATAAACAGGTGCCATACCATCACCGATAAGTGAGGCGGGAAAAATATCAGGTGCGACAAGTGCTAATAGGCTAAAGCTATATGCGGTTCCGGTACCGAGAGAGATTAAAGTCCACATATTTAAGTCCCTCTTGATTATAGATTGCCATCCCCATTTGAAAAATGGAAAACCCGCCCAGCATATCACGGGGGTTGCGAAAAGAAATTGCAGCCATAAATTTAGATTATAAGAGAGGATCTCATTAATATTAAGATACGGGACCATTTCTGCCATGGCTAGGAGAAGAACCGGCAGGGAAAAAACAATCGCGATCCAAAATCTGAATTTTAGATTAATAGAATCAGATGATCCGTGCCCGGACTCCACTCCACATGAAGCATCTACTGATAAATCTTCTTTTTCCACCTATGGATCGAGTTAGAATTAATTTCAGTTACCATACTGATATAAAATTATAATGAACTTCAGTACGCTTGTCCCAGTTGGGATCTTAGAAGCGCGCCAGAGTCAGCCGGCTCCATCTTAGGTTGAAAAATTCCTGACGTAATATTGTCGAAAATTAATCCGGGAGGCAGACGAAGATATTAACAGGATACTATAGGCTATTCACTTTTACTGGATCTCAGTTGGCTTTACCCGTAAGGTTAATGATAAATTTCTTCATTGCCGGTGTCAGTACCCTGCCTTTGCGATGAAGAATGGCAAGTGGCCGGACTATCTTTTTACCTTTAATCGGGACAATTTTCAACTGACCCTGTTTTACTTCCTGCTGAACGGTAGTTTGCGGCAGAATCGCGATACCCGCATTGATTTCCACAGCGCGTTTTAAGGTTTCAATATTGTCGAATTCCATTATGGAATCGATCTCTATTTTGTTTTCTTTAAATAACTGGTCGATAGCTTTTCGGGTCGGGATGTCCTTTTCAAAACTAACAAGTCTGTGGCCCTTGAGCTCCTTGATTTCAACGCCCTGCTTTTTTCCGATCGCGTGAGCAGGACTGCAAATCACTGCCAACCGGTCCTCCATAAAAGGTATTATTTCCAACTGCCGCATCTTTGTGGGATAGGCAACGAGGCCGAAATCAACAGAATTATGCACGATGTCTTCGTAAACCATATTCGACCGCCGATATTCAACCCGTACATTTACGGAGGGAAATTTTTGCAGAAAACTTGTGATATAGGGGGGCAGTTCATGCAACCCGATACTGTATATGGTTGAGATGTGTATGGTTCCACTGATCACCTTTTTCATCTCCATTAGCTCACTATCCAGCTTCTCATAGCGGTGGAGTATGTCTTTCGCGCTTTCATACAGCTTTTGCCCCTCCAGCGTCAGGCGGAATTGTTTCTGGCTGCGATCCACGATAATTACCTTAAAATGTTTTTCCATAGCCCGCAGTTGCTGGCTCACCGCCGATTGGGTAATCCCATTCAACTTCGCTGCACGCGAAAAGCTCTGGCTTTCAACTAAATCTGAAAATATTTTGAAATTTTCAATGTGCATGGTTAATCTTATATAAATAAATCTAATCAATTTGCAAACATCAATACAGCATTTCTTATTAAGATAGCGGTCGTGAGAATCAATGATAACTTACGCTGAATTCGAGAATAACACCCGGGAAATAGAAGTGAGAATCGCTGAAGTTTGCGCTCAATGCGGGCGCGATCCTTCAGAGATAAAACTGATGGCGGTGACAAAGTCACACCCTTATTCCGCGGTAGAATATGCCAAACGTTATGGTTTACAGGTGATCGGCGAAAATCGGGTCCAGGAAGCGATTGAAAAAATGGAAATAAAAAAACCGGATATCCACTGGGAATTAATAGGTCACCTGCAATCCAATAAAGCAAAAGTAGCCGCTGCTCATTTTGACCGTATTCAATCGATTGACCGTATGAAGGTCCTGACCGCGTTGGATAAATATAGTGCTGAGTTGAATAAAACACTCCCTGTCCTCTTACAGATAAATGCGGGAGAAGATCCAGCAAAACACGGGGCCAATCCAGATGAGGCGCCCGCGCTCCTTGAGTCAGCTCTTCAATGTAAAAATATCAAAGTTGAAGGACTCATGACGATAGCGCCCCTCGATAAAAATACCGATGTCGCCACCGCCTGTTTTGAACGTCTCCATATTTTACGTGATTCGCTTTCTTCACAATTCAAGATCAAACTTTCTGAACTTTCCATGGGCATGACCGGTGACATGATTCAAGCCATTAAAGCAGGTAGTACTTTACTGCGAATAGGTACCGCACTTTTTGGTGAACGGAAATGACATTGAAAGTTTGAAAATAAATTTTTTTTTGACGTCGTAATATTAGATCATCTTTTACTTTTAATTATTTTCAAGCTAGAGAAAACATTGATTTCATGATTGCCGGAAAGATGAATTATGTTTTAATGAAGACAAGGCTGTGAAAAGAGTTAATAGCAAACATGAAAATGCCCTCATCCGCCTGATGGATGACGAAACACCCGTGGTGCAGGAAGCTTTGCTGAAAGAATTAAAAAGGATGGATGAAAACGGCATCACCCTTTTGCAAAAATTATCTCAGGACAACAATAGAATACTCGCCTCTCATGCTCGTGAAATTCTTCATGAAATTTCCGGCTACGATACCATCACCGAGTATTATCGGTTTATAAGATCATTAAATTATGAACTGGAGACCGGGAGTCTTCTTCTTGATCGAACCGTGTTTCCCAATATCGATGTGGCGGAATGCTGTATACAAATAGATGCCATTGCCGCACGTTGCCGCGAGCTAATGATCCTGCCCAGTTCTCCCTGGGAGAAATGTAAAGTATTAAATCGGGTTATCTTTCACGAATTTGAATTTCGCAGTAATAAAGAAAATTTTGACGATCCCATGAACAGTTTTATCAGCCAGGTCCTGGCCCGTCGCAAAGGAATACCCATCACCCTCTCTATCCTTTACATTCTTGTCGCACAGCGATGTGGCATCAATCTTGAACCGATAGGCATGCCCGTTCGATTTTTAGTGGGATGCTTTCTTGAGGATACCCCATTTTATATTGATCCTTATGAACGGGGAGGATTTCGCATGGCTGAGGACTTGTATGAATTTCTGCGTAATAATAAATTAAATCCTAAGCCTAGCTATCTAGCCCCAATTCCCATCGGGCAAATTTTATGTCGCAGCTGCATGAATCTGGTGCGTCAGTATACCTTGGAAAATAACCCCGAGCGCGTCAGGTTATTTGCCAGTTTCGTTCGCGAGTTTGAATTGATATATGAACGGCATGCTAAATCTTGATTGATGGCATTCGCGAACGATTCTGATACTGACAGAGTAGATACCCTGACTGACCTCGAGAACTGGAAATTCGAAGGTGTTTCTCTTGCCGTTGTCGGTCATCCCATTGCTCACTCGATCAGTCCCTCGATGCATAATGCAGCCCTCTCGTTAATGAGTAATGATGACGCACGTTTTTCAAATTGGCGTTATTTCAAGTTTGATATTCTACCTGAAGACCTGGCCACGGCCCTGTCGTTATTCTACAAGAATAAATTCATGGGGCTCAGTCTTACTCTTCCCCATAAAGTCGATGCTTTACCGCTTATTGCAAAAGTTGATCCTGCCGCGCAACGTATTGGCGCCGTCAATAATCTCCATTGGCAGGACAGCGGTTATCACGGTTACAATACAGATGGATACGGTCTCGAAAAAGCGATTAATCTAGACCTGGATGCGGAATTTAAAGACGCAACCATTATCCTCCTGGGCGCTGGTGGCGCGAGTCGATCAGCTGCGGTTCAATGTCTGGAAAGCGGATGCAAGGAATTGTGGATCGGCAATCGCAGTCAAGATCGCCTTACATCACTACTTGATATTTTGCGCACCCACCGATTTTTTAATAAAACAAAAGGGTTCAATCTTGAATCCCCTCCCCTCGACCTGCCAAAAACCGGAATACTGATAAATGCCACTTCCCTAGGTTTACATGCTGATGATCCCCCCCCTATTGAATTGGATCATTTTGATCACTCCCTGAAAGTTTATGACCTCACATATAAATCAGCCGAAACCGCCCTCTTGCGGCATGCGGCAGACCGAAATATGAAAGCAGCTAATGGTCTCACCATGCTGGTCTGGCAGGGTGTTCGTTCGCTTCAAATCTGGAGTGAGGCAACCGTCCCTGCCAAGACGATGATGAGCTCAGCTCGCAAGGCATTATTACTTTAATCTCATTGTCCACGATTAATCTTTAACTTGACGTGGCCTGAAATCTTAGTGCAGATTCGAACTTTTACGGTCGGGCCGTAGCGCAGTCTGGTAGCGTACTTGCATGGGGTGCAAGGGGTCGAGAGTTCGAATCTCTCCGGCCCGACCATTTTTATCAAGGCGATTATTACCAATTATTTGCCTTATTATCAAACTACTATGGTCTCCACCGACCGTATGAACATAGTCGAATGACGATAGTCAAACAGTCAAAAAGTGAGAAGAGAATACGCGTTGCATTTTCTCTGTTTACTGATTTTTTCTAACCTTTAGTTTCATCTCTAACAAGTAACGCATATGAGTTTTTCTCAAAAGATGGAACAAGCCTTGGCTGATCTCGATGTCACGTCCGACCTGTTAACCGAGGATGAGCGACAATTTCTCGATGATCAGGGCTATTTAGTTATACGCGATGTTCTTTCACCCGATCAGCTAAAAGCATTTTCCGCACGACTCGATGAGTTGGTAAAACTGGAAGGTGAAGACGCAGGAAGTGAAGTCTACCAGGAAGAGGGGTCCAGGATGTTGGGTAACCTTATCGATAAAGATCCCAGGTTCGAGGTTTGTATTACTCAACCAAAGGTGCTTGCTGCAATCGCGCATGTCCTGCAAAAAGATTTTAAACATTCATCGTTAAATAGTCGTGAAGCATTGCCAGGAGATGGACTTCAACGTCTTCATGAGGATTATGGTAAACCGGTAAAACCCGGTGCATGGGGAAAAGTGGCCTGTAATTCTATCTGGTTAATTGACGATTTTAATAAAACAAACGGGGCGACAAGAATTGTGCCCGGCAGTCATCGAAAGGGAAAAATACCTCGAGACGAAATGGAAGATACCTATGCGATGCACCCCGAGCAGATACAATTGATCGCGCCTGCGGGAACGGTTGTCGTTTTTAACTCCCAACTCTGGCACGGGGGTTCTAAGAATAAAAGCAACACGTCGAGACACGCCATGCACTGCTACTTTTGCCAGCGTGAAGATGAGCAACAGACCAATCAACGCGAGTACATGAGACCGGAAACGGTTAACCGGCTTTCAAGTACGCTCCGCTGGATACTCGATGTAGATTAAAGTTTTAAAAATCACGACTCTCAAGGCGCTTGTGCGCCCTGCTTCACTTTGTCGATTAATTTTCAATTGAGGGGAAAGAGGGGGCAGCGGTTGGTTGGGTGTGATTCACCCCCAGCTCGGTGCGCGCTTCTTGAGCAACAAAGAATGCCGAACGAAAGAACAAGGTACAGATGAGCCCGCCGACTATAATATCCGGCCAAGGCGAATGCGTCATCCACACGGCCAACGCCGCAAACAACACCGAGACGTTCGCGATGAGATCGTTTCGCGAGCAAAGCCACACCGACCTCATATTAATATCCTCGGCGCGGTGGTGCCAAAGCAAGGCAAAGCAAACGGCATTCGCCGAAAGCACAAGAGCACCAACCATACCCATTGTCTCGACGGTTGGAACTTGAGGAAAAAAGAGCTTGTAGACGAGCTGTCCTAAGACAAACAAACCGAATAGTCCCATCACAGCCGCTTTCGCCACAGCAGCCCGTGTTTTCCACACTGGGCCTCTCGAGACAACGTAGAGACTGAAACCGTAAACAAAGACGTCACCGAGCATGTCGAGGGAATCAGCGAGCAGAGCCACGGACCCAGCGAGCACTCCCGACACAAACTCCACCACAAACATCGCAGCATTCACTACTAAGACTATACGAAGAGTTGCCGTTTGGCGCTCACCCAGCTGGTCGACAGCGCCAGTCTTATCGATGCAGCAAATGTCCTTTGTCTCTATCACGCCTGACATTTTATTAGCCAACAGGTTTATAGCAAGGCTATTGCCTATCGGGTGCGTTTTAATTGATCAGTGCATGAAGCAAGGTAATCAGTCGACAGTCTGCTATTAATAGAAAGATGGAATACAAAAGGGGTCAGGCTTCGCATACTAGCAAAAAATGAAAAAATGCTTCGATGCGAGGCCTGACCCCTTTTAACTTGGCCGTGTTGTATACGGATGCTCGGCACGCGTTAACGGAATGGGGGTTAAAATTAAAAATCAAGATTTAGTGACCTCGTCCCCGTACCGTTACTGGTCTAGTCTTATTTTTGCGGCTTACATCAGTGATACGAACTTTTACTGTTTTTGCCTTCTTTGAAATATCCTTTTTTCCAACTTTAACTATCTTTGGTGTTTTGCTCATTCTGCAAAGTAAGTTAGATAATCGGTGAACTCAAATCAAAAGGTTGCTCAATAACGTGCTAAACCTGCGATAATCGGCAATGATCAGCTACAGACTGAAATGTATAACCTGTTGTAATAAAACTCTTTAGTTGAATATCAACAATTTACGTGAAATAGCTTTTTCGAGTTCGAATCTCTCCGGCCCGACCATTTTATCAGGATGTTTTCTTTCTCCCGGTATAACTCTAAGTTAATCGACACCGCAAGAGCGATATCCGGTCGAAAGTCTTGATATCACCGTCATAAACCACGGTCACTATGCTCCTCCCAGGACACGTCGCGGATAGCTCCGTTCACCTTGTCGATAAAGAACCCGGGCGCACCCCCAAAAGCATCCCATTGATCCTGAGGCAGATCGCTGTTGTGCTCATAACTGTAATCAAAATACCAGCTGTCCCCCACATCCACGGAATCGCTTAGCACCCACGAGTAATCGGGGTTTTCTAAGGGATTGGCCGCGAGGTATTCAGCCGCTTTTTTGCGTGCCTCGGAATCATTCATCTCGTTTTATCGAGCATACCAGGCAGCGCCCAAGCATCTTCTATTCTGTGTTAATTGAGGGTTCTGCCATAGGTGAGCCTGCCCGATTATGATAATGCGGAAGCGGTATCTATGGGCTTATCAGAGGCAGATAACTGATAAGCCATTACAGGTTTACTCTTCCCTTTCAGCTCTTGCATACCCAATAAAGAAATATCATGCGTATCCTGTTTCAACGCAGCATAGGTTGTCTCGGAAATCAGTGCAGTATTAGGTTCCGCCTTACTCATAATTCGTTGAGCAATATTGACGGTGTCTCCGATAATTGTCCGATCCAGTTTTCCCACTAACTTGCTGCCCACGTCAGCGACAATACATACCCCAGTGTTGATTCCGATACGCGCTTGCGTCTGACTGCCATTTTCATCCGGGGTATTCAATAGATCAAGGATTTCACGAGCGGCTTCTACCGCCCGATCCGGATGATTATTATTGTCAAAGATACAAACAATCTCATCCGCGACAAATTTATCAATATAGCCCCCCGAATCAACGAGGGCAACGGTCACGATGTCATAATAACGATTCAAGAAAGCTACGGTCTGATTGGGCCCTAATTTTTCTGACATTGAGGTGAAGGAAACAATATCGACAAATAATACGGTAATTGATTTTTCCTCTGCTAAAGGCTGCGCCTCTCTGTCACTGGCGCGTCGATAGGCTTCAGCTATGGCCATGGGATTCAAATATTGGTGGAGTTGTGACTGCGTTCGCTCTAATTGCTGTGCCATACTGTTAAAGTCACGAGTTAAAACCCCAATTTCATCAGGACGGTCGATGGGAACCTGTCGATTCAGTTCACCGTTCGCAATATAAGACATATTATTTCTTACGTTTTGCAAAGGGAAGAAGACATGGCGATTTAACAATACGCCGGCAATGACAATGATGATAACTGTCCCTATGGCTCCAGCAATAATCATCGCCCAACGAATTGTGTTCAGTTTTTCATCGAGGCGGCCCAATGATAATTTCAGGTTAATTCCCCCCTGCTTATTTTGAACCTTTAATGGGGTTGTGATGCTGAGAAATCGCTGCCCGCCAGAAAAATAGTAATCGGGGTGAGAGGGAAGATGAACGTCAACTAAGTCATCTGGATCATCATCACGGTCGATAATTATTATAGGTTGGGCATTGTTCAAGGCATTTAAAAGATTGAGGTGCCCTTCTTCATCCGCAGCCTCAATATTGTCAGCGATATTACTGGCCACAATAGTTGAATTGTCTTCTTCAATCATTATGACATTCATTTCGATGTCATTTACTTCGCGAGCGGCAACGAGTTGATCGATGTGGGCTTGAATCTCGGTGAACTTTTCAGCCTCAATCAATGGATTGATAATCGATTCCAGGGTATCTGATAATAAAAGTCCCTCATGCTCCAGTTCAATAGTCGTGGCTTTTTCAAATTGTTGAAGCGTATAGATCTCTAAGAGCGTGATCGTTATAATTGTAATCAGAATAACTAAGGTGAAAATACGAAATCGAATGGAAGCCAAAAAGGGGACAGAAAAATCCCGCTTCTGTTTATTGTCCATCTTAATCATCTGCTTAAAACCCTTTCCTCAAATTTAAATAAGAGCACATAGTAAAAGCGTGGATCGTCATCCCTCTAAAATTCCAATGCAAACTGGGCAGCAATCAGGTGCCTGTGATCCAACTCGTTGTCATCATCATCAAGAACAAACCCATCTTTATAATCTCCATATAAGTAATCCACGGTAAGATTGAAAAGGTTGGCAATTCGCCAGGTCAGTGCAGCTCCATACTGCCACTCGGGCTCATCTTCCAGTTCATCACTATTTTCCAAGCGCATCGCGATTTGCATCGATTGGGTTGGGAAATAAGCGAACTCGATGTTGTAAGAAGAGGGTTTATCAACATTCGAATCAAACTCCGCAAAGGTACCGGTTGCCTGGACAATTTCCGCGGTCACTTCAAATTCATTCATCCCCATCAGGGCATAAGCACTCCAACCCGAAACCCGTCGCTCATAGCTAAAGGCCTCTTCAAGTAACTTCTGATCGGTTTCCGCAAGGTCAGAAAGATAACTGGCACCGAATCTAATAGCTTCATTCTCTGAAACATATTCAAAGCTCAGTCCCCAATCATTTTCTTTATAGTTTCCAACTTTATCAATATCCCCTTCAAAGATAAAGCCGGATACTTCGACCTGATCATTGAATGAATAATCGACAATGACAGAAGTTTTACGGATCTCGCCAAATTCCAGTAACGGTCCTGTGACAAAGTGACTGTAATATTCACCAAAAGCGGGGAATTGTCGGCCAAAATTCACACCCCACTTCCCCAAATTCAAAGCGATCAGGCCTTCATCAATTTGATCTCTAAATCGTCTGTCGTATTCAGCTTCATAAATAAATTCAGCTTCCAGCCAATCAGTGAAGGTGAAATCTAATCCAATCTGGACGGTAGGAATAATGTCGCCATCCTCGGTCCTCTCTAAACCGTTGCTGAAATTGTTTTTCTTATATTCTTTCTCTATTTCAACAAGACCAGAAAACAAGAGCCAATCTGTCAACTGGGTGCCTAAACCTGTGATCGGGTTACGTAAACTGGTCCACCGAGAGAGTTAGTCTGGAGAGGTTAATGTTGAAGTTAAGTTGGTAGAGGAAGTCAAGGCTTGGGCGCAATGAGGGCGTAGCCCGAATGGAGCCCAAGCCTTCGGTATTAATGTCTTCAGCGAAGCACCGTGGGGTGATATTGCCGAGGCTGCGGTGGGGTCGGACATTATTGTAAAGCCAGCGCCAGTCCTCGATCACCACGCGGGCTTCGGTCAAAGTCCATAGCTGTTCACGGTTTAAACACTCCTCGCGAAAACGGGCATGCAACGATTCGATGTATCCGTTCTGCCAAGGGCTTCCTGGTTCGATATAGAGGGTTTTGATTTTCATCGCAGTTAGCCAGGCTCTCAATTCCTTTTCAATGAATGGCTTTGCATGTCGTCGCTTCGCTCCTCGGAACGGAACCGTTGTCACTGCGAATATATTTTGGCGGCCCATGCCGGTCGAGCAGTTTTTGCATGATACCGCGCACCGTTTCCGCATTGATATGGCGATCAACATGGATCACCCGGCACTCGCGGGTGTACTCATCGAGCACGGTCAACATTTTTAAACTGCCACCGCGGACCGTCTTATCGTGGATAAAATCCCAGGTCCAAACATGGTCGGGATGTTCGGCCTTTGTCGGTAGCCCGGTGCAGACACCCCTGCGCCGGCGTCTTGGCTTGCGTGGGGGGATCGCCAGACCCAGTTCACGTCGCAGACCTTGCACGAGACGTTTACCCACCTGCCAGCCTTCGTCCTTCAACAGCTTCGTGATCTTGGGATAGCCCCACCTCGCGTATTGCCGTGATAACCGCCTTACTGCCGCTTTTAGTTTCCGTTAGCCAGGCATCCGGATGCTTGGCCCTATACGCATAGGTGGAACGGTGCAGCCGAAAGTACCGGCACCCCGCTCGCATCGAACACTGGCCCCGAGTCACAAGTCTCTCTGCCACTTGCCGCTTGTGCCCAGGGCTTACAGTTTTTTTTCGAGGGTCTCCTGCAGGATCTCTATCCCCAGCATCTTGTCCGCCAGCATCCGTTTTAACCGCGCGTTCTCCTTCTCGAGCTCCTTCATCCGCTTGGCCTGGTTGACATCAATCATCCCAAACTCACGTTTCCAGCGGTGGAAGGTCTGTTCGCTAATGTTGTTCTCGCGGCATGCTTCCAGGATCGTTTTCCCTTTGTCCGCCTGCCGCAGCATCCGTATTTTCTCTTCAGTTGTGTATCTTTTGCCTTTCATTGTCTGAGTCCTTTCTAGGTTACCCAGACTAACTTTTCAAGTGTACCAGTTTTCGTGGTCACGACCAACAGAATCGGATTTTCTCCCACATATTTTTTCGCTACACAGTACTTGAAAAAGGTGCTTAGGTATCCACGGCGGTTATTCCAAGTTTTAAGGGAAGGCACTGCCCTTGAGCAAGCGTGTCGTGTGTCGAGGTATGTATTAAGCTCTTCCGGTTGAATTTCATTCACCATCCGCCCCGCGAAATAGCACTTTAATTTTCTCATCTCCAAGGCAATGGCGCGTTCCTGCCGATAGGAGATGATCCCACGCTCCATTTCCTTGGATTTATGATCGCAATACTCCCGGATAGCCTCTTCGACTGTCATGGTCTCAGCGGCTTCTTTATAATGCTCTAAAAAATAGTTAACCACGAAGGTGAGAGGCTTACTGGAGTTGGCTTGCTTAAGAAGATTAATAGCTGCAATAGCCTCTTTGTTCTGCCCGTGGGTCAGGGTGGTCCAAACCGTCTGCCCTTCTGATTGTTCGTTTAAATAGCGGATCGATAACCGTTGACGCTCGGCGACGGCATCGTTGCGGGACTTGAAATTTTTCCGGATCTGCTTACCGTTTAGGGTGCCGGATAAGCGCCAGGCTTCTGACCCACCCGGGTTGGTAAACTTGGTGATTTTAAATCTCTGTTTTGCCATGTAAATTAAAAATTGCTAATTAGGATTAGCAAATTTTGGCAAAATGTCGATAAATAATGGTGGAGGTGGCGGGAGTCGAACCCGCGTCCCAGGAGGTTTCATGCATGGCCTCTACAAGCTTAGCTTGTTATGTTTATTCGCTTATCGGTCGCAAACAAGCAGGGCTTCCTATGAGCTAGAATCCGGAAAGAACGTACCACCCATACTCCGGATCCCCGATATGGGCTATACCTGCAAACGTCGCCTTTAATGCTTAGCAGGTGTCAACATCAAGACGTGTTGCGTTAATTACGCAGCAAGAGCAAGTTCTTCGTTGCCAATTGTAATGTAATGGCGATTGATACGGAGCCAAGCCATCATCTCCGACTTGCCACCATGCACTCCAACTCGAGGTCGAATTCCGGAACACCCCCAAATTCAATTATAAGTTAAGAGTTACTAAACTCTCAAAGATCAGATAATCCAGTGATAATATCACTCAAGTGAAGTATAATTTCAAGCGGATAAGTGATTATGGAGTTAAGGGATATAAGGAACAGAATACATAGTGGCTTTCGAGTAATTCGTAATCAGATTGAATATTAAGGTCTCGAATGGCACGCCCGAATTTTATTTGGATCAACACCATCGATGGTCTCGCCGAGTAAACCTACAGGCTGGTGGACTGGCCACCGAGCTTATTCACTTGTGTAGTGAGGTCACAAAGATCAGGTCAAATCGAAACGGTCCAGGTTCATCACCTTGTTCCATGCTGCTACAAAGTCCTGCACGAACTTCTCTTGAGAGTCCTCACATCCATAGACTTCAGCCACGGCACGTAGCTCTGAGTTTGAGCCAAAGATAAGATCTGCACGGGTGCCAGTCCACTTAACTTCGCCTGTAACACGATCACGACCTTCAAATACGTCCGCCGACTCAGAAACTGCCTTCCAGGTCGTGCCTAAATCAAGTAGGTTGACGAAGAAGTCGTTGGTGAGCGCCTCCGTTTGCTTAGTGAACACACCCTGTTGGGACTGATCGAAGTTCGTATCAAGGACACGCATGCCACCAACAAGTACCGTCATCTCAGGTACCGTCAGCGTCAACAGTTGCGCCCGATCGACCAACATTTCTTCTGCGGATACTGCGTATTGAGTCTTAAAGTAATTGCGGAACCCATCTGCTTTCGGCTCAAGTGCAGCGAACGATTCAGCATCGGTTTGCTCTTGAGACGCATCGGCACGTCCAGGGGTGAAGGGTACCGATACATCATGACCGGCATCTTTTGCCGCCTTCTCGATACCTGCGCATCCACCCAGAACAATCAGGTCAGCAATTGAAACCATCTTGCCGCCAGTCTGACCGCTGTTAAATTCTTTTTGGATATGCTCAAGGATCTCCATCACCTTAGCTAATTGAGCCGGATTGTTAACTTCCCAATCTTTCTGCGGTGCAAAACGAATGCGAGCCCCGTTCGCACCACCGCGTTTATCAGAGCCACGAAAGGTTGACGCTGAAGCCCAGGCTGTGGATACCAGTTGAGAGACCGACAGTCCTGAAGCAAGAATTTTACCCTTAAGTGCAGCAATATCCTGATCATCAATCAGTTCATGCGTAACGGCGGGGATTGGATCTTGCCAGATCAGCTCTTCCGCAGGTACTTCCGGTCCTAGATATAGCGCTCGTGGACCCATGTCGCGGTGTGTAAGCTTGAACCATGCTCGAGCAAACGCATCGGCGAACTCGTCCGGATTCTCGTAGAATCGTCTTGAAATTTTTTCGTAATCAGGGTCTTCCCTCAGGGATAAATCGGTCGTAAGCATAAATGGTGCGTGACTCTTTGAAGCGTCGTGCGCATCCGGAACTGTCCCGGAACCTGCACCATCTTTCGGTTTCCACTGGTGCGCACCAGCCGGGCTCTTTGTCAATTCCCATTTATAACCAAAAAGGTTCTCGAAGAAGTTATTGCTCCATTTCGTTGGTGTAGTGGTCCAAGCTCCCTCTAAGCCACTGGTAATCGTGTCACCTGCATTACCACTACCGTAAGTGTTACTCCAGCCAAGACCTTGTTCCTCAATGCTTGCAGCAGCAGGTTCCGGACCCACGTGCTGGTCTGGATCGGCGGCACCATGGGTTTTACCAAAGGTATGCCCGCCGGCGATAAGGGCCACAGTTTCCTCATCATTCATAGCCATACGACCAAAAGTCTCACGAATGTCATGGGCTGCCGCGAGGGGATCAGGATTTCCGTTTGGACCCTGCGGATTCACGTAGATTAGACCCATCTGAACCGCGCCAAGAGGATTCTCCAGCTCTCGATCACCCGTGTACCTTTTGTCCTCTAACCATTCTCCTTCAGCACCCCAATAAATGTCTTCCTCAGGCTGCCAAACATCCTCACGTCCTCCACCGAATCCGAACGTCTTGAAGCCCATCGACTCAAGGGCGCAGTTGCCGGTAAGGATCATCAGGTCAGCCCATGAAATTTTCTTGCCGTATTTCTGTTTGACCGGCCACAGCAGCAAACGCGCCTTGTCGAGGCTTACATTGTCAGGCCAACTGTTGAGTGGCGCAAAGCGCTGTGAGCCAGACCCCCCTCCACCACGGCCGTCAGCGATACGGTAAGTACCTGCGCTGTGCCAAGCCATCCGAATGAAGAGCGGGCCATAATGACCATAGTCGGCCGGCCACCAATCTTGCGAATCGGTCATCAGATCAAAGATATCTTTCTTCACAGCATCCAAATCAAGCGTCTTGAACTCTTCTGCGTAGTTAAACGTGCCCCCCATTGGATTGGACATTCCAGCGTGTTGTCGGAGGATGTTTAACTTCAACTGATTTGGCCACCAGTCAAGATTTGACGTGCCACTGCCTGCACTGTGTTTTAGCTCTCCATCGTGAAAAGGGCACTTACTTGCACCGTTCGTATCGTTATTTCCCATTTTTTATAGAATTTTTCATTTTTTTAATTCAATACACCATATAGCTGACAAAAATATTTTTTATTATTCAAAGCAATAGTTTTTATACGTATATAACTAATATTTATATGACATTACAGCAACTTGAATATGGTGTAGCATTAGATGAATACTGTCATTATGTGACAGCTGCTGAAGATTGTTTTGTCAAGGCATAGTCCTCTCGCTACCCGCCGTCGTAAAACTTTGGCGTGTTAAAATGTGAGACAGGACAACGACTGAAGCTCACAGGGCGAAGACGATGTCGGAATGGTTCAGTTCAATCATTAGTTCGGATTTTCCACAGTGGTGGGTAGATCAATAGCCGGATTGCGTTCAAAAAAATCGAAGGGCCGAATTTCGAACTCATGCCAGACTGTTGGTAGCACCGGCCAATCTTCCGCTCGCACAACATGATGAAATCCAAGCGTGTACCAAAGTACGATATCGGTATTTTCGATGGGGCGATTGGTCTGTGTCCATGCGGGTAACCCATCGTGGCCCTTGCTTTGGTTTGGGTAAGTCCCACCCGCATAGCGCTCATCAGTATTGTAGGGAGTCACCCAAAGATGGTAGTCTGTGAATCCGGCTCGTTTCTGTGGAAAATCATTGGGAGTCATTAACGAAATGGCATTGGCTTTGAACTTGAGTTGGTAACTGACTGGATAGCCAAGCGGCCCACTGACATTAGGGTTGATGACGCGCCAGAGGGCGGGCTTTTCAATATTAATCCGCAACTTAGCCGCTTGTTCGGTCTCGGCAATGTGCGGATCGATCACCCAAATACTTTTCCGTGGAGTATCAGCGTCCAAACTCACCGGTTTGAGTCGATCGAGGAGAAGACTGTTTTCAGTGCCATCGACATCGAAATCGAGCCGGAATGAAAAGAAGTGGTCGTGGTTGATGGCCACCGTGTGTTCTGCTACCATGCGGCCGTAGGCTATATTATGGTCCTTAGTTGTGTCTGCGACGGTACGGTTTTGTACCGCCGCGACTTGATCGACGCCACTTGCGCCAAGAGCCATTTTAATAGACCCGGTTAAGCCGAACGCAATATCGATGATGTAGTCGTAGTTGCCGATCGCCGAAATGAAACGTAATACAAGTTCTGTTCTTTTACGGACATCGCTTTGGCCATTGTTGCCCTCGTAGTGACGCCATTCCATATCACCTGCGTAACGCTCAAAGAGGCAGGCCACATTTTGCTGGTCGTAGGGTTGCCCCCGGTCGTCTGCAAAAACGGCGTCAAAATAAATCGCGTTCTCAGGGGCATCCAGACCTTTTTGCAACGGCGCTGCCAGCTTGCCCACGCCATACTCACCTGCGTCTAGATAGGTACGGAAATACCATCCAATATCGGGATCCATATACGGAACAAACATTTCCGATAAGGAGCCCTGATAGAGGATCGAGCGCGTTTTACCGTTGTCATCGTAACTCACTGTCGAAATCACAGGACCAAGCCGTGGATCGATGCGGAAATGAAACCCCCAGTTCTGCCAGCTCACTTGATGACCATCGAGAGTAAAGTTCGCGCCTTTTGGCTGAGTAATCGAGATGGGGTTTGCCGCCTTGCGTAATGGACCTACAGAACCCTCATCGAGATCGATGGGCGTATCCGGTAATGGAACCATACCGGTGTCGATCAACTTAATGACTTCACCCTTTTCGACATCTACAACGGCCGTTATCCCCTCAATCGGCCTTCCCCAAAAATTATTTGTGTTCCGTCCATCGAAACTGACAACCTTGAAAAGCCGCCTTCCCTCCTCTTCAGCCAGGCCGAAATAGCCGGCGGTAAGGGGAATGCACACGACCTTCTCAAATTCGGTGATTCCTCTTTTCTTCACGGCAGCCTGCCATTCAGGATTCGATTGTACGATTTTCTGGGCAAGAGTCCATTCCTCGATCAGCACGCCGGGCTGCACACCGGGAATCTGTTTCCAGGAAACCACCTTGTGCCGGTCAATCTCAACAATCACCTCGAAGGTGTCAGCGCCTTTTTTAACGATGGCAAACGCAACCCTCGGCAGGGGGTGGAACCCGGTTTCCAGCGCAACACGGAGGCCTTATCGGGCTCCTGCAAAGATATCAGAGAATAGCGGCTGGAATCATCGACTAATTCCTCCGCTTTTAAAATCGTTATAATCGCAACGTACTCATCGGAAGTCAAAGGATCCATCGGATGGGAAACCAACCTCGTTCCCAATAAAGCTGTGTTAAGCGCCACGAACGAAAACAATATTCCCATCACCCGATAAGATTTTCCGGATTTACAAGGATTCATTTTTAAAGTCGTGGACGATTTCGCCAAATCCATCGGTGTGGTCTCTTTCCGGGTAGTAGGTTCCATAATACTCAAGGGGTGTAAAATCGAAGAGATTGTATGTGGGTGATGGATTGAACTGCACGACGCCATCCCCTGCCATGCAAATATGGACGGTTATGTCGCCTTGCACGTTGGTGCTATCGATAAGCTGCATAACATCGGCTCCCTTTCCGTCGGCTCGCGGGATCACCTTCAGCGTCCAAATCGGTTGCAGGGCACGGATTTCACTTACGTTCGATTCCTTGTGCATGGTTGAGCGAATGCTCATCACCGCAGTACCGCTCAAATTGGCTTTGGTATGCATCACACGTTCCTCCATGCCAACATTTACATCAGCGTAAACTTTTGGCGTTCCATAAATTTCTCGTCCCGCCGGTATACTGCATTTCGTATTGAGAAATGAGACAACACGGAAATAGCCAACTTTACCTTGGAATTCGCATTCAATATACAGGTTACAGGCTTCAAACTTTCCATAATGGGCCGACCACTCAACAGATATGCCGTGAGCGATGCATAAACCGCTATCGGTAAGCTCAAAACAGGCAGGTAACACCCGATCGATTGCCGATGCATCTGCACGGAAATAAACTGACTGCGATCTGTTGTATCGATAGCGTGCAGGTGGCCTAGGGTAATAAGGTGAAAAGGCCGGAATCGCCCCGATCTTATCCATTTGTATGGTCAAAAATTAAGTCCCCGAATAGAGTTATATTTGGACAAATTATTCATAACCACACCAGTCCATGGCGGCAAGGGCAAAGGTTTTGGTGGCGGTTATTAATTCCTCGATATGAACATATTCATCAACGGCGTGAGCTTGCAGCAAATTGCCAGGGCCGTAAATGACCGATGGGGTTCCCGATATATTGAGAAACGCGGCATCGCAAACCGCCGCAAACCCTTGAATTAAATCTCTTTCATCCACTGCCTTTGGGCTTATAGCCTCGTTGTGCGCATCGACACAAGCCTGGACGATCGGGTGGTTTGATGGAACCTCAGACGGTGGCCAATGGAGATTGAAACTGATTTCAGGAGGGTTTTCACATAGCCAGGGATCCACTTGACAGGCTTTGGTTATGTATTCCGCTATCTCTTTCTGGATGTCTTCCTCATTTTCTTGAGGCGGGTACCAGACAGCGTATTCAATGGTGCAAAATTCAGATATGAGGAAGGGAATCAAGACCCCGTTCGGACACCCCGTAATCACGCCCGGATGAAGAGTAAAGTGTCCTGGCCGGAAAAGCGGATGCTTCTTGCTTTGGCCCCACTGCTCTTCAAGCCGGCACAGGGTATTCATAATGAAAACACCTTTCTCAATGGCGCTGACAGCAATTTCTGAACCCTTTCCCCCGGCTCGAACCATTTCATTTCTCATCGAAGCATGACTGGCTTTCCCCCGGCACGTTATCGTAAACCAAATCAGCCCCGAGGTAACGGGCATGACCGCCAAAGGCATTTGAGCCGCAGTAGGCTCGGAGACAATAGCGCCGTCGGCTTTGTATTTCTCACAAACAGCGGAAACACCAACTTCATGACTCCTTGTGATTGGACCCCGTTTTTCGTACCAATTATTATGTGAGAGAGTTACCGGGTATTAATGGTTTTAGGATTGATGTATATGAGAGATCTTGGCGCAGTGAGGGCGTAGCCCGAACGCGGCCAAGAGCGGAAAGGAATGTGACAAACTCTTGTGGGCTTTTAAAGCCTAATCGACTGTGGGGATGTTCATTGTTATAGGTCTGACGCCATTGTTCTATTAGCACTTGCGCTTCAGCCACGCTGAGCAACACTTCACGGTTCAAACACTCATCGCGTAAGCGGTTGTGAAACGACTCGATGAAACCGTTTTGCCAGGGACTGCCCGGATCGATATATATCGCCTTGATCTTTTTGTCGGACAACCACTGCTGCACCTGATGAGCAATGAATGGCTTCGCATGTCGTCGCTTCGCTCCTCGGAACACTGCCGTTGTCACTGCGGATATAGCTAGGAACTCCCTCTTCATCGATGGTTTCGCTGAGTACCGAGAGAACATCGGTTGAGGTGAGCTGTCGAGCTACCCGGATGCGTAAACATTTACGCGTATATGTCTTCGCTTCGCTTGAGTGTCGTCGCTTTCAGCTCCTCGGTACATCGATCAAGGTCATCATCTTTAGCATACCGCCATTGTCTGTACGATCATGGACAAAGTCCCAGGACCAGACGTGATTGCGACCGGTTGCTTTAGTAGGGAGCCCAGTAGAGATCCCCTGACGGTGTCTACGCTTTTTCGGGGGCTTTACCTGTAAGCCCGAAGAACGTCGCACTGCCTGTACAAATTTCCTGCTTGCCGCCCAACCTTCTTTCACCAGCAAGGCACGAATGCGCCGGTAACCGTAACGGGGATGTTCCCAGGACAAGGTCAAAATCCGCTCGGCCAATTGCTGAGCCTTCTTACTGGCCTGCTTGGGTCGGTAGCTGTACGTTGACCAACTGAGGCTGAGATAAGCACAAGCCCTCTAAAACGAGCACAGCCCCTTCTCAGCCGCATCTTTTACTGCTCGCTTCTTCTGCTTTGGGCTCACCATTTTTTTGAGAGCGTTTCCTCCAACACCCGAAGCTTGAGCATTTGATCAGCGAGCATCTTCTTCAGCTCCGTATTCTCCTTTTCCAGCTCTTTAAATCGCTTCGCATCAGCCAGCTCCAAGTTGCCATACTTTTTGCCCCAGCGATAGAAGGTCTGTTCACTTAGGTTGTTGCCGTGGCAGACTTCCTGCACGGTTTTGCCCGTATCGGGCTGCCGCAGTATTGCTATGATCTGTTCTGTTGTATATCTTTTTCTTTTCATTGAGGTTATCTGTTTATCCCGATAACCTCTCTCTGTTAATGATACCATTTTTGGGGGTCACTCCAATGCAAAGTCTCCTTCTGAAAATATCTACGATTGGATTGATCAGTGCGCTCATTATTGCCTCAAATTGAATCAGAAAAATAAAACAGTACACTATTTTTTATTATCAAATGGTCTCAAAACAGGACTGTTTGTATGGGATCAAGCAAATGCAATACTTGAGCTTGGTTTTGAGGATTTCTATTTAGGAGGTGAACTCTATGAGAAACTTAGGAATATTATCTGTGTTGATACGTTTAAAAAAGGACTGGGGGCACCTGATCCAGGTAGAAATATTCTATTACGTAAGATTCATAAAGAAGAAGCACAAAAAGTCTTTATAAACTGTCACAAGTATATTTGGAATACCGAGAAAAGGGGCCCACTATCGGCATTTACAGAGTTCGTAAAGTTGATATTCCTTAAATTGTGGAACGATAGAATTTTGCACGAGAATTTTCGTCCCGATTATTCAGGTAAGTTACTTGTCCCGCAATCTGCTAATACTTTCTCAATTTTGTGGATAGAATCCAGAGAGAAAGACCACGGCTCCCCGGTAAACGATATCTCTTTCAAGAACCTGATAACACATATTGAAGACGATATAGACAAACGGAATAAAAAGAGAATTTTTGATCAGAATGAACAGATTGAGTTGAAGCCTACAACAATTAAAGGAATTGTAAAAAAACTTGAAAAAATAGATCTTTACGGAATCGATGAAGATTTAAATGGGAGGTTGTTTGAGACCTTTTTGAATGCGACAATGCGAGGTCAGGCATTGGGGCAATATTTTACACCACGAAGCATTGTTTTACTTGCTACCGAATTGGCTGAATTGAGGACAGATTCAAATTATATTGAAAAGGTTTTAGATGGTAGCTGTGGGACAGGTGGATTCTTGATAGAAGCCATGTCAATTATGAGAAACAATATTCGTGAGAATGATTCTTACTCGATTCAAGAAAAAAAGAAATTAATAGAGGTAATTTGCAATGAAAAGATATTTGGAATAGATGCGGCATCCGAGCCAAATCTGGCAAAGATATCAAGGATAAATATGTATCTGCATGGGGATGGAGGCAGCCATATCTATTTTGCGGACGGTTTGATAAAAAATATTCAGGTCGATAAAACTGATCCGCGGGAACTACAACGGGAAATTGAGGAAATGAAGCATGAGTTTGGTCCCAGTTCTTTTGATGTTGTTTTAACCAATCCCCCTTTCTCAATGTGGTACGAGGAAAAGAATGAGTCTCAAAAACATATACTTGAGCAATACAACCTAACCCAATATAAAACAAAACCCCCGAGAACACGACTAAGAGGAAGTGCACTTTTTATCGAACGATATTGCGATTTACTACGACCAGGGGGCAAACTGATCACTGTTTTGGATGAAACTGTATTATCTTCAGGACAATATTCTTACCTGAGAGATTTCATCCGAGAAAAGTTTATCATTCGAGCTGTGATCTCATTGCATGGTGATGCATTTCAGATGGCGAAAGCCAGGGTCAAAACTGCTTTAGTATATTTACAAAAGAAAAAATATCCGGATGATGACCAACCAGCTGCATTTATGTACTCTTCTATTAGATTAGGTGTAGATGATATGCCAATCACAACTAATCCAGAAAAGGTGAAAAGTGCTCGTGAATTGGCAAGGGAAGAAATCAAAACAATTCTGGAGCTCTATAAAAGATACAGAAAGGGCGAAAAGGGTGAGTGGTTCGTCCAAACAGCAAACCTGAACGATCGCTTGGACGTTAAGTCATGTGTGGATATGAGAGGCCGGATGATTGAACGCTGGGAAAAGGGAAGTTACGAGGTTAGTTCGCTCGGCGAGCTGTTGACACCCCAAAATGATACTGTAATGCCAAAAGATAATCCAAACAAGGAATTCAGAATACTCGAAATCACGTACTCGGGCAGGTGTTATATAAAAGAAAAGCGAGCTGGACGAAATATTAACTATAAAAAAATGACGGTAGTACATACTGGGGACCTGATATTTTCGAGTTATAATACTTTTCAAGGTGCAATGGGTTATGCAACAGAGGAAATTGATGGCGCGGTAGCATCAAATAGTTACATCGTTACACGTGCGAATAATATAGAAGATTCCCTTTATTTATGGTCTATTCTAAGAACAACAGAAATTCGTGCAGAATTTCTTACCTCTGCAATCGGGATGGGTAGGCAAACAGTAAAATGGGATAAGATTTGCACAGTCCAAGTTCCATTATTGCATCCAAGTCAAAGAGAAGCTATCGGACAGAGAGTAATGGAGCATTGGGAAGCAGAAAAAAGGGCGAAGGATGGAATAAGCGCGATCTCAAGAGAACTGCACAACAAATTTGATGTTGAGTCTCTAAGTTCACAAAAACGGTTTTTAGGGGCAAAACCACCCAAATAAATAAAATCCCGATACTACAATGAAAACAAAACAAGAGAAAACCCTAGCCGGAGCAGTCAAAGCCATCGGAGCCTACAAACCAACGGCACTGCCTAAGCAACCAAAGCAAACACCTCCAATCAAAGAGCTTAAAAGGAAATGGAAAATAAGCAGGTAATACCTCCTTTTGGGGCAATAAGTATATAATTCCCTTATTAATAACGAAGTTGAATCACCCGGTTGTCGGTATTCCATCAAACTTCACCCCCTGCGTATTCTATTATAATGTTAAGGTCTCGAATGGCACACCCGAATTTTCTTTGGATCAACACCCATGACGTGAGCGCCAACAGTCTTGGTTGCTACGGGAATACATACGCGACTACGCCTTACATCGACACACTCGCGGAGGAAGGGATTCGATACAGCAACGCGTTCGCGTCCGGACCGATCTGCTCCCCTGCCCGCACAAGCATCTTTACGGCGATGCATCAGACGACGGTCGGCACCCATCATCATCGCAGTTTCGCGATCCGACCCGACTTCATCAAAATGCTGACTCACTACCTGGGAGATGCGGGCTATCGCAGCTCGCTCATCAACACCGATCTCAACACCCCGATTGACCCGACCGAATGGGAGCAGTACCTGGACAACGATGCCCTGCTCGAAGAAGGAGCGAATGGTAAACCGTTTTTTGCTATCTACAGTTTTAAGGAATCGCACGCCAGTACCTACAAGATGACCCCTGAACAGGTTCGAAACGAACGGTCAAACCTCTTGAGAACCGATGAACTGCACGAACCCAAAAGTGCCCCGATTCCGAGTTTTGTGCCCGACACACCGCTCGCGCGTGAGAGGACCGCTCTCTTCTACGACACCCTCACCCAGGTCGATTACCATGTCGGTGAAGTGTTGTCGAAGCTCGATGAATGCAACCTGTCCGAGAACACTATTGTCTTTTTCTGGACAGATCATGGAACGGGTTATCCCCGCGGGAAGACCCACGCCTATGATGATGGTTTGCGCGTTCCTCTGATTGTCAGATTACCCAAAGCGTATCAGCATTACGCGCCCGGCGCTCCAGGGACGGTCATAGAAGACTTAACAATGACAATGGATATGGGACCCACGGTTCTCAGCATGGCCGGTGTGCCGATTCCCGATCATTTCCAGGGCAAAGCATTTCTCGGACCTGAAAAAATACAGCCACGCGAATTTGTCTGTGGTGCGCGTGACCGCTTGGACAACTGCAATGAGATGATCCGCACGGTGAGAGACCGACGATATCGCTACATTCGCAACTTCCTTCCGCACCGTCCCTACGGATCAATCTTTCCAGACGGCGGATTCTTCAGGGAGATTCCAACCGAGGGTACGCCCGAGTACGCTTTCTGGGATACCTCCTGTTATCCGGGGGAGCATAAGATACATGATCCCGATGGCGTGTTTTTGATGCCTATTCCCGAACCCTACTCCGAGTATCTCATCTGGCAGGATTCTAAACCGTTCGAGGAATTGTATGATCTCAAGAAGGACCCGGAAGCAGTTAACAACCTCGCTGGCAATCCAGAATTCCAGGAGGTCAGTGATCGGATGAGGAATATTTTATTTACCTGGATGATCGAAACACGGGATCTGGGCCTATTTGATGAAACAGAAATGATCGTCAGAGCCGCAGAATACGGTGGCGTGAACTACGAAGTGGGCGCTCGCTGTCAGAATTTTGAACGCATACTGGAGACCGCCGATCTCTCCCGTTTGGGTGAGGAAGGCAGGGTTATCCTGATCGAACGCCTGGATGACCCCGACAATGCGGTCCGTTACTGGGCTGTGACCGGGCTGATGTCATTCGATGGGGACGACGCGACCATTCACAAGCTCACCTCTCTCGTTAATGACGAATCACTCGGTGTGAGCCTCGCCGCAGGAGACGCACTCTGTCGATTCGAACATCCCGAGAAAGCTATCGTGGCCTTCACCCGAGCGTTAGAAAGTGATCTTCTCTGGGTGCGGTGTCGAGCCGGTGCCAATCTCACCTTCTATGGTCGGGAGACATTGTCAAAAATGAGGACCTTGATACCCGCCTTGGAGGCAGCAATCAAGAACCCTTCATGCTATGGCGACCGCGATCCGGACCTGGACACGCTCATCCCACCCATCCGTAGTAATTTCATCTCCCAGAAAGACACCATCGTCGGTGAAAGGGTTCTGAAGCGGGCGATCAGAAGAATCGATCTCGCTTGATTGTGAACCTTAGCTATTCGGCCTTACTCTTTATAAAATATAAGGCATTGTTTCGATCAAACACAGTCGATGCCAAGTAATTACAAAAAGATCGACATGACCCCTTTCTGAATCACCATAGTCTCGCAATGAATCACTATGAAACCACCAGTTCAGATCTGCCTCAACGGGCGCATGTCTCAACCGGCCCAAGAGCGAATTCTTTTTTGATCGTGTTAACGCTTTCAATTTGAGCTTGAGACCCATGACAGAAACAGAAAAAGCATTACTCGAAATCGACCTTTACGGTTTCACTATCCTCGAACGCGTTCTGACGAAAGATCAGGCGGTCGAAATGCGCGAAGCTTTGATTCGCTGCGACAAGGAAGTCGGAACTGAACACAGCCATCGGGGATCGGCACGACATGTCTCAAACCTCCCAACGCTCGATCCTGTCTTCTTCAAAACAATCGACCATCCCAAAATACTACCGGTCCTGGAACACTACCTGGGTGAATCCATGATCCTGGGAAGCCTGAATGCGAGAATCGTACGACCCGGCGACGGCTACCAGGAACTGCACAGCGATATCTCGGCCGAAATGCTGAACATGGCGTCACCCGTGATGATGAACACGGTATGGATGCTGGATGAATTTACTTCGGAGATTGGTGCGACCCGTGCAGTACCCGGCTCACACAAGAGCGGCCTTGCCGCGCCGCCAGAAGGACTGGAGCTGAAACACGTCGCCGAGGCGATCGCGCCGATTGGAAGTGTGCTCGTATTCAATGGCCAGACCTGGCACGGTGGGGGCTGGAATACCGGAGACAAGAATCGTCACGCACTCTTCGGCCACTACAGGAAAAGGATGCTCGTTTTCCAGGTCGATCCGCACGACGAATTCCCGGAAGAATGGTTCGACCAACTGACCGAACGCCAAAGGCAGCTCATGCGTATGAAGAATGGGCTCGGAGCAAAACACGCTGCTGACAGCCACCGGCTGTAGCGCTGGAAGGATGTTCAGACAGCTACACCCTCGCGATACGAAACAACGCTGACTCGAGATCCCGATCTGGACACGCTCATCCCACCGATCCGAAATTTTTTTTCGCTCAGAGAGACACCATTGTCGGTGAATGGGTTTTAAAGCATGTGATTAAACGCATTGAACTGGCTTAATTGAATCGTATCCAGTCAGCTATAATCCAGGGAGGGGTCAGTTTTAGTTCTGAGCGCTATTCATTAATAGTGATATTATAGGTTAGGGTTAGCGACTTGAATACACTGCTATGCAATAGTATAAATTATCAAATAACGAAATTTCAAATATTGGGATGTAACCTATGCCATTCGGTCGCCTGTTCATATGCGTGACCAACTTGACAGAGTAATGGTTCTGATAAGTGCTTGGCTACGAACTGAAGACTCAACGGTAACCCTTCACTGTCCATGCCACAGGGCAGAGATAGAGTGGGTGCGCCGTTGAAGTTGAACGGCACCGTGAATCGTTGTCTCACAGGATCAAATTTTTCTGGCACTGGTTTACTGGATTCTTCTAAATCAAACGGCTGTGCCGGATTCATCACCGAAGGACAGGCCAGGACATCAATTTGCTCAAAGACATATCGGAGATAGCCCGTGCAGGTTGCGCGTAAATTATTTGCTTTGGCGTACTCCGCTCCCGTGACTTTTGCGCCTCTGTCGAGCCAACTTAAAAACTTTGGACCATAATCTTTTCTTTGGGAGGGGTAGGTCGCATCGTGGGCCGCAACCGCCTCTGCTGAACATAATATAGACCACGCTTCCACATACTGATCCATGTCAGGCATGTGTACATTGACAATTTCAGCGCCAAGATCTTCCAGGATCTTAACCCCATTTGACACTGCCTCAGCGGTCTCGGGATCAACGTCTCTGCTTGCATATTCTTCATCAAAACCGATAACGACACCCTTTACGCCTTGGTCTAAATTTTCGAGCATGTCTGGTACTGGAGCGGTCAGGGAGGTGGGATCATTCGGGTCATATCCAGCGATGGCCTGAAGCATGATACCGGCGTCGGCAGTGCTTCTCGTGAGGGGACCCACATGGTCCAGCGATTCTGCGAGAGCCAACACCCCATAGCGACTTACTCTTCCCCAAGTGGGTTTTAGACCAACCGTTCCGCAAAGGGCAGATGGAAAGCGAATGGAGCCGCCGGTATCGCTACCAAGCGATCCAAAACATAGACATGCCGCGGTTGCCACTCCTGAACCGCTGGATGAACCGCCCGTCGTTCTTTCCGTATTCCAGGGATTGAGAGGCATGCCGTATTCAGTGTGGTAACCGCCCATCGCTCCCTCATTAAGGTTGAGTTTTCCCAGCAAGACGGCCCCGGCCAATTCCAGTCTCTCAACCACCGTGGAATCAAAGTCTGGAATGTGATATGACAGCACATTGCTCCCACCCATCGTTCGGATGCTCTTCGTATAGTATAGATCTTTAACTGCGATTGGGATTCCGTGGAGTGGGCCGCGGTATCTGCTAGCTGTTATTTCTTCTTCTAACTTCCTCGCGACAGTCATTGCACGGTCACCCATGACCGTGACGTAACTTTTCAATTGACCATCCAGTTGGTCTATACGCACCAGCAATTCAGTCGTCAACTCCACGGGTGAAATATGTTTCGACTCTATTTGTCCTGCGACTTCTGAAATTGTTTTATAATGATGTGGCATTTAATAAGTAGTATTTCCTACCTGAGGGCCCGCTTTATTACATCTCACGGACACTCGACACCCGTTTCATGATTTTCTCCTGGATTCTGTCAACAGCTCAATGCGCCGGGTAACGTATTCCTTCAGTTGCTGTATGCTCGCGATCTTCTCCCGCTGACGACTGCGAACGGTGATGGTTGACATCATATAGTGATCATTGAGCGTGTCATAACCTTTCTGCTCGTGTTCGGTCAGCGCTTCTGCCTCGGGAGGCACGATATAACGCAAGTCCACACTCCAACGCACCTTGTCAGAGGAATTGAGCTTGCTCGTATGGCAAGTTAGATTGGTAAAGAAGAGAATATCACCCACTCTCATAGGCAAAGCTATCGGCTCCCCCTTTTTTTCCACATCCTCGAAAGTGCGTATATTCCTATCCGCACCGCGTTCGCCATTGAGTAAACCCCATTTATGGCTGCCCGGTATGAGGTAAAGACAACCATTGTGCTCATCCGCATCAACCAGCGGTATCCATACACTCACCACATGCAGTTGTTGAGTCGGCGCGCCGTAATATTGGCTATCCTGATGCCATGGGAAAGCAGTCAACTCATGTTGTGGTATCTTTGGTCTGGCGGCATAGCTACCCGTCCATGCAATTTCGGATCCAAGCAGTGACTCGACTGTGTCAAGGATCACCGGGTGAAGGATGAGAGGGTACAGTTCCGGGGAATCGGACACCTCTGTTACATCCCAATTTCTAGTTTTGAACCCAGCTTCCTCATTAATGACAACCATGCGACGCTCAAACGACTCTCCTTCATGTAGGGAGGAAATTTTTCCTGCGCGGTAGAGTTCGCTAGCGTGCCTGTCCACGAGCTCGTCAATTAGCACGCGAGCGGATGACAAATCATCAGGATTAATACACTGCCGCATAATTAGAAAGCCCTGGTCCCGGTAGGCGTCTACTTGTGATTGGTTTAGTGGTGCCATGATGTCCACTTAATATATCGGATACCGAAATGTATATCTCTGCGCACGGTTTCTGAGTCTCCCTTCATTTTCTATTTTCTATTTACAGAATGTAAAACTGTAAACTTTTGCTCCATTGAGGATAAACCGTAATTTCACCGCGCCTTTGACAGCCGCAAGATCACCTTTATTCCATTTAAGCAGCCATCGCAACTCATCGCTGTTCAACGGCACACAATCATCCTTTGAAAAGTCGTCCAAGACCCTACCCTCCGCGTCGCAAAGTTCAACTGACAATTGACCGCCTGAGGCATCGGCGTTTACCTCCAGACTATTGGTACCCTCTGGGGGGAACAAAGTCTTGGTCGCAATCATACCGTCTTCTTTTGCACACAACGCGACAAATCGATCTCTCTGCCAGGTCGCGCGCCCCAACCTTTTAACGCGCTTTTCCATGTTGGCTTCGCCATGCGTGTGCTCACAGCCGGTGTAATACCAGTGAATCTCGTCTCCCTCGCTAATCGGCTCTTTGGCTACTCCGAGGATCATCCCCTGGTCAAATGCATCTTCGCCACCTCGAGGTATTGCCGCCGTCCCATTTCTATCGGCGCGCTCCCAACTGATGCCGTCGCGGCTGTAGACTATCTGCGAATCAATGGGACCGTCACAGGGCATCTGGTTTTCCTCGTTGGGTATCTGCTCTGCGGTCACATACAGAACACCCAGTAATCCAAAATAAATATTATTGTAGAGAAAGGCAGACATGTTGTGAAACTCAGCGCGCAGAGCCTTGTAATTCCTGCGCGCGATTTCATCGTCCCAGCTGTTCGGTTCGAGCATCGGTTGCGGCTCCTTCCAGGGACCTTCCAGGGAAGGACTCTCGGTGTAACAGATCACCCTTCTTTTATCTTTATCATTAAACCGCACGATCGAATAGGCCCGGAAGACATGACCCCTCGAATCATAGATCACATTGAAGGACCCCTCATTGCCGCGCCGTGACACGGGTTCGACATTTTCCTTGTCATCCCAATGAATACCATCGGGAGAAGTGATCAAAAATATATTGCGGTAGCGCCGGCAAAAACCGATCGCTTTGTACCTTTTGTCAGGGTCCTTTTCCTTCCGGTCAATAAACACCGAAGCGCCGTGAAAATCCCAAATGATATTATTGTCTGCGTTTCCATTGAAAGTGAAGATACCCAGTTTGGGTTTTACCCAGTTGATGCCATCATCACTCTCGGCATACAAGGTCAGATCGCCCCGGTCGTTGTCGACAAAGGATCTCCCGTACTTGTCCTCTGTCACCCCGTTGCAGTTATAGGGTTTTTCGTCGGTGCGGGGAACAAAGAGTTCAGGTATCTGATAGTTGCAAGCGGGCGCGCGCCAGTGAGGGCCCATACGACCGAAGTACCACATCCGGTATTTTCCCACCAGGTCGTCGTAAAGTGTTGTGCCGTAAAGGTGGATTCGCTTGCTCATCCCCGGACCGCAATACTCCCAGGCTTTATCTTTGTCAGGTTCCATGATAAAAGGAATCGTCCGTCCCGGCTGGACTTCCCTTTTGATACCGCTCTCCTCCTCGATCAATGTCTCATCAAGGAGCAAGACACTCTCGTCAACATAGAACTTATGAGAACTGTTCACTCAGTTATTCATTTGTCTGCTAAATAGAACAACCCATTACACGCAATCTTCGAAAGATCGGCCACACACCTGCTTAAACGGCGGCATCTTCGGCGCGTCGGTGACCGTTTCATCCTTTCTCGAGGTGGCGCGCATATAATGAACCGAGTACCCACGCCGTCGTTTGCCCGAGAGATTAGCACTGGTGTGATGAAGCGTTAAACTATGGTGAAAACTAATACTACCCGGTTTCAGGGTTGCTGCGATGACGGGCCATTGATCACTGCCAAAATCCGATGAAAACCATTTCACTTTATCCTTATGCATCATTCCCCAGCGATGTGTGCCCGGTATATAACTGAGACAGCCGTTTTCTTCGGTCGCTTCATCAATAGCGGTCCAGGCACTGACCAACTCCATGGGGAAAATATCGCGCCACGATGCCGAATCCTGGTGCCAGGGCACTTCGGTTCCCACTTCCGGCGGTTTCATAAATAATTGATCCCCGTACAATTTTATATCATCACTGCTCAGCAGATCAGAAATAATGGCGACAATTTTAGGATGCACTACATGTTGCCACATCACTGGGTCGTAAACTGCTATGTTGAACAATTTACGTGTTGAGAGAACTTGATTTTCAACTGGCTTTTCACCCTCGCGAAATACCGGCTCAAGCTGAAGACTGGTTTCGGGGATATGATCTGCTTCACCGGCGGCAATCATATCGCATCGTTCTGACAGCACATTAACTTCGTCCTTCGATAGGACATCCTCGACGATAAGAAAGCCGTTTATAATAAATGAAAACAACTGATCTTCAGTTAATTGGCGTAATCCTGCTTTCGACATGGGCTTAACTTCGAAGTATTTCGGGAGTATACATTATTCAATATAGTGAGTCGGCGTTCGGGAGCGCTCATACTGGGCGTTGGGATCAGCGTTTTTTACACTATCCGAGACAGCGCGCGTCCACCAACTTGGGGGTTTGGGAAAGCGAAAAACATCGTGCCAGGCCAAGAGCAAAGTTCGGCGCTCTGAAGTTTGATTAGCCCAAGCAGAGTGCATGAGACGCGCGTCAGCGATAATAAGATCTCCCGCCTTCAGCGGTACATCGATGGAATCGGGATAGTTGGCAAAGGCAGGATGGGAGAGATCATCGATAGCCTGGAGTTCGGCATCATGGGCATCGGGTAAAATGTCGTGTAATTGATGTCGCTTGCGATGACTGCCGGGAATAACCCGCAGGCATCCATTTTCCCGATTCGTATCCGTGAGGTAATAGGATAAAAATATTTTCGTGGGCCAGGGGGTGGCCGCTTCCGCGCTATTCCAGTTCATAAAATCCTGATGCCAATAAAGCGGCGGGCCATGACCGGGCTTGGATAAAATAATGAGAGAATCGTCGGATTTAAGATCTTCCAAGCCAAGCTGATTGCAGACTTCCAGTTGGGAGGGCATATCAATCACCTTTTCGGCAATCGGATCTTTGAAGTGAGGATGATCACCCTTCATGGGTTTACCATTTGTTTTTTCCCAATGGCGCTCTGTAAATACAAAAATATCGCTACCCTGATAGCGAATCCTATCATCAATCTTAATCTTCGGTAAATGAACATCTGACCAGTCGCTTAATTCTTTGAGCAAAGCTTCAGGCATCATACCCGGCACTATGGTGAACCCCAGGTCTACCAGTTCATCACGTTTGCACAATGCTTCCTCAGGACTTAAAATTGACATAATCAATTTCCTCTCATTAACGGGGTCTGAATCGTGAGATTAAGTCGTCCACCCAGGCATGATTCGCATCGATTGTTCGCCCGGCATTATGCGGTGTGTGCACCACGTTGTCCCGACCGAGCAAAGGGGAATCGAGAGCCACGGGTTCGGGTTTAAAAACATCGGCAGCAAGAGAAAGCTCATTGTTCAAAACACGTCGATAGAGCGCGTCGGTATCGCAGACCGCAGCCCGTGTTGCCTGCACAACCAGACTCCCGTGGGGCAACGCATCAATCAACTCGGCGGTGACCAACCCGCGAGTATCATCTTTGAGCGGAACCATAGTCACAAAGATTTCTGAGTCTTTCACCAACTCGGATAAATGGAAGCAGCGTTCGGCACCGGAGACAACGAAAGAGGCATCGGGCGCGAATGGATCCCATATTGCCACTTGGGCACCCAGCGCCGTGCAAAAGGATGAATAACGTGCTCCGATGTTTCCCGCACCAACTACGCGCACACGTTTTCCAGCAAGTGTCCCATTGGTAAACCGGATGTCATCTCCAAATTGTGCGCCGCGCTGCCCTGGTTTTCCCACCGCCGGCATGTAGTCCCAGGGTTCAAGACTTTCTTTCATCGCCGCGTAAGTCTGGGGTATCCGGCGAAGCGCGCAGAGGGTCAATGCGAGGGCAAATTCGGAGACCGATTGTCCCCAATAAACATCGACCCGATGGGGAATAAAGCTCACCCCGCGAGCAGTTGCCTCTTTAATTCCCCTGGCAGATAATTTAAATTGGGATTCAGGGTAGGATTGGGATTCATGGTAACACTCCTTGAGTGCGGCAAAAGGATCGAGATCCTCGGGATCCGAAGAAAGACCGAGAAGCACTAATCGCTGCACTGAAGCGGGGTCCGACACGAGTTGAGGTGCGCGCGCATCCGGATCTTCAGTGCGATAAAATTCGCAACCTCCATTCTCCTGCCAGCGCTCGTTCCAGTAATCAGCAGCGAAAGGCCATATGGCATCAAATCGTTCGTTAACACAGATAACAGATCTCATGGTATTATTTTCCTTTCAGGAAAGTCAAAAGGTCAAAAGGTCAAAATGTCAAAAAGGAAGAGAGGCTCGAAAAGCCGGTTCCGAGTTCCGCATTCGCCGAACGACATCTTCCAAAACGGAAACTTCCCAACCTAAAACCTAACACATAAAACTTAAAACCTAACACATAAAACTTAAAACCTGATAGCCGCATAGGTAGTCCATAGTTTGTTTATATGTTCAGGTGAAAGTAGCTCGTTGTGCAGGATCAGACGGTAGCGGAGCTGCAACGCAGCTCCGGCTGGCAGCTCGATGGCGCCCGGGATGCAGGGTGCAGGGTTGATCCCACGCTGAAAGTCCACGCGCCAGTGCGCGGGGTGATTGGGATTCTCGGGATGATCACAGACCGTGATGCCGGCGCCATTCTCGCTATTCTCTAGAGGCATGTGCAGGTCGACCCAGGCTGCTGCCTGCTGTTCAGTATCGTCGTCTCACAGGCCGACAGCGTTGATAACATCACCCCCGCTGCTCTGCTGGAATGGCATCCGGATAAAGAGGCCTCCGTAGGCGTGTTGTTCAATTTCTACGTCGGGGATAGCTTGAAGCGTCCAGTCCAGATCTAAAATCAGTAGTGCGTCACCCTCGAGCAGGGACCAACTCTGCCGCTCTGCCAGGAGGTCACTGCCATCCGCATGCCGCCATATCGCTTCGATATTCCAAGATGGCGGTTCCGCGCTCGTGACCAGAGGTGCGTTGGGTTCAATCGTACCGGTCACCTCTTCGGGTCGCTGTCCGGGATCGAACCAGAAGTCACAGCCGTTGACACCGTGAAAACCGGTCTGGATGCCATGCTGCCAGGGATGGTGCCCCGGGCTGTCCTCGGTCAAACAGGCGCCACCTCCCCGCATACGCAGCGGGTGAATGTAAGGTCGAAGACCGGGACGCGCATTGTGCTGCAGCGTCACCTTGCCGTTTGATACGTCATCGACAAAGAGGCAATTGTTTTCGATGCGAAGCCTCCAGCGCGATTTGTCTGACATAAAACAATTACTTAGCAGCAAGCCTGATGTTCCACTTGTCTTGCCATTGTTCCCAACCCATGACTTTTGCGGGGTCGTCGCTGCGAGCAACGAAACCTGGAAATCTTGCATCCAGTTCATCTCCCAATTTATGCCAATCAACGGCTTGGCCAGTCGTCGAATAACGTAAATCAATGTTCCAGCGGATATGGCCGGAGTCATTGTTACCCGACGCGTGCAGAGTCAAATTGTTAAATATGAGTATATCACCGACTTTCATCGCTTCGCTGGCCACGGTCCCATATTCCGTAATGTTTTTAATGGGGGTCCATTGCTTCAGCGCGTTTCTTCGGGCTGCAACGGATCCATGGCGATGACTGCCGCGAACGAGCTTGAGACAACCGTTGTGCTCATTGACGTCGACAAACGGGACCCAAGCCGTAAGCACTTTCCCCTGAGTCGCTGTTATATCACCTTCATAGTCGTCACTGTCCCCCTTGCCGAGGTAATAGTTGCTGTCCTGATGCCACGCGAGCGTGGTAATCGGGTCAGTGGGAACCTTGGGTCGGATCCAGTAGTCACCATGTGCCCAGACTTCAGGACCGAGGATTGAAGCAATGATGTCGGTCAGTCGTCGCTCGACTAGCAGGGAGTAGATAGTCTCGTTGAGAAGGCCGCTACCAGCTCCCCATTGTTGAACGCTGTTTTCGCCCTCCTGCAGCGAATTCTCCCGGCATACTATCGCCCAGCGCGTCTCAAAAGGAGCATCACTGTGTGGGTCGCTTATTTTTCCAACCGCATGCAACTCCATGATTTGTTCTTCGACAAAATCGTTGATCGACTGGCGCAAGGGTTCGAGCACTGCACGGTCAAGGACATTACGTAAAACCAGATAACCATCCCGGTCATAGCGGTCCATTTCTTCCTGGTTAAGCATCATGTGTTTAATTTATTTTAAGATTTAATCAGTGAGGTCAAAGCCAAATGAATAGAAATTCGCGGTAATGGTATGTCAGCACTGCCTGTTTAGTATTTGTACTTATCATGAGTGAAGCACTGCCCCAATTGAAGTATTCCCGTATCCGGATCGCGGCCACCGATTTCAAATGGATCATCCGTTTCTCTCATCCACTGTTGCAGGCGCTGCTCCAACTGCTTCTGTATCTCAGCGTATTCCGGGTCGCCGGCCAGATTTTTCAATTCATAAGGATCGTTTTCCCGATCAAAGAGCCATATAGCCTCACTTCCCAACCACCGCGCGTAGACCCAGCGCTGGTTGCGCAACCCACGCCAAAACCCGACCCAATCACCTCGATGGGGCCATCCGGGTCCCAGGATCTGTAAATATACCGAATCCGGTTCCGAACCTTCTTCACCGAGCACAGTGTGAGAAAGATCGGTTCCCTGTATTCCGTCTGGCAGCGCAACTCCGGCAAGGCCAAGTAGCGTGGGCATGATATCGACACTGCTGAAAAAGGTCTGTGATCGCTGACCCGGTCCTACTTTCGCCGGATAGCGCAAAATAAAAGGAATGTGAATAGACTCCTCGAAGGGCGTCGCCTTTGACGCTCGTTTTGAAGGGTGGAGCCACATGTCTCTCGGTTTCCCGTAGCCATGGCTGCTGAGATGATCTCCATGGTCAGAGCTAAAACAGAGTATGGTATTTTCCTCTAAGCCATTCTCTTTTAAAAAATCCCCTATCCTGCCCACTTCGTGGTCAAGTCCGGTAATATTGCCATAGTAATGCGCGATCTCTTTCCTCGCGAATGCTTCCATCTGCACGGGAACATTGGGCGGCAGGTCAACGTTCTCAGGGTTATAAATATCAAATTGCTCTGGATATTCATCATAGCCACCGCCGCTCCAATGCGGCGGACCCCAAGAGAGCACGAGACAGAAAGGGTTTTTGCTTGAATTATTCTGATGATCCTCAATGAATTTTAAGGCCAGATCTGTTTCCCCAATTGGCCCCCAGGTTTCTATCAGAATCGGACCTGATTCATTTTCATAGTAGGTAATTTCATTGTGTCTGTGATCACAATTGTTTGCGGCCATGTAATCAAAACCATGTCTTTTACTTTGCGGATAGGGCCCATATCCCAGGTGCCATTTTCCAACGTAAGCGGTATGGTAACCGGCACGCCCCAAAACTATGGGAAGTGTTTCCTGGTTTTGAAATAATTCGTATTCATTATCGATACACCCATTGGCATGGGAGTATTTTCCGGTCATTAACTGGCCGCGATAGGGAGCGCAAAGGGGGCATGAGGAAAATGCATTATCCAAAACTATCCCCTTATCCGCAAGCGCGTCGAGATGTGGCGTTTTAATTACGCTGTTACCATTACAGCCCATGGCCCTGTATCGCTGCTGGTCGCTGAATATGAATATTATATTGGGACGATCCATTTTAAATTTATTGCGCTGACAACCATGTCATTCACACTTCTTGATCAAAAAAAATTTCCATCGCGCCATCAGAGATCATACATCCAGAATCAATTATTTTTTTACACTGTAAGGTCAAAACCAAATGAATAGAGTTTCGCTGCGTTGATAATAAATTGCACGCGCACCGGTCTACCTTTGACCGAAATTATTGAAAACCCGTTTTGCCACTTCACAACGCCGTCCGTGACCGACTCTTCTACGGGTTCACCCTCGGCGAGCAGTTGCTCATTCGATCTATCGAATAACTTCACTTTCACCGACCCCACGCTCTGAACATCCGCACTGAGCTGAAGCTCTCCTCCCCTACACTCAACTGAAGTGGAGGTGACCGCGGCCGGCTTCTTAGCGGATTTTTGTTCGTAACCGGCAAAACCATCGGGACGTAGAGTCGCCAAGCAGAAAAATCCATCACGCCATCCAAAATGCAGACCGTTGCTCGCGCCATAGTAAAGACGGATTTCATTTTCGAGAAGAATGGGGTAAGCAGATGAATAGGAACAGCCCCAGTCATAGCTGCCGACAGGATCGCTGTTGGAAATCAGAGGAGAACCGGGGCATACACGATGCCAGTCAACGGTATCGGCACTCCACGCCAGTTCGGTCCAGGCCCGATCACTTCTCTGGTTGTGGATAACTGGAAGGCCGAGAAATACGTTTCCATGACGGAAAACCGGCATCGAGTATATCTGCAGGTTTTCGTCCAAGCCCTCCATAACCGGGACCGCTTGTGTCCAATTGAGGTAATCTTTAGAAGTGGTTCTTCCAACCTGGCGGGGCGGCCAGGCTCCATGCCGTTTTTTCATTGGATCCGATCCGATTTCCTGCTTGTCACGCATACGCGTATAACCCACCCACTCACCGAGCTCATCAACCCACAGGGTATTGTAATGCGTGCCGTCAACGCGATAGGGATTGATCTCGGGACATAGAGATAGCGGGCCCCACTTAATGCCGTCCGGTGAAAAGGACACTGCCATCTTCGCTTGACCTGAAGCGGTAAATATTTTGTACCGCTTCGCCGCATCTTTTTCACGGAGATCTTTGATCACTCCTGAACCGTGAGGGCCGCGGTAAACAATATTGTTCTTACTGCTCCCCTCATATTCAACCAGGCCTAAATCAGGTCTTTTCCAAACAATACCGTCCTCTGAGGTGGCATAACAAACTCCCATCTCCCTGCCTTTCTGAGGCTTATACTTTTTTTTCTGGCGCTCTTCAATCTTCATGCCGTGTGAAGATTGATCGACAATAAATGGGTTATACCAGCATTTGAATAGTTTGTCCTCTTCGTCATACAGGACATTCGCGTAAAGATTGTCATAACGTTTCTCCCACGGATTATCTTCGCCAAACAGCGGGTTTCTCAGGTCCTTCTCCGCTGCCGTAACTGCCAGCTTCGCGTTGTCTGTATTTTCGATTATACGTGAATCAAGAACGAGATATCGGTTATCCATTAAGACCTCCAAAAGATCGCAACATCATTTAAGCTAATTAATTTTAGTCAACTCTGTGGTACAATTGCGGATTTCGGATATCGGATTGCGGTTATGATTCCCTTTGTCATTGCGAGGATTCCGCAACCGCGGGAGCCGAAGCAATCCAGGGGAATGCCGGTCACGTATTGACAGCCCCCTAGAATGTAAGATGTCGGCCCGCAGTCGCGGGACTCGGTAGCCACGGTTGACCAGCAACCTCGCGATGACAATAGGTGTGTATTAGATTATTGTAATTGAAGAAGCGTGCTAGGGAACAGCCGTCGTCCCGCGATGGCGGGACTATGGCCGTCAGGCAGCCCGCTCCACCATTGGCATAATATATGAAGTTAATATTGTCTGATATTTGTTGGGAAGAAGACGAAGACGAAGATTAATTGTATATAATTATAAAGTCAGTTTTCAAAAAAGAACTGTTCGGGCCGGGCAATTCCCGGGGTTTGCAATGCTGCGCTGTTAGGCGCGACATCGGGAACATTGCGAAAATTATTTTTTACGACGACAACGCCGTTCATGGCCGGGGATTGGCCGACGGTGCCAATAACATAGAGATTGTCTGAATGGATTCTCCATATTTCTTTACCCAGTTCCGTTCGCATCGCTTTGGGTAGGCCATTACCTTCATCAAATATTTCTATCAAACGTTTAAGATCACCGTAAGGGGCTACGCCCTTTCGACCGTTAGATTCATACCATAATCCGATGAGTGACGCGAAGGTACCGCGAAAGATGGGTATGGTCATATTAGGGTAAGTCCACGGATTTTCAGAACCGCCGGAAACCCACATCCTAAGATGAAGTTCATTGTTTGCCGCGCGTATGCCATGGTAACTTTCCCCTTCAACGCTTAAATGTAATTTAAGACCGACATCTTTCCAGTGATTAACGAAAAGTTCAGCGATCCCTTCAAAATCAATCAAAGACTGACTAGGTACTGATATGTTAATGACCAGACGTTCCTGATTGTCAGTACGCAAGCGGTATCCTTCACTGTCTTTCTTATTCAATCCGACAGCGTCGAGAATCGCGCTGGATTGTTTCAAGTCGCGAACCGCATGCCTATTCTCATATTCAGGACCGGGATAATACGGGTTATCGGGGAATGGAAGGAAAGCTCTCGGCCTACCCATGCCCAGAAAAATCAATTCGTTTATCTCCTCCCGATCAATGGCAAGCGAAAGGGCCATCCGAAAATCGCGGCTTCTCAGCCATTTTTCTATTTCCGGGTCTCCCTTCCAGGTTTGGTTAACATAGATGAAACCGTCGGAACCTCCTAAATTAGGCCATAAAAGTAAGCGGTAATCACCCTTGTCTTCTTCACGCTTGAGAACAGGGACTTTGTCTAAAAGAACATGACGATGTTGCATATCCACCTCACCGGCCATGACGCGTGCATTGAACACCTCCACGTCCTCAAACCGGCGCAATAGAATCTTGTCGATGTAAGGAAGCTGATTCCCATCGGGATCGACGGCAAAGTAATAGGGGTTGCGTTCCAAAGAGTATATTTCACTCGTTATCGAAGTGACCAATTTCCAGGCACCGACTACCGGTAAGTCAGGGTTTCTGTGGGGTGAAGCCATGTGTTTGAATAGTTCCACCCAGCTTCTCAACCCTTTCACTTTTGTTTTACTTTTCAGATCACTTAAGGGGGTATACTTCGGGAGAAACTGCCTTAAATAATGCCGGGGTGCGTAGGGTGGATGATTCCCACCTTGAACGAACTGGCCACCTATTTTTAAACCACCAGCATTCTCGATGAACACATAGTTGGGTTTATGAAAGGTATAACGAACGGTGGTCTCATCCAACTTTTCTACTTTGCACAGTTGCCCATCCGCTTTTGCGTAACTGGGTTTTGCCAGGTTGATATCATCATTCAAAATCACTTCTTCGAAAGCGAAGACAAAGTCATCGGCTGTGAACGGGGCTCCATCAGACCACTTCATGCCCCGGCGCAGATGGAAAGTGAATGTTGTCCCGTCTTCACTGATTTCCCATCCTTTAGCGATGTGAGGCATGAGAGTGTAACCATCGATGTCGAAGTAAATCACGTGGTCATGAATTATTCGGTCGACGTTGTTAGTGTCATACCCCGTGAATCCTCGTCGCCAGGTTCCACCGTATTGTCCAATGCGCTCGATGGGCGGAATAATTAACGGCTCTTCGGGTAGCCGCTCTTCAACAGGCGGCAATTCCCCCGCTGCCACGCGCTCCGCCAGTTCCGGCGCTTCACTGAAGGTGGTCGGTGGCGGCCCCTTATAGATAAAGCTGAAGTCTTCGGTACTGACCGCGGTCCGTTCTACCATATCCGATTCATTTGCTGGTGGGGTATTACTATTTCCGCTGCAGCCCAATACGGCAATTATGATTGCCATCATCATTAGTGTGCCCGGCATCCGACTGCTGCTGAAATTGTTTATCACCATATCGCTTAATAGACCTGACGTGACATCGTATAATGAATATTAGAACTATTGTTAGTTATCAGTATATATTCGATTGGCAATAATCTTCGTATATGTATATTCAACTATTCACTACAATGTCATTTTCATATTCTCAGTCTTCTACTTGTCATTGCGAAGGAGGCGTAGCCGACTGCGGTTATCGAGGGCGAAGCCCGACAGCTTTCATTCCAAGGGAATGCCGGTCACGTATTGACATTCCCCTGGATCGCCACGGTTGCCCAGCAACCTCGCGATGACAATAGGTGAATTGATTGTAACCACTGAGGTATTACTGATAACTGATCACTGTCCTTGAATCCTGCACCTTGCATAATGGATCCATTTACTCAGCGTCTCTGCGGTGATCTGTTCACTGAAGTCCAGTATGTGTAAGCATAATGACTATTCCCCTGGATCGCCACGGCTGATAAACAGCCTCGCGATGATAATAGGTGTATAATTTGAAAGAAGAAAAAAAAACACATATGGGCAGGTTATAATGTAAATGTTTCGTCATTGTTAGTTATCAGTATAATTAAGATAATCAATAAACTTAGAATCATCCATTTATTCTCCCATATAAATATACACATAAATCTCACAGCCCCAGAGGGGCGGTAAATGCTTAGCCCACAGCGTAAGCTGTGTGGTTGAGAGATATTATTTAACCCAGAGCCCCAGAGGGGCGACACAATTACAGTCGGAAGATATTTTGTGTCACCCCGCTGGGGCTTTATTATTTTAACGTTTAAATCTCCCACAGCTCGCGCTGTGGGTTACATTTATCACACCCCTCCGGGGTTGATAGCATTTATTATTAAATCTTCATATTCGGCCAGACAGATATTTACTATAATATATAGGTGGAACGCGGCGTTTATAATAAGTAATCATGAAGAAGCGTGCTTGGGAACAGCCGTCGTCCCGCGGTGGCGGGACTATGGCCGTCAGGCAGCCCGCTCCACCATTGGCATAATATATGATGTAATAATCTCTGAAATATGTTAGAAAGAAAACGACTGTTCACTCGACACTCGACACTCGACACTCGACACTCGACACTCGACACTCGACACTCGACACTCGACACTCGACACTCGACACTCGACACTCGACACTCGACACTCGACACTCGACACTCGACACTCGACACTCGCCACCGATCACTCTCGCTCAAAAAAGAATTGTTCGGGTCGGGCGATGCCAGGGTTTTGTATTCGTGAGCTGTTAGGAGCGACATCCGGTACATTGCGGAAATTATTTTTCACCACGACAACGCCGTTCATGGCCGGAGATTGCCCAACGGTCCCAATCATAAAAAGGTTATCAGTATGAATTCTCCATAATTCTTTACCCAGTTCCATTCGCAAATTTCTGGGGATCCTGTTGCCTTCCTCAAATATTTCCAGTAATCGTTTAAGATCGCCGGCAGGGGCTACACCCTTTTGACCGTCATTTAAATACCAGGTGCCGATGAGTGGGGCGAAACCACCATTACCAATGGGACAGGTCAGCGACCCGGAAGTCCAGGGATTTGCCGTTCCACCTGATACCCACATGCTAAGCTGATGTTTATTGGTCGATCCGCGTCTGCTATAGTAACTTCGCTCTTCAACACTTAAATGAATATTTATGCCGATATCCTTCCAGTGGTTCACGAGTAATTCAGCTACACCTTCAAAATTTACCATCGCCTGCCTCAAAACTGAGAGGGTGATAATAAGCCGTTCATTATTGTCAGTCCGCAGGCGGTACTCCTCGCGGTCTCTTCTCTCGAGGCCTGATTTATCGAGGATCTCATTGGCTTTATGCAGATCGCGCACCGCGTATTTTTTTTCATATTCAGGGCCGGGATAATACTCATTATTCGGAGTGGCCACGTAGGCTCTTGGATTACCCATGCCCAGAAATATTGATTCATTTATTTCCTCCCGATCGATGGCAAGAGAAAGGGCAATCCGAAAATCACGGTCTCGAAGCCGTTTTTCTATTTCCAGGTCCCCCTCCCAGGTTTGATTAATAATGATCGCGGCGTCTGATCCTCCTGAATTAGGCCAGATGAGCACGCGGTAATTATTTCTTGCTGCTTCGCGCTTTAGCACAGGAACCTTATCCAACATGACATGTCGGTGCTGCATGTCCACTTCACCGGTCATCACGCGCGCATTGAATACCTCCAAGTCCTCACTCAGGTGGCTGACAATCTTATCGATATAGGGGAGTTGATTTCCCTGGGGATCCACCGCAAAGTAATAGGGGTTACGCTCCAAAGAGTAAACATCAGTGGTTATCGGTGTTACCATCTTCCAGGGCGCGACCACCGGCAAATCACGGTTCTCGTGAGGGGAAGCCATACGCATAAAGAGTTGCACCCAGCTTTTATCTCCAGAGGCCTTCACTTTATTATTCAGTTCACTTGTGGAGGTATACTTCGGAAGAAACTGCATCAGGTAATGGCGGGGGGCAAACAGTGGGCTACCCCATTGGCGAATGAACTGGCCCCCAATAGCTAATCCAGCAACATTCTCGGTGAACATATAGTTCGGTATTTGAAAGGTATAACGAACCGTGTTCTCATTTAACTTTTCCACTTTGAACAGTTTTCCATCTGTCTTAAAGTAGATGTGTTTTACCGGGTTGATATTATCATTCAAGGTCACATCTTCGAAGGCGAAGACAAAGTCGTCAGCCGTGAACGGGGCCCCATCAGACCACTTCATGCCCTCGCGTAAGTGGAAAGTGAAAGTAGTCCCGTCTTCACTGATCTCCCAAGATTTAGCGATATGGGGGACCAGGGTGTAGCCGTCGAAGTCAAAGTAAATTAAATGGTCATGGACTATACGGTCGAAGTTGTTGCGATCAGCTCGACCCGTGAAACCACGTCGCCAGATGCCACCGTACTGGCCGATGCGTTCGATAGGGGGAATAATCAACGGTTCTTCCGGTATGCGATCTTCAACCGGCGGCAACTCCCCCGCGGCAACACGCTTTGCCAATTCTGGCGCTTCGCTGAATGAGGTGGGAAGTGAACCTTTATAAATAAAACTGAACCCTTCGGTGCTGACCACGGCTCCACCAGGTTTGCCCGGTTCGCCTGTTGACTGAGCGTCATGGTTCCTGCTGCAGCCAAAAAAAACAGCGGTGATTGCCATCACCATAATAATATGAATCCGGTAGCTGCTGAATCTGATTAGTTCCATGACTTTTTACCGACCGGGGGTTTTTTGAAGCTGGTGGTCTTCGGTTTTATAAAATTATAAGCCAATGCTTAGTTACCAGTATAACCAGGTTTAGCAATAATCTTCGTCGTCAGATATCCCTGTGTAGTCTTGAGTGCGGTATTATATCGGACAAGTAGCTCCTCCACCCATTGTCATTGCGAGGAGCAACGCGACGCGACTACCGAGCGCAGCGACATCTTACATTCCAGGCGAATAGTCGGTTGCTTGATATTGGACCCTGAATGTAAGTGTTTACTTTGCTCTTATCGATTATCGATTTATTCTTTTTGTCATTAATTTATTCTGTCGTCATTATTCTCGTACGACAGATGGACATCTATCACTCCAGGGGAATATCGGACGCGTTTTGACATCTCCCTGGATTGCCGCGTTCGGCTAATAACCTCTCTCGCAATGACAAATAGAAGGTTGTAGCTATTCGACATAAAACTAATACACCAAAGACACAAGCTGTGTCATAATAAAGCCAGTGATGCTCACCTTCAACAATGGGAAGCTTACCAGAGCAACGAATCAAAGACAAATGTTGTTGATTTCTCTCAAAGACGATTTTAGTCAGATCCGGCTAACAATAACTTGATCCAACAATAACCCAAAGGATATCCATGACCCGTCTGCCTGAACCTAAAAGCCCCACCGAAACCCTCGATCTGAAACGTTGTATGGATGAAACCTGGTCCCAGAAGCGTCCGGTCGAAAAGGCGACCTACCCCTATTTTAATCCACCTTACGAACTGCCTTTTACCCACATCGGGACCGATAAACAGCTCCTTCTCGATAATTTTATTCTCGCTGATTTCGATGGCGTAGAACGCGTCGTCGTCCGACCCCAAAAATCTGAGCCCCTGATCGAATACACCGACCTGCCCTGGGAGCGCTATCACTGGACCTGCGTATGTGCTGCAGCCTTAAAAGACCCCGATGATGGACTATTCAAAATGTGGTACAAGACGCTGGTCAGCGGCAACACCAATTTTGCCGATGGTACCCGCGTCGTCCTCTGCTATGCCGAATCTGAGGATGCCATTCATTGGACGAAACCGCTGTCGTCTGATTGTCAGCCCTTCGAAAATGAGACCAAGACGAATATCGTCGCAACTGATTTTGATAATGGGACCCTAGTCCTCAATCCAGACCGCAGCGATCCCAGCAAGAAATTTCTTGCCGTCTACAATCCCGGAGCGGAAGCTTTCAAGCGTAGTGAACGGGTGATGTCACGCGTTTCTGCTTCACCCGACGGTATCCACTGGCAGGTGATCAGCGACTCCACTTCCTTTCGACATCACCATCAAATGCGAGTGATCTGGGATGAGTCGCAACAGATGTGGCTGGGTTATTCTCAACACTCACACGCCTGGAGCCATAATCATCTGCGAACGATCGGTCTTCAAGAGAGCGAGGACTTTATCAAATGGTCGCCTAAAAAGGTGATCCTTTCGAGTGAGTGGGATCCCAATCTGGGGCCAAACGTCGAACTCCACACCATGTCGATACGCAAAGAAGGCAGTCTCTACATCGGTATAGTCGACGAGGCACATGGGGAACATCAGTGGCTGCTCAATCGCGATGGGAGCAATCAGCATGACCAGTTTCACACCAAGGCTGCCCTTTACGTCAGCCGTGACGGCACGAATTTCGTACGCGCCGATGGGTACCAGCCCTGGGGTGATAACGGTGACCCCGGAAGCCAGGACTACGGCTACTGTTGTCATTCGGTCGCCGGCAATCTTTTACACAACGGTCAGATAGTTATCCCCTACTCCGCTTTCCCCTACAAACAACGCGATACCCGACCGGCTGGCACGGCCGATCATGTCCCGGCAGCATCAGCCCAAGCATCCAGAGAACACGTGGAAGCACTCACTCAACACGGTATCGGCAATCCGATGATGAATCAGGTGCGACCCGAACTCCAGCTTCAGCGAGCGATTGGCGGTTTGATCCTGCGCGAAGACGGCTGGGCAAAACTCAAACCGACCTATGAACAGGGGAAGGTTTATACAAAACAGTTCGTCTTCGAAGGGGACTCACTGATGATTAATGCCGACTGTGACTATGGCTTCATTCGCGTGGAAATTTTAGACTCCAAGTTCGAGCCCTACGCAGGTTTTTCCGCAAAGAACTGCGATCCTGTTCACGCTCCCAAAGGGCAGATCTGGCACAAAGTCACCTGGCGGGGCAAGACGGATGTAAGCGCATTGTGGAACAAACCAGTCCGGCTTTGTTTCCATTTGTTGGAAGCCAGTTTATATGCCTTCCAGTTTTTTTATAGTGAATAAACTGTCGAGCTGTTTAATTATTAATAGTAACCGCAGAGACGCTGAGAATACAAATGTTTCTAGTTAAAGCATATTGACCTTATTTCTCCACCTATTTACCGAACGTGATTAGCACTTACAATAGGTGTGCAACCTGGAATTGGATATTAAGCATATACAGCTTATTCATTCTTTAGTCATTGCGTTGCTCCTCGCAATGACAATAGAGGATACAATAGCGATCATATTTAATTTCTCTACTGTTCACGGTTCACTGTTTACTGTTCACTGATTCATCCGCGCCTCTGCGGTGAACTGATTATTATTCACTGTTACCTCTGGTATACCATAGCGTATCGACATCTTCCATACCAGGCATATGCCGACCACGTATTGATAGACGCCTGGATCGCCACGGCTGACAAGCAGCCTCGCGATGACAACAGGAAGATTGATAGCAACCGCTGAGGTGCTGAGATCGCAGAGAAGTATTATTACCCGACAATAATCTTATTTTATTATTCTATAACTTGGCGTCCTCCGCGTCTCTGCGGTGAAATGATTATTATTCACTGTTAATTCTGCTATGTCATAGCGGAGAGACAGCGGTTGAATCAAATCCGCTATCGGTCATTCCGCATTTCGCAATCGAACGAACCAGGGACTGGTCCAGGCGCGATGACCATCTACTTGAATAACACGCAGGTGCAATGGGACTACGCCATCCACAGCATCTAATTCATGAGGAGTAATATTATCCTGCCAGGTTACTTCACTGGCCATTTGATCCTTTGCTGGCGCTAACTCAAAAATTACTTTCTGTCCTACACCTCCCGCTTCTTTCACACAGGGTCCGTTTAATAATTCATCAAAGGATACCTGACACTTGACCGGACCCGAATCGAAATGAATGAGCCCTGCGCTTTCTTTTTCCAGGGTAAGGACAAGACCATCTTCGTCTCCGGTAGTAATACTTTTCCATGTCACCCCCTTCCCGCTCCAATCCTGGATTCCTTCCGAGGGAGAATCAAATGCGAAGCCTTCAATTCCTGCTATCCTGTTATCCTCAATTATTAACGAGCCGTTCCAGTCAGTCGCCCGGTTCCGGTTCAGGATGCGCGCACCCGTCCAACGTATACGAATCATATTTTGGGGCCGATCCTCATAAGGACTCCCCTCCCAGGAATTAACTTTGTGCCCGGCAGCGAGAAGCTCAATTTTTTCAATCGCAGCAGTACCGATCACCTCAACGGAAAGGGGCAACGCCCCAACGCCTGATGACAAATCACTTCCAATCGCCTGACCCATCAGTTTCGCATTAACCACAATCCGTAGTCCCGATGTCCCGTAACATCTTCGGGATTTAAGAGCAGAAAAGAGTGATGGTCGGTTGAATTTCTCCGCGAGGATACAAGTCAGGCCACCGAATACACCGAACTTACCGGCTCCGGCATGCTCGGCCCCGGGGCGTCCTTTGTGCCCATCACTGTTGGCAATTACTCCTACGCGATATCCGCGTCGGAGAGCATCGTGATAAAACCAATCAAAGCTGCCCCAGCAGGAGTGAACTTCGACTATCGGTTCGAACTCAGGGTCAAAATAATTCAGGTTCGCCCGTCGGCCACCGATGTGAGGAATAAGGATGCATTCACTCCCTGATTCTTTGAGAGCCTTGTATACATCCGGCAGTGGAGTCCCGTCCAATTGTTCGCTTTGCCCTTTTACAAGAACGGTCGAAGACCTACGGATAACCTGGTCCTCATCGAGAAACAGGACATTGCGGTCTCCCCCGACAGGAGTCAGCCCCGACCATTCATACCCCGGAAAAACAATAAATTTTCCTTCATCAGTCAGGTCTCGCGCAAGCCGGTTGATCTCATTCCAGAATTCATCCGTAATTTGAAAATCATTTCCCTGGTGACCTGCGAAATCACAGAGTGATGCGTCCCTGGCGTATTTAAAATACTGCTCGGCAGTATTCGTCCCTACCGTTTCACCGCTCTGCCCATGAAGGTCACCCCAGAAATTGTGAAGTTCCCTTTTTCGGTCAATGATCAATGGTCCCGATTCGGCTACCCCCAGTAGAGGATGCGCCGCCTCTATCCTCAGAATGCCATCCTCCTTGCATTCCACAACGGGGAAGCGATGCGATCCTCCATTCAGTATAATCTCATCCGGTAAATTATTTTCCGGTCCTGAGTGATTTAAGGTAACGGAACCGGGAATATCATTTTTTACCGCATTACCCCAAATATCTTCACCCCGGACCAGAACTTTTGCGGGGTGAACAGCTGACCCATCACCGGTAGCAAGAACGACCAGGCGGTGGGAATCTCCCGGAACTATTTCCAGTGCGGGGTTATCTTTAACGCTTTCATAGATACCCGTTCCCAGACAGTCCACAACGATCTGAAAATCGAACACATCTTGAACGAAGGTCTGGGCTCTTGTCCCCTTACCCCCACCGGAAGTGTCGCCGTATATAATTGTAATTTCATCTCCCGATTCGAGAGGAGCGTCGAGAATTTCTATGAAAAGATGGGGCTGATACGGCCGGATATGAGCCCGTGCTCTCCAACTGCATATCAGCTTTGTCTCACTTCGTGAAGCGGTCACTTTTAAGTAATGGTCACCTGCTGGATTTTCCAATTGAGGGATCGCCCAATCACTGGCAAATCGAAAAGCGATACGAATGGATCCCCCATCATCAATGCCCTCGGACGGCACCTTGTAGCTTATCGTCCAAGTTCCCCAACTGCCCGCTTGCACGGGGTCGCTCGGCGATATTTCCGCCCTACCGGCTTCTGATTGTTCTGCGTCTGAACATGGCATGGCTATCTATTCAATCTAATTAAAAAGAAAGATAGCCACAAAAAGCACAAAAGGCACAAGAGAATATTAAAAGTAACCGCTGAGACGCTGAGGTCGCAGAGAATATTTATTAATATATATCAAATGCAGATTGCGGATTAGGAGAGAATAAACCGCGGATAGCACTGATCGACGCGGAAACAATATAAGGAAACATTTGAGGTGTTTAGAATTCAGGAAATCAGGAAAAGAATAGATATTTAAAAATATTACAGGTTGGAAAAAAGATCCGGTGATACACGGTACTTGATCGCAATTTCAGCCCGTTGACATTCGACTATTCTAAATCAACATCCGTGGTTACTATTTCTTTATTTCCTAAGCAAATATGCAGGTTCATCTGAAACCGCTTCGGTCCCAAGGTCGTAATATAACATGCCTAAAATAACCCCAACCAAATTGTCCTCGGTGACAAAGCCTTCATCTACAATTTTATTATTCCACCCTTTTACCACCCCACTGTCATTCATTTTGATAATCAGTTGGTGGATGACATGATTGGATTCATTATCTTTGTAGGCTACGATCATTCCCTCTTTTAAATCTTTAACCGGCACCGGTTTAATAATGACTATCGTATTATCACCCATGATCGGTTTCATCGACTCTCCATTTCCTTGTGCTATAATGCCACCCGGAAAAGTCTGACTGATTACAGTGGCCATCAGTTTAGCCTGTGCTTTCGATAAAGGCGCCGTTGGAATAGGTGACTCTGAAACTGTAACGGTTGAACATGCCGTTAGAAAAACGGCAATGCTTACGAGGCAGACATTAACAACTAATGTCAATCTATGCACTTCTCTTAACATGCGCCAATCAAACCCTCCCCATCCACAATGAACCTTTTCAGGGAGCACTCTTTTAAACAGCGCAAGAGGCACACAATTGCATACCTCGCAAGAATAGTACTATGCACATTCTCAACCACGGATTTATGCAATTTTAGGAAAAATAGAGGTATTATCTAGACAAAAATAAATGTATTTTACCCTATATATAGGTAATATAGCCTATATTATTAGTGATTGGACTGAAAAAGCGATAACAGCGTTTTAATTTGGAGATTTATCGGGCTGAGATCCCTCAGCCTGAGGGAGATTACTTTCACGCCAGGCAGACATATCGCCCTGTAGATGGAGAATCTTATTAAAACCTGCCTCACGAAGGACACTCTCTGCCAAACCTGCCCTACGTCCACTTTCACAATGAACCACTATTTCTTTATTATTATATTCTCTTAATTCCTCGATACGATCAGCCAAAATTGTGTGCGGGATATTGATCGCTCCGGGAATGTGGCCCGCCCTATATTCTTCAGGAGTTCGAACATCGAGAATTAAAGGCGCGTTGGCGGAGGTGATTCGATCGATGAGACTCCTTTGAGATAGTTCAAAGTCGACAACTTGACCGGGACTGCACGCGTTATAGATCGCGCACAAAGATAGAATAAAAACTGAATGCAGTATTTTATGATAAGTCATGTCAGCTTGTATCCTATTCACTATTCACGTGTTCAGTCAGCCAGATCTCAGCCTTTCGTTGGGCTTCGGAAATTTGCGCCTCTATCATCGATGTTTTAAGGCTAACTAACTTACTTCTACTCACAGAATCACCGGAAGTTTCCGCAATTGTGAACCAGGTGTATGCCTCGACATAATTCTGCTCAACACCTTCGCCATAAGAATAAGATTTACCGAGATTTTGTTGCGCTTGGGAGTATCCCTGAACAGCTGCTTTGCGGTACCATTTTACTGCCTTCTTAAAATTTTGGCGCACACCCTGTCCCCTGTTGAACATTGACCCAAGAGCATATTGTGCGGGGGGATGTCCCGCTACAGCCGCTTTACGATACCACGCAAACGATTCAACATAATCCTGTTCCACGCCATATCCATAGTAATACAGACTACCAAGATTATGGAGACTGGGGGTATGTCCCTCTTCCGCCATCTGATGATACCAGTTATTAATGCGCTCAAGATCAGCCCGGGCCGGATCGTGATCCTGTTCGGCCGCGAGGTCATACCACCTGACAGCTTCACTATAATTTTGATCTACCCCATGACCCATTTCATGCATCCACCCATAAAGATATTGGGCATCGGCAAATTCCTGAGCGGCTGCTTTACGAAACAGCTCAAGCGCCTCGGCATAATTGAGTTCGACCCCCTGGCTTTCGAGGTACTTAAATCCGAGGTTGAATTGGGCCTGAGCATGCCCCTGGTCTGCTGCCTTGCGAAACCACCTGGCCGCTTCAGCATAATCCTGATCCACTCCCTGCCCCAGGTCATAGAATACTCCTATGTTCGTTTGCGACTGAGCGTGTCCCTGATCCGCAGCCTTCCGAAACCACGAGAGCGCTACAAGATAATCCCGTTCGACCCCAAAGCCCTTGGAATACATCAGCCCAAGGGTAGCCTGGGCTTCGGCAAAACCCTGTTCAGCGGCCAGACTGTACCATTTAAAGGCCTCCCTATAATCCTGAACAACACCATGACCCTTGGCGTACATCCAGCCCAGAGTAGTTTGCCCCCTGACATCCCCCTGTCCGGCTGCCTCACGATACCACTTTAAAGCTTCATCATAATTACGGGCTACAAATTTTCCATTGGCGTACATCCATGCCAGGTTGTTTTGCGCGGCAGCGTACCCTGCTTCGGCCGCTTCCTGATACCACCGAAAGGCCTCGATTAAGTTCAAGGTAACACCATCACCTTTTTCATACTTTATCCCCAGAAGAAATTGAGCCTCGGCCTCTCCGCCTTCCGCTCGCGCTATCAAATCCGATAACGCCTCTTCTTCAGCAGCATGCACCGCGACGATGAAAAGCATCAGCGCAATAAATGGGAATAAAACTTTCATTTAATTTTATATCTGTCTTCCGTCTAAATGAATTAATAAAATAAATGAAAAATAAACTTCATTAGCACAAATTACATTCTAGCTAAAATAGTCAACCTCCAGCAATTTTATTATATAACCGATTTAAGGCATATTGAACTGTTACCACATAAATCCTCTTCCCCTGTGTTACCGCGTCTTCGGGTTAATTCTTTAGTATCACCGCAGAGGCGTTGAGTGCGCAGAGTATGTGGATGCTGGTTTTCGTAAGCACAATGATAATTCGCCTGAAATGGAAGATGTCGCTGCGCTCGGTAACCGCGGTCGGCTGATAGCCTCTCTCGCAATGACAAGAGAGTGAGAAATCTTGATCAGATCAATTTCACCACTTGAGAACAATTAATTATTGAACGCTGTCCATTCATCCCGATCTTCCTATTTTAAATCTATTTGTGCCTTTAGTGCATCTTGTGGCTATTCTTCCGCAGCGTCATCTGCGACTCCGCTGTTATCATTGCATTATGGTTGCAATATTAATGTATAGCGCGTCGCTGCCACTCGTTGAAATAATCCTGTGCTTAAGTCATCATCGTCGATGGTGGAATCAATTTGCTGCATTTGGATAGTTGACAAATTGGTGTCCACGATACTGACTCCCGCGTTGAATCCGAAGACGCCAACATCCCAATCCCAATTACCATTTACCGGGGTCGTTTCGGTCCAAACCGTATTACTCAGGGAATCATTCATGCCATTTGGAATTACCCCTCGATTAGCATCGGGAGGATAAACGCCTTCGGCCTGGGCATATTGTTCAAATGCATCTGAAAAAATACGCCAATTATTCATGAGATAACTATTCTGGGCTGACTCTCGAACCCTCCGCAAATAAGGTATGGCAAGCGTAGCAAGTATCCCCACGATCACGACGACGACCATCATTTCCACAAGCGTGAATGCTCGTATTCTATGCCTTTTCATTCCTAGAATATTTCGAAATAATAATTAGAAATACAGATATCTTTTTCCAAATAAAAAATTAAATTATAGTAATAATTGGGTAAATTCTCATTTTGCAGATTGCTAAAAGGTATTTCGTTGTCAACGTAACTGAGATTGCAATATCTTTTTCTAATAAAATCTTAAAGAACCATAATAAACATGGAAGAGATCATTGAAGTTCAAAGAGGCCAAAAAATTATTAATCAGGGAGAACTAGGCCAAGGATTCTTTATTCTCCAATCCGGAGCGGTCGAAGTCATCAAAGATGAAGTTTTGCTCAGTGTGATCTATACACCCGGGCACTTTTTTTGGAGAGATGGGCGACTTTCTGGGAAAACCACGGACCTGCTTGGTGGTGGCAAAGAAGCCGAGCAAGATTATCCATATCAAAGAGGATGATATGAAAGAAATGATTAGTGCCAATCCGGATATCGGCTTAAAAATAATCAAGACTCTGGCAACAAGATTGGAACGCACCACTCAAAAACTGGTCGACACAACGGAAGAATCCACGCTGCTCTCCATTCGCAAGAAAAAATATACCAACTGGAAGGACTAGTAATATTCGAAATTCATATAACGATGGGTGATTTATTGCTAAAAGATTAACCGCTTTCGTCCCATTGGCGCCCTCTTTCAATGACGCATAATCACACACTCCGTTGCGAAAAAAGAAAAGGTGATCATCAATGAATCTGAAGATCTTCCGGAGCATCAAGCATGAACTCATATCCCCGGTACTCCTGGCAGGTTGGCCGGGAATGGGAAGCGTAGGCGCTGGGGCCATCAGTTATCTTCGTCGAAAACTGAAGGCCAAGCCTTTTGCTGAATTGGATATGAGTGAATATTTTACTCCTGAATCCGTAGTCGTAGAAGAGGGTCTGGCTAAATTACCTGAAATACCATCCAATGCCTTTTATTATATACCAGACCCCAGCCTGATCATATTTGAAAGTGAAGCTCAAATTGGAGGAGCAGGAGGAATCGTTTTAATGAAGCAGGTGCTGGACCTGGCTGAAGAACTGGGAGTGAAAACAATTTATACCGGGGCCGCTTTTGCCATGCCCATCAGCCAGAAAGAACCGGTCAAAGTCTATGGAGTAGCCAATAAGCATTCTTTAAAAGATCTCTTTATCCCCCATGACGTTGAAATTCTTGATCAGGGACAGATCTCAGGGCTCAACGGACTTTTACTCGGATTCGCCGGCCTCAGAGACATCGAAGCTGCCTGTTTTCTCGCTACCATGCCCCAGTACGCCGTAAATATTCCTAATCCTAAAGCCTCACGGGAAATTATCCGCGTATTAGAATCCCTCCTCAATATCCACGTCGATTTAACTAACCTCAATGAAGCCGTCGAGCAGATGGGCCAGACGATGACTGAAATTGAAGAAAAAATTCAGAAGACCTTTTCGAGCAGCGAAATGTTCGAGGACAAAGAAGAAATTGAAGAAGATAAAATCCCCCAATACGTGATGGAAAAAATCGAGCGCCTCTTTCGGGAAGTAAAAATTAAACGCTCAAAAGAAAAAGCGTCCCAGTTAAAGGAAGAACTGGATCGTTGGAATCTCTATGACCTTTACGAAGACCGCTTCCTCAGCCTCTTTCGCAAGGAATGATTAGTGCGCATGAGATGATGAAGGTAACGCTCTCTTAAAGTTCATAAATGCGTTAACGTTTATCAGGATATACTTATATGAGGAAGACCAAAGTTGCTATATTTTCTGAACTTAAAGAACTCAATCCTACCTATGCCCTGGAAGAAAATGTTGATCTTGTGCTCATCAAATATGGTGATGAAGTCTCGGTCCTCTTCGGACGCTGCCTCCACCGTGGTGCGTTACTCTCAGACGGACATATCGATGGACAGAATCTTGTCTGCTCTGTTCACAATTGGGACTATCGCTATGACACCGGTGTAAGTGAATACGATAACGATGAAGCCCTACAAAAGTTTGCCACTTTTATAGAAAATGATGAAGTGCTGGTCGATGCTGATGAACTTGCCAGCTGGGCAAAGGAGCATCCTCAACCCTATAATCGCGACGATTACCTCGGCCTTTATGCCGATGTTCACGGTACACCTTATGAACCTTATACTGAGGAAATCCAGGAACTTGCCAAGTTTGGCCTGTCTAAGACGGGACACCACGGTCCCACTTCAGCAATGGGGGTACCTCGTTCAGATCTACCCAAATGGGAAGATATTCAGATATTAACAGGACAATTAAAATGCCTCCCTCTTTTTGATGAAGATGAAGTGGGCACCGAGCTTGTGGTAGGTCCACGAGCTAAACGACCGCTTGTTATGAAGCTCCCTCTGTTTGTCTCGGATATGAGTTTTGGTGCGCTCTCCGCAGAGGCTAAGATTTCACTATCCAAAGGTGCTGAAATGGCTGGTGTTGGAATATGCTCAGGGGAAGGAGGGATGCTACCTGAGGAGCAGGAAGAAAACAGCCGCTATCTTTACGAATTAGCGAGCGCAAAGTTTGGATTTAAAGATGAGTTATTATGCAAGGTCCAAGCTTTTCACTTTAAAGGTGGGCAAGGCGCAAAAACCGGCACAGGAGGTCATCTACCGGGTAGAAAAGTCAGCAGCCGTATTGCCCAGGTTCGCGACCTTCCTGAAGGGACACCGGCGATTTCACCTCCGCGATTTCGTGATCTCGATTCCGTCGAAGCTTTCAGAAAATTCGGCAATCGTGTCCGTGATATTTCAAATGGCATACCCATCGGTTTTAAAATGAGCGCGCAGCATATTGAAGACGATATCGATTTCGCCCTCGCAGCCGATGCCGATTACATTATTATCGATGGTCGTGGGGGCGCGACCGGTGCCGCTCCTCTTATCTTCCGCGATCATATCTCGGTTCCAACCATTCCGGCATTAGCTCGTGCTCGCAGGCATCTGGATAAACGTGAAGCTCGTGGAGTTACACTCATTGTTACCGGTGGCCTCCGCACAGCACCTGACTTCATTAAAGCCATGGCATTAGGGGCTGACGGTATAGCGCTCGCAAATTCTGCTATTCAGGCCATTGGCTGTATCGCGATGCGTGCCTGTCATACCAATAATTGTCCCGTTGGTATAACCACACAGAAAGATCATCTGCGTGCACGACTCAATGTTCAAAAATCCGCTCTTCAACTAAAAAACTTCTTTGAAGCGAGCACCGAACTACTTAAAGTGATGGCACGCGCTTGCGGACACAATCATCTCAATCAGTTATGTATCGACGATCTCTCCACTTTTAATCGGGACATGGCTTACCTGACAGGCATTCCCTATGCAGGTGTAACGGCATTATCTCATGAAAGATGAAACTGAGATAATAGAGTCACCCCCATTCGCTTCTCTTTGAAACAATCCTCAAATTAATTATAATCAAAGATGGCATAAGGTGACGGCAAGCAGTTAGTCTGGTACAAGGTGATGAATGCCGATGGCCTTCCCGAAGGTCGCGTGACAACAGTATTGGCGGGCAAGACCAGTATCGCCCTCTCTCATTACCAAGGGCAATATGGCGCTCTCGATAATCGCTGCCCTCACCAGGGAGGTCCTCTCGGTGAAGGATCTATTGAAAATGGTTTGCTCCGCTGTCCCTGGCACGGCTGGGATTACTGTCCTATAACCGGTAAATCTCCAGATGATGGTTATGATGATGGGGTTGACGCATTCCCTATTGAAGAGAGGAGAGATGGGATTTATGTAGGAATCGAGGAAGAGGCGCCTAATGTCCGCACCGTGTCGGATTTGATCGCAGAAACTTTAGTCAATTGGGGCATCAGCCACGTATTCGGCATGGTTGGACACTCTAATCTCGGCATGGCTGATGCGCTACGCCGTCAGGAAGAGAAAGGTAATATTCAGTTTATTGGCATTCGTCACGAAGGGGCCGCTGCTTTCGCCTGTTCTGCCTACGGAAAACTTACTGGTAAACCCGCAGCATGTTTTACGATTGCCGGACCCGGTGCCACTAATCTCCTTACCGGTCTCTACGACGCGAAAGTTGATCGCTCTCCGGTAATCGCATTAACGGGACAGGTGGATACCCAGGTTCTCGGCCCCGGCGCGTTCCAGGAGATAGATCTCGCTAATGCTTTCAGTGATGTTTCCACCTGGGTACAAACAATGCTTCATACAAGCCGGCATGCAGAACTAACCAATCTGGCTGTAAAGAACGCACTCCTTAAACGTGAAGTGGCCACAATCATATTGCCCAATGAGGTGCAGGAAATTGAAGTCGGAATCGAACCCGAGGCAGGGAATCCGGAAGGGCGGATAACTCCACTGACTATTGCACCCCCTCAAGAGTCACTCGACGCTGCAGTTAAAAAAATCAGTGATAGTAAACGACCGGTAATTATCGTAGGACATGGTGCTCGTTTTGATATGCCCGACATTATTGATTTAGCTAATCAACTGAAAGCACCGGTCCTCACAACTTTTAAGGGTAAGGGTATTATATCCGATCGACATCCACTTGCCGGTGGTGTTCTTGGGCGTAGTGGGACTCCTGTAGCAAGCTGGTTTATGAATGAAAGTGACCTGCTTGTCGTTATTGGAGCTTCATTCTCCAAGCATACAGGGATTACGCCTAAAACGCCACTAATCCAAATTGATTTTGAAGCCATGCAATTGGCCAAATTCCATAAAATCGATATCCCTGTATGGGGTGAAATCAGTGTCACTGTAAATCTTTTAAAACAGGCGCTCAAGGACTACCAACCTGAAGGTAAGATTGAAGATGAAGTGGCTGAGCGCTGGAAAATCTGGAGAACGGAAAAGAAGCGCCGCTGGCAAGATGACCGAGGGAAGGGAGTTAGTTCGGCGGCCATCTTTGATGCCCTAAACCGCCATGTCCAGGACAACGCCATCATTTCTGTCGATGTAGGAAATAATGCCTACTCCTTCGGCCGTTATTTCGAAGCGAGCGGCAAGCAAGCGATACTCATGAGCGGTTATCTCGGATCGATAGGATTTGGTTTACCCGCAGCGCTAGGGGCAATATCAGCAGCGCCCGACCGCCCCGTTTGGGTGGTCTGCGGTGATGGAGGACTTTGTCAATACCTCGCTGAAATAGTGACAACGGTTAAATACAATATGAACATTAATATCGTTTTATTAAACAACTTCGAATTGGGAAAAATATCAAAAGAACAACGTGCCGGACAGTTCACTGTATGGAAAACGGATCTTCAGAATCCTAAATTCGCCGAGTATGCTCAAGGATGTGGAGCACTGGGAATAAGGGTAACAAAAAAAGAAGAGCTTGATGGAGCATTGGAAAAAGCTATTGAAAAGTCTGGCCCAGTATTAATAGAAATTATTGCCGACGCTGCCCTCGTTTAATATTCACCCTACCGTCTCTTTAACAATTATCCGGGACTTGTAATCGCAAATATTTTTGTCACTTGCTTGGATTATAACTGCTTGCAGCTTAAACTATTGCAACTGTATTCATCCCAAAGGTGCCAGCAAGATAGATTCCCTTGGAGATGAAAGCTTTTGAGGATTTCGCAAGGAATGATCAGTGCGCATAAGATGATGAAGGTAACGCTCAGATTTTATGAAGGGTTGAATGTTTTTCTGAATCGCGATCATCATAATAAGCGATTCTCTTATTACCTAAAGGGTACGACTTCAATTAAAGATTTAATTGAATCATGTGGTGTCCCTCACCCTGAAGTAGACGTTATTCTAATAAATGGTATGGGGGTTGATTTTCATTACCATCTTTTGGAAGAAGACAGAATTGAAGTCTACCCCGTGCTCCCTGATCATTCTTTTGAAAACGCGTGTCACTTACAGAAAAGACCATTAGATGATCACCGTTTCATCGCTGATGGCCATCTCGGAAAACTAACGCGTTACCTTCGCTTGCTTGGCTTTGATGTTGCCTACTCCGCAAATGCTGATGACTCCGCAATATTGAACATTATGCAAGCTGAAGAGCGCGCCCTTCTTACTCGCGACCGTCGTCTTCTTATGCATAAAGTTGTCCGTCACGGGTATTGCCCACGCTCTGACCAACCCATAGATCAGCTCCTCGAAGTTATTCAACGATTTGGATTGGATAACGCCATTAATCCCTTTTCCCATTGTCTGAATTGTAATGGGCTACTGCAACCCGTTGATAAATCAGAGATCCTGAACCAACTGGAACCATTAACCAGGCAATATTACGATTCATTCGCACGCTGTGAAAGCTGTGAGAATATTTACTGGCAAGGTTCACATTATGATCATTTAGCCGGACTGATTAACAAAATTCAAGGTCAGTGAACAGTGATGAATGGTATATAGACAACCAATCTTCGTCCTCGTCTTTGTCTGCCTCTTCGTCCTAATATACTTTTTATATAATTTTACCCCATTCATTGTCGAAAACCAAGATAAGCGTGTTCAAATCATCCATCCATCCCTGACTTAAACCCGGTTGAGTAAAATAAACAACAGTGATGTCATTATAATCGGGGCGGGGCATAATGGTTTGGTCGCCGCAACTTATTTAGCTAAAGCGGGATTAAATGTCCATGTTCTGGAGCGTCGATCGTTTTTCGGTGGAGCAGCGATTACCCAGGAATTATGGCCCGGGCATCGTTTTTCAACTTGTGCTCATTTGATGCATGGGGTTCACCCAAAAATTATACACGACTTCCGGTTGCGAGAGGATGGGTTGAATTTAGTTGAGGTATTACCCACAATTTTTCCGCAAAATGACGGCACTTATTTCGGCCCCGGCGATCTCGACACGCCGAACAATCGACTGGCAACCAGGCGACTTACTAAAGATGAGATTAAAGGAGAAGAAGCATACGGTGCTTTTAAAACAAACCTGAGAAGTATATTTGCTCCCTATCGCTTACAACCACCTCCCACCCATGATGAAGTAATGGCTCGAATAAATGGTCGCAAAGATGAAGGAGTATTGCGGAAAGCACTTACCACCCGCACCTGGGAATTACAGGAGGAATTCCTTCCTTCTAAATTTCAGCATGATAGTCACGCCCATGAAGGCGCTGATGTCGGGCGTAATCCGCTGTCCCTCCATTTTGCTTATAATTCGATCGATGATAGGGATGAGGAATCCGCTGAAAGTCCACCCAAGGGATATGTCGAGGGGGGCATGGGTGAAGTAAGTCGATTGTTGGCCAAACAAGCCCAGGAGGCGGGTGTCGTGCTTCATCTGAATTCCGAAGTAGAAAACATATTGATTAATAATCAAACCGTAGAAGGCGTTACCCTCTCTGATGGAACAGAGATCGTTACCTCGACAGTAGTATCAAACCTCGATCCCAAGAGAACTTTTTTACGCCTTATTAAGCCCGACTGCATCGATAATAATTTGCGTGGTCGATTGGAAAAACTCGTCACCCATGTAAGCTGCATGAAGCTGCTTGCGGTGATCGACGAATTACCTCAGTGGAAAGTTTGGGACGGCGACACAGAACGCCTGCATCAAGGAGCGGTGCGCCTTAATTCGTCGCGTCACTGCGTTAACGCTGCCTATGATGATCTGGAATCTGGGCGACCTCCTCGAAGTCCTGTCATCAGTTTTAATCTTCCATCCTACGGGGACAGAAGTCTCACTCAACCGGGATACGAGACAGCCTCGATCTGGATTTTTCCCGCTCCGGCAAAATTAAAAGAGGGCTCGTGGGATGATGTCCGTGACGAAATAACAGAAAGTTTAATCGACACCATAAATGAACACGCTCCTAATTTTCGACGATCACTTCAAAATTGTGTATTGCGAACACCGCTTGATTTAGAAAGAGAAAATAACCTGACCGATGGGTGCATTTGGCACATTCAGCATATCGGTGAACATTTGTTTTGGAATCGTCCCCTTCCCGAACTCTCTCATTACCGGGCACCGATAAAGGGGTTGTATTTGTGTGGTGCCGGACAGCATCCCGGTGGAGAAGTAAGTGGAATCCCAGGCCATAATGCCGCTCATGAAATTCTTAAAGACCGGGGTTTATACCCTCAGGATTGATCAACAGGTTTTTTAATTATTTTCATAACCCTAACGAATGGGGGAATTTTTTGTCATTCCGGTTACTCCATGTATTTTAAATACCTGTATCAACAGTCACTCTTTCTATTTGATAAAAAGGCTATAGCGATGTATTCGCATAAAATTACCATTTACAACCTCTTATATTGTATTCTGTCCTTGTTTTTTACCCTGGGGTATATGCCTGTATCATGGGCTGATACTGTAACCCTGGAACCCGCTAAAGATAACACCCTGTTCTCAGAGAACGACAACAGCAATGGCCGAGGGTTTCTCTTTTCTGGCAGCACCCAAAGCAGAACGATTGATGGTACCACATTTGGTAAGCGTCGCGCTTTAATTCAATTTGATCTCGCGGGGAGTGTTCCTGCTGAAGCAGTAATAGAAAATGTTTCTCTATCTGTATTTTTTGACAGGCGCGGGCCAATATCAGACGGGACGGACATAGATACTTTATTACATCGCTTAAATCAGGACTGGGGAGAATCAGGTAATTCTGAAGTAGAATTAGGTATGGGTGAGTTGCCCGAACCGGGTGACGCCACTTGGAATTATAATTTTTTCGATACGGATGATTGGAACTTTCCAGGCGGTGATTATGTAACCACCCCTTCCGCGATACAGACGATAACAGAAGTCGCTCCCGCTTTGTTGACTTGGAATTCCCCTACCCTCGTATCAGATGTTCAAGCTTGGTTGCTCAACCCCGAACAGAACTTCGGATGGATTTTTATCGTCGATGAATCAGTATTTGGAGGGGCCATTAGATTTTTAAGCCGTGAAAGCAACATGGCCGACAATCGACCGAAACTGACAATTGAATTTTCAACAGACGGTGAAACTCCAGTCGGATCCGATCTCGTTCTTGAAGGATCAGGAGATGTTGTGGGTGAAAACATCATGCACCCAAGTGGAAACATTTTTAACCAGATTCTGCTCACTGGCCAGAGCGTAAAGCTGCGCGCCAGGGAAAACCAGATCACCCGGGTCTCATTTCTCGACGAATCGGAGGATATCGTCCAGGTTGAATTTTCCGGCAATGGTACTTTTACCGTCAACCTCGACCCTGCTACTTTTCTCCCACCAGCCCTACCCGCGAAATACAACCAGCAAGTAGAGTATGTAACGGGACGACCCAGCGTCGTGATCGAAGGTGCCGACGCGAACACTTTTTTCAGCATCTTTACCGTCGGTAGCATCAACGCCGTGAACCAGGGGTTATTCCCGGAAGGAGAAGTTTACGATGCCCAGGCGGACGTGACACTGGTAGAAGTGATCAATTCGACAGGGATCGGAGGGATGCAGTTATCGAACACCGTGTTTTCTGCGACCACGGGGAGAACAGGTGTCACCGCCGAGGGAGTCCCGATTGCGGTAAGGTTGACGGTGGGCGACATCGATGCCAGTGGAGACACGGTGCCCTACCTGCTTTTCGGAACAGGATCATTCACGGTGCCGGCTGGCAACCCGGGATTGAGAATAACAGGAGGGGATCTTCTGCAGAGCAATGGAGCAGCCATCGTCATCGCACCAAGTGGATCGACAACCCCGGGATTCGAAACATTGATCTCACAGAATAACTTCAAGTCAGACAATACACCTCAACCCACACAGATTATTATGGCTACATTCGTGAATGCCGATGGTACCTTAATAACGGTAAGCACTGAAGCAGTTACATTGTAGTTGGAAGAGTCGAAAACTGGAGGGACGCACTGATGTCCGACAGCCATAGCCCCGCAAATGCGGGGACGATGGCAGGTCCCGACCGTAACCCTCATTTAAAATACGATAATAATTAATTCTCATATTTAAGCAGCTACGACGGAGCGTGGCCCTCTATTTGTGGCATTTGTTTAGCTGACCACTAACGATTTTGGAACTTTTCTTAATTTCAGTTGCCCTATATCTTATCTCAGCTATCGTTAAACATCCCATTATACCCCTTAAATCCAATTCGAATATGTATCCTAAAAAGAATTTATTATCTATCAGTGGTCCAATCCTATTGTCCTTACTTTTGACCTTAGGTTTGCTGCCCCGATCATGGGCTGATACCGTTACTCTCGAACCGGCAAAGGATAATTCTATTTATTCAGAAAATAATAACAGCAATGGTGACGGCGATCTTTTTTCAGGGAGAACACAGGGGAGACAGGGCGCCGGAACACGACGCGCCTTAATGCAATTTGATCTGACGGGTAGCGTCCCCAGTGGTACGACTATTGAAAACGTGTCTATTACCTTGAATGTAAGCAGACGGGGGCCAGCATCCGTTGGCAGTACTGTCGATGCTTTTTTGCATCGCATGAATCAGGACTGGGGAGAGGGAACCTCGCTGGGAACAGGTACTGGCGCGACTGCTACCACAGGAGACGCCACTTGGAATTTCTCCTTTTTCAATACTGAGGATTGGCAAATCGTAGGCGGCAATTTTGTTACGGCACCCTCAGCAACACAACCCTTGTCATCATCGGGTCCCATAACCTGGAATTCGCCAACCCTTATTTCGGATGTTCAAAGTTGGGTCGATGATCCCGGACAGAATTTTGGTTGGATTATTCTCGTTGATGAATCAGCTTCCGGGGCTGCGACTATTTTTGGTAGTCGGGAAAATAGCAGTACAGGAAGTCGCCCAAAGCTGACCATCGACTTTTCCACCGGTGGTGAACCACCAGTCGCATCCGATCTCGTTCTCGAAGGATCGGGCGATGTCGTAGGGGAAAATATCCAACATCCCAGCGGTAACATTTTTGATCAGGTTCTGCTCACCGGCCAGAGTGTAAAACTGCGCGCCAAGGAAAACCAGATTACAAGGGTTTCATTCATGGACGAAAATGAGGACATTGTGCAGGTCGAATTTTCCGGTATTGGGACCTTTACCGTCAATCTTGACCCGGCAACTTTTCTGCCACCGGCCATCCCCCCGCGCTACAACCAGGCAGTAGAGTACGTAACCGGCAAACCCAGCGTAGTCATCGAAGGAGCAGATTCCAATACCTTCTTCAGTATCTTTACCGTAGGATCAATCAACGCCGTGAACCAGGCGCTGTTCCCCGAGGGACAGGTCTATGACGCCCAGGCGGATGTTACCCTGGTAGAAGTCATTAATTCCACGGGAATGGGAGGGATGCAGTTATCAAACTCTGTGTTTTCTGCGATTACGGGGAGAACCGGATTGGTTGCCGAGGGTGTCCCCATCGCGGTACGGTTGACGATGGGTGATATCGATGCCAGTGGAGACGCGGTGCCGCACCTGCTTTTTGCAACAGGTTCGTTCACGGTACCGGCAGGAAACCCGGGGATGAGAATTACAGGCGGTGATCTTCTGCAAAGCAATGGAGCATCGGTTGTCGTCGCGCCGAGTGGATCGACGACCCCGGGATTCGAGACCTTAATCGCGCAAAACAATTTCAAGTCGGACAACACCCCTCAGCCGACACAGAGTATCGGAGCAATATTCATAAACGCCGATGGAACAGTAATAACCGTAACCACGGAAGAAGTTACTTTTTAGTAACGGATAGCTCTTAGCGCATATTTTCCTGATCTCCTTGATATCCCATCGATATTAAGCTATTTTTAGCTCTAAGCCCAATAAGGCTATGTGTTTTCATTTTAGCTATTACCATGAAAATAAAAATATCTATAATTATTGCGGTTTGTTTGACATTAGTTCTGTCGGCACAAGCAGATGTTCTTGAACTGAAAAACGGCAAGGTGCTTAACGGCACTTACCTTGGTGGAACACAACAATCCATACGATTCCAGGTAGGTGATGGGGTAGAAGTTATACCTAAAGATGAAGCACTGGCTTTAACCTTTTCCGGTTTAGTGAACACCTCAGCAGGGAGTAGCAGCAATTATTCGCGTCCCTCTTATGAATCTAATCCTTCCTATTCATCAAGGGTGACAAAAGTTAAGAGTGTAACCATACCGGCAGGGACAAGCATTCTGGTAACCCTGGTTGACAGCATAGACACGAGGACAGACAAAGCAGGACAAAAGTTTAGAACCCGATTGGCGGCAGATCTATATGTCGGTGATACCCTTATTGCAAATGAGGGTTCACTAGTATACGGCATATTACAACGGTCCAAACAAGCGGGAAGGATCGCAGGTACTTCTTCAGTTGATATTGGCCTGTCTGAGATGGAAATTAATGAAAAATTATATCCTATCTTTACAACTGATCATATTGAACGTGGTAAAGACGCTACTAAAGGAACACTGCACGCAGTAGGCGCCGGTGCTCTTCTCGGCGCTCTTATCGATAAGAATGATAGAGGTGGGGGTGCATTAAAAGGAGCCGCTATTGGAACCGGTGTCGCGCTTATTACTCCCGGTAAACCTGTTCAGTTACCACCGAATACTTTGCTGGAATTCAGACTTGCACAACCAGTCAGGATAAACGTTCCCATGTGAGTGTTTAGCTTGCGAGTCTGAAGTTCTCTAGTATGAGTGTATAAAAATCATGGTGACAGAGCTCTGCATCGTCCCGCAGTTGTCGTGATGGTATTTTCACCTAGGCTCCGTAACTTGACATCAATGCGGGCATTTTTGTAATAGGTCCACCCATGAAATATACTATACCCGATACCGACTGGGCGAATTTGTCTTTAGGGGAAAGAATAAAACACCTCGAAATCGAAGGTTACGTCGTTATGCCGGATATCCTCAACCCCGAGCATGTCAATAAACTGAAGGTTGAAACAGAAAAACTTCAAACTAGACAAGTCGATTACAGCGAGAAACAGCAAGTATTAAAAGAAAGAGACCTGGAATATAAAGGAGGCGTGCTCACCGATCTCATTATCCACCCTCCCACCATCGCCTTCCTGAAAGAACTTTGTGGTGATGAAATCATCCTGATGTCATACTCTTATTCTCGGTCCGAGCCGGGCCACCCCGGAATCAATTTTCATAGTGACGCCATGAACTACGGATCGCGTCATTTTGGTCACGCCCTCAGTTGTCCGAAAATGGTTCGTGTCCTCTACTATCTGGACGATCTTACACCGGAAATATCACCATTCCGCATTATCCCCCGCACGCATCTGAGCTTTCATAATCAGGCGAACCCCTATTTGCGTTATAAAGAACATCCTGAACAAGTCATGGTTACCTGTAAGGCTGGGTCTGCGGTCGTATTTAATATGTATTGTTTTCACGGAAATTTCCCCAACGTTGGGGATCGACCACGGGAAGTACTTTTACTCAGTTACCGCCCATCGTGGGCTGGTCCGATTGATGAAATCGAAGGGAGAGACCCGGAAAAAGTCGCAACCCTAGCCCCGGAAATACAAACCTACATGGGCGACTTGAATACGCGTATCTGGAAACCAGTTGCCGGCAATGTCCACCCTGATATGCCCAGTGAAGCAGAGGGAATCAACCCCAGCCGTTGGGATCGCGTTTAATGCGCGGCAGTTCCGCCGCAGAGGCGCGGAGAACGCCAGGATTATAGATTTGATTGGTGCCCTGGTATTCGTAAGCACTATGACGATTCGCCTGGATTGCCAATCGGCAATCGACAATCGGCAATTGGCAATCGATAGTGCCATCGATGAGTAAACCAAAAGTATTAATTACTAAAAATGTTCCTGAAGATTATGTGGAGCCGATAAAAGAGAGGGTCGAATTAATTGTGGGGGGGACTGAAACAAGTCTCATGCCGAGGGAAGAGGTGATGGTTTTACTTCCTGATATAGAGGCGATCATTAATCAAATAGAATTACAGGTTGACCAGGAGATACTGGATAGCGCGCCCAATTTGAAAATTGTCGCCAACCCAGCTGCTGGTTTCGATAATCTTAATACGGGTTTAATGGCAAAATATGGTGTCTGGGCCACTAATGCCGCTGAACCTTTCGCCCTCGCCACCGCCGAATGCACTTTTGGTTTAATCCTATGCCTGGCACGACGCCTACCTGAATTTGATCGTTATGTTCGCAGGGGATCCTGGAAAATGGCGGTTCCCGGAAATCATAATGGCTTTCTTCTTTCCGGAAAAACATTGGGAATCATTGGCTATGGAAGAATCGGTCAAGTTGTCGCCCAACAGGCACGCGCTTTTAATATGCAGGTCATTCATCACCGCTTACATAAAACGGACGACCCTGGGTACCGTACACTCCCTGACCTTCTCGATGAGTCTGACTTTGTCTCCCTTCATACTCCTCTGACAAGAGATACGCAAAAACTGATTAACGCAGAACGTCTCGTTCAGATGAAAAAGGGCTCCTACCTCATAAATACATCGCGCGGTCCGGTTGTCGATGAAAACGCATTGGTAAACGCGTTAAAAGAGGGACAGATCGCGGGTGCCGCAATTGATGTCTTTGAGAATGAACCACTCGTTCATTCTGCCCTATTAGAAATGGAAAACGTTGTTCTGACACCCCATCTCGGTGGTGGAGCAAGAGAAACACGCTTGAAAGCCCATCATATATGTTGTGAAAATGTTCTCACAGTGCTCCGGGGTGATTCACCACAGAACGCACTGAATGAACCAGTAAATCCTAGAAACCAATGTCAAAATTAGAGCCCGATCTTTTCGTTTTCCCCAATAAAGTATTATATGGTCGAGGCTCAATTCATGAACTGGCAGATCAGTTAAATAAACTTAAGGTAAGTCGCCCTCTCTTTGTCACCGATGCCGGCCTAACCAAAAACGGTCTGGCTTCCAATGTTCATCAGGAACTAAAAGAAGAGGGATTGGACGGTCCGATCTATGACGGCACGGATGAAAATCCCACGGAAGAAAACGTTCTCGAAGGTTTTGAAATATATGAAAAAGATAAATGTGACGGGATTGTAGGTTTCGGCGGAGGGAGTTCCCTCGACACCGCTAAAGGAATTCGCCTGAAGTCGAATCATCCCCTGCCTCTTGCAGATTACGCTATCGGTGCAGGGGGTTGGGACAAAGTCGTCAATCCGATGCCACCGATGGCTGCCGTGCCGACCACTGCCGGGACCGGCAGTGAAGTGGGTCGTGGCGCGTTGATCATCGTAAAGCTCAACGGCGCTAAAGTCGCCATCGCGGGCGAAAACCTTTTTCCCACTTTTTCGCTATGCGATCCCGAGTTGACGGTAAACCTACCGCCTTTCCTTACCGCGGGCACAGGGATGGATGCACTGACCCATTGCATTGAAGAGTACCTGTCACCGAAATATAACCCGCTCGTCGATGGAATGGTACTGGAAGGACTTCGAAGAGGAAGGGAGTGTATCGTTCGGGCATATGAAAATGGCAGCGATCTCGAAGCTCGCGGAGAGATGATGATCGCGGCGATGATCGGAGGTATCGGATTCAGTAAAGGTCTCGGTGTCGTCCATTCACTCTCCCATCCTATCGGTTCCGTGATCGGCGGGCATCATGGAACAACCAACGCGATATTATTACCCGCCGCGCTCGAATTCAACTTCAGTTATTCACTTGATCGATTCCGCGCTTTGGCCGACGCTCTTGGTGTGGACACCCACTCACTCACTGATGATGAGTGCGGTCAGTCGGTTTTAGCGTTCATTCGCGATCTCAATCAAAAACTGAAGATCCCCGAAGACCTTTCCGTATACGGAGCTAAACGCGATCATATCCCGGCAATGCTTCCGATGTGCATGGCTGATCACTGTCATAAAACTAATCCTCGCTCGTGCACAGAAGAAGATTTTCAACAATTACTGGAAGCGCATATTCCTCAATAAACATACCTTCGAAGTGAAAATTACAGAAGTCAGGGTAGTAGCTAGAGGGATAAAAGCACCCCACCCCACCCTTGTCGAGGTTCAGACCGACGAAGGGATTACCGGTATTGGCGCAACCGCCGCACCCCCCTATGTCATTGCTCCTCTCATCGAAGAGGGAGTAATGAGCATGCGCTCCTTTCTTATTGGTGAGGACCCCTCCGACACTAACCGATTGTGGAAACTATTATTTGAGACCTGGCAGGCGCGCAATTTCGGGCGCGGTGGAGAAGGTGGATTAGCCGTAAATGCGATGAGCGCTATTGATATTGCCCTGTGGGACATAGCGGGAAAGGTGCATGGGGTTCCTATATTTAAACTGCTTGGCGACGCGATTCAATCCAAGGTCATGGTTTATGCCAGCGCTGGCGCTTACGCGGATAAGGAATTCAGTGAAGGAATCTACAAACATAAGCCTGAAAAAGAATTAGTGCAGGAGAGCAGGAACTTTGTGAAACAAGGGTTTAAGGCTATTAAGTTTGGATGGGGAAACTTTTATAAGCAGGAAGACTTAGAGACATTGTCGGCCATTCGTGAAGCCATCGGTCCGGATATATACTTAATGCTTGATTCCGCATGGATGGGTTACCTCGAAGAAGGGTACACGCTTAAAGATGCCATAAAAATAGCTAAGACTTTAGAGCAGTTCGATATCTACTTTCTTGAAGAAGCATTAAATCCCTATGACCTAAAAGGGTTTAAAACCCTCACTGCAGAGACCGATATTAAAATTGCGACAGGGGAAAGCCTCACGACACTACGTGACTTTTTAACTTTTATCGACAATCGGGCCTGTGACATTATTCAACCCGATGTCCAACAGATTGGAATAAGCACTTTTGTTGAAGTTGCCCGTCGGGCGGAGGAAGCCGGTATTCTCTGTATTCCCCATTGTCCCTGGTCGGCTATCGCGGTAGCGGGTCACCTGCAGATTTTATCAACATTAAGTAACGGGGTCATGATCGAATTCCCTGCCTTTTCCAGTTTTGTCGATGAGGGTGAACGATTGCCAAAGTTAAAAATCATGCACCATAAATTGATTGAACACCCCTTAATCTATGATGATGGTTATTTGAAATTACCTGATAAACCCGGTCTGGGACTGGGCAATTTCATTCCTGATGGGGTTGCCGAATTAGAATCACTTTGCAGTGAATAATTTTTGTTATAATTATGAATGAAGTAAAAAAAGTTATTGTTACCAGGGACTGGTGCCGGGAAAAAATTTTCACCCAGGCGATTGAACGAGGATTTAATGAAATCCAATTTGTCGTAAGTGGAAACCGAAGTGAGATATTAGAAGAAGTGGTCAATGCTGATGTCGCTTTTATCGGGGAATTAGATGATGAGATATTAAGCGCGGGAACAGAACTGAAGTGGATACATGCACTCGTCGGTGGTGCAGGAAGCTATTTATTTCCCAGCATGGTCGCCAGCCCTATTCCCCTTACCTGCAGCAAACCCTGTTACGGTCTTGCCGGCGCAGAACATGCGATAGGCGCCATGCTCATCTTTTCTCATCGTATCCATTATGTAATCGGAACTGAGGCTCTCGCCCAGGGAATAGGCGCAGAACCTATTCCCCGAAGAGGAAAAGATGGTCGCGAGGAGCTCCTTATACCGAACGATTTAAATGGCAAGACCGTGGGAATTATTGGCATGGGAAATATAGGTCGTTCCCTTGCTCAGTTGGCAAAATCGCTAGGAATGCGCGTTTTGGGAACGGCTCGCCAGTCGATGGATAACCATATGGGGGTGGATAAAATGTATTTCCCCGAGAACATCGATGAGATGTTAGTTAATTCTGATTTTGTGGTCATCGCGGTACCGTTAACAGAAAAGACACAAGGAATGGTTGATGATTCTATTCTCAAACACATGAAAAATACCGCTTACCTGATTGACTGTACCGGTAGGCCCAATGTTTATAATTATAAAGCGATAGAGCAGGCTATCGGGGAAGAAAGGATAGCTGGAGTCTGTTTTCAACCTGTTCCTCCAGCTCCGGATACGGATATGCCGTCTATAGATTCATCATTCTGGAAAAGATACAACGTGATCATAACCCCTTGCCGGGGGAATTCTCTCGAACAGGAACAGCAATGCCTCGATTTATTTTTTGATAACCTGAAAGCTTTTCAAGCAGGCGATTCACTCAATGGTTTAGTCGACAAAGAAGAGGGATATTAATATACAAATCAGATGAAAATCCAAATATTGCACGCCCATCAGGACGACTATGAATTTACGGCTGCCGGTACATTTGAAATTTGGAAGCGCAAGCTGGGTAATGAACTACGAGCTAAAGTTGTAATCTGTACTGATGGTTGCTCGGGCCATCATTTTCAAACCCGTGAGGACACGGGAAAAATCCGTGTTGAAGAACAACGGGCATCGGCAAAAATAGGCGGTTACGAATATGATCAGTTGGCTGGTCCCAATGGAGAAATGGCCCGTGATGGGTGCTTCATTCTAACCCCTGGATTATTATCGGGTTTTTGGAAAGCGATTCGCGACTTTGAGCCGGATTATCTTTTTTCCCCACCCGTCCCTATCGACACCCTTGCGGGTGTTCATAATGACCATGCGGGAGTCGCCGATGCTGTTCGCAAAATTGCCTACCTCATTAATGTCCCCCATGCCTTTACTCCGGAATATCCAGCGGATGAAACTTCATCAACACCATGCAAAGTGCCGGTTATCCTTAATGTCTTCGACTATTATATGGGAGGCGCGAACACCATTGATCTCGTCGTTGACGTAGAAGAGGCTTTCGAGCAAATCTGCGAAATGAGTTTTTGTCATCAATCACAAATCAACGAATGGCTCCCCTGGGTGTCCGGACAACCGCTCGAAAAACCCTATAACCTTGCTGAATGGACTGATCTTTCGCGCCAGCGTTCTGAAGACTTCAAAGCAAAATTTGGTATTCAAGCGAAAGGCGCGATTGATGTATTTACGGTTACAGCCTGGGGTTCGATACCCGATTATGAAAAATTGCTTGCTGATTTTCCCAATATTATCACGTCCGCGTCAGATCTGGACGGATTAAAAAAGAAAATAGAGCAATTTTAATAGGCAACGAATACCCGAGCCTTAAAACGCACTCACCCGGAACCAAGCTTTTCAAACTCGCGCATGCACTTGTACAACATTCGCGGGTGGTGATAACACCCCTTCCACTTGCCGCCTTTAAGGGGCATATAGACTTCACTTCGACGGTCTAAATACCCATACCATTCACCATATTCCGGATCGCTGAAGTGGCTCCAGCAATATTCATGGATCTTTTCAAACCAGTCCCAACACGCCTGGTTGCCGGTAAGGCGGAAAGCCATAGGCAGGGCAATAAGCAATTCGTCATGGGGCCACCATAATTTTTGATTCCATCCAAGATCGTGATGCGGGTGCCCTTCCACATCCATAAAATTATAGATGCCGCCAAATTCTTTATCCCAGGCAAAGTCTAATGTTTTAAGAAGCACTTCGACGCATTTATTTATGGCCTCAGTATTTTTTCGATATTCAGCAACTTCCATGAGAAACCAGACGCATTCAATACCGTGACCGGGATTGACGTGTCGGCCTTCCAAAGAGTCCACCAATGATCCGTCAGGTGCCACATTCTCGCGAAAAATTCCTAAATCCGGATCGGGAAACTTATCGAATACCGCTTGAATACAGGTATCGATCGTTTCATTGAGTTCATCCGCATCCATTAACCACTTTATTTCATAAGAGACGTGGGCTCTAAACATGGGTTCCCCCAACCCGATCAAGGGGCGCGTTCCCGGGTAAGCCTTCGCAAAACGGGCATAGGGTTTGGGTCGGTCAGAAACGAGGTAATCATATGTTTGCCTCGCAAGTTCTATATCCTTTTCATCCTGGGTTATCGCCGCATACTCGGCATAGGCAATAGTGGAAAATAGGGCCGTGGAATTGGGATTGTAGGGGTGCAGCACCGGCTTACCCTCGCGCGTAAGCCTGAAAAACCAATCACCTGCTTCGTCTTTACCATAACGGGTGACAAAATCAATACCGTGCCTGGCTATCTCCAACCACTCATCGCGCTTTTCATAACGGTTGTAAAGCATCGCGAATGTCCATACCTGACGCGGTTGCAGCCACATAAATTTGTCCGTATCATAGACAGTCCCGTCACGTTCAAGACAGGTGAAAAATCCTCCGCATTCACGGTCGATAGAATATTTCTCCCAGAATGGTATCGTGTCATTAAGAAGTTTATCCCGATAGAATTCTGCCAACTCGGTAAATCGTTTATTCATATATTTTTTCTCTTTGTTGCTCGTTTTGATTTTTCTGAAACATTAATATTCTAAATATTCATCTAAGGGTGGAAATAGCTGGTTTTGAATTTTTTCATTCCGGATATTATCCAGGGTCACGAGGGTCGCACCCGTATCAATCCGTTTTTCAACAATCGTGCCCTGCAAGTGTTCAAGCATTGTTTTCACACCGAGGTAGCCCATGTTGAAAGGATCCTGTATTACAAGCCCTTGAATGTCACCTTTTACCAGTCCCTGAACATTCTGGTCACCCCCATCGAAACCCACAAATTTCACCTTACCTCCTGCGCGACCGATCGCACGCAGGGCGAGCAACATCCCATTGGTGGAAGATTCATTGGGGGTATATATGCCATCCACGACATCACCAAAACGATTGAGCAAGTTTTGTGATGCGCTTTGCGCCGTATCGCGCGTTGCGCCCGCGTATTTATTCGTCGATAACAGCTCAATGCCAGGGTATTGCTTCATCACCTCTAAAAATCCTTCTTCCCGCGCCGTGCCACTGGCAGAGCCGACGAGGACCCGAAGCATAATTACTTTGCCTTTACCCTCGAGAAGTTCGGCCAGGTATTTTCCGGCAATCTGTCCCCCATTAAAATTATCGGTGGCGACAAAACTGACATGTTTATCGTAATTAAGACCGGAATCAATGACCACAACAGGGATCCCTGCTCGGTATGCCTTTTCAACCGGTGCCACAATCGCGGTATCATCAAGTGGCGCGAGAACGATACCATTTACCTGTTGTCCAATAAAATTCTCAACGACATAAATTTGCGCGGTTCGATTATCTTCCTGTAACGGACCTTTCCAAATTATATATACAGGGACGCCTGCATCATTAAATTCTCTCTCGGCTTTAACGGCTCCGGCATGTATAGATCTCCAGAATACATGAGTCGATCCTTTTGGTATGACGGCGAGACGATATCCTGATTCTTCATGCCTTGAGCAAGCGGTGAGGACAGCGGCAATGATGAGAAATACGGAAAAACGGATCACGTCCTGAGTATAGAAGAGATTAAACCCTTGAAATATCTCTTTTATATAATTAACAGGTCAAGCACTTATAAAATGATCTTTTGCTTCACCAATTAAAATTCACCCAAGAAAAAAGACAGGTAACCTGATGTCCTACATAGAAACCTTATTCTCCCTGAAAGATAAAATTGCGCTTGTTACTGGCGCTTGTGGTGGAATAGGCGGCGCTTTAACCGATGCCCTGCTTAAGGCTGGAGCTACCGTTGTCCTTGTTGACTTGGATCAAGAAGGTCTAACGGAGATAATCGAAAAATATAAAAACGAAGGGTTGGATGCGTATGAAAAATATTGTGACCTCACTGATCTGAAACAGATTGAAGAACTGGTCGAATATGTTGAGGTGACTTATCAGAGAATCGATATCTTAGTAAATTGCGCGGGCCTTTCCTTTCAGCGTGATGCTCTCGACTACCCCGACGAATTGTGGCACAAGACAATGAAAGTAAACCTCGAAGTACCTTTTCAATTAAGCAAGCGATTTGGCAAAATGATGAAAGAACAGAAGAAAGGGTCGATTATCAATATCACAAGCATCAACGCGGAACGCGGGTTCTCAAATAATCCCGCTTACGTCGCTTCCAAGGGAGGTCTCAAACAATTAACGAAATCGCTCGCGATGGATCTTGGCAGCTATGGGGTTAGGGCCAATGCTATTGGGCCCGGCTATTTCAGAACGAATATCTCCGAAAAATCATGGAATGACCCCGAAAAACGGAAAGTGAGAGCCGAAACGACTTTTTTAAACCGCTGGGGCCAGCTTGACGATCTATCCGGGCTGGTTATTTTTTTGGCTTCTGATGCATCCAGTTATATTACCGGTCAGGATCTTTACATTGACGGGGGATTTCTTACGAAAGGCATATAATCTTTAAAACTCAGTTAGTTAAACCAGGTAAATAGAGACCTCATGAGATAAATTTCATTTGTCTTTTAACAATATTCACATTTTTCTGGTACATAATTAAACGAATTTAAGACCATGCCGGTTCCCGTAAAAATGCCCAAACTCGGTTTGACGATGACTGAAGGGACGCTTGTCTCATGGCTCGTTAAAGAAGGTGACAAGATTGAAAAAAAACAGGAAATCGCGGAAATCGAAACCGATAAAATTGTTAATCAGTTGAGTTCACCGGCGGACGGTACGCTGGTGCGTATTACGGCAAATGAAGGTGATGAAGTTGATGTGGCCGAAACAATCGCATGGATCCTTGCGGACGGAGAATCGGAAAGCGATATCTCCACTGAAGATACTGGGGGATCAGGAAGCCAGGTCGCAAGCGCTGTATCTCCGGTAACGGCTCCCGTCGAGAAAAGTGAAACTCAACCCGATGCTGGCAGTTTGGAATCCTGGTCTGATATGCGTAAAGCAATTACGCGTACTGTCACTCAATCAGCGGCTATCCCACAAATTACTCTTTTCTCCCGTGCTTCGGCCTCAAGGATGATGGAGCTTCGCGAGTTGGATAGAACCATCGCCTATGATGATGCTGTTATTTTCTGCGTCTCTCGTACCTTAAAAGAACATCCCCGTATTAATTCCTCCTATGAAGAAGCGGGGCTGCGCCTCCATTCAAAGGCAAACGTCGGACTCGCTATCGCCATGGATGAGGGCTTGATGATTCCTGTAATCAAAGGGGCCTGTGGCTTATCACTCCCTCAAATCGGTGAGAAAAGGAATCATCTGGTCGATCTGGTGCGCTCGCGCAGTGCCCTGACGGATGAACTGGAAGGCGGCACCTTTACCGTTACTAATCTGGGAATGTTTCCTATCGATCGTTTTACCGCTTTGCTCTACCCCTCTCAAGCAGGCATCCTTTCCGTGGGACGCATTCAGCAATTGGCGGTTTCTGGAGAAAATGGTCAGATAGCCCTTGCCCCGTTTATAGAATTGGGATTAACTTTAGACCATCGCGTGGCAGATGGCGCTGCGGGAGCTGCTTTTCTGAAAGATTTAATTGAAAAAATAGAAAACCTGGGATTGGAGGACGAATAAAATGGCTGAGGTAACAACTGAAAAAACCAAAGAGACCACAGCATTTGCTGATATCGATCATGCACTGGGATTAAGGATGTATGAAAACATGCGACGCGTTCGCGAATTTGACGAATCCGTCCACGAACTGAACGCGGCAGGAGAGCTCCCCGGTTTCGTCCACGTTTACGTGGGTGAAGAGGCCGTGGCCTCCGGTGTAATGACCGCAATTAACGATGACGATTATATCACTTCCACTCATCGCGGCCATGGACACTGCGTTGCCAAAGGGGTTTCCATAGATGGCATGATGGCTGAGCTCTACGGACGTGCTACGGGTATTTGCAAAGGGAAGGGAGGGTCGATGCATATCGCCGACTTTTCTAAGGGGATGCTCGGCGCTAATGGTATTGTTGCCGGCAGCACCCCGATTGCAGTGGGTGCGGCCCTATCCGCCCAATTGCGAAACAGCGGTCAGGTCGCCGTGTGTTTTTTTGGTGACGGCGCAACCAACGAAGGCATCTTCCACGAATCCCTGAACCTTGCATCGATTTGGGATCTGCCCTGTGTTTTCGTCTGTGAAAACAATGGCTATGCACAGACTACAGCGACTTCCTATGCAATGAATGTTAAGGACCTCGCAGTACGTGCTAAGTCCTATAATATTCCTGGAGTTATTGTTGACGGTCAGGACATTATCGCTGTTCACCGTGCGACCAAAGAAGCTGCCGAACGCGCCCGAGTCGGGAAAGGACCCTCTCTACTTGAATGTAAAACGACCCGCTTCTATGGGCACTATGAAGGAGACAACTTAAAGTATCGAGATCCTAACGAAGCCATCGAAGCGCGAAAACGCGACCCCCTGGTCTTATTTGCCAATGATGTCGCTCCGGCCATTGGTGTTACTGCCGATGATATGAAAGCTATCGATGAAAAAGTCGCGGATGCTATCAAAAACGCAATCGAATTTGGCAGGTCTTCTCCCTTTCCAGATCCCGAAGACTGTCTGAATGATGTTTATGTAAATTATTAAATTTAGGAGTATTAAGTCATGGCCGATAGAAAAAAAGTTACATACCGACAAGCCCTCAATGAAGCGTTGCATGAAGAAATGGCGCGTGATGAAAGCGTTTTTGTCCTTGGACAGGATATTGCGGGCGGTGCGCAAAATGAAGCCCCAGATGAGTTTGATGCGTGGGGTGGTCCGTTCGGTGTTACCAAGGGACTGGTTGGGAAATATGGGAAATCACGTGTCCGAGACACTCCAATAACTGAAGGTGCCATTGTCGGTTGCGCCGCGGGTGCAGCGGCCAGCGGGATGCGACCTATCGTAGAATTAATGTTTATCGATTTCCTTGGATTCTGTCTTGATCAGATCATGAATCAGGCATCGGCCATGCGTTATATGTTCGGGGGCAAAGCAAAGGTCCCAATGGTGATGCGAACAATGATCGGGGGAGGTTTTCAGGCCGCGGCCCAGCATTCACATTCCTGTCATTCACTTCTCGTACACCTTCCGGGGTTAAAACTGGTTACCCCATCAACACCCTATGACGCTAAAGGCCTGTTAAAATCCGCGATTCGTGATGACGATCTCGTTATTTTTGTCGAGCACAAGGGTCTCTATGACACCAAGGGACCTGTTCCCGAAGAAGAATATCTTCTCCCCATTGGAAAAGGAGAGGTCGTTCGCGAGGGTACCGATATAACAATAGTAGCTTTTTCTAAAATGGTGCTTATCGCTTATGAAGCAGCCGAAAAACTGTCTCAGGACGATATCAGTGTGGAAGTGGTAGATCCCCGTTCGATGTCACCGCTTGACGAGGAATTGATTCTGAATTCAGTGCGAAAAACAGGGCATCTGATTGTTGTCGATGAAGACAATCCACGGTGTTCCATTGCAACGGATGTTGTCGCTCTCGCTTCCTCAAAGGCGTTTGACAGTCTTAATGCAGCGCCAAAAATGCTTACACCTCCGCACACACCGGTGCCATTCTCACCTGAATTGGAAAATTTTTATCTCCCCAACGCGGATAAATTAGTCGAACTCGTTAAAGAGACCGTCCCCGCTCACGCCTAGGTAGGGGGGAGATGAGTAGACAGAATACGTGGCGATTAGCTTCGTTCAAGTAGTCCTCTTCGTCTGCCTCTGACTCTTCGTCTGCGTCCTGTTATTAACAACGATAATAGGTGGAACGCGCTGTTTCTAGCGCGTTAGATTAAATTATATTTGAAAAAGCGTGCTGGGACAGCCCGCTCCACCTTGTGTTGCAATTTTTATAACTAATCTTGTCGATTATATTCTCGGACGAAGACGAGGAGGCAGACGTAGACGAAGATTATTATTTCAATTATCATACCTTAAAGTTTAGCCAGCCACTGACTCTTCGTCCCGCCAGTTATTCACATTAATATAATGATTCATAGGTTTGAGCGGCCACGACGGAGCGTGGCCCTCCCTTTTCTTCTTTACTGGAGGGCCACGCTCCGTCGTGGCCGCTAAAAAAGTATAATTATATTTTATAGTTATTAATTGACGAAGACGGAGCTTTAATATGAACGGATCACTTCTTAACCCCCACCGCTTACAAACTGTAAGTTACCGGCCAATTACGTGAAGCTGCGCCCCGGGTGACATGCAATTTACCCAGGGTTGGCTCGGCGATGACGACGGCGGTAGTAAGGCCGATGTCTCCGACATGGCGTTCGATGCTGTCGGGAAAGTCGTTGAAATCACAAAAGCTGCAGTAAGCTAACTGCGCGGTTAATCGACCGCTGTTGGGTTCCAGATTCTTGCGCAGTGCATTCTCACGCATAATCGAATTTTCACGAGTAAACTGTCCGAATTTTTCAGTCTTCGCCAGGCGTTTATTTGAGACTACACAATTAGCATGGGTATATATTCCACGCTTGGGTTTAAGAATACCTATTCCATGGGGCGTGATTTCAATTCCCGCAACCCCACCCTTCTCATCGGCAACAGTACAGTGAGCGCATAATTCAACGCGATATTGTTTAGTTATTTCTATCACCTCTTCCACGCAAGAGCAGTGCAAGGCAATCAATCCCCAGGCTGAATAGGGCAACTCACCCTTGGGATCGTCAACGTAAAGGGCATTGCGAAATATTGAACAACGGCCTTCAACAAACCCGTGTCCGAAAAGCCAACCCGGGTAAGTTAGCGTTAATGCTGATGGCGCGTTACTCATTTTCATGCGCAACACCTGAAATTGAAACTGGCGGAAGGCATCGGTGTCCTTAGATTGTCCCGAGATAGGGATGCCGTCGAGGGACGCGGAAGGTTGAATCGCGAAAGAAGTGCACCCGTCATCTTCTACCTGACCGATAGTTCCTATCTGATTTTCATTTAACCCCGATCCTTTAGCCATCCCCAGAAATACATCGGGAATATGCGGCATATATTTTTTTATGAGCCGACTGAATTTGTTATCTTTCCACCACGGAATCGAACCGGGAACAATCTGACTTGCCCTAAACTGTAAAGACTCCTGCCAGGCATATCCGAGCATGACACCGCAGTCATACGCAGTCCCCTCGACATCAATCAAAGGGACTTTACCTTGTGGGTACTCACGATGGTCTTTGATCCTGGCCATGACACTATTCGAGAACATCCTCCCCATCCGTCAACCAAGACAGATCAAAGCTGGCCAAAGTGATTTTCTCATAGGGATGAGTTTCCCCGCTTTCATATAAGCAGGCGATCTTACCCTGAGGTAAAATCGCCAGATCAGAATAAGCTGAGGGACCCTCATGGAGTAATTTTGACACTGCCCAAGATTTACCCTCGTCGTAACTGAGCCTGACGGTCATTCTCTCGCGATCTGTTTTACTGGCGGGATTACTGAAAAGGATTCGGTTTTTTTCCTGGTGAGGGATCTGGGTGTAACGAATAATACTCGCCTGGCATATCGGTTCAATAAGTACAGGGTCTCGGTTTAATCGACCCCATGTTATGCCGCCATCATCACTTTTAGATACGGCGCGCGAATTTTTGCTTCGATCGTAATTACGCATATTGAGCATAATACTCCCGTTCGCAAGTTCCACCGCCTGGCATTCATTCACCTGATCAACCGGTGTCGTTCCCCCTAATTTCCACGACACGCCATGATCGTCCGAATAGATAACATGTGAATAGTATTTCATTGTCTCAGCTTCTATATGGTCACAGGGTATTATAAGGCGGCCTTTATTTTCTCCCTGTTGAATCTGAATTCCCGTACAGGGCCCGGTTGCATACCAGGTCCATCCGGGTTCCTTAACCGTCGCCGTGATCTCCTTTGGCGTTTCCCATGTCAAACCATCGTCATTGGAGGATGTAACATAAATTCGACGCGTGTCATCGCTTGTCTGGGCGATGATCTCACTCTCACGATCTGTCCCAAGATTCCAGGTCATCAAGAGCCAGATGGTTCCTGTATCTTTATCTAAAACCGGACAGGGATTGCCACAGACATTTGCTGCGTCGTCCCAGATCACCTGTTGTTTACTCCAGGTTTTACCACCGTCCTCAGAACGTTTGACAAGCATATCAATATCTCCAGTATCGCTTCGTCCCGTTTTGCGCCCTTCACAAAAAGCCATCACTGTTCCTTTTTTTGATACCAGTAAGGCGGGGATGCGGTAAGTGTGATAACCTTCACTACCGCTCACAAAAAGATCCTTCTGATTAATAGAATGCGACTCTATCATTGAACCATGAGATACACAATAAACGCAAATGACTGTTGCTGCAAAAATATACTTAGCCATTTCATAAGCCTGAACTGAATCAACTAACCGAATATCTCTGCATCGATGAAAATAGAATTCTGAGATCCTATCGCGCAATAAGAAAAACGCTTATCGTATGAACTCAGTGTTTAAGCAGGAAGTAGCGCCGCGAGATCGGCATGGGGACGCGCAATTACATGCGAAGCGATAATTTTCCCTAATCCATTAGCCGCTTCTCTACCTGCCTCTACTGCCGCAGTGACCGCGGCAACGTCGCCCCTGATCACCACCGTAACGTAAGCAGCTCCAATTTTCTCTTTCCCCACAAGGGTGACATTAGCAGCTTTGAGCATCGCATCTGTCGCTTCCAATACTGCGATCAGCCCCTGCGTCTCGAGGAATCCTAATGCATGTTGTTTATCATTCATATTTTGTTTCTGTGTTAATTTATAATCGTCTGGTAAAAACTGTTCGCGCGCTCCATAGAGGGGGTTGATGCTATTTGCATAATTGACGGCCCCCTCAAATCCCTCTGCCGGGGAAGTTACGATCCCGGTAAGCACATTAACCCCCAATACATCCCCATAATCAACAGCTGTTTGCAGGGAGGCATTAACATCAGATACTTCACCGGAAACGCGAATTAATATACTCTCAAGAGTAGTAGTATCTAAACCAAGTAGTTTGACCCCGACCTCTTTAACCATAGTATCCGCTACGACCGCGCTGATACTCCAGAAGGGAACCTCTGCAAAACCCAGGGCAGTGGTCGCTTTAGAGGATTTAGCCATCTGAGAATCTGCTTTGAGAGAAACTATTTCTTGCCCAGACTGCGCAACACCTCGTCCACTATTTTGTCCACGTCAATGGTCTTACCCGAGGGGGATTGTTTATCTGCTAATGTTTTACCTTGATACGGTCGCGCGAGGTCCGATTGGGGTGTTTGACATTTACTAGCCGCTTCTTCAAATCCACACTCCGCAAGGAGGCAGGCGACTTTTGAACGGATATTTTCCATTTCCTCTTTCTCACGTGGAGAAAGCACGTAGCGTGATCCTCCCATATTGAAACCTCTCAATTCGTATCCAACGCGAAAACCATGGGGAAAATCAGGCGCATAAAGCATGGTGTTAATGAGATCTAAAAGCTTAAACTGAATACGCCTCGCTTCATCCCATTCTTTTGAGAGAAAGCAGTTATAGAGTTTCATTACAGCTTCAGGGACCACCCCAGAGGTAGCGATCGTCCCTCCGTCACCGCCCATCATAAGAGTGGAGAAGAGTATTTCCTCACACCCGACAAGGACGCTGAAATCAGGACGTTGAGGTTTAATTTCATTAAGCGTATTTATAAACCGCGGCATGTCTCGACTGCTATCCTTAATCCCAATAATATTGGGGCAATCGAGTGCCAGGCGTTTGACGACGGGGACGCTGATTTCATTGGAAAACTGAGGGATATTATACATAACAATCCCAATCGGTGATTTTGCCGCTATCTCCCGAAAGAGTTCTTCAATACTTTCCTGGCTGACTTTGTAGTAGTAGGGGCCGGTGACAGAGACAGCCGCGCAACCGTAATCAGCGTAAGTTTCACAGGCTTCAAGGATCATGTCCAGATTGGCTTCTGCTCCCCCTGCCAGGATAGGGACACGCCCCTTTACTTCACTGCTCATGATATCGATTATCCGCTTGCGCTCATCGAAACTGAGCCGGATAAATTCACCCGAACTCCCATTGGGGTAGAGCCCAGAGACTCCTTTATCAATCAGCCAGTTAGTCTGGCGGCGCAATTCATCCTCATTTATTCTTCCACTTTCGTCAAAGGGAACGATATTGGGTACAAATATGCCCTCAAGTTTACTCATCTTGCTTAGGGTAAAAATTGTCGAGACGGCAAGTAAAGCTTTAATGTCGGGGACTGAACACCGGAGGTGTATTTAAACCTATCCCTATCTTCGTCTTCGTCCTATTGGGTGGAATAAATCTGAGATTATCGTTCAAACTTCTCAACGGACGCGACGGAGCGCGTCCCTCCATTATTATTATTTTTCTGGAGGGTCACGCTCCGTCGTGACCGTTGAGGGGGTCTAGATCAAAGGTTACTATAATAAGGACTCAATCTTCGTCTACCTCTTCGTCACCGACTAAGCCCCAAATGGACGCAGACGAAGATGGGATAGAGGGGGACTGTTCTATCCCGAAAAGGTTCCGGCATAACGCTAATTATCGACTAATTCGTAGCGATAATCCTCGATGATAGGATTACTGAGCAGGTCATTGCACAGTTTATCAAGGGACGCGCGAAATTCAGTTGTATCCTCACCCTGAATCTCGAATTCAATGGTTTTGCCCACACGGACATTAGCGACTGCCTTATGCCCAAGACTTTTCATCGCTTGCCCTACTGCGGCGCCCTGGGGGTCGAGAACATTTTTTTTCGGGGTTACGTAAACAATGATCTTCACTCGGATTGTTATAGAAGCTTTTGAAGAATTATATCAATGCAAATGAACACTAAAAAAGGAGATCCGTCTCTAATCTCTAAAACCTTACAGATTTATTTTAATTCCCCGCCTGAGATAAGTTGGCACGTCAAGATCTTCACCATCATACAGATTACGCTCCGTTTTATCGAAATAGCCGCGTTGATCCCCATTATTGGAAAAGGTAAATTCTTCCTGCTTATCTCCCTTTTTAGGGTGTTGATTTTTTTTGGAAGCATGCACGGAAGGGGTATAATTTTCTTCATTATTTTTTTCTGAAGACCTTGCCTGATTTTTCTCTACTGGATTATAGATGGATTTATTTGTTGGATATCGTCTTTTCATAATATCCAGATTGGTCGTCCCCAGGACGGTGATACTTAAACTATTTTGTTTGCTTTCATCAATATACGCACCGAGAACGATATTATCCTTACTCCCGAACTGTTCTCCGACAACGGTCATAATTTCGTTCACTTTGTTAATCGTAAGATCCGTTCCCCCAACTATATTTATAATGAGAGAATCTGCTCGACGTGAAAATTCAGGGGTATGCAACAACGGGCATAGCTTCAGATCATCGAGTGCCTTATCGGCGTAATTATCTTTTTCACCGTAGCCCAAACCAAATAGTGTTTTCCCTCCCCGATTTTCAAAAGCATTTTTTAAAGTGGCAAAATCGACATTGATGAGCCCGGTTTTATTGATCAAAGACCATATGGAATGGACCCCCCGGTATATCCACTCGTCAGCCAGGGTGAAAGCATCGAGAACCGTAGCAGTCTCCTCCACCTGCTGCAGTAATATATCGTTAGGCAAGGGAATAACAGCATGACATACGGATCTTAGTTGAGCGAGGCTATCTTCCGCCTGATTATGGCGACGAATACCTTCATTAGTAAAAGGCAAGGTAACAAAAGCGATTACCAATGCCCCTTGATTGGCGGCAATTTCAGCCAATATCGGCGCTGCTCCGCTTCCGGTTCCTCCTCCCAATCCTGCAATAATAAATACTATATCAATACCGTTGACGAGCTGCAGTAAAGGCTCTCGATCAGCTTCCGCGGCACGTCTGCCGATATCGGCATCACCTCCCGCACTGAGACCTCTTGTAATCTCTCGACCAATCATGACCTTTTCATCGATCAATGACGCATTCAAAACCTTACTGTCAGTATTAACGACAGCAAGATCGACGCGATCGAGATGGTCCAGTTTGATCCGATCTACGGCATTGTTACCGGCTCCCCCGAGACCAATTATCTTGATTCGGAATGTCGCCTCACTGACTTCTCCACTGAACGTCTTATTGGGGTTTACAAAATTTTCGCTTTGCATCGCTGAATTACAGGTTGAATATATTGACTACTTTTTGAAAAAGTCCGGTCTCCTTTTTACTCTGATCTTCTGAATTTTGCGCGGTAAGCCCATAGTAGAGGAGACCGAGGACGGTGCTGTACTCGGGTTTTCGTAAATCATCCCTTACCCAGGAGGGGTTTTCTCCAATTCTCGTCGGCACTCCTAATTGGCGTGTTGCGGCATCAGCAATTTTTGACAGGCGCGAAACACCACCGGTCAATATAATACCCCCGGCTAAATCCCGGGCATCCATAAATTCCACTAATTCTTTTTTTATAATCCCGAAGAGTTCATCAACTCTTGCCTTAATAATCTGATAAATAGCCATTCGCGGTATGGGGCGATCACCAATTGTCAGATCGCCGAAAAGCCAAACCTTCTCATCTTTATCTTCACTATCAACAATGGCTTTTCCGTATTCCAGTTTCAGTTTCTCCGCCTGTTGTTTGTTAATGCGAAGCCCCAGGCACAAATCATTCGTTAAATGATCGCCACCTACGCTCAGTACGCCGGTCCTCATAATATGCCCGTTGCGATAGAGAGCATAATCCGTAGTATTACAACCGATGTCCAAAACGAGCACTCCATTTTGCTTTTCTTCATCGCTGGCAACCATGCACCCGGAAGCGATGCTGGAAATTATCATATCTTCCACTTTTAAACCAAAACCGTTTATGACATGAATATGATCACTTACCTTTTTTTCATCCCCTTGAACATGCCAGTAAGCGACTTCGAGTTCATCGCCTTGCATCGTATGGGGATCCCCAATGACCCTCCCATCCAGGTGATAGCCACATTGAATATGATGAATATAGACGCGTCCTTGCGGTAATTCTTTACGCTTCGCATTATCAACGATGTTTTGAATATCAACCTGTCGTACCAGGCCATCTGGAGAGCTGACGGTAATTGAACTTTTATTGGAAAATCCCTCAAGATGTCTACCCGTCTGCGCGAGATAGATACCTTCAATAGTAGCCCCCGCGTTTTTTTCAGCGGCAATAATTGCGGCGTGGGTACAATCACTGGCAGCCCGAAAATCAGTGATCTCCCCTTTTTTCACCCCCATCGAGGTTGACTGGCCCATCCCGATAATGTTCAGGCTTCGTCCGTTGACGATTTCTCCAACCATTACGACCACTTTGGAGCCCCCTATTTCAACCGCTCCAATAATTTTATTATCGTTCATAGATTAATCTGAGTTCGCAGTTAATATTTAATTTCTGAATTTTCCAGGTCGTGAGTACGGTATAAATTGCACGGCCACCTGATCGATCATGGTGAGGTCTATTCGTTTAATTTCGTTTGCGTTTTTTTGCTTTGAAATCTTCATAATTCGCGCGAGCTGGTCGAGCTGTCGATCAAAGTCGGTAGGGGTAAATATTATTTCCTGAATATCACGGCTGCGGATTTTTATAAACTCACCGGAAAAATCTTTGAGCCCATCAAAATGCTCGCAGGAGACCACCCGCCATGATTGATATATACTGGGGTACCTCAAACGAGCGGAATCCAGCAGTTCAGCCACTATATCCATACCGTGGAGTGAATTGATATGCCCATTTTCTTTTTTAAATCGTATCCCTCCCAGATAAGGTAATTCCTGATAACTGGTGCGAGAATAATATTCACCAAAATAAACAACTCCATCCCGAGCTATCATTACCTCCTTGATCTTTCCTTTATTTCCCGGCACCCGCGCCCGTAAAATTGGCTCTCGTTCTTTTACTTCTATTATCAGTTCATCTGGAAATCTTCTTGTAACATTGGCTGATGAGATTTGTCCCTTCATCTCTAAGAGGGTTTTAATCGCAAAAATATCTACTTCAAAAATTTCTTTTTCCCGTAACCAGGGTATATTTTTCTCAAACCAATCCTGGTTCAGGACTCCGTCGCTTTGAAAAACAATCCTTCGCACGGGAGAAGATGGCCCGGCTAACAAAATCTGGTTGTGATTAGAGCGGAAGAAATTAATACTGTAAGCGAACCCGCCAGCTGTAACTAAAAGGATTAGAATGTATCCGCACACTTTGACTTGTGCCATAAATCGGCGTTTCCTCGCAATAGCGGTTACGGCCTGTCGTCCACCGATCTGGTGAATGGTACGCCAGCTTTTCGCATTTTGCTTCTTCTCTATACTTTTAGTCATGAGGAAAGACCTCCTGAAGATTCAAATCTGGTGATCGCCGGAGCCACCAGCTTTTGCGCGAGTTGAGGGTAATCGAATCCCAGACAGGAGGCACTTTTACGCAGAAGACTGGTAGAAGTCAGACCAGGAAGAGTATTGATTTCCAGAAAATAGCATTCATCTGATTCTGAGATCATAAAGTCCACGCGAATAAAATCACGACACCCACAGACATCAAATGCGCGTACCGCGGATTCGCGAATTTCTCTCTCCATAGCGGCTCCGACTTCGGCCGGGTAACGATAGTCTGTCATCCCCCCTTCATACTTGTGTTTATAATCGTAAATTCCACCTTTGGGTAAGACTTCAACGAGACCCATTCCTTCACCTTCGAGAACACCGATTGAAATTTCTCTTCCTTTTATTTTTTTTTCAAAAAGCCAATTTCCTGATTCGAGATTCGCGAGGAGATCACTGAGTATCTCTTCATCTTCTGCGAACGAAACGCCGATACTACTGCCCCCGCAGACCGGTTTGACGACTACGCTATTGCCAAGCCTGTCAACAACGTCAGTAGCTGCCGGCAGTTCAGATGTCTCAGCTTCTAAATCATCTGCGACAAGAATTCCAGCAGTTGCCACCCGTGCCTTTGTTTCCTTTTTATTGAAACAAAGACGGCTTGATTCAGGATTACTACCTGCGTAGATGTAATTGCCCTTCTCAAGCAATTCTTGAATGCCGCCGTCTTCACCAAATGTTCCATGTGATGTTAAAAATGCAACATCCCGTCTGGGGTCGAGATTTGATGGTAATGACCGATCAATAATATCAAAACACTCAACGGTATAATTCTTTTTTAATGCTTCAGTTACGTCCCTCCCCGATTCCAGGGACACTTCTCGTTCCCTTGATATGCCCCCGCATAAAACAACTATTCGCATATCCTTCATAACACCTCGCTCCAATTCTTGCCCATCAGGAGAACTTCGGGCTGCAATTCAAAACCCCTATGTATTTTAACCTCTTGGCGAACTTCTTTTATCAATGAAATTACATCTCTGCTCGTTGCGCCCCCCTTGTTAATTATAAAATTTCCATGTATATTTGATACTTGAGCGGCTCCTATCTGTTTTCCTTTTAAGCCCAATTCATCAATGAGCTGTCCGGCGTAACCCCCTTTCGGGTTTTTAAAAATACACCCTGCGCTTGGCTCGCGTGGCTGGCTCTCCTTGCGCAAGCTGGAGAACGATTCAACCTTCTCCCTAATGGCCCCTGCCTCAGCGCTTGAAGTGGCGCGTAAAATCGCCCCAATCGCTATTGCCTCTTTCAACTCTTCACATTCCCGGTAACCGACATGGATATCTTCACGACTTAATTTTTCCAAGGTGCCGTCAAGCGTTACACGGTGCACCGATTCCACGATGTCAAACATCCATCCTCCCATGGCACCCGCATTCATACGCAGGGATCCTCCCAATGTCCCGGGTATGCCTTCGAGAAACTCGAAGCCACCCATGCCCAGTTTGACCGATTCCCCGCAAATCCTTTTTAAACGCACCCCGGCTCCCACCCAAAGCCGACCTTCACCGAGGGATTTTATTTGTTTCCAATACTTGTGGTTGAGCCGTATGACCAGCCCCTGAAAACCTTCGTCCGGGACGATAAGGTTTGATCCACGGCCAATAAAAAAAAGGGCAACCCTATTTTTTTTTGCTTCTTTAATAAGGAGCGACAGATCATTCTCTGATGCCGGTTCAGCATAGTACCGTGTGCTTCCTCCCACGCGTATTGTTGTTTTGTCAGCTAATGGTTCAAAACAGGACAACCGTGTCTCCGAATTGAAATTCTGAGATATGTTTTCCCACCATTTTTCATCTCTAGTTGATGTCTTTTTTCTCTTAACCTTTTCAGGTGTTTGCTTCGCTTTCCTCGACACGTATATTTCAGCCCACTGCGATATATCTCCCGCTCCGATAAAGAGTAAGACACTTGGATCTATTAATTGACTCGAGATACTGTCATCGAGCTCATCAACATCGGTTAATATTTTAGGTGGGGAAACCTCAGGCAGAAGCTTTAAAAGATCAATACTTGCCCCCCCCTCGATTGGATTTTCATTCGCGGGATAAACATCCATTAAGAAAATGACATCCGCTTTTTTGAGGGCTTGGGCAAATGCCTCCTTGTATTGAAGCGTGCGTGTGTAGCGATGGGGTTGGAAGACAACGATTACCCGAAAACCGGAATATGATTCACGGATAAAATCAATCAGCGCCGCAATCTCTCCAGGGTGATGCGCATAATCTTCATAAATAAGTAATTGAGGGCTATTATATAGAATCGTCTGGCGACGCACAATGCCGGGAAAAGAACTGAGGGTATTAATGTTGAGATGCGCTGTAAGATAATGCGTGACAGCGAGAGCACCCAGGGCATTGGCGGCATTAAAGTTACCAGGCGCCGGCACCTTTACTTCATGCTTATCAGACCGGCCTTCTAATTTTAATAATATACTCTGGCAGTCAGCTTCCAATATATTACCCGCATAATCGCCTCCTTCACCAAATCTGATTAACTCACAGGTAATATTATTTTCAGGCAGTTGCTTAAATAAATTGTTACAAGAGGGGAAAAAAACAGCTTTTTTAGTGCGCTGAAAAAGTCTACCAAAGGTATCTTCTAACTCACCCGGATCTGGATATTGATCGGGATGATCCCAATCGAGGTTAGTAGTCAGCGTTATTTCCGGTGAAAACTCATTTATTGTTCCATCACTCTCATCAATCTCCGCTATTACCCATTCACTATTTTTGTCATAACGCGCAGGCATGCTGCTATTATTTTTAAATAAGGCCCCCAGGATATAGCCAAATTTAAAACTTTCTTTTTCAAGAGCAGAAATAAGCATGCCCGCAGTGGTTGTTTTGCCGTGACTGCCGACGACGGCGATGAGTTTCTTATCAGCTACGGCACGGGCGAGCATTGAACCTCGTTTCAATAATGGCACCCCGCGTACGCAGGCCGCCTCGTAACAGGGATGGTTCCTGGCCACTGCGCTCGAGTAGACAACCCCTTCTATCTCATCGCTTAACTCGGTTTCGGAAAATACATTTACTTCGTGTTCGAGAAGAAGAGAGCGAACAGGTTCACTGATATTATCGTCGTATCCACTGATAAGATAACCGCCTTTTTGTAAATAGAGTGCGAGCGGCGCCATGCCCATTCCCCCAATGCCAATCATGTATATATTTCTCATGCTGACACTTCTTCCTTGGGTCGATGTTTCCGGATATGTTCTTCACAGATTACTTCAAGATCATTGGCGATAAGCTCCGCCCCATTCCCCCGGTTTAAACGTTGAAGGTTTTGACGGAATTTGTCTAAAAGCCAATCGTTATAAATGAGCTCAATCACTTCACCAAAAAGATCACCCATATTCTCCTGTTCTATTGTTACACTACACCCCAACTGTTCCAGGAATCGTGCATTTGCCAGTTGGTGATTGTCCGTAGCATAGGGGTATGGGACGAGTGCCGATGGAACATGGCATTGCACTAATTCGGCAATCGAACCCGCCCCGGCGCGGGAAAGAACAAGGTCTGCGGATGACAGCAGGTGACCCATGTTATCGCAAAAGGTTGTGTAATAAGCTTTGACCGCTTCACCATTATCCGAGCGGTATTCAAAGACACCGTTGTTCCCTTTTCCCAAACCGGTTACGCAGTAAACGCTGATCCCTTCAGCACCCAGTTTTTCGAAATGCATGTTGACCCACTCGTTCAAGGCCTGGGCACCCTGACTGCCACCCATAATAACCAGTAATTTACCTTTAACATCTATTCCCATTTTTCTACGAGCCGATTCTTTGGGCAGACGTCGAATCCCCTTACGCAATGGGTAACCAAAGTGTTTAATGGACTGGAGGGGAACACCTGCTAATTGCACTCCTTCAGGGAGGTATAAGCGATTGGCCAAACTTCGCAGATAGCGGGTGGCTTTCCCAGGTTTTCGATTAGCTTCATGTATCGCTACCGGACAACCGCGAATAAATCCAGCTATGGCAATGCCAACAGAAGTAAACCCACCAAAGGCCACTATCGTATCAGGACGGGTTTTACGCAAAAGTCTAAATGAAAATAAGAGCAACTGAAACTGCTGTATAAAAAATTTTACGAAGCGCCATGGATTAAAGGAGAATGCTGCTCCGGGTGCTCGCACAAAGTCCAGTTGAGGATAGTCCCTTGTTAAACGTGAATCCACTTCTTTTTTGCTGATGATAAGCCAACACTGGTGACCATGCTCAATTAAACGCTCGGCGAGCGAAATACCGGGAGCTAAATGTCCACCCGTACCACCACAGGATATTAAAAAGTTACTCATAGTTCACGCGGTCTTCGAAGAGGGGATCGATTCCATTCCTGCAGAAAATTCAAAATAATCCCTATTAAGAAAAACATACACACCAGGTTGGACCCACCATAACTTATAAAGGGCAGCGACATCCCCTTGGTGGGCAGACATCCTGTAACGACACCAAAATTAATTAAGGCCTGCAATGTTATGTACATGAGCGCTCCGGCTGCGAAAAGAAACTGAAATAAACTGGGCGCACGATGTATTTGCCATATACTGGTAATGAAAATAATGAAAAAAACAATGACGACCCCAGCCGTAAAAACAAAGCCTAATTCTTCTCCGATTATGGGAAATATAAAATCGGTGTGTGCTTCGGGGAGAAATGCCATCTGTTGCCTGCCATTACCCAGCCCAACACCGCTGACTCCACCTGCCCCAAAAGCGAGTATACCCTGCCATAACTGGTAGGCTCCATCACTTCTGTTTCCCTCAACATCCAGAAATGCCGTTATCCTTTTTAACCGGACGGGATCGAGGAGGATAGCGGCACAGAACATTAATACCCCGACAATGAATGTGGGCACGAGGTATAATAATTTCGCTCCGGCAAGAAAGAGTAAGGTGAAACCGATTACTGCTGTAAGAAATGCAGTTCCATAGTCCGGTTGTAAAATAATTAAGAGGACAACTACGCCGATCATCATTGAAGGAATGAGAAATCCTCGCTTGAAATTCCCGAGCGCACGCTGATTATTGGCGAGGTAATGGGCATGGACAAAGATCAATGCGATTTTAGCAAAATCGGACACTTGCATATTCATGGGGCCGAGATCCAGCCAACGTCGCGCTCCATTGACTTCGAGCCCAATTCCGGGAATAAGAACAAGAGTCAGCAGGATGACTGCTCCAGCGGCAATAGACCAAGTGAAGAAGCGTAACTTTTCGAGGTTAATAAAAAATGCAATAACCCCGGCTAAGACGGCAAGACAGAGCCACAAGAATTGTCGTCTAACAATAAAATAGGGATCCGCATACTGAGAATGAGTCACGCTGAAAAGGACGATCAGCCCGAGCCCAGCAAGGCTGAACACCGCAAGAATCAGCGATGTCCCCGCCAGATTACGTCGGATATTTACCCACCAGCTCATGTGCGTCGACTCCCTCAATATCATTCTCTAAAAATCGTTTTCTGAATCTATGGGGATAACGGGAATTTTCTCCTCTTCGTCCAGCAAGCTGCGTTCTAAATTTTCAACTCCAGAAAGCTGGCTTTCTTCACTTTCCGGGATCTCGAAAAGATCCTGTTCCATTTCCTCGTCCGTTCTTATTATGGAAGGTGGAGGTGTTGTGCTCTTAACGGTGGAATCGCTTTTTAAAATAATTAATGCCTGCCCAATCTGCAATTTCGTGGGGTCGCTTATATTGTTCAATCGTAATAAATCTTCAGTTTTCATATCATGTATCCTGGCTATCAGGTTCGGGGTTTCACCTTCTTCGACGATATGAATGTTCTCACTTCCCAAGGCCGTGTGATCCCTTAACCTGTCTTTAGAAATACTAATGGAGTCTTTTGATAACCCGTCACTTTGGGGAATATATAATACCTGCCCCACGTATATGAGATCACTGCTTAATTTATTGGCGTCAATTATTGACTTGACCGTAACATCACGACGAAAAGCGATAGTGGAAAGGGTATCACCAGGTTGAACAATATATTCATTTTCCGCGTCGATGCTTGAAAAGTCCACATCCGAGCTGCTTTGACTGTTATCGCTCTCCGGTATTACAATTTCCTGACCGACATAGATCGTCGTCTGCCGGGCAAAACCATTGGCCGCCAGTAGATCATCGAGGTCAACCCCGTGGGCATTAGCGATTGCCCATGGACTATCACCCGCTTGCACTGTGTAATTTGCATAGGATGTGTCGATCAGATCACCAAGTGGCTCAATGATGTCATCCATGTCCGACTTCGGAGTCGGCCGCGTAGGAGGATAACGTCCACTGCGAGGTGAATAACGATTGCTGCTCCTTGCTTCAAATCCGGCATTAAACACGGGGTCCAAACGTTTTCTCTCAGTTCGAGATATTGCTTCCGGTTTAATCGTGTCTTCCTTCATGCTATTGAGATCGGCATCAACTGAATCTGTCTCCACTTCAGTTGTTACACATCCGGGCACGATGAGTAGCGTGCTAATTATAAACAGATGCAAACCTAGCACGATACTGAATATTTTTGTTATCAGCATTTTCGAGTTATCGTTCTTCATTTTATTTTATTTTGTATTAAGTGGTCCTTCAAACTTAAAACCGCACTCTCAAAACTGTTTCCACGCTGATCGTAGTTTTCAAACATGTCCTGACTGGAAAAACCAGGGCTAAGCAGGATAATGTTGTGTGACTCTGCATTTTCGAAAGAAGAAAAAACTGCTTCTTGCATGGTGTCACATAGCTGGGCTGGAATATTTCTTGCCTCGAATACCTCGGCTAATTCTCCAGAGGTCTCACCAAGTAAAAAAGCTGACTTTATTTTACCCGCCATCTCGCGGGCAAAATTATTAATATTTCCTCCTTTTGACTTGCCGCCACCAATCCATATAACGGGATCATCAAACGCTTTCAGGGCCGCATGTGTCGCGGCAAAATTGGTCGCTTTGGAATCATTCCAGAAGCTGACATCCCCTATTTCTGAGACCTTCTCAAGACGATGCCGGCGTGTCGGAAATCGGACCGCTGCATTTTTTAAAACAGTTTCGGAAAATTCTTCCCGTTGCCAATACTTCAAAGCCAACCGAAGATTTTCCCGTTGGGGAAAGGCCGTAAATACAGAACCTCTCGGCAACTCCCATGGCAATGCTTCAGTCTCAACCATTACTTCTGAATATTCCGGCATCAAACAGCCATAGCGTGTCGCTGCTTTTGCCACAGAATCACCCGCTATAAACAGAGGTCGTCGAAGGCAATCGACGAGGTTCCATTTGGCTTTAAAATAACTTTCAATAGAGGGATGACGATCAAGATGATCTTCACTGAAATTCGTCCATAGCAGTGCATCGGATTGAAAATAATGGAGCGATTCGGCTTGAAACGAACTCAGTTCACATACCGCCACCATCTGTTCTGTAGCCTTTAGATCATAGAGACGGGAGAAGGGAAAACCATTATTGCCAACGGCGAGAGCATCCGTTCCCAGACGCTTAAAAGCAAAGGCTAGAAATTCCGACAATGTCGTTTTACCATTAGTGCCGGTTACAGCGATTATTCGGCCCTTCCAGAAAAGTGATGCGAAATCGATTTCGCCCAGGCATAGACACCCTGCGCTGCGCGCAGATTGCAGCCAGGGGTGATCTTGAGCAAAGCCGGGACTGTAGATGACCAAGGCGTGCTCCCGTGCATCATTGGAATTGAAATGATGGCGATTTTCTTCATCGCCACGTGCATCATAACAGATAAAAGTAATAGCGTAATCCCTCAGAATATCCATAACCGCACGACCGCTGATACCACTGCCAAACATGGCAACAGGACGATCGAGGAGGCTTCTTATTTCATCCGGTATCATCATTATCTTTATCTCAATTTTAATGTGGCTAATCCTCCGATCGCAAAAATTAAAGATAAAATCCAGAATCGAATGACTACTTTTGATTCCACCCAGCCCAACAGTTCAAAATGATGGTGAATAGGAGCCATGCGAAATACCCGCTTTCCTCGCGTCTTGAAAGACACGACCTGGATAATCACAGAAAGCGCTTCAAGAACGAAAATCCCCCCCACGAGGATAAGTGTGATTGGTTGATGAACGATAAAAGCAATCGTTCCCAAAAGTCCCCCCAGTGCAAGAGAACCGGTATCACCCATGAATACTTCAGCGGGATGAGCATTATACCAGAGAAAGGCAAGACTTGCGCCCAACATGGCCGCACAAATTACTGCCAGTTCACCGGTTCCATTGATGAAACTGATCAGCAGATAATCGGCTATTATCGCGTTTCCCGTAAGGTAGGCCATGACCGAGTAAACAAGAGCCACCGTGACCGTGCAACCAATGGCCAAACCATCTATTCCATCAGTTAAATTAATGGCATTACTTGATCCCGCAAGAACAAGGAAAAAGAATATTAAAAGAAACCAGTAGGGCATCTGTTCAATAACGGGATATTTTAAAAATGGCACCCATAACTCGCGCATTTGAGAACCAATATCCTCGTTAAGCATTAGCAGACCCAGTGCCATGAAAGCTATTAATGCTTGTCCTAATAGTTTATAACGGCTGGCCAGCCCTTTACTGCTCTTGCGCGATATTTTAAGGTAATCATCAAGCAGCCCGACAGCGGTCAGCGCAATATACACAATTAGTGATGTTATGACATAAATATTGGGCTTTGCCCAGAGCAGTGAGCTGATGATTATAGCAATAAAAATAATCACCCCCCCCATCGTTGGGGTGTCTTTTTTGTCGGCGTGCAATTTAGCAAGATCACCCACCTCTGAAGCGTCTCGCATCGACTGGGCAAGCTTGAAGCTGTGAAGTTTGGCAATAAGCCAGGGCGCAATGACAAAGCCTATAGCCAATGCCGTCGCGGCCGCCAGTACTCCCCGCAGAGTGAGATAGCGGAACAAGCGTAAAGGTCCAAATAGATCTTGATACTCTGCAAGGTAGCTTAACATGCCTGTTTGTCCCTGATTGACACCTTAGATTTCACGGCAGGGAGCAGCGATTCCAGTTTGTGTATACGACTGCCTTTAAGAAGCACCGCCCCTTCGAATTCGCTTATAGCCTTTCGCATAGCTTCACCTGAAGTGAATATGGCCACCTGTTTTTTTTCGTGGCCTTGAGAATAAATTCCGTCGCGCAGACTACCTGCATGTTCACCTATAATTATTACTTTATCCTCTGAACGCAATTCCAGCAAACGTCCTACTGCGTAATGAAGATCCTGTGCTTGTTCGCCTAATTCAGCCATGCATCCGAGAACGTAGAGACGGGGCAAGGACGTCTGCATAAGAGTGCTAAATGCCTTAAAGCTGTCAGCCATCGAGGCTGGACTCGCATTATAACAATCAACATAGAAAATTTTCTCTTCGCGGTGAATAATCTCACCGCGAAGAGATGTGGGATGCCAGCACAAAAGTCTTTCCTGAATGTCTTCATCATTTACCCCCAAGTGCCAGGCGGTTGCGATCGCCAGACAGGTATTGCTAACCATCCCGGGGCTGAGTGGAGAGAGATTGAAAGTGTGACGTGCGTCGGGTGGCACCTTCAGCGTAAGGGCAGAACCTCCATCAGGACGGTGTGATCTTTTCACCCACCAGGAGATACCCTCTCCTTCTTTTACGGGTAAATGACCCGAGGTCTCATCCTCAATGAGAATAACTGAAGGAGCGGGAAAATTATGAAAAGCATCATACCGGCTACAGTCACGGTGAAAAAAAATCCGGCCATCATTCTGCGTGTGATGGCCAAGGATCGATTTTTCACGCGCAATATCATCAATAGAATTAAAAGCATCCAGATGGGCAGCGGCCACCGAAGTGATGATGCTAGCCGTGGGTTTTATAAGTCGGGACAGCTGCTCAATTTCACCTGGAGCATTCATCCCCACTTCAATAATGGCGCAATCGTGATTGTGATGATCTATCTCGAGGAGGGTCAAAGGGACACCGAGTTGATTATTATAGTTTTCCCGATTGCGATGAACGCCATTATCACCCAGGAGTAGTGCGAGGAGATCTTTAGTAGAAGTTTTGCCACAACTGCCAGTTACACCGATTACAGGCCCGTGGTATTCCTGTCGGTGATAAGTGGCCATCGAATGGAGTGCGGCCAGGGGTTCTTTTACTAGCAGTTGTGGCAGAGAAATACGAGGATTGTGACGCGCGACAAGGGCTCCGCTGGCGCCGGCCTCTTTCGCTTTGACTATAAAATCATGTCCGTCATTTTTATTCGTTTTTATAGCTATAAAAAGATTCTCTTGTTGGAGTATTCTTGTATCAAAAGAAAATCCAGATATTCTACGAGGTACTCCCGATTTCCATTCACCCGAAGTCCAAGTCTGTAATTTATCCGGATCAAATTTCGGCATCACTCATTATCGTTTGCTGAATTGTTTAACACCCAAAAGCTCCTGTGCAACTTGACGGTCATCAAAAGGAACGACGGAATCATGTATCATTTGAAAAGTTTCATGCCCCTTCCCGGCGATGAGCAGGCAATCTCCGGCCTGAGCCGATTCAAGGGCTAGATTAATAGCGCGACGGCGATCCTCGATAAATTGGATGCGCTCGAAATCGGTAACTCCCCCCTTCATATCATCAAATATAGTTTCTTGTTCTTCGTTCCTCGGGTTGTCGGATGTAGCCCAGGCATAGTCGGCGTGTTCCATTACCGCGCGTGTCATAAGGGGCCGTTTTTCACGATCGCGATTGCCTCCACAACCGAATACCACATAGAGATTACCCGGCGTCACCGTGCGCAACATGGAAAGCGCGTTTTTTAAAGCATCATCAGTGTGCGCGTAATCGACCAACACATTAAATGGTTGTCCCAGGTCTATGCGTTCCATACGACCGGGAACGCCGGGAAATTTTTTAAGGCGCGAAGCAAGCGTTGATGGATCCCGACCCAAGGCGCATATTATCGCCATCGAAGCAAGGACATTGCTTATATTGTAACGCCCGAGGAGAGGGGAGAAGATGTCGACTGAACCATCGGGCCAGTATAAGGTAAACTTCGAACCGTGGTCACTGAGTTCTATGTTTGTGGCACGGATATTCGCGCTTTCACTTTCGCCATAAGAGAGAACAGAGATATCGTTGTGAACATTTTCAAATAATCGACTGCCGTAAGAATCATCGATATTGATAACCGCGGTTGATGGCTGGCATCCTGTTTCTCCATTGAATAGTTTACATTTTATTTTAAAATATTCCTCCATGGACTTATGATAGTCGATATGGTCCCGAGTGAGTCCCAGAAAAGCAGCGACTTTAAATTGTAATCCGCTTACACGTTCTTGCTGGATGCCATGAGAACTGACTTCCATTACTGCTTCACGACAATTGGCCCCCCGCATTTGTGCGAGCATAGAATAGATCTCAATAGACTCAGGTGTCGTTCTGTAAGCGGGCAGGGTTCGCTCCCCAAGATAGTATTGGACGGTCCCTATCATACCGACCTTATGATCCTTTTCTTCGAGAAGAAATTTTACAAGAAATGCGACTGTGGTTTTACCATTAGTGCCTGTGATTCCAACAAGCTCAATATCCTCTTCCGGTGAATGATAGAACCTCCGCGCCACAGCAGTGAGAATACTTCTAATATTTTTAACCTGAATGGTGACAACTTCATTGTGCGATCTGCAGAGTTGCTCTGATACAACTGCGGAAGCACCTCGATTTATGGCTTCATTTATATAGAGATTGCCATCGGTGTGAAGACCGCTGATAGCAAAAAACAATGTCCCCGGAGCCACACGGCGACTATCGGTGCAAATATTTCTAATTTTGCACTCACCTTCTCCAGAGAAGCTGATTACGGGAAGATTGTCAAAAAGGAGCTTTAGGCTGGCTTCCATAGTTTTAATATATGCTCTTTCTATATTATACAAGGTAATCGCCGCTAAGGTTGCATTTCCTATTAAATGACTTATCAGAATGTTAACGCCGGGATTCATAACTTAGCCCTCTCATTGCATAGTATTCGCGCTTTTCACTTACCGGCTCTATCTCCAGATACTGAATCAACTTCTGTGCGACGCTCTTGAATACCGGAGCTGCAATTTTACCTCCATAGCTCGGCATCTCCGACTGAGGATCGTCGACCACGACGGTTATTACCAACCGGGGTTTCGAAGCGGGAAAGAAACCGACAAAGGAAGTAACATGATGCTGATTGGTATACCGGCCATTGATGATTTTTCTGGTCGTGCCCGTTTTACCCGCCACTTCATAATCAGGTATAATCGCCAATGGCGCAGTGCCATTCGGGCTGACCGTCTTAATCAGGAATTGAGAAACTTCACTTGCCGTCTCCTCCCTAATCGCCCGGTGCCGAGTCTTTGGACGAAAACTGGCCAATGTCTGCCCTTCAGCGTCAAACACGCGACGTACTATCTGTGGACTCATGAGTACTCCCTTATTAGCAATAACGGACATGGCATAATGAATCTGTAAAGGCGTGGCACTCACGGCATGTCCAATCGGCAATCGGCTGATCGTAAGACTGTCCCACTTTCTAACCGGGTGTAAAATACCTGCTACTTCGCCTTCGAGAGGATAGCCGGTTAAGTCTCCAAATCCAAATGCTACACAGTAATCATAGAGTCTGTTTGGCCCCAGAAGCATACCCAGTTGCGCGGCTCCGCGATTGCTTGATTTACTGACTACTTCACTAACGGTCAGAACCCCGTGCGGTTTGTGGTCGCGAGGTAATCTGATTATTTTCCCATGATACCTGATATACGGCTGGTTGCAGTCGAACAGTGTATCGGGCTGAACAAGAGACTCATTGAGAGCGCCACTGACAGAGACTATCTTGAAAGTAGAACCCGGTTCAAAAATATCTGAGACCGCACGGTTTCGATGCCAGTCGAGTGGGTACTTCCAGAATTCATTTAAGTCAAAGGTAGGCCAGTTCGCCAACCCCATAAGGTAGCCCGTGGAGGGATCACTGACAATAACTGTTGCTGATTCTGGCTGGTATTTTTCCACCAATTTTTTCAATTCATCTTCGATGATATGCTGAACGACAAAGTCGATCGTTAATTCGATGTTCAGGCCATCTGTGGGTTCGACCTCGCGCTTACGAAATCGGGCCAGTTCTCGACGAAGACCATCGTATTCGGTCTCACGCCATCCATCCTGCCCGCGCAGATAAAAGTCCATATAGCGTTCGACTCCCATTACCGGAGTTCCCTCTTTATTGATAAATCCCATGAGATGAGAGGCGAGCGATTCACCAGGATATAAACGTTCGAATTTTCGATTCCCATAGACGCCCTTTATTCCAAGCGCGCGCACGCTTTTATAGGTCTCCTCCCCTATGCTGTCTGCGAGTTTGCTCCAGCGAATAGGTCTTACTTCCTGACTATAATTACCCGCTTCTTTTCGCGTTTTTTTCAACATGCGCGATTCTAATTCTTCAAGTGGCATATTAATAATATGCGCCAGCTCAGGGAGACTGTTCAGATCTTCAGTTCTTGTCCCCTGTGGATCGACCCCTAACTCAATGACCGAGTTGGTAGTGGCCAGAAGATTCCCTCGTGAATCCACAACTTTGCCACGACGAGAACTTAATATTTCGAGTTTGTTGCGATTCGTGGCGACAATACGCACAAGGTTATCCTGTTCCAGAATATGGAGGTAATATAACCGCCAGAGGATGCCCCCAAAACATAAAGATATTCCGACAGCGATAAACCATATCCGCCAACGGGGTATGTAGGCATTACTCATCTGTAAGGGGTTGAGCTAGGGGTTAATGGCAACAAGATTACCTGCGAAAGCGTTACTTTCTCGAATCACATTAGGAGCGAAGTTATTGCCACCCCGTGGAGTGAGCCGGACGATTTGATCTTCACGGGGTTGGCTTAAACTTAACTTCATGTCCGTCGCGTGACGAAGAAGCTTTTTGGGATTGTGAATCTCTCCTATTTTTGCGTCCAGATTTCTTATATTGCGTTCAATAATGACAAGTTTGCTTTCTATCTTCTGGGAACGTGTAGCGATCATTGAAATCTGCTGACGCAGCCAGACAATTCCAAGTCCACCACTGGCTGATATGAGCATGATGAGCATAATTAAAGTAAATATCTTATGCAGGTAGTTAGGGTTTATATCCTTATATATTTTCATTTTGCAGGGGGTTAGGCGTAAAAATTTTGCGAATTGCCCGGAGACGAGCAGAGCGACTGCGCATATTGTTTTCTTTTTCTTCAGATGAGGGTCGTTTAGGACGTTTCGTTAATAAAGTGGCATGAACGGTTCGCGCTTGTTGTGATTGCGCGTCACCCCGGTGCTCAGGACGGCCAGCCATACGATTGAAGTATCGTTTTACAATACGGTCCTCCAGCGAATGGAAACTTATAACGATGAGGATGCCACCTGCCGCTAATTTCTTGAAAGCCATGGAAAGCGCTATCTCCAACCGTTCAAGTTCTCGATTAATGGCAATGCGAATGCCTTGAAATGTTCTTGTTGACGGGTGAATACGCGCCCTTCTCTCCAAACCATGGGCAGCTGTCGCTTTATTAATAACCTCAGCCAACTCTAATGTATCCTTGAGAGCACCGCTGCCACGAGCCTTCAGGATAGCTTCAACAACACGACGCCATCGTTTTTCTTCACCGTAATCACGCACTGCTAGAACAAGCTCTTCGCGGGTTGCCGTTTCCAGAAATTCAGCAGCTGAAATACCTTCTCGCGGATTCAATCGCATATCCACGGTAGCGGCATGTCGGAAAGAAAATCCGCGTTCACTATCCTCCAGCTGATATGAAGATACCCCTAAGTCAAATAAAGCGCCATTGAAATCAATTTCCTCAAGAGTATCTATCTGGTCGAAGTTGAGATCGTGATATTTTAGACGAGCGCCATATTTTATCCTCATCGCATCAGCACGAACAGATACTTCAGGATCGCAATCGATTGCCGTGACCCGGGTCGTATCGGCTGCGTCCAACAAAGCCCGGGTATGGCCCCCTCCTCCAAATGTCGCATCCAGATAATGATGCCCATCGCGAGGTTCAAATATTTCAATCACCTCACGCAGGAGTACTGGAAGGTGTGCGAGCATAAGTTGACGCGGTCTTATTTTAGCGATTGAGAATAGCATGGAGAAACGCTTTTATACCTCGCGGTTTCAGAATAGCCCGTCTGCGGCGCTCTATTAACTTTGAGAGTAAATTCTGATTCCCCAGGTTTACCGGTTGGTGGAGGTTGCGGAACTTCCAATCTGAAAAATGCCTTGGATCTTCAGTCCCTAGTATATCGCTGTTGAATGAATTTTTTCTTAAGTGCATAGTTTGATTGTGGTTAAATGCCCAAATCTTTCATCGCTGACTGCAGATCAAATTCTTCTTCGTCCTGTTGGTCGAAGCGGGCAGCGCTCCATATCGTGAATTTCTCAACTAACCCAACAAGGACAACTTCCTTCTCTATTTCAGCTGCTTCTACCAGTTTTTCATGAAGCTTGATCCTTCCCTGGGAATCACAGCCAAAATTGTGAGCTTTTCCGAAAAGCTTCTGTAACATTCGCTGCCCCCGTGGATCACTCTCCTGCAAATCACCCAGTTTCTCTCGAAATTCCTCGATCTTCCTCGGAGGATATACCACTATATAGCCATTAGGGTGCGGCCATGCCACGTAGACGTCTATATCATCCCCGCGAAAACGCCATTTAGAAGGAACCGTAACCCGTTTTTTTGCATCAAGGTTATGCCGGAACTCCCCCACATATAATGTCTCTAACTCTGATTCTATCATCACTAATTGACCCAATTCACCATTATTTGACATTTCATGACATTTCACCCCACTTTGTCAACCTCTTTTTTATCATTCATTTAAATAACTTTTTGCCCGGATTTATTGCGAAATCGAGCGGTTGAGAGCTGTCATGCTAAAACTAATCACAATCGGGTTAATAAAGCAGCGCGTGCTCGAATCGGTGACTGCAGGAATTATATATCGCCAATAACTTAAATCCTGAGTAAAGAGGCTGGAAATTTAGTGAAATGAAAGCCTTGGCTATGGCACCGCCATTACCTATCCACTATTATCGGAAAATTGAACGAGGCAGCGAAACGTGTCGCGATTATTTAGTGGGATATGATAAAGTAATAAAGCGATTGCTGCCGGATAATTTCCCCTACCCGACGCGACAGCGGGATTGGGAATTATATCAGGTTCTCCGACAGATACCCCTTAACAATACAAAGATTAAAGTATTAGATACGGGTTCTTTCAACACCTTCACTGGTTTATGGCTAGCCACTTATACCGAAAATCCTGTGGTCTCAGACCTGTTGTACCAGCGTTTATATAAATCAGTACTGCGATTCACCGGCCTTTTACCTAGGAAGAAAAACGAGTTATTTTATCTGAAATGGACTTCCTTACTAAAAAAATGTGCTCCCAATCTTTCTATGGAGAACATCGATTTATTAAACATTTCCTACTCTGACAGCACTTTTGATTATATAACCAGCATCTCAGTGATTGAGCATATTCGAAATACGGAAAGGGCTGTGAAGGAGATGTATCGATGCCTGAAACCGGGAGGTAAGTTACTCATAACGACTGATTGTCACCAGGAAGGCTTACCCCTAACCCATGGAGTCAGGTTTCGATCAGTCGATGAACTGGAAAAACTATTTCGGCATTATCCAGTGACATCGAATTATGCTCCGCCTGATTTCGGGAAAGAGAACTGGTGTTATAATAAAGAAAAGGTGATATTGGCTTTCATAGAAATTACCAAATTGGAGACAGCGGGTAATCACGGGTCGCCGCTCTGCAATCGAATTCAGTAAGCCATTGAATTAACTTTTAGCTATCTATGCATAAAGAAATAAAAGAGGTATCATCGATTTTAGCCGCCATCCAATTCGCCGCAGAAAAACATCGCAAACAAAGACGAAAAGACGAAGACGGTGATCCTTATATCAACCATTCGATTACGGTCACGGAGTTACTCGCACGTATTGGCGGTGTAACTGATATTATCACACTTACAGCGGCGGTCCTGCATGATACCATTGAAGACACTGATACTTACCCAGAGGAAATTAAAGAAATGTTTGGAGAAGAGGTTCTCTCTATAGTCATGGAAGTAACCGATGATAAAAAATTGCCAAAAAAGGAGAGAAAACACCTGCAGATAGAACAAACACCCCATTTAAGCTTTCCGGCTAAGCAGGTAAAACTTGCTGATAAAATTGCCAATATATCAACGATTTCTACATCACCACCAAAAGGGTGGCCACGAGAAAGACTGGTTGAATATCTGGATTGGGCCGAAAATGTTGTGACCGGTTTGAGGGGTTGTAATACCCGAATGGAAAATCTATTCCTGGAAATATTAACCAGGGAAAGGGCACAATTGGCAGATAGGATTGAATAAATATTTAAATGCATCGCTAAATTGAAATCAAGGAATTCTCCCAAAACCCGCCTTGACGAGTTGATTTTTCAGCGTGGCTATTGCGAATCGCGCACTCAGGCGAGAAATTTAATCCTCGAAGGAAAGATAATGTCGGGGTCTACGGTACTCAATAAACCGGGTAAAACAGTTGCCCACGACATTGATATTAAAATAAATGTCACCGAATCCTATCTGGGACGGGGCGGATTAAAACTAGCTGGATTTCTCGATAAATATCCTGTCCCCGTAAATAAGCGCACCGTATTAGATTTGGGGGCATCAATAGGAGGATTCACGGATTGTCTGTTGCAAGGTGGAGCGGATTCTGTGACTTGCGTTGACGTAGGGCGCTCTCAACTACACCAAAAATTGCGCAATAACCCGAAAGTTATCAACCTTGAGGGAATTAATATTAGAACGCTTAGCCCAAAACTTCTACCCCACCCTCTTTACGATCTCATTGTAATGGATCTCTCTTTTATCTCACTACGCAAAGTATTAACTATTATCTGGCCCTTACTTAGATTAAATGGAAATTTAATTCTCTTAATAAAACCTCAATTTGAAGTTGGGAAAACAGAGGCTGGAATGGCAAAAGGGATTATTCGTGATCCATTAGTTCACCAGCGAGTCACACATGAAATAAGGGATTATTGTGAGAAGCATCTCGAAGATTACGAAGAAATTGGTTTTATGGAATCTCCAATCAAAGGGGCCGATGGTAATCGTGAATTCTTTCTCGGAATAAAAAAACATCCGTCCGAAAAATAAATTTTATATCCGTAAGCCATTCATCAATACTTCCCTATTTATCGCCCAGAGTGTTCAGCTCATTAAAGACATCAAGATTATAGTCTCCTAACCCAAGCCCTGGAGATTCTGGCAATTGGAGGAACCCGTCTCGCAATTCGATAGAGTTTTCAAAACCGCGATCAAAAAGAATTTGTAAAAATTCAGATCGTGACGAGCCCGCCAGAGAAATTTCCGGTGATGGGTATTCGATCATGACCCCATTGCTTACCGTTGCCAAGGCGTTTAGATGAGCCGCGATCAGAATCGGAGACCATGGACCATGGGGAATACAAAGGATATTCGCATCTTCGGCCATACGCGTGACACGAAGAAACTGGGTGAATCCCATTTGCTGAACATCAGGTTGGATAATGTCAATGGCACGGGTTCGAATAAATGGTTCAAATTCACCGATGGTGGTTAGACTTTCACCTGTGGCAATTTTGATATTTACCTGATTCGTCAAAGCGCGAAACCCTTCTACATTGTAAGGATGAAGCGCTTCCTCAAAGAAATAATAATCATATTTCTCCATCATCTTTGCACATATTACCGCGTCCTTCACGGTCATGCCTGGCTGATGATAAGCAGGGCATCCAAAATCCAGCATTAACCGGATGTCGGGACCCACGGCTTCACGAATGGCAGCCATCGCTGATTCATCTTCATTTCGGAAATGATTACCCCATCCAAACTTTATCGCTTTAAAACCCTCCTTAACTCGGTCTAAAGATTCACGCACTAATACTTCAGCAGGTTTGAGGTTGATCTTTTTACCAAATGTATAACCACGCATATCCAAACCCTGACTGCTGGCGTAAGCCATGATCTCGCTGCGCAAAGAACCGCCAAGCAGTGCATGGATCGGACGATCATATGCTTTCCCCCATATATCCCATAAAGCTAAATCTACAGCAGCCATGGCATTAATGGCGAGACCCCCTTCTCCACCTCGGCCTCGCCTAGCCAGCCATTGAATAGACATCTTTCGCCAAAGACGATTAAGATGGGTCGGATCTTCACCTTCGAGAAAGGCCCAAAGACTATCAGGCCCGGCATTTATAATTGCATCAATAACAGGAGGCGGCGCCGCAGTAGCCCCCACTCCTGATATTCCCTCATCCGTTTCAATACTGATGAACGCGGTGCCAAGGTTTTGTCCTAATACTTTAATCCTCGTTAATTTCATTTTCGAAATAAATACACCGAATCAGGACTATTCATTTATATTAATATAAGCAATATTTGTTATTTTATTCGTTTTTTATTGTTCTAAAGATTACCCCGGTCACGTTTAACTTATTGCCATCCCAATGCAAAAGTGCACGCTCATAACCTTATAACTTTTCAGGTATCACATTAGTTTAATTATTGTGAGAATCCATTAACCTGTTCCTGCAAGTGAATCCGATTAACAAAATAGCTTTCGTTATAAACAATAATAAACCCGGAGCTGAAGCTCTGGCTCAGTCCCTCATGGCCAAAGCGGAAAATCAGGGAGTGGCAACGATAGCAACGAATGCCTATCCCCTCCCCGATAATTTGCTGTGCGATGCTCAATGTTGTGTTGTCATAGGTGGAGACGGCACCCTGCTTAGTGTTGTTGGGGAAGCTGTTAATCGTAACCTGCCGGTGATCGGTATCAATCTTGGCAAACTGGGTTTTATGGCAACATTTTCGGCAGATGAAGCAGAAGAGGAATTTGAATCGCTTATAACAGGCAGTTATCAAATTGTTGAAAGATCGGTAATTGTCTGCACTAACGCTGATAATAAAAGCGCTCGCGCGCTCAATGATGTCGTCGTCAAAAGTAATTCCTCCCGCTTAGTACGCCTTGAGGTTTTTTCTAACGAAGAGCCGGTTAATGATTATTACTGTGACGGCCTCGTATTTTCTACTCCCACCGGATCTACCGCTTATAACATGTCTGCCGGGGGACCCATTATACATCCGTCGGCTAAGGTCATAGCGATGACACCCATTTGTCCACACACCTTAAGTAACCGCAGTGTAATATTTGATCAGGAAGTTTGCCTCAAAGTCTATCTTCATGATCGGGATCACGATGTAACCGTTAGTATTGACGGGAGAAGTAATTTTAATCGCACAGAAGACTTTCCTTTGAAAATATCCCTTTCTAAGAACAGTTTTCCACTTATGCTACACGAAGACTACTCACATTTCAAATTAATGCGCAGCAAATTAAATTGGGCCGGTGATTTTTCCGGCTAAAGAAATATTATAGCGGGAATCCAATAAAATTATCCTTGCCCAAAGCATTTAAAATTCAATGATGGGATACCTCTAGATCGCTATGGCTGAAGAATATTATATACGTCAACCCGATGCCGAAAATGCTCGTGGTCCCTTTAACGTGACAAAACTGATCAGCATGGCAGATGCGGGGCAGATTGAGACGAACACCTTGTATTATAACGAAGAGGAAGAACAATGGTTAGAGTTCGAATCTAATGAGGAATTAAAGCAGACCCTGTTCCCCGAAAAAAAGAAGCTCGGCTTAAAAGTTAAGACTGATGAAGACATGGATCTTCTGAATGTTGAAGAGGAAGAGGAAGAAGAAGTGATTGCCGTTTCTGACATGTTGGCAGCGGCTGAAGGCGATACAGATGAGACTAAGCACATCAAAGAAAAAGCTGTGTGGCAGGATAAAGCTGCAGCCCTTGCTATCCCGTCAATTGGGGTAATTATGATTTTAAGCGCCATCACGCATATTTACCCGAGTATTGATATCATTAAAACTGTAATTGATGACGAAGATTATATGCTCTTAATTCAGCGCCCGTTAGTGCTTATCGGGATGCTTGATCTTTTCTTTGCGATATCCCTGTTTTTATCAGTAACCGAGATTTACCCTCTCCTGCGCCTGAGGGCAATGGTTGGGTTAGGCTATTTCGGATTTCTGCATTGGGCTGCCTGGCAAACAGGAGATCCAATGTCTTTATATCTCATGGTTAGTTCCATCGGCGCTGGTTTAGGAATTTTCATTTGCACCTTGACGCTTAACTTTATGCTCATGGCAAGTTTTGCCGTGTTTGGTATCCTTGGCGTCGGCAGCTATCTGTATTTTACGGTTATACAATAACCGCTGCCATACCAGCAACCCGCTACAAGTTGGCTTGAATTCGGTAGCCTCTGTCTCTAATGCGCTAGAATCTGAACAGAAAAAATCTTAGAGCCATGCCATCGCCAGATTTTAAAAAGATACGGGCTATTCTTCGCAAAGCCAAGGATTCGCTTCGTCTTGAGATTTGGGATATCACCTCTTTAAACGATAAAAGTATTCGAGGCAGGATGTATTCATTTTTGCGCATTGTTTCAATTACCTTCGAAGGGTTAACGCAAAATAAAATACTGAGCCGGTCGGCTGCCTTAAGCTATTCCTCTCTTATCGGGTTGGGTCCCCTCATGGCAATAGGAGTCATGTTTTCCAGTTTCGTCCTGGAAAGTGGAAATCCAGATCTTGCCGTAAACAGTCTGAATCGAGTTATGCAATTCGTGGCACCCCCGCTCGCAGAATTTAGTCGGGTTGAGGAAGAGGAATTAAAGGCAGCAGGTGAAAATGAAGAGGCATTATATAATCCTCAGCTTATCTTGCTCATTAACCACATTATTGATAGCGCAAAATCTGGAACGGTTGGAATCATCGGCGCTATACTGCTAATTTTAATTGCTATGCAATTGCTTACCTCTATCGAATCCGCTTTTAATGAAATCTGGGGCGTGCGACGCGGAAGAAGCTTTTTTAAACGAGTAGTCTTTTACTGGACATTTATAAGCCTCGGAGCGGTCTTAAGCTTTGCCACCGTCACGGTATTATCAGCGCCCTCTATCATTCGCTTCATCAGCGATCTGCCTTACGGGAGGCAATTGTCAGGTCTCATCTTCTGGATGACTCCCCTCTTATTATTTATACTAATTGTCGTATTGTTAATGGCATTTTACCGCTTTATTCCCAATACCAGTGTGGGGTGGACTGCTGCCTTAACGGGCTCCGTCATTGTTGCTGTCCTCTTAATATTTAACAATTACCTGTCCTTTCTTTATGTGCAGAAAGTTATCAGCAGCAAAAGTTTGTATGGGTCTCTCGCTATCGTTCCCATCTTGATGATTGGACTCTACATATTCTGGATCTTTATTCTCCTCGGTGGGCAAATCACTTACTCCGTACAAAATGCTAATTATTTAACCAATCGTGAAGCCTGGCATAATATCAGTTCCTATTCCCGAGAGACACTCACTCTCGCCGCATACCTCCTTATCGGAAGACGGTTTAAGAACTGCCAGGCACCCTATACCCTAAGGGAAATAAGTGAAATCGTGCGCGCTCCCGGACAAATACTTAATACCTGTCTCGATCGCCTGGGAGATCAAGGCTGGATCTCCGCTATACCCCTTTCCAGTGAAGAGGGTGTTGACACCGTATGTTACCAGCCGGCAAAACCGCTTAATAAAGTAACTCTATCTGAATTTAAAAACAATTTTGAACATCATGGCAGCAACATCGGCGCCCACCTTGTCCATAACGTAGACCCCCTCATTGATTACTACCACCAGAGAATCAAAAAAATGACTGATGAATCGCTCGGTGAGCTGACTATTGAAGCTTTAATGGAAAATCATAAGCACGAAGAGTGTTAGTTATTCATTTCAGCCACGCTGAATATAATGAGAAAACCACACTATTTATATTGCTCTTATATTTTATAATTCATAGGCTGAAGGTCTTATGACTAAGGAGATATCCATTGATTCCGGCGGTTTAACTTTTAAAATTGAGTACCGCAACTTCGGCAAAGACCATGGGCCTGCCATTCGTGTCTACGCTGATATAGAAAATGAACCCATCCAGGTTCTGCGTTTTGATTGCTTTGATAATGACCCGCATTACCATTACGACCCCGAGGGGAAAAATGAGATGCATCATCTTTCTCAAGAGGATACACCGGATACCGTGGCCTGGAGCCTGGATCAAATCCGCACACAGATTACGGAAATGTTGCGAACAGCCGGTTATCATGAAACTGCTGAGCATATAGATCCAGTTGAAATTGCAAATTCGATTGACGCGATGGCAACAGCGATAAGCAGCTTGACTCCTGCGAAAGCTTGAAGCCGACGTGCTTGATCGGGACATTTTGCAGGTAAACCCAAGCGCTACTCACCCTACTTCGGGTGGCAGGGAATGTGTTTTTCTGTTCCCCATGATATTCTAGATGTTGAGTCCTCTCGTCATTTGAAAACGGTACTTGTGCAAAACGACTTTAAAAGACATCTAACTGAAAGATGGTAAAAAAATTTAAATTTCCATCAATTTGGGGGAGTCATCTTCCTCGAGAAGGAAATGTACGCTTCAACTACAATCTCGGTATATTTAATGGAATGCTCTTTATGTTTGGCATTGCATTAACAAGTCCGTTGACGGTGCTTCCGGTATTTATTAAGTATTTTACTGCCTCCGACTTTATTGTCGGCATCACCAGCTCTTTGTGGCGTGCCGGTTGGCTCTTGCCTCAGCTCCTTGTCGCCGGATATGTCGAAAAACTTCCCTATAAAAGGGGGATTTATTTACGCATGAATGCCATCCGGTTATTACTAACATGGCTCATGATACCATTGCTCGCTATCTATGGCCTGTCCCATCCTGAATTTTACTTAGTTTGCTTTTTGCTGCTATACGCATGCGCATCATTTATCGGAGGAATAGCGGGGCTTCCCATGAATGATATGGTTGCCAAGACAATTCCCCCTCAATACCTGGGTTCATATTTTTCAACGAGGATATTTTATGGCATGGGTTTAATGAGTATTTTCGCCGGGCTGATTGTAAAATATATTCTCGGTAAGGAAACGGTTTTCCCCTTCCCCAAAAATTTTATAATTATTTTTACCTTGGCCGCGTTATTTATGACGCTGGGGATTGTTGTTTACGCATTTATTCGCGAACCGCCCAGTAAGATCAGCTCAACCCAGAGAACTTTTTTTTCGCTGTTAAAAGAAATACCGGGAATATTAAGAAGGGATAAAAATTATCGTCGCTTGATCATCGTTCAGCTTCTGGCATCGGGGATAAGTTTTTCACTCCCTTTTTATATAATTCTAGCTCAGGAGAAATTTGGATCTACGATAAGCACGGCTGGCACTTTTATCGCCATGCAGACACTGGGTGTCCTTATCTTTAATGTTCTTTGGAAATATATTTCTTCCCATAGAGGAGATCGCCAGGTCATCTACTTTTCACTCATTTTTCAAGCATTGATCCCTATTTACGCTTTGTTCATAAGTTTAGGATTAGGGCCATGGTTATTGATAAGTCCTCCCTGGTTAGTAACCGCAGCATTTTCTCCAATCTTTTTTTTAGTCGGAGGAACAATGTCAGGTTTATGGGTGGGAACCAGCAGCTATTTATTGAGTATTGCTCCTGAAGATCGACGCCCCACATATATAGGCATCAGTAATACAATATTAGGGATTGCCGCAGTATTTCCCGCGCTGGGTGGTTATCTTTCAGATATTGCGGGATTAACTCCTGTAATCACCTTATCGATTGTGACCGTATGCGCATCAATACCTTATAGTCGTGGCTTAAAGGTGCCCACTTCTCGATTGGAGGAATAGTAAGTAAATTAACTTGACCGTGCATTACTGAAGATGCGTGTAAAATCTTCAAATGACACACGCACATCAATATTCTGGCAATCTAGAGCCGTGGGTAATGTAGTATTATCGGTATACGACCAATGAACAGGCCACTCAAAATGCCACAGCCGCAAAGAACGATAGAATCGCGATAATATCTTATCTGTTGACTCATTGCGGGAACCGCTGGGATAAGCAAAATGCTGCGGTGTTATATTCAGATTTCTTTTAAAGAGGGCGTTCGATTTATTAATTTCACCGAGGACACCTTCATCACCTTCCTCAGCAATCTTTTCTTCTAACTTACAATGAGACGCGGTATGCGCCCCAACCTCCCAACCCGCTTCAAGTAAACTACTCACCTGGGCCCAAGTCATGAAAGGTTTTTCAATGTAACCTTCGGTGAGTGTCCGCACCGTTGTTACTTTCCCATGCGAGGCTGCTTCGAGACCATCGGTAATCGGAAAGCAGGTGGCGGTCATCTTAAATTGAATCAGTAGCGGTAAGGCCACCGTCACGGTGTCGAGCCATCCGTTATCAAAATGTAAGACAAGCGATTTTTCAGGTATGGCCATGCCCCCGGTAAGCCAATCAACTACCTGTGTCGTCGTCACTACAGTCCATCCATTATCAGTGATATATTGCAGCTGTCGGTAAAATTCTTTTTCTCCGATGATACCTGCCCCTGTCTCAAACGTGGCATTTCTTAATTCGGATGATTGATCATCATAAACATGATGATACACGAGGATGGGCACACGTTGATTTTCTCTCACCTCTAGCTACTGAGTGGGTTGCTCTTATTTTGAGGCAAAGGATACAGCTTCAATTCAATTAAAGGGTATCCATATTAGCCTGGGTCAGCACGCTTAGCTCATCAATAAGTTCCCCAGGCATATCACAGGCTTCGGCATCTAAAGCCTGGTCCACATGATCCGTTTTCCTCGCGCCAACAAGCATACTTGTTATACCGGGCTGCTCCAGAACCCATCGCAGTGCAAGTTGGACCCGCGAAAATCCTGTTCTTTCTGATATTGTATCCAATTTCCCATCAAGTTCCAATAGCGGTTTCTTAAAATAAATATTTTTATGTCCAGGTTTAACATCAAACCGCGTTCCCTTGGGTGTCGCTTTTCCTTTTTTGTACTTGCCCGTTAAGAACCCGGCACCGAGAGGACTATAAGAAATGATGCCTATATTTTCCTTAACACAGTAAGGGATCACCGTTTTTTCAATGCCACGAACCGCGAGGTTGTAGATTGCCTCCAGTGATTGTAGAGTTGAAAATCCATTTTCTTTCTGAATTTTCACCGCTTCCGCCATTTGCAAGTCACTGTAATTATTACAGCCGACATGCCGGACTTTCCCCTCTTTTACCAGCTTTTCCAAAGCTACAAGGGTCTCCTGGAACGGGGTATTCACATCGTAAGCAATCTCAAAAAAATCGACGTAATCGGTGTTCAGACGCTGGAGACTACCCTCCGCGCAACTGGCAACCACGGGAGGTGATAGATTACCGTGAATTTTTGTGACGATTACGAATTTGTCCCGGTTTCCGCGCGCGGAAAAATAATTGCCCATCACCCGCTCAGATGATCCCTCTCCGTAATAGTAGGATGTATTCAAAATATTGATACCACGTTCTAACGCACGATCGAGGATAGTAAACGAAGTCTTCTCATCGATTTCGCGACCGAAAGTAACACAGCCCAGACCGATAGAACTGACTTCCACTTCCGTGTTTCCATATTTGTTGTATTTCATAATGATTTACAGATTATGAAAATATTCTCTAGTGAGCTTGAATCCAGTGTCGAAAGAGTGGTTTGGCAACATCAATTATGCGACTATAAGCTTCTTCCGACAAAGCAGGATAAGAACTTCCGTAAATGCCCGGTTCATCGACAATTATTTTCCGCTCCATCGTTCCTGGCATCAAGACATCCAGGTTCAACCACCAGGGCGCATAACGTACGACCAGGGCTACTCGTCGTTCATTCGATCTGTTTACAGCAATGGAATGCCACAATCTGCTATCCATGATGAGAACACTACCAGCCGGACCCTCTCCTTGCACTTGATCCTCATAGTCATCATATTTATACTCATTATCGTAAGTAGGATTAGTGCCCCACTTATGACTGCCGGGTCTCATTCGGGTGCCCCCATTTTTTTCCGTAAAATCAACAAGCATAAAGAGCGTGGTTAAATGCATTACCGTGTCCGGTATGGGTTTTTGAATATGCCCGGCGTTAAAAGGGCAAAAGGGCCAATCCGAGTGCCAATCCCCGCGTTCGTTTCCCGGTTCACTGATTTGGGTCGAAGTGGACGATACCCGTGCATGGGACCCAAAAAATGATTCAACGATAGCCATCATGCGTGGATCAGCCACGTAAGGGACAAAGGACTGAGTATGATTTATAGTCGTTGCCAGATAAGTATTTTTTGGGCTTTTTCTTCCAAATTTATCCGCCGCCTCAATTATGTCATTTTTTACGGAACTTACTTTTTTATCAGGGATGATCCCTTCCAACACACAATAACCTTGATCGAGAATCAGTTCTACTGGACTCATTTTATTAATTAATTCCAGGATTATAAAAAACTAATTTAATCAATAATAGACCCATACTTCAATTTCATCTATAATGATGTCTTCGCTAGATTGTGGATTACCCGTTGTCAATATCACTTCCAGCCAGTTATCGCCGTAGATTTCGGGTGGGGACTTCAATTCGAACCAACAGGTTGTGGAAGGACGATCGATATCTTTTTGTATGATGGGGTGTCCCTTGCCTGTGCTCACCGGGTCATGGAGAAAAGTATCACCTTTTTTCGTGCTGTCATGTACCACTACTGTGTCACCTCCCTCTTTCAGCATGCGAATGGCCCTATCCGTTGCGGTTTCCATAGGCTCTGCTCTAATGCGTTTTTCACTATCGGTGCGTCTTATTGCAGATTGAGGTATCTCCTGATCATTGATGCACACCTTTATTTGATCTTCGAGGGTCATATAACCGGCACGGAATAAGAGTGAGGCTTTGCGGGCCTTGCTCACATCTTCACAAATACGAAATCGGTAACTTCCACTCTTTTCAATCTCGCTTCGTTTGAGGACAATCTTGTCCGCTTTGACACTACCGGTGACGGCACAATCCAACTCAGTGTAAGTGCACCCTCCCCAAATGGGTTCAAAAACGTAATGTTTTCTCCCTTTGGCAACACGATCGGGATCACGTAATTCGTCTAACTCGAAAAGCTGCATAGGATAGAATGGCGCCCAGTCATTGGAAACAAAATTGTTATAAATGGAGATACCATCAGCGCCGGCACCATAGTAGTTTTGCGCAATGGCGCGCTGTTGTTCTATAGAAATCGGCATGCGGTTTAACCTGCGCTCCGATCGGTTGCTCATCCAGGGAAGGATAGCCGGATACAGGTAACAAGGCCTGCCCTGAGCATCGTTGAAGGACCTGTCCTGAGCACGGGTTAACGCGGTAAACTCATCATAGGGAGCGTTAATGTCTGAATTCATTTGATCGCTTGGCGATATATAGTTGAGATAGCCATTGGCAATCCACGTGGGAGCATCAAGTCCCATGTTATGACACTCTTCAATCGTCTGAAAAACTCTTGCCCCAAGCTTGAGGTTCCTGCCTTTATTCTGGCTTTCGCTTTTAAGCACATCATGAACCTGCTTCACCATGTCAGTCATTAGCGATTGTCGCTCTCGGCTTTTGCCTGCGGGGAAATAGATCCTGTCCCTGAAGCAGAGTTCCAGACCGTCCAGGTCAAAGCGCTTCACCATTTCTTCTGCTACGGAAATAACATAGTCTCTTACTTCCGGAAACGTAAAATCAATAAAGTTACTTAATTTATAGGCGTCTCCCGGTGGAAATTCATTAATTTTCCATTGGGGATTTTCGGTAATATATCGCGAACCCGATCCCACACCTTGTTGAGCTGATATATGTCCGTGGTCATCGTTGATACGCAACCCGGCTATAAACTGCATACCCCGTTTATGACTCTGGTTGAGGAGCACTTCCAGCGGCTGTATCCCCACTTCCATCAGGGGGAGAAAACACCGATGTTGTGGGCGCTTATCATACTCGAAGCGGTCACAGCGCCAATAAGTAGTCCATCCCTGAGTATAAGCTTCCTGAATAAAAGTGTCCACCCCGGCGTCAGCCAATTCGTCAACCCAATTTCTCAAATCCTCTTCTCCAGGTTCTTCCGGCAGATAACTGCGAACAATAGAGGAAGGATCGCTGATATAAATAATTCTCTGATCCCCGCGAGGGGAATATGAACCCAGATTATCCATGAAATTGATCTTTTCGAAGATTTACAAATGGTGTCAATTAATAATGTATTCCATAAACAGGAACTATGATTACCTTGCCACTATCTATTAATTGATTTCCTGCTGGTTCAGCCTTACTATTAGATCACACATATAAAGGCATATATTACTAAACCTTATTTTTCTTTTCCCTAACAAACACATAAATCTCAATTACAATCCCCGGGATCTGCGGTTCAGGAATTGGTATTCATCAATTAAATCTTAATGAAAAAACTCAGCGCATCATATCGCACACGAAGAATAAAAATGCTCCTGGCATCTTTGCTCATGGTATTTTTCTTAAACGCGCCATTATACTCATGGCCTAAATTCCCGAAAAATAAAAAGAAAAAGGAAGTCGAAACGGTATGGGTTCACCGCGGGTTTGGTAAATTCTCACGGGGGCAGTTCGGCAACGGCGGCGCCAACATTTACGTGAATGCCAATGGAGCTATTGAAATGATCAATAGCTATGATGTTAACAATGACAGTTACGTCGATCTGGTATTGGCGAATTCACATGATCAAATCGAACGCGGTCCCACCTTGGTATATACGCCAGACCAGGGACAAGGCATCAATTGGAAGAAAAAAACGCTGTCCGCTGACAGTGGTTGGATGAGTCGGGCGGTCGACATTGACAATGATGGTTACACCGATCTTGTAACCGTAAATTCGTATAATGGTGTGACCTCTGAGTTGAACTCTTATATCTACTGGGGGGGACCCGAGGGTCCTGAAGTCAGTCGGACTGATCTGCCCACAACAGGTGCCTACGATGTTGCCGTAGTAGACTTCAACCGTGATGGCAAACTCGATCTCCTCTTCCCCTCCGCCTGGAAAGATACACATAATCCCGCAATACCGAGGACGGTCATCATTTATCTTCAGAGTGAAAATCGTCTCTTTGAAATTGCCGGTGACTCAAATAAAATCATGGCCATCGGGGCGCTTTCCATAGCGGCAGAAGATCTTAATCATGATGGTTATTTAGATATAGTATTGGCCAGTTATCGAGAGGGTCAGAGCAACCTGGAAACAAATTCTATTCTTTATTGGGGAGCGGAAAAGGGTGTCGATGAAAAGAGCTCCTTGATTCTCCCCACCTACGGCGCGCGTCAGGTAATTTTGAAAGATCTCAACCAGGATGGAATGGAGGACATCATTTTCAGCGGTAGTGGGGAGGTTCGAATTTATTGGAATGCCAATGGCAAATTTAGAGCGGATGGAAAACTTATTATTAAAGCTACCGGGCACAGCACCGAGTTTGTCTCAAATGCCGTCCGAACAGAGATTGCCGACCTTAATAATGACGCCGTCAATGATCTCATATTAGCTACTTCAGAGGGGGTGCAAATACGTTCGGGCGAGGATTTGCTCGTTACTCAATCTTTTCTCGCCATGCCCAATGCCCGTTGGGCTACCGCCGCGGATCTTAATGGTGATGGCTATCTGGACCTTGTCATAAGTAAGTATAATGATGATAATCTATATGAAACCCAATCGCCCATTTATTGGAATGGTCCTTCGGGATTTTCTCCAGACAAAGCAAGCTGGGTCCCAACGATGGGAGCGATGGGTAATACTGTTGGAGACTTCGACAGCGACGGTCAGCAGGAGATCGTCTTCAACAATACTAAGCTGGGACATCTCAGCGGTATCCCCTCTTACATTTATTACGGTAATGAGAATGCTGACTACAATAGTGAAAATAGAATTGAATTATTTACAAAGCACAGCAGCCAGTCACTTATCGCTGACTTCGATCTGGATGGCTATCCGGAAACGGTTTTCACCATTCCGAAAGGTATACGTATCTTCAAGGGAACACCCGATGGCCCGAACAATGATTTATATACCGATGTCATTACTGATCAGGCTCATTTCGACCTGGAAGTTTTCGATTTTAACCGAGACGGGTACCTGGACTTGCTGACCGTGGCCGCGGGGTCAGATATTGGTATTGATGATCCCGACAAAACATCATTGGTCCTTTTAGGTTCAAAAAATGGCTTTTCCATTTCAAATTCTATTAATTTATTTAAGTCGAGAGGGGACACATCGGCCATCGGCGATGTCAACAATGATGGCCACCTCGATGTTCTCTTTCACGATAAGAGAAATTATATATTAATATATCTGGGGAGCTCAGTTGGCTATTCATCTGATAATCGTTGGAAAATCCCCTGCCATGGGATGGAGGACTCGGCGATCCCCAATCTCGCAGACATAAATAAAGACGGGTGGTTGGATATTGTGGTCGGTATTCTTGGACACCGCCGCCGTCACGCAGACACGGTTCGTGTTCTCTTTGGAAGCCCTGATGGATATTACCCTGAAAATTCACAGGAATTACTCGCCGGGTACAGCTCAGGGGCTACCGCGATCGCAGATTTTAACAATGATGACAACCTCGATTTGCTGGCGACCGCTTATGCCAACCCAACCTCGAGAACCCCACCGGCACAGGTATTTTATGGCGATGGTAAACAATTTGATTTTAGTAATCCCGTAAATCTTGAGAGTTACGCCTCAGGTGCGGTCATGCAGTCAGATCTAAACCGTGACGGCTGGATTGATATCGCATTAGGCTGTCATCGCAATGACCTGGGGCATCAGGTGAATTCATTTATCTATTGGGGAAGTCCTGAAGGCTATTCCAATGCGAATAGAACAGGTTTCCCTGGATTGGGCCCCCACGGGATGACAAGCTTTGATCGGGGCAACGCATTCAATCGAAAGCCGGAAGAATATTATATATCTGCTCCCATGGAAATTGGGGTGAGACGAGCCCGTCGTATTCACTGGGTATCTGACGAGACGGATCTTTTAAAAATAAAATTTCAAGTTCGTTGGGCTAAAACAAAACAGGACCTAAAATATGAAAAATGGCATGGATGGAGCGGCTCGAACACCTTTTATCACAAGTCTGGAAAAAGACTTTACGGTATTCCCTTTAATGCCCGCTGGTTACAGTACAAAGCTATCCTTGTATCCCCCTATGGCTGTGGCTCCCCCAGGCTTTACGAAGTTCGCATAGAATGGGCCTTTCTTCAAGGGAATCCATTCGAACTGTAATATCTATCATTATGGCAGATGCAGGGATTGAATATATTCAGAACTTTGATACTATAAGCTATAATTCTATTAATTAACCATGCTTACAGAACATCAGCTTACCCATTATCAGACTTTCGGCTTTTTAATCCTTCGAGATTTTCTTAAGCCTGATGAAATCAGTAAAATCAACACCGAGTTTGAATCTAAACTGTCAAATACCCTGCGTTCAACTACCCGTACCGGAAATCATCAGTATGTGAGTTGGCCTAACCTGGGTCCAGAGACTCCTTTTACGGGTGGATTACTGGAGGATCCAAGAATTTGTGAAATCGCTGCACAACTTTTAGAAGGTGAAATTATCGGGATATCCTGCAACTCAGGTAGCTTTGTTAGCGATACGAGCTGGCACCCCGATTCAGAACATATTCACTTTCATAGCCTCAAATTTGCCAGCTACCTCCAGCCCCTAGCGGCGAATAACGGGGCCCTCAGGTTTATTCCGGGTTCACACATAAATCCCTTTCACGATATGCTCTTGAATATAGGATTGAGTGGATTTAAAAAAGATTCTTACATTGAAAAAGCGGGTATTGGCATTGGTGATGTCGCCGCCTACAGTTGTGCTGTAGTACCGGGTGATGTTATTGTCTTTGATGCGAGGCTATGGCATGCCAGTGCAGGCGGATCTTTAGATCGTCGATTGATTACCTTAATCTTTAATCGCGTTCCAGAATCACCTGAAGAAAAGGAAGCCACCTCCATTGATGTGACGCTCTCTCGCAGTACCCGGGAAAATCTGGCCAGGAATACCTACGAATCACCCGGCCCCGAGTATGATCCCCAATGGACGGCAAACACGGAAAATGACCCGCGACGCCAACGCTGGATTAACTGGATGCAAGAAGTCGGGTATATGGGAGATTAGTAAAAGATGCTCACAAAGACCCAGATCGATTTTTACTGCACCTTTGGTTTTCTTAAATTTAATCAATATTTCAGCGAGAACGAACTTGAAATAATCAACACCGAGTTTGAAGCCGGCATGATTCTGGCCGGGCTAAATGACCGGCCTGATAATCATCTAATGCTGCTGAAATGGTCAGACATGGGACCCGAATCACCATTTCTCAGATCATTACAGGAAGATCCCCGCTTCCTTGGTGTAGCGGAGCAAATTTACGGTGAGGATGTCGTCGGAGTTTTCTGTAATGCCAACCGCTACTCAGGAAATTCCACGGAATGGCATCCTGATGTGGAAAATATCCACTTTCATGGAATAAAATTTCTTATCTACCTGCAACCTGTTGATGGGGAAAGTGGCGCATTGCGTGTCATCCCCGGCTCGCATAAAAATCCCCTTCACGATAAGTTACTCGAGATCAAATTGCGGGGCCCTGATTCACCCTATCTTAATGCCTCCGGATATGAGATAAATGATATTCCCGCTCACATCTGTAATTCTGAACCGGGCGATGTCATAGCCTTTGACTTTCGCCTATGGCACGCAGCCTGGGGCGGCACGACTGATCGCCGGATGTGCTCGCTTAATTATTATAAAAACCCGAAGAAGGCAGAAGAAATAGCTGCGGCTAAAGAGTTAGCGGTCATAAATAAAAAAAATCAGGCTCCATTTAAAAATCCTCAATTCCATCCGTATTGGTTGGAGAATGTCGAGGGAAGCGCTAAGCGCCAGCAATGGATAGAATGGTTAGAGAACTACGCATTTATCGAACCGGTGAAGTCATAATATTGATTTGAAATATACAGAAATCAAAATTACTTTAAACCACGATTCATAGGGTTGATGCGGGATACCACAGATAATGAATAAACAGCAAATAAAGCAATTCCATGAGGATGGCTATCTGATCATACCCTCATTCTTTAATAATGAGGTAATGGAACTACTGAGTAAAAAATGTCGTCACGACAGACAGATGAAGGATACCCCCCTTACCCAGGTAGATAGTGAGGGGCGAATTAGCAAACGTATTTCCTGGACCGAGGAGTGCGACGATCTTTACGGTGTGATTTCGCGCAGCGAAAGCCTGGTCAATGCCGTGGAAGCTTTACTCGAGGGCGAAGTTTACAATTGGCACAGCAAGATCATGTATAAAGAACCTGAAGTAGGAGGCGCGGTTGAATGGCATCAGGATTATCCCTATTGGTATAAAGGCGGTCTCTTGCGACCAGACGCAATCAGTTGTATGATCGCAATCGAGCGAGCCAATAGAGAAAATGGATGCCTGCAGGTACTGAAAGGATCGCATAAAATGGGGCGAATTGATCTCACGATGAGAGGCACCGAAGGCATGAGTGATTCTAAATTATTAAAGACTTTACAGGTTTTTGCAAAGGGAGGACACAATCCCGATGTCCAGACGGGAACGGATCCCGAACGGGTCGAAGAGGCGATCAAACGCCATGAGCTTATCTATTGTGAATTAGAACCTGGTGATACATTGTTTTTTCATTGTAATCTTCTGCATTCATCCTCGGCCAATGAATCTCAATATCATCGCTGGTTGCTCGTATGCACCTATAACCGGGCTGACAATGAGCCCTACAGGAAAGATGGTAAAAGCCCGTTTTATACGCCTCTGCATAAAGTCTCCGACGATGAGATTTTAAGAGTAGCCCGTGAAGAGATGGCCGGGGTATAGGTCCACTGCTTCAGGTTCATCCTTTGTCCCCTTACTCTTTCCATTTTAAGATTGCCTGAAGAAAGTAATTTTTAAGTAGTAGTCTTCAATGAATGTTATGGATATGTTTAAACTCGACGGCAAAGTGGCGCTTATAACGGGAGGAGCCAGACACCTGGGATATGATATGGCGGATGCCCTGGGTGAAGCAGGTGCGGATTTAGTGATTACCTCACGGACGCTCTCCAGCGCTGAAGCAGCAGCTGAAAAATTAAAAAAGGAGCGTGGTATTGACGTCCTCGCGCTGGAACTCGATTTAAGTGACCACAGCATGGTAAGCGCTCTTTTCTCCAAAGCGCACGCATGGAAAGGTCATTTAGATATTCTCATTAATAATGCCGGGGGATCAGAAGGTTCGGGCCCCTGCCACATTCTTGAACGCGAGCCCAAAGACGCAGAAAACCTGATTACCATAAACCTCATAGGTTCGCTTCACTGCTGCCAGGAAGCGGCAAAACTCATGGCAAAACAGAAATCCGGGAAAATTATTAATATTGCCTCGATTGCCGGTATTTTAGGTCGTGATCGGCGGATGTACGAACGCCTCAATATGAAAGGCCAACCCGTTGATTATGCCGCAGCAAAGGGCGGGGTGATTGGGATGACTTTAGATTTGGCAGGAGTCCTCTCTCCCATGGGTATTTGTGTAAATGCAATCTCTCCCGGTGGATTCACCGGCCCCACCCGTGGCATGATTGAAGAATTCAAAACAGCTTACAGCGACCGCACCCCGGCGGGACATATGGGTCGAGACGAAATTGACATTAAGGGCGCGACCCTGTTTCTCGCCTCTTCTGCTTCTGACTATGTCACCGGCCAGAACCTGGTTGTCGATGGCGGGTTCAGTATATGGCACTAAAAAGACGCATTGTTGTTATTGGTGTTGGATCAATAGGCCGCCGTCACGCACGATTGCTCAGCGAATGCAATGATCTTGAAGTAGAGATCTGCGAACCGAGTGAAGTATCACTGGAGGTTGCGCGAAAGGACCTGGGCGACCTACGCAACCATGGGGACTACGAGAGCGTTTTAGCAGATCCACCCGAGATGGTAGTCATTGCCACCCCGCAATCTTTTCACAAAGAGCAGACGATCGCAGCTTTACAGGCCGGATGTCACGTCCTGTGCGAAAAGCCGATGAGTGATAATCTGGAAGACGCTCAAGCGATGCGTGAGACTGCTCTATCCGCCAAAACGATTCTCAATATTGGATTTCAGAACCATTTTCATCCTGCCTATACACGCATCAAATCCTTGATCGATGAGGGCGTATTGGGCAAGGTCCTTCATGCTCACTTTCGTATTGGCACCTACCTTACTCTCGTCAACTCAATTTCGCGCCACCAGCGGGATATTGAAGGCGCCCTCTTTCTAGATTATGCCCATCAGCCCGATCTCTTTTATTGGTTTTTTGGCAAGCGCCCCAAGGGCATTTATGTAACCGGTATCCAGGGGGGTGACCTGGAGCTTACATCCAACCCGAACGTCATGGATATACTCTGTGATTACGAAGATTCCTTCCTCACTTCAATTCACTTAAATTTTGTCCAGAATCCCGGTAGATCAGAGTGTGAAATTATTGGCGACCGGAAATGGTTAAATCATGACTCAGGTTCGGCGCTAATTCGATTGGGGGATAGCAGCGACGGCACCGAAACTACGGAAAAACATGCTTTTGAAAGGGATGATATGTACCGCCTGGAACACCGGGCCTTTATTGATGCCGTCGATGGTAAACGCGAGCCCGAGAGTCCGGCGAATGATGCGATCGTTTCCATGGAGATTATTGATGCCGGTCTACGCTCCTGGAGAGAACAACAACGCGTCGAATTGGCTCGTTAATTTAAAGCGACGATCAATCCATCATTACCCAGGTGCTACTCTTTGCGCTTTGCACAACGGCTTCTAAGACCTTCATGTTGGCTACGGCATCTTCAATTGGGGTGGGAACTTCGGTATTGTTGAGTATCGCCTGTGAAAATAACTCACCCTGGATTTTGTAATGATTACAGGGGGGAATGGTGAATTCGGTAACATCATCTCCTCTTTCAAGCCACAACCTGGCGGGCTGATCTCCCGGGTAATTTATATGTTCAAGCTCAATACGACCTTCAGTGCCGAAAATATTAACCCTTTGAAATCGTGAAATCTGCGTGGAACAGGTAAAACTGGAATGACCATTCCCAAAATCTAAAACCCCCGAAACTAAACGATCAACTTTAAATTGTGGATCAACTTCCATGATACTGCAAATACGTTTGGGTTCACTGCCAAATATAAACCTCGATAATGAAATATTATAACAGCCAATATCCATTAGCCCGCCACCTCCGTATTCGGCGATATTGCGAATGTTATCAGGATCCCGGTTATAAAAAGAAAAGAGAGAATGTATCGTTTTCAATTCTCCAATCTTACCTTCATTTATCAATTTGCGTGCATGCTGCCAGTGGGGATGGTGCCGATACATAAACGCTTCCATTACTTTCAGCTGCGGTTTCTCTCTTGCCGCGATAACCAGTCGCTCTCCCTCCTTCGATGACAGGGCAATGGGTTTCTCACACAATAAATGCTTTCCCTTTTCTAACACTTTTAGAGACCAGGGAACATGAAGATGATTAGGGAGTGGATTATAAATAGCATCGATATCCGGATCCGCTAATAGTTCATCATAGGAACCGTATGCTTTGGCTATTCCTAATTCTTTTGCTATGTCCCGGGCTTTATCAAGCTGGCGGGATGCAATGGCGGTAATAGCACAGCAGGCACTGTCCTGCATTGCCGGAATGACTTTCCCTGTTCCTATTTTTGCCGTGCTAAGAACACCCCAACGAACTTTATCCATGCTCATTATCCCTCTTAAAATATAATTTCAGATGATGCAATGAGCCGAATTATATAAATTACTCACCCCTCAATTGCAGGATTATAAATCACTAATGATCGCCCTAATCCTCTGTTCAATGAACTTTATTTCACCCAGTGAATAAGTCATTCAAGGCGCTAAAGCCCCCTTGGAAAACACTGTTACTGATAAAATCCACAAGCTCGGATTCTTCTTTGGGATCACATTCAAAATCAGCTGTCCATTCAGCATAAGTTCTATTTCCATCGGTTATCGGGAGCAGGCTCATGGTCGCTACATAAATTTCCACATTCATCGGTGATTCCAAAATGCAGTAGGTGCAATAATATTCGTTGTCATCCAAGGCAAGAAGCCTTTCACGAATATTACCTCCATCGTTTTTAAGATTAAAATTTCGAATACATCCAATAAAATCACTGGGTTTATCGTCTTCGATTTTACTGTCCGCAACTGCAGGGTGCCAGTCCGGCAAGGCATTAAAGTCTCTGATCCTGGCCCACACTTTACCAATCGGCGCAGGAATTACTGAACTCGTAAACACTTTACTCATGGTTTTTCTCCTTTTTTTTCATATATACACGATCAAATGTTTCCCTGGCAATTCCTCCCAGGTATTCGGCCATCCCTTGAAAACTTTCACGACGCCAATCCCAATCCATTGATCGACCCGCCTGTTCCAGCCGATCACACAGATGAACGCGGCACACATCATCAAAGTCATCTCGTGTAATTTCCATATCCTTATCTTTAAAACGGTCAAACAGTTTGTAGCTGATTTCAGAACCATTAAAATTTTCATCAAGGGATTTATAGGTAAGCGCACAATTGAAGTAGGCAAGCCGCTCCGCGCGCTCACCTATAAATGAACGAATTTCACTGCGGCGTTTCAGGGGTAAGGTGAAGCCCTGAAATAATTCTGTCCCGTATATTGAATGAAAAATTCCCATCAAGCAAAGATCCTCATCGCATCCCCAAGATTTTAAATCACGGTATACTCCCATCGCATGGGCGAAGTATGTAATCTTACTGTGTTCGATATCATTCGCCCCTTCTTCTTTAAAAAATTCAGAATACTTTTTTAAATTTTTATTCATGGTATCGTTTCAACTATTCGCTTTCGTTTTCTATCTAGTAGAATTTCTCCTGATCTTGCTAGCATGTAATCATCTTTGTGAAATGATCCCCGTTTCATCATCGCTTTTATCTTTGTTTAATGGCTGCTTTTTCTACCTTTCTTCACCCCCTTTTTCTAAGGTCTAATTCTAATAATAATTAATTGTACTCGAAGTAAAAAATACAGTCTCATTCATCGGATTTTCACTCTTTTTATTCTCCTTTATCCCTTCGAATTTTACTTTTTTTACAATTATTTTGCAAATAGATAGGTTTCTGGGGTCTTTATTGTAGTAAAATTTGATAATAATTTCTCAATTTTAGCCATATATCGACCCCATTATGCAGCCATTCTGATAGTACAATATTTTATTAATCAATAGCTTACGTACTGCAAGAGGGAGGGTGTTTTTATGTTGGGAATTAATGAGGGGTATTAAGGGGCGATAAACATTTTTTACATATTATTTATAGGTAAATTAACCTATTTTTCTTGCTATAAATACCTACGCTCTTTAATATTCTTGCTTAGAAAATTAAAGATGCAGTCACAACACAACCAGAACCCATTAAAATATAGAGATTCCGCGCAGCGTGGATCCGTCCTCCTCATTGCCTTAATGATCGCGGGAATATTTGGATTTGTGACAACCAGTTTTTTAAACTCGACAGTCACCGAGTTAAAAATCGCGGAAGGAAATTTCAATCGAAGAAACATTGTCAATGTAACGCACGCTGGTGCGGAGCTAGCCATCTCGGCGCTCAATGAAGACGATTGGACGGGTTGGAGTTTTTCACCACCCTGGACGATAAAGGCTTTATACAATTTGGATATGGGCAACGGCGATACCGCTACGATGTATCTTTATGTCCTCGATCAATCACCGAATCAACCCCGCATCTATAGCATCGTCTATTTATACTTAGCCAATGGAGAGATGGTGCAGGAAAGTTTTTATTCCGACCTGAGGCAGCGCAAGGTTTTCCCCAACGGGATCACCACTCATGATGACATCGCCTTCAACTCCACGGGGACCGTAACCGTTGACAGTTACACCTCTGATCCGACGGTGAACCTGGGCATTTACGATCCATTCTTCAACCGCAACGACAACGGCACCCTGGTTGGAGGTAAAGTAATAGCGTCGGAGTTTGCGAAAGGTGAAGTCTACGGTTATATATCAACCTGGGTAGCACCCCACACTATCGGGATGAATGGCAAGGTCTACGGAGCGAGCACCCCGATAGAGATAAATGTCGATGACAGCCGGATAGCCGACGGGTTCGAACCGAGCATGCAGGATGTGCCGGTCCCGCCAGGGGTGACCAGTGTCTACAGTTTTCCCGGAGGAAGCGACACCTTACCCGGAGCGGGAGCGAGCGCCCGATTGGTCACGGGAGACCTGTATATCGATGATTTTGAAACCCTGACGATCACCGAAGACATGACCCTTGTAGTGCAGGACGATGTGCATATCGATGGGACGCTGAAGATTGCCGATGGCAAGAAATTGAAACTGTATATCAATGATGATTTCACCGTGCAACATGCTGACGGCAAGGTTGAAAATTTTTCTGGAGATCCGGGCAACCTGGGAGATCCAGGCAACCTTCTCATCTATTCGACGGACACGGGATCTTACACCCCCTCTTATTACATTGGAAAAAGCACGGATTTCTATGGAGCGATATACGCCCCACGCGCGGTTGTAACTATGCAAGCGGACGGAGAGATGTTTGGATCGATTGTCGCCGAAGATGTAATCTTCCAGGGGGACTATGACTTTCATTACGATGAAGACCTTAATAGCGTAGTAGGTGACAATCCCACCTATACTTCTGACTTCGCACGGAATTATTAAATCATAATTTAAATTCCCGTAATTAATTCAGGGAATAGTGGCTTCAATCCAGGAACCGATTGAGAATATCATTTGTCGGGACCAGACATTCTTCTTTTTTCCCAAACCAACGGTAACGATTGCGCACTACCATATCATAACCCCAATTTCGAATGGGTTTTGGAATTATAGAAAATATTCCTAAGAGAGACCATAATAGTCCGGGGAGACACCGAACGATGTACAAGGCGGCATCGCTTTTCGTCAAACAGGTATCTTCATTTATAAGAACAAAAGTATCTATAACTTCGCGATTAAAGCCATGTTTTTCAAGTAAGCTCTGCCCGGTGGGTGATTGCAGTGGCGTAAATCTGAAATAAGACTCAGGGTCATTTTTTATTATAAATTTTACGATCCCATTACAGAGGTTACAAACCCCATCGAAAAGTATTACAGGATTCCCTTTCATAGATTAACCTATTCTCATTGATAATATACTCAAGTGACTCCATTTTTTACGACAATATAAATGCGGTCTGGAGTAGTCTTTCGATAATACTTTGCCTCTTATTTAACTTATACTTAAATCGGGTATTTCACCCTGTAACTATTTATCTAAGTCAATTGCTAAACAGGGAGTATTAACCCCACCCAGGACAGGTAGTATTTTTAAGTTTTAAATTGTTAAGGAGAGCAAAGTTATATATGAAACATTGATACAGAGATATTACATCCAGAAATGTTGTTTAAACAGTTGCCCAGGATTTTCGCATGCGTTTTTTCCTTCTTCGCTTGTGGAGTGGCTTATGCTCCACCTCTGGATATCGCTGACTTTTTCCCCCTCGATATAGGGTCCGAATGGAACTATGAGGGTTTATTTTCGGTAACGACACCTGAGTCTCCTATCAGTATATCGTTAGGATTAAACGTAAATCGCCTGAACCTGCCCGGCGGTGTTATCAACGGCCGGGAGACAACCCTCGCTTTTGATCTTGCTACTTCCACCGTTTCTGTTGGTGGAGAAATATTGGATTTATTTAGAGGTATCTATTACAGCCAGGATGAATTCGAATTCGCGGTCCACCGTGAAGATCACGGCGGTACTGATGAATCAGATATCAGCTTATTTGAAGCCCCCTTTTTATTACTCCTCGATTTATAAATATCGGGGACAGCTTTTCTTCGACTGCCGCCTATTCTAGTAGCGGGATCGATTTTGGTGTCGCTTTTACCGCGCAGGGGTCGGTAAGTATCAGTGTTTTCGTCGAAGGGATTGAAACTGTTGATACACCGGTCGGTATTTATGAAACGCTCAAGGTTGTCGTTGTTCGTGACTACAGTGAGACTGGTGTAGAGGAAGGGGTGTCTTATACCGAAGATGGCAGCATTCTCGAAACTTTATGGTTGGCCCGTAATCTCGGCATAGTAAAATCTACTTTTGACGAGACATATACAGCTTCTGATGGCAGTGCTGAAACATTTCGCTATGACGTCGTTCTTACCAGCAGCAATCGGGGTTTAGAGCCAATTCCAGTCTTACTGGAAGATATTACCCCTCTCCCACCACCCCCTAACCTTGAGGTGTTTACAGATTTTGAAGATATTCTCGCCGATGGAACCGATCAATTTGTCGGGAGCTTTACCATTGGAGAGTCATCCAGGAGCGCCACTTTTACTGGTGGCAGCGTGGGCGGGCTCACATCCTTTACACAGTTATATCACTCTCCCGAAAATTTCTGGTCCATTACCAATGGACTCACCGCAACCATTAATTTTGAAACTCCCGCTCGCGATGTGCAATTTTACGCAGCTAATTTAGCCCTCGATGATGGTAATATTGATGTTTTCGATACTGAGGGCAACCTCATCACCTCCGTTCCCATGTTGCCCGACAATATTAATCCCGATGAGATAGTAAACCCAATATACTTTAGATTTAACTCCCTTGAATTGGGGGCGCCGGGCGGAATTGGTAAAATTGAATTAAGCGATAATGAAGCATTGCTCTCGTCTATAGGCACCAGTATAACGAGTATCGACGATTTCAGTTTTACGCCGATTGAAGTGCCGCCGGATGAGGAACCTCCGATTATTGATGATGAACCTCCATTTATCGATGAAATTATAGAGGTTGAAGCATGGGGCAATAATGATTTTGCCCAGCAGGAATTACCCGAGGCCGTCAGTACCGACGATAGTCCGGAAGTGATTGCTATCTCTGCCGGATTGGATCATAATATCGCCTTGACGGCTGACGGAACGGTTGTCGGCTGGGGAAGGGATGAACTTGGGACAGGTCGATGTGCCCGGAGATCTTACTGATGTAATAGCCATCGCGGCCGGACATAATCACAGCCTCGCAGTAAAGAGTGATGGCACCGTGGTTGGCTGGGGAAATAATGAATTCGGGCAGACACAACCACCCGACGGACTTTCCGATGCTATTGCCGTAAGCGCTGGATCGACTCACAGCCTGGCCTTAAAATCTGATGGAACAGTTATCGGTTGGGGTAATAATTCAGACGGACAGGCTTCAGTGCCCCCGGGAAATCCTTCGGATATTACAGCTATAGATGCCGGTGGATTTCATAATTTAGCTCTGAAAAGTGACGGCACAGTTATTGCCTGGGGACGAAATAATTTTGGCCAGACTGATGTGCCAGCTGGATTGTCCGACGTCATAAAGGTATCCGCAGGTGGCAATCATAGCCTGGCCTTAACTGACGACAGCCAGGTTGCGGCCTGGGGAGACAATCAATTCAATCAATTGGAATTTGGTGAAATCGGGCTGGTTGTCGCCTCCAGTTTTAAAGCTAAAGACGAATTGACTGTTGCCTTTAACGCCAGTGCCGTGACTTCTATTGCTGCCGGGTTAAACCACAGCCTTGCTCTTGATAATGAAGGATCCGTCGAGGGCTGGGGGGACAATTCCTCCGGTCAACTCAATATACCCTCAGGGGTTTCTAATGTTTCCTTACTTGCAGCCGGGGGTAATCACAATGTTGCCCTGGTTGAAATAGGTTTGGTCCTAAGCGGATCCGGTGAGGTGGTAGGTGAAGATATCATGCATCCGAGTGGAAATATTTTCGACCAGGTTCTGCTCACCGGTCAAAATATAAGTCTGCGCGCTAAAGTTAACCAGATTACCCGGGTTTCTTTTCTCGACGAAAATGAGGATATCGTCCAGGTAGAATTTTCCGGCAATGGGAGCTTTACGATAACGCTCGACCCGGGGACTTTTCTCCCCGCCGCTTTTCCGACGAAATACAATCAGGAAGTATTGTATGTAACCGGACGTCCCAGTGTGCTCATTGATGGAGCCGACTCCAGTACTTTCTTTAGTATCTTCACCGTGGGATCGATCAACGCCGTCAATCAGGCATTATTCCCAGAAGGAGAAGTGTATAATGCCGAAGCAAACGTAACCCTCGTGGAAGTCACCAACTCCACAGGGATAGGCGGCATGCAGTTATCGAATACGGTTTTTTCCGCTGACACCGGAAGAACCGGGGTCGTCGCGGAGGGAGTGCCGATAGCGGTGCGGATAACCGTTGGTGACATTGATGCCAGTGGAGATTCGTTACCGCACCTCTTGTTTGGTGAGGGTTCATTTACGGTCCAGGCACCAAATCCGGGGTTGAGAATAACGGGAGGGGATCTTTCTCAGAGTAATGGAAATGCCATTGTTGTCGCGCCAAGTGGGTCAAGCACACCCGGGTTCAGTACTTTGATTTTACAAAATAATTTTAAATCAGATGGGACCCCACAACCAACACAAAGTAATGCCGCTACTTTTGAAAACGCGGATGGACAGAATATACCTGTTACCACCGAAGAAATTACAATTGAATGATAATTTACTTCACCGCGTTCTTCCCTAAAATCTGTGTCTCTTGAACAAACAGACCTCGACCGCAGAATATGGGAGGAAGAGCTTGAAGATTTTCTTCCCGGAAAAATCTTTGATGCCCACCTGCATTTCTTCAACAATGCCCATTGCCTGTCAAAACCGGATGATGACCCGCCCGAATATAACCCGACTGCCAATTGCCCATTTACGATCCTCGATAAGGAAGCCCTCAATAAAACCTATGAATTATTATTTCCCGGCAGAGAAGTTCATTACCTCGCATTCGGATGGGTTTACCGACGTATAGATTTCGATAAGCACAACGCGTTCACCGCGGCCCAGGTAGCTGATGATCCTCAGTCACGCGCTCTCATGCTCGTCCATCCCAGTTTCTCCGTAGAAAAGGTCGCCCATGATATTGATCACTATGGTTTCCGGGGGCTTAAACCTTACCGTTTCTGGGCGCAGGATGATGTCAACTGCAGTATCACCGATATGATTCCCGAACCGCTCATTGAGTTGGCCAACGATAAAGAATTGATTATCATGATGCATTTGGGAAAGAAGCTTGGCATCGCCGATGAAGATAATGTCAATGACCTCTTACGATTGTCCAATCGCTATCCAAAGATCAAATGGGATCTCGCGCACATGGCTCGCAGTTCTATTGCCTGGCCACTCGAACGTTCCATCGAAAAAATTAAGGATGTCCCCAATTTTTGGTACGACTTTTCATCGGTTACCTATAGTGATGTTTTTACCCTGGCATTCCGCCATTTGCCACTGGATCGTATAATGTTTGGCAGTGATATTCCCTGCGATCTTCTTCGAGGGACTATCGTCAGTTTTGGTTATGGTTGGGAATTAATAACGGACAAAGAACTTGCTCCGCTAAATATAACTCATTGCGATCCCCGTCCTACTTATAGTGTCTATGAAACCCTTCGTGCCGCGCGGCGCGCCATAAAATTCGAAGGTTTCGGTCAAAAAGAAATTGAAGACCTTTTTTACCATAACGCCGTAAAATTTGTCCACGCTTAGGACTTTATCTCGCTCTATATTACCCGGGTATTTTAGAGGGTACCACTACCCCGTCCGCGAGAGCAATGACATCACTGTCTTCCTCTGCTTTTAATAAACCTTCGGGGTCAACCCATTGGGATACGAGAAATGAGCACAAGGCGATAACCGCGCCGCTGAAAAAGATTATCTGATAGCCAAAATAATACCAGACCAGACCACCAATTAAAGGGGCGGTGACTGCGGCTACATGATTCATCGTCACCCCCATTGAGAGTGTCGGCTTCAGCTCTTCAGTGGGTGTAATTTTGTTAATATAGGTTGTCAGAGCTATCCCTTCGAAAAAGAGAAGATTATCAATACAAAAAAGGACATAGAGCATAGGTCGCAATTCAACTATGGCGTACCCTAAAAAAACGAATATCAATCCGAAATAAGTAAAGCTCAGCATCAATCGCTCTCCATGTTTATCAACTAAACGGCCCATCAGTGGAGCCACCAGCGTGACGAGTATCTTATTTATGAGAACTAAGATCATCGTCGTGGTGATTGGCATGCCATGCACTTTAACCAGGGCGAAAATGGCAAAAGTCATGAAGATCTGCCTGCGGCAGCCATCCAGAACATTAAGAATATAATAGAGGCGGTAACGACTTTTAAAAACAAATCCTTTCTCGGGGACTACCGGCTTATCTTTTGAGGCAAAAAATATGGCCACGCCACCGAGGATGGTAATAATCCCCGCCATAATAAACAGCCCATCATAATGAAGATAGCGATAAGTCAGCATACAGATACCGATGGTAAGCAACCAGGCGAAGCTATTTACGCTATGGAGCTTCCCCAGCCATACCCCTTTATCTAAACCGGGAGAAAATTTCAAGGCCATCGCATGCTGGAGTGTTATCCAGCCATGAAAGCCGATGCTCCATACTACGGAAAATATCGCGATTGAAACCACAGTGCTCGATACCGCATAACCCATAATTCCCACCCCCAGGATAATAAGCGAGAACCCTCCCAATAAGGGGGCGACGACTCGTACCATTAAGGCAATAAAGATAACATTCAGCAACCCAGGTACCTCGCGCATGGCTTCTATGTAGCCCAATTCGTGTGCCTCAATTCCTATGCGTTCAACGATAAAGTTATTAAATAAAGTCATCTGCACGCCGAAAAAGACCCCCAGGGAGAAAACGGCTACTGCCAATAGCCTGAAGTCTCGAGTCCAATTAGAAAAAAACATTTTCACCTGATGGAAAGTTTGAAGATTATAAATATATATACATAGGGATCTTTAATTTAGAAAGTTCTATTTAAAATTTATTTTGGATTTCCTCTACCCCTTGGTTATGAACCTGAGGATCGGGAGGTCTTTATAGGTTTTAGGAGCATTTTGAGCGTATATAAAAAACCTGCGAGACGGATTCGTCTCGCAGGCTTTGGTTAAGGTTTAAAAATTTTAACTGCCGGTTGATCTAAACCAGGCACCCAACAAAGATAAGGTTAGTTCTCGTTTTGAAAACTTACCGATTAAAATTAAATTGGTCAAGACTCCCACCAGAATAGGAAGAATCCATTACCCTTCACCAATTTACAGATGAATTACCTCCATCTTTAAATCGCTCTTGCATTTTAAACTCTTCATTAAAAATCCTGGTTTCGAAATTAGTCTATTATGCATGGATCACCTCCTCGTTAAGGTTACTACTTGAATTAGAGTATTTATGACCAATAAATACTTTATTCGTTATCCTCTTAAGCTATGATAATATACTCTCTTTTGTCAACATGATCAGCATCATAGCAAATTGATTTTATTACAATTGCTGATTGCCTTTACCGTAAATGTATTATCAGACTTCGTTGCTACCGTAGAATTTTTCCCCGCGTTCGATACGAGGTCGACCATGCTCTACCCGCCATTGATTGGTATCTCGAAGACTGTAAACACAACCACAATACTCCTGCTGATAGAATTTTTCACGCTTTGATAATTCTATCATACGTTGACTGCCGCCTTTCTTACGCCAGTTAAAAGTCCAGTATTCCATTTTGGGATATCGATTGGCTGCGCGCACCCCACAACTATTAATCTGCTCCATATTTTTCCATCGTGAAATACCCAGAGTACTTGAAATAAGGTTAAAATTATTTTCCACGGCGTAAAGCGCGGTGCGCTCAAAGCGCATATCAAAACAAACCGTGCAACGCGCTCCACGTTCCGGTTCGTGCTCCAGCCCTTTTACCCGGTCAAACCAGTTTTCCTTGTCATAGTCAGCGTCAACAAAAGTAAGACCTAATTTCCTGGCAAAACGAATATTCTCATCCTTGCGAATTTCGTACTCCTTGCGTGGATGAATATTCGGGTTATAAAAGAAAATGGTGGGTTTAATATTTGACGCGACAAGGGCTTCCATTATTTCCCCAGCACAAGGCGCGCAGCAGGAGTGCAAAAGAATTTTATCCTCACCATTCGGCGTTACAAGAATCGAACGCTGATAATTGTCCAGGGAATACTGATTCATTATGACCCAAACCTAGCTCTCTTTTCCATAACATGGCAAGAAACAATGCGATTATAAAATTTAAATGATAACCCTGTAAATAGCTCCAGCCTTAACCTGCCTTCTCGCTTAGAAGTAGATTGGATCACTGGAAGCACGCCAAAATGTATCATAAATGAGGATGAGCCCAACGACGATCATTACTATTCCAACACCCCTCGAAGAATAGCGTAAATTTTTTTCTGTTTTGGGAGTGATCATGAAAATAGATCGTGGAAATATGAGATATAGACAACTTTTTATTACCATTCCCCATCCACACAGAGTGATGAATAGAGGAAAATCCAGGATCCAGATATTATGACCAATAACAATAATTAATCCTACAGGTAATGTTAATGCCCCTATAATAAATGGCGTCTCTTCGCTTTTAAGAAAAACTGAAAACGTTTTTGCCCACCGATTGGCTTGCAGGAGGTGAGAAGCGCCATAAATGAAAATAGATACAGAGAATATTTTAGCTATAATTTCGTCCATATTTCATTATTAGCTAATCCATTTGTGAGGTTAATCATTTGTCTGTATTTGCTCCTGCTCTTTTTTCCATCTCTCTACGAAATTTTACAACAGTGTCATTTTCATCAATAGAGATGTCTGACCATCGCAAAGGCTGACCTGATGACAGCCCATTTCTTAGTTTTACTTTATGCGCTAATCCGATGGGAAGCAATTCTGTCTTAAGGGCCGCTTCCGCCGTCGTGAGTTTACCGTAAACACAATAACCGCCTTCTCCATCTAAAATTTCTCCTGCCACAAGATCCCTTTTTGCAGTCGCTATAACATCTCCTTTAAAGGCAACTGCTGAACCCGTCGCTTCACCTTGCAATCCCACATTTAGTACACTTATCTGTAACTCCAAGCCAATGAGATGGTAGGGGCGGTACATGGTCGCATAACATCCGGTGGTATCGGTAAGAAGGCCATACTCGGAAAAACAGCGTCTTACATATTCACTCGATGCTTCAAAAGTAACATAAACACCCCAGCGCAAGTGGTTTTCTATTGGTCGACCGTCTCGCTCCAAAGATGAGACCACTTCAACCGTTCCACTGTGCGCCAGCTCTCCCCCCTTAGCTTGCGGTCGACATATATTAGGCAGATTCTCAATATTACAGGGAGGGAACTGTAGACCATTTTCAGGTGGCAGTAAGCGCGTGGCATTGGCCACCGCCGCCATTTCGATAGCCGATTTGCTTCCATCAAGAAAAGAATTAAACATCTTTGGATTTAATTCACCGCCTTGGATTGTTTCTTCACTCAACCCGAAGTGATCCCACACCGTATCCGGCGTAGAATAATGATAGGCAGGTAAATACTTGGTCCCTTTTCCCGCGCATACGATATCAAATCCACAGCTTTGAGCCCAGTCTACCAGTTCGCAAATCAATGCTGGCTGGTCCCCATAAGCCAGACTATATACAATTCCGGAAGCGCTCGCTCTTTCGGACAAGAGGGGACCGGCTAAAGCATCAGCTTCTACATTGACCATAATCAGGTGCCGTCCTTCATCTATCGCCTTCAATCCATGTCGAACTCCAGCCATTGCATTACCGGTCGCTTCAACTATTATCTCAGGCCCATCGGCCGCAATAAGAGCCCCTGTATCTTCAGTCATATAGGTTGTGCCTGTTTTCAGCGCGTGATCAAAGCTTGTTGCCGCGTACTGTTCTGCTTGCCACTCAGCATTTCTCAATGCCCTGCATACGCGATCAACTGAGAGGTCAGCAATTCCCAGGATGTGTAATCCATTGAGATTACGTGCCAAGGTCAAAAATGTTGTTGCAAATTTACCGGCGCCAATGAGCCCTATCCTGAGCGGGTTATCCGACTCCGCACGTGCAGCAAGCTTCTGTAATAGTTGACCCATGACTGTCTGATTTCTTATATCGGGTAATTATTGAGTATCTTCTTAATCACCATACCCACAGGTTCTATGTCTTAATCTTATCGGTGAGGATGATTCGATAATTGGCAATGATCCTTTGATTCACGGCAAAGCGGACACGCGCGGCACCAATTCCAATTGTATAAGTGCCCAACCATAAAAGAAAATCCACCTAATAGGGTGGCAAGATTATATGCGGTATTATCGAACACAGGCCTTATGAAAACAAATATGACAATACCCAGCGTTAAATAAATAAATACCTGCCATTTCTTGTGATTGAGATAACCTCTCATCAAGGCAAGAATGCCCACCATGATTATCAGCAATACCATTATAGCCTCAATTGATTTATTATCATGAGTATGAATACCCATTAGCGGCAGGAGAGCCAAAGTTAATGGCGTTATGAGACAATGAATGGCACAAATAAAGGAAAGCCCTATTCCAATCCCATCTAATTTTGGCCAATATAGCGTGTCTGTTTTACCGTGCATTTAATTTATCAATAAATAAAAGAGAATATGAAACTATATTGTTATTCGTCTTATTTCATTTCTGATATAGAGTATAATCGTGAGGGTATAGATAATTCTGAAAATAAATGCAAGTCATTTGCATTTATAACTCATATACAAGAAGGCCCAAACGACCGGTAACGACCTCTACTAATTACGCTCTTTCCCGATTAAGGTATCCAATGTCGCTAAATGCGTGTTGGTTCTTTTATCGAGGTCCCAACTGGTGGGAGATTCACTGATGATGGCATGATCAGAATGATAGTGGTATAAATAAGAAGCAAACCCCAGTGTTCCCCAAGAAGGATCGATTTTCGACCCTCCCCTATAGATAGGAATGTCGCTTTCCGAAGCTGTTTCATCAATGGCCCCTATTTTTTCAACATTTTCAATAATCGACGGCCCAATCCAAACTTCATCGCGCTTCGCTTCATAAAGATAAAAGCCCACCGCTTCCCAATCTTCATGAAAATCGATGATGAAATCGAAGTGCAGATCCCTGAGCACATTTTTGATAAAAATGATCTCGGTAATATCGTCTTTTTCCAGTGATCGATTGAGATCTAAGCCCTCTGCGTTCTCTCTTTTATTATGCTCAAAACCAAATGGATTAATACAAGGCAAGATATAGAAATTAAAATCTGCATAAAGATGTGTGTTGTTTCTTTCTAAAAATTGGAAAACTGCCGCGGGCCCTGCGGGCTCATCTCCATGGATACCTGCTGAAATTAATATGTTCTTCCGAGCTTCGGTATTCCCTTTAATGTGAATAAAGTAAAAAGGAAAATTATTCACATAGCCAATGGTCCTTACCTTCTCTTGTAACGAATGCAGCGCATTAAGCTTTTTTGTAATACACGTGTTAAATCGGTCAGCCATTTCACAACAACGGGTAATTCGGTTAAGACTATTCCCCCACTCCTTCCACTCTGATATCAGATAATATTTTAGAACACCGCTTAATTCTTAAGAATACACATTCAGCGATGGGGGAATTATCTGAGACGATTCAGACCATTCAGGGCAGCAACGCGGTAGGCTTCTGCCATGGTCGGATAATTAAAGGTGGTATTAATGAAATACATAAGGGTGTTGGCTTCACCTTTTTGTGCCATAATCGCCTGACCAATATGAATAATTTCCGATGCTTGAGCGCCAAAGCAGTGAATCCCCAGAATTTCTAAAGTTTCGCGATGAAATAGAATTTTCAACATTCCGGTAGTATGACCGGTAATCTGTGCTCTCGCCAAATGGCGAAAGAATGAATGGCCCACTTCATAAGATATTTTATTCTCCGTGAGCTCGCGTTCGTTCATACCGACGGAGCTGATCTCCGGTATAGTATATATGCCTGTAGGTATATCCTCAACCAGTTGATTTTCGCACGCACCATAAATAAGGTGTGTCGTGGCAAATCGGCCCTGATCATAGGCCGCACTGGCGAGACTGGGATAACCAACGACATCGCCGACCGCGTAGATATTATTCTTCGACGTCTGGTAGTTATTATTAATAACGATTGAACCACGTTCATCGGTTTCAATGCCCATGGATTCCAATCCCATGCCATCAGAATTACCGGTTCTCCCTTCCGCCCATAGTATGTAATCGCTCTGTATCTGCTTATTAGATTTAAGAAAAAGCCTCACCCCATCCTCGTCCGCTTTGACTTTTTCGTACTTCTCGTTATGTCGGATTAATACCCCCTGTTCACGCAATTGATAGCTTAACGCGTCAATAATTTCATCATCCAAATAGGACAACAATTGATCCCGATTATTGATTAAATTGATTTTGACTTTCAGTCTCCTGAAGATGGATGCGTATTCACACCCCACCACTCCGACGCCATATATTGTCAGGGAACGGGGGTTTTCTTTAAGTCTTAATATCGTATCACTATCGAGAATGCGTGGGTGAGAGAAATCAACATTTTCGGGATGATAGGGTCGAGCACCGGTAGCTATAATAAAACCATCGGCCGTTAACTGCTCACTCTCCCCTCCATTAAGTTTTACCTCTACTGTATGATCATCCACAAACACAGCTTGACCATGGCAGACCTCGATTAAATTTCTTTCATAAAACCCCCTACGCAATTCAACCTGACGCTTTACAATAGCTTCTGCGGCTTTTAATAGATCCTGGTGGTTTACCCTATTACCTTTTCCAAGCTCGCTTAGCTGCTGAACAGATTGACGCAAGGATTTGCTGGGAATGGTACTTAGGTGCGTGCAATTGCCACCAACTGCTGGGTACTTTTCAATTACGCCGACATTTTTCCCTTCTTTCGATGCTTTCATCGCTGCTCCTTCGCCGCCGGGACCTGTGCCTATGACGATAATATCGTAACTTCTATTCATGAATTCATTATAATCATATTATTTTCCCTTTGATGTTTATAAATACTTGTTAAAACAAAATAGATTAATACGAAAAAATCTCCTGAAATAAAGTGAGCATCGCTTTCCAGGATCTCTTATCAGCAGATCGATGATAGCCAAGCGCTGATAGTTCCCGCTTGTCTGCGTCGGGATTGGTAAAACTGTGTTTTGCCCCTCCGTATGCGATAAATTGCCAGTCGGCACCGGCCTCTCTCATATTATTTTGAAATATCTGGATTTGTTCCTGAGAGATAAGGGGATCATCTGCTCCGTGGCAGACAAGAATTTTAGCTTTTATCGGACCTGTCGCAATTTTCTCGGTTGGTAAACCGCCATGAAAACTGACAACCCCTTTTAAATCAATATTCAATTGCGCCATGGTAAGAACAACAGTCCCGCCAAAGCAATACCCGATGGCTGCAATTTTTTTTCCATCTGTATAGGCCTGGCTTTGGAGCAACCGATATGCCGCTGAAAATCTCTCCTTACCTATTTCCATATTCTGCCTGATATAACCCGCCCATTCTCCAGCTTCTTCAGGATGAACCGTGTTTTTACCTTCGCCGTACATATCGAGGGCGAAAGCAATATAACCTTCATTAGCGAGCGCTTCTGCCTTTCTTTTTGCGTGATCATTCAAGCCCCACCATTCATGAACAACGAGAACACCAGGACGTTTTTTATCATTACCGTCGTCATAGGCAAGATAACCACGAAGCTGCGTCTCACCCTGCTCGTAATCTAATTCCTGGGTATGGACTGCAGCTATGACACAACCAGTAATAAAATAAAAAGCCCCAATGGATATCAGCGTTTTCATTCTGTCTCCTTCTACGTTTATAATTTATATTTCTTAGATCACACTAAATCTTTTAAATACGGTTTAAAAAAATAATGGATAGATGCAAGTATCGCCACACTTGTAATCAAAGCTAGAGCGAGATCAAATGAAAACCCGGCAAGTGCTATGCCCAGGGCGGTGCCTGCAGCTGGTGGATGTTCGGTATCAGTTGTCACCATAAGAAAAAAAGTAGATCCAACGGCCAATGCGTATACAATGTTAAATACGATGAAAGAGGCGTGAGGAATAAGGGCGAATAATGAACCGCAGATGAGGCCGATCATGTGTCCACCAATTAAATTTCTTGGTTTAGCGGTTATACTATTAGGCATTGAAAATATGGTAATTAATAGATTTGGGCTTGATGTTTAATACGCGCTTCAATCTAGACCCAACTCATTTTTAAGCTCATCAATTCTCTGCTTCGTCGAATCAATCTCTTCTATTAGCTGGCAAAGTTCTTCTTCGGAAGCCCAAGAAATTTCCTTACGCGCCCCACCTGTTCCTGGCACGAAATACAATAATTTCCCTCTTCCCACGGCGTAATTAAAGGGACGCTCGTCAAGCAGATTGCTAACCCCATCTATATAGTTTGCTTCATTGATCTTGCCTTTGATCTAAGGCATTTCAAGTGATTTTTTTGTTCTCCATGTTCGCGATACATTTTACCAATCTCACGATCTTTCTCTTCTTCTGTCATTGTATTAATTCCTTTCAATTCATCGCCATATTAAGGAATGCACTGAATCCGTCATTGCGTTCCCGTTGATTATACTTCCAGCATGCCTCAGCGATGTATAAAGGCATGTAAAGCTTTTTATAATGGTGGTGCTGACCAAACCAAGCACGTTTCAAGTGAGACCAAAACCCTTCTATTGAGTTGGTGTGAACATCACCGTCTACATAGCTCTCACTGTGATTGATAGTGACCCTAGCCAAGAGATTATCGAGAATCTTGTATGCGGGAAATTCATCGGTAACTAAGATAGTCTCATCAGCATCGGTTGCGCTGTTAATAAAACGTAGTACACCAAATCTGCTCAGATCATCGACAACTTTGGCTATAACTTTACCACCACGCTCTACCGCGCCTATAACAGGAGTTTTCTTGGTTCCCCTACCACGCTTTGGAAGGTCATCATCGTCCTTACTGCGTCGTGGCTTCCCACCGATATAAGTTTCGTCCATTTCAACTACACCATTCAGGAAACGACGCTCCTTGCTTGCTATAGCCGCACGAATACGCTGTTGCATATACCAGCAAGACATTTGATTTAGTTCCAGATCGCGAGCCAACTGGCAACTCGATAAGCTTTTCTTTGCATTTACCATCAACGCAATTGCAAGGAACCATTTTTGAAGCGGGACGTGAGTTCCCTGAAATACTGTCCCTGAAAGCACGTTAAAGCTGTTCTGGCAATCGTGGCAGTTCCATCGGCCAACTCTCTTTTTTTCCTTCTTACGCGCTACATGATCGCTTTCACAGTGCGGACAACACGGTTTTCCTTTCCACCTGACAACCTCTAAATGGTCGATGCAAGCTTGTTGAGTAGGATATTTTTTTAATACGGATATTAGGTTCATTTTATTTTCTCCTTTTATCCTAAGCTTGTGAATCTTATCCATTTTGTCAAGCCCTAATCTATTAATTACCGAAAATATTATAAAAGCGCTTGCACCGATGGACGCTACGACAACGACATTCTGCATCTCCAATACCAGCAAGACAATGGATACTGCTATCGTCGCATAAAAACTTTGCAGTAGGTAATGCTTCCAATATTGAGGAAAGTTCTTGTCCAATATATTTTTCATGTCATCTACGGATATCGTCTACTTTCAATACACCATTTATTTCGATATAGATCAAAACCTGACTTTGCAGACAAAGCACTCAGAAAAACAGTTGACTTTCACTCCCAAAAAGAAACGCGCCCGTTAAAGAAAAAAATCGAGCTGTCTTGTTTCTAGCCCTGGAAAGAGGGTCATTGAAGCCGCTTATCTTCCACCATCACAGAGGAAAATTATAGCGATTTAACCATGCAGAGGAAGTATTCATAAGTATCTCTTTCTGTTCTTCAGATAAAAACTCACGCCACTCCCCTTCTTTCTTAGAGGTTATATGATTAGTTTGAAATCTGGTTTTTTTATCGATTATACGAAATCCACCATCCAGATTTTTAACTGCCTCAAATTCGCTACTTTGCCGGGAATCTTGAAAATCGCCCGAATCACTTATCGCTACGTCCTCCAGTGATTTTATAATCTTTTTCACGTTTTCCCTGGAATGTTGATCGGCTATAGTCTCAGCCCTCTCTTTTCCAACAACACAATTTATTACTTCTCCAATTTCATTAATGACCTTAACCGGATTTAATATAATTTCATCGTATCTGATCCGGACTATATTTTGGGAGTGTTTTTCAAAATAGAAATCGGTTAATTGCATATTCCCTTTCACACTTTTAATACCCCGATCAAACCCACAATGCATAAATCACATATAGGATAACATCGCGTCCCGTACATCTCGATAGGTGTAAATTATTTTCACTCCGGGTAAGCCTGGTTTCAGCACCTTATGCGTTTTTATTATATAAACTTCATTATCTCCAAGTTGGATCTTAAATGCATTATTAATGCGACTTTCGTCATCAGGCGGCATATTTTCGGGGACTGGTATTTTTCCACAGGACCTGATTAAGGCCCTTGTCACATTATAGACCCACATTGATCCTGAACGAGGCATACCTGCTATAAATACGATCATTACTATTTCCGCTATCTATTTCTCAACGCTGTAAAAAAAATTTTATCCTGAAGGCAATCACAGTAATTTCTCATCAAAGTAGTCGAGCTTGTGAACGGGCATCGACACAGAAGTAGAAATATTTCCAAGATGACTGATAATACGCTTTAAGAAGCGAAAAATCAGCACATAGGATATCGCTGAACGAACATCCAGCCCTTCACTGTCATAGAGCTTTAAAATATATTGTTCGCATTCCTTGTTCAGCCCTGTTGCCTTTTCATGAACATCATTGGCGATTTCCAGGCTGTCTTTACGCAGGCATTCAATTGTTTTAGTGAACATTTCATCGATTTCAATTTGCATCTTTTTAAGCGCATCCGTGTAGCTATCCGTCTTGAAAGGCTTCCCATAGTTAACGACTACTTCCAACAGGTTCTTACAATAATCTCCGATGCGCTCAGCATCTTTTCCGATACTCATCAATATCAGACACTGGCTCACACCGACACCGGGTTGAATGCTTAGATGCTCAATAATCCGCTTTCGAATTTTTCGCTCGGATTTATTGATTTCGATATCTTCATCATAAATTCCCTGCGCCGATTTTCCCTCTTCGTACTTCCATATGTATTCCATCGTCGAATCGAACATCGTCCGCAGAGAAATTAACATCCCATTGAATTGCTCATCTGATTTTGAGAGGAGGTTGTCTTCTTGCCAGATTGAGAGGAGTTGTTTCAGCATCAGATTGTCCTTTCGCTTAAGTTACAGGGTAATTAATACAATAAGTCCTGGAATCATAAAAAATATACCGATTAAATAAATAGCTGCTATTTTTTTAGATTTCACAGCTAAATCTGCTATTCGTTCAGCAGAATACAAGGGAATATTCCGGATTTTTTCAAAGGGATAAATGATACCTATTCCAAAGATATTGAAATATAAGTGACAGAGCGCAATGGTGAGCGCTGCATTCGCGAGTTCTGTGGTCCCTAAGGTTGCCAAAAGTGCGGTTATCGTTGTTCCTATATTAGCGCCCAGCGTAACCGGGAATATTTGCCGCAAGGTTAAAAGCCCTGCCCCTGCCATAGGAACCAGGAGTGAGGTGGTGATCGATGAAGATTGCACGAGAATAGTCATTACCACCCCTAAACCCATCCCGATCAAAGCGCTTCTGCCAATAAAGCGGTCAAAAAGAAGCTCCAGCTTATCGAGCATCATCGATTTTAAAGTCCTGGTAAGAAGCACCAGGCATCCAAATAAAAGGAGCAAGGAAAGAGCCAGGAGTATCCATACTGTTATATATTCGTTCCCGGTCAGCACATTCAAAGTATCTTTACACAAATTTATTATCGGCCTGGTAATTGCTTTTACCGGGTTGCTGAATTTCCAACCCTCCGCCCCCTGTACAAATGTAGCGGTATAAGAAGCCGTCTTTTCAATAAAATGGGTGGTAATTTCGAGGGGAAATAATATGACAACGGTAAAGAGATTGAATAAATCATGAATCGTAGCGGCGGCAAATGCGCGGCGAAATTCGTGATTTTGCCTAACATGACTTAGCGATACCAGGGTATTGGTTACCGTAGTCCCAATGTTAGCACCCATTATGATGGGTACTGCCCCGCCAACATCCAGTGAGCCACTAGCTACGATAGCTACAACCATTGCCGAGACCGTGGATGACGATTGAACTAAACTTGTGGTAAAAATCCCAATCAGTAGCCCAATGAACGGATTCGCTGTTGCCGTGCGTAATATACCTTCAGAGGAGTCTGCACCCAGCATTTTAAATGATGTCCCCATCATTCCAATACTAAGCAAAAACAGGTAGAGCAAAATGAAGATGAACGAGAGCTTGAGATAGAATTTCAATAGATTTCTACAAGATGGGATGATATTTTCGGGAATCCTTTCATTGAAGATGATTATGTCAAGTTTGAAGCAGTAATACAATAGGGATAATGATTATTTTGTGAGTGGCTCTATAATTGACATTTTATGAACCCGGGTATTGGGAACTTGCCCATCAATTAACTCCAGGCATAAGAGCCAGTGACGACCGATAAACAATACCTTATAATGGATATATCTAATTTTTTTTATTGTTTGACGCCTGTTGAGAATTTACCGATATTGACGCTTACGGTTATTTTTTGACTCTGGTATATTGCCAGTTATTTCTATCAGAGGGGGTATTCAATAAATAGCGCACGCCCCTTTTGAAAGTTAGATTTTTAACCGATAACCGCTTTATTTTTCTAAAGCAACTTACAGAATTATCCTATTAATTGATGATCCATTTCATCTTAAACTAACTTAATGACACATAATCAAATGAAGCTTAAAACATTAATTTCGCTGATCGGCATCGGTATTCTGCTACCCCTAACTTACAGTATGGGGCAGCCGGAACATATGCAAAAGTATCGCTATACCGATACAAATATGGATGCTTATAAAAGGGGAGAAAAGATTTACTATGGTAAAGCCAAGATTCTTAAAGAGCCAGTCTCGGAAGATCTAAAAACGCAACAACAATTATATCTCAAATTGTCTGTAAAAGGTTGTCCCGATTCAGTGAAAAAAAAGATTTCAAAAGCCAATTTAGCAGGACGCCTTGATGAGGAACAGCTGGAATCTTTAAAATACTACCTGAAAAAGAGATTTACCGAAAAAATGGGCAATTAATTTGGCTTTTTCATTTTGGATGCCACTGAATTGAGTTCAGCAATCAGTTTCTCTTAGAATAGAATTAAGCTCAACCGTGTATCGCCACGGATTCAACAGGAGGCACTGTTGTTCTGGATAAATTATCTTCGGTCAACGGCGTGTATTGCCCAATTGCGTCACCCTTCCCGCATTTCTCCATTTCAGATGCTTTAGACCTCTTCCATCACATCTTTCGTTACATTCTTCTTTAACCAATCATCCCGCGTTATTTCATATCGGATATTGGCCACCCACTTCCCCTTATTTAAAAACCCCTTATCGTTATTTTGCACCACGTGCATGCCCATTTTTTCAATCACCCTTTTACTTTGAAGGTTTAACCGGGTGTGGGCAGCACAGATTTTCCTCGCTTTTAAAAATCTAAAAGCAAATTCTACTACTTTGATAGCTGCTTCCGCAGCATAGCCGTTACCCCAATATTTCGGCAAAATCCAAAATCCCATATGCCATCGGCCTATATCTTGTGATGCTCGTAAATTAATTCGGCCTATGATTTCCTGATTATTTCTTTGAATCGTAAACGCAAATTTTTCTGATTTTCCCCAGGCTACTCTATCAATTTTAATCCATTCGCTTACTTCTTCCCTGGATTTTGCCGGATTGATAAGTAATCCGTCGGTAAAACCAGGATATTGCATAGCCTCCCAATAAGAATCCGCATCCCCCTCAGAGACGCTGCGCAAAATACATCTTTCTGTTTCCAGTACAGTATCTAAGGTGATACTCATATTACTTATTATTCATAACTGGTGAGGCATTCGATCTTTAAAATTAAGCACCCACGTGGCTTCTTAGATCAAGATCATCAGTTTCTAAGTTCTAATCAATCCAGGAAAAGCACGATCATGAATCAATCAGATAATACGTCTGCAATAGCCCGGCATATTCTGTCAATATTACCAGAAGTCAAACCCGCAACATTGATCCTGCCTGTGCCGACAATATATATGGAATATTTATCTCCTAAGATTTCGACTTGCTTCTTACTCAGACCTGTAAATGAAAACAGACCATGTTGTTGAGTGATAAAACTAAAGTCTTCTTTAACATTAAAATCCTTTAATGTTTTCGCAAAAAGCATGCGCATATCATTGATACGATCACGCATCGAGGCCAGCTCCTGTATCCATAATGCTTTAAGTTGGGGGTCCCCAATAACCGTTGTCACAATTAACGATCCGTGCGCCGGTGGGTTAGAAAAATTGGCACGGATAGCCGCTTTTATATGACTTAATGCATTATCAGCGGCCTTATTGTTCGCGCAGACCATACTAAGCGCACCGATGCGATCATTGTATAAGCCAAAATTTTTTGAATAAGAACTGGAAACGAAAATTTCGCAGCCTTCCCAGGCAAAAGCGCGAAGGCCCATGGCATCTTCATCAAGCCCGCGCCCGAATCCCTGGTAGGCAAAATCGAGAAGCGGGAGAAAACCTTTTTCCTGTGTCAGTTTCGCTAAGGTCTGCCACTGCTCGAGCGTGGGATCCATCCCCGTTGGATTATGACAACAGGCGTGAAAAAGAACCACATCTCCCTTAGGGACTTCACTTAAAGCTTCAATCATTTGATCAAAGAGAAGACACTTATTATCATAATCATAATAAGGGTAGGTGCCGATTTCAAAACCTGCCGCTTCAAAAACACCATTATGATTGGACCAGGTAGGATCACTCATCCAGATTTTCGCATGGGGACAAAACTTTTTAATAAACTCCCCGGCAATGCGAAGTGATCCCGTTCCCCCCGGCGTTTGCGCGGTGACGATTCGCTGTGATTGAATAAATTCATGTTCTTTTCCGTAGAGAAGATGTTGCACACAGCGCGCGAATTCCGGAGCTCCTTCAATTCCAAGGTAATTTTTACTTTCTTCTTGTTTCAGAAGTAATGATTCGGCCCTGTTTACGCATTCCAAAATGGCAACTTTCCCCTGCGCATCCTGGAAAGTTCCCACTCCTAAATTTACTTTTTCGGGATTGGGGTCCTTTTTAAATTTATCCGTAAGCCCAAAAATGGGGTCGGGGGGAGCTTTTTCAATTTGTTCCAACATTTATCATTACCTTTGTAAATTAATTCATGACACCGCAATCAAATTTATATTCGCAGCGGGTGATAGTGAAATATTCATCGATGCTCTAAATTAAAAATTCCAATTTACTGTCTTCTTTATCACTTACCTTTCTATAGTGATCATCAAAATTCATCATATCAAGCAGACTTACCCCCATTTCCATTTCCTCGAGCATTCGCTGTTCCTTTTTTTGGATATTTTCAGCAGTCTCAATGATCTCCGAAAGTTCTTCATTGGTGGCAACGATTAACCCGTCATCATCACCGAAAATTATGTCACCGGGATTTACCGTTACCCCCCCACAGGTAATCGGGATTTGTGTCTTAAACAGCTTATTGTTTGTTCCAGCCAGGCAAGATACAGATCGGGCATAATACGGAATAGCCAGGCGTCTTATCGCAGCCGTATCCCGACAAGGACCATCAATTATTATACCTGCTAAATTTTTACGCATAGCTTCGGTGGGAAACATTTCACCCGTTAAGGCCCTGCGACTATCCTGGGAATCTATTACAATAACCTCCCCTTGCTCCGCGTCTCTGAGCGCTTTGATGACCATGAGGAAGTCTTCATGGCAGGATACGGTGTGGGCACGTCCTATAAGTTTTAACCCTGTTTGAAGCGGTCGAATAGCCGGATCCATAACGCGGAGTTCTTTATTCGCATCACTTACACAGGCCGTATCGAGAGCGGACAATCGTTGCTTTATTTCTTTGAAATCCATTGCTTTTTATTCCTCATTTGATTTTTCTCTATTTCCGGTAAAAGACCGACAGTCATCAACGCATTGATTGCAAGCTATCGGTACCGACAGTCTGGGCGATGTGACGATGTCCCGGGGTCAGTTTCAGATTTCTTATAGGTTCATATGCATGGACCATCTGAACGGAATTATATCGGATTAAATCCGGCCAGATCTCCGAAGCTGTTTTGTCGAATACGATAGTTGAATCACCGCACAATATTTGCCAGCTGCCTGTTGAAACTTCGCTGTCGAGCTGTCCCGGTGCCCAACCTACAAATCCAGTGTAGATACGAAAACTGTCGTTCGCTCTTGGGTTACCGGCTATGGCTTGTAGCAAAGCAAGGTTTGAGCTTACGTATGTATTGGCAAACACGTGATAATTATTCTTAGTCTTGCTGCTTGTACGTATGAGCATCAGTATGAGGTCCTCCCCCACAGGTCCACCCCAGAATAATTTTTCCTTTCGCTGTTTCAGTTCCTCGATCTCGTTAAATACAGTGGAGAGGTATTCCTTCGTGGGACGATTGAGAACAAGACCCATCGCTCCGTATGCCCCGTAATCCAATAGCAGAATAACCGTTTGCGAGAAATAAGGATCTTTGAGATAGTGACTGGCGATAAGAAGTTTCCCCTTGGCAAGTCCCCCTTTTGATTGAAAGGTCAACCTATCTCCATAGATTGAGTTGAGAGGCCACATTAATGAAAGCACCAGGGCGATCATTACTGAAATAGACCGTATCTCATATAGAATTCGATCGAAATTACGAAAATGATTCATTTTCGAGTCGTATGTCTCAAGATTATCATTCGGGGATTTCCCTTCGGGAGAAAGAAGCTAATTTATTAAAAGTTCTACCATCGGTTAGTATTTCTTACCGTGATCACCTGGCTATTTATCCCCCCTGATAAATCAGAAGCCAAATACAATGCTGCGCCGGCAATATCATCAGGAGGAAGAAGACTTCCTTTATTTTTTAATATGACATCTTTGAGTTTGGATTGCATCAACATCTCTGTTTCAATCGGTCCCGGACAGATAACATTAACCCGCACTCCCGATTCTTTCACTTCATCAGCCACTGCCTGGCTCATGGCAATCATCCCTCCTTTCGAGGCACTGTAAGCCGCGTTTCCGGGTAACCCCCTCAACCCCGCTGCGGAGGCAATATTGATGATAGTCCCCTCACCTCGTTTCAGCATATCACTCAGTGCTGCCTTGGCACAGAGAACGGCTCCCCTCAAATTAACATTCAGCGTCTGGTCCCAATCATCCATCTTCATCTCGATGAAAGATCCATCAATGGCGACACCGGCGTTATTTACGAGGACATCAATTCTACCAAATTCATCGAAGACATGCTTGAACACACGCTCAATATCATTTTCCACCGAGATATCGGCGGCCACCGTAAGACAGGTCCTGCCCACTGATCTGATCTCGTCTGCCACTTCCTGTAACTGAGCATCAGTGCGCGCCGTAATCGCGATATCCGCCCCTTCCTCCGCAAAGGCCAAGGCGATTGATTTCCCAATACCTCTTCCACCACCCGTAATTACGGCGATTTTTCCTTCCAGTAATTGTCTATCTTTTGACATGGGTATAGTATATTTTCATGTGAATGTGATAATCGATCATGTTTACTATACAGGTTGTTTAATTTTATCACTAATCTTCAACACTAATTATTCGAACAGCGGTAATGGAATGAAGAGGAAGGTGGAGACTGAATGAACAATCACCGGGTTAAAATCGTCTGTTTTTGGAATTTCACAGTCCGGATTTTGAGCGTCGTTGCAGTCTCTTACCCCTTTTTTTGAAGTAAGCCGTGGGTTGGGGGTGGAACTGATTTACGTCATTTGCACGATTACGCTTTCAGTCGTATCGACGCATCCGAACATGCGCGCGTGCATGAGCAAGGCATCTTCATGCGCTCGCTGGGTATAGGTGGCACAAGCGTCCTCGCAGATCAAGCTGTTAAAACCAAGTTCCGCTGCGGAACGCGCGGTGCCGAAAACACAGGCATCGGTCAAAACCCCGGTAAGCACCACGGTGCGAATATTCATATTGTGTAAGGCATGCTCAAGAAAGGAAGCGGTAAATCCCCCCGATGTGATTTTATCAATGACTAAGTCGGCATCTGTCGGGGCCAGACGTGAATCGATCTGATAATCCGTGGTCCCGCGATGCGAAGTCACAGCACCTGAACTGTCCCTGGTCTTCTTGGCCTTAAGACGTTCGGTAACCTCATCCGCAGTCGGGGTAACATTGCCATTGCGCGTATAAACGATTTTTCGCCCTTGTTTACGAAAGCATGAGATCAATCGTTGGATATTCGGTAACACCTCATTTTCGATGCGATGATCCATATACTGAGCGATTTTCGGATATTGCTGGGCTAATTTACTGTCAGCATTTATTACAAACTGACTCACCTGCATATCAATGACCAGTAATGCCGTTGATTCAGGAACAAGGGTAAAATGCGTAGAAAATAAATCGTGAGGCCAATCGGGATCAAAATCTTCAGGATTCCATGACCTCATCGAAGCACCTGTTGTATCAAATTACTAAACAATATCTAAGGTAATAGCTGACCGGCGACAAGGGCCAGGCTTTTACCGTTCGTTAATGATATCCCATCATGGTTGCCTTCAAATGCTTCCACCATAATTAACCTTTGACCATCGACATTGTATACGGCAACCAACCCATCTTCACTAAAGATCGCATGTAATTGCGCTAAACTTACCCCCGTATTATTATAAGTCATAACCAATCCATCTCCCCCCTCATTTGAACCCAGGGCTGCTATCACCTGACCGTCGTCATCGATAAACTCCACTTTTTTTGTTCGGACAATCTCAGCCCCTTCCCCTGCTAATGTGTCCCCTTCAACGAGTGTTTCATCTTTCTCTACAACGACGTGGGGGTGAGCTTTAATCTTAACTCCCTTTTCTTCAGACGGGGCTATCCGCGAATCCAAGACAAAAATGACGGTAAAAAGGACAGTTATCCCCATTCCGATTAAAGTTACCTTTAGTCGGTTATTTTGTCGCTCCAAGCGTTGAATGCGCTCTTCAACATTCATCTTTTAAATTTGTTTAAGGGCAAAACACACGTTCATTCTACGGGTCTTTAATGGTGTGAATGCACAATTCAGCAATTAAACCCTATAGTATAGCATTTTTTTATAAAAAAATGCCACTCTAAATTTAGCAGCCTGTTTTCAATCGCATCAATTTATTATTTTTCATTGCCACAGCTCTTGAGCTCAGAGACCAGTTTTGAGGTAGCGTCATAGAAAATTCCCATATCTACGGAATTGGCGATATATTTCATCCCTTCTTTTATCCACTTTCCTGCCTGCGTTGGCGTATCAGTGAATGTGCCCACGTAAATCCCTTTCGCCAGACAGGCTGTCACAATTTCACGAATAGTGCTGACCACTGTGGGATGTTCTATTTCACCGGGGACGCCCAGCGACTGGGACAGGTCATAGGGACCGATAAAAACAATATCAAATCCTTCCACATCAAGAATAGCATTTAAATTATCCAGGGCGGAACGGCCTTCCAATTGTATCACGATAACCGGTTCATTCGCCTCGCGAAAATAATTGCTTTTATCCATGGAGGAGTATCCCGCGGCGCGAACAAATCGACATACTCCGCGGGACCCTTCTGGATGGAACCGGGCCGTATCTATAACTCGCTTTACCGTATCAGGATTGGTTACCTGGGGCACTTGAACGCCATAGGCACCTACGTCCAATGTCTTCCCAATTATTTCATCATTGCCTTCAGGAACACGGATCAGGGGCAGAACTCCCGATAATTCAGCTGCTCTAATCAAATTCTGGATCGTCTCCATGGAGCTGGGCCCATGCTCCATATCGAGAATGACAAAATCAAATCCTCCATGACCCATTGTCTCAATGATACCCGGGTCAGAGGTCTTGGAAAAAGTGCCAAAAACTGGAGCCTCTTTGAGTTTGGCTTTAAATGCTTGCAATAGTTGCGTGTTCATTTGGTTTTTATAGCTAATCAATATATATTACATCGTCGAGCTGAGAATTTGAAATAATTGACAGCCATCAAACCTCTACTTTTTGTTAATAATATAAATCGATAAAATCTTATAATGAAGAGTATTCTTATCATTGACGATGACACAAAGCTGAGAGAGGCATTAAGGCAGTTTTTTGACGACGCCGATTACCGGGTGCTTGAAGCTGCTAATGGGAAAAATGCGCTGAATATTCTTAAAGACGAATCGCCTGAGCTGGTTATTACCGACATTTTCATGGCTGAGATGGATGGGGTTGAAGTGATTATGAATATTCGGGAAAATTATCCGAAAATAAAAATAATCGCCATGAGTGGAGGCAGTCAAATAGCTGCTCCCGACTGCCTTGATGCGGCATCTGATTTAGGCGCGGCCTATATTTTCCATAAACCTTTTTCTCTCGAAGAAATGATGAGGGCAGTAAAGGCACTCATCGAATAAATCTTGCTCATTCAAATAATTAAGTGCCAATAAATGTATAAGTTTTGCGCGCTATACGTTGATGGGGTTAACAAAAATAATTTCCGTTAGCAGCGTCTCTTACATGCCCTACGCAGTGGATGATGCGATCGAGGGAACGAGCCGCGCAGGGTACAAATATATTGATATCACGGCCAGTCCCGGACTATGTGAACATGCTCAACTTAATATGGACGAAGCGCAAATTAAAGCCTTTCGTTCGAAACTTGATGCCCACAACTTGAAAGTGTCATCCCTCAATGCTCATACCGGATTGATGTCATTAGAAGGAATATCCCTGGCAAAACAGACGATCGACCTTGCTGTTAAGCTGGATGCCGTGGGCGTGGTCAATTCAATTGCCGGACCACACAGCCACGACGAAGACATGACTAAGTTTTTGGATCATATAGGAGAAGTGGCCGATTACGCCCGCGACCACGGTAAGACAATAGGCATCGAAGTGCACGGCACTCACACTGGAAATGGAGAGGACAGCCTTGAGGTCATTCGCCGGGTCAATCATCCAAACGTGAAAATAGCCTATGATACCGCGAACTGTGTTTTCTACGGAGATGCCTGGCCCTATGAAGACCTGGAGTTAGCCCTGCCGGAAATTGCATTCGTTCATTTAAAGGACAAGATCGGTGGTAAAGGAGTTTGGAATTTCCCACCAGCAGGGTCAGGTGAGGTCGATTTTAAACGTGTCTTGAAAATTCTGGATGATGGAGGATTTACCGGTCCCCTGAGTATCGAAATGGAATTCGATGACAAGGGTTGGCCTTCGGTAGAAACCGTTCATGAGGCCGTCGCCTCTACTTATCGCTACCTGATGCCTCTCATGGAAGCGCATTGATAAGAATGGAATGGATTTAGATCTTGCATTCCAAGGTGGAGCGAACTGTCTGACCGCCGTAGTCCCGCGACTGCGGGACGAAGGTCGCGAAGCCGAAGATTTTCGATATACTGTCTATCACTGTTCACTGTTCACTATTCACTGTCCACTGTTCACTGTTCACTGTCCACTGTTCACTTCTTCAAGGCGTCGGCGCGTCCTCTCGTATCAACCCCTCATGCTTCAACTCGGTCCAGAGATCTGCCGGGATTGGATGTTCAAATAATTTTACATTCGAAATCACATGCTCCGATTCAAGCGCTCCCGGTATGATCGAAGCTACAATCGGATGCGCGAGCGGAAATTTCATGGCTGCAGCAGCCAACGGTGTATTATGTCTTTTACACACCGCTTCGATACGTCGGGTCTTTTCGAGGATTTCTTCGGGCGCCGGACTATAAGCATAATAGGCCCCTTCTACCGGACCGGTTGCGAGGATACCCGAGGCAAACACGGCTCCGATGACGGCACCGACACTGCGTTCGTCGCACTTGGGAAACTCTGCGTCTAATACTTCCTGGTCCAACAGGGTGTATGGGAGGGCGACGAGAAAAAAATCTAAATCTACGACGTCGAGGAACCGCGGCATCATACCCATTTCGTTAATACCTGCGCCCACACCTTTGATTTCTCCACTCGATCTTAACTCATCGAGCGCGCGCCAACAGCTGGTTGACAATTGCGCCAGGTATGCGCTGACTCGCGCTTCCGTTTTGTGGAACCAGAAATCAAGGTCGTGAATGAGTAACAGATCTACTGATGGTAATCCGAGCCGTTGAAGACTGTCTTCATAGGAACGCATGATGCCATCATAACTGTAGTCGACCTTAACTTCAAATGGCAGCCCCCCCGCCCAGAATTCGCTGACAAAATTTTCCGGGTCGCGAGCAGGTATTAAGACACGACCCACTTTTGTCGAAATAACAAAATCCTGTCGTGGTTGCCGGCGAAGGAATCGCCCGACACGGTGTTCACTTTTCCCGTAACCATAGTATGGCGCCGTGTCATAATAGCGCACTCCAGAATCCCATGCCGTCTGCAATGCTCTCTCCACCTGATCATCGCTCAAGAGATGAAAAAGGTTTCCAAAAGGAGCACCACCGAGACCCAGTTCGGTTACGGTCGCATTTGATTTTCCAATTTTTCTCGTTTTAATTTTGCTCATAATTAGCCAATCCACTTCAGCGTATGGCCTCTCACATAATTGCTTATTGCTTTATCTGCCTGTTATACCCTCTTTCCTCTCTATCCATTTATTGACAACCGGAACATTAAACTCATCGAATTTTTTCAATAATATTTCGATTGTTGTTTCTATGAGAATTATGTCCAAGTACTCTTGCTTGAGAAATTGCTGTGAAACTGCGTGATCTGCAAATTCAAAAAATTTATTATAGTACCCACAAACATTTAAAAATCCGAATGGCTTAGTATTCAATCCCAATTGAGTCCACGCCATGATTTCCAGAATTTCCTCAAGTGTGCCAAAGGCACCGGGAAGAACGATAAACCCATCCGAAAGATCGTACATCATTTTCTTTCGCTCGTGCATTGAATTGACGACGTGGAGTTGGGATAGGTTTTTGTGTGCCACCTTTTTCGCAAAAGATTCAGGAATCACACCGATTACCTTCCCCCCTTTTTCTAAAGTAGCATCAGCGACCTGCTTCATTAATCCCACATCGGATCCGCCGAAGACCAGCTCGATATTGCGACTCGCCAGTTCCCAGCCCAATAAAACCGCAGTCTCCGCATATTCAGAAAGAAGGCCTGGACTGGAGCCACAAAAGACACAGATTCTTTTCATAAAATTAAACGCCCGCTTTCATTATTTGATCAACTGAATTGAATGATTATCTACTATATTCATTATAAATACCTGAACACAAATTACCGACGGATAAGCCAATGACAAAAGATAAAAAAATTTCACGCCCTATTGCGTTGGATACAACACTAAAAAAACAAACAGTCACAAAGGAGAATATAAATATAAATGCAATTGCTTCTCCAATATTTCCTGCTAGATATCCACCAGCTGTACCCGTTAGACAGCCTACAATTGCAGGGATAAGGGCGCTATGATCAGGGAAAAAGATCGATCCGACCAGGGTGGAGATTAAACCCCCAAGAAATCCAGATAGGATTATTGAATAAATCTCTCCTTTTTTATTTTTGTTGAGATTGTCTTTATTTCCGCGCCTTGATTCTGTTTGAGCCAATTTTTGTTCTGACGATATCTTAACTTTCTTAACGCCAAGTACCTCAGTTTCCTCTCTTTGCTTTTCCTCAGAGTTTCCTACTGGGTTGTCATTACTAACTGGCTCGAGCACGAGATCGCTGCCAATTTCGACTTCGCTACCAAGTTCCAGCTCATCTTCAGTAAATTCCGCAAGCCATGGGGTTTTACCGTCAGGGGAAAATGATTCTACCGTGTACCAGACATCATCATTTACAGTATCAATATCTACAATCGTGCCTTGGTCACCAATTGAAGGTTTTCCAGCATCGATCCAGCGGTCTGTATGGATAAGTTTAACGACACGAACTGTCGTGTATTCTTTAAACATTATTATATCCTATTAATAGGGAGGAAAAAGGGTGAGAATTTTATTGTTTGGTGACGATTTTCAGACAGACTTTTACCTGGCTCAGTGATAAAAGAAATTCCGTGAGGATAATCAATTATCTCTTGTAGCCACTTTTTGGGAATTCCCCCCTGCCCCGGTTACCGCGCCCATCATCGCGCCTAAGGTGTCAGTGTCTCCCCCACACATGATTACTGCGGTTACGGTATCTTCATGCCGTGTCCAGCAACCTTGGATCGACAGCGGCTGATTTCTTTTCACTGGTCAATGTTCTACCAGCCTCTCCCTTATCGCATGCACGCATAATCGCTAATGCACATAACCCCTTTTGGCTAACAATCACTGGACACGCGTATAGGCAATTTCTACTTTTTGATGCTCTTTGCCTTCTTCGTAATTCGTCCAGGATTGAGTCATCTTGTCTTTTCCATCGATCCTGATTGTCAGTGAATGCATGTGTGTCTCATTAGCTACATCTATATCTGAATCTTTGGAAAGATCGAATTTCAGCACGTTCTTCTTTGCATTTTTCAATACCATTTTAGGCTGATTGTGCAACATGCAGTAATGTATCATGTTCAGTTTACCTTTGTTATTGTCATGATAAACTGAAACCATCTCTTGGGGCCCTCCTTTAAATACGGTCTCCACAATTACACTGCCACCGGATGTGATTTTGTAATAGGCCGTAATTTTCATGGGGCCCTCCCCCATATCCATCACACCTTCCCATGAACCAACAAGATCCTTTAAACGCTCGAATGCCTTTGAACCCACATACGGATTCTCTTCCTGGGCTGATAAACTTAATCCCAAAACCGAAATTACGACCAAACTCATAATGACATATTTATATATTTTCATAATTAATTTATTTAAATCTGGATTAATTTTTTTTGTTTATGCTGTTCTATTTATTAATGGCTACTCTGGACTGTCAAGATTACCCTTTGAACCCTGAATTTCGTTCTGTTTTTTCTATCAGAAATTTTAATACTATTTTGCTCATATCAATTTAAAGCTTTCATCCATTCTTATTTCTCTGGTTTATGTGTTGATAAATTCTTATTATCTTTTCATTAACTAAACGATGCCAGTCACAATGAAACGGGTTCTTGTAGTAGGAGCGGGCTCGATCGGTGAACGTCATACACGTTGCATCCTGGCGACAAAACGCGCTGAAGTGTCAATATGTGATATCAATGATACTCTTCGTCAAAAAGTAGCTGATAAATATAAAATTAACAAAAGCTATTCCGATTTTACTTCGGCTATTGGTGAGGGACACGACGCAGCTGTAATCGCTACACCCGCGCATTTGCATGTCCCCATGGCTCAACAAGCGGCGGAGTCTAATCTTCATTTACTGATTGAAAAGCCATTGTCGGTCAGTTGTGAAGGAATTGATCATCTTGATAAAACGACCCGTGAGCGAAAGCTCGTTGTTGGAGTCGCTTACGTCTTTCGCTTATACCCGGTGCTGGCCGCCATGAAGAAAGCCATCGACAGTGGACGCTTTGGGCGACCCTTGCATATAACGGTTACCTCAGGCCAACATTTTCCCACCTACCGGCCAGCTTACCGGGAAATATATTACACCAGCCATACCACGGGTGGAGGCGCGATTCAGGATGGGCTGACTCATCTCATAAATGCCGTTAGTTGGCTCGCCGGACCAGTCGACCGCCTTGTTGCCGACTGCGCGCATCAGGTTCTCGATGGTGTCGATGTCGAAGACACCGTGAACGTCTTGACCCGTCACGGGGACGTCCTCGCCTCTTTCAGCTTAAATCAACATCAAGCTCCAAATGAAGGAACGATCACCGTGGTTTGTGAACGCGGCACCTTGCGATCCGAATTTCATCATAATCGCATGCGTTGGATGATGGAACCTGAAACCGAGTGGCAGGAAGAATCCTGGCCGGATTTTGAGCGCGATCATGGATTCATATCTCAGGCGAATACATTTTTTGACGTTATCGACGGCAAAGGGGAGATGCACTGTAAATTATCCGAAGCGCGCCACACCCTTGAATGCAATCTTGCCATTCTTGCTGCAACCCGTAATCCATCCAGCTGGCAAACCTTATGACTGACAAAAAAACAGATAGTGATCCAACCATCCATCAGCTCTTCGACCTCAAGGGAAAAACTTCATTAATCACCGGAGCCAGTGGATACCTCGGCCGCGCCATGGCCCACGCATTAGCCGAAGCAGGCAGCCAGGTTATTGTTACCTCCCGCGATGAAAAACGCGCAGAATCGGCCGCGGGTGACTTGCCTGATCCCAATGATTGCGGGCATTGTGGCATGGTCTTAGACCAGATGGATACGGAAACTGCTATCGAAACAGCTTTTCAGAAGATAGTTGACCGCATGGGCCACGTCGATGTTCTCGTAAATAATGGCCACGAATTTGAAAGAAATGATTGGACAAATGTCAGCGGTGAACAATTCACGCGCCAGTTAGGAAACGCGACCGGCTATTTTCTTTTAGCCCGGTTGCTTCGTGAGCATGTCATAAAAAGAAAAGCTCCGGCAAGTATCATTATGTTGGGCTCAATGTATGGACAGGTAGGTTCCTACCCCGACACTTATGCTGGTGTTTGTCCTGCCTCTGCTGTCGCCTATCACGCGCTGAAAGGGGGCATTATACATCTGACTCGGCACTTGGCTGTCTACTGGGCTAAGGATAATATCCGTGTCAATTGTCTTTCACCCGGCCCGTTTCCATCGGAATCTGCGGGAAAAGCACTGATATCAAATCTCGAACCAAAATCACCCATGGGACGCATGGGAAAACCATCTGAACTCAAAGGCGCTGTTGTTTTTCTCGCCAGTGAAGCCAGCAGTTACATGACCGGTCAGAATCTTACCATCGATGGCGGATGGACAGCCTGGTGACGCTTGATAATAACGCGCCAGGGACACGATTCGACATAGCTCATCGCAGGACGCGTTCCATCCTTACAGACGGTAGTTCGAGATGTTTTACTTTAAGTTCACTCCCAGCCACGTTCGAAGGGGCCGAATTTTTTCTCGGGTCCTTTTATCAGACGCCGTTTTTTCTCAATTTCTTTTCGGGTTAACATTCCATCTCCTTGCCCAATGCCCGGACAGTGCTTACTCGCCTCCTTCCAGGATTCAAGACTCTCTAAGGATGAAGGCCAGAATGGCCAGGCTTGACATTGCTTTGGTTTAGCGGCGTGCGCTTTACACACGGCTTTACCTGGTATCTGTTCACGATCGAGAAAAATACAATCTAACCCCTCCTTATCCCCTGGTGTCGGGTTCATTTTAAGGACCCGATTATTCGTCGATTCGGATATTATCGTATAGGACACTTTAAAAGCACGCAATGACAGCCCCAGATACTTCGCCAATCGGCGGCTATCCTGTTCCTGCAAGGGTATTTCTCCGTCCGGTCCACTACAGCAATTTCCGCACAGTGAACACTGAAATCTTAATCCCTCCGCGTACCAAGGTTTGTCTTTCTTCAACATGCAGAAAAAGGATACAATTGTATTGTGGATATGGCGATAGAAACTTACGCCCCCATCCGAATAACCCATCACTGATCACGGGTCACGAATTCCCACCGCCTTTAATCGGTTCGACTCGTAATCTCGATAAGGTGATAGCCAAATTGCGTTTTTACAGGACCGTGAACCTTGCCTGTTTCCGCGCTGAAGACGACTTCATCGAACTCCTTTACCATCTGTCCGGGGCTGAACTCACCCAAATCTCCACCCTGTTTACCTGATGGGCATTGGGAGTGTTCATTAGCTACGGTCGCGAAGTCTGTTCCCGCTTCGATTTTATTTTTAAGATTTTTACAGGATTCCTCATCGGCCACGAGGATGTGACGCGCACTTGCTTTTGCCATAATTTACTCTCCTTAATACTGTTCACTCATTAGATATTCGAATTTATTACGATGCTTACTCTATTATTTATCCCTATTCCTGCAACCTCTTATACAAAGAATTAAAATCGTATAATGTTAAAAGAGGATCTCATTCCTTTATCTTACACACGCATATTAGCCTCGCCACGGATTCATTCCATCCAGAAAACCATTTCCATCTGGCTCCATTGATCGCCCTCTTTTCTGCTGGGAAGCTGAAATTGACAGGGATCAGTCTCCTTCCACCACCGCCTGGTCGATTCGTCTTCGGCCATTGCTTTCATGTCTGCTTCATAGTCTGTGCCCGTGTATTCAAAATGACTAAACAAATAATGCTTTCCCTCTATCTTTGTTATATAGATTGAGTAATTTCTGATATTTGACGCTTTAATCCGTTTGATCACTCCCTCCCATACGTCGGCATGCAATTGCCGATAGTAGCTTTCCTGTTCTTTATTTAAGCCAATCACTGATCCAAACCGTTTGACCACCATCGCTTCAATTTCCTCAAGGCTGGGATTCGTCTCACCGTATACGGCATTATTTTTTTCTGCTGAACTCATTTTTTTTAATGATTAAAATTAACTGTCTGGGTAATACCCATTGATATGCTAAATGAATTAACCTCACAGGGACCACCCGATAAAGACAAAAAACACCCTTTTTAATAAGTCTACCCAACCCGAAAAATCGGAACCGAGACACTCATACCCAGACCAGGTCATCCTGAGAATGGAAAATACTGCAAGGCAGTAGCAACTCTTGCGAATGATCTCGAGAAAACCCTGACAGGATACTTTTTTTGGCAATTCAATAATTTTATTCAATCCCCTGGGTTCATCGAATAACCAGTAACCAATGAGGAAGACGGGCGAGAAAATGATTACCAATACAGGAAATCCAATAAGCATCCTCGCCCACAAAGGCCAGGACAAAAAATAACCGACGACTTCGCTGCCAACATGGTTCCATAGACCCAGCGCGACAACTCCCCATAGAACTTTAAAGGCGATAAGAAAAAATAGCACGTATAGAAGCAAATCGCCAATCACAACAATCGTATGTTCAATGAAATCCAGTATTTTTTTTCGATTCATTTCTAATTGCATCTCGATACTCTCCTTCCTCAGATTTATCACGCAAATTACTAATTCTGATATACAGTCTATAATTGGAATCTTTATTGAAATTCCACCATCTTAATTACCCTCTGCTCAGTGCTCCAGCGCTCCGGACCATAGATGATCATTCGCTCAATTTTCCATTCCTCATCTTTAAATTGGAATATGGCGGTACCCAGTTTACTCACGAATATATATTTTTCTCCCTCTAGTTGGTATTGTTTTATTAATGATGCATCCTTTTCCTTAAGCTCATATTTTTTGGTGTAATTAAAAATCACCCATCCCATGTCTCCCGACTTTTGAATTTCAATAAACTTACCAATTTTTATCTGCAGAATCCCATCGTTATTAAATAATTCAGTATAGAATTTCAAAAGTTCACTTTTCCCACTGGCAAAGACTCTATTTTCACCATAAAATTTTGCATCCTCTGTATAGAGTGAAACACATTTGCTGAAATTACCTTTTTCATATTCTTCAGCATGCACTACACCGAGAACATGTCTGGCCACTGCCCCAAAGTCGGAATCAAGGTCGTGCTTTACTTCAGAATCGGCGAAGACAGACGGGAAAAATAGCCAAAAAATAAAAAGGGCCAGTAGAGAAATCGATTTATTATTCACAACGCCTGAAGTTCGATTTCATAAATAATTATTCATTGATGAAACGCTGTATGGGACCTGTCCAGTGCTTATTTTCTGACTGAATTTCTTCATAATTATTGATGGTGTAATCACGAATGACTTTTCGCCAGAACTTTTGTGCATCAATATTATCTTTTGTCTCCGAAACCTCCCATCTTCCTCGGTATTGATCAAATATAGAGTGTGCCAGACAGGTGCCCAGACCTGAACGACGGTATTTTCGCATGATAAAAAATTCATCGATAATCATCGCCTTAGGGGAAGAGGGAAGAATAGAGCCTTTTCTTACCGTTACAAATCCGGCCCACAGGTTTTCAAATTTCAAGAGGTAAGCAGCAGCTCCTTCGAGCTTCCAGAATTGATCAAAATTAAAATAGCAGTACAAGCCATCCTCATTTGTCACGCCACCGTCAATCTCACTGAAATCATACTGGTACAACTGGATAAGATGTTTTAACACCTGATCATCCCCATGATCGAGTCTGATGATTTGTGTATTTTTTGGGATATTCATCCACTTACAGCATATCGAATGCATTCAAGCCGTTAGGAAAGACATATTTTTTATGAGGTTCAACGCATTAAGATGAGACCCCTAAAAGGGGTTAATAACAAAATTAAGGTCCCATAACGCATTCACGCACTTTCGCTTATCCGCATAGATTCTGCCATTTCTCAACGTAATCTGTAAGACCCGGATCTTCGAATTTCTCAACGAGAGTCAAATTTAACGGCCATTCAATGGCCTTATTGTTCCAGGAAGCCAACATGCCGGCACCCACCGCTGAACCCTCTGATTGATGATCGAGGTAACAGCGCTCGCATCCACCGAGTGTTGCCAGCATTCGGCAGTACCACGAATTGTTAACAAAACCTCCCGAAATCATCAGGTCTCCGTCTACTTCAAGCATGCGCATACTGCTAAGCGTCATGAGCGTTATATAAAGGGTAGCACGCGCGAGGTTTTCACCCCTTGAACTTAATTCGGGGCCAACCGTGGATCCCTGGCGCTTCATAAAGGGACCGCCCGGCGCGTAAGAAGGCAAAAGAAAACTCTTCTTCGCTATGACTTTTCGTAAATCCGATTCCGTAAAGTCCCTTTCGTTGCCGGCGTCTTTGCTCAGAATTTCAAACTCTCTTCCACCCATGTAACGCCCGGTGGGAAGCGGTTCGCCTCTGAGATCGACATTTGCCAGGGTGTCCCGGTGTTCATTGAGTCTGGCCAGGGGAAATCGCGGGCTGAAAATGATAACCCAGGTACCTGTCGAAACGAGACTGAATGGCCGCGTATGCCCTCTCAGGTAAAGGCTGTAGGCTGCGTTGCTGTCATGGATCCCGTTGTAGACCTTGCATTCGGGTGATAATCCAGTTCTCTGAATCACTTCCTGGAGGACGGGACCCAACGCATCATACGCAGGTCTGATCGGTGGAAACAGATGTCGCCAACCCTGTCGATCAACGAGCGTGGAATAGCATCTCTTATGGGGATTATATAAATAACTGTGACAGCCGATTGAAGTGAGTTCACTTGCGGGAACCCCACTGAGTCGCCACGCCCAGTATTGCGGGTATGTCAGTATCCACTTAGTTCGTGAAAATACCTGTGGAAACTTCTGCTGAAACCAGAAAAGTTGTCGACTGAGATTCTGCCCCCCGGGTAAATTCGGTGTCTTGGTCTCCGCGAATGTAGGCAAGATCGCATCAAAAGCCTCCGATATCTCATCAGGAATATCCTCTTCATAATCAAGGACGGGGAGAACAAGCTCATCCCCATCAACTAAAGCAGCGGCACAGCCATGGGTTGTCGCAACGATGGCGCGGATCGTATCTTTATCGGCTAAACCATTCACTGTTGATAATAACCATTGCCAGATCCCTTCCGTATCCAAGTGCGTATAAGGGGGGCTGTCTATGGACTGATTATCCGTCTTAGCGACATCGAGAACGGCCCCATTCTTGCTCATCACCATAATCTTTACGTTGGTCTTTCCAACATCCAGAACGAGGATCGTGTTTTCCGGTTTTGATTCTGTCATCATCGATAACAAATGCTTAATTCCAATTGCTGGGGTTCATCTTATCCCTTGAATTACTCCGGTTGATTTTTCTGTTCGCGCCAACCACCCGTAGCGTCTGTCCCTTGCAAACCCCTCACCTTTCGTTTAATGGCAGACACTGATTGTCTCTTTCAACCGGTGGTTTTCTCAGTATGAGATCAAACCCCCACGCTCCAAAAGACAAGGTTGAGATGTCATTAAAAGAAAACTTCCAAGTGTAATAGGATCGGTCAAAATGGACCCACTGTTTATCTACCAGTGATCTTTCTAAATCCACGATATAGGGCCCGGAAATCGCGTTACGATATTCATCATCCTGCCAGTCTATTCCTAACTTAAGACCGGTAACTCCATGAAATATTAAATCCGCCGGCGCCACTTCCCAACTGTAATTGCCCTCCGAGCACTGCCCTATCCATTTTGTGATGTAATCGATATCGAGTTTGATATCGCTTTCCATGGCCTCATCGTTAACAAGAAATTTAATCCCCCACAGGCGGTTATCATGAAAAGAAATTACGTCAAATTCTTCATGCGTAAGCTTCTTCATCAATCATAATTCAGCGAAATGCTTATATCTTTTCAATATAGGAAAGGACATCTTCTGTCGGCATCACATCACCGAGGTCTATGTCCATATCCAGCAAGTTAACCATATGCATGATTTGACAGCGTTCCCCTACTGCTTCGCGTGGGATAATAACGCGAAAACTGTCGCAGGCGTCACGACAGGTGGCATACACACAATGACTGGTGCTCACTCCGGTTATGATTAAGGTATCCACATCCAGCGCGGTCAGCATCTCTTGAAAATTCGTTCCTTTAAATACCGACGCATAGTATTTATGTATGATTTTCTCATTGGGTCTCCGTTCAAGTCGGGGATCCAGTGCAAGGAGGGGAAGGTCCTTATGCTTTAGTTCCAATTGCACCTTTTTCGATCGAAGACCCGGCAATTCATCAGGATCAAAATTTAAGGTCGAAAAGAAGACAGGAATCTGGGCTCTTCGCGCTGACTCCAGGACGTGGCACGTGGCCTCTACTACCGAGTCGACATTGCTGCCCATCTGTGTATCGGGCTGTGTCCAATTCAGTGCCAGGTCAATCACTACGACCGCTGGACGCTCGCCGAAACCGACGCGACGCGCCCAGTCCATCGCCAGGTAATGTTCCCGCAGATTTTCGAGATATTCGCGTAGCTCTTTTCCTAAATTATCGGGCAACTGCAACTCGGGTGTGCCCATTTCCCTATCCGGGCCAAAGAATGATTCACTCATAATAATCTCTATTCCTTATTGCATACCTTTATAGTTTATAATTAACCCCTCAACCTTGCAGGTCCTTTTTCCTGCCTTGAATGAAGGCATCAACAGTCCCACCAACCCAGCAGAGAAGTATAAACAACAAAGTGAGATTCATAATATTACTGGCAGAAGATGTAGACGCTTCTGAGGCGGCATTTAATATCGCATTCATGTCGTAAGCCCCACCCCCGGCTTCAATCTTTTCGAGAATGATAAAGGCTTGTTCAACCGCATTGATGACAAAAACTATTATTCCAATAACAGTCAAAAGGGCGATGGAAATACCCCGCAAATACTGTTTAAGAAGGATCTGTCCCAAACCTGGAAATATCAACCCCGAAGTAAGTGCTCCTTTTAATGAATTTTTCATTTGGACTTTCTATAATTCAGCTATCGTATTTTTGCAAAAATCAATTTCAACCGCTTTCATATTAATCTCATTGGGTGCACTCCTGATTATAATAATGCCTATTCTTTCAAAATATGAAACTTATCTTATATTATGATATAACAAATAGTTCTGAATATAAAAATAAATTAATTATCGGGTAAACCCCCTTTATTTTCTCTCTCTTGCTCAAATTTGCTAATATAGATTTTTTTCATTGATCTAGTCGACAGTACCGAAAATAATTATTATTACTAAACCAATCTCTTTTTCTGTTCTGCCAGGATAATGGCAGGTCGGATGTGAATTCTCTCTATTAACTCATTATGGCAAATATTGATTTTGCAGTCGGCATAGGCGGTGCCGCCGGTCAAGGTATCGCTACACCCGGAAATATACTCGCACGCATTTTTGCGCGGCGTGGACTTAATTTAAACGCATATAACTCCTACCAGTCCCTTATCCGGGGGGGGCATACCTTTCTGACCATTCGCGCCAGTGATAAACCGGTGCGTAATATGGGAGATAAGTGGGATATAATGATCCCGCTCAATCAGGATACCATGGACCGGCACCTCAAGCATCTCAATACAGGGGCCATTGTCCTCTTTGATGGGGATAAAATTAAGCCCGGCACGGCAGCTGAGGGCGTCCAAATATGCCCCTTGCCTCTTAAGGAACTGACCACCGGAAATAGACTGGCTGGAAATACTGTGGCTGTCGCCGCCACCTTACAGATGCTCGGGATAGAATTTGAGCCCCTCGAAAATGCTTTAGAACGAATATTTAAAAGAAAAGGTGACGAGGTTGTCGCCTCAAACGTAAATATAGCCAAGGCAGGCTATCAATTTGCGGCAGATAATTTTAAGTCATTGCCCTTTAAAGTGCCCGTGGTGGGTAAGGGACAGGCAGTACTGACCGGAAATGACGCCATTGCCTTAGGCGGAATTGCGGCAGGGGTAAAGTTTTATGCAGCTTATCCGATGAGCCCGTCTACCGGTGTGCTCATGTATATGGCTTCGCACGCCCGTCAATTAGACATTATGGTGCGGCAGGTAGAAGATGAAATAGGGGTTATGAACATGGTAATCGGTGCCGGCCATGCGGGTTGCCGAGCGATGTGCGCCACTTCGGGCGGTGGATTTGCCCTCATGTCCGAAGCCGTAGGGATGTCAGGCATGATCGAAACCCCGATTGTCTGTGTCGATGTGCAACGGGCAGGACCGGCAACAGGAGTTCCCACCAAAACAGAGCAAGGTGACCTCTGGCAATTTCTGGGCGCGGGACAGGGCGACTATCCAAAAATAATTGTAGCGCCCAGCAGTCATCTCGATCTTTTTAAAACGATTCCCGAACTTTTTAATTTAACTGATAAGTATCAGTGTCCGGGTCTTCTCCTTTCCGATCTGTTGATCTCGGAAGGGACCGCCAGTGTCGACCCTGATGACCTTGATTTCAATGTTGAGATTGATCGCGGAGAGATGATCTTTCCCGATGGAAACGGAAGCGCAGATAATCCTTTTGGCGGTTATAATGACAGCACTTATCTTCGTTTCAAAAATACCGAAAGCGGTATTTCCCCACGCGCAGTCCCTGGTGTTCCGGGGCACATCTATATCGCCTCCACTGACGAACATGACGAAGAGGGCGTCCTCATCAGTGACGAATTTACCAATCCCCACACGCGCCAGATGATGGTTGAGAAACGGGCACGCAAAATGGAGACGGTCCTTGCACAGTTAGAACCACCGAAACTGGTAGGCCCGGAAACTGCCGAAGTCACACTGGTGGGTTGGGGCTCAACCGAAGGTGTAATTCGTGAGGCCGTTGAAAAATTAGCGGGAGAAGAGGGTATTGTCGCAAGCCAACTGAACATCAAATGGATCGTCCCCTTTCATGCCGATGAAATTACCCGTATTCTTTCTGCAGCTAAGAAGGTTATTATCATAGAAAATAATTACAGCGGCCAGTTCGCGCGCTATCTCCGTTCCGAAACCGGATTTTCCGCTGATGGTTTTATTCGAAAATACGATGGTGAACCCTTCATGCCGCACCACATTGTTAATTCCGTCAAAGAACAACTCGAAGGGAAAACCACGCACTCGGTTCCCGTCCACGAATTAATTTTATAACCCCCTATAAGTATGAGTACAGTAGCCAATAACATTACCACAACTGAAGTTAAACCAGAAAAAGACAGCTACGATGGCAAAATTGCTCCGGATTGGTGTCCAGGTTGCGGCGACTTTTCCGTCCTCACCGCGCTGAAAAAAGCGCTCGTCGAGCTGGGTCTCCTACCGCACCAGGTCCTTGTCGTCAGTGGCATCGGTTGTTCCTCCAACCTTCCCGGTTTTATTAATTCCTATGGAATGCATACCTTGCACGGACGTGGTCTCGCGGTCGCGACCGGGGCCAAGCTGGCTAACCATGAATTGACCGTGATCGCAACCGGCGGCGACGGTGATGGATATGGCATTGGTGGTAATCACTTTGTCCATACCATGCGCCGCAACGTGGACCTGACTTATATTGTTATGGACAACCAGATATACGGTCTTACCACCGGCCAGGTTTCACCAACCAGTGAGAAAGGGATGAAAACTAAATCCACACCGCATGGTAATGTCGAAAACCCGATAAATCCAATACCCATGGCGATTGTCGGCGGTGCTACCTACGTGGCGCGCGGTTACAGCGGTAAACAGAAACACCTTATAGAAATTTTCAAGGACGCCATTTCGCATAAAGGGTTTTCTTTAGTGGATGTTTTCAGCCCCTGTGTAACCTACAATAAAGACAACACTTTCAAATGGTTTAACCCACGGGTAAAAATCCTTGAAGAGGAAGAAGATCATGATCCCACTGATTTCCATGCCTGCCTGGACAAAGGCTACCTGTGGGGTGAAGAAATACCTATCGGACTATTCTGGAAGCGCAACGACCTGCCCACCCTTAATGATTTGGAACCCATTCTTGAAGAAGGAGGGCCCCTCGCCTACCGCAAGCTCGGAATCACCAAGGAACAAGCAGACGCTCTTATCCAGGAGATGCTGTAGCAATTGTCGAATTGCAAGATGTCGGGCATGGCCCTCGGTAACGATTTGCGATTGTCGATTTGTAAAATGCCGGGCACGGCCCTTGGTAGCGATTATCAATAGTTGATTGAATTTTTCCATTGTCATTGCGAGGATCCCGCAACTGCGGGAGACGCCCTTTTTTCATTTTCTTCTGAAGGGTCACGCTCTGTCTTGGCCGCTTTAATATGATGGTTACGGACGCGACGGAGCACGTCCCTCCCTATTAAATCAACCCCGGAGGGGTGTGACAATCGTAGCCCACAGCGGAAGCTGTGGGTAAAAAATAATAGTTTAAAACGTAGCCCCAGAGGGGCGACACATCCCCGGTCATAGTCCACGGAGCGCCGAATAATGGCGTCCGTCAAGGAACCCTATTTAGTCTTAAAGGTAAACTTGTAAGGAGCGAGCGGGTTGCCACTCCGATCTTTAAAATTTTGAAACTTTTCGCTGTTTATCCAGATAATATATTCTCTATTCGGCTCCAATTTTACCGGCAATATATTTTTAGTGAAGTCTTCCGTAAAGTAGGGATCTCCTTTCATCTCTGGGAATTCGTTTATATTCGTGTATGCCCAGGACCAATTCCCATCCATCATTGCCTCATTGAAAGTTACCGCTATTTCACTTATCGAGGGGTTAATGTCCCGGCTCCCATTTGAGGGGAAGGTATTGACGACAAGAGGAGCTGTGGTGTCACGGTCCGCGCATCCTGCGACAATAACAATCAGCACTAAGAGCAAATAGGTTATACCGGTACTTTTCATTTTAGATCTTCACTGGGGTTTATTTTCACTGTCAGGCGATTTTCTTAAATCGTTTAAAAAGTAATATTATCCACGTTATAATAACGATTATAAATAGTAGTATTACTGTGAAAAACATCGATTCGTTTAATTTAACGGGGTCAGAAATATTTGCTTCGTAGACGAGATGTGAAACCAGAATGACAAAGACATTTGTGGCCAGGCCAAAAAATGCCAACCAGCTCGACATGAGTTGGATACTTTCTGTTTTTCTTTCATCAGCCAGCCAAAATTCTTTTTCCGGAAAGTTTATATATTTAACAGGTATTTTTCTAAAGATCAGGGGTGTGGAGAGAAATAATAATGAATTCATGAGATATATCGCAATGGCTATGCCCATATGCCATTCCCGGGACATCCAACTATTGGGTTCACCGTTGTTTCCGAAATTATTGGCAACGTAATCCGGCAATTCCGAATAATAATACGCTTGAATAAATATTCCTGCGATTAAAGTAAGTATAAGTAATAATCGCATTACCTGTTCGACCTATGACTATTGGCTTTTAACCTTCGGCCTGATTCTTTAGCCCTTATCACTTTCTACTACCAGGTTGAAAGCCCAGCATCACCACTCGATATTATCGAAATTACTCAACTTAATGAGAACTTCGTTATTACCTTTTTCCAGGGTTATCGGTACCTCCTGAACAGCGAATCCATTATCATGCCGCACCGTTGTCACGGGTTTTCCATTGACCCATAGCTTCAGCCAGTCATCAAAACCTAAACGCATTATTTTTTGGCATTGCGACTCTGAAGTGATCGTCGTGTGCGCGTAAGCCGAGACATGATGAAGCTGCATGCCCTTTTTGCTTTGAGCCGTGCATCGGAAGTAGCGGGTAAAGTCTAACCAGGCGTGTTCGGAATCGATTTCCAGAGGGGGAAAGCGGCGTTCGCCCCACTCCCGGTCCTCGGGCCAGTCGCCACGCGCCCTTTCAGAGAATTCCTCCCGTTCAAAATCCTCGATCGTATCGCAATCAAAGGGTCCGGTTAAAGTCCACGACTTTGGGCTCTCGACTTCAATCGCCTCACACTCCCGATCGAGGTAGGTATACAATACGCTTTCTGTATGGTTGGCAAGGGCCCCAAATCTCAAGACAAGGGATGATTTAAAGGACAGGGTATCTACCCCAAAGAAGCGGTAGACCACCCCTTCGGTTGCCGTGTGCCCTCCCCAACTCTCTTCATAGGGACAGCCGGACCACTGGCTGCTATCCTTAAAGTAGCCAAACGATTGCCCAAAGGTGTCTTCGATACCGATCCCTCGCATGACATGAGGATTCACTTCCCCATCGATCATCCAGAGATCGCTCCCGGTGTGATAGATGAGATCGCTTTGGTCCTGTTTACGAATTCCCTTGAAAAGCCCCGCGATAAATCCACGTCCGCTGACATCGCCCACGAGGTATGAACTTTGTGGCGGCGCCGGTGATTCAACACGAAAGTCAGCATGAAGGCGATAGGGTGTAATCGCCTCGTCCTTGTCATAACAATGCCAGTTCGCCATGGTCCAGTAATGAGTCTTATCCTCTCCGGGATTGCGTAATACTATTCTGCAGGATGAACTGAATGGTATCGGCAGGTAACAATTATAGCCGCTTTTCGGCAGCAGCTTAATGGGCGCAGACTCAATTCGATAGGGTGTTTGTCCCAAGAGCACGCCAAAGAATTGATTCAACTTCATTTTAACCTGGGGATCGCTTTCCTCATCGCAATTGATCTCCAGCTCCGTCTCATTACTGATGGAGAGGGTGAGCCAGAAGTGTCGGATACACCCGGGACCCTTGGCATTGATGATTTCAACTTCCTCTCCCTGCAGAAGATCACCGTGCATTGTAATGCGACGAGTATCAAATTCTCCGGGTAGCTGAATAAGTGGAAAGTTAGGATCGGCTATTTTAAATTTGTTCATAGACCCGCACCTTGAGAGGCAGTATAATTTGAGTCAACCCCTATGAGAAAATTTTATCTTAGTCTGATCGCTGGTGGGAAAAGACCGTTTATATTTTGTCATCGCTTGCTATCCCCATCGCCCGTACCGCGGGTTTGAGAGAATAGATTAACATGAATACGATGGGGAGGCTGCCCGACCCTATAAATAATAAATTTGTGTTGAAGGCGACAACGGCTCCGGCAAGGGCCTGTGAAACAGGTTGCACTCCAAAATTCGCAAGCATTATCAGACTCATAATACGCCCCATTATTTCTCTCGGAGTGCGTCTTTGCACCCATGAAATAAACATGATATATACGTATCCATCTGCCATGCTCATAACCAGTGTTATCATTGCGGCCATGAGTGTTGAATAAACACTGCTAAGCAATATCAACCCTATTCCATGCAAGCCTATGAGCAGGGTTAACGTTGAGCCAAGCCACCGGGGCCCGGGTCTCGGTAATACCCCCGCAAGGAGAGTGCCCGTTAAACCACCTGCGCCAGCTGCGGACATGATGACCCCAAATGCCGTTGATCCTTCAGGAAAGCGTGTGTCCGCAAGGACCGGTATTCCAATCACTATGGGACCATTAAAGAGAAGACTGAGAGCCACGATAATAAAAAACCATGCGCGTAAAGTAACATCTTTCCACATTGTCATAAATCCAGTGCTGATAGATGACCACACATTCTTATGTTCATCCGTTTTATCCCGCAAGATTTCGATTTTCATCATCCATAGCGTTAGAACTGAAATCAGATTCGTGCTCGCCTGGACCAGAAAAACGATACCTATTCCCAGAGCTTCGGGCAAAACTTCAGATGCATTACTGGATAGCATGCTCTTATCTCCAAAAAAGCTGATCGTAATACCCGCCAATACGGGACCGATAAGATGGCAGACATGAGCCGTTCCCATGATTACCGAGTTTGCGGATTGAAGGTGTTCAGTATCGACTATGAATGGAACAATCGCCGATCGAGCCGGGATTAAAAAGGCACTCGTCAATCCCACCATAAAGGCAAAAACGTAAATCATCCATAGTTCAACAGATTCAGCCAGAACGAGTATCGCCATCAATAAAACTAAACCCATTCGCAATAAATCAGCTACGATCATAACCAGACGTGGCGACATGCGATCCGTTAAAGCCCCACCCACCAAGATAAATACAGCACGCGGTATCCCCCAAACGGCAAGAACCGTGCCCATGGCAAAAGCATCACCTGTTAATTTCAGCACCAGCCAGGGCAAGGCAATTATATCTATGGCACTTCCTATTTGCGTCGCCCCTTGACCCATCCAAAGCAGACGGAAATTCCGTTTACGAAGCACTTCTATTATCGATGCGCTAATCATCTGATAAAACCTTTTCCCCGATGGGCGGCTTCTGCTTTTTCCCTTAGTTTGGCACGGGAGGGGAGATTCGAACTCCCGACCTTCGGTTTAGAAGACCGCTGCTCTATCCACTGAGCTACTCCCGCCTGAAATTATAATTCACCGAAAAAAAATAAGCGCGCGCACCTGCCATTACTGAAAGCCCGACTCATTCCGTTGATCACTATGCTTTTGATAGATTAAGTGGCAAGCAAATCCTCCTCCCCTGATTTTACGGATATTGGGAGTATTATTTTTTAGGCGTAGTTATGCTTTGTGTCTTGAATTACACCATTGCAATCCCCCCATTGACAATACTCCACTCCCTTTTACATTGTGGTATGGGGTGCCCCAGTAAAATTAACCAATCTGTTTTAAGGAGAATGTTATGAGTAAAATTAAATATTTATTCGCGGGAATGACGGCCCTTTTCTTTGTCATTTTAGTGAGCTGTCAGAAAAAAACGGAAGTGACCGAAGAACCCGCCACCACTGAAAAAGCGATGCCAGCAGCCGAAGCCCCGCCAAGTGTTGAATCGATGGTAAAATCAGCTACCGATGACGCTATGGAAGAAATGCATGAAGCTGTTGAAGAGATGCACCAGGCCGCAGAGGAGATGCGTGAAGCCGCTACTGAAATGGCTCAGGATGCCGAGGCCACCGCTCAAGAAGCTGTACAGGACATAGAGCAGGCCGCGGAAGAGATGCACAAAGCGGCTGAGCAAATGGCTGAAACGGTAACGGCGGAAGCAGCAGCCGTCGAGGAGGCTGTCGAGGAGATGGCTCCCGCCATGGAATCCGTCAACGCTGTGCAAGCTATGGCTGAGGAGATGCATGAAGCCGCTACAGAAATGGCTCAGGATGCCGAGGCCGCCGCCCAGGAAGCTGTTCAGGACATAGAGGAGGCCGCAGAAGAGATACACAAAGCGGCTGAGCAAATGGCTGAAACAGACGAAGAACCGGCAGAGGAGTAAGCGGTTAGCGTTAAAGTATGTGATTCATCCAGATAGTTTTTTCTGAAACTGCATCGGCGAGAACGGTGTAAAGGTTCTAATAGGAATGGCAATAAGATGTGGTAGATATTACCATTGATGCACACCTGCTGTAGCGCAAATGATAATCAATCTTCTTATACGGTCACGACGACGCGTGACCCTCCGGAGGTATATTTTTTGGAGGGACGCGCTCCGTCGCGTCCGCTTAGATGTATGATTATCTTAACGACGAAACCCCGGAGGGGCAACACATAATTAGCCCATTGCGCAAGCAATGGGAATGTTGATGAATAATAATCTTCGTCTTCGTTCTCGGATTGAGACGGCCACGACGGAGCGTGGCCCTCCATTTTATTACTCGATATCAGAATCGGACTATAACCTCTTAATGTCTCTTGCCAATCTCTGTCATGGTCTCGCACTGCGGAATGACGAGTGATGCTTCTTGTCACTAGTTAATTTCGTAGCTATCCCGGAGCGTTCTCGTTTTCCCGGGGAGGGTGCGCACCCGTATTTCAGGATAGAGTTTTTCCAGGGCTTTTCCGGCTGAGGCTTTAAAGTTATTGATCACCTTTTCTCTATCGGCAAGATTGACAGCAATATAGCGTCCGGTAAAGGAGCCAAGATCGACCTTACCTTTTCGTGACTTTATCTTTGCAAAAAACCGCGTCTCATATTCACCGATACGGTTGAGCGTCCAACGGTATATAGAGATCGTGAGGACGTTTTCATCCGGAGGGATATCTTTGCCAAAGCGCACGAACTTTAAGGCAACCGGGTATTCTTTACTTTCAAAAACAGTCGTTATCGCCTCACTCATGAATCGATACCGATCAAGTTCTGATAATTCCGAGCCGAAACTGCCATCAGAACCAATACTCGAGTTGTCAATAATTCTCACATAAAGTTTACGATAGGGTGATATGTGTACTTTTCCCCCGTGATGCGCGTAGGCAGCGCCGGAAGGAAGGCTGAGCAATCCCACTATAAATAAAGGAACAGCACGCTTAAAATAATAAGTTATTTTTCCCATATCAATTTTTCTCTTCAACTCTACCCGGCTAACGCAATCGTGTCCAACATTATCCCCAATCCAGGATAGGTGAAAGAGGGAAATTGCATCCCTATCCCTTTTATTGCGAACTCTTCCTGTGCCCATTCAGCGACAATAATTTCTGGCATTGTTCGTTAATCTTTTTTAACTAGACTCCCTTATTCATCATTACCTCTCCTGGAATTGTGCCAAAAGAAAAAGTACTCTTTGTTTGCATTCACAACAGCGCACGCAGCCAAATGGCAGAAGCATGGCTGAATTATCTCCATGATGAGCAATTCGAAGCCATCAGCGCGGGAATAGAACCGGGAGTATTAAACCCACTGGTCGTAAAATCAATGGCTGAAGAGGGAATTGATATTTCAAATAATAAAACCCAAAGTATATCTGAAGTTATCACCACGGTGATGAACATTGCTTATCTTATCACCGTATGTGATGAGACGAGCGCTGAGAGATGCCCCTCTGTCCCGGGCGCGGGTGTCAGGCTCCACTGGAGTTTTCCTGACCCATCAAAACTTCCGGGCAGTGACGAAGAGAAGTTGGAAAAAATAGGGGAAATCAGAGATAAGATAAAAGAGAAAATTCAGAAATGGGCAGGCAGCAGCTGAGGTGCGGATGTTGCAGAACACAAAAAAATAGAAATGTTAACAGGAAAGCGTCAGGTGTGGCGCTGAACTATGGCTTGGCAGGCAGTATTCAGGTAGGTAGTAACAAGCACGTGATAAAAAACGAGGATCATTATAGTCGATGAATAATAAAAAAGACACACCCTACGGAATATGGATCCTCACGGTGTGTGCAGTAATATGTGCGCTCTATGCCGTGGTTTATAAAGGTTACGGTATGTTCACCCCCGAGCAGGAACCTATCCTGCAGGGAATAGACGACAGTTTTTATTATTTCTGGCTCCGATCCATCGTTATTGACGGTGACCTGGATTTTTACAATGAGCTCGAAATGGCCAATACCATCGACGCCGAGACCAAGGAATTTGTTCTCAATGGCTCCCGTACGCGTAACGGTTTATTGCCTAATAAATACCCCATGGGCTGGGCTGTTGCCAGTTTACCTTTTTTCATTTTCGCCCATTTAATTAGCCTTGTAGTCGGTTTGCCATCAACGGGATTTGAACCGATTTATTTTATTTTCATATGGATTGGGCAGATCGGTTATTCCGTGACCAGCTTATACCTCGCGTTGAAGATTATTTCCCGATATGTGCCCGTTAACAGGGCATGGATGAGTATGCTTCTAATTTGGTTGAGCAGTCCTCTTTTATATTACCAGACCGCGCGCGTATCAATGAGCCACAGTACCGTCTTTTTTTTAACAATCCTTATCTATTACCTGACTTTTAAAATCCTCGATAAAGTATCCTGCTGGCGCCATTGGCTGGGTCTGGGCTTTTTTTCCGGACTTCTCGTTATCACCAGAAACACGGCTGTTGTATATTTAATATTCCCTGCGGTTGTAATCATAAATTATATCATCAGCGAAATAGAAACCAGGCAGAAACTCAATTGTCTTACGGTATTTTTATTTCCCGCGTTGATAACCGTATTTATCCAATTGTTATGTTGGAAAATACTTTACAGCACATGGCTGATCTACACCTATGAAGGTGAATCGTTTAATTTTCTTCACCCCAGGATCGCAAAGATATTATTTTCGCATCATCATGGATTATTCAACTGGCACCCCTTGCTCATTGCGGGTATGGCAGGTTTAATCTTTTATACTATAAAGGAAAAAAGTATTCCAAAGTCATGGACTGTTTCCCTCCTTACTATAATCTTCATTAATGCCTCGTGGCATAACTGGTGGTTTGGTTCCTCTTTTGGTAACCGCGCTTTCGAATCATCGATATTTTTCGCGATGCTCGGTTTTGCCTTGCTTATCGACAGGAACCATAAAAATCGACTCTTTAAAATTTCGTTATACGGTTTGGCCTCGATCGCTTGCGTATGGAATGTAATCTTATTGACGCTATATTTTAAACAACTAATAGCTCGCGACATTCCCGTCAGTTATAGCGACAGGTGGGAAGCGCTTTTAAAACTCATTGCTTCATGAAAGCCGGTAATTACCGCTGTGGGGGTGGGGGTGCAGTGATGAGTAAATTTGTTTGGGGTTATTTGTTGGCAATTCAAATTCCCCTTATGGGCCTGGCCCACCCTGTTGATATCTACGATTTTCCGATATATTATGAGGAAGAAAGTGCCGCGATTGAGGTTGTTGAAAATGAAGCGATAATTAAGCAAGAGCAACCTGAAGACCTCGAGAAAAATAAGGAGATTGAACCCGAACTTTTAGAGATTACTGAAAGTGAACAGCCCTCCGAATCCGAAGTTATCGAGCTTATTGAAAGTGAACCGTTCGCTGAACCTGAGAATATTAATGTCAGTGAAGAATTACCCGATCCCGTAATCGACCTTCCTCATGAAAAAGAAAGTGACCCTCAATCGCGGCCAAATAGATTTAAAGTGGCAACCCGCTATCTCTTATTTGGATTTGAACACATCTTACCCAAGGGACTTGATCATATCTTATTTGTGCTGGCTCTCTTCCTTTTAAGTATAAAATTCAGTTATCTCGTCTGGCAGATTACGGCATTCACCATTGCCCATTCGATCACCCTGGGATTATCCATTTACGGTTACCTTTCACTCTCTTCCGATATTGTAGAACCCCTCATCGCTTTATCGATTGTCTTTGTTGCTATCGAAAATTTATTCACGGTACGGCTCAAACCCTGGCGTCCCTTTATCGTATTCATCTTCGGCCTTCTCCATGGCTTAGGATTCGCGGGTGTGCTCGCCGAACTCGGTCTCCCGCGCCGTGATTTTCTAACCGCTTTGCTTACTTTCAATCTAGGTGTTGAAGGGGGCCAATTAACGGTCATTGCTTTGGCATACCTGGTTCTCGGATGGTTTATAAAAAAAAGATGGTACCGAAAATCCGTAATTGTTCCCGCTTCCCTTCTTATTGCATTGACGGGCGCTTACTGGACCATTGAACGTCTATTTCTCTAATTCAGAACGATGATCTACCTTTTAATTGTATCTTTCATCTGGGCTTTTTCATTTGGTTTGATAAAAACATATCTCACCGGTCTTGATCCCAACTTTGTCGCCTGGGCGCGGATGACGCTTGCTCTGCCTCTGTTTCTGCCCCTACTGCGGTGGAAAGGAATTCCTCTCTTGATTATAGGAAGACTGATCTTAATCGGGGTGGTCCAATTCGGGCTTATGTACTGCAGTTATATCTTTTCCTTTCAATACCTGCAGGCTTACCAGATAGCATTATTTACGATCTTCACGCCACTCTATGTAACCATCATCAATGATCTCTATCACCGGAAGCTTCAGACTTATTATCTCGGTGCCGCGCTCATGGCTGTAATTGGCGCCGCTCTTATTCGCTATCAAAATGCTGAATTCAGGGGCGTTATCGTCGGTTTTTTACTCATGCAGTTTTCAAATGCCTGCTTTGCTTTCGGTCAAATTGAGTACCGTCAGGTTCGTGCAAAAATAATTCATCTTAAAGATCATGAAGTCTTCGCCCTCCTCTACCTCGGAGCTGTCATCGTGACTACATTCATGACAACCCTGACCGGAGGTTGGCAAAAGTTTGATGAATTAACCGCGCCCCAGATAAGTGCCCTCCTCTACCTCGGATTTCTCCCTTCAGGAATCGGATTTTTTCTTTGGAATAAAGGGGCAGTCCAGAGTAACCCGGGCACTCTGGCGGTATTTAATAATCTTAAAATCCCCCTCGCTGTTCTCTGCTCACTCCTTTTTTTTGGAGAAATCACGGATATTCCAAGGCTTATCCTGGGCGGCGGCATCATGGTCATTGCTGTCGTCTTTGCCGAACGCAAGTCAGGGGTGAGCAGTAAGCAATAGGTTAAAGGTAATCAGTCGAAAGACCAAATGGAATTAGGAAACTATCCGACCTTCGACTTTTGACCTTCGACTTTAGACCTTTCCCCATTTCACCAGCGGTAAGTCAGGTAGGAGGATACTTGACGCCGAACAGCAGGAGTTGCGGGTATTTCCTCGAAATTGCTACTGTATATATTATCAACGGTTAAACTCAGTTCCAGTCCGGTTAAGGGAGGTGGGGCCCATATAAGGCTGAGCGATGTCAGCGCTGCCTCATCTGAGCTGCGCCGTAGAATGTTTTCTTCCTGGGAGCGGAACTCATTATCGATGCGAAATTCAAATTGATTGAGAAAGCGATAGATGAAAGCTGCTGTAAAACGGTGCCGGGGGAAATTCAATGCATAAAAACTGGCATCAACATCAGCATTTCTATAATCCTCACTCTTACTGAGGTAGGTGTATCCGAGAACCATATTTAAATCTTTCCAACGGGTAATAAAAGTGAATTCACTGCCAAAGGTATCGATATCCACATTGTTAGCCATGCGCGCGGAAGTGCTTTCAAAACTGTAAGTCCAATCCAGCAAGTCACGGTCCAGCCGATAAAAGATGGCGACATGACCCCGCCAATTCGGACGAACCAGATCAGCACCCACTTCAATATTTCTGCTGCTCTCACGGCCCGCATCGGGTTTACCGCGAAAGAGCCCGGCATTGGGATTGGCCCCGATCGCGGTGTAGCCCGGGACCTGGCTGCTCTCGGCATAATCGAAATAGAAGCGTTCACCACGGCCCCTGCTATCACTCCGGGTTAAGGATAACGATGCCATGGGAGACACTCTTGAACTGTCCCGGTTGGTGTCATCATAACTTGCTCCGGCGCGCAGGACGAGCTCGGTCCCTTCAGAATACGAGTGACGCCACTCCGGAAGAAGGGTTAATTTATAATAGCTGCGAGAACTGAATGGTCCAAACACCAGATTGCTGGATGTTATCTCATCTGAAAGAAACTGTCCGCTGTAATGCAAAGAAAAATTATTAAAGACCTGCTGCCCCTGGAGTCCCGCGGACCAGACGATGGTTTCATGCTGAAAGGGATTAAACTGTCCAGGTATAAAACGGTTGAATTCATAATCATCCTTATGTCTTCGGTAGTAACCCGTGAATTCTATAAAACTATCATCAACATAATTCGTTCGGTGGTTGATAAGATAGAGGTTCGTCTGCAAGTTCTCTGTTTCGTTTACGTTAAAAGGTGTATACATGTTCGGCCACCCGAAAAACTTCGACTGATACCCAGCGAATAAATCTGTCTGTGAATGTTCACCAAGTAACTGAATCCTGCCCGCATAGCGGTTAAATTCATGGTCGCCGTAAGGGCGCGTTCCGTCGGACTCTGAGCGGGCAAAAGAAAAATCTATTCCTGCAGTATTCCCTTTTTTATATTCATTTACCTCACCAATATAAATACGCTGAAGATTAAAAGCGTTATCACCCAAACCCACAGCAGTTTCCCCACCCTTGCGTATGGGGTTCCATGCGTAATTTAAAGTACCCACTGTCGAATTAAATCCGGCGTGCGCATTCTCAATACCGGTAATTATTTTCGGCACCGTGAGCATGTCCGGTGCGATTGGAATCTCGGCAAAATAATGTCCCGTTTGTGGATCGAACAAGGTGGCTGCTCCAACTCTGAATCCCGTGTTTTCAAAAATACCTCCACGTAAAGTCACATCACCCTGCGCTTCAGCGATGTTGCGCGTCTGAACATCAATTAAAGGTTCGTACCGTAATTCCGTAATAGCAGAGGCATAAGTGCTGGCCGGCTCCGCGTTGGCAACTCTCGTTTCTGTTACTGTGAATTCAGGGAGTGTCGTAAAAACTTCAGCGTTTGAACCTGATTTCTGAGCAAACGCTACCACGGGATAAAAAACGAGTATCAGGAAATACCCTTTCATGCGCCGGAAACATACCGATTTCATCATGAAAATCAATTGTTAAATAAAATTTTAAGATGGTTAACATTTCTTATTTATTTGTACATAAACTACTTATAATTCAAAAGTGGGTGCTGAGATAAACCCTCTACCCTAATCGCCCTCATCCTCTCAGTAATTATTACATGGATTATGATTAAGAGGGACAGAAAGTGAGGGTGCGGGGAAATATTAGTAAAAGAGGGATAACTATGATAAGGAGTAGTGCATGATTAAACCTCCGAGTGACATACAAGTAATTGGAAAAGAGATAGCTATTCTCTGGCCCGATGGGCGGGAAGACTATTTCAAGATGGAGGATTTACGCGCTTGTTCACCGAGCGCAGAAAATGTGGGGGAACGCGATATTTTTGGAAATTTATATGGAGGGATGGGTTCGAAAAAATTCCCCGGGGTGGAAGTTCGCAGATGGGAATTAAAAGGCAATTACGCGGTCTGTTTTCATTTCAGCGACGGCCATAATACCGGGCTTTATAGCTTTGAATACCTGCAAAAGCTTGGGGACGAAATAAATTCTAATGATTAAGTTGAATTAACCCTATCAAGCTAATCCGCGTGTGCTGTTTTCGGCAAAATCGATTATTGACTTCACAATAGAATCATCCGCTTTCTCATGGTCGCGAAGGCGGTCTAAAGCCTGGCTTCGATTTAGCCCCTCACGGTAGAGTATTTTATATACTTGTCGCGCCAGGCTGATAGCTTCCTCGGAGAACCCGTGGCGCTCCATACCAATTTTATTGATGGTCTTAATGGTCGCCGGACTGCCATCCCCAAGCATAAAGGGTGGGATGTCCTGGACCACCTTGGAACAACCCCCGATGTAAGCGCAACGCCCTATGCGGCAATTGGGATGAAAGGCAGTATGCCCTCCCACATTAGCAAAATCTTCCACCACCATATGTCCTCCCAGCGTGCTGCTATGGCCTAGAATAAAATGATCCCCGATCACACACTCATGCCCGATATGACTGTATGCGAGGCAGTAATTGTTAGAACCCAGGATCGTATATTCTCCGTCCACAGAATGACAGTGGACCGTGACATACTCCCTGAAGATATTGTTATCGCCAATCCTGAGACCGGGCGCACCTCCTTTAGATTTCAGATCTTGTGATTTTCCCCCGATTAAGGCGTAGGAATAAATTTCATTATCTCTACCTAAAATTGTTTTACCTTCAACCGTGGCGTGATGATGAACAGTCGTCCCTGCCCCACATTCTACCTTGGAACCAATATAGGCGAAGGCCCCAATGCTTACCCTGTCATCGAGAACGGCTCCGGATTCCACAATGGCTGTGGGATGAATTTCAGTTGCCACGATATTCCAGGTATGAAACTGCGAAAAAATTACGCTTTTTCGGGATCATCAACAAAGGCAAACATCAACTCACAAGAGGAAACATTTTTCTTGCCCACATTGCAGGAGGCGCTGGCCTTGGCAATTTTACCGCCCCGGACCTGATTCAGCTTCACATGGATCTCAAGCTGATCGCCAGGAACGACGGTATGACGTAGCTTAACTTTATCACAGCTCATAAACAGCGCGATTTTTCCTTCTCCAGATACTTGGCGGAGAAGCAGAATTCCCGCAGCTTGAGCCATAGCTTCAATTTGCAGCACCGCCGGCATAATGGGTCGACCGGGATAATGTCCTTGAAAGTAAGGTTCATTAATGGAGACATTTTTAACGGCAATGAGTTCATTATCACCCTTAATTTTCGTCACTCTATCAACCATGACAAAGGGGTAACGGTGTGGGAGAAGATCCAGGATACGCCGGATATCAAGAGCCGTTTCGGTGGGGTCAATGAGCACTGAAGGTGTCATTTTTTTCTTGGCCTTCTTCCCGTTGCTTTCCGCGTGCATTTTATCATACAGCGCGTGGGTTAAAGCATGGTTCAGGGCGTGACTGGGTCGTACCGCAATAATATGAGCCATCAAAGGCCGTCCGATATGCATTATGTCTCCAAGAATATCGAGGATTTTATGACGGACGAATTCATCTTTAAAACGCAACGGTTCTTTAGAGAGAATAGTATCACCCTTAATTAGGATCGCATTATCTAAACTTCCCCCCCGAATCTTTCCCATCTGGCGAAGGCTTTCGACTTCCTCAAAAAATGCAAAAGTACGGGCAGGAGCAATATCGGCAATATAGGTCTGGGGATTAATATCAAGGGAGAGGTGTTGGGTGTTCGCCCCCCCCCGGTCGTCGGTTAAAGTACAGGTTATTTTGAGGCCTTTGTGGGGAAGGGCGATATAAGAACTGCTGCCTTTGGTAACCGATACGGGTTCTTTGAGTTCGTAATAGACGCGTTCTTTCTCTTGTTCAACGGGCTCAGCCTTTTGAATCAAATTTACAAAATGTTTAGCGGATCCATCGAGTATGGGCATCTCATTGGCATCGATTTCAATAAGGACATTATCGACACCCGTCCCACTGAGAGCGCTAAGTACATGTTCCACGGTATTGAGGGTGACATGACCGGAAGAAATTGTCGTGCTTCGCATGATATCGGATACGACATCAGCAGTAGGCTTGATTTCCGGTTTCCCGTAAATATCAACACGCCTGAAGATGATACCGTGATCTTCAGGGGCCGGTTTCAAAGTCATGTGCACTTCTTCTCCGGTATGTAACCCCTGCCCTTTAATGGAAACTTCTCGAAGAATCGTCCGCTGTTTCATAAAGATCCTTAAGGTCATCACCCTATGGTAATTAAAGCGATTGTAAAGCGTGGAAATTTAACAACAAGATGGATAGCACAGGGTTGACAGCTTTCTTTTTAATGACCTAATCACAAGGCCATCATTTCAATATAAATACTTCAACCAACGACCCGCTTATTTTCCATGCCCTCACCTACAGAAATCCGAAAAGGAAAAGTCATTAACTATAACGGCACACCGCATTTCGTTCTTGATATGATGCATCGCACCCAAGGGCGGCAAGCTGGTTTTGTGCAAACAACTCTTCGCAATTTACACAGTGGAAGCACAACGACCACGAAATTTCGCAGCACCGACAATGTTGAAATACTAATGACCGATTCCCAGCGATTGGAGTTCAGTTATTTTGACCAGGAGGGATATCACTTTATGCATCCGGAAACTTTTGAGGATACACTGCTCTCCGAAGAAGTGGTCGAGGATGCCAAAAAATATTTATCTGAAGGAAATAATTATGATATTCTTTTTGTCGACAATCAGGCGGTACAAATTCAGCTCCGTTCTTCAGTAGATTTAAAAGTAACAGAATCACCCGAGGCCATAAGAGGAGATACCGCAAGCAGCGCCCTTAAATCGGTGACGACGGAGACCGGTCTCGTGGTGCAAACACCGTTGTTTATCAAACAAGGAGAGGTAATTAAGGTCAGCACTGAAGACGGATCTTATCTTGGCCGTGCCTGATCCTGGATTAGCGACGCTTTTTTCCCTTCCTTATATATATCTTCGGCCACGACAACGCGTGGCCCTCCGGATGAACAATTTATGAAGGGCCACGCGTTGTTGTGGCCGCTGTATGACCGTTAAAGTGTCATGACCAGTCCAGAGGACGTCTGATCGTAATTTCCCATTCCGAGGATTAGCTGATACGCGAAAGACATTTGCCTGGAATGGAAGATGTCGCTGCGCTCGGTAGCTTCGTCCCGCAGCCGCGGGACTCGCAAAGACATAAGGGTGTAAGTTGTATGAGGATAATTAAACACGCAGTCCCTATTCATACCATTGTCATAGATATGTTACGTCCACGACGATGCGCGGACCTCCCATCATACTCCAGAATCACGCATCCTTATCATAAAAAAAAGACGCCGGGTTTAGCCGACGTCTTTATTTTTCAGGGTAAAATAAGTATTAACCAGTAGCTGCTTTATACCGTTCTTCGGCTTTGGACCAGTTAACGATATTCCAGAAAGCCGCAATATAATCAGGTCGCACATTTTGATATTTAAGATAATAAGCATGTTCCCAGACATCGAGACCGATGACGGGATCGCCTTCCACATCCACTAAACCCCTCATTAAAGGACTATCCTGATTGGGGGTTGATGTGACCGCGAGATTCTTGTCGGCGGTTACGACAAGCCAGGCCCAACCGCTGCCGAAACGGTTAATACCGGCATCGGCAAATGCTGTCTTAAAGCTGTCTAAGCCGCCAAACGTATCATTAATGGCACTGGCAAGATCGCCCGAAGGTTCACCACCGCCACTCCCGGATAGTGTTTGCCAGAAAAAAGAGTGGTTAGCATGGCCGCCCGCGTTATTACGAAGGGGACCTTTTACGTTATCAGGAAGATTCGCTACATCAGCGATAAGATCCTCAACGGATTTATCGGCTAGATCAGGCGCTTGTTCAAGCGCCCCATTTGCCTTTGTGATGTAAGTAGCGTGATGTTTAGAGTGATGAATTTCCATGGTGCGCGCATCGAAATGCGGTTCCAGTGCATCATAGGAATATTCTAATTCTGGAAGTGTGTATGCCATAACTTAATGCCTTTGTGAATTGAGTTTGAATCATCAATTTGGGTAACCTGTAGATTGTTGTCAATCCCTAGAATTGAAGTTTGTGAGAAGCTAATTATTCAGATCGACCCTCACTGCGCTTTAACCTTCAAGGGGTCGGCGCTTCATCGGGCAGCAGTTTTTCCTCTTTCAACTCAGCCCAAAAGCCCGTGGGGATTTTAACCTGCATCATACGAATATTTTCATTCAGTTCATGCAGGGATGCCGCTCCGGGTATAGCGGTGGCTACCGCGGGGTGGGCTATGAGGAATTGCAGCGCAGCAGCTTTTAAGTCGATCTGATGCCGATCACAGACCGTTTTCATTTTTCGGGCTTTTTCAATCATCGCCTCAGGCGCAGGCAGGTAGTTAAAAGTGACCGGTTTATCTAGATCGCGCGCCAGGATTCCACTATTATAGGGACCTCCGATCACCACTTTTACCCCTCGTTCTATACACAGAGGCATGAATTCGGGTAGTGAAGTCTGGTCCAACAGGGTGTATCGACCGGCGAGTAATATAATGTCCAAATCGAATTGCTCAATCATTCGAGCGGTAGTTTCCCAATGATTCATTCCCATTCCAATAGCTTTGATGACACCCCTGTCGCGCATTTCGACCAGCGCGGTCAGCCCCTCGACGGAATTACGTTCAGCATCTTCGGGGAAAAAATCACTATCGTGTAAAAATAGAATATCAACTGCTTTCAACTGTAATCTTTCCAGGCTTTCTTTTAAAGAACGCTGGAGCCCGGCACTACTGAAATCAAACTCGACCTTGTACTTTGGGATACCGTCTTCACTGTAGGGTTCCAGGTTCCCGGGATCCTCGGGGACAAGCAATCGCGCGGCTTTAGTCGAGATGGAAAAACTGTCTCTTGGCAATTGACTGAGTATTCGACCGTAGCGCGTTTCACTGCGGCCTGTCCCGTAAAGCGGTGCCGTATCGAAATAACGGACTCCTGAATTATAGGCCTCCCGGATTATTTTAAGTGCCTCGTCAAAACTCCAGCTCTGAGTATCATTATCACCCCCAATGAACTCTGCCATCTTGCTCAATGGGGCCCCTCCTAAACCGAGTCGAGTCACTTGGACCCCGGTATTGCCAATTTCTACTCTTTCAAAGGGATTCATGATATATTCTCATTATTTTAAAATGTTTTGAATCTATCGTATACAGAGTAAACAGGAAAATGAAAGATAGAATAAAATGAACCGCTAACTAATTTTCTTGCTTTCTTACAGGTAAAGGCTACTTTCCCCTTTCTTCGCAAAATAAGAGATATTGCAATGGCTAGAATTTGTGCAATCACCGGGAAACGACCTGTTCGTGGAAGGCATACTCATCGTAAGGGTATTGCCAAGAAAAGCGGCGGCATTGGGACAAATATTACGAAGATCGTAAAACGGACTTTTCGTCCCAATGTGCAGAAAATAAAAGTCTTATTGCCCAATGGCGCTGTGAAAAAAATGTGGGTGTCGGCGAAAGCGCTAAAAGCCGGTAAAGTCACAAAGGCTTAAGATTAACGACAAGCCATACGCAATTAGCTGTAAGTTTTAAGTGAGTCTATGGAATATTCGTTTTCGGATTGCCGAATTCGGATTTCAGATTGATGCCTCGTTTATTTTAGATCACTTTTTATTCATTCATTTATGCCGGAGGGGATAAAAGTCATCATTCTGATGGGAGTCAGCGGCTGCGGTAAGACCAGGGTAGGTGAAATTCTGGCCGATAAAATCAGAGGGCTATTTTTTGATGGAGACGATTTTAATCCCGCTTCTAACATAGAAAAAATGAGCCGAAGCATTCCGCTAAACGATAGCGATCGGGAAGTGTGGCTGAAGAAGATGAGAAAACTCATCGAAAAACAGCTCAAGTTGCGGGGTTACAGTGTATTTGCGTGTTCCGCTTTAAAAAAGCAATACCGTGAGATTTTACAATGCAACGATTCGCGGATAAAATATGTCTACCTCAAAGGATCGTATGCAATGATTAAAGAACGCCTGGGAAAAAGAAAAGGGCATTACATGAAGCCATCGTTACTGGAAAGTCAGTTTGCGACAATAGAGGAACCGCAAAATGCAATGGTAATGGAGATTACAGCAAGGCCGGAAAAGATTGCCGCATTAATCGTGAAAGATTTGAAGCTATACGTTTAACCCAATATTATATAACTTTAACTACGTACAACTGATTGTGCACCTCTTTTCCCAGTGCTCCGCAATTCGTGTAATGAAGCACCGGAAAGTTTACTCCTTCTAAGATTACAGGTAATCGCATCGCATATTCCGCATAATCCCACCGATTATAAACGACATAAGCCTGGCGGAATAGCCCAACTTCGAGTTCGTGTTCGAGAGAAAAATCAGGGAGGAGCATAGGTCCCGTATCAACCTGCCAGGTATCATGTTCGTGGCGGGCATTCATAACCGTAACCGGGTACTCAGCCACCACTTCAATCTCTTTGCCATCTCGTGACGCGAGATAACGCGTTCTTCCAAGAATGGGTTTATTTCCAACCATGGCGTCATGGACATCCTGATAAGTAGTCATCTCTGCTACTTCGACAAAATAGCGCAGGTTGTTTTCCATACTCGTGATTGTGGATCCCTTTCCGTCATGAGTACTCACTTTTTCTCCTACACGATATACCATCCTTTCGAAACCGGGCGCGTCTTCAAAATGTTTAACAAACATAAACTGATCATTATCTTCACCCGAAAGGACAACATGAAATTCCAGGGTCGGCTGATGAAAAAAATCTTTGTCTACATACATTTTTTCACCCCCACACGGATGGGTTAAAAAATATTCCCTGAATTCTTCCCCTTTACCGCGGATTTTACAACTGGCATGCAGGGCACAGCGTGGTGTATGGTCAGAAGCGGGACTCGACCACTGGACAAATGAATTGAAGTAGTCGTAGCCTAAATTGTAATCATAACTTAAATCGAAATCACTCATAGAGAAATATTGTATGCAGTGAGCATTATTTTCAATTACTAAAGCCCTGTCTTCCTCTACCTTCAGAAATATTACCGGGCGTGCAACCAATGACGAAAGAGCCGTTTGGTCGCTTCGGGTAAAACCTCGTATACTTCATTTTTTAACCGGGGCACTTCATTTTCGCGTATTCCAGGTTCATCCGCCATCATTTTACGTTCTTCCGACCCGGGCATGAGAATATCCAGATTTAACCACCAGGGCGCGTAACGTATGGCCAGCGCAACTCTTGGGTCATCAGAAAGATTTTTCGCCGTAGCATGCCAGGTACGACTGTCTATAATCAATACGCTCCCCGCGGGTCCCATCGCGTTCTTTTCACCATCAATAGCTTCGATCCAATTTTTTTCAGGATCACATGTCGGGTTAGTGGGTTTTTTATGACTGCCGGGGAGATACAGAGTCCCTCCATTTTCAACCGTAAAGGGGGATATCATCCACAGGGTAGTTAAATGAAATATTACATCCAAGGGGTAAGGACTGGGTATATGACCGGCCCTTTGTGCGTTGAACGGCCAGTCAGCATGCCAGGAACCACGGGCAATACCGGGTTCATTAATAATTGCCGAAGTATAAGAAACACGCGTGTGAGGCCCAATTAATCCTTCAATAATGGCTAAGAATTTTGGATCCGCTAGGTACTTGGCGAAAGATTGGTTATGATTTATGAACGCGGGAAGAAAGGTCAATCCATCCGGAGCATAATCTTTGCGATTAGCCCTTGCCACCTCGTATATACCCTTTCGTATTCTCTCGCACTCCGCTTCCGGTATCACACCCTCAAGCACATACCATCCTTGATCACGCACACAACCTTGCGCATTTTCAACCTCACCCTCTAATTCGCTTGCTATATTCACCATGAAAGAAATTACTGTATATCAATTATTCTATCCGGACCGGAGAAGGTAAAGATAATATTATCAGGCCACTCAGCCCTACTCATCTCATTGAATTTTATTTTTGATTTTTTTACGCAGCGCAGGTATGCAGCTGTAAAATTTATTTAATCCCTAAACTTTATAAGCAAATAATGGAAACATTCTTACAGGAAATAATGGCCGCGCAGCATATGGTCATCCTTCTCTGTATCATCGCATTTTTCATCTATACCTTGTCCAAGGGAGCCGAAATTCTCACCAATGAAGCTGTTTCTCTCTCTCTTCATTGGGGGGTGCCCAAGCTGCTGATTGGCGCAACGATTGTAAGCATCGGCACCACTTTACCTGAAGCATCCGTTTCCGTCTTTGCCGCCATTACCGGAAATCCGGGACTCGCCCTGGGCAACGCGGTTGGATCGATTATATGCGACACCGGTTTGATTCTAGGTTTAGCGACAATTATCTCACCCCTTCCCCTTAATAAAAAAATAGTCAATCGCCAGGGTTGGATTCAATTGGGATCGGGTATCCTTCTGGTCATGGCCTGCTTGCCTTATTTGACACTGAATAAAACGTTCACAGAGGGCGGTTCACTTCCTCAATATATGGGATTCATATTTATCGCCCTGCTTATTGTTTATATGTGGCTATCACTCCGCTGGGCAAAGGAGGATAAGTCGAGTATTGGTATTGATGATCCCTTGAATAGGGGGCGTGAAGCCAGAGTCCTGATCAACTTTTCAAAATTGATCTTTTCTTTGATCATCGTCATAATCTCATCGCGCATTCTCATTCCTGCAGTTGAAGAAACCGCGATACGTCTGCATGTTCCTGATAGTGTCATCGCCGCAACCCTGGTCGCATTTGGCACGTCACTACCTGAATTAATAATTGCGATCACGGCGGCAAGAATGGGACATGGTGAATTGGCGGTGGGAAATATTATTGGAGCTGATATCTTGAATGTCCTATTTGTCGCCGGTTCCGCCGCTTCGGTAACTTCCGGTGGTCTTTCTTCCCCGCCCAATTTTTTTTATTTCCTCTTTCCCGCGATGCTTTTTATTCTTATTATATTTCGTATTGGGATTACTGTTTCCGGAGATAAATTAAAACGACCTTTCGGTTTTATACTCGTTGGCGTTTACCTGTTAGTAACTTCGCTGAGTTTTGTTAAAGGCATACATTAATAATCGAGATCTAGTAATGAGCAAACTGGTATTGTTGCGACACGGTGAAAGCATCTGGAATAAGGAAAATCTGTTCAGTGGATGGACGGATGTCGATTTATCTGAGCAGGGGGTCATAGAAGCGCAAAAGGGAGGACAGGTTCTTAAGGAAGAGGGGTATGAATTCGACCTCGCCTATACTTCAGTTCTCAAGAGAGCGATCCGTACGTTATGGTTGGTCTTGGATGTTATGGATCAGATGTGGATACCGGTAATTCGCTCCTGGCGACTCAACGAACGTCACTACGGCGCACTGCAAGGATTAAACAAAGCACAGACCGCGGAAAAATATGGAGAGGACCAGGTCCTGGTGTGGCGCCGAAGTTATGATACCCCCCCTCCCCCCCTTGAAAAAAAAGACGATCGCTACCCCGGGAATGATCCACGTTATGCTGATCTCACGGAAAAGGAATTGCCAGTAACAGAATGTCTTAAGGATACGGTAGAAAGATTCATGCCTTTATGGCACGAGAACATTGCCCCTGCCGTAAGAGCGGGTAAAAAAGTTATTATCGCCGCACACGGCAATACCTTGCGCGCCCTTGTAAAATACCTCGATGGAGTTTCCGATGATGAAATCGTAAAACTCAACATACCCACAGGCATACCCCTCGTTTATGAATTGGGTGATGATTTAAAACCGACACGTCATTTCTACCTCGGCGATCCAAAGGAAGTGGAAAATGCGATGCAATCGGTCGCCAACCAGGGCAAAGTGAAAAACTGAACCCTGATCATTCTTCGCTTAAATTATCAGCTGTATCATTATATCCATTTCCCGAATTCAATATTACAGGTAATAGGGCAGCGGCTTTGAATGGGAACGAAGCGCATACGCGACAGTCCCAATTAACAGCCTTAAGAACTTGAGCCTTATTCTAAAATACGTTTGACTTTCATTTACATGTTTTACCGTCAACTCCTGGGTGGATGTATAATTTATATTATCTCGTTAGCCACTATATGCGCTAACGAACCCGAGATTATGCCCATTTCCGAAATAAAACCGGGGATGCAAGGCATGTGGAAGACGGTTGTTTCGGGTACGACCATTGAAGAATTCGGTCTCGAAGTGCTTGGGGTGGCGCAGAATTTTGTAGGGCCACAAAGGTCGGTAATAATATGCCAGGCCATAGACACCCAAAATGTGTTGACCGGCCCGGTTGCAGGGATGAGTGGAAGCCCCGTCTACGTAGACGGAAAACTGATAGGCGCATACGCTTACGGGTATAATTGGCCCAAGGAGCAGGCCATCATTCTCGTTACCCCGATCGAAGATATGATCGAATTAATTGACGACTATCCCTTAGAAAAGCCATCAGACAAGCAATCATTTTCACAACGTGTGTTTACTTCGAAAGAATACACTGACACCACCTTATCAAATGGCGGGTGGAAAATGACTACTGGTAATGAGAGTGTCTCACCTGAAATAATTGAATCACTTCTTCAACCTCAGCCCACTCCCCTTTTAGTATCCGGGGTTTCTCAACGCACCTTGAATATATTTAAATCTCAATTAGCATCATTGGGCCTTGAAGTGATGCAAGCCCCGATGGGAAGTGCTTCACCTGATTCAAATTTTCCCCTTGAACCCGGATCACCGGTTTCCGCGGTCCTCATGAAAGGTGATTTTAATTTTGCTGCCACCGGGACCGTTACTTACCGCAACGGCGACACCATATTAGCTTTTGGTCATCCTTTTCTAAAATCAGGATCAGCAAATTTACCCATGGCTGCCGCTGAAATCATTACGGTTGTCCAGTCTGTGGCCCAGTCATTTAAACTCTCAAATACGGGGCCCCTCGTGGGATCATTTTACCAGGATCGTTTGACAAGTATCGCCGGAAAAGTAGGCCCCCTGCCCCAATTAACTCCGGTCTCCATTTACACCCGTTCGGTTAACGGAATTAAACGCTCATTTTCGGGAAGTCTTGTAGAGCACCCTACCCTATCCCCTCTCCTCGCTTCGATTGCTCTCATGGAATCGCTTCATGCTACCATGGAATCTGGGGAGGTACAAACTTTTATAATCGACGGTCGTATAGCTATTGAAGGCTATGACCCGATTGAATACCGCGAAGTTATTTCGGGACCCCAGGGCGCGAACACGGCAATCATGGATTTTCAGGAAAATCTGAGCCGTATTTATGATAACCCCTTTGCCAGGCCAAAGGTAAGCAGTATTGACCTGGAAATAGAAATCAGTGATCACTGGAAACTGAGTTATTTGAAGGAAGTAAGGATCGAATCAAGACGGGCGCGAGCAGGAGGTAACATTGATCTGGTTTTAAGCCTCTATCACTACCAGGGTGAATCCACTTTACACCCGGTATCGGTCCCTCTACCGGAAAAACTACGTTCCGGCGATCAATTGACTATCCTCATCGCTGATGCCAACGAGGCTGAACGCGTCGATAAAGTATTGGATGGAAACATCACCTCTTTTGATGATATTATCAATAAATGGCGTGCCGGTCGAAGCAGTGAGGCAATCTACATCAAATTATTAAAAGACACACAGGGGTTGAGATTGGAAGGAGAAAATTTATTCGACCTGCCACCATCAGTACTGGCACAGTTTACATCACCGGCAAATAATATTGCCCGTCAATCCCTCACCGCTACGACGCTTTGGGAAACGGAAATCCCTCTTTCGAGTCAATTCGAAGGGCAATATTCTATTCCCATTACTCTCGAATAAATAATTCATGTTACGTTTTTATTACGGCTTATTCATCGGGATATTTATCTTTCCCTCACTTTATGGGGTGCGCACACAGTCCGTCATCCATGAAACCTATACTGATTTTATTGAAGGTGATTTTATCAATGTCTCACTTGGGCATCAGGGATCTCTGCGTTTAGCTCCCACCATTACGGAAATTGCTGAGCTGCAAGAGCCCATCGTATGGTCAGCGGTTGTCGACTCACTCGGCCATCTCTATCTGGCCACCGGGAATAATGGCAAAGTAATTAAAGTCAGTCCCCAAGGAGAGAGCGTCGATTATTTCAGTCCGGAAAAAATACTAACCCGCGCTATTGCCATAGATCCCCAGGATAACCTTTATGTCGGCACCTCCCCACGAGGTCGCATCTTCAGAATAGCGCCCGATGGTTTACCGGAAATATATTTCAATACTGAAGAAGAGTATATCTGGGATCTCATTTTTAATGATAAAGGTGATCTATTTGTCGCCACGGGCAACCCGGCAAAGATTTACCGGTTACCCGCGAATCTGCAATCCGGGAGTGAAGCCGAGGTGTGGTTTACTTGCCCCCAAACCCATCTCACTCAACTCGACTGGGACGCTAATGGCCACTTACTTGCAGGGAGCAGCCCGGAAGGGATTCTCTATCGCATCGAAGGTAAGGATAAAGTCTACGCTCTCTATAATACAGGGTCGCAGGAAATAAAAGCGATCACTGCAAACCGCGATGGGTCTATTCTTTTTTCCACTTTCAATCGCAGTGTTAACAGCAAAAACACCCAGTCTTCACCGGTGTCGGATAGCAGTAATACGCTGCCTGCATATTCCGTGAAGGTATCCTCGAGTGATAGTAATTCGAATAATGCCCCCAAATCCAATGATCAAGGATCGAGCAGAATTTACAAAATCGATAGTGAAGGTTTTGTTGATCCCTACTGGGAAACCCTTAATTTCAATATCTATAGTTTAATACGCTTCGCTGATAATAATTGGCTGATTGGCACGAATGATAAAGGTCGTCTCTACTCAGTTGTTAATCGCAATGAATGGTCTCTTTTACAACAAGCGCCCGATGGTGGTGAACTGACCGTTCTTATTCCGGATCCCATGCATCATGAATCCGTCTTAGCAATTACCAGCAATCCGGCAAAAATATACCGCCTCCAGGTTGATGTGGCAGGTACCGGTGTATATACCTCAGATGTAATCGATGCTCAGCAAATTGTTCGTTGGGGAAATCTCCTGCCCGTGACGGATAGCCCTCTAGTCTCCCCCACTTCATTTCGAACACGAAGCGGTAACACGGATAAACCCGATGACACCTGGAACGATTGGATTGATGTTATTAAGAACGCAGAAAACTGGGAGTTAAAAAGTCCCAATGCACGGTATTTGCAATATGAAATTACTTTTGGCTCCGACTCAGATTCCAGTCATAATGCTGACGCCATAAGTAGCATACGCATCTTCCATCAGTCGCGGAACACCGCACCCTACTTTGAAGCTATCCGCCTTCTTCCCGTAGGGCTGGAGTTAATTCAAGCACCCACTGTAATGAGAAATATAGATCTGGTTAAATTGCTGGATGAAAAAGACCCTAATAAATTTATATCCACTCGAAAACCAAGAATGCAACTGAAACAAATGGGGGAAGAAGGACTGATATCTGTGGGATGGAAAGCGGTGGATCCCAATGGCGACGCGATGGAATTCTCTCTCCTTATTAAAAAAGATGGCACTGCTTCCTGGATCAAACTGGTCGAGGAATTGGAAGAACCCATTGCCACGATTAACACAAAAGGGTTCGATGAAGGAAATTACCATTTGAAAGTAGTGGCGAGCGATGCTCCTGATAATGAAGCGGGTCAAGAACTCGAGGGTTTTCTTGTAAGTGAACATTTTCTTATCGATAATTCTCCACCCAGTATATCCATTCTTAAAAAGGAATGGCGGAAAAAGAAAATGCATCTCCACCTTAAGGTGTCAGACAAGCACAGTATTCTGATGGAATTTTACTATCAACTCGATGGTAAACTCAATAAATCCATTCGACCGATTGACGGACTGTTCGACTCCAAAAGCGAAAGCTTTAACCTGGAACTTAGTAATCTAAAGCCCGGAAAGCATAGCCTTCTCCTGGAGGCCTATGATGAAACCGGTAATGCCGGGGTGCTCACGGTGCCGTTAGATACCCGATTTTGATTGAATCAGAGTTGTGGAATGAGCAGTAACTGAGCACCATTTCTGGCTCAAGATTTTGTATATATTTTCATTGCGCGAATTATACGAATAATGCATCGTCATCCCTTTTATCATTTTTTATGAAACGGACTCATCATTGTTGTGAACTTACAAAAGACGATGCGGACAAAGAAGTCGTCCTCGTCGGGTGGATTGCTACGGTGCGCGATCACGGAGGGATACTCTTTATTGATTTGCGTGATCGTGAAGGACTCACGCAAATTGTATTTGATCCTGATTTGTTTGAATCTCCTGAATCCCTGCAACAGCTTAAGCCCGAATCAGTCATCGAAATAAAGGGAAATGTAAAACCCAGATCAGTTGAGACCGTTAATCCGAATCTCAAAACAGGTGAAATTGAGGTATTTGCCCAGACCCTTATCATCCACAATGTTTCGCAGGTGCTCCCATTCCCTCTCGAAGACGAAAAAGCGGACAAAGTAAACGAGGACTTAAGGTTGACCTATCGCTATCTCGACCTCCGTCGCCCGCAGAGCTTCAACCGATTGTTGAAACGCCATAAAGCATCAAAATCGGTCCGTGATTATTTAGATGACAATGGTTTTTTACATATCGAAACACCTGAACTTTTTAAAAGCACCCCCGAAGGGGCGCGTGAGTTTCTTGTTCCCAGCCGAATGAATCCAGGTGATTTTTACGCGCTTGTTCAATCGCCGCAACAATACAAACAGATGCTTATGGTAGCGGGAATTGAACGCTACTATCAGATGGCCCGCTGTTTTCGCGATGAAGACTTAAGAGCAGATCGCCAACCCGAGTTCACGCAAATTGACATTGAGATGTCCTTCATTGATCGGGAGGACATGTATAAACTGGTAGAGGGGCTGTTCAAACGGGTATGGAAGGATGTGATTGATGTGGACATCCCCACACCATTTCCACGCATGTCCTATCACGAAGCAATGAACCAGTACGGTGTGGACAAACCCGACACGCGTTTTGAACTTAAAATTGAGGATTTTTCGGACACCTTTAAAGACTCTGATTTTAAGGTCTTTTCCAATGCTATAAAAAATGAAGGGATGGTAAAAGCTTTCAATGCAAAAGGCCTGGCGGATGTTACTCAGGGCGAATTAAAAGCCCTCGAGTCCGCTGCTCAATCCATGGGGGCTAAAGGTCTGGCCTTCATCAAGGCAGAGGGAAGTGAGTGGAAGTCTCCTATCCTCAAATTCTTTTCTGATGAGGAAAAATCTATCCTTAAAGAACGGCTTAATATTGAAGACGGTGATATCATCTTTTTTGCCGCATCAAATTGGGAGCAGGCCTCGGCAATCCTCGGCCGTGTTCGCCTCGATTCAGCCCAGCTTTTAGGCAAGAGAGGCGCGTTGTCCATACCTGATGATCAATATAACTTTTTATGGGTAACCGATTTCCCCCTCATGCTATTCGACCAGGATGAAAAACGATACGTCTCAGCCCATCATCCTTTCACATCGCCGGTACCGGAGGACATTCCGATATTAGATTCCGACCCTCGCTCGGTCCGAGGACAGCATTATGATGTTGTCTTGAATGGTGTCGAACTTGGTGGGGGAAGTATTCGTATCCATCAGCCTGATTTGCAAAAGAAAGTATTTGAGGACCTTCTAAAAATCCCACCTGAGGATGTGAAGGACCGATTTGGTTATATGTTGAAAGCTTTTCAGTACGGAGCACCCCCCCATGGGGGAATCGCTATCGGATTTGATCGCCTGGTCGCCATTGTTGCCGGTTGTCCCAGTATACGTGATGTCGTCGCATTTCCTAAAACACAGAAGGGGCAATGCCTGATGACCGAAAGTCCGAGCTCGGCGACACAGAAGCAACTGAGTGACCTCCATATAAAATTAGCCGATACGGCGGGATAAGCGGATACGCGAAAGTGCGTAAACGCGATGATGCGTATAAGTGATGATGCGGAAATGCGAACATGCGTATATGTGATGATGCGGAAATTAATTAGCCGATTCTGCATCCCTTGGTCATTGCGAGGTGGCTATTAGCCGATCGCGGCTACCGAGCGCAGCGACATCTTCCATTCCAGGTAAATAGTCATTGTACCTGCGATTACCAGTCACCATTCAAGTCTTTCCAATGAGGATTCGTCTCTTGAATCAAGACATCCGTCCATTTGAGAGTAAACTCTAACAACAAAGGACCTACAAAACACAACAGACATTTGCCCGGTAGCCGCGGCTACCGCATTTGCGGGGTCCTCGCAATGACAGAAGGCATCAGGATACTGGATTTGCTCATTGATTTCCGCTTTATCGCATCATCGCGTATACGCATGTTCGCATAACCTTATCCACGCTTTTCCATGCGGATAGAAGAAACGGCGCGGCCCCCTATATCAAAATCCTCACCCCTTCCGGTTTCACTGAAACCAAGGGAAGCAAAAAGCGATTTTTTCTCGGTGTCTTCAGCTGATACTGTAGCAATACAGGAAGAAGCTCCCTCGGAAAAACCCCATTTTACAGACTTTAACATCAAATCTTTCCATGCATCGATAAAATGATAGTGGGTAAATCCGTCCACCTGGCACTGGCTATCATCATTATTAAATCGTGCCGTTGATAAGCCGGTAAGATTACCGCTGACACTTCGAGCCCCAAACCAGGTTCCACGCCCCTCCTGAAGAAGGGCTTCGTATCGAGGGTAAAGGCTCATGCATGAATTCTGCTCCCGATAGCGTGTTGAGTAAATATCCGTGTTAGCATCCAATACCTGCCAATTATGCGGGGTGATAATTAGGGGTATCATTGAAACGCGATCAGAGGGGGATGCCGGTGTAAACGTTACGGGTTCGCTTTTCCGGAAGTAATCAACGAGAAAATCTTCCGGGGAGTCACCATTGGTAATACAGGCCATGACCGTAGCTCCCGCAAGTTTACGCCATCCCAGGCGATAATATACCCGAGCAGCAACCGGGTTACCGGTACCCAGAAAAATTGCCTTTCCGCCATGATTTTGAAACGCATCCCGGGCAGCTTTACAAACCGCACCGGCAATTCCCATGGATGTGAATTCCGGGGTCGTCGCTACTTCGCCCAGACCGCCTAATGCAGGATTAAGTATAGAATGGGTTAAATGGCATGTGCCTCCGAGTTTATTTTCTTTTCTTATCAAATAAACGATATCGTGGTTAACATCTTTTTCATCAGCATCGAAAATGCCATGAAAACCATCATAGGTAGTTTCAAATATCTGTTCCCAGAAATGGATTAACTCCTCCTTCAGATCCTCGGGCATGGGAACTTCAATTTCTTTGATCGTATGCATTAAAATTTGTCTCAGGTCGAAAGACGAAGGAGAAGAATGGGTTAAAATCGAACTATTTAAACTTTTGACCCCAGTCTTTCAGTTGACGCTCATCACTAGCTGAAAAATTGCCGGTTAATACGCCACCCGAGATAAACATCGGCCAGACTACCGATCGAGCTGAGGATAAACGCATACATTATGCCCCAATGTGCTCCGCCCCACCATCCGACGTAGCTGCCGATAGTAAGTCCTACAAATATACACAATTTATTCATTTCTTTATTATAATTGTTAGTGTTATTTACGACATCAGGATACCCCCGTCGATATTATAGCTCTGCCCTGTAATTACCGCGGCCTCATCACTTGCGAGAAATACCGCCAAGGGGGCCAATTCATGGGGTTCCAGGCGGCGCCCCAAAGGGGTAGACGACGCGGCAATTTCATCTTTGGTAATGCCCAGTCTTTTCGAGTCGTATTCCATTCTTTTATCATGGATATCGGTATGAACCGGTCCCGGACATATTGCGTTGACCGTAATACCCTCCTTTGCCGTCTCCAGGGCCAGGGTCCGAGTAAGTCCCAGCAATCCCGCTTTGCTGGAAGTATAAGAAGCGCCATGTAATGATGGCAATTTCCCCGCTATAGAAGAAATATTAATTATTCGTCCGTATTGTTGTTCAATCATCTTCGGCAAAGCGCATTTAGATAAAAGGAAGGGAACGGTTAAATTGATAAAATGCATTTTCTCCCAGAAATTTTCCTCTAAGTCTATTACCGGTTTTGGATTAGCGCTACTTCCGATACCAGCATTATTAACGAGGATATCTAACTTATCAAAATTATTCTGGCAGTGGTCCCAAACCTTATCCACTTCATCGCGTGAGAACAGATCAGCAACGACCACCGATGCGCGGCCTCCCAGATTATTGATTTCATCTTGTAGCGATTTCAGTTCTTCAACCGCTCGACCCGTGATCGCCACATTGGCTCCTTCTTTGGCATAGGCCAATGCAATGGCACGCCCAATTCCTTTACTTGCTCCGGTGACAAGAGCGGTACGGTCTTTTAATTTCATATGCTTATTCCTACTATATTCAGTTTCCCGGTCAACGGTTATAAGATTAGCCCGGGCAAGTCATTCTTAATAGACTGCCTTCTTGAATTCTTAGTAAGCATAAATAGATGACCCGGAAGAATAAGTGGTTAAAATTATACAGGATTTATAAATGTTTAGCCTACGAAATCATAATGACGAGGGTTCTCGATCAGCTGAAAAGACATTAAATGGGCAGGCACTTATTGAGAAATAAGGCAAATTCCAGCCGGATTAGTATAAAATCATAATTCATCCTTTTCCGGACAGGTGTTTGGCAGCGTGTAGGATAAGTTCTTTTGAGGGTATTGGCACAGGGAATGCTTAAACGCGGTATATCTCTGAACTTTAAATTATATACAGGTATGATGACTCAATTAAAAAAATCAGGATTAATATTAGGCCTAACGGTATTGGTGTTATGTCCTTTTATTAATCCTCTCTTCGGGCAGGAGAATGAAACTCCAGCTTATGAAACCGTGGCCGAGTTTCAGGAACAGCCCATAATCTATACCAAGTTTATGGTAGATAATCTCTGGGTTCTCATTGCGGGAATGCTGGTTTTTATCATGCATCTTGGTTTTTCCACTTTGGAATCCGGCCTCACTCAGCAAAAGAATTGTGTAAATGTTCTCTTTAAAAACGTTTTCATCATCTCGATCGGTATACTAACTTACTATATTTGTGGATTTAATCTGATGTATCCGGGAGATTTTAATTTAATTAAGAACGGAATACTCGGGTTTGCTGGATTTTTTATTCCCAGCCTTGGCGACATTGAAAATTTCAAATTTATGACACCAGAAGGTTATGGGTTGAATATGACCACCTGGACCGACTTTTTCTTCCAGGCGATGTTTGCTGCGACCGGGGCCACGATTGTCTCGGGGGCAGTCGCAGAACGGGTGAAACTGCCGAGTTTTATGGTATTTGTGACACTTTTCGTCGCCCTTGCTTATCCCATCTCGGGGGCCTGGAAATGGGGCGGTGGATGGCTTGAGACCAAAGGTTTCTATGACTTTGCCGGCTCTTCCGTCGTCCACGCTTTCGGCGGCTACGGAGCATTGGCCTGCGTGCTCTTACTCGGTCCGAGGAAGGGCAAATACCTCGAAGGGGGTAGAATTCGACCCATTCCCGCGCACAGTTTCCCGCTCGCTACCATGGGTGTATTCCTCCTCTTCCTGGGTTGGTTTGGATTTAATGGGGGTTCTGTTCTCTCGGCAGATCCGGCTCTTATCTCCTATGTAGTAACAACGACCACTCTGGCCGCAGCTGCGGGAGGAGTTGCCTCCATCGTCACTTCATGGACAGTATTGAAAAAACCTGACCTTTCTATGGCCCTGAACGGAATTCTCGCCGGGCTTGTGGGAATTACTGCTGGCGCGGACTCGGTCGGAGTCGGTGAAGCCGTTATTATAGGCCTTATCGCTGGTGTAATCGTAGTATTTGCTATCCTCATATTTGACAAATTCAGAATAGACGATCCCGTCGGCGCCATATCGGTGCACGGTATTTGCGGTAATTGGGGAACTATTGCTGTCGGCATCTTCAGCGCAGAACACTCTGTCGGAACGCAGATTATCGGCACACTTTCGATCAGTGCCTGGTCCTTTATATTTGCCCTGACCGTTTTCGGCATTTTGAAAGCAACCGTAGGGGTTCGGGTCTCGGAGGAGGAGGAATTTGAAGGACTCGACATCGGTGAACATGGACAAGAGGCTTACGGCGACTTCCAGATGAGGACCCGTTAATGAACTCCAGATTAGTTTAAAGTTCGGCTTGCCAAGAAATTATTGAATGACTAACTATTAATTAAGTTTAAAAAAACACGCACCTATGAAACTCGTTAAATCTATTATAAAACCGTTTAAGCTAGAAGAGGTGAAAGAAGCTCTTTCTGAAGTTGGAATCGAAGGCATGACGGTAACAGAAGTTAAGGGATTCGGTCGTCAGAAGGGCCATACCGAAATCTATCGCGGCAGTGAATACACGGTCGACTTTCTACCCAAAGTTATGGTTGATATCGCTGTCCCCGATGACCTCGTATCAAAAACGGTAGAGACTATTAAAAAAGCTGCCAAAACCGGTAAGATCGGTGATGGTAAGATTTTTGTCGTCGCCATTGACGAAGCCGTTCGTATCCGGACCGACGAAGTCGGCGACGAAGCGATATAATTCCCCTAATTTAACACTTATTAATCAGACCGGCCTTTTCTCAGAGATAGCCGGTCTGTTTTTTATTATATCCCATAAGGATAATCAAGTGTTCACGATCGATACTTGACTCATAGCTAATTTTATTGCCTTACCTTATAAATGAAGGTCCATACCTTGATAGTTATTCTGGTCTTTGCTCTGGCCCTATGCTCCTGTGGGCCCGCGTCAGAAAATAGTGATCAAGCTTCATCGTCTTCAGAAAAGCAATTTTCACCGACTACGGGTGACGCTTCTACAATATCTGAGGATCAGTCTTTCTCATTCATTACTGAAGGGAGTAAATTCAGTGATCGAATCGGTGCACCGTCCATTTTTGCCTTTGACACCAAAAATATGCGTATCGCGTGGAGTGACAGTCTGGAAGACGACGCCTCCATAGTCTCAATTTTCGGAGCACCGGAAATTCAAAATAATATTCCCTATGCACGAGGGCATGTTTCTTTTATTTATAAAGGAATACCGATACTCATAACCGGTGGCAATCCTGTTGAATCCTCTTCCCTTGAAACCGCGGTGCAGGGTGATCCATCCATGTATAATATTTTACAGCTCAACGAAGTGCCTCTTCTCAAGCCAGCTTCTATCAACGTGCGCAATCTCGATACCAAGGGTGGCAATTTACGCGTCAACCCAACACTCTGTTATAAAGATCTCGCGCACTGGCATCGTGACGTCAACTGGAGTGACACGGAAATGAGAATCAGCGATGACATTAATTTTAAACTGGGGAAAAGATATCCGATTTCTTTAAATTGGAATCTCGGGACCGATGAAGAAGTAAAAATCACTCAATCAGAAAGCTTTTATTTCATATCGTGGTCGAATATTTCAATGGATATCCAATCCTCCCAACCCATACGTATTAACCAGGTTAATCGAACCGCATTCAATGCCCCCGGGATTAAAGATAATACTTTTACGGCATTGATCATTGAAGTAGAGGAAATCGTTCCCGCGATCAGGATCGTTACACGTGTCAGGCTTCAAAAATCCTTGATGCGATAGGGAATGGGTGCTGTTGATTGCGAAGTGCCAGGAGTAGGTGGCTGATTTTTGGAAAGGCCAGTTGTTGCTGGCTGATGATTACGAAAGGCCAGCCTACGTCTCGCTATCGCGGAACTACGGCTGGCAAACTTTGCAACGCAAAGTTTGGTGGAGCCGATCGGGATCGAACCGACGACTTCCACAATGCCATTGTGGCGCTCTTCCAACTGAGCTACGGCCCCATTCTAATAAATCAGCGTTCGATTTAAACCGTCATCGAGATCAAGGCAACGCTAATATCTCGGGTAGCGCGAATCCTCTTAAAGCGCCAATTTCCTTTCTTCATCTTCAAGCATCGCCGCGACTTTATTTTTTTTTGCGTTTGCCGCATAATCGCTGGCCTTCAAACCGGAATGATCTACACGTTCCGGTTTGGCACCGTGACGCAGCATGAGCCTGACAATGCGATAATCACCCCTCCCTGCCGCATGCATGAGCGCTGTCCTTCCTGAATCATCAGGTTTATTAGGGTCCGCCCCCGCCTTTAACAAGAATTGCAGTTTGTCGTAATCGTCTGATTTCGCCTGTTCATGAAGAACGGTTAATCCCGTGTTACCGCGCGCGTTGATAGCTGCGCCAGATTTCAGGAGAAAGCGCGCCAGAAATAGGTTGCTCCTGTTCATCGCTCGCATAAGCGGGGTTGATCCCTCGTCATCCCCTGTATTGGGATCAATGCCCACCTCAAGGCAAAGGGTAATAATTGAAGTCTTGCCTCCAATAACCGCAGCTAGAAGGACTGAGCTTCCATTATTGCTCCGGGCATGAATATCACAACCACGATCAAGAACGATGTGAAATATTTCAGAACTGCCGCCTGATGCCGCGGCATGGGCCAGTGTCCAACCATTATTGTCAACAGCCAGCACATTTTTATCAGCTTTTAAAACGCTATTAAATATTTCCAGGTTACCGCCTTCTGCTGCGCCCATGAGAACACTGTAATGGTTATTATCTTTCGCCTCGAGACTGATTCCCCGTCGCCTGACGGCATTAAAAATAGCTTCGTTACCACCTGCAGCCGCTGCCATGAGAAGTGAGTAACCGACAGAGCTGACGACGCTTTCATAACCGGTCACGGTTAATATCGCATTGTATATATGTTCATCTCCACCTTTGGCCGCGGCCATTAATGTGGTGTAGCCATCATGCCTGCGAGCCCCGGGGTCTGCGCCTCGCGCCAGCAAACTATCGAACAGTGTCCTATTGCCCTTTTCAGCTGCTTCCATCAGGACCGTCCATCCCTCGGATATTTCCGTGTTGGGATCAGCTCCGGTGGCGAGAAGATAGCGCGCGATTGTGGATTTCCCGTCACCTACCGCTTTAATCAAATCACGGTCTAATTTACTTCTCGAAGATGGGGTTGTCGCTATTGTATCAATGCTGAAAGGATAAACGAAAATAACGACAGCTATTACCAGTAATACCAATGGTTGCCGTCCTCTTTGAATATGAATATAAGTGCCACGCAACGGGATTAACGATTAATTTTACTTTACTTTAATACCCCTCAATAGTGCAAACTATAATCGATAATCTTTAAAAAGGAGGCAGAGTGACAATTCGTGGAACGAATACTGAATGTTAGAAATATAATAGGCAGAGCCATTGCGCAAAATAAATTGACGCTGAAGAAAAAAGAAACTACCTCGCTCACTAAACAGGAGATTCCTATAAAGAAACTCGATAATGTATGATTAAGCACCCTTACTTACTATTCTTAGGTGACGCTCATGATCAATTAGCGGCAAAGACAGCTGATGGAGTCGCTTATTGGCGACCGGATTGGTGCCTCGGACAGATGCGACTGGATGGCTGTCAAGCCGACTCGGGCTTGAATGATATGTCCCTGGAAGAATCCGTGGAAAAAGGCGCCAGGACACTCATTATCGGCGTCGCAAATCGGGGGGGCGTCATTCCCGATTACTGGCACCCTCCCCTTACGCGCGCTCTAGAATTGGGCCTCGATATCGCCGCAGGATTACACACGCGTCTTAACGCCATACCCGAAATCCGTGAAGCTGCTGATAAAAATAACTGCAGTTTGTTCGATGTCCGACATTGGGATCAGCATTTACCCGTAGGTAATGGGGTGAAAAGATCGGGAAAACGTTTAATTACCGTCGGGACAGATTGCTCCGTAGGTAAAATGTATGCCGCACTCGCCATTGAGAAAGAGATGAAAAATAGAGGTTGGAAGGCAGATTTTCGCGCTACGGGACAAACGGGTATCCTTATAGCCGGTGAAGGAATATCAGTAGATGCGGTTATTGCTGACTTCATGTCGGGAGCCACGGAAGTAATCGCACCTGCGAACGACGAAGATCATTGGGATATAATCGAAGGTCAGGGAAGTTTATTCCATCCCTCTTTTGCTGGAGTTACTTTAGCATTGCTGCACGGAGCCCAGGCAGATGCCCTCGTTCTGTGTCACGAACCCACCCGGCAGAACATGCGCGGACTGCCTGACAAGTCCCTGCCTGATATCGCTTCCTGCCTCAAAGCCAATGTAGAAGCCGCACAGTTAACCAATCCACAAGCTAAGATGGTGGGCATAGCGATAAATACGAAAGAGCTGTCTGAAAAGACAGCAATTGATTGCCTCAAAGAAAATACCGATACCTATCAATTGCCCTGTGTCGATCCCATACGGACAGGTGTAGGCGCTATTATAGACAATATTAACGTCTGATATTCCTGAATAAATAATGGCTTCAAGAAAGATTAAAGTTGAGGCTGAAATATGGCCGTTGAAATCGGCATTTACAATATCTCGGGGGAGTAAAACAGAAGCCCACGTTGTTATCGTAGAAATTACCCAAAATGGAGTGATGGGGTGTGGCGAATCAGTTCCTTATCCGCGTTATCATGAAACGGTTGAGGGTGTGATTTCCCTTATCAAATCGCAAGAGGCTGCTTTAAAAGAAGGTATGGATAGAACCGCTTTACAATCGGTTATGCCAGCCGGTGCCGCTCGTAATGCTATAGATTGCGCGCTCTGGGATTTAGAAGCCAAGTTGACTGAAAAACCCGCATGGCAGTTAGCTGATATCGAAGAACCTAAAGAAGTGATCACTGCAGAAACGATCAGTTTGGATACCCCGGAAGTAATGGGACGGTCAGCTTCCCGGTTAACCGACGCCCAACTTTTAAAAATCAAACTGGATAATCACCAGGTGCTTGAACGGATAGTTGCGGTACGCGAAAATGCTCCCGGAGCGCGTGTCATCATCGACGCTAACGAAGCGTGGTCCTTGGATACATTGATAAGTTTAGGTTCCGAACTCGCTTCCCAGGGCGTCGAAATGATAGAACAGCCTTTACCTGCCGAAGAGGATGCAAAGCTCTCCGAAATTGACCACCCTGTTCCCCTGTGCGCAGATGAATCGTGCCATACCAGTAATGATATAAATAATCTGAAAGGACTCTATGAAATGGTTAATATCAAACTGGACAAAACGGGTGGATTAACCGAGGCCCTTAGACTCGCCCACGCCGCTCGTGATGCCGGCTTCAGTATTATGATTGGTTGCATGGTCGGAACTTCACTGGCCATGGCGCCTGCCACTTTGCTAGGGTCCTTTGCAAAAGTCGTCGATTTAGATGGCCCCTTATTATTAACCAACGATCGTCCCGATGGACTCCGATACGAAAAGGGTTATGTCTACCCCCCTGATGCCACATTGTGGGGATAATTAAATATCTTCGTCTTTGTCTGCGTTCACGTCTTCGTCTTCGTTAAAGATAGGATTACCAGTAATTTCGTAAATAATTAAGGGACGTAGACGAAGAGACAGACGAAGACGAAGATTTTCTCCACACCTTTATTTATCACCAATGCATTTGCGTAGCGTGGTTTTCCCTTCTTCATGTCAATGTTGCGGTGGAACGCGCTGTCCCTAGCGCGTTATGAGATATGCATTAATATCGGTTCTTAGATTCCAGGTAAGATATTGATCTTTGTCCGGAGGGCCACGCGTTGTCGTGGCCGCCGGAAGCATGAACAATCTTCTCATTTTATTTTTTACCAGCGCCGAGTTTTATCATTCCCCTTTCTTTATATAACGGGCCGTCAGGGTGAAGTTCACTTTGATACAATAATACTTCACTTACGGTTATGGGTGTATTCCCATCGAGTGACACATTCTTTGTCGATGGATAGGTTGTCCCCGGCAATCTTCCCAAAGTAAGATGTGCTTTAAAAGGACGCGGATCAGAAGGGAGCCCGAAAGCGGAAACCCCGCGCTTAATGGCATCGGATAGCTCTATTAAATATTTTTCGGATCCTAACCTGAGGGCAATAACGCGTGGTCGTTTTGCCGACGGAAACAGATCTAACGATGTCAAATGACAGGTGAATATTTCCTCATCTTCTAACTCTAGAGCAACCTTATTCAGTAGATCCGGGACAATATCCGATGCTATGTTTCCCAGAAAATGTAATGTCACATGGAGGTTTTCTGCTCGGACCCACCGTACCCGGTCACCACCTTTTCGCAGGTGGAGTTCATTGATTATGTTATTTAATTCCGACCTGACAGTATTTATCAGCGCGATAGCAAAAAAAGCACGGATCGTCGGTCCCGATTGAGGGGGACACCCCTGTTTTTCATGGTCAGGCAATTTTGGCACCCTTTATACGCGGAAATCAGCATTAATCTTTTCAAGGATTACGTCCCAGGCGATTTGCTCCTGTTCGTTTCTAATTAAGGATAAAAAGCCCATCCGGGAATACAGCTTAATTGCCGGGAAGCGCATAGACTGGGTATGCAATAAGGCTCTATCATGGCCCAGTTCTTTCAATAGATTACATATCGTTGTCATCAAAGGTTTAGCCAGTTCACGCCCCTGCCACTCGGGGAGAATCGCAACCCAATGGATGAGACCATAATGTTGTCCCTTGTAATCATAAAACCACGCCGATGTAGTCCCAATGTCATTTTTCCCACTATCCGTTAAAAATCTTACTCGCTTTTTGAGTAACGGGATATCCGATCCGAACTCCTTCTGAAAACTTTGGAGAGTAAAAGTAGAGTAATTATCCGCTGCATTTTGGATATTAACCCACGTCTTGTCATCACCTGGCTGAAATGGCCTGATTGAAAAACCCGCGGGCAGTGAAAATTGAGGAATGTCATCGAGATTCTCCCGGTACATGGCGACCGAAAGTTTCTCTTTCACGACACTCTCAAAATTTTTCTCCATAAATTAATTAGTTATCGCCTCTATAAATAACTTATCCCCTTCCTGGCAACCGAGAGTTTGTGCCGCATTTTCTGAGTTGCGGGCAATGCGCAGTCTTCTGTCGCGCCAGAGAGCTACCCAATCGCCATTGGGGACATCACTGTAATTTTTACCAAAAAAAACTTTAACCGAAAATTTATTATATTTCATTCGAAAATACGATTCAGGCTCGATCCCCAACGCCTTCAAATCTGAATCTATAAATTCGGTATTAATATTTCCGAACTCAGAACTGATACTGAGCACTTTCCCGTAGGCTCCACCGTCTTTCATTTCAGCTACGGATACCAGGGGTTCCAATTCAACCGTTGATTTATCACCCTTCTCTTCAGAGGAAGGAATAATAATTGCCGCCAAAAAAAATAATACAGCACTTAGTTTGAATATCTCCATTGTATTTTATCCTCTATTATTGATCGCTTTTCTATCTACTTTGTAGATTTACCATGCCCTGACTTCACCAAGTAATAATCGCTGCTCCGGCGTTCCATGTTCTCGTATTTTTTTTATACGTGGACCATCAAAAGTTTCACGCGATTTCATCCAGGCATTCTGGTAACACATATAACATCCTCTTCGTTTTTTTCGGGATTTATTGGCCGTGCCCCGGTGGTAAATCCACCCATCGATCAATACCGCCTGGCCGGGTTTAGCTAAAATATGCTTCTCATTAGGAAATCGGGGATGCCCTTCGGGCGGTGCAAAAGGGACGCGGTGACTTCCCGGGACAATTAAAGTTGGTCCGATATTCATCGTCAGATCATCGAGAAAATAAAGGCAATTTATTTGCCCGGGAATGCTCCCAAAAGGGGTCCCTTCGGGGTCCATGGGCCAAGGGCCATCCCGATGCCAGTCCTGATCCGGATCACCCGGATGGGTAATTCGCGACGTGGCACTGTGGAGTTGCAGGCAATTACCTAAAATCGCTTTCATATATTTCAGGACCGGTGGATTGTCTAAAAGAAAGGCAAAACGGTCGTCCACTTCGAGGAGTTGCTTTGTGAACTGTTCATTAATAAAATTCTTACTGCCTTTCTTTTTCTTCAGCTTAGTATCACGTTTCTTTTCTCCCCTTATGAGCATATCATCGAAAGCTTCGCGTAGAACATTCACCTCATCCCCGCTGATAGCGTTATCGACAATCAGATACCCCCACTTCTTAAAAAATTCCACATCACTCCATAACTCCGGACTGATATCGGGATTCAATTGAGAAGGGACTATGGGTGGGACTTCCGGCATCTAGCGTAACTGCGGTTTTTTTTACAAAAGCAAAAGCATCAAGGAACAAATGCGGTACTGGCTGCAGTTTCGGTAATTTTCAAATACATTTTGACAACATTTTTCAATCCATAATGAAGCGCATCAGCTATCAGGGCGTGACCGATAGAAACCTCAAGAATATCGGGTATTTTTAAAAATTTACCGAGGTTCATCAGATTCAGGTCATGCCCCGCATTGACCCCCAATCCAAGCGATTGCGCGTGCTTTGACGCAGCTTCGAATTGAGAAAACACTTCATCCTCATTTGAGCCGCCATATGCCTCATCATATGGTTGCGTGTAAAGCTCAATTCTATCCGTCCCAATGGCCTTGGCTCTTTCGATCTGCTCCACGACCGGATCCATGAACACACTTATGCGAATACCTGAATCGTGGAGTTCTCTAATAATGGGAATCAGCGGCTCCCCATCATTAATTAAATCCCAACCGTGGTCCGAAGTAAGCTGGTTGGGATCATCCGGGACCAGGGTGCACTGCGCAGGTTGAGCCTTTTTGACAAGTGCGAGGAATTCCTGAGAGGGGTTGCCCTCAATATTAAATTCAATCCCGTCTTTTTCGGAAACCAGCTTTGACAGAGCATAGACATCAGAAGGTTTGGTATGGCGTTGGTCCGGGCGGGGATGAACGGTGAGACCATGCGCTCCGGCATCAATACAGATACGCCCTTCATTAACAACATCGGGAATGTCAATCCCCCGTGAATTTCGTAAGAGGGCAATTTTGTTAAGATTGACGCTCAGTTTCGTCATCTGTCGCTATTTTTATAATTTTATCCTGGTTTTCAGCTATAAAATCATCCCAAAAGCGTGATAAAGCAATAGCTTTTAGTTAACCCCAATAGGTTATTTCCCGGGGGCAATATGCTCAGTTAGTGAGGCGAGCCAATCCTCAAGCGTGGCAACAAGTCCGGGATGTTTACGACTACGCGCAAGAAAACCAATGCCATGCCCAATCATCGGGTCCTGACCAGCAGGCTGGTAACGTAAATCCACACTCCAGCGTACCGTTTTACTAAGGTTTGGCGTGGAATTGTGAATGCACCGGTCGTTAAAAAGGATGGCCCCACCCGCTTTCAAGGGGAGTGGCAAGGACTGACAATCTTTGAGATGTTCTTGATCAATTTCCGTGTACTGTGTGCCGCTATAGGATTCCCGATGATAGGAAAGGACTTCATTGAGATGAGAGCGCGGGAGGATCTGCAGGCAGCCATTTTCGCGAGTCGCATCGACCAGGGCAATCCATACGGTAATTACGGGATCGGCATCCGATTTAAGCCAGTATGATTTATCTTGGTGCCAGGGCACCACTCCCGCGGCGACAACCGGAACTTTTGGCCGCGTATTATACACCGGATTGGAAAATATTTCTCCACCAATGAGTGATTCCATGACATCTAAAATTTTCTGGTTCGACATTAAATCGAAGTAACCTGGCAGACGATCGCGCCAGCCCCGACCATATCTGAGGAACTCCACATCTTCTTTTCCCTCGAATAACTCTGCTAAACGCGATTCATAAGGACTGTGTTCACGTTTATCTTTAATCACTCCTCTCCGGTAGAGGTCATCGGCAATGTCATCGACTTGCTCCTCCATGGAAGCAATTACACCGGCCATATCTTTCTCATCGAGCAAAGACGGTAATACGAGATAACCTTCAAGGTCATAAAAGTTAACCTGATCATTGGAAAGCGTGCCTTGATTACCTTTACGATATGGCTTAATCGTGGAGTCGGTCATCTTAAGTCTGCTGACTATCGATCAAGCCCGCAGCTCATCCCGGTTATCCCAGATTTTCTTAAAAGTTGCGAATATCAGATCCATGTCTTCACGCGGCCCCAGGAAAACACGATGGCTGAAATTAAGCGCTTCCTCTTTCCAAGCATAGCTATTGGGGCAGTCGTGTATGCGTGAAGGAGCTTTCCCCTCAGCGTAAAGCGGGCACTCGAACATCTGTTCTACCTGCATACCCGGCCCCAAAGGCAAGCCCTCGGCCATCGCGGCTTCAACGAATTGATCCCGGGTAATGCCTTCCCAGAGATCAGGCAGAAATTTAAAATTCCAATGGTAAAATCCCCAGAGCGTAAGACGCGGATCGCGCTTGATTGCACGAAGTCCAGGAAGATCATCAAGACGTTTCGTGAGATAAGTGGCGTTGGCATCGCGGTGCTTATTCTGGTCTTCCAACCGCGCGAATTGCGCCATAAGTAGGGCCCCCTGGAATTCATTCATCCGAAAATTTGTCCCAAGTTCATGGTAGTCACCGAAAGGATGACCATGAACACGGCCATGCGTGCACATGGCGTGAATCCTGTCGGCGTGATCATAATTATCCGTAAGCACCATACCCCCCTCACCTGCAGTCATCAATTTTCCCTCCTGGAAACTGAAGGCCCCGAAATCGCTTACCGGAAATTTATGCCCATCCCATATTGTTCCATGAACATGCGCACAATCTTCGACAATAAATAGATCATGTTTTTCTGCCAGCTGCCCGATGGCATCCATATCGACAGGATAGCCACAGGAGTGAACAGGTATCATCGCTCTTGTTTTTTCCGTAATCGCGCTCTCGGCAGCTTTTGGCAAAAGGCCATTAGTCTCCAGATCCACGTCTACAAAAACCGGGATCGCTTCGTTTAAGGTGACGGCTATAGCGGTGGCGACGAAACTGGCTGCGGGAACAATGACTTCATCGCCCGGTTTGATGCCTCCCGCGCGTAGTGAGACATAGAGTGCCGTGGTCCCGTTAGTCACGGCGCACCCATATTTGCTCCCTTGATACTCAGCAAAAGCTATTTCGAACTTGCCGACTTCCGCGTCCGTTTGTTTCTCATGCATTCCTGAGCACCAGGTATCGCTTTCGAGGACGCGATTTAATGCCTCCCGATCCGTGTCATCGGCTATTGGCCATTTTACTCCGATTCTTTTATCACCGACTAAGGGGTCTCCTCCTTTAAGGGCAAGTTGACTCATTTAATAGTCCTACGAATATATAAAAATAAAAACAATCAATTAGACAGAAATTTATTTCCGTGTGCACAATCGCATATAAATATTTTCTTTCAGCTTATCCTACAGTGACTGATGCCATGTTTTTCGTAATATTTCTGATGGTATTCTTCACCTCTATAGAATTTTGGAGCAGCTGTTATCTCCGTGACGATCGGGCTGTTATAGGTTCCCGATGCTTCAAGCTTTTCTTTCGAGGCGAGGGCCGTAGATTGCTGTTCAGGAGTGTGATAATATATTGCCGAACGGTACTGGGACCCGACATCGGGGCCCTGTCGGTTTCTTGTAGTGGGGTTGTGCATTTTCCAGAATATATCCAGTAAACCTTCATAAGTGACCACGGTCGGATCGTACTCTAATTCTACGACCTCTGCATGCCCGCTTTGATGTGAACAGACATCTTCATAAGTAGGATTTTCTAAAGTCCCACCGGTGTAACCCACGGTTGCTGAAATCACACCACTTACCTGGTTGAACGTAGCTTCAACCCCCCAAAAGCATCCTGCTCCAAATGTTGCTTTTTCCATATTTTGCTTAATTAAGTTAATTCGAAAATATACCGTCGGCACTTAATCATAATTAATGCTTAAGTGAATACAGGGCTATAGCATAGCGATCATCCATAACGCGAAGTCGCCTGCTGATCTCACGTGCTAAATTCATAATAATGATAGTATATATTTTGGGATTGGTCTTAGTTATATTGAATAAATCTTTATGTGAAAAACTAAGGACAATTGTATCCTCCAAGGATTTAACTGTGGCAGACCGTTTTTGCAGATCAATTATCGCCATTTCACCGAAGGTTTCCCCCATTCCCAGGGTGGCTAATTTTTCTTTTGAATGTTCTGCGGAAGTCGAAACTTCTTTGAGTATTTCCACTGATCCCTCGACAATTAAAAAGAGGCTGTCTCCCACTTCTCCTTCACGAACTATTTCATCACCTGCTGGATAATTTAACTGTTCCATTAAAGAGAGGAAAAATATTAAGTCTTCGTCCTCAATTCCCCCGAATAATGCGTGGGATTTCAGAAAACTCAAACTGACGGCATCTGTAATTTTATTAACCATACATCGATAGGGTGAGTCTCAATTAATAGGGTATAGAAGCCTTTCGCTATTCCCTAAGTCAATCATTAATAGATGTGGTCAATTATTCCACCCGTCTTTTTCAATTATCCCTGTGCTTGTGGTTCCGCCACTGCCTTTTAGGATATAAACTGTCATCAGGTATCCATTATTACAGATACAGCTCTGTCCCTACCCCTGTATTACCTGAATCAGTCCCTTTTAATCGGACGGACAGATAGACTACATTGAGCTAATCTCGACCAGATGCTCTCACTCGTGGGATTTTTCCCAACCCCAGGCTGCGCGGAGCAGATCATGAGGGACTCGTGTTTATGGACGGCTTGACGGATGCAAAGTAAGAACCCAAGATGAATACCCTCGAATGACAACCAGAGATCAAGCCATTATAATTCCTATCACCAACAGCAAGGGGGGTGTCGGCAAGACGACCACCGCGATTAATTTAGCTGCCTGTCTGGCAGGCAGAGACCGAAATACCCTGCTCATCGACCTGGACCCTCAAGCGCATGCCACCCGTTGTTTCCACGACGAAGAACCTGAAAAAAGCGTCAGTGATCTAATCATGGACCGCCCCTCACAGGCCCCTCGTTCTGTTATGACAACAGATATTTCAAATCTGGAACTGGTGCCTTCCGGTTCGGGACTCACGGAAGCGGCAGAGCTTCTCTCGACACGTATCCGCCGCGAAGAGCGCCTCTCACGAGCTCTGGAGTGGCTGGTCGAAGATTACGAATACATTATCATTGATTGCCCCCCTGTCCTCGGCATTCTCGCCTATAATGCCATCATCGCAGGGGACCTTTTGCTCATTCCTGTTCAACCGGGAGTAGGCGCGGTAAACGGAATAGATTCTCTCCTCGAAACCGCCCAGGAACTCCGCGATGAAGATGGAGTCTCCTACCGTATCCTGACAACCATGTTTGACAGTAGAACGACGCGCACCAATTCCCTCGTGGAAGAACACCTGGATAAACACAAACGGCGTCTTCTCAAAACGGTTATTTCAAAAAGCGAATCGCTCAACCAGGCTAATCTGGCTGCTAAAACTGTTCTTCAATACGCGCGCAGCTCACGAGGGGCGCAGGAATACGATGAACTTTGCAGTGAAATACTCAGGCTTCGGCCCCGATAAGCTTAGCTCTATCCATATCCGCAATTGATCCTATCGCACCGTGGATCAAATTCGCTTTCGAATAAAATTAGAGAGTAGCCAGGTAATTATCAATATCATCGAAGGGGACACGATCGGCGCTGTCGATCAACTCCCGCCATGATGTCATTTTATAGGAGGGGTCGGACCCCAAAAAGTTTTCCAGTTGTTCATCATAATGGAAGTCATAATTGCCATTGATCGATATCTCGTTGGCCACGGCTGCCCCGAGAAATTCTCCTGAATTGCCGCCACCACTTAATGAGAGATCGGCATTGGGAGCATAAACTGCTCCACGCATTGCGCCATTGCCATGTAAATTAATTTCCTGTCCTCCAGGAGTATCATTCGTCCCGTAGAGAACAAAACTCGTGGGTGAGTTTGTATTATTCACAGTACCATTACCCCCGATATCAAAATCACCTTCGACATAAAAAGTTACGGAACCATATTCTGTAATCTGTATATCACCATCTATATCGACAAAATCATCGATAACAATGACAACGGGGCCATCGATGATAAGCGTCTCGTTGGAATTTATATCCAGAGAATCCAGGTGATAATGTTCCTCCGTAAAACCACTCTGGTCACCGATGGTATGGGTGCCGCTTATTTCCAGCGCCGTGTCGGGTGAGACCAATGCCGGGGCATCGATATTTTTAAATTCGGCATAGAAATCGGTGGTAATCCGATTTAAATCGACATCCACCTCTTCCGGGGTGTCTTCTCCATAAATTTTTCCATTCGGACCTATTCCGGGGTCGGAACCACCCGTAGCTACATAACCATAGATGTCCGCATTGGCGACATCTACCGCATCGACAACAACCGAAAGACTGGCGATACTGCCATTGTCATTGCGATTAAAAAAACTGTCATATTCGCCGACGCTTGAATCATAACTGTCGACAGTGGCATTACCCCCGGAAAAAGTAAGGGTATCTTTTGCCGTCAACCCATTGGCGAACAGCGATCGTTTCGAAAGTTCAATTTCTATTTGTTTTGCAATCGCTCTATTGGATGGCAACTGTGCTTTGCCCTCGACAATGAGAGTGGGTGTATCGGAGTCATAGTTTATGGCAACGACTCTGATACCTCCGACCACATCAGGGCCCACATCTAAATCGGCAAATTGCACGTACTGGTGTAAGGCGAGCTTTTCTTCCCACCCATCCCAGTCATTGCTGTTAAGGCACCATGCTGCCTCTTCTGCTCCTGACTCTGCAAGATTAAGCAGGGAATTATAATAAAATGCCGAAGCTGAACTTCTATATTCGTTGGAAGATAATTTTAGAAAACTGCCAACCAGGGCTCCTGTTAATAAGGCAAAAATAATTGCCGCGACGAGGGCTGATCCACGATCTTTCTTTACGGGAAATGTGCTTTTATTCATGACTTTATCAGTTGTTGACGATTTTATTGCGCATTAAATAACGCGCGGATATAAGGTGGCTGGTGTTTTCCATGTTATAAATTTCTTTTACCATTTTAGCTTCAACTTGTACTTCCTTTACTTCCAATATATTCGCAGTCTCTACGCTGAGGAAGGTATAATAATTAAAATCAAAATCTTCTATATCTTTTAATATAGTTGTTGTTTCTCCACCTTCTTCGCGGTTAACGAGCCCTTGCTCTGCCTCGTAGGAATAGTCGATGACCGTAGTTCCTCCGCCACCAACAGGCACCGTGATCGTCAAATTATCATCATCCATGAAATTGATGTCACTCGCCATTCGAATATCCCTGGATAAGAGTTCCAAACCCACGCGACTGTCCTGATTCATGATCACATAATTGCCCAGTCCCAGGGCGGTTTTTGTCAGAAATGTAAAACTTGAGGTCACTCCGGTTAAAACCAGAGACATGATACTCATCGAAACCATGATTTCGATTAAGGTATAACCTCTTTTTTTAGAATTACTTCTTTTATTAGAATGATTTGTAGTAGTAGTCATATAACCCTTCTTTCGTTATGTAGGTGAAATAAGTCAGATCATGATTTTTTCCTTTTAAATCTGTCCAGGTGGCTGTAACCGTAATCTTTTTCTGGTCAGCTTTGAGATCTTCTATGACACGGGTGCATGTGTAACGATCACCGAATGTATCACTGAAATTTGATTGCACTTCAAAGGTCGCCGGTGTTGCCATGCCCGCGATTGCCGTCCAGTTAAGGCTTCTGCAGTCCTCGAGTTCGCTCTGAAGGACTTGCGATAACCTCCGGTGTATCTCTTGCATTTTCAATGATCGAGAAGCCCTGCCCCAGGCATGTAAAAGACCCCGTAAATACGACCGCCATTATCATTACGGCCATTATCATCTCTACCAGGGTAAAGCCTGAATCCCCGGTGAAGCTATCATCCCTGGCTGACAGAGCTGACATATTCTCCTTCCGGGGATATTTATTAAATTGAGTTTGATGAATGTTCATGTTGATTGCTTATTCAAAATTGATTTTTAGCTTTTCATCTATTATCTCATAGAGGAGCCCTTTTTGGTATCCGTGAAAACCTGCAATTGTATAGGTATATTCTAGTAATTCTTCTACGGGAAATCCTGTAGATGACAGGACCTGAAGAACGCAAGATATGCGTTTTTCTCAAAAAAGGGGTCCACAGGTTCTCTGATGGATTTGATGCACCGAAAAATAACAGTTTCTCAACGAATCGGACGGATTCAGACTCCTCGTGGGTCCGCAACCGCAATCACTATTGCCTGTAATCGTGGATTCTCTCTATAACATCCCCGGCCAGCACCTGAAAGTAGAAAAGGAATCAGGTTTTAAGGGGTTGCATAGCGCCATTAGTTAATGATAAGCTTCAATCGTTAAAAACTACTCTTAAACGTTTGAAAGTAACTGTTTAGATCGAAGATTAAATCCAACTTTCCCTAAAAAATATTTATATACTTGTACCGTTTACCGCTTTAATTGGAAATAAACATGTTTTTTTATTGGTACAAACAGGAATACAATTATTGTTTAAACCCTTTAAACGCACATTATTACTCAAATCGTTGATGGATAGATATACATAATTGCAGAAAACGTACATCAGCTGGAAATGCTTGCCATGGTCGTCAAGGAATGTATCGCAGAGCACTTTGTCATCGGGACAGCTGATAATGGACAGAAAGCGATGAAAGAATGTATAGTTCTTGATCCCGACCTGGTAATTATGGATTTAAATCTTCCCGACGCTGACGGAGCAGAACTTTTGAATCATTTTAAAGTCAATCTACCTCAATCAAAATTCATGCTTTATTCAGTTAAAGATGACAAAGATACTATCGCCATAACCCTACAAGGTAAAGTGGATGGTCATATAATTAAGGGGTCGAGAATTGAAGAAATTGTTTACGCCATAAAAAAAGTCACGAGCGGTAAACACTATTTCAGTTCTGTCTTTCACAAGCATAAATTCAGCAAGCAAACTTAATGCTTAATGGCACAACGCTTAGGTCATATCCTGAAAAGCGTTTTTAAGGGGAAGCCGATCGAGACACCGCTCAAGTCCTGATCAAATTACATCTGAATTTTACGGGGTCAAATGGGTTGATACAGACGCTTCATTTTTCGGCTATATAAGCAGGGTTGATGGAATTACCCCCGGATAGCTTCCTTTTGCATATCAAATTGCCTGACAAGGACGGGGCAGAATTCAAGGCAATAATACAGGGTAAGCGGTAAACGGGTATTTTTAAGGTGAACGCCTTAAATGGCCTTATCTAATTGCCATCGATCATTCTCTTAACCGCATTGATCAGCCCATCAATATCAACAATCGGTTTGCTCATATAAGCATTAAATCCGGACTGAAGAAAAGATTCTTTGTCACCCTTCATGGCGTGCGCGGTTAAAGCGAGCGCAGGGATATTTTTATATGAATCTTCATCACGGATTTTCCGTAAGAGCGTGACTCCGTCCATCCCCGGTAAACTGATATCGAGAACAAATAGATCGGGGGCAACCGTATCAGGTTGATTTAAAAATTCTATAAGATCCCCTCCGTTTGTATATAATACTGTATCAAAATCAACAGAGAGAATTTCTTTAATTAAAGCGGCACTGTCCGCATCGTCTTCTACGATATATATTTTTTTCATTAAAGTTACTTCCCAGTCATATGCATCGCTACGATTATCACAATTTATTTTTTGTTAAATAATTATAAAAATGAACTACTCTTAAAAATTTGCAATTAGTTATTTAAAGATTAAAATGGATACTTTTTATGTAAATTATTTATCTGTATCCTATAAATACCAAGGAGAATATAATGAAAGATGAAGCTATGAATAAGGGGTTTACTCTTGTAGAAATAATGATTGTCGTGGTTATTATCGGTTTACTGGCCTCAATTGCGATTCCGGCCTTTAATAAGGCTCGATTAAGTTCACAGGAAAAGACCATAAAAAACAATCTCCGGCAGATTGCCTCGGCGGCGGACCAGTTTTTTATAAAGGTGGGCAGAACATCTGCTTTTCAAACCGATCTCATAGGATCAGACCCCACACTCTATATGAAATTAGTGCCTCAGTCTGCAGCGGGAGAACATTATCCATCCCTCTTTCCTATTATTGTCGGGTTTACTTCTATTTCTATTAGTAAATCCGATGGATCGTTCGTTGTATACGACCAATAGGTGCAATCAATTAGTTATTAGAATTCCTTTTCAACAATTGGGTTGTGTCATTCTGCATGAAGTCGGACTCAACCTGTTTAATCAAATAAAGAGTATTAGTTATGGATACCCAAAAAATCGAATTGCGATTAGAAAAATTAGAGCGCCATAATAGGTGGCTTGCTATAAGTCTCGCTATCGCCGTAATCCTGGGTGCGATTGCCCTTTATGGAATCGTGTTTGCCTTACGCGTGGGAGAACTGCCATTCAAACTATTAGAAACCGAGAGTCTGCATCTCGTGGATAAAAATGATAATATCCGTGTCTCCCTTCTGCAAAATCAGGGAGGAGCTGAATTCGCTTTCTATGACGATACGGGAAGAGTGAGTACCAGTTTAGGTCAGTTTAAAGACGGATCAACCCTCACTTTCAAAGACGAAAACAATATTACCCGCACCTCGCTTTGGCAGGTTAAAGATATTCACCATTTAAAGCTCTATGACATGAAGGGAGAAGTAATCTGGGCCGCTCCGTGAAGATTAGCCACCCTTTTCATTTTATTGCCCATCGTGGAGCCAGTGCTTACGCTCCGGAGAATACGATGGCCGCTTTTAAAAAAGCGGTTGCAACTGAATGACCATAAATTGGCCAGACTGGTTAATTGACATCACCGCCGAAGCAATATAAGTCGGCCTTACCTGATTTCTTATATTAATTTCCTCTCAATGAAAACTCGTGCCGACGCTTTTGCGCTACTCACTGAATACACGAAAAGCGAAAGTCTGATAAAGCATGCCCTGGCCGTTGAAGCCGCCATGCGTTGGTACGCGCGGCACTTCGGTGAAGATGAAGGACTATGGGGCAACACCGGATTGCTGCACGATTTCGATTACGAACAATATCCCAATTTGGATAAAGACGGACATCCTTTTGTCGGCTGTAAAATTCTCGAGGAACGCGATTACCCGGAAACCATGATCGAAGCCATTCTCGGCCACGCCACCTATTCCGGGGTTGAACGAAAAACATTATTGGCAAAGACCTTATTTGCCTCGGATGAATTGACCGGATTAATTTCGGCCGCAACGCTGGTGCGTCCCGACCGATCCCTTCATACCCTTACCGTAAAGTCGGTGAAAAAGAAAATGAAGGATAAGTCTTTCGCGCGCACCATCAATCGTGGTGATATTCTCCAGGGCACTGAAGAACTCCGGATAGCGTTCGACCAGCACATCGCCAATGTTATAGAAGGGATGATCTCTGTTGCTGACGCAATCGGGTTGAGAGGATCGAGCTAAAGGTAAAAGCTCTTTTTTAATTCGAGATGATTGTCGCTTTTACACAGCGCATCTCCATCGCCGCTTGAGTCGCCTCGAAGATACCTTCCCGGCTAAATGGAAACTCCATCTGCATCAATTCCCACGGGTAGCGATCACGGACGCGATGGAGCATATTAATGGCCAGGGGTATATCATTAGCGGTAAAGGCCCAGCTCCCTAAAATATTTATGTCCTTGAGGCAGATGCGATGCCAATTTGTGTCGATTGAACCCGCATCGGTGAACTGTCCCATCTCTACATAGGTCCCTCCGTCTCTGAGCATTTCAATACCTTCGGGTCCGGAGGAGGGATGACCACTACACTCAAACACGACATCGGCTCCATAACCGCCGATTATTTTCTGAACGGCTTCGATACGAGACTGGGGTGTTTCATACTCTTCGATCGAAACAGAAGCAAGGGCTCCAAATGCACGACAGAGTGATAGACGCGGTTCTTCCGGCGCGCCGACGACTACGATCTTTCCCGCTCCCATTTCTTTTACCGCCACCACCATTAACGCACCGATTGGGCCGGAACCTTGAATGACAACTGAATCGCCAACGCGAAAACCACCGGCCGATACTGCTCGATTCAGAGCGCGCACACAAGAAGTCAACGGCTCACTCAGCGATCCGAGTTTCAGTGACATCTCATCCGGCAGGCGATAGACCTTTGTTGCCGGAAACATATCAAGATCGATATAAACCATCTCCGCCCAGCCACCCCATAAATGCGGTGGCTTATCGAATGGGATATAACGCCCGTAATAAGTTGGATTCAGACAGCGATTAGACTGTGTCGGATAGTGGACACAGTAGTAACATTCACCACAGGGCATGAGAGGAGGGATCATCACTTTATCGCCAACAGCCAGGGGCTGATTCATGAAGTCGGTTTCGAGGCCCGGTCCTTTTTCTTCGATGATACCAGCAAGCTCATGGCCCAGTGTCAGTGGCCACGGTAATGGTTTAGGCCAGTGTCCACGAAGGATATGAAGATCCGTCCCACAAACTCCGCATGCCCCAATTCGAATCAATGCGGCACGATCAGGTATTGCTGGTCGCGACACGCTCTTAATTTTCGGCTCGGTCCCAGGACCGTCGTATGTTGATACTTGAATCTTGGGCATGAGAATTATAAAATGAATGCTTAGGGTGCTTTAATTGATTTCCCGATCATGTTCCGGTTAATTCTACCTGCACTCCTATAGCAAAATGATCTAATCCATTAAACATGATTTACCTCAACTCTTAATGAGTAGAGAACACATTTGAGTTTAGGATTGTCAAGGTCGGTGAAAGCAAAGACGAAAACAGTCACTCTTTCGACCCCTTCACTGAAGCCAGTAAAACAATCCTCCAAGCACAGCAGCTAGAGGTAGAGTAAAGACCCAGGCCCAAAGGATACTGACGATCATATTCCGATTAGCATTTCCGTTGAGCGTTCCAATACCGAATATTGATCCTGTGGATACATGTGTCGTAGAGACAGGAACACCCATTCGAGTGGCAAAAATCACGAGAAAGCCAGTGACCAGATTTGCCCCTAATCCGTGATTATGACTCATCGGTGTTATTTTTTTACTCATCGTCATGGCAACTTTCTTGCCGTTAATGATGCCGCCTAAGACCATGGCAACCGCAACCGCAAGCATGGGGTACTGGATGCCTATTGCCCATGAGGCAATGAGCAGGGCAACGATTTTGGGAGTGTCGTTGAGGCCTCGAGCAAAACACACGGCCGCACCGCTCATCACGTGTAATACATCGATAAACTTTTGGGAGCTCATACTGGCGATACGTGATTCAGGTGGGCAATTAATATCATCGCAGACATTGCCTGTAACCGGATAACTAAAGGTCAGAAGGGAATTCATGGTGAGCGTAGAAGGACCAGAGTTTGTGTGAGGCAAAGCGCTTTTTCTCCAACAGAGGCAATAGACCCTCATAGCCCACGATTGAAAGTCACTGGAAGAAAACAATCGACAAATAATTATACTTAGAATCCATGCTATAAACGGGCTTACGAGCAGCGGTAAAAAAAACGTGCCCCCCAGTTTATTAAAATTCATCAGACTTCCGGCTGAAAGCCAGCCCGCGCCCATCAATGCGCCGGTAAGGCTGTGCGTAGTCGAAATCGGAAGTCCGGTAAGGGAAGCAATAAATACGGTCAATCCCGCGCCTCCCGCAACCGCTAAGAGAAAGGGTGAAGTTCCCACTACTGAATCCGGAACGAGACCCTTACCGGAAAACTGATGAAGAAGTTCAGAGGCGAATACCAGCGATGCTAATGAACCGAGAAAGGTGGCACATGTTGCTAATATCAAAGCTGATTTATAAGATAATATTTCGCTCCCGAAAACGGTGGCCAGGCCCTTGAAATTATCATTCGCCCCATTGCTGTAGGCAAGAAAACAGATCATACCCAAAAGAAGAAGAAGGGCGCTCATTCCTGTCAGTATTCAGCTTTTAACTCGGGGAGCAGTCACTTCCCCTTTAACAACAACTGCCACTCTCTCCATTATCAATCTGCTTACCACTTGAGGTTTCAGGACCACAAGGGAAGGGACCGTAGTGGGTAGAGCGGTTACCAATAACCTTAAAATATTTAGAATAACGGGTTTCCTCAACCATGGAGGTTGTGTTTCCGCATACAGGGACATGTTTGCCCGTTTCAAAAATGTGATGATCATCAAGAATAAACGCATGCGGCGAATTTTTGAGGTTCCCGAGATAGCAGACAGCTTGACCATAGTCTTCACAAATGTCTTCCAAGGTGGGTAGATTGAACGCACGAATGGTGTAGGAATAAAATTCGATATTTCCAATCTTCTTTTTTATCTCGGGTTCATCGATGGAGAGTGGCCATTGATTCACTACCCGGTAATCCAGGCAGCCTGCTTTACGGAGGATGCGGCGAAAGTCTTCAATATATAAGGTGCCCCCGATGCATTCACCATGAAGAACAGGGTCGCTCTTTAAATGGTCGGGAACACGGCGCAAGGCAAAGACATCAGAAAAATAAAGTTCACCCCCTGGTTTGAGAACCCGGAAAATCTCGGAAAATACTTTCTCTTTATCCGGGGAGAGATTAATGACACAATTAGAGACTACGACATCTACTGAATTATCAGCTATTCCCACAGCACCCAGGTTTTCAATATAACCATTGCGGAAATCAACATTGGTTTGCTTAAAACCGAATCGATCCATCTGGCTGGCAATATGCCTTTGAGCTACATCAAGTTGTTCATCTGTTATATCGACTCCAATGACACAACCCTTTTCACCCACGAGCTGGGAAAGGAGGTAAACATCTCTTCCCGTACCGCAACCCAGGTCAAGAACGGTGATACCTTCAAGCGCGGGTGGAATGGGAGATCCACAGCCGTAGAATCTTTCTAAAATTTCATCATCGATATTACTGAGATATTGCTTCATCTCGGGAGTAATAGTCTCAATGCTGCAACAGGCATTACTCTTCAGATCCCGATTGCTTTGCAATTGTTTACCATAATAATCCCGAGCATTTTCATGCAGATCTATAGTTGATTCTTCGATATTCATTTTCTGGTGTGCGCTTAATTGTGGTTAAGAGAGGTTAATCAATTCCCTGGTATAATAAAATGTCAGATGATTAATCGAGTGAACCCGTACAGCTTGATCCTGCACCGGCGGTACATCCATAGCAATGTCTTCCCGTGGATATGGGCCAATCCTCGATCGATTGAAGATCTATGTCCCATAGAAACCGGGCCTTATTTTCGCCCATCGGGATGTTGAGCATTTGATTAAAATCACAATCGAAGATATCGCCCTCCCACCCTACATTTATGGTGTTGCGACACATCAACCCCTCAACCGCACGCGGGTTGAAGCTTTCAACCAGCAGATTCATGTATTCCTCGTACTGGGAGTTGCGCTTAAGGTAGGAGAGGAATCGCGCGATGGGAAGGTTGGTGATCGTGTATAGGCTGTTGAAATCAATGCCGTAGCTTTTCTTGAGTTCGCGTTTGTATTCGGCTTCCAATTCTTTTTGATCAGATGGAAGGCTGGCTCCTATCGGATTGTAAACAAGATGGAGCGGCAAATGAGGATCAACCCCATATCCCAACTGATTGAGAAGGAGTAATGCCTTAATGCTGTCATCGAAAACCCCCTCACCCCGTTGTGCCTCCACGTTTGCCGGTGTGTAACAGGGCATCGAGGCAATAATTTCAACTTTGTGTCCAGCGAGGAATTCAGTTAGATCTTCATATCCGCTATCCAGAAGAATAGTGAGATTGCAACGATCAATAATACGTCGGGGTTGACTTTGTTTCGCAAGTTCTCGAATCAGGTATCTGAAATCAGGTATCATCTCCGGGGCTCCACCGGTAATATCAACAATGGGTAATTCATGCGGTTCCAGCCATTCAAGTATCCGGTCGATGGTCTCACGCGTCATCATCTCCTTCCGACCGGGGCCGGCATTAACATGGCAGTGCGTGCAGGTGAGATTGCAGATCTTGCCCACATTTAATTGCAGAACCTCAGGTATGGTGCGGCATAGCGCCAATTTATGGGTAGCGAGAGTATCGTCAAAATCAGGTATCTCAACGGTGGAATTTAAGGACATGATTGGCTTCGTTGCTGAAGACTACTACTTGGAGTAGTCTACGAATCATCCTATTCCCAAAGAAGTTCAAGATTTAATTTTAGGGATATTAAATCCGTCGATCCTGCCGATAAAAAGACATGAAATAATAACCGATTAATATCAGCTGGATACCATAAGTGAGCTGAGATACTCAGCCGTGCGAAACCTTGCATCGTGACCTGTAAATCAGGTTATCTTGTCTACGGCAGGAGGGGAAAAACACTAAAGCACTAAAACCGCGAATAAATCTCACCTCAAGTGATCGCTAACGGAATAACCGCTCATTTACACCCTCAAATGGTCATTTATCAATGACCGTAGGGTTAAACGATTGGTCCATTACCTTCTATCGCGAAAATCATCATTGCGAGGTTTTGCCTCGTTAACCCTGAGATTTCTTCCCTGAAAATCCTGGTCATTTGTCTTATCAATAGCAGCCATCGCTTCTTCCTGTGTAGGCATTTCAATAAAACCAAATCCTTTAGATTTTCTCGTGAATTTATCAACAATCACCACGGCTGAAGAGACCTCTCCAAAGGATTCAAACAGTTCTCTCAAATCTTGTTCTGTCACACTATAGGGTAGATTACCAACGTAGATATTCATTTATACTCTTTTCATATTTTACGCGTCATATTTGCAATACTCAGAATCTTACTTCATGACACTAAAATTAAGATCTGAATGAAATTTTATAGGGGTAGTTACTCTGCTAAATTAATTATAATTCTATTATCTGGCAGTAGCCTTCAATTCTCTAAAGCAGGTAAAATTGGTGGTCAACTGTCACTCCTTCTGTTTCTCCTTCACGTTTTTTCACATATATAAGGTATCGTTACAAGTTTAAAAAAGCGGTTATTATGGTCTAACCCATCTCTTTTAAGCGACGTTGCCCCTACTTGCCGGTGAGTTCAAACTGACTCAGCAGTTTTCTAAATCGCGCGATGATGCCGCGCTCCACCCCGGCATCCGGAGCTGTCGTTGATTTTCTGGTCTGGTAATTTCTCTTATTTCTTTTAAGTGATTTCAGGTCCCCTGTATTCCAGCTCCGAATGAGATTTATCAACTAATAGAAGTGCTGACTTTATTCAGTTGCGTAGTACCTGAAGATATTCACCAACTTTTTCTTCCATCGAAAACAGCGAGGCCCGGGCCTGAAGCATCGCTTTATCTGGCCCATTGGATAAAGTCTTCAATATGGCGTCAGCCATGGCTTCTGGAACCCCCACAGGGACAAGCAAACCGTATTTACCGGAATCTAATACTTCATCATTTCCCGTAGGGCAATCAGTGGAAACGACGGGTGTCCCTACAACCAAAGACTCAATTATCACCGTGCATAAACCCTCATATTTCGATGAAAGCACAAATGTAGATGCCCTGGCTATATAAGGATAGGGATTGTTCACAAATCCAGGCATCTCTATTTCATTTTCAAGATTCAATTCCCGCACCAGGTTTTCTAACCCCGAACGCTCTTCACCTTCACCCAGTATAAGTAAACGTGCTGACCGCTGTTTTCTCAGCAGGTTGAATGCGTGGATTAGTGTGGTAAAATCTTTTTGCCTCGATAAGCGACCTACACCCAGAATTACCGGGAGTTTACCTTCCTTGAACCATGAATGCTCAAAAGGTATCTTTGCCTGTTCTTTGATATGTTCAATATCTACTGGATTATAAATAACGTGAATATTTTTATGCTTAATTGATAAGGTTTTTTTTATGTCATCAGCCACTCCACTCGAGACCGCAATCAACCCATAAGCGAATGGATAAAATAGGGGGATCATCTTCCATATTAATCGACTTTTTAATTGAGTCATATGCTTCAATGCCACAGAAGCGGGACCGTCTAACCTCAGAAACAATCGGCATGGAATGCGCGATAAAAACCTTGCCCAAATGGCAATAATATTGGCAGGGACAAGAGAAGATACTAATACATCAGGTTTTTCTTTGCGCAAATAGCTCACCAGCTTAAATAAGCTTTTCAAAAAACGACCTGCATCAAGGTTAACCAGACGGATTGAATCCGGAATATTTTTCATGAGTGGTCCCACGGCATTAACAAGGACGAGGTCCACCGTATGACCACGATGGGAGAACCCGCGGGCTAAATTCAATACGATACGTTCGGCTCCTCCACCAGCCAATGAGGGTAAAAAGAGCGCAATCTTAATTGATATCTTATCATCCATTTTTACATATTCAATTTATGTTTCAGCCGGCTGAAAATATTTAAAATCAAACTCACTACTCTCTACATACAGGAATATGAATAAACCGTTTGTATTTGATATCGATTAATATCATTGATAGGCGACATTTATGCAAATAGTCGTGAGAGTGAATCCGGAAAGAGTCAGGCATTGGACGCGCTTCTAAGGATATTGAATATATATCCGAAGCCAGGTTTAAGTGGATTATTCTTCTTATACCTTGACGTGATTTAAGAGCCACGGCAAAAATGATACATAACGTTATACTTATAACCCAGGAGTAGAGCTATGCCAGGTAAGTTAGAAGGTAAAGTCGCGATTATCACCGGTGGAAACAGTGGTATCGGCGCCACTACTGCGCATTTGTTTGCAAAAGAAGGCGCCAGGGTGGCGGTGATGGCACGGCGAGAGGAACAGGGAAAAGAGGTCGAGGAATCCATTAGTAACGAAGGGGGTGATGCCACCTACATTCAATGTGATGTCTCGGTCACGAGCTCTGCCAACGCAGCCGTGGACAAGGCCGTTGAAACCTATGGCGAGATAAACATCCTCTTCAACAATGCAGGATATGGCTCCGGTCAGGCCTTTCCGGATGAATCTGATGAAAATTGGGACGCCATTATCGGCGTAAACATGGGCGGAACATTTCGCATGTGCCGTGCGGCTTGGCCGCACCTTATCAAAGCGGGTGGCGGCGCGGTCGTAAACATGTCATCACTGGCGGCCCAACGCGGCTTCAATAAAAAGATGCGGGACATTGCGGGCACCACTTCCATGTCCTACTACGCCGCGAAAGCCGGTGTGGATGCCATGACTCGTTACCTTGCAGGAACGGGTGGCGAACACAACATCCGGGTAAACTGTGTGAGACCGGGGCAGATCATTACACCTGGCGCAACTCGCGGCGGTAGCCAGAAGACTCATGTCTTCAAGGATGCCTTTGACACATTCCAGATTCTGGACGGGCCCGGTCAACCGGAAGATGTAGCCAATGTAATCCTCTTCCTCGCTTGCGATGACTCCCGGTTCCTGACCGGGGTGAACATCAACATCGACGGGGGCGTTCCGGCGAAGCTTTAGGGCATGGACCCCGATTAGGGAACTGAGAGAGGTTCATAAGGGCGTTGAATAGGTGGTTTAAATAGGGTTCTCTGACAGTGATGGGGGTTGGCTTTCACTAAGGTGTTTATATATAGGCAATTGAGTTCAAACAGACATATATATTTACCTACAGCTATTCCCAAACGCCGTTAATGCTTGCTGCGTAATTGAAATTCGTATATCATTAACGATATAAATTAATTTTCTTAACGAATTGGAAGAATATGAATTTTCATTTAAAAATATTTTCGACATTCCCTGTCATTTTCTGCCTGGGCTGGATTTCAGCATCAGCATCAGTAGGAATCGGGCTTTGGACCAACACTAATGGAGGTGATTTTAACACCGGAAGTAATTGGGATTTTGGAACCGTTCCCAATAATTCCCAAACCGCCATATTCGATGGGCCTCCTTCAACCTCACCTACCGTGACATTTTCTTTAAGTCACAATGTGGACCGGGTGGAGATCCATAATTCCAATGCGTCAGGTAACACTGTCATCTTCGATATGAATTTCAATTTCCTGAATGTTAACAGTACGGGGCCGTCAGCAAGTTTTGTCCTCGGACCAGACTTCGGTGACGATGCTAATGCGACAATAAAGGAAGGCATAGTGAACGTTGACTTTCTTACCGAAATTGGAAGCTCCGGTATGGGACATCTTAATGTTATTGATTCAATTTTTTTCAATACGTTGGACTTGAATGTTGGGCGGAACAGCACGGGAGTCGGCTTGCTCGAAATATTAGAAATAGCAACTTTTAATGTTAATAATGATGTAAGTGGCAACGATGCAATCATCGGAGTAAACAGCGGCAGCATAGGTGAAATTCGCGTTGATGCTACAAATGAGTCGGGTAATGCTAATTTTAATGTCGATGGCCGTTTAGTTGTTGGCGGTGGCGGCAGCGGTAAGCTTGTATTAACAGGAAATCCTGACTCTGCGAATGCCACTGTCGATGCGGATTTAATTGTCGGCTTTAGTTCAGGCGGCAGCGGAACCATTGAATTGTATGACAATACATCGCTGCAAATTGGCGGCGATCTGCAAGTGGGTTTGGCCGGTCAGGGTACGGTAGATATATTTGGAGGCGGGTCTTCCGGCGGTGTAATAACGGCGGATGATGTCTTCGTTGGCACAATTGGTCCATCCGGCCCCACTAATCAGGTTAATATTCATTACGATGGGACCCTTCAAGCCAACTCAGTTACGGTTGGAACGAACGGTGTCATAGAGATGTTTACCGCAGGCGGTACTCAATCAGAATTAAATGCATTATTTGACGTGACCAATTATGGTATAATTAAAGGTGCAGGAAAAATTCTCACGGATCAAGAAACGTTTTACAACTTTGGGACTATTGCGCCTGAAACGACTTGGCCCCTTGATATTGAAAACTCTCTTGTTTTTGAATCCGGCAGCATTTATGAGGTAGATATATTAGACGCTATTGATTGGAGTGAATTAAATGTCGACGGAAACTTATCTTTCTCAAGTGGTTCTTTGGAAATAGATCTATTAGGTGGAACATTACCACAATTAGGTGATATATTTGAAGTCCTCACCTGGACCGGGACGCTGACCGGTCAATTTGGTTCTGTCGACGATGAGTTCGGCTTTGATGATGGTAATCTGTTTTTTACCCCTATTTACAACGCCAATTCCCTCAATCTCGTAGTCGTCCCCGAGCCCTCCACCTGGGCGTTGATGGGGATCGGTTGCCTCTTTATCTTCTTGCGCTTCCAGCGCAGAGGCTGAGTAAATTCAAGATAGCCACAAGAAGCACAAGATTCACACAAAAAAGATTTAGAGAGGGGTGGAACTCGCTGTCCCTAGCGCGTTTTGATTTTTAATAGAGACATGAAAGGCTAAAAGGGGTCAGGCTGTGTATTTATAAGGTTAGTTGTAAACAATATAACATCAGGATAAAAAATTAATCGAATCAGTTAGCACTCAATATTTATCTAATATCTATATTTATAAATACACAGCCTGACCCCATCGAGTTTTCTTAAATAATGCTGGTAGGCGTTGTCACCTCACCAGAAACAATCATGAAAAAATCAAACCGTATTTTGGCTTGGTGGATACAAGGAGTCATTGCAGTTTTTTTATTTTGGCCGATCATTGGCTGTCAACAGCAGCAAACAAAACCAGTTGCATTTCAACCGGAGTTACCAAAAATTGACATACCTTTTGATGTAATTCCGCACTTGATGGGTAATCCCGAACCTTTTGGCACCTATTTTCATGGACCCACAACAATTGTAGCCGAGAACGGGGATCTCTTGGTGGCTAGTGCTCAGGGACGCATGCATGGGATAGGTTTGATCGTGCAATCGCGCAGCACAGATGGTGGCGTTTCCTGGAACTATGAAGGAGTAGTTTACGATCATAGCAAAATAAAACCAGGTGAAACCTGCTACAATCCAGCTTACGCACTGGCCCCTGACGGAAAGCTGGTGATGTTTGTTCAAACGACAAACCCTGAGGTCATAGTAGAGGCCGAAACCAAAAACCTGAGTCTTAAAGGGGAACATTTTGCCGGATGTGTCTATTTGATCAGTTCTGATAGTGGCGAGACTTATGATTACAAGGGTTACATCGATCCATCGCACCCAAAATACATTGACGCTATCACCACCAATGTCATCACACAAAACGGCACTATCTATTTCGTATCGGCAAGCTTTGATGTCGGAGTTTTACTCTACACCAGTGTTGACAATGGTGAGACGTGGCAGATGCGCAGTCCCGTATTTCCCTCACGCAATGCACCTAGAAAATGGCATCCTAACACCTATACAGCTCCCTTGTGGTATCCGACACTCACAATTCTCCCGGATGAAAGCATTTATGTTCTGACTCTGGCGTATTTGCCCGATGGGGAAGAGAAAAATTACTCTCGTGTTAGTGTTGACGATGGATATAGCTGGGGATCAATTCAGTTAGTCGAGGGAATTTCTGCTCGCAAACCTTTCCTTAACTGGATTGGTGAGACTTTAATTCTTCACGCAAGACACACACCAACCCAAGACATGACCCTTCACTATTCGTTTGACTATGGCAAAACCTGGTCGCTGAGGCAGATTATAGAAGATTACGACACTGATGGAGGATACTCCAGTTCCGTAAACCTTGGAGAGAAGTTATTCATCGCTTTCAGCTCTGATAAGGGAGAACAGGTATTACCCAAGAGTCATCCTCAACATGAAGATGTAAGAATTTGTGGAATTCGGGGAGTGTTCTTAAGTCAGTAATTGTGTTTCAGAACATTATCCACCTGATCAGTCCTCAGCCAACACAGAGCATCGATGCTACTTTCATAAACGAGTTTGGTCAGGGAATCTCTGTCACTGTGGAAGAAGTGCTGTTTGAGTAACCCTTCAAGGGGTATCCAGGTATACCCCAGTCAAAATATACCCTCTCACATAGCTACAGCATGCCCTCGCACTAAGCTGTAGGATAGCATGAAATTATTCTGGCAGTTTTGCGCCGACCTTCTGAACCTCTTCGTATGGCTGTAGCCAAGCAGTCGATTCATCATGCATGTCAACCACTTGAATCCGGTTTCCCCAAGGGTCTCGGAAATCACACCGAAACGGCGGAATCGTCTTTAATCCATATTTCTTACTAATCTTCTCACGAATTTCTGAAACTTGTGCGTCATCTCGAACCATGAGGCCGAAATGTCTATGCTTGTCAACGTGAGGATCATCAGAATGAAATAGTGCTAAGAACTGATGATTGCCAAGTTGGAAAAAAGCATCACCTTCACCTTCATTTTTTGGCTCAAGATTAAAAACGTCAGTGTAAAATTCGATTGCTTTATCGAGATCACCGACTTCGAGAACGATATGATTACATCCAAACACACGTATAGACATTGGTATTTTTCCTTATATTTAGTGACTCATTAATTGGTTTCTTACTATGCTTTTCTCTAGCTCAGAGTTGATCTTCTATCACGCCAGGTATTATAAGAGTAACCGCTAAATATTCTATATCTTCTTTTTTACGCAAGGGGTATCTAATTTGTATACCCTCACTTCTAAAAACCCTCTCACGCCTCCACAGCACTCGTCAGCACTGCGCTGTGCCTGAGAGTAATTATGAGTCAGCGCTGGTTAGTTGGAAACGCAAATAAAGTTGTTTCAAGTTCTATTTTGCCTCATAAATAAATTCAACCCCTTAGGAAAGTCATGCTCACCGAACAAGAGATCCAGCATTTTGAAATCTTCGGTTTTCTTATCCGTCGCCGGGTCTTCAGCCGCGAGGAAATTGACCGGATCAACAAGGAGTTCGATCAGCATCTCGACACGATTAAAGATGATTTTGATAAAAAGATAGATCTCCGTACCCGTAAATGGCCTAATTGGTCTAACCTCATTCCAGAAACACCATTAATGGCGGGTCTTTTGGAAGATCCGCGCATTTGTGTGCCAACGGAGCAATTACAAGGAGAAGACACGGTCCCCGTGTATTCCAATGCCCACAGCTATAGACATGACACCCTCTGGCACCCGGATATGATACAGCGGCATATTCGCGGTCTCAAAAACCTCACCTATCTGCAACCCACCTCCGGTGACCACGGATCATTGCGTTTAATTCCGGGTTCGCATATTAGTCCCTTATTCGATGAACTGATTCGCATAGGGTTGAGTATATCTGATGATAACGAAGAAACATTTCGAAATGAGTCGGGCATGCGTGGTGAAGATATCCCCGCTTATATATTCTGTTCGCAGCCGGGTGATGTCATCACTTTTAACCAGAGATTATGGCACGCGGCTTTTGGGGGTTATGAAGACCGCAGGAACTGTTCACTAGCTTTTTACAGCAATCCAAAGACGGCTCAAGAAGAAGAGGAACTGCGCGCGCTGGCGGAAAATGCCAAATCCATCAGTTCGAGAATGGATTTGCACGATTCGCCATACTATCATCCGTGGTGGTTGGAAAATCCCGATGGCAGTGAGAAGCGAGCACGCTGGATAAAATGGTTAGATGATTGGGGCTTTATCGAAGCGATGAATAATTAATAATAAAAGTTAAGACTACACCCCGACCCCATAGAGTTTCCTCTTACTACGGCTTGAAAACGATTGGGTCAAAATGCCCCCCTTACTCAGTCGATTGCTTCATCCTTTACAGTTTAAGCTAATGGTTTCAGCCTAACGACCTGGTTCCTCCCAAGCATTCGCCATCTTTTGCTGCATTTACCATGCCCAGATTAACCCAGCTTATCCACGAGATCCATCGACGTTCACATTGGCAGGTGATAGTAATCTACCTTATTGGCAGTTGGGTAGTTCTGCAGGTCGTCGGTTAAGTCCCCGCGATGGCAAATGGTGCAGGGCCTTTAATCAATTCCAATCGCTTGGGAGTAGCTCTATCTTCGAAACCGTCCGCGGTATCCACCAGTTTACCCCAGGGGCTTTGAAATGCCGGGGCGTAAGAGATGAAGAGGGTGCGGCGAGCCCTATTGCTTTTATTGACTAATGATCCATGAGTGAGATCTTCAGAGAAAATGACCGCATCACCCGCTTTGCAGGGACAGGCTACAATTAAAGGGTGATTTTCATCGGGTATCTCTCTTTCAAATGGATTTTTAAAATTGCTTTTGTGACTTCCCGGAATAACGGCGAATGAACCCTCCTCGGTAGAAACATCCCTGAGTGCGTAGGAAATTTTTACACTCACACATTTAAACTGCCCTTCATCAATGGCATATTCACTGTAAGATAAAAGCTCAGCATAACCGTGATGTAATTTGGTGCAGTGCCCCTGATTGCGTGTCATAAACATATATCCATCGAGGCGCAGAGGCTCATTAATCATCGCGTCGATGTAGGGAAGAGTCCGAGGACAATCGATTATCTCCTCAAAAGGACCTCCCCAGCGCAATAAATTGCAATCGTAATCGCGTGATTGATTCTTTTTTGATATCTCATTCCATCCGGACTTGAGATCATCGTGATACTTCCGACTTATTCCCAGATCGGCTGCCTCCTCATCATTAAGAGATTCCAGCTTGTCAATTTCATCATTCATTCGCTGCACCAAATCACTCGGTATCGCCTGTGGGATGAAAAGGTAACCTTGGAGGTCGAATAAATATCTTTCTTCAGGCGTCATAATCAATCACTCCATAATGGATTTTTCTAACCGGCTAAAAAACTGTTGCATACTATTACAATTATTGTGGCAATCGAGAGGAAAAGTAAAGTTTAACTGCTTCAAGAAAGGCCATCGAGTTTTCCGAAAGCGCAATTTCCTCGCCACATCTCTGGCCTCGATTTAATCGTTATAACAGCATGAAAATAAAACCCATAAAAATAATTCCGCTTCTGATTCTTTTGCTCTATTTACCGGTGTGTCTCTATGCCCTACCCCAAGACCTTGAAACCTTCATCGATTTTGAAGGAGTAACCGTGGAGGGAACTGAATTTGTCATTGGCGAATCCCCCTTCACTATCCGGGTAATTAACTTTACCCTGGAAACCGTAGACAACCCGAATCTCGCCCATTCGGGTACCCAGGCATTGGTCCTTGTCCCAGGCGCACAGGAGGGAAAAATTATTTTTGAACGAGGGGTCAATCACCTCCAGTTCTATGCGGCTGAAACAGATGGCGCGGGAAGGATCGAGTTAAGAGAAAGGGGTCTTCAAGTTATAACCGAGCAAGGTATAGCTGAGGGACTACCGACTAATATTAACCCTGACGTTAGTCCCGCATTTCAAAGTTTCACCGCCTTTAGTGGAGATGCCCAGGACACTTCGGATCTCAATTTTGTGAACGGCGTTATAGAACTAAAGGTCACTAACGTAACGGGGCAATTTTCCCTCGATGATCTTGGATTCACTTATGTGGTAGGACCGCCGAACAATACTCTTTTCGAAGATTTTGAGGGATTAAACATTCATCCTGTCCTGAGTGACTTCACCGCCCGAGTTAATTTTACCCTCGGTCAGTCTCCCGCTACTGTCACTTTTACGGGCGGGATAGCGCAAGTTGTTTTTGATATACCAGCATTCAATCACTCTTTACCCATTGATTTCTCTAGAAATGACGGTCGGGCAGTCTGGGCGGTACTCAACGACACGACAGGGACGATCACCTTTGAAACACCGGCTGCTCAAGTTCAGTTTTACGCCGCCTCCTTTATTTCGGGTGACGGAGAGATCAATGTTTTTGACACCGAAGACATTTTGCTTACCTCGACAGATGAAATCCCGCAAAGTATCAATATTGCATCTATTGTCCCTTTCACTTTTTTTGATTTCAATGCCGCTGAATTAGGGGCCCCAGGTGGAATTGGTAAAGTTACTTATACTAATAGTGCAGAAACCGATACGAGCGGCAGTTTTCAACTTATTTCTATCGATGATTTTGGGTTTACCCCTATCGGCGCACCCGACAGCGATACCGCGGTCATCACCGTGGCCGCTCCCTCCGTGCCCCTCGTCCTCGACGGCTCAGGTGATATTGCCGGAGAAGATATCCAGCATGCCAACGGTAATGTCTTCGACCAGATTTTACTCACCGGTGAGTCCGTCCAACTGCAGGTCAAAACGGGACAGATCACCCGCGTTTCCTTCATGGATGAAAACGAGGACATTGTACAGGTAGAATTCTCAGGCAACGGTACCTTTACCGTAACCCTCGACCCGGCCACCTTCCTGCCCCCGGCCATTCCCCCACGCTACAACCAGCAGGTTGAGTATGTGACGGGTAAGCCGAGCGTAGTCATCGACGGAGCGGACGCCAACACCTTTTTCAGCATCTTCACGGTGGGCAGGATCAACGCCTTTAACCAGGCGCTGTTCCCCGAAGGACAGGTTTATGACGCCCAGGCCGATGTGGCCCTCGTGGAAGTAGTCAACTCCACGGGACTGGGAGGGGTACAGTTATCGAATGCCGTGTTCAGTGGAAGCACGGGCAAGGTGGGCTTCGATGCACGGGGCGTACCGATCGCGGTACGCTTAACCATCGGCGACATTGATGCTGATGGCGATGCGGTGCCCCACATCTTATTCGCTGATGGGTCCTTCACGATACCGGCGGGCAACCCTGGGTTGCGGATCACCGGTGGCGACCTCTTGCAGACAAACGGCGTCGCGGTCGTGGTCGCGGAGAGTGGTTCAACAACGACCGGGTTTGACACCCTGATCACCCAGAACAACTTCAAGTCCGACGAAACACCTCAGCCGACACAGAGTATCGACGCCACTTTCGCCAACGAGGACGGTGACGAGATTACCGTGGCTATTGATGAGATCACGATCGAGTGATGTGTGATCTATCGATCAGTTTTAAGTATTAAGTTTAAAGTGTTACGCAATTAAGTGAGGTGGAGCGGGCTGTCCCAGCACACTTATTTTATCACTACAATTTAAATATATAACGCGGTAGGGACACCGCGTTCCACCTCTTTACATTATTAATTAACATTAGGTGGAGCAGACTACCTGACAGCCGTAGTCCTACTGTAGCGAAATTAAAGCAGATCTAGTTTGCATCCTATTTGTCATCGCGAGGCTGCTTGTCAGCCGTGGCGATCCAGGGGGATGTCGGTTGCGTACATTCATTCGCCTGGAATGGAAGATGTCGGACTTTGCCATCGGTAGCCGCGTCTCCCGCAGCTGCGGGATCCTCGCAATGACATAGGGATAAATCTATACCCTGCCTTACATTAGTCAAACTACCGCGGGACGAAGGCTGATCATGGTCGCTATGGTAAATGGCAATCAATGAATTATACGAGCACCCCGTAAATATTTACTTTCGTTGACACTTTAAAAAGTAATATAAGTATTACCCTGTATTAAGCGAGGTGTAGCTCAGCCCGGTAAAGCGCTGCGTTCGGGACGCAGAATTTCCCCTTTACCTATGCGGGTTTCGGGTCGGCATAGACAATGCCCCCACCGCTGGGCAAACCGAATCCTATACGGGTTACTTTAAGCGGTTGTTTACCAATGATCGTCTCCTGGATATAGTGACAGGTTACTTCACCTTCTATATCATTGGATAAGGCGAGGGTAATCTCCTCTACCTCCCCCGATAGCATAGATTTCGCCGTTGGCTGTTGCTACTGAGCGAACTTCTTCGCGCGCTCCATCGATTCGCCGACTCCGCGCACGCAACCCTCGGTTTCCCATCGGTGAATCGCAACCGCGTCTTCGGACTCCAGTTTTCCACTGTCGGCGAGAGCCCGAATTTCCTCACCGCTGCACCACCGGAACTCCAGCCCGGGTGTGCGAGCGGCCGTTGCCCCTCCGCTGTCCTGGTAGGCATATACCCGGCGGACGCCGTCCCCGTTGCGATAATCGGCAATGTAAGTCATCCACGGGATCTCGAGACCGTATTTCTTCTGTAGCAACATATCCAGCTGCCTGATTACATCGGCCGTCACCGACTCCTTCACTAGCTTTTCCAGCGGAGCCACACCCGGCAGTTTCCAATCCCTGGCATCGCCTTCCACGAGCAGGAAATTTCCCCCATGATCGATAATCAACCGCGCCTCCGCAAAAGACCGGCCCCCGTGATGCGGCACAAATCGCTTGCCCGCCTCGCTGAACGCCGAGAAAGCTCTCTCGCGAAACAACTGCGGGCCGCATCCCGGCGGTGCATTGACGGCCCGGTACTTGAGGTAGATCCCGTACCTGTCGTGATTGGAACTGTTGCCCTTGCCCTCGTGCCAGGTGAACTCGTGCATAAAGCAAAGGTCGCCCCGCTTCAGTTCCGCATCGATCAACGGCGCGATGTCGGACGCCTGCGCGCGATGGACCTCGCTAACCTTGTCGGTGACCGGCACGATCTTCGACTCCCTGTGCGAGCCGGGGGAAACGAGTAGCGACCCGGTCTCTTCATCGAGATCGGTGAGCGGAATAATCGCAAATAGCCAGTTGAACGACGAACCCGCCTGCTGGTAGGTTTTGTAGTCGCAGTGCCCGGTGGGGTGACTCCCCTGGTAATCGCCACTGGTGCCGACGGCTCCGGGCGTTTTCAAGTAAGAAACGAAGGCCGATAGACAGGCGTGACCGCCAAGAAGCGATTCGACCGGACCGGTAACGGCCGGATGCTCGCCAATCAACAACAAGTCCGGATCGTCCTGGTACTGTCCTTCAACAATATACAAAGTCTCTGGCGCCGGATAGACTTTTCCGCAGCTGCTGCAATTGCCGGATGTGACCGCCCCGTACACTCCACGATCCAGGCGCTCCAACTCTTCATCCGTAAACGCCCCCTTTACGACGAGATAACAGTTTTCGTCGTAAAATTGTCCTTGCTCCAAAGTCAGGTTCATGGTGGTTATTTACTCTCGGGGATCGGGCCCGGCAAGCGGCTGTTCCATGGAGTGCGGCGGCTCGACGACGCTATTTGAATCTTGCATCATCTGTCCTCCTTTTTGCTGTTGTGTGTTAGCTCTGATCTTCCTTCGCTCAACAAGTGGTTCTAAAGTTCTGTATATTTGCGTATGCTGGTAATGTTGTCAATGTTGACCCCTTTTCCTCCCCTTCCCCGAGAATAAAAGCGATCTGGATTTTAATTATTGAAGTCTCACTATTAAAAGATAAATTTTTTATAAAACGAAAAAGGGCTCAGAAATGGTTACTCAAGAACAGATGGATCACTATTTGGAAAAAGGATGGGTCGTGATCGAAGGGGTATTTGATCATGCCGTTGTGGACGGTATAGCGAAGACAGCGACGACGATAATTGAAGAAGAAATAAAAAGCCCCGATGTAGCTGCCATAGCCGGGGAACGACTGGAAAGCGGGGAGGTCATTCCCCGTAAAATTACAAATCCATATTTCAAGCATCCTTCATTTCAAGAATTTGTTTTAGACGACTGTTTTAATAGTGTAATTGAGGAGTTCTTAGGTGACACTCCATTGTTGTTAAAGGATCAGGTATTCTTGAAACCCCCTCATCACGGAGGCCCCGTACCTTATCACCAGGATAACTTTCATTACCAGTGCTTTCCCGCAGATCATGTTATTACCGCGTGGATCGCGCTCGACGATGTAAACGAAGAAAACGGATGCCTGCGCTATATCAGTGGGTCACACAAAGTAGGAATTATACCTCACTACCAAAAATCAGCCGCTGAGCCGCACAGCTTCTTACCGAGAGAAGAGGATATTAAAATGAAGAATGAAGGACTGGCTCCTGTCCATAAAGGGGGTGTTGTATTTCATCAAATTCAAACGCTGCACAGTTCACACCGCAATTATTCAGATCGCTGGCGTCGCGCCTACGTCACCCATTGGGTAACGGGTGAGGTTACCTGCAAAAACGAAACTCTCAATCAGGCCGTATTTAAAACGGATCGCTACCAGGCAGTACTGGAGAAGAAAGCGGTGAGTCCTAAAGGTTAAGGCCGCTTGAATTTGATCGGGGGAGCAGGCGTATTCTGAGAGAGCTTACTGCGTTAGCAGTACAACCCCAATTTGTCTACCGACACAGATGGCAGCCGGACGATCTAGTAATTTGGGACAACCGGTGCACTATGCATCGGTTGACCCACGCGGGTCTTCCTAGCTGTCGGAGTCGATCTTGTGGCCGGTGACAAACTCATAAGCCGCTCCGCCAAGGAGGCTCTCCAGTTCCTCCTCACTGCAGAATGGCAGGTTACGGTAGTAATCGACCACCGTCCCGTAGTCACTCCTGAAGGAGAAGCTCGTACCACTACCGTTGTACGGCCAGTCACTGCCCCATGTCACCTTCGAGAAGCCCACGTGGTCTCTAAGGAACCTGACCTGTCGTTCCAGGAGAGGATTGACCTTGTTGTCGGCAAACCACCATGGCATGCATGAGCAGACCCACACATTGTCCAGCTTTGCAGCCAATTCGTAGCACCGCAGGTTGCTTTCCAGGTAGGTATCCCAATCCTTTGAACGGACACTGCCGCAATCGCCGCTGTGGCCGATCATGAACCGGACATCCTCAAACTCCCGGATCACTTGCTCAAACATGTCGAAGAACTCATCGAAGTATCTGCCGCGAAAGCACAGGCACTCCTCCCATCGTTCCATGGTCAGCACAACCGGCAATCCTCTGTCAGCCGCGAACCGATATACACGCATGAACTCGGGACCATTCGGAAAAATGTTCTGCGTTGCCGGCTGGGTTTCTCCGATGCCGTGGAGCCCAAGTTCGCACTGCTCCTCGAGTCGTTCGATACAGTCCGGCTCACGAGGATCGGGAACACTGAAGAAGAAGAATCTATCTTGATGCGCGAGCCATGATTCCTTGAAGTAGTCCCAGACTTCCGCATCACTGTCACCGAACCGCTTGATACTGGGATCCGTGATCTCCCCGCATGGCGAGGTGAGCGTACTGTCACAGTAGAACGTGAGGAAGGTCCGATCCACGCCGCAGCGATTCATATCCTCGAGCTGGTCCTCAACGTGACAGCGACGATAATCAAAGCACCGTGGGAATATGTGTGTTTCGCAGTCAATAACCATCGTCGGCTCTCGTGGGATAACAAGTGGTTCTAAAGTTCTGTATATTCGCGTATGCGGATAATGATGTCAATGTTGAGGAGTTGTAAGGGGTCAAAGATGCAGAATCAATTTTACCCCTGAACAAAGAAAGGCTAAAAGGGGTCATAGATATAGCATTTATTTTACCTCTGAACAGCGACAGCGAGTAACCACAGCGTTTTGTCACTGAAGGTAAATAAGCTATACCCTCTGCTAACTAAACGCTCTCATCACTCTTCAGCGCTCGAGAATGGTAAGCTATGAATGGGGTGTAATATTACATTTGTTACTTACTCGCCACATTCTTACCCCAAGAACAATCAACCAAAGCAATAGTAACAAGCTTGCTGGCATGCTTACAGACATTGCTACTTTTGAAAACCCCGTATACGCATACATTACACCAGCTGTTACTGTCGCACCGCCACCAAAGATTGCGATCAACCCTAGCCAGCTCGGAAACCGATCGGTCATCACAATAGATACACCATACAGCACCACAGTTAAACCGATAAACATACTGAACATGCTGGCCAGTCCTACATCAACTTGCCTGACGCCAATTGTAGCATGAAAAATAGCCATCTTCTCTGATTCTGGTGCAGCCACCCAATTGTCTACCATCACCTTTAGCGCAATACCATCTACAGCTTGAAGAGCCGCTGCAATGGCCAAACTAGAAATAGCAAACGCTGAGCCAAACTGTGACCACCCGCCACCTTTATCATTAGTCAATAGGTGGGTTAGTGTAAGAAGTGCTGCTACAATTAAAACGATGCCTAGTAACTGAGTTAAATGACTGCCTACCCACAGTGAGTCATCTGCGTATTCTGTAAATGCGGCAACTGGATCGTTTGGATCTTCCTCCATAGGATGTAGGGAAGTTCCAACGAGCAGAATAATAGCTCCTGCAATTGCAGAAACAGCTCCAACCTTAGATTGCATACAATCCGTAATAACCTATTCTCGTAGGGACCACAATATTTTAAAATGCTGGTTAGCCCAAGGGGTATTCAGCTATACCCCAGCCCATCAAAACGCTCTCACCGCTCGCTGTAGCTTGACACAAGACGTTAGGAAGTGCTGTCACTGAAGAGACTCTGCAAATTTGGACTCTATGCGCAGATAGCTTGCTCTACCACCAGGAACTCTGGTGAAAATTGTCTGCCATTCAGGGCTTGAAAGAACATCAGGGAGAACTCTATTCCGATGTTCCATATCATTCCATCGGATAATCCACGTGATATTAGCTGATCCGAGATCGTCTTGCGGCTGGCCCCTTACTTCAGGTTCGTCACTGGTATTTACCCAGAAGCCAACAATGTCGAGTTTGCTAAATAAATATGGAGTCGCCTCGCTCTTTGCCCATTGTTTGTAGGATTCAAAAAGAGCTGGATTGAAATGATAGTTTCGTATCTCAAAGATCATTATAATCTCCTGATTGTTGAGATGGGTAAAGGGGCCTAAAATATTGTAGTTATCTTCTTCGCATCTGCTAACTGGGCATCCTATTCATAGAAGCGATAGGATCAAGCAATTCTGTAAACTCTCTTGCTGAAGCTTGAGAATGGTTAATATAAGAAAGAGCCCATCTCACAGTCAATTGCTTCATCCTTTACAGTTTTATCCAAAAACTTCAAGCTGAAGGTCCAGTTCCCTAACGAGCATTCATCATCTTTGCTGTAATAGCCATGCCCAGCTTAACCAAGCTTATCCACGAGATTCATCGACGTTCACTATGGCAGGTGATATTAATCTACCTTGTTGGCAGTTGGATTGTCTTGCAGGTCGTTCAGCATTTAACGACCAGTCTCGGTTTACCTGAGTGGTCTCCAACAATGGCAATAGTGTTGCTCCTTGTCGGCTTCCCGATGGTTGTGGCAACAGCCTTTGTCCAGGAAAGGGTAAAGCCCCAACAGACAGGTGATGATGACACTTCAACGACAGGGGGCACTGAGGAAAAGGTTCATCGGCATAAGATTTTCACATGGCGGAACACAGCCCTGGGCGGTCTGATCCCATTATTGCTGTTAGCGGTAACTGTCATTGGGTATTTAATAATGAGAAATGCACCTGCACCGGAGCCCGAGCCTGAACCGGAGTCTGTGATTAAGTCCATCGCCGTCCTCCCCTTCCGCGACATGAGCCCGAATAAAGATCAGGAATACTTCGGCGAGGGTATGGCAGAGGAAATCCTGAACGCTCTCGCTCAGGTCGAAGGGTTGCGTGTAGCTGCTCGAACCTCTTCGTTTCGTCTCAGAAATGAGGCCATATCCACGATTGGCGAGCAACTCAACGTCACAACCGTGCTCGAAGGGAGCGTGCGAAAGGAGGGAAACTCCATCCGGATCACAGCTCAACTTAACAATGCTGCTGATAACTTTCATCTCTGGTCGAAGACTTATGAACGAGAGTTAAAGAGCGTCTTCGCCATCCAAGATGAAATCTCACAGGCAATTGCCAATGCACTTCATGTTAAACTCATAGGTAAAGCAGGTGCTCCTTTAATTAAACTCTCGACTACAAATATCGAAGCTTACGACCATTACCTTCAAGGTCTTTATCTTTGGAACAAACGAATCGTCACGGATGAGCAGACAACGGAATATTTAAAAACTGCAATTAAACACTTCAAGGAGGCCATTGCCTTGGATCCAAACTATGCGCTCGCATACTCTGGTCTTGCTAGTGCTATTCTCTTTTCGCAAAACCGTCCTCCAGAAAACATATCAGTAGCTGAAAGAATTGCATTTAGAAAGGACTACATCACACAAAGCCAAGAAGCATTGGAGAATGCTCTCACTCTTGACCCGAACCTTGCCGAAGCTCATGCCCTCCTTGGTTTTATGAAGCGTAACAGCTACGACATGCGTGGTGCCGAAAAGGAATTTCTGCTGGCCATTGATTCAAACCCGGAATATGCGGACACACACCATTGGTATTCGATGATGCTGGCGAGCATGGGTCGTTTTGATGAGGCTTTGATGGGAGGAAATAAGGCCTTGGAGTTGGATCCTATATCTCACACCTACAATGGTGCGCTCGCAATGTTGCTTGAAATTGCAGGACAGGACGATGCAGCTATTCAGCAGTATGAAAAGACAATCATGCTTTACCCGGAACGCCAGGCAGTACAATGGTATTTGAATAATATAGGGGTATTACATCTTAAGGCTGAAAGGATTGACGAGGCTGTCGATGCGTTCAGTCGGTGGTCTGAGCAGAAGGCTATCTCTATAGATGAGGAAACGTTGTGGCTTTTCTGTAAAAATGTGATCAAGTATAAACGGACAGGAATCCCAATGTCTCTTCCACCCAAACTCGAGGCTGATCCTAAAATCGGTGTATGTTTTCTTGAATTCAATGGTCTAGACTATAGAAACTTCATATACTCCGAGAAAAATAAGGACCCTGATTATTATCTTGCTCACTTCTATGTCAAAATGGGGCAGAAGGAAAAAGCTTTAGAATCACTCGAGCAAGCGCAGAAAAAAGCTATTATTGCGAGGCATGGATTTCCACCCTATTATGCATTCGCTTTGCTATATGCTGAGTTAAACGAAAAGGAACAAACCTTGGAGTTTCTTGAGCAAGTCTACGAGCACCGAGGTGTTATTCTTAGATTCTTAAAGATAACGCCAGCATTTGACTTTCTTCGATCAGATCCCCGTTTCATAGAGCTTGTGAGGAAGGTGGGGTTGGAGGAGTAAGTTATATTTGAGAGGGGTATGTTAGGTTATGGCTAAACATTTGCTTTCCAGTCAAGCTGTAGTTGTTGGCGCAAGTGTCGCTGGACTTTTCGCGGCTCGTGCATTGGCTGACTTCTTCGAGAGAGTTGTTGTTGTCGAGAGGGACAACTTGGAGACACATTTTAGTCCACGAAAGGGAGTGCCACAAGGGAATCACATTCACGGAATATTACCACCCTCTTACGAAGCTTTAAAGCAGTTAATGCCAGAGGTAATTGAGCAACTGGTTTCTAATGGGGCACACATCTTTGATGGAGGAAGTGAATTGAAGTGGAGACATTTCGGCAAATGGTTGGCACGAGGAGAAACCAACCAAACTTTTATCGGATCGACCCGACCGTTTTACGAATACTACCTTAGGCAATATGTAGCAGGTCTTAATAATGTCGAGTTCATGCAGGGTTATAGATTCTCAGAGTGGATAACCGATCCATCAGGAAAAAGCGTCATGGGCATTGTTGCCAGGGGTCCAGATAAAGAAATTCAACTCGACTCCGATCTCACAGTTGATGCTCGTGGTAGTGCATCCACACTACCGAAAGAGTTGCTTGGCTTGGGTTTTGATGCACCTGAAACAGAAATTGTAGAGGTTGACATTTCTTACACCAGTCGCCTTTTCAAAGCTCCAGAATTTTCACCTGATTGGAATTTGCTTTTACTCAATCCGAATGCGCCTAAGGGATGGCTCGGGGGTGTAATGGAGAGAGTTGAAGACAATCAATGGATTGTAACTCTTTGGGGATACTTCGGTGAGAATGCCCCTTCAGACGACGCTGGTTTCCAAGCTTTCGCTCAAAAATTGGATGCACCCGATATTTCAGAATTCCTTCAAAATGCCACACCAGTTTCGGAGTTCAGAAGCTACCGGATCCCATCGTGCCACTTACAACGTTTCGATCGCCTGAAGACTTTTCCTGATAGATTATTAGTCATGGGTGATGCAGTATGTAAACTTAATCCAATTTATGGCCAAGGCATGACAAAGGCTGCTAAAGAGGGTGTGTTCCTGTGGAATAGTCTCTCAGCTCTCGCCGAAAAAGGCAGCACCCTGAATGGATTTTCAGATAGATTTCGGAGCCAGATGGGTAACGTTGGCGCAAACTGGGCGTGGGAACTGACTTCTGGGTCTGATCTTGCTTATCCACAGACCCGTGGCAGAAGACCTTTGAAACTGAATTTTATCAATTGGTATGTTAAACGTCTGTTTGCCAAAGCCGAAAAAAGGTTAGAAGTCCGACGGGCGTTGCTGGATACATTGTCCTTGGTTAAACCACCAGAAAGCCTCATGCGGCCAGGATTAGCTTTTCGTGTCCTTGGATTTTAAGGGGGATCCCCTAGGTATACCCCCACTCATAAAAACGTCGTCATCGCTCTTCAGTACTCGAGAATACTAAGTTAAGACTGGGAGAAACTAGCTTCATGAGAAAGCTGCGGTTTCAGCAGCAGTATCACCGAAGAACTGGAACCCTACTACCTTGCTCTCTTTGAAAGTCCATACCATCACCCACTCAGCTTCCCATGTTTTATTTGTGGGTTTTGCCAGAAACTTGTAGTAACCTAGGACGATTACCTTGTTTCCCTGAGCGATGAACTCTCGAGGCTCGAAGTTCTGAGATTCTGCCACTTCATCCAACTTGCCAAACCATTCTCCGACTTGCTCAGGTCCATGATAAGTGCCAGCAAGCGGTGATGGACCTGCTGTCGGCTGCTTAAACACAATATCATCCGCTAGGACATTCAGTATGCTAGGGATGTTCCCCCGACCAAAGTTCGCGTAAATTTCCCGCACTATGTTTACATTTTCTTCTTTCCTCATGGTCGTTCACCTCCTTCTGTATCTATCTTAATTTGCTTCTCTTAGAACTAAAATATATTGAGCATTTTTTTAGATCAAGGGGTATCTAGGCGTATACCTTCCCAATCAAAACGTCCTCACGCCTTGATATGCACTCACCAGCACTGTGCTGTGGCTGGGCAGAAGAAATAGGGTCAGACTGGAATGGCGTTAAGATAAGGGTGGTTTAGGATGATAAAAGCCTTTGTTTTTTCGTGAAGCAGAGACGGTCATCATGGCTCGTGGATGAGTCAATCGTTGGAAAGGTATAGGTCTACGTTTGAGGACTCTTGGTTCGTATCGGAAGGGACGTAGGGGGACCGATTCGAGGGCAATGAGGTGTATCATCTCGTCAATGACAGATCGTTGGGCTCTGGGATTAAACCGGGTGGCCGCGAGCGCACTTTGATATTGGCGGAGGGTGTCAACAGCCCCCTTGAAGCTTAGCCGGGAGAGGTCGCGGTGGAAGGCACTGGCAGCTTGCTGCAAAAGAGCGCGGATGAGAGATTGTAGGCGATGGCAAACATCGCAATCTCTTTGCGCACGAGAGCGACCGAGCGAGAGCGCAGGATCTCCATCCCCATGGTGGTTTTGATGTGGCGAAAGTAAAGCTCCACTGCCCAGCGCCGATAGTATAATTCTCCGAGATCGTGGTGGGAGTATTGGTGAGGATCGCTCAAGGTAGTCACGAGGTCTACGCTATGGGCGCGGAAACCTTTGATGAAAATGAAAATCTTCACCAGCCGTACGGGGATCTCATCAGGGATTTGCCGCCACTGCTCGCGACTGAAGCCGAAGACATTTTGCGGCTTCTTCCACATGATCAGCCGGTCATACCTACCCAAGGACCTGCCCTGACGAAAGTCGCTTCTTCGTTGCTGATGCAAACGCATGACCGCTTCAGCACCGCGGCCTTTAAGCAGGGCAATATTGAGGTAAGAGCAAAATCCCCGGTCGGCAAGGACCACATCACCCTTTTGAAAAAATCCGATCATGCCCCGCAACAGCACACTGTCATGATGCCTTAGTGAGGACTCCATCCAGTGTAAAAGCGCCCCACTGGCTAAAGAAAAACAGCCCACCAGCTTCACCACCGGAAAGCCGCAGCCGCTTCGTTGCTGCGAAGGCTGTGGGTAACACCTCTGCAAGCACGGCGTATCGGCGGTGGCGATACCCGTGCCGTCGACCACTTTTACCTCGTGACCTTTCCACCGTTGATCGTCGGTCACTCTCCCGGCCACCTCTTCACTGATCGCTTCATGGATCCCGTGCAGGTCTTGCACCAACAGCCGTTGCCTCGCCTGACAGTAGGCCGAGGCCGTTCCTTTAGCCAACTTCAGCCCCTTCATGCTGCAATAGCTCTGGAGCTTGCGCACCACTTCCCGGCAGGCAGTCCGTGGTGAGAGCACTTGGAACAAAAATGCCCAGAAGGTCACGTTTTGGCTGAACAATCTCCGCCGGCTGTTAGCCCCTCGAGGCTTCCGGTGTAAATACTTTTGCGGCACCCACTGCCCGAAGATATCCGATAGCTCGGAAAGACTTGACCGCCGTATTTCTACCAGCTTACCCTCCATCTGTGCAAGGGCTGTTCGGGGAGCACGACCGAACAGGACCTGATTAAATCCTGGAAAATAACGAGTTAAGTTTTGTTTTTGCATGCTCGTTAGGGTAGCTCTCCAACGGTCCCTGTACAAGCATCTATTGCACTCATTCTATCCCTTATCTTAACGCCATTCGGGTCAGACTGCGAATTCTTTGATTTATAAGAAACTATGGGAGAACTGGAATTGCGAGAGAATGGCTCGAAAGCCAAGGATTGAAAGTAACGACGAACTCTATGTTAGTATCTTTCGGCGTGAGCAGAAGAACAGAAGTAAAGCCTACAGAACTTTGAATAAAATCAAAGAATTCGCAGTCTGACCCTTTACGTTTGACCTCGATCATACGCATTATGACATTGGCGATGACCATTTTCCCCTTGATTTTGAAATTGAGATAGAAAGGATGGTGCTATCATGAATAAAGATGAAAATTTATGGGGTGATCTGCCAACTGGTGATGACATAACACCGCCATTTACAATACTCAAAAAGCAAGCAGAAATTTTAGGAACACAGACAAATGGAACTCTTAGAGGACAAGTTTGGCCCATCATATCTGCAAATACAATCACTATCAGACTTGATATCTTAGCACAAAATTTAGACGACTATAGTGTAACCGTGCTCCGTATTGAACAGCCACTTTTTCTTTATCCTCTAAAAATTTTTAACGAAATATCAAATGAAGAATATAAAGTCGAAAATGAAGAAGAATTTATTAGATCTCTTCATTCCATTCTATCATCGAATGATGTTAAGAAAGTAATCAAAATAATGCTTTCCCAAAGCAAAAATATAAATTAACATTTTGATCTCAGAACCTATCGCGAGTAGTTGAAAATTCACAATAGTTGCCAAATATTCTGTTTTCTGGCAACTGCCCCTGAAACCCGCATAGGTAAAGGGGAAACTCTGCGTCCTGAAAGCAGTGGAAATTAAAGCTAGGATTACTCAATCACCATCTCTTCCACTGTAACACTGATGTCAATGCCATCCTCATTAGCGAAAGTGGCATCAAAACGCTCTCACCGCTAGCTGTGGCTTGAGAACATGAAGGTAGGGCTTGGGGGATTTGTGGGGGGTGACAATTATATTCCTTTCCCCATTACTTGATTTTCACATTTAAAGGGTAATATTTAACTGTGACTGGTAATCAATATAACATCAATAAAGGGGGTTCAAAATGGCAAATTATATAGTGCTTGGAAATTTCACCGACCAGGGAATACGCAATGTTAAGGAAACGGAAAAACGAGCTGAAGCTTTCAAGTCAATGGCGAAGGATGCTGGTGTTACCGTTAAAGATATATTCTGGACTCTGGGCCAATACGATTTAGTTATAACCATGGATGCACCTGACGATGAGTCGATAACTGCTCTTGGACTAAGCGTCGGATCGTTGGGGAATGTTCGGACGCAAACACTGCGGGCCTTTTCGGCTGATGAGATAGGGAATATTATCAATAAAGTAGTTTGAAGAGTGCACACCCTCTCATATAAGTTTAAGATTTCTTAAAATTTGGTAGCAATCTGAACTGTTAAATCGTCCAAGGGGTATCCCAGGTATACCCCAGCCCATCAAAACGCTCTCATCACTCTTCAGCGCTCGAGAACATTAAACTGTAAGAGGTTTATTGAACCCCTCCGTCTGTCTCCTATAATGCCCTGTGTTGTAGCCTGAGGGAAGTTCAGAACAACTTCCAACGCCGGAAAAGCCACACTTCGATAATCGCTGTGAGAGCTAAGACGATACAAGCGATTGGGAACGCCCATGTCCAGTCGCGTCCAGGGATACCCCCGAGATTAATGCCGAACAGTCCCGTAAGTAAACTCAACGGGAGGAAGATCGCCGCGATGGCAGACAGCAAATACATGGTGCGGTTGAGCCGTGCGGAGAGTTGGTTCATGATCTCGTCTTGGATAACGGCAGCTCTCTCCCTCAGTGCGTCAAGATCATCTACCTGCCGGGCTGTGCGGTCTGCGATGTCTTGGAGCTGTGCTCGATGGTGATCTTCAATCCAAGATAACTTCTCCTGCGCAAGCTGTAACAAAGCATAGCGTTGCGGGAGAAGGTGCCGCCGCTTTGCGATGGCTCGCCGCCTCAATGAACCGAGTTTTTTGCCCACCGCTGGTGCTCGTTCGATGATGACGGCCTCTTCCAAGTCGTCTATCTCCTCCCGTAGACTTGTGAGCGCTTCGGATATTCGATCGCCAAGTCGTCCAGCGAGTAAACCCATGAAATCCGCAGGCCCTATCGGACCCTTCGATTCGGCAATGCGATCCCGGATGTCGTCGATCGCTTTGATATGGCGTTCCCTTACTGTAATGACTTTATCCGAGTCAAACCAGGCACGGATCGAGACCATATCGTTCACGTCAGCACCTGGATTGAGGTTAACCCCTCGCAGGATTATCGAGACACCGCTCTTATAAAATATACTATGGGGATGCCCTTCCTTGATCCATTGTTCCGTGGACATTTCTGTGGTTCCGATCAGAGCGTTGCACATGACTAAATCTAGACCGCTTTTCTCCAATAGCCATCGCCCGTGCTTCCTTGCCAGTTCTTTGCAGATGAACCCAGAGAAAGCCCTCCTGCGGCTGTGTGAGACGCTGCAAAGACTCTATACGGTGACCACCGCCCTTGCCGTCTAATATATAGGCACAAATTAACCCATCAGTTTCAGTCATTTTATGTCTTCCACAAGTGTGACTTTCAGTCTCCCCGCAGTCTAACGTCTGCTTCCTCCTAGAAATATAACATTTGATGTTGGTTTCAAGGTTTTATTAAGATCAAAAAATTCATTCTTGCGCTCATTGCTCTTCAAAGCTCGAGAATGGTTAGCTGTGAGATAGCCCCTTCACATAGCCGTTTGCTTCATCCTTTACAGTTTAAGGCAATGGCTTCAGACTAACGACCCAGTTCCTCTCAAGCATTCGCCATCTTTTGCTGCAATAGCCATGCCTAGCTTAACCCAGCTTATACACGAGATTCATCGACGTTCACTTTGGCAGGTGATATTAATCTACCTTGTTGGCAGCTGGATCGTCTTGCAGGTCGTTCAGCATCTAACGACCAGTCTCGGTTTGCCCGAGTGGTCACCAACTATGGCAATAGTGTTGCTCCTTGTCGGCTTCCCAATGGTTGTGGCTACCGCGTTTGTCCAGGAAAGGGCGAAGCCCAAGGAGACAGATCCTGATGACGCTGCAACAGAAGGGGGCACAGAGGAAAAGGTTCATCGACATAAGATTTTCACATGGCGGAACGTAGCCCTGGGGGGACTGATCCCTTTATTGCTATTAGCGGTAACTGTCATCGGTTATTTAATATTAAGAAAAGCACCTGAGCCTGAGTCTGTAATAAAGTCCATCGCTGTCCTTCCCTTCCACGACATGAGTCCGAATAAAGATCAGGAATACTTCTGTGAGGGGATGGCGGAGGAGCTCATTAATGCATTTACCAAGATTGCAGGTATGCACGTAGCTGCGCGAACTTCATCCTTCAGATTCAAGGAAGAAAATTTAGACATCCCATCAATCGGTGAACAACTCAAAGTTGCAACGGTGCTTGAAGGGAGTGTGCGTAAATCAGGAAACGACCTCCGCATCACGACACAGCTTATAAATGTTGCTGATGGTTTTCATTGGTCGTGACCACGAAAACTGGTACACTTGAAAAGTTAGTCTGGGTAACCTAGAAAGGACTCAGACAATGAAAGGCAAAAGATACACAACTGAAGAGAAAATACGGATGCTGCGGCAGGCGGACAAAGGGAAAACGATCCTGGAAGCATGCCGCGAGAACAACATTAGCGAACAGACTTTCCACCGCTGGAAGCGTGAGTTTGGGATGATTGATGTCGACCAGGCCAAGCGGATGAAGGAACTCTTTGAAGGAGAACGCGCGGTTAAAACGGATGCTGGCGGACAAGATGCTGGGGATAGAGATCCTGCAGGAGACCCTCGAAAAAAAACTGTAAGCCCTGGGCACAAGCGGCAAGTGGCAGAGAGACTTGTGGCTCGGGGCCAGTGTTCGATGCGAGCGGGGTGCCGGTACTTTCGGCTGCACCGTTCCACCTATGCGTATAAGGCGAAGCATCCGGATGCTTGGTTAATGAAACTGAAGGCGGCAGTAAGGCGGTTATCACGGCAATATGCCAGGTGGGGCTATCCGAAGATCACGAAGCTGTTGAAAGACGAAGGCTGGGAGGTGGGTAAACGTCTCGTGCAAGGTCTACGACGCGAACTGGGCTTGGCGATCCCCCAACGCAAGCCAAGACGTCGGGGCAGGGGTGTTTCCACCGGGCTGCCGACCAAGGCCGAACATCCCGGCCATGTTTGGACCTGGGATTTTATCCACGATAAGACGGTCCGCGGTGGCAGTTTAAAAATGTTGACCGTGCTCGATGAGTACACCCGCGAGTGTCGAGTGATCCATGTTGATCGCCATATCAATGCGGAAACGGTGCGCGGTATCATGCAAAAACTGCTTGCCCGTCATGGGCCGCCACAATATATTCGCAGTGACAACGGTTCCGTTCCGAGGAGCGAAGCGACGACATGCGAAGCCATTCATTGAAAAGGAATTGAGAGCCTGGCTAACTGCGATGAAAATCAAAACCCTCTATATCGAACCAGGAAGCCCTTGGCAGAACGGATACATCGAATCGTTGCATGCCCGTTTTCGCGAGGAGTGTTTAAACCGTGAACAGCTATGGACTTTGACCGAAGCCCGCGTGGTGATCGAGGACTGGCGCTGGCTTTACAATAATGTCCGACCCCACCGCAGCCTCGGCAATATCACCCCACGGTGCTTCGCTGAAGACATTAATACCGAAGGCTTGGGCTCCATTCGGGCTACGCCCTCATTGCGCCCAAGCCTTGACTTCCTCTACCAACTTAACTTCAACATTAACCTCTCCAGACTAACTCTCTCGGTGGACCAGTTTACGTAACCCGATCATCATCTTTGGTCAGAAACCTACAACAGGGAGCTGAAAAATGTCTTCGCCATCCAGGATGAAATCTCTCAGGCGATTGCCAAATCTCTTCATGTTGAGCTTATGGGTGAAGCGGGTGCGCCTCTGGTAAAGCACTATACTGAGAACACCGAAGCCTACAACGCATACCTATTAGGGCGTTATCGTTGGAACAAACGGGGTGAAAATTTCCAGCAGACTGATGAAGATTTAATGGCCGCGATGAAACACTTCAAAGAAGCCATTGCCTTGGATCCCAACTACGCCCTAGCATACTCTGGGCTCGCGGATGTTTATAATTTTCTTCCTATGAAAATAGCTAGTGTTAAAAAAAGCGATGTAAAAGCACAAGCCGAAGAAGTGGCGAAGAAGGCACTAGCGCTCGACCCGAACCTTGCTGAAGCCCATGCTTCTATGGGGCGTTATAAGGACTATTTTCTGAAAGACTTTAAAGGCGCTGAAAGGGAGTTTCAGCGTGCGATTGAACTCAATCCAAAGTATGCGCCGACGTACCACTTCTATGCGAGTGTGCTATATCTGACGGATCGCTTAGACGAATCTCTTAATGAAAGGAGAAAGGCTTATGAACTTGATCCCTTTTCAGCCCATTACTCATTTATGCTAGGAATAACGCTCTTAGTATCGCGGCAATACGACGTGGCTATTAATCAGTTGCAGAGATCGCTTGAGCTGGACTCAAACAACGCTACTACATGGTTACATTTAGGGGCTGCGTATCTTCATGCAAAAAAGTATGAGGATGCCACACGCGAGTATGTTCACTGGGCTGAGCTTACAGGTGAAAATAAAGAAGCTATGCAGCACTATGTTTCGCTCGTAGAAGAGCATAAGCGTACAGGTAAGCCCGTGTCTGCTACACCAGAGTTGGAAATTATTTTTGCAAAATTGAATTGGACACGTTTCCTTTACGCCAATTTAGGCCAGAAGGAAAAGACCTTAGAAGCGCTTGAACAAGCCTATGAGGAGGAGAAATATTATCCTCTCTATTTGCTACATTTTGACTTCCTCCGGAAAGAGCCGCGTTTTATTGTACTTGAGCGAAAACGAAAGCAGATTCTAGGGTTGGATTAGTGAGGAAATAATTGAGAGGGGTATCCAGGTAATACCCCCACCTATCAAAACCCCTTCACGGCTTCACAGCACTCACCAGCACTGCGCTAGTGTTGAATCCCCTTGGGGTAGGAAGGGGTATATTCCGTGTATGGGTTTTTCAATTGGATGATTTAGGGGGGGTGTTTGAGGGCCCCCTCCCCTGAACACGGGCAATGCGACGAAGATAGCCCTTCGTCAAGATTAAGGCGTAATTTATTGCGTAAACGGCTGACGTACACGAAATGCCCGTCTTCGTCCCGCGTTTGCGGGACTACAGCGCGCAGCCTTCGCCAGGCAATAGAGCGATTAAAGTATTGTTGGGGTTCCGAATACTGATACCTGGTGCGGACGGAGGGAATCGAACCCTCGATTCAAGCTTGGGAAGCTCACGTATTACCTCTATACTACGTCCGCATGTACTTCTCTTGAATAGACCAGCTCGGTAATGAACAATAAATAATTTAGTGATAGCTGCGTCGCCCTTCAAGCGCGCTTTTCAAAGTTACAGCATCGGCATAGACAATGCCCCCCCCGCTAGGCAAACCGAATCCGATACGGGTTACTTTAAGGGGTTGATTACCAATGATCGTCTCCTGAATATAGTGACAGGTCGCTTCACCTTCGATATCATTGGATAAAGCGAGGATTATTTCCTCTACCTCTCCGGAGTCCAACCGCTCTTTAAGCGATTGGAAATTGAGATCGTCCGGTCCGACATCATGAATAGGAGAGAGTTTTCCATGCAGGACGTGATAGCATCCACGATAGGCTGCGCTTCGCTCAATGGCAATGAGATCGGGCACCTGCTCAACGATGCAAATTTCCGCGTGGTTACGTTTTGGATGTAGACAAATTTCACAGTTCTCATCTTCGCAGAGATTGCCACAAATGCTGCATCGATTAATTTTTTGTGCTGCCTCTTGCAGACAATCTACAAGCTGTGGAAGCAAATCCGGTTTTTCCACGGTGAGGTGTAATGCTACACGTTCCGCCGAGCGGTATCCCAGGCCGGGTAATTGCTTAAGTATCTTCTGAAGTTTTTCAAAAACAGGTGTCATTCACGGTGGCGGAATCAATGATACCGGTTAGCAATTTGAGAGAAAACAGTCAGCTTACCCCAGGCCGGGGAGATTTAAACCGGAAGTAATTTTACCCATCTCTTCTTCATTCATTTCTTTGGCTTTGGCTATCGCTTCCTGAATGGCGTTAAGCAGTGTCTCTTCAATGAATTCCCTGTCCTCTTTTAAAAATTCATCATCAAGCGTCAATGCTATCACTTCCTGCTGACCATTTACTTTCAATTTTACGGCACCACCTCCACTGGAAACTTCAATTTCTCGCTGCGCAAGCTCCGCCTGCAAAGCTTCCATCTTCTTCTGCATTTTTTGCGCTTGCTTTAATAATTTTCCGACACCGGGCATTTTTATCCTATGTTATGAGGGAATAAATTCAGCAGTGAGAAAGTGACTATCATAAAGTGGCGCTCATGAGTCAAGGGGATACCCACAACCGGTTAAGAGAGATGATCACGGCGCGTGCATTTTTTCCAGAATACTTTGATAGCCCTCTTTATAGGAAGAATATTCAGGATGCCATCCTAACATTGACTTTATTTTTTTATTACTGATCTTGCGATCCACGGTGCCACTTCTTCTGCCCCTGGATTGTGATAGCTTATGATTGGAATGGGTTGATTGAAATAGGGGTCGGTCCGTTCCCAACTCATCTGCAAGATGGTAGACCAGTTCTTTTTTCGGACTGGGTTTATCATCGGCAATGTTAAAAATCTGGTCACTGATTTCGGAAGAAGCAAAGAGACAGGCGTGAATGGCTGAACAGATATCATCCCGGTGTGCAAGATTAAGATGATACTTGCCTGACCCCTCAAATATTGATTCACCCTGTCGAAGCTGATCTAGAAAACGATGGCGTTCCGGACCGTAAATTCCGGCCAGGCGAAGAATGAAATAGCGGGTGATACCCCGGGGATTATTTAAGAGCAATTGTTCTGCATCCAATAAAATCCTTCCGTATGGAGAAACTTCATTATGAGGATTCGATTCACTGATCCAATTACCGTCAGATTGTGGATAGACTGAGGTGCTGCTGGTGTAAACAAAAGTGCCTATCCTTCCCCCGCTTGCCCAGGCAAGAATTGAGGCCTGGCCTTGAAAATATGATTTTATGTAACCCTTCAAGCCGTCACCTGCCGATCCGACGCAATTGAGAACAAAGTCCTGTTGAGGATTTAATTCTCGGTACCAGTCTGAAGAATTCAGTTCAGCTTCGACAACCGGACTTACTCCGAAGTCACGCAGTTTATTTGCGGTATCATGATTTCGTGTCAGTGCGGCCACGCACATTCCCTCTTCGATTGCTCTACGTGCAAAGGCTGAGCCAATGTAACCGCACCCGAAAATAGTTAATGTTAACCCTTTTTTCTCAATCATTTTTTGACAAGTAAATATATCGTGACATGACTATACCTTCTTTACACTCGACAAGGACAAAAATTTAAAAGACTTTTCCTTCATTTTTCAACAGTCCTCATAACGTATGGATAAGATCAATATCGAGGAGGTAAGCAGCTATTTAAAAAACCTGCAGCATTCCCTCTGCACCGATTTAGAAACCCTGGATCCCGGGGGGCGATTCCGTGAGGACAAGTGGAACTACAAGGTGGGCGGTGGCCTCTCCCGTATATTTGAAGAAGGTGATGTCATTGAAAAAGGGGGCATTAATTTTTCTGACGTGGAAGGTGATCATCTCCCGCCTTCGGCAACGGCAACGCGATCGGAATTAAAAGGAATGGGATTTCGAGCGATGGGGGTATCATTAGTCTTCCACCCCATAAATCCCTTTGTCCCAACCACCCATATGAATATCCGCCTCGTCATTATAAAAAATGACACCCCATCCCCGGTCTGGTGGTTCGGAGGCGGTTTTGATCTCACCCCTTATTACGGTTTTGAAGAAGATGCAATTGAATGGCACCGCATGGCGCGCAAAGCCTGTGAGCCCATCGGAAACGAATACTATCAGAAGTTTAAAGAGAATTGCGATCGCTACTTTTACCTTGAACATCGTCAGGAGACACGGGGCGTTGGAGGTCTTTTTTTTGATGACTTCAATGAACTGGATTTCGACCGTTCCTTTGCTTTTATTAAAAGTGTGGGCGATCATTTTATGCCCGCATACCATCCTATTGTCCTTCGACGAAAGGACCACCCTTACGGTGAAGCTGAACGTCGATTTCAACTCTATCGTCGTGGCAGGTATGTTGAATTTAATCTCGTTTATGACCGAGGTACACTTTTCGGATTACAATCGGGAGGGCGCACGGAATCTATTTTAATGTCCCTCCCTCCCCTTGTCCGCTGGGATTATAATTGGCAACCGGATAAGGGCAGTAAAGAAGCGGAACTGCATGAAAAATTCCTTAAACCCCGCGACTGGTTGGGAAGTTAAAGCTTATATTTACCATCGCTATCAATGACCCGTCGCGAAAGATTTCTTGCCGCATGTCATTCCCAAACCGTGGACTGCACTCCCATTTGGATCATGCGCCAGGCCGGGCGTTATTTACCCGAGTATCGAAAACTGAAGGAGAGCCATTCTTTTCTGGATTTAGTTCGAACCCCGGAGCTTGCGGCAGAAATTTCATTACAACCGCTTCGACGATTCGACTTTGACGCCGCGATTCTCTTCAGTGATATTCTCGTCATTCCTGAAGCGCTGGGTCAGGGTTACCGGTTTAATGACAGAGGCATATCCATGGATTATGCGCTCGAGTCGAAAGAGCAGATCGATGATCTCGATAGTATTGGAATCGAAGACAAGCTCAGTTATGTCGGAGAAGCTTTGGCCCTATTAAGAAAAGAACTCGGCACGGAAACTGCGCTGCTCGGGTTCGGCGGTTCTCCATGGACCCTGGCCGCATACATGGCTGAAGGTGGAGCCTCAAAATCTTTCCCTAAAGTGAATGATCTCTTTCAGAATAATCGTGCGGCTTTTAATGCCCTGATGGAAAAACTGACTTCTGCTCTGATCGATTACTTCAAAATGAAAATTCACGCGGGTGTCGATGCCCTGCAAATATTCGACAGTTGGGGCTGTCTATGTTCTGACGAAGATTACTGGGATGCCTCTTTACGCTGGATTAAAGATATTATCGATGCCCTGCCCGATGATGTGACTATCATTCTATTTGCTAAGGGAATGGCCCACCATCATTCAAGTCTCTGCAGAGCCGGTGCCCGTGTATTGAGTGTCGACAGCAGTGTGCCATTACACGAATTACGTCTGAAACTTTCATCTTCCATTGCCCTGCAGGGAAACCTTGACCCCGCCATCCTTTCCACGACACCGGAAACGGTGCGTGATGAAGCGGAAAAAATATTAAGTGGTATGCGAGGGAAAAAGGGCCATATCTTTAACCTGGGACATGGCATTCTTCCCAACGCTAAAATTGAAAATGTGGAAGCCCTGGTCGAAACTGTTCATCGATTCTCATAAGCGATCATGAACAACCATCCCATTATAAACACCTGGTTGAGATGAAATCGGTAGCGATTATAGGATCCGGAATCACCGGTTTAGCAACTGCCTATCGCTTGAATCAATTGGGGATTCAAGTGACTGTCTTTGAAAAGAAAAATCACGTCGGTGGCGTTATTCAAACAACGATCGAGGACGGATTTATTTCTGAGTCTGGACCCAATACAATGCGGATAATGGATCAAGACCTCGATAACTTTCTTAATGAATTAAATCTGGACAATGAAATTATTGAACCCGACCCCAGGATAAAACAACGCTTCGTCGTAAAAAAAGGGAAACCGGTTACCCTGCCCCTTTCACCTATTCCACTGATCACGACACCGCTTTTTTCAACACGCGCGAAACTCCGGCTCCTGCAAGAGCCCTTCATTAAAAAAAGGCCATTAAATGGTGAGGAAAGTCTAGCCGCATTTGCGCTTCGCCGGTTGGGAAAAGAGGTACTTGACTATGCCATCAACCCATTGGCCGCCGGCGTGTATGCTGGGGATCCCGAAAAACTTTCTGCGCGTTATGCCTTTCCCCTCTTCTATAATCTCGAACAGGAGTACGGCTCATTGATTGTAGGGGGCGTAAAGTCGCGCCTGAAAAGCAGGAAAGGCCATACTCCATTTAAAAAACGTGTTGTCTCCTTTAAAAAGGGAATGAGCACTCTGGCACAAGCGATAGTTTTAAAATTGGCTGATCCTGTTCAAACCGATGTTGAAATTACTTCCATAAGCAGGAATGACACTTGGAATATTATCTGGAAACGAAACGGGAAGAGCGAAGAAACTAAATTTGACGCGCTCGTTATTACGACACCGGCATTCTCTCTGACCTCTCTCCCCTTTGAGGATGCTCTCTCGTCGAGTCTCGAGCAGCTTGCTTCCATACCTTATACGCCCGTAACTATTCTTGTCCTGGGATTTAAGCGTGAGCACATCAGGCATTCTTTAGATGGCTTTGGTTTACTCGTTCCGGAAAAGGAAAAGATGAATATCCTGGGAACACTGTTTAACTCATCCGTCTTTCCCTCTCACACTCCGGAAGGCCATGCCGCCTTAGCCACTTTTATCGGCGGCACTCGACAGCCGGAAATAGCGACATTGCCTTTACAAAAACAGCAGTCTTTAGTCTTAAACGAACTTGACCAACTGCTCGGATTAAAAGGCGACCCGGTTTACCTCAAGCAGTTTCATTGGCTTAATGCGATACCTCAATTTAACATAGGTTATGGGCGGTTTTTGGAAATTATTGATAAGGTGGAAAAAAATAATCCCACCCTTCATATCACGGGAAGTTACCACACCGGTGTCGCCGTCGGGAAATGCTTGCTTGCCGGACTCAAAACAGCGGAAGAGATAATGGAGGAGCTATAGTGATTTTGAATGTTATAATAAGCTTCGTCTTCGCTTGCCACGGCGTAGTCCCGCGATCGCGAGAAGAAGACGGGTCTTCCTCCCCGTCTTTTAAAGAATATATCAATAACTTATAATATTCCTGTATTATTATTGTCAATAAGGCTTGCAAGTAAACCTGATTGAGGCATTGTCTTACTTGATGGAGGCAATTAAAGGAAAACGTAAAAAGTCGAGTCCCCTTAATAGCTGGGAGCACCCTAAGAAAAGTGCTATCACAATCAGGGAAGTTATCAATCGAACCGCTGGCGATGATTACGGATTTTCCTACCAGGTACTCATTCCCTCGAAGTTCGCGGGCAAGCGAATGAGAAGACAGTTCAAGGAAAAAGAGGTGGCTTTTGCCTGGGCAAAAGAGCAACACGAACGATTGCTCCAACACGGGCAGCATCATTATAACATGACCGGTTACCAATCCAAGGATGCATTCAATGCTCTCGAAATACTGGAAGGTTTCGACATTACTCTATCGCAGGCAGCAGAGTTTGCCAAGCTGCATTTGAATCCCCCGGCCGGTGATATCTCAGTGTTGGAGTTAACGGCAACATTGATTGAAGAAAAAGAAAGTCAGAATCTTCGCTCGCGCTCTATAAATGATATCCGCTCCCGGCTGGGAATCTTCTCAAGAAACTTTGGGAGCCGACTGGTCAAGGAGATTTCTCAAATGGAAATAGAAGACTGGCTCAATAACTTTACCTCTCTCTCTGTGAGAAGCATTATAAACTACCGCTTATGCTTAAGCACTTTTTTTAACTATGCGGTGAACAAGGGATTTCGGGTCGATAATCCTGTGAAGAAAATTCCAATACCAAAAATAGACTGGAAGCCCCCTGTCATTCTCAAAGTCAATCAGGCGGAAGATTTAGTCTTCCATGCGGCAAAGACAGATGAAGATATAGGGCTGCTCCCATTGGTGGCATTAGGACTGTTCGCAGGGTTAAGGAGCACTGAAATATCCAGGCTTGACTGGTCTGCGATCGACTTGGAGCGCAAGTTACTGACGGTTGGACCGCAGATAGCTAAAAAGCGCCAATTAAGGGTTGTTGATCTTATGGACAATTGTGTAGCTTGGTTACAGTTATGCTTTAAAAAGACAGGGCGTATTGCACCAACCAATTTATTCAAAAGCTTTGCAGAACTTACCAGAGAAGCGGGCTTTCCCAAGTGGAAAGAAAACTACAGCAATGCGATGCGTCACAGTTTCGGCAGTTACTATTATGCCCTGTCCAGCGATGCGAGTAAAACGGCAGCCATGCTCGGGCATAAATCAAGCGACCAGGTGCTCTTTGATCATTACCGGAGTCTTGCGCGTAAATCAGAGGGGGGAAAATATTTCTCAATCCTCCCGGCAAATGCAGAGCAATCGGTTGTCGCATTTAACCCATTAGATTGATGGGTATTGCCATCGGGGTTCATGATACCCTTAAGCAGCGAATTTAGCTGTAAAACAACTCGATTCCAAACCTTCAACCGCTATCTGTGCCTTTTTTCATGATTACTTTGGGTGACATCTTCAGCCTCAGCAGCGAGGGGGGTGGCCAGATTAACGGTTACCGTTAGTGGGTCAGTTTGAAAAATATTGCGTTTGCACCGTGCCGATTTTGTGTCATAGTCTTTCGTCGTGAAAGAGAGAGCAAAACGTTCCCGCGATGGCAAACAGCCTGTCGAGTGCCTCGTAGTGTTGGATAAGGGCGAGCGGTATTTCAGCCATAAGGTTGCGCCAGTGCATAAGTTCGGGCAGAAGGGCGAAGCTTCAGGGGCAGGAAAACTCACGCACGGGACAGCGCTCATGACAGCTAAGGGACAGGGATAGAAACACCCCAGAGGATCTGTCGGTGCAGGAAATGGGAGAGTCACGGGAGATACAATAGCCAGCGTGTTTCCTGTCGCATTTCTAACATGGCGGGGAGAACGATACAGGGTTATCTCAAATTGCACCTTGCGATCGCTAAGTTGTATGGGCTAACATTATTGCAGATAAACAGGAATCATCTCCAGCAATTGAAGCGCTGGCTAAAGTGCCTACTTTAAGTATTGGAGGATGAGTCCAAACGTTTGTTAAATTTAATACCACTAGAAGAAGCAATAGTGCGCATGAACTTATCAGACTGCAATCCCTGTAATCATGGCATACCGGCAAAGGTATGGGAATTGCTTCGACGCAATAAAGCGTTTAAAGAAAAGTCAGAGGAGCTTAATAGTTTTCAGGACATAGAGGGAAGAAGGGAAAAATTCCTGTCCGTTAAAGAAGAAAATAATTATTTTGCGGGAGTGGCCTGGAACTGGATGCATGAACCAGTAATAATCCCACGTGGGCTTGGGCCCAAAAGAGGACAGCCTCAAAGATTGGGTCTGAGGATAGGAGAGGACCAGGTTGAGTTTTTAGAAGCATACGAAGAGGATAAGAGAAAAGATCGTGCCCCATTAAAACTTGATTCAACCTGGCCCAATACTCCCCGGGGATTCCAGAATGCATTCAAGGCGAAATGGGCGGATTATACGGATGTCCATGAGATCGTCCCTTCAGAATTATATCCCAACGAAAATGAAATACCCCCTGGGATAGAAACAGCCCCTGCACTACCCCACAAAGACCATTCGCAAGCAGCTCTTGAGAGCTGCTTTTCGAATATGGCACTGTATTGGCACTGGACAGTTAAAACTAATCGTTTATTTGCCGTCCCTCGTGTCTCTTTGAGAGAAAAAAGTTCCCGCGATAAAGTTATCGAGTTTATTACCGAAAAACTGAAAGAGGGCTCACCGGAACCAAAAGTGGGGCTAATATACAATGCTAGCCAAAATTAATTCTTTTTCTTAACCCTCTTAGGCTTTAAGTCTTTTATAAAGATAGACTTAACTACTTGTTTCAAAGTTCCTTTTACTGGTTCAATAAGTTTTGGTTTTTTTGGTATAAGCCCCTTTAAGATACCAATCCTTTGTAGGTCAATCTCTTATCGAGCATCCCCTTAACTATAGACAGAATGAACTTATCGAGATGGTTAATCAGCTCAACGCCGGCCAAAACTTTGCAGAATCAATACTGGTCGAAAGGACTAAAGTCACCAAGAACCAAGCGAATAGATTATTCAGTAAAAGTGATATCTTGCTCCCTAAACGTGCTCGCGATCTTGGGATTATCCAAGACATTAAAGAATTCAACATTCCGAAGGGTGCTTCCGTTATCACGTTTAAGTTCTCTTAGATAATTTCCACCGCCTGCTGGTGAATATCCATTGATCGTTAGATAATTTCCACCGCCTGCTCCCCCTGTACGAGGCTGACTTAATACACATTTCATTTTTTTCTTATTTAACTATTTAATAATCAACAATAAACGAAAGTATAAACATGGGAAACGACGAACTACTAGAAAAACCTATCAGATTGCGTTGGTGGGAAAGATTATGTGAGACAGAACCGCTATCTGTTAATCAACGATTAGAATTATTGGAGATTCGTAGAAGTTGGGTTCGTATCATTATTAGCTTGGCCGCAACTTTGTTTCTCTTTTTTGGAGGACCCCTCTTTATTGGTTTCCTTGTTTATATCGATAAGCTCGATGATGCTAAGAACCTGTTCACAACAATTCTCCCGATAGCTAGCAGTATAATTGCTTTCTGGTTCGCTGGAAGAGGGAGGGGGGCTTCTTAGAGGATGTATAAAAAACAAAGCCGAGATCCCTAGATAAAACACTACCTGTAAGAGTATAAACATAAATATCATATTTTAACTATTTAATGATTAACAACAAACGAAAGATATAAAACTTATGAACGATTCAAAGGAGAACCACGACGATACCATGCAACCAGATTCGTTGCGAGAGTTATTAAGGAGACACGACTATTCGTTTCGCGTAATTGACATATCATGTCATCCCCATCCGGATCTAGATGGTTCCTACGCTCTAGTGATCGAAGCAACATGGAGAACGTTTTACAATCCTCAGGTGGATACCCCTGTGACTTTAACCTGTCAGATTCACGCTGTAGAGCTATATCAAGTTCTTCAATCGATAACAAAGCATTTAAAGCCAGCTTCTCAAGATCAGATTTTTGATCGATTAAAACCGATAGACGAGAAACTTGATCAGATTCTGTCTCTTCTTGAGAAGAAATCTCTTTAATCTTACTTTTGGCTAGCATTGTATATTGTCCCCTTAATTTTTATCTTGCCGGAAACGCAGACGGCCAAGAAAAGGTGCGCGCGTGATGAGGAGGGGTAGGGATCAACGCGTGCGTCTGAGGCCGGTTTGGGAGAAGTCGGAGGCATCGAGTTGGGTACGAAACTGATAATCGGACCAAGTCATAACGGTGCTTTTACCGGTGAGATGATTGACCATTGTCATCGTGCCCGCCTGCCAGTAACGATCCAGATACTGCGCGTAGTTGCTCATGGTGAGAGTCTTCAGGTGTTCATTCTTGCGGTCGAAGTAATACACTTTCAAGACGCGAAGCTCGTCCTTGTCGCGCCAGACGAGTTGGCGAGTGTAGCCCGATTTATTATCGACGGGGACGCGTTCGGAGACCGTGCATGTCAACTCGCCGTAAGGCTCGTCGCGCAGGTAGCGGTAGGTAAACTTCTCCACCTCCGGGGCGCTCATGTCCTCATAGGCAAATTCGCTGCCCATGAAGGAACCGGAACGATTCGAGGAACTGATGCGCTTGACCCGTTTCAGGGCGGGCAGATAGAGCCATTGGTCGTCCGCCCCTTTCCGGTGGGCGTGGATGAGAAGTGCGGTCCCCTTGATGTCGCGCGGATGATCGAACACGAACATGCTCATGTCGGCGTCACCGTCAACCTCCAGAACCTTTACGCGCAGTTCGCGCTGACTCTCCTGTCCCTGCCTGTTGCGCAGCACCATGGTCTGGCGAGCCGTAAAATTGCCAAAACCCTTTGCACGATCGCGTGCTTCAACCGCGATTTTCAGCCCAGCTTCCTCGGCAGTGGCGTCGTCTGAACGGGCGAGGGAGGGCGTACCCAGATAAGCCAGGCAGGGGACGAGAAACAAGCATGCCGATCGAGTGAGATAGACGTGGATCATGGTTTCTCCCGGTCGATGGCTATCAGCAGAGTGGACAGAAGAAAGAAATCGGTGAGGAGCGCGAAGATGACGGTGATCGTGACCAGAAGACCAAGCGCCCAACTGACTTCGAATCCCGATGAAGCGAACACCAGGAAGCCCGCCGACAAGACCGCGGTCGTGGTCCATAACGCCTGACCTACAGTGCGAAAGGCCGAGCGCACCGCTTCGGACGCTTGGAGGCCCTCGCGGCGAGCTTTTAGGTATTTGGTCAGAAAATGAATGGTATCGTCCACGATAATGCCGAAGGCGACGGCGGTGACGACTGAGGAGGCAATGCCCACACGGCCGACGAGATAGCCCCACAGACCGAAGCTCATGACTGCGGGAAGGAAATTTGGGATCAGGCTGACGAGGCCCAGGCGCACGCTTTTGAAAACCCAGATCAGGATGAGCGAAATGAGGGCCATGGCCATGATCGTGCCACGTAGCATGCTGTCGATGTTTCGTTTGGAAAGGTGAGCGAAGACCATACTGATGCCCGATGCTGCGGTCGTAAGGTCGGGCGCATGGTCGCGGAGCCAAACCTGCGCACGCGCATCAAGCTCGCGCTGCTCCCTAGCCGACGAACCGCGGACCACGACGGTCATGCGCGTTGCGGATTTGGCGACGTCAATACGGTCGTTGAGATCACTGCCGAACGGAAGTGAAAGCTCGTAGAGCAACAGATATTGCGCAGCGAGCGACGGATTGTCAGGTAACCGATAGAAGGCCGGGTCGTCGCCGTGCATGTTCTTGTTGAGACGCTTCATGATGTCCGGAAAGGCCTGGACATGGACCACTTCGGGTTGCCCCCGGTACCATTCGGCGAAACCATTAATTGTCTGTAGGTATTCGGGATCGGTGATACCGCCTTCGCACCCCGTGTTCAGCGAGTATTCCAGCGTTTCCAAACCCGTCAGGTTTTCGATGACGAAGTCTGTGTGGCGCCGAAACTCATAACGATCATCGAAATACCGCGTCCAGTTGTCGCTCAGTTCATTGCGGGGAATGCCCATGGCCAGCAACACGGCCAGAAGGACGACGAACCAAAGCAAGAATCTGCGGTATTCGACGACAAAGGCGCCGAAGCGGTCGAAGAAGACAGGCCGTTCAGGGCGGACAGGAGGCGCACGCAATGGCAGGAGCGAAAGCATCGCTGGCAGGAGAGTCATGGAGTAGACGAAGGCACATAACACGCCAAAGGCCACGTAATTGCCTAAGTCGTGAAAAGGTGGCGAATCCGATGCATTCAGGCTGAGAAACCCGATCGCCGTCGTGAGGGTGGTAAGAAACACCGGATAGGCATTGCTACGAAGCGATTGCGCAATCGCCGCATTCCTGTCCAGACCATGGCTCATGCGCTGTAAAGTGGTTAAGACGATATGCACCGAATGCGCGACGGCGACTGCCATGACGATGAGCGGTACGCCAGAATTGGCGGGGTTGAACACCGTGCCGAGCCAGCCGGCGAACCCCATAGTGGTGTTGACCACGAACACCAGCACGACAACGATGGCCAGAGTGCCCCATACCGAACGCAGCAGAAAGGCTGCAGCGGCTGTGATGATCACAAACACGACCGGTACGAGGGTCTTCAAATCATCTTGGGTGGCGTCGGCGAAAGCGCGGTTCATGATAACATCGCCGGTCAGGTAAAAAGCGACATCCGGATGGCGCGCGCGCGCCTTTTCCAGCTGGGCATCAAGATAATCGGTTATCTCGACCACCGCGGCATCCGGATTTTCGGGCAGTACGAAATTGATCACCAACCCGCCCACACGTCCGTCATGGGAGACCAGACGCCCCGCAATCTCGATTGCGTTCAGCGCGATCGTCTCGATCCGCGCCACGTCAGCATCACTCAGCGATTGCGCGTTATCGACGAGCGGTTCGACAATCAAATCATCCCCGGAGGCCTCGCTATGGGAGTAGTTGCTCAGGGAGTCGACCCGATTGGAATAAGGGGCACGCCACGCGGTTTCGGTCAGCTCCTCAATCGCCCCAAGCGCCTCGCGAGTGAACACCAAGCCCTCCTGAGGGGCGACGGCAATCAGGGCCTTGTTCGATACCGAATAGGTGTTCTCCAGGGCGTCAAAAGCCGCGAGTTGCGGATTGTCTTCACCCAGCATGATTCGGTAATCGTTTGTCACGGAAATAAAGCGTACGCCCGCCGCCATCACCACCATGACCAACACGGCCAGAGCAGCGACCAGCCACCGGTGGCTCACAATGGTCGCAATGTAGCGGTCCAATTGCAAAGGATTCATAGCCTCGACGCTCCTGGGCTGCAAGCTGCGACTGAATCGCCGACTCGATTGCGTAGTGCTATCGACACTGCCGACTACAGATACCTTTGTTCCCTCTAATGGCCAAATCCCTGTTTCCTGTTACCAGACGGAAACGGGTGCCATTCGAAGTTGGTTGTACAACAGCCTTAAGCATCTTCACCAGTCGATTGATTTTGCTGTGTGGACGTGGTTGGGCATCCTGTAACTTAGTCCTTGATCGTCGTACACCGAGATTTTCAGAAGTTGAGAAAAATTCTCCGACCTAAGGATCTGATTGCTCTTCAGGAATCGCTGGAAGCGTTGTTTCATCCGGTAAATCCACAGGGTTCCTAGGGTAGAGGTCTTGGGGAACTGAAACTGGTCGGCGATTCGGTTTCCTATGAGGGCTCGTGAAAGACGGTAGGCCAATTTTACTAGGTTTTTCTTTTCAACGGGATCGTTTATATCCGCAACTGAAGGAATGGACTGAATCAACATATTCGCCACAGTCACCGAATCGGAGTCCGGCGGCGGCTCGCACAGATACCCGATTTTGTACATTTTTACCGCGTCCGCGCGACTGGTATACAGGATTGTTTCAGGTATCCCCATGAGATAACCGGTGTAGCGCCAAACATTAATAACACTCTCTTGTTCTTCCTTGTTAAGTAACGCGCCCACCAACAACGAGTATTCTACCAAGCGCTGGGAAAATACGGATATGGCAAATCCCAAGTGCGCAGCACTTACCGGCATGCCCAAAGCTTCGTGATTCCAATCGTCGGATTTCGCCAACAGGTTCCTTATCCGAGTATGAATGAAGCGAATGCGCGTGGACAGCTTCCATCCATCGCCATTTCTTAGCAATCCACCGGGGAAAAAAATATCCATCATGTGGCGGTTATTCTGCTGGAGTCGTCTTTTCGTCGAGGCCACCCGCCCGGTAATATTGAAAGACTTCGCGATAAGCGTCGAAAAGCCTTCCACTAGCACCCCCGTAACGAATGCAACGAGCATGAGGTTTACGTTTGCGTGGAAGGCGCGAATCCCTGGACGAAAGGCTTCGTAGTCGAGCCAGGGAGGATCTTTAAAATTTTCGAAGTAATCGCGCAGTACCCGCGGCGCAGTGGGCAGGACATCATCCTGCTGCTCTATGCCAGCCTCGATGAACCGGTGCAGGTCCCCAGGAGGCAACGAGGAGAGTTCCTCCATCACCGGGTCAAGTTCAGGATCCCCAATCAGGGTGTGCTTGATATAGTTATCAGCCGCCGTAGGGTCGACGAGACAGGCCTTCGCATAACTTTCCGTATATGCCGTTGGTATTTTAACCATCTCAAATTTTCAATTTGTCGATATTTCTTTGGCGTGTCAATAGTAATATGTATCAGGGGCTGAGCCTCACGCCTTTGAACGGCGGCTGCTTGTCGGGCGTTCGCTTCCCATCCATGGTGAAGGGCTCAACCGTAATATCCAGAGTCTTGTCCCCTAGCAAATGAAGCCAGTTCTGGATGCAATGATCGACAAGTGCCAAATTGCAATGTAACAGGGCCACGGTGCAGGGTGCTACATTACCAAGAAACCAGTCAATTTAGTGTCATCGGATCTTGACAGGCACTTTTCAGCCAACGAGATTGTCAGCGCTATGCGAAAAAAGAGGAGGTTTGTTAATTAAGTATACACTTCTCTTTCCTATCCAATGGACCACAATCCAGACTTTTCACGTTCAGCGTCCGCAGCTGGCGATGATCGGCGAGAGTACAACGGTTACATCGAAACAGTCAGTGTGGAAAACGTATGGCCTGCGGTCCCCGAATGGCCACTCTAGCCCCAGATTGGACCGCTTCTGGTAAGCCTTGAGATTGCACTTAAGATTCTGGAAGACACCTTTATGGTGAAATTATACGATATCTTGTTGACAGAAAATATCTTAATGTAATTCAACTACCCAGGCAATCGCAAAATTATGAATTTTGTGGACTAGACCACTTATCCTGCTTGATTTCCACTGGAATATGTGAGTCTACTTAAAAGTAGACTGTTCTAATTGGACCTCTGTGCGGGCTCCAAATCAGGCGAGAGGGAAGAATATATGACATTTAACAATAGGGGTAGGTATTTTGTAATCTGCCTCTTCTTTGTTGCAAGGATCCATGAGCCCCTTGATGGAGCGAACGGACAAGGGAAGGAGCACCGTGTTGACCTGGACGGATTATCAGTTCCGAACTGAACTCAATGACTGCGATTTCACCCAAACAGGGCTGAGACGAGTAAGTTGATGCTGATTCGTGTTATTCTTCAAAGCACGGTTCTCAGCACCGTCTGGATTTTGGCCTTGGTCTTACCCGTCGAAGTACGTGCTGAGATCGTTAACCGCGAGTTTTCTGGACGCTTGAGTGTTGGAAGCCGGTGGCATCCCCAAGCCGCCGCTCATTCCGACCAGCGCTCGCATGCCAGCGGTTTTGTTGCGGAGCTAAAACTCTATCTTGAGGACGTCGAGGGTAGAAGCCTCACTCTGGCGCCGTTATTTCGTTACGACGCCTGGGATCCACACCGCACGCATGCCGATCTGCGTGAAGCCTACCTTTTGCTATTCGGCGAAATCGGCAATGATGAATGGGAACTGCGCCTGGGCGTTGACCGGGTATTCTGGGGAGTTACCGAATCCCGCCACCTAGTAAATATCATCAACCAGATCGACTTGGTGGAACACCCATACAAAGAACCTAAGCTAGGTCAACCCATGGCCCATCTCACTTGGTCCGGAGATTGGGGTGTGGCAGAAATATTTGGTCTGACCTACCACCGCGCGCGCACCTTTCCGAGCAGATTTGGCCGTCTGCGCTTTCCACTAGTCGTGGACACTGAGCAGACCTCTTATGAGAGCGATGCCGAGAAGTGGCATCTGGATCTCGCTGCCCGCTACAGCCACAGTTTAGGACCCTTGGATATTGGTCTGAGCGTATTCGATGGTACCAGCCGGGAGCCTTTACTACTGCCGAGCAGAGACCGCAGTGGCGCGCTGGTCTTCGCTCCGCACTACGAGCAGATCCGCCAGTTTGGGCTGGACACCCAGCTAACTATCGGCTCCTGGTTGTTCAAGCTTGAGGCTATTCAGCGCTCCGGCACTCGAAACCGGCTCGGCCTGGAAGAGGATTACGTTGCTACCGCTTTTGGCGGTGAATATACGTTTTATTCCGTATGGGGTTCGACTACCGATATCAGCCTGCTCGGCGAATGGACTTACGATGAGCGTGACCGAAATGCGACCAATATCTTCCAGAATGATCTATTCTTTGGCACGCGCGTTTCGTTTAACGATCCCCAAAGCACAGAGATTCTCACCAGTTTCCTGAAAGACTTGGACATGACTTCACGTGTAATGGCTGTCGAATTGAACCGGCGTATCTCTGAACAGTGGTTTCTACACCTGGAGGTAATCGCTCTTCTCGGTATCGACAGAGCAGCTCTCGACTATGAGTTACGACGCGACAGCTTCATCGAGTTAAACCTGATTTACAATTTCTAGCCAGTCGGATCGTGGTCATTGGTCAAGGTGCGCAGCGAGTTGACCAACATCCTGATTCCATCGATTGACGATCAATTGTTCTATGCAATGACGGGCTACGACAACCTTAACGCTGTGCCCGCACCCCGAGCACAGCATTTCTCGCAAGCGGAGTTCAATCGCTATCGCCACCTCGCCGAGTTGCAGGTTGATTCAACAAACCCTTGTCCACGAGAATCTATGAAACACTAGCTCAATCGCCTTTTTATTTCCAAATTCTCTTAACGGCAACCCTCTCGCCTCGCTAAAGCTTGAAATTCCAATAGGGTTATTACACCGCATATAATTGTGTGTAGGATGGTGAGATTATACGATATCTTGTTGACAGAAAATATCTTAATGTAATTCAACTACCCAGGCAATCGCAAAATTATGAATTTTGTGGACTAGACCACTTATCCTGCTTGATTTCCACTGGAATATGTGAGTCTACTTAAAAGTAGACTGTTCTAATTGGACCTCTGTGCGGGCTCCAAATCAGGCGAGAGGGAAGAATATATGACATTTAACAATAAGGGTAGGTATTTTGTAATCTGCCTTTTCTTTGTTGCAAGGATCCATGAGCCCCTTGATGGAGATAACGGACAAGGGAAGGAGATTGAGGCACAGGAAGAACAATCGATCCTGGTGATAGATATGGAGGAATTTGTGGTGACGTCCACAAAGCGGGAACGCTTATCCCAAGAAGTGCCCATTGCCGTTACGCCCTACTCGGAGACACAGATTGAGTTTGCCGGTGTTCAGGATATCCGCGAACTCATGGCCATCTCGCCGAGCTTGTTTTTATCTAGCTCCGGGTCGGAATCCGCGGGCGCAGTAGCGCGCATCCGCGGTGTCGGTACCACGGGCGACAACCCTGGCCTCGAATCCGCAGTTGGCATTTTTGTCGACGGCGTCTACCGGAACCGCAACAACGTCGGTTTGACCGAACTCGGCGAGGTCGAGCGCATCGAAATCCTGCGCGGCCCGCAAGGAACCCTGTTTGGGCGCAACACCTCGGCAGGACTGATCAATGTCATTACCAAGGCACCAGAGTACCAAGGCAACGGGTACGCTGAAGTCGGTTACGGCGATTATAGCAATATTCGGGTGACAGGTGGCGCTACGGGGAGCTTAATTAAAGACGTCTTGGCAGCGCGCATTGATGCCGTGTTCAGTGAACGGGACGGATTTCTGGAAGATATTGAGTTGGAACGAGATTACAACGATCGGGACCGTGTGCTATTCCGTGGCCAGTTGCTTTGGGAACCGGACGACTTTATCAGCGTCCGCATGATCGGCGACTACGCCGACCGCAATGAACAGTGTTGCGGTGCTGTCACTTGGGTGCCTGGACCGACGCTTGGCCTCATACAGGCCCTCGGCGGCACACTGCTTGGCGATCCGTTCGAGCGCAAGAGCGCTGTCGATGCTGATCGCGGCTATCAACAGGATGTGAAAGAATGGGGACTGTCAGCTGAGATCAACTGGGATGCAAAGTTTGCCACGGTTACCCCAATTACAGTCTACCGCGATTGGCAGGTGGCTCGTAGCCAGGATGTCGACTTTACCAACGTGGATATTCTGTACAGAGACGAGGATAGTTTTATCCAAGGGTTCGAGACATTTACCCAGGAACTTCGGGCCCAGGGCGAAATCGGAATGGTGGACTGGCTGGTGGGGTTTTTCTACAGTAAGGAGGACCTTGCTTTTCGAGACGCCATCCGTACGGGGGCCCACTATGAGAATTACATCAACGGCCTTGTTTCCGGAGATCCATTCAGTGGTTTTTACTCTCAGTTCACGGGTTTGGCGCCTGGCACCGTGTTCTTGGAAGGTGACGGTGTAGTTCAGGACGAATTTTTTCAGCAGTCGAGGAGCTCGGCCATATTCACTCATAATACCTTGACCTTCGCGGATGACTTTGAGTTCACTGTGGGATTGCGCTACACCAAAGAGACCAAAGATCTCGATGCAAGCTTGCTAAGCAATAACCGTGCCTGTACCCCTTCTTTCGTCACTAATGTGCAACAGGCGGTCGCTTCGGGACTAATTCCAGCGGAAATGGCACCCACCATTATAGGGCTTGTGTGTCTGCCATCTACCAATCCGTTCAATGATGGTGCATACACTGGCGACCGCGAGGAGACAGAATGGTCCAGCACCTTCAGTATAGCCTATAACTTCGGTGATGACGATTTGATCTTCGCCAACTATGCGCACGGCTACAAGGGAGGCGGCTTCAATCTTGACCGTTCCGGTCTGTCCAATCCACTCTTGGGCGCCATTCCTTCGATCGCGGATCTCTAATTCGAGCCGGAGACAGTGGACTCCTTCGAGGTTGGCGGCAAGTTTGGCCTCTTCGACCAGCGTGTGACTGTCAATGCGACGATGTTTTACATGGACTTCGAAGACTTCCAGCTTAACACCTTCAATGGAATCCAGTTTATAGTCGAGAATCTGGATGAGGTGACCTCTCGGGGGCTTGAACTGGAAACGACAGCCCTGCTATCAGAGGGTCTGACGGTGCGTGGAGGTCTAACCTACGCCGATACGAAGTACGGCGCGAACATTTCCAATGCATCCTTGGCGGGACAACAGCTCACCAACGCGCCTGAATGGACTGTTACCGGTGCTGCCACCTATGAACGCGATCTCAACGGGGCCTTACTCGGTTTCCTGCATCTGAATCTGCGATACATGAGTAGCTATAACACCGGTTCAGACTTGGATGTTGAGAAACTTCAAGATAGTTTTGCCTTGGTAAATGGGCGCATTGGCATAGGGAGCATCAACGGGGATTGGAGCTTGGAGCTGTGGGCCAAGAACCTGTTCGCCAAAAACTACATTCAAATTGCCTTTGACGCGCCGCTACAAGGTAGGGGAACTGGGGCCGGACTCGACTCAGACCTTTAACGCCTTCCTGGGCGAACCACGGACCTTCGGCGTGACATTGCGCAAGCTATTCTGAATGCGCTCGGCCCGTCGGTGTTTGCTGACTAGATAAGCGGCCGAAGGATACCCAGGACCACATGCCCGAATGGTACCCTTGTCGCCGTTGCTGACGCGTCCGGGATGGACGATCGCCAGATTTTTCGAACCAATAAACGGATCAAGAATGACATTGACTTATAGCTGGGATGTGCATGTAATAATAGCATAAATCCAGTTAATATTATTTTATAAATGGATTGATGCAGAAGCCTTGCATGATCACCTTAACAACACCTGAAAATGAGCCTAGATCACCTGTTTGGAGCAGGGTGGTATGCTCTTTGGTGGTTTCAGTCTTTCGTGAAACCCTTGGATCAAAAGATACCTGGGAGGTAAGAGGGAAGTGAGTAGAAACGAAACCGGATTATTTGGTGCCTGTCTTGGTGCGCACTGCTGGCATACGGCCAGATTCGTCGCCGTTGCAGCCATTCTCTTTCTGTTGATTTCCCCAACGGACGCGTACGCAGCCGTTGATCGCGAAACGCAATTCGTTCTGAACAGCTTCATGCTCCTAGTATGGGGGGTTCTGATAATGTGGATGTGCGCGGGCTTCACCATGCTCGAAGCGGGTTCCGTGCGCACCAAGAACGCATCAATGATCTGTCTGAAGAATGTCGGGCTCTATTCCATCGCGGGACTTACCTTCTACCTAGTTGGCTACAATATCATGTATGTCGACGACTGGTTCGGGTCGTTCAAGTTCCTGTATGGGCCGACAGGAGAGGAGATTGCGTTGCTGTCTGGAAACGATGCCGCCGCTGAGGCCGTCTTAAGGAGCGGTAAATCCACAATGGCGAACTGGTTTTTCCAGATGGTGTTCGTAGCGACGACCGCGTCGATCGTGTCCGGGACCCTGGCCGAACGAGTGAAGCTATGGTCTTTTTTCATCTTCATCACATTGTTGACGACAATCATTTACCCGGTCGTTGGTGCCTGGACATGGGGCGGCGGATGGTTCTCCGAAATGGGATTCAAGGATTTTGCCGGATCGACAATCGTACACTCTACCGGTGGTTGGGCGGCGCTCGCAGGGACCATCGTTATTGGGGCACGGAAAGGCAAATTTCGCGCCGATGGCACCGTGAAGATGACACCGCCCTCGAATGTGCCCATCGTGATGCTCGGCGTCTTCATCCTCTGGATGGGCTGGTTTGGTTTCAATGGAGGCTCGCAACTTGCCATGAGCGGCGCGGCAGATGCCGTGGCTATAAGCAATATTTTTGCCAACAACAATCTCGCGGCGGCAGCGGGGGTTATGACCGCGATCTGCTTGTCGCGGCCCATTTTAGGACGCGTCGACCTGTTCGCGGGCCTGAACGGTGTAATCGCCGGTCTTGTCGCGATCACCGCAGCCCCCGACATTGTCGTGCACTACTGGGCTGTTATCATTCGGGCAGTGGGCGGAGCGATTTGCTTCATCGGGATAAAAGTGATGGAGAGCTTAAAGATTGATGACGTGGTCGGTGCGGTTCCAGCCCATCTTTTTACAGGCATCTGGGGAACGCTTGCGACCTGTATTGCGGCCGGTGGTAATTTCCTAGTGCAGATTGTCGGCATCGCAGCCATCGGGGCCTTTACATTTTTCACTTCGTTACTTGTCTGGCTAATCATCGATAAAACTCTGGGAGCCCGGATCGCACCGTCTATCGAGGGCCTTGGCCAAGACGTGGGGGAACTGGGTATAGAAGCCTACCCTGAATTCGTTCTGATGCCGGAGGAGGACAAATAAGCATTTAATATGATCTTTTCAGATAGCGGGCGCTGTCAAAAAACCTTGATATAGGCAACATTACCACTATAGTTGCAAATTATATTCTACCCTACATTATAGAAGTGTGTTTCAAAGTATAATCACCGTGCAAGTGGAAATATAGTTGGGGGCATGAACAAACTTAGGAGATGACAGCGATGCAGTTGAAATCTGAACGACAAGACACCATCTTGACCATCAGGGTGGAGGGGCGCATTGATGGCGCCAATGCACGTGAGTTCGAGGAGGCGGTCAGAACCTCAATTACGGAAAATGATTATACCGTGATAATCGACTTTGAAAAGATTACCTACATCAGCAGCGCAGGCCTTCGGGCGGTCCTCTTGATTGCCAAGACTTTTGGGAAACAGAACATCAAGTTTGCTCTCTATTCTCTGTCGGATTCGATCAAGGAAATTTTTGAGATCAGCGGGTTCGACCAGATCATTGCAATCTTTGAATCCCGAGCCAAGGTGCTCGCCTCCCTTGATCAGAAATCTATTACAAAACCGCCTCCCAGCGTTTGACGTGAATCGAGGGGGCTGCTTTTGTCGATTGAGACCGGATAGTATACTATATGCGGTGTGAGGGAAAATCAGAAGAAGTGATAATGCAAGAGCCCCACAAGATTTTGGTAGTCGACGACGAGCCAGATCTGGAACAACTCGTGCGCCAGCGTATGCGCCGCGAGATTCGTAGAGGCTTGTATGAGTTCGTGTTCGCCCGAAATGGTGTAGAGGCGCTTGATCGGCTGAATAAGGACCAGAATATCGGTATGGTCCTCTCCGACATCAACATGCCCGAAATGGACGGGCTCACACTTCTCGAGCAAATCCCGACCGTCAACCCCGATATCCATGCAGTGGTGGTCTCGGCTTATGGCGATATGGAGAACATCCGCATGGCGATGAACCGGGGTGCCTTCGACTTCGTCATCAAGCCGATCGACTTCGAAGATCTGCAGTTAACCATCAGACGGACCCTTGAACACCTCGCCCAGTGGCGTGCGGCCCTTGAGGCTCGAGACAAACTGGTCGCACTGGAGAACGAGCTCGACATAGCCAACAGAATGCAGCAGTCGATTCTGCCAACTAAATTTCCCGAGGCCACAGACTATCAGGTATTCGCGAGCATGGAGCCAGCTCGCGATGTGGGCGGCGACTTTTTCGACGTTTTGCGCTTGCCTGACGGGCGTATCGGCCTCGTTGTGGCTGACGTCTCGGGCAAGGGCGTCCCCGCCGCCCTTTTCATGATGTCCATCTGCACGCTGATCAAAGGGGCCGCCGTTAGCCATTCAGATCCGAGCGAAATACTACGCCAGGCCAATCATTTGCTCTGTGAGAACAACGACTCCTTGATGTTCGTCACCGTCTTCCTGGCGGTTTTCGATCCCGCGAGTGATGAACTAGTTTACGTCAACGGAGGACATAATCCTCCAATCATCTTTAACGCCGCTGGAACCTCGACGCTGTTGCCGTTGACCGGCGGGATTGCCCTCGGGGTCGCTCCGGATCTTCCCTACGGTAAGCGTGTCATGAGTCTATCGCCGGGCGACACGGTGGTGCTCTATACCGACGGCGTAACCGAGGCGGAGAACAACGCGAGCGAGCAGTTTGGGATCGACCGTCTGCGCGAGGTCTTCGCCGGTTTGCCGCCGGGGGACGCCCACGACATCACCACTGCTGTCTTCCAGGCGGTGAAATCGTTCGCCGACGACGCTCCCCAATTCGACGACATCACCTGTTTGACGCTTCACCGATGCGGAGGGGACATATGAGCGCCAAGTTATCACTTCGCATGGAAACGACGCTCGACGAGCTTCGACGAATCGACGAATCGATCGAAGAGTTCGCGCGGACGGAGAGCTGGTCCCCCGAGCTCGAATTTCAGGTTAAGCTCGTGTTCGAGGAGATAGGCATCAACATCGTGAATCATGGGCACGGCGACGATGGCCCCCACGAGGTCGAAATCCAGATCGTCTCGGACATGGATACAATCACCGTTGAGATCACCGACGACGCCCGTGCGTTCAATCCACTGACCGATACTCCCCCACCCGATATCAACGCGTCTCTCGAAGACCGCCCCGTGGGCGGGCTCGGCATCCATCTGGTGCGCACCCTGATGGATGAGGTGCACTATCGGCGGGAGAGCGGCAAGAACCTTCTAACCTTAATTAAGCGGAGGAACGGATGAAGGGGTCGCTGCCGCGGTACGGAGCCTTTCTGCTTGTCGCGGTACTCAGCGCGGGCAACACGCCGATCTCCGGTGAGTTCGGGGTTTCCGCCCAACGTATCCTTTTCGGCCAGTCCGCCGCCTTCACCGGCCCCGCTCAGGATCTCGGCAAAAACATGCGGCTCGGTATCGACGCGGCTTTCCGGGAGGTAAATGGGCGGGGTGGCGTCCATGGGCGCCGGATTGAGCTTCTTTCCCTCGACGATGCGTACGAACCGGAAGCCGCTATCGCCAACACCCGTCGGCTGATCGAGGAGGAAGAGGTCTTTGCATTGATAGGAGCCGTTGGAACACCGACATCACGCTCCGCTGCTCCGGTCGCCGCGATTGCAGACGTTCCATATATCGCGCCATTTACCGGAGCCGCTTTCCTTCGCGAAGCGAAGTGGCGAAATGTGATAAATCTGCGCGCCTCTTACTTCCAAGAAACCGAGGAAATGGTAGCCCGTATAATCAGTGACCTGGGTATCTACCGCATCGCAGTGTTGTATCAGGACGACTCCTTTGGTCGGGCAGGCTACCGCGGCGTTCGCCGCGCCCTCGGGAGGCGCGATCTGAAACCGGCGGCAATCGGGGTGTACCCGCGCAATACCACGGCCGTAAAAACGGCCCTCTTGGATCTGCGCGACGGAGATCCTGAAGCAGTGATTCTGGTCGGGGCTTATCAGCCAGTCGCGGCCCTGATCGCCTGGGCGCGACACATCAAGTTCGAACCGGCTTTTATAACAATATCCTTCGTAGGCAGCAACGCGTTGATCCGAGAACTCGGCCCCGACGGCACTGGAGTCTTTGTCACACAGGTGGTGCCCTTCCCGACAGCGGATGAACCCTCCATCGCGGCGGCTTACCGCCGGGCCCTAAAAACTCATGCCCCCAGCGCACTTCCCGGCTTTGTCTCTTTCGAAGGCTACTTGGCCGGCCGTCTGGCTATTGTCGCCCTTGAACTCTGCGGACGAGAGCCTGACCGGGCATGTTTTCTCGATAGTCTGCGCCGCGTCGATATCATTGACCTCGACGGGTTCAAGCTCCACTATAGCGACAACGACAACCAAGGTTCGGACGCGGTTTTCCTCACTGTCATCGGCGCAGATGGTCGCTACTACCCGATCAAGACACTCCGGGATTCGGCACACCCGTGAAAGACCTACTTAAACGCCTATTTGAAAGCCGTTTCCTAATCTCGACGCAGCTCTATATAGGTATCGGCGGCGGAGTTGCCCTCACCATCGTCGCCAGTCTGGTCGGTTGGGTATCCTTCGCCCGGGTGGGTGATGTCCAGAGCCGCGTGAACGAGGATAGTGTCCCGAAGATGGCGGCCGCCTTTGGTACCGCGCAACAAAGCGGCGCTCTCGTAGACGCCGCGTTGCGCTTGACTACCGCTGTGTCGCCGGAGGACTTGGCCCGCGTCGTTGGAAAAATCGACGAGGATCGAAAGGCCTTCGAGACGCAGTTGGCCGCATTGACACGGAAAGGCGGGGAAGCGAAACGCTCAAAGCGCATCCGTGCGCGGGGTGATGCTCTGATTACAAACATCAAAGCCATTGAGGATTCGGTGGAGGGACACTTCGCGCTGACCAACCTGCAACAGGCGCTGCGCAGAGAACTGGCGGCGCTGCGCAGCAAGTTGACCAACATCCTGATTCCATCGATTGACGATCAATTGTTCTATGCAATGACGGGCTACGACAACCTTAACGATATGCCCGCACCCCGAGCACAGCATTTCTCGCAAGCGGAGTTCAATCGCTATCGCCACCTTGCCGAGTTACAGGCTGATGCCACCATTGGGGATCAGATTCTGGCAACCGCCTTCAATGTCTCGGACATCCCCCTGCTAGAACCGCTGCGGGAGCGCTTCGAGTCCACCGCCTCCGGTATCGAGCGGCGCCTGTCCATACTCGGATCAACAGCGATGCGCCAGAAACTCTCGCCTCTCTTCACCCGGTTGATTGAGTTGGGCATTGGGCCGGAGGGTGGTTTCAACCTCCGCTCACGGGAACTCGCGCTTGACCAGTACCAGAGAGACTTGCTTACCCATAATCGTGTTCTTGCCATAGAACTCGTGTCCGAGGTCGAAAGCCTGGTAAGTGCGGCTCACGCAAGCGTACGGGATGCCTCCCTCACATCCGCTCGAACGATCCTTACCGGACGCAATCTCTTGTTCGCGTTGAGCGTCATCAGCGTCGTCGGAGCGGTACTGATCGCTTGGCTGTATGTCGGCCGGGTGCTGTCACGTCGGCTTGGACAGCTGTCGGATCGAATGCGCCGCATGGCTAAGGGTGACTTGGAGGCAACCGTCGATATCAGTGGGAACGATGAGATAGCGGATATGGCTGCGGCACTTGAGGTCTTTCGCCGCCACGCATTGGAAGTCCAACGGCTGAATATGGTGGAAAAGCTAGCCGAAGAGCTCAAGGGCAAGAACGATCAACTCGCGGGCGCACTGGCCGACCTGGAACGGGCTCAGGACCAACTCATCATGCGTGAAAAACTAGCGTCGCTCGGCGAATTGACCGCTGGCGTCGCCCACGAGATCAAGAACCCGCTGAATTTTATTAAGAACTTTTCGGAGGTTTCGGAGGAACTACTGGAAGAACTACTGGAGGAGATCCCAAAATCCACTGGTGAAGGCGGTGAAGAAAGCCGCGAGCTGATCGACGAGATCAGTGGCGATCTTACCGACAACCTCAAGCGCATCCACGAGCACGGCGAACGGGCCAACCAGATCGTACAAAGCATGCTTATGATGGGTAGGCACTCTGGCGAGCGGCAGCCGACGGATATCAACGCCCTGCTCTCCAAACACACCCTGTTTGCCTACCACAGCGCCCGGGTCACTGACCCGACATTCTGCCTGAAAATCGAAGAGGACTTTGACTCTGAGGTGGGGGAACTCGACGTCATTCAACAGAAACTGGGCCGGGTGTTCCTGAACATGGCGAGCAACGCCTGTTATGCCACTGACGAGAAGCGGCGCGCCGTCGAGGCGGGTAACGGCAAGTCTCCCGATTCGTCCGCCACCGAAGGGAAAAAGACCGTGCACTACGAGCCCATTCTGCGGCTCACCACCCGGCGCATGACGGACTGTATCCAAATCCGCATTCGCGACAATGGAAACGGAATAAAGCCCGATGTCATCAAGAAGATATTTACCCCGTTCTTCACGACCAAGCCGACGAATCAGGGCACCGGGCTGGGCCTTGCCCTCTCCAATGATATCGTACGCGAACACGGGGGAAGCATACTAGTGGAATCCGAACCCGCTGCATTTACCGAGATGATCATCGAGCTACCCACGACCTCATCGCCAGCTATCGCGGAAACTCTGCCCCGCCAGCAGTGAGTCCGCCTATATCCGCTTTCGATTTCAGCCAGACCAAACGTGAAGCTTGCTTCCATTCGTCAAACAAGTCCGGTTGAACCAATTTGTTGAGTTTGGACCATGATCCAATGAGAACGAGAAATTAAGCTAAATTAGGGAATTATATACAAAAGTCACAATTCAGATAAACAAATAACAGAAAGGAAAATTACAATGGAAGTGAAAGAAGTAATCGGTAATATATTACCTCTAAGTATGCATATAATATTAGTTCTAGGGATATTATTGGTCGTGACCACGGAAACTGTGACACTTGAAAAGTTGGTCTGGGCCACCTAAAAAGGACTTAGACAATGAAAGATAAAAGATACACAACCGAAGAGAAGATACGTATATTGCGGCAAGCAGACAGAGGCAAATCGACCCAGGAAGAGGATGCCGTGAGAACAACCTAAGCGAACTGAGCTTCCTCCACTGGAAGGGTGAGTTTGGAATGATCGATGTCAACCAGGCCAAGCGGATGAAGGAACTCTTTGAAGGAGAACGCGCGGTTAAAGCGGATGCTGGCGGACAAGCTGCTGGGGATAGAGATTGTGCAGGAGACCCTCGAAAAAAAACGGTAAGCCCTGGGCACAAGCGGCAAGTGGCAGAGAGACTTGTGGCCCGGGGCCAGTGTTCGATGCGTGGAGCGTGCCGATACTTTCACCTGCACCGCTCCACCTATGCGTATCGGGCGAAGTATCCGGATGCCTGGCTAACGAAACTGAAGGCGGCAGTAAGGCGGTTATCACGGCAATAGGCGAGGTGGGGCTATCCGAAGATCACGAAGCTGTTGAAGGACGAAGGCTGGCAGGTGGGTAAACGTCTCGTGCAAGGTCTGCGACGTGAACTGGGTCTGGCGATCCCCCCACGCAAGCCAAGAGGTCGGCGCCGGGGTATCTCCACCGGGCTGCCGACCAAGGCCGAACATCCCGACCCTGTTTGGACCTGGGATTTTATCCACGATAAGACGGCTCGCGGTGGGAATCTCAAAATGCTGACCGTCCTCGACGAGTACACCCGCGAGTGTCGGGTGATCCATGTCGATCGCCATATCAATGCGCAGAAGGTGCGCGGGGTCATGCAAAAACTGCTCGACCGTCATGGGCCGCCACAATATATTCGCAGCGACAATGGATCGGTTCCGAGGAGCGAAGCGACGACATGCGAAGCCATTTATTGGAAGTGAATTGAGAGCCTGGCTAACTGCGATGAAAATCAATACCCTCTATATCGAACCAGCAAGCCCTTGGCAGAACGGATCATCGAATCGTTTATATATAAATATATCAATGACTTGTAATGTTCCTGTATTATTATTGTCAATAAAGCTTGCAAGTAAACCTGATTGAGGCATTAGTTTGCTTGATGGAGGCAACTAAAGGAAAACGTAAAAAATCGAGTCCCCTTAATAGCTGGGAGCACCCTAAAAAAAGTGCTATCACAATCAGGGAAGTTATCAATCGAACCGCTGGCGATGATTACGGATTTTCCTACCAGGTTTTGATTCCCGCGAAGTTCGCGGGCAAGCGAATGAGAAGACAGTTCAAGGATAAAGAGGTCGCTTTTGCCTGGGCAAAAGAACAACACGAACAATTGCTTCAACACGGGCAGCATCATTATAACCTGACCGGGTACCAGTCCAAGGACGCTTTCAACGCATTCGAAATACTGGAAGGTTTCGACATTACCCTCTTGCAGGCAGCGGAGTTTGCCAAGCTGCATTTGAATCCCCCTGCCGGTGATATTACGGTTCTGGAATTAACGGCAACATTGATTGAGGAAAAAGAAAACCGGAATCTGCGCTCGCGCTCCATAAATGATATCCGCTCCCGGCTGGGAATCTTCTCTAGAAACTTTGGGAGCCGAGTGGTCAAGGAGATTTCTCAAACGGAAATAGAGGAGTGGCTCAATAACTTTACCGATCTCTCTGTGAGAAGCATTATAAACTACCGCTTATGCTTAAGCAGCTTTTTTAACTATGCGGTGAACAAGGGATTTCGGGTCGATAACCCCGTGAAGAAAATTCCAATCCCAAAAATAGACTGGAAGCCCCCTGTCATTCTCAAAGTCACTCAAGCAGAAGATTTGGTTTTGCATGCGGCAAAGACAGATGAAGATATGGGGCTGCTCCCATTGGTGGCACTAGGGCTGTTCGCAGGGTTAAGGAGCACTGAGATTTACCGGCTTGACTGGTCGGTTATTGATCTGGAGCGCAAGTTACTGACGGTTGGCCCACAGATAGCTAAAAAGCGCCAGTTAAGAGTCATGGATCTTATGGACAATTGTGTGGCATGGTTGCAGCTATGTCATAATAAAAAGGGTAAAGTTGCACCCGCAAATTCATACATAAACTTTGCTAAGTTAACCAAACAAGCGGGCTTTCCCCATTGGGGGGGAAACTACAGCAATGCGATGCGCCACAGCTTCGGCAGCTACTATTATGCCCTGACCAGTGATTCAAGCAAGACAGCAGCGATGCTGGGCCATCGTTCGAGTGACCAGGTACTGTTTGATCATTACCGGAGTCTTGCTAGCAGAACAGAGGGGGAAAAATATTTCTCAATTCTCCCGGCAAATGCAGAGCAATCGGTTGTCGCATTTAAACCATTAGATTGATGGGGTATTGCCATCCGGGTTCATGATACCCTTAAGCAGCGAATTTAGCTGTAAAACAACTCGATTCCAAACCTTCAACCGCTATCTGTGCCCTGATTGCCGAACAGCAGTCCAACTTATCGATCCTATTTTCGCTTATAGATTTGAGAGGGGTTTTAAAGTTTTCCATGATTACTTTGGGTGACATCTTCAGCCTCACCAGCGAGGGGGTTGGCCAGATTAACGGTTACCGTTAGTGGGTCAGTTTGAAAAATATTGCGTTTGCACCGCGCCGATTTTGTGTCATAATTTTTCATCGTGAAGGAGAGAGCAAAACATTCCCGCGATGGCAAGCAGCCTGTTACGTGCGTCGTAGTGTTGGATACGGGCGAGCGGGAAATCAGCCATAAGGTTGCGCCAGTGCATAAGTTAGAGCGGAAGGACGGAACCTCGTGGGCAAGGAAATTTTTCATCGCAGTTCGGGGGCAGGGAAACTCACGCACGGGACAGCGCTCATGACAGCTAAGGGACAGGGATAGAAACACCCCAGAGGATCTGTCGGTGCAGGAAGTGGGAGAGTCGCGGGAGATACATTAGCCAGCGTGCTTCCAGTCGAATTTCAAACATGGCGGGGAGAACGATACCGGGTAAATCTCAAATTGCACCTTGCGTTCGCGAAGTTGTGAGGGCTAACGTTATTGCAAATAAACAGGGATCATCTCCAGCAATTGAAGCGCTGGGCTGTGTCCATTTCAAGGAGTGAAGGATGGAATTCCAAGGGTGGTCACATTTAAACCATTAGACCGTTAGCGTGCATGAGCTTATCAATCTACAATCCCTGTGAGGACGGCATACCGGCGAAGATATGGGAATTACTTCGACGCAATAAAGCGTTTCAAGAAAAAACAAAGGAGCTTAGCATAGTCTTCAGGGCAAAGAGGGAAGATGGGAAAAATTCAGGTTCGTTCAAGATGACCGTAATTATTTTGCGGGAGCGGCCTGGAACTGGATGCATGAACCAGTAATAATCCCACGTGGGCTTGGGCCCAAAGAAGGACATCGTCAGGTAGTAGGTCCGAGGATAGAAGAGGACCAGGTTGAGTTTTTAGAAGAATACAAAGAGGATAAGAAAAAAGGGCGTGCCCCTTTAAAGCTTGATTCAACCTGGCTCAATACCCCGCGAGGATTTCAGAAGGCGTACAGAGATTATTGGGCGGACTATACGGCGGATATTTGCGAGATCGTCCCTTCAGGATTATATCCCAACGAAGATGCAATACCTCCTGATATAGAAATAGCCCCTGCGCTGCCCCACGAAGACCATTCGCAAGCAGCTCTTGAGAGCTGTTTTTCGGATACGGCACTGTATTGGCACTGGACAGTTAATACTTATCGTTTATTTGCCGTCCCTCGTGTCTCTATGAGAGACAAAAGTTCCCGTGATAAAATCATCAAGCTTATTACCGAAAAACTGGAAGAGGATTCCCCGCCACAAAAGTCCAGTTGTTTGGGACAGAGGCGCAGTGGAAATCCTTTCTGGCTGTTGAGCACTTTCGCACATCTGAATCTCTACCACGGGCTGATGCAATTGAGAAAGCGATTGTTGAGCGGGGATTTGGTAAAAACCTTAACCCGGTTCTTCGAAAAAGGCGATACTATTCCCGTATTGAGGGACAAGCCGATGCGATAGATAATAGCAACGAAGATTGTCCCGATCAAAATGGGTTGATACAACGTGTTTATCCAAACGTTTTTTCAGTCACAGAAATAATTAAAATCGCTCTTGAAAGAGGGAATTCACCTGTTCTCCATTAACATACAGTATCTTCTAAAGTTACTGTATGCGATTACAGGAAAAATCGAGAAATGTGATGGTATAGTGTGTGCCTTAAATTACAAGGCACCATGGATACCCCATCTACACTCAATTCAGTTCGTATCGACCCGCCCCTGTTGCTGAGGGAGTCAGAGACCGCAGTAATACTCGGGGTCTCCATTCGCACAGTACGAAATTACGACAGGCGCGGACTGCTTAAACCGATTCGCATAGGAGGCAGAAAGTTATACCGCCGGGAGACGCTCTTAACGACTTTGGAAAAGTTGGAGAATCAGCAGACAGCAGCCCGCAAGCACAGGAAGAGACATGCCTGAAAATCCAGCAGGTCAAAGTAAAGAGCTCTCCTATTACCGAAATTATAAGGATGCGCATATAATTATTTTACAGGAAGTACTGGGGACCAACGCTTCATTTACAATTTCTGTTTACAGTGCCCTGAACTGGATTGCTAATGATCATGGAGATCAATTTCGTCCCTTCTCTGCTTCGATCGGATTGATCGCTTACCGCGCGGGTTTATCGAAAAGTAAAACCTCCGCTGTGCTTAAAATATTAAGCGCTATAACGTTGCTGAAAATAGAATCAGGTCGAGGCAGGAGAGTATATAATACTTACACCTTATTGACCCCCGCAGCGCAGGAGAGGCAAAGAGCCCTTCCTTCACCCCGTCCTCTTCCGAAAAATTACGATGAGTTCATCGATATTTGCGATGCTATGGGTATTGACGAAAGAGCTGCTGACTCATTTTGGGAACTACAAGAGAAAAATAACTGGAAAAGAGAAAATCCCTCGACTGGCCAATGGGAAGCGTTATTTGACTGGAAAAAGTCTTTAATTAAGTTCGATGAGAAAGTGGAAGATGACATCGAAAACATAAGTCATAATTAAAAAGACACATGAGACACTTAATGATGTGTTTATGAATTTATTAACGGAATTTCCTAGAATTAGATCTTAACTAAAAAATAATAATAAACACTGACTTATATAAAGATACAACTATGGAAACACTAATATAAACTTGTGATAAACCCTCATTAACTAAAGAAGAATGTGATATAACTATTTTGGCTGAAAATGCTTTGTTAGCGATTGATAAACTTCATAAAGCTGTTGTTTTGGAATCGAATAAGCATGGACTACAGTATTCTCATATCCACGAGGCTTTGCTTCTATTTCAAGAAGGTAGTAGTTGGTCGAGACCACGGAAACTGAGCCCCTTGAAAAGTTATTCTGGGTAACCTGGAAAGGACTCAGACAATGAAAGGCAAAAGATATACAACCGAAGAGAAGATACGGATATTGCGGCAAGCAGACAGAGGCAAGTCGACCCAGGAAGTGTGCCGTGAGAATAACCTCAGCGAACAGACCTTCCACCGTTGGAAACGGGAGTTTGTGATGATTGATGTGAATCAGGCCAAGCGGATGAAGGAACTGGAGAAGGAAAACACGCGGTTAAAGCGGATGCTGGCGGACAAGCTGCTAGGGATAGAGATCCTGCAGGAGACCCTCGAAAAAAAATGGGAGATGTCGCATACGCTCGGTAGTAAGCCCTGGGCACAAACCTCAGGTGGCGGAAAGATATGCAGCTCGGGGCCGATGTTCGATGCGTGGAGCGTGCCGATATTTTCTCCTCCACCGTCCCACGTATGTCTATGAGACGAGGCAATCTGATGCGTGTGGTTAATGAAGCTGAAAGCGGCGATACGGCGGTTATCCCGGCAATATGCCAGCTGGGGGCTATACCAGGATCACGAAGTTGTTGAAGGACGAAAGATGGGAGGTAGGTAAACGCTTGGTGCAACGCTTGCGTCGCGAGTTAGGTTTGGCCATTGCCCCGCGCAAGGCCGAAACGCCGGCGACGGGGTGTCTCCACCGGCTTGCTGACTGCCGCCGAATATCCTGACCACGTTTTCAGCTGGGATTTTATCCACGATAAGACGATCCGCGGTGGCCGTCTCAAGATGCTGACGATACTCGATGTACCGAGGAGCTGAAAGCGACGACACTCAAGTGAAGCGAAGACCTATACGCGCGAGTGCCTGTTCATCCCTGTCGATCGTCTTATCAATGCACAGAGCGCACGGGCTGTCATGCAGAAGCTGATCAAGCAATAGGGACCTCCACCATATATCCGCAGCGACAACGGTTCGGTTCCGAGGAGCGAAGCGACGACATGCGAAGCCATTTAATAGAAACGCAGTTGCGGACCTGGCTTGCTGCCATGAATATCAGAACCATCTACATCGAACCGGGAAGTCCCTGGCTACCGAGCGAAGCGACACCTCAACGAGCGATAGCGAGAATAACAACGGATACATTGAATCCTTCCACGCCCGGTTTCGCGAGGAGTGCTTAAATCGCGAGCAATTATGGACATTGACCGAAGCGCGTGTCGTTATCGAAGACTGGCGCTGGCTTTATAACAACGTTCGCCCACACCGCAGTCTCGGCAACATTACACCGAGACGCTTCGCTTTGGACGCCTATAAACAAGGCTCGTGCTCCATTCGGGCTACGCCCTCATTGCGCCCAAGCCTTGACTTCCTCTACCAACTTAACTTCAACATTAACCTCTCCAGACTAACTCTCTCGGTGGACCAGTTTACGTAACCCGATCACCCGACCATAGTCATTTAGGTTTGGATGGTCACGACCAGGAGAACAATGAAAAGATCAGTTGAGAAACCAAGTAAAAGAATTGTTAAATCTTATCTCAAGAAATGGAGATATATGAAACAATACAATGATCAAGAAGATGCATTGAAAGTCTTATTTACTAAACTATGTCCAGAAAACAACGATTTAAGATTTGTTCTATTGAAGACTACAGCATTAAACCGACTCTCCGGAACCAATATATTTGATATTTATTCAGTATCGAACCATATCTATGTTTCAGATATAGATGAAGACTTGAACAGCGGGAAAGGAGATTTAATAAACGAAATTGCTTCAGTCGAGATAGGTGGTAAATCCCGGAATAATTATTCTTTCGCGACAAAATACTACAGTTATCATAAACCAAATGTTTATTCGATTTATGATCATCACGTAAGTGAAATGCTATGGCACTTTAGAAATATGTATCAATTTGCTGAGTTTAAAAGATATGAATTAAAGACTTACAAGATATTTTCAGATGTTATTAAGAAATTTCAGATGTTTTATAAGCTAACCGGTTTTTCGCTTAGAGAGATTGATACTTATTTATGGTTGGCTGGAAAGGAATACTTTCCAAAAACAAGATAAAAAGGGGGTGCTTGGTAACACCCCCTTCCCTCAAGCATCAGCTTTTTTATTAACGGGCATTGCGGACAAATTCTTTTGTATGGTATTTAAGTACGAAAATATTGTCTGAGGGATAAGGGTCTGAGTTGTAAATATATTTACCGGTCGTTTTAAAAAGATGATCCATGCAAAAAAAATACTATTTCCACTCTTTTGGATTCCCCGGGTCATTCAGGTCGGGGTTCATCTTCTACTTAAGTAAAACCATTACTTAGGTCATCAATAAAAACATGCTAGTAAGTTTGCCTGGAGTAGCGTCGGCTCTGTAGCTATCGCCGCATCATTAACCTCTTTACGAGGTGCGGGCGTGGGGAAAAATGCAAATCTCGCAAAAGCGAATCATGAAAAATCACAAAATGGCCCTGAAACGTAAGTCTTGCTAAAACGAAAAAGGCTAAATCACAAAAATAATGCTAAAACACAAGTTCTGATCGATCAGGATTACGAAAAATCGCGAAAATGACACAAAAACACAAGTTCTGATCGATCAGGATTACGAAAAATCACGAAAATGATGCCAAAATGCAAATCCTGATCGATCAGAAATAGTTTTATGCACAGGTTTAATAAATATGCATACTGGACACCTTATCGATCTTATACATGCACCCTGGACATCTTTATTGTGATAAAACCAGCACAGGGTGCAGACTTGTACGAAGAACAAGGTTGATAAGAACATAGATATTAAAGAACATTGGGGTAACCAAAGTTTAATTTGGTTACCCGTTATGTTTTTTTGTTAATGCATTTATAAATAAACGAGCAATGTAGGCAAATTCTCTTCTATACTATTTTAGTACGGTGACATTGTCTGGGGAATATAGTTTAAGTTATAAAAATGTGTGCTTTCGTACGCTCGATTGAATGTTTTCAAGGCTGGGGGAATATTTAAAGCTTCTAAGCTTAATTTGATTTGCTCTTCAAGAGGGCTGAATACCTCGAGAAAGGGCGGTTGTATCTTAAGGCATAATGTATATCATGACGAAGGGTGATCGTACCTTTTAGAGCCAATTTAATGCTTGTGGCTTTATTTTTTGGGTCCCTTACATCCCTCTTTGTAAATATATTTTACGGTGAGTAAATTAATTGGGGGACCCCCGGTCGATCTGCTGATTAAAACCGTAATAATAAAACCTCGAAAGCAACCAAGATTTAATTTGGTTACCTACATGTTTTTTATCAATGGACATTTTAATATTTGAAATGAGCTGTCCCAAGCAGACACAGACAATATCTTTAAGGAACAGATTTTACTGCGGGGAAATATTCTAAAAGATAATGCGTGCTTTCGTACGCTCGCTTGAATGGGTTTGTGTCCGAGGGGATTTTTTGAAGCCTGGAAGCTTGATTTGATTTGCCCGTGAAGGGGTCTGAGAGCCTCGAGAAAGGGGGTTTCATAACGGAGGGGAATCGTACATTTAAAAGCCAATTTAAGCAGGGTCTTTTTAAATTATTTTGCTCCCAAACTTTGCCCTTTGTAAAAATATTTTCCGGTGAGTAAATCGATATATGGACTAAGGGTCGGTCTTCCGATCGCACCCCCCCGCCCCTCTGTAACCTGATTTGCTCCCAGATTGGTTTATTCCCAAATTAGCGGACACCGGCGATGTCAGACGGCGAACGTTTTCTTGATAGGGATACTCTGAATTATGGGGCGCAGTGCGTGTAACAATAGTATGTCAACCCCGGCTTAATTAGGGTTTTAAACTGGGGCTTACCCCTTAATTAGCGTCGTTCTAAGACCGTTAGGAATTTTATGTATAAATTTAATATGTTGAATATCAATTATTTACAAATCAACTGGACATAATAACGATTGTGCGGGTCTCCTTCTAAGATCTCCTTTTAGGGTATCCCCTTTTGGTCCGCGCACACTACCGCCAATAACGGTCTGCTCAAGCAACCCAGAAACGATAGATCACTTTTTTAGTGTGTCCACAGGTTGGTCTTCATTGCGGACAACCTAAAATATCCATTAATTAATGGACAGCTTGATAAGAGAGAATCGTGTCGATCCTCCCTCTCTTTTTTAAGTGTGTCTACAGATAAGATTGAAGTCCTGTTTTTACAACTTGCGCGCGCAAAACAACAAACAAAAGAAAAGTTATAAATTTATATATTGAAGGCATCATGACGGCGTCAACCTAACGCAAAAAAAACCGCCCCCCTCTGTCCCGCTCTTAGATTCAGGAAGCTCGAGATTTCCCTGTCCCTGTCTCGAAATAGAAATCTGTCATAAGAAACTGTAAAATGCATTTGTCCAGGACCTATCCAAACGACGTGCGTCTTGCTTCTAATGTTAAGATATGAGATTTTTGAACTAGTCACAACCAGAGAACCACGTATAAAGTTACTCTCATGGTTATCGTTCTTATTTGCTTTCTTCTGGTCTTTACTTTGATTGGCTTGTCCTTGCTCTGGCAACACCGTGGCACCAGACAAGACGTCATCGACAAACACAACCGGAGGGAGGCGCAGAGTTGTCGCGAAAATATCACCTATCAAGAAGATACTTTTACCTTCCGGGACAAATCGCAGCTTGAACTATGCGACGATGTTGGGCTCTCCCGTATGGCAAGTGAGAGTAGCTATTTATAGGAGGGAATAAATATCAATAGCTAGACACCTGCAACGGCCGGGGTAACGCAAAGTACAGGCTAGGGCGATAAAGGGGTCCTACCGGTTTTTAATTCAAGGCGATCCCAAGCCATTCTAAGACTTTCCATACTCGAATATAATCTATCAAGGAATGGGATGATTAAAAATAGTAAAGCAAAGAAATCAGAAGGAATTTTCGAATACCTGGTAAGACCTTACAAAGCCATGAATTACGTTAATTAATACCGATCTTATTCGATTGTTAAATTATCCACAGTTACGGGGATCACAGTTCCGTCCTCGTTTACAAAGGTAGCATCTATACTTTGAGCGGGCTGAGGGATTCCATCGGACTTGAAGTTATTCTGAGAGATCAGGATCTCAAACCCGGGAGTTGTCGATCTGCTCTCCGCGATCACGATTGAAGCACTGTTTGTTTGCTTCAAGTCTCCACCGGTGATGCGCAACCCGGGATTGCCAGATGGCACCGTGAACGAACCTTCTCCGAACAAGAGGTGCGGCACTGCATCGCCATCAGCATCGATATCACCAACTGTTAAGCGTACTGCAATCGGCACCACTCTTGCAATCACCCCGACGTTGCCCGTGCTTCCACTGAACACCGTGTTCGACAACTGCATCCCTCCGGTACCCGTGGAGTTAATTACCTCCACCAGAGTCACATCCGCTTGCGCATCATAGACCTGTCCCTCGGGGAACAACGTCTGGTTCACCGCGTTGATCGATCCCACCGTGAAGATACTGAAGAAGGTCGAGGAGTCTGCTCCTTCGATCACCACGCTGGGCTTGCCGGTGACGTACTCCACCTGCTGGTTATAGCGTGGGGGTAAAGCGGGAGGTAAAAAAGTGGTCGGGTCTAATGTCACGGTAAAGGTACCGCTGCCTGAGAACTCTACCTGGACAATGTCTTCGTTTTCATCCATAAACGATGCCCTCGTGATCTGACCTGGCTTCGCCTTGAGCTTTATGAATGGTCCAGTGAGCAAAATTTGGTCAAAGACGTTTCCATTAGGGTGCTGAATATCCTTTCCAGCTATATCACCAAAGCCACCAAGCACTAAGTCTCCATCATCGTCTGAAATAGGTTCCGATACCGTAATTTCAGCATAACCTGTGTTGTTAGTCTCATCGGTTTCTTTAATCTTCATATCAGAGTCGAGAATATAACTTAGGTAATAAATACCCGGAATTGTATTCGTTGGTATAATTACTTTAAAAGAGATTCTTCCTGAAGCACCCACATTCATACTTATATTTTTCAAATTTAACAATCGTGTATCTCTGGTTGTAATAATTTTATCCCCCGATAAATAGATCCCATGAGCGAATATACCAGAATTTTTATCCCCCGTGTTACTTCTATTGAAACCAACACGAACCGATTCACCTGCTACTACTGACCTTCTGTCTACGCTAATAAAATCAACCGCTAAGTCTGGTAATTTAATGGTCTCAGTAAAATCAACGCGAAAAGAATATCTACCTGTTTTTTCAAAAGAGAAATTGCTGACGGCGATGTAATATGTTCCCGGATTGAGTACCCGTGTAATTAAAAAATTCTCCCCTGAACCACTACCGTCTTTTGTCGTAATAACGTTTCCTGAATTATTCTGTAATGTTCCAAGGGTATCGGTATCACCTGTTGTATATGCATTTATCGTTCCATCGCTCTTTATTACAAAACGAAAATAATCAATATCACCAACTGTATCTAAGTTGCCCGCAATAGAGCGATTAAGTTCTACCGTGGTCGCTGTGCTGCGAGTATATCCATGGTCGTCGGATGAGATAGTATCAAAAGTGGATTCCGCCTCTTTGATTAAATCAGAAATAGCTTGGTCAATACCTACCGCCACGGAAGACTCGCCTGTACGGCCACCAACAGTTATACCCACTACACCCCAATCAACAGTACCATTCGCAAATCTAATTAACCCGTATACCGGACCCCCACTATTACCTGGACCTGTAGACAAATCGTAAGTTTCATAAAGTCGACTTATAGAACCCTGTCGGTCATAGTAGTCTATCAGTTCATATTTGGCAGGACTCCCATCAAGACTAGTCGAATGCATTGTGTCTCTTCTCTGATCATAATCGGGGTAGTTCAGGTTAGGATATCCGACGATCATTTTATCAGAGTTATCGGTGATTCGGTTGCTACCCCGTCCTGCATGGCCTCCATTAGCTACATCTTCATAAAATATAAGAGTAATGACATCGCGATTAAATTGTTCATATGAGTTGAAAGCCGGATCATCAGGTTGAAAACGGCGTGTGGCTAAAGCAAAGTCGCTAAAATGATTGTAAGATCGCGCACTTATATCAAAAATTCGATCGGATGGAGAATGGCGTAAGTTCCACCTAAAAGGGCTTGGATGCCAATCTAGATTCTCAATATCAAAAAAAACATGTGCTGCGGAGAGAACAACCTTTTGTGATATTGCTGTGCCAGAACCAACGAAATCTCTCGAGGAAACTTTTCCCACCATGTTAAAAGGGTATTCATTGATCTTATCACTGGGTAAAGGAAAAGACACATTATGTGCGTAAAGAAATTGGAAACTGCTTAACATTATAGCAGTCACCGCAAAAAATATGAGCTTTCGAAGCATTACTTGTCGGTTAGGTTAGAGTTCCAACCTAACCATTATCAAATTACAGACGAGCGCTATAGTTGAAATTATTCATGCCTATTAAATACCAAAAAATACTTAAACTCCCTCTCTTTTTTATGTTGCTGCTTTTTAACGTGAGAACCCGTTTCTTACAAACCAGTGGGAGAGATAACGACAAGCTGAAGAAATAGGGTAATACTGACAAGAGCATCGATCTGGCGAAATAAAACCATCATGCCACATTTTCGATCAGTTCAATAATCAATCGAAGTAAAAAAGAACGATCATTGCTTTAAACATTCCGTTCCAGAAAATGAGTTTTTCCCTTAACGGCGTACTTCATGGAAGCCTGCATGATGGTGTCGAGGCCAAAGCGGTTGTTGATTTGTCCACCGCGAAGTACATCCGCGCTAACTTTTCGTCTTCGCGAAAAAAGAGTTCAAGCTGGTTGGTCGCATCCATTTCAATCGTATGTAGCCCGATACCACGAATTCTATGTCCCTTCTGCAAAAACCGCGCAAGCAGCGGCTCAGCGATTTCCAGGCAGGCTTTCAGCACATAATCATCCAGGTTTGTCAGCCCTTCGGTAGCGAAAGTAAAGGAGATTCCCTCCCAAGTGGTGTCCTGAATACGAATATAACCCCATACTTCTCTGCTTTCCGATCATAGCCCCGCATCCGGTAGCACAATTGCCGGACGGCCTTGGCAATCTCTCCTCTCAGCCTCCAATTCTCGACTGCTCAGTTGGAAAAGGTGTGCATGTAGGTGGAGTGACCCAAAAAATCGAATCATTAACAGAGAGAGGTTATGGGGATAAACGGATAAGCTTAATGAAAAGAAAAAGATACACAACAGAACAGATCATCGCAATACTGCGGCAAGCCGTTACCGGTAAAAAGGTTCAGGAAATCTGCCGTAGCAACAACGTAAGTGAACTGACTTTCTATCGCTGGGGTAAAAAGTATGGCAATTTAGAACTGGCCGATGCGAAGCGATTTAAGGAGTTGGGAAAAGAAAACACCGCGCTGAAGAAGTTGCTTGCTGATCAAATGCTCAAGAGTCAGGTAATGGAAGAAACGCGGTCAAAAAAGGGGTGAGCCCAAAGCAGAAGGAGCGAGTAGTAAAAGATGCGGCTGAGAAAGGACTGTGCTCGTTTTAGAGGGCTTGTGCTTATCTCAGCTTCAGCTTGTTTAACTTACAGATACCAGCCCAAGCAGGGCAGCAGGAAGCTCAGCGGTTGGCCGAGTGGATTGTACCCTTGTCCTGGGAACATCCCCGCTACGGTTACCGGCGTATCCGTGCCTTGCTCGTAAAGGAAGGCTGGACAACAAGCAGGAAGTTTGTTCATACGGTGCGACGTTCAGAGGGTCTGCAGGTTAAGCCACCGAAAAACGTAGACATCGTCAAGGAGTCTCAACAGAGTGTCTCACTAAAGCAAATGATCGCAATCACGTCTGGTCCTGGGACTTTGTCCATGATCGAACTGATAATGGCAGTCCATTAAAGATGATGACTCTAATCGATGAATACACACGTAGATGTTTGCGTCTCCGGGTAGCTAGACAGCCCACCTCAAACGATGTTCTCTCTGTTCAATAGCGAGGCCATTGAAAGAGAGTGAACTCTCAGCTATATCCATAGTGACAACGGCAGTGTTCCGAGGAGCGAAGCGACGACATGCGAAGCCATTCATCGCTCATCAAGTGCAACAGTGGTTGACCGACAAAACATCAAGGTGATATATTTCGATCCGGGCAGTCCCTGGCTACAGAGCTAAGCGACACTTCAACGAACTAGATCGAGAATAACAAACAGTTTCATCGAGTCGCTTCATAACTGCATACGCGATGGATATTTAAATCGTGAAGTGTTGCTTAGCGTGACTGAAGCGCAAGTAGTAATCGAACAATGGCGTCAGACTTATAACTATGAACATCTCCACAGTCCTTTAGGCTTTAGAAGCTCACTAGAGTTTGTCTGATTCCTTTCAGATCTTGGCCGCGTTCGGGCTACGCCCTCACTTCGCCAAGACCTCTCCAACACATCAATCCTAAAATCATTAACACCCGGTAACTTTCTCACTTAAACTGGTACGAATAACGGGGTCCGATCACTCTGATGACGTATCTCTGATGACGTCTAATAAATTATCTTTAACATCAAATAATATTTTCTTACCCATTTTTTTCTGATTAAGAAACCCTAAATTAGATAACTTCAAAAGATCATGCCTTGCTGTATCATAAGCAACATTATGACTTTTTCGATGACTAGATATAGTATATCTGTGACGTGGATGACGTAAAGCATGGCTTATAATTGAATATTGCCGGTGATTAAGTGATTCTATATCTTTTAACAATATTTCAGTTTCGCTAATTTCCTTAGTTTTATTTTTAATATAAGATTTTAAAAGTTTAATGGCTCTTTTTATTACCTCTATTTGGTATATTATAAAATATGTTGTATCGTTTTCATCAGTTTCGGTAAGGAGAAATGACCGCGCATATTTAATTGGAGCTTTTATCAGAATTTGCGAAATCGAAATGTATTCAAATAGCCAATATTCCTTATTAAGCATAGCCCAGTAAAATAATGCTCTCGCTGTTCTCCCATTTCCATCAATAAACGGATGATCATATGCTAGCCAAAAGTGTAATATAATCGCACGAACTACAGGATGTATGAAATACTTCCCCCCCTTTTCATTCGCAAATTTACACATCAAATTGATTCTATCAATAAGCTCGTCTGCCGCGGGAGGAATATGGACAGTTTCACCATATGAATCTTCAAGATATATGTTTTCATCAGTATTACGAAATCGTCCTGCTGCTGTAGGATCATCTAGTGTTTTATCTGTTACTAATTTATGTAGATTAAATATAAGTTCCAAACTTAATGGTTGATTTTTTAGTTCAATGATTCGTTGCATTGTAAAATAATTATTAAATATCATTTGTTCACTTTTATCCCTTGGTGATCTACCGCTCCGAATCATTTCTTTAGCCACTTCTCGCGTAGTTGCCGCGCCTTCAAGTTGACTGGATGTAATTGCCTCCTGAATAAGTGAGTTGACGAGATATTTATCACGAGTTTGTGGGTTCGTTATAGGCTCTCCCATTGCAACCATTCCACCAGAATACATATCGATGTTATGCAACTGCTCATTAACCATTTCAGGTGTAGTAAAAAGAAAATCGTTACCTTTTTTGTCTTTTAAAGGAATTTCTTTTAAAGTAGACATTCTTTTGAATTTTATGGCCGCCCACCATTCTTCGTGAGGCAAGTTTTTGGGGGGGATACGTCTGCGAAGATCATCCCAGTGAATGTATTCTTCAGCAGTTAAAGGTTCTGATTCTTCTGAGAGAATTTTCCTAAATTTATCAAGACCAGATTTACTAATTTTACTAATAATGTCCAAAAAAGGCTTTGGTGATTGTGGGATTCTCATTATGTCCTTCAAGTGTATGGTGTTATAACTGCCAATTTTATACCAATATCTACCAAATTGGTAGTTAATCCAAAAAAAGTCAACCAATTCTACCAAATTGGTAGATATTGGTATAAAATTGGTAGCTAACTCTAGACAAAATCCAAGTATAGTGCCTTTGGATAGGAGTTCAACTCTCCCACTGGAACCACTTATATATTAATACTTTATATTAATTATTAAGCACTTATGATTGGACCCCGTTTTTCGTACCAATTATTATGTGAGAGAGTTACCGGGTATTAATGGTTTTAGGATTGATGTATATGAGAGATCTTGGCGCAGTGAGGGCGTAGCCCGAACGCGGCCAAGAGCGGAAAGGAATGTGACAAACTCTTGTGGGCTTTTAAAGCCTAATCGACTGTGGGGATGTTCATTGTTATAGGTCTGACGCCATTGTTCTATTACAACTTGTGCTTCAGCCACGCTGAGCAACACTTCACGGTTCAAACACTCATCGCGTAAGCGGTTGTGAAACGACTCGATGAAACCGTTTTGCCAGGGACTGCCCGGATCGATATATATCGCCTTGATCTTTTTGTCGGACAACCACTGCTGCACCTGATGAGCAATGAATGGCTTCGCATGTCGTCGCTTCGCTCCTCGGAACACTGCCGTTGTCACTGCGGATATAGCTAGGAACTCCCTCTTCATCGATGGTTTCGCTGAGTACCGAGAGAACATCGGTTGAGGTGAGCTGTCGAGCTACCCGGATGCGTAAACATTTACGCGTATATGTCTTCGCTTCGCTTGAGTGTCGTCGCTTTCAGCTCCTCGGTACATCGATCAAGGTCATCATCTTTAGCATACCGCCATTGTCTGTACGATCATGGACAAAGTCCCAGGACCAGACGTGATTGCGACCGGTTGCTTTAGTAGGGAGCCCAGTAGAGATCCCCTGACGGTGTCTACGCTTTTTTGGTGGCTTTACCTGTAAGCCCGAAGAACGTCGCACTGCCTGTACAAATTTCCTGCTTGCCGCCCAACCTTCTTTCACCAGCAAGGCACGAATGCGCCGGTAACCGTAACGGGGATGTTCCCAGGACAAGGTCAAAATCCGCTCGGCCAATTGCTGAGCCTTCTTACTGGCCTGCTTGGGTCGGTAGCTGTACGTTGACCAACTGAGGCTGAGATAAGCACAAGCCCTCTAAAACGAGCACAGCCCCTTCTCAGCCGCATCTTTTACTGCTCGCTTCTTCTGCTTTGGGCTCACCATTTTTTTGAGAGCGTTTCCTCCAACACCCGAAGCTTGAGCATTTGATCAGCGAGCATCTTCTTCAGCTCCGTATTCTCCTTTTCCAGCTCTTTAAATCGCTTCGCATCAGCCAGCTCCAAGTTGCCATACTTTTTGCCCCAGCGATAGAAGGTCTGTTCACTTAGGTTGTTGCCGTGGCAGACTTCCTGCACGGTTTTGCCCGTATCGGGCTGCCGCAGTATTGCTATGATCTGTTCTGTTGTATATCTTTTTCTTTTCATTGAGGTTATCTGTTTATCCCGATAACCTCTCTCTGTTAATGATACCATTTTTGGGGGTCACTCCAGTTACATAAGGGCAGGTTCAATTCACATCAAAATGCTATTATAGCATTACATATTGTAGAGGTTTAAATCTGAGTCTGACTGAATCGGCTTCACCGGGAAATTTGGAGGTGCCACTACAGGGCGTATAAATTTATTGTTTTTCATGACATGGTGCAACTTAATCGACATTATTAAATTCGCTTGAAATTTCTTGCCCGGTTCCTGGCTGAACCTCCCAAAAAAAGTATGATTCCTGCCCATTCCTGCCAAACATTTTGAGGCAATGCCAGGAAATCAAAGGAAAACATAAATTGTTTTAATATCACTATTTAAGTGTAATTTATTATTAATAAACAACTTATAAGGCATTTCTAAGTCCCGTCCATAGTCGGTTCTGCCTCTTCGTCTTCTTATTCTGTAAATGAATGATTTTATAAATAATACTGATTCAATATTTCAAAATAATTTTTCGTTTTTTCCTGCTTCTTTGCGGCCACGACGGAGCGTGGCCCTCCATTTAATCTTTTTTGGAGGGCCACGCTCCGTCGCGTCCGTTTGGAAATATGATTATCTTAACGACGAAACCCCGGGGAGGGGGCTACACATAATTAGTCCTCTGCGTAAGCAATGGGTATGTTAATGGATAATAATCTTCGTCTGCGTCCAGAATCATTTAACTAATTTGAATCATATGTCCTGCATCCCAAGGTGGAGCGGGCTGCCTGACGGCCATAGCCTAGCAATATACAGCGACGGCTGTTCCCTAGCACGCTTCTTCTATTACAACATAATCAAACGCGCTAGGGACCAGCCGTCGTCCCGCGGTGGCGGGACTATGTCGGACAAGCAGCGCGTTCCACCTCAATATTATTGTAAATAATTAAAGGGACGTTGACGAAGAGGCAGACGATGACGAAGCTTTACCAATTTCCATAATACTCAACGATCCCAATGAATGTACTGAATAAATGTATCATTGTCTTTTTAATTACTCTCCCACTCAACCTGTCCACGGCTGAAACACAAAATGCACTCCCGGACTTCGGGGTAATCTTTAATATTGATGGAGGGATCACATTTAGCAGCCTAGATCCGAATACAGCAGCCCGTAGAATTGAATATCATATCGATACCGCCGCGGGTAAACCGTTGAGGACCCTTGCCTATTGTGTGTGCTCAACCTCCGACCTTTTACAGTATCCTTCAAAGGTCGGTGTGCATTGGGGATGGAGAGAAACCTCAATGGACAGCCATCCATTTTTCAACTTCAGGGTGCGATCAGGAAAAGCATTGGTCAAAGCGGGTTTTGATGGTCCGCGCGTAGCCGGTGAACGCGCCAGGGAGCTTGGTCTTTATTTCTTTCCCAGTTATCGTATGAATGACGGCCATTTTGTTAACATTGATCCCCCTAATAACCCGACGACGGGCAAGTTCTGGATGCAAAATCCCCATCTCAGGATAGGAGCGAATGGGGAGTCTCCATTAAAAAGCAATCCGAACTATGCTAACCTGCTTGATTACAGTCACGAAGAAGTCCGCCAGCATCGTCTGGAAGTTATTTATGAAGTTATCGATCGTTACCAGGACTTAATGGACGGTGTAGAGTTGGATTTTACACGCTCCTTTTATTACTTCCCTTACAATGAAGGCTTTGAAAAAAGTCACCTTATTACCGACCTGGTTGAAAAAGCGCGCCGTCGTCTCAATAGCGTGGGAGAGAAAAATGGAAAGAAATACTATCTCATGGCCCGCATCGCGTCTTCATTAAAGCGATGCGATTGGATCGGCCTGGATATTCGAAGTTGGATGGAGAAACAGCTGGTTGATGTTCTCATTCCCGCCCCGAGGATGGGAACCACCTTTGATATGCAGATAGAAGCTATCATAACCCTCGCACACAACGCAGGCAGTGTCGTATACCCCAGCCTTAATCAAACAATGGGTTGGGCGTATCCATTCAGCGAAAATCCCTCTTCCGACACTTACGCAACAAAACCAACGAATAGAATTACACCGGAATTGATGCGCGCAGCGGCATCCAACTATTGGGCCCTGGGTGTTGAGGGCATGTATACCTTTAATATGGGAACGGGAGATCCCCGGTTACTCCCCTACTTTTACAGCCCTGCCAGTCTCAATCGTCAGTCTAAGGTTTATCGTATTACCCATGGGTACTATCAGGATAGAGAAGAACCTGAAATATATGACAGGCAACTCTCAGTAGAATTAAAGGGTAATAATACCTATGATTTCAGTCTGTTGATCGGAGAAGATTTTAAAGACAGATCAACAGTATTCGATTTGCGGTATACGGGTTTAAGACTGGGATTTCGTGAACTTGATCCCGATCAAAAAATAACGGTCAAAGTTAACGGACAACAATTATTTTATGGCCCGGCAAGTGTTCATCTCACTGAAATTCGTGATCCTAAGGTCGAAAGCTCGGTTTCGATAATTGCAGAATCCGCCATAACACCTCCAGCCCAGGCATTCTGGCAGATGCAAATTGACGATCTTACTTTATTCCATCAAGGGAGAAATATCATATCACTAGTATTAGATGAAAGCAGAAAAGAACCCTACCCTATATTGACCGATGTTGACCTTGGAGTATTTTACAACACGAGATGGAACATTACTTCCGGCCCCCACTTGTATAAGGAGCATGTAGCCCCGAAGCGAAAATAAATAAATAATTAGGATCATCTTCGTCTTCGTCTGCCTCTTCAATTACTTAAAACTCATGGTGGAACGCGCTGTTGAGGTGATAGGCAATTTTGGACATGTCGAGCTTCACCCCTTGCTGTGATTCAATCCATTTTTGTCATCGCGAAGAAGTCGCAGCTGACTGCGGCGATCCAGGGGAATGTCTGTAGCGTAACCTTAACCGCCTGGATTGCTTCGTCGCTTCACTCCTCGCAATGAAAAGAGGGACGAAGATGATAACGATGTATTCTTGTATCTTGATAAACAGTAAGCTTCGTCTGGGCAGGGTTTTAGTACTTTAATTATATATAGAATTATAGCTCATTCTACACAGCGGCCACGACAACGCGTGGCCCTCCATTTTTTTTCTGGAGGGACGCACTCCGTTGCGTCCGTTTTAACATGTGTATCATTTATTATTCACATTATAAATGATGGTTACGGCCACGACGGAGCGTGGCCCTCCATTTCATTTGGACTCGCATGTTCCATATTGGCCCTTTCTCTTATACAATTTCTGGAGGGCCACGCTTCGTCGTGGCCGAGGCTATGGTCGACATGCTGGAGCCTTATGGTATAGTTGATTAGGGTCATCTTCGTCCTCGTCCTGAAGATTAATCAATATTACATCATAAATCTTGCATCCCATGGTGGAGCGGGCTGTCCCTAGCACGCTTCTTTTATTACAACATAATCGAACGCGCTAGGGACAGCGCGTTCCACCTTAATATTAGGTGTTTATACCCTTGACATACTTAGTAATAAAATCTAACATAATCTTATGTGGAAATTTCTTGCAAAAGAAACGTTGCTGGAAATCGTTCGCAGTTTGATTACCCCAACAGTGGTTACAGGGATCGGTGCTGTGATTGGATGGTTAAGTGGTATTCCCTTGTTTTACCTCTACATTGGTATGGTGGCACTGTTTACACTGACCGTTACTGGACTCTTGCGATTTAGTGAGTGGAAAGATCGAATTACGCCAGAATACAAGCTCTCATTTGCAGGAGTTAGAGTTATTGCTAAAAAACCAGATAATGGACAAGTTATCAAAGAGCTAGGTATAGGTATAGAAGTCCGCAATTTTGCATCGTTTCCAATTGTTTCAAAAATTCAAGAAGTTTCAACCCAGATAGGAGAATGTTATCCGCCAAAGAAAAAATACGAGCTAGATAGGGTCACGATCCCCCCACGTTCTAATGCATGGTTTGATGACCATTTTATTAAACTAGAATCACTTCCGCTGGGACAAATGATTGAAGGGTTAATTAAGTTCAAGATATCATATGGTCGAGAGGGACAAAAGTTGCCCTACATTCTAACCGGGCAAAAGAAGGTTTTGCTTAAATATCCTGCAGAAGGTGGCATTCCGGAGATACAATGGCAGGATGCTCCGCCGACCTCTAATCAAGAAGATGGATAATATGAACAGATTCAATGCTCTGCTAGAAGCGATGATCGTTAGAGGCAGGCCACCAGATCAGCGAAAATCGAAGCGGGAGCCTTCCGGCGGTTGTAACGATACTCAAACTCCTTTACATACTTCAAAAGGTGCTTCCCAGAAACATGAACATGCGTCCCGCAAATCGAAAGCTTCAAACGAGCCCAGAATCCCTCAATCCCGTTGACATGGCAATTACCTTTTACATATTCACCCGATCCATGATCGACAGTCTTGTGGATATAACCATCTTTGGCCAGTCCAGAATAAGATCGAAGTTCGTCGGTATGAACAGTGCTTTTAGGTTCAACATTTTCTTTCATAATTGGTTGAAGAGTTCGCTTTCTGACATTAGGGACAACCTTGGTCATTACTTCCCCATCGCGTTCCAACATGCCGAAAACTACTGTCTTGTTAGGGCACCTCGTCCTCTTTTTCCTCCAGAGCTTTTTCCTCCAATATAAGTCTCATCAGTTTCTATAATACCTCTCAAAGGACTTTCCCCATCCACCTCAGCCATATATTTGCGGATTTCGTGCGCCATACGCCATGCTGTTTTGTAAGTTACGCCAAGTTGCCGTTGAAGTTCCTTAGCGGCAACCCCGTGGCGGGATGTGGCAAACAGATACATAGCATAAAACCATTTATGCAAAGATGTGCGAGAGCGTTCAAACGGAGTGCCGACACATGGATACAAATGATGTCCGCACCTTTGGCAAACATAGTTTCTTTGTTCCTTCATGCGGTGAAACTTGCTGGGATGTTCACATTTAGGGCAATCAAATCGTGTTCCCCCATAGCGAGAAATCATAATTTGATGCAAGCACGCGTTATCGTCTGGGAATTGCTTTTGGAATTTATAAAACGTTGTCATTTTTTACCTTTCTAAATAAACAATACCACATATTTTTAAGTATGTCAAGGGGATAAACACGTAATATTATTGTAAATAAATAAAGCGACGAAGACGATCCGATTAGCGTGCTCACGTGAGCAAGGCAGACCCGTCTTCGCCCCGCGATTGCGGGACTACGCCGTGGCAAGCGAAGACGAAGATTATTAATGATATCATTCCCATCCAATCATCCATCCTTCCATTCTTCCACTGTTCACTGTTCACTATTCACTGTTCACTTCTTCAACCATCAATCAAGCGCTTTCGCCCGCAGTCGCATAAAGCGCTTTGAGACTGAATCAATTGATACGGTGTCACGCACAACGACCAGCTCTGACTGATTATCGAGATTTGTCACACCGACTTCGACGGGTCGCAGTTGATGATGAATCCCATTCTATGAGATCACTCGAGACTTCTATGCTATAAATTATATCAGTTGCCAACTTGTTGCGTTGATAGGTCAGGGTTAAATAGTTCAAACCATTGACATCTATGGCCGCAACGGTTGGCAGTCCAAACCTGTCAGACAGACGCGGATTCTGACCTACTGCATACTCCAGGATATTTGCCACTCCATCATTATCTGCGTCTGCAAAATTACCGCTGATCATATCATCATTTAGTTCGGATGCCGTAAAATGCTCCGCGCGCCAGGCATCAAATGGTCTGACCGCACCGACATAGACTACCTGGTCCAGCCAACCGCCGTCCAACCCCTTGCTAATTGATGCGTTTTTAGCATAGCGCCAGCGCAGGTTATGAGCGCCTTTTCCAAAACTGTAACTTTTACGCTGCCACCCGCTGTTTCCTGAAATTTCTTCAATCAGTTCATCATCAAAGTAAAAGCCAAGCGTATCATTTTCCGGCTCTGACTCTACGCGCCACCAGAAAGCAAGGGTCCCGGGACCCAAAACGGTAGTCTCTGCCCATGTCTCTTCGCCATCGGATATATTTCCACTCTGCAAAGCATCTTCTCCGTCGAAAGTTATTATTTCCTGCTGAAACCAGGAGGCATCACCATCTGTATTCCAAACCAGTCCCAATGTATCGAGGGCGGGATTAAATGTCTCAGAAACCGGGGCAAAAGAAAGAGTATCCACCCATGCCGTATCTAATCCTTTCGATCCACTGAAATCTTTCTCATACACCCAGCGTAGTTCATGCAAACCGGCTGGAATGGGTATATGGCGTTGCTGCCAATCCATCAGCCCCGAAATCTCGGCTCTTAGATCGTTATTAAAATATAAGCGGAGAAAATCGCGTCCCTCTTCAGATGATACTCTCCACCAGAATGACAAGGTGCGCGGTCCCTCTAAATTTAAGCTGAACTCAGAGAACTGGCCATCTTCTATTGGTCCGCTTTGGAGGGCATCTTCACCATCCCGATTAATGATCGCCTGGGGGAACCAGTCATTGTTCCCTCACGTGCTTAGAGAAGGATTAAAGAGCTCAAGCGCTTGCCCTAAGGGATCTCCACTTTTAAACACAACGAGTGATACCTGATCACTTATGACCCTTCCAAAATCGTTAGCTATTTGAACGGAAAAAATACCTGCGTCAGATGAATTTACCGAAATAAGGTTCAGTTCTTCACCTGTTTCTCCGGGTAGATCGAATCCATCCTTGCGCCACTTATAATTTAAAGGCTGCTGCCCGGATGCATTAACCGTAAATCGCACACTATCACCTTCTGTGGACAGAGTATTGATCGGTTGTCGAATGATAACCGGTAATTCGGGATCTGTTGATTGGAATTGAAACTGGTCTACCCATCCCGCATCGGTGCCTTCCGAAATGCTATCATTTTTCTCATATTCCCATCGCAGAATTTGTGCTCCGGCAGGAACAGCGAAATTAACCTGCTTCCAATCAATATTTCCAGAAATTGATTCTTGAAGCGTGTCATCAATAAAAAAGCTCAGGACGTCATTACCCGCTTCGGAAGATACTTTCCAATAAAATGAGGCTACTCCAGGCCCGGTTACGGCAGTATTAAAAAATGAAGTCTCACTATCAGAAATGTTGCCACTCTGCAAAGCGTCGACCCCATCAAGGGCAACGGTAGACTGGTTAAACCATTGATTGCTGCCACCACTACTCCAGGGTGTTGTTTCATTATCCAATGCCAGTGACAGGGCATTGTCCGAATCTTGAATGGTAAGGTTAAATGCATCACTCAAGATTGAAGCTGATGGGGTAGAAACTTCCACTCGATAAATACCAGAATCAGAAAATGAAACCTCAGTAAGATTTAACTGCGTCTGCGTCTCCCCTGCTAAGCGTACTCCATCTTTTTCCCATTGATACCGGAGGGAAGGGGTTCCCGTCGCCACGACTTTAAAACCGACATTTGAGCCGGGTGGTATTACTTTGTTCTCGGTTATTGAAACGATGACCGGCGCTATGGAATCTTCAGGGCTGAAAACAAAATTATCAACATAACCTCGGTCATCTCCAATGGATAAGCTTCCATCCTTGGTGTAGCTCCAGGCTAATACATGTTCACCCTCGGTTAAAGAAATGACTTCCTGGCTCCAATCATTGATTCCTGAAATAGATATTTGCTGCTCACCATCGATGGCAAAACGAAGAAAATCATAGAGTACCTCTGAAGAAGATCGCCACCAAAATGAGGCGGTGCCGGGTCCATTAATGGTCGTCTGAAATTGGGTGATAAGATTGTCCGAGATTAATCCGCTTGCGTCCGCATCAATTCCATCACGAGTGACATCGGGCTGACTCAGCCAAAGGGCAAAGCCCACGCTATGCCAGGTATGTTCCCGCGCATCCAGCGCTAAGGCCAATTCCGGCCTTACGGTAGCTACAAAAAGATTCGCGCTACTGCTGTTTTTTCCAAAGGGATTGGAGACTTTTACTTTGTAGATCCCTTCTTTGCTTACATCGATATTATCGACAATGAGGAAATTTTGTGTGGCCCCGGGAATAGTCTGACCGTCCTTAGACCAACTGTATATAAATGGGGGATCCCCTTTTACCTCCACCCTGAAAACCACACTTCCATTTTCTCCTGCTACCTGAGTTCTTAAAGGTTCGGTAAATTCGGGGAGCTCCGGTATAGGATCGAGGTTAAGTGAAGTGGCAAGGTTGAGCCGGGCACTCGATCGAACTTTATTTTCGGTCTCATTGATTTTATCACCTCCAGCGAGGAGTCGGTTGATCAGAGTCCTGTAGTCTTCATCGGGATAATTTGATTTCAAAAGCGCAAGAACACCGCTTACGTAGGGTGTAGCCATGGAAGTTCCGCTACGCGTAACATAGTCGGAATTACTCCGGTTAAAGGTAGTCAGTATCGCAGATCCCGGCGCAGCAATGTCAACGGTACTTTCTCCGAAATTTGAAAAACCTGAAATATTATCAGCGCGTGTCGTGCTCGCTACACTGACAATATTATCAAGGAAGTAATTAGCCGGGAATAGGGGGACGATGTCATTATCACTGGAAAAATTTCCAGCAGCCGTGACAAATAATATACCGGAATTGCGTGTGTTTTCTATGGCGTTAAGCAGTGTAAGGGAGAAACCGCCGCCCGACCAACTGGCGTTCATAATCTGTGCGCCATGCCTGCGGCCATAATGAATACATTCAACCGCATCGGATACTACCCCATTACCATCCTCGCTAAGAAATTTTAATGCCATTAATTGAGTCCTCCAGGCAATACCGGTAACCCCGATCCCATTGTCACCAATGGCCCCGATAATTCCTGCAACGAGTGTGCCGTGGCCATTGTCATCATTGGGGTCACCGGTGTCTTCTATACTGTTCAAACCGAAAACATCGTCTTTCACCCCGTTACCGTCGTTATCAATACCATCATTCGGAATTTCCCCCGTATTTACCCACATATTCTCGGCCAGATCTTCATGTGTGTAACGAGTGCCTGAATCAATAACCGCAACGATTACATCGCTGGCATCATGTTTAATCTCCCAACCTTCCGGGGCATCAATATCAGCGTCATCAACACCTCCTTTCTGACCGATGTTATTTAATCCCCATTGAGAGCCGTCGACAAATCGTGGGTCATCAGGCAATACAGCCCCGCGAACAATGTAGTCGGGTTCAACATATTCAAGTGTTTCCCTATGGCTTAATAGAACCTCTAGAGCATTGGGGACTGCTTCGATTTTGAGATCACGCAGCTTTACTATCATAAAATCGCAATCCTGAAAGGGGTGGTGAAGCACCCCTCCAAGATCTGAGATCACGTCCGCTATTGCTCCCTCTGATTGGCCCGGCTTTAACTTAATGATAACCTGATCAGCCACCATTTCATTTTCGCTTAGTATCTTTTCTTCACCTGTCACCGGGTCGATGCCAATTTTTTTTTCGATACGTACTTTGTAGGGCAAATCTCTAGGTTGAAGTATGGTGATGCGTCGATAATGTCCGTTCTCATCCGGTTTTGACACTTCCTCCAGCAGGTGCTCGGCGTCAGGCCAGGATTCTGAAATATTATCCACAGTTGACCGCTGAGGTCTTATAAAGGCTGCTCGATTATCGGAATTACTTTGATCGGCAATACCGTCAATCCCCTGACTATTGATGGCTCCCTGATCAACTGCTGACACCGGGCTCTTGGCAGCAGTATTTTTTTCAGTGACCGCTTCGCTCTTTTCCTGGCTCAGAAACCATAGACTCGCTATTGATCCTAATCCAATAAACGTCAATACAATGAACGCACCCCAATGATAGAATAAACGTTGCATATATAAATTAACTTTACGGGCAGGTCATAACCTGAATTTCCATCTCACTCACGTGTCAGCGAATTATGTTTATAATTGAAGAGTAGTGTATATCAAAGCCTGCTATAAAACGAGTTCTTCTTTCTCCCCCCATTTTGCTTATGGTTTAATAGGGTATGGGATCAATTTATTATGACCCACTCGTGGGTCATAAGTGCCAACTAACTTTTATTCCTTTTCATTTATTGAGATAAGCCGTACTTGACTTCAGGGGCTGCGTGATGACACATTTCTGCGCATTACAGTGACCTCTCATTTATATTGTGACGCGATCCGCGTGTTAATCTTGAAGAGATCGCGATAATCAGTTCAGTTCATGTCAAAAAAAGCAGCCTTATTGCTGAATTTAGGATCTCCCGATTCAACAGATGTCGGAGACGTTAGACGCTACTTAAGAGAGTTTCTCACAGACCCCAGGGTAATTGATTCACCGCTTCGCGGCTTGATAGTAAATTTATTTATACTTCCCTTTCGACCCCCAAAAACCGCGGCAGCCTATCGTAGGATATGGCAACCGGAAGGTTCCCCTCTTCTCATTATCAGCCGGGAGCAAAAAAATAATGTGGCGGAAAAAGTTAACATCCCCGTGGTATCAGCGATGCGATATGGAAAACCCGCAATCAAGGATGTTATAGCTGACCTGGTAGATCAAGGCATTGTTAATATTTTCATCATGCCTCTCTATCCCCAGTACGCCATGTCCAGCTATGAAACCGTCGCCGTTAGAGTAAAGGAGGAAATCGCGCGCCATAAACCTGAAATGCATACTACCCTGCTATCACCATTCTACAATGACCCCGATTATATCAATGCCCTTATCGAGAATGCTCTACCCTACCTGCAAAAGGACTATGACAAAGTCATTTTCAGTTTCCATGGATTGCCTGAGAGGCATATAAGAAAGGCGGATTTATCACACCGTCACTGCTTAATGGAACCGGATTGTTGCAAAGTTGATAATTCGGTTCATGCTACCTGTTATCGTCACCAATGTTTTAAAACCGTGGAGTTGTTTGTTAAAGGTTTGAACCTGCAATCGCATAAGTACTGTCTCTCGTTTCAATCCCGCTTGGGGCGTGAACCCTGGCTGCAGCCCTTTACCGACGAAATGATAAAAAAATTGGGTCAAATGGGTTTGAAAAATGTTCTGGTCATGTGCCCGGCTTTCGTGTCCGACTGTCTGGAAACACTTGAGGAAATTGCTATCGATGGAAAAAAACTATTTAAAGAATCAGGTGGCGGGAATCTGGAACTCATCCCCTGCCTGAACAACCATCCGGCTTTTATTCAATATTTAGCGGATAAAATTAACCAATGGGACCGGGATGATAATTGATTTATAACTTTCATTAATTTATCGCTCCAGCCAAAATATTGAAATGAACTTTCTCGCTACAGATGAACGACTCCTGATCTGGACTGCCAATCTTTCTTTTAGTCTTGCCTTTATTTTCGGACTTATTGCCCTCGCGAGGTCTAAACGTTATTCCCACATAATCCTCCTCACGCTTATTGTAACCGGATTTATTTTCCAAAATTTGGGGCTTTACCAACGTGGTTTGGAAACAGGTAGCTGTCCGCTGGGGAATCCTTTCGAAATAATTCAATTTATATCCTGGACGATCATTCTTATCTATCTGGTTATTGGACCGGCTTTCCGCATGAGCTTGCTCGGGTTTTTCAGTGCGGGCCTGGCATCAACACTGGGAATAATCTCATTGCTCGTTAAAAAATGGGACTACCCGTACGACACCAGTGCCTTCGGTAACAATCCCTGGATTGAAACGCATGCCTCAATGGCTATTTTCAGCTATGGTGTCTTCGCCACACTCACCCTAACGTCAATGATGTATCTTGTCCAGAATTACGGTCTTAAACACAAACGATTTAAGGGTATGTTTATTTATTTACCCTCTATCCTGCAATTAGACCACATGAATAATCGACTCTTATTCACCGGCGTTGTCGTCCTCACTTTTGCTCTCATCGTAGGTATCGTCAATTGGGTCGGAGAAGTCGGGCAAATTCAAAACCCAAAATTAATTATCACCCTGGCTGTCTGGTTGGCATACCTCATCGTTTTGGTCCTGAGAAAACTCAACCGTTTACTCAGTAATAATTTTGCCTGGACCTGCCTTGTCCTCTTTACCGCCGCACTGTTATCACTGTGGCCCATTGAATCAAGCAGGGCATTCGATGAGAAACAATCATCTGTTCAAGTACCCTGACGAGATCATGAACCAAACTCGAGATAACTTATTCCTACTGGGCAGCACCCACCGTTCTGCTCCCTTGGAAATCCGGGAAAAAATAACCGTCGGAGAAGAGAAGATGGCCTCCCTCTATTCAGGTTTAAATGAAATCGAGACTCTTAAGGAGTGCCTGGTTCTGAATACCTGTAACCGAATAGAACTTTATGCTGTCTCTCATGATGATGAAATCAAAAATGCTCTTGAGCACTACTTTTGCAAATTTCATGACTTCGACCGCGAGCTCTTTAAGAAATACAGCTTCTGGAAAGTAAATCACGATGTGGTCAATCATCTATTTGAAGTATCATCAGGAATCGACTCACAAATTGTAGGCGAGACGGAGATCACCGGTCAGGTAAAAAGCTCTTATCAGTCCGCGGTGGAAAAATCAACGGTGGGTCCGGTTCTCCACCGGTTATTTCAAAAAAGCTTTCAGGCCGCTAAATGGGTGCGGAGCAACTCGGCCATAGGGCGAGGCCAGATAAGCATTGGCAACGTCGCGGTTGATCTTGCCCTTCGCATTTTCGGCGATCTCAATCTTAGCCGGATCCTTGTCATTGGCACCGGTGAAGTAGGCGAAAAAACACTAAAAGCGCTTAAAAGCCGTGGCGCCCGATCCATCGCTATTTCCAGCCGTACCCACGATAACGCTGTAGCGCTTGCAAACGCTATCGGAGGGCAGGCAATATTGTTTGAAGAATACCCCGAAACACTTACCTCCTTCGATATAATCATATGTTCGACGGCATCAACTGAGCCCATTATTTCATTTTCGACTATTGAATCTGCGATAAGAGAGCGACCCGATCGGCCAATGTTTCTCATAGATCTGGCAATGCCGCGCGATATCGATATCCGTGTCGCGAATATCCCCAATGTTTTTCTCTATAACCTCGATGATTTATCAGAAATTGCTAACGAAAATATTAAGTCACGCACCGCTGAGATTGACCGATGCCGTCAATATCTCCATGAAAAATCAAAATCCTTATGGCTCGGCTTTAACCATCAGGGAACCACATCCTGATCGCCTATCATCTGTTCTGATATCCAGGTAGCGGCTGATTCACTGCTCTTGCTGCTTAAAATTTCTTGCAACTGTTGAGCGGCAATTTGCGCGGCGCTGATTCTTTCTTCTGAACCAATCGCTTCCTCCAGGTCCCTGACCAAACGATTGGGTGTGACACGACCTTGAATATACTCTTTATAGAACGGTCTTTCCAGGAGGAGATTGGCAATACCGAGATATGGAACGCGAATAAGAAACCGGGCAAACCAATAGGTGAGTGTATGCGCTCGATAAACAATAGCCCCGGGAATACCCGCGAGTCCACAGGCCAGTGATATCGTACCGGAACTCGTCAATGCCGCTTTGCCTTTCACATTGTGACCAATCATTCGGAGGTCTATATGGCTGGCTGCCTTACCCTTCTTTGAAATAATACCTTCAATTACACTTCGTATTTCATCGCTTGGATAAATGATAATCGCACGTTCATGAGGCCGGTGTTCCAACAAGAGCGCAAAAGCATCCACCATCGGCGGAAGAATATGTGAGACGGCAATACGTCTGCTGCCAGGGAGTAATAAGACGGGAGCGTCAGCCTCATACGCAACCGGAAGCTGATAGTCAGGTGAGACAAAAGGATGACCGACAAAACGAACGGGTAAACGCGTGTCCTTATAGATATCTAACTCAAACGGAAAGATAAGGCCCAACCCATCGAGAAAGCGCGCCATTTTGAAACGCCGCTCGGACTTCCAAGCCCATATTTGAGGGCTGATATAATAGTGGACCCCCACATCTCCTCCGCTTTTTCGACTTACTTTTTCCCGAAATAACCGTTCGGCCAACCTTAAATTAAATCCCGGGTAATCGACCAAACAGATATGACGCGGTTTATATTTTTTTATCCATTTAATCAGAGCCTCAAACAGCTCCTTGAAAAAAGCATAGCTTTTCACAACTTCTAGAAAACCCACTACAGAATAATGGGTTAAGTTAAATAGTAATTGAGCGCCTGCCTGCTCAAGCCCGGCACCGCCCAATGCGACAATATTTACATCGGGATTTTGATCTTTGAGCTCAGCTACCATAAGGGAGGCGTGCTGGTCACCGGAATGCTCGCCGGCAATTACTAAAAGGTCCGGTTTTTCAACCTCAGGCGGTGGCAATCCTAATGGATATGCGGGCTTTTCGGTCATATTAGCGATCGCTTTACGGGCATTTACTTTGATTCGCCAATGACATCCATCTTATGTATTTGCTCGGTTATCAAAATCGCAATTTCGAGAGCGGATTTTCCGAGAATGGCGCCAACTTTCGGTTCCTTGTAGCTCGCCACACAATTTATAAAATCATCCAGTTCCAACATCAGGGGCTCGCCTTTAGCTATGGGTATCTTCTCCTTTTCCAGTCGCAGCCCCTCCTTGCGCAATAAGTGTCCTTTTTGATTCATAAAATCAAGCGAGAGGTAGGCATTGGGTTGAAACACCCGTATCTCCCGTACTTTTTTCCGGCTGACCCGGCTCGTGTTGATATTTGCAACACAACCATTTTCAAAGGTAATCCGGGCATTGGCAATATCTTCACTTGTTGATAATACGCTAACCCCAATACTATCCACTTTTTTTACCGGTGATTTCACCAGTTCAAGAATGATGCTGATATCATGAATCATTAGATCAAGGACGACTCCGACTTCGGTGCCACGCTTATTAAAGGGGGCGAGACGGTCCGCGGTTATATATTTTGGATCATTCACCGCGTTTTCGAGAAATGTCATAACGGGATTAAAATGCTCGACATGACCAACCTGCACAACCGTATTGGCTCTCTTCGCGGCAGTAAGTATTTTTTCTGCTTCATCTATACCTGAGCAAAGCGGTTTTTCAATGAGGAGATGACAGTCCGATTGCAATAATGCTAAGGCGACGGAACAATGGCTGTCGGTAGGGACGACCACACTTACCGCATCACAGGAATCTCCCAGTTTCTCCAATGAGGTGAAGTTTTCGCATTTAAATTTTTTTTCAATTTTTCGGGCGCGATCCTTATCAATATCATAGACTCCCAAAAATTCACAGTCGGGCAACTCATTGTAAATTCGAGCATGGTGCTGGCCAAGGTAGCCTACACCGACAACCCCACATTTAATTTTTTTTGAGTTACCCATCTTCGATATTAAAGACCGACATGCTACCTCCTGACAAGCCGTCAATTACATAAAGGTTATTCAGATTATATATAAATCTTCGTCTTGGTCTTCGTCTGCGTCTGCGTCTGCGTCCTTGATTAATGTAGCCACAAAAGGCACAAAATTCACAAAAAAAGAAAGTGTTTTGAGGCTTACTTTTATTCTATTAAATTTCCATGATCATACTCCTAAGCGGACGCAACGGAGTGCGTCCCTCCAGAAAAATAAATTGGAGGGCCACGCGTTGTCGTGGCCGCTGGGAGAGACAAAATATAGTGCAAATTAAAGGACGAAGACCAAGAGGCAGACCCGTCTTCGCCCCGCGGTGGCGGGACTACGCCGTGGCAAGCGAAGACGAAGATTACTGCATTAGTCCTCTAATTATCGACCTATTGCATAATCGTGCTGCAAAGCGGACGCGACAACGCGCATCCCTCCATTTTAATCCCTTGTTTTAAATATTTTATGACGTTCACGACAACGCGTGAATTCTTCGTCCCGCGACTACAAGACTACGCCGTGGCATGTAGAGACGAAGCTTTGTTGATTTATGATAATTACTTCGTCCATCCAATCATCCACCCTTCCATTCTTCCATCGTGTGTCTTTTGTATCTCTTGTGCTTTATGTGCCTTTTGTGGCTATCTTGATCCTAGACGAAGAACAAGAGGCAAGCGAAGACGAAGCTATTCTTTTAATGGCATCACACTCCGTATCAGTCCCCATTTTGATGCAGTTTACCCAAATGGAGTAGGAGCTGTCGTTGCGTTCGCATTGCGTATTCCGGGTTATGCGTGACGAGAACAAGACTGGCATTTTCTTCACGGCATATTTCCAGGAGTATATTAATAATTCCTTCACCGGTATTTTCGTCCAGGTTTCCCGTGGGCTCGTCGGCGAGAATAAGTGACGGCCTGTTCATCAGCGCACGCGCTACAGCCACACGCTGGCGTTCCCCTCCCGATAGTTTCAGGGTATCACTATACAGTCTCTCATTCAGACCAACACGCTCAAGTAATTCGAGGGCGCGCGATTTTTCTTTTCGACCCGGAGGGCCAAGAATACGAGCTGCCATTAATACATTTTCCACAGCATTGAGCTCGGGAATAAGATAATAAGCTTGAAAAACCATACCCAGGTAGACCGCTCGCTGCCTGGCTTGAGATGAAGCGGACAGCTTAAACATAGAAGTCTCACCCCAATATACCGCTCCCTCATCGGGAGATTCCAGGTTGGCAATTAAATTGAGTAATGTCGTTTTACCACTGCCGGACTCTCCACGGATGCTTACACTCTCACCCTTTTGCAGACTCAAATCAATTCCCCGCAATACTTCAATTGTTCTACTGCCACTGCGAAAAGATTTCGTCAGAGTATCAACTTTTAAAATCATCTGAGTATCATTCATTGCGCAATGCTTCGGCGGGTTTCATGCGTGCCGCGTACCAGGCGGGAATCATTCCGGCCAGGGTAGTCAGGAAAAGAACACTTACGCATATGGCGATAAAATCATTTCCTGTGTAATGAACCGGAATTTCAGCAAATTGATAAAACCTGACGAGGACATCCTCGCTTTTCGTCAACCTGGCAAACCCATGAATAATATCATTGCGAAAATGGAGGGCGACAAGTCCAACGATGACACCCAACAGGGTGCCAAACACACCGATGAAGAATCCTTGAAAACAATAGCAGGTAATGAGTTGACGTGGTTGCCCCCCAAGGGCGCCGAGAAGACCAATTTCACGTGTTTTTCTGACCACCGTATGCAATTGAGCATTGGAAATCGCGAATGCCGCAACGATTACGATAAAGAGGAGAAGGAAAAATTGCATATTCTTTTCCAGCTTCAATATCCAGAGAAGATCTTCATACATATCCAGCCATGTCATGGGTCGATTAGGAGGGGAAATTTTTTCTCTTAATAGCGCGGCAACTTTTTCTTCGTCGTAACCGGGTTTTAGACGAACGGCCACACCATGGACACCCCCCTCCAAATTATAGAGTTCCTGCATGAGACGTAAAGTCGTGAGCATCGTATTGCTATCAAACTCATGCCATCCCGTTTCGTATATTCCGGCTACTTTCAGCTCTCGAGGGAGAATTAACTCCTCCTGGTTCAGCTTATCAATAATTAGAGGTGTATAGACCTCAACCGTTGAATCCAGGGTTGCACCGATAGAGGATGCGAGGCTTCTGCTTAAAAATACCGCGTCATCATCAAGATCACTGAGTCCGCCCAGGATAAGGTAATCTTCAATGGGTATGACACTTTCACCTTCGCGTTCCATATCGATTCCTCGTACCGCAGGAAATGCTGGACGGCTATCATGTTGAAGCATCACGACTCCATGCGCGTAGGGCAAAGCGGCCGCCACTTCGGGCCTCCCTGAGAGAATATCCAGGAGGTTTTCATGATCATACATGACCTCCCCGGATTCGATGCGAATGTGCCCGTTAGTCTCGACAATTTTTTCCCGGTATATTTGTCCAAACCCACCCATCACACTTTGCACAATTACCAGGAGCATAACCCCAAGCATGACTCCACAGACGGCAATAAGAAAAAAGAAGGACACCCGCCTTCCCGAAGGGAACAGCTGTTTGAGGGCTAGATAAAGGTACCAGGGCATTGTTGTAACCGGCTTTATTCGATTGGCCGCATAGTTATTATAGAAAAGGCTAATTAAATAATGATCCCTCGCGGCATATAATCAGCCTGAATATTTAAATCGGCCTCATCGAAGGGAAAAGGATGGTGTCGCGAATGCTCGGCGCGCCAGAGAGAAGGATAAGCAGCCGATCGATGCCAACCCCCATCCCTCCGGCGGGTGGCATACCGTGTTCTAAAGCGGTGATAAAATCTTCGTCGATCTTTTGAATTTCTTCCCCAGCTTGGGAGGCAAACATATCGCGCTGCATTAAAGGATCATTTTGTTCCGAGTAGGCGGGAACTATTTCCTGCCCGTTAAGGCATAATTCAAAAACATCGATCGTGCTTTCATCACCACGAGTAAGCTTGGCCAGGGGAACAAGCTCTCTTGGTAAATGTGTAACAAATGTCGGTTGAATAAGCGTGGGTTCTACAACTTTCTCGAAAACATTATTGGTAATTTCAAAATTTTCGAGCTGGGGATTTACTTCAATTTCGAGGTCCTTACACTTTGCGAGCATTTCCTCTTTGCTGCGGTTAAACCATTCCGGATCATGGGTATATTCCCTGATCAAATCTTTATAGGAAGCCTCGCGCCAATTTCCGTTTAAATCTATAATCTGACCATCGGGTCGTTCAAATTGTGTCGCATTTAACACCTCCCCACAGATAGTGAGGAGCATATCATGGATAAGACCCATCATTCCCCGGTAATCGGTGTAAGCCTGGTAAACTTCCAGGATCGTAAATTCGGGGTTATGGCGCCGGGATAACCCTTCATTGCGAAAACAACGCCCTAATTCATAAACACGGTCAAATCCTCCTACGAGCAAGCGTTTGAGATGCAGCTCCAAGGCAATGCGAAGATAAAAGTCACAATCCAAAGCATTGAAGTGAGTAGTAAAAGGGCGAGCCGCCGCTCCTCCTGCCTCGACCTGTAGAACCGGTGTTTCCACTTCGAGAAATCCCCGGTCATCAAGATAGCGTCGAATACAGGAGACGATCTTGCTGCGCTTGACGAAACGCTCGCGTGATTCCGGGTTGACTATGAGATCGAGATAGCGCTGCCGGTAAACCTGTTCATTGTCGGTCAAACCATGCCACTTTTCGGGCAAAGGGCGTAAGGCTTTGCAAACCAGTTTATAGCTTTGCACGCGGACTGTAATTTCTCCCGTCTTCGTTTTAAATAAGGGACCCTCCGCTCCGATAATGTCACCGAGATCAAGCTTCTTGAATTCTCGGTAAGCGTCCTCCCCTACCTCATCGCGCTTAAAATAGAGCTGAATGAGACCATCACGATCGAGAATTTTGACAAAGGCAGCTTTTCCCATGAGTCGAAATACTGTCATCCGGCCCGCTACTTTTACCACCGGGCTGTTGTCTTCGTCATCCGTATATACTACCTGCGCTTGGGCTGATGTGTGTGTCTGTTCACAATTTTCGAGAAAAGGGTCATAGCCTTCTTCCCGCATTGATTGCAGCTTCTTCAAACGGACAGCATAAAGGTCGTGGGTGTCTTCCTGGCTCTGTTCACTCATAATAATCGCAAAAAGCATGGGGAACACCCGGAATTTATCAAACGCAATTTTTAAATTAAACGAAGTATCTATTTCCGATCGGATTATATTAAGAATTGTGCATGATATCTTAGTCTTCATCTTTGTCCTTTAAATAATTATAACTTCTTAATCCAAACGGCCACTGCGGCCACGACGGAGCGTGGCCCTCCAGATAGAAATCAATAACTACCTAAAAGCTAACACTTAACACCCAATATTACATGCATAGCGCATAATAAGCAAAGGGGCAACAGTCGTACATCGATTGCGTGACTAAGTCATACAATCAACGCGTTACACAGTAAATTGTCATAATGAAATGGAGGGCCACGCTCCGTCGTGGCCGCTTGGGAGAAATAATTAAATTATTATTTGTCCTTCCCTGCAGTAGCGATCAGATAACGCCATTGTCATTGCGAGACTAAGTACAACTTGCAATCATACGTCCTGACAAAAGAGGAATAGCACCCTTTTGACCTTTTGACTTTTTGACATTTTGACATTTTGACTAATCAAGCATGCGCTTTTAAAATCACATGCGCGGCGTTATGTCCCGGTGCGCCGGTGACTTCACCTCCCGGATGAGTGCCTCCTCCACAAAGATAAAGATTACGGAGCGGTGTTTTATACCCTGCCCATCCCTGGAGTGGGCGCTTATCTAGAAATTGATCGGGAACGATATCCAGATGTCGGATATTTCCGTCGGTTAATCCAACACGTTGCTCAAGATCCCATGGCGTAAAAAGCGACCAATCTATCAGACAGTCATTTATATCCGGAGCATATTGAGCTAAAATCTTAATGATGTCTTCTCCAACTTCCTGGCGGCGCTCATCCCAGCTTCCTTCCGCCAGACGAACAGGTGCGTAAAGCATCCATATCGACAGGACATGATGTCCAGCGGGGGCCATCGTCGGATCATAAACAGAGGGTATTTGCACTTCCATGACCGGCGCCCTTGCCGGCCTGCCGCTACACGCATCATTCCAACTCTCTTCTAAATATTTAATAGAGGGAGAAATTTTAGTCATCGCTAAATAGCGGGGGTCAAATTCACCGTAAAAATAGCGTGAAAAGTCAGGCAGCCTGTTAAGCGCAGCATGAAATTTCAAATAACTCACATTAGTCTTCAATTGTTTGGCATTTTGAAAATAATCATCCGGGAGTTGCTTATGATCGATTAAAGTCAGGAGCGTTCTCTTTGGATCCGCATTGGATACCACAATCTCGCTTCTAATTTCCGTCCCATCATTCAGGTGAATACCGATTGCCGTATTTTCTTTAATTAAAATATGTTCCACCACCGCATCTGTAATTATGGTTACCCCCTCCGACTCTACCGAGGATGCCAATGCCTGTGTTATACTTCCCATTCCCCCTTTTACCACCCCCATGTGTTCAGGATGACTGAACAGGCTGCACATGAAAAAATTATAACACCACGCACTGCCCGTTGCCGCCGGATCGCCGACATCCTGTGTCGAAATAAATGACCCTCTAATGGATTCATCTTCAAAATATTCACAGACAAGCTCTTTCATACTGACGGTGAGTAATCGTTCGAGAAATGGCTCATCATCGGTCCCCTGAACATTGGCTCTCAGTTCATCAAGACCGGGAGGCGGTTTGAGAAAATAAGGATAGATTAACCCCGCGGCTCGCCTCCAGAAAGATAGCCACTGAGGGTAAGCGTCGGCATCATGTTGAGAAAATCTGGCAATGTGTTTTTGCGATTCTTCGTCTGAATCCCACAAGAGCAAGCTGCGACCATCCGGATAAGGACAAAATCGTTTGGGATTGAGATGATAGACTTCAAATCCATGACGATGAAGTTCAAAGTCCTCAATCACTTTGGGCTGAAGCAAGTGGCAGATATAGGAACAGGAGGACACACGGTACCCGGGAAACAATTCTTCAGTGATAGCCGCCCCGCCAATCATCGATCGTCGTTCGACCACAAGCACCTTCATTCCTGCCTTCGCCAGATACCCGGCACAGACTAATCCATTGTGACCACCACCAATGATGAGTGCATCGTAATCACTATTTCCAGCCATTGTCTTCTAATTTAAAATAAAGCAGAGCGAGTCAATGAATAATTCCCATCCGATGGGACGCCCGTCATTTCTTCTCGCCTTATTCAATATCCAAATCATGATCTGATCCATGGCTGATCCTGAGAATAATGTATGGGTGCATAAGGGCTTCGATCTATTTTCCCAGGGCCGTTTTGATGACGGGGGCAGCAACCTTTATGTGAATGCAAATGGCATCATCGAACGGATTCACCGGACGGATGTTAATAATAACGGTTTCGTCGATATCGTCCTGCCCAATTCTCATGGCTATATTGAGCGTGGTCCCACCACCATCTATAAAATCGGTAAAGGAGAAGGGAAAGACTGGCCGCAACAGGTTCTTCCCAATGATAGCGGCTGGATGAGTCGTGCAGTCGATGTTGATGGCGACGGATACCTCGACTTGATTGTTGCCAATGGTGAAAACGGTGTTACCTCGGAGTTGCCATCCTATGTTTACTGGGGTGGCCCACAGGGCCTGACCGGAGAACGCGTGGAATTTTCGACTGTTGGTGCCTACGATGTTGCCGCCGTTGACTTGCAGGGCGAAGGGCGTCTCGACCTGATCTTTCCATCAGCCTGGGTCGACCATCATAATGCCGGTGAACTGAGGGATATTCAGGTTTTCCGTCAAACAAATCCTCGGGAGTTTGAAAACGCTACCACCCATTACGGATTAAGCGGCATGGCTGCGGTATCAGTAGCGTGTGCCGATCTCAACGGTAATGGGAAGCTTGATCTCGTCGTCGCCAACTATCGCGATCAATATATTCATGACACTGATTCATATATTTACTGGGGTTCGGATCAGGGGTTTGACACGGAAAACCCCTTTCTTCTTCCCACACATTTTGCCCTGCGCGTATTTCTCGCTGATCTGAATGAAGACGGCTTTAACGAAGTTATTTTCTGCGGGGGGGATGAAGTAAGGATTTTCTGGAATAAGGGGGGTGTGTTTGACCCGGAAAATTATACGACGATTGAGGAGCAAGGGTTCACGACGATGTTCTGTCAGGGAGCCTTGAATATGACGGTCGCCGATGTCGACGGGGATGGTAAAATTGAGTTAATTCTTGTAACGGAAGAAGGGGTGCAAATCCGAAAAACCGATGACTTGCATACGGTGCAGACAAAACTCCCCATGCCTTATGCCACCTGGGTCAATGCTGAAGACCTGGACGGCAACGGCCACCCTGACCTGATAGTCAGCAAATATGATAATCGTGTGACTTATGAGACTGAATCGGTGATCTTCTGGAATGGCCCGGAAGGGTTTTCACCCGAGCGAATCAGCAAGTTACCTACAGCAGGAGCCATGGGGTGCACCGCGGGCGACCTTGATGGAGACGGACGCCCTGAGGTTATTTTCAATAGCACGATGGGGGGGCCATCTCAATTTTACGACGAATTTCCCGCTTATGTTTATTTCGGCAATGAGAATGCAGATTATTCAGTAGACCGCCGATTAGATTTACCGGTAGGTGGTGGTTATGCGTATATCATGGCCGACCTCGATCTTGACGGTTACTCGGAACTGGTTTTCACCAGCAGATTTGGCTTGCGCGTATTTCCCGGTGGTCCGGATGGACCGAGAGCTGATAATTATTATGACTTAAACACCGTTTTTACTGGAAATCTTGAGGTGCATGTTGCCGACCTCAACCGAGACGGCTATCTCGACTTACTCGTCATGGCTTTAACTTACGACGACAGGCCAGAGACTATGGCTGCTTCGTCAACGATCTTTTATGGTTCAAAGGATGGGTTTTCAACTGAACGATCAGAAAACTTTCCCACCTATTGTTACGGCACAGCACGACTTGCGGATGTCAACCATGACGGTTATCTCGATATCATCGTCGTCGATAAACATGAATTGCTTAAGATCTACCTCGGAGGTCCCGATGGCTATTCCCCGGACCGCACCTGGGACATTGAACTGCCCGCTCCTCGCGGGGTCATGTTAAACGTGGGAGATATAAATAAGGACGGTTACCTGGACATTGTTGTCGCCATGATGGGACATTATATACGCCGGCCTGAAACGCTCTGCATTTTATATGGTGGCCCGGATGGTTACAGCCTTGAAAATTCCCAGCAGATGGCGGCGGGCTACAGTGCGCACTGTGTGGCCTTAGCGGATCTGAACAATGATGGTAACCTGGATTTATATGTGCCTGCTTATTCATCAATGGTAACCCGTGAACTACCGGCACAAGTATTCTGGGGTAACGGAAAGACTATCGACCTCGAGAATCCTTTGAATCTGCCCGCCGAGTCGCCAACCGCCGCGCTCATGATCGATATTAACCGCAACGGTTATAATGATCTCGTCATTACCTGTCACCGCAATAATCTCGGGCATCAAGTCGATTCCATAATCTATTGGAACGGCTCGGATGGATTTTCTACCGATCGTGTAACCCGCTTCCCCGGGATGGGACCTCATGAAACATCCACTCGCGACCACGGCAATGCCTATAATCGAGAACCTTACGAATATTACATCGGGCCACCTGTAGAGCTGAATAAGCAAAGACCCATACGCATTCATTGGAATGCCGAAATTGTGCCAACTACCTCATTAAAATTTCAACTGCGCTTTGGAAATGACACTCAGGAACTTGAACAGGTTGATTGGCAAGGCCCCGAGGGTAATGGGTCATACTATGAGACGACAGGAGCAGAAATTCCTGGATTTCCTTCTTCTTCTCAATGGATGCAATACCGGGTAGAATTTATATCATTATACGGCTGTGGTTCACCCAAGTTAAGTGAAGTGCGTATAGAAATTGAGCAAGAGACTTGATCCATACCCTGATAAACTTTCTCGATAGAAATATCCCATTAAATAGATGCGGTTTGACGAGCAGATAGCCATAGTCACAGGAGGAGCCGGAGGTTTGGGAAAAAGTATTGCTCAGCGCCTGTCTGAAGAAGGCGCTGCCGTCGTTGTCTTTGATCGAAACGAAACCGCAGTGAATTTGGCAGTGCGGGAACTCAATGAGAAAAACCTGGAGATCGACTCATATCTTGTCGATGTGACGGATGAGAATTCAGTAGTGGAGGGAATTAATAATGTTGCCGTTAAATATGGTCAGCTGGACATTATGGTCAACTGTGCCGGCATTATCGGCCCTAATGGAATCAATATTACCGAAGTGGATACTTCAGAATTCGATGCCACCCTCGATGTAAATTTACGGGGCTCTTTCCTCATGACTAAATACGCGCTCGTTGAAATGAAAAAGCGTAACTACGGTCGAATCTTACTCGTCGCATCCATTGCGGGTAAAGAAGGTAACGCCGGCATGTGTGCATACTCGACTTCAAAAGCGGGTGTCATTGGCCTGGTCAAGGCGGTGGGAAAAGAATACACCGATACCGGGATAACCATTAACGGGCTGGCGCCGGCATTAATCTGGACATCCATGATCGAAAACATGGATCAGGAACAGGCAAAATACATGATGGCCCGCATACCCATGAAACGTTGTGGCACACTGGAGGAAGTTGCTTCGATGGCCGCATTTATTGTCTCAAAAGAAGCCAGTTACAACACCGCCGCGATCTTCGACCTCTCCGGCGGTAGAGCTACTTATTGAGCATATGGGGGTTACCCCTTCCTCCTTATTGTCATTGCGAGGGAGGCTATCAGCTGACCGCGGCAATCCAGGCAAATAGTCATTGTGCATATGGGCACCAGTCTCCTCGCAGATCTTTCCAAAAAGGGTTCCTATCTTAAATTTAAATATTAAATAAGTAATATTTATACAAAGACAATGCGACAACAGGGGTAAAGACAGATCGTAGCTACTGAGAAATATGAATGACTTTTAGTATAATGTAGATCAGCAATCGTACTACTGAGTGAAACCTTATAATAAGGGACTATGATCACGCAACAGACATCCCCCTGGATTACTTCGTCGCTTCACTCCTCGCAATGACAATAGGGACGAAGAGGCAGACCCGTCTTCGTCTCGTGATCGCGAGACTACGCCGTGGCAAGCGAAGACGAAGATTTCATTCAATCACGCCCGCGAGTCCATGGCAATGACACGGTCGAAATTCGTTTTGGGCACTCCGCCGAGACGTTCCGCCATCATCCGATAACCTTCACGACGATAGTCCCAACGCTTCATTCTCGGCATCTGTTCGCAATAATCACAGAGATGGATGGTTATAAGGTCTCTGAAATCTTCAGCTGAGATTTCTATCTCCTCATTCGTTTCTCTGTTCGTTATGATGTAAGGGCCTTCACCTTTTACAAGAATCGGATCAAAGGTTGATCGCTCAACGAAACAATTGAGAAAAGCCAATCGTTCCGCGCGCTCGCCGATGAGCTCAGATACCTCGTTACGTCGCTCGAGAGGAAAGGTATAATCATTAAAACCCTGCGTCCCATAGATCGAATGAAAAAAGCCGGCATTGCATACATCATCATCACAGCCCCAACTTATCAAATCTTTGTAAACACATACCGCATGCTCAAGGTAGGTTCTTTTCGTATGGGGAATTTTATCCGCCCCCTCCTTGATAATAAATTCAGTAAAGTCTTCTAAGCCTTTTTTCATTTTCTATTCCTTGTAATTAATAAACAGGTTCCATTTCATAAGGTCAAAAATATTTTGTTTTAAGTGATAAGTTTAAGGTTTTAAGGGAAAAGCTTAATTGTGTATTTCGCACCTATGACTTTATACATTCCACTTTCGACTCTTTACCTAAAACTTAACACCTAAAACATAACACTGGAAATCACCCCGGCCACGGTTTATTATTGCGTATATAACTCCCTTTTTCAAAACCACGGAAAAAATGTTCGATTAGGGGATGATCAACAGGTTCGCCACTGGTATCTGTTTCGAGATTGGATTGGGCCACGTAAGTGGTATGATCACCCCCGTCTACCAGCACATGATACCAGGGTTGGTTGCGTTCGGGTTGAGTCTGATTCGATTGATACCAGTCATTTTCGGCTTCACAATATAAGTCTAATCCGACAATGACCCCACGATAGTCATAACGTTTATGGTGAATTATCTCACCTTCTTTAAAAAGAGGTGTTTCAGATGTGGATTGAAATGATTCGTTGAGCCCGATCATTTTAATACCGTTGCATACTTTTTATATTAATCGTTACCTAAAGGGATTAGGGATTAAATCCCATAGACTTTAAGCTTTAAATAATGATCAGCTTATCATTAACGATGCTTGTGGTCACGAGTATTTTTTTTATTACGGGCCTCTTCAGCACCTTCATGCCCGTAATTCCCGGTCCATTTCTGGTTTGGGCGGGTATTTTTATTCATAAAGCGGTTCTGGGTGATGACTCGGTCTCATGGACCTTTTTTGCGGTGGCAACCATCCTTACCTTATTGGCTCAAGTTCTGGATTTTTTGTGTGGCTTTTGGGGCGCAAAAAGATTCGGTGCCAGTTGGCAGGGTGGCGTAGGAGCGGTGCTTGGAGGTCTGGCCGGTGCTGTTTTATTCAACATACCTGGACTGATCATCGGGCCGATCGCAGGGGTTATCTTGGTGGAATTTATTCGAAATCGAGGCATTCAACAAGCGGGCAAGGCAGGAATAGGCACCATCGTCGGAGGTATTGCCGCGTTTGTTGCAAAATTTGCCATATCCTTTATTATGATCGTTGGATTTTATATTAATCTCCCCGACCCGATAGTGATGAAATGAGTTTGCGGTCATCTTGTGTATAAGCTAGATTTATTTTCGTGGAAAAAAATACATCCCATTCATCAGTAGCGTTAACTCATGCTTATGAAGACTGGGGCGTCACGCATTATGCCGATGCTTATTCCCGACAACTTGAGTGGGTTGAAAATCGAATTAATGGTAAATCGCAAGACACCCTGGTATTTACCGAACATTACCCAGTATTTACGATTGGTGCGCGGATCGGTGCAGCAAGCCATTTAATTTGGGATAAAAATACTCTCACCCAAAAGGGCATTGGTGTAGAGAAATCAAATCGAGGCGGGGACATAACCTATCATGGCCCGGGACAAATTGTCGGTTATCCCATAATCAGCCTCAACGAGAGAGTAAAAGACCTCCACCGCTACTTGCGCGATCTGGAGCAAGTAGTGATCAATGCTCTCGGCTGCATGGGATTGGAGGCAATGCGCAATAAAGGGAAAACGGGTATTTGGCTGAATAATCGTAAAATTGCGGCTATAGGCGTTGCCGTTAAAAGTTGGGTGACATACCATGGTTTTGCCATCAATGTTAACAACAGCCTGGACCCATTTGATGGCATCGTCCCCTGCGGTATCACCGATGCTACGGTCACATCCGTTAAAACGGAAAAGGGAATTGAGGTTGATCTCGATGAACTTAAAAGCATAGTAACTGTTGAGTTCTGGAAAATATTTAGAATTTCCTAGCTTATGATAAAGCGAAAACCAAGTTGGCTGCGCGCGAAACTGCCAAACAGCCCCACCTTTCATCGATTGAATAATATCGTCGAATCTAACGATCTGAATACCGTATGTCAGAGCGCCCATTGTCCTAATATGGGTGAGTGCTGGTCGCGAGGAACAGCAACAATTATGATTCTTGGTAATGTCTGCACAAGGTCTTGCACTTTTTGCGCCGTTCAATCGGGTAAACCAATCGAATTCGACTTGGGCGAACCCGCGCGCGTTGCAGAAGCTGTAGCAAAAATGGGGCTGAAACATTGCGTCGTCACATCCGTCGCCCGTGATGATATGAAAGATGGAGGAGCCAGCGTTTGGGCCGCTACCATTCGTGCCATCCGTCATCGTAATTCTCAGACCGCGATAGAAGTTCTCATCCCGGATTTTCGCGGAAGAGTGAATGACTTGAATACGGTGCTTGATGCAAAACCGGATATTCTCAATCACAATATAGAAACGGTTAAAAGACTGCAGCGTCCAATCCGTAAAACGGCCAACTGGAAGCAGACTCTCTGGGTCCTGAAACATGCCCGGAAACGAGGATTTGTCACTAAGTCCGGTATGATGCTCGGAATTGGTGAATTTAAAAATGAAATTGCCGACACGCTGCGCGCGCTGCGCGAGGTTGGCGTTGAAATCATCACGATCGGACAATACCTGCAGCCCTCACCTCAGCACGCTGAAATCGATCGCTGGGTAACTCCGGAAGAATTTGAAGAATGGAAGGAATTCGGCCTCTCTATTGGATTCGGGGTTGTCGAATCCGGCCCGCTCGTCCGCTCGTCCTATCACGCCGAAGAACAGTCAGATGGGTATAACCTCGTAGAAAAAAGGGGGGGCTACCCCGCCGCGTCGGCGTAGGGTGAAAATCGAATGATTTTCAGTGTTATGTTTTAGGTGTTAAGTATATTTACCTAACACTTAAAACCTAATACTTAAAACATGATATGCTAACCGCATATCATAATGCATATCATAGTATGTGATGCATAACGGTGACGCCGGCCATGACGATGGAGACCATACTCATCAGTTTAATGAGGATGTTAAGGCTGGGACCTGAGGTATCTTTAAAGGGGTCTCCCACGGTGTCACCAATAACCGTCGCCTTGTGAACGTCAGAACCTCTGCCACCCAGTTTACCTTCTTCTATATACTTTTTAGCATTGTCCCAGGCACCGCCGGAATTGGCCATGAATATAGCGAGAACAAAACCCGCACCCAGGCCTCCTGTGAGCAGACCGATAACACCTGCTGGCCCAAAGATTAAACCCATGACGATAGGCACACCCACCGCGAGAATCGAAGGTAATAACATTTCGCGCTGTGCTCCACGCGTGGATATGGCAACACAACGCTCATAGTCGGGCACCTCTGTCCCTTCAAGAATTCCTGGAAAGTCTTTAAATTGGCGGCGCACTTCATCAACCATACTCGACGCGGCTCGTCCCACTGCCATCATCGTTAATCCACAAAATAAAAAAGCCATGAGCGATCCCATGAAAATGCCGACGAGCACAATAGGATTCATCAGATTGATACCGAAATAGGTAACATAATCGACAAATGAAGCTTCTTGAATTGAAATATGCGTTTTTTCCTTAAAATCTAAAAATCTCTCTGCATTATTATTCACTACCGCTTCGAGTTGCTCCATGTAGGAAGCCACTAAAGCGAGCGCGGTCAAAGCGGCAGAACCGATGGCGAACCCTTTACCAATCGCCGCTGTAGTGTTACCGAGAGCATCCAGGGCGTCCGTGCGCTCACGAACTATCGGTTCGAGCCCACTCATCTCCGCGTTTCCGCCAGCATTGTCGGCGATGGGACCATAGGCATCGGTAGCAAGAGTAATGCCTAAGGTCGATAACATGCCAACCGCGGCAAAACCTATGCCATAAAGCCCCATCGAAATATTAGAAAAATCGAGCCCTGAAGCGAAGCTGAAAGCCAGGGTAATGCCTATGGCGATGGCTATTACCGGTATAGCAGTAGAGATCATTCCGGTACCAATACCGGAAATTATAACGGTGGCAGGACCTGTTGTCCCACTCTCCGCAATTACCTGGGTGGGTTTATATCCGTAAGAAGTGTAATACTCGGTTGCTTTTCCAATAAAGAACCCTGTAATGAGTCCCGTGACAATAGCTCCCCATACGCCCAGATAGTTTTCCAGTCCCAGCGCTTTAACAATTATAAAAGATAAAATCACAACCAGTACGGCGCTGATATTGATACCCCGATCAAGCGCGTGTAATAACTCTTTTTGACCTGCCCCAGATTTCACACGCACAAAAAACACCCCAAGGACCGAAAGCAAAGCACCTGAACCGGCGATGATCATGGGAGCTATTGTTGCTTTCAGCTGCATATCGGGATCCCCCATAAAGGCAGCCGCGCCGAGTGCCGCGGTTGCAATTATGGAACCGCAATAAGATTCAAACAAATCTGCTCCCATACCGGCCACATCACCCACAAAGTCTCCTACATTGTCAGCGATAACGGCAGGATTCCTCGGGTCGTCCTCGGGAATACCGGCCTCAACTTTTCCCACTAAATCCGCGCCCACATCTGCAGCTTTGGTATAGATGCCACCCCCAACACGCGCGAACAGAGCCTGAAGTGATGCCCCCATTCCATAGGTAAGCATAATAGAAGTGATTAGAAGAAGGTTGTTCCCAGCGTTTTCCTCGCTTGATGGATATATAAAAAGAAGAAAAATAAACCAGAGTGTCACCCCCAACAAGCCAAGGCCTACTACCGATAAGCCCATAACCGCTCCACTGCGAAACGCCACTCGCAAGCCGTGGTCGAGAGAATTGCGCGCTGCTTCCGATGTTCGACTCGCCGCCGCGGTTGCGGTCTTCATGCCAAAAAAACCGGCTAAGCCGGACAAAAATCCCCCCGTAATAAAAGCTAACGGCGCCCAGGCATTCAGCACCTCTAATCCAAACGCGAGAAAGAGGAAAATGACAGCCAGCGCAATAAAGGTAATAGCAACGATTTTATATTGCTGTTTGAGATAAGCATGGGCCCCGGCTGTAACATGCGAGGCAAACTTAATCATTGTTTCATTACCTGCACTTTCACCTTTCATCTGTCGGTAAAAATATCCGGCAAAGGCAAGGGAAATGAGAGCGGCCAGAGGCGCTATCCAGAAATAAGCATTTTCAATCATTAATAAATTTAAAGGGGTAAAGAATAGATTCCGTAGAACAATTCGAGATTAATCGAATCAATAAGTCAGTATTTCAAGTCATTTTTTTTATTTAAGCGAGGAAATTGAATTTACTTGTCAAAGAGGCCATAGTGTAAAAAGTAACGATTCTTAGATTATTCTTGTCATCACCCAGGCTTATAATGCGCATTCCTATTGAAGATTTGTATGAGGATATACTCGGAAAATCTCAGGCAGGACTGAACTTAGGGAACAGTGAGCTGTGTGAGAAAAGTGGTCTGAGTAGTAAAACGCTCGACTCCGTAAAGTCGGGGCGTTTTGATGAGCATGCGGTACGTCAATTAGCTCCCCATCTCAATCTTGATGCCGATACGCTGGTCGCTGCGGGACAAAATTCGTGGTATCCTCAAGCCGTGGCTGTCGAGGGCCTGGAGAGCTTTAACACACCCTACCCCATTGCCGGTTACAGTGAAATGACGGTTAATGCTTATCTCGTCTGGGATACAGAGACGAGGGAAGCGGTCGTCTTTGATACGGGCGCTGACGCTACCGCTCTTATCAGTAAAATACAGGATCTCGATCTTGCTCTTAAAATGATATTGCTCACCCACTCCCATGGAGACCATATCGCTGACCTTAAGCGATTGAAAAAGGAAACGGGCCAGCCCCCCGTCTATATTAATAAGCGTGAATCAATGAGGAACGCAGAATCTATTGATGAGGGATGGAACACTACAGTCGGGAACCTGCATATCCGCGCATACTTGACCCATGGTCATTCCCCCGGTGGGACAACCTATGTCATTACCGGATTGAAAACCACCATCGCTATAACCGGTGATTCAATGTTTGCCGGGTCGATTGGTGGAGCGCCCTCCCTTTACCAGATTGCTCTTGAAAACAATCGTGGAAAAATCCTTACTTTACCTGATGATACCGTGATATGCCCGGGACATGGTCCACTATCTACGGTGGGTGAAGAAAAAGCCCACAATCCCTTTTTTCCTGAATTTAAGTGAAATAACTATCATTCAAAAACCTTAACATGTAAATATTATGGCAAAAAAAATAGGATTCGTAGGGGTTGGACGTATGGGAGCAAACATGGCTCGTCGACTGAAAGAGTGCGGTTATAAAATCAGCGCTGTTTATGATGTGAATAGAAAAACAGCCGAAGCGCTTGCACAGGAATTGGGCAGTCAACACATAAATAAACTCGCTGAAGTGACTGCGGCATCAGATGTCATTATTACGGTTGTCACCAATGACGCCGCTATGAGAAAGATCTACTTTAATAAAAAGGACAATTTGCTGACCAAAGCACGGGGGAAAATTTTTATCAATTGCGCAACCCTGACGCCCAAGATTCATGTCGAAATCGATCGTGCGGCCAGACGATCTAATGCTGCCAGTCTGGAAGCCTGTATGGCCTCCAGCATCCCTCAAGCGCGCCAGGGGACCCTTTACTTAATGGTGGGGGGGAGAAAAGAAACATATCAACGGGTAAAAGCTATGCTGACAAAAATGAGCAGCAGCATGCGCTATATAGGCGGCCCGGGGAAAGCCGCAGAAGTTAAAGCCCTGGTCAATATGGTCATGAATATCAATACCGCCGCCCTCGCTGAAGGCCTGGGCCTGGGGGCCGCTTTAAAACATGATCTCTCATTGCTTCAAGAGGTCTTTTCTCAAACAGGAGCGAACTCCCGCGTTCTCGAAACGGATGGTGAAGATATGCAAAACCGTGATCACGAGTGTTACTTCTCTTGCGAGCATGCAGCCAAAGATACCGGAATAGCCGTCTCCCTCGCCCGGGAGCAAAAGATCAAACTTCCCCTTAATGATGCCACTCTTTCCCAATATAAGCTGATGGTAAAAGAAGGTTTGGGCGAACTGGATAAATCCGGTGTAGCTGAACTTACCTTCAAGGGAAGACACTTTGGAAAGAAGAAGAAGAAAAAGACCGCGCGTAAATAAGCTAATCCTTCAATAAATAAGGTAATATAATGGTAGCATCAAAAGCAAAGAAACGTAAAAAACCCGATCCTATAATTGTCCATTGCGCAACCTTATGGTCCATGGTCGAACTCCCATCGAAAAAGAACGAGTGGTCTCTCGAACATAAAATAAAGTTAGTAAAAGAAGCAGGGTTTGACGGTGTGATGTGGCGACCGAGTGGTGAGATAAAAAAGTTAGTGAAAAAATATGATCTCAAATTATTTGGTGCCACCGACGCTTTGAACCCCACTGAATTTCATAGTAAATTAAAAAAACTACAGTCAACAGGGGCTCATTATGTAAATGTGCAGTTAGGTGATCATGATACACCGATCAAAACCGCCACAAAGCTCGCCGTAAGGATGATCAAGGAGTCCAATCGCCTGGGCATGGGAGCTCACATTGAAATTCACCGTGATACCTGCACGGAGACACCGGAAAAATTATATGCGATCGCCAGTGGTTACAAAAAGGCAACGGGAAAACTTATGCCCATTACCTGGGATCACTCCCATCCAGCAATTATCAAGCATTTGCGACCGAATGAATACTCCTCTCGACTCCTCGATCATCCCAAGCTTCTACAGCGCTCCAGTCTTTTTCACTGTCGACCCTTTAACGGCCATCATTGCCAGGTGCCGGTATTCGATAACCGGAGTAGGTTGACTCCTGAATTTAAAGATTGGATAAAATTCACCGATGATATGTTTGCCATGTGGCTGGAGGGACCTCAACCCGATGGCCAGTTATGGGTTGTTCCGGAGGTTGGTTCCAGTATCAGCGGTTACAATCTCAGTAATTTCCCCAACAGTTGGGAACAGGCAAAAGTATGTCACAGGGAACTCGATAAATCCTGGAAACGTGCCCTCAAAAATTGGAAAAATCTTAATTCGTAAAAATGTTTGGAGAGATTAAAAACGAACAGAATGAAAAGCTGGATTACAGTTTTCAACAGGGTGATAAATATCCGGGTCATATCGTTGTTATCGGGCATGGCGTAACCGGAAATAAAGACCGGCCCTTTGTCGTCGCCCTTGGACAAGGTCTCGCACAAGCCGGCATTTCAGCCTTACGCTTTTCATTTTCCGGAAATGGATATTCTGAGGGGAAATTTACCGACTCAACGATCAGCAAGGAAGTTTCAGATCTGGGTTGCGTCCTCGATCATTTAAACAATTACACCCTGTGTTACGTGGGTCATAGCATGGGTGGCGCCGTGGGGGTGATTCGAGCGAGCACCGATGAGAGAATTAAATATTTAATTTCCCTTGCAGGCATGGTTGATACGAAAGGATTCGCTGATCGGGAGTTTGGCGATGTCACGCCTGACAACGGTTTCATGTGGGAAGAGCCCCAATGCCCTCTTTCACAAATTTATATGGACGATATGGCAAAGACCGACAGCGTCGTCGAGCTGGCTTCCCGGATAAAGGTGCCCTGGTTATTAGTTCATGGCACCGAAGATGATGTCGTTCCGGTTCAAGACTCATTGGACATTTTTGCAAAAGCCAACGAACCGAAAGAGTTTGTTAAGCTCGAGGGTTCCAATCATGTTTTTGCCGATGAAAATGCTTCCTTGATGGTGGAAAAAGTTGTCACTTGGATAGAGACCCAGTGGGGGTAGAGTTGGGAGTCGAAGGTTAATGGTCGAAAGCTGGAAAATCTTCGGGTTTTCTCTCTTAAGTTTTAAGTGATAGATTGGATTTATTCCCTGTCATCGCGAGGCTGCTTGTCAGCCGCGGCGATCCAGGCAAATGTCAATACGTTACCGGCATTCCCCTGGAGTGGAAAATGACGGAGTCTGCCCACGGAAACCGCTGTCGGGTATACTTTTATTCCCGGACGCAATGGAGTGCGTCCCTCCAGGTAATACTGGAATTAAAGATGCGTAGGTGAATAACTTCTGTCTCTTCTTTAATCACTTTCCCGTCTACTTCAAAAGTAATAAATAAGATATGCCGCGAGAAAGATGGTTATCATCAGAACGATACTGCCGGTCAACCAGGTGCGAGCGAATATTCCTTCAGGTCCGTGATGGCGATGGGTAAACGCAATAAACCATTTTATATATCCCTGGTAGGTATTTAAAATATTTCTTCTTATAGGTTCACATATAGCGATAACAGCGCCCACGCCTCGTGGTAAAAGACGGCGATAAATCAGGTCAATATCTATATTTACCGACCTGAGTTCGGGTGGATAAATACCCGATAATTTTAAAAAAACGAATGCCAAAGCGGAGAAAAACAACAGTTGCAATTGTAACAGCACATGGGTCGCAGTATAGGGCATGTATTCAACGGGGTAAGGCAACAAATTGTATAAGGGTTGAGGATAACAGCCGATAAAGATACAGAGGAATGCTCCCAACCACATCGCGGTGAGCATGTTGGCAGGTGCCTCTTTACAGCGGATGCCCGAGTCATGGGAGAAAAAGGCAAAAAAGGGAATCTTTATACCCGCATGATGAAATACCCCCGCCGAAGCGAATAATAGCATCAACCAGATGACGAGGTGACCCTGATCTGCGGCAGCCTGCATAACCATCGATTTACTGACAAACCCGCTGAAAAGAGGGAATGCCGAAATGGATGATGCCCCAACAACACAAAACCCTGTTGTGAAAGGCATCGATTTATAAAGACCGCCAAGTTCAGAACCATTGATTTTCCCGGTGCGAAAGAGAACTGCGCCCATCGACATAAAGAGCAAACCTTTGAAAATAACATCATTAAAGGCATGAGCAACCGCACCATTGACCCCCATTCCTGCGCCGAGCCCTATTCCTGCTACCATAAATCCAATCTGATTGATCATGCTGTAACCCAAAACACGGCGCAGATCATTTTCGATTACCGCGTAAAAAATCGGAAACATAGTCATTATAGCACCAATCCATATCAGCTGCTCTGTTCCCTCAAATCCTCGAGCCAGTGCATAAACTGCTGTTTTTGTCGTGAATGAAGCGAGGAACACCGTACCGGTCGGTGTCGCCTCCGGGTAGCCATCGACAAGCCAGGAATGCAATAGGGGGAAGGCGCATTTAATTCCGAAAGCAAAAAATATGAGGTAGGAAGCCATACCTGAGAGCTCCATATGATCGAATACAAGTGAACCCGTCTTCTGATACTGGTATGCGGCTCCAGCCAGCAATAACAGACCGGATGTGACATGAATCAGTAAATAACGAATACCTGAGCTTACCGCGCGCGAAGAACGTCGCGCCCAGATTTGAAATACTGAAGTTATAGCAAGCATTTCCCAGAAGATGAACAATGTGATTAAATCTCCTGCGAAGACGGCTCCTACCGCACTACCCGCATACATTAAGCCGGTCATGTGCTGGAGACTGTCCTTGACATGCAATGAGTAGATTGCCGCGAGCAATGCCGCGAGGTGAAAGAGATAACCGAAGAGCAGACTCAACTTATCGACTCGCAAGACCTGGAGATCATATCCTGCAAAGTATAAACTCCAGAAACTGCCATCTTCATGACTCAACAAATTTAAAAATCCGAGGATGGGTAAGATGATAAGGAGTGCTTGCCGTACTCTCCCCCTGAACAAGGGTAAGAATAAGCCACCGAGCAGTAAGAAAAAAGCGGGATGAAGATTAATGCTCATAATAATCTTCCTTTCGCATTAATACTTTGCGCATCAGCTTGGCCGCTAAGACAAGAAGGACACAAGCGACAAAACCGTAGACAGAATAAAAACCGTACCATCCCTCAACCGGAAAACTGTCTTCCTCGAAACTCAGGTGGCGATGGATTATAAAGTCCAGGATGAATAAGAAAAAGCAGACTATGAAAAAACCTCTAATCAATCGTTTGACGTTTCGAGAATTGTCAAAGATATGCTTATTCTTCGTATCCGTGCTATTGCTCTCAGGTTGTGAAAGACTATCAGGGGGCGTTTCCATTTTATAATCTTATAATTTTGAGCGTCAGCTCTAAGAGGGGCTCGGAATATATGAATATTATTAAACAACCGGCAGCAGTTAGGAGCATGGGTATGATACAAGCTACCGGTGCCTCTCTAATCTCATGCTTATCTCCGTTTTCTCCTTCAGGGACGATGAATGCATTTACGACGATGGGTATCAGGTATGCTATATTCAGCAGTGAGCTGATGATGAGCACCACGACTACCAATATATGATTCGCATCCAGAGCGCCGAGAACAAGGTACCACTTACTCCATGTTCCCGCAAAGGGGGGTAATCCGATTATGCTCAAGGAACCAATTAAAAAAGCAAACATCGTAAAAGGCATTTGGCGACCGATCCCTTTCATATCACTGATTTCAGTCTTATGGGACGCCACGAGAATCGCTCCCGCACAAAAAAACAAAGTTATTTTTCCAAAAGCGTGCGTCGCGATATGCATACTGCCACCAATTACCCCATAACTGTTAGCCAAAGCAGCTCCGAGGACAATATAGGACAGTTGACTGACAGTGGAATAAGCAAGTCGCGCCTTGAGATTGTCTTTGGTTAGAGCGATGAGCGATGCGATGAGGATAGTAGCAGAGGTAACATAAACCAACCAGACGCTAAGATTCGCGCTGCCTAACAAATCGAGACCAAAGATATAAACGATGATTTTCATCACCGTAAATACGCCTGCCTTAACCACCGCAACGGCATGTAATAAAGCGCTCACCGGTGTTGGCGCTACCATGGCTGCCGGAAGCCATCGATGAAAGGGCATAAGAGCCGCCTTACCCGTCCCAAATGCATAAAGAGCAAGTAATACTCCAAGGACCCCGTTGCTCGCTTTGCCGGCCAGGATTCCACCCGTTGTAAAATCGAGAGTCCCTGTAAGGTTCCATGTCCACACTATAGCAAGGAGGAGGAACATAATGGAAGTGCTGATCAATATCCCAAAATAAACACGGCCCCCGTGCATCGCTTTCTCTGTACCATGATGGGTAACGAGGGGATAAGTTGATAAAGTCAACATTTCATAGAATATGAATAAAGTAAGTAAATTAGCTGAAAAAGCCACCCCCAGGGCTGCCGTGATGGCCACCGCGAAATAAAAATAAAAGCGCGTCTGGTTTTCTTCATGATGCCCGCGCATATAGCCGATAGAGTAAATAGAGGTCACTATCCACAGCCCTGATGCAACAAGGGCAAAGATCATACCGAGGGGTTCGACTTCAAAGGCCAGGGATAAACCAGGCAAAATAGCTAATAATTCTGACCTCGGTCTTCCCCCGTCCACTACTCCAGGAACCAGGGTGAGAACAAGGGAAAATACGATCACGCCGGTCACTAAAGTTGCGGCTTCACGAAGATTGGGGCGTTGCCCGAGCAGGACAATAACAGGGGCCCCGATCAATGGGATAAAAACGACGGCAAAAACAATAATTGATGCACTCACGGTGTATTTCCCAATAACATCATGGCCGCCCGCTCGGCGACACCCGCGGTTAATGAAGTATAGATTCCAAAAATGAGTGTCGCACTGATCAGTATCCAAATCGAAAACTGCATGGCAGGTGGCACTTCTTTAATTTCATCAGCATTCCCAACCGGTTTCTGAAAATAAGCTGCTTCGACAACGCGCCAGATATAGATCACGGCAAGTAAGGATCCAAAAAGGACTATAACCGCGATGGGCCACATTCCCTGCTCTATAGCTGCGAGAACGAGATACCATTTGCTGATAAATCCAACCGTTAAGGGAACCCCGATCAGACTGAGCCCACCAATGGTAAAAGCTGCCATCGTTACAGGCATACGCCGGCCCAATCCGCGCATAGCATCGAGATTGACCGATCCAAGGCGCAGTGCGATACCGCCCATAACGAGAAACAACGCACCTTTCATAAGGGCATGATTAAATAGATGCACGATCCCACCCGTGAGACCGTTCAACGAATTAAAACTGATGCCAAGAATCATGTAACCGACTTGCGCTACGCTGGAATAAGCAAGCATCCGTTTAATATTGTTTTGAAAGACGGCAACCGTCGATGCGACAACAATACCGATAAGAGACAGGGGCATTAAAACCGCGTCTAACCTCATTGTTTCGAATGAAAATTCTTTTCCGAAAATAGAAAAAACAAACCTGAGAAGGATGTATATTGATACTTTGGTAGCGGTAGCTGCGAGAAATGCAGTCACCACGGATGGCGCATGGGCGTATGCATTGGGAAGCCACATATGCAGGGGGAAAAGCGCCAGCTTTAAACTCACGCCAACACTGAAGAAGGCAAGTGCCGCTATAACGGTGCGCGAATTATTAATATCTTCCAGTCGGATCGCGAGATCAGCCATGTTCAGCGTTCCCGTCACCATATAGAGAAGCCCGATTCCAATAAGGATGAAAGTAGCGCCAATCGTTCCCAACACTAAATACTGATAGGCCGCCGTTAATGCGCGCCGGTCATTTCCCAGACTGATCAAAGTATAGGAAGAGAGGGATGAAATTTCCAGGAAGACGAACAGATTGAACGCATCTCCGGTAAGGGTAATCCCGAAGAGCCCGGTCAAGCATAGAAGGGTGGCGGTGTAAAACAGGTGGTGTTGCTCCGGGGGGATCTCATCAGCCACACTCGAGCGCGCGTAAAGAAGCACGACCGCACCAATGACCGCTACAAGTAAAAGGACATAGGCATTAACGACGTCGATTCGAATTTCAATTCCCCAGGGAGCAATCCAGCCGCCCAATGCGTAACTGAGGGTGCCCTGCTCAAGGACACTCAATAAAAGTGAAATCGATACTGCAAGCGATACGAGACTGACGATGAAAGCAAATACCCATACCACTGTTTTCTGGCGCAGGATGACACAGAGGGGAGCCGCGGTGAGCGGTATGACAATTTGCAGGATGGGTAGATGCTCGATCACAGTGCTTCATCCTGTTCGTGAATTTCATCATCTTCGATCGTTCCATAGGCTTCTTTAATCCGCACTACTAATGCCAGGCCAAGCGCAGTTGTTGCAACCCCGACGACGATTGCGGTAAGGATAAGAACATGAGGCAAAGGATTAGAATAGAGGGAGGCCCCCTCTACCACGATTGGAGCGGTCCCTCCAATTATCTTTCCCATGCTGATATAAAGCAGGAATACGGAAACCTGAAAAATATTAAGGCCAATGATCTTCTTAATCAGGTTGCCTGAGGAAATAACAATATAAAACCCTGCCATCATCAGAAAAATGACAATCCAGTAATTATATAGGCCAATGAAGCGCATTATTGTCGTCCTCTTCCCGCGAATGAGAAAAATATAGTTATCATAACTGATGCCACCGTAATCCCTACCCCCAATTCAATCACGAGGATGCCCAGGTACTGACCATGCACAGGATCGTGCTGCAAGACACCGTATTCGAGGAAATTGCCACCCAGTAAAAGCCCCATAATTCCAGTACCGGCATAGAGCAGAACCCCGCCCGGTACTAATACGCGAACGATGGCTGGTTTCGCTGTTTTTTCAGCCGTTTCGAGACCAAAAATAATAGTATAAAGAATGAAAGCTGCCGCAAATATTACCCCTGCCTGGAAACCTCCCCCGGGACCGTAATCCCCGTGAAATTGGACATAAAGGGCAAAAAGTAAAATAAATGGGATAAATACTTTGGCCATAACGCGAAGGATGATTTGATCTTTCATTGCTCAATCCTCCTTGTCATTACCTTTTCCGGAACTGCCGAGTAAAAGCATCACCCCGATGCCCGCTGTAAAAATAACGGTCACCTCGCCTAAGGTATCATATCCCCGGTAACTCGCGAGAACCGAAGTCACCATGTTGGGAACGCCGATTTCAAAGGGCGATTCTACAATATAACGTGGCGCCACATGCTGATGAATAGGTGCTTTTGGATCTCCATATAAAGGCATGTCGAAGGTGGCGTAGATGAGCATGGCCCCTGTAATAAGCACTACCAGAAGTGGAATGATTGACTTGTTTTTCGATACCTTTTCTTCAGTCGTCGTCAGCGCCAGGGTTCCGAGCATGAGGATAGTTGCGATACCCGCTCCGACCGCGGCTTCTGTGAAAGCGACATCAACAGCATCAAGAATGACAAAGATGGAAGCCGAGAGAAGACTGTATATACCAGTGAGCACTACGGCGGCTAAGAGATTGTGCAGACGGACAACAGTAACCGCTATGGTTACCATAAAGGTTAATAATAATATGTCGAAAATCTGAATCATGGCTGGGGGTCCTTGTCTTTAACCCAGGGTTTTATTCCCGAACCATAAGCCGCCTTGGCAATGGCATGCGTCGCGGTTGGACTGGATAATAAAAGAAAGATGACGATTATTATGAGCTTTACGGTCACCAGGTTTATCCCCGATTGGACCATTAAACCGATAAGGATCAGCCCGGCCCCCAGTGTATCCGTTATGCCGCTGCCGTGCATCCGGCTGTAAAAATCCGGTAGTCGTAAAAGCCCCACCCCTCCTACCACGCAAAAAAACGCCCCGAGAAGAAGAAAAGCCCAGTTGATAATTTCAATAAACAGGGTCATTACACTTCAGCACTTTCATTGTCACCACCAGCGGTGGCGAAATTTCCGTGTTCTACAAATTTGAGAATCGCCAGGGTCCCGATGAAATTTATGAGGACATAAATTAATGCAAGATCAAGAAAGTCAGGCCTCCCACGAAGAAACCCGATTACCGAAATGAGGAGAACCGTTTTGGTTCCAAACATGTTTACCGCTAAAATCCGGTCATAGACAGTCGGTCCAAAAAAAGCGCGCAATAGCGCTAAGACCATTGTCACGAGGATGGCAATCATGGCCATGACTAACATCAGCTCTCTCCCTCCATCTTTGTCACTCGCCGGTCCATCACGCCCGTCTGTAGATCATTCGCGCTCTTATCGCTGAGGGCATGTACCGTGATGACATTATTCGAGATATCAACGGATACGGTTCCAGGCGTCAGGGTAATAGAATTGGCATAGATCACTTGCCCCAATGCACTCTTTTGAGAGGTATTTACATTTATCACCGTCGGATTGATCGGGAGTTTAGGATTTAAAATAATACGCGTAACATCAATGTTCGCCTTCGTAATTTCCAATAGCAACCAGGGTATGTAAACAATAGCTCCTCCTAAAAGGTGGACCGGGTGCCCTTCCGGATCGGCTACCTTCATCTTTATGGCGATAGCGACCACCGCTAGGCATGAGAAAAGTCCGAATGAGAGAAGTAATAATGTATAATGGCCGGACCAGAGCAACCAGACGAATAATAATGTGATAAATAAACTACCCCCGTATTTCCAAACGCCTCCATTACCGTATGGCATTTAAACGATCAAGCAACACAGTTAGGCAAGAGCAAGAAAAAAAAGTTAATGATTTACCCTTTAAAGCAAAACCGCGCAACGCTGTGAAATTTGTGTATATTACTTGCTATCATCGGCCAGATATGATGCGTTCGCCGAACCATGCGCATACGTGCATTTCAGGGTCTTTGCCCTGCCATAAATGTTGTCGAAAAAGTTGCCTCCTTACCTTATGACGTGGTGACGGTGGAAGAAGCGCGATCCTTAACCGTCAATAATCCCCTGAGTATGCTGCATGTCGTGCGTGCCGAGGTCGATCTTCCGGAAAACACTGATCCCTACGCCGACGAAGTATATGAACAAGCATTGATAAATTTTCAACGATTTCAGAAAGATGGCTATCTATTACGTGAACCGGAACCCTGTTTCTACCTTTACCAACAGGAAATGGGAGAACATCGACAGCGTGGAATAACGGCCTTGTGCCATATTGACGATTACGAAAATAATTTGATCAAGAAACATGAAAATACCCGACCTCAAAAAGAAGATGATCGCACGCGGTTAACCGCTACCCTTCGCGCCAATGCCGGGCCGGTATTTCTCACTTATCGTGACAGCGGGGAGATTCATGATCACGTCGAGGAATTAGTATCGGAAATCCCCCTTTATGATATTAAGACCGAAGATGGAGTACGTCACACCGTCTGGCGAATACTTGAAAATGATACTATTTATAATGCCTTTAAAACAGTGCCCCATTTTTATGTAGCAGATGGACATCATCGCAGTGCCAGTGCGGCGCGTGTGGGACGCATGTTGCGTGAAAATAATCCAAATCACAAGGGAGATGAGGAATATAACTGGTTTCTCTGTGTGCTTTTCCCCGCGTCCCAAATGAATATACTTTCCTACAACCGGGTGGTACTGGATTTAAATGGAATGAGCAGTTCAGAGTTTCTAGAGCGCATCAAAGCAATTTATTCCGTTGAGGATAATGTTGATTCAATGCCCGGGGAGTCGGGAAAGGTCTGCATCTACCTGAATGGAACTTGGTACCGCATAGTTTTTGATTCAGCGCTTTCGGATGATCCTGTTTCCAGCCTCGATGTGAGTATTCTACAGGATATGATTCTGGAACCATTACTCGCTATTGATGATCATCGCACAAACCCGCGAGTTGATTTTGTGGGCGGCATTCGGGGAACCGGGGAACTCGAAAGAAAAGTCGATGATGATGAATCGACCGTCGCATTTTCTCTCCATCCGGTAACCGTCAATCAGCTCATGGCCATTGCTGATGCTGATAGAATAATGCCTCCAAAAAGCACCTGGTTTGAACCAAAACTACGGTCCGGCTTATTTGTTCATACCTTTTAAGCCATCTATGGCTTAAGTTTTAAGTGTTAGGTGTTAAGTTTTAGGTAAAGAGATTGCGTCAAATCTGAAAAGTCGAAATGCCCTATCTGTCAGGGCTAATGCCAATATCTTCTCTTTAAGCTCTTCGCTTAAAACCTCACACCTAAAACTTAAAACAGAAAATTGCTCCGCGATTTTTCTTATTTCTTCTGATCAGCGCTGCGACGAAATTTTGTCTTAAACTTTTCTACACGACCCGCAGTGTCGACAAAACGTTTTTCTCCCGTAAATGCGGGATGAGAATCAGATGTCACTTCCCTCATAAATACATGGTATTCTACTCCATCAATGACTTCTGTCTTTTTAGACTTAATTGTTGATTGGGTAAGAAATTTTTTACCGCTCGAAACATCAACAAAGCAGACGGGATGTAATTCTGGATGGATACTTTTTTTCACTGCTGGATTTTACTTATGCTACCCTTGTCTCGCTTTGAAACGGGGATTTGATTTACAAATAACATAGATCCGTCCGCGCCGGCGCACCACCTTGCAGTCCGGATGTCTACTCTTCAGTGTCTTAAGTGACGATACTACCTTCATTGCAGAAATAAATAAGATCGATAAAAAATCCCATTCTTTATCATGTGTCAATTATAATTCAATAAGGACGCAATGCTGAATTATAGGGCTATAGGCTTAGAGAGTCCACGAAGAGGTAGGGTGGGTATTTTAAAATGTAATAATCTTCGTCTGCGCTTGCCACGGCGTAGTCCCGCAATCGCGGGGCGAAGACTGGTCTGCCTCCTCGTCTTCGTCTCCCAAGTTATCATATTTAAAAATAAGGTGGAACGCGTCCTGCGACGAGCTGAGTCGAATCGTGTACCTAGCGCGTTTTATTTATTGGTAATTGAAGAAGCGTGCTGGGGACAGCCCGCTCCACCTAACATTTGGAGCAATAATTTTCTAAATCCATCTGGGGGACGAAGACCAAGACGAGGATTACTGCATTTTCCTCTAATTATCCACCTATTGCGTAATCGTGCTGCAAAACGGCCGCGACGACGCGCGTCCCACCATTTTATACTCTTGTATTAGATATTTCAACAACGGCCACGACAACGCGTAGCCCTCCACTTCGTCCTCTATCTGGAGGGCTACGCTCCGTCGTGGCCGCTTGGAAATTTGCGCTATAATCTCAGATTTTCCCTCTGCAATTAATATGAGATATTCAGTATATCTCTTCGTCTGACTCATCGTCTTCATCTACGTCAATGATTATTTAGAGAAAAAGCCTGTTTTTTATAAACAAGTCATTTATTTATAGAAATGATAATTATTAAAAAAAACGGACGAATACCAAGACGCAGACGAAGACGACGAGACAGGGATCGCATCCGTTTAGGTGCATGAAATTACAACACGCAGCTAATTACTGGATAAAAAAATATACTCAAACCTAATTCGCCGACAGGTCGTCAGGCATATCTGTGAGGATCTTCAGTTCAGGGCTAATTCTTATAAGAATATTTTCCCAAAGCATGGGACCGTCTTCTTTCAAAAGAATACCCCCTTCAATAGGGCTCACGATCCATGCATTTTCCTTAACTTCATTCTCGATCTGACCGCTGCTCCATCCGGCGTAACCGAGAAACCCGCGCAGCACGAGGTCAGGATCTTCTTCACGCAACTCTTCAGCTTTTTCAGGATTAATTCCAAAATAAATTTTAAAATCATTGCTTTCGTTGCCCATTTTCCAAGCGATAAGAATCATTTGATCCTTGTGCACCGGTCCTCCCTCATAAAGCGGTATGTCGGCAAGCGAGCCCGTAGCAAAATCCTTTTTGTATTCACCCAGGCTTTTACCTAAGGGACGATTTATAACCACTCCAAAGGCTCCATCCTCGTTATTATGGAGCGACACAAGAACGACTGATTTCTTAAAGCACTTATCGATCAAGCCCGGGTGAGCAACCAGCAACGAGCCTGATAAGCTGATCTCCTTGTCGCCTAAATATCTCATAACATGAACAAATGAAATGAACCCGGGTAAGTAGTAAAACTCAAATATCTACTTACGGTATTACGATTTTGTCCATCTTTAATTATAGCTACCGTCCGCAATTTTTCAATATCGAACTTAATAAGACGGTACATTCTGTTGACTGGCTTCCTCGTCAACAATTTTCATCAGAGAAGCCCAGGTTGCCATACTTTCCCATGGCGCTGTAAATCGAAATATTAATTTAGCATCCCCGATCCCCAGCTCACTCGTAACCGGTTCGAGCGTTGAGGATTCAATTTTTTCACGAAGGCTAATTGCGGTTTCGGGTGAAGTATTTTCAAGGAGATCTGCCGTAATCATGAGACTCCTTTTAAGGTCAAAGCGAAATTGTCCGCATATACCCGGTTTTGGCATGATAATTGTGTTAAGATTACTGCTCACCGGATGATTGGATTTAACCCGGGTGATCAAATCGCTGACGCCTTGGGTATCAGAAGAACTGAGATAATAACCATTACAAACCGCGTAATGGTATGTCTGGCTCGCAAAGAAAGCGCTATCCCCCTGTTCTCTATCATTAGTGGGATTATCAGTTTCATCTTGAGGATCGGGATTCCCCGTAAAATTAAAACGCGATTTCAAAGTATGAACCGGAACTCCTTTAACAGCGAAAGCATCAGCTTTAAATTCGTAAAGAGGAATGTACGCGGTTTCACCTTCCAGCGTCAATTTACTGGCGAAGTCTTCCATGAATTTTATGGAAACGGCAATGAGTTCGGCGAATTCATCACTGCTGAAATCAGCTCCACCTATTTGTCTCATGACAACCGAGGTATTGCTAATATTCATACTTCCCGCAACGGTCCCATCAATTTTCTGCATAAATCGGTTATAAATAGCCTTTATTCTCATCATTAGTGGCTTCCATTCATTCTCGCTTACATCAATCACCGCATCCATTATATAATTGAGGTATTCACCAGATATCATCGGATCGATGCTCAGCATGTATGTCAGCATACTGTATTCCGCAATATAGTCACCGGCTCTAACTATTGCGGACGGCTCTTGAGAGAATAGTTTTCCCAGAGGAGCTTCACTATTTGCTTTCAGGACTGATTGAAATACAAAGTCTTCCGGTGTGAAATTTAATCCCAGGAGCACACTGTCGAGACTCGTCAATTCACCAAATATTATGTCTAAGAATCCGGCAATCGTTGCTTTGTCTGCTTCATCACTAAAACGCCCGTCCTTCTCCAGGTCATCAATGATTTCGTTTTTAAACGTATCACTTGCGTCCTTAAGACGGTTCAACCATAACCCGAACTCCACGTCTGAGTTCCGTTTTCTTTCCGCGATCTTAATAAGAGAATCCACGTTCTCAACCAGATCCCACATCTTTGGATCACGTGATATCATCGACCACCCTTCATGGTCTTGTATCGTAAACCCCTGCATGGGTAATGTCGCGCGGATTGGACTTTCTTCTGTCAACTTTGCCAGAATAAGGAAAGAAGCGGAATTCATATCAGGAGTGTTGTATAAGAAAACTGTAATATTCTCAGTTGCTGAAATACTGTCCAAGGTGGGATCTCCCAACATTCCGCCTATCATATAGGGGAAAGAATCCACTTGAGGTGATGGTTGGATTTTTCGCACTACTTCGGTAATCTTTTGCACCGTTTCCTTGAACGGCCCTGCTTTGGCATAACCGATTAGCACGGGTTTGAGCTCGTCTGCATCAGCCGCTGTCAGATCGAATCCTAAAAGTATGGCGCTTAATGCCGTGACAATCCTTACACCCCATTGAGGTAAAAATCTCATTTTAATCCATTGCCAATTCATTTCCTTAAGATAATCATTCACTAATTGAGGAAAAGAAAATAATAAAAAATAAACCAATAATAACTAACGATTGAAATGAATGGTCGGTAAAAGGATAGGCGTGTATGCGGATAAGAGGGTATGCGGTATTAACATCAATTACTTCGCATCATCACATAAACGCAATTACGCATAATTGTGAATTCGCATTTCCTTTTGAACTTTTTGACTTTTTGACTTATTCCCATGGCAACTCAATGCACAGATTACGATTTCAAAAAGATCGACGCTCACTGGCAAAATTATTGGTTCAGAAATAAAACATTCCGAGCTGAAGATTTTTCAGACAAACCGAAGTATTATATTTTCGATATGTTCCCCTACCCTTCAGGTGAAGGATTGCACATTGGACACCCGGAAGGTTGGATCGCTACTGATATCGTTGCCCGCTACAAAAAAGCGTCGGGATACAACGTCCTCCATCCTATGGGCTGGGATGCTTTTGGGCTGCCTGCTGAACAATACGCGATTTCTTCGGGTACCCACCCCCGTGAAACGACGCGGTTGAATATCGAAAACTTTCGTCAGCAAATAAATCGAATCGGGTTTGCCATCGACTGGGATCGTGAAATAAACACTACCGACCCTGGCTATTATAAGTGGACTCAATGGATATTTCTTCATCTGTTCAAACACGGCTTGGCCTACAGTGACGAGCGCCCCATATGGTGGTGCCCGAATTTGCAAGCCGTTCTTGCCAACGAAGAGGTAATCGACGGTCGTTCAGAGAGGGGGGGTCATCCGTGCGAACGTCGCAATTTCCGACAAATCGTGCTTCGTATCACTGCTTATGCCGAAAAACTTCTCGAGGGATTAAATAATGTCGACTGGCCTGATTCAACCAAGCGTCAGCAAATTGCCTGGATCGGCCGGTCAGAGGGGGCTGAGGTTGTCTTTGACCTCAATGCTAATTCCAATGAAAAATTGCAAATTTTTACGACCCGACCGGACACGCTATTTGGCGCTACCTATATGGTGTTATCACCCGAACACCCCCTGGTTGGTAATTTGACAATGCCTGAATTCAGTGAACCGGTCCTGGCATATATTAAAGCGGCTGCGAAAAAAAGCGATTTGGACCGTACCGATCTTTCTAAAGAAAAAACCGGTGTCTTTACCGGAAGTTATGCCATCAACCCTGTTAATAATGAAAAGCTGCCCATATGGATCGCTGACTATGTTTTAATGAGTTACGGCACGGGTGCGATTATGGCGGTTCCCGCACATGATGAACGCGATTACGAATTCGCTCAGCAATTCAAACTGCCTATCGTACAGGTAATTGAACAGGAGGATGAGACCGGAAATGACAAGCATGATATCCTGCCCTACATGGGCGACGGTAAGATGATTAATTCCGGTGATTATTCAGGATTGGATTCGTTGATGGGGAAAGGGAAGATCATTAAAGATCTGGAAAAATCTAACTGTGGAAAAGCAGCCATTAATTATAAATTGCGCGATTGGTTATTTTCACGTCAGCGTTACTGGGGCGAACCTATCCCTATCGTGTGGGTTGAAAAGGAAGATTATGAAACGGCTGTCAGTTTGACCAGGAGCGCTGTATCAGCATTCATACCAGAAGATCCCGTCAGTTATGAAGTTGATGGCATACCACGATTCGCGCTCCCCATTCCCGATTCGCAACTTCCGCTCCTTTTGCCGGATGTGGAGTCATTTCATCCATCGGATACGGGCGAAAGCCCATTGGCAAACAGGAGAGAATGGGTCGAAGTATGGTTCAATCTGGAAACCGGTGAGACGACTTCGACTGCCCATGAAAAACCCGCGGGAGATTACTGGGTGCCGGCATCGCGTGAAACCAACACCATGCCGCAATGGGCTGGATCATGCTGGTATTACTTGCGTTATTGCGACCCGAACAATGATAAGAAACTCATCGACCCGAAAATCGATGATTACTGGAAATCACCTGACTATTACATAGGGGGCGCTGAACATGCTGTATTGCATCTGCTATACGCTCGGTTCTGGCATCAATTTCTCTATGAAATTGGTGTAGTTAAAGAACCGGAACCTTTCCCTCGTTTATTTCACCAGGGAATGATCCTTGGAGAAGATGGAAATAAAATGAGCAAAAGCCGAGGCAATGTAATTAACCCCAATGTGGTCATTGATAAACTCGGAGCGGACTCCTTACGGCTTTATGAAATGTTCATGGGGCCCTTGGAAGCAATGAAACCCTGGAGCACGCATGGGATCGAAGGTGTCCAGCGATTTTTGCGGCGGGTGTGGCGTGAACTCATAGATCGCTCCGGTAATTTACAAAATAAGATTAAGGAGGATACAACTGACGGTTCCGAGACCGAGCTGCTTCTCCATCAGACTATAAAAAAAGTTACTGAAGATATAGGGGGTCTGCATTTCAATACCGCGATCTCGCAATTGATGATTTTTTCTAACCATTTACAAAAATGTGAGACCGCCAGTTTATCCACAGTTAAAATATTTACTCAACTGCTGGCACCCTTTGCCCCTCATTTAGCCGAAGAGCTATGGGAGCGACTGGGCGGTACCCCTTCGGTTACAGCAGCGCCCTGGCCTGAATATAATGAAACGAAACTGGTGACCGAGGAGGTGAAAATTATCTTCCAGGTAAATGGGAAAATGCGGGGGGAAGCAATGGTCCCCGTTGACGCCAATGAAGAGCATGTTTTAACCATCGCTAAAACAGATCCGAAAGTGGCTTCTCATCTCGAGGGGAAAAACTTGAGAAAAGTTGTCTTTGTTCCCGGAAAAATTCTTAACATTGTCGCTAATTAAAACCCTTTTTTCTATTCGTGCTCTCCAAGTTTCTTCCAGAAGATTTTGACCCTTCCCGTTCTCTTGCTCTTATCGCTGGTAAGGACACATACCCTCAGCGAACAATCGCCGCTGCTCGAGAAAAAAATATTCCCTTACGCCTTATAGCATTCGAGGGAGAGACAATGCCTGAGGTCATTGATTCTTTTCCTCCTCAGGAGGTCGAAGTAATCAAGGTGGGCCAATTGGGGAAGATGCTGAAACATATAAATAAATTTCGCGCGGGCTATGCCATGATGGTTGGACAGATAACACCACGTCGTCTTTTTCACGGATTGCACCCGGATATTAAAGCTATAAAATTACTCTCTTCTCTCACTGAACGGAACGCGGAAACCATATTCGGAGCCATTTGCAATGATATAGGTAATATTGGCGTGCAGATGCTGGATGCGCGCGCCTTTCTCGATCACGATCTTGCACAATCAGGCCTTATGACCGGCGGCAAACTCAGAGTCAAAAAGGAATACATTGAGCACGGAATAAAAATTGCCAAAGAAGTCGCTCGGTTAGACATCGGGCAAAGTGTGGTTGTTCGCAAGGGCACAGTGATAGCGGTGGAAGCATTTGAAGGTACTGATGCTATGTTGAAACGCGCAGGTAACTTTGAGACACATCCCCTTATTTTTATTAAATCCGTAAAATCAAATCAGGACTTTCGTTTTGATGTCCCCGTCTTCGGAATTAAAACCCTGGAGGTAATGCGTGAAGCAAATATCGATATCGCCGCCCTTCAAGCCGAAGCCACGATCATCCTCGAAAAAGACCGCGTCCTCGCCCAAGCAAAAAAATGGAAAATCCAGTTGTTCGGGTATTGATGTAAGGGAAGAGTCGAAGGTCGAAAGTCAAAGGTCTTCCTTTTCATCCAATACCCCGCTTTCGACCTTAGACCTTAGACTTTCGACTCCCCCAAAAAAAGAGCCCCACTTGTGCCGAAGCGATTAAAAAACTCTGATACCTGTTTATGTTCAGGTGGGTGCTCTTGAGGCAGCTTTTGTCTTCCGGTTTACGGCTTGACAGCTACTCCCTCAGGTCGAGCTCCCGTTTAAGGAGAATCTTAATTGGATAAGAGTGTTTATTTAATTCTTCGTACACAGCAGGGTTGTGCTTAATAAATACACATCGGTCACCCCCGTCAACGCTCAATCCTTTTTAAACTAAGGCATTGTCTTCGTTTTCGTCTGCGTCATTTAAATAATAAATTTTAGGCCACGGCAACGCGTGGCCGTTGTTATTATATTTAAAACAAGAGAATAAAAAGGGAGGGACGCGCAATGCCTGTCAGCCATAGCCAAACAGTTGCGGAGCGACGGGTGTTGGATATCTTAATCTAGGATGAAGAGACAGAGGCAGACGAAGACAAAGAGATATACCGATTATCTCATATTATTTGGCGGAGGATAGATCTGAGATTTTCGTTCAAACTTCCAGGCGGCCACGACGGAGCGTGGCCCTCCATTTTTATTTTTCTGGAGGGACGCGCTTCGTCGCGTCCGCTTAGTAGTACGATTATGCAATAGGTAGATAATTAGAATAAAATATTATACTCAAATTCCTATTTTGTGAATTTTGCCTGTCGGCCATAGTCCCGTCACCGCGGGACGACGGCTGATGGCTATTCTTAATCAAGGATGAAGACGAGTAGGCAGACCCGTCTTCGCCCCGCGATTGCGGGACTACGCCGTGGCAAGCGAAAACGAAGATTAAATCTGACATCATTCTCACCCATCCATCCATCCTTCCACTGTTCACTGTTCACTTCTTCCACCGACCGCTCAGTTTCAAAAATCCTCACAGGAAGGATCTAATTCCTTTAGAATCAGTGATTGGAGGCTGGCGAGAAATAAATAACAGGCATAACAGTGCTGCATTTCCAAAGGAAGGGATAGGATATCTACTTCCGCATTTTCTAACTGATGGTCCGTAATTTTTATGAGGGCTGATTCTCGAAGTTTTAACCGTATCGCTGAACATGCTCGCAAAATGGACTCAGCTACCCCTTCTTCCATAACCATATTACCATTACCGAACTGTTCATCGCGTAAAACAGTTAATAGATAATCGATATCGTCATGCAGAGCTTCTCTTAAATCATCCTGCCAAGCCACCTTCAATTCATCATCATCGTCTGGCATCTGCGGTTCCACGGCGAGATGCCCACTCAGTGAATCTGTGGCCGCTTTAACCATCTCAAGCATTGAGACGATGAGATGATGATCAATAATCAGACTTAAATTAACCATTCTGTTCCAAAATTGCGGTTAATTGCCATTTCTGTAAAGTGTGAGTATAAGCTTCGGCTTTTTCCTTCGGGCCGCTCCAAAGAAGGGATCGTCCGTTTTCATGAACTTCCAGCATATGCTTGCGGGCTTTTTCATGATTAAAACCGAACACTTTTTTAAATACTATGACTACATAGGACATTAAATTCACCGGATCGTTTAAAACGACCACATTCCAGATCTTATCCAATTCTATTTTCGTCTCTGAAAGTTTGATTGGGGTTGTCTTCGCTGCCTGAGACATGATTTCCATCATGGTAAATTAGAATAATTTCCCAGTTATGTAAAGTAGCAGCGACAATCAGTTATAATCGCTAAGCTATTTTTAGATGTAGGATGAATTATCGTAATCCAATTTTCCAGTCATCCAATCCTTCCTTCCCAAACAGTTTACGAGAAAATAATATATAAGGTTTGCAGGAGAATATAAACGAGGATGGAGATAATAACCCATGACATTGGCCAGGGTTTCTTAATCTTTGTATCTTCGTCGGGCATTTGATTGCTTACGCAATGTGTTAGGTTTTATGTTTTAAGTGTTAGGCGAAGAGCTAAATTGAATTAATCTCAACTTCGACTCTTTACATAACACCTAAAACCTAAATCTTAACACGAAAAAATATTTTATTTTTTTCATCTCGATGCTTCTTTTTTGAGAATATGGTAATTAGCCATGGATATCCCACTGAGCATGGCTCCGATAATTCCGAGAAATCCCTGGTCGGTTCCACATAGATATAAATTTTCCAAATGGGTAATGCCATTTCTGCTTTTATGCGCTGCACCGTAAACCGCGCCACCCAGATGACCGGTATATTTCTTAACTGTGCGCGGTGTGAACATATCCACATACACCGTCATATCCTCCAATGTCTGTTTTTTTAACGGATTGAGAAAACTCAAAGCTTTATCAGCCAACCTGGGATGCCAAAGCTTTTTCTGTTCCTGATACTCTTCTTCGGGTAGCGAGGTCCATCGCTGATAATTTGCAAGTGCGGTAACTCGAAATACACCTTCACCGAGTTCTTTCCCCTCAGCATAGTGGTAATTATTGGGAAAACAGATAACACCGCTGCGAGGATCAACGAGTTCATCCGGCCGAGCGTAGTCGAATCGATCCCAGTCGTTAAAAAAGATGATGGTATCATCCCATCCCACCTGCCGTGGCTGCCTGTCTAATATATTAATCGTTTCAACAAAGGACAAACTCCCAATGTTTATTTCCTGGGTATCCTCTTCCTGGTCATCACATAAACGCATCGTCTCTACCAGCCCGATTGATGAAAGAATATGATCAGCGGTAATATTCACTCCATTATCTAAAATTAACTCCTTAGCGCGACCATTACGGCATATAATCTTCTTAACACCGCACTTCATCTTACGAAGACCTCCCAGTGAACGGTACTTGGTATTAAGTGTTCGTATAATTTTTCGCACGCCGTCGTAGGGCCGGGCAAAGCCCTCGAAAAATAGCGATTTAAACATGATCACAAACTGACCAAAATCCATGTCATTTTCCCGGGAACTCCCATAATACATTACGGGGCAGTAAATCATGTCTTCGAGAACCGGATCGGTAATATATTGGGCTGTGACCTTCCTTGCTGACTGCTCCGGTTTTTCCAGGTCGAGCTCATTATACTCGCGGATAAGCTTGAGAAATGATTGGAAATTATCGATCTGTTTGGGAAAAGCGCGGGCCACCTCGGATTCAAAGACCTCAAAATCGTTGGTGAAACGCAGATCTACACCGGGAAATGCTACTTTCGATCCTTTCTGTTCACTGAGATCAAATTCCTTTCGATCAATTCTTAATTGTCTGAATAATTTTACGAGGGGGGTCCCCTTTATTCCCGGTCGCACATAATTGGTTACAGCATGTAAACCGACGTCGAACTTTCTTCCGTCAAAACTGTAAAAACTATTCAATCCGCCCGTTACATTATGGCGCTCAAGAATGACCACATTTCTTCCGAAGTGGGCCAGACGAATTCCAGCGGCCAGCCCCGACATGCCGGCGCCAATAATTACCGTGTCAAAATGATCGTGAGGTGATAAGTCCAAATGGCCTGTGCGCTAGTGCGAGCTTAGGCTTCAACGGCATTAAACTTAGGTGTTAAGTATTCTGCGCTGCTGTCCAGAGATTCCAATTGAGGATATTCTTCTTCCGGCACTTCGATTCCGTGCTTCTTGCGAAGTTCCATCACAATATCAAGAAAATCCATGGAGTCGAGTTCCAGTTGATCACGGAGTGCCAGATCCGGTCTGACAACGCTAAGATCTTCATCTGGAGCGATATCCGCAATGATCTCAAGGACTAATTGCTTACACTCTTCTTTTGTCATATATGAGGCCTTTTTAGAAAATTTTTAGCCTTCTGTAAATCTTTTAATGACGAGTGAAGAGTTAATCCCCAGCATCCCAAAAGAATTGTTAAGGATCGTATTTACTTCCGGGAGTTTTTTCGGTTCGTTGATCACTAAGTTGGGCAAAGCGCACTGCTCATCCAGGTGATCGATGTTTATTGAAGGATGAACGATGCCGTCTTCAAAGGCCGGTATATTTCCTGCCAGTTCCAATGCTCCAGCCGCTCCCATCGCATGGCCAATGAAACTTTTGGTATTATTTATATAAGTATTGGGACAATCTTTAAAAACATCCCGCAACGCCTCACACTCATGAATATCACCCTGGGGAGTAGCGGTTGCATGCGTGCTAACGATATCGATCTCTGATGGAGCCAGATTCGCTCTATTCACTGATGCCCGGATGCAAATACTCTGCTGGCCCGGGTCCGGGAGCACCGCGTCTTTGGCATCCGAATTAAGGGCGTAGCCAACAATTTCTGCGATAATCTTTGCGCCCCGTTTCTCAGCATCATCCAGACGCTCTAAAGTATAAACGCACCCCCCCTCACTCACAACAATTCCATTGCGGTCAATATCGAAAGGTCGACTCGCTTTGTTGGGATCATCGTGTTGGGCGAGAGCGCCCTGGCTTTTAAACCCGGCGAATATTCCGAAAGTGTGGATACTTTCACTTACCCCTCCGGCGAAAGCAAAATCAACCTCACCCAGACGTAACATCTGTAAGCCCTGAATCAACCCTGCATTGCCCGCGGCACAGGCAGCCCCGATGGTGTAATGAGGCCCCGTAATATTCAGATTCATTGATACCTCACCCGCGGGATTGTTGGCCACCGTCCGGGGATTATGGTGATGCGTCCAAAACCGCGTATCGTAATCGTACTGTGAAATATTATATACCTCATTTTCGGTCTCCACGTTCCCGTGTTCGGTAATCCCGAGATATATCCCCACCCGTGATCGATCTACTTTCTCCCATTCTATGGCGCAATCAGCCAAGGCATCACGGGCACAGTAGATAGCGATACTGCCAGCCCGGGTTCCATTTCGTATCTCTTTGCGGTTTTGGTACTTACTGGAATCATAATCGCACACACCCGCCGCTACAGGCCCGATGTATCGCATGTCGAGCTTCTGAATACGGGCAATGCCCTCAATCAGGTTCTTTCGAAATTCAGCAAGATTATTGCCGTTTGGCGCGGTTAATCCAATTCCTGTAATTACTATGCGATCATTAAGCATCGTGAAAGATTCGTTATAGGTCAAAAAGTCATAATGTCATAATGTCAAAAGGAAGAACAAGATTTAAGCGAAGATTTTAATCTTTAAAAACCCTACCCTTCGTCTTTTGACATTCGTCCTTTGACTTTTTTCTTAACACCTTAATTTATTTTTCCTTTCGACCTTCAATTTCTGACGCTCTCAGTTATTCCTACTCGCGAATCGAATTCTCTTCCAGACGACGGCTTCCTGGAGATTGCGTCGGTCGACCACCCCAATAAGAACATCGCGATCGAGGACGGGAAAGATGTTTTGTTGTGCCTGATAAATCAATTCTGAAAACTGATCCAGTGGCCAGTCTGCCTGAAGCATGGCAGGGTTGAGAATACAATGTTCGTAAAGCGGTTCATCAAATCGATTCTTGCGTGCCTGCTTCCTTACCGCATCGGGTGTAACAATGCCACGAACACCGCTTTCATCAATGAGAATAATATCCTGCCCCGGGGATTCACGCATGATGTTGATCGCGTCGACGATGTGGCACCTTACATCGAGGCTATTAAAATGACGGGTAGTGAGGTCGCGAACACTGAAACCACGAAAAGATTCACGTAATCGAACCATCCGGTATTCAATTTCACCGCCAAGAAAGATAAAGGCAAACACCGCGGCCAAGATCCAGTTGTTTAAATAAAAAATCCCTAAAATAATGCCAACTATAGCAAGAGGTTTAGCAACATAAACGGCCAGTTTTGTCGCTTTGAGGTAACTGAATTTGATCGCCAGCAAAGCCCGCAGGACTCGCCCCCCATCCATGGGAAAAACGGGGAGAAGGTTAAAACAGCCCATGATCAGATTGAATAGAAAGAGGAGGGACATGAGATCATACAGGGTGTAATTAATTTCACCATCCAAAAGCCGCGCCGGAGATCCCGATACTAAATAAAGCAACCCGACAATAATGAAATTGACCAATGGGCCGGCGAGCGCGATGACCAGTTCTTTGAACGGCTGTCGTGGAATACTTCCAAATTGCGCCATTCCTCCGATGGGAAGAAGCAGGATACGGTGGATTCGCACGCCGTAGTGCTGTGCAGCCAGACAGTGTCCTAGTTCATGCAAGACCACACAGGTAAAAACGAGAATGATAATTAAAGTGCTCCAGATTCCCCCAATTAAACCGCCATCCGATCCCCCTTCATAGGCCACATAGAGGATAAGAAGAAGAAAAGTAAGGTGTAATTCCAGTTGAATGCCAAATACACGAAACAGCTTGATGTTCCAAATTTTATTCACCAGTGCTCAATATTATCCTATTTAAAAAAGCAAGCAACTTGCTTAATCCTTAATTATCATTTTGATCAATTACCGGGTAATCTGATAATTTTATCCGTTTACACAATATTAAATATAATGGTTTCAAATAGTAGCGATCGGTCAGTTCTTGTCATTGATGATGACGCCGAGGTCCGGTACTCCCTGCAGCGTGTGCTGTCCGCGAGCAATTACCAGGTCCTCTGTGCGGCAAGCGGCAGAGAAGGTATCGATGTAGCAGAAAAGGAAACACCCGCAGTTATTTTTCTCGATAACCGGATGGAAGGTATTAGCGGTCTGGAAACTTTACAGCACCTTCGGAATATTAACCCTAACATCATGGTCATCTTAATGACCGCTTTCAGTACTACCCAAACTGCTATCGAAGCCATGAAGTTTGGCGCATATGATTATATCGTAAAGCCTTTTGACACTAAGCGTGTCCTCAATCTTACGGTAAACGCGCTCAAGGCTTATGAGGATCTTGAAAAAGCCGATTCTGCGTATACACCCCTGCTCAATATTAATGATTACCAGGAAGGCATTGTCGGCTCATCTCGTGCCATGCATGAAGTTTTCAAAGTTATCGGTCAAGTTTCGACCAGTGATGTAACCGTGATGATCACCGGGGAAAGCGGAACGGGCAAAGAACTCGTTGCACATTGTATTTACCAGCACAGTCATCGTGCTAATTGTCCCTTTGTCGCCGTTAACTGCGCAGCTATTCCCGAGAACCTTATCGAAAGTGAACTCTTCGGACACGAAAAAGGTGCCTTCACCGGTGCTACCCAGCAGCGTATCGGTAGATTTGAATTGAGTGATCAAGGCACCATCTTTCTCGACGAGATTGGAGACATGTCATTATCCACACAGACGAAGATTCTTCGTGTATTACAAGACGGAGAACTACAGCGGGTCGGTGGCAGTGAAACGATCAAAGTCGGTGTCCGATTGATTGCTGCTACGAATAAAGATATCGAGAAAATGGTTGAGGAGAATCTTTTCAGGGAAGACTTATACTACCGTCTGAATGTTGTCCGCCTGAAGTTACCCCCGCTACAGGAACGTAAAAGCGATATCCCTCATCTTGTTGATTTTATCCTTCAGGAACTGGCGAAGGAAGAAAAACTGAGTGTTAAGCAAGTATCGTCCGAAGCATTGAATGTGTTGATGAAATATGATTGGCCGGGAAATGTGAGAGAGTTGGAAAATGTCATTCACCGCAGCGCTGTCGTCGCGCGGGGTGACGTCATTCTCGTCAAAAACCTTCCCCAGGAGATACTCGACAAGGGAGGGCTCACTACCGAAACTGAAGAGAATATTAATGGCACTGTTGAAAAGGATGTAAAAGAGACGGAGCTCATAGGTTCGAATCCACCCTTCATACATGAGGGAAAAAAACCCGAACCTGCCAATGCAGATCAATCACCTTCAACCACACGCCAGGCAGAGAGCAAGGCAACCGATGATACCATTCAAGGAAATGTAATGGACCGATTATACCACGAAGTAAGAGAGATGACGAATAAAGATATCCTTCATGAGATCGAACGCGAAATGATTCAACGTGCTTTAAAGGAAACCGGGGGGAATCAAGTCAAAGCCGCCGCTATTCTCGGTATTACCCGCTCCACCCTCCGCAAACGTATCGAGCAGTTCTCATTAAAATTTTAAAGAATTTAAAATTTTTTGTGTTAGGTGTTAAGTTTTAGGTTTTAGGTAAAGAGTCAAAGGTCGAAGGTTTTAATTTTGGAGGTAAGCTCTTCGCTTAAAACCTAACACCTAAAACGTAACACTGAAAAATAAAGCCTCCGGCTTTATTTTTCAAACCCTACCGGATGGCTCTGATGCCATTTCCAGGCGGTTTCAATAATGGACTCGATAGTCGAGTACTCGATCTTCCATCCCAACTCTTTTTGCGCTTTACTTGAATCCGCGTACAATACAGGGGGATCGCCCGGTCGACGCTTGACCTCTTGCGTAGGGATTTTCAACCCGGTTATTTTTTCTGTTGCCTGAATCACCTCGCGCACCGAGCACGGAGTGCCCGTTCCCAGATTGTAGAAATAAGCAGCACCCGCTCTATCGAGTTTATCGAAAACCGCAATATGCGCTCGAGAGAGATCATCGACATGCACGTAATCACGCAGGCACGTGCCATCGGGGGTGGGATAATCCGTGCCAAAAATATCGAGATGTTTCCTTTTTCCCATCGCCACGGCGATGGCGATCGGCGTGAGTCGGGTTGCCGGGTCAACATCTTCTCCAATTGACCCGTCTTTAGCCGCGCCTGCGGCATTGAAATAGCGAAAAGCAGCAAAACTCAAACCATAGGCATGGGCGGATGCGCGAAGAATATTTTCCATATCGAGTTTTGTCTGTCCATAGGGGTTGATCGGATTTTGGGGTGCATCTTCGGTAATCGGTAGTTTCTCCGCTGCACCGAAAATAGCGCAAGTTGAAGAGAAAACAAATTTTGTGACCCCACGATCGAGCATCGTCCGTATGAGACGGATCGGTTTAACTACATTATTTTCATAATACTTCAGCGGTTTTTCCACCGATTCTCCGACAAAGGCATGCGCCGCGAAGTGCATGACAATTTCAATTTTCTCCTTATCCAAAACATCACCCACAAGTTTTTCATCGCCCAGATCACCTTCATAGAGAGCGAGAGAAGAATCGAGCGCCTTGCGATGCCCGGTAATAAAATTATCTAGCACTACGGTGCGATGACCAGCTGCGACCAATTGCCGCACACAGTGAGACCCGATATATCCCGCACCACCTATGACTAACGTATTCATTAAATTATTTAGCTTCGTCTTCGTCTGCGTCCTCGTCTTCGTCCCCTATTTCCTCATAACCATTTATTACTTAAATTGGATAATATAATTTTGATATATTTTTTCATTATTCCTAAATTATCAACCAAAGACGAAGACGAGGAGGCAGACGAAGACGAAGATTATTTATCATCATCATACCTATAATTTAAGTAATGGCCTAAACACTTCCCGCACCACCTATGACTAACGTATTCATGTTAAGATACAGCCACAAGATGCACAAGAGATACAAAAGAGACAAGAAGGAAGGGTGGATGGAAGAAGGGAAGATTGGAAGATTGGATGGACGAATTAATTATCATAATACAATCCAATCGGCCACGACAACGCGTGGCCCTCCATTTTTATTTATCTGGAGGGACGTGCTTCGTCGCGCCCGCTTAGTAGTACGATTATGCAATAGGTAGATAATTAGAATAAAAATTTATACTCAAAATGCTTTTATGTGAATTTTGCTTCGCCACGGCATAGTCCCAATTTAATGGGACGACGACGGGTGCCTTTGGAAGATGTCGCCCCGCTGTCGCAGGGCTCAAAAGTGGCTATCTTAAACGTAGACGATGAGACAGAACCGACTATGAACGGGACTCAATAATGCCTTATAAGCTACTTAATAACAAATAGTTACACTTAAATAACGATACAATAATAATTTATATTTTCCTCTAATTTCCTGTCCTTGCCTCTAAATGTTTGGCAGGAAAGGGCAAGAATCATATTTTTTTGCTGATATTCGGCCAGGAATCGGCCAAGAATTTTTGGGTGGATTTAATTGAGTGACCCCAAAAAATTGTATCATTTAAAGAGAGAGGTTATCGGGATAATGACCTGCACCCGATTACTGTACCAGAGCCAGTGTTAGTTCCGGCAGGGTGGTATGGGTTTTAATTTGCTTAGACATGGCTCTGTGGGCGTATTCGGCCGGAGGCCGATAGCCCAGAGAACGGTGTGGTCTTTGAGTATTATAATCAAGCCGCCAGGCATCAAGTTTTTCTTTCGCTTGCACCAGCGTACAAAATAGCTCGGTGTTAAGAAGTTCATCGCGTAAGCGTCCATTGAAGCTCTCAATATAACCATTCTCTACGGGTTTGCCTGGGCGGATAAAATCCAGCTTGATGCCGTGGCCATAAGCCCACTCATCGAGTACTTTGCCGGCAAACTCGGGCCCATTATCGACGGTAATGGTTTGGGGAAGACCGATTCCTGCGGCGGCTTTCATAAGTGCGGCAGCGACTTTGCGCCCACCGATGGACGTATCGACCAGAAGCAGTGGGCAAGCTCGAGTGTATTGATCGACAACGGTGAGAATGCGGAAGGGGCGGCCGTTGGTCAGCCGATCGCTCATAAAGTCCATCGACCAGCGCTCCTGGGCTGCTGAAGCCGCGGGCAGTGAGACCCGCCTTTGCGCGGCACGCTTCTTTCGTTTCTTCGTGCGCACTTCCAGCCCTTCGGCCTTGTAGATACGATAAACGCGTTTCTTTCCTACCGTCCAGCCTTCCCGCTTTAATAACACCGTGATTCGCCTATACCCGTAGCGCACCCGCGCGGCGGCGAGGTCTCGTATGCGCACGATCAGCGCGCAACTCGTCCATTCTTCACAGGCTGGTAGTTATAACTCGACCAACACAACTGCATCAGCCTGCACGCCCGGCGTTTGCTCACCTCATAAGCTTCCACTAACCACTCAGCAATCGCCTTCTTGCGCACAGGCTTTACAACTTTTATGTGATAACTTCCTGCCGCATATGCTTGTCCAGGCTCAGATCAGCGACCAGCTTCTTCAAACTGGCGTTCTCTTCGTCGAGTTGCTTCAGCCGTCTTAATTCGCTGATTCCCATGCCCGCGTATTTACCCTTCCAACTGTGGTAGGTCTGTTCGCTCACGCCTAACTCTCGACACACTTCGGCAATCCTTCGACCGCCTTCAACCTGCCTTAGGCCATTGATGATTTGTTCTTTATTATAGCGTTTTCCTTTGCTTTTCATGGGTGGTTCTTTCTCCTATTTTTTATTAGCTTTTTCACCCATGCCAGACTAAATCTTCGCTGGTCCAGTTTTACGGGGACAGGTCACTTCCTATAACTTTTCTTTCAGCAATAAACATAATTTCACGTGATGGTGCCCACTTTCCATACGCTGTCGCGAGAATAGATTCATATTCGAGAAAAGAAGATAGCCGTTTTTTATCACTAATAATGGTCTTTAAATGCTCAGGATTCATCATTCGACATAGAATGGCTAACCCTCGGACATCCCTTACCTGAAAACCAAGATCCCAAAATTCTCGTTCTATCTCTCCAGGGAGAAACGATTGAACCGATGGAAAATCGATACCTACAGTCTTTCCTCTTTCTCTGTCAAATAAATGATTGTTAAATAACTCAGTTGCTAGGGTGTCCCATCCAATGTCCTTTTCTAGTGAAACTTCAAGCAACCGTGGGAAGGCTGAAATGAAATTTGATACTGTAAATAAAACAGCTTTTGATGCAACCCTGCACATTTCAGTTAGAGCTAATTTCCAATCATGTCCTGAGAAGGAAATTGGAGTATTTATAGAAATAACTTTATCAAACTGTTGGTCGGAATATTGAGATAAGTCTTTTGCATCTACTTTTTTGAAGTTGATATTTTTAATTACTAGCTTACGGGCTTTTTTGACCGCTAAGTCGAGCATCTTCTGAGAAAAGTCAATGTGTTCTACTGTTTTAACATGTGGTGCGATATCCAGGCTGAACCTGCCTGGACCTCCACCGACGTCAAGGACAGAGTCGACACTAGACAGAAATGACGTGAGAGTTTGAGAAACTAAAAGATAGTAAATGTAGTCTTCTGGATTCTCACAATTCCGAAGCGCTTCAGTTGGAGCGTAATTATTCCAATATTCCTGTGACACAATTGATCGGACCCCGGTTTTCGTACCAATTTTTTAAGTGAGAGAGTTACCGGGCGTTAATGGTTTCAGCATTGTTGTATTTGAGAGATCTATGCGAAGCGTGGCCAAGATCTGAATGTAATCTGACAAACTCCAGTTGGCTTTTAAAGCCTAAAGGACTATGGGGATGTTTATTATTGTAGGTCTGATGCCATTGTTCGATTACCCCTTGCGCTTCAGCCACGCTGAGCAACACATCAGGGTTCAAACATGAGCGCTTCGCTATGTCGTCACTACGTTCCTCGGTACATCGGGTAAGCGGTTGTAAAACGACTCAATGAAACCGTTTTGCCAAGGGCTGCCCGGATCGATATATATCGCCTTGATCTTTTTGTCGGACAATCCCTGAGCTTTCCTAATGGAAAGCTTGGGCCGGTAACTGGACATTGACCAACTCAGGCTGAGATAAGCATAAGCCCCCCCGCAACGGGCACAGCTCCCCTTCAGCCGCGTCTTTTACTACTCCTTTATTTTGCTTTGGGCTCACCATTTTTTTGACAGCGTTTCCTCCATCACCTGATTCTTGAGCATTTGATCAGCGAGCAGCTTCTTTAGCTCGGTATGGCAGGTTTTCTCGCTTAGGCTTGTGAATTTTTTTTCCAGCTCTTTAAATCGCTTCGCATCGGCCAGTTCTAAATTGCCATACTTATTACCCCAGCGATAGAAGGTCTGTTCACTTACGTTGTTGCTACGGCAGATTTCCGATACCGTTTTACCGGTATCGGCTTGCCGGAGTATTGCTATGATCTGTTCTGTTGTGTATCTTTTTCTTTTCATTTTGGTTATCCGTTTATCCGGATAACCTCTCACTGTAAATGATACGATTTTTTGGGGTCACTCCAATTCAACAGATATATTAATGTTAGTAGCTTCTCTACACTTTGATGAATTCTCTGATTTACCATAATCCAGTTTCCTCTTTCACCGTCTAATCGGATCTCACCCTTAATGAAATAATATCTTAAATTATAGTAATTCATCTCTATTATCCTTTTCTATAGAGTGTCTGGAATTTTCTTAACCTGATTTTTATATGGAGAAATTAGATGTTTTTTATCAAAAAGAACCTTTGAGTTAATTAATTTATCACACAACTCTCTATATTCGCCGAAATTAATGTTTGGATATTTTCTTACTAATTTTTCAATAAAAGATACATTTAAAAATATGATGCTGGCTTTAATTTCAAAGTTAGTTAAGTGGATTTGAAATCCATTATAAGGGATTAAAGTTTTTTGAATTGAATCATCTTTAAACAAATCTCGGATTTCTTTTAACATTGGTAACCTATTACAATAAGCAATCAAATCTACATCAGATTTATCATCGTAATACTTACCAGCTAAAGATACTATAATAAGCAACGAGTCAATCTTGTGACTTTTCTTTACTATTCCGCTTATCTGATTCGTTATATGATATTGAAGCTTAATTACTTTATTTATGACGGATTTTTATCTGTTCTTAGATCATAGTTTTGATCCATATACCCAACATGACCTGCTCCCGATTACTGTACCAGAGCCAGTGTTAGTTCCGGCAGGGTGGTCTTTGAGTATTATAATCAAGCCGCCAAGCGTCCCCATTGAATCTCTCAATATAGCCATTTTCTACGAGTCTGCCTGGCCGGATAAAATCCAGCTCGATGCCGTGGCCATAAGCCCACTGATCGAGTACTTTGCATTAAAACTTGGAGTGGTTGGGTCCCAATAAACTGGTCCATTGCTACTGAGACGATTTTCCAACAAAAGGAAGGAAAATGATCATGAAGCAAACGCGAGACACGACCGAAAATATCATTCGTATACTGCGAGAATCGGAGGCCGCCGGGCTGACGACCGATGAGGTCTGCCGCCGGCGCAACATCAGCCGGCAGACTTACTACCGGTGGAGGAGCAAGTATGGCGGCACGAAGGTTGAAGGAGCTGGGGAAAGAGAACACTGAACTTAAAAAACTGCTCGCTGACCAGCTTCTGAATATAAAGGCCCTGGAGCTAGCCTTGGAAAAAAACATCTGAGCCCGGAGCGACAGCGTGGCGTCGCCGAAAAAGTTCAGCGAGCTTTGTCGTGTTCCGGGCGGGCCATATGCCGATGGCTGGGATTCAACCGCTCGACCCTGCGCTACCGCTCCAAGCCTGTGCCTGATAAGAAGCAGTTGCTGGAGACTGCGATCGTTCGCCTGTCGCGGAAGCACCCGACTCTTGGCTACAAAAAAATCAATCAAATGCTGGGTGAAATGGGCTACCGGGTAAACAAGAAACAGGTGCAGCGCCTACGCCGCGAAGAGGGACTGCAAGTACCGCCGCCCAAACCTCGAAAGCGCCGCCGCGGCCTGTCCACGGGTTTGCCTCAAGAGGCCAAACACAAGAACCACGTGTGGGCGTGGGATTTCGTTTCGGACTACACCCAGCGTGGCGGCAAACTGCGTGTTTTCAGCATCATCGATGACTATACGCGGGAGTGCCACGTTCTTCATGCTGACCGCGCGATCAAAGCAGCCGAGGTACTGGTTCTGTTGCAGCGAATGATTTCCCGGCATGGCGCACCCCTGTTTATTCGTTCTGACAATGGTCCAGAATTTATCGCGCAAGCTATACAGCGCTGGTTGCGCGAGAACCAGATCGAAACGATTTACATCGATCCTGGCTGTCCCTGGCAGAATGGATATATCGAAAGCTTCAACAGTCGTTTACGAGCGCAATGCCTTGATCGCGAGCTGCTCTACACCCTCACTGAATCCCCCGTGGTGATAGGAGACTGGCTGGAATATTATAATAAGATTCGTCCCCATCGCTCCTTGGGCTTGCTAACTCCGGCGCAATATGCCAAGAAAATTACAGACCCAAGGTTCCGGCGGAGGGAGTCCGGAGGACGACCGGAGCCGGTACCTTTACTGATGAAACCACAATCACGGAGATTGTCTCATTGAAAGTGGACTAAAACGCGGGGTCCAACCATTACCTTTATTTAAAAGATTGCTTAGTCCCTGTATTGCCATGAGTCGGTGTTGACCGTCGATTACGTAGAGTTGATCAGTATCGGTAATTTCGATATCAACATAGTAAGATTCATTATCTAATCCTTGAGCGTTAATACTATCCTTCAAAGCTTTGTCGTTACTCCACTCATTTGCATTTGGATTACCTACCCAAGGTTGCCATGACACAACTAACATTGGTGGAAATTTGTGTTGTTTTCTTTTGGCTAAATAAAGCGTCATAGGATACTGACGTCTCCAATCAAGTTCACGTTGTTGAATTAGAGTTAGTGTTTCACGATCGATTATAATCTTCCCAGTTTTTTTATCTATCTTTTCATTGAATATAGGGAGTTGGTTTGCAAATCTAAGATGTTCTCCTATCCATTCAAGCGAACTGCTCGTGACGTATGAACGAGTTAAGCCCATTTGAGAAGTTAATCCGATCAGATGCCCCTTCTTCTCCCGGTATTCGTTCAAAAGCAGATTCAACGCTTGACTCTTCCGTTCTTCTTGTTCTGTTACGTCATTTATCAGTTGTTCATTTAGGTCTTTCATTTGTTCCCTCCTGATTTGTGAATTCTCTTCTTCTGTGAGTTGTAGATAGGTCTGAGTGTTCTGATAAGTTCAGATTCTAATCCAGCCAATTCTTTATTAGGTATTTCTGTCGTAAACCAAAATCTTGATTTCGTTCTATTTTGGCTTAAATACATAGCGAGTTTTGGATTCGTTTCTGTAAGATGTGAATGCTCTCTCAACCTCCTCTTCAGATTTTTAGTGATTCCAACATACACAAAGTGGTTACGGATTGGTAATCCATTCGTGTCATCGATATGGCCGATCACATAAATACCGGGACGATTTGGCACATCGGCATTACTTGATCGGACGAATTTAGTTCTCCATCTCACTTCTGAACGCTTTTTACGCGTAGAGGTATCTCACGTTACATTTACTGCAATCCAAAATCCGACGAAAGGCGTATTACGACCCTACTCGTTGACCTTCAATTTTGATGTTTAAAATAGCCATCTCCAGTTAAGTTAAAATGTTTCGAAGGTAAGTATTCGTCGTGGTCGGGTTACACAAACTGGTCCACCGGGAGAGTTAGTCTGGAGAGGTTTAAGTTGGTAGAGGAAGTCAAGTTTTGGATGCAATGAGGGCGTAGCCCGAACGCAGCCAAAATCGGAAAGGAATCTGATAAACTCTTGTGGGCTTTTAAAGCCTAAACGACTGTGGGGATGTTCATGGTTATAGTTCTGACAGCATTGTTCGATTACCACTTGCGCTTCAGCTACGCTGAGCAACACTTCACGATTCAAACATGAGCGCTTCGCTATGTCGTCACTACGTTCCTCGGTACATCGCGTAATCGGTTGTGAAACGACTCGATGAAACCGACTATGAACGGGACTCAATAATGCCTTATAATAAACTGCTTGTTAACAATTAGTTATACTTAAATAACGGCACAATAATAATTTATATTTTCCTCTAATTTCCTGACATGGGCAGGAATCATACTTTTTTTGGTGATCTTCAGCCAGGAAACGGGCAAGAATTTAAGTGTGGATTTAATAATATCGATTAAGTGACCTTTGTGTTGGAAACAATGAATTTATGCGCCCAGTAGAGGCAAGTTTAATCACAACTGGACCCTGACAATGCTGTCTGACCCGGCTTTATCCGCGATAACGAGGTGTTTTAGGTTGTATTGCCGGGCTTGCTATAAACCTGCTGTACAGACACCTATCACGACGTCGAACCATCATGTCAAGGATTGCTTGGAGGTTTCCTTCAGCTTTCTACTGGACATGGGCTCCTTTATTGCCCAAGTGTGCTGTAGAGTCTAGAGTCATATTGAAATCAATCAATTGTCCGGGTTTACTATACGTTGTCGTTGTGTATCACATGTGCCAAGCCGGGAATACATTACGCAACCTTTTTCAAGGATTACCATGATTTTACAAACATTGCTGTTCATACCACTTTCACTTCCCCTTGGCGTGACCACTAAAAATGGTATCATATACCGAGAGAGGTTATGGGGATAAATAGATAACCTCAATGCAAAGAAAAAGATACAAACAGAACAGATCATCGCAATACTGCGTCAAGCCGATACAGATAAGACGGTACAAGAAGTCTGCGGTGGGAACAACCTAAGCGTGCAGAGCTTTTATCGCTGGGGTAATAAGTATGGCAACTTGGAGTTGGCCGATGCGAAGTGATTTAAAGAACTGGGAAAAGAAAATACCGAGCTAAAAAACCTGCTCGCTGAGCAAATGATCAAGAATCAGGTATTGGAGGAAACACTGTCAAAAAAGGGGTGAGCCAAAGCAGAAGAAGCGAGCCGTAAAAGAGGTGGCTGAGAAGGGGCTGTGCTCGTTTTGGAGGGCTTGTTCCTATCTCAGCCTCAGTTGGTCAACCTACAGCTACCGGCCCAAGCAGGTCAGCAGGAAAGCTCTACGGTTGGCCGAGCAGATTGTGACCTTATCCTGGGAATATTCCCGTTACGGTTATCGGCGCATCCGTGCCCTGCTTTTAAAGGAAGGTTGGACAACTAGCAGGAAGTTTGTCCAGGCAGTACGACGATCAGAAGGACTGCAGGTAAAGCTACCGAAAAAGCGTAGGCACCGTCAAGGGGTCTCTACTGGGCTTCCCACTAAAGCAACCGATCGCAATCACGTCTGGTCCTGGGACTTTATCCATGATCGTAGCGATAATGGAGGTTCACTGAAAATCATGACCCTAATCGATGTACCGAGGATCTGAAAGCGACTACACTCAAGCGAAGCGAAGACATATACGCGAAAATGTTTGCGCCTTCGGGTCGCTCGACAGCTCACCTCAACCGAGGTCCTCTCGGTTCTCTGCGAAGCCGTCGATGAAGAGGGAATCCCCCCACTATATTCGTAGTGACAATGGCAGTGTTCCGAGGAGCAAAGCGACGACATGCGAAGCCATTTATCGCTCATCAAGTGCAGCAGTGGTTGTCCGACAAAAGCATCAAGACGATCTATATCGACCCGGGCAGTCCCTGGCTACCGAGCGAAGCGAGACACCTCAACGAGCGATAGCGAGAATAATAAACGGTCTCATCGAACCGTTTCACAACCGCTTACCCGATGTACCGAGGAACGTAGTGACGACATAGCGAAGCGCTCATGTTTGAACACTGATGTGTTGCTCAGCGTGGCTGAAGCGCACGTGGTAATCGAACAATGCCGTCAGACCTACAACCATGAACATCCTCATAGTCGTTTAGGCTTTAAAAGCCCACAAGAGTTTGTCAGATTCCTTTCAGATCTTGGCCGCGTTCGGGCTACGCCCTCACTTCGCCAAGATCTCTCATATACATCAATCCTAAAACCATTAATACCCGGGAACTCTCTCACTTAATAATTGGTACGAAAAACGGGGTCCAATCAACTTCACTTTTCCCTATAATTTCTATGATCCTGCTGATTATCATCTCTGGCTGTCCGAAGTTGGTTTCGCTGTAAAGCGCGTTGAATTGATTCCGAAAGACATGGTCCATGACATCCCTGGGTTCAAAAGTTGGGTGCGGACAACATGGTTGCCCTACACACAGCGAGTTCCCGAAAGTGAGCGCGACAAGTTTCTTCAACAGGCTATTGACGAGTATCTCCATCGCCACCCTCCAGACGATGACGGCATGACCCATCTTGGCATGCTCAGACTTGAAGTCGAAGCTTCAAAACCGTAAGCCAGATATCAGAAACTCTTAATCGTGTCCTCAATTAAGCGAGTACTGAGTATAGATTATTACCAATCCTCGCTTGCCACGGCGTAATCGAGAGACGAAGACGGGTCTGCGTCTATCCCTCTTGATAATACAATTATAGTGGAACGCGGTTACGGCCGCACTTTAGAAAGCTTCGGAAGAATTCTATCTTGCCCCAACCATGACCGTCGATAATGAGCCTGAATTTGCAGGTAAAGTACTCGATGCTGTGGCTTATGTCCACAGCATTGAGTTGGATTTTATCCGGCTAGGTAAACCCGCAGAAAATGGTTATATCGATATTTTCAATGGACGTTTACGCGATGAACTTCTTATACCGAGGTAGTTTTGTTCGTTGGCAGAAGAAAATGAAAACTCTTACCACCCTGCCGGATCTAACACTGGCTCTGCTACAGTAAACGGGAGCAGGTCATATTCCGGCAATATAGTATAAAACCAGCATACAAAGCCTGACCCCTTCCAACTCTTTTTGACTAATTGAAAAACTCATGATACTTTAGCTCTACCCTCTTCAATGTGAACGACTGCTGGAATAAGCATAAGGGTTATTCCGATAATAACGCTGCCTATCCCTCCCACTATATACCAGAATTTAATTCCCATTAAGTCTGCGACTGGTCCCGCGATCAAAAGTCCCAGCGGGGTTGTACAGTTCATCATACTCCCCGTTATAGTCCAAACTCGACCTTGCATTTCTGGAGTGGAACAAGTTTGTATAATTGCTACCTGAGAACCGTTAATTATAGAAGACATAAAACCACCTAGGAACATGGACATTACTGCAATTAAAAAATAAGCAGGTGGTAGTACGCTTACAATAATTAAGCTAAGTCCTATACCAATTAAACCAATCATAACGGTAATAATTCGTTTTTTAAAGCCACCCCATAAACTAAGTGTGATCCCACCGATGACTTCACCAATCCCAGTCGCTGATAATATCCAACCCAAGTCTATTACATCTCCACCAAAATGAATGGTCACTAATAATGGAAGAAGAATCCAAGGGGGCATTAGCAACACACCAATCAAAGACATAAACGCGACGAGTATGAATAGTCCCACCAAGCTCCGCACGTACTTAAAACCAGCGATCAAATCAGCCCAAACTGACTGTATGTTACCTATTCCCGATCTATCCTGATTTTTATTAGGTTGTGGAATAATAATAAATAACAGGGGAGTAATTGCGAAGAGAGCTGTTATTACATCAATTAGAAGAATGGCTACTGTTGGCATAAGACCCAACAAAAGGGCAGCAAGTGGTGCAGAGATTATTTGAAGCCCACCATAAAATGCCTGTCTTACCCCATGAATATTTGAAAGATATTTATCTGGAATCATGAGGGGGATTGATGCCATCATGGCTGGTTTTTGGAACCCTTCGCCTAATGCGCGAATAAACATGATGAGGTATACCATCCAGATTTGAACCGACCCAATAGTGAAGATCCATGCCAATAATAAGGTCGCTAAAGCAATAATGCTGTCCGACAGCAACATTACCTGTTTACGATTCCAACGGTCGACTAAAGTACCAATAATGGGTCCAAGGACTACTTGTGGCAAAAATCCGAAAATAGCAGCTATGCTTAATACTGTCGCTGAATGTGTTTCCTGAACTAACCACCAGACTAAGGCAAATTGAACGATTTGGCTACCTAGCAATGAGATAGATTGACCAGAAAAAAGGACAAAAAATCCTTTTATAGAATGTGATTGTACTTGAGTATCGTTCACCAAAAGCTTGCCGTCAATTTAGTCTAACAAACGAGTACGACTAAAAAAGCTCACATACTCCGGAATGTTATGATTGGACCCCGTATTTCGTACCAATTATTAAGTGAGAGAGTTACCGGGTGACCTGCTCCCGTTTACTGTACCAGTGCTAGTGTTAGATCCGGCAGGGTGGTATGGGTTTTAATTTGCTTAGATATGGCTCTTTGGGCGTATTCGGCCGGAGGCCGATAGCCCAGAGAGCTGTGTGGTCTTTGAGTATTATAATCAAGCCGCCAGGTTTCAAGTTTTTCTTTCACTTCAGCGAGCGTACAAAATATCTCCGTGTTAAGAAGTTCATCTCGTAAGCGTCCATTGAAGCTCTCAATATAGCCATTTTCTACGGGTTTACCTGGCCGGATAAAATCCAGCTCGATGCCATGGCCATAAGCCCACTGATCCATTACTTTGCCGGCAAACTCAGGACCATTATCGACGGTAATGGTTTCGGGAAGACCGATTCGTTCAGCGGCTTTCGTAAGTGCTGCAGTGACTTTATGACCACCGATGGACGTATCGGCCAGAAGCAGTGGGCAAGCTCGGGTATACTGATCGACAACGGTGAGAATGCGGAAAGGGCGGCCGTTGACCAGCCGATCGCTCATAAAGTCCATCGACCAGCGTTCCTGGGCAGCTGAAGCCGCGGGCAGTGAGACCCGCCTTTGCGCGGCACGCTTCTTACGTTTCTTCGTGCGCACTTCCAGCCCTTCAGCCTTGTAGATCCGATAGACGCGTTTCTTTCCTACCGACCAGCCCTCCCGCTTTAACCAGCCCTCCCGCTTTAATAACACCGTGATTCGCCTATACCCGTAGCGCACACGCGCGGCGGCGAGGTCTCGTATGCGCACAATCAGCGCGCGTTCGTCCCTCATCACCGGCTGATAGTTATAACTCGACCAATACAACTGCATCAGCCTGCACGCCCGGCGTTTGCTCACTGCATAAGCTTCCACTAACCACTCAGCAATCGCCTTCTTGCCCACTGGCTTTATAACTTTTTTGAGATAACTTCCTGCAGCATGTGCTTGTCCAGGCTCAGATCAGCCACCAGCTTCTTTAAACTAGCGTTCTCTTCGTCGAGTTGCTTCAGCCGTCTTAATTCGCTCATTCCCATGCCCGCGTATTTACTCTTCCATCGATGGTAGGTCTGTTCGCTCACCCCTAACTCTCGGCACACTTCGGCAATCCTTCGTCCGCCTTCTACCTGCCTTAGGCCATAGATGATTTGTTCTTTATTATATCGTTTGTCAGGCCTTCTCGGCTGTGCCTCGTGAACCTTTGCTTTTCATGGATCGTTCTTTCTCCTATTTTTATTAGGTTTTCCACCCACGCCAGACTAAATCTTTCCTGGTCCAGTTTTACGGGGACAGGTCAGTGGTTCTCCAGATAGTCCAATAAAACTGCCGACATTGCACGCGCCCCCACTATGACGGACTCATCATCGGCTACAAATCCAGGGCTGTGCGGCATTCCCACGAATCCTTTCTCGGAATTGGAAACACCCAACCAGTACATGACTCCGGGGATTTTTTGTTGGTAGTAAACGAAGTCCTCACCAAAATAAGGGACCGCTACGGGTACAAGAATCAGTCCGTCATCTCCGATAGCAATACGAATCGGGTCTAGTGAAGATTTTACTAGATAGGAGTCGTTAATCAAGTCGGGATATAACCGATCTTGATAGTCAAGTTTGTAGTGGATATCCGATAATGTGAGATCTGAAAGTTGACTATTGAACGTACTTTTCGCCGACGCGTAGGCCTCTTCACTAGAAGCTTTCACGAATCCTCTCACAATCCATTGGCTCGAATTTGAAGGGTCCATTTTGACGTGTGCACGCGCATATATGAATCTTTCCCAGTCTGACGGACCGCTGCTTCCTAGAGGTCCAATGGTACTCAGGCTTGAAATGATGTCTGCATAAGTCTGAGCCGCGTGTTCGGTGTCCCCCTTTCCACTGACCGTTAAGACTATTTGATCAGCCCCTGGAAGAACCATACCATCCACAACTCCGATCTGTCCAACCTCCCCTGGAAAACAGTGGACTGCGAAGATAGCGGTTGGAGTGGGATTTTCAAGTACCCCATCACGCATCATAGCTAAGGCCCCCATCCAATTCTCCTCTGAAGGTTGAAAAATAAATTTCACTGTACCTGGGAGATCATCTTGAACCGCTACCAGAGCTTCCACAACACCCAAAGCTACAGTGGTGTGAATGTCGTGGCCGCAAATATGTCGGACACCTGATATCTTAGAACGGAAGGGTACGGGATCGAGAGCTTCGCTATAAACAGCATCCATGTCGGCCCTATAAGCAACAACAGTTCCAGGCTTGTTCCCTTTAAGAACGCCGATTACACCATGACCGCCGACGCCAGTCTCCACCTCTAATCCAAGAGTTCTCAATCGCTCAGATACTAGACGCGATGTGCGCTCCTCCTTTCCTGAGACCTCGGGATGTTGGTGAATGTCACGACGAATCTCAATGAGGTCAAGACGCGCGTGCTCAAGTGCCTCTTTAATTTGTCTAGATCTGGAGTTTTCCTGCTTAGCTAGTAGTGGTATGACTAATGTTAAAACCAAAATCAGAGCCCCAAAAGTTATTCGTATTTTTTCTATCATATTTTAAAAAGTTTTTAGTCTAACGACAATGATTGGCGTGACTTCGATAGGCGCTCAAGAAGCAATCAGGCAAACGCACCCAATTAAGATATGAGTCCAGCACAGTCCTTGATGAACGAGATCAATCATGAGTCGTCTTCTTAGAACCTAAGTTTCGCTGTCGTTCGCAAATGCGATCGACCGATTCATCACACCATGCGATGTGGGCGTGGATCGAAGTCACGCCCATCCGAAGGCACAGGTAATCATGAAACGTTTCGTCAGGTAGGTCCTCTTCAGCTAACGAGATCTCGGCTTCGGTTGCTTCGAGCATTGCCAGAAAGCTGACGAACTGAGAGCGTAGCTCAAGGATGAAGTCGAGCGTTCGCTCCAAGTCGCCCAACTCAGCAAAGAAAGCGAGCTGTGCGACGTAGGCGAAGCGTTGCGTTCCCATAACTGGTCCAGCTTCCAGCCACTTAACGAGTTCGGTGCAACCTATCTTCGTTCGCCGATAGACCTTCCGATCCGGTCCCTTTGCTGAGGGCTCAACCGCACATTCAAGCAGTCCCTTGGCTTCTAAGCGTTTCAGAGCAGGATAGATCTGACTCAGTTCAGCCGACCAGAAATTGCGAGCTACTTGGTTGAACTCGATCTTGAGGTCGTAGCCGCTAGCCGGTTTGCTTAGCATCCCGAGCAAGATGTAATCAAGACTCATGGAACAACTATATAAATATTTATATAGTTAGTGTCAAGGACTTTTGTTAATTCTTCGCTTATTTCAATAACGTCTAGTTCCCCTGCAACCGCTATTTCAAACATCTGATTCAGTTTTTCTTTAGAAATATAACCTTTAAATACAACATTCATCCTTGCAATCTACCTCATAACACAGTTCTCGTAAGATGAACTTATGCAGTATCTCTCTCGTTAGTTTAACATTTGCAAATTCGATCTAACATATTTGCCCAATTAATTACAAAAAAGGAACACCCAAAATGAATACACACCGAGGACTCTTACATCACCAAAGCATCGTCGTCTCGGATGTGAAGCGTTCATCGCAATTTTACCGTCCGATGTTTGAATATTTAGGCTATGAGCTGACCGACAGCGTTTTTGAGGGAGACTATCCATTTCAAGATTACAAAAGATGGGATCTTAATACGCCCCATGAATTCAGCATAACCCAAACCCAAAAGGAGCAGTCTTCTGTCGAATATATTCGTTGGGCAGTTGGGCATCATCATCATATTGCATTTTGTGCAGCCACCCAAGAGGATGTTGATCGGTTTTACTCAACAGTTCTGGTTCCATTGGAAGAAAAAGGATTATGTAAAATTACCGATCCACCTTGTGAATGCACTGAATACAACGAAGGTTATTATGCTACATTCTTTTGTGACCCCGATGGGCTGAAGTACGAATTTGTAATCAACCCAAACTTCTTTAGAAAGAAACAAGCAAGAATTGAAAAAGCCTAATATTTTATAGTAATTTTCATTATAGCATAAATCAGACTCTGACCTCAGATGTCTTCTTTGCTGATATTATTATTGTGGTTTTTCAGACCAGGATCTTTAAGCATCAAAAATGTCTTAATTAAATTAACATTTTCAGATGCATTAGTTGAGGTTGAATCTACTTCTAAGTCATAATTAGCCCCTTCATGGAGATCATCAAATTGCTTCGTGATCGAACCCCGTTTTTAGTACCAATTATTAAGTGAGAGAGTTACCGGGTGTTAATGGTTTTAGGATTGATGTATAGGAGAGATCCTGGCGAGTGAGGGCGTAGCCCGAACGCGGCCAGGATCTGAAAGGAATCTGACAAACTCTAGTGGGCTTTTAAAGGGGAATTATATACCAAAGTTACCAAAAATCTTGACGATTTATGTTACGGTGCATAATCGGATAGGATGGATTGGGATAACTTCTTGTGTGGTTTACTGCAGATCATCATGGCACGTTGGGTTTGGATTGTCATGTCGCTCATACTTGGAGGGCTCACCGGTATGCTAGGCACATTAATATTTGGTCGGAACTATAAGAAACGGATTGCTACGCTAGAGGGAAAGTTAAACAATCTTAGCCAACCATCGACTGAAAACATCAGCCCTGGAGGCGAGGGGCGAGTTCAGTTGGGAACAGGCCCAGTTGTTCAGTCACATACTGATGATCTTTTGACACGAAAAACGCCCAAGGAGTTGGTGGGTATGATTTCAGGTCTGACATCGATTCAGGCTTATCCAATTATTCAGCCACACATTGGCTCCAGACTAACCATGCGCGCCAAAGTAATAGATGTTGATGACAAGGATGATTGCATTCAGGTTTACGCCGAAACAGAGGATGAGGTCAGTGTGTATTTCGAATTTAAAAAACGCTCTTGGAAAGGTGATCTTAAGGGGCTAAACCGTGGAGATGAATTTGAAGCAACTGGTTCCCTGAGTTCTGTTGAGGAATATGGGATCACACTAGAGAGGTGTAAACTACTAGTGTGATCCCACTTAATTCACATATTATTAAAGAATAATAATTAAACCAACACCAATTCAGAGAATAATGATCAAGAAACCTAATTCATGCTTTCGTTTGTTGTTATCATTGTTTAAAAAAGGAAAAAATTAACTAAATCTCTTGACATTATTATATTTAATGGTAGTATAGTTACCATAGTCAAATCAATTAAATAAGGTAAAAAATTATGTCAGGACCAGGAAGATCACATCGAGAAGGATTGACAGTCATAGAACTGTTTAAAATGTTCCCCAATGATGATGCTGCGGAAGCATGTTTTGAAAAGCAACGATGGCCAGATGGGGTAACTTGCCCAGATTGCGGTTCTGATAAGTGCGTTCACACAACCCATAAATCAATGCGGTATCGTTGCAAAGATTGCAGGCAATTTTTTAGCGTTCGCAAGGGAGCAGTTATGGAGTCTAGCAAACTTGGGTTACAGCAGTGGGCGATTGCAATTTATATGGCAACAACTAGCCTCAAGGGAGTGTCTAGTATGAAGCTGCATCGCGAATTGGGAATAACGCAAAAATCAGCTTGGCATATGATGCAACGTATTCGCGAAGCATTTATCATAGGTGACAGGAAATTGCGTGGTGCAGTGGAAGTAGACGAAACTTATGTCGGTGGAAAAGAACGCAATAAGCATGGATCAAAGAAATTGAAATCTGGACATGGCACTGTTGGTAAAACTTGCTATAGTAGGCGTAAAAGAACGATCAGGAGAGGTTAGAGCAAGTTGTAGCTAGTACAATTAAATTAACTGGAGATGGTGTATTAGCAGGTTTTGTTAGACAATCTGTAGAGCGGGGATCAACTGTATATTCGGATGAACACAAAGCCTATTCTCAATTGTCAGATATATTCCAACATAAATCCGTTTGCCACAGCACTGGTGAGTTTGTAAATGGGATGGCACACGCGAATGGCATAGAGTCATTCTGGGCGTTATTTAAACGTGGTTATCATGGAACTTTTCATAAAATGAGTATTAAGCACCTTCATCGGTATATTAACGAGTTTGCCGGGCGTCAAAATATTCGTAGTAAGGATACGCTCACACAAATGTCGACGATTGCACGTAGAATGGTTGGTAAACAACTTAAATACGAAGATTTGATTGCATCACCCATTGGCTCCAAAGCTGCCTGATTAGGAAATACAATGATATTCAAAAAGAAGAGAGGAAAAATTGATACCCAAGATATAGAGTATTCGCTAAGGAAAAAAGCAGAATTCTTGCTCGATAACCTCATAAAGTCATATGATACGTTTGAAGAAATTATGGATATGAACCTTTATGAACAGCTTAATATCAGCGAAAAGATCAAAATTGACACATTTTCAATTCATATGATTCACCAAAAAGTAAAAGAAGATACCTTAGAGAAATTCTTTAAGCATATTCTTACAAGAGTTGAACTCGCAGAAACCAAGACCGGAGAAATTACCATTGATATGATCAAAAATAAATAAGAATTAATGTCTAAGAAAAATAAAAAACCAGAAAGAAAACAAGGTCGTCCTGAAACTCGGACATTGGTAATAAATGAATCCCCCGAATATGTAGCAAAGACAATATTTGCAGCCAGCAAACGACCTGATCCATCAAAACGGAAGAAAAAGTAAATTATAATTTTGGTAACTTAGGTATATAATTCCCTTTTAAAGCCTAAACGACTGTGGGGATGTTCATGGTTGTAGGTCTGACGCCATTGTTCAATTAGCACTTGCGCTTCAGCCACGCTGAGCAACACATCAGGGTTCAAACATGAGCGCTTCGCTATGTCGTCACTACGTTCCTCGGTACATCGCGTAAGCGGTTGTGAAACGATTCGATGAAACCGTTTGTTATTCTCGCTTTGGCTCGTTGAGGTGTCGCTTCGCTCGGTAGCCAGGGACTGCCCAGATCGATATAGATTGCCTTGATCTTATTGTCGGCCAGCCACTGCTGCACCTGATGAGCAATGAATTCACTGCCATTGTCACTACGGATATAGCTAAGAACTCCCTCCTCTTCAATGGCCTCGCTAAGCACAGAGAGGACATCAGTTGAGGTGAGTTCACGAGCGACCCGGATACTCAGACATTGACGCGTATATTCATCGATTAAGGTCATCATCTTTAATGGACCGCCATTGTCTGTGCGGTCATGGACAAAGTCCCAGGACCAGACGTGATTGCGACCGGTTGCTTTAGTAGGCGGCCCTGTAGAGACCCCTTGACGGGGTCTACGCTTTTTCGGGGGCTTTACCTGCAGCCCTTCTGAACGGCGTACCGCCTGGACAAACTTCCTGCTTGTTGCCCACCCTTCCTTTACGAGCAAGGCACGGATGTGCCGGTAACCGTAACGGGGATGTTCCCAGGACAGGGTTACAATCCGCTCGGCCAACCGCTGAGCTTTCTTACTGGCCTGCTTGGGCCGGTAGCTGTACGTTGACCAACTGAGGCTGAGATAGGTACAAGCCCTCTAAAGCGAGCACAGCCCTCGCTCAGCCGCATCTTTTACTACTCGCTTCTTCTGCTTTGGGCTCACCATTTTTTTGACAACGTTTCCTCCATCTCCTGATTCTTGAGCATTTGATCTGCGAGCAGCTTCTTCAGTTTGGTGTTTTCTTTTTCCAGCTCTTTAAATCGCTTCGCATCGGCCAGTTCCAAGTTGTCATACTTCTTACCCCAGCGATAGAAGGTCTGTTCGCTTAGGTTGTTGCCACGGCAGATTTCCTGCACCGTCTTGCCAGTATCAACCTGCCGTAATATTAATATGATCTGTTCTGTCGTGTATCTTTTTCTTTTCATTGAGGTTATCTGTTTATCCCGATAACCTCTCTCTGTAAATGGTACGATTTTTGGGGGTCACTCCACCGTCACTATCACCCTCCAAAAGCTTCTATCTACACCAGACAGCCCCTTTCTTCATATGGAAGCTGATGAATTACTTCCCCATCTTCCAAGCCCATGGCCTCCTAAGGAGGCAGAAAAAATTAAATCACTTGCAAGGGCACTGCGTAACTCTATCAACGCTTTTGCTGAAGAAGAATTTGATCTTATAGTAGATGGTATTCTGCCCTATGGGAATAATAAAGGAATAATCGAGTCGCTCAATCTCTTCAGTCGCCATAGGAATATTAGAAAGGGGCTAGGGCAAGCATACTCGCAAAAAATAAAAAGTGCTATAATGCAAAACCTGCCCTCTTTTGACTTTTCTCCCAATTAGATAAATATAGATTTATTACCCTGATGTTTTTACACTGACACTCCTTACATTATTTTGCTTTTCTATAACCGAGTTTAAACCATCTTTCCAATATGGTTCCGCAGGATCCCTTTTAATAGCTTCACGGAAAAACATCTCTGCTAAAACCCATTCTTCATCTAATGTGTAAGAATAACCAACTAGCCCATACAACCTGGCATCTTCACCTCCGAGTTCGATTGCCCTTAACAAATGCTGACGTGCTTTATCAAATTTCTTCATAGTGGCATAAACATACCCAAGAGATTTTTGAGCTTCAAAGTATGTGGGATATTCAACTATAAAATTTTCTAAACCAATAGCAGCATTTTCAAATTCTTTAGCATTCGCATGTATACTTCCTTTAATCAGCCAAAATGCTGGGCTTGAATCATCAGTTATTGCCTCTTCAAGAATTTCAAGCGCCTGATTATATTCGTTTGTGTCAATTAACTGCTTTATTTTTTCGATTACTATACTCTCTTCTTCATTAACACTGGGATAAGGTTGATCTACAATAAGCTTTTCTATAATAGCTTCATTTTCGTTTATATCCCCATTTTTAGCAAGGGATCCACCAGTAAACATACTAATACTGAGGAGTATTAATACTATGATAATTATTGATCGGTTCATTATTTTTGAATCTTTCTGTATCTTAATATTTAATATGGATTGAATACGATATCCCAATTTGGACTGAGTTATTCCAGTAAAACCGGGCATACGTATGCCAAGGGTGAATTGTGAAACTTTCAATATACCGGTTGTGTATGCTTCTCTGTCATTGGTTAATTTAATTACTTCCTCATCACAGGTTTTCTCGCATTCGTGTGTAAGTCGATGATAGAGCCATATTACAAGTGGATGAAACCAGAAAATGCAGAATATAATCATCTGCAAATAGGACCAGAAGTTATCCCTGTGTTTAATATGAATGAGCTCATGGACGAGTATAGTTTTTAATTCTTCCTCGGTCAGTTCATCTACTAGATCATTAGCAAGTATTATCCTGGGGCGAAAAATCCCAATTACTCCTGGTTCTATTCTACTTTCAGTAAGCCACCCCGTTACTAGACCTTTATACCCTATCTTATTTTTGATCTCAATTAACTTAGCGGTAAGAAATTCTGGAAATGGATTTGATGAACGACTTAATTGCCTCTGTAATCTTATTAGCCTTATTTGCCAGTAACCAAAGATAAACAAGGCAATGAAAACCCAAATTCCACCTAAAACATTTAAAACTGTAAGGATAGAAAATGCTGTAGTGGATGAAGCAGTTGCTGAATTTTCGAAAAGGAATAATGGCTCTGTAAGTATAATACTTATAGGGGTTATCGCTTCACCGATTATCTTATCATATGATGAGATAATCCCATCCAAACGACCAAAAACTAACAGAAATAGAGCAGATGGAAGTGCGAACTTCATAAGGCCAATCCATCCAATATAAAATCTGATTCGTGCAGGAGATTTCTTGAGTAAAAACATTACACCTAAAATCAATGTTCCAAACAGAGTGGCCTGCCAGATGTGATTTCCTATACTCACTAACAATAACTGCGAAGAGATGTCCATAAATATTGGATTAATCATTTTTTGCTCCTCTTCTTGTTTTTCTTTAGAAGAATTTCTATTTCTTTTAAATCCTTCAAAGTGATTCTACCTGTTTCAACAAGATGCGACATGATCGGACTTGATGATCCACCAAATATGGTGACAAAATCTTCAATTAAATTACTAAACGCTGATTTTTGACTAATTAGCGGTCGATAGATATGCGCAATGCCTATTTTTTTAACTCGGGCAACAACACCCTTATCCTCCAACCGATTAATAATCGTCTGAACAGTTGTATATGCCGGCCTTTTATCTAAAGAAACATCATCTAGAATCTGTCTAATGGTTGCTTCTTTAAGATTCCAGAGAGGTTCCATTACCTCCATTTCCAAGCGTGTTAATTTAATTTTCTTTTTACTACTCATGTAGTAATATTACTACAATAGTAGTATAATGCAAGAAATTTTTTAAAAAATCTGAGAATATATTGATAGTCTGTATCTGTAGGTTGAGTATACATTACCTCTATATACCTTGTATTAAGCTACTTATGTATGAGCTTGTGATTCAATAAATCCAGTGCTATCTTGCAAATTGTGTTGTGCAGATGAGCTGTTGATTTCTAAAGTTAGGACCAAAATAGAGGTTGTTGTATGTCAATAGATTCAAAAGAAGATTGTAATTGGCCTTAAAGAATCTGGACGAATTAGTGCATTGGCTTTGCGAGTGGCGTGACCAAAAAAAATGGTATCATTAACAGTGAGAGGTTATCGGGATAACCCGATAACCTCAATGAAAAGAAAAAGATACACAACAGAACAGATCATAGTAATATTACGGCAGACTGATACTGGCAAGACGGTGCCGGAAATCTGCGGTGGCCACAACCTAAGTGAACAGACCTTCTATCGCTGGGGTAAAAAGTATGGCCATTTGGAACTGGCCGATGCGAAGCGATTTAAAGAGCTGGAAAAAGAAAACACCGAGCTGAAAAAGCAGCGCGCAGATCAAATGCTCAAGAACCAAGTGAGGGAGGAAACGCGGTCAAAAAAAGGGTGCGCCCAAAGCAAAAGAAGCGAGGAGTAAAAGACACGGCTGAGAGGGCTTGTGCTTATCTCAGTCTCAGTGGGTCAACGTACCGCTACCAGCCCAAGCAAGCCAGGAGGAAAGTTCAGCGGTTGGCCGAGCGCATTGTAACCTTGTTCTGGGAACATCCCCGCTACGGTTACCGGCGTATCCGTGCCTTGCTCGTAAAGGAAGACTGGACAACAAGCAGGAAGTTTGTCCAGGCGGTACGCCGTTCAGAAGGGCTGCAAGTAAAGCCCCCAAAAAAGCGCAGACCCCGTCAAGGGGTCTCTACGGGGCCTCCAACTAGAGCAATCGGTCGCAATCACGTTTGGTCCTGGGACTTTGTCCATGATCGCACAGACCATGGCGGTCCCTTAAAGATGATGACCTTAATCGATGAATAGACGCGTCAATGTCTGCGTATCCGGGTCGCTCGTCAACTCCCCTCAACTGATGTCTTCTCTGTGCTTAGCGAAGCCATTGAAGAGGAGGGAACTCCCAGCTATATCCGTAGTGACAACGGCAGTGAGTTCAGCGCTCATCAAGTGCAGCAGTGGTTGTCCGACAAAAACATCAAGGCGATCTATAGCGATTCGGGCAGTCCCTGGCTACCGAGCGAAGCGACCCCTCAACGAGCCAAAGCGAGAATAACAAACGGTTTCATTGAGTCGTTTCACAACCGCTTACGCGATGTACCGAGGAACGTAGTGACGACATAGCGAAACGCTCATGTCTGAACCCTGATGTGTTGCTCAGCGTAGCTGAAGCGCAAAGGGTAATCGAACCATGGCGTCATCCCTACAATAATGAACATCCCCATAGGCGTTTAGGCTTTAAAAGTCCACTGGAGTTGGTCAGTATCCTTTCAGATCTTGGCCGCGTTCGGGCTACGCCCTCACTTCGCCAAGATCACTCCTATACATCAATCCTAAAACCATTAACACCCGGTAACTCTCTCTCTTAAAAATTGGTACGAATAACGGGGTCCGATCAGGATGCCGCAAGGCATGCTTATTTGACTGGAATACTGACCATCGATTGGAATGCTGAGGACGCAGAATGACTATCAACAACTCATGAAGTCACCAATTTATCAGGTAACAGTGCGCATAACGAAACAGTGATGGATCTGGAAAATAATGCAGTTGGTATAAGCCTCGTAACCGGCTCGTCAATGACAAAAGCACAGCTGGACACGGCAATAAGGGCGCATTGACAATTCTTGATGACTTTGCGAACGCTGAATGGAAAGGACTGCTATAACAATCAAACCAGTGATGAAGCTGTTACAAGTGACTATTATCGGCTTATTTCTCTTAACAGAGGCATATGGTCAAATAATGCCTGAAGGTTTTCGAAACCTTGAAATAGGAATGACCTGGAAGGAATTAATACAAGCACGCCCTGATGCAACAACATGAGATTTGTTCCCTGACCCAGGAGAAGAAGATACCCCCGATCCTGAAGAACCAAAAAAGGGGTTGTTGGAGTCGATTAGTACCGGTCCGATTAAAGTGGTTATTTATGAGTTTAATGATGGACGGTTAAGTGGGTTGGGGTTTAGCTACAGTTCAGAAAGAGGGATCGGCGATAGTTTATTAAGAGAATTCCTGAAGAGATACGGGAAATGAAACAACACCGCAACTGGAACCAACAGAGCAACGCAAGCTGCAACCTAAGTCGACAGCTCAACCCATTTTCGAGGACGAATCCGACCAACATGTAAGTGATGAGCAACCCAACACCCTTACCTACGTTCTCATTGGCCTTGTCACCATCGCCGTAATCGCAATTGCTATCATCGGCAAAGTGCACAAACAATAAACTGTACTAGCTACGACTTGATCTTAGAGGTTACTAGTACAGCTTAGATGTACTAGCTATGACTTGAACATACAGATTATCCTGAGGGGAAGTATAAAGTGTCAGCTAGCTATTAGTTTGGTCGCAATCACGGGAACTGAGCCACTGAAAACTTAATCAGGGTTATGTATGATGATTTTAGCCCAATTAGGGCATGGGATCTGAAACTCTGTTTTATTGCTTTGCCTCGGCGCTTGTGATGAATTTCGTAAGCCATGTCTTGGTGTCCGTTTGGCCACGACTCGTTGTACCAATAAACAGGTCTTACCCCAATTGCACGTCAGGCGAACGATGGCAGTGCAATGTGTGATTCGACGACAAGGGCACAGTGCTGAGTGCAATAGCCCTCACAAGCAATAAGCAAGAATATTGTCTTCTGAGAATTCTGACTCACAGTTATAGAAGATGCCAATTCCTGAACTCGGGTACGGGTGAATCATACTGGTAATTGAATCTTCATTATATTCAGGACTAATATCTAGAGGTTGTCGATTGTTACAGTTAATAACATCCAACGAGGTCTAGCGACACTCGCTCCCCCAATGCTCCCCATTATTTGCTATTTAACGCTATTTACTACTATTTAGTTTCTCTTGACATAAGTGATAAGCTGATTCATAAGTACTTACATATTAATATAAAATGCTGATTATTAAGTGGTAATATGGAAGAGAGTTGAACTCCCTATTAAAGGCTTTAAAAGCCCACAAGAGTATGTCAGATTCCTTTCCGATCTTGACCGCGTTCGGGCTACGCCCTCACTTCGCCAAGATCTCTCATACACAGCAATCCTAAAACCATTAACACCCGGTAATTCTCTCACTTAAACTGCTACGAAAAAAGGGGTCCGATCAATTAGCAAAATAGATTGACATTCTATATATAGACATTCTATGTATAGTAATGGAATCAAATAAAACTGAATTACTGCAGGGAACTTTAGACCTAATCATCCTGCGCATCCTGTGCTCTGGAAGCAGGCATGGATACAGCATTGCAAAGAGGATTGAACTAATCTCTAAGGACGTTCTCAGCGTTCGACAAGGGTCACTCTATCCTGCTCTACATCGACTTGAGGAACGAGGATTAGTTAAATCTAAATGGGGTGTCACAGAGACAAAAAGAAGAGCTAGATTTTATACGCTTACCTCAGCTGGAATAAAACAGGTTGCAGAAGAAACAACCTATTGGAAGCAGTTTTCGGGAGCGATCAATCAGATTGTGCAACATGGATAGCATAAGTTGCTAATGACTATTATTAAAAGAGCTTTTTTCCGTTTCAAAGCTCTGTTATTTGGAGCCTCGAAACAGCAGGAGTTGGAAGATGAAATACGGTCTCATCTGGATATGCAAATAGAGGAAAATATAAACTCTGGCATGAGTCCTGAAGAGGCACGAATCGACGCCTTAAGAGAATTTGGGGGAGTCGGTCAAATTAAAGAGGAGTGTATAGACTCTTGGAGTGTACGTATTGCAAGTAATTTTTGGTACGACATTAGATATGGCTTCCGACAGTTATTGAAGAATAAAGGTTTTAGTCTAGTAGTAGTGTTTGCAATATCGGTTGGCATTGGGCTGATTGTTACCATATTTAGTATCGTAAACGGATTTATCATTAGAGGTCTACCTTTCGATGATTCGGACAGAATTTTTCATTTGAAATGGAATAATGTCAAAAGCCACGTGCAAAAATCCAGATCCGAATTATTGATAAATGTCTATGATCTTAAAGATTTTCAGGAACAACAGACGACCTTTGAAGGGCTTGGTTACTCCGATAATGAACCGATAAATATAAAGGGTGATGAATACGCGCGTCGTTATAACGGTTGTTCAATCTCAACCAATTTCCTGGATCTGCTACGCGTCAAACCTCTATTAGGGCGCGGATTTTTAAAAGATGAAGACCTACCCGGTGCCGACAATGTAGTGATTATCAGCTATGGAATCTGGCAGAAAGACTTTAGCGGTGATTCTGACATTATTGGTCGATCGATGCTTTTAAACAGTGTACCGCACACCATAGTAGGCGTGATGCCCCAGGAATTTAATTTTCCCCGGAGGGCAGAACTTTGGTTTCCTTATCGTAAAAACCTATCGTCAGGAGAAAGAAAAAATAGTGATAAGATGGCTGTTTTTGGTAGGTTGAAAGACGGTGTCACCGTTGACGAAGCATTAACAGAATTTAATGGAATAGCCAGGCGCTTAGAAAAGGAATATCCTGATAGTAATAAGGGGTATAACTCCATCGAGATTAAACCTTATATTAAGGAAATTGGTGGTGGCAGTAGAATGGCTACAACACTAATAACCATGCTTTTTCTAGGATTTATGGTGCTGATCATTGCCTGTTCTAATGTAGTGAATTTGCTTTATAGCAGATCTATCTTACGCAGCAAAGAACTCGCTCTACAAAGTGCATTAGGTGCAACTAGAAAAAGGATCATCACTCAAATCCTAACCGAGAGTCTATTAATAGCGATAATAGGTGCAGTTAGTGGCTTTCTTATAGCGAATAGGGCTTTAGATATTTTATGGAATTACTATTTGGTCACAATTCAAGGATTTCAATACCCATCATGGATAAATTTTGAAATGGATGGCGCCGTGTTTTTCTTTGTCATCGGTCTAACTGTTCTGACCGTCGTTATCTCGGGTATGGTGCCAGCGCTTCAAGTATCTAATACTGATGTAAATCAATTACTAAAGGAAAATGCCCGCACTTCTTCCAGTTTACGTTCGAGTCGATTCAGCAAGTTTTTAATCATTGTACAAATTAGCATTTCCTGTGGCCTCCTAATAGGATCAGGATTGCTATTAAAATCAATGTTAGAGCAAAACGATATCGATTTACCCTATAATCCTAAAAACATATTACTGGCGAGGACTTCATTATTCGACACCGATTATCCTGATGATTTGGATAAAATCAGATTTCAAAAAACATTTCAAAATAATCTTAAAGCTATCCCAGGAATTGAGGCTGTCGCATTTACTACTTCCCCTTCTGACCCAGGGGTGTTAATCAGGTGGATTGCGATTGATGGAGTAAGTTATGCATCAGAGGATGTAACAAAGGATGATTACCCGCTTGTTCATTGTGCAGGTATTTCCAGCGATTACTTCGATGTTTTGGGAGTATCTGTATTAGACGGAAGGTCGTTTAGTGATGCTGATACTGCTGAATCGCAACAGGTAGCTATAGTTAACACTCTATTTGCCAATAAATATTGGCCGAATCAAAGTCCTATCGGTAAACGATTTAAAGTAAAGCGGCCAGTAGAGAAACCTTGGTTAACCGTTGTCGGTGTTGCGCCAGATTTAACAATGGAAGGTCTAAATACTACTAGCGATGGCTCAGGATTTTATGTCCCAATGGCTCAGGAGACCACTTTTGTTTTTAATATAGGCGCACGTCATATGACTCTCCTTTTAAGAGGTATAGGTGGCGATCCTATGAATTGGTTACCAACTGTACGTGAAGAGCTGCAAAAATTAAATCCTTATCAACCTCTTTATGCTATTAGAACCATTCAAGGTTCTATCGATAGAACATTCCGAGCGATTCATTTTTCCAGTTGGATTTTCATTGCAATTGGTATCTCAGCTTTTCTCCTCGCTGTCATTGGAGTATACGGAGTCATGACGTTTTCAGTAAATCAGCGCACTCATGAAATAGGAATACGCAAAGCATTGGGTGCAGAACCTCAAAATATAATTGCGATGATAATTAAGCAGAGTAGTGCTCAAATAAGCATTGGATTATTTATTGGATTGCTATTCGCACTAGCACTATCCCGAGTATTAAACAGTGCATTTATATTTTTTTCCCCCAATGAGATAATTGTCTATATAACTGTAATTGCATTAATTGCATTTGCCGGATTGTTTTCAGCTTGGTTGCCAGCACGGGTAGCTGCCCGTGTTGATCCGCTAGTGGCAATACGAGATGAATAATTTTTTTATTTAATATTTACTATGTCCATGGACATTCAACGTCCCGATCTTCTTAAGAAGAAGCGCAAGAAACAGATCATTTACTCTGCTGTAGTTGCGGTAGTTCTTATTGCTGGCTTGGGGTTTACCTTTATGCTGGACCCCGCTATTCCCAGGGTCGATAGCAAGTCAGTTTGGGTTGGCGAGGTAAGCCGAGGGACGATGCTCAGACAGGTTAGGGGGATGGGCACATTGCTCCCTGAAGAAATCCGTTGGATAACTTCCCGCACTTCAGGGAGAGTTGAGAGATTAATTGAATTACCTGGTGTATGGGTTGATCCGGAGACAATAATCATCGAGCTCAGTAATCCCGAGCTCCTTCAAGAAGCGAACAATGCAGAATTACAATTAAAGGGGACCGAGGCCGATTTCATCAGCTATAAAGTACAGCTGGAAAATGAGCTGCTTCAGATGAAATCCGAACTTGCGCAATTGGAGGCGCAATACAAGGAAGCGCAGTTAGAAGCAGAAGTGAATGATGAATTATATGTCGAGGGTCTGATTGCAAAACTCACGCAAAAGAAATCGATGCTTCGTGCAGAGCAATTAGCAACGCGCTGGGAAATTGAGAAGCAGCGCGTCGTCGCTCGAGATGAATCACTGGAGTCACAATTAGCTACGCGTCGAGCAAAGATTGAACAGGATCGTGCTATTTATGAATTATTTAATGGCCAGGTAGATGGCTTGATTGTAAAAGCTGCTGTTTCCGGTGTGTTGCAGCGCTTATCCGTGGAAGAGGGTATGCAGGTAAATGCGGGAGAGAATCTCTTCCAGGTTGCCAATCCGAAGAAACTTAAAGCCGTTATCCGCATTCCTGAAATACAGGCTAAGGATGTTCAGATAGGACAGGTGGCGGAAATCGATACCCGCAACGGTTTTGTTGACGGATTGGTGACACGCGTCGATCCCAATGTGGAAAACAATACGGTAGCGGTCGATGTCCAGCTTAAGGGAGAGCTTCCCAAGGGAGCACGGCCCGATTTAACAGTTGAAGGCAGAATTGAATTGGAGAATCTGGAAGATGTCATCTATGTCGGGCGACCCGTATTCGGGCGGTCCGATACTCCTGTGGGGATCTTTAAATTTTTACCGGACAGTGAAATTGCGGAACGAACCCGGGTTCAGTTTGGCCGTGCTTCAGTAAGTACTATCGAAGTAGTTGACGGCCTTGTTCCCGGGGATAAGATTATTCTCTCCGACACCACTGCATGGGATAAATACGATCGAATTCAAGTTCATTAATTACCTCAAGAAACCAGTACCCAAGAAATGCCATGAATAATAAAAATAATACCCTAATCCAGTTAGATAATATTTCAAAAGTGTTTTTTACGGACGAACTGGAAACCCATGCCCTATCGGGAATAGATCTAGGTATTAACACCGGTGAGTTTGTCTCCATCAATGGACCGTCCGGTTGCGGTAAGTCTACGCTTCTGTCCATTCTCGGATTACTGGATTCCCCAACTGAAGGTAATTACACCCTCGCTGATAAAGCAGTTGCCAACCTCACGGAGGACGAACGAGCTCGAATCCGCAATCGCGAAATCGGGTTTATATTTCAAAGCTTCAATCTTATCGGTGACCTCAGTGTATACGAAAATGTAGAACTTCCCCTGACTTACCGCGGGATGCGATCAACTGATAGAAAAGTGCGCGTCAATGATGCCTTGGATAAAGTAGAGATGTCTCATCGAAGTAAACATGTTCCGAGTCAACTATCCGGTGGACAACAACAACGCGTTGCTGTTGCCCGCGCCCTTGCCGGTGAACCACGAATTCTCCTTGCCGATGAGCCGACCGGTAATCTCGACTCGAGTAATGGTAAGACAGTAATGGAATTGCTTAAGCGATTAAACGACGAAGGGGCTACTATATGTATGGTGACACATAACGAAGATTACATCAGTTATGCATCCAAGGTTGTTCACCTTTTTGACGGTAAGGTTGTAGACGGAGTCGCTAAACAAACGGTCTAACACGAACCACTACCTCAAATGATGCGAAATATCCTTCAGGATATAGTCTTCGGACTGCGCATGTTAAAACAGAATGTAGGGATTACCTTGCTTGCTGTGTTTGTCTTATCCATTGGCATTGGGCTGGTTACTACCGTTTTCAGTATTGTAAATGGGTTTCTCATTAAAGGCCTTCCCTTTGACGAACCTGAACGCATTTTCAGTTTGAGATGGGCTACAAGTGATCAAAATTTTGATTGGAATGACATCCTTATAAATACCCATGACCTTATTGACTTCAGAGAACAGCAGACGACGTTTGAAGGGTTGTGTGGCTATCATGAAGAATCCGTGAATATTAAAGGGGATGACTACGCGCGCCGGTGTTCTGGGGTCTATATCTCTGCTAATTTTCTCGATGTGCTTAGGATCAGACCATTACTGGGACGGAGTTTTTTTGAGGATGAAGAGCTGCCCGGTACAGATCCTGTAGTGATTATCGGATACGGGATCTGGCAGAAAGATTTTAACGGAGATTCTAATATTATTGGCAGGACAATGCTATTAAATGGAGCACCTCGTACTATAGTTGGTGTAATGCCCCAGGATTTTAATTTCCCGAATAGTGCTGATTTGTGGATTCCCTATCGGAATGACTATCCCTTAAAAACAAGAATAAATAGTGGAAAATTCAGGTTTGTTTTTGGCAGATTAAAAGACGGCGTTACCATTGACGAAGCCTTAACAGAATTTAACGGTATAGCTGCTCGCCTGGAACAGGTTTATCCAGAAAGCAATAAGGGGTTAAATACTCTGGATATTGAACCTTACACTAAAGCGTTTATGGGCGATTGGATGGTTAATAGATTAATAACGATGCTGGGAGCCGTATTTTTAGTGTTGCTCATCGCATGTTCCAATGTCGCTAATCTTCTTCTTGCCAGGTCGACCTTGCGAAGCAAAGAACTGGCAATTCGAAGTGCCATAGGTGCTCCAAGAAAACGTATCATTATTCAAATGTTAACAGAGAGTCTGTTAATATCGATTATGGGAACAATGGGTGGCATACTGATAGCGATATTATTTTTGGATTTTTTATGGAAATATTTTAAAGCACTATTAGTGACATGGCATTCTATTCCATCCTGGGTTGATTTCGAGATGGATTGGATGGTTTTTGTATTTATAATCGGTCTAACGGTTCTCACCGGAGTAATATCAGGTATAGTACCGGCGATCAAGGCATCAAAGACCGATGTAAATCAATTATTAAAGGAAGACACACGCACATCCTCCAGTTTGCGTGTAGGTCGATTCAGCAAGTGCCTGGTAATTACACAGATCGCTTTATGCTGTGTGCTTCTTGTTGGAGCAGGATTAATGTTAAAAATGGTGAATAATCTTAATACGTTTGACTTGCCCTACGACCCTGAATCCATTTTTCAAGCACGAACTGTTTTATACGATGACGATTATCCTACGGATAGTGATAAGCTTTCGTTTTTTGAATCGCTGTTAAGCAACTTGAAAGCTATTCCAGGGATTGAAGTAGTTGCGTTAACATCAACTCACAGTGAGCCATTCGCCTTTTGGAGGAAGATCATAGTCGACGGTGAAAGTTATGTAACAGAGGATGATTATCCGTGGACTTGTTTTGCCGGTGTATCTACCGATTACTTCGATGTCTTTAATGCACCAATATTAGAAGGAAGGCCGTTTTATGATACCGACATTACTGACTCACAGCAGGTCGCAATCGTTAACACAGACTTCGCTGAACATTATTGGCCGGGACAAAGTGCAATAGGTAAACGATTAAAAGTATATTATCCTGCAGGTATGCCTTGGTTGACGATAGTGGGTGTTGCTCCAGACCTCCAAATGGAAGGTTTTAATTGGGATGACCAGGATAGATTCCCGGGTTTTTATGTCCCGATGACGCAAAAGACTACCTTTTTAAGAAATATAACCAATCGCTACATGACGCTTGTTTTAAAAGGCGCCGGTCGTGATCCCATGAACTGGTTGCCAACAATCCGTAGCGAGGTTCAGAAATTAAATCCTAATCAGCCTTTATATGACATTAAAACAGTACAAGGTGCAATCGATGATTATTCTCGATGGCGTAAGTTCTTCACCGGACTGTTTATTGCTTTCGGTATCGCAGCCACCTTTCTCGCTTCTATTGGTGTGTATGGTGTGATGTCGTTTTCGGTTAATCAGCGCACACAGGAGATGGGAATCCGCAAGGCATTGGGTGCCGACCCTCGCCTTATCCTGACAATGATTATTAAGCAAAGTAGTAGGCAAATTGGTGCGGGTATATTCATAGGATTATTACTGGCGATTGCATTTTCTAAAATCCTTCACAGCATATATTCAAATTTTTCTCCCTATGACCTGTCAGTTTATATAACAGTAATCGGGGTAATAGTTTTAGTCGGATTATTGTCAGTCTGGATACCGGCTCGGGTAGCGGCACGCGTAGAACCCATGGAAGCATTGCGGTATGAATAGTGTAATTTAATTTACCGCACTTAATTTTAGCACTTACTTTACCATGAATATTAAAAAATATATCATATCTCTTATCCTAACTGCATATTATGTATATCCACATCTGGCTCAAAGTGAAGAATCTAAAGCGGAGATGCTGAATTTGTCTCAAGCGATTAAACTCGTACTGGCAAAGAATTTTACAATCCAGGTTGAGCAAATCTCACCGGATATTGCAGCCCATGAATTGACCGCTGAAAAAGGAATTTTCGATCCATCATTTGATTCAAGGTATCTGCGCAGCAAAGCTGACAACCCGCAGTTGATCGATCCTTTAAATTTCGATGCCCCGGAATCATTCACTCTGGAGGATGATACCTTATCAATTGGTTTTAATGGAGTCCTTCCCTGGGGAACGAACTATGAGATCGGCATTGATAGTGATAATCGCAGAGGGACATTTAATGATTTTACGGATGAATATTACACTTTTGCCGGATTTAGTTTAACCCAACCCATACTTAGAGGATTCGGACCCGGTTTCAATAAAGCCAGAATTAATATTGCGAAAAAAGGATTAGAGTTATCCGAGTGGGAGTTTAAGCGCGTGGTTATTTCCATAATTTCAAGAACAATATTTGCTTACAATGATTTCTATTTCGCGTCCCAGAATTTGGACGTTGCTAAACGCAGTCGTGACTTAGCACTGAAATTAAAAGAGGATAATATTCGACGGATTGAGATTGGATCAATGGCCCCATTGGATGTTGTTCAGGCTGAAGCAGAAGTAGCATTAAGGGAAGAGCGCGTTTTGCTTGCAGAACGCTTCATGCTGGATCAGGAGAATCGACTCAAGCAATTGTTATACGATGGCATAGTGGGTGTGCTGAAGAAAAGAATATCCATTCTACCACCCCATCAACCTCAGGAAATCACTATCAATTTAGAAGAGGATTATCAAAAGGCATTAGAGATAAGACCAGATTATCGTCGAGCGGTTCTCTATCTTGAAACGAGCGAAATCGAAATAACACTCAACAGCCATCAAGCTTTGCCCAATTTAGACCTTATCGGAGGATATGGTTGGCAAGGACGAGATGATAGTTTTGAGAGCAGCTTTGACAGATTAACGGAAAATGAAAATCAGGCTTATCGGCTGGGTATAAACTTTAATGTGCCTTTCCCCAATCGATTCGGAAGATCACAGAAAGCAGCGGCTTATTTAAGAAAAAATCAGCAGGAAATCACACTAAAGCAATTTAAACAGGATATATTAATAAACCTGGATAATGCTGCGGGTCGCATCAATACGAACTGGAAACGGATCAAGGTCGCTAAAGACGCACGCGCTTTATCGGAGAAAAGCCTCGCTGCAGAACAAAAGAAGCTTCAGGCAGGAACGAGTACCACCTTTATCGTCTTAAGGTTACAGGATGATCTGGCAGAGGCTGAGATTCGTGAACTGCAAGCTATTATTGATTACAATAAATCTCTCGCCGAATACGATCAGCAAGTTGGCACCACCTTGGAGAAATTCGCGGTGAACATACCTTAGTCCACCCCAAAATAATTAACCACAGAGAAAGATGCGAAACATACTTCAGGATATAATTTTTGGACTGCGGATGTTGAGACAGAATATAGGTGTTTCGGTCATAGCGGTAATTGCCTTGTCCATCGGCATTGGCCTCGTAGTAACTATGTTCAGTATCGTAAATGGTTTTATTATCAAGGGACTGCCCTTTGATAAATCGGATCGCCTTTTCCTTTTAAGATGGGCTAACGTTAAAAGTAACTCGCAAGATTTTAACATTGATTTGTTTATAAATGCCTATGACCTCAATGACTTTCAGGAACAGCAAACCACTTTTGAGGGCTTAAGTGGTTCCGACAATTCTACGATAAATATAAAAGGTGATGATTACGCGCGGCGTTATAATGGTTGTTCAATCTCCACTAATTTTCTAGAATTGCTTCGCGCCAAACCTCTCTTAGGTCGCGGATTTTTTAAAGATGAAGACCTGCCGGGTGCTGATAAGGTAGCGATCATCAGTTATGGAATCTGGCAGAAGGATTTTTATGGAGATGTCGATATAATTGGTCGGTCTGTCCTCTTAAATAATGTATCGCACAACATTGTGGGTGTGATGTCACAGGATTATAAGTTTCCATTTGGTGCGGACCTTTGGATTCCGCGCCTCAAAGATTTTTCGTCAACGACAAGAAAGAATAGTGGTAAATTGACGGTATTTGGAAGGTTGAAAGATGACGTTACACTTGAAGAAGCATTAACCGAGCTAAACGGCATAGCCAGTCGTCTGGAACAGGAATATCCAGAAAGCAACGAGGGCTATAATTCACTCGATATTAAGCCTTATATTAAGGGAATTATGGGCAATGAGATAAATATATTATTCACGACTATGCTCGTGGCCGCATTCATGGTGCTTCTCATTGCCTGTTCTAATGTTGCAAACCTACTTTTTGCCCGATCTATTCTGCGCAGCAAGGAGCTCGCTATACGCAGTGCATTAGGTGCAAAGAGGAAAAGATTAATCACACAAATACTGACCGAGAGCCTGATCATTTCGATAATCGGTGCGGTGGGTGGTTTTCTCATCGCGCATAGATCTTTAGAGTTTTTGTGGAATTATCTTTTGGTCATGTTCGAGGGAGGAAATTTTCCCTCCTGGATAAATTTTGAACTGGATGGATCGGTGTTTATTTTTGTCATCGGTGTTACCTTTGCAACCGGTATAATATCGGGACTTGTCCCCGCGCTTCAGGCATCGAGAACGGATGTAAATCAATTATTAAAGGAAAACACTCGCACCTCTTCTAATTTGCGTTCGGGTCGATTCAGTAAGTTTTTGGTCATTGTGCAAATTGCCATGTCCTGCGCGCTCCTTATAGGCTCGGGTATGATGTTAAAAATGTCGTATAAGCTAAACCAGTTCGAATTACCCTATAACCCGGAAGCTATATTACAGGCACGGACGGCATTATTTGACACGGACTATCCTGAAGATAGTGATAAAATCTCATTTCTTAATACATTGCTCAATAACCTCAGGGTTGTTCCGGGTATTGAGGCAGTCGCGTTGACCTCTTCACATAATGAACCGATAGCAGTTCCCCGGATTATTATAATTGATGGGGTGAGTTATGCGTCAGATGATGACTATCCGCGTGCTCAATTTGCAGGTATTTCTGATGGCTACTTCAATGTCTTTGGAGTCTCTATTTTAGAGGGAAGAGCATTCAATCATACGGACATTGCCGATTCTCAGCAGGTAGCGATTGTTAATACTATTTTTGCGGAAAAGTATTGGCCGAATCAGAGTCCAATCGGTAAAATGTTTAAAGCGAAGGGGCCGGGTGAGAAGCCTTGGCTAACGGTTGTCGGTGTTGCACCGGATTTACAGATGGAGGGTTTTAATACAGTGAATAACGATGGCTCAGGATTTTATGTCCCCATGGCCCAAGAGACCGTATTTAATCAAAATATTACGACACGCCATATGACATTCATTTTACGGGGTACGGGAGATGATCCCATGAACTGGTTGCCCGCAGTGCGTACCGAGTTGCAAAAATTAAATCCCAATCAACCCCTTTATGAAATTAATACAGTTCAAGGTTATATTGATAAAATATCCAGAGGAACTAAGTTCATTCCCGGTCTTTTTGTTGTTTTTGGCATCGCTGCTTTTATATTAGCGGCTATTGGCGTGTATGGTGTCATGTCTTTTTCGGTTAATCAACGTACCCAGGAAATGGGAATCCGTAAAGCAATGGGCGCGGAACCGCGCAACATTATTGCTATGGTAATTAAACAGAGCGGTATTCAAATAGGTGCGGGTATATTTTTGGGATTGCTCTTGGCCCTGGCCCTTTCCCGAATTTTATCCAGTCTTATTGAAGATGTGTCTCCCAATGATTTGACTGTTTATAGCACGGTAATCGCATTAATAGCACTCGTGGGATTATTTTCAGCCTGGTTACCAGCGCGAGTGGCTGCACGTGTTGACCCGATTGAAACATTGCGGTATGAATAGGGATTATATCACAAGGTATTTCTTTTTTATCATTTTCGATGCTGAAGTCTCAAATACTTAGATTTCTGACGTTATAGTCATTGAGGATTCTTTCCCGTGATTTTTTTGTTCCAAATGGATGACCTCCTCCTGTTCGACTATGGGCTGGTAAACGTAGTGCGGCTGATGGCATCTATGGCCAGTGCAATCAATCGGGATATTTCGAAGATGAGATCTTCGTATTAGACCACTGGTTGGTTATTGTTCGTCGTTCGAAAGCCGGCACACCGCTTGGACAGTTCCTGGACAAATAATTTCTTCCCAATTGCCTTTTCAGTTTATCATGACAGAATTTTATTTCGAGGGGTAACTGTTTCGGCGCTATTTTCAGAACCTTCCTGGATCTGAGAGATGGTCAAGGAGGGGTGGTTTTTTTTGAGCCAGATTGATGCTGTCAATATTGTCATTTTTTGTATCTGTTGTTTCCCGTCGTACAACGGTGAACTGTGGAGACACTTAAAAAAGGAGCGGGAGGATCGAAACGATCCTCTCTTATCGATCAGCCCATTGATTAAGGGATATTGCAGGTTGTCCGCAATGCAGGCCAACCTGTGGACACACTAAAAAAAGGTGATTGTCGTTCCTGGGTTGCTTGAGCAGACCGTTATTGACGGCAGTGTGCGCGGACAAAAAGGGGCCGCCCTGAGGAGAGGTCTTAGAAGGTGACCCGCACAATCGTTATTATGTCCAGTTGATTTGTAAGTGGTTGATATTCAACGTATTTAATTTATACTATAAATTCCTAACGGTCTTATAACGCCGCTAATTAAGGAGTAAGCCCCAGTATAACACTCTGATTAAGCCGGGTTGATATACTCGTTGCATACTCACCACGACCCGTGATTTAGGGTTGTCACCTTCTTAGGACAAGAGCATGTCTTGAGCAGTCTCCTTCCCCTGCCATCGCTTTAACCGCGCCCTTAGGAGTAGATCATGTTTCAAGGGGGCGGGGGGGGGGGTGCGATCAGAAGATATACCGACAGTCATACTATCGATTTACTCACCGGAAAATATATTTACAAAGGGCAACGCTAAAGCAGCAAAAATAATTTAAAAGACCCTGCTTAAATTGGCTCTAAAATGTACGATCACTCTTCGTTAGGAAACACCATTTATGTCTTAAGATGCAAACACCCTTTCTCGAGGCTCTCAGACCCCTTCACGGGCAATTCAAATCATTGGTGATGCTTCAAAAAATTCACCCCGCAAAGAGTAAACCAGCCAGCACTATGACAGGGCTCTCAATTGTTCTCAGGGAGAGTTTATGAGTTCCCGATGTTATCGCGCAAGCTTTGCCCGGCCTTACGGACCCTCATCCAGGTAATAGCCCGCCCCGATCAGAATCGGCAGTCCAAAGGATACGATCCTTTTAACGAAAGTCACCTTGCGCTCCTCCATTGCACTCGCCGGATTGCGTTTCGTGTAATACAGGAAGCTTTCTCCGAAAGCGTCTGCAACGCTCAATAAATCATGTTCTTCAACCGTTCCTTTCAACTCGGATACCCCCGACCACTGGCTGTATGGATCTCCGCTGAACAGCGTATAGCCATAAGTATCGATTGCAAACAAGTAGATTGATTCGTGTTTCCATCGCGGCTCCTTCGTCAATGTGTTGATCGCGAAGTAGCCCTTCATTTCAAGCTCCATCGCGGCGCAGCGGACAAACTCCTTGAGCCTCTCGTTGGAAGGGTCACTATCGAGCAACATGGCATTGACTTCTTCACTCCAGCACGTGCCGGGGATGTCGCGTCGGTAGATTCCCACGCCGATTGCAGAGGGGGTCCCGTTCCAGTCGATGCTCTTGAGATAGGTAGCCTTCGGCTCATCCCTGCCCGTCTCAGGGTTCGTGAAGGAGTAGTACATCCATCCCTCATCGACAATGCTCATGATACGATGAAATTCTGCATACCAGTCGTTGCCGAAGACGTCGATTATCGGTTCTCCCCACGGCACCCCTTCGAGGGAAGGGTCGGGGGGGTAAACGAACGATATAGATGCATGGGTTGGGACTACTTCGGAGACGAAGATATAGATCGGGCCGCTTATCCAACGCTCGTCCTCGTTAAAGGCCCGCCGGGCCTCACTGAAGCCCTCTTCTTGGACATACTCGTAAGGCGGCATTGAACGAACGCCTCTACGTCCCCTGGGGTGCGCACCGCGCTGGCTACGATGGAGTGCTCCGTGCAAGTCGGAGGTTCATCAGCGCCGAACACCGGCGACAAGACGCACATTGAGATTAACGGAATCACCAATGGACAGAGGTGGTGTTTCTTCATTGGTAAATATGAGGGATGGTGCGCTATTGGAAAAAGCGGAAAGTCATATACAATGATTTAATAAAATTTGTCAATGGTATCCAAAAGGGTTCAAGCTTAGACACTCCCCGGAAGCTGGGGTAAAGCAATCAACAGCCCAAGAGATAAGAAGAGATAGGGAGTGACCGGGAAGGTGCACGGCAAATACATGGGCTTGGGGATCGTAAGAAATGGCAGCAACAATGATTTAAAAAGAAACGCATTTTATTGGCTCTGAAAGGTACGATCACCCTCCGTTATGAAACATTTCCTGCCTTAAGATGTAAACGTCCCTTCTCGAGGCTCTAAGACCCCTTCACGGGCGAATCAAATTAAGTTTCGAAGCTTTAAAATCTTCATCGGCCTTGAAACCATTCAATCGAACGTACGAAAACGCGCATTTTTATAACCTAATCGATATCCCTCAGACAATGTCCCCGTACTAAAATAGTAGAGAAGAGAATTTGTCCTCATTGCTCGTTTATTTATAAATGTATTAACAAAAAAACCTCACAGGTAACCAAATTTAAACTTTGGTTACCCCAATGTTCTTTAATATCTATGTTCTTATAATCTTGTTTTTTTACATGTCAGCATAATGTGCCTGTTTTATGAGTGAAAAGAGGAATAACATGCATGTTTTAAACTAAAAGAAGCACAATGTGCCTCTTTATTTGTAGCTGATCATATAACTATTTTTGCTTTAGCAAAACTTGAATTTGGCATCATTTTCGTGGTTTTGCTTTTGCGACTTTTCGTTTTCCCCTGCGGCATCGCATTTTAAAAAGGCTAATGATGTGGAGATCGCAATAGCGTTTTTTTCTAGCAAAAGGACTGCTATAACTATAAACGCAGCCACGCTTATCCAACACGAGGTATAAAGCAGCCACCACTCCAAACAAACTTACTAGCATGTTTTGTTAGGATGTCCCTCGATCTGAATGACTCAATTCATCCGAAAACGTGGGAATGGCACTTTTTTGCATGGGTCATCTTATTAAAACGGCCGGTAAATTTATTTACAAAGAGCAACGCTTACAATTGGTAGTAAAATAATAAAAACGATCTCCACGTGAATCTGTTCCTGAATTAACGATCATTCTTTATTATGAAACACATTCCCTCCTTTTAGATTCAACCGCCCTTTCTCAAGGCGCTCAGACCCTTTACCCCCTAGACAATATCTCCTTACTGAAGATAGTATACTAAAGAATTTGTCCGCAATGCCCGTTAATTTCTAAATTCTCGAACACGTCAAAAAATGTCTCTCTCGCATTCTTAATTATGATTTATGTTCTCGATATCATTTTCCACTTTCTCAATGAACTTACTTAATGCCTTTTGCCAGTCATGTAACGGCTCCCATTGGCCAGTCTGGAAATTTTTTCTCTTCCAGTTATTTTTCTCTTGTAGTTCCCAAAATGGGTCAGAAGCTCTATCGCCAATACCCATTGCATCGCAAATATCCATGTACTCATCGTAATTTTTAGGAAGGGGACGCGGTTGAGGAAGTACTCTTTCCCTCACCTGTGTGTGTGGCATTTTTATTGTGTAAATATTAAATTTACCTCTTCCTTTCTGGTGTTTTATTTCAATCAACCCTTTCATTTTGAGCAATCCAAATATATCGCTGATCATTCTTCGGGAAAGACCAGAACGATAAGCTATTAAACCAACTGGTACAGTAAATGGCTTCAGTTGATCACCTTTATCATTAGCCAGGCAATTGAGAACATCATAAACGGCAAGCGCGTGGTTTTTCCAACCAGTTCCAATGGTATTCGTGATGATTTGCATCGCATCCTTCGACTTGATGTAAAATGGCCGGGAAGTTAATTTGTTAACTGCTGGATTATCGGACATGTCTTTTCCTGTGTTTGCGGGCTGCTGACTGCTGATCTTCCAGTTTTTGCAGGGTTGCTAAGAGCGTCTCACGGCGGTACAACTTTCTGCCACCAATGCGAATCGGTTTAAGCAGTCCGCGCTTGTCGTAATTTCGTACTGTGCGAATGGAGACCCCGAGCATTACCGCAGTCTCTGACTCCCTCAGTAACAGGGGAGGGTCGTTACGAACTGAATCGAGTGAATTTAACAATGGGGTATTCATATGCCCTATACAATAGGGCAAAATGTCTCGATTGTCTTCTACGGTAACTTTAAAGTATACTGTATGTTATTGGCGAACAGGTGAATCCTGTCTTTCTTGAGCTATCTTAATTATTTTTGTGAGTGGATAGACCTTTGGATAAATGAGCTGTATCCAACCATTTTGATCGGGAAAATCTTCGTTGCTGTTATCGATCGCATCAACCTGTCCCTGAATTCGGGAATAGTATCGGTTTCTTCGAATAACCGGGTCAAGGTCTCTGCCATAGCCCAGCTCTACAATTGCTTTTTCAATCGCAACCCCTCGTGATAAAGAATCAGATTCGCGAATGGATTCAACAGTTAGAAAGGATCTCCACTGCGCCTCTGTCCCAAACAACTGGACTTTTGGTGCCAGTGGGACTTCTTCCAGTTTTTCGGTGATAAATTTAATGATCTTTTTGCGGGAACTTTTTCCTCTTATAGAGACCTGAGGGATGGCAAATAAACGATTAAAACTTAGTGTAAAGTTCCAATACGTTACCGCATCATCGCCTCTATCATCATCTGCCTCCCTCTTGGATCCGTAGAGCAGCTCAGGGGCTATTGATGTCCCAGGGGGTATTTCATCTTTATTTTCATAAATTCCTGAAGGTACGATCTCGTAGGTATCCGGTGTATACTCCGACCAACGCGCCTTGTACGCATTCTGAAATCCTCGCGGGGTATCGGGCCAGGTTGAATCAATCTTTAATGGGGCACGACCTTTTCTCTTATCCTCTCGGTATTCTTTGATAGCTTGAACCTGGTCATTTATTAGAATTGGACCGATCCTTACAGGTCGTACTATTTTTTTGCAAGCCCAGATGAAATAATCACTGGTACATGCATCCAGTGCCAGGCAATCTTCGCAAAAGAATTATTTTCTTTATTTACAAACCTGGATTGACTCCACATCGCCTTTTCCCTCCCTTTCTCACGTAAACTTTTAAGCTCTCTTGTCTTTTCTTGAAACGCTTTATTGCGTCGAAGTAATTCCCATACCTTTGCTGCTATGCCGTCCTCACAGGGATTGTAGATTGATGGGTTCATGTACGCTACTGGTCTAATGGTTTAAATGCGACAACCTTTTGCTCTCATCCCTCCAATACTTAAAGTAGGCACTGTAGCCAGCGCTTCAATTGCTGGAGATGATCCCTGTTTATCTGCAATAATGTTAGCCCTCACAACTTCGCGAACGCAAGGTGCAATTTGAGATTAACCCGGTATCGTTCTCCCCGCCATGTTTTAAATGCGACTGGAAACACGCTGGCTAATGTATCTCCCGCGACTCTCCCCACTTCCTGCACCGACAGACCCTCTGGGGTGTTTCTATCCCTGTCCCTTAGCTGTCATGAGCGCTGTCCTGTGCGTGAGTTTTCCCGCCCGCAAGGATCCACCCAATTATACCCCGAACTGCGATGATAAATTTCCTTGCCCACGAGGCTTCGACCTTCTGCCCGAACTTATGCACTGGCTCAACCTTATGGCTGATTTCCCGCTCGCCCGTATCCAACACTACGACGCACTCGGCAAGCTGTTTGCCATTGCGGGAATGTTTTGCTCTCTCATTCACGACGAAAGATTATGACACACTAACGGCGCGGTGCAAACTCAATATTTTTCAAACTGACCCACTTACGGTAACCGTTAATCTGGCCAACCCCCTCGCTGGTGAGGCTGAAGATGTCACCCAAAGTAATCATGGAAAAAAGGCACAGATAGCGGTTGAAGGTTTGGAATCAAGTTGTTTTACAGCTAAATTCGCTGCTTAAGGGTATCATGAACCCGGATGGCAATACCCCATCAATCTAATGGGTTAAATGCGACAACCGATTGCTCTGCATTTGCAGGGAGGATTGAGAAATATTTTTCCCCCTCTGTTCTGCTAGCAAGACTCCGGTAATGATCAAAAAGCATCTGGTCGCTCGATCTATGGCCCAGCATGGCTGCTGTCTTGCTTGAATCACTGGTCAAGGCATAATAGTAGCTGCCGAAGCTGTGGCGCATCGCATTGCTGTAGTTTTCTTTCCACTTGGGAAAGCCCGCTTCTCTGGTAAGTTCTGCAAAGCTTTTGAATAAATTGGTTGGTGCAATACGCCCTGTCTTTTTAAAGCATAACTGTAACCAAGCTACACAATTGTCCATTAGATCAACAACCCTTAACTGGCGCTTTTTAGCTATCTGCGGTCCAACCGTCAGTAACTTGCGTTCCAGATCGATCGCAGACCAGTCAAGCCGCGAGATTTCAGTGCTTCTTAAACCTGCGAACAGTCCTAATGCGACCACAGGTAAAAGCCCCTTTTCTTCATCGGTCTTTGCCGCATGCAATACCAAGTCTTCCGCTTGAGTGACTTTGAGAATGACAGGGGGCTTCCAGTCTATTTTAGGCATGGGGATTCTCTTCACGGGATTATCGACCCGGTAGCCCTGGTTGACGGCATAGTTAAAAAAGGAGCTTAAGCACAAGCGGTAGTTTATAATGCTTCTCACCGAGAGGGTGCTAAGGGTATTGAGCCACTCCTCTATTTCCGACTGTGAAATCTCTTTGACCACTCGTCTCCCAAAGCTTCTTGAGAAGATTCCCATCCGGGAGCGGATATCATTTATCGATCGCGAGCGCAGATTCTGTTTTTCTTTTTCCTCAATCAATATTGCCGTTAACTCCAACACTGAGATATCACCGGCCGGGGGATGCAAATGGAGCTTGGCAAACTCCGCTGCCTGCAAGAGGGTAATGTCGAAACCTTCCAGTATTTCGAATGCATTGAAAGCATCCTTGGATTGGTAACCGGTCAGGTTATAATGATGCTGCCCGTGTTGAAGTAATTGTTCGTGTTGTTCTTTTGCCCAGGCAAAAGCGACCTCTTTATCCTTGAACTGTCTTCTTATTCGCTTGCCCGCGAACTTCGAGGGAATCATAACCTGGCAGGAAAATCCGTAATCATCGCCAGCGGTTCTATTGATAACTTCCCTGACTGTGATAGCACTTTTATTCGGGTGCTCCCAGCTATTAAGGGGACTCGACTTTTTACGTTTTCCTTTAATTGCCTCCATCAAGTAAGACAATGCCTCAATCAGGTTTACTTGCAAGCATTATTGACAATAATAAGACAGGAGAGTTTTAAGTTATTGATATATTCTTTAAAAGACGGGGATACAGACCCGTCTTCTCCCCGCGATTGCGGGACTACGCCGTGGCAAGCGAAGACGAAGCTAATCTGTTCACCTTGGCACGCCATAATCGCGCAGATGCGGGACGACGGCGGCTGTACACTGTTCACTTTTCACTGATTCCCGGTCTTGACTCCACGTGTCATGCTGCTTTGATCTTAACCCCTCCTATTGCCAGGGTAGCTCAGTGGTAGAGCAGAGGACTCATAAGCCTTTGGTCGGGAGTTCAACTCTCCCCCCTGGCACCATGAATAGCAGTAACTTACATTATTGATCGTTAGGCTATAATTCCTAATGGACTAGTTTTGGCCTAGAATAAATGGCATTTTTAGAAGTTATATTTCACCTGACCAAGCATGTAATAACAGGCGATTGTAAAATTTATCTTCATCTTTCATTCATGAGATTCCAAACCATTATAACTGACCTGCTCCCGTTTACTCTACTAGAGTCAGTGTTAGTTCCGGCATGATGGTAAGGGTTTTGGGATTGATGTATATGAGAGATCTTGACTAAGTGAAGGCGTCCCTCCAGATAAATTCAATCGACAATCATCAATTTGTACCGAGAGCAAAGCCCGACATCCACCAAATATTTAATCGTATCAATCATGAACTATTATAATAAATTGAATGCTATACGAACATCACTTAACGCACTAGTAACGCTGTTCCTTATTGGCAGTCCCCTATACTCCATGGGCAAAAAGGAGAAAGAGACAGATGCTATGGAAGAGCAACCGGTTTGGGTCCACAACGGGTTTGAGGATTTTTCAAAAGGACAATTCGACAATGCGGGGAGCAATCTCTATGTGAATGCCAATGGTGTTATTGAGATGATTAATAACCTCGATGTGAATAGTGACGGTTATATAGACCTGGTCCTTGCAAATTCACACGATAGAATAGAACGCGGTCCCACCTGGGCCTATTCAACCGATCAGGGTCCGGGAGAAAATTGGAAACGACACGAGATGTCGGCGGATAGCGGATGGATGAGCCGGGTTATCGACGTGGATGGTGACGGACATAATGACCTCGTGACCGTGAACTCCCAGAACGGAGTCTCTTCGGAATTAGACTCGTATATTTATTGGGGAGGTCCTGAGGGACCGGAAGCGAGCCGTACCGACCTTCCAACGATTGGGGCTTTCGATGTCGCGCCACTTGACATTAACCATGACGGAAAACTCGACTTACTCTTCCCCTCCGCCTGGATAGATGGACACAATCCAGCAATACCACGATTAGCTCACGTCTACATACAAAGAGAAAACCGCACCTTTCAAGATGAGGGAGCGCAGTATGGGATAATCGCGACAGGTGCCTTAGGTATCGCCACAGGAGATCTGAACAACGATGAGTATGCGGATATCGTTTTGGCCAGTTACCGGACTGGTCAAAGTGATTTGAATACGGAGTCTAAAATCTTCTGGGGAACAGCGGATGGGGTAAATGCCGATGAGCCTTTCACTTTACCTACTTACGGAGCGCGTCAGGTTATACTTGAGGACCTGAACCAGGACGGGAGCAACGACTTGACGTTCTGTGGTAGTGCTCAAGTTCGCATATATTGGAATGAAGGAGGTAACATTGATGTAGAGAACCAGGTGATTATTGAAGCGGAAGGTCACTCTGCAGAATTCAGCAGGCGAGTTATTCGCGCTGATATCTCTGATGTAGATGATGATGGTATCCCGGACCTGCTTATTGCCACCTCAGACGGAGTGCAGATCCGTTCGGGAGACAGCGTAGAGAAGATGAAAGCACTGATTGAAGTAAAAAACTCTCGTTGGGTAACCGCAGCTGATCTCGATGGGGATAGTTTACCGGAATTGATCATCAGTAAGCACTATAAGGAGAATGAATTCGATATCCAGTCACCTATCTATTGGAATGGACCGGACGGGTATTCTGAGGACCGGACGAGTTGGGTGCATACGATAGGAGTCGTGGGCAACACCGCTGGGGACCTGGATGGAGACGGGAAACCGGAAGTGATCTTCAATAACGTTCTTAACGGACATGTGCATAGTATACCCTCTTATGTGTATCTAGGTAATAAAAATGCAGATTACAGTGAGAATAATCGACTCGAATTTCAAACTATCCATAGTTCGGTATCTTTCGTTGCCGATTTGAATAGCGATGGGTATCCCGAAATTGTTTTTACGATTCCGGAGGGATTTCGCATTTACAGCGGTGGCGCGAAAGGGCCGATATTGAATGAATACATAGATTTAATTACCGATATTGACTATGGTGAACTGAAGGCGGTCGATTTTAATCGGGATGGTTATCTTGATATTCTTGCGGTTACGGCTGGTTACAGTCTCGGCGAAAATGACCCGGATAATGCTTCTTCTATATTTTATGGGTCACCAAGCGGATTTTCTCTGAATAGAACCGATTCATTATACAATAGAGGCGATCTGGCTGCCGTGGGAGATGTCAATAACGACGGCCATATTGATATCCTATTTCATGATAAGCGGAACTTCATACGAATATATCTCGGCAGCGCTAAAGGATTTTCCCAGGACCGGAAATGGGAAGTGCCATGTCATGGCCTGGAAGATTCAGCAGCTGTAAATGTTGCAGATATTAACAGTGACGGGTGGCTGGATATCATTGTCGGCATACTTGGCCACCGCAGACGACATAAAGACACATTGCGTATTCATTTTGGAAGCCCTGAAGGATATCAGGAAGATAACATTCAGGAATTGATGTCTGGATACAGCGCAGTTTTTACAGGGATCGCGGATTATAATAACGATGAAAACCTCGATATCCTTGTGACCGCCTATGCTAACCCGACATCGAGAACTCCGCCGGTACAGTTGTTTTACGGGGATGGTAAAAGGATTGATTTTAACAATCCTGTCAATCTTCCCGGATATGCCGCTGGAGCGGTGACCCAAGCGGATTTAAATCGTGACGGATGGATAGATATCGCACTGGCCTGTCATCGCAACGATATTGGACACCAGGTTGATTCATTGATTTACTGGAATAGTCCTAACGGGTTTGACAAGAATGAAGTATCCGGTTTCCCCGGACTCGGTCCCCACGGGATGACAAGCTTCGATCGGGGAAATGCTTTCACCCGGAAGCCCGAAGAGAACTATGTATCCCCTTCCTTTGAGCTGGGGAATCGAAGAGCACGCCGCATTCATTGGGACAGTGAAGAAACAGAACTTCTGAAAATAAAATTCCAGCTCCGATGGAGCGAATCGGAAGCAGGTCTTGAAGACGCTGTCTGGATGGGTCCGACGGGGACCGCTTCTTATTATGAAACCACCGGTAAAACAATTGAGGGAATACCGAATGACGCCCAGTGGTTACAATACAAAGCAACACTTATTTCGATTTATGGGTGTGGTTCACCTAGACTGAAAGAAGTTCGGATCGACCTCTGATCCAAGGGTTGGAGTGACCCCAAAATATTGTAATCTCATAAGCCGATTGTCGGGAGTTCTTCACGAACGCCAGTGAGTAGCCCTGACACTCTCCTCCCTGGCACCATGTTTCTCAACCCTTTACATTAATAATTAAGTACTTATAGATCAATTTATTCTACTATAAGTTGAGTTGAATCTATTTTAAATATTCTTGTGGCAATTTAGCCAAGTTGCTCACGTGTAATCTGTATAGCACAGTTAACCTGCTAGCTAATTTTGTTTGGTAAAGAAGAATGAAAGATTATCAAAACAAAGTTATACCATTCTGGGATGGATCAGATTCACCACTGCGGTTTTTGAACTCAAGTATTTAGGAGTGTAAATATGACAAGGCAATTATATGACGACGACCGGGTGCGTCGGATTCTGAATGCAGCCGACATCGACATCCTCGTCGCGTGCCGACCAGAGAACTTCAGTTATATCAGTGGCGTGACCCGGATGATGGAACACCGGTTCGAACGTGAACATACAACTTTCGCTCTCTTAACTCGAGACGCACACCCCGCTCTGATTGTGCCATACTTCGAATTTGAGACCGTTCGAGAAGAGACTAGTGTCACCGACCTTGTTCCTTTTCGTCAGTTCGCCGGTGTATCTGTTGATGCTGCCACTGGTAGCATCCGGGAAGGATCCCACGAAACCGATCTCGCGAGTAAAATTTCAGAGTTGGGATTTCAAAATAGCCGGATTGGTTACGACGAGAAATATACTCCTGTGAGTGTCTATGAATTAATCCGTAAGCATCTTCCCGATGCACAGCTTATCGCAGCCTCCGACGTGTTTAATCGCCTCCGACAGGTTAAGACTGGGGAGGAGATTCACCGCCTGACCCGGTCATCCCAAATTGTGGAGAAGGCGTACAAAGCGATGTGGGCTGCGGTGGAGGAAGGGGTGACCGAGCGGCAGTTGGCAGCCGTTGCTTACGAAGTCTTTTTGCTCGAGGGAGCACCGCCACTGGGATTCATGGTCTGCGGAGCGGGTGTTAGAACCGCTATTGAACATCTTACGCCTTCTGATTGCGCTGTACATAACGGTGAGCTAATCCGCTTTGACATGGGTGTTTGCTATCAGGGTTACCAATCGGATGTGGGCAGAACTTTCGCATGTGGGACTCCGTCTTCTGAGCAAACGGCGATCTATGCAACAATGTTCGATGCTTATCAACAAGTCATCGAGGCCATGAAACCTGGGGTCGAAGGGCGAGAATTATATGAGATTTATCGCCGGGGAATGGGAGATTACTACAAGGTCACTCCTATGAATTGGGTCGGTCACAGTCTCGGGCAGGAAATCCATGAATCTCCTTATCTGGGACCTCATATGAATGAACCGCTCGAACCCGGAATGGTCTTTGCCGTAGAAATTGTCCTCGGCTTTCCAGGTCGAGAGGGCTATCACGTCGAAGACCCGATATTAATAACGGAGAAAGGGAGTCGTCGATTAATCGACCTGCCTAACGAGAGTCTTATTGTAGGGAATTACTCATAGGGTTCAAAAAGCTGTACTTGACATCTGTTAAAGCAAATCCAATTAACTTAGAATTATGGCTGTCGACTTGGCGTTGATCGAACAATTACGTGAGTATGACACGCCAGCTATCGCTGAATCGCTGTCATTATTGGGTTGCAAGGACAACCATAAATGTACCATGGGCATAGATGTTAAGCTGATGACTCACTTTCTCCATCCCATCGTAGGTGTCGCTGTGACCTTAGTTGTCAATACCAGCACGCCGGACCTTGAGACAGATCTCGAGGGTTTAATGCAAGCGGAAGAAAAAATTCGGGCCTCAAAAGTGCCAACCATAATTGTTATGAAATCAGTGGGTTCGCGAATGACGCATGAGTGCGTAACAGGTGATTATATGTGCGCGATGTTTCAGGCAGGTGGTTGTGTCGGTCTCGTCGCCGATGGGGGTATTCGTGACCTCGAAGCGATAAACCACCTAGGTTTTACCGTCTATGGATCCGGCACGATGAGTGATCATGCTTCCGTAAATTACAAACTGGCCAATGAACCGATCACCGTCAGCGACGTTACCGTGGATCACGGCGATCTACTCCATGCTGATATTAACGGAGTGCACTTGATTCCCGCCGAGTATCACACCGAGATAGTCGAAGCTTGCAGCGTGACTAGCGAACTCGAGACCGGTGGACGCATTATCGCCCGTCGTACCGATCTCAGTGCCCGAGAAAAATGGACTATGGTGAAAGCCCTCGTCGAAGAGCATAAAAAAAATACCGGCTGATCGGACCCGAGCTACAGACGATCTTTATCCTGTGCAAAGCACTGGGCGTGTCAGTGGCAGAATTAATGGCAGCGGTTAATGACGATGATTCGAGAATTTTTAGACGATTAATCTATCTCATAGTGATAATTGGATACAAAAATGAATGAGCAGATAAAAATCGACTATGAGGATGAAGTTATCCAAGGCCAATTATCTAACGAGAAGAAGGAGCGATCTTTTGTTGATATAAGATCTCTGGATGTTCCAGGTTCTCATTGTCAGATTACTTTCAAATCTTGGCCGCGTTCGGGCTACGCCCTCACTTCGTCAAGATCTCTCATACACTTCAATCCTAAAACCATTAACACCTGGTAACTCTCTCACTTAAAAAGTGGTACGAATAACGTGGACCGATCAACAGTTATATCAGGAAATATTTATTAAGAAGGAGTTTTTTGTGGGGAACGCTTAATCGCGAATAACTCCGACACTGAAGCTTGTGCTATTTAAATAGTCAGTTTTGCGGTGCCTTGAATGCCCCTTTCTCGCGCAGCCATTTTATCCAGCGTTCACGCCTTTTATTTCCTTCCGGATTGGCAACCCATTCTGGGTAATATTGTAGCCCCGGAGACCTTAAGCTCTCTCTGATCTGACGATCCACCTCAACCATTTCACTCATCAATTTCTCTTCTTCAGGTGTCTTGGGATTTTTGGAAAAATTATAGCTGATCATTCGCCGATCCTTCGAACCACCCCAAGTGGAATGCCAGATTTTATAGTCAAAGATAATCACATCACCGGGTTCTGTTCTGCACACGTAACAGGGGATATCTTTAATCTCGAGCCCTGATTTACTAAGATAAGAACTCTCTCCTGAATGAGGTGATCCAACTAGACCCATGCGATGCAGTTCAACCGAATAAGCCGTATGGTTTGATCCGGGAATTACCCGCAACGCTCCACTGTTTTCATTAAGAAACTGAGGATAAATAAGAAACTTGGCTCCATAATAATTAGGATTGTCATCATCTGGATGCCACTCGGTGCGGTCACCGGCAAAAGCATTGCAGTTAGAAGAAACTCCAATGACATCATCCCCCAAGAGTTGCTCCGCCACTCCGCAAATACGCTCATCTTCAAACAAACTGGCGAGAAAAGGTGATTCCGGTCCCAGATTTGACCAGTTCATTTGCCCTCGGATATTAAATGCTGAGTCATCGCGCTCATACAGTGCAAACGCTTTTCCCTTATCGAACTCTTCATTAATTAATCGAACTTCATCCGGGGTGAAAACTTTTCGCCGTAAGATGAAACCGAATACTTTAAAATGTTCGATTTCGGGTTCGGAGAGAATGGAAGTTTTCTTAATCATTGTTATATGTGTTAATAGGATTCTTCATCAACTTATAACCGAGACTTAGAGGGCCACAAGATGCACAAAAATACAAACTGAGATTTGCTATATGAACATTTATAATTGCTTAAAATAATACCTTGTGAACTCACGGGTTCAATTTTCTGCTTTTAATAACGATTTGGCAATATTTTCCTTCGTTATTGTATGGTTAAATCGGTTTTACCTGTCTCCGTATAACTGGTACGAGATACGAGGTCTGATCAAGCAAACCGTGGCTCGATGCTCCTTCCCCGACTACGATACCAAACCGGTGATGATGTACCCCAATGGATGAACCCATACGACTTGCCTCGGCAAAGCCCGACAGGAACGCTTTGTCTCTGATCGCCGTCCGCTAACCAGAAAGAGCCTGACCCCTTTCAATTACTTCCAATTATAATTATTAAATTGTTTATGATTACCCATGGGGTAATAATTAGATTATGGATTATGAATTACGAAAGCCTGACAAAGCGCCCCACCTGACATCATTCCACTACGGTCCATTATGCAGGCATGCTTGGTTATTAAGCAGGAATAAAGAGTAACAATGAAAACCAGGATTACAGGCCATAGAGGATTTCGAGAAAAGTATCCTGAAAATACATTGCCGTCTTTTCAAGCCGCGGTAGAGCGAGGAGCTGAACGAATAGAATTGGACGTTCACGAGTCTTCTGATGGTGAAATCGTGGTGCACCATGATTACACATTGGGTAGGACCAACAACGGTAATGGGCCGATTCACGAAGCCACTTGGGACGAGCTTTCAATGCTGGATGCAGGGTCATGGTTTTCGAAGGAATTCGCGGGGACCAGGATACCACTACTGTCAGAGGTTCTTTCTGAGTTTGGACCACGGATCGAATATGAGATCGAGCTGAAAGGGCTGAGCATGAAGTTTCTCGAGAAGGTCCTATCCATTGTCAAGGACGCTGACCTGCTCTCCCGCGTGGAATTCACGTCTCCGCATGTCCCCCTTTTAATGCGTTTGCGAGAGTTCGATCCAAACACCCGTCGCGGCCTCTTTGTACATACCTTTCCCAATTTGAATAATGTTTCACAAGGGTGTAGAAATACCATAGAGACTCTCAGAGTTGGAGAATTTTCAGTCGCCCATTTGCCGACAGATAGGGTCATAGAAGAGATCGTGACTCAGCTGCGTGACGCCCAAGTTATGATACACGCGGCTGACTGTAATACTGAAGTTGAGCTGAAAAAAGCCTTTGATTTGCAAGTCGATCAATTGAGCACGGATCGGATCGACTTAGCTTTGGATTTGCGTAGCGCAATAATTTAATTTTAAGGAAGCAATGAAGACAGTGATCACAACCGGGGCGTGGGCCGATAATATCATCGATGTTCACGGTGAGGTTGGCAGGGACTGGCTCGATCAGCTGAGCGGAACGATCTCGGCGTGCGCGGACAAATGGTCATTGGAATTTCTACCACCCTTTAAGGAGCTGAATTACAACTATGTAACACCGGCTACGACAGCAGAGGGGATGCCCGTAGTGCTGAAGTCAGGCGTGCCGAGCGAAGAACTGACAAGCGAGATCGAAGCCCTTCGAGAATTTGACGGAAATGGCAGCTCCCGACTGCTTGCTGCGGATACCGATTTGGGTGTGATGCTTCTCGAACGACTGCAGCCCGGAACATTTCTCTCAGACATCGACGATGACGATGAAATCACAAGCAGCGCGGTGTCAGTTATGCATAAGCTGTGCGCACCGGCACCAACAGATCACCATTTTACATTGGTGAGCGATTGGGTCAAAAGTACATTCAGCAAAGTTCAAGCCCATTTCGGACAAGACTATGGTCCCCTTCCCTGCGACATGATCGATACCGCGCAAAACCTGTTCGCGGAAATTCTGGACCCACTTAAGGAGCAGACACTCATCCACGGCGATTTTCATCCGCAAAACATCCTCCGTTCTGAACGTGATTCCTGGCTGACCATTGATCCGAAAGGGGTAGTCGGCGACCCTTTGTACGATGCTGCCGTATTTGTGTGCGAACCTCCACGGCAGCCTACTGAATTAGATCAAAAACAGTTCCTCGCTCGACGAATCGACCAGTTAGCCGAGGCACTCGCAGTTGATCGAAGGATCATTGCCAAATGGTGTCTTTCTCACAGCGTCTTGTCCGGATGTTGGGCACTCGGAGACCACGGTGACGGTTGGAAACCGGCGTTCGCGCGCGCCCGAGTCTTAGAATCCTTACAAAATAGATAACGGAACCCGTCGATGGATATTCTTCATTACAGTTACTCCGCTTATTCCAGTCTTGTATCATTTTCATCTTCGATAGAGAGATAATTACATGAGCGTACTGACAAAATTGAATATTGGCATAAGCGGAGCTTGTGGTAGAGGGGCAAGTTTCAAACAGGCTTGCGACTCCCTCGACAACGTCCGTATTCACGCCGTGTGCGACATCAACACCGAGGAACTCCCCTCCGCAGCTGAGCGACTCGGAGCAACCGAGCAATATTCTCAATATGAAGAAATGCTCACTGAGTCTGAGCTCGATGCGGTGATCATTGGCTCGCCCATGCATTTTCATGTTCCCCAGAGTATTGCCGCATTGGAAAAGGGACTCCATGTCCTTTGTGAGGTGACAGCCGGAGTTTCGATCGAGGAGTGCCGCCTCTTGACGCAGACCTGTCAAAGCTCTGAGCGCGTCTACATGATGGCTGAAAACTATACCTATGCGCGCGCTAATGTAATAGTGCGTTCACTGATAAAAGCCGGCTTGTTCGGCACGCCCTACTACGCCGAAGGGGAGTATATTCACGAACTTAAGGAGTTGAGTGAAAAAACAACCTGGCGAAGAAAGTGGCAGACGGGGATTGACGGTGTTACTTACGGCACCCACTCCCTTGGCCCTATCCTCCAATGGATGCAGGGCGATAGAGTCGAGTCTGTCTGTTGCGCTGGATCGGGCCATCACTACCGTGATCCCCGTGGCGATGAATATGAAAACCAGGACTCTTGTCTCATGCTCTGCAAGATGCGCAGCGGTGGATTAGTAAAGATACGCGTCGACATGCTTTCCGACCGGCCGCACGCGATGAACAATCACCAGTTACAGGGGACAGAAGGAGTTTATGAGTCCGCGCGCGCTAAGGGTGAAGTGAATCGCATCTGGCTTCGGGAGCGCTGCTCTGACGCGAACAGCTGGATGAATTTGGATGATTTGGCCGAGGAATTTCTTCCGGAATACTGGAAGCAAGGGTCGGAAAAAGCTGCCAAAGCAGGCCATGGCGGCGGTGACTATTTTGAGATAATCGATTTTGTGGAGTCCATAGAGGGTAAGATTGCCTGCCCCATAGGCATACATGAAGCCATGGATATGACCCTGCCTGGCCTGTGCAGCCAGGAGTCTATCAGCAACGGGTGCACCTGGATTGACGTACCGGATTCAAGAACGTGGTAGAATTACTTTAAATTTATTGTTCTCTTAAGCCATTTTTAAAAACCCTCACTTCCATCACTGTTAGTTGGAAGTTCACCCCACAACAACCTATTATTAAACAACGCTTTATATTAATAATTAAGCACTTATGACTCAATTCATTGATTAAACCCTGAGACCGTCAATAAAAGCGAATAGCTCATTTTCAAACATTTGGAATTTAAGTCATAAATTTACTGAAAACTAATTAAACTGTTGAAAACTGGATATTTAACAATTACATGTCTAATCACAGCAGTCTTATAAATCAGAATTTAAGTTTAAATCAAATTGGGGGCCAAAATGCACTTAAAAGGTATTGTATCCGTATTGTTAATTTCACTGTCCTTTCCTCTGCTTCTACAAGCTCTTCCGCAAGACCAGGAAAATTTTTTAGATTTTGAAAACGCTGAAGGTTCGGTAGACTTTTTACTCGGTGATCCACCCAATGATATTCAATTTATCGGGTTTACCGTGGAAACATTGGAGGATCCATCGCTTTTACATTCAGGAACGAAAGCAATAACCCTGGGCCCCGGCCAGGAGGGAAAAATCTTTACGAGAAAAGGGATTGCTGAAATCGAATTCTACGTGGCTGAAAACGCGGGAGGGGGTAAGTTAGAGGTTCGACAACGTCAAACATCGGGCACAGGACAAGAAGTATTTAATTTGAGTCAGCAGGGAAGTTTTACCGGCTTCCCAAACAGCATCAACCCTGATTCCAATCCCCCGCTGCAAAGAATAGTCGCCTTCAGTGGAGATTTCCAGGATTTAACTGATCTCAACTATAATGACGGCATGAACGAACTTAAGTTCTTCAATGTTACCGGAAAATTATCCATCGACGATGTAGGGTACACACTCATTGATGGTCCTTCCAATAACACGGTATTTACCTTTTTTTCAGAATTCCAACCTACCAGTGAAGATATTACGGTTGGAACATCGCCTTTTTCCGCCACCTTTTCAGGCGGAGATGTATCCCAGGAAAGCGAAGACGACTTACAATTTCAATTCCGCACAGCTCGCAGTCACTGGAGGGTTGTGAATGGGAAAACCGGAACGATCACTTTTGAAACACCAGCCGCGCGGGTGCAATTTTTTGCGGCAACCGTCGTGCGAACAATCAGCGGCGCAGGTGATGGGACTATTGAGGTATATGATACTGAAGATAATTTACTCTTAACGGAAAATAACCTGGGATCAAATATACTCCCAGGATCTGGACTTCCACACTTTACTTTTGATGCTAACGAATTAGGAGCTCCTGGTGGTATTGGCACAATTCTATTACTCGATGATGTTCTTATAAATCCATTGTTCAGCTCGACGGCGATCGACAACTTCGGGTTTACCCCTATTGGGGCCCCCGGTTTTGAAGATGGCGGTGGGGGTGAACCGCCTCCCGCAACAGGGCCATCCATCACGACCCAGCCCGCGAGCCAGGAGGTGCAGTCTGGAACGGCGGTAGTCCTGACCGTAGCGGCCAGCGGTGATGATCTCACCTACCAATGGTATACCGGCAACAGCGGTGACACCGCAGCACCCGTCTCCGGCGCCACCGGCAGCACCTTAACTACCGGTGCACTCACCACGAGCACGAACTACTGGGCACAGGTAACCAACGCCAGCGGCAGTGATGACAGTGAAACTGCGGTGATAACCGTGGCAGCGCCCTCCGTGCCGCTCGTTCTCGACGGCTCAGGCGATATCGCCGGGGAAAACATTCAGCATGCCAACGGTAATGTCTTCGACCAGATTTTACTCACCGGAGAGTCTGTTCAACTCCAGGCCAAACCGGGACAGATCACCCGCGTTTCCTTCATGGACGAAAACGAGGACATTGTGCAAGTTGAATTTTCAGGCAACGGGACCTTTACCGTAACCCTGGATCCAGCCACCTTCCTCCCCCCGGCCATTCCCCCACGCTACAACCAGTCCGTAGAGTACGTGACGGGCAAGCCGAGCGTGGTCATCGACGGTGCGGACGCCAATACCTTCTTCAGTATCTTCACCGTGGGCAGGATCAACGCCTTTAACCAGGCCCTCTTCCCCGAAGGACAGGTCTATGACGCTCAAGCGGACGTGACCCTCGTGGAAGTAGTCAATTCGACGGGACTTGGTGGGGTGCAACTGTCGAACACCGTGTTCAGTGGAAGCACCGGAAGAGTAGGCGTGGATGCGCGAGGAGTGCCGATCGCGGTACGCTTAACGGTGGGTGACATCGATGCCGATGGGGACGCGGTGCCACACCTTCTGTTCGGAGAAGGATCCTTCACGGTACCTGCGGGCAACCCCGGGTTGCGGATCACCGGTGGCGACCTCTTGCAGACGAATAGCGCTGCGGTTGTCGTCGCGGAGAGTGGTTCAACAACCACCGGGTTTGAGACCCTGATCACCCAGAACAACTTCAAGTCCGACAACACCCCTCAGCCCACGCTGAGCATTGATGCCACCTTCGCCAACGAAGATGGCGAAGAGGTCACGATCGCCATTGAAGAACTGACGATTGAATGAGGTCATTGCCGATTAGGAATAGCCACTACCGAGTCCCGCTTTTGCGGGACGACATCTCACAAAAGCACAAAAGGCACAAGAAAGAGTTAGCCACTACCGAGCGAAGCTAGATATTCCAAAAGCACAAGATACACAAAAAGAGTTTTTATAAAATTGTCATTGCGAGGGAGGTGAAAACCGACCGCGCTGCTCCACGCAATGACAAAAGAAGATAGCTGGAAGAAGACGAAGCTCTGTTGTTTTATGATAATTATTTCGTCCATCCAATCATCCACCCTTCCTCTCTTCCTTCTTGTCTCTTTTTTATCTCTTGTGGCTATCTCTTCTTCAATCCGCATTCGGCAATTGCAAATCCGCAATCGTACCGGTCATGTATAATACAAAGAGACTAAAATCTATACGCGTTACACTTGGAATTTTAATGGCATTGTTCATTATTGCCAACCCACTCTCTCTAATCGGAAAGAAGTCCTGGGTGCACGGCGGATTCGAAGATTTTTCCCGAGGCCGTTTCGAAAATGCCGGTAACAATCTTTATGTGAATGCCAAAGGGGTGATTGAAATAATAAATCATTTCGATGTTAACCATGATGGCTATGTCGACATCATTCTCGCCAACTCGCACGATCATGTGGAGCGGGGTCCAACCTGGGCGTATACCTCCGAAAAAAGTCCCGGAGAGAATTGGGAACGGCATGAAATGTCAGCGGACAGTGGGTGGATGAGCCGGGTGATCGATGTAGACGGAGATGGTTATAACGACTTAGTGACGGTAAACGCCAATAACGGCGTCACCTCCGAACTGCCTTCATTTATTTATTGGAGTGGTCCTGGCGGAATGGAAGAAAGTCGAACGGATCTTCCGACGATTGGGGCTCATGATGTTGTGGCCATGGATATTAACCACGATGGGCGTCTCGATCTTCTTTACCCTTCGGCGTGGGTAGATGCCCACAATCCGTCGATACCCCGGCCTATTCACGTCTATATCCAGGGAGAGGACCGCAGCTTTCTCGATGAGGGAGCGCGTTATGGCATCATTTCTACAGGAGCCACCGGGATTGCGACAGGCGATTTAAACAATGATGGTTACCTGGAAATTGTATTGGCCAATTATCGAAGTGGCGCGCGTGGCTATTTAGACACCGATTCGAAAATATTCTGGGGGACAGATGTGGGTGTAAATACCGAAAAACCTTTTTACCTGCCAACCCATGGAGCGCGCCAGGTCATGCTGGAAGATCTGAACAGTGACGGGGGCAAAGACATTATATTCAGTGGCGGTGGCGAAGTACGCATCTATTGGAATAATGAGGGGAAATTTAATCGTGATAACCCCCTGATATTTAAAGCAAAGGGGTTGAGCACGACATTTACCACCGAAGCTGTTCGTATCGATGTATCCGATGTAGATGCGGATGGCATACTCGACCTCATTGTCGCCACGGCTGAGGGCGTGGAAATTCGCTCTGGAGACAATGTAGAAACGGTAAAAGCTCTTATAGAGGTGAAGAACGGGCGTTGGGTGACCGCAGCTGATCTCGACGGTGACAGCCTCCCCGAGCTGATTGTCAGTAAACAATATGATGACAATGATTATGAAATCAAGTCACCGATTCTTTGGAATGGACCCGACGGTTATTCTATTGAACGGGCCAGCTGGGTTTCGACTATCGGGGTGGTGGGTAACACCGTTGGCGACCTCGATGGGGATGGTAAACAGGAAGTGATCTTCAATAATTACATGAATGGTCATGTCTACTCTGTGCCCTCCTACATTTATTTAGGTAACGCCGATGCAGACTATGGCGTGGGAAATCGACTGGTGTTCCATAATGATCAATCAAATAGATCGCTCGTAGCTGATCTGGATCTGGATGGTTATCCGGATTTAGTGTTCGATAAAGATCTCGAATATAATGACCCTGAAGGGTTTATTCGTATTTACACTAGCACCCCCAAAGGCCCAAATCCGGATAAATTTATCGATATCGACACCGGGCATACTCATTTTGATATCGATATCACCGATTTCAACAGGGATGGCTATCTCGACCTTTTCGTGACAACCGCGGTGGTAAGATTGACGGATGATCCCAAGCAATCGTCGATCATTTATTATGGCTCAGCCGGTGGGTATTCAAATGAGCGCATCGATCGCTTAAAAAACTTTGGATACCGCAGCAAAATTGGGGATGTTAATAACGATGGGTATATTGATATAGCGTTACATGATAAACGTGATTATATTTTAATCTATCTGGGCGGTACCAATGGTTATTCAAACAGTCACACCTGGAAAGTCCCTTGTTATGGAATTGGTGACTCCGGAACCATAAATTTTGCTGATATGAACAAGGATGGCTGGCTTGATATGATAATTGGTATTCAAGGTCATCGTCTGCGCTATAAAGGCACGATCCGCGTTTTCTTCGGCAGTCCCGATGGTTATGACCCAGAAAATGTCCAGGAATATTTCGGTGCTTACAGCGCCAATAAGACGGGAGTGGCGGATTTAAATAATGACGGAAACCTTGATCTCCTGGTCACTGCTTACGGAACGCCTACTTCACGTGTTTCTGACGCACAATTATTCTGGGGTGACGGTAATAAACTTGATTTTGAAAATCCTGTTAATTTTTCCGCACATGGCTCCGCTGATGTGATGCCAATGGATCTCAATAGAGATGGCTGGATCGATATCGTGTGGGCCGCACACCGGAGTGATGTTGGGCACCAGGTGGATTCGTATATTTACTGGAATAGCCCGGATGGGTTCTTTACGACAGAGCCGACAGGTTTACCCGGGTTGGGGCCCCACGGCATGTATCCCTACGATCATGGTAACGCTTTTACGAGAAAGCCTGAAGAAAATTACTTTTCCCCACCCTACCAATTGGGAAAACGGAAAGCTCGCAGAATTCATTGGGATGCCGATGAAACGGATCTATTGAAAATAAAATTTCAACTTCGAGGAAGCGAAACAGAAAAGGGACTCAATAGTGCAGTTTGGATGGGACCGGACGGCGAAGAGTCTTATTATGAAAATTCCAGTGAAACTATTCGAAGCTTTCCGAAAAAAGCCCGATGGATACAATACAAGGCAACATTCGTTTCCCCTTATGGTTGTGGTTCTCCTAAATTAAAAGAAGTACGGATTGATTTATAATCGCTAATACCAAATCAGAGTAACAAATTACAGATTCAGGAATAAAAGATTGAACCGCCAAGATGCAGAGAAAATAAAGAAAGATATTAACAGGAAGGGCGGAAAGACGGAACCGCGGATAACACTGATGTACGCGGATGAGCGCTAGAGCACGTGTAAGGTTTTAGGTTGGAGATAAGAATTTACAAAGATTTTAAAAGCATGCCATGGAGCCACTAACAGGTGAAACACGGTGCTTAATCTCAATGGCTCAGCAATAGCTAAGCGTAATGTCAATCCATCCCGTATTTTCTGGATGGATGACATAGCGATCAAGCACCGAGTTTCACCTGATCTAATTCAACATCCGTACCCATCCGCGTTATCCGCGGTTTATCCATTATTCAATCTACATTCATTATTCCTCATTTAATTATGTGGCTATTCTTTACATCGACTTTTGCCCTTGGACCTTCGACCTTTGACTTATATAAAATGGGGATTTAATTATAAAGTGTATATAATATTAGAAGGATCTAAATGCATTTAATAAATCGCGCCGCTATATCATTAATAGCATTCACAATTCCTCTTCTGCTCGCAGCTCTCCCGGAAGAACTGGAAATATTTACGGATTTCGAAAACATCAGCGGTGAAGGTGATATTTTCATTGGGGAAGAGCCAAACAGGGTAAAATTAGTCGGCTTCACGGTTGAAACTTTAGAAGATCCGACGCTTTTACATTCGGGAACAAAAGCAATTACCCTAGGCCCCGGTGAGGAAGGGAGAATTGTATCGGAAAGAGGTATCCGACTAATTCAATTTTATGCGGGAGAATCGACAGGTGCAGGTAAGATTGAGTTTAGAGGAAAAATCAATGCGACCAGTTCCTCCTCCGGTCTTGAAGCTATAACTGTTATTGCAGACAATGGCGTCGTAGAAGGACTGCCCACCGATATCAACCCCAGCGCCAACCCCCCATTATATAGATTTGTCTCCGACAGTAACCTCTTCATAGATACAACCGATTTTGATTTTCTCGATGGGATCGAAGAAATGAAGGTCTTCAATGTTTCTGGAAAATTTTCCCTCGACGATCTGGGTGTAACCCTGACGGACAAACCCTCCAATAATACAGTATACACCACTTTTGAGGAATTCAGTGTGGGTGTCGGCATTTCAGCACCTATTATAATTGGGGAATCGCCATTCAGGGTCACCTTTGAAAATGGTTTTATCGCAGCAGGTGATCTTATACGTTCGGGGCTTTTTGCTTTTCAGGTATTTAATGGAGAGTCCGCAACGATCACCTTTGAAACACCAGCTTATGAAGTCGATTTTTTTGGGGGGACAATTGTTCTTGCTGGCGGCACCGATCCCGATACCTCGCTCGAAGTCTACGATACGAATGATAACCTGATCGCCACTTTTACTGATTTTGAAGGAGATATTAAACCTCAATTTAAACCCGGTTTTATATCAATCAATGCGGTAGAATTGGGTGCTCCAAACGGCATCAGCAGGGTTGTTTTAAAGGATGATCCTGATATAAACCCTGCTTTCAGCCGAAGTAGTATAGATGACTTCGGGTTTACCCCTATCGGTGCTCCTGGCACCGGCTCCGAGGGTCCCCCACCCGCGGATGCTCCCGCTATCACCACCCAGCCCGCGAGCCAGGAAGTCGCATCCGGCGCAGCGGCGAGCTTGTCCGTTGCCGCCAGCGGTGACGATCTCACTTACCAGTGGTATACTGGCAATAGCGGTAACACCGCTGCTCCCGTCGCCGGGGCCACCGGTAGCACGCTTACTACAGGTGCGCTCACCGAGAGCACGAACTACTGGGTACAGGTTACAAATGCCGTCAGCACCGCTGACAGCGATACCGCGACTATCACCGTGGCCGCTCCCTCCGTACCCCTCGTCCTCGACGGCTCAGGAGACATCGCTGGAGAAAACATTCAGCATGCCAACGGCAACGTCTTCGACCAGATATTACTCACCGGAGAGTCCGTCCAACTCCAGGCCAAACCGGGACAGATTACCCGCGTCTCTTTCATGGACGAAAACGAGGACATTGTACAGGTAGAATTTTCAGGTAATGGTACCTTTACCGTAACCCTCGATCCAGCCACCTTCCTGCCCCCGGCCATTCCCCCGCGCTACAACCAGGCAGTCGAGTACGTTACCGGCAAACCCAGCGTGGTCATCGATGGAGCAGACGCCAATACCTTCTTCAGCATCTTCACGGTGGGCAAGATCAACGCCTTTAACCAGGCACTGTTCCCCGAAGGACAAGTCTATGACGCCCAGGCCGACGTGGCCCTCGTGGAAGTAGTCAACTCCACGGGATTGGGAGGGGTACAGTTATCGAATGCCGTATTCAGTGGAAGCACCGGCAAGGTGGGCTTCGATGCACGCGGTGTGCCGATCGCGGTACGCTTAACGGTGGGCGACATCGACGCCGATGGTGATGCGGTGCCGCACCTCCTGTTCGGAGATGGGTCCTTCACGGTACCGGCGGGCAACCCGGGGATGCGTATCACCGGAGGAGACCTGATGCAGACGAATGGCGCTGCGGTTGTCGTCGCGGAGAGTGGATCAACAACGACCGGGTTTGAGACCCTGATCACCCAGAACAACTTCAAGTCTGACGAAACGCCTCAACCAACACTGAGCATCGATGCCACCTTCGCCAACGAAGATGGGGACGCGATCGAGGTTACGACTGAAGAGATCACTATCGAGTGATGCGATTGCCGATTGAGAATAGCCACAAAAAGCACAAAAGGCACAAGAATGAGTTGGCCACTACCGAGCGTAGCGAGATCTTCCATTCCTAGCGAATGTCGGATGCTTATAGACATTCCCCTGGATCGCCGCAGTCGGTTTAACCTCCTTCGCGATGACAAAAGAAGATAGCTGGAAGAAGACGAATCTCTGTTGTTTTATGATAATTATTTCGTCCATCCAATCATCCACCCTTCCTTCTTATGTCTTTTGTATCTTTTGTGCTTTTTGTGGCTATCATTTTTAAAAAAGCACTGGGGACAGTCCACTCAGGCCGTCACGTGGTCTATAGGAGAATTGACCGCGACTAATTATTCAATCTTGACAATGAACCTGATGAAAAGATCAATCTGTGAATCCTTAGTGAGGACAGTATAGACATGAACCGACGCCCAAACATCCTTTGGATTTGCACTGACCAACAACGCTACGACACTATAGGTGTACTCGGTAACTACTCACATCAGGACCCCGAACCTGGACAGGTTGTGTGCTGAGGGCACTGCATTCTCCACTACCTACTGTCAGAGTCCGATATGCACTCCCAGCCGGGGTAGCTTTATGACCGGGCTCTACGCCTCATCAATCCACTCCAACATCAATGGAAACCGATGCCTTCATCTTCCTGATCGTGCCAAGCTTATCTCCAGGCACCTAGCCGACAACGACTACGTTGGCGGGTTGGTCGGGAAACTGCACATCAGCTCACCTTGGGCGGTCACGAGGAGCGCCTGGATGACGGCTATGAGGAGTTTCATCACAGTCTTTCTCATGGGCAACTCCTAGGTATCAATAATGAGTACACTGACTGGCTCGACCAGAACGGCGTTCTTGACGAGGTGCTCGATCAATTCAATCGAAATGACGCGCTTCGCACGGGTGTGAAGTATCGCGAAAACGTTCCTTTCAAATGGCATCAGACCACCTGGTGTGCCAACACCGCCATCGATTTTATTCGTCGAAGATCCGGCTCACCCTGGTTTCTCAGTATCAACACCTTTGATCCGCATCTTTCGATGGATGCCCCCGATGATTTCCGTAAACCCTATGAGACTGACGATCTGCCACCACCACTCTTCACAGAGTCGGATCTTGAGGTGCAGCAACGCCTCTCAAGCCACTTATTTGCGTCCGTCCCTCAGCGCCCCGAAGCGAAGCATATGTGGAATAAAGCCTCATACTATGGTATGATCGAGATCATTGACCGCAACGTAGGCAGACTTCTTGATGCGCTCGAAGAGTTGGGGCTGCGCGACGACACCATGATCATCTTCACTTCTGATCACGGGGAGGGCCTGGGCGATCATGCACTCAGTTCCAAAGGATGCCGATTCTACGAAGGCCTGGTGCGAGTCCCTCTCATCTTCTCCTGGCCCGGCGTAATCCAACAGGGCCGAGTCTCGGACGCGTTGGTGGAGTTAATCGACATCGCTCCGACTATAGCCGACATTGTCGGTGAACCGCTTGAATGGGTCCAGGGCAAATCGCTATGGCCGATTCTGTGCGGTGATGCTCCGCTCGAACATCACCGCGACTATGTTCGGTGTGAGTATTACGGTGTGCTCGACATGACTTGGGGAAAGGACGAGGAAAAGGCGCCCCCCCTCTTACGCCACCATGTATCGTGACAGGCAATACAAGTTGAATGTCTTCCATGGAAACGATTATGGGGAGCTTTACGATCTTCAGAACGATCCAAACGAGTAAGCCAATCTTTGGGAAAACCCGGACCACCAGGAGATCAAACACAAACTCATCAAGGCAAGCTTTGACGCAAGCGTGGTGATCACCGATCCCGGATCGATTCGGATTGGACGGTTCTAAAAATCGATTGATTCAGGTACCCATTTATTATATTACTACCGTTCATTGTAGATACTGAACGAATAAAAATGAAAATCTTTAGAGAATCCATTAACGCTTTTATAAAGCTGAACAAAGGCATGCTGCATATGCCCGTCTATTGGCAGCTGTGGTTAATACTGATGGTATCCGCCAACGCGCTGGCGCCACTTTTCTATCTCGATCGGTTGGAAGCAAGAGCTGTTTTTGTCACTTTTATAGCGAGCATGGGTTTAATGACCCTATTAACCGGGGTGTCAGGGTTCACGCGTCTGCTCGGGTTGGGCCACATCTTATGGGTCCCGCTCATCCTGTTTCTTTGGAGTCGGATTGATCAGATTCCCGCAGATAATTTTTTCGGCATCTGGATTCGAGCACTGATGGCGATTAATTCGGTTTCACTGGTAATCGATGGTATCGACGTTTTTCGCTACATTACAGGCGACCGAAAAGAATCAATAAATCTTACGGATTAAGATTTTAATCAAGGACCTGTCCCTTTCCAACTCTGGTGTTTTCAGATTCCCTTGATTCCTATCGGTCCAAAGAATAATACACTCTATCGGCAGATACTGCCTGTAATACTTCATCAATAAAAAGAAAATGAAAGTAGATATAAGTCTTAATGACAAAATAGAAGAAGAAGAGACCCTGGCTCTTTATCGAGCCAACAATTGGTTTTCAGCAGATAAACCAAACGCCTTAATGGCGGCATTAAAAAACTCTCATAGTTTAGTCACTGCCAGAATCTCAGGAGTCTTGGTCGGTCTGGGTAATGCCATATCTGACGGTCATTTAGTTGTCTACTACCCCCATTTACTGGTCAACCCTGAGTATCAAGGTAAAGGTATAGGTCGTAAAATGATGGAAGCACTTCTACAAAAATACGCGTCATTCCATCAGCAAATGCTTACCGCTGACGGAAAGGCTGTGGGTTTTTATGCGCGGCTGGGTTTTGAACGTGCAGGGCAAACGGAACCCATGTGGATTTACGCAGGTGATGAGCACTAAAGGATAACAAAGGCCACACACAGCTGATTTGTTCGCCTCGTGTGAAAATGTTGAATCCGGCTCATGAGCCGGAGCGGTCTAAATTAATTGATTCATGAATAGAAAATATTTCTATTACCTCTAATGGACAAATATACCTGGGATGCTTCAGACTACGAACAAAGTTCGTCCACGCAGCAGAAATGGGCGAGAGAGCTTATCGCAAAGCTCAATCTGAAAGGGACCGAAAAGGTCCTGGACATTGGTTGTGGAGGCGGAAAGGTCACAGCTGAAATCGCAGCCATTGTAACAGGTGGGGCTGTTCATGGAATCGACAGCTCTTATGAAATGATTCAGCTCGCCCAGTCCCACTATGCGCAAAGCAATGGATCAAATATAAATTTCACCCAGATCGATGCTCGCAGCCTTCCATTTCATAATGATTTTGATGTTGTATTTTCAAACGCAGCGCTTCATTGGATAAAAGACCATCTTTCAGTATTGAAGGGAATAAGCCGCAGTCTCTGTCCTGGAGGCAAGATGCTGCTTCAGATGGGGGGCGGCAAGGATAACGCCGCTGCGATGGTCAGTGTATTTGATGAATTAATCACCAGGGATATTTGGCGCGAGTATTTTATTAACTTTACTTTCCCCTACAATTTTTACGGTCCGGAAGAATATCATCCGTGGCTATCAGAAACCGGTTTCGATGTTAAGCGAGTGGAATTAATTCCCAAAGACATGATTCATGAACCCGATGGTTTCAAAAGTTGGGTGAGGACAACATGGTTGCCCTACACTCAGCGCGTTCCTGAGAGCAAGCGCGATGTGTTTCTCCAACAGGCAATTGATGAATATCTGCATCGCCACCCCCTTGATGACCATGGGATGACCCATCTTGGCATGCTCAGACTTGAAGTTGAGGCTTTCAAACCTTTGTGAATAGACCCATCTTTTTAGAACATGGTAAAAGTAAAGCTGATTGACCGCTCCTCGTTGTGAAGACCCGTGGCCAGCTTTGAGAGCATCCCCATCGACTGGAAGAAACCTGATTATGTGGTGAATTCAATGTCAGCTTTTTAAAATATAAAGTTATTTTCTCATGGATGATCTGATGCTTTTTACGGATGGAAGTGTGAATACTCATTCCAAAATTGGATACGGGGCTTACCTCGCTATTGCAGAAAGTGGACTTTCGTTGGATTTGATGAGGACGCGTGTGAAAGTGATGCGATTTGATCAAACCTCTTCAACGAAACTGGAATTGCAGACTTTGCTATGGGCACTAGGCGATATTCAAACAGCTGGCATCTCAGTGATAGTCTATACGGATTCTCAAAACATCATGAGTTTACCGGGAAGACGCGAAAGGTTTGAACAAAATGATTATCACTCAAAGAAAAATAAGCGTCTCAAAAATTTTGAACTCTACCAGGAATTTTTCCGAATAACCGATCTCTTGGACTGTGATTTTATAAAAGTGCGGGGACATCGGGTAGCGAAAGACAAAGATGATATTGATAGAATATTTACACTTGTGGATAGGGCTTCAAGGATTGCGCTGAGAAGTAATAACCGGTGACATTCCAAAATCGGACATGATCCACACTACTGGATGAGCACCCATACATTTACAACCTGCCTCAAACCAGTCCCGCTGAATGGGTTGTCTCTGGTTCGCTGTCTATCTTTGTGCTTGCATTCTCGAACCGTTTCGGTATCTATTTGCGGTATTGCATTTTGATGACGGTTTCGCTGGGCAAGGGTCCACACCGCCCAAAAAGCGATTTCGTATCGGTTTAAAATATGCATCCCGGCTTTCAAAGCAGGGATACACCATTACCGCGATCATAGCGGTCCTTTCTTTTCCACGCGTCCGGCAGGTAGAGATTTGTAGAAATACCGGACCAGGAAAAACATGAAAGAAAATAGTGACGCGCCCCTTGTGCGCACAGACCATAGTACCCCGCAATTACAGACCTGGATTCCCCAGGACCCTTTTGGCGCTCTCATTCCAGAGATTCAGCGTGCCGTTGCTGCCGAGGGATACCTCAACCCCACCCCCATCCAGGAGCAGTGCATTCCACACCTGCTGGAAGGACGTGACCTGCTGGGCTGCGCTCAGACCGGCACCGGCAAGACAGCAGCCTTTGCCCTGCCAATTCTGCAGCGGCTTTCCGGCAATTCCCGCAAGCCCCGTAAAGGAACCCCCTGGGCTCTTATTCTCGCCCCCACACGCGAACTCGCGGCACAGATCGAGGAGAGTATCCAGACTTATGGACGTTTTCTACGCCTCCGCCATACCGTCATCTACGGCGGGGTCAGCCAATTTCAACAGGTCAAGGCCCTGAACCGTGGAATCGATATCCTCGTAGCCACCCCCGGCCGGCTACTTGATCTGATAGAACAGCGATTCATCCGCCTGAATGAGGTAGAGATTTTTGTTCTCGACGAGGTAGACCGGATGCTCGATATGGGCTTCATTCCCGACATCAAGCGGGTGCTGGCCAAGATTCCCTCCGAACGTCAGACCCTGTTTTTCTCCGCCACCCTGGCCCCGAAAATGGTCGAGCTAGCCCAAACCATGGTTCGCAACCCGGTTCGGGTGACCATCGAACCCGACAAACCCACGCTGGAGAGTATCGATCAGAAGGTGCTTTTTGTAAAGAAAAGGAACAAGGACGCCCTGCTGCTCTCCCTCTTAAGCGACCCCATGATCAATAAGGCCCTTATTTTTACTCAGATGAAACACGTTGCCAACCGGGTGGTTGATAAGTTGTACGCCGCGGGTATTCGTGGAACAGCCATCCACAGCAACAAGAGCCAAGCTGCTCGCACCAAGGCACTGGATGGCTTCAAGAGAGGTCGTTTCAGGGTGATGGTCGCCACTGATGTAGCAGCGCGTGGATTGGATGTGGACGACATCACTCATGTCATCAACTACGATCTACCGATAGAAGCCGAAACCTACGTGCACCGCATAGGGCGCACCGCCAGGGCGGGAGCGAACGGCGACGCCATATCGTTATGCTGCGCCGAGGACCGGGCCTACTTGAGGGAAATCGAACGCCTGTTGGGCAAGCCGGTGCCAGCCGAGAAGGAACACGCCTATCATTGCGAAGAGACCATACCCTCTCGCAATACAACCCCGAAAAAATTTGGCCGCGGCAATGGCAACAGACGCCGGGGCGGACGCCCACAGGGTAACTTCGCCCGCTATCGCAGCCGAACCCGCAACCGCGGTGGACGTTGACCTAGAACGTTTCTTTAACACCAGTGTAATGCGGCGCTGAAGTGGACCGGATCTTCAGCTCTGAGCTGGTGGTAGAAGGTATAGGGATTCGTGAGTTGGCTTTGGCAGAAGCGTTTGTAATCGAGCGTGGCTTCGATTGATTGGGGCATATTCACGCGTTCCGTTATTCGTCAACTGATATCGTCGCGTTCACAATGATTAATCGAGGCGATATGCTTCTTACCTGGCAGGGTGATCCTGCTTTTTTGATTTGCGGCAATCATGACATTCTACAGCGACTGCATCAATATGGCCTTTGGCTTCTTCGTAATACCATTTCTGGTCTTGAGCGCGCCAGATTTCCCTTCTACCGCACAATCTACAGTTGAAAGGCTGATCGATATAGTATTCAGGAAGGCATCCATAAGTATTGATGTGATCCAGTTTACTTGCGTCTGCCGCTATTGCGGATGGATGATCTTTCTGTTGAGATGGGGGTAATTGAGCCACGCGTTCAACTGCTTTGAGTTCTTTTAAACGAGGATTGCGTCCAGTGTCGTGATGTTTAGTCATGGTTAGTCGCCAAACATTTACATAACACACGATTAAAGCGCAGCTTAAAACGTTTATTCCATCGTCCTGTTATACTTTATGACTTTGAATAGTGGCCCCAAAAAACTATCTTCCAGGCTCCATCAATTATATAGAAGTCCTGTACGATACCGGGGCCATTCATGTTACCCTTACCTTCATCAGGAATTATTTTTACACGCCATACATCGTCATTGTAATCATTACCCATCAGTTTGGTCTTTAACCACTCCACCTTCCATCCTTTTGTCATACTGCAGTATTCGACAAATGTCGTGTCCTTCGTGGTGACGAATTCTTCTATAAATGCGGGACTGAAATTATTTTGGGCCTCTTCATATTTCCCTTCTAATATCTGCACATAGGTTTCCATCATAATCTGCTGTGCCGTTTTCCCATTCGAATCGAGGGGTGATTGTTTTACACTGCAGCCTATCAGGGAAAGAACCGCTGCTAACAACGCGAATGATTGGTATATAAATCTCATATTTTCTCCTTGGGCATAAATTTGTCTTAAAGAGCCTTAATTACTCGGTTATAGTGAATCGTTATTATTAGTTTTCACGGCAAGAATTACAATCGAAAACACCAGGGTAACGATTATAAACACGGCCGTACCACCGGCAATCACGAATGGTATGGAGCGTGCGTACCCCTCACTGATTATTGCCCTGTCCGCAAGTTCTTCATATCCTATCAACACCATAAACACCAAACCGTAAAGAAACACTGGCGCAATGGTATATCCAGCGTACAAGCCGAAAGCTTTTTTTTCGTAATCTTACCGGATTTTACAGCATTGATTTGCCAATAAAATACGACTGCAATAAATAGAAGATATATCAGCGCCACCTGGCAGTGCCCTCACAGGTTGTCAGTTATTTATCGATTTCTTGACTGATTGACAAACATACCATCGCGACCTTCAACCTGTTATGCCAATACTCCAATACGCTCAAGGATACCGTAGAGTTTATGGCGGTCGGTATAATCCTTTATCCAGAATCGAGGACGATCATCTACGAATGACAAGATCGGTTCACCGACAGCTATAAAAGGCCATCCGAGTTTCATTGTCGCCTTCAAATCCCAAGACGCATCTCCTACATAAGTAACCGATTTAAAAGCAGATTGCTGATATACTTTCCCCGCTTTACAGAGTGAGGCATTCATTATGCCGATTCTCGATAGCGCATCATCCGCGGATGCCAATGGGATTCCTTCCACCGGAAACGCTGAGAACGCCAATTTTTTTCGACAAGATTTTTCCCAACCCCCAGTCGCAATGGATACCGCGATGTCCGTCATGTTCCTAACGGTAGCAAGGAAAGTGATTGCACCTTCAATCGCTCGTGCATGGCAAGGTTGCCTGTCAATTGCACAATCAAGATCCAGCAGGAAACGATCTTGAACCCGGTTTATCTCCTCTTCAGTGGGTCGTCGACCGTAAGCGCGTCTTACCAGCTCGTCCAAAATTCCAGAATCCGTTACGTGTTCATAGCTTTCCCAATCGCTGTTCACAACTGATATTCCCAACACCGTGGAAACCGCGCTTATGAAGCACTCCGTGTCGTATTGATTCGGACATATTAGAGTCCCATCCACATCGAACATCAACAGATGCATATTCTCTCCGGGCATTAGGTCACCTCTATCCGGTCAGTCAGCGATCTTAAGTCGCCGATCAGGAAGCGGGCTCATAAATCTTCTCCATCTGCCAGGCATCGAGTGATTTGAGCTCAGCGTTCCGACCCTGAGAGCGCAGCGATACACCGACACTATCATCGCGGTCGGGATAGACGCGCATGGCAATACATTGCTTGCCATTGACGAATACTTCAAGGACGCTCCGATCAATGAAGACGCGCAGCTGAAGCGGTTCGTCCGCTTCGATGGCAACCGACCCAGTCTCGGGTGCGCGCGAGAGGACATCCGGTGAAAGCGACGAATAGGACGAATCGATACTAATCAAGCTGTAACAAGGACCCGTTCGGTGATTCCGATTCCTGTAACCCCGATCCTTGAAAAATGCAATGCGGGTAAATTCCTCCTTGTTCGGGGCCCGCAACACGTTCATTTCGATCATTGGCGAGTCATTCGGATCGATCTCTACGATGATCTCCATCGCATTACCCCGGATGTTTTCCAGAACAACTTCTTCATTCGCGGGAAGGGTCATGGAAGCGACTCGCTGGTGATCGCGGCGCAGTGATTCAAGATCTCCCGCCGGCTCAATTCCCACCTCGTCTTCTGAGCTTAGCGTGAGGCGTCGCGGTAGCGTCATGATTTGATCCCAGGCTTCTGTGGGCTTGCCGGGATTCATGTTGAAGATCACGATGATTCCGCCTTCACCGTCAGGTGTCGCGGATGGCGCATGTACACCCGCCGGGCGATACGACCCAAAATTGAATTTCGCATGATTGGTGACAACGAATTTGTCACGTTGCTCATCATAGTCACCCAAGAGGTATTGTCCACCACTCATGTGACTGAAGAATAAAAGCATGTGACGGTCCCCGATGGGCCAGAAGTAGGGACATGCTCCGTCATCGCCAACCAGAGTGAAATGGTCATCCTCAACGAAGGGGTGCAGATACTCCCAGCTCGCCAGGTCTTTTGAACGAAACAGAAAATTGGCGCGGATTATCTTGCCACCGGGTCCCTTTGGCAATGTTCCTCCTGAAAGTGAGTAGTAGAAGTCATCTTTCTTCCAGATACAGGGATCGAATACCCGGTAAGGTGGCGTCGTTCCATCAGGATTGAGCATAGGGATTACCGCTTGGCCAGTCACCTTCTCCCAGTTCAATAACAAGGGGTCACTTGAAGTGGCCACCATATTGCCGACTTTCGTTCCGTGATACATGGCAATCACACGGTCCTCTTCAACCAGGGAGGCACCTGAGTAACAGCACTCTTCCGGATTGGGATAAATCGCATAGGGAAGGTCGCGCCAGTGGACCAAATCATCGCTTATGGCGTGTCCCCAGTGCTGGCGCGAATCTTCGGGCGGGTACCCCTGGTAGAAAAGGTGCCAACGGCCTTGCCAGAAGGACAGCCCGTTGGGATCATTAAGCAGGTGCTCCGGGTTGACGTAATGGTATATCGGTCGGTGCGGATCCCCGGACATCTTTCTCCGTGACTCGACAAACCGTTGAATCAGGGGATTCGTTTTCAGTTGCGTCTCTTGCTCTTCCAACGTGTCAGCGAACGTGTATTTTGGAACACGTGATGTGTAGTCTGGTTGATTCTCGTTAGTCATAATTATTTCCTCAAGGCCCGATCCTGCCACAAATATTTATAACGATAGGATCAAAAGAATATTTAAACTCCGATTCTGAAATGCGTGATTATCTTTAATCGGAAGCACTAATGAACTGTAGGCCAGGTCTGTCGTCAATCAAACCAAAATTTAAAATGCGTATACGCAATTCAATAAAGAGCACAAACGCAGCTCCATTAATTTACGGCTTGTATTGACTCATCGGGTTAACCGTATACAATTGTTCATCTATGATTCGGAGCAATGACTGGGCCGACTTTTTTATGGTGATATTCGGTAGCCTTTATCAACTCACCTGCTTCATTAATTCAATATGAACCAAATCGCATTTGATTTAACTCACCTATCGATTGGATACTTATATATTAACAAAATTTCTCATTAAATTCTATATAGATTCGTGCCTAGTAAAAAGCCATCAAAGAAAAAACCTACGGCAAGAAAAGCCTTAAATAAAACCCCAGCGGTGAAAAAGAAAGGGAGAGTAAAATCTACACCCGCACGAAAAAAGAAAGCGCAATCAGCGACAAAAAAGACACCCCCGATTGAGATAACGAGGATCATAGCCAGGACCGATATCGGCTTTGGAAACCAGCTCTATATTCGCGGTGCCGGTTGTGGATTGAGTTGGGATCAGGGAGTCCCGATGGAAAATCTCGCCGCAGATCTATGGGCCTGGACCACGCAGGAGACTACAGGTGAAATAAAATTCAAATTTCTCATTAATGACACCCATTGGTCAATAGGGTTTAATAACGTTATGAGCGCCGGTAGCACTTTTCAATCTACACCCGTATTTACCGAATTTTATCTAAATTATTAATTACGATAAAAGTTTACCCAATCGGTATAACTCAATTTACACACGCATTGAGAAATATTCCATTCAGGACTCAGTGGCTGTTGGAAATATCGAGTTATCTTTTTGCGATAATAGGTATTGAGATGTCCGTCTATTATAATACAACTAGCCGATAAGCAGGTGCATTATCATGTCGCGCAATAGCTGTATATAATAAGGTGCCACCAAAAATGAAAATCAAAATAAAAAGAACCTCAAATAATGAAAATTAAATGGGCTGACCCGGAAGACTTTCTTAAAATTGCTGCACTGGATCGAGAAGTCTGGCAAGATTATGAATTCATTCCAGACGGGGAACATGTATGGAGAATCTGGATGGAACATGCGTCTGTCATTTGCGCTGAAATTGAATCACGGATTGTAGGCGCTATATTGGCGTTTCCGTGCAAAAACGGGCATTATTGCATTCATAAGGTCTTTGTAAAAAAAGCCTTCAGGGGAGAAGGAATAGGAAGCAAACTGTTTGAGCATCTGCTCATAGATATTGACCGACAAAACCTGTGCACATTTCTGACTGTCGATCCCGTCAATGATGCAGCGATATCCCTCTATGAAAAATGGGGGTTCAACGAGAGAAAACTTGTGAAGGGTTATTACCGTCAGGAAGAGGATCGTTACGTTCTACTAAGGAAGCCCCATCATTCCTAAGCAGAGAATGTCGGTGTACACCTGATTGTCCAACTTATCCTAATGCCATAAAGTTCACGTCACACTGCGATCACACCAATGGATAGGATACTCGCGGAATGGGGGATACTATATTTCTGATTCTACAAATGGCGGGACAGCATTATGGGGCAAAGTGTCCTCTGTAACATTCCGACTGTAGTAGGAATCACCCGATAATAATTTTTCGATAGCTATTTTTAATTCTTCCACGGACCCCGACTTCTCAAGTATCCCATCCGCGTTTCCGAAATAGGCACGCTTAACGGTACTTGGTCTGAGAATTCCTGAATAGATTAATACTTTTGTATGGGGCATTCTTTTTTTCAGAATATGCAATATTTCTAACCCGTTTACATCGGGCAACCGAATATCAACGATCGCAAGATCCGGTTGTAACGCTATACATTCGCTCAATCCCTGCTGCCCGTTTGTATGAGAACCAACCAGCTCAGCGTTTTCAAAGAATTTGGAAATGACCATACGGATCATTTTTTGCGTCAACTCGTCATCTTCGATGATGTATATTTTTTTATTCATCAGCGACTTCAGGGTATAAATTAGTTTGAGACTCTATATATTTTGACGGACTAATACCATAATAATCTTTAAATACATGAGTAAAATGGGAGGGTTCTTTAAATCCGAGATGGAGAGCGACTGATTTAATGGAACTCGATTCCAATAAAAGATAACGCGCTGCGATCATTCTCTGTTCATTCAACCAATCCTGGGGACTACGACTGAAATCATTGAAAAAGTAACGTTCTAATTGACGCACCGTTATTCCCGTTAATGCAGCCAATTTATGCGCATTGTAATCTGCCAGACTGGACATTCGCAACCAGTGAAGTGCCCGATCCAGATGATTTAATCTCCAGTGTCTTTTCACAACCGCAACCAAATTTCACCAGTAACTTGCATCATTTATTTTATTCAAGCAATCCTTTCACTGCATCCCTTAATTCATCCAATGAAAATGGTTTTTTCATCGTACATTCCACCCCTAAGCTTTCAGCGGTTGCCAGGTATCGTTTAGGATCAACGATACCACCCCCCGATATTACAATTAATTTTGTTTGAGGGCTTTGTTTTTTTGCATGTATAATAACCTCAAATCCATCAATGTCATCCATGATAATATCGGTAATAATGAGATCGGGCGTTGATTCTTCTAATTGATCTTTAGCTTCCTGCCCGTTAGAGCCGGAGGACACTTTATATCCTTCTGACTCCAGCACCATCGATATCGATTTCAGTAAGACTTCATCATCTTCTACAATAAGGATAGATTTCATTAATTTTGTAGGTTTTGGGGGCATTTACAGTTGGTCTTATTGATTAAGAATAATCAGATCTTTTAGTTTTTCAATTGTCTATATTTGTTCCATAGCGACATATATTAATTTTTAGCGACATTATTTATAATCTGCGTCTTCGCTATTGACCCTATTCTGTCCTTAATAAATCTAGTATCCCTACGATGAGAAAAACCTTAAATGCTGCGTTCATTATTTTCCTAATGGTGATGGTGGTCATTTCCGGTCACACTCAAGGACAGCCACGTAAAACTCAATTGACGGTACTCTTGTATCCCTACGTGCCCGATTACAAACACATAAGGCGAGTAGTAGAGAGCGAGTTCGAATCCAGGCACGAAAATATTGATATAATAATTAGCGAACAGAATTGGGATTATTACAACGCAAGTGGACTGGATAAAAACTACGATATATATGAACTGGATACAGTTTTTTTGGCCGATTTCATCAAAGCAGGGCGTGTTCGAGAACTTGATCTAACCAGACTTCATATCCGAAATGACAGTCTACCCTTCTGCCTCGAAGCTTCCCAATACGACGATAAACTGTATGGCGTTCCTCACTGGGTTTGCGCCCTTTTTCTCTTTCATTTGAAAAATGATAGAGAAGTTCAATCAGTGACAAGTCGAGCCTCGTTAGTGAACGCTATTGGTAAAACACCCCAAAAGGGGAGAGGCCTTTTGCTGTATATGGGAGAGCAATACACCCTCGGTGAACTCTACGTCGACTGCCTGTTTGATCTTGGCCTTACGGTAAAAGAGACGATGGCTACACTTGAGACCGGGACACTTTACTCACCGGCCGTAATGGCGATGAAGGAACTTTTGTCCCTGACCGATCACGGCATCAGCCGATCTGAAAAATTATTTAATGTCTGGCCACCGATTCAAACTCACGAATTTACCCACGCCAGGGGTAGAGCTCTCGTAGGTTACAGTGAGAGAATGTACTATATTCTTAAGGAGATCGAAAGACCTACTGAACCAACTCCCGTCTTAGATCCCGCTAATATAACCGTTTCAATTTTTAACCAGGGAATGGAATCGACTACCAGCTTAGCGTGGGTCGATACTTTTGTACTGAACTCCCAATTGAGTAAGGAAAAGGTGGACGCCGCGTATAAATTCTTAAATTTCATTTCAAGCGATGCCCTCTATATCAAAAAACTACTTCCGCATGACAGCCCCCCTCTTTATTTACTCTCTCCTTACGAGAAAACCTACACCCTATCCGAGTTTGCTGAAGCCGCCCCCTTATATCCAACATTTCGCAAAGAGCTCCACAGTGTTTCTGGATTTACCACTGAAAACCTGGACCTGACCTTAAGATCATTAGGGGGAAAATTAGATGCCATCCTTCCAAAATCCGAGACCGTAAAGAAATGATTTGAAATCGATTCTTGGCGTGTCTTTTTATTTTACTCTTCGTCTTCGATTAGAATAGCCACTACCGAGCGTAGCGAGATCTTTCAAAGGCACAAAAAGCACTAAAGTGGAAGGTTGGATGATTGGATGGGAATGATATCATTAATAATCTTTCGTCTTCGCTTGCCACGACGTAGTCTCGTGATCGCGAGACGAAGACGGGTCTGCCTCTGTCTCTTCGTCCCGAATTAAGATAGCCGACAGGCCTTGCGCGTCCCTCAATTTATTCTCTTGGTTTAAAAATTACAACAACGGCCACGCGTCGTCGTGACCGCAATAATGAAACACCCTTTCATTCAATTGTAAGCAAAACGTAAAACTTACCCGTGTTAAAGTGATATCCTTGCCACAATATCCCCATTAATATTTAATAATACGTCTTCTAGAGGGGATAGGATGGTTATGATAAGCAGATATAGTTTTATGATCAGGTGTGTTGCCACAATTTTAATGGGTACCGCCACTCTGATAGGATCTCTTGAAGGAAAGCCTGAAGAATTCGAGGAAATTCCGCTTCTAAAAGCGAGCGAACTTATGCCCGCAGCGGTGCTATCAGGTCCCTACCACGAAGTAGAGGAAGTTGTATACAACGATGGATTTACCAACTACTACAATATCAACTCGGATTTCGGTTATTTCAGAGCTGTTGGCAATGACATGTTGATAATTCGTGTGCAGGAAATTTACGCACTGGCTAAAATTGATGCGATTAAACAGTCAAAGGTATTTACCGACAGTATGGCTACAGCAGCGATGAGTCCTCTCCAGGGAGCCTATCATACTATAACCAATCCGATCGGCACAGTTGCAAACGTACCTAAAAGCATCACGCGTTACATTGGAAAAGCAGGAAGAAAAGTGTCTGGGGGGAACGTGAAAGCAGGTGAGCACTATAAAGACAATACAGCTGCAGCCTTATTAGGATACACCAAGGCAAAAAAGGAAATCGCTCAAGAATTATCAGTTGACCCTTATTCAACAAATGAGCAGTTACAAAACGAGATAAAAGACCTTGCCTGGGCTTGTTGTGCTGGAGGTATGTCAGTCAATATGCCTCTGAGATTTGTCTCAATGGGAATAGCGGGTATGGCCATCAGCGCTGCCAATCGATCTAATCAGGTACGTGACCTCGCCGAGGATTTGCTCCCGAACGAAATCCCCGATGCCAATCGGAAACTTTTCAGCGATGGAGCCAGACTGAATAAGCGATTAGCAAAGGAAGTTCTTCGTCACCCGTGGTACTCCCCAACGCAAAAGAATCTCATTTGTTGGAGAATGTCTAATGTCAAGCAGGTTAAAAATTTTAATGAATTCTGTGAAGTGGCTCTTGGGGCTGAGAGCTTTCAAGAAGCTTTCCTTTTTCAGCGTACTGCGGATCTAATATATTTGATCGATCAGAATTACGAAAATATTGTGAGCATTAAAGCTGAACATGGATATATTGTATGTCATACGAAGTCGGGAAAACGCATTATTCCCGCCTCAATTGATTACGGATTTTGGACCGAAGAAAATGCGGATGTGGATCGCAAAAAAATGAATTATTTTGATCGAGTATCCCAGCAGGGAAATGGACAAACAGAGATATGGGTCAGTGGTTTTTTATCGGAGCGCTTCAAACAGGAGTTAGCCAAACGAAAGTTGGTCGTGGTCGAAAATGCATTCGAACGCTATATAGCCAATTATTATACTCTCAATTTTTCCTTTTAAATTCTTCTCAATGCTCTTTTATAAAGAGCCATGAGAGCCCTCGACCCCACCACTCTCCAAGGTCTATGGTCAGCCGTGGCCACACCATGGACGACACATGGAGAAATTGATGGGGCTATTCTTCAGCGAAATTGCGAAAAATTAGCGTCGGCTGGAGTGGATGGAATTTATACCACCGATAGCGACGGGGAATTTTACGCTATCGAGCAAAATGAATTTCAGCAGTTGGCAGAAATCTTTAGCAAGGCTATGAAACCTACAGGAGTAGATGCCGCAATGGGAGTAACCTGGAGTTCCACCCAGGGGATTATCGATCGAATTAAAATAGCCTGTGATGTCGGTATCCCTAATTTTCATGTCGCCTTTCCATTTTTTATGCCATTGGCAAAAACTGATATCGAAAGATTTTGGGAAGACCTGGTTGAGGCGGCTCCAGAGGCACGCTGGGTACACTATGCTCACCCACGATGCGGTCCTTCTTTAACAGGTGTAGATTATGCGCGTCTTGCCCGGTTATTTCCGGAACAGTTTATCGGCTCCAAGCTGGCAACATCAGTTATAGGTGAACTTACGGAGATTATGAATAACTCCGGTCATCTCGCTCATTTCACCACTGATCCCAGCATGGCCGTAGGCATGATGCTTGGCGCGAAGGGCTGTTACAGCTACTGGGTTAATACTTTGCCACAATGGCACATACAGTATATGAATACCTGTAAGGACGGTAACTGGGATGAAGCAACTCAGTATCACAAAAAGCTGCTTGATTGGGAATCCAAAAACCTTAAATCGATACGTGATGCCGGGCATCGCCATGGAATCGCAGGAAAAGCACGGACGGCTCTTACAGGATGGCTTGAAGACTCGGGAATTACACGTGCACCCTATTATCCGGTATCCGATCAATTGAGGTTGGAATTAAAACGTGCCTTCGATGAATACTGGGCGCCTGAAATTGCGCGGGAGAATTTTTAGTTCCTTTTTATAAAAAACGGTGGGCCCTGCTTCAGGGCTCATCGGTCGGATCCCAGGTGCAGTTGTAATTTTCATTGAGCGCATCGAGAGCATCCATATCCTCATTGCTGATCGAGAAGTCGAATACATTTGCATTTTCGAGAATACGTTCGGGACGCGCAGATTTAGGGATGGTGATAAAACCTTTCTGCAGCCCCCAACGAATAAGCATTTGCGCGGTTGAGCGATCATATCGCTCAGCGAATTTTAATAATTCTGGATCACCCAATCGCATTCCTTTTGTCAACGGGCTATAACATTCAACACCGATATTGTGTTCCTGACAGCATTCGATCACTGGTTTACGGTGTGTATAATTAAAGGGATGGAGTTCAATTTGATTAACTGCTGGAACAACCGTCACCTCTTTAAGAAGTTCCTCTATATGACTGACCATATAATTACTCACCCCGATCGACTTGCAACTACCCTCTTCGTGTAGTTTCTCGAGTGCTTTCCACGATTCCAGTCGGCCTTGCGTAACAGGCCAGTGGATAAGGTAGAGGTCAACATAATCGAGTTTCATCAAATTAAGGCTAATTTCAAAAGCTTTCAAAGCGGAATCATAACCGTGATCACTGTTCCAAAGTTTTGTCGTCACAAAAACATCTTCACGATTCAATCCTGAGGCACGCACCGCCTCACCAACTTCGGCTTCATTTTTATATAAACTGGCGGTATCAAGATGCCGGTAACCTTCTTTTAGCGCATAGGCGATAGTTTCAACCGATTTTGCACCCGATCGCATCTCATATACTCCCAGTCCCAGTCGAGGTATGAAATGTCCATCGTTGAGTGGAAGTTGACTGTCAATTTGAAGGGCCATAGGCGAAGTGTCGAAAGTTGAAAAATTAACTATTTTTCAGTGTTAGGTTTTAAGTTTTATATAAGAAAATGGATTATAAATTGAAGGATCTAGTATAAAAATATTATCTTCTCATTCGACTTTTGACCTTCGACTTTAGACTTTTCACCTAGTCCATAAACCCGAACTTTTTTAAAGCGGGCACCCAGTGTTTAAATCTCGGGTTACTTTCGGCACGCTCCAGCCACAGGTCATAATTTGGCGGTTCGGGGAATAATTCCTTAACAATATTACGCGATATCTCTGCATCCAGTATCATCGCCTGCTTTTCCTCGGCCGTTTTTGGGTAAGCACAGAAATTGAAACTAACCATGCGTCGTCCTTTTTTTCCAGCCCAGGAGGCATGCCAGAGTCGAGAATCAAAAGTTATCATGTCCCCGGGCTCTGAATTACATACATAGGCCGGGATATCATTTATCCCGAGTCCTGATCGTTCTAAATAGGAACTGTTGGTCACATCGCTGGATCCTTTCAGACCGATGCGATGAAGCTGCTCGCTAAATTCAGCTTTATGTGACCCCGGAATAACGCGCAGTGCCCCGCTATTACCGTCGATAGCAGGTGAATAGAGAAGGAATTTAGCCCCCCTAAAATGATGGGTGTCCAAATCTGGATGCCATTCCGTGCGGTTTCCATTAAAGAGGTTGCAGTTAGTACTGTTACCGAAGGCATCTTCACCCAGCAGTTGCTCTGCAGCGCCAACAATACGCGGGTCTTCCATAAGACCACTTATATATGAAATCCGGGGGCTCAAATTCGACCAGTTAAACTGCCCGCGTTCGCCCACCGCTTTTTTATTATGGTTCATGGTATTGGTCAGCCCGATTTCATACTCTTTACTGATTTTATTCATTTCCTCAGCACTGAACAGTTTTCGGCGCAGGAGAAAACCAAAAGTATTAAAATGTTCAACCTGGGAATCGGTTAAGACACGCTCGGTTGTTTTTATCGATTTAATCATGGTTCTGTAGATTTTTTGGGAGCATAAAGTAAGCAAGAATAATTAATTAAAAAAATTCTAAATGCAATACATCGAAAGTCAAAAGGAACTCAACGTTCAGAGATAAGCACCGGTCGGCCGGGGATTGGAGGGACACACTCCTGCCTATCGGGCATTGCTCCGCGGTTGCGGGGCGACGGCTGATCGCTATTTCAATCGAGGACGAAGACGAGGAGGCAGAACCGTACTTCGTCCCGCGACCGCGGGACTACGCCGTGACAAGCAAAGACGAAGTGTATAATAATAAAAGGGTATTGACCTACACACTTGACCGTTTTTCTCAAGAGATGGTAATTTTAGTAAATATTGAATTAAGCAATCACTCTTAAACCGGATATCATGAGTAAAAATCGCATTCAAGGCATTCTCGATGAAGTCGGTTCCATTGCTTTTCCCGGTGTCTACGACGCACTCTCAGCGAAAATCGCAGAGCAGGTAGGATTTCCCTTGGGATTTGTCTCCGGCTATTCAGTGTCAGCCTCGGAGATTGGTGAACCGGATATGGGACTGTTAACACAGACAGAAATGAAAGACCGCGCGCGCCACATTTGCGTAAGCGTATCCATACCTATTATTATAGACGCGGATACTGGTTATGGAAACCCGCTGAATGTCTACCGCACGATTAATGATCTAATTGCCGCAGGCGCCGCGGGTTGTTTCCTCGAAGACCAGGTCTGGCCAAAGAAGTGTGGTCATATGCGCGGGAAGAAAGTAATAGAGCGCGAGCAATATTTAGACAAAATTCGAGCTGCGGTTGAAGCACGCAACAACCGGGATTTCTTTATCGTGGCTCGCACCGACGCAGAAGCTGCCATAAACCTGGAAGAAGCCATTGCCCGGGTAGAAGGCGCCCGCGAATTGGGAGCGGATGCCAGTTTTGTCGAAGCCCCGGGTTCCCTGGAACAACTGGCCGAGGTCGGGCGGCGTTCTCCCGCGCCGAATGTCGCCAATATGATCGAAGGGGGAAAGACGCCGGTATTACCGAAAGAGCAATTGGCTGAAATGGGATTTCACCTCATTCTCTATCCCCTGGCAGGCCTGTATTCAGCGGCCCAGGTAATGCGTATTATTTACCAGAAGCTCTACGACGATGGAACTACCCTGGGGGAAGAAGACCGCCTTATGAATTTTAAAGCTTTCAATGAGCTGATCGGTGTAGAAGATAAGTACGCCTTGGCTAAACGTTTCGGTGAATAAACAGATGTAGAATGAAAATATTTAATCTCCTATCGATAAATTAAAAATTATGCCTAAACGTATCAATAAAGTCATTGAGCTGCTGGAACAGGGTCAACCGGTTTATTATACCGTCGCTCAAGATATAAGCTACGAAGGCGGCAAAGCTTCAGCTAAAACTTTTGCCGACTCTATTCAAGTGAGTATGGAGCACAATACTTTTGACATTGTCGCACTCGGAGCCTTCATGCGCGGTCTGGTCGACGGCGGTCCGACAGCCAGCGGTCACCACACACCAGCAGTATGCATCGACTTGCCTGTCGAAGGTTCCAGTGTAGCCGCCGTTCGCGCGAACGCGTGGATGTTCAAACAAGCCCTGTGTCAGGGAGTACATGGCATACTCTTGTGTCACGCAGAATCCCCAGAAGCGGTTCAAACATTCGTCCAATCCTGTCGCTTTCCTTTCCAAACGGCTGGTTTAAAAGAGGGTGACGAACCGGGTCGACGCGGAGCAGGGGGACAAGCGAAAGCGGCGGATATCTGGGGTATTTCCCCGAATGACTACCTGGAGAAGGCTGACCCCTGGCCCTTAAATCCAAATGGTGAAATTATGCTCGGGCTGAAAATTGAAAATAAGCGCGCCCTCGCCAAGGCGGAGGCCACGGCCAAGGTACCGGGCCTTATTTTTGCTGAATGGGGACCGGGCGACATGGGGATGTCGCTAGGTTACCCCAATGCCCACGACCCCCCCTACTCGCCGGATATGTGGGCCGCACGCAATAAGGTTAAATCCGCCTGCCTTAATGCAGGAATAAACTTCCTGGAAGGTGCCCATACTGACGACGTTGCCAGTAAAATCGATGACGGAGTGATGATGATGAACTGTTATGATCGTGAAGCAGGGGTAAAAACAGGCAGGACCTATACAAAAAGGACTATGCCAGTATAGATTCGCAATGCGCCAATCCGTTTTATTGAACCCACATATTTTTAAAAATGATAGAAACTAATCTCACCGGAAAGGTTGCCGTTATAACAGGAGGGAGTGAAGGAATCGGCAAAGCGATTGCCAATAAGCTGGCTGAAGAAGGTTGTCGCGTCGCTGTCTGCGCACGCCGCTCCGGAGTGCTGAATGATGCTGCCCAAGAAATACGAAAGAATACCGGCGCTCAAATACTGGCGATCCCCGCTGACGTTACTGTTGAGCAGGAAATTATCAAGTTTCTCAATGCGGTGATTACAGAATTTGATGATGTAGACATTTTGATCAATAATGCGGGAAGGGCGGCGGGCTATCCATTCGAAGATACAACCGAAGAGCTATGGCAGGAAGATTTTAACCTTAAATTCTGGTCTGCCGTGCGATGTGCGCGAAAAGTGATTCCACATATGAAAAAGAAAGGGACCGGATGCATTATTAATATCACACACCCCTTGGGAAAGGCGCCCGGTGCTCAAACAATGCCGACCTCAGTCACTCGCGCTGCGGGTATCGCCTTTACCAAGGCTTTATCCCATGACATGGCACCACACGGAATTCGTGTTAATACTGTTTGTCTGATAAATATCAAATCCGCCCAGGGTGTTCGCGTTTGGCAGTCATTAAACAGTCCGCTCAGTTATGAAGACTGGTGTGTTGAAGAGGGCAAAAAAATTCCTTTAGGACGATTTGGTGAAGCCAGTGAGGTTGCGGATCTCGTAGCTTTCCTTGTCTCTGATCGCGGTGCATTCATAACCGGCACATCGATAAATATTGACGGCGGGTCAAGCGCTACGGTTTAACATTTTTCCAATGGAAAAATGTTAAGTGTTAGGATTTAAGTGTTAAGTTTTAGATAAAAATGGAAGTAATTCTTGAATTTATCTTAAGCTTAAATCCTAACACTTAAAACTCCCACTGGTTACAACCGTTCGAGAATTTTTTTCGCGGCATCCACAGATAAGCCTTTGGTCGGGATAGGGAAATCAAGCGTATCACCATTGGGCGTAAACCCGCCACCATCAGCGTCGACGAAAATCGGATTTATATAAGCGCAGGGATGCATTTCCGCCTGCCAACTGCTTCCATAGCCTTTCTCTAAATTAGAATTCTCACCGTAGGCAATGACAATCAAATGGCTGTCTTCAGAGATGGGCACGTGTAGGGTTTGATCAAATTTTACAATGCCATCCTGAAACATCTGGGGGTGGCTCTCCCGAGTATAATTCAAATCACTTCGTTGTCTGCTATTCACAAGGACCTGGATGCGGTCAATATCGATCCAATCCGTACACTGCACTTTAACCTTCAGTTTTATGGAGCCCATAGCTCGTGTCGTGCCGCCTGCGATCACACCATCTTCGGTTTCAACCTGTAAAAATGGCCCGTTGGTCATGAGAATCTGTCCCGCTTTGGAATTTCTTATGAGCTCTTTCCAATCAAGTTTTGAAGGTTGGTCGCTTGAACTCGGCACATATATTCTCCAACCGCCGACACCGTTACCGTGCACAGAATGCGCGTCGGAAACAGCGATACTCCAATAGCGGTGACCGCGATTGAGCAACTGTAGCCAGATAAACTGTCGGTCATAGTGAACTTCCTCCTTACCTGCATCATTATTCCCGATATGAAAAGGGGCTCGCGCGAAAATATTGTAATTTCTGGTGTTCCCCACATAGGTTTCGGCCGCATCAATTAAATCCTGTAGCCCCTGATATCCTCCATCCGCATGACCGTCACCATTCACATCATTAAAGTCTTTTACCATGTCAGGATGATTAAGATGCACCCAGCGCTCGGGTTTAAAACCCCGATAATTACGCAGGACGATCGCATTAATTCGTGGGTCGGTCTGCCATACCGGCGCGCCACCATCCTGGGTAAAGGGGACCGGTTTAATGGGAAATGAGTTTAAGTGTTGTCCCGGCCCGGTTAATTCCATCCCCGGAATGGTTGTTATTGCTTCCTCCAGGCCAAGTTTTTCAATGTGCGGACGCCAATCGTAGATTCGGTTATGCTCTGTCGTTGGAGCGAATTCGATCTGTTCGGCAGCGAGGTTTATAATTCTATCATCGGTGCCCGTAGTATTATCACCGCTCGGAGAGGAGTGATTGTGGTAATCCGCACTGATCCAACCTGAGGTATTAACGATTCTTGCGAGGGTGCCTTCAATCGGCGTCGTATTTCCCTCTTCAATGGTTACGACTTTTTCAAAATACGTATATTCAATTCCATGAGTAACAATGACACGGTAATTACCCGGTGATAGTTGCACACGGAAATCCCCGCTTTCCGAATGATACTGGTCCAAACAACCGTGAGCGCGGTTACTGGGCCCCAGGTTCGGCGAGGGTGTCCCCTCAATGCCAATAAACTGTGCCTTGCACGGAATGCTAAGCCCATCATCACCACGAATTGAAAATTGGATTGCTGAAGCTGGTTTCAAAACAAAGTTTTCCTTTATTGTTTTACCGGCCCGAACAGATATTTTCTTTTCTATCCAAGGACGCCCAAGATCCTTAACCGTCAGGTTGTATTTTCCTTCCGGAAGTTTAAAACTATATTTTCCCTCACTATCCGGGTAGGCCGTGATTGTCTCGTCTTCCAGTTTTACATCTACCTTGGCAAATGGAGCAGTGTTTCCATCTTTTTCTTTAAGCGTTCCCATAACCATTCCCACGCTCCCTTGACGCTCGGCAACAAGACCAAATGCCTGAGCGGGTGAATTCCCCACCATTAGGAATCGCGCATAACGTATCTCCTCATTCGGTGCTAATTCAATACTCTTAGAAGGTGCGGTCATTCCCTCTCGTTCCACCCAGCCACAGGCATACCCTGCTTTATGGTGAGGATCAATGGCGTCTCCAACCGTTATCCCTCTAACTGTTTTTAAATTAGATAAAGTAACCGTTTTGGGTGGTATGTTGGTTATATAATCTACCGTTTCTATAGTGATCGGTTCTAATGATTTATTATGCAATGTGGTGATAACATAGAGGCCCTGCCAGTCGTCCTGTAAATGGTACTCATGCCGTTTAAACAGCCCTTTATTGATTGCTGCCGACACAACGGTTTCGACGATGGCATTACCCTCGCTGCCATCGTTTACAATTCGCACATAAGAGACAGGGCCTTTCTGCATTGAAGGCGCGAAAACTGTTATCTGGTCATTGTTCGTTCCTCTAAGGGTCAAATCATAGAGACACCCGGGAGTCGCTCCCTCCCAGTTCGTCGCCATATTGGCTTTACGTAAATACGCATTATGGGCAATGACTGCTTCGATCAAATTATTACGCATGATAAAATCGCCAATTATTCCATCGGCCTCTTTTCCCCCAGGAAGCTGATCCTGGGTCGCCACCTCCACGACAAAAGCTTCTGGATTCGCGTCTAGATCATTACCTGGAATTAAATATTGAAATAGAATTAGCCCCGCACATAATATTCTTTTCATAGTTCCCCCTTTAATAAATCGGATTACTTTAAGTATAATTTATGGACAAGAATTATTCAGCGCAAGGATAAGACAGTAGTTATCAGTGCCTAAAGAACGAAAGTCATTCGATTCAATTAATACAGGTGAAATCTGACCGGGGATGACAATTTATTATTTACTGTAATCATTCTATTGCTTATATTTTTTGGCTATCTAAATTTTATCCATGACCTTAAAGTATCATCACTTTTTCTTTCTGATCATCATCCTTTCTGGCGTTATCTTATATCCTTTGGGAGAAGCACTGGGCCAATCACCCGAAGCCAACACCACGGAAAAGCATTATCTTCAAGGGATGAAATATTATTCAGGTAAAGGCGTGGAAAAAGACCCGGTGGAAGCTGTGAAATGGTTACGTAATGCCGCAAGCGAGGGGCATATAAAAGCACAATATAATCTAGGTGTGATTTATTCCAAAGGCGATGGCGTCGATAAAGATGTTAAAGAAGCAGCCAATTGGTTTTATTTAGCGGCTGAACAGGATTTTCCAAAAGCACAGTATTATTTAGGGTTACTTTACGGTAACGGGCATGGTCTGCCCCAAAGTTACAGCGAAGCTGCAAAATGGACAGTTAAAGCTGCCAACCATCTCAAAATGCATGGCCATTACAGAAAAGCCATTCTATGGTGCCAGCGAGCAGCAGAAGAAGGTGATTTATTCGCCCTATCGACATTGGGTGATTACTACCGCCAGGGTAATGGAGTGACGATAGATTTCGCTGAAGCAGCCGGGTGGTATCGAAAAACAGCGAAACAATATAAAAAGCAGGGGAATCACAAAGAAGCTGTGCGGTTTAATCAAAAAGCGAAAGAACTCGAAGACGAGATATCACTATTGAAGGATGTACCCTCTGAAGAAGAACCGGTTGAAGCGCTACCCGAAAAGCCAGTGGAAGAGGATACCGGAGCAGCTGCCGATGAACCGGTCGATGTACCCGCCGAAAAACCGGTCGAAGATCCGCTGACGGAAAGCGCAGATAAAAATTTATCAGGGGAAAAAGTTAAATTATTAAGTGAACTTGAAAGAGACCAGATCTCCTACTTGAGTAAGGAAATATTGATTAATGGTGTCATTCAATTAGACGATTACTATGATTTTGGGTATACTGATGCAGAAAATACCCACTACTCATTTAAATTAATAGATAATAAATACTCCTATGCCTACCTCTATGGTAGTATGGATTGGACAGAATCTGCAGAATTAAAGAATATAATTATTCAGGAAGGACCTCAAACGGGGATTTTCAATTTCATTATCTATCGAAGCCGCTATGCAGAATCATCAGCGGTTATAGCTGAATTAGTAGGCTACCACCTGAACTCTGAATAGAACTTACGGTTAAAGGTTAAATATTTAAAGAGAATACCTGAGTTTCAATTAGAAATCATTGACCAATTAATCCTACCTCACACCTGCACTGAAAAACTGTCAGGTTTTTCGACTTTCCACCTAATGCTACCCTATTCCTATACTAGATTCAGGCCGTTTGCAATTGTTCAATAATATCTGGATTATAATAGTACCCTCCAGCCTCAAGGGAAGAAATAGCTATCTTCAATGAATCTACCCCCTCTGCTTTATCAAGAACACCGTCTGCTTTACCCGCTACAGCCATACTGATGGCGTCGAGAGAAAGATACCCCGAGTAGACGAGAATTTTAACATTCGGGTATTTTTTTTTCAGCGGCTGTAATATATCTAAACCGCTTTCCCCCTGTAGCATTATATCGACAATTGCAATATCAGGTTGTTTATCCGGGCTTAAAGTTAATACATCTCGACCGTTTTGACTGCTTCCCACTAATTCAAGATCCGCGAAATAAGTGTTGATGATTCTTTCAATCATATCACAAATCATCGCGTCGTCTTCTATGATATATATCTTTTTGATGGCTTTAAAGTGTTAAAATTACTTACTAACTTTGGCCTTCTGGCATGTTGTGAAATATTCAATATTCATACCTATAAAATAGGTGGTATGCTAATATTAGACACATGATGTGAGAAATCTGGCTCTGAGTAAAATCAATTTTATGGAATGAATTTTAAGCTATAATATGATAAATGAAATATTTATAGTCAACAGAGCAAAAAAACACCCATTCACCAAATATAATATTACCTGTGGTATGTTTTAAGGTGACGGATTTAGCGTTCAACTAATCCAATTTATCCAGATATTTCTTGGCATTTATATGAATTAATACTTTCAATATATTCAGGAGGAAAAATTATGATTGAATTAAAAGAATTTGATGTGAAAGAAATTTTCAGCCACTTACCCGCTAACCGATGTGGCGAAGCTGACTGTCGTTATGTCGAAGAAGTACTCAACGCCGGGTTCGGAAATTGGGAATCTGCTGACATGCTTGAACGCTTTGAGTCTGCCTTTGCTGAAAAATTTGGCGTCCCCTACGCCATTTCACATAATTCAGGTTCAGGGACACTGCTCTCCTGTTTGCTAGGTGCCGGTATTGGCCCGGGTGATGAAGTCATTGTCCCAACCAACACCATGGCTGCAACCGCTTTTGTCGCAATCCAATGTGGAGCTGTACCGGTTTTTGCCGATAGCGCCCCCCATACCTTTAATATCGATCCGGCAGACGTCGCCCGTAAAATCACCCCCTTTACCAAGGCTATCATTCCCGTTCATATTTTCGGATTACCAGCTGATATGGACCCTATCCTGGAATTGGCTGAGAAATATAATTTGACCGTCATTGAAGATAGCGCTCAATGTTTCTTCGGTATTTATAAAGGCCGGATTGCCGGCACCATAGGCCACTCATCAAGTTTCAGCTTTCAGGGCTCCAAACATATGACTACGGCAGGTGATGGCGGAATGGTCCTCACCTCAGACAAAGATTACGGTGGTAAAATCCGTAAAGCTGCGGTCCAGGGTTATCGCACCCTGGCGGCAAAGCCCGGAGAGACCATGATCCCGCGCGATGAACGCCAGGATTGGGGATTCAAACGACACGATAGTCTTGGCTATAATTTTCGCATGTCATCAATGCAGGCAGCACTTGGCCTGGGACAACTTGAAAGACTTGATTATCTCGTCGCCGCGCGTCGTTACATCGCATCCCAATATGATTCCGTAATTGAAGACACAAAATGCAGTTGGCTTATACCTCCTGTGGTACCAGAGGGAGTTGTCCACTCTTATTTTTCCTATCCTCTCATTCTCGATGAAGAAACACTGGGTGTGGACTGGCATACTTTCCGCAATAAGTATATTGAACTAGGTGGTGACGGTCTTTACGGCATGTGTTCACCGGTACATCTTGAACCAATTTTCCAGACTATGACATTTTACGGTTCTCCCGAGCGATCGCCCCACTTCGATCCAAGATATAAGGGAGAAGTTAAAGCATATCATGAAGGAGAGTGTCCTAACGTAGAATCATTTCAAAAGCATATTTATCTTTTAAAGACGGGGATGCAGACACTGGAGAAAATTGAGGCGGAAGTAGATGCATTACGCACTACAATTGAATATTACTCTTAAGCCCGTCCCCAGTCTTCGTTACACAGGACGATGGGACTGTCCCCCTCGCCAGGATGTAACTTGACCCATTGTCATACAATATAGTTTCACTACGGCCACGACGACGCGTGGCCCTCCAGGAAGAGAACAATCGGGAGGGCCACGCGTCGTCCTAGCCGAAAGAAAGTTTGAGCGATAATCTCAGATTGATCTGCCTGGGAATTAATATGTAGAATTTTCCGTATATCTCTTCGAGTTGCGGGACGAAGATTACTGCATTTGTCCTTTAAATATCCACCTATTATATACCCCTTACCCATTAACGGGCCTCTCCGATCCATTTTCTCAGTCCGCGTAAAAGAGCACCTTCGGTTATTACAATTCTATTCGGACTTCCTTCAGTTTGGGCGATCCACAGGCGTAAGGAGAAACAAAAGTGGCTTTATACTGAAGCCAGCGGGCGGTCTTTGGAATATCACCAATTGCTTCACCTGAAATTTCAAAATAAGAATCCCCATCCTCCGGTCCCATCCATGCCGCATCAGCCAAATTTTCTTCGCTCTCTGCCGAACGAAGCTGAAACTTCAATTTTAATAGTTCCGTCTCTTCAGCCACCCATTGAATGCTGCGAGGCCGCTTATTTCCTATCTCATAGGAAGGGGAAATATAATGTTCTATCGGTTCCCGGGTATAAGAATTCCCACGATCAAAGGTGGTCATCGCATGGGGTCCCAAACCGGGTATGCCCGTCACCCGGCCAGGTGAAAACCCTTGGGGACTATTCCAGTAAATCAATGAATCAACCTGGTGCCCGATATCGTTGCGATGGCAGCCAAGGATGATATCGATCCATCCGTCACGATCTAAATCGACCTGGGTTACCGCTCCGGCAGCATAACCCGGAAGATCTACGGGATTATCGAAGTCCAGCGTTTCACCATTGCCATAAAATAATTGAACCGGTGGTGTCCTTGAGGTGGGATTGGCATAGGAAGTTGCCAAGAGGTCGAGATCGCCATCATTGTTATAATCTGCAACCCCGGTGAATCCGCCACTATAGCCAGCAAGCAATTCCTGCACATTATCAGTTTGATAGCCATCAGGACCGCCGAAGAAAATTCGCAAGGTGTCTTTATAGCGCAAGCGATGACCGAGAATGCCAACAATAAGATCCAGCCACCCGTCATTATTGATGTCGGCCAGATTAGGTGTTGCTGCATCTAAAAGACCATGGCATGGCACTTTGATCGTACGATCGTCAGAGTAGCCTTCAGAATCACCTGTATATATTAGTATAAAGTCTCCTTTATCGTGGAATAAAACGTCAAGATAGCCATCTTTATTGACATCACCGATGACCGATCGGATTCCCGCACATTTCAGGGTATCCTTGCCTGATTCAGAAAATCCGTTTGCCGAACCATAAAAGAGGGGTGAAGGTTTGTATTCACCCGAGACGCCAGAAGCGACGGCTAGCAAGTCAAGGTATCCGTCGCGGTTAAAATCAGCAACCTCCATATCAGCGTGATGTCCATGAGTTGATAAGTCGACAAATCGATCCAGTCTGGGCCCCTCCTTGCTCCCTTCGTAGATACGAACTCCATCAGGAGTACTGAAAACCACTTCCGGAAATCCATCCAAATCCAGATCGGCAATAAGAGAAATACCGCTATTTTTATTGTGAAACTCCAAACGATTTTCGACTCCGTAATCAGCTTTCTCATTGCCCAAATAGATATAGGAAGGCACGGAATGGACATGACCGTCATAAACATTATTGAATATTACCTCGGGGCGACCATCTCCATCCAGATCACCGGCAGTATTACCAACTACGCCAAGCGTGTGAACCCAGCTTGCATTTTCAAAGGAAAGCCCATTCGGCCCGTTCCAGAAAATCGGAGACTTGGTTTTAAACTCATTCTCATCGTAATTTTTACTGACGATAAGTTCCAGTCGATTATCGCCATTTAAATCGGCAGCCGTTAGCCAACGGGCATGCTTAACAGGAAGTGTCATCTCAATGTTCATCAGATCGTTGCCGGATCTGACTTGTACCCCTTCAGAGGTAGCGATCATTAATTCCATCTGGTCGTCTTCATCGATGTCAGCTATTTCAATACGCACGACATTCTCTGAAAATTCGCCGGATTCTCCTTTTGCTTCTATGGTCAAAGGATTACCGGTATCGATGCCCTCATCTTTATTCCAATAGATCTTAACCTCGCCAGTGCCACTAAATGCGATATCCGTATTCCCGTCACTGTTCAGATCCTTTAACACCACTTGCCGTGCTCCATAAGTCGGCAGGATCAGTGGTGAATCACTGTCTACACCTTCCGCTGTACCCCAGAAAACTTTCGACTTGGTATTCAAGGGAAGGTTTCTTTGGCCCTCTCGATAACTGGCTGTTACAATATCCGGGTAGGTATCTTTATTTAAATCGGCTACCGCGATGGATAACGCTCCGGTCGCGATCAAACCATACTGTTCCCCTTCATCTACAAATTGACGGTCCTCACCTTGAAGATAAACATGAACCAGCCGGGGTAATGCAGGATTATGATTGTCTCGCCAAGCCGAGGGGAAAATTAAATCCAGTCGACCATCGCGGTTGATGTCTACGAAAGCGACATCATAGGCGCCGATTGTCGGTAGGTCGGTCCGGCTTTCCTCAGGACTATCCGGACCACCCCAATAAATGAAAGAAGGCAACTCCGAAGTCACCCCGTTATAACAATTAACGGTTATGAGATCCTGGTGCCCATCCGCGTCCACATCGGCAATCCGGCTCATCCATCCGCTGTCAGCGGACATTTGATAACGTTTCCAGTTTTCACCGGGATAATGATCAACGATATAGCCCCAGGTCGGACCTCGCTCGATTTTATCATGATCATTCGAGAGAACGAGGTCGACATAACCATCGTTGTTTACGTCATAGTGGTTGATCATCTCAATGATGCCGTTGGCGTTTACGTAAAGATTGGCGCCCCCATTATCAAAACTGCCTTGAGAAAATGCTGCAAATCCACCATGCACCCAGTATTCCTTCTGCATCGGTGGTTCCGCTTCTTTTGGTTTTCGCCCCATCGGATAGACAGGTGAAAAGACAACAAGAGAGCTTAAAATTATACCGATAGCAGCAATCTTTATGTTCAAACTTTTGTTCTCAGTTAAATAATACCTTTTTTTTTCAGACATATCCATTCTCCCCATTTTTTACTTTTATTAGACCCCAACCTTCAACCCTGTGATGTTTTTGCATACACAGATAATACCAGTCAAGGTAACAGTTATATGCGCAAACATCATCTCTTACATCCAATGCACAATTCCGATTTCGTTAAGCAATTCCTCGTCTCCATAGTACCATCCGCTTCTTCCTCTTTGCATCCAGCGAATGTTCAGATTCCTGTTCAAAATAAATATGCTGGGGGAAATCTCTTTTTCGCTCATTGCTAACCCCAGCGATGTGGAAATTCGCAGATTTTTATCTTCGATAAATGGATAGGGAAATCCGGTCTTTTCCTTAATCTCGAAAAGGTTTTTTTTGGGGCCGGGTGAAAGGACAATAAAGGTTACCCGCTTCGTATCGATCAAGTGTAAATTGTTTTTAAGGCGAATCAATTGCTCCTGACAAACCGGACACCAGGTCGCTTTGAGTGTCACTACAGTGACGGTCTTTTTCTCTGTAAGTTGACTGATGTCAATCACCCTCCCATTGAGATCCTTCACTTTTTCTGGGAATTGAGCCCTTGAAGGATTATCAATTCGTCCAGCCAATAATGCCCCGGGAAATAAGCAGAGAAAAAGAAGAATGGATGATTGGATGATTGGAAGAACCATTAAGCGGATGAAGGCGTCATGCTTGGAAAAAAGCACAGCTTTCAAAACATCCAATTTCCCATCCACCCTGGCCTCAAAAGTTTTCACTGCTCACTTTCTGGATAATACACGAATCACCATCAAATTCAAGGTCGACCGTAGCGTGTTTCACTGATAAATTTTGGGCAATTGTTCTGACCTGTGATTTTATCTCTTTAATTTCATCTCGAGAGATAGTGGGTTCGACAACGAGGTGGGTGGTGAGAACGTTATCACTGCCGTCCAGCGACCAGATGTGAGTATGATGATTCGATATTACTTTATCGATTGACCGCAATTTCTCTTCTACCTGTATCAGATCGATATTAGCGGGCACTCCCTGCAGGAAAAGAAGCAGAGTTTTCTTTAAATTGATCAGCACATTAAAGAGGACATAGAGGGTGATGATAACAGAGAGAATCGGGTCGAGAATATAGAGATCTTTTACCATTAGGATGATGCCAACAATGAGTATGGCGACCCACCCGATTACATCTTCGAGCAAGTGCCAGGTAACCACTTTCTCATTCATGGAATGCCCTTTACTTACTCGCAATGCAGCGTACCCGTTTACGCAAATACCAATAATCGCAAACAACAGCATACCGGTAGCATGCGTTGGTTCGGGTTCAAGAATTCTTGGTACGGCGTAAGATAAAATGATCAATGACCCAACAATCAGAATGATGGTATTAATCAGAGCAGCAAGTAACGATACCCGGCGATAGCCATAAGTGAATTGACTTGTCGCGCCCTTCTCAGAAATTTTCTCAAGTCCCCACGCAAGCCCCAGGGAAATACTGTCACCCAAATCATGTAGCGCGTCGGAGATGATAGCCAGGCTGTTTATAAAGAGTCCACCAATAAGTTCAAAGACGGCAAAAATAAGGTTTAAAAAGAACGCCAGCTTAATATTCCTGGCGCCATGAGAAACACTCTGATGGTCATGTGCCACTTCGCTTTGTATTATTAATTTAAAAAATCATACATCAATACCCAACTTATGACAACACCAGGATAATTTAATAATTAACGGGGGGATGTGCATGAGACAAATATAAAGCAGATCAGGCTATTCTTCGTTTTCTCATCCCGATCTCAGAGTAAAACCTGAACAGTATTTAATATTAAGTATCGTCGCGGCAACTAGGGGGACCATCGGCGACCGCGTTTTTCGACAGTTCTCGCATCAAAGATTGCCCCTAATCCTTTACCCTCGGGAAACCACAATCGCCCTTTATCGATCTGTTCCCGTGGAGAGAGGATTTCAGCTCGCCACGGAATTTCATTAACCGCATGTTCCAATAAGTAGGCACCCTTAACCGCAGCGGTGGCGTGAGCACTTGCTAATAACGATACTGGGCCTGATGGGCAATGTGGAGAATACTTTCCCCCTGCCGCGATTATCGACCGGCCAATACGTTGAGCTTCAGCTATGCCTCCACAAAATTTGATGTCAGGCATTACTATGTCACAGGCACTGCATGAGATTAAATCCAAAAACTGTGATTTCCCGTATCGGCACTCTCCACCGGCCATGGGCACAGAAATAGCCTTTAAAATACGCGCCATGGCTTGATTATTTCCTTCCGGGATGGGTTCTTCAAACCATCCGATTCCAATCTCCGCTAATTTCTCAAAAATGATGAGCGCGGTTTGTTCATCAAACCGCTGGTGACAGTCAACAAACACGGTTACATCTTTACCAACGGTACGCTTAATCGCAGCAACGCGCTCAATCCCCTTTTTCGCATTTTTGAGCTTATCCGCATTTGAGTCTTTAAATTCTACTTCATCGAAGGGCGCGCACTTTATAACATTGAATCCGCTCCTGACCGCGAGATCAGCAGCATGGGCAAATGAACCAGGAGAACGGCTATTTAAAAGGGATCGATTTATATTCGCATACAAAGGTATACTCTCACATGGTTTACCGCCCAATGCCTGGGTCAGATTGACGCCCCTGTAGTCTGATTGAAATTGCGTTACTGCAGTACGCAACGCGCTTACAGAGCAAGCAAGGTCGAGTTCCTTTCGAATCGTTTCATCATCTAATCTAAGAAGACTGGGGATTTCCTCTTCTCTGTCTATTGCCATTCCACGAATTTTTTCTATCGCTTCAGTTAAATACTTCACGGCATTACCCCTGCCGCCCGATTTCATTATTTCGACTATACTGACCATCCCATTATCGTCCTGGAATAAGGCGTGTACCCAATCTGTGCGGACAGTCGCTGGAAATGCGACAAATTCCAGGGAATGAAATTTTACAATGTCCCTCATGCTTATGAGGAATGGGGAAATTGAGAGAGAGTCATGGGGACAAGAAAGTTGACAAATTACGAACGCAAAACCCGCTCCACCTTAACACTTAAAACTTAACACCCATGGCACGCCATAGTCCCGCACCCGCGGGACGACGGCGGCTAAAACTGATCGATAGATCACTCATCATTCTATCGTAATCTCATCAATAGCCACAGTGATCTCATCGCCGTCCTCGTTGGCGAAAGTGGCATCGATACTCAGTGTCGGCTGAGGCGTTTCGTCAGACTTGAAGTTATTCTGCGTGATCAGGGTCTCAAACCCGGTGGTTGTTGAACCACTTTCGGCGACCACAACTGCGGCGCCGTTCGTCTGCAACAGGTCGCCCCCGGTGATCCTCATCCCGGGGTTGCCCGCCGGTACCGTGAAGGACCCTTCTCCGAACAGGAGATGCGGCACCGCATCGCCCTCGGCGTCAATGTCGCCAACGGTCAAGCGTACCGCTATCGGTACGCCACGCGCATCGAAGCCGACCTTGCCCGTGCTTCCACTGAATACGGCATTCGATAACTGTACCCCTCCCAGTCCCGTGGAGTTGACTACTTCTACGAGGGCCACATCGGCCTGGGCGTCATAGACCTGTCCCTCGGGGAACAGCGCCTGGTTAAAGGCGTTGATCCTTCCCACCGTGAAGATGCTGAAGAAGGTATTGGCGTCTGCTCCGTCGATGACCACGCTGGGTTTGCCCGTCACATACTCTACTGACTGGTTGTAGCGTGGTGGGACAGCCGGAGGCAGGAAGGTGGCCGGGTCCAGGGTTACGGTAAAGGTACCGTTACCTGAGAACTCTACCTGCACAATGTCTTCGTTATCGTCCATGAAGGAAACGCGGGTGATCTGTCCCGGTTTGGCCTGGAGTTGGACGAACTCTCCGGTGAGTAAAATCTGGTCGAAGACGTTGCCGTTGGCATGCTGAATGTCTTCACCGGCGATATCGCCCGAGCCGTCAAGGACGAGGGGAATGGGAGGCGCTGACACGGTGATGACCGCGGTATCGCTGTCTGCGGTGCCGCCGGTATTAGTTACCTGCACCCAGTAGTTCGTGCTCGCGGTAAGGGCGCCGGTAGTTAAAGTACTTCCGGTGGCACCGGCGACGGGAGCTACCGTGTCACCACTATTGCCGGTATACCACTGGTAGGTGAGATCATCACCGCTGGCAACAACAGATAATGCAATAGCCGTGCCGGACTGCACTTCCTGGCTGACGGGCTGGGTGGTGATCGCGGGCCCTTCAGCGGGAGGGGGTGTCCCGACGCCAACGGGAGTGAATCCAATATCATCGATAGCAATATCCGTTAAAAAGCCCCCTGTCTGCGCCTGGGGCGAGGGAGCGTTCTTGTATATAATTTTTCCTATTCCCTCCGGTGCGCCTAATTCTTCTGCGGCAAAAGAGAAAAAGGTAAAGGGAAATCCCTCAATCTCGAAACTCATATTTAAGGGGATATCATTAGTCGAGGTGAGTAGATTATCTGAGGTATCGTAAACTTCTATTGTCCCATCGCCTTCCTCCCCTACCGCAGCGTAAAATTCTACCTTTGCCATCGGTGTTTCGTTAAAATTAATTTCGCCTTCTGTTTCATCAAGGACCCGCCAGGAGGCAGATTCTAACTCAGCTAAATCACTGGGTGATAAGGGATAAGTGTGATTAAAGGGTCGTCCCGCGCCACCCGCGCCACCGTAAAATATGGTCGTAACAATACCACCCGAAAATGTAGCCGTCACGGGTGATTGACCGAGGGTAAAATTGGCACGATTAACCGGCACCTTAAAAATGGGATGATTACTTAGAACTGAAAAATCTTCAAAAAAAATATTGTTAGGGGGCCCAATGACATTGGTAAACGTGAGGTCATCGAGGGAAATTTGACCTGAGGGATTAACAATTTTTATTTCTTTGATGCCATTCGTATAATTGAGATCCGTGGTAACGAAGATATCACTGTTGAAGGCAACGAAATTTTGTGCGGGCGGATTTGCCCCGGAACTGATGTCAGCGGGAAACCCATTCACGACTCCATTCTCATGTAATACAAGAAAGTTTTTATCCCTTAATTCGACGCGTCCTCCACCCTGGGTATCGGCAACATAGAACTGTAGATCCTGAACGCCTCTTTCCATAATTATTTTACCTTCGGTAGCGCCGGGAACGAGAACCAGGGCCTTGGTCCCGGAATGGGCAAGAGCGGGATTTTCCACCGTTTCCAGGGTAAAATTTATCACATGGATGCTCGTTGGTGACTGGCCGATGATAAATTCTGTCCCTTCGGCAGTATCATTTTCAAAATCGTAAGTGGCCGTTTGAGCATTAGTGATGAGGAATGGAATCCCAATGGATAGACACAAGCTGGTAATGAATCTTATCTTAAACATTTCAGTTCTTAGGATGTAAGTTAAGGTTATGCCGTAATGTGATTAAAATGATTTTCGTTCAAAAGCGGACCGTGATAATTAGATAAATCTAAAACTAAGACAGTCATTTGTTAAATTTGATTTAGAGTATTGAAAAACCCGTTTTCATTACGAAAACGGGTTTTTAAAAAGAATTTAATAATAAGTTTTTTTTATTCTATTGTTATTTCTTCAATGGCAACCGTGATGTCATCACCGTCTTCATTGGCGAAGGTGGCATCAATGCTCTGCGTGGGCTGAGGGGTGTTGTCAGATTTAAAATTATTCTGCGTGATCAGGGTCTCAAACCCGGTCGTTGTTGAACCACTCTCCGCGACGACGACCGCGACGCCGTTCGTCTGCAAGAGGTCGCCACCGGTGATCCTCAACCCGGGGTTGCCCGCGGGTACCGTGAAGGACCCGTCAGCGAATAATATGTGGGACACCGCATCGCCATCAGCATCGATGTCGCCAATTGTTAAGCGTACCGCGATCGGCACGCCGCGCGCATCGAAGCCGACCTTGCCGGTGCTTCCACTAAACACGGTGTTCGATAACTGCACCCCTCCCAGTCCTGTGGAGTTGACTACTTCCACGAGGGCCACGTCGGCTTGGGCGTCATAGACCTGTCCTTCGGGGAAGAGGGCCTGGTTAAAGGCGTTGATCCTGCCCACGGTGAAGATGCTGAAGAAGGTATTGGCGTCCGCTCCGTCGATGACCACGCTCGGCTTGCCTGTCACATATTCAACGGCCTGGTTGTAGCGTGGGGGTATGGCCGGAGGCAGGAAAGTGGCCGGGTCCAGGGTTACGGTAAAGGTCCCGTTACCTGAGAACTCTACCTGTACAATGTCCTCGTTTTCGTCCATGAAGGAAACGCGGGTGATCTGTCCCGGTTTGGCCTGGAGTTGGACGAACTCTCCAGTGAGTAAAATCTGGTCGAAGACATTGCCGTTGGCATGCTGGATGTTCTCACCGGCGATATCGCCAGAGCCATCAAGGACGAGGGGAACAGAGGGAGCGGCTACGGTGATGACTGCGGTATCGCTGTCAGCGGTGCCGCCGGCATTTGTAACCTGCGCCCAGTAGCTTGTGCTCGCGGTGAGAGCGCCGGTGGTTAAAGTGCTACTCGTGGCACCGGCGACGGGACTGACGGTGTCACCGCTATTGCCGGTGAACCATTGGTAAGTAAGATCATCACCGCTGGCGGCGACCGTTAATGCTATAGCGGTACCGGACTGCACTTCCTGGCTAGCGGGTTGAGTCGTAATAACGGGTCCCTCAGCAGGGGGTGGTTCCCCACCTGACGGGATGCCGATCGGTGTAAAGCCAAAGTCGTCAAGGGCGATATTTGTTAAAAACCCACCGGTCTGCGCCTGCGGTGAGGGATCATTATTATAGGTAACTTTTCCTATCCCGTCGGGCGCTCCTAATTCAACAGCGTCAAAAGAAAAATAGGTAAAGATGGAGCCCTCTAACTCGATACTAATATTTAAAGGTATATCGGTCGTAGAAGTGAGTAGATTGTCTGCCGTATCATAAACATCTAACCTTCCATCACCTTCCTCTCCCACCACTGCATAAAATTCCACTTTTCCTGCCGGTGTTTCTTCAAAATTTATTTCTCCCATCGTTTCATCAAGTACCTGCCAGGAACCACTTTCAAAATCACCACCCTGCGCTGGGGATAAGGGGAAAGTGTGATTAAAGGGCCTACCGGCGCTTCCATAGGTTGAGACACTGATGGCGGTAACGACACCCATAGTAAAGTGAGCCGTGTTCGGTGATTGACCGAGGGTAAAATTTACGCGGTTTACAAAATCTTCCCCAAAAATGGGATGATTATCTAAATCTGAAAAATCTTCGAAAAAAGTATTGTTGGGAGGTCCTTCAACATTGGTAAAAGTAAGGTCATCGATGGAAACCCGGCCGGAGGCATTAACAATTTTAATTTCCTTGATGCCATTCGTAAAATTTAGATCCGAGAGATCATTGAATACCCCACTGAAAGCAACGAAACTATGCAGAGGAGGACTAGCGCCTGGACTGATGTTACCGGGAAGGCCGTCTACCGTACCATTTGGGTGCAAAACAAGAAAAACTTTATCTCTTAACTCAATGCGGCCCCCTCCCCCGGTATCAGCGGCATAGAACTGGAGATTGTTCACCCCTCTTTCAAAAAGAATTTTTCCCTCCGAAGCACCGGGCACAAGGACCAGGGCTTTTGTGCCTGAATGCGCAAGTGCGGGATCATCCACTGTCTCCAGGGTAAAGTTTATTACATGAATACTCGTTGGCGATTGGCCGATGATAAATTCTGTCCCTGCCGCCGTATCATTTTCAAAATCAAAGGTGCCCGTTTGAGCAAAGGTTAAGTTTACAAGTATTCCAATGGATAGTGTGAGGATTAGTATCAGCTTTGTTTTCATCGTTAATATCGAATCTATTCGGGTTTATCTAAAAAATGTTCAATGTTCCAATTAAGTTATATTATATTGATAAATAACAATTTAAGTTTGTCGAGTTTTTGGTTTAATAAATATTATTAAATCATGATGAGCAAATCTTCCTATCTTGATAAACTATTAATTATAAGATTCTTATAATTAAATGCTGATACTCTATAAAGAGCGTCAATGAGCATCACTATCCATTAATGATAGGACAGACATTCTGTCTCAAACGTTCCGTCTTAAACCTCAAATAAACATTAATTATTCCCGTATTCACTCTAACCTATTGATTATCACACAGTGTTTAATCAATAGACTTAATTTTTATATTAAAGGAGCAATTGGTCCTTGAGAGCGGTGAGCAATCTTTTGCCATTGTCTGCTGAAAGAAAATAATACTCCATCATATCATGGACATTAATGCATTAGTGCATGGTTTAGGTTCGATTGGAATGTTTTCCTCTCGTGCTTTCCTTCCCGCATTCATAACCGCTTTCTCGTTGCGTTACGGTAATGTAATTCCACTTCTCAATGATATTGATCTTATTCATCACATTGGAGAAGAGCCCACATGGTTTACGCATGGCGCAACGATTACTATCTTGGGCTTGCTCTCTATTCTCGAGATGGCTGCCGATAAAATTCCTGAAGCGAGAATCGCGTTACAGGAAATTGACGGTTACACAAAGGGTCCTTCCCGCATTCATAACCGCTTTCTCGTTGCGTTACGGTAATGTAATTCCACTTCTCAATGATATTGATCTTATTCATCACATTGGAGAAGAGCCCACATGGTTTACGCATGGCGCAACGATTACTATCTTGGGCTTGCTCTCTATTCTCGAGATGGCTGCCGATAAAATTCCTGAAGCGAGAATCGCGTTACAGGAAATTGACGGTTACACAAAAACGGCATTAGCAGGTCTATCGTATTTAGGTGTGGTGAGCGCGATAGATATTGATTTTATCGAAAAAACACTGGCACAGGCGGGAGTCTTCGATACAATTTGCACCGTATTTGTTGCCGGCGCGGCATTCGGCGCAAGCAGGTTGAGAATAGCTTTACTCGAAGCGCTGCGAACAGCTGACGAGGATGACGATCTCGGAATTCAAAACCTGATAAGCTGGATTGAGGATATCTGGGCTGCATTCGGTATCGTCCTCCTCTTGCTTTTCCCAATCCTGATGCTGGTCATCAATGGGGTTGCTTTAGGAATCCTTTACCTCGCCCAAAAATACGCCACTTATCGCGAAGAGAAATCAAAAGTTGAATGCACGCATTGTGGAGAGAGTGTTTACCGATCAGCTCTGGCCTGTCCTCATTGCGGAGAGAAACGAGAAAACCCGAACAAGGTGGGGATGCTCGGCCAGTCGAAAAAGAAAGTCGAAAATGATCTTGAAGAGCACCCCTATCGCCTGGCGGCAAAGAAAAGATGCCCTGTGTGCGCAACACGCTTCAAACAACGCGCAGTCAAGCAAAGGTGTGAAGCCTGTGGACATGAATTAATGGCGGAGAAAGATTTTGCCAGATATTATCTCCACCGAATCCGCTTGCGCGTTCCCGGAGTATGCGGAATTGCCTTTTTATTCAGCCTCATCCCCATAATAGGCCTGGTGCCAGGGATTATTTATTACCGCATGAGACTTGTCAGCCCCTTTCGGCAATATATTCCTTTAAGACACAGTTTCCTCTTAAAATGGTTAACCCGCCTTCTTTTTTTCGTCCTCATCGGCCTGCAATGGATCCCCGGGGTGGGCGGCTTTGTTGTGCCGGTTATGGCTCTGATAAGCTATAGTGTTTTCAGTGCGCAATTCCGTATTCAAACTGGATTATAAAATATTCCGAGCAACAAGGTAGCGGTCGAAGATTGAAGATAATCTTAACAAATTAACAACCTTATATCGCTGCTGCACATGTCACTTCGTGAGATCAAGTTTCCTCAACTAAAGAATCAACCCTTTACAAGTTTCATTTATTAAATCACATTTCATATCTCTCTCAGTTGTCATCATAAACTGATTTACCTCACAAAACGATATCAGGAAGGAATCATGCGCAGCTATCAGGTAGTTGACTGGGGAAAACCGCTGGAAGCACGGGACCTGCCGACTCCAAAACCAACAGGCACCGAGGTAATCGTACGCGTCGATGCCTGTGGCGTCTGCCATTCTGATATTCACATCTGTGATGGATACTTAAAACTGGGGGGCGATGAACAGCTTTTATTTTCTGAGCGCGGTTTAACCCCACCTTTCACGATGGGACATGAAGTTGTCGGTGTCGTTAAGACATGGGGACCGGAAGCTGAAGGCATAGCGGAAGGAGACAGGAAAATTGTTTATCCGTGGATTGGTTGTGGAGCGTGCAAAGCATGCTTACGTGATGAAAACATGCTTTGCACAACCCCTCAGTACATCGGTGTTTTTCGTGGAGGGGGGTATAGTGATCATGTTGTTGTCCCCCATCCTAAGTACCTGATTGATTACACCGGCATACCGTCAGAACTTGCATGCACCTATGCCTGCTCTGGGATTACGGCTTACAGTGCTCTCAATAAAACAGAAGTGAAAACCGAAAGTGATGCGGTTGTCCTCATCGGCGCCGGGGGACTTGGTCTGAGTGCCCTGACAATCGCTCCCAACGTGGTGAAAGGTAAAGTTATCGTTGCCGATATTGACAGCGTGAAACTGGATGTTGCCCAGCACTCCGGCGCCGAGGAAACGATTGACAATAGTGATCCAACCGCGATCGAGAATGTTAAAGAATTAACTGGCGGCGGCGCCGCCGCGGCCATTGATTTCGTTGGTATGCCGTCGACTGCTCAATTCGGAATCGATATATTACGTAATGGCGGAACATTAGTCTCGGTTGGACTTTACGGAGGTGCCTTATCTTTACCGCTGGCCTTAGTGATGCAAAGAATGTTGAAAATACGGGGATCAAAAATGGGCACCCTGACCGAAATGTTTGAGCTTGTCGACTTAGTGAAGGCGGGAAGCGTGTCACCAATACCGATAAAAACGCGCCCCCTCAAGGATGCGAATGAAGCCTTAAATGATCTCCGAAAAGGCAATGTCTCGGGCCGCGTCGTACTCCAACCCTGATGACATCATTTTTTTCTCAAGGAATGTCGGATAAGGTGTCACTTTAGTAAATTATTTCAGCGGAACATAGTCCATTTAAAGATAAAACAAATAAACAAGGAGCCAGAAAATGACAGATGAATTCATCACCTATTTTAACGGAAAGTTAGTTCCCGATTCTGAAGTAAGAATCCACCACTCAGATTCGAGTATTGGTTGGGGATATTCGGTGTTTGATAGCGCCCGAACTTTCGCGCACAAGCCCTTCAAATTACGCGAGCATATCGCTCGTTTTTACCGATCCATGCGCACCGCGCGAATCAATCCCGGGATAGAACTCGAGGAAATGGAAAGATTAACTCTGGAAGTCCTGGAAGCAAATAAGCCGCGTATTGATCCAGAGATGGATGTCTGGTTAAATCCTTATATTTCCGGTGGGACGATGAAACAGGTTGTTGGCGGCTGGGAGTTTCATAACCCATCGCTCATTATCGCGACCCCTCTTCTCAGTTTCCATAATTATGCGCATCTTTACGAAACCGGTGCACATGCGGTGATCCCAACTATCCGTCACATCTCACCCCAGACATTGGATTCAAAACTTAAGCACAAGAGTCGGCTTTTTTTAATTTTGGGTGAATTTGAAGTGAAAGCGGCAGATCCTGAAGCGTACTCGCTTTTTATGGATCTTAACGGAAACCTTACGGAGAATAAAGGTGCGAATTTCCTAATTTTTTCAGAGGGTGTATTAAGATCACCCAAAGTTGAGAATACCCTGGACGGCATTAGCCGTGCCACGGCCATGGAGTTAGCAAGGGAATTGGGAATACCCACCAGTGAAGAAGACATACAGCCCTACCATGTCATCAATTCCGATGAAGCTTTCTTTTCCAGTACATCCTATTGCCTTCTACCGGTAACACAATTTAACCAATACCAAATTGGAAATGGAAAACCAGGCCCTGTTTTTAAAAAGCTTATGCAAGCTTGGAGTGAGTTAGTGGATGTCGACATTATTGCACAGGCCCAGGGTCGAGTAATGGAAAAAGTAAGTTGAACCTCTATTTATATTAAATACCCCAGTTTTTCACTCAAACTGGCACCGTTTTAATATAAGGCAGGGTCCTGACAACTGATGTAAGCGTCCTTGATTAAGATAGGCCCAATTAGCATAAAAAATACTTTGAGTATATCATTTATCCTCTGAATACAGTCCTGTAATTGCGGGACGACATCAAATCGTGGCCGTTGTAGAAAAATCATAAGTTTTAAAATTTTATAGTTATTTAATTAACATAGAGGGGCATGATTATTTTCTCTAAGCGTTAAAAATGGTTGACGCTAAAAAATCATCATTTGGTGAAATCTTTTTTGTATTCCTGAAATTGGGCTTAACTTCATTTGGTGGGCCCGTGGCTCACCTCGGGTTCTTTCGAGAAGAATTTATAATCCGTCGCCGTTGGCTAAAGGAGAATACCTATGCTGATATTGTCGCCTTGTGCCAGTTTTTACCAGGACCCGCGAGCAGTCAGACAGGTATCACCATTGGATTATCTCGAGGAGGATTGGCCGGAGGCATCGCAGCATGGCTGGGCTTTACCACACCCTCAGCCATAGCGCTCATCGGCTTTGCCTATGGTGTATCATCGCTGGCCGAATTAAATCAGTCAGGTTTGCTCGCAGGATTAAAAATCGTGGCTGTCGCCGTGGTCGCTCAAGCGGTATGGGGAATGGCCACCAAATTATGTCCTGACCGTAATCGTATTACCCTCGCTCTGTTATCTGCTATTGGAATATTAGCCTGGCCTGGTCCGTCGACCCAAATTCTCAGTATAATTATCGGTGGAATTATCGGATGGATAATTTATAGAAACTCAGGGGAAACGGCTTCAGTAGAGTCGCTACCGATAAAGATTCATAAAAAACTGAGCTTCATATGTCTTATTTTTTTTTCCCTCTTGCTTATAGGTCTCCCTGTGTTCACCGCTATTTACCCTCATCATTCACTGGTCTTATTTGACAACTTTTATCGAGCCGGATCGCTCGTCTTCGGCGGAGGTCACGTCGTTCTCCCTTTACTTCAAACGGGGGTTGTCCCTCCAGGTTGGGTAAGTGAAGACCAGTTTCTTGCAGGATATGGTGCAGCCCAGGTAATTCCCGGCCCCCTCTTTTCATTCGCTGCCTATCTAGGAACCGTTATGCAACCTGGTCCTAACGGCTGGTTTGTGGGACTTGGGTGCCTCTCTGCAATTTATCTACCTTCATTTCTACTCTTGTTAGGAGTGCTCCCCTATTGGGATAAATTGCGACAGTTACCAGCAACCCAGGCGTCACTTAAAGGGATTAATGCTGCGGTAGTGGGCTTATTATTAGCCGCACTTTATAATCCGGTATGGTCCGGCGCCATCCATGATACTCGCGATTTTATTCTTGGCTTAGTGGCTTTCGGTTTGCTTGCCATTTGGAAGTACCCATCATGGTCGGTCGTTATTTTTTCCGCAGCGATGGGCTATGTATTTTTACGATAGCCTTTACGATAATTATTAAAGGGATATCTAGTCGCCAATCTACCTCCCGGCCTGACTCTTCGTCCCCATCCTCTTTTACTCTACTGTCACCGGATTTCTGTGAGCAAATGGTCACATTATTAAATATTATGATTTCTATATTTCGTATAAAATCAGTGACGCAGAGACAGACCAAGACGCAGACGAAGATAAACTTAATTACAGATTGTGATCGAATTTATACCTCTACCCCTAGGTAAGGTATTACTTGTGGGTCTTTTAAATTGTAAATAAGAATACTTTTCCCCTAACCTGAAAATCCATTATTATTAATACATGGCGAAATCCGATAAAATATACGACCTCATTGTTATAGGATCCGGCCCTGCGGGCGAAAAAGCAGCGGTAAAGGCAGCCTATTTCGGTTATAAAGTTGCGATTATTGAAAAGGATTCAGCTTACGGTGGGGCTGGAGTTAAAACAGGGACAGTCCCTTCAAAGACCCTTAAGGAAACCGCTCTTTATTTATCGGGGAAGTACGACAAGGGTCTTTATGGGATCGAACGCGAGCTACAGGAAAAAGCATCTGTTGAGCATTTCCTATACCGAAAAAATCTTATTGTAAAAACCCAAAGCGATGAAGTGCGACATAACTTAATGATTCACGATGTGGACATTTATCAAGGAGCGGCTTCTTTTCAAGATGAGCACCATATCGAAATAAAAGGTAAGGAAACACTCGTTATCGAGGGGAAAAATATAATTATCGCCACGGGTTCTTATCCCTACCATCCACCCGGCATTCCCTTTAACGGAAATACTATCCATGACTCGGATACGATTCTGAATATTGATCGCATACCCGAGACAATTTGCATTGTGGGCGCAGGTGTCATTGGATGCGAATATGCAACTATCTTTTCCACTCTGGGCAGTAAGGTTACGCTCGTAAACAGTCATAACAAGATCCTCAAATTTCTTGACGAAGAAATTTCAAATGCCCTGGTTGAACAGATGAAGAGGGATGAAGTGGAGATACTATTCAATACGCGCTTGGAAAAAGTCACCATTGAAGACGTCGAAGCCGGGCAAAAAGCGCACGCCTTACTCTCATCGGATAAAACAATAGTAGGGGATATGTTTCTCTATGCCGCAGGGCGTTGTGGAAACATCGGCAACTTGCAGTGTGAAAAAGCGGGTTTAAAAACCGGGAATCGTGAAACTATCATCGTCGATAAATATTACCGAAGTAATACACCCAACATATTCGCGGTGGGCGATGTCATAGGATTTCCCGCTCTCGCCAGTATAAGCATGGACCAAGGTCGCGTGGCTGTCGCCCATATGTTCAGTTTAAATGATGTAGAACACATCGCCGAGCAGTATCCCCTGGGAATGTATACAGTGCCGGAGGTATCTATGATAGGGCTCACCGAAGAAGAAGCGAAAAAACAAAACTACGATACCTGTGTAGGACGTGCCCGTTACCGTGATTTAATTCGCGGTCGAATTATGGGCGCGGAAAACGGATTTATCAAAATAGTATTTAATCGTGATGACAACACGATATTAGGTGTTCACCTCATCGGACCGATTGCCACCGAGATAATTCATTTCGGCATGGCACTGGTGGAAAGCAAAAAGCCCATCGAATATTGCATTTCGATAGCCATCAATTCACCGACGCTGCATGAGCTCTATAAATATGCTGCATACGATGGCCTCGGAAATAAAAGCGGCCACAAAATAAAAAAATAAGGTCCAGAACCCGACCTTACACAGAAACAGAATGTGTATTCACAGGCCAATGACAGCAATAAGGGCATTATGGTTGTATGCTTTTGTTCTGCTTATTCATTTAACTTTGGATGCAGAATCCTATCGAGACTGGTTAAATTATCCTTCCTCCTCAGAGATTAAAGTCGAGTTCAATGCCTTTGGAAACTTTGTCGATAACACGAGCATGTCAAGAAACCTTGAATCATCACACCTTGATGGAGGAAGGTTGAAGAAAAAGAGAATAAAATTAAATCGTCCGCCTGGTGGCTATATTGGAAGCTTAAATATTCATCCCGTTCTTTCAACACCCCCTCAATACCCACTCTCGGTTGCGCTCATCTACGCAGAAGTGATAAATGCTGATCTCGGAAGCTCGGGTAATCTCAATCGAAATTTAAAAATTCGAGACGAATATCATCGTGATACTTTTCACATAAAAACGCGCGAAAACCGTAATGATATTCCCCTGGTGCTGCCCCGCTTTTCATATTACCGCATGATGAAAGAGTCAGTGGCCCTGTCCTGCCGTCTGGAAATAAAAAATGCCGAGGGAAATATACTCGGCCGTTATCTTGTTATCGATCGCATCGAAGCTGAGCATATGGAGAATGCAACCGGTTGGGTCATGGATGAAGCTGAAGCTGATAGAATATTGAGAGAGTATGTGAATATGCAAAATTTTCACACTGTTAACGATATTCCCCCTCACTTGAACCCATTTTCTGAGGTAACCGCATTATGGATTTCTGAAAATTTCTGGGAACACTCTCCCCTTACCTCCCGCACACTTCAACGCCTCCTCTTAATGGGGGTCTGGCTCTATGGCCGCCAAACAACCGTGGAATCTATAGCGGCTTCGCTCGAGTTATCTACTCCCGATACCGTTCTTCTTGGTGGGATCGGAGTCCCTGACCAGCTATCACTTCAAACCTTATGGTCACACACAAGCGGCACTGCCTGGCGCTCATTTCTACAACCCGACGGTAATTACAATAGTAAAGACACGCGAACGCTGCTGAGCAAGGAACATATTTTTGAGCCATACCGGCATTCATATATACTATGGACTATGGTTTTAATAATTATATTCAGCATCACCTTACTCATAGGAACCCCACTCGCGTTTAACACCCTGAAAGGGGCAAAGCGTCTGCACCTGTGGTGGACGGTTCCTGCTATATCACTCCTTACAGCGGCTATCGGATGGGGTGTTGGCACTGTTTATTTACCACGCAAACCCATTGTGGAAGTTACTGAATTTCGATTGGCTCATACATCCTGGCCTGATACTTATGTGAGAGATGTAATTCGAATATTGTCGTTTAATAGAGAAAAGGTAGCTATGTCTGTTCCCGCAAATAGTTTCTCTGTACCAAATGTTAACTGGCGTGCCATTCGCAGACGGACAACCACGAATACCGATCATAACTATTCGGATCAACCGCTCACTCAATATCAATGGAAGTCATTAATACGGGGTGATGTTACCGAACGTGAAGTCGCCCACTTCAAGGAGATGAGTATTCCCTTGGAATTATTTTGGGAGAACCATGAGTTACAATTGAGAGCGCGTGACAATCTTGAGCGGGTGATAGTATGGGACAACACCGAGTGGCATCACTTCGGGAAAATGAAAAAGGGAGATATTGTTGACCCCTTTAGAGGCAGTAAGACGAAGCAACTATACGGGATGCCCCTCACCCTATCTGCTTTATTTAAGTATGGCAGAGCAACACAATTTGCGGAAACCTTTCCCTATACCCACCAAACCCAAAATTCATCGTTGAGATCTCAACTTAAACATGCTGCTGATTTAGAAAATAGAATTGAGAACCAAGGAGCGTTTCCAAACAGTTTAGTCGTCATCGGTCTATCTGAAGAAGCTCCACTTCTTACCTTGAACAATGATGCCCTTCTCACCTATTCGAAGGTAGTATGGGTCATACAATTGCCTCTCCCCAACCCCGATAGTGAACAAGGATAATGATGGAGCCGGTAACACTTTCACTTAAGCACCTGCATAAAACTTATCCCAATGGGGTAAAAGCAGTTTCCGATGTATTTCTTACCGTGGAACCGGGGACAATATTCGGACTTATCGGTCCGAATGGAGCGGGTAAGTCTACCCTGCTTTTGCTCGCAAGTGGACTGCTCACACCTGATTCAGGTCAGGTATTCTGTAATCAGAACGACGTAACCGCACATCCACAAAACGCCGCCAGTTTTGTGGGTCTGATGCCCGATCCTCTCGGTGTCTACACAGACCTATCCGCAATTGAGTATCTTGATTTTTTTTCGCGCGTTCTGGAAATTCCTGAAAAGGAAGCAAAAAGTAGAATCAATGAAGTGGTCGGGTTGCTTGAATTTGAGCCCTGGCTTGATGCTGAGGTTGAAACACTATCCGCAGGCTGGCAACGACGTCTTGCACTGGGTCGCGTTCTTCTATCGCAAGCTCCCGTTCTTCTCCTGGACGAACCGGCGGCCGGACTCGACATATCAGCGCGTCACGATCTCCTGGACATCATTCGAAAGCTTGCCCAGAAAAATCACACCATTGTCATTTCATCTCACATACTGCCAGAACTGGAAGAGTTAGCTGATTATTTTGGCGTGCTTAAGCAGGGTACCTGGGTCGAAATACGCCCGCAAAAAATCTTTTTTTCACGAAATGAATTTAACGACAGCCGAGAAAAGACACGATGGCGACTGGAGTGTTCCGACCCTGTGCAGGCCAGAGCAACGATTGATACTCTCGATGCTGAAGTCGTAGAAATGATCTCTAACGGGCTAGTCTTCTCTGCATCCGACGAACACGAAGCTGCTACAGTGCTGCAACATGTAGTTCATGATGGAATAGAAGTATATTCCTTCTCCCGTGAACAACTGGAACTTAATTCGGTGGTACGAAAATTACTCGAAGGTAATGGCTCATGATTAATCCTCTCTACTGGCTTGAATTACGTGTCCGCACCCGAGAGAAGCGGCTGTGGATGGTAGTTGTATTTATAATTCTTACCCTCCTTGTTGTTGTGGGGATGGTTTTTACAACAATGCACATTTCTTCAAATAATTACACCATGCCCCACGAGGTGGGTGCGGGCCTTATCTGGTCAACGCTCTTTATACAGGCTGGTATCATTATCATTTTATCACCATTAGGAGCAGCAGGTCGAATCTCTCAAGAGCGTGAACAGAGGACGATCACGGCCTTAATAAACTCACCTCTATCTCGAACCAAAATTGTCATGGGAAAACTTTTCGGCGCGTGGACGCTTATATTATGGTTGGGAATTATTCCATTTCCTTTTCTTTTTCTTGGCACATTATGGGGTGGCCCCCAACCCATGGTCGTCATCATTTGCACGGGATCAAACCTCCTTGCGGGATTGACGATTGCCAGTCTCGCGATTGGGTTATCAGGCTTTTTCGGACGTTCCCTTACTGCCTACCTCGTAACCGGTATCGTTCTTTTTGGATGGTGTACCGTTATTCCCCTCTTTGGTGGTCTGGCACTCAGTCTTGTCAATGGCTCTTCATCGACCTGGGGTGTAGTCGTCTCTTACGCAGCATTCTTCCACCACCCGCTCTACCCCCTGTTTGCTTTTATTGAGGGCTATTCACCAGCGATTGACGCTGCTCAGTTATACAAGCTGGGGTATTGTTACACGGTGTGGCTCATTCTCACCCTGTGTGGGATTGCTATTTCAGTCAAAGGAATGAAACGAGAGGTATATTAAGCAGACTGCAACCTTCGTCTTCGTCTGCCTCTTCGGCCGCGTCTTCACTCCAATTCCAGAAGCGACAGTGTTTCCCGATGGATAATTTCTTCAATTAAAGTCTGGGGGATCTCTGTCATCCCATTTTCCGGAAGCACCTGATTAACATTACGTAGCCCGGTGATCGTATCAGCAACAGTAAGAAAAGGAAAATCGGTACCAAATAAAAGTTTGTGTGAAATACCGAATTCATGAAAAGCAAGTATCGCCTGGTAACCCCAGTTGGGTTTAGTCATTATTCCCGAAATATCAGCATATATATTGTGGTGTTTTCTGACCACGACCATGGCATCAGCATACCATGGAACGCCGACATGAGCGATGATAACCTTCAAGTCAGGATAGCGAATACCGACATCATCAAAGAGTAATGGATTCGCCCATTTCATCGGCGTTTGCGAGATCATTTGATAGGCAGAATGGGTCAGGATGGGCAGATTGTATTTAACCGCGCGCTGATATATTTCCTGCACACACTTATCCATTGGATCGTAGTTCTGGTAGACAGGACTCATTTTGATACCGCGCAGTTTTAAATCATGCACACCCCTTTCCAGCTCTTCAATAGCCTTTGAATCATTTGGGTCTATAGACATAAACCCAATAATCTTTTCAGGATGTGAACCGGCGTAGTCAGCAATTTGCTCATTGGGGGTTTGCATTTTCAGGAATTGAGAGTTAATTCCAAAAACAATGACCTTATCTGCCGCTTCAGATGCTTTCCAGTGCCGATCCGGAGTAACATGTAAATCTATACCGGATCCCTTATAAGAAACAGCGAATGCATTTAAGAAAACATCTCCCCATTGCTCATTGGTAGATAAATGGGTATGACAATCAACTATCATCGTTTCGATATCTGCTATTACCTAATATTAAAATATCAACAGGTCTTTGATATTGTCACTTCTTAATGTTCATCGACTCCCCTTTTATCCGGAAATTGAATAATTCTGAGCCATACTATAAAGGTTTAAAGAGAATGGGTTTGCTCAACAAGTGTTAGCTATTATATTTGTATTATTAATTACCCCTGAAAATGCAACGTTTCATCCAATTAGTTGAGACCTTGATTGTTTTATTGGTCCTTTTGGCAGCTGGTTTTCCCGCTTACGCAGAGAATGATGAGCATGCGGAAGTTCCACCAGAGCAAAAGCAGGAGCCTAAACCGCGAATTTCAAAGCAAGAGGAAACGGAACAGATTGTTGAATTGGAGGACTTGCTGATAACCGGATCGCGAATCAAGACCATCCATCTCGAAGATGTAGCTCCCCTCCTGAAAGTTGACCAGGAAGAGCTTAATCTTAACCCAACACCGCAAATTTCCGATCTCATACGTCGACTGCCGATCACCGCAGGAGCTTCGGAAGCAGATCAATCCGGCTCCTTTGCCGGTGATGGTGCTCAAGCTAATTTACGCGGGACAGGTGTGGGTGGCACTCTCGTATTGCTTAATGGACGGCGGTTAGCACCTTACGCCTTTTCCACTGCTAACGGGACTAATTTTGTAGATTTAAATGCCATCCCTGTGGAAGCGTTGGAAAAAATTGAAATCCTAAAAGAAGGCGGTTCAGCCATATATGGTTCTGATGCGCATGCCGGCGTGATTAATTTTATTTTGCGCAAAGATTTTGAGGGTGCTGAAGTACGCACTTTTTACGGCAACACTACGCGCGATGATGACTTTTCCACCACAAAAGCAGATATTGCCTGGGGTCGTAATTCAACAAAGTCTAACTTCGCGGTATTTGCCAATTTCTTACACCGTAATTCTATCAGACTGAGTAACCGATCTTACTCGTCCAGTGCCGACCATTCAGACCAGGGCGGTTTTGACTTTCGCGATTGGGCTTCCTATCCGGGGATCTTTTCATTTACGTCGGGGACCGACGCTTTTTTCTTTATCGGAGACGGTTCACCTGAAACTTCCCTGATTTACGAACGCTTTAATTATAATGAATTTAAAACCGCGATTAGCGCTGCTGAGCGCTACGGAGTTACAATGATCGGCAATTATAGCCTGACCGATTCACTCGAATTTTTTACCGAGATCAGTTACCAATCGAATAAATCAGAATCTCAATTTGCCCCTTCCGCACTCGACCGGCCATTCACGATTCCCGCCAGCAATGTGTATAATCCAACGAGAAATATAATAGAGGGAGGAATAGATTTGAGTGACGTGTTGCTACGCCCTACGGATCCAGGACCTCGTTTTTTCAGAATCGACTCTGATTCCACTCGTGTCGTCGCTGGCCTTAACGGAAAAGCAGGCGCAAATACACAATGGGAAGTTGCGTATCTGGAAACGCAGAGTGAAGTAACAAACCTGAACGCCAACCTGATACGCGTCGATTTATTTCAAGACGCTCTTAACTTACCGGGAACTGAGGCGCTCAATCCTTTCGCTTCAGGTCCAGACGAAAACAATAATACCTCTCACTACGAAAGTATTACCACCGATGACATCCGTTTTGGGCATAGAGAATTTAATCAATTCAGTGCGGGGATCAGTCATAAACTTTTTGATTTAAAGGCCGGTACAGTTGAGGGTTACATCGGCGGCGAGTACCGCGAAGAGTCCATGGTCAGAAACCAATCGGAACTTGCGGAAAACTTCCTTCTATTTGGTTCTGGCGGCACCTCTGCGAGGGGAGACAGGAATATAAATGCTTTTTACGGTGAGCTGGTAATTCCCATAACCTCCTGGATGGAAAGCCATGTTGCTGTGCGCCGAGAGGAATACAGTGACTTTGGTGATTCGACAAATCCGAAGATTGGATTAAACATAAAAATTAAACCCGGCTTACTTTTACGCGCGTCTTACTCAGAAGGTTTTCAAGCTCCCTCTCTGGAGCAAGCTTTTGGCGGTACTACGCGCGGGTTCATCCAGGAACGAGACCTACTCCGCTACAGCCTAACTTTTGATGCAGAACAAAACAGGCCCTACCCTTTTGATGATTTCAGATCGCGCGATGTGCGAACGAGCGGCAATCCACTACTCGATCCTGAATCATCGCAATATCTTAACATCGGTGTCGTCTATAATCCGAAATCTATTGAAGATTTTAACCTGGGATTAAATTTGTGGCGATTAGAAATCAAAGATGTTATCAGCACACGGTCTGTTCTCGGTTTACTTCGCAGTGAAATAGATCTCTATAATGAGGACGCCCTCGCTTTCCTCTTGATGGACCCAGAGACGCGAGGAGAGGCGACAGGTATTTTCCGAAAACCCAACACCTTTTATAGAGGTTTTACGGTACCGGGTCATATCGATTACATCATAAACAGATATCGAAATTTTGAGGGAGTGGACCTGGAGGGAATTGACTTCGAAGTTTATTACCGTTTCCGCACCCAGGCGCAGGGAGATTTCTGGTTGCGCAGTTACACCGTATACGTTGACCAGTTCATCAATGGGGGATTCAATCTCGTCGGCTTTTTTAGAATCCCCAAGTACCAAACGCGTAACTCTTTGCAATGGGCCAGCAGCAATCGCAATCTCACTGCATTTTTCTCAGCCAACTATTCCTCGGGATACCAGACCGAGTACGCTACAATTCCTAGCGTAGGCAGCTTTACCACCTTTGACTTGAGTCTTACCTATTCCGGATTATGGAATACTGATATTACCCTGGGGATTCGTAATTTATTTGACCGGGATCCACCCCCCGATGTATCTCGTTCAGACGGTTACGATAGTCGCAATGGCGCTCATAATCCTTATGGTCGCATTGTCTCGCTATCGATAAAGAAAAATTTCTGAAGCTAATTTCACTTGATGATTTCCCAACGTTGGATCCTGATTGTATTCTGCATAACCTTTGGTTTCCTCGGAACATCTCTTCGCGCTCAAGATATCTCCGTTGAATCTTTTTTCAAGAGCGCGGGGTTTGCCAAGTTCCGTGTCTCACCAAATGGCAAGCACTTGTCTGCCTTAGCTGAATGGAAAGGGTCTATGAATCTCTATGTCATCGATTTTGAAACCCGCACACCTACCAGAATCACTGCTCTTAAGGAGCAGACTATTAAAGATTATTTTTGGGCAAATAGCGACAGACTGGTATTTTCCATGGATTTTAATGGCAATGAGTTATGGGGTCTTTTCGCCATTGACCGGGATGGGGCTAATTACAAAGTCCTTGTGCCCCCTCTGCGTTCAACAGCAAGTCTGGTCTTTCGCTATACCTGGCCGTTAGACCTTCTTCCAGATTCACCTAACGAAATTCTTGTTGTTAACAATAAAAATAATGTCGATTACCCGGATGTCTACCGCCTGAACATCAAGAATGGAGGACGCGTTCTTGCTGCTTTGAATCCAGGGACCTTCACCCAATGGTACACGGATCAAAAAGGGAGGATTCGCCTGGCCAAAGCTGAAGCAATTGATGGAAGTACCACCTACTACTACCGAAATGATGTAAATTCTAATTGGGATACTATCGCCCAATTTTCATTTAAGGAAGAAGGATGGGCTCCGATTGAACCAAACATCCGCGAACGATTTACCAGCCTGAGACCACAGCAGCAACCATTCGGTTATGACGACCATACTCTCTATGTCTCAAGTGATATTGGACGTGAAGTGGCGGCCCTCTACACCTATGATTTAAGAACACTTAAACTCGAGAGGATGCTCTTCGCATGCCCAACCAATGATGTTACCCTATTAATTTTATCGGATTTTCTCAAAAAACCCGTGGGGGTGTATTATGAAACAGATAAGCCCCAGGTATTCTGGTTTCACGAAGAGAAAAAAATGATCCAGCAATTTCTAGAGGCAAAGTTTCCGGGATTTATCAACCTTATTGTCAATGCCAGCGAGGACCAGACGCGCATTATCACCGCCAGTTACAATGACCGACATCCCGTAATATATTCACTTCTCAGTATTGAAGATGATCGTTTGGAATTTGAGATTCTCGCCAATAATGGTGTCATAAACCCAGAACGCTTAAGTGAAGTGAAGCCCATTATTTTTGCCGCTCGTGATGGATTGATCATACACGGATACCTGACCTTACCAAACAATAGAGAACCGAGGAATTTACCTATGATTGTCCATCCCCATGGAGGGCCCTGGGTGAGAGATTCCTGGGGGTATAATCCTGTAATCCAGTTCCTCGCCAACCGCGGCTTTGCTATTCTACAAATTAACTTCAGGTCCTCATATAGTTACGGCCGCAAGTTCTTTCACGCCGGTGATAAAAATTGGGGGACGACGATGCAAACGGATATAATCGACGGTATTAACTGGGTTGTGGAACAGGGATTCGTCGACCAGAATCGTATTGGCATTTATGGATCAAGCTATGGCGGTTATGCGACAATGGCACAATTGGTTTTTTATCCCGATAAGTATCAATTTGGAATTACCGCTTTCGGGCCTATAGATTTAATCAGTCTCATAAATTGGCGCAAGAAATGGAAACAGAAAGTAGCTTATTCTTTCTATACAAGAACGATCGGAGATCCAAAAGAAGACAAGGAAATGCTTCATGCCTATTCGCCGATTAACTTTCTAGACCGTATTCAGGCCCCAGTACTTATCGTTCATGGTTCGCAAGACCCCCGTGTTCCTGTCGACCAGGCAAAGAGACTGCGCTCCAATTTAGTAAAACAGAAAAAAGCGCATGAATGGCTTGTCAAAAAAGATGAAGGGCACGGGTTTCGGAAACCCGACAATAAATTTGAACTTTATCATAAGATAGATGCGTTCCTCCAACCATTTCGCGACCAGGAGTAATATCGGTTAATCATTTACAGCAATAAGGATTTTTCATCACTTTGAAATTATAGTATCAATACATTCTTGTATAGCTTTAGTATACACTTGCTACATACGCATTTATACTTAAGCTATTGATTAATTCTTCTTAAGAATAATAAGCGTTACTTGAGTTAAATTGATTCAAATGGCTCATCAAGCTCTTTGCGATCAGTCAATCTGTCTCGTTACCAATGATTTTAATACGACGTTATAAGTCTCTATAGCCTTACAATGATTAAGTTTTGCTCATTTCCGGGAAATGAATAAGCGCATCTACATAATTGAAGATGATAAATTATCTTGCGACACGATTGCCGCAGTTATAAATGAATGCTTTGACGACTTTAAGATAGTCAGTTGTGAAGGAGACGGAGAGATAGCGATAAAGGAATGCATCTCATTAAAACCTGATCTTGCGATTGTTGATATTCGATTGCCCGGTGTAAACGGTTTAGAAATATTGCATATCCTTAAAAAGAGAAGTCCACAAACCAAGATCTTGATCTATTCAGGTATCCTTAATCTAAATACCATAAAACACGCTTATCACGGCAAAGCAGAAGGAATCATGGAGAAGCCGGGAACCCTTGACCTATTACGGTCCGCTATTGAAACCGTTTTATCCGGCGAAGTCTATTACAGTCCGACCGTTTTAGAGACATTACTTTCTCTTAAAACCACTGATTCTCAAGGAGAGAATCAATTGCCAGTGTCGTAATACAAGCAGGTATTATTTATCTTTCATCGTCCAGACTCCCCTCCAATCTTCAGGTGGCGGTTCTGTAAGATAATGCTGGCAGCGATTTATATAAAGCTTGGACGGACCATCACTATGGTGAAGATTTAAGACTTCCTGAAAGGCCTCGATCGCTCTCTTCCAATTCCGACGACGGTAATGTTTAATTCCCTTATCGAAAACGGCCAGAGCTTTAGACATATTGGGAAATGACTCCGGGGTGTGATAGCCTAATCCCTCAAATATGGCTACGGGTTTAGTTTTCCCTTTAACCCGAATAAGATCAATTTCGCGGAACAAAATTCCGTTTTTTAATTCTTTCGCTGTATATTCGCTTAATAAAATACGCACGTTATAATATTTCGTAGCCCCTTCGAGGCGTGAAGCCAGATTAACAGTATCACCAATGGCCGTGTAATCCATGCGCTTGGGTGATCCGATATTACCCGCAATTAATTCACCCGTGCTTAATCCAATACCGATTTTTATATCCAGTTTACCTTCGAGCTTACGTTCATTGTTGAGATTCTGGAGAACACTGATCATCTCGTTTGCGACGATGACCGCATTTTCAGGATCATCGGGGCTTGGGAATGGCGCTCCAAATAAGGCCATAATCGCATCACCAATATATTTGTCGAGGATACCACCATGCTGAAAGATGACATCAATCATATCGGTAAAATAATCATTGAGCATCGTAACCGTCTCCCGGGCGCCAATCTCTTCAGAGATGGTCGTGAAACTTCGGATGTCAGAAAAAAGCACCATTGCAATTTGCGTATTCCCGCCGAGGGAGTCTTCACCACCTTCCAGAAGTTTATCAGCGACTTCCTTAGTCATATAGCGTGCCATCGTACTTTTTACCCGCTTTTCACTGGTAATGTCTTCAATAATCAACATATAGCCAATCGCTTCATCGTTGACATCGATGAGAGGGACTAATGACACGTTCGATGAGACTGACTCTTTATTTTCGAGACTGATATCAGAATCCATTGAAATATCGACCTCATTGCTTTCAGCTACTTTATCGAGGCTTTCGAGGATCCATCTGTTTTCCTTATTGCCGAACAAATCTTCAATAGGCTGACCTAATACTTCATCTATTTCCCATTTTAAAATAGTCAGCGCTGCGTCATTAACTTTTATAAGTTTTTTCTCGGCATTGAAAGTAATGACACCATTGCTCAAACTTCGCAGGATGCTTTCATTATAATTTTTCTCGTTTAAGACATCCTCGAACAATTGCGCATTTTCGAGGGCGATAGCGGCCTGGGAGGAAAAAGCGCGCAACCTGTTCTCGTCAATAACATTGAATGGACCTCCCTTCTTGTTTAACACTTGCATCACTCCCAAACTCTGACCTTCTTTATTAAGGATCGGCATACAAAGAATATTGCGCGTTCGGTAACCTGTCTTCCTGTCTACCTCCGGATTGAATCTCGGGTCATCGTAGGCATCGGGAATATTGATGATATCACCTGAAGTGAAGCTGGCGCCGGCAATACCCGCCGTCGACGGAAACCGGATTTCTTTAAGCTCCAGTCCTTGAGCAATCCGGGACCACAATTCATCCGTTTTCTTATCATACATAAAAAGGGTGCTGCGTTCGGCTTCCAGCATGTCCGTGGCAACATCGATAACTTTAGCCAGCAAAGTGTCTAACTTCAAATCAGATGATATGGCGCTGGTAATTTCCAACAACTGGGCCTCTTCACGTCGTTGTCGTTCCACCGTCTCGAAGAGGCGCGCATTCTCAAGGGCAGAGGCCGCCTGAGAGGTTAATGCCGCCAGTAAGGTCATGTCTTCCTGATCGAAGTCGCCCGACTCCTTGTTTAAGACTTGGGTGACGCCAATGGCTTTGTGTTGTTTATTGAGAACAGGAATGCAAAGAATATTGCGAGTCCGGTATCCTGTCTTTTTATCAATATCAGGGTTAAACCGTGAATCGGCATAGGCGTCGGGAATGATCACTGATTCACCACTGGTATAAACAGAACCGGCGATACCTAGATGGCTGGGAAATCGGATCTCGCTCATAGACTCACCAAGAGCAACACGCGAAAAAAGATCATTGGTCTCCGGGTCGTAAAGAAAGAGAGTACTGCGGTCAGCATTGAGCGACTCGGTAACGATCTCCATTAACCGCGGGAGCAAGACATCGAGAGAGAGCGTATCGGAAACCTTATTGGATACTTCCACCAGTGCGGAAATCCTTTTTAACAGATCGCCAATTTTATTGATCAGCTCTTCCCTCGCCGTAGAGGAGAGAACATCAAGAATACCATCCAAATCCGCTTGTTGAAGACGGTGCTCAAAAATTTTCTGGATAATGTCGATGTCCTGGGCCATTAATAAAATCGCCTGAGATATATAAAAATGAGGAAAAGCAGGAACAATGAAAGTTTAAAAAGTATTGAATGGCTGCTGACAGAGAGAAGCGATCATATGTGTTGATCTCCCTATTTTGCTGAAATTCATTTTCTCCTTATTAGTATTGCCGTTGTCCGATGCCTCACCCTTTATTGTAACATTACTAAGTACTTCACTTCCAACTAATAAGCTATTTAACCATGATGCGACTGTCCTGCTGTGTATGGGCCCTGACAGGGCCCGATGACGAAAACCTGACTCAAATCGCCGAGGCCGGTTTTAAGAATATCGACCTGCGCCCATTTACCCTCAATCTTGAAAATGGGCGCATCCAATTCGAAAAGCTTGATTTACGGGTCTCTTGCCTCGCAGCCTCTTTTGGAATGCCGGAAGGAATATCGCTGGATAGCGAGAATGCAGATAGTGTTGAACAGGCCTTATCTTATACTTCAGAAGTCCTGGATTACGGTGTAAATCTTGGTGCCGAAACGGCTTATGTCGTCCCCGGGGGTGATGGAAGTCGAGAGGCCCTTGATCGCTACACCCGCTCTCTTTGCAAGGCTGCTGATCAGGCATCATCGCTTGGGCTAAAGCTCTGTATAGAACACTTTCCCGGCTGTTCACTCCCTACTGCTTCAAAGACGCTCGATTTTATTAAAGCTATTGATCATCCCAATCTCTACCTCCTCCTCGACATAGGACATGCTCAGATGACTGATGAAGACCCCGCGGATGTCATTGCCAATGCTGGAGCCCGACTTGGTTATGTACATTTGGATGACAATGACGGCAATAACGATCTGCACTGGTCACTGACTGACGGCGTGCTGACTGAAGATACGCTACGCCGAATGTTTTCAGCGCTGAAAGAGATTGATTATGCGGGAGCCGTCAGCCTGGAACTGAATGCTGCACTGGCAGATCCTCTCAAGGCCCTGATACAGAGCAGAGAGATAGTAATCCATACAATGAAGTTAAACTAATGAGAAGACCCAACCATTTTACGAGTGGGTTGGGATCAACAGAAAAATAACAGCCCGCATAGCATTGAGCTGGATCCACTCCCGTAATTTCAGTCTTTTAGTTGATAAGTATAGATGGAAAAAGGAACCGTTATATTTTTAAACGGAACTTCAAGCTCGGGAAAAACTACCGTTGCTAAAGCCTTCCAAAAGGAAATGGACGATCCGGTCCTTTACGTTTCTAATGATCAATATATTTTTATGGTAAATGAACGAGACCTGAAAAATGATGAATTAAGACCTCGGATACTTTTACCACTCCTGAGTGCATTTCATCATTCTCTTCCTTTAATTGGTACCTGCGGATTTCCGATGATTATTGACCATGTTATTGAAAGAAAAGATTGGATGGACGAAATTGTCGAGAATCTTGAAGGTTATAAAGTATTTTTTGTTAAGGTAGATTGTTCTCTAATGGAGCTTGAAAGAAGAGAAAAAGAAAGAGGCGACCGTAAAATTGGATTTGCTAAATGGCAGTATGAAATCGTCCACGGCTTTTGTGATTATGACTTCGAAATTAATACTGAAATCAATTCTCCCGAAGAAAATGCTTTAAAATTGAAAGAGTTATTTCATTCGAACCGTTATCCCAAAGCATTCGATCAATACAGAGAAATACTTAATGCCAAAGACAAGAACGCTGCTAACTCCAATTCCGCTTCATCGCCGTAGCAGACATCACCGTAAGTTTTCAACAATTCACATAGAGATGATCAACGAAAAGAGAAGAGTATCATTTGACTCCGCGGCATCCATGTATGAGGAGGCGCGACCTTCATATCCTGAACCTCTGATCGATGATATTCTGGAATTGAGTGGATTCAAGAGTAGTGATCGTATCCTTGAAATAGGTGCCGGAACGGGCAAAGCCACGGAAATGTTTGCCCGTCGCGGGCATTCCGTGCTCGCTATTGAACCGGGGAAAGCGATGGCGGCCATTGCCGAGAAAAAGTTTCATCACAACCCTAAGGTCGTTATTGAGCTATCGAAATTCGAAGACTGGGAGACCCGGGGTGAACAATTTGGACTGGTCACCGCAGCACAATCCTTTCACTGGATAGATCCTGGTATAAAATATCACAAACCAGCGGAAGTACTAAAACCTAAGGGTTTCATAGCATTGTTCTGGAATAAACCCTATAATATGGACCGCGAAATCTGGACACAACTGGACACTATATACCGGGATTATTTTTTAAAAGAACTGCCCTTCTACCTGGATGAACAAGCCGAAATCAAGTCGCCGGATGATAAAATGAAAGAGGGAATAGAAAAAACAGAAAATGAGATCAAGGTTTCTGGAAAATTTAAAAATATACAATCGCATTGTTACAACTGGATCAGCGAGTATCAACGCGAAGACTATTTAAAACTGTTGAACACTTATTCAGACCACCGAACAATGGAATCAACCAAGAGAGAGGAACTCTTTTTACGCGTTGGTGATTTAATCGATAGCATCGGGGGAAAACTGTCTTATCCCTACGTGAGTGTATTACACCTGGCCGAAGTAAAGAATAAATAATAGCTCCAGGGTATAAAATGCAGCACCCAATGACGATCCCGCTGAATCTCTGAATTGTTCAGGGGTGTAAGTAAGCGGGCCGTCATTGATGAGCCGATCACTGGAAGTCAGATTAATTGACTACGGGCATATTAGGATTAATCCCGTGACTTTCACTCGAATTTTTACCTCTGGATCGGATATCGATAAACTCTACATTGTTGGCCACAAGGACCACCCGGCTGCGATTTTCACCAGATTTATTCTGCCAGGTATCCTGCTTGAGATAGCCGCTGAGAAGAACTTTTGAACCCTTTCTCAGATAACTCTGTAAATGATCCTGATTCCAGGCTTCCACAGGTATAAATAGCGTTCGTTCGCCCTGATTGCAGGCCAGTGTGAATTTTGAGATAGACTTGTCCTTCAAAGGCACTGTTTCTATATCGGCGGTTAGATTTCCCGTAATGTGTGTAATATTCATGTTTTGTCTTTCTTTATTTTTTATTAATTTAGAATAGTATATTTATGTTCACTATAACGTAAATCAAGATAATTTTGAAAAAAGTTGAGAAAAATTGAATTGAAACCAAAAGATAGGAATTTACCTAAGAAATACGGTTAATTTGCCTTATAATCCATCAAATCATTAAAAAAGTGCTATCTATGAAAAATATCCCCAGGGTCATCGGCCTGTTATTTCCAGTTTTATTCTTTCTATTCATGGGGCACGGCTTAGCTGGTGATAAACCGGTGGGAGACCCGACGATTATTTCACCCGATGCAGAATTAGAGTTGCTCTTTAGCGGCGCCTTTTTTGCAGAGGGACCGGCAGTTGCGCGCGATGGATCTGTCTACTTCAGTGATATCACCTTTACCTTTAAATCAGATATGCAGGCGGGGCGCATCTGGAAATATAATCCGGAAACTGGAACAACGAAGGTATTTCGCTCCCCTAGTGGGATGTCCAATGGTATCAAGTTTGACGCCAGGGGAAGGATGATTGTAGCGGAAGGAGCCGATTACGGAGGTCGCCGGGTTACGCGCACTGATCTGGTGACAGGCAAGACTGAAATCATCGCAGGTTTGTACCAGAGACGACCGTTAAATTCGCCAAATGATATCGCGATCGACGAAAAGGAACGCGTTTATTTTAGTGATCCGCGATATTTAGGGCATGAACCGATTGATCAACCCATAATGGGAGTCTATCGCATCGATCCCGATAGAACGATACACTTGATAGTGACGGATGCGGGCAGACCAAACGGCATCGCTATTTCACCTGATCAGAAAACACTCTATGTAGTGAGTAATGATGACGGCGCACTCGGCTTTGATCGCCTGCCTGTAGGCACCGTCTTTCATAAAGGACGCATGGCCCTCTTAGCCTACGATCTCTTTGAAGATGGTTCCGCTTCCTTCAGGGAAGTCCTTGTAGACTACTCGCCACAAGACGGACCGGACGGCCTCACCGTCGATGTTGAAGGCAACCTTTATGTAGCGGTACGCGATTTAACAAGATATGGGATCTATGTCTACACCCCAAGAGGAAAGGAATTAGCATACATTCCGACACCTTTTGTGCCAACAAATGTTGGATTCGGCAGAGGATCGAAAAGTAACACGCTCTATATTACCTGTGAATCTAATCTGTATCGGATCAAGATGAAAAAATACGGTTACCAACTTCCTCCCAAGTAGGGGCCGATTATAAGATTTGAAGGGAATCGTTTTCCAGGCGCTGTGATCGGAAGTTACAATAATGGGTAAAAGAGAAACGTTTCGATGACTCTTGTTGATTGGTTGCTCGTCCTTGTAATCAATGGAGGAATCGTTCTCTATGGTATCGTTGTCTTCAGGGGCAAAGGTGAAAGTTTTGACTGGTACCTGGCGGCGAAATCAATGCCCTGGTGGGTCATTGGATTATCTGCGTTTGGAACAGCAGTCGACAGCGGTGATTATGTTTCTATTGTCGGTGGTTCCTATGAATTAGGATTATCTCAATTATCTTCATGGTGGTTGGGTATAGCTGTGGGATGGATCGTCCTGAGTTTTTTCGTCATCGTTCCCATGTACCGCTCCGGTGTCTTCACTAATGCTGAGTGGCTTGAATTTCGCTTTGGACCGGCAGCCCGCGTAATTGCCGTTCTAATCAACATACAATCCCGCACCAATGTTCTGGGTAATATATTTTTCTCTCTTTTTCTCGTCCTGAAGATTGTTGCAAATATCGGTACGGGATGGAGCTGGATGATTGTAGTGGGAGTAGCCATAACTTCCGCACTCTACATTGTCCGCGGCGGCCTGAAAGCGGGAGTACTTACCGATGCCTTGCAGAGTACCATTATGATCGTAGCCGCTTTTGTTTTATGGGGAGTGGTATGGGTCAAAGGAGGGGGTTGGAAGGGTCTGAATGAAAGACTGGTTGCCATCGATCCGGAATTAGCGGACACCCTCCTTCATGTTGGCGGATATTCGCCGGACGGTGTTCCCGCGATTATCGTGATCTTCGGGTTTCTGGTCGTCTTAACAACCTACGCGGTGATCAACCAGTACGAGGCCATTCGCTTCCTTGGAGCGAAATCGGAGTGGGATTTCAAGATGGCGGCATTGGTCGCGAGCGTCGCGACCGCGCTATGCCTTTGGTTTAATGTAAGCCTCGGTCCCATGGCCCATGCCGACTTTCCAAACCTGGAAACCGTTGACGCAGCCTACCCTTTAATGATGGCTAAATATCTGCCTCCCGGCCTGATCGGTCTGGTCGTGGCCGGTCTCATAGCGGCCGCCTATTCTACATTTGATTCCGTTGCCATCGGCATATCCAGTCTCTTCGTGCGTGATATTTATGCCCGTTTTATCGTAAGAAAAGCTGATGATGCTCACTATACGCTTGTCGGTCGAATTTCTGTTCCCTTCATCATCGCGCTCGGATTTGTCTATATACCCTTTATCAAGGAAGGTATGTTGCTTTTTTTCCTGAGACTGGCAGGTGCCATTGCGGTACCACTCATGACCGTTATTCTGATGGGGGTCTTCACACGCGTTCACCGCCGCACCGGCATATTCGGTCTCCTCGCCGGCCTCACTTACGGAATTCTTGCGATAATCGCAGACGCCCGTGAATGGAATTGGCCGGTATGGATCACGAATACCTGGTGGACCTATTTGTGGAATATAATTCTGCCCGCTACAACTATGCTTGTGGTATCGAGAATGATCAGTATTTTTCATGGACCGATGAAGGAGGAGGAGTATAAGGGCCTGGTTTACGATAGGCATACTATTGCCACGGACTTAAGGGAACTTATGGGTCATCGCTTAAAAGTGTTGGAAGGCACATGGCTGCAGAAAACGCTAATTGAAGCGCCGATCAAACCTGAGTATCCATTCGAAGTTCCCCCGGATGGTCTTCCGTGGTATCGACGTCCGGGATTATTAGCAATATTCTATCTCATCATTGTCTGTTATTTGCTTTTTATTTTGCTATGGTAATATTTTTTCAGCACGGCATGTATGATTTGATGATAGATCACCATTCTCGAAACATTCATTAATATGGAAGACGACAAAAGAACAAACCAGCTGGAAAAAATTTATTCTGCGGTGATCCTGCTTCTGGTTGCCATTTTGTTAATGGCATCCAACCTTTATACCACTGATTTATGGATAGTAAAAATGATGCTTGCTCTCGCCCTCTTTATTGTCAGTGCCATCCTGGGAAAAAAGTATTGGACAGAACGCTAAGATGAATCTTCTCAACATCAGTCACCCCATCGAGTATTTAATCACTGTCCGTGTATGGCTATGAGTGAGCAATCGTCACCTGATATTTATGATGTCATTGTAGAGAAAGACGTAATGGTGCCCATGCGTGACGGCGTGGAGATGGCAACCGATATTTTTCTTCCGGCAAAAGAGGGAAATCCACTTCCTGAGAAAATGCCGACTCTGCTCTTCCGCACGCCCTATGACAAAAGTAACACTGAACGCTCGACGGGTGAAGGATCATGGTTTGCCCGCCGCGGATTTGCAGTGGTCCTTCAGGATTGTCGGGGATGCTTCAGTTCAGGCGGTAAAGTCAACTTTCTCCTGCCGGAGGCCCAAGACGGCTACGATACCCTCGCGTGGATTGCACAACAACCGTGGTCAAACGACCAGGTGGGCAGCTGGGGAACCTCCTGGTGCGGCTGGACACAGACGGCGATGGCCGCGCTGGGTCCTGAACAACTTGCTACGATGATCCCCAACATGAGCGGGTCCAACGCGCACAGCAGCAGCGTGCGCCATGGCGGAGCGCTGGAACTGCGGTTTATGGCCTGGGCGTTCTGGCATTCCGCGGGCAATACCCAAGCCGAACTGAAGAATGACCCCAGTATCGATCACGCTCTGAATCTGGGCGCTAACACCTTTGGTGACTGGCTCCAGCGCATGCCTATTCGTCGAGGACAAACGCAACTGCGCCTGGTGCCGCCTTACGAAGACTGGGCGATGGAACTGCTCACCCATAGTGATTACGATGACTACTGGCGAAACCCAAGCTGGGCGCCATCCGAACATTGGGATCAATTCCCGGATATACCCATGCTCATCGTTGGCGGTTGGTATGACTCCTATACACGGGCGACATTCGAGAATTACATTGGTTTGTCGTCACGAAAAAAAGGCCCCATTAAAGTTCTAGTCGGACCTTGGACCCATGGCAACACGACAGTCGAACAGTCCTTTGCCGGCGACGTGGAGTTCGGACCGGAGGCGGCGCTCGATAGCTTTCGCGATCTGCATTTTTCCTGGTTCGACGCTGTCTTAAAGGGGCAGGGTTCGGCTATCGAAGACCAACCACCGGTGCGCATATTCGTTATGGGGGGTGGCCATGGCTGTCGCTCAAGGAACGGTCGCTTGTTTCATGGCGGATCGTGGCGAGATGAAAACGAATGGCCGCTGGCCCGCACCCAATTCACCCATTACTATCTGCACGAGGATCAATTGTTGCGGCGTCAGCCGCCTGATCAAACAGAAGCGGCCATCACTTATCGATTCGATCCTTCAAACCCGGTGCCGTCAATCGGTGGAGGTGTTTCGTCACATCAGGAGGTTGGTCCCATGCCCCCAGGCCTGGCCGACCCAGGGATTCTCCACTTCGCCGCCCGAGCTGAACCGATCATGAACGCGGGAGGATTCAACCAGGTAGAATCGCCAGATATTTACGGTTGTGAGCCACCCTACCTGCCATTAGGTTCACGCAGCGATGTCATCATTTTTCAAACTGAGGCGCTTGAACAGGATGTAGAAGTGACCGGCCCAATCACCGTAACCCTTTGGGTCTCCTCGTCGGCTCTCGACACTGACTTCACGGCCAAACTGATCGACCTCTACCCGCCCAGTGCATCGTATCCACTCGGTTACGCTTTAAACCTTACAGACAGTATCATGCGCTTGCGATATCGCAAGGGTCCTGAGACCGCCCGGTTTCTGCCACCCGGTGAAATCGACACGGTGACGATCACCCTTTATCCTACGAGCAACCTCTTTGTCACTGGCCACCGCATGCGGCTTGATATCTCCAGTTCCAATTTTCCACGTTTTGATGTAAACCCCAACACCGGCGAAAAGATTGGCCTCAACCGACGTCAAGCCAGCGCGGACAATACCATTCACCTGGACGCAGAACACCCATCCCATGTGGTGCTCCCGATTATCCCTACATGATAGTAGCAAATTTATAGGCATGCTAAGTAAAAATAAATATAAAAATGACTAAGGGTAGTGACATCCAACTCAGTGGAGGAGTATACACCCTTCTCTCTACACCATTTAGTGAGGATGGAAGTAAGTTCGATCCTCAGAGTATGAGTCGTCTAATAGATTACATCCTGGACGGTGGAGTACATGGCCTGGTAGCCTGTGGAAAAGCGGGGGAGTTTGAGGGGATGAACCTCAATGAGATCGAAGCGGTATTGGACCATGTTCTGGAACATGTGAATGGCAGGGTGCCCGTCGGAATGGGCATTATCTCTCTCGACCTCGATGAGGGTATGAAAGCGGCAAAGATTGCCTCTCGGAAAGGGGCCAGTTTCGCCATGGTAAAAAAGCGTTCCTACAAGGATTTACACTCATTTTTCCTCAAAATCGCGGAAGAGGTGCCGGTTATGCTTTATGATATGACCAACGAGGGAAGGCTCAATATGCAAAAGGACGTTCTCCCTATCATAAGGGATTGTGATCGGATTGCGGCCTTGAAAGTAAGCGGCGATATCGGGTCTTACGAAGTGTTGAAACACGAATCACTATCCATTCCCGCTTTATGCGGTTCAGACATGTATTCATTGATCACCTATATCGCCGGAAGCGATGGGGTGATTGCCGGAAGCGCGGCGGTTATGCCCGATCACGAAGTTGTCTTGTATGATCTGGTGCAAGAAAAAAAATGGGATGAAGCAAGAGCCCATTTCTATGAAAATATGATACCCCTCATAACCTTCATAACCCCGGACCCCTATGCCTTTTCGGTCGCTAAACACATTCTTCAATGGAAGGGGATCATTGATCATGCAACGACCCGCCCCCCCTACCCTAAAGCCGACGATTGGCATTTGGAAGAGATAAAAAAACTGGCCCAAACGCTGAAGATAATTGAGTAAAATATCAACGAGAGAGGTATAAGATGTGGAACGCAAAAAATACCAGCCCTGAATTGGAAAAAAGCAAGGCCGAAATAGCAATATTACCTGTAGGGGCGATCGAACAACATGACACGCATCTTCCCCTTGGCACCGATTGGATGGAGGCTGATGCTGTGGGTGAAGGTATTGCTCATGAACTGAATGCCTACCTCCTGCCGGCCTTACCCTTTAGTAATTCGGAAGCGCATGCTGATTTTCGAGGTACTGTTTCCCTCAAACATGAGACCCTCGCTCAAGTAACTGAAGACCTGGTCACTTGCCTTTTCGTGCAGGGTTTTAAAAAGGTCGTGATCGTCAATCTCCATGGTGGCAATGCTATTTTAAAAATCGCGGTGCGCAAACTGAACACCACCCGAAATGATGGTAAAGTTCTACTTATTAACCCCTGGATGCCGGCGCTTAAAGAGTTATGCCAAATATTTCCTGATTTCGACAACGATTTACATGGTGGCGATTTTGAAACCTCTCTGATGCTGACTATTGATGAATCCACTGTGGGGAAAGAGCGTCATGATCATGTGCCTCCTGGTAAAACCGCAGAGTATTTCGACTATTTACCCATGAGCGCGATGAGCAAAACGGGGGTGTGGGGTAAATCGAGTTTAGCCTCTCGAGATAAAGGAGAAAAGGCATTGGCAATAATTGTGAAACGTTGCGCAGAACACATACGCGATACATTTTCACAGATTGAAAATGCATGTCGGCAAGAGCAGAAATGAGAGTTTAAGTAAAAATTCTTCCTCATCCTCGTCCTCCGTATATCAAATATTATATAAAAGGTGGTAACTTAATCTGAATCAAAGGTTCATAATTAAAAATTACGCTCTTCAAATATCTGAAATATAAATTAATATTATTTTTTTACCGCTATAGATCTAAATATTCCGACCTTTCCTCATCATATGTCACTATCCGATAAATTCGAAAATAAATATTACGAATCATTGAATTATTATCGATTTTTCTACGATGATCTGAACGAGTACGGTAATGAAGAACAGGCAGATGAAGCCTTCTATTTTATTCATGGTTTAGATGGATCGCCGGGGCAGATCCGTTTCGCCCTACCCAGCTTATACCGCAAACTCAAAAATAGATTTTATATTCGCTCGCTTTATCTTTCAGAATTTTCAGCCACCGTTCCAATATGGGAAAAGTACACGAAAGAAAATCAAAATAAACGAGAAGTCCAAATGTGTTCAGACTTAAATGAACTTTCTCAAAAATTTAACCGGGTTTCTGTCATTGCATCAAGCACCGGATTTTATGACTTCCTTCAAGCATACCCAAAATTATCTAAGGATACTCAGCAGTCTTTACAACTGCTCTGGGTCGCTTCAGCGCCAGATAGCGTGGATGACAGCTTTTGGGAAAAATTATTTTTCCCTCTTAATGGTGTTAAACGAAATGGTTTTCGATACTGCGCCCTACCTAATAGTAACCTATTGTCATTTATTAATCCTGAGACCCGCTTAACTTATAATTGGAAATATGGGGTGCAAAATAAAACATTCTTCAAGCACGATCTTGAATCCCGTTTTAAAATTTTTGGGCTATCCTGGACCTATGTTTCCTCTGATTGTATGAATTGGCTCTTACCCCACTGCACCGAAAATATAAAAGCCCCACTCGACATAAAAGCCTATGTCTTATCAGCCACGAACGATGGCTACTGGCAGGGTAAGTCGATTACCGATATGAAAAATGTAATTAATAAATACCTTTCTCCTCAATCAATGATTTGGAAAGACAACTCTCATCTTTGGGTTAATATTCCTGAAAACATCAGTGAACTTATCTCTCTTGCGATTTAAACATAGGTTAATTTGAATTAATCACGCTTTTATTTTTCCAAACAGGTCATGAAAAATTCAAGTAAAAGATGCTTGTTAAAAATCGCTCATCCTGACAATATTAACTTTATCACAATTAGCTGATATACATTCTCTAGCTGGCATCTATTATTAATTATGAAAAAAGTATATTTAGTTGAAGATAACAAAGACAATGCTGATTTAATTCTCGATATGCTCAGCGGCATTTACGAAATAAAAATATTTACCAATGCCCTTGAGCTCTTTAACTTTTTAGACCAACCCGATTGTATCGTCCCTGATGCATTTCTCATGGATATTAATTTACCGGGAATGAACGGGGGTGAAATATTGGAGAACATTCGCATTTATAATAAGTATGACAAGGTTCCTATTATCGCTGTTACTGCTCAGAGATTGGGAAATGACAGGGAACACTACTTGAGTGAGGGATTTTCCGGATACATCAGTAAGCCTATTACCGATAGCGATATTCTTATTCAGGAAATTGAGAGCGCTATAAAGGCCGAGTAATTTTCTCTTTGAATATTTTCCGCGGAAAATATATCGGTGGATTGAGTAAAGGATTAAGGGTTTGCATTAAACAATGTAGCGGCGTCTTGGTCTGCTTCATTTAAATAGCTAAAAATTATATCTCGATATTCCCTGCGGCCACAACGACGCGTGGCCCTCCAGGAAAAGAATAAAGAGGAGGGACGAAGACGAAGAATTATACGTTTTGTAAATCTTATTTTTAAACCGCTGTCCATCCCCCGTCGACCATGATGGTATGCCCTGTTACGAGGTTGGATGCGGAACTCGCCAGGTATATAACAGCACCCAGGATGTCTTCGGGTCTGCCTATTCGCTGAATGGGTTGACGATCAAAGTATTTCTCCTTGAAGGTTTCATTTTCAAATAATGTTTCGGTTAACGGGGTTAATAAATAGGTGGGACCTATACCATTTACATTGATTCCATATTCTGCCCATTCCGCGGCGAGGGTACGGGTTAAATTGATTACTCCCGCTTTACTCGCGGTGTATGATGCTCGTTCTGCTGACCCAATGACACCATTAATAGACGATATATTGATGATTTTACCGAATCGCTGTTTTATCATTTCCCTGGCCACTGTCTGACTCGTAAAAAATAACCCTTTCAAATTAACGTCCATTACTGTGTCCCAATCTTCTTCCGTTATATCGATTGCTTTTTTCCTGATAATGGTGCCCGCGTTATTTACGAGAATATCAATGCTCCCTAATTTCTCCATGGTTACTGCTATCATACGCTCGACACTCTTTATTTGTGTTACATCCAGTTCCACTGTTATCGCCCGTTTCCCCTGTTTACGTACCGCATCTGCTGTTTCTTCAGCTGCCGCCTCTTTTCCAGGAAGCTCGGTTACGACAATATCAGCGCCGGCTTGAGACAAACCTATAGCAAGGGTTCTCCCGATACCTGTTCCACTTCCGGTGATAATCGCAACTTTCCCCTCTAAATCAAATTTTACCGCTTCCATATTTTAATCTCCATTTCGAATCTATTTATTACGACTGGAAATTTTAAATTATCTCATTGTTACATAAAAAGTAAAAGGCTATCAATTGCAGCCTCCTCAAGAAGAAAAAAGTGGCTCGTTAATAAAGACTCGTCTCTTTTCCTGAAATGATATTTCGGCAGCTAAACTGATGGTAACAGCTTCATATTCTCGTTGCAAATCGTCGCGCCATAACGATTCCACACCTCTTACTTCATTCAAAAATAATTCTTCTAATGATAATTTATCATCCCTCGTGAATTGAATCTCCACTTCATTTTCTGATAGGGATTTAAACCATTTTCCATTTTCCTTTATCAGTGTTCCCTCGCTCATGATAATACGCTGATATTCTTCAGCTTTATTGATAGCAATTCCACCCGCCCATGTCCAATGAGCTGATCCTCCCCGCTCAAATTTTACGGTCACCGCATTGATAAACTGTTCGTAGCGTCCTGATTTTTCCAATCCGGGATATTCAGCATGACCTTCAACCCAAACTGCCGGCCCAAAGAGATCGACAAGCGGAGAAATATGATAAATAAAAAAAAGTGCCGGTGGACCTGATATATTCAGATTAAACAATACATCGGGGCGCGCTCCTTTACCGGGTGTGAGGCGCACAAAGACAGTGGTCAGTAGGTCACCCAATAAGTTAACCTGCTCTTTCAATTGCCGGTGAACCGCTGACAGAGACTCGTCATGCGCTATTCTTAGAACACGCCCGGTGGATTCCACCTGCTTTACCAACTGATTACACTCCTCCAAACTGCGTGCAAGCGGGTATTCAAGGAATACATGCTTGCCTGCATTAATTGCGGCCAGGGCGATTGTCCCGTGGCTATCATTGTTTGTACATATAATTACCGCATCTACATCATTTTGGTTCAGTAATTCACGCCAATCTGGACGATAGGGGATTTCATATTCCTTGCTTAATGCAGTGCCTGTTTCGGCATTGCGCGCGGCAAGGGCCACGATTTCACATCCATCGAGACAAGAAAACGATGAAATCCTGCTTTTTGCCATCCCCCCCGAGCCAATTACACCGACTCTTATCTTGTTCATAAAGTAATACCTGATGGAGTTGAGGATTACTTACTATTTTTAAGCCCCGGTTCTTCGAGTCTCTCGAACGATTACGCATGACATTATCCTTACCATGTGAATTGCTTTAAAATATACGGTTTTTTCCCTTACTTCTTGCGATTTGTTACTTCCGGTGAACGCGGCCAGCGAAAATAAGAGATATCGATATCACTTTTTCCACCCGTGATCTCTGAAGCTAAACAGCGCCCGATAACCGGTGAGCTGGCAAAACCATTTCCGCTCCATCCACAATCACACCAGAAACCATCAACCTCCGGCATCATTCCAATGATCGGATGTCCGTCGGGGCTCATATCATAGATAGCGGAAAAACCACCCGTAAAATAAGTTTTATTAATTGCTGTAAACCGCTGATTCAGGGGTTTGCGAATGACATTGAGCTGCTCTTTACTTATCGTTTCATCATAAGAGTCAGGATCGACAGGATCTATATCAAAACCGAAGAGACCGGATCTGAATATATTCTCATCGGTTTTTCGCAAATACACGCCATGGGTCCCGTCAGAGTAAACGGGGTTCTCTATATTCATGTCCAGGGGCCTGCGAAAGAGACATATGGGAATGCGGTGAATTTCTATAGGCAGTTGAATACCCGCATAGGCAGCAATGCGATCGCTCCAGGACCCGGCGCAATTGACGACGATGCGGGTGCTGATTTCTCCGGCATCTGTTTGAATCGTATCAACGCGACCCTGGGATAATTTAATACCCGTGACACTAACCCCCTCGATTATTTCTGCGCCCAACCTTTTTGCGGCTGAGGCTAAAGAAATTGTTGTTAAGTAAGGATCAGCAAATCCACCTTCGGGGAATAAAACACCTATTTCTTCATCACCAAATTTTCCGTTAGGGGCATAGTTATTCAATCCATCGTTCGGTATAATCTGATAATTCACCCCGAGGCTTTTCGCAAGCTTAAGATCCCCCGCCAATGCCTCTTTTTCTAAGGAATCAGTAATTCTGAGAAAACCATTTTGCACAAATCCTGAGTCACCACCCACACAGTCATCCCATTGTTCAAACATTTTTGTCGCTTCACTGACCAGCTCGATATATACGGACTCGTTGAAAAGTGGACGGATCATGGCACTCGATTTTGCGGTTGGGCCTGAAGCCATATGTTTCTTCTCGAGAAGAACAATTTTTCCCGCTTTTTCCCGCGCTAAATTATAGGCCAGGCTGGCTCCATGAACTCCGCCACCGATGATAACGATATCAGCTGTGTTAATCATAATTCAGATTTTTATGTTAATCAGATTTGATTGCAGTACTTAAATTACGTGAGCACTTCAACGCTGAGGCGATCGTTATCAGCTATAAATCTTATTCCTCATTACCTGACATCCTATGAATACAACCTGGCATTTTAGGTCAATTATCTTTGTTTCTGTAAATGTGGATCCTCTTTATTATAATTACATAAGTTATTATTATATAACATTATATTAAATTTTTATAAGGCTGGCATCACTCGTGCTTAGTAGGAGCACAATAAACGATGCCATCCATGAGTTATAATCGTGTTCGATCTGATCCCGTTGAACGCAGTCCGTCAGAGGGTGACGGAATCTGGGTTAATGATATACATTCCCAACTCAACCGGACCTGGGTAAACCGTGTTGTGAAGGTAGATTCGATTGGTTCCATACAGCAGACTATCATTTACGCCAGAAACACAGGTAGAGAGATTTGCATAGCCGGAGGGAAGCATGCGATGGGAGGACAGCAATTCGCAAATGATGCCATATTGCTCGATACCACAGGATTAAATCGGGTGCTAAGCTTTGACTGCGAACGAGGAACGATTGAGGTTGAAGCCGGTATTCGTTGGCCAGAATTAATTGCTTACTTAAATACGGTAGAGAGGAATTCCACACATTCCTGGACAATCAACCAAAAGCAAACAGGCGCTGATCGATTGAGTATTGGCGGAGCACTAGCTGCCAACATTCACGGGAGGGGGCTTTGCTTCAAACCTTTTATCCAGGACATCGAATCATTCCTCCTGATTGATGCGCGAGGCATATTACAGCGGTGCAGTCGCCAGGAAAATCCCATTCTATTTCGTTTGGCAATTGGCGGGTACGGTCTTTTTGGAATTGTCTATTCGGTGACATTGCGACTGGTGCCCCGAAAAAAATTATACGGCATGTAGAAATAGAAAAAATTGAAAACCTGCTTAGCGTTGTCAACAAACGTATTGATGATGGCTATATTTATGGAGATTTTCAATTTTCTACGGACGAGACATCTGAGGACTTTTTGCGAAAAGGAGTCTTCTCATGTTATCGACCCGTTGACCCGAATACGCCGATGCCGACAGATCAGAAAAAGCTCTCGGCTGATGATTGGAGAGACCTTTTGAAGCAAGCGCATTGCGACAAGGGAAAGGCATTTCAAAAATACGCTGATTTTTATCTCTCTACCTCTAACCAGTTATACTACTCTGACACTCATCAGTTAAGTATTTATATTGATGACTACCATCGAGACATGGACTTGAAACTGGGAACCTGCAATCCGGCATCGGAAATTATCACAGAAATTTATGTCCCCAGAGATAAACTGGAGAAATTCATGAGTGATGTGCGCGGCGATTTCATAGATAACGATGTCAATTTAATTTATGGAACAATTAGGATGATCGCGCGAGACGAGGAAAGCTATTTAGCATGGGCGAAACAATCTTATGCTTGTGTTATTTTTAATCTTCACACTGAACACACGAACGAAGGCATAGCACACTCTGCGGAAGCATTCCGCCGTCTCATTGACCTGGCGATCAGATTTGGAGGAAGTTATTATTTAACCTATCATAAATTTGCTACGCTTGAGCAGGTTCAATCTTGCTATCCGGAATTTCGAGCATTTCTTCAAAAAAAGAAGATGTATGACCCCGATGAACGGTTCCAAAGTGACTGGTACCGTCACCACAAAAGTTTATTCACTGAAAAAAACTTTGCAGCTATCACCCCGTGAATGAGATTACTCACTTTCTTCATCTGCGTTTGTCTCCTTTAAATAGCTAAAAAATTTTATTCGGTCTTCCCAGCGGCCACGACGGAGCGTGGCCCTCCAGAAGGGGATTGATGAAAGGGAGGGCCACGCGTCGTCGTGGCCGCCATAAGTGTTAAGTATTATCTCGGTAGTATGATTAATAAATTAAACAGCATACTCATTCAGTCGAGCTCGAAGGGCATCACCCTTGAAGGGTGACACAATCATAAACCACAGCGCAAGCTGTGGAAAATAATATAATTATAAAAAGTAGCCCCGGAGGGGCGACTCAATTACTGTCGGAAGATAGGTTGTGTCGCCCCTCCGGGGCTCTAGGTGTTGGGTAATTCTAATACCCATTGCTCACGCAATGGGCTAAGTTTATGTCGCCCCTCAGGGGCTACTTATTGTCAATTATTTAAACCTAAAGGACGCTGGAAATAGGTATGGTGATTTGCAATATTCTTCATCTTCGTCTGCCTCTTCGTCTTCATCCTTGATATAAAACCTTAACCTAATGACCTTTCGATACGGGGATAGAAGATAGCTAAAAATACAGCGCGTGCTATCATTAAAATAATGAACGAAAACCACAACCCATGGTTTTCCCAACGGGGTAAAAAAACCCATACCGAAACGAGAAATACGATGACTGATAAGATCATCGCGTTACGCATTTCGACCGATCGCGTAGTTGCAATAAAAACACCATCCAACTGATAACTCCAAACCGAGATAATAGGTGAAGCTATTAACCACGGCATAAATACAGCTGCTCTTATTTTAACTTCTTCAATTCCTGTAATGGCACTGATAATGATCATCCCTAATGAAGCATAGACAATGGTATACACTAACGCGACAATGAGCGCCCAAAAAGTAGTGGCCTTAACAGCCGCGCGGAATTGACGCTTACTGCGCATACCATAAGCGCTGCCAGCCAGGGCTTCAACGGCAAAGGCAAATCCATCCAGACCAAAAGCAAGAAAGTGCTGTAAGTGCATGAGTACCGCATTGGCCGCAAGGGTAATTTCTCCCAGTTTAACACTCATCGCGGTGAAATAAAAAAAAGCGAATATAACACTCAAGGTTCTTAAAAAGATATTAGCATTTACATGGAGCTGCTTCTTTAACTGAGCCGGGGCGAGAATAGAGCGCAATCGCCATTCACCACCAATGATCTTGATATTGTTTTTTATCAGCCCGATACCCACGAGGACGGCTAAGTACTCACTGATAAAAGAGGCAAGTCCTACCCCTTTTACTCCCCAGCCCAAGCCCAAAACGAATAGAAGATCCAGGAGAACATTGCAAATATTCAGTGTCAGTTGGAGAGCGAGTGCCGCGCTCGTCTTGTGAATGCCAATAAGAAATCCGAGAATAGCAAAGTTGGCGAGCGCTGCGGGCGCTCCCCAGATGCGGAATGAGTAATAGCTTACCGCCAGCTTTTCAAGATCTTCACTCCCCTCCAGAATATAAATGGCTAGTCGCACTATGGGTTTTTGCAATATTATCACGAGTATTCCTAGCACACCCGCCAGGATCAGGGCTCTGGCCAGAGCGCCCCGTATTTCAGATGCATCGCCGGATCCAAATGCCTGGGCGACAAATCCAGTGGTCCCCATACGTAAAAATCCAAATCCCCAGTATAGGAAATTAAAAATAACCGCCCCAAGGGCTACTGCCCCGATATATATTGGATCGGGTAAATGCCCAACAACACCGGTATCAACAGCTCCCACTAAAGGCACCGTCAGGTTAGAGAGTATTATCGGCCCGGCAAGTACCCAGACCCGTCGCGACCAATCACCTGTAGAAGAAGGAAGCGTATGGGGAGATGGTTCCCCGTATCTTTCACTGTGTGGAGTCTCTTGGGTCACAGCAGATTAAGCAGTAGTTCTATTTATTCTACGATTGAGTAAAACCGTCTGAATAAAGCAGATAATCTTTACTTTCACCTTATTGGCTATAATAATTGTAATGTAATGTAACGGTAGAACAAAGCGTACGTAGATCTATTAAGGAGTGATTGATTATGACACCAGAAGAAAGATACTTATTTGACCTTCAGGGTTTTCTTTTCATACCCGAGGCAATACCGACAGACTTGGTGCAACGATTAAATGATGAAATTGACAAACTGGAATCTCTCAATGACGAGAATACAGACGCACTCGGTATATTGCGAAAGTTTCACGATGACCCCAAAAGCGGATGGGAGGAAGAATTCGATCCGAATCGACGACGTGACTACGACTGTAATATATTAAGATTAGGAGGGCCTTTTGAGGAGATAATCGACTGCCCCCGGACGCTCCCCTACATTGATGCGATGATTAGTGAACCCCTGCGTCTCGATGGATTTATGTTTATGGCACGCAATCGCGGGCGTTGTTCCAATTTACACCATGGCTACGCTGAGCTTTTATCTTACAGTGAATATGCTATTGATGATGGACAGTTTAAATGTGTCAGTGTGAAAATCGCCTACGCTCTAAGAGACGTTTCTATTGAGGATGGTTCTTTCGCCGTTATACCAGGAAGTCACAAAAGTAATTTTGACAATCCTTTTGCCGGATCGACTCCCGATGAAAATCACCCCTTAATTGAAGCATGTCCCTGCAAAGCCGGAGATGCGGTGATTTTCTCTGAAGACCTTACACACGGTGCAATGGTAAACAAAACTGATAAAACGCGTCGGACATTATTTATCTCTTATGCCCCGGCATTTCAATCCCCTTGGGGGCAACTTATCGATACCGCGGATGGCTTCGAAAGTAGAGCTACCTCCAGACAATTGGAGTTGATCAATGGACCCTCGCCATTTGCCATTGCCGGGACATAACTAAAGACAGGCACAACTTAACCTGATTATATAGTATGGAACTTAAAGTTAAGCATAAAAAAGAAAGAAAAAATCAATTACAGACGGGGACTGGCCAGCGCCATCTCTCTGATGCAGAGAGGCATTTTTTTGATACAAGAGGTTACCTCGTAATTGAAAAATTTTTAAGTGCCGACCATGTAAAAGAAGCGCATAAGCTTCTGGAAGACGCAATGGAGAACCCACCCCCCAAGGTAACCAGCGACAATAGCAATTCAGAAACGGAGCTTTTGAACATTGTCGAAAGTGGAGGTATTATTGAAGATGCAATTACTTTACCTCGACTGCTCAATGCAATGGAAGAAATTATCTGGGGTAACCAGGTAAGGCTTGTTGCCTCGCGGGGGATTCTCAGAGAGCCCGGCAGCGTAGGGAAATTGACCCAGGGAGGAAAAGCGGATCCAAGGCGCTATACCAGGTATCGCTGCTTTGTTGAAGGTGAATTTCGCTGTCTGATGACAACCTGTCTTATCGCGCTTGATAATCAGTCTCAAGGTGATGGATCATTCTGCGTGATTCCAGTCAGTCATAAAAGTAATTTTCCTCATCCGTATAGTGACACTCCCCTCGAAGAAATTACTGTTTTAAAAGATGTCTCTCTACAAGCTGGAGACGCTGTGATCTTCAGTGAGAACTTATCGCACACGATGAAATTAGTTATACAAAAACGCCAGTGCTGGCTCTCTTACCAATACGGCCCGTCTTATATGTTGAGTTGGCCGGGTTGCGAAGCTTCTAAGGAATTAAGGGCCAGAACGGAGGATGATGAAATTAAAACGCGTCTTTTAAAAACACCTTACTATCACCCCTGGGATTATTATTATAAAGATATTGTGGAATAGTTGTGAAAGTCATTCGACTATTCAGGTTTAGGTTTTAAATAAGACGATTAGATCAGAATATGTAGACTTTTATTGATCATAATTGTTTCAGTGATATTACTCAAACCTAACACTTAACACATAAAACTTAACACTGCGTCAGCAATTTTTTGATTTAATAACCATGGCGAATGTACTTATTACGGGGGCGAATCGCGGCATTGGGCTGGCCTTGGTCAGTGAATTTCTCAAAAGGGGTGACAACGTAATCGCAACGTCACGTCAGCTTGAGAAAGCAGATGAATTAAAAGCCCTGAGCCAAACCATAAAGGAACCGGTTCTTACTCTCCTGCCCCTGGAAATTACAGATGAAGAGTCCGTCAACCATGCTTATGATAATATCCCTCAATCATTCTCCAGTCTTGATATCCTTATCAATAACGCCGGGGTGAATCCCGATTCCAAAGATGAAAAATTCGAGGAAATGGATCTCAACCATTTTCAGGATGCCTTCGAAGTTAACCTTGTTGGTACCGCTCGCGTCACTCGGGTTTTTCTCCCGCTCATTAGAAAAAGTGATCAACCGCGTATTATCAACGTATCTTCCGGCGCGGGTTCAATATCCGCAAAATCTAACTTTAAAATTTACAGTTATAGTACTTCAAAAGCAGCCTTAAATATGTTTACTCGCGCCTTAGCTGCTGAACTTAAACCAGAGGGAATAACTGTTATCGCCCTTAGCCCGGGTTGGGTAAGAACCGACATGGGTGGTGCTGACGCTGAGATCTCAACTGAAGAATCCGCGCTTTGTATTGCAAACACGGCCCACCGGTTAACAATCGACAATACCAGTCAGTTTATGGGTCGCGATGGGAATACCGATAATTACCAATGGTAAAGGTTTCTCTCAACTTTCTATCCGGAGAAAACATCGGTGCTGAACAACGCTCGCTGCTGTTTTAAATACTCATTCTTTGTCAAAGCCGGCTTATGTCGGTCGACAATGCCCTTCGCTCTGTTTTCATCACCATGCAATAGATCGACAGCCATCACCGCGAGTGTTTTGGCTGGAGTCAGATAACCGGCAACGGGATCGGCGATATGCCAATCTGGGCTGTGTACCGTTCCCGCTGCTCCTGACATCATGGGATGCAGTACCGGCATAATATGACTCAGATCACCTGCATCTGTCGAACCCCCGTTGTGCGGGTAGTCCCTGTATTTATTCTTGCCAAAAAAGCGGCTCGCGTTTTCCCGGAAGAGACGGGCCAGATCCGGATCATTTCGCAATGGCAGATAGCCGGGCACCGTCTCGATCTCCACCTGGCAGCCGATGGCTAAAGCAGCACCTTTGAGGGCGCGATCAACTTTGAGCGTGGCATCGAGAATTGCTTCATGGGTTCGAGCGCGAACATAGGTCTCCATACGCACTTCAGCAGGTACGATATTCACCAGATCGCCACCTTTAGTGATTATCGGATGCACACGCACGCAATCCTGGTCGCGAAAGGTTTCACGCTGAGCGTTTATCGCACTAATTGCCAGTTGAGCGGCATTCAAAGCATTGATACCACTCTCGGGTTCACACCCGGCATGGGCTGCTTGTCCCGTGAATCGAATACATTTTGCGATGAATCCATTAAACGAGCTTGTAACTCCCATGGCCCCATCGGCGGGCCCCGCGCTGATGCTGTGAATCATAATCGCCATATCCACATCATCAAAATGACCGAGTTGAACCAACTCTGGCTTTCCCGAGAGAAAAGTGGTGCGTCCCTCTCTTACCAAACCCAAACGGTATTCGATCTCCACATATTCTTCAGCCGGTACCGCAAAAAAAACTATGTCCCCCGCCAGCTCTTTGGCCGCACCGGAATCAACTAATCCCCGGGCCGCTCCGAGCAATCCCGCAATTTGGGCATTGTGCCCACAGGCGTGCGCCGCCCCAGTCTCTTTGTTAGCTCGTGGATGATCGGGCACGAGCAAGGCATCCAGCTCACCCATAAGCGCCAGCGTCGGTCCCGGTCGCCCACCCTTCAACCTGGCTTTCACACCAGTCAACGCGAGCCTGTCTTCATATTCCAGATTCAATTCATCGAATGTGGCTTTTACTTTATCAGCGGTAGCCCTCTCCTTAAACCCCAACTCGGGTTCGTCCATAATCGCTTCACCCGTCTCGACGATACGCTCGCTGCGCTGGTCTATGGCCGCGCACACAACCTGTTTCAATTCTTCACTATTCATGGCGTTAATAATCAAACTTTCGCACAGCGGCACAAAATAGAGGCCGATAGTTATTGTCAAGATCCAGCCCCCTTGGCTCGACGTCACTGTCTCTGCTGGTCGGGTTACACAAACTGGTCCACCGGGAGAGTTAGTCTGGAGAGGTTAATGTTGAAGTTAAGTTGGTAGAGGAAGTCAAGGCTTGGGCGCAATGAGGGCGTAGCCCGAATGGAGCCCGAGCCTTCGGTATTGAGGTTTTCAGTGAAGTGCCGTGGAGTGATGTTGCCGAGGCTGCGGTGGGGTCGGACATGATTGTAAAGCCAGCGCCAATCTTCGATGACCACGCGGGCTTCGGTCAAAGTCCATAACTGTTCACGGTTTAAACACTCCTCGCGAAAACGGGCATGGAACGATTCAATGTATCCGTTCTGCCAAGGGCTTGCTGGTTCGATATAGAGGGTTTTGATTTTCATCGCAGTTAGCCAGGCTCTCAATTGGCTTTCAATGAATGGCTTTGCATGTCGTCGCTTCGCTCCTCGGAACGGAACCGTTGTCGCTACGAATATATTTTGGCGGCCCATGCCGGTCGAGCAGTTTTTGCATGATACCGCGCACCGTTTCCGCATTGATATGGCGATCAACATGGATCACCCGGCACTCGCGGGTGTACTCATCGAGCACGGTCAGCATTTTTAGACTGCCGCCGCGAACCGTCTTATCGTGGATAAAATCCCAGGTCCAAACATGGTCGGGATGTTCGGCCTTTGTCGGTAGCCCGGTGCAGACACCCCTGCGCCGGCGTCTTGGCTTGCGTGGGGGGATCGCCAGACCCAGTTCACGTCGCAGACCTTGCACGAGACGTTTACCCACCTGCCAGCCTTCGTCCTTCAACAGCTTCGTGATCTTGGGATAGCCCCACCTCGCGTATTGCCGTGATAACCGCCTTACTGCCGCTTTTAGTTTCGTTAGCCAGGCATCCGGATGCTTGGCCCTATACGCATAGGTGGAACGGTGCAGCCGAAAGTACCGGCACCCCGCTCGCATCGAACACTGGCCCCGAGTCACAAGTCTCTCTGCCACTTGCCGCTTGTGCCCAGGGCTTACAGTTTTTTTTCGAGGGTCTCCTGCAGGATCTCTATCCCCAGCATCTTGTCCGCCAGCATCCGTTTTAACCGCGCGTTCTCCTTCTCGAGCTCCTTCATCCGCTTGGCCTGGTTGACATCAATCATCCCAAACTCACGTTTCCAGCGGTGGAAGGTCTGTTCGCTTATGTTGTTCTCGCGGCATGCTTCCAGGATCGTTTTCCCTTTGTCCGCCTGGCGCAGCATCCGTATTTTCTCTTCGGTCGTGTATCTTTTGCCTTTCATTGTCTGTGTCCTTTCTAGTTGGACCAGACTAACTTTTCAAGTGGACCAGTTTTCGTGGTCACGACCACTGCGTCCACCCTGCACTATTAATATAACCTACTTTAAGCAAGGTCATCATCACCTTTTTCTGATATTTATAAAATGTTGTTTTTCAACATACTACAAGTTATTTATGAAGTCACAATGAGATGCGTTGACTAAATTTTTATAAATTATATTATGTGATGAAACTGTTCTAACAATTAAAGATATGAAAAAGCTATTCATTATTATTTTGATCATGGTTCTCGGAGTTGGCGGTTTTTTTATTTACCTCAAATTCTTCGCTGCGGGGAAAGATGAGCTGCCTAAAGCGGCTTTAACCCTGGTTGAATCAACCGATAATCCAAAAGTTCTCCCTCACGCTGTAGAGACCCAGACCTACTTTGAAAACTCCATTGTTTATCTGACAGAAGAAGCTGCACCCCCTACTCTTTTTCCTGCAGTGCCAGTTGATGCGAACGCTTCGAATCGAGCAAGCACACCTAAACCCGAGATTGAAGTCTCTCTGCCTGAACCCGATTGGAATGGTATCGTCCTGATCCCGGACATGAAGGTCATGTCAAAGGCCTATAATGCTTCTGTCACACTTCCCCGTGTTGAAGCCCATCCCCTGAATGATAATCATATTCGTGTTTGGGCGCGTATAAAAAATGAAACTAATGGACCATTACGCATCCAGGTATCATGCTCCTTTCGAATAGAGGGCAGCCTTGATCTCCAACCCAGTGGAACTCAAAAATTAATCTTGCGAAAAGACAGTTACACGGATGTTAAGTTTGATTCCCCTTCAGACGGTGTGCTTTCTTACACTGTTCTGGTGAAGTAAATTGAAAATCCAATAGATTTTCAGCGTTAGGATTTAGGGGTTAACTATTTTCACTTAAACAGGGAATTATATGGAGGTCTATGTTTATACTGCAGCTTGGGCAATTGATTTCCTCGATGCATGAATTGCCTGACCAACAAGAGGAATACATTTATTAATCTCCTCCAAACTGCAATAGCCGAAAGCCAGGCGGAGATAAGGTATATCTTTTCCCTCTACATGGTAGGCTGATCCGGGTCCATAAAGGATTCCCTCTTTCTCAAGGAGAGCAGCAAGCTTAGCTCTATCCACATCGTCGGGAAATTGCACCCAGATAAAAATGCCCCCGATCGGATGGGACCAGGTGCAAATATCACTCACGCTCGCTTCCAATCCGGCATAAACCGCATCCCTTTTTTCTTTCAGCAGCGTGTTTGCTTTAGCGACATAATCCCAAATATTATCTTTTAAGTAGGCGGCACATACGGACGCAGCTAAAAGACTGTTCCCCCCATCAAAACGACGATCCAGGATGCGGCTGAGCATGGGCTGGTGAGCAATAAGATATCCCAAGCGAAGACCCGGCCCCAAAATTTTCGAGAGCGAACATAAATAAATTATATTGGGGCTATCATTCAAAGCATATAGCGAGGGCTCTTTTTTACCTTCAAAATGAACATCTCCATAGCAATTATCATCCACTAATACGGTATTATATTTAAGTGCCACTTCTATGAGTTCCAAGCGACGGGATTCAGGCATTAGGGTTCCCGTCGGATTTTGGTAAGTGGGCAAGCTGTAGATAAAACGAGGTGGTGTGCCCTTTTCGTGGAGTTCATTCATTGTTTTTTCAAGCGCATCTATTTTCATGCCATGTTCATCCATGGGTATACCGACCAGTTTAGCCCCCAGACTTTTATAAACGCTGATCGTTCCCGAATAGGTCAGCTCCTCTGTTATTATTATATCGCCGCGTTTTTCCATCAGTGCTTCAGCGACGAGAGCAAGGGGCTGCATCGACCCATTCATTAAGGAAATATTGTCGGGTGAAACCTCCACGCCTTCCCGCTGGGATTCTCGCGCAGCCATCACTTCTCGAAGGCCTAAATGACCCAGATCTCCCGGATATCTCGCAAAATCAATGCCCACCTCATTAATTGCCTCAGCCGCATACTCTGCTATCTGCGCCGCGGGAAATGAGGCCGGATCAGTGCATCCAGAACGAAAATCATAAGTTTTCATAAATCCAATCTTTTGTTTTTTAGATTCAGGCCCAGATTATTAAGCAATAATTTAAAAAGCAAAAGAATATAACCACGCATGGCTCATTTTTCAGGCACGAATTCAATTTAATAATTACCTGATACGCAATAGACTCTTGATATATATCCTGATGTATATTTCGATCATAAGGAGGCGTAGTTAATCGAAAAAGAACGATAAACATGAAAGGTTATTTATGAAGACTAACAAAATACTTGAAAGGGTGCGAAAAGGTGAAAAAGCATTAGGCTTGAATGTCAGGTCGGGAGAAGAAGATCTTATTGAATTAGCCGCCCTCACGGGGCTTGATTATGTCTACTTTGAAGGTCAACACACATCGGTTCCTCCCGAAACCGTGGAGCATATGTGTCGTGTCGCTGACGGTTTTGGAATTACGCCTGCCATGCGTATTCCTGATCAGAAAGAGAGCACGATCCTCAGCTATCTGGATCGGGGGATAAGAATGATCGTAGTTCCCAATTTAAAGACCAGGGAGGAAGCTGAAGCCCTTGTTGAATATACATATTACGGCCCCAAGGGAGCTCGTAGCGCCACCGGTATTCGCATGATTTTTAACGCGGCGAAAACCGATCGTAAGTATGTCTATAATTTCACCAACGAAAATACAATGTTAGTCCCGCAATTGGAGAGTATCACCGCATTTGAAAATCTGGATGAGATTCTTACTGTCGACGGTATAGATTATTTTACAGGGGGCCCCGAAGATATCGCCCAATCATTGGATCTTCCAGGAGAACCTGATCATCCTAAAGCGAAAGAAGCTTTTGCCAAGGCTGTGGATAAAGTTCATGCCGCAGGTAAACATATGATCTCTGACATCATGGAAGCTATTGATATAAACGCTCTAGTTATAAACGCAGCCGAATCGCTTTTAGAAAAACATGGGCGAAAATCAAAGCTTCTATGGAGTTAGAGTTAGAATAAAATCATCGTTCGCTTCGTCTTCGGCCACGACAACGCGTGGTCCTCCCATTTGTTTTCATTCTGGTGGGCCAGGCAATGCCTGTCGGCCATAGCTTCGCTGTTGCGGGGCGACGGCTGATCGTGGCCGCCAGAAAGTTTGAAATATTGCATCGTCACGTATTTATTCGGACGGACTGAACGGGAATAAATCACCATCCTATTATCTCTAATTGTTTAAAAAAATGTGACGATCACATAACAGGCATGATGATGAATGGGCCTGAAATATTAAAAAAAAAAGTTACTACGATGAAATTAAAAATGACAACAGCAGTGTTAGTCTCACTATTCATTGCTTTCATAGGAACGCTGAATGCAAAAGAAGAGAAGATTGTGGAAATCTCCGCGTACGATACACTTTACGTTCGCATAATTGATCATTCAGGGATCTATACGGCTGAAGCCAACCTGACGGATATTGGTGAAAAAGACCGATTCAATCATCTCAGTCAAAGTATCAGCTCAGTAATCGAAAACGAAGAATATCCAGTTAATCTAAAGTTTATTCGTTTTGGAAGCGATATTCCGGAAGGCGTTACTGTTCTAAATATCAATCTCCTGGAGTGGAGAATCAACCGATTAGGTGAATTTGAAACACGGATGTCTGCTACGCTTAATTCACCAAGTGGAAAAGAAAAGCTCGGAATATTTGTCGGGCGTTATCTAACCATTGATTTTAATCCGCCCGCCACCACGATTGAGCATTTCAAAACCTCGGCTCGACGAGCAACTGAAAAACTCGTTCCCGAGCTGCAATACAGGACAATTATTAAAGGATAATTTCCGATAGATTAATAGAGGTCAGATTAATAAAGCCATCATCCTGCGGCAACAGGATGGTGGCTTTTTTCTATGTGTTTCTTGTCATTTCAGCGCGAAGCTTTTTCATCCAGCATGACAATCCTCTCCATTGCTTCATTCCATATATCTTTTGGAATTGGTGTCAGTGCCTCGTGAATATTTTGTTCTAATTCTTCTACTGTCGCCCCCCCCCGTGAGAACACATCCTATTTTGGGATTATTCATGATATAACGCATGTTCAAATGCCTGAGTTGTATATCACGCTCGCGACACCACAACCACCACTCCTGAGCTGTTTTAAAATCCCCATCATTAAACCAATTAGTAAGATTTAATTGTTCCTTCGCAACATGTGCGGGCTCACCACGAGCAAGCAGTCCAAGCATTTGAGGTGAACCGAGAAATACTCCCACCCCTTCATTGTAGGCCATGTCAATAAGAGAACGCGCGGTTCTTCGAACTAGATTGAAATCTCCGTAAGTGAGAATGACATCCACTTTACCCGCTTTGATGGCCTCAATGTGAAATGAGTGATCCCGAACGCCGAGCCCAATATAACGCAGTTTACCCTCTTTTCGCAGCTCCTCCATAGTGTCAAATCCATGACCCGACTTAAATACAGGTTGCATACTGGGTGGATCGTGGATCATTGCTACATCCACACATATTCGGCCCAGCATGCGCAGACTATTATTAAATGACCAGCGAAGATCCTCATTAGAATAACTGTATTGACGTTCCGGATGAGTGCCCGTTTTAGTTGATATTATGAGGTCGGAAAATTTATTTCTTTTTAATGCTATTCCGACTCGGTATTCACTTCTTCCGTAAAGGGGCGAAGTATCGACAAGAGTTATGCCCAAACGACAGGCAGTTTCCACCATGTCCGCAGCCCTTTCATCATCACCCTCTATACCCAGACCGTTCTGCGCACCTCCTAAATGGACCCCACCGAGACTGAGCACCGTCGGGTATAATTCGGCATGGAGTGACCCCCAAAAATGGTATCATTAACAGAGAGAGGTTATCGGGATAAACAGATAACCTCAATGAAAAGAAAAAGATATACAACAGAACAGATCATAGCAATACTGCGGCAGCCCGATACGGGCAAAACCGTGCAGGAAGTCTGCCACGGCAACAACCTAAGTGAACAGACCTTCTATCGCTGGGGCAAAAAGTATGGCAACTTGGAGCTGGCTGATGCGAAGCGATTTAAAGAGCTGGAAAAGGAGAATACGGAGCTGAAGAAGATGCTCGCTGATCAAATGCTCAAGCTTCGGGTGTTGGAGGAAACGCTCTCAAAAAAATGGTGAGCCCAAAGCAGAAGAAGCGAGCAGTAAAAGATGCGGCTGAGAAGGGGCTGTGCTCGTTTTAGAGGGCTTGTGCTTATCTCAGCCTCAGTTGGTCAACGTACAGCTACCGACCCAAGCAGGCCAGTAAGAAGGCTCAGCAATTGGCCGAGCGGATTTTGACCTTGTCCTGGGAACATCCCCGTTACGGTTACCGGCGCATTCGTGCCTTGCTGGTGAAAGAAGGTTGGGCGGCAAGCAGGAAATTTGTACAGGCAGTGCGACGTTCTTCGGGCTTACAGGTAAAGCCCCCAAAAAAGCGTAGACACCGTCAGGGGATCTCTACTGGGCTCCCTACTAAAGCAACCGGTCGCAATCACGTCTGGTCCTGGGACTTTGTCCATGATCGTACAGACAATGGCGGTATGCTAAAGATGATGACCTTGATCGATGTACCGAGGAGCTGAAAGCGACGACACTCAAGCGAAGCGAAGACATATACGCGTAAATGTTTACGCATCCGGGTAGCTCGACAGCTCACCTCAACCGATGTTCTCTCGGTACTCAGCGAAACCATCGATGAAGAGGGAGTTCCTAGCTATATCCGCAGTGACAACGGCAGTGTTCCGAGGAGCGAAGCGACGACATGCGAAGCCATTCATTGCTCATCAGGTGCAGCAGTGGTTGTCCGACAAAAAGATCAAGGCGATATATATCGATCCGGGCAGTCCCTGGAACGGTTTCATCGAGTCGTTTCACAACCGCTTACGCGATGAGTGTTTGAACCGTGAAGTGTTGCTCAGCGTGGCTGAAGCGCAAGTGCTAATAGAACAATGGCGTCAGACCTATAACAATGAACATCCCCACAGTCGATTAGGCTTTAAAAGCCCACAAGAGTTTGTCACATTCCTTTCCGCTCTTGGCCGCGTTCGGGCTACGCCCTCACTGCGCCAAGATCTCTCATATACATCAATCCTAAAACCATTAACACCCGGTAGTTCTCTCACTTAAAATTTGATACGAAATACGGGGTCCGATCAGGTCTTTCCTAAACGACGGGTGGGAAGATCCGTTTCTATTATTTCTTTATTCACCGAATTAAATCCAGCCATTGCGCAATCAGGGATTTGCTTAATTAATGGTCTTAGCCTATTGGTTCTGTGATATGAAATTGGCCCCCGAATAGATGCAAACAAAAACCATAAATGTTATAGGACCTGTCTTCATCAATAAAGGTGATGTTTTGATGGCAAGAGCCATAGAGCAAAAACTGAGTACCCGCTTCAATGTTAATACCCAAAAAATAGAGACTTCTCAGAGATCCCTTCAGTTTATGAAGGTGGCATTTTCTAAATTTATCCCCCGCCATCTTTTAAAAATATTGCGTGAAGAGATACGCGCTCGCAGCACTGATGCGGTTTTCGACTGTTCGGGCTTTCATTACAGTGATCTCTGGAAGGAACATTCCTCCCAGGATAAGTATAGGCTGTACTTGTACCAGCGACTAAAAAAACTGGGGGGTAAAATCATATTGTTACCGCAAACCTTTGGCGCTTTTAAATCTGAATATCTACAGCAGTTTATGGCCAGTATAATTGACTGTTGTGATTTAGTCTACGCCCGAGATTACACTTCATATCAATCCCTCCTCAAATGCTCTCCGCACGCTACCAATCTAAAGATATCACCCGATTTTACTCTCCTTCTTCCCGGGGAAATTCCAGCCAATCCCGCTGAATGGCACAATAAGGTTTGTATCGTTCCGAATATTAGAATGATCGATAAAACGCCCCATGATATCGGCAGTCATTACTTAACATTTCTTCAAAATTGTATTTACAAAATTATTAATCGGGGTCTGGAGCCTTTTATTATGCTTCATGCCGAAGAGGACCGTTCTTTTACCTCTGTACTTGCTCAATCATTAAATTTTAAAATCCAAATTATCGATGAAACAGCTATAAGAGCAAAAGGGATAATTGGATGTAGCTACGGCTTGATCGGATCACGCTATCATGCACTGATAAGCGGTCTCAATCAAGCGATTCCCACAATCGGAACCAGATGGATCCATAAATATAATCCTCTTTTCGAGGATTATGATTGTAGCGACTGCCTAATCGACTCAATCCATTCGGAAAGTGAGTTAGATGAAAAATTATCGTATATCACTGACGAAACTAAGCGTACCTCTCTTATCACAAAATTAAAGGAGCGCGCTGCCATTCAGAAAGCCAAAGTCCTGGCAATGTGGGATGAAGTTGAACTGGTTCTTAATCGTCTTTAAGCGCATAAGCGATTGAAAGGATCCCACCTCAACACCGAAACCTATATCCTCTCATAACCTGATCAGATAAGTCACATCATTTTTCAACACCTGTTCGCGTGTTTTTACTCTTTTTTTTCATATTGCTAATCGTTATCCGCGGTAATTTCTGCTCCTTCCAATTGCTCTATCTTTAACGATCTTCAAATAATCGTTAATTCACGGATCTCTATATTTCCGTAAATCAACTACTTTGCTATAGTTGACCGTTAGGGTCGGTGTGTCTGCTTATATGGATTTATCATCTTATTGATTATCAGCATTTTCACATTTTATTCACACGTAAAATAGCGTATTTTTATCGCCTTTTTATTAAAGTTTTGGTAATGTTATATTTATTGAACATTAAATATACTAATGATGAGTACCATTCCTACAATTGCCCAAATCGGACCCGATGTTCCGCCGAGCTATGCCATCGGAAGCGAGAGATATGACCCTCCTCTATTGAATTCGAGTGTCCTTCGACTCTTTTGGTATGACGATTTGAGAGAGGTCATTCAGTATATAAAAATTCAATTATTAGTACTAACTGTCCTATGTTTCGGGATAATATTCGGTGGCTGTACTACGACTACCTATACTTTTAAAGTTAACGCCTTAACTAGCCCACAAATGGCTGTAGCCGTTAATCGACCTGAATCCTATAAGATTGTCAGTTCGACAGAAGAATTGGCTGAACAACCGATGTTATTCGAAGAAGCGACTCAATATATCAAAACGGCACTATCGGGAAGAGGCTATTACGAGTCACCTGATCCTGAGCAAGCCGAAATGATTATTGATATATCTTACAGTGTTAGCGGACCGCTGACCAGTAAATTCAAAAGGCACACGGAACCCATTATCGGTTCATTTACGATGGTCGAAGAATCCTATATCCCAGTCTTAACTTTTGAAAAACGCTTGAGCATGATATCGCATGACAACCGTGCACCTGAGAAAAATAGATCTTCCGTCCAGATCTGGAAAATAGAGATCATCAATAATAATGAGGAGGAAGATCTGAATAAATACATACCTTTGATGGCCGCGGCATTGATTCCATATATTGGCGAAACTACGGAAGGCCTGGAAGTCGTTAAGATCAAAGAGGAAGACCCGGCAATAGCTTTCATCAATGAAGGCTTCTAACCGTAAAACGGACCTGTAAGGGGATAGTATACTTCGTCTTCCCTAAAATTGATCACAGCTAATTCGCGTTTCTTCAACCATCGACCATTAACTCATGGTTTGAAAGATTGGAAGTCGTCATAAAATTGGGTATGCCAACCATTACCGTGTCCCCCAGTGTGCTTCAGCAGTTGTCCCATGGTGCCCGGACTACGACAGTCAGCGCTGCAATAAGTGCTTAGATCCGCATGCCCCTGAACTAATGCAGCAAAGGTTGTCCTGAATTAAGTCGATAGGGACAAACGCCTATGTCCCAGTCAATTCACAATGCATTCCACTAATAAACGCCTGTGTTCAGGAAGCCATCAAGAGCCTACCCGAGGGTCACGCAATGTGGACAATGAATAAAATTTATATGGCTGTAGAGAGCCGTGTTTTGTGAAACACCGGACTGTAATATGTGCCCCCCTCGCATATACGTATTTACGGCATGGTAAAATTCTTCAAACCCTGAGGATTTTATAACATAACCATCCGCTTTACCCTGAACGGCAATATCATAAATCTTTTTTTCCGCTATTCCCGAAAATATGATTACCTTAGTCTTGGGTAAATTGCTCTTAATAAAGTGCAATATTTCGAGCCCATTTATTCCCGGTAAATACAAATCCAGAATGACGAGGTCGGGATTCAGTTTAACACAGTCCTCTCTCGCCGTTTCACCGTCCACGCTGGTTCCGACTAATTCATACTCCGGTATTATTTCATCTAAATAACGCACGAGAAGATTACGCACTACTTCATCATCTTCGATTATATATATATTCTTCATTTTAATTAAATTTTTAAGTTATTACATTATCGGTTTTTTATATAAGGTATTCAGGTCCATGCTCATTATTTTCCGATCGCAAGATGGAACTCACCCAATATTGAAATGCTTTTTATTATTACTGTTCCTGACATATAACACCTCATAGTAAATATTATTTATATACTAATCATAGTCTAAGGCAAGTTGCATTGATTTAGCGTTTTTATTTTTACATTTCTTTAACTTCTTTTTGTCCTAAAATTTTTCTTATTTTACATAGATGAATTTACATTCTCGTTTACAAATTAAACAGTGTAAAAATACGACACCGCACGAAGACTGATAATCTTGGGTGACAGGTTAATTCATTGCCTTTGTCTTACTGTTAGTCACTTAATAATTTTTAAATAGGATTGATCCAATTCTTCACTCAAAATGATCAGCATACGCCAGGACTGTGTCGCGATCACATATTGACTTAAGAATATATACAAACAACATCGATTTTATAAACATTGCTGGAACTCGAATCAGAAAATAGTTGTTTGTGATAATTTAAATGCCCACCATTTTTAATAGTGTCAAACGGGTCACTTCATTGAATCCATGAACTAATACATAATGAAAATTACCGCTATCAACCCATGGATCATTAATGTCCCGTGGATGAATCGAGATGGAGAACAGTCCCCCATCGATCGTCAGTACTTCTTTATCGAGGTTGATACAGACGAAGGCCTCATCGGTTGGGGGGAAATTACAACTTATCCCGGACCAACGGCGAATACTGCTGTTGCTTCCATGGTCAGGGAAATCGGTAAAGGATTAATCGGACGTGATCCTTCCCATATCGAAACTTTGTGGCATGAAACCCTCAGATCTTTGACTTATGTCGGGATACGTGGCGCGGCGAGTGCCGTGGTCAGCGCGATCGACATCGCTCTCTGGGATATTCGAGGAAAAGTTCTGGACCAACCCATTTACATGCTGCTCGGTGGACCAGTAAGGGACCGCATCGGTCTTTACTGTCACCCGCCTGAGCCCAAAGACCCGGTGACGGCGGCAGCTGATGCTGTGGCTATTGTTGAATCAGGGCACCGCGCATTTAAACTCGACCCGTTTATGCACGCCATTCCTGAAGGCAATGCCGCTTATATGGATGGTCAGATTTCAATTAAGGGCGCAGAAGAAGCGACAGAAATTACAGCAGCTATCAGAGAAACCGTAGGGCCAAGCATCGAACTTCTTATTGATGCCCATGGTAAGTATAACGTCCCTACGGCTATTGATCTAGCCCGAAGGCTTGAACCTTACGATATATTCTGGTTTGAAGAACCTTGCCCGCCGGAGAGTTATCACGCGCTTAAACAAGTGCGGGAGAAAATAAATCTGAAAATTTCTGTGGGCGAAAGGTTATACACACGATATGAATTTATACCTGTTTTCGAAAATAATCTCGCTGATTATATTATGCCGGATGTTACATGGACGGGGGGAATCAGTGAGCTTAAAAAGATCTCAACCCTGGCTGAGAGTTACTATATCCCGGTATCACCTCATGACGCCAGCGGGCCTATTAACGTAATGGCTGGAGCGCAAGTAATGATGACGGTACCGAACTTCTATAAACTGGAGACGACTAAGTACGATTTAAGTGACTACAATCCTTTTATTGACTACCCATTGGACATCAGAAGTGGAGATCTCTATCTTTCAGATAGACCTGGTCTTGGAATCAATCTTGACCGTGAATACATGAGTGCGCATGCAATGGAGGGTTTTGCGGGACCCCCATCTTCTCAATAGATAAAATTACTCGAAGCTTTCCTTCAGATTCTACAAAGGAATATTTAATGGCAGATAAGAATAAGGATTTCGATCCACGTCGCATTGACCTGGCTGAGGATCCCTATCGTCCTTTATTTCATTTTCTGCCTCCTGCCAACTGGATGAATGACCCCAACGGTGCGATCTATTGGAAAGGGAAATACCATTTATTCTACCAATACAACCCCAATGGCTCTTTCCACGGCACCATGCATTGGGGGCATACGGTAAGCGAAGATCTTGTAAACTGGAAAGATTTGCCTGTCGCCCTCTCATTAAACCCGGGTGAACCCGATGAGGGCGGCTGCTACAGCGGAGGTGCTGTTAATAACGATGGGGTCCCCACGCTCATTTATTACGGTAAAGATGCGGGTACTTGTATCGCGACAGGTGATGACGAATTAATCAACTGGAAGAAACATCCTGCTAATCCCGTGATTCCCCATCCACCGAAAGGGCAGGAAGAGTGGGAGCCATTCGATCCCTGTGCCTGGAAGGAAGGGAATACCTGGTATTCGCTTTCTGGAGGCAGCTTCGAAGGAAACGGTGACACCGCATTCTTATTCAAATCAGATGATTTAATTCATTGGGATTACATGCATCCTTTATATGAAGGAATTGAAGGTAAACCTCCCGAATCCGACTGTGCGGTACCTGACTTCTTCCCCCTAGGAAATAAACACATATTGCTTTTCTCAAGTCATGCTCGAGGCCCACAGTATTATATCGGTACCTATCGCGATCATCGATTTTACATTGAAAAGCATGGCAGAATGAACTACGGCGACTTTAACCTCGAAAGTGGTAATTTATCCGCACCGATAACTTTGAAAGATGATCAGGGACGTCGTATTTTATTTGGTTGGATCTCAGAAGGGCGCAAATACAGAATTCAAAGTGAGGCTGGTTGGGCGGGTATCGCATCCATTCCAAGAATACTCTCGCTGGACAATGAAAATAATCTTGGCATTGAGCCGGTCCCCGAATTGGAACAGCTTCGGCGTGATCATCATTCATTAACAAACCTGAAAATAACAGCTAATGCTACAGATAGGATCAATGGAATTAACGGAGATTGCCTGGAAATAGCGGCTGAAATTGATGTGTGTGATGCAATAGAGTTCGGGATAAAAGTGCGGTGTTCTCCCAACGGAAATGAGTTTACCCGTATTGCCTACAATCATAACAATGAATGTCTGGAACTCGATCCTGAGTGGTCCAGCTTGAGCAAAGATGTTGCAAACCTAAGTGTTCAACGTGGCCCCTTTAAACTCCACAGTGGAGAAAGATTACAATTACGTATTTATTTAGACCGTTCAGTAATTGAAGTTTTTGCCAATAATCGGCAGTGCCTGACGAAACGGATATACCCCACCCGTGCAGACAGCCTCGGCTTGGCTCTCTACTCCGAGGGAGGGAATGCAATTGTGCATTCCTTGGATATTTGGCGAATGGCTCCCATTTGGCCTACTGCCCCTAAGTGATCCTTGTACCACGTTCGGGCAATTGATAAAATTTAGTCAAAATACCTGCAATTAAGGGTTATAGGGTATTAAACCTAGACACTTTAAAGCGTATACCTTATTTTATTCATAGAAAATAAATAATAGCAGTATATTTTCGATAGCAGCTTAAAATTGCACTTTCTGACTAAGCATTGGAACTCAATAAATTCATATACTTTTAAATAATCAGAATTGGGTATGAGTCAGTAAGATCAGGGAGCTAAAAAAGGAAAAAAATATTATGGATTGGTATTACGCACTGAATGAAAAGCAAGTGGGTCCTGTTAGCATTGAAATGTTAAAGTCTCTAATCGAAAAGGAGACGCTCAGCGCTGAAGACTACGTCTGGAATGAAAACCTGGGTGACGACTGGGTCTGCATTGCTGAAGTATCAGAGCTCTGTATTGCGAATCATCCGGGACAAAGTTTAACTCCTCCCGAAGAGGAAATGCAGACAGGGGATGAATGGGAAGATGAATCAATGGATGAAGAAATACCGACGGGAGGTTATAAAGTTGAAGAGATTACTTACCATATAAGCGTTCGGCTGGCGGAAGGAAAATCCAAGCATAAAATATTGCGCGAACTTTCGGAAAATAATGTTCCGGAAAAGGTGGGATTTCAGTTAATAAATCAAGTCAATAAAATGCGGCATTCGGAATATCGCAGTACCGGTTTAATGCATATATTCCTTGGCATCGGCAGTATAATCGCAGGGCTTGCATTGACCTTCGGGTTATCCAGTGTTTTGGGAATGGTTGGTTTTGGCGTCGTCTTTTATGGTTTAATAATAGCAGGTGTTTTAGAATTATTGAATGGCTTGCGATACCTCATTTTTGGTGCTCTCAGATTAGCCGCCTGTATACCAATACTGGCTATTTTACTTATCACCGGAGCTCTCGTTGTATTCTGGTTTTATAATATCCCGAGCACCTCCTGATCATAGCTTGTCCCTTCAAGTATTCTCAGTCCCCCCCCGCCACCGCTCAGTTTAAGGGTTGGCCGGCCGGTGGTAGATGAAGTTCAGAGGGGATGGCATCTCCAACCGCGTTATAAAATCTGGTTGCTGGGGCTACCTTTCCCCAATCACAGACTGCGCATAAATTCCACGTTCATCAATAAGTTGAATCGTCTGCGCTTCATCCAGTTACTTCATCGACACACGTAATTTAGCATTGGCATTTAACCATAATATTGTCGTTATCTAAAATTACAGTCGATTTGAAATTTAAAAGAGATCAACTCACTATTCTCAAGATGAAAGGAATTAAAAAATGCAGCTGAAGACAGTGGGCTTGTTAAGTCCCGGAGAAATGGGACACATCGTAGCAGAAGTGCTCATCAAGCACGGGTTGCAGGTGAATACCTGCCTGGAGGGACGGAGTGAATTGACTCAATCACTGGCAAGAAAAGCAAAAATAAATGAAGTAGAATCTTATGATACGCTCGTCAGTGAATCAGATTTAATCCTTTCAATCCTTGTTCCCGCTGAAGCAGTGAAAGTAGCTGAAAAAACCGCAGCATCAATTAATGCTACAGGTAAAGAAGTTGTCTATGTGGATTGTAATGCCATCGCCCCCAATACGACAAAGATGATAGATAAAATAATCACGGAAGCAAACAGTCGATTTGTGGATGCGGGTATCATTGGACCCCCACCAAAAGTGAAGGAAAAAACACGTTTTTATGCTTCTGGAAAAGACGCAGAGATATTTGCCTCACTGAATGCATTTGGTCTCGATGTCCGGGTCGTTGGATCGGTGATTGGCCAGGCTTCCGGATTGAAAATGTGCTATGCGGCATTAACGAAAGGGACATCTGCCTTATCAACCGAGTTGCTGGTCGCCGCTGCAAAAATGGGGCTCTTCGATTCTTTGGTTAATGAATTTCAGTTAAGCCAGCCACAACCTTTTGCCGCTCTGGAACGAAACCTTCCAGGAGTGCCGACTAAAGCGCGACGCTGGGTTGGTGAAATGGAAGAGATTGCAAAAACATTCAATGATATAGGGCTGACTCCAAGGATATACCAGGGAGCTGCAGACCTATATGAATTTATGGGCAAGTCTCCTCTTGCTGATGAAACATTCGAATCGCGTGATAAAAACCGAACCCTGGAAGAGATGATAGAAATTTTGAAAGACACACTGGAGAGAAATATATAGGATAGTAATTCACCTTTCAGTTTAAACCTAACTTTATTAATCTTTATTGTGATTCAAAATTTTTGCATTTTTTCTAATTGATTTTTATGAAACGAAGCCTTCGCCTTATAATTCTCGTCACCACTTTATCCCTAACCCCGGTCTGGGGAAATTATAAATCGAAATCTGAAGCGTTGAAAACCTCAGATTCTTCGATTGTTCAGACAGGTTTATTCCAAAATACTAATGCAGGAAAAAAATATTATCACCAAATTTCACCGCGAAAGTTATTAGCGTTCTGGCTTCAATTCCCTGATCTGATGTTTGATACGCCCTCCGAAACTGAATGGCAACTTCATGCAGAATTAAAAGCGACTCGAGAACGAATAAATCTTATGCGTCGCGAAACTGAACTGAAAAAGCAGCTCGATCTGCTTCAGAGAAATTGAAGGGTTAAGATAGGGACCAGCTGTATTCACGAGTCGGATTCAGGATACATATCCCGGATTTGAAATTTTCCTCTACTCTGACAATTTCAGATGGTCGCACCATTCCTCTTGGGCTATGCAATAATTAGTATCTTCGTCTGCCTCCTCGTCTTCGTCTTCGTCTTCGATTAGAATAGCCACTACCGAGTGTAGCGAGATCTTTCAAAGGCACAAAATTCACAAAAGTGGAAGGATGGATGCCTGGATGATTGGATGGGAATGATATCAATAATAATCTTCGTCTTCGTCTGTTTCTTCGTCTTCATCCACGATTTGATAGCCACTTCCGAACCCTGCAACAGCAGGGTGACATCTTCCATATCTCCTATCCTATAATCATGCTCCTAAGCGGACGCGATCAGCCGTCACCCCACAACTGCGGGGCTATGGCCGACAGGCATTGCGCGTCCCTCCATTTTATTAATCTTTTTAAATATTACAACCACGGCCACGACGACGCGTGGCCCTCCACTTTCCGCGAGATGACACGGGCTCTTCCTCTAAAATCTCTCTTGCTTTTTCTGTGTCTTAGTTCACTTCTAGCTTTTGTGTAACCCGGCACAGTCTCCGCCACCGGGAGACTGTTTGAAATAATTATTACCGATGAGCCACTTTCAAAAAATATGTATTGAATGTGAACGGGAAGAAACCGATCCCGCGTCGATGGTTTGCACTGGCTGCAATGGTCTTCTCAGCTTCCGCTATAATTATGACGCTGTTAAATGGGATGATCGCTACAGCGAAAACATGTGGCGCTATTGGCCTCTTTTACCGATTCAAAATCCCGAAAATATAGTAACCCTTGATGAGGGGGGGACCCCTTTGCTTTCGTGTCCTGCCTTTGCCAACCATAATTTTTATGTAAAAGACGAAACGCGCAATCCCACCGGGTCACATAAGGATCGCTCGCTGTCCGTAGCCATTAATCATGGGAAAAGTATCGACGCTCAGGTCTCCTTTATTGTCTCGACCGGTAGCGCAGGCATTTCCAACGCGGCATTGTCGGCTCGCGCCGGAATGCGCAGTGTAATTGTGATGTGTGAGGGGACACCGGCCGAAAGATTGTACCCTCTGTTCGCGCTGGGCGCTACCCTCCTGGAAGTCAACGGTGAAATTGACATGGTTGTAAATCAAGTCGCTGATATCTGCCGCGAGCAAGGACTCTATATTACCTCCACGAGTAGAAATTCAAATCCCTACCAAAGTGAGGGTAATAAAACGATCGCCTTTGAAATTGTCGAACAATTGGGTCGCGCACCGGAGTGGATGGTAGTCCCGGTTGGTGGCGGTGGGAGTATCTCGGGAATCTGGCGGGGTTTTGATGATCTAAAAAAATTAAAAGTTATACCATTCTGTCCGAAAATGATCGGTGTAGTCCCCCGGGATTACAATGCCTTGGAAGTCGCATTGGATAAGGGAATATCGAATTGGGAAGAGGTAATGGCCATGCCCTTTAAAGATTCACCACCATCAGTACTCGTAAAATTGGCGCATCCTTACCCTCCCGATCAGCTTGAAGCACCGCGTGCGGTGAAAGCATCGCAGGGCTATTTTATCTCTGTCACCGATGAAGAAGCACTGAACGCACAACAGGAAATTGGCCATAAGGAGGGACTGTATATAGAACCATCGAGCGGCGCTTGCCTTGCAGGAGTGAGTAAATTATTAAATTCAGGAAAAGTCCAATCCCAGGATAGTGTCGTAGCCATGGTCAGCGGTTCAGGATTTAGAGAGACCTCAGCGACGATGAATTGCCGTCCATTACAAAAGCAATCAATAGATGTAAAAGAATTGACATCGACACTCACCGGAATGGCAAGCGCAGATCGCTTGACCTCTCATTGAATTATAATCAAAAATCACCCACAGGATATGGCAGACTGGAATAACGATACCGAACTTATGGATCTTCTCAAGCGGGAGTTATTTCCGGCTGTAGTTGGAGATGTCATGGATGATATGGATTTAACCCGTCAATTTTTACCTAAGGAGATTCAGCCTCTGCGCGATGATATGATTGTCGCTGGCAGAGCGATGCCCGTACAGGAAGCGGATTACAGTGAACAGGTACCTTTCGAGAAGGGCCGTGATAAGCCCTATGGTTTAATGTTTAAAGCCCTGGACGATTTAAATACCTGTGAAGTTTATATCGCCACCGGGGCTTCACCGACCTACGCCCTCTGGGGAGAACTCATGAGTGTTCGCGCGCTGAAACAGAAAGCCGCGGGAGCGGTAGTTGGCGGCGTGAGTCGCGACAGCAAAGGAATCCTGGCCTTAAATTTTCCTGCTTTTTCCACCGGGCGTTTTGCGCAGGACCAGGGCATTCGTGGTCGGGTCGTCGACTTTCGTTGTAAAATTATGTTTTCAAACAGAGTTGAGGTGAGCCCTGGAGACATTGTTTTCGGTGATTTGGATGGCGTTGTCATTATTCCTCACGAGCATGAAGAGGATGTAGTGAATAGTGCGCTGGAAAAAGTTAGAGGAGAGAACCTGGTCCGAAAATCTATTGAAGAGGGAATGCCCTCCCAGGAAGCTTTCGATACCTACGGGATTATGTAGTTTACAGGGTCAAAGGGGTTTAAATCAAGGGATTGAAGGAGAAGAAAATGAATAATAAAAGTGTATTGATAACGGGAATGAGCGGGCTCATCGGTGGCGCTGTGCGTAAACAATTAGAGGGCAAGTATGAACTCAGCGCGCTCAACCGCAGTGATGTGCCTGGAGTTAAATGTCACCAGGCTGATATTGCCGACCTTGATGCGATACGACCGGCATTTGAAGGCCAAGATGTCGTAGTTCATATGGCAGCATTCGCGAAATTAGGCGCAACCTGGGATAAAATTCACAATGCTAATGTAATTGGCACCTACAATGTCTTTGAGGCGTCAAGACAGGTCGGGGTTAAACGTATTATATCAGCCAGTAGTGGTGCGACCATTGCCGGTTGGGAAAAAGAGAATCCCTATAAGGCGATTGCTGAAGGAAATTATGATGAAGCTCCTGACTCCTGGGAGATGATGACGCATGAATCAGTTACGCGTCCTATTGGTCTTTATGGAGCGAGCAAAGTTTGGGGTGAGGCTCTGGCACGTCATTTCACTGACACCACCGACCTCTCCATCATCTGCCTGCGCATAGGTGGAGTTAACCGTGAAGATCGGCCCCTTCAAACAAGACAGAATGCAATCTGGTGCAGCCAGCGTGACATTGCACAATTAGTAGAAAAATGCATCGAAGCACCAGAAAGTTTGAAATACGATATTTTTTACGGCGTATCGAATAACAAATGGAGTTACCGCGACATCACCCACGCCCGCGAGACTGTCGGATTCGAGCCACAGGATTCAGCTGACGATAAGCTTGTTTGAGCAGTCAAGCTTCGATTTCGTCCACGATTTGATAGCCACTTCCGAGTCCTGCAATAGCAGGGCGACATCTTCCAAAAGCACAAGATACACAAAAATGAAAGTGTCTTGAGTATAATCTTTATCCTATTTAAATTTATCTCAATTGTATGATCATTCTCCTAAGCGGCCACGACGACGCGTGGCCCTCCCATTTGTTCTTTTCTGGAGGGACGCGCGTCGTCGCGTCTGTTGGGTAGTTTGAAAAATAGTCTTAATTATACTACCTATAAATTTAAGTATTTAGACAGGTATGGGCGAAGACGATGATTTCTCTGAACTCACTTCAATTAGACCAAACACCCAACCCCTTGACATGAGTTATAAGGCAAGCCACACTTGTCGATCCCAGGGAACAAGATCATGAGCCATAAATATTCAGTCATCCTTTGCACCCTTGCCGCCGATGGTGGGGATGTCTGGAAGAACCCCCGCGAAGTGTTGGAGACAGTTGCGGAAGCGGGATACAATGGTGTCGACCTCGATGCGGAACCGGATCGAATTCCTGAAGAGCAATTCAACGAGGTTCGAGATATGGCCACTTCCCTCGGGCTGAAGATCCCGTTTCTCGTTGGCGCCTGGGGTTACTGGCACGCAGGGGAAGAGCGGAATTTAGCCTCTCCCGATGCGGCGATCCGCGCTAATGCCGTCCAATACGCAAAGAAGTGTGTCGATCTGGCGGCCACGTTCGAGGAGCCACCCTGCTATGAGATTGTGCCCTGCCCAGTCGAATCAGGATACCCGCGCACGAGCATACCATATAACGACCTACGCGAGAATTTCTTACGTACGACAGAAGATATCACAAAGTACGCCGCGGAGCGTAACGTGAATATTGCGATCGAGCCGATAAACCGATTCGAATCATATTCCGGATTTATGAATACTATTCCGGAAGTGATGGGACTAGTGGAACAATTAGCGATGGACAACCTCTATATCCTGGCCGACTTTTTTCACGTCAACATGGAGGAGGGTCCGATCACTGAAGCGTTGCGGCGGGCGGGCGACCGTCTATACCATATCCACCTGGCCGACAGCAACCGGCAGGCACCCGGGACCGGGCACATCGATTTCCTCGACGTGATCCGCACTCTGAACGAGATTGGGTTCAGTGGTTATCTGGCGTTGGACAGTATTCCCGCATTACCCGACTGGAAAACACTCGTGCGTCAGACGCTTCCGTTTATGAAGCAAATGGAAGAAACCGCTGCCTTGCAGGAGAAGATACGGCATTAAGGAAAGAGTCTAATGTCCAAGGTCTAAAGTAGAAGGTCGGAATTTCACAATTTGCTTTTGACTTTTGACCTTCGACCTTTGACTCCATTCAATCATGCGGGATAACTCGACGCTGGAGTTTTTCCAGGGTAAATTCATCGCTTTTCAAAAATTTAAAGAAATCGGCTTCTTCCTGAAGGACGTCCTTTGCACGTTTTGCAACATCATCGGCGATGTCTTTTGGGACAGAGACCAGCCCACTCTCATCACCGTGCAACAGGTCACCTGGGGCAACGGTCAGTCCTCCGACTTCAATATTAACGTTGAAGTCGAGGAAGGCGCCGTATCCGTGTGATACAACCCATCCAGCAGAAAATACATGGAAATCAGGTGTGCGCTTGCGGATCGCTGTTCGGTCTCGGCAATTGGCATCGGTAACGACCCCAACCATGCCAAGCCTTTCAGCAAAGGTGCAAAACATGTCCCCAAATAAACAGCAGCGTTTGCGATCATGTCCGACATGCTGTACTACGAGGATGACAGGATTGGGTGCCGCATCGATATGGCCAGCAAGATCGTCTACTCGTGACGTTCTTTTGTCGCCGGGTGTAGTGGAATCGGCTGTCGCGGTAAGCGCGTAGCCGACCATCGGTGTACCGATTTCAGGAAACTGACAGATCAATTCATTATTGGCAAAGCCCATCGTGGGATCCCGTACCTCGAAATGTTCGATAGCATTAGAAATGGTTGCGCTGTCGTATCCGCGTAGATCCTCGACTACTTTGGGTATAGAATTTTTGTCCATAATAAATTCGCAGTTTGCTTAGTAAGGAGCGATATTTAACACTGCCTTTTCTTCAGGTGTCAATGCAGCTATCTGCTCAGTGCTCATCCCTCGAAGATGGGTATTAGGCGGAATCCCTGCCTCAAGGCCCCACATCCTGCATTCTTCTTCAGTCATCGCAGTGCGCACCTCAGGTGAGACAAAGCGGTAAGAATCGTTGAAACCCTTGATCCACCATCGCTGAAAGTAAAAGATAAGCGAATACCTCGGTCTGTCACTGCAGTTGACCCCACCGGTATGCCAAAGACCTGAATCCCACATGACAACAGAACCTGCCGGTGCTTCAGCAATAATCCAACCCGGCGGTAAATTATCAGGTTCTTCGGGGGGGACTTTAAGTGACATATGGGATCTCGGCCAGATCATCGGGCCCCCGGTCTCTTCGGTGAATTCAGACACCGCCCATACGGACTGTATAGCCATTGGGTAATGCTTGCCACCGATGAAAGGTTTTACGGTGAAATCGGGCCAGTCCGTGTGCAGATTTCCCCCATACTTGCTCCAGTTCTTTTTGCCGGTCGGTAATGGCGTCCGGATTGTGACATCGTGCGCGAACATGTCTTTACCTAACACACTTCGAGCGACCTCAACCGGTTCCGGACTACGCAGGGGCATACCACAGAAATGAGGGTGCTTGCTTTGGACATTGAATGACATCCGCAGGTTTTCATTCTGTAATCCATACTTGCGACCAAGGGTTTCTTCAGCATTCAACGTCTCTTCAATCGCCTGTTTCGTCGCATCGAGCTCCGACTTCGACATAACATCGTGGAGAATAGTATATCCCTCGTGTTCAAGTTCGTTTGTATGGTGGTCGATGTCAAAAGTTTTCATCGAATCTTCATACGCTCTAATGTAGAGCGAGAGGGGTCAATCGATTTCGATCAATCTCCGAACCCAACCTGCCCTGAGCGCAGTCGAAGGGACTGCTCTGAGTTTAGTCATAGAGAAATCTAATCCTTCTTACTTAAAACTTAACACAAAAAATCTATCGATTTTTTATCAGCCCTTCAGGCTATGAATCGTCAATCCTTCGAATTTCGGTTTACCGGGGGTGATGAAACTCAAGCCGTACCCTAAAATAATTCCTACTGACATGCCGACAAAGGAATAAAGGAAAAAATGAATCTCGGTAAATAGTTTCACAAAACACAATAGTATGACACTAAGCACCGTGCTGGTAATAACGCCGAAGCTGTTCGTGCGATTGGTAAAGATGCCGAGCGCAAATACTCCCCCTATCGCTCCGCCAAACAGGCTTAAAGCGGTTATAAATACATCCCACATCGACGAGCTGTCCAGCTTTGCCATCCAGAGGGCTGCTCCCGTTCCAAACATTCCGAGCAATCCGGTCAGCCAGCGTGAGATGACAAGTAGATGATGATCGGCAGACGCTGGTCTGAAACGCTTGTAGAAATCGGTCACTATGACTGTCGCGGTACTATGCATGGAACTGTCCAGGCTCGACATCGCCGCGGCAAATACTCCGGCAATGATGATACCACTGAGTCCGATGGGGACATTTTGAACAATAAACAAAGGCACGACCGCATCGGTCGCTAATGTTGGATTTAATTGTTCGGGATGCGTTTTATAATAGACATAAAGAACAGTCCCCAGACCAAATGCGATAAAAGACCAGGGGATGGCAAACAGGCAATCACACCAAATCGCTTTTTTCGCTCCTTTTGCATCCGTCGTCGTCATAATTCGCTGAACGATCGTTTGATCAGTGCTGAAATTTAAAAGGCGATAGATCAAAGCATTCAGGAGTACAACCCATAATACCGCTTCTGTATAATCCCATTTGAAAATGGCCATCGTCATCTTGCGGTCGGTCAAAGCAACATCAAAGAAAGTCCCCACCCCGCCATCGATATCTGAAACGACGAGGACGATACAAAGAATAGCGCCCCCCATAAGAACAATGAGCTGAAGAACATCCGTCCAGATGACGGCTTCCATGCCCCCCATCACCGTATAGAGAGTGGCGAAAACACCCATGAGAAGAATGCAGGTGTATTTATCGATGCCGGTTACCGCGGATAGAGCGAGCGCCGGCAGAAAAAGAACGACGCTCATACGCCCGAGGATTTGAAAAAGACAGAATATCCCGGCAACCATGAGACGAACAAAAATATTAAATCTTGCTTCAAGAAATTCGTAAACGGAAGTAATTTTCAATTTGTGATAAAATGGAACGATCGAGCTATTAATAACAGGAACGGCGATAAACCAAACGACAATTGCGGTAAAATAGACCCAGTTAGTAGCAAATGCTTTCGCGGGAATAGCCATAAACCCGATGGAACTAACACCCGTGGCCAGCATGCTCAACCCCGCCGCCCAGAATGGAATACGCTGCCCAGCCAACAGATATTCTTTAGTCGATTTTTCTCTTCTGGAAAAATAAAATCCCATCCCCATTAAAACAGCCAGATATAATATAAGTGAGGCGTAATCGAGAGGATGGAAATACCGCTTGATGATACTCCTGGTGCGTAAGAGAAGAACCCGGGCGGACTCTAACCCTGGTGAAATTTCTCCGCTCACCAATACGTAACCATCTTCATGGGGAACAATACTTGTCTTAACTGCACCCTGGGGTATGTGCCCGACCGTAACCCAGGTATCGGTTATCGTATGATAGGATAAAATATTATTTTCGATTTGATATGGGTCCCCCGACTCATCAATCCGGTCAATATCTTGACCATCGGATCCACTGAAAATCATAATATGCGATTGACCGACCGCGGCTGCCGGCGCTCCAAATGCCGCGCGAGGCATATCCGCTTTTTGCTTCCATCGTTTACTTAAATCATCTTCACGCGGATCATAAAAATAAGCGTCACTAAGATAATCATCTCCATGTTTACCGCTAAACAGGTAGAGACAAGGGTGGTAGCCATTATTCTGAGCGATGAGAGCCGCCCCGTATCTTTCTAAACCAGGCCAGGGTTGAAGTTCCTGCCACTGTAAAGCGCCATTTTCCTCAGAGGGGGTTAGATCTAAGACCCAGAAGTTTTTAAGCATTCCACTTTCATTCATCCCCCCGGCTATATAGATCGAATTGTCTATAAGGGCTGCTGCTGAACCATGACTTCGATAAGGCAGGGAAGGTAAATTCTTTATTCCAATCTCTTTGTTCTCAGCATTCCAAATCAAAAGAAAGACATCATCGTAAATAAGGTTTTCATCACGACCTCCCAGGCAGATAAGGCCTTCATCAGTGACGACTGAAGCACCCAGAGAGACGGGATGCGGTAGTTTAAATTCGGAAAACCAACGGTATTCTCCTTCCCCTGTTTTTTCTAAAACGTAAATTGAATCGTGATAGACGGATTGTTCGTCTTTACTTGTGGATTGAAGCGTGCTCATCCCACCCGCAACTATCAATGCGCCGTTGCTTGTTCCGACAAATGCCCCGGCAATACCAGATTTGTATGGCAAGTCCGGTAATTCTTCCCAGCTAAACAATTCATCAGGCGGATTTATTTCACCGGAAACTGCCCAGGGAGATAAGCAGACAGTAATTAATAAAAAGAGAAATACTAATATACTGTATCGCATAGGATAGCCACAAAAGGCACAAAATGCACATAAAACACAAGAAAAAGATTTAGAGAAAGATATAGCAGCCACCAGGACGCATGGCTCTCCGGGTGTATATTTTTTCTGGAGGGCCACGCGTTGTTGTGGCCGTAAGATTCATTTTTGGAGCAGCCACGCGTTGCCTGTCATGCCGTAGTCCTCCGGCGACTGCGAGGGGAGACGAAGGCAGATCGTAGCCTTACACGTAAATTTACGATTTACCTTTAAATGTATGCCTATCGTTATGTTATATTAACATATTTAGAAAAAGGACCGCTAATCGAACAAGGAAACACCAAATGAACAATATGATTGTCGCGCCGCAACCACAAGCAGTGGAGGAAGGAGCTAAAGTTTTAATGAACGGTGGTAATGCTATTGATGCGGCCGTGACCTGCGCTTTTGTTCAAACGGTCATTGATCCTCACTGTTGCGGTGTAGGAGGTTATATTCTTTTAACCCTGCATTCGACACCCGTTTCTACAGATGGAACTATAGAAACCATAGTCCTGGACGCCCCTGCTTTAGCCGGGTCAAAAGTTGATCCCGCAATGTGGGAAGATAAGGTTATCCGGCCAAACCCCGATGGGTGGGGTTACTTTTTAGAAGGAAAAGTTAACGAATCCGGATACCAGGCTATTTGCACGCCGGGAACGGTTAGAGGTTTGTCAACCATGTTGGAACGATGGGGCACCCTTTCCTGGGAGCAGGCAATCGGCCCGGCAGCTCGGATTGCCGAAGAAGGATTTATGGTTAATTCTACCCTGGCAAATTCATGGAAAGTTAAAGCCAAGTTCCCGGAAGCTTCCACAATGCTTGACTATATAGTGGAAAATAAGGAAGCCAGTCGGATTTACCTGAAAAATGACGGCAGCCCTTACGATGCCGGCGAACTATTGCGCAATCCAGACTACGCTCGCACCTTGCAACATCTCGCGAGAGAAGGTCCGGATGACTTTTATGATGGCGCGTTAGCAAAACGTATTATTAAGGACCTGGAAGCCAATGACAGTTTTGTTACTGACGAGGATTTAAAAGACTACCGGCTCCGTGAAGACGAGGCACTCACCGGCACGTATCGCGGTTTTACACTCAGCACTGTTCTACCCCCACATGGCGGTCCCACCTTATTGGCTATTCTTAACATACTGGAAGAATATGATCTGGGATCAATTGATCATAACTCCGCCGATTATATTTATCTTGTTTCGATGGCAATGAAAGCAGCTTTTGCTGATCGCAATAAACATTTAGCTGATACTACATTCGTCGAGGTGCCACTGGATTGGATGGTATCAAAAGAGCGCGCCCATGAGTGGCGTCAGCACATCGACGCCGGTCTGCCCATTGATGTATCTTCCACCGCGTCTGAATCACCAGACACCACGCATGTCAGTGTTGTCGATAACATAGGAAACTGCGTGGCACTCACCCACTCGCTTGGTATGTCATCGGGAGTCATTACTCCGGGCATGGGGTTTATGTATAATAATTCAATGATCAATTACCATCCTCTACCCGGTCATCCTAACTCAATGGCTCCGGGTAAAAGTCGCACGACCGGAATGGCGCCAACCATCATTTATAAGGACGGCAAACCACTCCTTATTATCGGCGCACCCGGCGCGACCCGCATTATTACTTCAATCCTTCAAGTGATTCTCAATGTGCTTGATTTTAATATGAGCATTAGTGACGCGGTTCATCTACCCCGATTTGACTGCGAGGGTGATGAAATTAAATGCCAGGCCCGTATTCCTGATTTTGTTTGTGAAGAAATTCGAAAAAAGCATCCCGTTAAAAGAATGCCGGAAAGTCACGGTGGATTAGGTTTGGTCCATGCCATAACTATCGACCCTAAAAGTGGCAAGCTGGCTGGCGGCGCGGACACCGGTAGTGGTGGCATGGCCCTGGAAGTTTAATATTCTATTTATCTTCGTCTTCGTCTGCCTCTTCGTCTTCATCCTCGATTAAGATAGCCACAAGAGGCACAAGAAGCACAAAATGAAAGGACAATGAGTATAATTTTTATCCAGTAATTAGCTACCTGCAGTAAATTCATGCACCTAAGCGGACACGACCAGCCGTCGTCCCGCATCCGCGGGACTATGGGCGACAGGCTATACGCATCCCTCCAAACTATCCTCTTTCTGTAATAATTAATTATTCATTCTCTTGTTTTAAATATTTAAACCACGGCCACGACAACGCGAGGCCCTCCCATTTGTTCTCATTCTGGAGGGCTACGCGTCGTCGTGGCCGTTAGGAAGATTGAGCTATAGTCTCAGATTTATCTCCCTGGCAAATAATAAGTGTAAGTTTTCACTTTCGCTCTTTTTAGATACTTACGCTGTCAAAGAAACCGAAGAGAATAATAATCCAACTTATTACCATTCCTCTAAACCGAGCAGATCATTTAATGAGCCAACAACATATCTCCAGATCAAACCATAAAAAATGGGAACGACAATGAGAGGCAGGTATTGTAATGGACCTTTTAAACCATAGAGTAATTCGGGCAGGCTAATAATAAATACCCCGATCAATGCGGCGATGAGACCGAGCAGAGCCCCCCACACCCATAAACGCATACTTTTATTTTTTATCGGGTACTTTTCTCCAATCGCAAAATAAAGCATATTCCACAGACCAAAAATAATGGGTAAATAATGGGGGATGAACTGTACTGGTATATTTATTACTGCGCTATGCCCCGATAAAAATAATAGTGAATAAATAAAGGGAAGAATCGTTGCGGGAAACGCTAATCCCGCAATGAATACTTTTAAATATTTTTTTTCATTTTCCATTTATATAATCTCATTTGTAGCGTGACTCCCACTGACTGGCGATATTAAAACTCTCCTCAATTTCACATACGTTTGTCTCTGGAAAGAATTGCACTTCAATGGTCCTTGAACCGTTAAAATTCAATTCTGACAATCTTGCAATAAAGGTGTCCCAGTCAATGATACCCCTCCCCGGCACCCAGTGTCGATCGCCTTCTCCATCAGTATCATGCAAATGTAATGTGAACAATCTATCCGCCGCCACATTTAATTGCTGAAGTGGATCGTGTCCGGCGAACCTGGCATGCGTGGTGTCGAGACATAAGCCCACATGTTCCCGCGGCATATCCAATATCAATGATTGCAGTTCTTCCATCGAATGAAAGGGCCGCAAAGTGCCACGATGTGGCAGATTCTCCAAAGCCATTTTTATACCCACCTCAGCAGCGCAATCAGCCAACTCAAGGATTGATTGTTTTGAATTGCCTACACTCCTACTCAGATTCTCTTGAGTGTAATCAGAGGCGGGACCATTGACATGAACGACGACCGATTCAGCTCCCAGCTCCTTAAAAATAGTAAACGATCCAGCAATTCTTTTGATTGATAATTTTCTTTTTTCCTTATCGAAAGATGCCAGATCGATATCAGTAATCGGGCTATGACCGACTCGCATTAAAAGACCTATGCGATTCATAAGCGCATGAACCGCCTCAGTCGATTTGTCATCAGGCCCGAAATGCGGAGGGTCCAATAACAACTCTATTTCGTTAAAGCCTGTTCTTTTTATTCTTTCAAGGCCTGATTCCAGTCCTTCATCTTGTATAACCAGGGTGCTTATTCCGTATTGCATATAAGTCGAAAGTCAAAAGTCAAGATGAAGATATGGAAATTCGAGATTCGACTTTTTCTATTTCAAAATCTCCGGGACAATCATCCAGGAAACTGACCAGTGATCAGTTTCATCGCATTCCAGACAGAGTACTCCGCCGTTTTGAAAGGTAATAATATCTGCATTTTCATTACCGGCTACGAGTAATGAGACAGTTTTATTGAGAAAGGGCAAATGACCTACGATCATAACGTCAATACCCCCTGCTGCGATCACCTGTGTTATTGCTTCTACAGGATCATTAGGGGATAACCCGTCTCGCTGAAACAGTTCGCACGGTGCAACTATCGATGAATGAAAAATTTCAGCTGTCTCCCTCGCTCGAGTCTTACCACTATGCCAAATACTGTCGATACTGAGGCCCATCAATTTTACGGTGGCAGCTGCTTTTTCAACATTGAGAAAGCCCTCATCGGTAAGTCCACGATCAGGATCTACGTCTTTCGATTTTGCTTCGCCGTGTTGGACCAGGTAAAGATGCATGGATGTGCAGAGTCGAAAGTCAAAGGTCGAAGGTCAAAAGGAAATGCATGAATGAGATAAAGTGAAAATGTGTTTAAGTGGTAATATAGGAACTGTTATCTTTCTTTGCATCCTGTATCCTGCATCCTGTATCCCGCATCATTCATATCTCTTCGAGCACTATAGCTCTTGTCCAGAATGCGGTTGCGCGTCGCATCCTGACAGGCAGACCAATAAAGAAAACCCGAGCTTTGCTAATCTGATCAAATCCTCTTCCATTGTCGATAAACCCAATTCCGGCGAGCAGCAACTTGGCATCCGGGGTCGGAGCCTGGTCTAATGGGGTCCCCGGTGGAGCCAGAGAAATGTTCTCTAATCCCAATGCTTTAATACCTGTTACCACCAGCCAGTCAACAGATTCAAATGTCAGATAGGCCCCGTCTGGGCTACTCCAGGCGAGGACAATGTCATTTTGCTTTACCCCAGCATTTTGAAAATCGTCCGGGGTAATGGGTTGGCCCGCCTTTTGCATAAAGTTACAGGCCACAGCTTCTCCCATGTAAGTCTCAATCGGCATAGAAGCCAGATCCGCACCGGTCTCCGAAAATTTATAGCTGGCTTCTACATGGGTCCCATTGTGGGTCTGACTCCGGATAAAATGCATACGTGCATTGTCATCTGAATGAAAAAACTCGGAGAGCTCAACCGGTCGCCCATTGATAGGTTTGCCGTGTCGATGATGCCCATCTGTCTTCTGTTCACTGGGATACAATTCGTGCGATAAATCAATAATGCGGTACTTTGATAGATCAATCATGGCTTAACTCCTTATTACAGTTGGTCAATAACGGGGCCGAGTTCAGTCCTCGCGTAGAGGTCCGCCCATTCTTTTGAACCATCATCGGGTTTTACGTCCATTGTCACCCCGCGCTCCTGGGCAGGAACATTGCCACTAAGGGCGTCATTCCTGCATTGCTGCATGTCCGTATAATGGCGAACATGACCATTGCGCCAGATTACCGATAGGATTTGTCGCGGCACTTGAAGGACAAAAGGTGGCTCCATCTTATATCGGGTAAGCGCTTCTTCATCTACTTCGATTCCCAATCCCGGACCATCCGGCACAAGCGCGTAACCTCCTTGTATCGTCAATGGTTCAACAAGAAGGTCGTCGGCGTAATTATTCAGACAATTCACGGCCGGCCATTGAGCAAAGGACAGAACAGCTCCGAGATGCAATGACAAAGTCGTTGTCAATCCTGTCCCCACCATCTGAAGCCAGAATGGCTTGTCAAATGCCGCGCTCAGCTGACCTTGTCGCAGCACACTTTCTACCCCACCACCAATGACGAACCCATCGCACACCTCATCTCGAACCACGCTGGGGAATGGCGGATTATAAAAGTGAAGCGCGATCGGGTGATTTATTTTCTGACGCAGTTGATGATGCCCTTCGATATCACGCTGCATGATGGGAGACTCATATATGGAAATGCGTTCATATTCGTCCAGTTCAGTCAAAACAGGTGTGGCGTTGCCGGCATTCAGCAGCATCTGGTTCCAATCGAGATCGAGTTCAAAATACGCTGGCGTTACTTTACTGATCGCCTTCACCTGCTCAAAAATATCCCACCAGGGGCGAGCCTTAATCTTGTATGAAGTATAGCCGTTTTCAATGGCTTCTTTTGCTTCGGCCGCAAATTCTTCTGGGGGAAAATCGATATTCCACCATGATATCGGGCACCATTCGCGGACGCGGGGTAAGTTGAAAAGCCGGTAGGCGGGAACACCCAGCGCTTTACCCACGACATCATACATTGCCATTTGCAAACCTGCTCCGAGGGAATCATCACCAAGAAAATCAGCGGGATTGCCACCTTTCACCCGCTCTATGGCCTCATCGGGAACACGGCCCCAAGTATAATGTATAATGGTTTCACCGAAACCGACAATATCAGGGGTGTCTGTAGTTAAACGAATGATTTCACTGACACGCCACTGATAGACTTCACGGGAATTCCATTTATCACAACGCGGGGTAAATGGAACAGCGACAACGATGCGTTCAACATCAGTAATTTTTAGATTTGCGTTCATTGTGATATCTCCTGACTGAATTAAGGATGAAACTCGGGGATCTCGGCCACGTTAGTGCCATCAATCATACCGGCGACAAATTTTGCAGTATTATCCACTATCGAATCTATCATAGCAACACCTGCTTCTGCGGTTGCTTCCAGCGGCTCTTTATCCTCCTGATCCTTCATCGCGTCTTGGCGAACATTTTCGGGAAATACGGCCAAGGCAAAAGCGGTCTCGAATTCCTGGGCATGTCCCGGGTAGCGCTTAGTCTTAAGATTCGCTTCGGCGACGTCCTTTGAGAGGAAGTCCCAATAAGGGAAAAAGTGTAAGTTAATTTCTAGACGTTGTTGGAACTGCCCCCACATACCAAGGCAAGGCGCGACATTGCCACCATGGCCATTAAGCACGAGGATATTGGTAAAACCGGCATCGTGCATGCTGCGTATGGTATCGAATAACACCCCCAGCCAACTACCCGGTAAAGCGGTCAAGGTTCCGATATGCCGCATGTGATGTTCGCTGATCCCAATACTCATTGAGGGGGCAACCAATACTTGCGGATGGAGACGCTTGGCGACTTCGACAGAAATATGCATAACGCTCCGCCAATCATGCTCCATTGATAAATGTTCCAGATGTTGCTCGGTAGCGGCAACGGGGATGATACACGCTTTCAGTTCCCCTCCCTGCATCCGCTCCCGGAACTCTCTTCGTGTGTGTTTAGTCAAAAGGACTTGGTTATTTTCTGCTGCTGACATCGTTTCCTTTCAGGATTATGAGGGTTATTGGATTAAGTGTGATCAAGAAATTGCAAATCAATGAGACGCTCATTTTCTAATAACTGTTTATGCCGTTTTTTGAAAGCAGAACTGCCGTCATTTTCAATAACTTTCAGGGAGACACCGCGCTCAAAACCCGGTATATTCCCCTGGTAATACTCCCTCTGGTAGACGAATTCGTCGGTAAATTCCCACACGCGTTTTTTCTTTCCTTCCCCGGGCCAGTTAATACGAAGTATTCTTTTCTTTCTGCGATAAAGTTCCTTAGGGGTGGGATCATTCAGCTTGACGGTATACTTTGCGAGGGCTTTCTCATCCACTTCTATTCCAAGCCCCGGTGCATTCGGTACTTCAATATATCCATCAACTACTTTAAATCGCTCAGAGAGGAGGTCGTGCTCCCAAAGTTCATGGCAAGTAATATAAGGTAAACGGGCATGAGAAAGGACTGAACCCAGATGCATGGCGAAGGCAGTTGTAATTCCGGTTCCAACCATTTGCAACCAGAATGGTTTGTTGAAGGTTCCGGCTAAGGTCGCGTGGCGAAGTGTCTCTTTTATGCCTGCGCCAATAACAAACCCATCGCAGGCATTGGCGCGAAGGCAGGCGTCATTGTAATGCTCGACTATTGGTTTTCGAATACGTTCGCATAACTTCCTTGCTCCGGGTATATCAAGTTGTAAATAAAAGGGGCTTTCGAAAATCCCCACATTGGGGTGCTCCTCAAGCTGCTGAAGAACAACCTCAGCTTTGGCCTGATTCAAGAGAAATCCATTAAAGTCCACATCGAATTTATAATCTGCGGGAACGACTTTTCCCACTGCATCCACCTGTTGAAATATATCGCGCCAGGGCCTGGTTTTCATCTTGAAAGAAGTATAGCCCCGTTTAACGGATTCTTTTGCTTCCGCCGCCCAGTCTTCCGGCGGCATGTCAATGTCCCACCAGGATATCGGGCATCGATTGCGAACTTTTCTCCCGAGCAGGGCATATACCGGTGCGCCAACGGATTTACCGATTGCATCCATAATTGCCACTTGGGGACCAAAACCGATACGGTCATCATACATAAGGGTAAATGGGTTATGGCCTTTCAATTGATCGACGTCGTATACTTCTATACAATCGCCGTACCCAACGACTCCATTATCAAGCTCAATCTGGTAAACATAATACCGTTGACTGTGGGATTGAGCCCGGTTCATCGCCCTTGTAACACGAGCAGTGTAAAACGGAATATTTAAAGCTACTCGTGTTGCATGTTTTATTTTCATTTTATTCCACATTTTTTATCTTAAATGACATGAACGTGTTTTATTATCCCGGGTATATTTCATCATCTGATTATTAAATAATCACCCTTTAAGGGCGCCGGCGGCAACACCTTTAACGATCTGGCGTTGGAGTAATATATAAAAGATCAGCGTGGGGATGAGCACTAAGACAAGTCCCGCGAAACAGACGCCCCAATCGCTGCGATATTGTGAAGTAATCGCAATATTCGCCAGACCAAGGGGCAGCGTTCGAATATTTTCACTGCCTTCACCCGATAAGAACATGTAAGCAGTGAAGTACTCATTCCAGAACGAGAGAAAGGTAAAAATAGCCACGGTTACAAGCCCCGGGCGGGCGAGTGGCAACATAATGCTCCAGAAAATTCGCCATTCACTACAACCATCAATTTGCGCGGCTTCGTGGAGCGATCGGGGTAACGTTTTAAAAAACCCGGCGAGGATAAAGATGGCAAAGGGCAGTCCACCGGCAATATAGACAAGGGTCAGGCCCACACGCGAATTAAGCAATCCCCAGTCGCGCATTTGAAAAAAGAGCGGGATGATCGACAACTGCACGGGAATCATGAGACCGGAGAGAAAGAGATAAAACAGTAATGTGCCCCCCGGAAATCGAAATCGGCTCAGGGCATAGGCTGCCATCGATGCCAGGATGAGGCAGAGAGTAAGCGCGCACGCCGTTACGAGCGCACTATTGAGAAAATACTTCGAGAAGTGTGCCCCTACCCAGGCACGCTCAAAATTTTCCCATTGCAGATTTTCAAAATCAGGAAGAGCAAAAGGTTCCAGGAATATTTCCTGGTCCGTTTTCAAAGCGGTATAGTTCATCCAAATTAAAGGGTAAACAACAACTATAAGATAGCTCAGGAGTACACTAAAAATCAGCATCTTCACGATAGGTTCAATGATTTGCTTTCGGCCGGGTTTGTTTTTCATTGATAGACCTCCACCGTTTCCCGTTTCATCAATCGTATCGTAACCATCGCGCCAAAGAAAACTAAGACAAATAATAGGACCGCGATCGCCGTCGCCTGACCTACCTTAAATTCCTTAAACATTGTGGTTACCATGTAGGTGCCAATGACATGTGTGTTCGAAGTCGGCCGTTGGCTCGTCAGCAACCAGATATTTTCAAACGCTTTTAAGCCGCCGATGACCATGAAGACTGCAGAGATAGTAAGCGCTTCCCAGATCTGCGGTATGGTAATGAAAATAAACTGCTGCCAGGTGCTGGCACCATCAATCGACGCTGCATCGTATAAAACGGTGTCCACGTTTTCCATCGCGGCGAGGTAAAGAATCATGTTGAACCCACAGGCGCCCCAGATGGCCATAGGTATTAACGACCAGTATAAATGATCCTGTGAGAGCCAGGGATAATTCTCAAACTGCGTGAAACCCAGGCCGACAAACGCACCATTGACCAGTCCCCCCTGGGGATCATAAGCGTTCATCCACAAAAGGGTAATGGCGATGCCCCCCATGATGTTCGGAAAGAAAAAACAGATGCGAAACAAATTGCTGCCCCAGACCCTACGGCTGATAAGAAAAGAAATAAAAAGGGCGATGGGAATGACGAAGAGAGTCGGAACAAACATCACGAATAAATTATTTTTCAGTGCCTTCCAAAATATATCACTCTCAAACAAAAGCCGTTTGAAATGAAGCAGCCCCAAATACTCACGATCGGTAATTCCATCCCACCGGGTAAAGGCCCAGACAAAAGATTCCAATGATGGTTTAATGGAAAAAACCAGATACATTACCATCGCCGGTCCTATGAATAAAAGCACATAGTGCGCTTTCAACTTGCCCGGAGAATGACTGACCGTCTTTATTTTTCTTCTTGCTTTAAGCTGGCTGTAAACTGTGTAGGTTAAAGCGGCTACAATAATGAAAATAAGAAGGGATCCAGCCGTGGTATGACGATAGACAACTTTCTTGGGATTAATTCTGATTATTCTTTCTTTCTCTGCTGCCGCTTCGAGAAAATCACCGAATGCTTCTGGAGAAATTTCATTATACATGAGCATCGCCCGCGCATCTTCTTCTGCTTGAGCCATCCCTGGATATGGGGGTGATGAGCCCAATGGTGAGCCGTAGGCATCGGTTGAGTTCTCAATGATCCTTGCCATATCATGCATCAAAGGTGAGTAGCTTTCCAGAGGTGTTCCTATGATCGCGGTGGGGGAATCCTGTCTCTCGGTGAAGGCTTTCGCCCATCGACGGGAGGTCAGAAAACGAAAAAAATCAACGGTCACATCACTATTTTCCACCTCTTTAAAAAGGAAGAAATAATCACTTCCGGCATCGACTGCATTCTTAGATCCTTTTCCCTCCGGGAAAACTGGCATTCTAAAAGCTCCGAGCTCAAAATCCTCGGGAATTTTTCCTGCCATTTCGCTCACTATCCATGAGCCGTTGGCGATCATCGCGGTATTGCCTTGAAAAAACTGTAACTGGGAACCGGTATGACTCATCCCTTCCCACCCGTCCTGGAAATACTGGGTGGAAAGCCTCTGAAGAATCCCCGCGGCTTTTTTGAATTGAGGATCGGAACGTGTCCCTATCTCGAGAAGATTATAACGTCGATACAAATCCGGCCCAGCCAAGTTGTAATAGGCCGCTCTTAAGATCATATCGCCATAGCCCATGTAAACACCGGGGAATGCGAATGGCGCAATATTGACTGCTTGGACTTGATCGCAAAGGCTGAAAAGCTCATCCCAGGTTTGAGGAATTTCCCAATCATTATCTCTGAACAGAGTTTTGTTATACAAAATCAGCTTGGTGGCATAAGCAAAAGGCAATGCCCAGACATGTTCGCCGTCCTGCCAATGTTCAATTGCCCCAGGAAGAAAAGTATCACGCCACCGGGCATCATTCTCCCAATTGGGTCCTTCCAGGTAAGGTGCCAGGTCAAGAATTTTCCCGGCTTTAATTAAGTTATAGTAGGACAGGTCTGATGCTGTCGCGTTAGGATAATTACCTTCTATGACACGAATACGCACCTGATCCGGCATGCGTGGATCGCCGTATAGATTGATCTTAACACCGGGATGTCCTTTCTCAAATGTGCGCGCAACATCCTGATAAAATTTAACGCCATACCCACCCTCAAATATAGGAATATCAATCTCAATTGGTTCTTCGGCAAAGAGAGTGAATGCAAAAATCAAAGTGAGGCAGAGGGCGACAACATTGATTTTCATGCATTAAAAGCTTTAAAATATCAGTTTGTGGCAAGGTCGGAGATTATACGCGATACCCCATTCACCACGCGCGCCATCCGCGCCGTGTCAATCTTGTCCGGTGTATCCTCCGGGGTGTGGTAAAAATTGTAACGGAAGAGCGCGGAATCAGTGATCATTATCGCCGGGTACCCTTCTTTCCAAAAAGACCAATGGTCTGACCACCCCACCCCCGTCATCCATCCCGGAGCAGCTGTCCCTTCGGAGGGAAACTTTGTATGTTCACGAAATGAAGCGATGGCCTGATGAACCAGACGGCGCGATGATAAATTTCCAACAAAGCCGATGAAATTGGCAACATCCGGGTAAAAGAAACTGAATGGAAAGGGATAACGCTGACTGCCTTCCTCCTCTGAATAATAGCCGATGGTCTCAAGTGAAAGCATGGCGATTATATTTTCTCCGCGTTGTTGGGCGCGAGCTGCGTAGACGCGACTCCCCATATTGGCAGTCTGAAAAAATGGGGGTTCTTCATTAACGAAAGCGACGAAGCGGATTGTCCGGGACAGTTCATTATTTACCAGCAGACGCGACGTTTCGATCAGACCGGCAACACCTGAAGCGTTATCGTTAGCACCGGGACAACCTGTAACTGAGTCGTAGTGAGCGCCGACAACAATTATTTCATCGGGTAAGGAAGTTCCTCTTAATTCTGCTACAAGATTAGCAACGGTTACACCATCAATCTTAAATTCCTGCCGATCTACTTCGTAGCCTGAATCCTTAAATGCTTCGTCGATATAATTCGCTGACGCTGTCAACTCCAGGTAATGCCAGAAGTTTCTCTCTCCGATTTCTTTCGCCAGAACGCCAATGTGTTTATTGAGCTGACGCTGTGTAATTTTCTCATCTTCAGAGAGTGGCAGAAAAGGACCTGAATAAGAGCTTTTGGGCATCATAACGATATAAATTATTAGAGCAAAGAGAAGAATGGCAAATGTTGACAATCGAATGAGAAAATAAGTCCTCTTTCTAGAGAGCGTTGGGGCTGATTTTGCCGCATGCATCTGTGAAAGGTGAGAGCCGAAAGTCGAAGGTCGAAAAGTCAAAGGTGATTAGTCAAAGGTCGAAAGTCGAAGGTAAAATAATTAATATTAAGTGTCATGTGTTTAATACCGAATTAAATTTTATAAAGATCTCATTCTTCCAACATCAACCTTTAAGATAAATATGAACTCAGTAAAATCTTTTGAAGATCTGAGAATCTGGCAAGACGCAAGAACCTTAGTCGCGACCATTTATACTGTGTTTGGTGATACAACGCCAGCAGCAAAAGACTTTGGCTTTAAAAATCAGATTCAAAGATCTAGTGTGTCTGTAATGAATAATATTTCGGAAGGTTATGAAAGAAAAGGAGACGCTGAGTTCTATCATTATCTTAGTATCGCAAAGGGGTCCTGCGGGGAATTGAGGAATATGCTCTATATTGCGGAAGACCTTAAATATTTATTAGAAAAGGACGCAGTAGACTTAAGAGAAGCTAGTAGAAATATCTCAAAAGGTATTGCCGCGCTTATGCGCCATATTAAACAAGATATGTCGAATTCAAGAGCCGATGTAGATTCCTAATGCTCGTCAGTTCTATTAGAGTCGACATTAGACTTTCGACATTAGACTTTTGACAAATAATGATAGCGCTTCTCATAAGAGTTGGTATTGATAGCTCATATGGTAAGTGGAATGCTCCACTCGATCTGCACTCGAGAGAATTTGTTTATATTCCGATTCCAGAAGATAAACACAGCCATAAGCATCTACAGCGCTATTATTCCGAGACATTGCCAGCTTTGAACGGGTTCTGTCATAAATATAAAACGGGATTAAGGAGGAATCTTAAATTCTCCACCGGTCTCCTGAATAAAAAAATGCATTTGGATCCGGATTTCAATGAACTGACCTATGGCGACAATGGAGCTCGGCGCGGCGCTGTTATCACCCGAATGAAATCAGATGATATTATTGTTTTTTATGCGGGCTTGCGACCAATTGAAGCGTGTGCGCACAGGTTGATATACGCTATAATTGGTCTATATGTAGTTAAAGAAGTAGTTTCCGTGGGAAAAGTAGAGAAGAAGCTATGGAAGCAAAATGCTCATACCCGTAGGGTTAAACCACTGGAAACGGAGATTGTGGTCAGAGCAAAAAAGACTGAATCAGGACGTCTTGAACGCTGTATTCCCATAGGTGAATGGCGCGATCGATCTTATCGTGTGCGCGAGGATATAATTGAAAAATGGGGAGGATTATCCGTAAAGGATGGCTATATACAGCGCAGTGCCGTGCCCCCGGCATTTATACATCCTCATCAATTCTATAACTGGTTTCTAATGCAAAACGTCAGGCTTATCAGGACTAATAATTAAATTAATAGGTCAAAAGGTATATGAGATCATGCGTAGACGCGTAAAAGCGATAAATGAGATAAGCGGTTAGATTATCCTGAATCCTGGATCATGCATCTTGCATCAACCAACTTTTTGACATTTTGACCTTTTGACTTTTTGACTCATGGCTCATCCCCTTCCTAAATATAACTGACCGACGGGAAGCGTGATACACTCAAACATATTAACGTTGGGGGGTAGCGTAACCGAGGTCAGCACGACTTTAGAGATATCGTCTACGGACATCATGGGTTCCTGGTCCTGCGAGGATTCACTAGCCACACGCCGTTCTATCGCTACATTGCCGGGGTGAACACAACTGGCTGCCACCCCAAAATCACGCCCTTCAAGGGCGGTTGCTTTGGTTAAACCCGCTATTCCGAATTTTGTGGCAACATAGGGGGCCGAGTTCAAGCGAGGCATTTGCCCGGAAATACTGCCGATATTGACAATTCTCCCCCCGCCCTGTCTTTTCATGATTTTCATCGCTTCCCGGCTGCATAGAAAAGTTCCTGTGAGGTTAACATCGATAACCTCGTTCCATTCCTGAAGTGATAATTCATCAATCGATTTACCTACGGATATACCCGAATTATTAATCATGATATCGAGGCGACTAAAGGTATCCATGGTCTGCTTAAATAAGGCCAGGACTTCATCTTCTTTAGTAATATCAGTAGGAACAATTATAACTTCCCTATTATATTCTTTGAGTTCCTCTGCGGTGGTTTGCAGATTTTTTTCATTCCGTGAAGCCAACACGAGATTGGCGCCTTCACGGGCAAATGCTCTGGCAATCCCTTTACCAATACCGGTTCCGGCTCCCGTAACGATAGCAATTTTATTTTCTAATTCACTCATGGTAGCCATATATCTAAAAGGTATCCTCTTAACACAATAGAAAAATTGGGGTTATGACGGGATATAACTGAAAGTTATTGCAATGGGGTACAAATCTTCGTCTTCGTCTGCCTCCCACCCTTTATTGATTTTCCGGAGGGACGCGCGTCGTCGCGTCCGCTGGGAAGTTTGATAAACAGTTTTAGATTTAATAACTCTTATTATTAAGTAATTAGGGTATAAGAGGACGAAGACGAGGAGGCAGACGAAGATTCATAGTGTATTAATTAGCCATAATCTTCGTCTAACGAATGAGAATACAGAGAACAGGAATCGTTATGATACTGAGAATAGTCGAATAAAAGACTGCTCGTGATACAAAAGCGACATTACTACCAAATTCTCGAGCAAATGAAATCGGCATGATCGCCGTCGGCATGCTGGCAATAATAATGACAACGGAGCGAAGAAGACCCGATAAGCCTACCAGTTCTGCGGCACCCCATGCTAAAACAGGAGCGAAGAGTAGTCGTATTCCTATTACCCCCCAAGTTATTTTTCCCACCTTCCCCAGCCGAAGACGACCAAGCTCCATCCCCACAAATACGAGAACAAGTGGGATACCCGCTTTTCCTAAAATCGCCAGGGGCTCAAATATTACCCCGGGGACAGAAACATCTGATACTCTTAAAATAACGGCAATGCCGATAACAATAAATGTCGGCATACGGAGAAGGGTTAGTAAGGCATCTCGATTGGAAAGTGCTCCCTGAGCAGCTACGAATAAACCAAAACCGTGATGAGGGATAGTATTGAGAGCAACAAGAATAACCGCGTACTCAAGACCTTCATGGCCAAAAAAGAATAAGGTTAAGGGAAATCCAAGATGAACCGCATTGAATAATGTCGTAGAGATAACCGCACTACTGGTGGTAGCTTTATCTAAATGAAAGATTCGGGAATATAGCCATCCGATACTCGCCATACCCAACAGGATAATGGCCAGAAATAAAGCGACGCGTCCCACATCACCGACATTAACCTGCACTTTCATTAATGTCGTAAAAAGCAGCGCCGGCATAAAGATATAAAGTGACAAGCGGTTAACTGACTTTAAATCGAAGTGAAGTAATCGGTCAGCAAGGGCGCCTATTCCACAAAAGAGGATTAAGGGTAAAAGCGCGGTACTAAAAACAGCTGATAACTCTAGAACAAATTCGATAATGAAATTTAAGAGTTGAGCGGTTCAATTAATTTCAGCGGACGCGTGAAGGTATAACGAAATTGCCCGTGCAACGTCGTTTCCTTCTTTTCCCAGCCCAAATACTTATAAAATCCATTAGCGCGATAATGAGGGTCTGGTCCAGTCTCCAACCATATTTTATCAAGTCCCTGTTCCCACAACCAATTCATAGTCAGTTCTAAAAGTCCCCGACCATAGCCCCTGCCTTCATAATCAGGCAGAACGAACAACGCCCATACCGAACGCGTGCGTTTATTAGCAATAGAAAATCCAATGATACGATTATCGCATTCTGCTACCCACCCCTTACAATCAAATTGGAATGATTTTGCTACACTCTCTTGAGTAATACCCATATTCCTCAATTCAACGAGGGTTAGCAGATTTTCCCTCACTTTTACACGCACTTCAAAAATTTCCGGGATATCCTCAACTGTAGCTTCACGAAAAATCATTGGAAATTTATATTTTATCAGTAAAGAGTCAGCTCCTTCTCGTGGTTCGATACTAAAATGATTTACCCCGAATTGTGTTAATAAAAATTAAAAGATATTTCAATCATATGATAAAATAATATCTTATTGAGACATAACTTTGATAGCAAGTAAAAGCCTTTATACCTGATATCCAGACATATAAAATTTGCTGAGAGTAAGTGCTCTTCAGAGAATCAATCTACGGAGTGCGCTGCAAAATGCGGTTATCGTCATCGCGAAGCGTTAATGAACCATTGCTTTTATTGCTTTCTGCTCTCATCGCTGCAATGCGATGACATAGGGGTGCAATTTGAAAAGCAATATATTTTGCCCCTTCCGTATTGGGATGCAACCCATCGGGAAAAAAGTAACCGTATGAAGATGGAGCGTCATAATCCATGTCATCTAATTTAAGGATCATTGCATTATCATGAAAAGCATAGCGGATACTTTCATTATATTCCAGTATACCACTCAATCGCGGCGCACGATTGGATACGGGAGGCAGTATTAGAATAATTTCAGTTTGATAATTTTCAGCTGATTCAATAAAGGCTTTGAAGTTGGCAATCGCCTCCTCCATAGGGACTTGGAGTGACCCCCAAAAATGGTATCATTAACAGAGAGAGGTTATCGGGATAAACAGATAACCTCATGAAAAGAAAAAGATACACAACAGAACAGATCATCGCAATACTGCGGCAAGCCGATACCGGAAAAACGGTAGAGGAAATCTGCCGAGGCAACAACGTGAGTGAACAGACCTTCTATCGCTGGGGTAAAAAGTATGGCAATTTGGAACTAGCCGATGCGAAGCGATTTAAAGAGCTGGAAAAAGAAAACACCGAGTTGAAGAAGATGCTCGCTGATCAAATGCTTAAGAATCAGGTAATGGAGGAAACGCTGTCAAAAAAGTGGTGAGCCCCAAGCAGAAGAAGCGAGTAGTAAAAGATGCGGCTGAGAGAGGGCTGTGCTCGTTGCGAAGGGCTTGTTCCTACCTCAGCCTCAGTTGGTCAACTTTCAGCTACCAGCCCAAGCAGGCCAGTAAGAAAGCTCAGCGGTTGGCCGAGCGGATTATAACCCTGTCCTGGGAACATCCCTGCTACGGTTACCGGCGCATCCGTGCCTTGCTCGTAAAGGAAGGCTGGACAACAAACAGGAAGTTTGTTCAGGCGGTACGACGTTCAGAAGGGTTGCAGGTAAAGCCACCTAAAAAGCGTAGACACCGTCAAGGGGTCTCTACGGGGTCGCCTACTAAAGCAACCGGTCGCAATCACCTTTGGTCCTGGGACTTTGTCCATGATCGCACAGACCATGGCGGTCCATTAAAGATGATGACTCTGATCGATGTACCGAGGAGCTGAAAGCGACGACACTCAAGCGAAGCGAAGCCATATACGCGTGAATGTCTGGATATCCGGGTCGCTCGTGAACTCCCCTCATCGGATGTCCTCTCTGTGCTTAGCGAGGCCATTGAAAAGGAGGGAGCTCCCAGCTATATCCGTAGTGACAACGGCAGTGTTCCGAGGAGCGAAGCGACGACATGCGAAGCCATTCATTGCTCATCAAGTGCAGCAGTCGTTGTCCGACAAAAAGATCAAGGCGATATATATCGATCCGGGCAGTCCCTGGCAAAACGGTTTCATCGAGTCGTTTCACAACCGCTTACGCGATGAGTGTTTGAACCGTGAAGTGTTGCTCAGCGTGGCTGAAGCACAAGTTGTAATCGAACAATGGCGCCAGACCTATAACCATGATCATCCCCACAGTCGTTTAGGCTTTAAAAGCCCACAAGAGTTTGTCACATTCCTTTCAGATCTTGGCCGCGTTCGGGCTACGCCCTCACTTCGCCAAGATCTCTCATATACATCAATCCTAAAACCATTAATACCCGGGAACTCTCTCACTTAATAATTGGTACGAAAAACGGGGTCCAATCAGACTCTTAATTTTTTATTTTTGATATCTGCATACTCACCACTTGGTTTTATTAACGATTGATAGAGAGATTCAAATGCCAGGTAAGTGTGAGATTTTTGAATCCACTTAAAGGGGGTTTTTTTTGTGTATTTAAATAGATTAAGATTCTGGCTATCCGTTAATAGCGGTGTTTCCCAGATATCATTCCACCCTAAATAAATTATAAGAAGATCGGGACTGACTCTAGAGAACCATTTTTCAAATATTATTCTTCCCTGACTGGAACTGTATCCGGGTTGTGAAAAGTTATAAACTTTATAGTCACATTGCCGTTGATTTAACCGTTTTTCCAATATCGACTGAAATGTAAGTCCATAATCCCGTATACCCCACCCGAAGGCACAGGAGTCACCAAGAATCATAATTTTTGTCTCATCTTTATTTATAAGACTCGGATCATAAATATTACCGCGAAAGCCATGTGCATTAATTCCAGAATAACCCTGCATAGATAAACCTGATGGGTTTTGCTCTACTCGAAATAAAAGTTCTTTGTCCGGTTTAGAAAGCACGTTTTCGCGAAGCGTGTATTTAATCGTACTTGGCATGTAATTAACCGCATATGCGGGTAAACCAAGTTTGCGAAAATTAATATAGAGAGACTTGGTAAGAAAACAGACAAACTCAAGACTTCCGAAAAATAACCCAGCGACAATGACAGAAAAAAGGAGTTTCTTCTTTAAAGAAAACCTTTTACGTCGGCTACCCTTATTCAATTGATGTGGGGTACTGGGGTTTTGCTGATCACATGATGCATTTTTTTCACCATCGAGAACATCATGTTTTGAATCGGTGTATATTAGAGCCATATTTCTTTACTTTAAAATGACGTTATGACTTCATTTTAAGAAAGAACTCGAATTAAAATAATAGGAATATCATTACATGATATTAATTGCATGTATTTCAATGCCATATTATTGCAAAAATGCAATAATAGAATCACCTCTTTAAAGATCCTCTCTTAGATTATAATTATACTTTTCGACTGTGTATATCCGCAATCCGAATTCAGTATTCAATCATATTCAGGAACGAATGCTCTACGGGTACAATTGAAGATTGAAAATGCCTCAACAACCACGAGTAGAAATTCAATACTGTAGACAGTGTCGTTGGTTATTACGCGGGTCTTGGTACGCCCAGGAATTATTGACCACATTTGATGAAGAAATTGGTGAGGTGGCTTTAGTCCCGGGATCAGGAGGCGTTTTTGAGGTACGCGTTAATGGTAAAGTCATCTGGTCACGCAAAGAGAAGGGCCGTTTTCCGGAAATCACAGAATTAAAGCAGTTGGTTAGAGATCAAGTTGCCCCGGGAAAAGACTTAGGCCACACTGATAAGCGTCAAAATCCAGATAATTGAAAATCCATGGATTTTCCATGTTACGTTTAAAATCTGGATTTATTAAAAAAGGATTTACCAAAACCGGTAATCACGAAAATTGACGAAGCGAATCTTGCCGGTCGACTAAGTAAAGAGCAATTTGACAGTTTAAGATACTTCCTGAACAAGCGATTTAAACAGAAGAGTGGGTTTTAAAAATCAAGGGTAAAAGTGGAACGGGGAAAAGCGTTATAGTGTGAGTGTCATAATGCGTATATGATGTAGAGGAAGTCGGACTTCATAAAAACAAGCGAGGGTGCAAGGTGATCCTATCGCTTATACTCATATTTGCTTTGTCGCACTTACGCGAATACGCATAAACCTTTTGACTAATAATCCCAACCTGTTCGTTAGAGGCTTGACAAAAAGGATAGGAATATTCTGATAGAAAACTCACATCTTATTTTATTATTATTTTTAATAAAATTTTATCTAAAGTAGCGTATCGTTTAAATTAAGACTCAATATGACATACATAGTTACAGAAAAATGTGTTGATTGCAAATATACGAACTGCGTCGACGTATGCCCCGTAGAAGCATTTCATGAAGGCCCTGATATTTTATACATCAATCCGGACACCTGTATAGACTGTGATGCTTGTGTTGCTGAATGCCCGGTTGAAGCTATATATCGTGATGCCGATGTCCCCGATGAATATGAAGAATGGATAGCGAAAAATGAAGAAGCTGAAAAACACCCACAGATCTTTGCTTCCAAAGACCCGCTTCTAGGTCCTAAATGTGTAGACCCTAACGCCGGGTAAAACAGAATAAATAGTACCACCCGCCCTGAAGGGGTGGTGGCAATTATAATCGATACCCGAAACGATTTAACCTTCAAGTTTACCTGTTTATCAGCGCCCTTTAAGGGCGCTTTTTTTTGCTATTTTTCCCAGGGGTTTAAAACCCCCGGCTAATAGCCTGTACCCCTACGGGGCTATTATATATTCCCAAATGACACCGGAAATGGGTATGATGATATGAACCAATCTTCGTCCTCGTCTACGATTTAGACAGCCACCATCACCCTTCATCCTGCAATCGCGGGACGACGGCTGATTGCGTCCGATTTAACATGCGAATCAATTATTTTTAGTATTTTAATTGATGGTTACGGCCACGACAACGCGTGGCCCTCCGGAAAAGAACAGAATAGGAGAGCACGCAATGTCATTCATTTTCTGGAGGGACGCGCGTCGTCGCGTCCGCTTTTAAGTTCGTTTATCTTAGCGTCGAAGCCCCGGAGGGGCGTAACATAATTAGCCCATTGCGTAAGCAATGGGTTTGAGATGTGCAACCCATTTTCAGAGCCCCGGAGGGGCGATACAAATTGACAGATAAGCCGGTTTGTGTCGCCCCGCTGGGGCTTAAATTATTCGTAAATTATTCCCAAAGCTTACGCTGCGAGCTGTGATTGTGTCACCCCTCCGGGGTGAAATAACTGGAAGGACGAAGAAGAAGCTATATTCTATAATGTAAATCGACAATCTTCGTCATCGCCCGTGTCTTCATCTCTCCATTTATTTTCTGGAGGGACGCACTCCGTTGCGTCCAATTGACTTTCGACTTTTGACTCATCCCTTTTAAAACGTTACTTCTTCTATAGTAACATTTATTACCGTCCCATCGGCGCTAACGAATGTTGCATTAATACTCTGTGTGGGCTGAGGCGTTTCGTCTGACTTAAAGTTGTTCTGTGAGATCAGGGTTTCGAATCCGGGGGTAGTCGATCCGCTCGGCGCGACGACGATGGATGCTCCATTACTCTGGAGGAGATCACCGCCAGTTATTCTCAATCCCGGGTTACCCGCCGGCACCGTGAACGAGCCGGTTCCAAAGAGCAGCTGCGGCACTGCGTCTCCACTGGCATCGATGTCACCCACGGTCAACCGTACCGCAATCGGAACTCCCTCGGCAACCACGCCTGTTCTTCCGGTGCTCGCAGAAAATACGGAGTTCGATAACTGCATTCCCCCCATTCCCGTGGAATTTACAACTTCCACCAGGGTCACATCCGCTTGAGCATCATAGATCTGACCCTCGGGGAACAGTGCCTGGTTCACGGCATTAATGGTACCTACGGTAAATATACTGAAGAAAGTAGTGGAGTCGGCTCCATCGATGACCACGCTGGGTTTGCCGGTCACGTACTCTACTGCCTGGTTGTAGCGCGGGGGGAGGGCTGGTGGCAGGAAGGTTACCGGGTCCAGAGTTACGGTAAAGGTACCTTCGCCCGAGAACTCTACCTGCACTATGTCTTCATTTTCGTCCATGAATGAAACGCGGGTGATCTGGTTTTCCTTGGCGCGCAGTTTCACGCTCTGGCCGGTGAGCAAGACCTGATCGAAAATGTTTCCACTCGGATGCACAATGTTTTCACCCACGACGTCTCCTGATCCTTCAATTACGATTCCGCTTTGTAATTCGAAAAATATATTTCCGGTATTGCCCAAAGTACTTCTAAATTTCGGCCAGTAACTATCAGTCAGTGACTTTCCGGAAAAAATAGCATATAATTTTTGATCATAACTGCCGATATAGACGCTTCCGTCATTTGAAATTGTCGGAGATGAATCTATAAGACCAACGAAACTGAAAGACCAAAGGAGATCGCCATTCGGGTCTAATACGAAAAGGCGGCTTTCATTACTGCCAACAAATGAAGCGATATATATATTTCCCTCGGTGTCTACAACAGGAGAACTAAAAAAAACATCACCTACTATCACCGACCACTGCTCGATACCGCTATCATCAAGGCAATATAAAGATCCCTCTCGGGTTGCAAAATATATATTACCATCAAACCCCAAAGCGGGCGAGGTGTCGATTTTACCATCCGCTATAAATGACCAATTCAGGTTCCCATTTGAATCCAGGGAATAGAAAATATTATTCCCTGAACCGAAATAAATATTGTCTTCAATATCGATAGCGGGAGACGAAGCAATGCGACTATTTTCGCCCGGAACAACATCAACCTGATAAGACCACTTCAGCGTGCCATCGGGATTAAGCGCATAGAGGATACCTTCATAACTGCCAAAATAGATAGTGCCATCAAAGCCGATGGCCGGTGAAGAATCGAGTTCGTCCGTGGTGGAAAATTCCCATTTTAATGATCCATCAGAATTTAAAGCGTAGAAAAAACCGTCGGAAGAGCCAAAATAAATAGTGCTATCTTCGCTAATGGCGGGAGATGATATAACCAGGCTTCCGGTCTCATATTCCCATATTTTAGCACCATTGTCCGGGTTAAGAGCATAGAGCCTATTGTCCCATGATCCCACATAAAGCGTGTCATCAGGACCGATGGCCGGCGAAGAATCTATAAAATCACCTGCGCTGAATTGCCATTTTAATGAACCATCCGGATTAATAGCATTAAACCTGTTGTTATGTGACCCAACATAGATTGTCCCATCATCTCCTACTGCGGGAGAGGAATATACTACCCCCCCGTATTATAGGTCCAAATCAAATCACCGGGAGACTGTCCTCTCAATGAAAATGAAAACAGCAGGATAGTGAGAAAATAAATAAACTTCCGCATAGTATAATTAATTTTATTCGCTGGTTCATTCTGATTTATTCTCTTTACGCTCAACTACGTTAGTTGAAATTGCAATACTGACAATAAAGCAAGTCCCATTGGCTCCGGTTGCATGAAGTGTAATATCGGCATCGATGTGCTTTGCCAGTTGATAACTGATGGCGAGTCCAATGCCGCTGCCATTCTCTTTACTGCTCTGACAAGGTGAAAAAAGGTTTTCCTGAATGTGAGAGGGTAAACCCTCCCCCTCATCGGTGACATGAATATCCACGCGATTCTCATGGTTGTGAAATTCGAGCGCCACCTCTTTGCCGACGGGTGTAGCTTCCACCGCATTTTGAATCAGGTTCATCAAAATAAGGAGAAGCAGGTTACCACGACGACTATCAAGATTACTATGAGAAGTCTCTCCGGCATTGAAAGTAATACCTGATTTTTGTGTTAGTGGTTCCGCTTTGCTAATTATGATCTCGCGTATTTCCTCAAGGGTAAAATCGTAATTCTGGGCGGTCTCCTGGTCCCGAAGAACGGCTGTTATTTCCTGGATCATTATCTGCATGCGTCGAGCGGATTCCGCTGCAGTTTGCCATTCCTCTGATGATTCTTTTAATTCATTTGAATCTCTACTTTTAACGAACTCCTGCAGTCCCGACAAAGGATTTTTGAGACCGTGAATAAGGTGCGATGTCACGGCACCAATGGCTGATGATTTAGCTGCCATCGCCAGTTCATGATTTGCATTGAGGAGACGTTGGCTTCTGTCTTCAAGTAAATAGCTATATCGTTGGAGTCGGCGAAATGATAATATCAGAATAATTGCGATGGTCAGTGTCCCGCATCCAAAGACAATTCCCGCTTGATTAATCAAATTGCTGTCAAGAGCGGAAAAATCATTTTTAATACTGGCACCGTCAATTAGATACTGGGCAATACCCAATAATAAATCTGAATCAGCCTCATGAAGCGGTAAAAGCACTTCAAGCATAGGAAAACCTGAATCATCATTTATCCCCAGAACGTCTACGAAATAATAACTGAGACGTGCTTCAGGATGGTAGACGCTTACCGGTTGTAAGCGTCGAACGCGCTCTAAATCCTGAGGACCAAGTTCACCCTTTAAAAACTCTACAGGTAACGCATCAGTAAATCGCCCTTCACTGTCAAAGAGCCTGACCGCTATAACACTCCTCATTTCCGATGTTCTTAAAACCACCGTTAAGAGGTCGGTCCCCATTTCTTCTAACCAGGAATTAGCCAGAGATTCTTCATTGGCACGGGCAAATTCCATCAACGCCAGCGAATACAGCACCTCAGCATCACGATTAATGATCTGGCTGCGTATTGCCTTCCGGGATTTCAGGCCCAGTATGCTTATTAAGGACCCGAAAATAACAGTTATAAGTATAACCACTAAGATCGGAATTCCCGGAAATGGACGACTGTTGGTTTTAACTGACACTTAGCTTAATTCGTATTCCATTAATTATTAGTTAATAAAAACTAAGTTGTTATAAATAACCAAAACTTAGAATGGGGTATAGCTAATGCCTGTGATATTTTCATCTTTCAGTTTAAAAAAGATAATCAAATCCCAAAATCACACGGTTTGCGCTATACTCATCTTCTAAACGATTGGAACGGCTTCTTTCGCGGTTGTACTCAAGAAACATTTCCCATTTATCATTAATCTTTCTTTCTACTTTCATCAATATGTTAGTCTGGCTCAGATAACGCCCCTCCAAATTATCAAAGCTAACGGTTTGGATATCATAATCATAATACTTGTAGGCAATTTCACCTGCAATTTCCCATTTATTTTTTTCAAACATAAAGGATTCGCTTATTTTATAAAGGGAATAGTCATAGTACCCAGTGCCATTATCTGAATTCCATTTAACACCCCATTTCGATTGGATATGAAAAGTTTTATCTTTATTTAGAAATTGTAACCAACGAACATCAACAGTGTGTCCATTCCATTCCAGAATAGTTCCCGGTAAGGGGAACCCATTTGTGTCACGCTTGACTCGGGTATCGAAAAATCGATGGGCGAAAGCATAATTAAAGCGGATGATGGATCCGTGTTTAAAGCGTTTACCCGCGTGAAATTCTATCGAGGGTTCAGTAAAATCAAATGTTGTGTCCTCAAAAAAATCCCGTCGCAGATCAAAGTCCACCCCTGAAAAATAGCCATTTGGATTTTTTATTTTAAAAAACGGGGTAAATTTAATTTCACCAACTTTCAGAGTAGTAGTATCAAGTTCAAATGAACTGGCTGATATATCATAAACTTGATCAATATAATTGGCTTGGAGCGACCCACCCACCGTCATTCGATCATTCAACCGTTTGCTCAGCTGTCCCTGTGAGACAATCAAGTATTCGTTATCTATACCTTCCACGTCAAAATAATGAATTTGTTGAGCATCCAGGTAGAAATGCATATTCGCTTTATCTTTTTTTGGCTTTCTCCAGGTAAATAATTCAACTTCCGCGCCGATAAACGCACTGCCCTGTTCAAAAATCGAGGCGAGAAGCACGTTGTCACTGTAGCCGGTACTAACGCGTAGATTGATGTCCCTCTCCCAATCGCGCACTTCTAATTCGATAGTGTCATCGTATAACCAGGAATCGATCGTGGCGTCGTCCTGAGACCAAAGAATACAAGGTATCAGCACTAGCGCGGTAAACGATATATTCCATTTTGAGGACAAAGTTCTCTTCTTTCTTTAATTAAAATTTCTGGCCAATTAATTTATACACAAGATGCCATAAATGCTGCAGATCCAGCAAGATTTTGATTCAAGTGGGATTGGACAGACGGCTTCAAGCAGCCGTCTGTCCCCCGTGGCGAATAACCGTGATCGTCAAAATGCGAGATTAATTACTCGGTCGGTCGACGATCGCCACTGAGATCTTCATTCAATTCATCTCTCAGTTGCCTGCGCAATTGTTTATGATCCCTCAACTGCTGCAGATTTTCCTCACGGAAATTTTCAATAATTTTAGTACGCTCTTCATCCGATGCGTCTTGTAATGCATCGCGCAAGATACGCCGCTTTTCCAATAGCGCGGCCCGTCTCTGATTAAAGAGTTCCTTTCGCTCAGCAACGGCTATAGATAAATCGTCACGTTGAGGGCGATCGCCGGTTAAATTATCTCTGCGATACTGGAGCTGAGCCTGACGAATTTCTTCAGCCAGCCTTCTTTGCGCCGCGATTCGATCGGCGTGTTCATGACGAAAATTTTCAATTAAGGCACGCCTGGAATCCGGGGTGGGTTCTTCGAGAGCGTCCAATCGTGAACGCAATTCGTCGCGCAAGGTATTCTGCTCATCGCGGTATTCCCCCAGACGATCAATGATGGCATCATTCAATTCAACCGGTCGAATTATCGGGTTATCAATTGTAGATCCATCAGTGGTATCGGTATTATCCCTGGTATCGGTAGCATCCGTATTGTCGTTCTGTCCGTGAACCTGGAGCCCAAAAGCCAGTAAAATCAAGATGGGAATGAATAGTATTTTTATTAATGGTTTCATAATAATTATAATGGTTTCAATGGTTTATACGCATATATAGGAGCAGGGCTTGTGCCACGATTAAGTAATTTATTTAACCCCTTGTATATAAATGATATGTGACATTATAGCAGATTCTAAGGAGCACTTAAAACGAGCTGAGTGGTGTATAATCCCCATTAAAGCACCTGACACCTGTCAGTATTGGTAAATAAACCCCACATTATGTTTTATTTCTTTTGGCCTGACAAGCGATAACGGACATAATCCCGGGGAACACCAAGAAGGCGAGCCGCCGCCGAGACATTGTTATCGGTTTGCTTGAGGGCTTGATGAATAATTCTCGTGATGGCTTCCTCAAGCTTGAATTCACCATCAGGAAACACGAAATTATTATTAAACCAGTCATTGGACGAATGCGGTGACTCATCAATAGTCACACTCCTCCCATGTGTAATATCCAATTTATCGAAATCCAAAGTGTCCCCCTCCAACATGACAATGGAACGTTCCAACTCGTGTGCCAGTTCGCGCACGTTTCCTGGCCAGGGATAAGCTATAAGTTTTCGCCTTCCCGATTCAGAAATACTGACTTTTTTTACCCGGTAGCGACGGCAAAGATCTTCAAGCAAGTGCTCCGCCAAATTTAAGATGTCAGGCCCACGATCACGTAAAGGGGGAATATTTATGCGCATGAGGTCAAGCCGGTGGTAGAGATCTTCGCGGAAAACACCGTCAGTGACAAGTTGCTGTAAATTTTGATTGGTAGCCGTAATCAGGCGAACATCAACCGGGACTTCTTTATTACCTCCCACTCGGCGGATTTTACGGTCTTCAATCGCCGTCAATATCTTGACCTGAACAGCGGAGCTAAGGCTGGGCAATTCGTCGAGAAACAGAGTGCCTCCGTCAGCAGCTTCAAAGAGTCCGATACGGGCACTCCGGGCATCCGTAAAGGCTCCACGTTCGTGACCGAAAAGTTCCGATTCAGCGAGGTTGTCTGGAAGCGTTGAACCGTTAACTTCAACGAGCGGTTGATTTGCTCGAGACCCGAGGTTATGCAGCCATCGGGCAATAGCCGTTTTCCCCGTCCCTGTATCGCCCTCAATAAGGACGGGTGGCAATCCTTCACCTAATCGCCGATCCGCTTCTAAGATCTTTTCCAGTTGATTTTTGATCCCCGTAAGCGCTTCACCGAAAAAGAACCGATCTTCAGCTTTTGAATCTTCTTTACGGCGATGTTCCTGAAGACGAGCGGTATGATGAGCAAGTGCACAGCGTTTAAAAATAATCGGGAGCTCTTCAAGATCAAATGGCTTTCTCAAATAATCAGAGGCCCCAAGGCGCATCGCTTCAACCGCACTTTCTACACCACCTTCAGCTGTCATGATGACAATATTGGTATTCGCGGAAAATTTTTTCTCACGCAAAAGGTCGATCCCAAGACCATCGGGAAGATGGATATCAATTAAAGCGAAATCAAAATGTAAACTGCTCAAGCAGTTGCTGGCCCCCTCCAGATTTTCCGTCGCTGTGACTTCGGCCCCCTCGCTTTCGAGAAAGGCGACCAGCCGCTTTCGCAAGAGCGGTTCGTCTTCAACAATCAGAATTTCCGTACCTTTAATCCCCTTACTTTCCATTGAGGATTTAAGTCAAAAAGTCAAAAGGTCAAAAAGTCAAAAGGTATATGCGATAATGCGTAGACGCGTAAAAGCGATAATGGGGATAAGCGGTTAGATTATACTGTATCAATTCACATTCACGCTTTACCGCGTATACACATTTCCTCAACCCTCCTTCCGCTTTCGACCTTTGACCTTAGACTTTCGACTTTTCGGATTTAAGCTGAAAAAGTGAGAAAATCTTTTCTCCCACCATCGACGGTGAGAATTTGACCGGTTATAAAACTGGCCTCGTCGGATACGAGAAATAACGCGGGATAGGCGATATCTTCGGGTTCCCCCACTCGATTCAACATCGCTTTCTTTGCGACGGCTTTTAAATTTTCAGCACTTACTTCCGTCACGCCGTCACGTAGTGCCATATCTGTTTTAATAAATCCCGGTGCAATTGAGTTAACGGTTATACCATACTCCCCTAAATCCAGTGCCATTCGTTTAGTAAGTGATATTACCGCCGCTTTAGTCGCGGCGTACCCACTGGTCCCGGCAAAATCAGTACCCAGTCCTGCGATAGAACTGAGATTAAGAATTCTTCCGTATTTCCTCTCTTTCATCTTACCGACTACGGCCTGTACGGTGTGAATAATCCCCTTAATATTTACTTCGTATAAACGATCTATAACAGACGGCGGGTCTTCCATTATATTGATGGGGATAAAGAGCCCGGCGTTGTTTACTAGGACATCAATGTTATGATATGCCTCCTCTACGATTTGCACCATCTGCTTTACTTCCTCAACATTGGACACATCGGCCTGCACGGGCATGGCTTTGCCCCCCGATTCGACAATGCCCTCGCAGATCAGTTCAGCCTGTTCACGGCTTTTGACATAGTTAACGGCAACAGCCGCTCCCTCTTTGGCAAAGCAAAGGGCCATAGCCTTCCCTAACCCCCGGGAAGCCCCAGTTATTAACGCAACTTTATTTTTCAAGCGCATGAATAATTAAAGTCTAATGTCGAAGGTCAAAAGTCAAAGGTATATGGGGACATGCGTGTATGGGAAAATGCGAATATGCGTATAAGCGGTTATATTACTTTGTATCCCGCATCCTGCATCATGCATCAACCAACTTTTCAACCCCAGACTTCTTTTAAAAAACGAATCCAATTCCCTGACATGAACTTTTCAATGTCATCTTCTTTGTAACCACGCTGTTTAAAAATTGCGGGAAGATTTTGGAGGTCAGCAATAGTGTTGAGATCGCGGGGAGATTGCTCCTGTCCATAACCCCCATCGAGGTCGGTGCCAATCCCACAGTGATTGGTACTGCCCACAAGTTGGACAATGTGCTCTATGTGATCGACAACCGTTTCAAGCGTGGCTTTCGTCGTTTGATCACACCCACGAACACCCCTTATCCAATCGGGATCGAGCATCCATACATCAAATGCGGCTCCAATCACGCCATTGCGTTCGACAATGGCTTTGATCATATCATCGGTTAACTGTCGCTGGCCCGGAACGAGGGCCCTGCAATTGTGATGAGAAGCGGCAACCGGCCCATCATAATAATCGAGTATTTCCCAAAACCCCTGGTCTGTTGTATGTGTCAGATCGACAATAATACCGCTCGCTTTCAAGGCATCGAGAAGAGGCTTACCCTTGGGTAACAGACCGCCTTCCGTGTCGGTGCCGTGGGCATAGGTACTGGTGCCGTAATGAGAAATACTGACGATGCGCAAACCACGGTCGTACCATTCGGAGACATGGTCCGGGTTCAAGATAGGATCCGCGCTTTCCATCGCGAGAACTAAACCAAAAGGGGTATCGGCAGCGGGATTTTGCCAGGCCGTGACCATCGCATCTAGATCTTCGGCATTATGGATAAATTTAAGTATACCTTCCCTTTCCATCGCCTTGTAAAAAGAGTAATGCCCGTGACCTACTCCGTAACATTGCGCTTGCGAATACATCCCCCCGGTGCGCCCCAGCCAATCGGTAGGATCGATTCGAGACATAACCGTTCCGAACACGATCCCTACTTTTCCTTTTCTCAGTTCAGGAAAAGTAACGGTAGCGCTTCCCCATCGGTAAAGATGGGATTGATGATCATGGGTGCGAACAACAGCTGCCGGTTGTGTAATATCCCGATTAATCTGAATAGCGTTAAAAGCCAGGTCGAGATGGCTGTCTACAATGAGTATGGGTTTATCAGCCATGATTATTTACTCCATGCATGGCGGAAGAGGCGTAGCAAATTACCATGAGCAATTTTTGTAACGTCCTCTTCGCTGTATCCCCTTTCACGCAGCAGATTTAAAAATATTTGCAGGTCGTAGATAGTATTCATGTCGGTTGGGGCCAGTTCACGTCCAAATCCGCCATCGAGATCAGTGCCAATAGCTACGTGATCCGTGTTACCGACGAGCTGACAGATGTGATCGACATGTTCAATTACCGCCTTCATCGATCGCGACGCATTAGTATAATGTGTTCTCGGATCATCCCAATCCCACTGAGGATTGAGCATGGGCTCGGCAAATACAGCGCCAATTACGCCATCGCGTTCGCAGACCGCCTTTATCATTTCGTCACTGAGATGGCGTTGACCGGGTACGAGTGCGCGACAGTTGCAATGGCTGGCATGTATCGGTCCATCCCAATAATCTAGGATCTGCCAGAATGTGATATCAGCGGCATGGGTGAGATCAATAATCATTTTTGTATCTGCAAATGCATCCATCAGCGGGTATGCTGTGGGGTATAGTCCCCCCGGCGTACCGGTTCCGTGTCCATAAGAATTGGCCCCGAAATGAGTAATGCCGACAGAACGCAATCCGGCATCCCACCACTCCCCTACCTGGTCGGGACCAAGGATGGGATCGGCGCTTTCCATGGAGAGGATAAGACCCACAGGAGTTTCCGGTGTGGGGTTTTCCCAGGCCGCAACACACGAATTCAAGTCCTCGAGTGTTTTAATCCAGGTTGTCTCTCCTTCCCTTTCCAAAGCCTGGTAATAAGCGAGATGGGATTGCCCGCGCGCATAGGCTGTGGCTTGAGTGCGCACCGCGTTGTGGGTCCTGGGTCTTCCGGGCCAGGGCACTTGGACACGCGCCATAATAGTTGACAGCATAATACCAATATGACCCCTCCGCATTTCCGGGAGTGAAACCGTAACCGTTCCAGGATCGTTTTCATAGGGACCTAACGGGTTCTCAAGCGAGTCTTCGCGAGCACGTAATTCCTGAACCGGTTGGGTAAGATCACGCCGATTAAAAAGCGCATTAAACCCCATATCCAAGTGACCATCGATAATCAATATCAGCTTATCGGAATATGACCCCATGGGTCATAGTCAAAAGGTCAAAAGGTCAAAAAGTCAAAAGTAATGGGAGATGGGGATATGCGATGATGCGAAAACGCGTAAATGCGGGAACGCGGGAATAGTTTGATTAATAAATAAATGGAGGCCCATGTACACACCCTTCAACCTAACACTTAACACCTAAAACCTAACACAACGAATTTTTATGAAAATTCGTTCATTTCTTCACGTAATCCTGGATCCAGTCCCATTTCGGCGGCGAGGAGGGCGTTGTCGATGTGATCGGTTGTTCGGGCGCCTATGAGAGTTGCGGTGACGTCGGGATGCGTCATGGCCCAGGCCATGGCGAGACGCACCATCGTAAGTCCCATCTCCTCGGCTTTTTTACGCAGGTGTTCGACCACCCGAAAATTATGATCGTTAAAGTAAATGTCGGCATGACCGGGTGAGAGGTCAAAGCGCGCACCCTTGGGAAACTTTGAACGGTCGGGGCTGTACTTCCCGGTGAGAAATCCCGCCCCCAGCGGGCTGTAGGGCATAACCGTTATCTCTTCCTCTCGGCAAATGGGAAAATGATCTGTTTCGGCTTCTCGATCGCCGAGATTATAGCGGGGTTCAGAGATTTCAAAACGGGCGTACCCCTTTTTCGCGCTGACCGCGAGCGCATCACGCAATTGCGCGCCCGAAAAATTACTGCACCCAAGAACCCTGGTATGTCCGGCCTCAACTTCCTCGTTGAGGGCATCCATTGTTTCTTCTATAGGCACGTTGTCATCGGGGGAATGCAACATGTAAACGTCCACACAGTCGACTTCCAGACGCTCGAGGCTGGCCGCCATCTGTTTTTTAATATTTTCCGCGCTGTTCCCGGTGCTGACTTTTGTGCAGAGGATAATTTCATCCCGGCAACCCCGATTTTTCATCCATCGAGAGAGAATTTTCTCGCCCGAGTACATTTCAGTCGATGCCTCCCTCACATCGGTGGTACCGTAATCCGCTTTACGTTTTTCATAGGTGTTACCCCCACCATACATTTCCGCGTTATCGTGAAATGTAATTCCTTTTTCTGTCGCATAGTCGAGTAACCGCCAGGATGCTTCTTCGTCGATCTCTCGTCCGTAAGTTCCCGCCCCCAGCGCAATCGCGCTCATCTTCAATCCACTGCGTCCAATCGGCTTATCTTGAAAAGAACCCATGGGTTCTTTTGTCGAAAGTCTAAGGTCTAATGTCAAAGGTAGAATGATGCTGATACAATTTTTAGCGAAGAAAATAAATTGGAGGGCCACACGCCGTTGTGGCTATAATCATCATTTATAATATCGAAAAATAAATACACCTGATTTTTAAGCGGACGCGACAGAGCGCGTCCCTCCAGAATAACGATTTTCGCTTTCGACCTTTGACCTTCGACTTTCGACGAAAACGCTACGCGTTTTCCTCTACCCAATGCCGGAAAAGGGGTTTGGTGACTTCGGGTAGCCGATTATAGACATCGATGGGAAGTGGCGCGAGCACGTTTTCAAATATGCCGGGTTCTTCAGAAATTATTTTCCGATCAATCGAACCGGGCCGCCAGGATTTAAGATTTATCCACCAGGGAGCATAACGCACGATCAACGCTACCCTTGGATCACTGGAAGTGTTGGGCGCGGTGGCATGCCATAAGCGACTGTCAAAGAAGAGCACACTGCCCGCCGGTCCCGTAGCATTTATTTCATCATCTAATGGATCACAGGCAACCTCCGTCCACCCTTTTGCCATCGCTTCCTTATCATCTGTTTTCGCTTTATTTACCGGATAATCGACGCTCGGGTTATAATCGAGTTTATGGCTACCGGGTCGAATTAAGGTCCCTCCATTCTCTTTACTGAATGCCGACAGCATCCAGATAGAAGTGATGTGAAGCATGATGTCGGGATAGGGAACCGGGATGTGCCCCGCGTTTCTCTGGTTAAACGGCCAATCGGAGTGCCACATACCTCGCTTGTTCCCCGGTTCATTAATCGTCGTTGTGGTCGAGGAGACACGCGCATAGGGGCCAAAAAATGTGTCCACCAACGCCATGATACGAGGGTGTGCGACATATTCCGCGAAAATCTGGGTATGATTAATAGTCCCTGACATATGGGTAATATTATCGGACGCATAATCACTGCAATTAGCGTGAGCCGCGTCAGAAATTTCTTTTTTGATCGGCTCAATCTTATCTTCAGGAATTATGTCTTCAATCAGACAATAGCCAACCTCACGCACTTTTTCTATCAGTTCTTCAGCAGTTGGATAGCCGTTTTTACTTTTAATCATGGATTTATTAAAGGAGTCGAAAGTCGAAAGTCAAATGTCGAAGGGTATGTGCGTACCGAGAGCGTAGCTCGTCATCCTCATACGCGTATATGTGTTTATGCGAATAAGGGGTAATCTCTAGGGTCTCCTCGCATCCTGCATTATGTCTCAGGTATTAATCCGCATTCACGCTTTATCGCATTTACGCCTTACCGCATATCTTCTTGACTTTTTGACAATACTCACGCTCTGAAAAAGAGCGTGAGTATCCCCGCGATTAGCGGGGAAAGTGCCATAACCGTCCAGACGGCGATCACAGGGGGGGGGTTATGCTTAATGGGAATGAGACTGAATAGACATCCGATAGAGAGGTCTACTACGAGGGCCGTAAACATGATCAATTGGAAACTTAGTCTGTCGAGGCCAGTGAAAATGTCCCAGTAGGCGACGAGGAGCGCAGCCACCCATCCATAGAGAGCACCCAGGGCAACGCCAAATGGAGTGGCGAACGGAACAAACAAAGCAAAGAAAAACAGGCAGAACATGGGCACCGTAAAAAGATTAATTGTTTTCTGGGGTATTTCTACGAAGTTGCCGGGCACTCGATGCATTTGAATACTCACAAGCATGACAAAGACACCGATGCCAATGGCTATGAACCTGGCCATTCTCAAATGCTGTCGCTCGCTTTTTGATTTAAGACCAAAGCGATCTAAAAAGTCTGTCATCGTGACTGCTGTTATTGAATTTATTCCTGAGTCGATGCTCGACATTCCGGCTGCGAATAATGCTGAAACGACGAGGCCGGCTACACCGATCGGTAAATGTTCTGATATAAATAGTGGAAAGAGTCTGTCAGCATAGGACTGAATGGTCTCCCCTTCAGGAATATACTCCTGGTACTGCATATAAAATCCCAATACCCCAAATCCCACGAGAGCAATTAATGGAATGGTTATCATATTTGTGAGGGAATTTCGAAAGTAGGCTCGTCGAGCAGTAGCGGCGTCCTCGGTACACATATATCTTTGGATCACCGTCTGATCAGATCCTCCCATACATATTAACCAGATTAAAAATGAGATTATCGATCCAACCACCGTCACGCGCACCGTTGGATCGAAGCTGAAGAATGGTTGTACGTCCCAATTAGGTGACCACTCCGTAGGAATCCAGTGAAGACCGTCGAGACGAAAACTGATAATGGTTAGGGTCAATATCGCACCGCCAAATAGGATGCAGAATTGAAGAAGATCGGTTATAACTACAGCCTGTAATCCCCCCATGGTGGTATAAGTTACGGAGACAATCCCAATTACCAGAACAACCCAGGGAACCATTGATCGGTCGAGTCCGATGATTACCACTGTCGCTTCTGCCGCGAAGTAAACAATGACTGACATCCAGGTAAGCCTGAGCATGATAAACAGGCTGGCACCGAGCAGGCGTATTTTTACCCCCATCTTCTTTTCCAATATCTCGTAAGCGCTGATCACACGGTAACGCATGAGGGCGGGGATCAAGACGTAACCGACGATGACATAGGCGATAGGTATCGCGAAGAGATAGCATAATATGACCGGCCCATTTTTAATCATTTCACCGGGAATCATTAAAAAAGAGGCGGAACTTAAGAGCGTTGCTAATATGGAAATACCGATGAGAAAGGAATTCATCTTCCCGCTGCCAACAAAATAACTCCCCGTGTCCGAATGCCTGCGCGAATAAATCCACCCGACTCCCAAAACCACAGCCGCGTAGAGGGCAATGCACAACCAATCCACAATGTGAAGACCTCGAGAAGATGTGTCTAACATTTCAGACATATATTGCTGTGTTAAGTTTTAGGTGTTAGGTGTTAAGTCGAAGAAATAATATTATTTTTCACTATTAATCGTCAGGTATTAACTGTCGATTTATATCATCTAGTTATCTCTTCCGATAATCGCGTAGAAATACACTTTAACTCTTAAGTCATGGCCTATCAATCATTCGAAGAACTGGATGTTTGGCAAAGAGCGTGTGCTTTAGTTATAAGTATATATTCCGAATTGAAAGACTCACGTAATTACGGATTTAGAGATCAAATATCGCGAGCAGCTGTTTCGATACCTTCAAATATTGCAGAGGGAGCTGAGAGAAACTCGATACATGAGTTTAAATTATTTCTTGGTTATGCTAAAGGTTCAGCTGCTGAAGTTCGAACTCAATTATTTATCGCTAAAAATATTGGCCTTATACCATCTAAAGAAGCTAATGCATTAATTACTGAAACAAAAATGATATCAGGAAAACTTCATGCATTAATTCAATCTCTAACCTAAAACATAACACTAAAAATCCAAGGATTTTTATTTTTTGACTTTTTGACCTTTTGACTTTTTGACTAGTGAATCCATGGATTCACTAGTCTTAGGGGGGACACAATTTGTCGGGCTTCACCTTGTTGATTATTTAATTAACCAGGGACATGAGGTAACGATCTTGAATCGGGGCCAGAGCGAGGCGCAAATACCCAGCAAGGTCAATCGTCTCATCGCCGACCGCAATGACAGGAAACAGGTCGCAGAGGTATTGAATGGCAAGACCTTTGATGTCGTCTATGACATTTCGGGTTATACACCTGACGTGGTTGAAACTGTCATCAATGTTCTCGATGGGAAGATAGGTACTTATGTTTTCTGCAGCTCAACTTCCGTCTATGCCCCCTCCGAAATCAGACCGATCTTCGAAGATTCAACTCTAGACCGAAGACCGGAAGCCAGTGACTACGCCAGGGATAAGATTGCCTGTGAAGATTATCTCTTAAAGGTTTACGAAGAGCGCGGTCTGCCGACAACCTCTCTGAGGTTGGTCTATGTTTACGGGCCGCACAATAACCTGAAACAACGCGAGCACACGTTTTTTGCCCGACTCACTCACGGTCGTAAAATTATTATTCCGGGAGACGGTCAACGACTTCTTCACTTTATCCACGTCGATGATCTGGCCGCTGCATTTGCCTCTGTTCCCGATCGAAAACAGGCGGAGGGACAGATCTACACCATCGCTTCAAATGAGATGATTACGGTTAACGCTTACATTCAAACACTGACTGATATAATGAGTAAGGAAGTGGAAGTGATTCACGTCGATCCCGCTCACTATGAAGAGCAGGAGGTTGAAATCTTCCCTTTCGGATGGGGAGTCAGCTCTGTTTACAGCAACGAAAAAGCGCGTCGCGACCTGGAATGGGAACCCCGTTATAACATTCGCGAGGGTCTGGAAATGACTTACAATTGGTGGCTGGAACAGGGCTATGACAAAGAACCCTGGGATTTTACGGAAGAGGACCGATTACTGAAATCTTTGACCTAGGTATAACAAGGTCAAAGAGTCGAAAGTCGAAGGTCGGAACATTTACTAATTATGCTTTGATGAAAAATCTTACTTAAAATTTAACATCTTACACCTAAAACAAAAAATCTTTAGATTTTTTCACTTTTGACCTTTGACATTTGACCTTCGACCGCATAACTCAACATTGTTGAGTTATGCTAGAACGTTTCAAAGTCCCGATAAAAGAACAGGTCATTGTTCCGGAGGAATCATTACGCCGAACGGTGACGGAGTTTTTTGAAAAGATGGGTGAGACTCCAGAAGATGCCGCAATCGCGGCAGACACGCTCGTAACTTCTGACCTGCGTGGAGTGGAAAGTCACGGTGTATCTAATATGCTGAGAGCTTACCATACGCAGTATAAAAATAAAGATATCAACGCGCAGGCCAATTGGAAGATTATGCGTGAAAAGCCTGGAACGGCGACCATTGATGCGGATAGAGGTTTAGTCATCATTATTGGTCGTCATGTGATGCAAATCGCGATCGACAAAGCTAAGCAGGTTGGCATCGGTGCTGTGTCCGTTTATAACAGCGGCCATTCGGGTGCCATCGGCCATCATGCCATGCAAGCGGTTCAAAACAATATGGTAGGTCTGGTAACGACTGCTGCAGGTACACAAGTAGTGCCAACTTTTGCTTCAAAAGGTCTGCTTGGCACAAATCCCATTGCTCTCGCGGCACCTACACGCAATGAAGCCCCTTTTCTATATGACGCCGCGACTTGCTCAGTCGCCGGAAATAAAATTGAGCTCGCCCGCAGAATAGGGTCAAAACTGGACCCAGGCTGGATTGCCGATGCCGAAGGTGTTCCCATAATGGAAGCCGTTCGCGTACCTGAATTCAAGGATGGCATCCCTGTACATATACTCCCCTTGGGCGGCACGCGAGAGCAGGGTTCCCATAAAGGTTATGGGCTCGCGATGGTAACAGAAATCCTCGGGTCAATATTGGCAGGTTCCATTCCCAGCATGCTCGCATCCCCGGGTGAACCGGGTATGACGCATAAACATCATTTCGTCGCCTACGACATCGAAGCATTCACCGATCTCGATATCTTTAAAGATAACATGGATCGCATGCTCAAGATGATCAGGGAAACAAAACCGGCACCGGGCCAAGAACGCGTCCTTTACCCCGGCATGCTGGAACATGAAGAAGAGCAAGAGCGGCGCGTTAAGGGAATACCCTTACATACAGAGGTCATAGAATGGTTTGAAGGAATGACGAAGGAATTAGAAATTTCTAAATTAGAAATTTCTATGTCAAAAGAATGAAAATCTAACGATTTTCAGTATTAAGTGTTAGGTTTTAAGTGTTAAGTTAAAGAAAAATTTGAATTTCACATTTTTGTTATGATTCAATCTTACAGCTAAAACTGCGAAGCTACATTTTGACTTTTTGAATATTTGCTCTTTCCTAATACCTAACACCTAAAACATAACACTAAAAATCTACTGATTTTTCCCCCATGGCCTTTGTATTTCTAGCGATGGTGCTTAGCTTAATTGGTTTAATTGCGTCCATTATCGCTTATTATTTTAAAATCATCGCCTTGGAAGAGGCGCATAAGGAATTAGCCTTTTTTAAAAATGAAGCCGTCAAACGCGGTCATGCAACCTGGAATATCTCTGACCGCATCCCCGGGAACACCGAATTTCAGTGGAAAGATCCCCCGAAGGAAGTTAAAGAGGCAAATGTCGAAAGCTGAAAGTTAAAATAGCCCATTCTTTAACTTTTATTTCAGTAACATTCACTGCTGTGGTTTTTTTAAGATAGCCACTACCGAGTCCCGCGACACCGGGACGACATCTTTCAAAGGCACCAACCGTCGTCCCCCAGTGGCGGGACTATGACCGGCAGGCAAGAGGCACAAAAATAAACAGCAAGATCTTACCGCGGATGACGCGAATATCGCGGATATTAATTTTGGGTTTAATTCAGATGAAATACGTTGCTTCATCGCAAAGTCATCCCGCACGCACACGCGAGCGGAACTGATACGGATATTCCTGTACGCGGTTTTTTAAATCAAAATTTAAAAAAACGGTAAGGAACAGCCGAAGCTCAGCTACTGCTGAGCTTTTGCGATTAAGCACCAACTTTCACCTGAAGTTATCTTGTGTCATTAGAAAATCTCGCTGTGCTCTGGTAGTGCATCTTGCTTTGCCGACCATAGTCCCACCACCGCGGGACGACGGTTGGTGGCTAATTAACTCTTCTCTATATAAAATATCCGTGTAAATTCGTGTCCATTCGTGGTTAAAAAATTAGATATCTGTATTAATTAGTGTCCTTTAGTGGTTAATTCTCTTCCTGAAATGTGGCTATTCTTTCCGCTCTTCCTGTAAAAAATATTCCTGTATTCTAGATTTCGACCTTTGACTCCTCATATGCACTCCCCCGAAAAATGATATTCCACCTACCCGTGGCTGACGGTCCTTCAGCTCAAAAACTGACCCAATCGCTCGGTAAAGAATGTTACGATCTATATCTGTCGAGGCGGAGGCCGGCGTAATTCGAAGTGGTAAAAACTGCAATATGTAGGTATATTAATAGAGATCATAAGGTTACACAATAAACTGTTAATACTATTGTTTTTTGTGCGTAAGAGAGGAAGCGGTAATAGATGATAAAGCGGTTAGTGAAAAATGGGGTGCACCGAACTATTACGGGTGTGGGTGCTTGCATGCCCCTAAGCCTACTTTTACGCGTTACCGGTAGAAATCTATTAGTCCTTTATTACCACGTTGTAAGTGATGAGCCCCTCGGCCACATTCGGCACCTTTACAGGTATAAGGGAGTAAAAGATTTTTGTGATAGTCTCGAGTGTGTTCTTAAATTATTCAGTCCTATATCATTGGATGATATACTGGATTATAGCAGGAGCGGAAAACCTCCGCCATCCCGTAGCGTATTCCTTACCTTTGATGATGGACTTAGGGAAATGTCAGAAATCGTCGCCCCTATTCTTAAGAGGAAAGGTTTACCTGCAGCCTTTTTTATCAGTTCCAGCTTTTGGGAAAACAAAGATCTGTTCTATCGCTTCAAAGTAAGCTTGCTCATTGAACAACATTTAAACTCTTCAAGTAAAATATTGCAAAATGCGGTTAAGGATAAATTTAAAACCCGTGGTCTATTATACACCGAGTTTAAAGAGAGCTTAAAGGGTATTGATTATCACCATAGAGATTTACTGGATGAGATCGCTCACTTATGTGACTTGAATTTCTCGGAATATCTGGCTCGAGTTAAACCGTACATGGACAGAGAACAGATAACGGGATTAATAAATGATGGATTTGCCATTGGCGCGCACAGCATAGATCATCCGCCTTATACAATTCTTTCTCTCGATGAACAACTGAGACAGACCCGTGAGAGTATGCGCTTTTTAGAAGAAGAGTTTCAGTTAAAACACAGAATATTCGCTTTTCCTTTTTCTGATATGGGAGTGAGCCATGAGTATTATAAAATGATGTTGGAAGACAATAGCGTAGATCTACACTTTGGAACAACTGGGTGGTTTCATAAACCTCAATATCAATTAATACAGAGGGTTTCTCTAGAGGGTGAAAAAAAACACCCTTATTCGCGTTTACATGAAACTCTAGTGACGTCATGGGCCAATCGTTATTGAGAAATACCTGAAACCCGTTAATCTAAAATCTTTAAGAACTTTGATCCTGATTAGGGACGGTCATATATATGAGCAGTATCCGAGGTCGAATTAACATCCAGTATGGATTCTAAAATAAAATTAAACATAGGCTGTGGTTTTCGTTACAACAAGGGAGATGCCTGTGAGAATGTAGATGTTCACTCGCACCCCCCATTTGTTAAGCAGGTTAATCTCTGGGAAGGACTTCCCTATCCGGACAATTCCTTTGAGTTTGTCTACACCTCACATGTTCTCGACCATTTCCCCATAGAGACTGGTCAGTTTTTAATGAGAGAGGTATGTCGCTGTCTAAAACCCGGCGGTGTTTTTCGAATTTCCCTACCCGATTTGGAAGTCTTAACACGTAATTATATTAAGAGCGTCGAACTTAACCAGGATAATCCAGTCAAACATCACTGGTACATGATAGAACTCCTCGATCAATTGACTCGAACCGAATCTGGAGGCCAAAAAGCATCATTTTTAAAAGCTGCGAGAGGAAATGTAGAAAATCAAAAATGGCTGCGCCCAATTCTGAGCAGCGAATTGCTCCAGTTACTTGATAAACCCGATGTTACACCCCATTCAAAAATCAATATCAAAAGTTTTATTAAAAATCTTTTTAGAAAGTCCGGATTTGAGGTTTCAGGTGAACGCCACTTCTGGACTTATGATTGGCAGAGTCTGTCCTATTGGTTACGTCAAAATGGTTTTAGTAAGATCGAAAAGATGACTTATAATAATAGCCTCTACAAAGAATATCTGTCAGAAAACCTCGATATTCAGGACAACAAGGAATACAAACCCGGGTCATTGTATGTGGAGTGTATGAGGTAAAGCACCATAGAAGAAAAATGCAGAAAGATCTAACCGCGGATGACGCGAATATCGCGGATACTAATTTTGGGTTTAATTCAGGTGAAATACGTTGCTTCATCGCAAAGTCATCCGCACTGCTACGCGAGCGGAACTGATACGGATATTCCTGTACGCGGTTTTTTAAATCAAAATTTAAAAAAAGCGATAAGGAACAGCCGAAGCTCAGCTATTGCTGAGCTTTTGCGATTAAGCACCAAATTTCACCTGAAGTTTTCTTGTGTCATTGGAAAATCTCGCTGTGCTCCAGTAGTGCATCTTGCTTTGCTGGCCATAGTCCCGCCACTGCGGGAAGTCGGTAGGTGCCTCTTGCCTGCCTGCCATAGCCTCGGCATCGGCTGGTGGCTATCTCTTTCTTTCTCATCCTTTAAATAATATTCGTGTAAATTAGTGTCCATTCGTGGTTTATTCTCTTCCTGAAATGTGGCTATTCTTTTCTTTCCGGCCGTCTTGCAAAAATCTTCATTTTTCAGACTTTCGACTTTAGACCTTCGACCTTTGACTCCTAGTCACAATGATCCTCTCCCATAAGTATAAATTCATCTTTATAAAGATGGAAAAAACAGCGGGTTCCAGCATTGAAATTTATTTATCTCAACATTGTGGTGAAAATGATATTGTCACACCCCTTAATCCACCCGATGAACTTCATGAACCGCGAAACTATAAAGGTTTATTCAATCCTTTTACGGAAATGGTGGCCATGAAATGGAAAAGGAAGAGAAGAACCATTGAACATTTTTTTTCCGGGATAAAATACTTTAATCATATTCCTGCAAAATTAATTAAAAAATATCTGCCTGCAGAAATCTGGGATAGCTACTACAAATTTTGTGTAGAGAGAAACTCCTGGGACAAGACATTGTCCCATTATTATATGAAAAGAAACCGCAGTGGCGGTAGGCTCTCTTTAGATGAGTATTTCTCCCGAGGTGAATTTCCAGTAAGCTTCCAAAAATACACGAATGACAAAGGTGAGATCATCGTTGATCGAGTTGTTCGGAATGAGAATTTAAACCAGGAACTCAGCGAAGTCTTTAATCATCTCGGCATTCCCTTTGACGGATCACTCCACGTCCATGCAAAATCCGAATTCCGAAAAGACAAAAGACCCTATCAAGAAGTCCTCAACGAAAAACAGCGATTAATCATCGAAACCCATTTCCGAAAAGAAATCGAGCTACATGGATATAAATTTTGATCCTCCATCGTTTGAATGATGGAGGATCAAGTCGAAGGTCTAATGTCAAAAGTCGATATTCCTTTTTCTGGAGGGACGCATGGTGCCTGTCGGCCATAGTCCTGTATTTGTAAGGACGACGGCCGATTGCGTCCGAGATTCCACTTTATAACACATCATTATTCCTTTTTTATACTTTCGCGGATATGAACAACTGACGCCGTGACTATGACCGGCAGGCAAGAGACACAAAAAAAGAGAGGGATTTTACAGGAAGATCCCACCGTCGCTCTAGTGAGCTATGGCGTGGCAAGCGGGAAAGACGGAAATATCTGACCGCAGATTACGCGGATGTCGCGGAGACGCGGATTACGCAGATGTCGCGGATTTAAATACATGAAGTTAAGAAAAGGTGAAATACGATGCTTCATCGCAAAGTCATCCCGCACGCGCACGCGAGCGGAACTGATACGGATAATCCTTTACGCGGTTTTTTAAATCAAAATTAAAAAAACGGTAAGGAACAGCCGAAGCTCAGCTACTGCTGAGCTTTTGCGATTAAGCACTAACTTTCACCTGAAGGTATCTTGTGTCATTAGAAAATCTCGCTGTGCTCTGGTAGTGCATCTTGCTTTGCCGACCATAGTCCCGCCACCGCGGGACGACGGTTGGTGGCTAATTAACTCTTCTCTATATAAAATATCCGTGGTAATCCGCGCTAATTCGCGTCCATTCGTGGTTTATTCTCTTCCTGAAATGTGGCTATTATTTTCTTCCCGTTCTTCCCGCCTGCCAGGCCATAGCCTTGGCGACGGCTGGATCTTCCTGTAAAAATTCTTCGTTTTCCGACTTTCGACATTAGACATTCGACTTTAGACTCCTCATTAATCCCCTATTCAACTCCTTTATATATATTAGATATCCGTGTCATTCGTGGTTAAATATATTGTACATCTTGCTTTAACGTGACGACATCTGTCAGCCAATTCCCTCTCTCATTTTGTGCTTTTTGTGGCTATAATTTTCTTCCCGTCCTCCCCGATCTTCCTGTAAATTAAAATGTATGAAGTCAAAAATTGATCTCGTTGCTCGTATTCTTCTCGGTGTGATCCTTCTTCTATTTGGATTGAACACCTTTTTTCATTTCATGCCTATGCCTGAACCGCCGGAAGACGCCGGTAAACTCTTAGGAGCTTTCGCGGAGTCCGGATACATCTTCCCCATGATCGGGGTCGTAAAAATCGGGGTCGGAGTGATGTTACTTATAAACCGCTATGTCGCTCTCGCTCTCCTCCTGCTCGCACCCTTCAGTGTCAATATTATCCTCTACCATCTCGCCCTCGACCTCAAAGGCATCCCCGTCGCCCTCATCGTAACCGCTTTGAATATCTACCTCCTATTTGCCAATAAAGCGAAATATGATGCGGTATTAAAATCGAATTGAATATTCGATTTTGTCGAAAGTCGAAGGTCTAAAGTCTAAGGTATATGTGTAAACGAGAGCATGCGTACATGCGTTGAAGCGAATAGGTATATAAGCGGTTATATTACCCTGCATCTTGCATCCTGTATCCTGCATCAATCCGCATTCACCCTTTATCGCTTTCACCCATTTCCCCATCCCGCCTTCGACCTTCGACCTTTGACATTTGACTTTCTAATAACGCATACTTCGCGGCGAGAGTTCCGAGTATAAAAAACAGGGCGATAATCGCCGGGTTGCTCAGGGGGAATTCAAAACAAGCCATTACGAGGATCAGGCCGCAACCGACCGCTAGCCAGCCCGTAACCGGGTTGGACTTTCCTCGTCTCAAAACAATAATGACAATGAATACGGGGAGAGCTAACAAGGCGGCAAAACCCACAGTCCCCAATTCGGCCCAATACTGCAGCCAGTCCTGGTGGGCGAACTCCATGCGTAAATAGTGTTTTCCACGGTAGAACTCAGGTCCCGCATAAAGTTTAAAAGCGTAGGTAAAAGAACCTAAACCCCAACCCCACCAGGGTTTGTCCAACGCCATACCCTGTGTGTCACGTGTGGAATATACCCGCATTTCCATTGCCTCACCCCTTAATATATCTTCATACTGATGAATCGATTTTTCCCAGCGAACTTGGATCATCTCCTCACCGAGTTGATAAATCAGCCAGGTGACGACCATGACGACAGTGACGACTGCGACTAACTTAGTTAATAAGTATCTTCTGTGATATCCCCTTCGGCGCTTTTGAATTTCACTCCACCAAAGCCTGAAGAAAAATAATACCCCCATGACAATTAGCAGAAGCATGCCCGTGCGCCCCCCCGATAAAGGGATACTCAACGCTAAAAAAAATAACATCCCGAGAAAAAAAGTGGATGTACGAGACCGACTTTTCCTGGCATCGTCTTTACTGTGATAGTAGCTGTAAAGCGCCAGCCCCACACCAAGGCAAAGGAGAGTAAACCCAGCCCAGTGGTTGTGGTAGCGAAAACTGGAAAAAAACATGGTATTGACGGGATCAAACATTCCAAGAATACGGTCAGTTCCCATCAGGTTAAACACCGTACCGACAATGCCTAAGACAAGGCTGTTGATGAAGATGATATTCAGTATAAGACGTATATCCCGTCTTCGACGCACGAGATAGAACAAGGCAACAGAGAGCGCCATCACACCGGTTAAGAGTGAAACTTTCTCTGTTGTTCGCACCACATCTACCGTTGAGGGTAATAAATTATTGTAATCTATTCTTCGAAAAGCGTCTTGAGTATTGGGTAAAAAATATCTCTCGTAAGCCGGGTTAAGAATGCTGATAAGCATAAAGATTCCCGCGAGGATCCAGGGCAGGAGCAGAAACAGCTTTTTCAGCAATGTAATTGCAGGTGGAGTGACCCCCAAAAATGGTATCATTAACAGAGAGAGGTTATCGGGATAAACAGATAACCTCAATGAAAAGAAAAAGATATACAACAGAACAGATCATAGCAATACTGCGGCAGCCCGATACGGGCAAAACCGTGCAGGAAGTCTGCCACGGCAACAACCTAAGTGAACAGACCTTCTATCGCTGGGGCAAAAAGTATGGCAACTTGGAGCTGGCTGATGCGAAGCGATTTAAAGAGCTGGAAAAGGAGAATACGGAGCTGAAGAAGATGCTCGCTGATCAAATGCTCAAGCTTCGGGTGTTGGAGGAAACGCTCTCAAAAAAATGGTGAGCCCAAAGCAGAAGAAGCGAGCAGTAAAAGATGCGGCTGAGAAGGGGCTGTGCTCGTTTTAGAGGGCTTGTGCTTATCTCAGCCTCAGTTGGTCAACGTACAGCTACCGACCCAAGCAGGCCAGTAAGAAGGCTCAGCAATTGGCCGAGCGGATTTTGACCTTGTCCTGGGAACATCCCCGTTACGGTTACCGGCGCATTCGTGCCTTGCTGGTGAAAGAAGGTTGGGCGGCAAGCAGGAAATTTGTACAGGCAGTGCGACGTTCTTCGGGCTTACAGGTAAAGCCACCGAAAAAGCGTAGACACCGTCAGGGGATCTCTACTGGGCTCCCTACTAAAGCAACCGGTCGCAATCACGTCTGGTCCTGGGACTTTGTCCATGATCGTACAGACAATGGCGGTATGCTAAAGATGATGACCTTGATCGATGTACCGAGGAGCTGAAAGCGACGACACTCAAGCGAAGCGAAGACATATACGCGTAAATGTTTACGCATCCGGGTAGCTCGACAGCTCACCTCAACCGATGTTCTCTCGGTACTCAGCGAAACCATCGATGAAGAGGGAGTTCCTAGCTATATCCGCAGTGACAACGGCAGTGTTCCGAGGAGCGAAGCGACGACATGCGAAGCCATTCATTGCTCATCAGGTGCAGCAGTGGTTGTCCGACAAAAAGATCAAGGCGATATATATCGATCCGGGCAGTCCCTGGCAAAACGGTTTCATCGAGTCGTTTCACAACCGCTTACGCGATGAGTGTTTGAACCGTGAAGTGTTGCTCAGCGTGGCTGAAGCGCAAGTGCTAATAGAACAATGGCGTCAGACCTATAACAATGAACATCCCCACAGTCGATTAGGCTTTAAAAGCCCACAAGAGTTTGTCACATTCCTTTCCGCTCTTGGCCGCGTTCGGGCTACGCCCTCACTGCGCCAAGATCTCTCATATACATCAATCCTAAAACCATTAACACCCGGTAGTTCTCTCACTTAAAATTTGATACGAAATACGGGGTCCGATCAACGCTATTTACAGTATTTTTGGTGTGAATTAAACAATTGATGAGTTTTTTGGGAAATCTAATAGAGCTAATACATAAGTAGTAAAAGGAACATCTATAATTTAATTATTCCAGCATCTAATAAATTATTAGATGATTTTATTGGCTTGTTAATTTCAATGATAAATTTAGTACCGCTAGTTTATCTACAAGTACATGATTATTTACTTCATCACAAAAATCTAAAGGATTGGGATTGAAAATGAGATAGAACCGTTTGCAGAACGAGGAAACTCAGCTAGCTTGTGCCTCTCTATAATTTTATAAAATATTATCTATTAGTTTTAAAAAAATGTATAGCTAAAGCCGGTGGTCGAGGAAGTCGTTAGCAAAAACCTAGATTGCAGCGACCTGAGAAAAGGTTATCCCGGTTCCACTGTGAGAAAATTAAGAAAGACTGTCTTGTAGTATATTCATGTAAGGATAAATGGGTTTACCCTCTCGGGTAATTAGAAAAAAGAATGTTGATCAGGAATTTTATCACACAGATCATAGCCTATCCTTTTTCTCATCGTCAATGATTAGATAAGCTTATGCAAGATAGTAGGCAGTGTTCGTTCATTAGGTATTACTCAGATCTTCTAATAGCATCACCTCCTTCATTTCAATCGAATACAACCCTTGTCATTAACCTGTTCATTCTTGATTCCTTTTTCCGTCCCGTAATCTTCTACCATGAACTGGGATATATGCATACAACGGCCGAAAAACCTGTGCGTGTGGAACACAGATTCCTATCAACCAGTTAGAGCCATTGCTTAAAACTGTTGGTATTTAAACTATGAAACCCGTTATCATCATCGGAGCTGGGCGTAGTGGTACTAATATTTTGCGTGACCTACTCTGTACGTTACCTAAATTTGGAACTTGGCCTTGTGATGAGATCAATTATATTTGGAGGCACGGAAATAGGTCGGAAATAACAGATGAACTATCAGAAGATATGGCGCACCCCGTGGTACGTGATTACATCAGGAACCGTTTTGAATTTATAGCTAAGAAACTGTCCGTTGATAATGTAGTCGAGAAGACGTGCGCTAATTCATTGCGAGTTGAGTTCGTGAATAAAGTTTTACCTGAAGCAAGATACCTTTTCATTTTTCGGGATGGTAGAGATGTTGTGGCCTCTGCATTAAAGCGATGGAAGGCATCTTTAGATCCCGTCTACCTGATGAAAAAAGCCTGTTATGTTCCATTATGTGATTTGCCCTACTATGCCATTCACTACGCTATGAATAGGTTAATAAAAGTCTTTTCAAGTAATAAACAACTGGCCTTTTGGGGTCCACGATTTAAAGGGTTTGAGAATGCACTGAAATCACAGAGTTTAGAGCAGGTTGCTGCCCTTCAATGGCAACGCTGCATTGAGAATTCCGAACGCGGGTTACAGAGAATATCTGAAGATCGAATATGTCGTCTAAAGTATGAGAAGTTCGTTCGCGATCCAGCAAAAGAGTTCAAAAGGATTCTGAATTTTCTTGAGATCAGCTCAACGAGCATAGATTTAGAGCGAATTACCGCTAGCGTATCTGACAAGAGTGTGGGAAATTGGCGAAAAAGATTCACATATGGTGAAATTCAGAAAGATTTGCTGCCACTAATAGGAGATACTTTGGATCGATATGGGTATATATGAATACCGCAAAGGGAATTTGACTTTGCAACAGAGAATCGCCAAGCGAAGCTTTGATTTACTAGGGGCATTTATTGGTTTACTGCTGACAGGGTGGTTAATGTTGATTCTTTATGTGCTTACATCGTTTAGTACTAAGCAAAGCGGAATATTCCTCCAGCATCGTATTGGCTGTAATGGTCGAATTTTTCGGGTATGTAAATTTCGAACTATGCGAAATGATTTGGGACCTCATACCAATGTCACTTCTGAGAACGATCCACGAATTACCAACATCGGACGATATTTAAGAAAGACAAAGCTCGATGAACTACCCCAATTGTTTAATATTATAATTGGACAAATGAGTTTTGTTGGCCCTCGTCCAGATATTCCGGGTTACGCAGACAAACTCGTGGGAAAAGACCGCATCATTTTAAGTGTGCGTCCAGGCATTACCGGTCCAGCCACCTTACATTTTCGCAATGAAGAAAAATTACTGGCTGAGCAAACTAAACCTGAAAAATACAATGACGAAGTGATCTGGCCTGAAAAGGTCCGCATCAATCGCGAGTATGTTAGTAATTATAAATTTTGGAAAGACTTGGGGTATATTTGGAAGACAGTTATTAGGTAAAAATGAGGTTTTTTTTCATTACCTTACATGTATCTTCTTATGTAATTTCAATTATGATACAGTTCCGAGATATCTATGCAATAGGTAGAGTAATATCAAAACATTGCATGTATTATAGAACTGTCTTATGTTTTTTTTCTTTTTTAATTGGTCACCATATATCCGATTCAAAACCAATTACAGTTTTTAATGAATCTGGACCTAGATTGCAGATAGTACTGCCAAAGAATTCGAATACTCTTGAACAAGAAATAGCTGAAGATTTTGCACGTGTTCTCAATTCTATGTCTGGTCATACTTATACTATAATTCAAGAACATCTCTATCAAGATACGGCTGGAATCTTTATTGGTAATACACAATTGGTAAAAAATTTAGATTTGTTAAGTAATTTAATAGATAAAGATTCTTTCTTTATACGTACAGATGGCGATAGACTAATTCTTGCAGGATTAACACCGGATGCTACGGCTTTTGCTGTTTACTGGTTTCTGCAGAAATACGGAGGGGTACGTTGGTATTTACCCACGGAATTGGGTGAGCATATTTCCAAGAAGACATCCTGGGTATTACCCTTAATCGATGAAAATGTTAAACCTGATTTTCTCTCACGCGAATTTAGCGGAATGAGCGGGGAAGGAAGTGAACTATGGATGCGTCGCAATTTATTGCGTGGGCGATTTGCATTCCACCACAATATCCATCGCGTCATACGTCCCCAGGATTATGAGGATCATCCCGAGTGGTTTCCAGTTGTCAATGGTAAGCGATATCGTCCTAAAGGGCCAGAAGATACACTATGGCAACCCGATTTAACTAATAGTGAAGTCGCCAAAGAAGCTGTAGAGTTTGCAGAAAAACATTTCGAAGATAATAAGAATACAATCAGCTTTTCATTGGGGCTTAATGATAATGTCCGATTAGGCGACACTCCTATCACTTCAGGTCTCGTAGAACCTAAGCGATTTTTTCGCGGTCGACCCGACTATTCCGATTACGTATTCAATTTTATGAATGAAGCAGCCCTAAAGTTAGCCACCTCTTATCCCGATAAATATCTTGGTTGCCTGGCCTACTTCTGGTGTGAAAATACGCCGACATTTCCCGTAGAACCCAAGGTCTTACCCTACCTCACTGCCGACCGCAGTCAATGGTATGATCCTGTATTCAAGAAAGAGGATAAGGCGCTTATACAACGATGGGTAAATGCTGGACCGGAAATTATTGGCATCTACGATTACTACTATGGATTTCGATACACAATCCCACGGATTTATTTTTCTCTGGAAACTGAAAGTTTGAAGTATGCTTATAATACTGGAGTGCGTGCTTTTTACGCTGAAACCAATCCTATTTGGGGATTCGATGGACCTAAACTCTGGTTAGCCGCGAAGTTACTTTGGAATATAAATCAATCTTCAGAAAAGCTACTCGATGAATATTACCATAATTATTTCCAGGAAACCGCCAGACCCATGCGGCGTTTCTTCGAGAAATGTGAAGAGCAATGGTTGAATCAACCTGTACCCGCTCGTTGGATCAAGTATTTTAAAGACGTGAACCAAGCAACTCTTTTCTCTAGCAAAGTATGTGTAAAATTACGAAGGATCCTTGATGGTGCTCTTTCACAAGCAATTCACCCCATAGTCCAAAAACGTGTAGAACTGGTTTCCGAAGCCTTTCGAATGACTGAGTTATTAGTCGAGTACCAAAATGCTAAAAATGTTTTGGCACGAAAACGAATTGATACTTTGGAGGATATCCAAACTCTGCAGGATGTGCTTATTAATTACTGGGATATTAAGAAAAATTTACAAGATCATAATCATCGTCTCAAATCATCTCATCCATTGAACCAATATCTTTCTGACTTTGATTATCTATTTAACTCTGACCCCGCAGATCGAGTTATAGTTAACGCTTTAGAGTGGGCTAAATATAATCAGCAGTGGGAAGAAGAAGGTCTGCCACTATTACAATTTGCAAATAAAGAAACAAAAGATGACCTGTTTATCCTTCAATCCTATCTCGAAAATCATTCGCTTGCCCGAGAAATTTTACATAATACAGATCTTGAGATAACCAGAGTATCGGATATTGATGAGTTCGTTCTTTGGCCGAACAAATGGATAATTAATATAAGACCTGCAAAGTCAGTACGCATAAGTTTAAATCACTATGCCGCGCGGACCGGCGAATGGGGTATGGAGGTTAGAGGTTCGGATGCAACTTTAATTTATCAAATGGTACCCGTTTTGCCTGGACGGTCATATCTGTTTACGTCTTGGCATAAAGGTGTGATTAGTCCAGCCAGCAAATTAGCTCTCACGGTTAGATGGCGTGATCGACAAGGGAATTACTATGATTTACAACCAAGAGATCGACTTCCTTACGGAAACATACAGGATTGGACGCGTCTCGCTATTCTTGCTGAAGCTCCTGATAATGCAATTAACGGTTATCTGTTGCTAGAAATTAATAACCAAGAACCTAATGACTATTTTTGGATTGATGACTTGAGTATTCTTGAGTTGCCCTCTCACTTACAAAATTAAATTTTAAAGACTCTGTACTGACCTTGCAATAAATCAATACAACACTTTTCTAAATCTGAAAAAATTAAAAATTTATCTTTCACCGCCAGATATAGGTGATAAAGAAAAGGACTTGCTATTAGACGCTTTCGAATCCAATTGGATTGCGCCGGTAGGCCCACATGTGGATGCGTTTGAAAAAGAATTTTGCACTACTACAGGTGCATCACATGCTGTTGCACTAAGTTCAGGTACAGCCGCACTGCATCTTGCGCTTATAATGGCTGGCGTGTCACCCGGGGACGAGGTGTTTTGTTCCACACTGACGTTTGTGGCTTCGGTTAATCCCATTCTCTACCAGGGAGCTAAGCCAGTCTTTATCGATAGCGATCGGCAATCCTGGAACATGGATCCTGAATTACTGGCGACGGCTCTCGAAGAGCGAGCAACACAAAACCGATTGCCCAAAGCCGTGATCGTAGTCCATCTCTATGGACAGAGTGCCGACTTTGATCCCATCATTGATGTATGCAATCGCTATGAGATAAAAGTCATTGAGGATGCCGCGGAGGCATTGGGCTCATCATATAACGGAAAGTTCACAGGAACTCTTGGATGGGCGGGAGTATATTCTTTTAATGGAAATAAAATAATTACAACGAGCAGCGGTGGCATGCTGGTCTCTAATGATTCTGATATTGTTGATAAAGCGCGATTTCTTGCAAATCAGGCTAAAGATTCAGCTCTCCATTACGAACACTCCCAACTCGGTTATAACTATCGCATGAGTAATCTTCTGGCTGCAATCGGGAGGGGACAGCTCAAGGTTCTTGATGAGCGAGTGAAATCGCGTCGCGCTAATTTCGAATACTATTATAATACTCTCAATGATTTACCGGGAGTAGCGTTTATGCCGGATGTTCCTTACGGGCGTTCGACACGATGGTTAACTTGTCTGACGGTAAAATCAAAAGATGCGGTAACTAATTGTGAAGCGATCTGCCAGACAATGGAGAGTAAAGGCATTGAGTGCCGTCCGGTATGGAAACCCATGCACCTTCAACCCTTATATAAAGATGCTCAAGTATATGGTGGAGAGGTAGCAGAAGAGCTTTTTAATTCAGGTTTGTGTTTACCTTCGGGTTCATCGCTCACACAAGACGATTTAAAGCGCGTTTCTGAAGTTTTTCGCTCTTGTTTTTAGATCCGCTCTTACAGTAAAATAAGAGTATATCTGTTGATATTTTCCCTATGCCTAATAGGAGTTCAGCGATATTTTCTTTTTTAAAGGTATTAGTGCCATTCAAGGCACTCATCTTTTTTTTTGCCTACATGATAATATTTACGGTCAACCTGTTTATCGGCTATGAACTGCGTTTTGATTTCCAGGTACCCCTGCACCATCAGACAGCTCGCATTGCTAATTTGCTTATAATAGTACCATTAAAGCTGATAATTTTTTGGCCCTTCGGTCAATATGGAGGGATGCTCAGCTATTTCAGATTACCGAATCTGTATCGTATTTTTCCGCACTCGCCGTATCCAGCGCAATTCTCATTTGTATCTGGTTTTTCAGTAGCGGCAGCTATTCACCTCCCCGAAGTGTCATTCTCGCGGATTTTGTTTTTTCATTTATCCTCGTATGTGGATTCCGGCTTTCCATGCGCGTTATCCGTGAACGCTACCTTTCAGGAGGATCTGCTACTCCCCATGAAATTGAAAATGTTGCCATCGTTGGAGCCGGAGATGTCGGTGAAACCATCGCCAGTGACTTATTATCAAAACGGGGTCTTGGGATGCGCCCTGTTGTTTTTTTAGATGACGATGAAACAAAGTGGAATCTGAATCTGCATGGAATTAAAGTCATTAATGGAATCGACAGGCTCAATGCGATAAAAAGAAAATATGGGATCGAAAAAATTATTATTGCCATGCCTTCAGCTCCAGCATGGCGAGTCAAGGAAGTTATCATAGCTGCACAGCAAGCTAATCTAAAGGCAGAAATCGTTCCTTCATTAGCGCAATTAACGACAGGGACCGTTCGCACTAATCGATTGAGACCGGTGGAAGTAGAGGACCTGCTCGGTCGGGAACCGGTCAAACTGGACTCCGAAAATATTCAACACATGATCCAGGACAAAGTAGTCATGGTCACAGGAGCGGGAGGTAGCATCGGCAGTGAATTATGTCGACAGGTAGTATTCAATAACCCCCGTCGCCTCCTCATGGTAGAGAAAACTGAAGGAACCCTTTTTCAAATTGAAGAACAGTTGAAAGATGAAGGTTACGGTTCGGTCGTTCTTCCCCTGGTCGCTGATATTCTTGATAAAAAACGGATGGACAGTTTGTTTCAGCGTTTCCAACCGCAGATTGTTTTTCACGCCGCTGCGCATAAGCATGTTCACATGATGGAGCGGCAACCGGGTGAAGCTATTAAGAATAATACCCTGGGAACTGAGTTGCTGGCTGATCTTGCCAGTAAGTATTCTGTAGAGCACTTTATTTTAATTTCGACGGACAAAGCGATTAATCCAACAAGTGTCATGGGAGTAAGCAAACGCATGGCGGAAATATATATCCAGACCAAACAAAATAAGCTGGAGAATAAGACCCATTTCATGGCAGTGCGATTCGGAAACGTCCTTGGATCGTCTAACAGCGTAGTTCCTATTTTTAAGAAACAGATTGATGAAGGAGGACCTGTCACCATAACGCATCCCGACGTGACACGTTATTTTATGACGGTACCGGAATCGGTGGGTCTTATCCTACAGGCTGCAACCCAGGGAAAAGGAGGAGAAATTTTTGTCTTGGACATGGGAGAGACGATAAAAATCGTCGACCTGGCTAAACAAATGATCGAGTTAAGTGGATTCCGCCCGGGCATCGATATCGATCTCAAATATATCGGACTTCGCCCCGGGGAAAAACTTTTCGAAGAATATCAACACATAGAGGAGATGCACGAAGAGACCGAACACCCACGCATTTTTCGCTTTGCCAATGTATCGAACAACCGCAATGGGGTAGAGGAATTTTTTAATGAATTAAAAAATAACGGCATGCTTGATCTTCCCGGAAACGAGATCAAGGAGTGTATAAGGAAGTTTGTGCCGGAGTACGATCCCTATTTAGACTAGCGTCTAAATAGGGATGTGTTAAGTTTTAGGTGTTAGGTTTTAAGTTAAGAGTCGAAGGCCCTGCCGTCGCTAAGGGCTATGGCGTGGCAAGCGGGGAGAAAAAGAAGAGGTAGGCTACTACCAGAGCGAAGCGTGATCTTTCAAAGGCACCAATCGTCGCCGAAAAGATGGCTTGCCACGTGTTTAGGTGACAAAGCTATAAATAGAAAGAGAGAGATTGATTCAAACTCTACTTAAAATCCCTGGTACGCCCTAGTTTATACGACGGCAGCTAACACCTAAAACTTAACACAGAAAATCTAATGATTTTCTTTCTATTCTTTTGCTGAACCGGCTTCGAGTTTTGCCCAGCAGGCAAATGCGATAATTCCGACGCCACCGATAAATACGTGTGTGGCATTGAAAGTCAAAAATGTTGGATGGCCATAAAAACGTCCAATGACTGCTGCTATACAAATGATTGCTCCAACATAACCCCCTATTTTACCTAATTTTTCAAGACATCCCTTCATAGTTCTCCTTCTTTGCTTTAATTATATTTAGAATTAAAATCATTTAAATAAGTATTAATTCGCATGAATGCAATATTAAGTTAATCTGAATTGGGGAGTCGAAGGTCTAATGTCGAAAGTCTAAGGAGAAGAGGATAGCCACATAAAGCACACAAATAGAGATTCAGAGGTTATTTTTCAAATTCACAATATATTTAACCACGGATTTACACGGATTTTTTTATATAGTATAAGATCTTTTGGGGCGTTATGTATACGTACTATTACTCAGGGTGTATCTGAGCTATGGCTATTACCAATAACGTGTTTAAAAATTTATTTTTAATACGCGTTATCAGTGATCAGCCGATCCGTAGCAGCGGTTCTGTAGTAGGCATATATAACGCTCCAACTTATTATACTTCCCGTTCTTCCCGGCCTTCCTGTAAAATCTTTCTCTCTTTTTTGTGTATTTTGTGGCTATAATTCATTGTTACTCATTTACCCAGGATTTTAGCTTAAAAACCCATTATGAATAAAAAAGTAATTTTCCAAAAATTTCTTATTTTATTCATAACGGGCTTTTTCATTTTCTGTCTTTATTATTTCGGAGGAGGTGTGACTAAGCCGGAACTGGAAGTGGAACCGATTGTTTACCCCCCGGAAAAAATGCGGGAACATGAAGCGCTCTGGGATTATAAATTCAGCGAAGAGGACCAGTTCGCGGTTCAACGGGATGTCGATTACTCGGAGGGAGTGTCTGGAGCATGGTATCCTAAGAGGGAATCCCCGATTCTAGCGGAGCTTGTCGAGGAAGGAAAGCTCCCGCCCGTAGCAGAAAGGGTGGGTCCCGAACCGGTGGTCATCGAGGGGGTCGATGGCATCGGCAATTACGGGGGGACCTGGAATATTGTAACGAACAGCCCCGCTACGCTGGATCATATTGAAGCCTGGATGGCCGGGTCCTGCATGGTTCGCTGGTCACCGATGGGGTATCCCATTGTCCCTCATGTAGCCAAAAGCTGGGAAGCTACTCCTGACAAGAGAGAGTGGACGTTTTACCTGCGCAAGGGCATGAAATGGTCCGATGGCCATCCCTTCACCGCGGATGATATTCTCTACTGGTGGGAGCACGAGGTGAAAGACGAGATTATTGGATTCCCGGCATGGATGAAATTAAAAGGTAAGAAGGGTGACATCATTAAAATAGATTCTCACACCGTGAAATTAATTTTTCCCTACTCTCACTCGTTATTGCTGGAACGCATAGCTCCGACCATTGAATTTTTTTCACCCCGCCACTACCTGGAGCCCTATCACCCCACCCTAGGGGACAGTGACCTCATCGAGGGGATGATGCGGGTAAATAAAATCACCCAGAGAGACGCTCTATACATTACCTTAAAGTTGAGCAACAACCCGGAACATCCACGCATCTGGCCCTGGATATACCGCTCCTACAGACCCAATCCCCCTCAGAACTACGTGCGCAATCCCTATTACTGGGCCGTTGACTCCCTGGGAAACCAGTTACCCTATGTCGACCGTTTTACGGTCGATGTGAAAACAGAAAAGTTGGTACCTATCGCTGCATCGAATGGCTCGATAACGATGCAGGGCTTTAATATCTACTATTTTCATTACACTTTGTTTATGTCACATCGTGATATTGGAAATTACGATGTCTACCACTGGTATAAATCTGGCTCTTCCGATTGGGCAATATATCCCAATCTCGATCGCTATATAGATCCCAATGATCCAAGTACCCGTAAGAAATGGGAATTGCTTAACAATAAACGATTTCGGCAAGCCCTCTCCCTTGCCATCAATCGCCAGCAGATTATTGATGCGGTTTACCACGGATATGGAGAACCTGCACAGAATTCACCGGGAAGGGAATCTCCCTTTTACCATGAGAAGCTTAAAAACAGCTATATCGAATATGATCCCGAACGCGCCAACCAAATGCTTGACGAAATCGGGCTCACCGGACGTGACTCCGAGGGTTTCCGTACCTTTAAAGACGGCACACGCATGACATGGTATTTAAGTATGATTCCAAATTTCAGCGAAGGCCCCTCCTCTTTTGTCGCAAATGACTGGAAAAAGGTCGGCATCAATTCGATTGAAAAGGTGCGGTCCTATAACCTTCACATCGCGGAACAGCCGGCCCGCAAATTGGATTTCAATATCTGGGGAGTTGCAGGTGAGTATCACCCATTAGTTTCATTAAACCGTTTTTCACCGGGACACATTGAGGCTGCAGGTTATTTTCTCTGGTACCAAGATGGCGGTCTATACGGCGACCCGGAGTCGAAAAAACCCGGTCGCACGGAACCCTCACCCGATCACCCCCTGAGGCGATCCATGGAATTGCTCGATGACGCTTATAGCGCGCTTACTTTCGAGGAACAGGTAAGGATTTACAGTGAAATTCAGGATATCGCGGCGGAAAACCTATGGAATATCAATATTTCAACCCCTCCACCAAGTGTACTGATTGTTAAGAAAAATTTTAGAAATGTTCCGCGCAAAGCCATCTACGGTTCTCTTTATAAGAGTCCTTCCAGCAGTGGATTTGAAACTTTCTACTTTGAAAACCCAAAGGATTCCCCCGGCGCCGTCGCGCAAATCAAACGAGAGGTGACGGAAATTGCGCCATCACCCTACTCGACTGAAAGAATATTTCACGTAAGTGACAGTGGTGAAATCCTCGGCCGGTTAATCCGCTTTTTCTGCTATGGTATAGCAGTCGTCGGATTAGTTCTTGTCGGCGTGAAGCATCCTTATATTGGAAGGCGTTTTCTCATTATGGTGCCCACCCTGTTCGTAATTTCCGTTATCGCGTTTACGATCATCCAACTGCCCCCGGGAAACTACATAGACTCGAAAATATTACAGGCAGAATTAACAAACGATCAAAAGGCGATAACAGAAGCCCAACAACTGCGTGAAATCTTTCCCATCGATCAACCGATCATCACCCAGTACACCCACTGGTTAGGTCTGCCCTGGTTTCTCTCATTTCAGTCTGCAGATCAGGGACTGCTCCAGGGGCACATGGGTTTTTCCATGCAAAACCGAAAGCCCGTAAATGAAGTGGTGGGCGACCGCATCCTGCTGACTTTTTTGATTTCACTGGGCTCCGTTCTGTTTACCTGGGCCGTGGCTCTGCCCATCGGTATTTATTCCGCGGTGCGCCAGTATTCGATCGGTGATTACTTTTTTACCCTTCTCGGCTTTATCGGGATGTGTGTGCCCAGCTTCCTCCTCGCGTTATTACTCATGTACTGGAGCAGTGTTTATTTCGGTATCACCATGTCGGGATTATTTTCACCCGAGTACGCGACCCAACCGGAATGGACCCGGGGCAAGGTGGTTGACCTGATGCAACATATCTGGATGCCGGTCGTGGTCCTGGGAGTGACGGGAACGGCAAGTATGATCCGGGTGATGCGCGGCAATTTACTCGATGAATTGAAGAAGCCTTATGTCGTCACGGCGATAGCCAAAGGCGTAAGGCCGTTTAAACTACTTTTAAAGTACCCTGTGCGTATCGCGCTCAACCCCTTTATCTCGGGAATAGGCATGTTATTCCCGCAGCTCGTATCGGGTGGAGCGATCGTGGCGATGGTCTTAAGCCTGCCCACCGTAGGCCCGATGATGCTGGAAGCCCTGATGACCGAAGATATGTATTTAGCGGGTTCCATGCTGATGGTCCTCAGTATGCTTGGAGTGTTTGGCACCCTGGTCAGTGATCTTCTTCTCATGTGGCTCGATCCAAGGATACGTTTTGAAGGGGGCGTTCGGTGAACCGCGAGTCGAAAGTCGAAGGTCTAAGAAGAAGAGGATAGCCACTACCGAGCCAAGTGAGATTTTCCAAAGTCACCGGTCGCCGTCCCGCAGTTGCGGGACTATGGCCGGCAGGCAAGAAACACATAAAAGATAAATTAATTTTTACAGGAAGACAGGGAAGGGGGAGAAAATCCAAGGATTTTCTGTGTTAAGTTTTAGGTGTTAGGTTTTAGGTAAGGAAATTCAATAAAACATATATGGTATAATTTGGTGAACTGGCTTATTATGATTAACTTTTAAAGATACGACTGAATAGCCTTAAACCTAACACTTAACACCTAAAACGGCGGAGTTCGCTTCGCTTTTCGACGCCCGTCATGAATAAAAAAGTGATTTTACCAAAATTTACTTTTTTATTCATAACGGGCTTTTTCATTTTCTGTCTTTATTATTTCGGAGGGGGGGTGACTAAGCCGGAGCTGGAGGTGGAGCCGATAGTTTACCCTCTGGAAAAGCTGCAGGAACAGGAAAAGCTCTGGGATTTTACTTTCAGTGAAGAGGATCAATTCGCGGTGCAGCGGGATGTCGATTACTCGGAGGGCCCGTCCGCCGCATGGTACCCGAAAAATGAGTCACCGATTCTAGCGGATCTGGTTAAAGAGAGAAAACTGCCCCCCGTCGCGGAACGGGTGGGACCTGAACCAGTGGTAATCGAGGGGGTTGACGGTATCGGAAATTACGGGGGCACTTGGAACATGGTGACAAACAGCCCACAAACCCTGACGGCGATTGACTCCTGGATGTCCGGATCCTGCCTGGTGCGGTGGTCACCAATGGGGTATCCCATTGTACCTCATATAGCGAAGCGCTGGGACGTCACTCCCGATAAAAAGGAGTGGACATTTTACATTCGAAAGGGAATGAAGTGGTCCGATGGGCATCCTTTCACCGCAGGTGATATTCTCTACTGGTGGGAGCACGAAGTAAAAGACGAGATCATCGGGTTTCCCGCTTTTATGAAAGTGGGGGGTAAAAAGGGAGAGATCATCATGGTAGATTCTCACACCGTGAAATTTATTTTTCCGGTCTCTCACTCATTGCTGCTTGAGCGCCTGGCTCCGACCGTTGAATTTTTCTCACCTCGCCACTACCTGGAGTCCTATCATCCCATACTTGGAAACAGCGATCTCATCGAAGCCATGATGAGGGTAAATAAAATAACCAAAAGAGATGCTCTTTATATTACCTTAAAGCTGGTCAACAACCCGGAGCACCCCCGCATCTGGCCCTGGATCTACCGAACTTACAAAGCCAATCCTCCCCAGGCTTATGTGCGCAACCCCTATTACTGGGCCGTCGACACCCGGGGAAATCAGTTGCCCTATGTCGACCGTTTCATGATGGACGTAAAAACGGAAAGACTGGTCCCCATTGCCGCCGCCAATGGGGCCATTACGATGCAGGGGTTTAATATCTACTATTTTCATTATACTCTGTTTATGTCACAGCGTGATGCCGGGAACTATGACGTCTACCACTGGTATGCTTCGGGCTGTTCCGACTGGACATTATACCCCAATCTCAATCGCTACGTGGATCCCAATGATCCGAAGACCCGTAATAAATGGGAATTGCTCAACGACAAGCGTTTTCGTCAAGCTCTCTCCCTCGCCATTAATCGCCAGCAAATCATCGATGCGGTTTACCATGGATATGGAGAACCGTCACAGAATTCACCGGGGATAGAATCTCCCTTTTACAATGAGAAGTTTAAAAAAAGTTATATCGAGTACAACCCCGAACGCGCCAATCAACTATTCGATGAAATTGGACTCACCGGGCGTGATTCCGAGGGCTTCCGCACCTTTAAAGACGGCACCCGCATGGCATGGTATTTAAACATGGTTCCCAATTTCAGCGAAGGCCCCTCCTCTTTTGTCGCAGAAGACTGGAAAAAGGTCGGTCTAAATACCATTGAAAGAGTACGGTCCATGAATCTTCTCAATGCAGAACGGCCCGCCCGCAAATTGGATTTTCACATCTGGGGTGTTGAGGGTGAGTATCATCCATTAGTTTCAATTGATCGTTTTTCTCCGGGAAGCATTGAAGCTTCAGGCTACGCGCTCTGGTACCAAAATGGCGGTCTTTACGGCGACCCCGAGTCGAAAAAACCCGGTCGCATTGAGCCTCCGATCGGTCACCCCCTGAGAAGATCCATGGAATTGCTTGATGCCGCTTACAGCGCGCTCACATTTGAGGAGCAGGTAAAAATTTATAATAAAATCCAAAATATTGCGGCGGAAAATCTTTGGAATATCAATATTGCGACATCACCTCCCAGCGTGTTGATCGTTAAGAAAGATTTTAGAAACGTGCCGCGTAAAGCCATCTATGCCTCACTCTATAAGAGCCCTTCCAGCAGCGGATTCGAAACCTTCTTTTTTGAAAACCCGAAGGATTCCCCCGGCGCAATAGCGCAGATCAAGCGAGAGGTGGTTGATATCGCGCCATCGCCCTATTCAACTGACCGATTACATGCTGACCTCAGTAGTGGTGAAATCCTCAGCCGGTTAATCCGTCTATTATGTTACGGTTGTATCGTCGTCGGACTGGTTCTTGTCGGAGTAAAGCATCCTTATGTCGGGAGGCGTTTTCTCATCATGGTGCCCACCCTGCTCGTCATATCGGTCATCGCCTTCACCATTATCCAATTGCCTCCGGGTAATTTTGTAGATTTGAAAATACTACAAGCCGAATTAACGAACGATCAAACGGCCATAACCGAAGCCGAACAACTACGTGAGCTCTTTCCCCTCGATGAATCGATCATATACCAGTATATTCACTGGCTAGGCTTACCCTGGTTCCTCTCATTTGATCCAGCGGACCAGGGGCTCCTGCAGGGGCACATGGGTTTTTCCATGCAAAACCGAAAGCCCGTAAATGAAGTGGTGGGCGACCGTATCCTCCTGACATTTTTAATTTCGCTGGGCTCGGTTCTCTTTACCTGGGCCGTCGCCCTACCCATCGGTATTTATTCCGCGGTGCGCCAGTATTCGATCGGTGATTACTTTTTCACCCTTCTCGGGTTTATCGGGATGTGCGTGCCCAGCTTTCTCCTCGCGTTATTACTCATGTACTGGAGCAGCGTTTATTTCGGTATCAGTATGACGGGATTATTTTCACCCGAGTACGCAACTCAACCAGAATGGACCCGAGGAAAAGTAGTTGACCTGATGCAACATATCTGGATGCCGGTCGTGGTCCTGGGGGTAACGGGAACCGCAAGCATGATCCGGGTGATGCGCGGCAATTTACTCGATGAATTGAAGAAACCTTATGTAGTCACCGCGATCGCCAAAGGCGTAAGACCGTTTAAGCTGCTTTTGAAATACCCGGTACGGATCGCGCTTAACCCCTTTATCTCGGGAATAGGTATTTTATTTCCGCAGCTCGTATCGGGAGGAGCGATCGTGGCGATGGTCTTAAGCCTGCCCACCGTGGGCCCAATGATGCTGGAAGCCCTGATGACCGAAGATATGTATTTAGCCGGTTCGATGCTGATGGTTCTCAGCATGCTGGGAGTATTTGGCACACTGGTCAGCGATCTTCTCCTCATGTGGCTCGATCCGAGGATACGATTTGAAGGTGGACAACGGTAAACCGTAGTGTCCCCCTTCGTCAAAAGTCGAAGGTCGAAGGTCGAAAGATTCGGGGTTCAGGGTTCAGGGAAGAATGAATAGGGTTTCAGGTGTCGGGTTTCAGTTGTGCGTGAGTCGTTAGAAAGAGTCGGGGTTCGGGGAATCTATCGGTAGTGTGGATCGCCTATGAATTCTCTCTATCCGCATTCTCACATTGTCGCATTTACACTTCTCCCCATATTGACCTTTTGACTTTGTTTTCTAAAAACTGTTTAATATTATAATCATTAGACATTTAGGTTGAAATAATTCAGGTAAGCGGGTTTCTAATAAGAGGATTTGATTACATAGAGAGATGAGTGACGATAGTGAACAGGAAATGGGTAGGGTAAAACGTCGCAAGATCGTTCATTGGAACCCTGAAGAGACTCACGGTTCTCCTCCGGAGAAAGAACCGAAAAAAAAGTCAAAAAAAACCATCATCTTCATTGGTGGGGGTCTATTGATCGCCATAGCGATAATTTTATTCATCCCCATTCCCGGTTTGCGAGAAACATTACAGGATGACGATACCAAAGCCACCCAGGAAGCTTTGGATAGTACACCCCTGGGCACCGAAAGAACGAAATACCGGTTCGTCAGCCGTGAACGCGTTGATCGATTCCGCGCTGAAGCCAACAGTGCGCTTGAGATTGTAAAAAAGCTCACCGATGAACATGAAACCTTATTGCGCAAACTTCTCGTTATTGAAAACGATTTTGAATTAGCTGATAAATATATCGATTCCGGTTCTTATCCTCAGGCAATGGAAGTATATGACCGTATCCAGGTACTGATCGAGGAATTTAAAGCGCTCATCGCGCTCAAGGAGCAGGCAACTACCCGTTACGATGAATTTCTCGTTCTTATCGAAGAAAATGAAAAAATCCGCATGCTCGCCCCTTTCGAATTTGAAATAGCGGTGAAATATGGTGAGGAAGGACGAAACGCTTATGAGGCTGGGATATTCAATGATGCATTAAATTCTTTTACTGCCGGTATTGGTGCCATGAAAACCATGGAAAACAAGATTATCACTAAATTGTCGGTATTGGAATTGAATGGGAAAAAAGCACTGTCCTCAGGTGACAAAGATACAGCCATCACTTTATTTGAAGATATTCTCAGGCTTCAACCGGACATCGAATTGGCCTCGAATAACCTGACTCGTGCTCAGACCATCGACCAGGTGTATCCGCTCCTCGGTAAGGCCGAAATACAGGAGAAAAAAGGGAATCTCGATGAGGCTCTTGTTGCCTACGAGGAGGCATTTGAAATCGATCCGTTGTCGATTAAAGCGCAACAGGGAAAATACCGGCTCGCGAAAACAATTAAGGACAATAAATACGACCAATTATTAGAATACGCGGAAAGCGCGGTCGAAGATAAGTCTTGGGATGAAGCTATCAAACATTATGAGGCGGCTTATAAAGTTTACCCCGATCGCACAGACCCGAAAGATGCTATCGCCAAGACAAAAGAGTTAAAGCGCCAATACCTTATAAACGATGCTCTGGACAGAGCGCGCTATTATGAAAATGAGTACGATTGGTACAAGGCGCGCGATGCCTACCAGGAAGTCCTCGATATAGAGAGTGGCCACGACGAGGCGACCGAAGGTCTGGTCCAGGCGGGTAAGATTATTCGCGCGATTCTTCGTTTTGAGAATTTTCTAGAGATCGCGGAGGAAAAAGCAGCCAGTGGCGAGTATCAAGAGGCGATTAGAGATTTTAACGCGGCGATGGCTCTTAAACCTGATTACTTATCGCTCGATGACAGAGCTCGTGGACTTCAAAAGCTCCTGAAAGATCAAAGCAGACCCTCACAACTGGTCTTTGCCTCCGACGGCCAAACCTGGGTGAGTGTATCCGGTTATAAGATGCTCGGTAAATTCAAGGGACAACAGACCGAAAGCTTTTTACCCGGAAATTACATTGTCCGTGGACGCCGAAAAGGGTACCAGGAAGTTATTTATGAGGTGCGAGTACGCTCCGGCCGCGATTTGCCCATCATCGAAGTTGTCTGCAATGAGCGTATGTGAGTAGGACGGCTTTGTTTAATATTCGTCTTGGTCTGTGTATTCTTTTACCTTAATTACTAAATCATAGGTATTAAATCTAAGACAGTTTCTCAAACTTCCAAGCGGCCACGACGGAGCGTGGCCCTCCATTTTTTCCTTTTCTGGAGGGACGCGCTCCGTCGCGTCCGCTTAGGAGCATGATCATACAATATATAGGAATTTTTTAGGAAAATATTAAGACTCGATATACTTTCTTGATTTGTGCTTTTGGAAGATCTCACTTCGCTCGGTAGTGCCTTATGTGGCTATCTCAATCCAAGGACCAGAACGTGGAGGCAGACCCGTCTTCGTCTCGCGATCGCGAGACTACGCCGTGGCAAGCAAAGACGAAGATGTGAGCGAAGAATCGTACTTATTATTTGCCAGTGAGATAAATCTTAATATTTAATATATTGAGGAACTAATGGTCCTTCATTCTTTTCTAAGATAATAAGTAGGAATTCCATAAACGATGCGTATAAATACATTTAAATTGCCAACACTATTGATCGTCTTGGCCTTTTCCTGGTCAGGACTAGCGATGGCGCAGTTTGTGCCGGCACCGGACCCTGACATTTTTGACGGCTCACAAATTCCCCCAGAAAAAAGCCCGATGTCATCTTTAGCGAAAATACTGCAGAAAAGGCCCCAAATGGGTATCCCCGGTCCCATGAATACTGAAGGCCGTCAGCAACAGAACCAGGGAGTCGAAGGTAAAGAAAGCAGTAAGCATCAAAAAGGGGAAGGTGAAAAGCAAGGCGAAGGTGAAGGACAAGGTGAAGGCGACCAGGAAGGCAAAGAAGGTGAGGAAGGAGAAGAAGGATCAGGATTTGGCGACGAATCTGAAATGATCGAAGAAGATACTGAAGGCGCTTTAGGAGGAGAATTGGAAGAAGTCGATGAGTCAGCGCTCGCTGAGGCCGAAGAACAGGAAGGTATGGGAGGCACTGGTGAGGAATCCTTGGAGGAACAGCAGGGTGGAAATACTGCGGATGAAGAAAGCCAGCAAGGCGGACCCGGGCAGATGGGCCAATCGGGAAGACCCGTAATGGCAAAAGTGTCAGTGGGCGATCCTTCGGAGATGATTGATATCATCAAAATGGAGGGAACCGACAACGAAAGTATTCAAACTGATGCCGGTGCCACAAATCCAAAGAAACCCATGGTTGGTAAAAATAAGGGTCAGTCACTGGGTATGGAGGAAGGCGATACTATTCCTTCCGATATCTGAAAATCATCAGATGGATTTAATATATAATTTAATCAGAGCAGCCGGTATTGGAATTTTTATTTTCTCCGGAGTAACGGCACTCCTCGGCAAGTCTCTCATTTTACCGATAGAGGCGATCTATGACAGTGGCCGTTTATCTATTGATAAATTCCAGGAGAAGTACCCAGGCATTGATGTATCCAGTGACATTCCTGATGTGGAGGGTTATTATATCAGGTACAGTCACGAAAATCTCACTTACTATTTTGGACCCGTTGAAGATTACCTGACAGCAGAACAGAAAAGCTTTGAACTCCAGGACATTGTTGATCTGGCAACCTTCGAAAACCCCAATCTGCAAAATAGCGAGATCTATGTGTGGCAATTTAATCATGATATGTTTGAACAGGCTCTTGGAGGCAGCGGTAGCGATATGGATCAGGAGGGACTGCAGGTAGCCGAGATCGATGGTGGAGCGATGGGTGCAGCTTCAGGTTCGCGAAACATGGAAGGGGGCCAAATTATTACGGCGGATCCCTCAAGTAGAGCGCTAGGGACTCAAGTCATGGGCGAACAAAGCAGTGATTCGGGTCAACCTATAGGTGGCATGCCCGGTCAACCCAACTCGATGTCCGGCCAGCAACAGATCCAGCAGATCGGCGGTCAAATGGGTCAAATGCAGAATAATTCTTCTTCAAACCAGAACCAGAGCAACAGTCAGAGTTCACAGAGCGCTTCGAGTGGTGGAGGGCAGAGCGGACAAGGAGGAGGCAGCGGAAGCAGCAGTGGAAGCAGCCAGAGCCAAGGTCAACAGCAACAGCAAGGCGGAGGAATGAGTATCTGGCAAATGTTAGGGAAGATGCTCTTCGGGAGATGACCGTCTATTAGTCAAAAGGTATACGCGTAAATGCGTGAATGCGGTGATGCGTTTTAATGGAGGGACGCGCTTCGTCGCGTCCGCGGATAGAGTAGGATTAACACCGTCGGTATTAAATATCCCTGTCGGCCACAATCAACCGTCGCCCCGCAACCGGCAACCGCGGGGCTATGGCTGACAGGCACCATGTGGCTCTCCAAAAAATAAATCCTTAGATTTTCTCCATTTTTGACTAACGATGTTGTGAATTATGACAATAATTCAGAAACCATCGAATGCTCTTCAGCTAATTCAGCCACGGAAGCGTCGATTTTAGTGCGACTGTAGTCATTAACCGGTAACCCTTGGACGATTTCCCACTTATCCCCATCACTGCGAACAGGGAAAGAGGTAATTAATCCTGATTGGGTCCCATAGCTACCATCCGAGCAGACGGCCACACTATTCCAGTCATCGTCGGATCCCTGGGTGGTAAGCGACATGACAGTACCAACAATGGCGTTAGCAGCTGAAGCCGCAGATGAAGCGCCGCGCGCTTTAATAATGGCTGCTCCGCGCTGCTGCACGATAGGGATAAATTCATCCTTAAGCCATTTTTCATCATCTATTACTTCAAAAGCGCTGTTACCGTTGATTCTCGCATTGTAAAAATCCGGGTACTGGGTCGCGGAATGATTCCCCCAGATGGTCATGTTGCTAACCGATGAGATAGCCACGCCCGCTTTGTCGGCGAGCTGGTAGCGAGCTCGATTTTCGTCGAGACGCGTCATTGCAAACCAGTGATCGGAGGGTATGCTGCGCGCATTATTCATGGCAATGAGGCAATTGGTATTGCAGGGGTTGCCCACGACGAGCACGCGGACATCGCCAGCCGCATTTTTTTCAATGGCATTTCCCTGACCGACAAAAATCTTTCCATTAATACCCAGCAGGTCTTTGCGCTCCATTCCCGCTTTACGCGGCACACTCCCTACGAGCAGGCACCAATTGACATTCTTGAAACCCTCATCGAGATCTGAAGTGGGTACAATGTCCTTGAGAAGGGGGAACGCACAATCTGCCAGTTCCATCACAACCCCATTCAAGGCATCCATGGCAGGTGGTATTTCGATAAGATTTAAACTGACGGGTTGTTCCGGTCCAAACATGGCGCCAGAAGCTATTCTATAGAGGAGAGCATAGCCGATTTGTCCGGCGGCTCCAGTAACACCAACGCGTATGGGTTCTTTCATCTATTATATTATACTTTAACGATTGATAAAAATATTATGAGACAACGGGTGAAAACCGACTTTCCAGGGCAGAATAGGTTTCAAGAATGAGCGCCTCAGTTGTTTCCCAATCAATACAAGCGTCGGTGATAGACTGCCCATAGATGATTTCTTCACGTTTATCGGGGATATTCTGTCTTCCACCCTTGAGATTACTCTCTAACATGACGCCGATGATGGTTTCGCACCCCTCGTTGATCTGCTCGACGATCTCGTGAATGACGGCTGGTTGTTTTGTGTGATCTTTACCGCTGTTATCATGACTGGCGTCAACCATGATGGCGGGGATCAGTTTATTGTCGCCAAGTATTTTCTCTGTCTCCGAAATATCCTGACGATGGTAATTGGTCCCATTTTGACTGCCACGCAATATAATATGACAGTTAGGGTTACCTCGGGTCGTGACTGCAGCAGCCTGTCCCTTTTGATCAATACCGAGAAAAGTCTGTGAATGGATGGCAGCCTTGATGGCATTGACTGCTACTTGCAAACTGCCTCCTGTCCCGTTTTTAATGCCCAGGGGCATAGATAAACCCGATGCCATCTGGCGATGGGTTTGAGATTCAGCGGTACGGGCACCGATTGCCGACCAACAGATATAGTCGGCGATATATTGTGGTGTGATGGGGTCGAGAAGTTCCGTGGCGGTCGGCATGCCCAATTTGATAACATCCCGAAGAAATTGGCGCGCTATTAAAAGACCGGCCGGTATATCACAGGTTCCGTCTATCTTCGGATCCATAATAAGCCCCTTCCACCCAACCGTGGTGCGTGGTTTTTCAAAGTAGACGCGCATAACAAGATAGATCCGGTCGGAAACTCTTTTTGATAGCTCAGCCAGTCGTTGGGCATATTCCAGCCCTACACTCACATCGTGTATTGAGCAAGGGCCTACGATGACAAGAAGTCGTTTATCACCACCAAAAATAATCTTATGAATCTTTTTGCGGGCATCGGCAACAAATGCCGCTTCCTCCTCAGATCGAGCGACCTCATTTACAAATGATTGCGGTGAGGGAAGCGGGGTCGTGGATACAACATTTATATCTGTTACCTGGGGCATCGTCTGAATTACTTAAATTGATATAATGACAAACTATCAATCCTGATTCTTTAACAAGCCCGGGGCAAGATAAAATCCCTGTGAGGGTGGAGTCTAAGGTCAAAAGTCGGAATGACTTATCCTGGAGGGACGCACTCCCTTGTGTCCGAGATAAAGTTAGAAATTATTATTGCCAGACACCGATTATTTTTGGCGGCCATGACGGAGCATGGCCCTCCATTTTTATATTAAATACATGACCACCCATTCCTTTTTGACTTTTTGACTTTTTGACCTTTTGACTATTTTAGATGAGCATCACATTTTTCTATCAGTATCAACCAGCTGCCTGGATAAGGGTTACGGGTGAGGATGCGTCATTTTTTTTACAAAGTCAGTTCAGCAATGATCTGCAACGGGAAAATCCGCAGCCGGTCATCTATGGACTCTGGCTCACTCGAAAAGGCAAGACCATTGCCGATAGTTTTATATTCCAGACTGACGAAAACCGATACCTGTTATTCAGCTACTTTTGCCCAGCACGTTCGATTCTCGATAAATTGGAAGAGAACATAATCGCTGATGAGGTGGAGTTAGAAGATCTCACTTCAACGGTAGCTGCCATCTCCTGTTGGGGTAAAAATGCCGCATTTTTTCTCCATCAAATCGGACTTAATGAGCCGAGTACTGGATCTTTTGGTGAATTATCCGGTAAATACCTTATACACGGCAGACGCTCCACGCAGGACAATTACGATCTCATTCTTCCTATCGCTCAAATTGAAGCCATTAAATCTCAAATTGAAGCGTTCGGCGATAGTGAGGCGGTGTCCTGGGCTTCCGATGAAGATCTTCACTGTGAACGTTTGAAATCATGTATCCCCGCTATACCGAATGACATAGGGCCAGATGACTTACCCCAGGAAGGGGCCCTGGAGATTGACACCATCTCATTCGACAAAGGCTGCTTCCTTGGTCAGGAAGTAATGGCGCGCTTACATTCCATGGGCCAGGTTCAACGTAAAATTTACTCTATTCACGGTGAGATCCCTATACCCCCCACGCTTCCCTGCGATCTGTATGATCAGGAAAGTGTCGTCGGACAACTATGCAGTGCAGCTTATGATGGCAAGTCCTGGATTGGTCATGCGCTTTTGAAAAAACGAACTGTCGAAAATCTGTCAGGTCTCTCCCTCGAGCCTAACGATACGCCGGTGGTTTTTTTCAAAAAGAATCAAAAAAAAGAAAATCCTTAGATTTTCTGTGTGAAGTTTTAGGTCTTAGGTTTCAGTAAGAAAATTTATCAGCACACATAAGTAAAAGTTGTAAAGTACATCCTTAAACTGCAACAAGCTATTCAACCTACTGAATAACATGGTCGCTCCGCTTATCGCAAGGACAAAGGGAAAGCGCCCCATCCAAATATTTAAAAAAATATTAAAATTAGTTATGAATTTTATTGACGCAATTTATTTTAAACCAATTCATATCTGTTCGTTCAATTCTGAATATCTTATAAATTCTTAAAGGAGTCATTCTATGAATAAAGCTGAGTTAGTTGCTCAAGTCCAAAAATCACTCGGTGGCGATACTTCCAAAGCTGCAGCCGAACGTTCCGTTGACGCTGTATTGGATAGTATTAAAAAGGGAGTAAAAAAGGAGAAATCCGTACAGTTAATTGGTTTCGGAACTTTTTCTGTTTCTAAACGATCTGCTCGAACCGGTATAAATCCTCAAACCGGAGATAAGATTAAAATAAAAGCATCCAGGTCTGTTAAATTCAAGCCAGGTGCAGCCTTTAAAGCTTCTGTTTAAGAAATCTTTCAATAATTAAAACCAACAGGGGGAACAAAACCCACAGGTACATCCTGTGGGTTTTTCGTTGATTGCAGTCAGATGATGCAAAAAGGGTGACGCGGATATGGGTATACGAGTTTAAGCGGGAGAAGTATATTTTAAAGTAACCTCCACTTCCCGATGGGAATTTATTCAAATGGAGGGCAATGCGATACTTGTCAGCCATAGCCCCGCGGTTGCGGGGCGACGGCTGACCGTGACCGTTGGGTAATTCGAGAAATTGACTGGATTTAATACAACATATTTTAAGTTATTGGGGCAATTGAAGACGAGGAGGCATTGAGTGATGATTTACTCGATTCTTCTAAACCCCGTAAGGGCGATATAAAATAGCCCATTACGCAAGTGATGGATAATAATATTCGTATCCATTTTTCACTAACTCTCTATAGTCATTGCGAGGAGTGAAACGACGAAGCAATCCAGGGGGATGTCTATTGCATAATTACAGGCCCTGCATGCAAGGCTTCACTAAGTAATACAATTGCCGATCTACATTGTACAATTAGTTACCCATGTTTTAAGCGGCCACGATCATCCTCATCCTCGGCTGTCGCTGGAATGTTTTAATAATATTATCTACTTATAATTAGAAATCATGATACGCACCCTCATAAGTAAGATCTGAGCGGAAGCTGGAATCCGTAAGCACAATGACTATTCGCCTGGAATGGAAGATGTCGCTGCGCTCGGTAGCCGCGGTCGGCTGATAACCTCCCTCGCAATGACAATAGTGAGATAGAAGGAACGCCTTCGTCCTCGTCCCTCCAGGATAAGAAATACCTGCTTTTCTCCTTTTTACTCACTTAAAATATACCTCCGGTCGGCGATCTTTTAAATGAGCAAGGCCTTTTTGACGCGCGGAGTCAGCATCACTGAGATCGATCTCGGTGATCGTAAATTCAGCATTCTCAGATTCTTCATTTTTTAATATTTCTCCTTCAGGGCCGGTCACCAATGATTGTCCGGGATGAGTAAAAGCAATGAAGATCTCACTTTCATAGGACCGTGTCTGCATCATATGCTTATTTAAATCATCATGCGCCCCATAGGTCGGATTGAAAATTATTCGCGCGCCTTTCAGTGCTATCGAGCGCACCGCTTCAGGCCATCTCCGATCAGCACAAATCAATACGCCGAATAAACCAAAATCAGACTGAAAAACAGGGATACTCTGTCCCGGCAGGTATTTCTGGTCATGAATTTGACAGTGAACTTTATCGTAATTACCCACTATTTTCCCCTCCCGATTAAAAATAAGAGCGGTATTGCATACCCCTTCTTGTGTCAGTCTGGAGCAGCCATATATAAACCATGCATTATTGTCTTTTGACCATCCAGCTATTTCCTTCGTGTATTCAGATACTTCCGGATCAATTGCGTATTCTTTAATATTCTCTTTGGTCACATATTCTTCAGTTGAAACATAACCGTCCAGGAAACACTCGGGAGCAATAACAACATCGGGTTTAAATTGTCTTACTCCCTGGAGAACACCCATCAACAAGGACTGGTTTTCTTTTAACTTACCCTTGTTGGGGTATATTTTAACTTGGGCCAAACGAATCATCAATCACCCGCGAGGGTTAAGCCATAAGCAGTACTCCGGCATAAAGACTACTCAATCATGCGAAAAGTGAGAATCAAAGTGTAATAACTATTGTCAGGAGGCGGGTCGGCACGCCCTACTCTATCAAATGCCGCAACTACCGAACTATCGAATAATTCATTTTTAGACGAATCAGTAATCTCAACGCCGGATAATTCACCATCCTGAGATACGACAAAGCGTACCGTCGTGAGAAATTGGCGGCCGGAGAGTTGTAATGGTTTATTCCAGGCATGGTTGATCTGCATTTTAAGCGCGGAAATATAACGCTGAATTTCTCCCTGCTCAGCTAGTGACATGAGGTTCACCTCATGTCTGCGATCACTTGCCAGCGCGTTTTCCAGTTCCTCCCGCAGATTTTCAGTATCTATATCCTCAATCCTTACTTTTTTTGGGGTAGGTGTAACCGATTTCTGACGTTCAGGAACACCATGCTGCTCAACAAATTCTTTGTATGATAATTTAGAAGGCGGAATCTCTTCAATTTCCGGCTGGAATGTTTCACTCTCAGAACTATTCGGGTCGGGGGGGAATTCTTCGCTTTGACTGCGATCAATACTCTCCTGGGAAGATGAATTAACCGGAGGGGCAACCATATTAAAAACAAAGGGGGTCTCTTTAGCCCGAAGTGAACTGAGAAATGTCCACACGATTAATACCAGAAAAAATAAGGCATGAAGTATCACTGAAACGTAAAATGCGTTTTTAGAATTAATTATCATTTCCCTATTTCATTTAACCTGAGTATCGAGGCTGATCTCAGTTAAATTGTTTTGCTTTACCATATCGATGACAGTGATCACCTGCTGGTATGAAAGCTGTTGGTCAGCGCGTATGTTAATGACCGGTTTATCTGTCTGAGCGGAAGCATCTTCAAGTAATTCACCCAGCATTAACGCATCTACTTCACGATCTCCCCAATAGTAATCTCCCTCATTGTTAATCGATATGGTCAAGAACTGTTTTTTCTCAACCGGTGTTTGTGTTTTCTGTTCTTCAAACGGTAAGTTCAACTCAATACTTTGTTCAAGCAATGGGGCTGTGATCATAAATATAATGAGCAAGGCAAATGCGAGATCCAGCAATGGCATTATATTAATTTCCGATATCGCGCTGAGCCGATCCTTACGATGAAATATGCGGGCCATTAAGCAAGTTTTAGGTGTTAAGTGTAAGGTGTTAAGTGTAAGGTGTTAGGTCGAAAGTCGAAGGTCGAAAGTCAAAGGTTGAATATTTGCTGTTCTCACACTCTGCTCATTAATCAAAAATCCAGTTACTTGCTTAAAACTTAAAACCTGATACTTAACACTGAAAAATTGAAATTCTTTGAATTTTTCACTCACTTTCATTTCGATTAAAGGCTTCTAATTCAATGTGATCGGCGAGGGAGCTGGCAAAATTCTCCAGTTCGGTGACCATTATTTTCGACTGCGTGAGCAGATAATTATAGCCGAAAACGGATGGGATAGCAACGAGAAGGGCAGCAACGGTGGTGAGTAAGGCGCCGGAGACGCCGGGGGCGAGCATTTGAATACTGGCGCTGCTCTTCAAAGCAATCGAGCCAAAGGCGTCCATCACCCCCCACACGGTGCCAAGCAGTCCCAGGAAAGGAGCGCCGGAGACGATAGATCCGAGTAAAACCATTTTTGACTCATAGAGAATAGTGGCTTCCGCTACCGATCGCTGAAGCGCGTTTTCAACATGGCTTATGCGGGCGGCATCATTTTTCCAACTGTCCTCTGACCGATAGAATGAATCAATAGCATTCTTAGTGAGTACCCCATAGGGCCCGCGCGTGCGGGTATACAACTGAGGATCGATCTTTAAAATAGAGTCAGCACGGTTAAGTTCACTCTGTAAATGCAAATTTATATCACGAAGACGTCGCAGGTCGAGATACTTACCGACCATGACTGTCCATGCGAGCAAACTTAATAGGAGCAGCGCAATAACAATGACTTTACCCGCTGTATTCGATTGGCTGAAATAGGTGAATACATTGGGAAGCGCTCCTAATATCCCCGATGAAATAAACAAATTATTTATGAGCATACTCTATATATTGAGTTATGATAATACTTAAACAGTTACATTAAATGATATAACAGTTCAATCTTAAGAAACAATACCATAACGCCCCAACCCCGGAGGAGCGATACATAATTGGCCCATTGCGCAAACAATGGTTTGATCATTACCTATAATCTTCGTCTTCGTCCTTGGATTCAGATAGCCATCAGCCGTCGTTCCGCGGTGGCGGGACTATGGCCGACAGGCATAACGTTGCCATCCCACCTCCATTTGTTCTTTTTCTGGAGGGCCACGCATCGTCGTGGCCGCTGGGAAGTTTGGAATACTGACTTAGATTTAATACCACTTGCGATTAGGTAATTGAGGGAAAAGAGGACGAAGACGAGGAGGCAGACGAAGACTAAGCTGAAATGTATAACAATAAGCCCGAGCCCGCATTACAAAAAGCCCCAGCGGGGCGATACATATTTAGCCCATTGCACAAGCAATGGGTATGGTGATGTACCACCCATTTTCAGAGCCCCGGAAGGGCGACACAATTAGACTGTCAATCCGGTTTGTGTCGCCCCGCTGGGGCTTATTTTTTTCGTTAATTATTTCCCACAGCTTACGCTGTGGGCTATGATTGTGTCACCCCTCCGGGGTGAAATCATTGGATGAACACGCCGATAAAGACGCAGCGTTAGGGGTATGGGATTAACAACTCACTATTAACACCCCTGACGCGCATTGGCAATTTGCCAGGAGTTATTAACCCCGGCTAATGGAATTAAGTTGCCGTATTTTGGCGTGGTGTTTTCATTGTCAATTGAAAATTGTAGATAAATGGATTTTAAGCAAAAAACATTAGAAGAGCTTGAAAAAAAAAGCGGTGTGATCAGTTCGAAAAATGCTCTCGTCGGATTTGACGGCTTTGTCGACAAGATCATGAAGGTTGTAGATCAACGTACCGGGTCCGGTGAAAATTTTAGGCCGATTGAAACGATCGATGCCTTGGGAACCCGGATAAGTGATGCCGCAGGTAAGAGCACCAACATCGAACTATACCAAAAAATGGAGAAGATTGGCGGAAACGGTCCAATCATGGCAAATGCATTGCTCGCTACAGGAATGCATGTTAAATATCTTGGGGCGTTAGGAAAACCGAACATCCACCCGGTTTTCAAAGAATTCGCCGAACAGGCTGAAGGCGGGTCTGTCGGTAATCATGGAATTACGATGGCCCTGGAATTTTCGGACGGTAAAATCATGCTCAATGATACCTCGGGCTTCGATGAACTGACTTATGAAAATATTGTCAATACCCTGGGCGAAGGCGCATTGTTTGATGCCCTTTCTAAAGCGGATCTCATCGCCCTGTTAAACTGGACGATGATCCCGAACATGACGGCCCTATTTGCATCATTGCTCGAAAAGGTTCTGCCCAATCTTCCTCCTCACGACGGACGTCAGTTTTTCTTCGATCTTTCCGATCCGGAGAAACGCTCTGATGGCGATATCAAGGTGGTTCTCTCGATCATATCTAAATTCCGCAGTCATGGAAATGTGTGTCTGGGGCTCAATTTTAAAGAAGCACAACGTGTTTATAAAGTAATGGGCAAGAAAAGTGTCGATGCCGATGCCAAGGGACTTAAGAAAATGGCGTCCAATATCAGAAAGGAGCTAAAGATTCATTGCGTCGTTATTCATCCTGTTGAATCTGCAACCTGTGCGACGAAAGATGATGCATGGTGGATTGAGGGTCACACTACCGACACTCCAAAAATAACCACAGGAGCCGGTGACCATTTTAATGCTGGATTTACCACGGGATTAATCCTTGGCATGAGCCCTCTCGCTTGTCTTACTTTGGCCGTGGCATTTTCCAGTCATTATGTGGGGACGGCAACTAGCCCTACTCTATTCGAAATTGATAATTATATTCGCAACTGGAATTAAAAGCCATGGAAGATTCAAAAAGCGGTGTGCTCATTTCATTTGAAGGTTCAGAAGGTAGTGGTAAAACCACCCAAATCGGCCGGATCGCAGATCGCTTTCAGGATGCAGGGCATGAAGTTGTTGTTACGCGCGAACCCGGAGGGACAGAGGTGGGTGAAGAAATACGTCACCTTCTCAAGCATGCATCTCCAAACAGTAATTTCTGCCCTGAAACCGAACTCTTACTTTTTGCCGCGAGCCGTGCACAACTCGTGCGCGAAGTAATCATCCCAAATTTGGATTTGGGGAAAATTATTCTTTGTGACCGGTTTCTTGATTCCACGACAGTCTACCAGGGAGTTGGCAGGCAGATCTCAGCAGAACCGGTTCACGTCATTAACACTTTTGCCATCGGCAATCTGATGCCTAATATCACGATAGTCCTTGATGTGCCCGCGGAAATTGGCCTTCAACGTATTAAAAAACGGGTATCCGACCTTCCGGATCGCATGGAAGAGGAAAATATCGATTTTTATCACAAAGTGCGGGAGGGTTACTTGATGCTCGCAAAAGCCATGCCAGAAAGATTTGTGGTCGTTGATGGAACCATGCCCGCAAGAGAACTGGAGGTAATAATCTGGGATGAGCTTAGCGGACGCTTTATCTGAGCCACTGTGCCATAGCCGTCCCGTAAAGGTTCTCGACCGTTCAATCAAGAAAGGTCGTCTTGCGCACGGGATCCTTCTTCATGGAAAAAATAGCGAGACCCTTGAAGAAGTCGGGTTGGCGCTGGCTTCGACCTTACTTGAATCGTCCAATCAAGCCAGTGCGCATCCGGATTTTTTCACTCTGCGACCCTCTCACAAAGCGAGACAAATCAGGATAGGAGAAACACGGGAACTTAATCGCCGGATTCAACATACGCCTCGTCTAAGTAATAATAAAGTAGCGCTTGTCTACGATGCTGACAGAATGAACCGTGAGTCCGCCAACGCATTCCTGAAAACCCTGGAAGAACCCCCCGCCAATACAACGATTATTTTATTATCGACCCGTCCTTACGCCCTTCTCGATACTATTCGCAGCCGCTGTTTTAATTTCCACCTACCCTCCCAATTAATCCTTATTGAAGACCCCGAATGGCAATCCTGGATAGAAGATTATCGAAAATGGTTGAAGGGACTGAACGATGGCGTGGAAACAGCTCAAGATAAAGCAGAATTAGTATTAGCCACTTACGGGTTAGTGACGCGTTACCAAAGTATAATCAAAACATACACCGAGACCATCTGGAATAATGAGAAATCAGTCATGCCCGACCATTTGGACGAGGAGGAAAAAGAAGCTTATAAAGTAGGGATGCAAAAAAGCATTCGAAAACAATTGATTACTGAACTGGAAATACAAACAAGGCATTTTGTCGTCCATTCAGCTAAAGAAACACAAGAATTTCTTGTTTATCAATTTGCTCAGGCGGTTTCGAATCTCGAGCAATGTGCAGGCCTGCTTGAAGTAAACCTTAATGAGGGTGCAGCAATGGAGTATTTCTTTCTGAATTCCCTGCGAATCTGGTCGCGCTAGCCAGCTTTCCGGCAGGTAGAGGGGTATGATAATATACGATAATCTTCGGCTTTCTATTAGCCCCGGAGGGGCGTAACATAATTAGCCCATTGCGCAAGCAATGGGTAAGGTGATGGCAACCCAATTTTAGAGCCCCAGCGGGGCGACACAAACCGGATTATCTGTCAATTTGTGTCGCCCCGCTGGGGCTTAATTTTTCGTATATTATTTCCCACAGCTTACGCTGTGGGCTATGATTGTGTCACCCCTCCAGGGTGATATATTTAAGAGGACGCAGATGAAGCTTCATTGTATGGCGATATGCCTATAATCGTCGTCTTCGTCATCGTCTGCGTCTTGGTCCTCCCATTAAATAGCCATAAAAATCACAAAAATAATATGGAGGGACGCGTAAAGCCTGTCGGCCATAGCCCCGCGGTTGCGGGGCGACGGCTGATCGCGTCCGTTGGGAAGTATGATATATAGTCTAAGATTTAATAACCCTAATTATTTAGTAATTAGGGTAAATAAGGACGAAGACGAGGAGGCAGACGAAGACGAAGATTCATTGTATGGTGATTATCCATAATCTTTGTCTATGTCCGCATTTGCGACGCTCAGGATGTGCATGTGCCGCCGGGTTCCCAGGCGCTGTCACTTCGACTGAGGAATGCCCTGAACTCGGTGAGGCAGGTAATAAATGCATCTGGATTGCTCTGGTGGGGATTGTGCATGGTATTTTCTAAAGTGACCATGACATTTTGTGGAAAATGGCGCTTAAGCGTTGGGATATCCTGTTCCGAAACATAATCAGAATGTGCCCCGCGAATAAAAAGTGTGGGGCCAAAATACCGGTCTGCTAAATCGAGTGGGTTTAACGAAAGTGTCGGTAAACTCTCAGTAAGGACGGGCAGGTTCACCTGCCAGCGATGTCCTCCATCAGGATCTTTTTTCAAGTTGGTAAGTAGAAATTGGCGTAACGCCAAATCTGAGATATCAGACTCCAGTTCCCTATCAGCATCTGCCCTGCTCTGGAGATTCTCTAGATCCAATCCGTTCATCGCATCGAATGTATGATCATGATGTGGTGGATAGTTTTTCGGTGCAATATCGATAATCAGCAGGGTGGCTACTCGATCAGCGTACTGACAGGCAAAGGCCATCGCCACTTTCCCCCCCAGGCTGTGCCCCATAATGTTAACCTCCTTTAATCCCTGACAATTAAGCCAGTCTTGAAGGTCATCCACTAAACCGGTAAAGGTCATAGCTTCGGTATGCGGGGAATTACCGTGATTGCGCAAGTCGAGAGCAAAGACTTCATAGTCATTAACCAGAGCTTTGCCTACGCTTTGCCAATTTCTTGAGGAGCCTAATAAACCATGAAGAATAACAAGCGGAGGGTTACCTTCTCCCCCAAAATAGCGATATGCCACTGGTGATTCCATAACAGTACAGGAATACTGATAGGAATTGGAGATAGAGTCAAAGTTCGAAAGGGAGATAATCTAAGGATTTTCTGTTTTAAGAGTCAGGTTTCAGGGTTTGCCGCTATGGTTCCCTCGACAATGCTCAGGTTAATGTGAGTTTAATGATGAGAGTTGAATCTACTCAGTCTAGATACGCTTGGACCGCTAACCCGCATTTTCGCATAATCGCATTCCTTCTTTTGACCTTTTGACTTTTTGACCTTTTGACATATTGACTCTTTATTTAGAAAAAGTATGGTGAAAAAGGCACTTACCCCGATGATGCGGCAATACCTGGAGGTTCGCGAGAATCTGCCCCCCAACACCGTACTCCTTTTTCGATTAGGGGATTTTTACGAAATGTTTAACGAAGATGCCAAAATTGGATCTGAGATTCTCGGTATCACACTTACGGCTCGAAACAGTCTGCCTATGGCCGGTATTCCCTATCACGCGGCAGACAATTATGTTGGGAAGCTGCTCGCCGCGGGGAAAAAAGTGGCCATCTGCGATCAGATGGAATCCCCGCAGCCGGGAAAAATTGTAAAACGCGCCCTGACCCGAATACTTACCCCCGGCACTACCCTTGAAGACCACCAGATCGATGCGCGAAAAAATCATTACTTGCTAGCCGTCGAGTTTTCTTATGACTCCATCCACGCGGCGTGGTTGGATTTAACGACGGGCGATTTCCAAATTGCTTCTGACCAAAATCCGGAAAATCTGTTGCCCCTGTTCTCGAGTATCGATCCCCGCGAAATAATAATTTCTGAGAGCTGTCACCGTACCTGGGCAGAGAAAGACCATCTCATGCCATGGCTCGAACCTTTAAAAAATTTCAGCCAGGGACGACCGGTAAATGAACTGCCAGATTATCATTTTGAACAATCCACGGGTGCGAAGACCATTATGGAAACGTTAGGGGTTCTTAATCTCGAAGGTTTTGGCATAAACCAGGATCACCCGGCACTCGGAAGCGCCGGTGCCATTGTCACCTATGCTACAGAAAATCTTTGCGCCAAACCCGAAAATTTAAACCGGATTAGTGAATACCACAGCACCCGCACGCTACTCCTTGATCCCGCTACCTTGCGAAATCTGGAAATATTTCGAACCACTAATAATTTTCGCGATGGATCACTACTAGCTGTTATGGACGCCACGGTTACTGCTGCCGGCGCAAGACTGCTGGAGCAATACCTGGCGGAGCCCACTCTCGATCTGAATGAAATAAAAAGTCGTCAACGCTGTGTAGGGGAATTTCTCGAAGTACCGGGGCTGGCTTCCGAGCTACATGAATACCTCAGATGTGTTCGTGATGTCGCGCGTATTCTCGGGCGACTGCAGAACCGTTTGCGTAACCCCCGCGAACTGGGTGGAATTCGCGATACCTTAAAACAACTCCCCTTCATTATAGAAGTAATTCAGCAATTTAATGAACCGGGAGTGTCTGATTTAGGTAAAAAAGTGGAAGATTTTCCGGATTTACGCGATCTCCTTGACAGAGCTTTAGTAGAAACCCTGCCCAATCAAATACAGGAAGGTAATTATATCCGAGACAATTATGATGACGAACTTGACCGTGTGCGTCACCTCTCAAAAGACAATAAAACATGGATTAGTGAACTGGAAAATAGTGAACAGAAAAGAAGTGGAATCAGGAATCTGCGGATTAAATACAATAATGCATTCGGTTATTTTATCGAAATAACAAAGTCTAATCTTCATCTGGTTCCGGACAATTATATCCGCAAGCAGACGATGACCAATGCCGAGCGATACTATACGCCTGAGCTCAAAGAAAGAGAGAAAGAAATTCTCCATGCAGAAGAAAAATCTATCGCCCGCGAGGAAGTTCTCTTCCGTGATCTCGTGGCACAAGTGTTGGCAAAAGTCGATAGGCTCAAGGATACGGCAGAAGTGCTCGCGCGTATTGATCTTCTTATCGGATGGTCAAAAATTGCACGGGAGTGGGATTATAACTGCCCTGAGTTAGACAATAGCGATGTCCTGGTAATAGAGCAAGGACGTCACCCCGTGGTCGAACAGATGATGCGAAATGAACTCTACGGACTGGCGGGAACACGAGCCTTTGTCCCTAATGACACAAATCTCGACTCGGAAAATGAGCAAATAGGCCTGATTACCGGACCGAATATGGCTGGCAAGTCAACTTACATCCGACAGGTTGCGCTCATTGTGCTCATGGCCCAGGCCGGATCCTGGGTGCCAGCGAAGAAATGCATAATCGGTCTTGTCGACCGTATTTTTTCGCGCGTAGGAGCCAGTGATGAATTATCGCGTGGTAATTCCACCTTTATGGTAGAGATGAATGAAACGGCCAATATCCTTAACAATACAACCAATAAAAGTCTCATTATACTCGATGAGATCGGTCGTGGAACGAGCACCTATGATGGATTAAGTATAGCCTGGTCAGTAGTTGAATATCTTCATGGTAGCGAAAGTCGGGGGCCGCGTACCCTTTTCGCCACTCATTATCACGAATTGACTCAACTCGAACAGAAACATCCACGGGTGCGCAATTACTGCGTCGCGGTCAAAGAATGGAACGATGAAATTATATTTATGCGTCAAGTTGTTCGTGGCGCTTCCGACCGAAGCTACGGCATACAGGTGGCGAGACTCGCCGGGTTACCGAAAAATGTAATTGAACGCGCAAAATTAATACTGCAAAAACTGGAATCTGACGAATCCAGCCATAATCTTATTCGTCGACACATGATAAATAGGAAAAAATCAAAAGACACCAAAGAAGAAAATAATCAGCTGGACCTATTTTAGAAACGAATCTTCATTTCTTCTTCGTCTTGGGTTGTGGCCCTTCGGAAAAAAACCGATTGGAAGACACGTGATACCTTTTTCCTATTTCTGGAGGGCCACGCGTCGTCGTGGCCGTTGGTAGTATGAGAAATAGACTTAGGTATTATTCTATTATTTTAAGTAATTGAGTTAATTGAGGACGAAGACCAAGAGGCAGACGAAGACGATGATTTATATTTATTAAATTTCTTTTGAGGGGGTATACCTTGAGGACAGATTCCACAATTCGGCCGCGTTTTTTATAACATCGGCTAATATATCGGGAGTCACGCTTTGGACGGGATCATCTCCGATACCTCGTGGCGGATTAATATGCGTTTCAATGTTAAGGCCGTCAGCGCCATAAGCAATTGCGGCCAGGCTACATGCCGGCACATAAGCAGCGCGGCCCACGGCATGCGAGGGATCGACAACAACCGGCGCCCAGGTTTTTTCTTTGAGAAGCGGGGTAATGGACTCATCAGGATGATTTCGGTATCCATCGAGATTTGGCATTGTTCCCCGCGGACAGAATACAAGATTGGGATTCCCACCGGAGACAACGTACTCACCGGCTGAGATATATTCATCAATCGGACCCATGTGACGGCTGCGCTTGAGGAAAACCGCTATTCTGCTACCTGCAGTCGCTTTTCCAATCTGCTTAAGGAGTGAGTAATTCAGCGCATTTCTGGTGCCAACCTGGAAAATATCAACGTTAGCCTCAACGGCCATATTTATCTGTTCTTCATCCATCACTTCAGTGAGGGCCGGTAACCCTGTTTGCTCACGCGCCTCTAACAATATTTCCATGGATTTACTGTCACCCTGAAAAGAATGAGGTGTGGTACGGGGCTTCCATATACCGCCACGGATAGCGTGCGCACCTGCCTCCTTTACCGCTTGCGCGGTCTCAAGAAAATAATGCGGATTTTGCGGGTCAATTGTGCAAAGTCCTGCTGTGACAAAAAGCTTTTTTCCCAGTATATTACCTCCGATAGTTATTTCGTGATGGGAAAGTTCAGAGTGAACATCCATCAATTTATAGACCGACTCCATGCGATCGACACGGTCGACGTAATCGAGTCCAACCAGGCGGTTGACCATCAGTTCGCTACGCTCGTCACCGATAATAGCGTAAATATTTCTATGTTCACCAATGATGACTTGAATACGACATCCAAAATCACCAACGATCGCTTCAATCTCGTGGAGTTGCTGGTCTGAAAGTCTATCTACTTTGGGTATAATCATTGTCCTGATTCGAGTGGATTGGTATTAAAAAATAGTTTATCTTCGTCTTCGTCAACGTCATCATCTTGGTCTTTGTGCTTCCATTTAGATAGCGGCCTATCATTTATTCAGGCTCCTATACGGCTGCGACAACGCGTGGCTATCTGGATTTGTAAACTGGCAATCGTTCGATTAAGGGTAAACCCTACCCTCCGTAGGCCAAGGACAGGCAATAGACATTCGCCTGGATTGCTTCGTCCTGCGGTTGCAGGTCTCGCAATGACAAATTATTAAATTGATAGTATTTTCTAAATATGTTCTTACAGGTTTCACTCCTATTGTCATTGCGAGGAGCAAAATGACGAAGCTACCGAGTCCCCCTGTAGCGGGACGACATCTTCCATTCCAGGCGAGTAAACATGGTGCTTATGAATACCAGCTTCAGCTCGGATCTTTCCCGTGAGGGATCGTCTCTTCAATTCATATTTAAAGTAGGTGACTTTAATAATACAGTTACACTTCTCCCCGCGTTGGGACATGCTTTAATGCTTATTTATCAAATTGTAAAATACTGGCGGCAATTTAGATTCCGCTTCAAAATAATCCGTCTCTTTATCATCCTCCAATGGAATGCGAATATGACTGGCATGCAAAAAGAGCCGTTTGCTGCCCCGTAATTTTTTGCAGCTCTCGATTAAGACGAAAGTCGCCATATGTACTGTCGCCGACTATGGGAAATTTTCTTTTTGCGCACTGAACACGCAGTTGATGGGTGCGCCCGGTTACGGGTCGTAATTCTATAAGAGCGCAATTAGAATTTTCAGAAGGAGAACTCGACAGGCGAACGTGGGTAAGAGCGAAATCGCCTTGAGGGGAATCCACCTGGGAACGAAGCTTACCGCTTTTCCTTGTAACTTTAATAGTGTCACGCCAGGGACTATTAATTTTTAGCCGACTGTTAAAAACGATCGCATGGTAAAGTTTATCAATCTTTTTATTAAGAAAACAATTCTTCACATATTCAGCAAGCTCACGCGTTGTCGCACCTATAATCAATCCGGATGCGGGTGAATCCAAACGGTTCAGTAAGTACATTTTTTTCTCTTTTCCATCTGGCAATACCCAAGAGTAATATTGCTGCTTCAAATCGTATAAACAGGTCAACAGAGCGCGTTGATCCACTTTTTCCGTGTTGGGATGAGAGCGGATACCATCAGGCTTATTAAAAGCAATCAATCCGCAAGAATGGGCATTGTTGACTGTCACCCCTGGACCCAGCGGCAAATCGGCTCCCTTTATTTCCAGCGTAAGTCTCATTGATAAATAAATGTCACCCGAATCTCCTGTTCGTCTCCCAGGGTCCGAACCATTTCCTCAGTCCACTTACCAAAGGGCGTGCGCGATTGAACCGCATCTTTGCAGATAAGCGTAGCTGTCTGGCCGGCGGTGGAATGAATAACTTGAAGGTCTTTAATCTCCCCATTTTTAAAGATCACAAAATCAAGAATAACGCGGGAGGAAATTTGGGCAGCAGCCCGGCGTGTTTGATTGGCAAGCAATAACCATTGATAGCCTATCGCTTCATACATACGCTGGAGATAATCACCATATTCACTGAATTTGGCTTCGATCGAAATCATTCCCAGGCCTGATACCCCGGTCATTGATTTCATCGTAGGACCCGGCAAGACATCGGAAGAAAGTCTTGGGCGGGGACGCGGTAATTGCGGTTGTGACTGCGAATTCACACTGGCTACTTGCGGTTGAGCACCAGGCTGCAGTGGATCCACGCTATCTGAATTAATGGGACTGAGGTTAAGATTGATATGTTTTTGATCCGAGTCCTCCTCCGTAGGAACCTTTCCTTCCCCAGGTTCCAACCTGCTCGCCAGCCCATCTTCAATCTCGGGCTCCTGATCAATGAAGTCTGGAATTGGTGGCGGTTGTGGAGCAACCATAGTTACGCCATCTTCTACCGATGATAAACTGCTTTGCGGTGATTCCTGAGATGCAGATGCTTCTTGATAAGGGGCAACAATTGGCTGCGATTGTGAGGGCAGTCTGCCCGTCAGAATTTTAGGAGATAACTCCTCCTCTCCGTTGAGGAAAGGTGTCGCTTCATCACCAATTTCGGAAGGATCAGGCTGTGCTGCCTGTTGGTCACGGGCAGCAATATTAATTGTATTATCCGGCACATTCGTGGGGACATCAGGATTGGTTTCGACAAAGCGCATCGTCTCGGTATCGGGCTCTTCTTTAAACTCTTCAAATACATATTCCACTTCATTTTTTCTGCCGCTTTCCTCGAAGGACACCGCAATATTTTTTGGAATAATCCAATAGACCAAGAGGTGAATCAAGAGAGTCAGAACAATGCTGACCAGGGTCGATTCGTAATCATAGGGCTGACTGGCCGTATTACGATAGGACCGGACATTGGATTTTTTCTCTTTCTTGTCCTCCAGAATAACTGACATCTCAAATGATACTAAAAAATTCGATTAGTTTTAATATGTAAAAACAACACCAATCCCGAATTGTTTTAAAAAACCTGATAATTGAAATACCAGAATGAGCCTTTATCATGAATTAAGCGAGTCGAGAAGAGAAAAGCATGCTCCTGGCGACTGTCCTTAACAGCCATAAGATCGAGGTTTGGTTCTAATTATCTGCGTCTTGGTCTTGGTCCCTGGATTGAGATAGCCACTACCGAGCGAAGTGAGATCTTCCAAAAGCACAAATTAGAAAGTGTTTTGAGTATAACATATAACCTATATAAATTTCTACCCATTGTTTAATCACACTCTTAAGCGGCCACGACGGAGCGTCCGTTGGGAAGTATGAATAACAGTCTCAGATTTAATACCCATTATTATTTAGTAATTAGGGTATAAGTGGACCAAGACGAGGAGGCAGACGAAGACGAAGATCATTTTAATCATCTCAATACCGAAAGCGTTTAAATTTATTCACTGATCAACAATCGTACATCACCACGCGCGCGCGCCAACTCAAGGCGACTCAAGTTGTAGAGATAGACCGCATCAACCAGTTCATCATTGGCCTCAGCCAGTGATGCCTGCGCGTCTGTAAGATCACGATTATCAGCGACACCCCCTTCAAATCGATTGCGTGCCAATTCTAGTTCTTCATCGCTCAACTCTACTTTCTTACGGACAATGTCGATTTGTTTAAAACGTGATCGGGCGTCCTGACGCGCGAGTATATATTCCGAATTGATTTCCAACTGCAGGTCTTCGACAGCCAACTCCTGCCTGCGAATAGCCGCTAAGGCCTGATGAATATTGGAGCGTATGCGAAAACCTTCAAAAATAGGAAAAGATAAATACAGACCCACTATCCAGGCATCATCTTCATTACCATCAAAAGCCTCCTCTGTGGCATAACCATACTCACCAAAGACCTGCACTGTAGGCAACTTTTCAAGATTGGCTGCTTTTTTTGCATAACGATTTCGGGTCAGTTCATGTGCTGCTTCTATGTAATCGGGCCGCAATTCATGAATGTGTTCCAGAGAAAAATTAAAGGCCTGGCTTTGATCGGGATTATTCAATTCGATATACTCAAGCTGCAAATCCGCCTCAAGATTAAGTTTAAGCAACCGTTTTAATTGAAGTTCACTGCGCATGACCAAAGTATCCTGCTGCAATCGCACCTTTTCATCTGTCGCGAGCTGTCCCTCCGCGCGCGTGACATCGATCCTCGCGGCCACACCCGCTTGAAATTGTGCTTCGGCAAGATTTAAAAGAACGCGATCCCGTATAATATTAGCATCGAGCACTTCAATTCGCTTGAGATTACGCAAGTGTGTAAGATAAGTAATAGCTGTCGCTTCGAGTATTTCCTCAAGAACACTTTTGTAATTAAGTTCGGAAATTTCGTGCTGAAATTTTGCCAAACGATAGCTGGCGTAGTTATTGGCGTTAAAAAGTGGAAAATCCCCCGAAATTTTTGCGTCGAATCGATTCACTGGCGGTGGACTCGGAAATTCAAATCCTCTCCCAACATTGACGAATTGCGTGCGGATTTGAACACTTTCAAGACTTAATGAAGGCAACAATCTAGCCCGTTCAATGTACGATCTCTGTAGGGTTTCTTCAACCACTTGTCTATTAATTAATACCTGCAAATTTTCATCTTCGATGATCTCCAATGTCTGACTAAGCGATAGTTTTACGGTCTCAGCCAGCCCATCAGTCTCTGCCAGAAAAAAAGTTAAGAGCCAGGCAATAAGCTGAAAAAACTTTACCTTGAACTTTCTCTCCAGTTTATGAGAGTGGCCTAAATGTATTGTTTTGATCCTTTCCATTTTATTACTATCCTGACAGAAAAGGTCATAACAGCTTTCATTTTGCAAAGTTTTAAATTTTTTTAAAAAGCTCAATACTTGTAAATTTTAATTATGAAAATAGGCCTGGCTCAAATTAATACAACGGTAGGTGATTTACCCGCCAACCGTCAAAAAATACTGACGGCCTACGAAAAACTATGCGAGGACGGAGCTGAGCTTATTTTATTCCCAGAACTGGTCATAACCGGCTATCCCCCGCGCGATCTGCTCTTTAAAAGCCGTTTTGTTCCCGACAATGAAGCCTCACTCCATGAAATTGCCGCGAAAACGGGGGATATTCCCGCTCTCATTGGATTTGTCGCCCTTAATCCTGAAAAAAAAGGTCGCAGATTCTACAATGCCGCCGCGTGGTGTGTGGGTGGTAAGGTAGAAAAAATTGCCCATAAATGCCTTTTGCCCACTTACGATGTATTTGACGAAGACCGTTATTTCGAATCTTCGGCAAAGCCAGAGATAATAGTTTTCAAAGGTTTAAAACTGGGTGTCACCATCTGTGAAGATATCTGGACAGGACCCAATATCGATGCCGGAAAACACTACAACAAGGATCCGATTGAACAACTCGCAGGAGAAAAGATTGATGTGCTCTTAAATCTTTCCTCCAGTCCATGGCACAAGGGTAAGAGAAACTTTCGTGAAACACTGGCTAAAGATGCTGCCAAACGCTGCGGTTGCCCCGTGTTTTATTGTAATTCGATCGGCGGCAATGACGAATTAATATTCGATGGAAACAGCCTGGTCACATCCTCTCAAGGTAAAACACTCTGCAGGCTTAAAAGCTTTAAAGAGGACTTAAGGGTAATAGACACGAAGAGCAGTATAGAGATCGAATTCCCTGATGAGAATGAAATAGCGGATATCCACGATGCGTTAACTTTAGGTTTGCGCGACTATGCGCACAAAAGTGGATTCAAAACAGCGTTGCTCGGTCTTAGTGGAGGTATTGACTCCTCGGTGACTGCAGCCATTGCAGTTGACGCATTGGGCAAAGAAAATGTAATCGGCATCAGTCTGCCTTCATCTATTTCCAGCCAACATAGTAAGGATGATGCCGCAATACTAGCGCAAACGCTGGGCATTACCTATCACGAACTGCCAATAGCTGATATGGTGGACGCCACGGAAAGAATTCTTAACCCAGTATTTATAGGAAAAGATCGAGACGTAGCAGAAGAAAATATACAGGCGCGCAGTCGCGGTGTTCTCCTTATGGCGGTATCGAATAAATTTGGCGCCCTTCTTCTCACAACGGGAAATAAAAGCGAATTGGCCGTTGGTTATTGTACTTTATATGGCGATATGGCCGGAGGACTTGCAGTCATCTCTGACTTGCCTAAAGTAAAAGTCTACGACCTGGCACGCTGGATTAATAGAGAGCGGGAAATTATTCCCTGGAATTCAATTGAAAAGCCTCCCTCAGCTGAATTACGGCCCGATCAAAAAGATGAGGATTCACTGCCTCCCTATGAAATATTAGACCAGATACTCGAACTCTATGTCGAAGAAGGAAAATTTTCGGATCAGATTATTGAAGCTGGTTTCGATAAAACCACGGTTAAAGACATAATCCGCAAAGTGGATTTAAATGAATACAAAAGAAAACAAGCGGCACCTGGCTTAAAGATTACCCCCCTCGCATTTGGTGTCGGCCGTCGTATTCCCATTGTGCAGCGTTATATCAGCTAAACTTGAATGAGCATTTGTTTATGGAATACTCTTCGTCTTCGTCTACCTCTTCGTCTTCGTCACAGATTAAACCAATTCAATCTCACAGAGCGCTATTTTCAGGACGAAGAGGCAAAACCGTCTTCGCCAGTAGACTACGACGTGGCAAGCGCAGACGAAGACAAAGATTTACCCCATTCCTTATTTTAACCTGAATTTATTAATGAGTACCTCTGAAGAATTATACAAAAGAGCTTTGAAAATAATGCCGGGTGGCGTGAATTCACCCGTGAGGGCCTTCCATTCAGTCGGTGGTTCACCCTTCTATACTCAACAGGCAAATGGGGCCGTTCTCGTCACTGTAGAAGGCCATGAATTAATTGATTTTGTCTGCTCCTGGGGACCGGCTATCCACGGTCATAATCATCCTGTCATCAATCAAGCTATCGCAGAAGCGCTTTCCAAAGGAACGAGTTTTGGAACACCTCATCCTTATGAAGTAGAGATAGCTGAAATCATCACGCAAGCACTCCCTTCCATGGAAAAAGTACGGATGGTCAATAGCGGCACCGAGGCGACGATGTCCTGCATTCGACTGGCGCGAGGGTACACTCACCGCGATAAAATCATTAAGTTCGCAGGATGTTATCATGGTCACGTCGATTCTCTACTTGTAAAAGCCGGTTCGGGAGCGCTTACTTTTGGACATCCCGACAGCGAGGGTATTCCCAACAGTTTCGCGGGTGAAACGCTGGTTTTACCCTTCAATGATAGTGCTGCACTGGAAACTGCCTTCATCGAAAATGGCGATACTATCGCCGGGGTTATCCTGGAACCCTACCCCGCCAATAATGGTCTGATTCTGCCTCATTCCGGCTACCTCGAAAAACTGAGAGCCCTTTGTCATAAATATGAAAGTATTCTCATTTTCGACGAAGTTATTTCCGGGTTCCGAGTCTCATCTGGCGGTGTTCAGGAAAAGGAAAATGTAACGCCAGATCTCACAGCCCTCGGTAAAATTATTGGCGGAGGGTTACCTGTAGGTGCTTTTGGTGGAAAAGCTGAAATAATGGATATGCTGGCACCCCAGGGCCCTGTCTACCAGGCGGGGACATTGAGCGGCAATCCTCTGGCCTTAGCGGCGGGCATAGCAGCACTGAGATTACTGCATGAGACGGATCCCTATGATCAACTTGAACAGGCAGGAAGGAAAATTAAGAATGCTATTATCGAAGCAGCTGAAGGAAAAGGACTGCCTGTGCAGGTACCCCAGGCAGGATCGATTTTTTGTATGCTATTCTCCGATAAGCCTATCAATAATGTAGACGACGTCAGTAACAGCAATACGGAGCTTTTTAAATCCTTATTTCAATATGCTCTCAATCATGGTGTATACTTGCCTCCGTCAGCGTATGAAGTGTGCTTCATCAGTACCGCCCATGATAATAAGATAATTGAAAAAGCCATCGCTGTTATCAGTGAGGGGATAAAAAGGATTTAGTCAAAAGGTAGAAAATCCTTAGATTTTCTGTGTTACGTTTTAGGTGGTTAGGTTTTTGGAGGGCCACGCTCCGTCGTGGCCGCTGGGAAGTGTGTAAATAGTCTTAGATTTTATACCCTTATTATTTAATAATTAGAGTAAAAAAGGACGAAGACGATGAGGCAGACGAAGACGATGATTTATCGTATGATGATGCTTCTTAATGGTCGCGATCAGCCGTCGTTTTCACTTCCTATCCTTAATAGACAAACGAATCTCGGTCCCGTTTGCGCGGATCTCAGGAACATACATGGCATGCGCGAGAATAGGAAGGGCGTGAAATTCTCCGGGCACTTCAGCGCGCAATCGATAGCGAATCTCCCAGTATCCCTCGGGCAGTCTATTTATAAAAGACGCGATCTTCCGATCACGGAGTTCCTGGTAAACCGGTTGACTGCGCTCGGTGTAACGATCCTTCTCTTCTACCGGTGTAATTCCTTGTTCTATCGATTCAGCATCTCTCTTTGCAGCGGCTGCCTTGAGTTCACGCACCTGGATCATTCCCCCGCTGCGAAGCTGCACAGATTCAAATCCCGCAGCTTTTAAATCTTCAAATATTAAATATTCATAATTGTTTTTCCCGTCGATGGTAAGGACAACTTCAAATCGATCACCGCTTGCAAGGAACTCGCCATCCACGAGCAGTGCTTTTTCTTCGTTAAAACCTTTAAGCAAAGTTGGAACGTTTTTTATACGGTAAAACTGTCTTTCAACAAAGATTTCGTTGCCCTCAGCAGTTATCGGATCTTCAAGGCTGAAATATTCGGCATTAACTGCAAAGTATATCGGACCCTCACCAGACTTGCGGTGAATTTCGATAATATTGCGACCATCTTTTATAAGATTACGGTCTACCTTAATTGAAGAGGGAACTTCCAAGACATTGCTTAAGTCAACGCTTACTTCAGCGACGGGTTGCCCGTTTACCAGCAATTCATACTCAAGCACGGTATCCAATTCCCCTGTTACTTTTAAATATTCATTAAGGGCGAGAATGACAATAGCGGTATCACGTGTATTGCTCCATTGCGATCCGCGGCGGTTCTTAACCAGCCAATTCGTTACCGGTTCGACTAATTTATTATCGGGATCGATATTTAAAATGGCCATCAGGGCAAAAGCAGTCGCTTCCACTCCCCCCTGAGACCATCGCCAGTAAATACCATCCTCCCCCCAATGGGCGGTGCCCATAATCTCTGTATTATGATTGTCCTCGTTATTGATCAGGATAGATTGATCGGGGCGTTCATCAATTTTAACCCCATTTTGTAAATTTTTAACGAGCAAACGAGCATCCTCCTCAAACCCAAAACTTTTTGCAGATAATGCGAGAAGCGCGCGGGAGTAGGCATTAAGTTGATCACGGTTTTTCATCAGATTAAGAAAAGCTTTGGCTTCAAATCTTGATAGTTTGTTCTCCTCACCCGTGTCGTAACGCGCAGCTAAGGCATGGAGCATCCACGATTGAAGATCATATGAAAATTCTTCCTCGACGAGCTCCTTTTCCAAAAAATCCTGAGCACGCTGGAGAACTGATGTATCCATTTCAACTCCTGCCCGATGAGCCAGCGTGAGTCCCCAGGTGACATAAGCGGACATAAAATGATCATCATCTCCTTCTTCCCACCAACCCCAACCGCCGCTGGTATGTTGAAGGTCATATAAGCGACGCAAACCCTGTCTCACAATGGTATCGAGTTCCTCGAGATGCCCACTTCCCCGGGGATGTGTCGCAGCAATAGATTTCCGCTCAATGCCGCCAAAAATCTTTCCGGCAATGGCCTCTGAATCGATACCTTGTTCGTTTAGTGTTTTGGCAACGATTATCGCGGGCAGGAACCGGCTCATAGTTTGTTCGGTGCATCCATAGGGATAATCAATGAGGTAGGGGAGCGCATCTAAGAGTGTAACGGCCATGCTTGGTGTCACCTGAACACTCAGAGCAGTCGATTCCTTTTTCCTTTGTGCTGGAATATCGAGAGGAATTTCCAGGTGATCAGCGTGCGTCTTGCCGGATTTTCCCATGAATTTTTCAATGCCATGTTCATATACAGGAAACTGTTTTGTCATAGCGTCAGCATACTCACTACTTTTACCTGTTAGTATGAGATGGGTCTCTCCTGGTGTAGTAACGCGCACCTGCCAATCGATACACACTTCCGATTCGGCTAATGTTTCTATCGGACCGGGGGTCCCTTTAACCAGGCCACCATTTTCATCGAGGTAGCCCTCTATTTCGATACCCGTCGCCTCTAACTTCGGGTGGATACGCATGGGCCGACTGGTATTATTGTTGAATATACCGGACACGAACAAAGTATCACCGGTCAGGAAAAATCGAGGCGCTTGTAAACGGGCGATTAAAGGTAGACGAGTCTGCCTATCATTCTCACCGCTTCCAAAATGATTCTTCTGAGAAACAGCTCGCGCCTTGGCTTTCCATGTGGTGAGTGAATCGGGAAAAGATACCTCAACCTTAGCTTTACCTTCTTTGTCAGTTATAATGGCGGGCTGCCAAAAAGCAGTCGATCGAAAATCTGAACGCACGACGACCACAGGTTCTTCACCAGCATGAATATATCCTTCGCTCATCACAACAGCGTCCTCCTCGAGTACCCTGCCCAGTTGATCCCGTGTGGCGCTTCCTGTTCCAATATCTGACTTTGCGGTCAGACCACCAGCTTCAAAGGACTCCCGGGGTGCCATCTGGCGAAGCCCTACTCGATATCCATTTAAATCTGACGGTTGTGGCTTGAAACGAAAATATGACTTCTGCTCAAAGGTGCTGGCATTTCGAATAGCATTCACACGCTTTTGACCAAAGAAAAATTGTCGAATATCTAAAGCCATCTCCGGCTGAATATAATAGACCGCTTCGTCTATTAGACCGAGGGATACTTCAGCCGAGACCGGTTTGCCATCATTGTCAGTAACTACTATCGAATATAAGCCCTTTTCACCTGGTTGATATCCTTCAGCGTCAGGGGTGACTTCGACTTTGAGAAAATTATCATAGGGGGGCGTCACTATTTCTGTGCGATTTTGAAAAATCTGGAAATCGGATACCATCAAAGCTTCCAGGAAGCTGTTGGGGCTGTGTTTTTTATCTATTTGAATTGTCAGCAACTTGGCGGTGCCTTCCACATGGACAACCTGTGCTGACAATATATCCTCTGCTCCAACACTGAAAAGCAAGTAACGGTCATTGGCAGGAACGGTTAGCATAACCGGAGCTTTATTTCCTACTTTAAAAGTTTCCTTATCTACAATAATAGATACGCCCCCGGGATGATAACCTAATTCGGTGTCGCGATTCTTTGCCGCCCATAGCGCGGTATCAGATTTAATCGGTTGACCGCTTTTATCACGACTTACCCAGGCAACCCGGTAGTACCCGCTTTGAGGCACCTCAAAAGTATAAACAGCCTCACCATCATTATTTGTCATCAATCGCGTGATCTCTATTTCTTCAGTTTCGTAACCCTGACTCTTTAACCTGTAATCCTGAGGAGCAGTAGTAAAAGTATGAAAAAAACTGGGTCTCGCTTTGATATCACTGAGTTTCTCGCCCGAAATTTCGCGTCCATGATCATCGATCCAGATTTCTTTCCAACGATCCCGCGTCAGACGCAATCGGCCTTCAGCCCTGACCGGTCGTGAATTAGCATCAAAGGCATGAATGAAAATTTTCACCTGATCATTGGGCTGATAAAGCCTGTGCTCAGGTTCTAGATAGACGAAATAACTTTGCCGCGTAACTTTAACCGAACGTGTTTTTACTATCTCACGGCGAGAAGCATCCGTGATTCGGGCTTCAATCGTATATTCATGATCCTGATCCGAATATTGAGGCGTATCAATGCTAAAAGATGCTACTCCCCTCGTATCAGTTTGTAGTGTCTCCCGTTTAACCACCTCACCGGGACCCCCATAATACCGCCATCGCATGGCAGGGGAATTATCGTAATACCAGCTGAATTCTCGAGCCGGTTTCCACCCATGGAAAAAGGGTCTGCGATATATAATAAGCTCAACATCGGCATTGGGCACCGGCCCCCCAAAATAATAATCAGCCTGGACAGTACCGATAACCGTGTCTCCCATCTGATAAGCACCTGGTGAAGTTACCTCTGTATCGCCCAAAGTAATGCTGACTTTAAACTCGGGCAGTTTGTACTCCTCCAGGCGAAAGAGGGCAGCAGAGCCTAACCACATTTTGTCAGAGTCTCTTTGAAATGTTATGTTATAGACCCCCAGTGTCATGTCAGGGGTAAGCGTCAAATCGTCCCAGAATGCACCGAAAGCATTTACGGTTACCCTCCCTTCCTGGACCGTTGAACCACGCGGATCATCTATATGGTAAGTAATGCTTTCTTCGGATGGTATAAAATAGCTTTCATCATCGTACTGCCGGGCAATGGCCTTCCAGTAAACGGTTTCCTCCGGGCGATAAGCGGGGCGATCCGTATAGGCATAAATGCGCCATTCCATATCGGACCGGGCGGTGTTATAATTGTAAGACGAGATGGCAAAAGCCTGTTGCTCATCATATATGGCAGAGGCAAAATAGCTTCGGTTTTGACTGGCTTTCTTAAATTTAATATTCGCCAGACCCTGCCCGTCGAGCGGTCGGGAAACACGATTCCAAATAGATTTATCTCCGTCTCTTCTATACTCCCATACAACGAGCTTTCCTTCAGGGATGGGCTTACCCGTAACCGCGTTGCAAAAAAATCCAACCGCTCTCCGGTTAGTCGTTTTCAGGACAAGTGCGGAATCATTCACAAGAATTATATCGCGAGCGGTTTGCTCCCCTCCCCTCGCTTCTATTAAATATGCACCGGGTGGGATTTCACCCTCCAACCGTATGGAGTCGGACATCGGATAATACGGCCGTTTTGGGACCTTGCTCTGGCTCATCTTTTTAAACGTTTTTTTACCGTCTGTATTTATTGTCTGTAGCCACTGCCAGGGTTCATAGCGGGTATTAGAAAAGTCGACATCGCGCGCTAATTTAACCGGATAGATTGTGATCTCTACAGTATCCGTCTGACGCCAATTGAGATTAAAGAAAACTTCAGCCCCAGGAGTGAATACATGGGGAACGCTGAGATTCACCTTCGGCGTGGTTATTTCGTTAATTGCCGACGTAGCAGAGTCATAATATCGCGTCTCCCCTTTTTTATATTCCGTTAACAGGCGACGGTAGAGCATCAACGCTTTTTCAAAATCCGGTTCAGAAAAGAGATTACCATTATCGTCGTAACCATTATGACCACTCTGCCCCGCCCATTGAGCGAAATTAAATAGCGCATCATCGTACCAATCTGTCTTTTTCCCCAATTCCAGGGCAGCTGTAAATTCTTCTCCGATCCTTGCCAATTGATGATTTTGTCCGCCGCGACTACGCAAGGTCATAGCCATTAAATAATGTGCCTGTGCTTTATCTCCAGGTTCAATGGATAAACTTATAAGGTTCTCTAAAATGGGAACCGGTAGGTAATTACCGCTGTAACCATAAGTGTAATTTTTTAACTGCGTATCGGGCGACTGTGTTATTTTCCAGGCGAGGTTTAAATACCGATGACGTGCTACCTGCAAATCACTGGAGCCGGCCCAAAAATCAAAACCCTTCTCGTAATGATGCCATGCCTGATTCCAATTACGCTGATTTATTGACATCCACCAGGAATCGCCCAGTGATTCCTGTCCCTCGGCCCATAGCTGCGGTCGTGGCAATTCACCTTCAATATCGTGCAATAGATCTTCCAGCGTTATGCGCGCTTCCTGGAGAATAGTGTCGTCGGGTGAACGTGTAGCTTCTTGCGCGCGCCATTGTGAATCCGCTCTACGATAAGTTATCCAGCGTTGCTGTTCAGGGCTAAGCGGCAGAGCAGAAATATCTTCATAAATCTTCAAAGCTAAGGCATAGGATTTATTTTCATAATAATTATCAGCCTTGGCTTTAAGTTCCGCGAAGGCAGGTGCAGGTAAATTATCAGATTGGGCTAATACCTGAATGAGAGCAGTGATAAATATACCCGTCAGCAGAAGCAATTTGTAGAAAGTGGACCGTGTGTTATCAGGACCACGATAATTAGATGAAAATGCCATTGCCTTATAAGTATCTATTCAGGTTTCAATCAAACCATAATATATATTTGATTTCCATGGAAACATATTTTTGTATCCCCGTGACTTATGACAATTTATCTCCTCATTTGTTCATGTTAGGTTAAATGAAATTATTACCCCTCACACCCCTGGCACCAATGAATCTCACGCTTAATATTCGCTTGCCGCGACGTAGCTTACTCGAAAAAAGATCTGCCTTTTCTTCTATCGCTGTCGCAATAAATAATAATACATTGGGTAGTATGTTAACGACTGAGAGATTAATTTATTAGATATGATTACCTTTAATTTATAAATAATCACAAAAATTTGATACTTAGTATAGGAAGCCAGGTGTGGAAAACAGCAATAAGTCTCCTTTCAGCATAAGTAACATCCGTCTCTTTATCGCCTTTCGTGTTTTTTTTACGGCTCGGTTTTATTACCCCATATTCACCATCCTCTTTTTGGATTTTGGCCTTAGCCTGGAACAGTTTGCTTTGCTCAACGTCGCATGGGCGGCTACCATTGTCGTCCTTGAGGTGCCTTCCGGTGCTCTAGCCGATGCAATCGGGCGACGAAACCTCCTCGTCGCTACGGGAGTTCTTATGGTCATTGAAATGTCCCTGCTCTGCTTCGTCCCCCTGGGCAATCCGAACTTTTTATTTACCCTATTCCTTTTCAATCGGATCATTAGTGGAGCCGCTGAAGCAGCGGCCAGTGGCGCTGATGAAGCTCTGGCCTATGACTCTTTAATAAAAGAAGGGAGCGCAAATGACTGGGGTCGCGTGTTGGATATGCGAATGCGAGTTCAATCAATCGCGTTCATTGTCGCTATGAGCCTGGGCGCTGCTGTCTACGATCCTACATTGATGCAACGTATCACTGATTGGATAGGGTTTAATAGTGTTTTAAATCAGACCATCACCTTGAGGTTCCCCCTCTATCCAAATTTGGGAATGGCCATCATGACCCTGGTAACCGCCTTGAGAATGCGTGAGGTTGCCATTGTAGAAAAGAGCAATGCGACCAAAGAAAAAAATTTCATCAAAGCTATAACCGAATCTATTCGCATAACCCTGCAGGCAGGTACCTGGATATTGAAAACACCATTTGCCTTAGTAATTATCCTGTCGGGGGTAGTATTCGACAATATTATTCGCATCGCTATTACGATTAACAGTCAGTACTTCCGTATCATCAATATACCTGAGGCCTTATTCGGTATAATCGGGTCAGGTCTTTTTGTCCTGGGTCTTTTTATCCCGCGCATCGCCTTATATTTGGCTAAGGTTAAAACTCCCGCATTTAATCTGGTTCTCACCGGCTTCATTACATTCCTGGGGCTCTGGGGAATGACATTCGTTATTCCTCTGGCTGGAGTGATTCCCATGGTTTTACTTTTCGGCGTAATGTTCATGTCGGAACTTTTTCTGAGTCAATACTTGAATCGAATCACCGGTTCTGATCAGCGAGCCACGGTCCTGAGCTTTAAGGGGCTGTCTTTTAATCTCGTCTATGGATTTGCGGGGGTCCTTTATTCCCTCCTTCTTGCTCAATCAAAAACCAGAGTTGAAATAGCAAATCCTGGGTTAGAAGGATCGATTATTACTGATACCGTTTTTGTTAAAGCTCTCGCCTGGTTCCCATGGTATTTTCTCGTAACCTTTGCTCTTTTATTAATATTTGCGGGTTGGCGTTTAAAAGGGACAACGGAATACAGGTCCTTAGCCGAAGAGCCAGAATAAGGGCCGCCATCTAATTGCATAAAACTTAACACCCTTGGCACGCCATAACTGAGTGACGGCGTCTAACACAGATCGATAGATCATGCATCACTCTATCGTAATCTCCTCTGTGGTCACCGTAATGTCATCACCATCTTCGTTGGCAAAGGTGGCATCGATGCTCAGTGTCGGCTGAGGTGTATTGTCGGACTTGAAGTTGTTCTGGGTGATCAGGGTCTCAAACCCGGTCGTTGTTGAACCGCTCTCCGCGACTACAACCGCGGCGCCGTTCGTCTGCAACAGGTCACCTCCGGTGATGCGCAACCCGGGGTTGCCCGCAGGTACCGTGAAGGACCCTTCTCCGAAGAGGAGGTGAGGCACCGCATCACCATCAGCATCGATATCGCCGATCGTTAAGCGTACCGCGATCGGCACTCCGCGTGCATCCACGCCTACTTTACCAGTGCTTCCACTGAACACGGTGTTCGACAGCTGTACCCCTCCAAGTCCCGTGGAATTAATTACTTCCACGAGGGTCACGTCAGCCTGTGCGTCATACACCTGTCCTTCGGGGAACAGCGCCTGGTTAAAGGCGTTGATCCTGCCCACCGTGAAGATGCTGAAGAAGGTATTGGCGTCAGCTCCGTCAATGACCACGCTCGGTTTGCCCGTCACGTACTCAACGGCCTGGTTGTAGCGTGGGGGGATGGCCGGGGGGAGGAAGGTGGCCGGATCGAGGGTTACGGTAAAGGTCCCATTACCGGAAAATTCTACCTGCACGATGTCCTCGGTTTCGTCCATGAAGGAGACACGGGTGATCTGTCCCGGTTTGGCCTGGAGTTGGACGGACTCTCCGGTGAGTAATATCTGGTCGAAGACATTACCGTTGGCATGCTGAATATTTTCACCCGCGATATCACCCGAGCCGTCGAGGACGAGAGGAATAGCCGGTGCTGCTACCGAGATGACCGCGGTATCGCTGTCAGCACTGCCGCCGGCATTAGTTATCTGTGCCCAGTAGTTCGTGCTCGTGGTGAGCGCACCGGTAGTTAGCGTGCTGCCGGTAGCGCCGGCAACGGGAGCGGCGGTATCACCGCTGTTGCCGGTAAACCACTGATAAGTAAGATCATCACCACTGACCACTACAGACAATACTACCGCTGTGCCGGACTGCACTTCCTGGCTCGCGGGCTGGGTGGTGATAGAAGGACCTTCTGCGGGGGGCGGTTCGCTGCCACCTTCAAACCCCGGGGCTCCAATAGGAGTAAAACCGAAGTCGTCGATAGTCGTTGAGCTGAATAATGGATTTACATCTTTATTATCGATTAAAAGGATTTTGGCAATGCCGCCTACAGCTCCCAATTCACTGGCAAGAAATGTATAATGAGGAACTCCTGATCCCTGCAGGACATTCTGCTGCAGGTCTGTTTCCCTGGCGATTAAATTATCTTCAGTATCATATACCTCAATAGTCCCATCGGATTCACCGCCACTGCTAGCTGCTAACGTGATGGTGGAGGCAAAAAATTGTACCCGCGCCGCCGGTGTTTCGAAGGTGATCGTTCCGGTATCACCATTCTGAACTCTCCAGTTAGCACGTTTTGTGCGGGATTGTTCGTTGAGCGGAGGTGACGTTTCCTCGGATAAATCTGCACCTGAAAAGGTCGCGGTAATGGGTGATGTTCCAAGGGTAATATCATCATTCGACTCGGGGAATTCAGAAAAGAAAGTAAATACCGTGTTGTTCCTCGGCCCATCGATGAGGGTATAACCCACATCGTCGACGACTAGTGTACCCGAAACATTCAGGAATTTTATTTCATTCATACCGTCAATGTAATTGAGATCTGTTTCGTCGAAGTAATTGCCACTGAAAGCCACGATTCTTTGCAGCGCGGGATTGGAATCAGGATTGATGCTGGTCGGAAAACCCGTAAAAACGCCCTGCTGAGCTAATTCAATTAATTCGACTCCCACAATATCGACGGTAATTTCTCGAACCTCGATCTTGCCCGCGCCCGCGGTTTCAGCCACGTAGAATTCGATTTCAGCAATCCCTTTTCTCGTGAAGATTTTTCCCTCCTGGCCGGGTCCCAGGGTTAATGCTTTCGTTCCCGAGTGCAACAGACTTGGGTCCTCCAGCGTTGTTACTGTAAACCCGATGAATTGGATATCATTGGGCGGGGTACCGAGTAAAAAGTCTCCCGATCCTTCGGCATCTTCAAAATCCAAAAATACTTCCTGGTCCTGTGGAAGCGCTCGGAGAAGAAGTGGAAATAAAAGTGAAATTAGCGATACCGATACGAGATTTTTTATACGCATTTTGACCCCTTAATTTAAAATAAACCCTGAATTTCTGTTAATACATTACGCCTGTTGTTCTTAGATAACGGTAAAAATGCAGATTTCAACTAAAAGTGAGATACCAGTACAATTATTCAGCACCGTTTTCGACCCCGCGGTGACGGGGCTTCCACCTTCGTTCAGCAGAGATGAACTACGGCGTGACAAGACGTATGGCAGGGTGTAATCAGGATGCAGGATGCAGGATGGCCGGAAAGCCGGAATAAGATTAGATGGATGGATAAATGGATGTTTGGAAGAATAGATTATAATCAAAAGTAAATCCCACCTATCCAATCATCCATCCCTCCATTCTTCCTTAAAGGTCGAAGAGAAAAAAATCATCCAATACGGGATTCCCAATCGGTGGCGATTTTAATGCTTCCCTCGAGGACGCTTTCGGTTGTCTCACGAGTGGAAACCACTTCAAGAGTCCTTGAACCGGTAAATTTTAGTTCCGCTAATCTTCCTATAAATCCATCCCAGTCAATGATCCCTTTTCCTGGCACCCAGTGTCGATCGCCGTTTCCGTCGGTATCATGCAAATGTAAGGTGAACAATCTGTCCGCCGCCACATTTAATTGCTGCAGCGGGTCGTGTCCTGAGAACTTGGCGTGAGTAGTATCAAGACATAAGCCAACATACTCCCTTGGCATATCTGCAATTAACTCGAACAGATCTTCCATCGAATGTAAGGGCCGCGCTGACCCAACATGGCACAGATTTTCCAAAGCAATCTTTATTCCCGTATCGACTGCGCTTTCAACCAACTCGAGAATAGATTCTTTAGTTTTGGTTACGCTCACATTTCGATTTTCTTCGGGATACATGCTGAACATATCAAGACCGGAGCCATTGGGGTGAACGACCACCGATTCAGCTCCCAGTTCCTTAAAAAAGGTAAACGACCTGGCAACTTCCGCTATCGAGACTTTTCTTTTCTCACTATCCAGTGATGCCAAATCGATGTTCGTAATCGGGCTGTGACCAACGCGCATGGAAAGTTTAAAGCGATTCATAAGCGAATGAATCTTTTCTATCGATTTGATTCCAAGCTCGAAATGAGGAGGTTCCCATAACAACTCAACCTCGGTAAAGCCCGCTTTTTTTATTCTTTCAAGGCCCGATTCCAATTCTTCAGGTTGAATAACTGTGGTGCTGATTCCGTATCGCATTTTAGTCGAAAATCAAAGGTTGAAGGTCAAAAGTCAGAGGATAAATTCACATCAGTTACTATAATCGATTTCTTATTTACAATTGTCGATTGGAATTTTATTTCTAAAATTAATATCAGATTAAGGATGCAAGGTGTCTTGGAAGAATAGATTATAATCAAAAATAAATCCCACCTATCCAATCATCCATCCTTCCATTCTTCCTTAAACGTCGAAGACAAAAAAATCATCCAATACGGGATTCCCAATCGGTGGCGATATTAATACTTCCCTCGAGGACGCTTTCGGTTGTCTCACGAGTGGAAGCCACTTCAATCGTCCTTGCACCGGTAAATTTTAGTTCCGCTAATCTTCCGATAAACCCATCCCAGTCAAGGATCCCTTTCCCCGGCACCCAGTGTTGATTGCCGTTTCCGTCGGTATCATGCAAATGTAAGGTGAACAATCTGTCCGCCGCCACATTTAATTGCTGCAGCGGGTCGTGTCCTGAGACCTGGGCGTGAGTAGTATCAAGACATAAGCCAACATACTCCCTTGGCATATCTGTAATTAACTCGAATAGATCTTCCATCGAATGTAAGGGCCGCGCTGACCCAACATGGCACAGATTCTCCAAAGCAATCTTTATTTCCGTATCGACTGCGCTTTCAATCAACTCGAGAATAGATTCTTTAGTGTTGGTTACGCTCGCATTTCGATTTTCTTCGCTATACATGCTGAACATATCAGGATAGGAGCCATTGGGGTGAACGACCACCGATTCAGCTCCCAGCTCCTTAAAAAAAGTAAACGACCTGGCAACTTCCGCCAGCGAAGCTTTTCTTTTTTCACTATCCAGTGATGCCAAATCGATGCCTGTAATCGGGCTGTGACCAACGCGCATTGAAAGTTCAAAGCGATTCATAAGCGAATGAATCATTTCTATCGATTTCATTCCAAGCTCGAAATGAGGAGGTTCCCATAACAATTCAACCTCGTTAAAGCCCGCTTTTTTTATTCTATTAAGACCCGATTCCAATTCTTCAGGTAGAATAACTGTGGTGCTGATCCCGTATCGCATTTTAGTCGAAAATCAAAGTTTGAAGGTCAAAAGTCAGAGGATAAATTCACATCAGTCACGATAATCGATTGCTTGCTTACAATAGTCGATCGCGAATTTGCGATTTTATTTTTAAATTAAAATTAAATAGGATTAATCATAATATTTATTTATCCTTCGACTAATTCGTGAAGATGATCTTTCAGGACTGAAACATTTGGCTTCTACTATTCACCGTAGCCTGACTACCCTCCCTAAAAATGAAGCCTTCCTCGAAAGTAAAATAGATAACTCGCTCCGCTCTTTTGACCCTCGGATAAATAAACCAGGAGATGAACATTATCTATTTGTCGTTGAAGATGTCATAAAAAACCGAATTGACGGATGGCCTCATAGGTCGCTATGCCCACACTGGTGGAAAGATTGAGAGAGCGTAATTCGCTATTGGGTTGAGGTATAGTCACGCGGTGTTCTTCTCCAACCCACAAATGAATGCTTTGGGGGCAACCTGATCCTTCATTTCCAAAGAGCAGACCGTCGCCATCTGAAAATCCAACATCCCAAAAGAAAGGGGAGGCTTTGGTCGTAAATAACCAGATTTTTTGCGGGCGCTCCTTACACTTTAAAAAATGCTCCCAGTCATCGTGATGATGCAGGTCAAGCGTGTGCCAGTAATCCATCCCGCTTCTTTTAAGATGGCGGTCATTAATTTTAAAACCAAGAGGGTGGATAAGATGTAACCTGGATCGCGTGATGGCGCATAATCTACCAATATTACCCGTATTTTGGGGTATTTCCGGTTCATATAGTATGATATGCAGCACGGGAAAATGAGGGTTAACATAGTTAATTAATCTTCGTCTTCGCTTGCCCTTGATCGAATAAGTGTTTCTTAGACTCTATGATTCTTAACTGCATTTTCAGCTTCCCGCAACATTGCTTTCTTTTTAAGATCTTCACGCTTATCATAAAGTTTTTTACCTTTGCACAAAGCAATCTGCACTTTCACAAGTCCCTTTTTAAAATAAAGCCGTGTTGGAATTAAAGCTTTACCACCGCTCTGCAGTTCGATCTCTAGTTTTCTGATCTCTTTTTTGTGCAAGATCAGTTTACGCGGACGATAGGGTTTGTGATTATTGAGATTACCAAATGGATATTCATCGATATGGGCATGGTGGAGAAAAACCTCCCCTTTCTCAATACGGGCGAAGGCATCACTGATCTGTGCCCGCCCAATGCGTATCGATTTAACTTCCGTGCCGGTTAAGACGATCCCTGCTTCGCGGGTATCCTCCACGAAATAATCGCGCAGGACCTTGGCGTTGCGTATTTCCCGGTAACGATCCGAATCTGTTTTTTTCGCAGGCATGGTTCATCCCACACAAAAGTCAGCTCCATCCTTTTCAGCAATAAATAAGTGAAACGGATAAGGCCAACAGGTAGTGGTGAGCAACCCTCCCTCGTTGGCCAAAATCAGTCTTGATTTTCCGGATCGTAAAGCTCGTAGCTGATTTTGCCCTCAATGATCTCTCTCAAGGCAATATCTTCAGGACTCAACCTTTCCAATGATTCCACCAATGGTTTATTGCCGTATTTAAGCTGTTTTACCCGGCGCGATACCACATTGATAAGAATATTGGGATCAGGAATAATTTTTTGGGCTTCTTCTATATAGTCGTCTCTCAAGATGCAATCTCTCCGTTAAATGGTAATTAAATGGGGACGCTTAAAGTTTGCAAACCGGCGAAAATGGAAAATTTTTGATAATATTGCAATAGGATTCTGAAAAAATCTTAAAATTATGCCCATCGCCATGGAGAAAACCCGGGATTATAGAGTTAAAGAGAAGCGACTTAATTAGAGAATTACAAGGTTTGTCTAGCCCAGATGGGTAAATTTTATAGGGATGGTCGAAGACGAGGATTAAGGTAAATCATCATACAATGAATCTTCGTCTGCCTCCTCGTCTTCGTCCTCTTTTACCCTAATTACTTAAAAATAAGTGGTATTATTTCTAAGACTATTTCTCAAAATTTCAAACGGCCACGGCCACGACGACGCGTAGCCCTCCACTTTCTTTTTTGTATATCTTGTGCCTTATGTGGCTATCTTTTGGGGGGATGAAGTATGTCCGCTGGACGAATACAAAGTTTATTGCTAATGATAACGTGTATTTTGCAGTATAAAAAATCAATCAAGATACAATCCTATCATGAATACATCCATGCACTGGATAATCTTCTTAAAGAGGCGAAGCAACTGCCCTGTGGTGGGTGGCCTGAACTATCCAAGCCTGATCTGCCGGAGAATGCTCCCAAAATATTAATATTCTCACCCCACCCTGATGATGAAGTATTTATAGGCCACCTCCCGTTACGGTTGATGCGAGAAAGCAAAATGCAGGTTACGAACATCGCCATAACGCTGGGAAGCAATAAAGATCGCCGGTCGAATCGTCTGCAGGAACTGCGCAACTGCTGTCGATACATAGGTTTTGATTTGGTCACTGTAAGCGATGATGGATTTGATAGTATAAATGAACAAACGCGTGAAAATGATACTGCTTATTGGTCGCAATGCGTGGATATCATTATATCCATTCTGGATCAACATCGGCCAGAAATCATCTTCTTCCCCCATGCCGGGGACTGGCATGCTACGCATATTGGAACCCATTTGCTTGTTGTTGATGCCTTAAAGCTCATGCCCCCTGACTTTTCATGTTACTGTGTTGAGACTGAAACCTGGGGCGCGATGAACGATCCCAATCTATTGATAGAGTGTAACAATAATGGCGTCGCTGACTTAATTACGGCGTTATCATTTCATAGAGGCGAGGTTGAAAGAAGTCCCTATCATCTCCGTATAGCAGCGCGATTAATCGAGAATGTTATGCGAGGGGCGGAACGCATCGGTGGCCCAGGAAGTTTGTCCCCGGAATTTCAATTTGCCATGCTCTATCGCCTGAGCTATTGGAGGAATGGAAAATTTAATCAATCTCTGAAAGAAGGTCGATTCCTTTCCGCAGGTGAAGATCCCACAATCTTATTTCAGAATAACCATCTCTCTGAATAATGCGGCCTAACAATAGTTGTATACCTTTAAAGAGTATTCAAAAGCTTCGTCTTCGTCTGCCTCCTTGTCTTAGTCCTTTTTAACCCTATTTATTTAAAATTTCAGGTAATATATTTAAGACTATTTCTCAAACTTCCCAGCGGACGAGACGACGCGCGCCCCTCCAGAAAAAGAACAAATGGGAGGGCCACGCGTTGTCGTGGCCGTTTAGGAGTTAGAGATATAGGCATAGATTTAATGCTTAATATATCTTAGTAAAGAAGACGAAGAGAATGACTAAGAATAAATCCTCGTCATAACACCAATCCTATTTTCTATTTCTTATTATCCAGTAAAATTTTATATTCTACTGAATCTCTAAGCGCTTCCCAGCTGGCTTCGATAATATTATCGCTGGCGCCAACCGTTCCCCAAATTTCTTTTCCATCTGTTGATTCGATCTGCACACGGATACGCGCCTCTGTCCCTTCTCCGCTATCGAGGATACGGACTTTAAAATCAGTGAGATTGACATCCTTTATTCCCTTATATGCATTTTCCAGTGCCTGACGCAAAGCGTGATCAAGAGCGCCCACGGGGCCGTGGGATTCGGCAACGGTATGAAGTGTTTTTCCGTCAACTTTTATTTTAACCGTTGCTTCAGAAATTAATTTATTTTCTTCCTCATCGCGTTCAACAATAACGCGATAACCTATCAGTTCAAAAGGTAGCTTCTGTTTTTTTAACCAACGGCGCAGGAGTAAATTAAATGAAGCATCAGCCGCTTCAAATTCATACCCTCGATATTCCAGTTTTTTTAATTCACCTAGAAAACCCTTTAAGTCTGAGGACTTTGGGTCGAGTGACACACCAATTTCCTGGGCTTTCATCATAATACTGCTGCGACCTGATAGATCGGAAACGAGAACACGTTGCCGATTACCGACCAGCGCGGGATCGATATGTTCGTAACTACGGGAATCTTTAGAAGCGGCATTGGCATGAATGCCCCCTTTATGAGCGAATGAACTGGCGCCCACGTAGGGCGCTTTGGTGTCCGGTCTTAGATTGCCCAAGTCATCAATAAAGAGGGAGAGGTCGCGTAATTTCTTTAAATGTTTTCCACAATTCATGGCATATTCCATCTTCAAACTCAGATTGGGGATGATGGTGGTAAGATTAGCATTCCCATTGCGCTCTCCGTATCCATTTAAAGTCCCGTGCACCATTGTCGCCCCTGCGCGGATCCCGGAAAGCGATGTCGCCACGCCCAATCCGATATCGTTATGACAGTGCACGCCAACTTTTATTTTTGGAAATTTATCCACAATACATGCCGTCACATCATAAATATATTCAGCGAGATTACCGCCATTTGTATCGCAGAGCACGAAATAGTCCGCGCCTCCCGCTATCGCGACTTCAAGTGTTTTCACGGCATAGTCAGGATCATCCTTGTATCCATCATAAAAATGCTCGGCATCGTAAATAACCTCTTTGTTTTTACTTTTGATGTAAGCAATCGAATCTTCGATCATTCTCAGGTTTTCATCTGGCGTAGTGCGAATCACTTCGTGCACATGTAATAACCAGCTCTTCCCGAATATGGCTACAACATCGGTTTCAGATTTAAGTAATAAGTCTAATTGGGAATCTTTTTTTGCGCTGAGATCAGCGCGCCTTGTCATACCGAAGGTTGTAATTTTTGCACGCTTAAGTTTAACATCTTTAACCGCGTCAAAGTATGCCATATCGCGCGGGTTGGAACCCGGCCAACCACCTTCGATGTAATCAATTCCAAATTGATCCAGTTTTTTCGTAATTCTTATCTTTGAAGATACAGAAAAAGATATTCCTTCACCCTGCGTTCCGTCTCGCAGTGTCGTATCGTAGATAAGTATTTTTTGTTTCCTGCCCATGATAAAAATTTTGTCTATCAATTAATGCGCTCGCCACAGTATTGACAACACTTCTTTTATGCCACCGCGTGATCTTCGATAAATTTCTGAATCACTCGTTTTTCTGGAACAATGGAAAAGTATATGCTTTCCTTAGTCTTTAACGCTTCCAGGGAATCAGCAAGAGGGACTGTTCCTATGGCTTTCTGAATAGTATCGGGAAACTTAGCCGGGTGAGCAGTAGCCAGTGCCACAGTCGTCTTTTCCGGATCGATTTCCTTAAAGCAACATGCCGTATGCGGATCGAGGACATAGCCATAATCTTCGTGCACCCGACGAATAATTTCTTCTATTTCATCATCGAGCATGCGTGAAGCTGAAAACGTATCTGGATTAAAATTGCTGAATTTATATGAGCCGGTAGATTTAAACTGCGTCATTATTTCAACGACCCGTTCGGGATTACATCCCTCAGCGTAGTAAATAAAGCGCTCAAAATTTGAGGAAACCTGGATATCCATGGAAGGGGCATGGCTGGGTTCAACTTGAGCAACGGTATAATCCCCCGTTTTAAACAAGCGGTAGAGAATATCATTTCTATTGGTCGCAATTTTTAGCGATTTCACGGGGAGGCCCATTTTTTGCGCAAGCCATCCGGCCAGAATATTACCAAAATTACCCGTGGGAACGACAAATTCTACATTATCACGTTTGTCGGAAGGTAATCTGAACCAGGCAAAAAAGTAATAGACGCACTGCGCTAGAATGCGAGCGAGATTGATCGAGTTAACCGCTGAAAGATGATACTTTGACCGAAATTCATGATCGGTAAATATTTCCTTAAGGACAGTCTGGGTATCATCAAATGAGCCTTCAATAGCGAGGGGGAAAACATTATTTGCGCCGGTACAGGTCATCTGTCTTTCCTGTAAATCAGAAATGCGCCCTTGCGGATAGAGAATGAAAATATGAGCACCCGGTTTATCTAACAATCCGTGAATAGCGGCGGCTCCTGTGTCTCCCGAAGTAGCACAGAAAGCATTTAATTTATTTCCGGTTCGCTGTATCTGTTCCGTGTACAAATTACCGAGCAATTGGAGCGCAAAATCCTTAAAAGCGAGAGTTGGCCCGTGAAACAATTCGAGGACATACAAATCTTCATTCAAGCAGACAAGTGGCGCAATCTCAGGATTTGAAAACCGTGAGTAGGCATCATTTACCATGCTGCGAAGCAATGCTAAGTCGTAGCCCTGGGTAAAGTGCTTGATAAACTCAAAACAGAGGTCGGCATAATTCAGCGTTTCCCAATCCTGTAAAAAAGCGGATAAATCCGGAATATCCATAGGCAGGTAGAGACCCCCATCGGGGGCCAATCCCGTTTCTACAGCCTCCGCAAAAGAGACTGGGGGCGACTGCCCCCTCGTGCTGATATATTTCATAACGACTTAACCTTTGTCCAAGTCGAAAATCTGATGGGCCACGCGACAGGCTTCATCTGCATTTTCCAAATCAATAACGACAGATATTTTTATTTCAGAGGTACTGATCAGTTGTATGTTTATTTTAGCCTCAGCAAGGGCAGAAAAAAGTTTGGCGGCAATTCCACTGTGACTTCTCATACCCACCCCCACTACCGAAAGTTTAGCGATGGGATCAGCTATTTTAACATTACTGCCACCGATATCGTCGAGGACACCGGCTACGGTGTTTTCAGCGCGTGACGCGTCATCGAAGGAAACCGTAAAGGTCAAATTTGCTTTCCCTCCTCGTCCTACATTCTGAACGATCATGTCAACATTGACTTCGACCTCGGCCAGTGCACTGAATACTTCAGCTGCGGTACCTGGACGATCGGGAATTCCGCTGACTATGATTTTAGCTTGATTTTTGTCGACGGCTACACCTCGGACGACGACATCTTCCATTGAGGTTAATTCACCCTTCACTATGGTTCCTTGGTTATTATTAAAACTAGAACGAATTTCAAATTCAACACCGTGCTTATAGGCGAATTCAACGGATCGGGGCTGCATTACTTTTGAACCACTGCTGGCCAGCTCAAGCATCTCATCATAGGATATTTCATCCATTTTGCGTGCGTTGGGCACGATTCGCGGATCCGCGGTATAAACACCTTCAACATCGGTAAAAATCTGGCACAGGTCAGCCTTTACTGCCGCCGCCAAAGCAATGGCGGACAAATCCGACCCTCCCCGGCCGAGGGTGGTTACTTGACCATCCTCATTGACACCCTGAAAACCGGCGACAATAACCACATTCCCTTGCTCTAGCAGATTCCTTAAATCTCCTCCTTCAATCGTGAGGATACGTGCACGGGTATGTTCCGGATTAGTTATGATGCCTGCTTGCCGACCGGTGCGAGATACTGCGGGCACATCGAGGGCATGCAAAGCGATGGCGGTTAACGCTATCGTCTCCCGTTCCCCCACGGTAAGGAGCATATCCAACTCACGCTCATTGGGGTTGGGATGAAGCGTTTTTGCATCAGCAATAAGACGGTTCGTCACGCCCGATCGCGCGGAGACAACGACAAGCACATTATTGCCTGAATCACGCGTCGCCTTGATCCGATTAGCCACGTTTTTAATGCGGTCGATATCTCCTACCGAGGTACCCCCATACTTTTGAACTACCAGCGCCATTGCTTCCCTATCTTAAATTTAATCGAAATTGACAATACGTAAGAGGAAAGGAGCGCCATGAACAGTCTTAAGTCTTTTTATATCGCGCATTGTATCCTGTATATTCTTTTCATTACTTTGGTGCGTCGTTAAAATGAGGGTGGCCGGTTTATGATCGCTTTGTTCAGGTTGAATCAAACTGGCAATACTTACATTGTGATTGGCCATTACGGTTGAGATTTCCGCGAGAACACCGGGTTTATCGGTGACGCTCAGGCGGATATAATATTGACCCGTCACTTCTTCGAGGGAGGATAATTTTATATTGCTACCTAGAGAAGCATAGAGCTCAGCATCATCTTCCAACACTACCGGGGGCGGAATTCCCAGGATGGTGCTAACCGCATCAGCAACATCGCCGATAACGGCACTGGCGGTGGCATCCTGTCCCGCTCCTCGGCCGATATGGACATTGGATCCAACAATATCACCGCTTACACTTACCGCATTATAGACGCCGTCCACATTGGCTATCATTTTCTCTTTACGAATAAGCGCAGGGTGCACGCGGACAGAGATTGATTTGCCCTGTCCATTTTGACTGATAATACCCAGGAGCTTTAATTTATAACCCAGTTCGCTCGCCCATTGTATATCCTGAAGTGTGATTTTCCTGATTCCTTCAACTGGAACATCCTTGAGTTTCACCCATTTGCCGTGAGCAAGATAAGAGAGGATCACTGCTTTGTGGGCGGTGTCCCAACCATCGAGATCAAGGGATTCATCTGCTTCAACATATCCTAATTCACGAGCTGATTCCAATGTTTGATCGAAGGTTAATCCCTCGCGATCCATTCGTGTAAGGATATAATTGCAAGTACCGTTAAGGATTCCATAAATGAGGCTGAAGCGATTGGCGACAAGTCCTTCCCGAATCACTTTAATTATTGGTATTCCCCCACCGACGCTCGCTTCAAAAAAGTAGTGACCGCCACCTTTTCGAGCAGTTTCAAAAAGTTGAGCGCCATGTTTGCAGATTAAAGCCTTATTCGCGGTGACCACAATTTTACCCTTTTTTAATGCTGCTAGGGTAACCTTTTTAGCTATCCCGGTTCCCCCCATTAACTCGCAGACAATGTCAATCTCCGGGTCCGTAGCTACATCCATGGGATCATTGGTAAGTTGATTGCTGGGAATTTTTAATGCCCGTTTCTTTTTCAGATTTTGCACCGCTACTTTGCACAGCTCCAAGCGCGCGCCTAATCGGCGATCGAGGGTAACACGGTTTTTCTGAATATGCTTCCAGACTCCCTCACCTACGATTCCAAGGCCAATGAGTCCTATTTTAACTACTCGTTTTTCTACCATTTTATATTCTGTTTACTAAAATAATCAGCATTATGCCGAAGAAAAGATTATTGAAAACGATTTTCTCTCCCTTGCAGCAGTCTTATTATATTTGATCGGTGCCGGATGAAAATAATCACGGTAAGAGCGAGACAAAGCCAAAACCGCGCATCGAAGATACTGACGATGAGACTTGTTATCGGTAAGCTTATCCCGAACGCGAGTGAGGCTAAAGACACATAACGAAAAGCGAAAAAAATTACTGACCATACGAGAACCCCTACGATAAGGACCAGCGGAGTGATAACAATCAACCCCCCCATCGTTGTCGCAACACCCTTACCTCCTCGAAATCTGATAAAGATCGAAAAGCTATGACCGATGATAGCCGCGAATAGTCCAATGATGGCCAGGTCCATAGCGTTTTCAGTCCCTAATATCGGAATTTTTGGCCATCCCGCAGCCGCTACACCTTTAAGAAAATCGAGCGCAAAGCAAAGATTTCCAGCGCTTCTGCTGATGGAACGTTTAATATTCGTAGCGCCTGGACTTCCGCTTCCTACCTTGAAAATATCGATGCCATGAATTTTACCGATAATGACCGCAAAGGGTATCGATCCAATCATATATCCAATCAGGCTCACTGCAACTATTTCAAAAATACTCATACCATCTCTATGGGTAGCCAATTTAAAATGTGCCAGCTTCAGAATTCAACGAGATGCACATTCAGTATTGCATCTAAATTTTCAAAATCGTTGAGTGCTGCTTCGCTGGGAACCGAATCCAACTGCAGGACAGTCAAGGCTCTCCCTCCCACATCATTGCGGCTCAGTGACATATTAGCAATGTTAACACGATCTTTACCCAGAATCGTTCCCAGAATACCTACTATTCCTGGTACATCTTTGTTTTCCAAAAGTAATATCTTTCCCTCGGGAATGGCTTCGACATCGCGGTCGTTAATATGAACAATTCTTGGCTGATGATTTGTCCCAATGAGCGTGCCTTCAATATTATAATTATCGCCCTTCGAACTGATCGCATCAATCCTGATAAGCTCAGTATAACCACTCTCGGTGTTTGATTTTATGACTTCTACCTCAATCCCAAGACCTTTCATGATTGAAGGGGCGTTAACATCATTCACTTCGTCACCACTAATTTTCAGAAGATAACCCCGTTGAATTCCACGCGTTAAGGGCATGGCATCGAGTTCAACTATATTGCCCCAATAAGTGATTTTAAGCTTATCTATCTGGGGTGGGACAATCTGTTGCAGGATGGTCGCAAGCTTCTCCCCGAGCACAATGTAGGGTCGGAGAATTCTTAAAGTGCGTGCATCGACAGTGGGCATATTAACCGCATTGTTGATTATCCCTCCTTGAAGGACTTCAGTAAGCACTTGAGCTATTTCCAGCCCGACACTTTCCTGCGCCTCTTCCGTCGAGGCGCCGAGATGGGGCGTCAACACAACGTTAGGTAAATTTCGAAGCTCACTGGATTTCTTCAGTGGCTCATCCTCAAAAACATCTAAACCGGCAGCAGCCACTTTTCCGCTGTTGAGCGCCTCTATCAAATCATCTTCATTTATCAATCCCCCTCGAGCACAGTTGTGAATACGAACCCCATCCTTCATTTTCGCGAATGCGCTCGCATCGATCAAATAATGCGTGTCATCAGTCAAAGGGGTATGCATGCTGATAAAATCCGATTGGCTGAGAAGCGAATCGAAATCTACCAGCTCAATTTCCAGAGCCTCGGCACGTTCACTGGTTAGATAAGGGTCAAAAGCTATCACCCGCATGGCAAAAGCTTGAGCTCGTTTAGTGACTTCTGCACCAATGCGACCTAAGCCAATAACACCTAAGGTCTTTTTGGACAATTCACTCCCGGCAAATTTCCGGCGTTCCCAATTACCCTCCGTCATCGAAGCATGTGCCTGAACGATTGGACGTGCGGCGCAGAGAATATGGGAAAAAGTCAACTCGGCGGTAGCCAGGGTATTGCCTGCGGGAGTATTCATGACGATTATCCCCCGTTGCGTCGCCGCCTCTACATCTATATTATCCACCCCCACACCAGCGCGTCCAATGGCAATCAGTTGGGGTGATTTTTCGATTACCTCAGCGGTTATATTTGTTTCACTGCGCACAATGATTGCAACAACGCCGCCAACCCGTTCAATTAACGCTTCAGGCGTGGAATCATAGGATTCCACGATCACGAAATCAGGCTGTTTTTTCAGGTATTCTAAACCCGAAGAAGATATTTTATCTGCGACCAGGATTTTCATCATAAGAAAAAACGCGCATCATTAATGTTTCTTCATAAAAATTGCAATAGGCAATTCATTACCTGCGATTTTGAGGAAGAGAAATATCAGGGATCAGGCTATTCGTTTTAGATTCAAAGTGTAAGGAAACTGTCGCAGTATTGAGGGTCAGGATATTTATCTATAACTTAAATGCTAATTGTAAAAACCGGGATGGCTGGTACTAATATTTTTCGCTCTCATATATTCTCTTATTTAAAACATCGCACTGAAAATCCTTAGATTTTCTGCTCTTTGACCCTTTACTCTATAATCGCTTCTACACCGACCTTGAGCTGCCCGATCAAGTCCATGAGGGCAAAAGTGAAATCCGCCATAGTGTTGTCCTCAAGAGAACTGGCAAACACGGCTATGCGCTTGGGGGAACAGGAACTGGTTTTTAAGGCTGCATCATGATCGATCCATTGGCTATTTAAGAAAAACTGAGTCCACATATGGTAACCCAGAACATTTTCGTGACCCAAATATTCGGGTATATAGACAAGACCCGATACCACACGTGAGGGAATGTCGCAAATGCGTCCCAGGGCGGCGAGAAAGACTGCATGCTCTGTGCAATCCCCGGTAGGATTGCGCGCCACTTCGCTAGCGGTGGCAAATCCCACGGAAAGCGTTTTATTTGTAATATAACTACTGGCAAACTGACGCAATCGATTTGCGAGATCTTCCCTATGGGTAGATTTTTTAATAATCTCATCTGCCAGTCTTTTCAATTCCACGTCTTCCGTGCTCATATATGAATTCGAAGCGAGGTAAGCAGATTGATTCGCGCCCGAGGGGTCAATCGAGAGCGCATCCATGTCATTATCACCAACACAGAGGAGTATCTCTCCATTATCATTCAAAAGGATTTTTTGGCAGGAAAAACCAGAAAATAATTCCGGGCTGTCATTTCCCCCTGCAAGGGAAAGGCGGTAGACTACAGCTTGAGCATCAGCCGGTATCGATTGATTCAAAGGCAGCAGGGAAAAGGAAAATAAATCGGCCGGCACAAAATCAGTTAACGCGGTAACCTGGTCCGTGCTATACATAAGCATTTGCATGCCCCCTAACTGGAGGGCTGATTTAATCGTATTCCCGCTCGCATCAATCCAGGTATAAGTGGTTATATCTCCCATATCGAGTTTGACGGTGGTGACTAATTTACTCGCCATTTGTGATTCCCCGCGATGCACAACCATTTCTTTACCCGCTACTTCAATGAAGCTGGATACGGTCTTATCAAGTCTGACGTCGGGGCTATAAAATTTCAGGGTATAGGACGTATCGGGATCAAATCCACGCAATATCGTTTCTCTGCCTAGTCCCCAACTCATTAAAGCGCCGGGAGACCAGTCATATTCCTCTTGCCTTGTCATCCCCAATTGTCGGGTTGAAATCGAAACTTTTCCGTTGGCGATTTGACCTTCAGTGACGATGGGTATTCCCGCCATAGCCATTTTCATTTTAAAAGAGCGCGGTTGTCCACTGATCGTTTCAATGGTACTCATATCAGTATTCAGATTCATGGTAACCGCGCCGCGTTTGAATTGCATACGCGTTAGCATTTGGGAATGAATATAATCGCCTGTGCGCATCAGAGAATAATGAGAATACCCCACTTTTGCACCGCTGAGATATACTTCCATCCATTCATCGATAAATAACCCATGAGGTGGATCATTGAGATCTATGTCCATCAACCCCGCATAAATTTCTCCCCGGGGGAGAAAAAAGAAAATGACAATCAGTGGCAGACAAATGTATTTTTTCCATTGCATAGCGGGTAAAGAAGATGGATGTTTTTTACACTATCAATATTACGTAATACTTAATAATGAAGATGATATTCACCCTATTTTTATAAATTAAGCAAATTAACTTATCGAAAGTCTTAAGATGCGCGAACATTATGATTTTATTGTTATTGGTGGTGGCAGCGGCGGTTACGCGGGAGCTCGAACCGCCCGCGAAACCCATGAAAAAGTAGCCATCGTTGACGGCGCGGAGAAGCTTGCCGGTCTCTGCATTCTGCGCGGCTGTATGCCATCCAAAACGGTGATCTATTCAGCTGAAGTCCTCCACCACGCCCGTCACGGATCTACATTTGGCCTTAATATCCCTGAGACCAAAGTTGATATCACCTCTCTGCAAACGCGTAAACAAAACATTATCGGTGATTTTGCGGACTACCGCGTAAAAGAACTGGAGTCTGATCGCTTTGATCTTTACCGCAGTAACGCGCGGTTTATCGATGAAAAATCAGTTAAACTCGATGACGGCAGTGAACTTAGCAGCGAGAAATTCCTTATTGCTACGGGATCGACAATTAATGTGCCTCCCGTCCCGGGGCTAGAGAACATTTCTTCTATTACGAGTGACGATGTGCTTGAGCTTAACAGCGTTCCCGAATCGATAATTGTTTTAGGCGGTGGCGTTGTCGCCTGTGAATTAACCCAGTATCTGAATCGTGTCGGGAGCAAAGTTACAATGATACAACGTAGCGGACAAATCCTTAAAGAGAATTCAGAGAAGGGAGCACAAGTAATCGAACAGGCTTTCCGTGACGAAGGAATAGAACTTTATACCGGCACCAAAATTGAAAATATTTCTAAAGAGAACGATAAAATTCGAGTTACCTTTAATCATAACGGCACAGAGGTCGATTGCGAAGCTGATCATTTGTTTAACAGTCTCGGTCGCAGACCGAATACCGGAGAGCTCGATCTCGAAAAGGCAGGCGTTGAACTTCACTCCAGTGGACACATTAAAACAAATCTTTTTCAACAAACAACAAATACACGAATTTACAGTGCAGGTGATTGTTGTGGTCCCCATGAAATTGTTCACGTAGCCATTTTACAAGGTGAAGTCGCCGCTAAACATGCCCTGGGCCAGAAATCAATTCCAATAAATTATGATCACCTGTTAAAAATAATATTTACCGATCCACAAATCGCCACCGTCGGATTATCGGAAGATGAACTCAACGATAAAGGGGTCGAATATGTCACCGCGGATTTTCCCTTTGATGACCATGGAAAGTCTATTCTCATGGAAGCTAAATACGGTTTTGTAAAAATCATGGCCCGAAAATCTGACGGGTGTGTTGTAGGTGCAGAGTGTGTAGGAAAAGATGCCGGTGAACTGATTCACGCAATATCCGTAGCGGTGGCCCTTGAAGCTACGGTTTATGATTTACTGAAAGCACACTGGTATCACCCCACCCTTTCAGAGATCTGGACCTACCCATTGGAAGATATTGCTGAAATGCTTAATAATAAAGGGCCGCATACCCGAAAGGCGTTAAAATAGAAATGAAGAATCAGATTTTCAGCTGGAAATCGAAGAATAGCGCCCCACGATTTTTATCGTCTTAAAGCTTCTGAAAGATCGATTTTCTTCTCGTATAGCGCCTTGCCGATTATAATACCCTCCAGTCTCGGATATTGATCTTTCAAATTAATATAATGATCGATGTCCTCATACGAGGTGATGCCACCGGAGGCGATAATATTGACATTAACCGCAGCAAGTATTTTTTCCTGACCATCAATATTCGGACCGGTTAACATGCCGTCGCGACTTATATCAGTATAAATAATTGTCTGCACGCCTAGATCAGAAATTGTCCCCGCGAAATCTAGAGCATCCAATTCAGTGGTATTGACCCAACCTTGTGTCGCCACTCTTCCGTTAATCGCATCTATTCCAACCGCAATTTTATGACCAAACTTTTCGACTAACTGCTTGATAAAATTTTCGTCCTCACATGCTTTCGTGCCAATGACAACGCGTGAAACGCCTAAGGCAAAAGCTTTTTCAACGGTTTTAACATCGCGCAACCCCCCTCCCATCTGCACTTTCATATCGATGGCCGCAATCTTTTCAATTACCTGCCAGTTTTTCGGATCACCGGTAAAAGCGCCATCAAGATCAACGATATGAACCCATTGAGCCCCCGCATCGCGCCAAAGCTGTGCGGGTTCGACTGGATTTTCAAAGTAAACGATTTCCTGATCGGTTTTTCCCTGGATTAACTGCACGCAATTTCCATTTCGTAAATCTATGGCCGGATATAAAATCACTGTCTAATAATGATTAACGGTTACACTATTAATGCAAAAATATTTTCCAAGATCGTACCATTTGCCCATTTTAAAAGGAATAGCTTGCATCGTTGATTAAAAAGTTCTGCATATTATCGATCCCTTCCATTCGACGATACTATATCTGATATCTAAATTATATAAATATTAATGACGACTAAACAATTTTCCCCTCCAAAATTTCTTGTCGAATTACTCAACGCCCGCTCACCATCGGGCTATGAGGACGAAGCTCAGCGAGTCATCGATCGTTATCTCAAACCGGTTGCCCAGGAATACCGAAAAGATGCCATGGGCAACAGGATTGCCACGATCAATCCCAAAGGTGATCCCGTCCTCATGTTTGCCGGCCATATGGATGAATTAGGGTTTATCATAAATTACATCGATAATGACGGTTATCTTTATTTTGATACTATCGGTGGTCATGACAGAATTATAATTTCCGGACGCCGCGTAAATATTCTTACCGCCAAGGGTATAGTCAAAGGAGTAACGGGCAAAAGAGCCGTCCACCTGATGGGCCAGGAAGACCGGAATAAAGTACCTAAAATTGAGCAGATGTGGATTGATATCGGCGTAAAAAGCAAAAAAGAGGCACTAAAACTTGTTAATATTGGAGACGCTGCTACCTATGACCATAGTTTTGATCTTATCAACGGAAGTATTGGCGTGGCGCGCGCTTTTGATAATAAATCCGGAGCTTATGTCGTAAGCGAAACGCTTCGTCGATTAGCAAAAATAAAACGTTTAACGCCTAAAGTCGTATCAGTAACCACCGCCCAGGAAGAGATCGGGACACGAGGGGCCATTCCAGCTACTTATGCTGTTAACCCTCATCTCGCCATTGCCATTGATGTCGGCCATGCCACCGATCATCCCGATTGTGATAATCGAAAATTTGGTGAGTCCAAACTCGGGGCCGGCCCCATCATCAGTCGCGGAGCGAATATTAATCCAAAAATTTATAAGATTCTGATCGACTGTGCGAAAAAAGATAAGATCCCCCATCAATTGTACGCGGATCCGCGTCCTACGGGCACGGATGCCCGGGCGATTCAAATCGGAAGGGGGGGAGTGGCAACAGGTTTAATCTCTATCCCCCTACGCTACATGCATACTCCGAGTGAACTGGTTGACCTTGTAGATATTGAAAATACGGTCAAACTGCTTGTAAGCTTCGCTAAATCGTTGAAAAAAGGTCAGTACGGACACTGGTAAGGGTTGACCCCTACGCCGCATACTGACGGTCTTTTTTAGAAATTTTACGGAATTTAGCTTTCTTTTTTCCTTCAACTACCGCGCGATTGATGGAAACTTCCACGATATCGGGCATTTGCGGCAGTTGATACATAATATCCAGCATAATTTTTTCCAGAATTGACCTGAGTGCCCGTGCCCCGGTTTTTAACTCGATAGCTTTTTCCGCAACCGCACGCACCGCATCCTTGGTAAAAGTCAGACTAACACCTTCCATTGAAAATAATTTTCGGTATTGCTTGATGAGGGCGTTTCTCGTGTCGAGCAGGATTTTTTCCAGATCGTCAATATCCAGTTCATCCAATGATGAAACCACGGGCAATCTCCCAACGAATTCCGGGATCATACCATATTTGACTAAATCTTCAGGTGCGATCTCTTTTATGAGATCCTCATTTTTCACTTCATGGGAATTATCCCGGACATCGAATCCGAGGCTTTTACTTCCTACCCGCTTGTGTATAATTTTGTCGAGGCCGACAAAAGCACCTCCACATACAAAGAGGATATTTGATGTATCTACTTGAATATACTCCTGATTGGGATGCTTCCGCCCTCCCTGGGGTGGCACGTTGCAAACCGTACCTTCAAGAATCTTAAGCAAAGCCTGTTGAACTCCTTCACCCGACACATCGCGCGTAATCGAAACGTTATCGGTCTTGCGACCAATTTTATCGATTTCATCAACATAGATAATGCCACATTCCGCTTTTTTAACATCGTAGTTAGCCGATTGGAGCAGACGTAATACAATATTTTCCACGTCTTCCCCAACGTAGCCGGCCTCGGTCAAAGTGGTGGCGTCAACAATGGAAAAAGGCACCTCCAGGAGATCAGCCAATGTTCTCGCCAGTAAGGTTTTTCCGCTGCCCGTCGGTCCAATGAGCAAAATATTACTTTTCTCAATTTCGACACCACTGAATTCCGCAGCACTTTCGCCAATTTGAGTTTTGTTAGATTCTAACTCAGCTTGAAGGCGTTTGTAATGATTGTAGACCGCCACAGACAATACCTTTTTTGCATGGTCCTGGCTGATGACAAATTCGTCCAGCGCCTCTTTAATTTCAGTGGGTTTGACGAGCTTAAAGGAAAATTTTGATTCCTGTCCGGGAGACTTTAATTCCCGGTCAATTATCGTTTTGCAAACGGTAACGCAGGAGTCGCAGATATAGACACCTGCAGGTCCCGCGATCATTTTTCGCACTTCGTTTTGTGACTTACCACAAAACGAACAGAAAGTCATTTTTGTCGTTTTAGCCATAATAGGGGTAAATGGCAGTAAGAATCAGGCAGATTTTTTCTCCTTATCCTTATCCTTCTTAAACTCTATAACCTGATCAACAACACCGTATTCCTTCGCTTCCTGAGCAGTCATATAGTAATCGCGATCAGAGTCACTCTCGATCTGCTCGATATCTCTCCCAGTGTGTTTCGAGAGAATTTCGTTAATTTTATTTTTCCAACGCAGGATTTCTCTGGCCGCAATGGAGATGTCGGAAGTTTGCCCGGTGGCGCCTCCCGTCGGCTGGTGTATCATGACTCGGCTATTGGGGAGGGCATAGCGTTTCCCCGGGGTGCCCGCTGAAAGTAGCACGGTCCCCATACTGGCAGCCATCCCGACACAATAGGTAACCACATCACATTGCAGAAAATTCATGGTGTCATATATTGCCATTCCATCCGTTACGTTTCCTCCGGGAGAATTGATATACAATTGTATCTCTTTTTTAGGATCTTCACCTTGTAAAACCAACATCTGGGCAATAATTCCGTTGGCCACATAGTCGTCTATAGGGGTTCCGATAAAAATAATACGATCCTTGAGAAGCCGACTGTAGACATCCCAATGCCGCTCTGTCCGGCCATCGTTTTCAACAATGTGTGGCAATGGTAAATAATAACTCACGAACAATTCCTTTGTTTTATTGGGATTATAAAATATTCTTGTTAAAGGTGTTTATCAAGCGAAATTAAATGGTTTCGCTCTAATCTTCATATCTAAATTTATATCGAAACAGCCTTGGATATAAAGTTCCAACAAATAGACGTTATCGAATAAAGAAACCGATTGGATGACAGATTACTCGCTGTCTTTCTGAGTAATCGCGGATTCTTTCACTAAATAATCGAGGGTTTTATTAAAAATGATTGATCTTTGTATCGCAAACATATGGCTCCTGTTTTTTTGCATATCTTTCAAAACCTGTTCGGGTTTGGTGCCAGTCTGCATGGCCTCAGATAAAATGTGGCTCTGGAAATCCTCATTACTCACTTCAATCTTTTCATCTTTGGCGATACGACCAAGGATTATCTGCATTTTTACACGACTGGCAGCTACACGTTTCGCGTTTTCACGAATCTCTTCATCATGTTTTTCAAATTCACTATCCGCTACTCCCTGATTCCTATTTTGCATTTTAATATCATTATAGATCCCACGCGCTTCGAACTCGACAGCACTTTCAGGTAGTGAAAACTCAATGCGTTTATCCAAGGTCTCGGTTATCTGCTGCCTGAGTGATTGGTTTTTTTCATACTCTTTTCGACGTTTAATTTCATCTTCCAATTGTTTTTTCAATTGATCGACACTCTCAACGTGCAATTGTTTTAAAAACTCATCGTTTAACTCGGGCATAACACGTTCACGCACTTCGTGAACTTCCATCGAATAGACCGCCGCCTTACCCGCCAGTTCAGCTACGGAAAAATCCTTTGGGTATTTCATCTCTTCATCTTTCTTTTCGCCAACTTTCATTCCCACCAGCCCATCAACCACGGCTTTCACCCCCATTGAATTTTCTGTACCCGCTTCCTCCCAGGTATTCTCCTGCTTGCCCCAGATTGGCTGGTCAGCTAACAAGTCGGCAATGGGCTTATTTTTAATCTTACCCTCATAGCTGACTTTAACAAAATTGCCTTTTTCCACTGCGTGCTCGACAACAAGAAATTCTGAGCGCTGTCTTTGAATCTCCTCGATAGCGTTGTTCACTTCATCTTCGGTAACCTCAGTAGCGGTTATTTCTGCAGGAATACCTTTATACTCCGGCAGGTTAAATGAAGGTGTGATATCTACCGTAATTTCGACTTTCCCGTCCTTTCCTGACGAAAACTCACTATCGTCAACATTGACGACATTATAAATGTCCAGATCAGAATCTTTTATTGATTTTTCGTATGCCTCAGAAATCACCTTTCGATTCAATTCACTCTCTAATTCTTTCCCATATCGTTTTCTGATAAGTGAAGCAGGAGCCTTCCCGGGGCGAAAGCCCGGGATCTTTACATTCCGCGAGAACTCACCGAGCAGTTTCTTTTCCTCTGCAGCGACTTCTTTCCCTGAAACGGAAACAACAAGCTTCTTACGGGTATCGTTTATTTCTTCGGTACTAATATTCACACTTATGGAGATACGCGGTTTCCTAATTTATACAAGAAAAGCGAGAGAATAAAAGACATAGAGGTGCCATGGTCAATCAGGAATTAATGTAAAGCGAATCAAAAAGCATTATATAGAATTCAACTACTGACCCTTCTCCGTTCACTCCTTTTAGAAGGAAAATGGATCAGAGGTAATGAGAAATTAACCTTTAAATATTTATATTGCGCTTTTTCCGGGATTTTGCCCCATCCCGAAGCGCATTGCGAATTTGGGTAAGCTCTTGCCCCGTCAATTTCAAAAATGAGAGGAGATCGACCCCGTGAACAACAAAGTTAGCTCCTGCTTTATACCAGGAGATTTCTAATTTCAAATCGTGCCAGAAATGAATACCGGCACCAACATTGTTTTTACGTGCTTTTGTGATAATTGTCCGCACTGCCTGATCAAATTTTTTTAGGTGGTATTGTTCTGGGATACCTAAACTACAGGAAAGGTCATGCGGCCCGATTAAAACCGCATCCAGTCCTTCAACCTTAAGTATCTCATCAAGGTTTTCCATCGCGGGCACACTCTCAATATTTACGACCAATACATTTTCGCGATTGGCGCTTTCAAGATAGTTTTCCAGTCTCTTTTCAAACTTTTTACCGTCTTTCAATCGCTCCTGCAAACGTTTCCCTTTAACCGGCCGCAATTTAACGGCGCCACGCAGCGCTTGAACCTGTTCCACAGTTTCCACATAAGGGGCAATTACTCCATTTGCTCCTCCATCTAAAACCATGGACGCATAATAGGGATCGGGAGAGGGAATACGAACGATAGGTGCTATATTTAACGAGCGATAAGCCTGGCACATCCAGGCAAGCTCAATTCGGTCGATAGCAATATGCTCAGTATCAATAAAGACAAAATCCAAATCCAATCCACTTATAGCGTCCACCCACCTTGGCGATGGAGAAACAATTAACGTACCGTATACGCGTTTGCCCGATCTCAATGCCTTAGCAAGTTGTTTTCCAGTCACGTGCAGACTTTTTTACTGGTATATCCTATTTGTCCAGTAAAATAAAATTTACAGGTAAAAATGTTGTGGGTAATAGCTGAGCGGATACTGGTATTCGTAAGCACATAGACAATAGGAACGTAGACGAAGATTATTACGCATCTTTCAATACAGCTTAGTCTTCGTCTGCCTCCTCTTTGGCCTTTAACCACCATTTTTGTAATCGAATTATTTATTTATAAAATATACAGTTTTATTGTTTCGATAATAACCTCCCGGGACGAAGACGAGGAGGCAGACAAAGACGAAGCTTACCTTGATCCGCGAGCATCTAATTAACCATCGAACTTAAGAATAAGTGTGGTGTTATGCGGAAGGGTTAAATTAAGTGAATAATCGTACCCATCACTGGGAGTACTATTGGTGGCAAGCTCTCCTAAATTTCCTCTGCCGCTGCCCCCATAGATATCTGCATCTGAATTAATAAGCTCTTTCCAAATACCTGAACAAGGCACACCAAGGCGGTAATTTTGTCTTACTACCGATGAATAATTACCAACCACAAGATACATCTCCCCTTCATCTTTCCCCTGGCGCAGGAAAGCGATTACGATATTATCTGAGTCACTCGCCCGAATCCAATCAACATTACCTGGCTCATTTTCCTTTTCATATAATGCGGGCTCAGACTTATATAGATTATTGAGATCACGTACGATTTTCTGAATCCCCTGGTGATCCTCATACTGCAAGAGGTGCCATTCCACGCTTTCATCATATTTCCATTCTGATGACTGTCCAAACTCGCTTCCCATAAATAAGGATTTTTTTCCCGGCCAGGCCCACATCAAGGTATAGAGAGCCCGAAGATTCTGGGCTTTATTCGACATCGTCTCTGCCCCTATTTTCATTATCATGGAGCTTTTACCGTGAACCATCTCATCATGGGAGAATACAAGGAGAAAGTTCTCTGTATGCTGATAAATTGAGGCAAAAGTAAGATCATTGAGGTGCCCTTTTCTCGACTCTGGTTTTCTTTCAAAAAACCGCAGGGTATCGTGCATCCACCCCATATTCCATTTGAAGTCAAATCCAAGCCCATCCTGCCGAAGACTGTGCGTAACACCTTCCCATGAAGTTGATTCTTCAGCAATCATGATTGCCCCGGGGTAATAGTGTCGGACAAGGGCATTTATTTGACGGACGAAATGAATCGCTTCGATATTTTCACGCCCTCCATATTCATTGGGAATCCACTCACCTGCTTTTCTCGAATAGTCCAGATAGAGCATCGAAGCCACGGCATCAACGCGCAAACCGTCGATATGATAGCGACTGAACCAAGCCAGCGCACTGGCTATAAGAAAGCATCGCACTTCATGTCGTCCATAGTTAAATACCAGGGTGCCCCAATCCTGATGAAAACCCTTCCGGGGATCTGTATGCTCATAGAGATGCGTTCCATCGAATTCAGCGAGGGAAAAACTGTCCTTAGGAAAATGGCCGGGAACCCAATCCATAATCACTCCGATCCCATGGGCGTGAAGGGTATCCACCAAAAACATGAAGTCTTGGGGACTGCCATAACGGTGTGTAGGAGCAAAAAACCCCGTTGCCTGGTATCCCCAGGACCCGGTAAAAGGATGTTCATTCAAGGGAAGAAATTCTACATGTGTAAACCCCATGTCTTTCACATAGGCGGGCAGTTCTCCTGCCATTTCTCGATACGTTAATGGCCGATTACCTTCTTCAACAATGCGTTTCCACGAACCAAAGTGAATTTCGTATATGGAAATGGGTTTCTTCAACCAGTCGATACTACTGCGAGCATCTATCCAGGCGGCATCCTGCCATTGATAATTACTGATATCTTTTACAATAGATGCATTGTTAGGAGGTGACTCATAATAGACGGCATAGGGATCGGTTTTTAGTCGCACGTAATTGTCAGCACCAATAATTTCATATTTAAATTTCGTGTCTTCTTCGAGCCCCGGAATGAACAGTTCCCATACTCCCGATGCACCGAGCATACGCATCGGGTGATATAAACCATTCCAAAAGTTAAAGTCACCTACGACTGAAACGCGCTTCGCACTCGGGGCCCAAACCGCAAATGCTACACCTGGTAATCCCTCCGATTGACGGATGTGCGCTCCCAATTTATCATAGACGCGGTGATCATTCCCTTCGTTAAATAAATAGAGATCATAGTCAGACAAAGTTGGCAGAAAACCATAGGGATCAAAAAATTGTCGAATTTCACCATTCGTTTTTTTAATCCGCAATTGGTAGCGAAATACCTCATCACGATCGGGAAGCAATCCTTCAAAGAATCCATCAGGAGTAATCTTTTGCAGAGGATAATGGTTTTCGGACTCATTCGCTACATCGACAAGCTCACAGTTATCCGCATCATGGATGAAGGCCCGGGCAACCAGCATTTTCTTCTTTTCACGATTGATAACATGCAAACCCAGGATGTCGTGAGGTTTACCATGTCTTCCAGCCTGGATAGCGCTTAATTCATTCTTATTGATAATCACTGACTATCTAACCTCAGTTATATTGCATTTATTTAGGGCTCTCACCCCCACAGAGTCGCATTAATATCTACCAGTGCTCATTAAAAAAACCAAAATAATAATCTATTATTTAATCTGGAGCGTTGCCTATTACTTTGATCGATATTTTAGGGGTACAAATGAATTTACTGCTATCCATGCTATTCACAAAAAATAGATCAGCTTTGACGGATCGGATCAGCCCTATATTGAGACATTATTGTGGAACACGATGACATACTTTTATTATCCAAAATTTATCTGAATGGACTTGATAGTGAAGGACTAATATGGTAGTAAACGAATTCTTTATTACCCCAATAATTGACTTGTGTAAGGAAAACCAAGTCATTAGTAATTAACATATCGTGTCAGGCATGAGGTCTATATTATTTGTGTCCGGTTTATTGCTTGCGGCAATCAGCTTTGGTGCACAACCCCAATTAAGCTCAAATTATCCCATTGAGTTTAATGCTAATACAAAGACCATGGTGGCTCGCGGGGAAGCTACTTTTGTCCACGAAAACCTTACTGTCGTGGCAGATGAAATACACTACGACCAGAAAAAAAGAGTGGCAAAAGCAGTTGGAAATGTGCGGCTTACGTACGGTAATGTCCGCCATGTTTGCGATGAACTCATCTATGATGTCCTCGAAAAACGATTGAAGTCCGGTCCATTCCGCTTGGGCTCCCCTCCCTACTATGCGGTGGGTGAAGGCCTGGAAGGTACCCCCAGCGAAGTAAATCTTCACGATACCCGCGTTTATTTTCAAGAGCCCTCACCTCTAGCGCTCAACCTGGAGGCTGAAACCGTCATTTTCTATCCCAATGAACGACTGGAAGCTGATAGACCGACATTCGGCCTCGGCGACAATCCTATTTTCCGACTGCCCAACTTTTCACAAAACCGGGGTGAAACGCACATGCGTTTAAGAGGGCGCGTTGGATACCAAGGGCACCTGGGTGCTTATATACAAAATAATCCGCTCGTCCCTATTTCAAGGAACGCATTGTTTGGTGTTGCCTTTGACGCTTATACCGAACGAGGTGTGCTCATCGGCCCCACTTATGAATGGGACATTAATCCTTTAGAAAAAGGGGGGATCAGTCAGCTCCAAACCGGGTATATTGATGATTCCGGAAATCCAGGATTTGACAGTCAGGGAAAGCCAATAGGCAATGACCGATATATAATAGAATTCCAACATTTACAACCCATCGGTAACCGTCTCCAAGCCACAGCTAAAATCAGTGCCTGGAGTGATTCTGAAGTCGCACGCGATTTTCGTTTTGATGATTTTCTTGTAAATCAGCAGCCAGACAGTTTCGTTGAAGCCGTTTATCAGGGGAAAAACTATTTCATCTCCACATTTGCCCGCTTTAGACCCAATGATTTTCAGCAAGTTCATGAGCGGCTACCTGAAATTCGGCTTGATGCCATGCCCTCTCAGGTTCTGAATTCAGGATTTTATCATAGTTTTAATGCCAGCGCCGTCCGCTTGGAGGAAAACAGCATACTGGGTAATAAAACCCTAGAGAGTGACCGCTATGATGCGTTTTATACCCTTTATCGCCCCATTAAAGTCAACCGATGGTTAAATTTAATGACCGTCAGCAGCGCACGTGTAACGCATTACGATGCGACCCTAAATAGTAACGATAGCTACACGCGCGTGATGGGTGAATTTGGACTGGATGCCGAGATTTCGGCCAATGCCACCTGGGAGTTTCAAAACTCACTTTGGGGTATTGACGGATTACGCCACGTCGTCAAACCGGTCATGCAATACCGATACCTACCGGGTGGAAGATCGGGGAGTGATAAAATTATCCCTATTGACCGTGATGTTTTTAACACCAATCTTCCTCCAATCGACTTAGGCAATACCCGTAACCTCGACGATTTGTCAGACTTGAATGTACTCCGAATCGGACTGGAGAATCTTCTCCAAACACGTCACCACGGATATGGTTCACGGGACCTGCTCTCTTTAAATGTCTATCAGGATATACGGTTCTCAGCGGGCCAGGGTGAAGATGAATGGAATGGTTTATACACTCAATTACAAATGAATCCTATTCATTGGCTGCGAATTGATATCTTCAATCGGATCAGCCCGGAAGGATTTACTGTCGATGATTGGCATAGCAGGATAACCATCCATGACGGCAGGTTCTGGACTTTCTCTTTTTTCTCAGACCATCTTCATAATGAAATAGATCAGTACGGTCTTGATTACTATCATCGTATAAATAGAACATTGGGCGTTCGCGCACAATTTGTTTTTGATACGCGCCGAGATGACCTGACGGAACAAAGATATACCCTCCATCACAAAGTAGGCAACGCTTGGAATATAGAATACCAGTTAGCCCTCTATTCGGGCAATATCCGAGAAGATGATACGAGCTTCAGAGTCCGTTTCAACCTTCTTCAGTTTTAATGTCCCCTAATCCCAGGGATTTTTTACTATGGCAATAACTGAAGACGCCATTGTTCCTTCCCTGGACTATTCTATACGTTTGCCGATCTTCGAGGGGCCCCTGGATCTCCTGCTTGTTCTCATACGCAATAATGAAATTGATATCTATGATATTCCCATCGAAAAAGTTACCCGGCAATATCTCGATGTAATTTACAGCATGGAAAAACTGAACCTGGAAATAGCGGGCGATTTCTTTGTTATGGCGGCCACTTTAATGCATATAAAGAGTCGCATGCTCCTTCCCAAAAACGAACAGCTTGCCGAACCGGACAGTGAGGATGAGATTGATCCTCGGTGGGAGTTAGTCCAACAGCTTATTGAATATAAAAGATTTAAGGATGCTGCCGGTCAACTTGATGATCTCATCCTCGATGCTAACGACTATCTCGATCGCAACTATATTGAAAGCAGGCAAAACAAGATACTGCGACCATTAATATCGACCGATAAGATTGATTTATGGAACGTTTTTAATCAGGTTTTGCGTCGCCTGGCAGAAAAAATAACCTACGGGCAAATTCATGATGAAATCATTACGGTAGCGGATCGCATGGAATATATTATTGAACAATTAATATCCACCCCTGATTTTCTCTTTTCAGATCTATTTAAAGAAAAATCTTACAGCCTTGCTTATTTTATCGCCACTTTCCTTGCCGTTCTCGAATTAGCCCGCCTGAGAACTATTAAAATCCAACAGGAAACGGCTTTCATCGATATTCGCTGTCAGCTCCACCCTGAAAATAAGAAATAATTTCCGCTTGAAATTCTCTTATACTATAGCAATTTGAGATTTTGTAATGAAAAGAATTAAGAAAGAGAAAAGTCACCTTCTAGGCGTAGGCCTGGACAATGACGACGGGCACAAGCGCTTAACGCAAGCCGAGCAGTTTTCTATCATTGGAGGTTCTGAGGAGACCCATGATAAAATGACGGAGACTGTGGTTAAAACCTTCGAAGACTTAAAAAATTCCGGGAAAAACCTCGAAAATGTTCACACCAATGAATTGTCCGAACTCTTAGAAAAAAACACCCCTAACCCATAGGGTATCTATTCATTAACTAAGTATTAGGAAATAATTAAATTAACCAGAAAATATATAAGATGTCAGAAAATATTAAAACCCTCGAAGCTGAAGGCTTTGACACCGCTATAAACGAATCGCCAAAACCTTTACTTGTAGATTTTTGGGCACCCTGGTGCGGGCCCTGTAAATCCATCGCCCCTATTATCGAGGATCTCGCTGACGAAATGGGAGAACAAATACAATTTTGTAAAGTAAATGTAGATAATAACAACGAGATAGCCGGCCGCTATAACATTCGATCCATCCCCACACTGCTACTTTTTAAAAATGGGGATGTAGTTGATCAGGTAGTTGGGCTTGAGAGCAAAGACAAATTAAAGAACAAGCTGTCCGCGCTCTTGTAAACGCTCAACAGTTAAGCAGCGCTTATCTCCCGAAGGTATGATGCCGGTATAGTTGCGCCAGCGTATTGGAATATATTATCTGCTCCACTCTTAACGGCTTAAAAATATTCCGAGGGTTAATAGCAGCCCGTATACGAGCAGAAAAAAAGCGGTGTCAGCCAATAGACGATTCATTTCTTCACCCGAGTGAGTCCGCGCTAATCGGTATTGGAGTTTTAAGCAATAGGGCCAGACAATAATCGGCAGAAGTAACCACGGTTGGGACTCCAGACGCCATAGAATTAACGTAATGATGAGAGCTAAGAGGAATAATGCCTGGTACTCAAATAAGGTGAACTTTCGCCCATATCTCACCGCCAGAGTATTTTTCCCCACCCTGGCATCCGTATCCACGTCGCGGTAATTATTCACGACAAGAATATTCGTCGCCAGTGCTCCAGCGACCAATGAGACGAGAATTACCTCAAGCGTAATTTGGCCGGTTTGAACATAAAAGGTAAAGATAACAGCTATTAATCCAAAAAAGACAAAAACCATGATATCACCCCAACCCCGATAACCCAGAGGAATGGGACCGCCCGTGTAGGCAATCCCACAAAATATACTGAGGGCTCCCACTATAATTAATGACCACCCTCCATAAGGTATAAGTCCCATTCCCAGGCAACCGGCTAAAATACAAGTTCCGGTCATCGCTTTTTTCATTGCGTCCGGTTCTACCGCTCCCGAAGCAGTCGCGCGCACCGGGCCTATTCGATCGGGCGTATCCGCACCTTTGATATAATCGAAATAATCATTGGCGAAATTTGTTCCGATTTGAACTAAAAAAGCGAAAGCAAAACAGAGCAAAGCCGGTAACCAATTAAAAGCCTCCGCCTTCCATGCCAGCGCGCAGCCCAATAGCACAGGAACTAAGGCAGCAGATAATGTTTTAGGCCGCGCCGCCAGGACCCAGGGATTCATTGCCTAATCCGGTATTAAAATTGGTCATTCAACCTTAAATGCAAAGATCGTGCTGCATACCGTCAATAGCGATTTATTCAATAAATATTATTGATTTAAGTCTAGTGATTTTAATGGGGTGTTTCCAGGATAAGGGTTGAAGGCTATTTAACGGCATCTTCGATTGAGATAGCCACCAATTGCAAGGTAGTGGGACTATGCCGACAGCCGCCCCATCACTTAAATATACGTAATTATATAGTTGACACGTGTAAGTAATTCTTGTAATATACCTTTAAAAATGGGAGGTAATTATGAAAACTACGACATTTCAAGCGTTTATACAAAATTTTCCGAATGACAATGCCTGCCTTGATTACCTGATGCATAAGCAACATGGTGATACAATGGATTGCCCAAAATGCGGTAAGCATGGAAAGTTCTATCGCACTAAACGCCACCCCGCTTATGAGTGTGCTTGGTGCGGTCATGAAATCTATCCAATGAGCAAAACCATGTTTGTAGGTTCGCATGTTCCATTGCAGAAATGGTTTTATGCCATTTATCTTTTCACTACCACAAGACATGGAGTCCCCGCTATGGAGCTTCACAGACAACTTGGGGTGGCTTATCCGACTGCTTTGAGAATGGCTCATAAAATACGTGAGCACATGTCCAATACGGATAGTGAAAGTCCTCTTAATGGCAATATCGAGGCCGATGAAACCTATATTGGTGGTAAGTCCTCCGGTGGTAAGCGTGGCCGTGGTGCACCCAATAAGGCGATTGCGTTTGGCATGCTGAACAGAGATGGTGATGTAATAACAAAGGTTGTTTCCAATGTCAAAAAACGCACCTTGCAGCCTATTATTAAAGAGAATGTGAAGGCTGGTAGTACCGTTCACACAGACGAGCTTCGTTCTTACAAGGGTCTCAACAAAGTTGGATATAATCATAAGAAAGTGAATCATGGTGCTGGCAAATGGGTGCTTGGTGGCTCCCATGTAAATAGCATTGAAGGATTTTGGGCTCGTTTGAAATTGTCTATCCGTGGAACACATATTCATGTTTCTGAAAATCATCTTTTCAAGTATCTGAAAGAGTTTGAGTTTCGTTACAATTATCGACACAAGCCTGAACAGATGTTTCCTGCTTTGATTTCCTCCCTGTAACTGCTGCATCCAGTGTTGGCCAAAACCGCTCGTCAGCTTCAGCTTGGTGTTCTTTAGCAAAGCGTTTTAACTTACCCTTTTTGCAAGCTTCTTCCAAACTCAAATATTTTCCAATAGCCATAATAAAGATTTCCTCTCCCGTTATGCCTAGAGCACCATTTGGTATAGCTCAAATTCAATAATTTCTTTGCTGAACTTGTCTCCATTTTTAGCGGACGGATGCTTTTCAACAATATTATATAAAATTCCTTTGGATGCATCCTTTTCATGCTGACGTATGTATTGTGTTTCCCCACTTGGACCAGCTATGAACGGTGACATGAATGTATCATGCATAGTCCTAGCTGGTTGATTTCTCCGAGGGCTGTTTTTCATGACAGCAGATGATTTTCGGATAATTTTTAGTATTTCGCTTTCTGGCATCCATGTATGAGTAGATGGTGCTTTAATAAAGCTTTTGGCAGCCGTTTTGAATGACGTCCTACCAGAAAGCCAAGCTATTATTTCAGGCAAGGAGAGGCAAATAGCCGCCCCTATTGCAATAATAGCCACGAAAATATATATAATCAGGTTATACTTGTCTTCCATAAAAAAATCCACAATTAAACCAACAAACACCTCTCCAACCCAGATGAAAAACAACTGTGCCCTTCTACGCATTCAAACATGATAGATAACCCCTTATACACGTGTCAACTTTACAATCGCGTAAATATATTATATGGAGGGATGCGCTCCGTCGCGTCCGTTGGGAAGTTTGAGTAACAGTATTAGATTTAATACCCCTTATTATTTAGTAATTTGGGTAAAAAAGGACGAAGACGAGGAGGCAGACGATGACGAAGATTTATTCTACGATGATTTACCATAATCTTTGTCTTTGATTAAGATAGCCACAAAAGGCACAAAATTCACAAAAAAAGAAAGTGATTTGAGGCTTACTTTTATTTTATGAAATTTCTATGATTATACTCCTAAGCGGACGAAACGGAGTGCGTCCCGCCATTGTTATTTTATTAAAACTAATTAATTAATTGGGACTTAAAATTGGACGTAGACGAAGTTTTTATATCATTCAGATCTAAAGGGGATAGCTGGGGATAAGCACTCGCCGATGGTAAGTGCGGGCATGTTTTAATCTCATTTGCTCCTTATCTTTAGTGCTTATATTTCTATTTACAGCTTTAAGCGTTTCAGCACCTGTCCTCTTTAATACCGTCAGTGTGATATCTACAAATACGATGTCCTCATCCACACTACTTTCGGGACCACCAAATATAAAACTTTTATCAGCTTCCGTTTTCTGGATTTTACCCGATATATCTCGGTAAGCAAAAGTTATATTAAAATCTACGATACCGGAGATTAAAAAATTTTCAGGTTCAGCAGTAATTAAAGTACGGGCTATCCAAAAGTTTTGATAAATATTTTCGTGCCCCGAATCCAGGCCCAGTGCATGATTAAAGGTTGTCTCGGCATCAATGACAGTGCGGTATAAGCCCAGTATTGTTTCTTGATCATCCGAGGTATTCAGGGGGTTCTGATTAATAATACGATAGGAGACTGCACGTATATTGCCATTGACAGGGTTGCCATCAGTTGCCTGTGAAAAAAACATCAGCCAATCGGTATCGCTGTCCCAATATTCACTTACCGCTATCCTCTCCTTAACTGTCCTTATCCATTCTTTTCCATCACTTCTTATTAGCGCTGACTCCAGATCCCGGGTGAGAAGATTCAATACCCATTGAACCTGGCTGTCAGATCTCATTAACTCACTGGTTTTGTTCCAAACATTCAAGACGTTAAGCGTAAAGGATAGTATCATCACAACGAGCGTTCCGGTAATGGCCGCCACAATAAGTATCTCAATCAGTGAAAAAGCAATTGACCTGTTGCGGTAGAAGATCCGTTTTCTTTTGACCGCTAAATTCATTAGCGATTAAGCGCATAGGGATAGACCATGATCTCATTTTTCTCATCATGGCGATGCTCATCACAAAGCGCATTAATCATTGAGGGATGGGGTGAGTATGCATAAATGCGAATGGTAAGAGCAAGAAACGCTTCCTCATATTGAGAATAAGGGCCAAGATTTTCTGGATCGTTATGCCCCTCTTCTCCCCATTCATACACGAGAGAATCACAAATCTTTATTTTAAATGCGGATCCCTCGACTCTACTCAATTCTTCTTTGATCAGATCAGGATTAGAACCTCCGTATCCAAGAATACGAATCGTCTTACTTAAATAGTCGCTTCTCGAACGGGGAAAGAATGGACTCTCCTCAGAGTTCCACTGTTCTCGATCGTCACTGGTTGCATACAAGAGAAGCGATTTACATTCTCCATTTTCCATCCAGCTATAAACAGTTTCAAAAGCATTTTCCCGACTTTGCAAAAAAGCATCAATCTCAGCGGTAATGGCAGCCACCTGGTTAAAATCGATGAGCTTACCTGCCGAATTCAAGGAGCTTATTAAAAGACCGATTAGGGGTAATACCGCAAAAGAAAAGATACCCAGCGCCAACACCATCTCTATCATTGAAAATGCCTTAGTCGGATATTCACGCATTTAAGTTATTAATTGTCATATTCTATAATGAAAAAAAATTTATTTTTAACCTTTGATTGCTTCAGGTCCTGAAAACGATGACATTCCCCCATATTTCCAAATTATAAATCCGCCAATAGTGTTGGCGTTATAGTCGACTTTATAGTTTTCGGTTCCAACCGTTTCTAATCGACCTGTGCCAATTATAAATCTGGCACCTGGATGACTGGACAGGCCCGTTTGCGTGAATTCAAAAAAAAGCCATTTCCCCCCGCTTCCACCTTCATAAAAATCAAGATGGGGAAATTCATAATTCATTATCTGGGCGTCCGTCCAGGTGCTGAATTCCGTATGGAAATAAACTCCCATCGGTAAATAAGAACCGTTGTCGACCGATTTCCAGCTACCAGAATCCGGATATTCCTCAAAGATAATTCCCATGAGGCGGAGATATTTATCGGGCTCGTGAGAATTATAATGAATTATTATCCGGGTGTTTGTGCCTTTAAGCATAGCCAGGTCACGGGTTGCCATGAGCATGCTGTCCGCAAGCTGTTGACCCGCCTTCAATGCCTGGTCTTCTCCTCGACTACTTAACACCACTCCGATAAAGGATACAAAAAATAAAATTAATCCCGTGACTACAGCCAATTCTAATAGAGTAAACCCAGCCACGCATGTTACCTTTTTGTAAGCAGTTCTCACCTTATTCGACGGATTAATAGTTAAATGATGGACTTAAATCACTACTCCCAGCTTTTGATAAAATTCCCTCTCTCTCCGGCAGATAATATAACTACACCCGCACGTATATCGTCAGGCACATCGTCATCGTCCGGCACGTAATCATTATCATGCACATCTTTAAAATTAGTCTTCAGCATTTCCGCATTTATGAAACCGTTTCCATCAGCATCCAAAAATATTTTAATATCCCTATTTTCAAATGCGTCTACAATTTCACCACTATCGTTGAAATCCGATTCGGAGAAGCTGTAAAAAGATAGGGACTTTCGGTTTAAGGCGCTCGCCTCATCAGAGATAGATTGATTTTCAGAATGAGCGGGCCGGGCAGAGAGGGTTTCGATAAATAATTTTTGAGTAGAAGGATTTATCAGGCTGAAACTGACATCGCCAACAGATGATTGTTCACCTAAACGAGGATAAAATCCGTATTCTTGTTTGAAAGCTTCCAAGGCCATAACGTATTGATTGAACTGAACCCTGCTTTTCGTAAATAAGACCTGCGTTCTCACCGCGAGGACAACAGGGAACAGTATTCCAGTTAGAATTCCGATTACGGCGATCGCCAATAGCAACTCGATTAAAGTAAATCCCTCGTTCTCAAATTTTGTTTCCACTCCCCTCTCATTATATTCATCTCCTGAAGATAAACTAATACCCATAAATAAGATTATCGGCGTTTTCTTCATTCAGGTTAAAATAATTTAAATCCAGAATGCCATGGGAGGGAATTGGAGAACCTAATTTTCCATCTGACCCCATTGATATGAGAAGAAAACCAGCTTTTTCCCATGTCGTGCCATGATTCGAATTATTCTTATAAGCATAGATATAAGTATTATCCCACGAATCGATTATCACCGGATCACCATTCGAATCTGGTTTAGGTTCTGTTATGTCATCGGGATTTTTAAGTCTGAATTTTCCGGGATCGAAAAACACTCTCCTTTTATTGGATAAGACAAATCTCTGCGTTTCACTGTCCCATATCCATTTACCATTGAGAGAAGCGTAAAGCAATTTAGCATTTTCATCGTGATTGAAGCCATCAACCCAGGGATAATCACCCTGATAAAGTTTGAATCGTTCCAGCGCCTCTGCCAATGATGAGAGTTCTGTCTTAGTGCGGGACACCGCAGCCCGGTGCCTGATACCGTTGGCAACACTAAAGGTGAAACTGAGTAAAACGACAATCAGGCTGATAACTGTCAACAGCTCTAAAATGCTAAATGCCTGCGCTCTTTTCACTATCCTTTAGTCCTCTTATAGTATTAATACGGCATTGACAGTATCTTATTATTTTCTAGGATAATTTTTATAGATCCTTATTGATGGCTCTTTTCGCGAGAAACATCTTTATCATTGGTTTTATAAACCAGCTGTTTTTCCACATTGATTAAATTTTCCCTTCCTAATTGGGAAATTTCATCTGCCCCATTGAGCTTTCATTTATTATGGAGAAGAATAACCAACCCAAAAACAGTATCAGCTTAGAGGGCATTTTTGAACCTCAGCCCAATAATTCCGGTCATCTGCTGGACCCCGCTAAAAATGGTCGAAAACGCGATTCCGATCCATTTCTACCCCAGGAATTGATTCGACGTTTTAAAGTGCGCCGGGGAAGTTATATTGTTGGCCAGGGACAACAGGACAAAAGGTTTCCCAATCCTAAAGTGCGTTATATCGACACGATTGACGGTCTTACTGTGGATATGCGCAAAAAATGCATTGAATTTACCCAACTGACAACTATTACCCCGGATGAATGGCTGAAACTTGAAACTAAAGATAGTAACATGACGGTGCGCGCCATGGATATATTTTGTCCGATTGGCAAAGGGCAACGCGGCCTCATCGTTGCCCCTCCTCGCACGGGGAAAACGACACTGCTTCGAGACATTGCTCTCGGCGTACTCGAAAACAACCCGGAATGTCATGTAATGATGCTTCTCGTAGATGAGAGACCGGAGGAAGTCACAGACTTGAAAAGAAGCGTGCCGGCTGAGATCTGGGCATCTTCTAACGATGAAGTGCTGCAAAATCATATCCGTATTGCCGATTTAGCAATCGAGCGCGCCAAACGGTTAGTTGAAGCGGGGAGAGATGTAGTCTTGATGCTTGATTCCCTGACGCGATTATCTCGCGCCCATAATTCGGCAAAGGGCGGAGGTGGCCGTACTATGACGGGGGGATTAGATATTCGCGCCTTAGAAAAACCGCGACAGTTATTTTCCGCGGCACGTAATACAGAAGAGGCCGGTAGCCTGACTATTATTGCCTCAGCCCTTATCGAGACCGGCAGCCGTATGGACGACTTTATTTTTCAGGAGTTTAAAGGGACCGGTAACATGGAGATGGTCTTAGACCGTAAAGTGGCTGAACTTCGTATCTGGCCGGCAATCAATATTGCATCTTCTGGAACACGCCGCGAAGAACTTCTCCTCCACCCCGATACACTTGAACAGTGTCATTTTTTCCGTCGTGCTCTAGCACGAATGAAGGTTGAAGAAGCCGCGGAAACCGCGATTTCCCGTCTTGAAAAGACCAAAAACAACGAGGAGTTTTTCGATCTTATTAAACACTAGTTGCCGATTGAAAGCGTGCGTCGCGTCCGTTGATAAACGCCGTTATCTAAACTTCCAGGGATACAGCATGGAAAATTACCGTACTAGGGTATTATTAAGTTCGGCGCGCGATCGTAAAAAATTCCTTTAGTTTATATGCGTCTTTGATACCCGGAGCTGATTCAACACCGCTGTTGATATCAATGTAAGCAGCTTCTGTCTCTGCAAGTGCAGCACTTATATTGTCGGGATTTAATCCACCTGTGAGGATCCACTTTTTATCTGAGTATGTATCCTGCCATTCATAAAATAATTTCCAGTTACTTACCTTACCGGTACCTCCGAATTTATTCTTGGAATAACGGTCAATAACCAGGGTATCGGCATATTTCAAGATAGATTCAGGGAACGGCACGCTCGGCGGGATCCGCGGCGCCAGCCAAAGCTTTTCAGGCCCCACACATCCACTCCATAAGGCCACCTCATTTATCGGTGTGCTCACGTCAAAGTTAATCTGAAAAAAGTCGAAACCAAGATCTATCCTTCGCTTTAGTTCTTCAGTCGAAGGTGAAACATCAACCATGACGCGTTTACCCTGGGGAATTTTATCTAATAGACTACCCAATGAATCCGAGGCTACAGCACGAGGCGATTGCGGATAAATGTTCAAGCCGATGAAATCGGCTCCCACTTTAAGAGAAGTCAACGCATCCTCTTCACGTGTGATACCACAGACTTTGATCTTTACGGTAGTTCCCATTGCAACGGATTTAAATGATAGAAAATTCAGCCTGACCCGAAAATACTGTCACCGCAACCACTTAAACACTGCGGATCTGCCGCGGCGCAGGAAAAGGTCTCTTCTCTTCAAACATTTCCCTGGAAAAAAAACTTAAAATACGCGTTACAGGTGTATGCAAAAAAGGGGTGTCAAATGATACGGATTCATTCAGTCTTATCATTCTCCGAATTGAATTTATCAATTAATGCTTCTATCATCCCGTCAATGGATGCATATTTCGCTTCCGCATCAACAGGCATACCTGCCTTTCTCATAGTTTCTGAAGTGATGGGTCCAATACTGCAGGTTATGGGTCTCTGAGCATCTTTCTCAAGTTGAAGTGACGCTGCTTGTTCGACAAAGGATTGCACCGTGGAAGAACTGGTAAAAGTAACCGCATCTGCTCCCTCCTGACGAAATATATTTGCCGTGGGATGCTGGGAAAGGTCTGTTTTTTCTGTTTTATATACTGTCATGGTGTCCACAATCGCCATCGCTTCTTCGAGTTTTTTAACAATTACATCGCGATTACGATTACCGGTAACGACCAGTATTTTTTGATGTTCTATTGATTCCTCTTTGACCAGAGCTTCGACTAATTCTTCCGCAACAGCTGTATCTGGCACCAAATCAACTTTAAGATGATATTTATTTATTTCCGCTTCGGTTGCGGTACCGACAGCCGCGATTTTGAGAAAACCAAATGACCGTATATCAGTAAATGTTTTAAAAAAAATATTAAAAAAGCATTCAGCACCATTAGCACTGGTAAATACAATCCAATCATATACTCCAATTCCCGCAAATATTTCAATATGTGATTTTACATCACTCTCCATTTTAATCTGAATGAGGGGGAGTTCCATTACTTCAGCACCGGCAACTTCAAGCTTTCGACTTAGATCCGCTGATTGCTGGCGACTGCGCGTGACAACGATGCGCTTGCCAAAGAGTGGCTTTCGCTCAAACCAACCCATGGTGTTATAAAACTGCGATACCTTTCCAACCACGATTACACTCGGATTACTGAGGTTCTTTATCCGACATTCTTCGGTCACCGTTGATAAGGTTGCGAGAAGACTGCGCTGCCGAGGCAGGGTAGCCCATTGGACAACGACAACCGGTGTATCTGGTGAGAGGCCTCCCTCCATAAGCTCGACCGTAATCGTTGCAAGACGTCCCATTCCCATATATATACAGAGGGTCTCAGCAGTTTTGGCAAAATCCCTGAACGAGACTCGCGACTCATGTTTTTCTATATTTTCATGGCCCGTCAGTATGCTGATGGAGGAACTGATATCGCGATGCGTTAGAGGTACACCTGCATAGGCTGCAGTAGCCAGAGCGGCTGTCACGCCCGGAACAATTTCATAGGATATCCCATCCGCTGTCATTCGAAGGGCCTCTTCTCCACCTCGACCGAAAATGAAAGGGTCTCCTCCTTTCAATCTGACAACGGTTTTACCCTCACGGGCATACTTTACTATAATATCCTCAATTTCGTCCTGAGAGATCGCGTGAAAACCCGGCTTTTTTCCCACATATATTTTTTCACAGTTTTCCTTACACCAATCGAGCAATCTTTCATTGACCAAGTAATCATAAACCAATACATCGGCAATTTCGATGAGCTCTCTGGCGCGCAGCGTGAGTAATCCCAGATCTCCAGGACCAGCTCCCACTAGATAAACACCCCCCGTAGTCATGACTCCTGTAATTCATTAACAATCTCACGTAAGCGGTTCTCTATTTCAGCATCACTCATTCCCGCTAAATGAAATTCTTTTAATCCGTGGTCCTCATGATAAACGAGTAATTTATCATTACTGAAATATGCAGCATGCGAACTGTGGCAACCGCCGCCAAGTTCGCTGATCAGAATACGTTCAATGGTTATGGCTCGGCGCGTATCTTCATCCAGGAGTGTGCGGTATTTAGAAGTATCGTCTGCTCGGCATTCAATTGCGATAGCTCCCTGCCCCGCCGCTGGAACCATTTCATCATACGATAAGGTTTTAAAAACGAGTTTTGGCCATGTATCGATGCCGAGTCTATTAAGACCTGCGGCTGCAAGTATAGTAGCATCAGCTGATCCCGATGAAATTTTTTTCAAACGGGTTTCAACATTTCCGCGAATTTCACACCACTCACTCTTTGGGTAGAGCAAACGGCTTTGGGCCCGTCGTCGCGGGCTACCCGAAGCGATCATTCTAGGATCAGTGCGGCTTTCATCCAATACGAGGACATCATGAGCGTCAGCTCTGGGTAAATAGCCAGCTATCGCCAATCCCGGCTCCAATTCCATCGGCAAGTCCTTAGCACTATGCACGGCCAGATCTGCCCGACCATCTATTAACGCTCTTTCCAATTCTTTTGTAAAAAGCCCTTTTCCACCTTTCCCTTCAAGCGACCAGTCCTGTTTATTGTCCCCAGTAGTTGATAGTTTTAACAAATCGAATTCACATTCGGGCAGTCTCTCTTTTAGATAAACCCGGGCAAGATCCGTTTGGATCAGGGCCAACGGACTTTTCCTCGTCGTTAAAGTTATTTTGCTGCTCATCATACCAACGCAAAAAACATCTGTCCTACCCCTAATTGATCATTGGAATACTATGTCCGGGATTAAGACTATCCCATGGAAGCAATCGTTAACAGAAAATGTGGGCTTTGCTTTTATAATTCCGTTGGAAATGCACCCCACTATAACTGCAGACGACGTTCAGCTATAAGCAGCTTGAGCTCCTTTAATATTCCTCTTTTTGACCCACGGCATTAGATTGCGAAGGCGTTGTCCCGTTTTTTCTATATGATGTTTTTCGCCTTTTTTGAGTAATGCATTATATCTCGGTAATCCATTTTTGTATTCCTTGACCCATTCTCTGGCAAATTTCCCCGATTGGACATCTTTAAGAATACTTTTCATGATCTTCTTCGTCTGAGAGTTGATGACGCGAGGGCCGCGGGTAATATCTCCGAATTTTGCTGTTTCTGATACCGCAAAACGCATTCCCGCAATTCCGGATTCAACCATAAGATCAACGATAAGTTTTAATTCATGCAGGCATTCAAAGTATGCCATCTCCGGTTGATATCCCGCGTCGATCAGCGTCTCATAACCCGCAAGGACAAGAGCACTGGCGCCACCGCAGAGGACTGCCTGTTCCCCAAAGAGGTCCGTTTCAGTTTCTTCTTTAAAGGTAGTCTGGAGCACTCCCGCTCGTGTGGCGCCAATCCCTTTAGCCCAGGCCAGCGCCACAGACTTGGCTTTTTTGGAGGAACCCGGGGCAACAGCAATGAGCGCGGGGACACCTTTACCTTCCAGATACTGTCTTCGCACAATTTGTCCGGGCCCCTTGGGAGCAACCATTATAACATCTATGTTCTTCGATGGCTTGATCAGATTAAAATGGATACTAAAACCATGACTGAAAACGATGGTCTTGCCGGACGTAAGATTGGGAGCTATCTTACTTTTATAAAGTTCAGGCTGTACCATATCAGGCACCGCTATCATTATGACATCGGCTTTGCTGACCGCCGTGGGCACGTCGTAAACTTCGAATCCCTGCTTTTTAGCAATTTTAATCGATTTACTCTGAGGGTATAAGCCAATTATAACCTTTAAACCGCTATCTTTCAAATTTTGCGCATGAGCGTGACCTTGAGAACCATAGCCGAGCATCGCGAGGGTTTTGTTTTTTAATACAGTTAGATTCGCGTCTTTATTAGTATAGACTTTTGCAGGCATATTCGTCCTTTTTCTTTTATCCTTAGTTATAATGGTATGCTTTTAAATCAACCTTCCTTATTCTTAGCTTTAGCCGTCCTTCGTTGAAGGGCCACGCTGCCGGTTCGGGCAAGCTCGCGTATCCCAAAGGGTTCAACCAGTTCTAAAAATGCGTTCACTTTGCTCTCATCACCCGTCATTTCAATGATAATACGATCATGACCGACGTCGATAATCTTGGAACGAAATATGTCGCATATTTGCACCAGCTCGGAACGGGTCTTCGAATTCGCGGAGATTTTCACCATGATCAATTCTCGGGCCACAAACTGGCCAACTCTCAAATCGATCACTTCTATAACGTTAACAAGCTTATGCAGCTGCTTAATACACTGGTCGAGTTGTTCATTATCTCCTTGTACCGTTGCCGTAATGCGCGATAAATTAGGGTCTTGAGTGGGACCGACATTGAGGGTGTCGATATTGAACCCGCGGCCGCTGAACATGCCAGCGACCCTCGTCAAAACGCCGAATTTATTTTCCACTAAAACTGAGATCGTATGCCGCATAATTAAATATAAATTTTTATGAAAAACTAAAATCCTTAGAAATCATCCATTAGTTACAAATAAACGCATGTAACTCGACAGATTTCTCATTCTTCCCACTCCAATTAAAATCAACAGGTTGTTGACTTTCAAGAAATTGACGGAACAATCAAGCTTAATTCACCGGGAATCGTATTCAAGCGTGAATTCTATAAGTAGAGGGATCTTATAACTCAAGTCACGGGAAAATAAATTGAGTTAATCAATGGCGATGAGCTTCATTATTTTCCATTGAAGTGCGAAATAGGTATTTGCCCTTGAGAATATTTAAAAATTAAATGCTGAATTTATATTAATGGTCGATCTATCGGCATTAGTATTCGGCCAGCATTTTTTCCAATAATTTCTCATTCTTTAAAACTTTGCCGAGTAATTCTCGCTCCTCCACACCATTTTCTATGGCCTGGGTTCGGGTATCAAAAGTAATCGTAAATTTTGTCCCTCTTTCTCCATCACTGCCCACCTCAATTTTACCTCCATGATGATACACAATGAAATAACAGGCCATGAGATTTATTCCAAACTCCTGGGGATCACCATTTCGCAGATAAAATGGATCAAATACTGAACTTATCTCATCCTCAGGCAAACCCGGACCATTATCACAAATCGCTATCTCTATTTTATGGCCACCTTCGTCCTCAGCATAAAGATCGCGCGCACTGATAGAAATTTCACCGCCCTCTGATAAATATATTATTTCATCTTTAAGTAAAAGTTCGAATAACCGGTGAAAATTAGCGCTATTCACGGTCAGAGGAGCTAAATTATGAGGTATATGTTTCGTCACATTAATTTCTTTTTTCTGAAGATCCCTATTTAATTTATTCAAGGTGGCTTCAAGGACATCGTTCAAATGCAATGGTTCCTGGTTAACCGTCGAAGCTATTTCCGTAACTACACCCAGATCGTCCAATAGTTTTAAGACACGGCAGATCTGGTTTTGGACATGCAGGTAGAATTCATTCCAAAATTTCGGGTTGCTCAATTCATTCACATTTATTTTTTCCTCCTTCAACCTGGAAGGGACGAGATCGAAAAAGGTTCTCACCGCGACAAAAGAATTTCGCACATAACGACCTAAACCTGCCGCGAGAATACCAAGGTTAATGACTCGATCAGTGATAATCATATTATGAAGGATGGATAATTTCTCCTGCATCAGGCGGTCTCTCTCTTTTTGCAGGGCAAAATATTCAAGACCTTGCTTAAGGGTTATTTTAAGTTCTGATACATTCCATGGCTTTATAATGTATTTATAAATAGCTCCGGTGTTGACCGCATCGATTGCCGCGTCGAAATCGGTATAAGCGGTTACGAGGATGCGAATGACTCGAGGATGGGAGCGGCGGACTTTTTCTAATAATTGAACCCCTCTTTCAACAGGCATCCTCTAATCAGCAATAAGGAGCCCAATCTCGTCTTTATGATCCTCAAATATCCGGTACCCTTCTTTTGCACTGGCAGCAGTATAGATCGTAAACTGATCCCTAAAAGCGCGCTTAAATATTTGCAGAGACTTTTCCTCGTCATCTACATAGAGAATCGCGTAATTTTCTAAATCAATTTTTCCCATTTTGGTTCAATCTTCTAAGCAACAATTTTCTTACACACTGATTCGCGGTTTTAGATTATAGATTCTAAATATTTATTGAACGCACCTGACAGTTTATCGCTATCAAAAGGTTTTCTCAAAAATGCATCCATTCCACATTGAAAACACACTTTCTCCTCATCCCCCCAATCGTACCGGTCATTCCGATTATATATATCTTCTTATTTTTATACGCTTTTCTGATTATATCTGTGACCTTGCCCCCACTACTATGCGGCATGATAAAATCCATGAAAATGCAGTTAATCTCTATGCTCATTAAAGTGTGATACACTTCCTCCCCGCTAAAAGCATGGTAAAACCTAATTTTTGGCCTATTCAGCACATCCGCTATCAGTCGATGCATAAATTTATTATCATCAACTATTAACACTGTGTGTGATTCTTTGCCGGCAGTAATAATTATCGGGTTCAAAACAGTTTTATTTGGAAATTTTATCTCATTTTTTTCGCTTCTAAGCCTATTTCTTATCTTCCCATTATTAATTATTTTCCGCTAATTTAGAATACATGGATACCTGTATTTTATTGAAGATAATAGTGGATTTCTCTAGTCCTCGGTTCCAGGACTCGAATTTAAGTTTCTATTCAAGGCAATATTCCACCCGGACATATAGGCGAACAGATGAAACATGAGTGTAAGATAAATGAATTACCCGTTAATAATTAATGATGTTGCACCGTCATATCGTCAGATTAATACCCTCTCTTACAACGCATAAGCAGTTGCAGGATAAATATGAAAAGGCTTTAACCCCAGTATGAAACACGCTCCCACCAGTGCCAGAATTACATCACCATAGAACCGAGAATAATCATAAAGAGCGGGATTTGTGGCGCGCATTAATGGATCACGATGGAGCGATTTTTTTATATGTAATGGATGCCAGGGGCAGTTTTCTAATCATTAACAAAAGTTACGCCACTTTTCTTGGATTAAAGAACCCTAAGGATGCTACTGGCAAAAAGATCACCGATCTTGTCCCCGCTGAATTTAAAGTATCAGCTGAAAAAGCGGTTAGCGAGGGGAGTGAAGTTATAAGGACCGGCCTGCCCATAATCCATCGCGAAAGTAAAGCTAAAGACTTGAAAAGTAATGAAATGTGGCAATTGATTTCGCGTTTACCGGTAGTCGATGATCACGGAAAATGCTACGCGGTATTATCAATCGCAGAAGACGTTACGCCCTACAAGCATGCCCAGTTTTCTCTGGAGCAGGAGCGTAACCTCTTTCGTATTTTGCTGGACGAATTGCCTAATATAATATATACAAAAGATTTAAAAACCAGGTACGTCACGCTGAATAAAAGTTACGCAGAATATCTCGGCTTGAAAAATCCGCTCGATGCCATCGGCAAGACGATTGCAGAATTGGTTCCAGAAGACGCCATTGAAAACTTTAAGAAATCAATGATTGAGGATAAAGAAATTATAAATTCCGATAATCCCATGATTAACGACGAATCATTGACAAAAGACCCCAAAGGAGAACAGCGGTGGCATCTCAGATCTAAAATCCCGATCAAAGATGAGGGTGGTGAAATTATCGGCCTCATGGCCACAGGTCTTGATATAACTGAGCTTAAACAGGCGGAAGAAAGGCTGCAATCCCTCTCCCGCAGTATCTTTACCGCGCAGGAGCATGAGCGCCATCGCATCGCAAGAGACCTTCACGACAGCGTTAATCAACTCCTTTCATCTATCCGTTTCCGCATCCAATCAGTGGAAAAAAGCATTTTACAAATAGATCAACCGGAGGTATTAAAACAAATCAGAATGGTCAAAGATCTCCTCGAGCGAAGCATCCAGGAGATCAGGCGCATTTCTAATAATTTAATGCCCTTTGAACTGGAGGATCTCGGTCTGGAAGTGGCATTGTGTAATATATGTAACGAAGTGATGGACCGGACTGACTTGGAAATTGAGATTAATTTTTCAGGAATTTATAAGCGGATGCCACAAGATGTAGAACTGGTGCTTTACCGTATTGTTCAGGAAGCTTTAAATAACGTAGTTAAGCATGCGGAAGCAACAAGGGTCATTGTGCGTTTAACACGACTTAAAGATAGCTTGAAATTAAGGATCAAAGATAACGGTAAAGGTTTTAACTGTGAGAATAACAGGAATATTAATATCGATCGACCTTCGGGTATGGGGCTGCTCAGTATGAATGAGCGATCCGCGTTGATAAAAGGTAATTTAGCCGTTGAGTCTTCACTACAAAATGGAACGGAAGTCTCAGTAGAAATCCCGCTTCCTTAATTATTCCGGGCAGCTGATAGGTCAGTATTTAATGGCCCTTGGAAATGCCGAAGTCTTTGTCTTCGTCTTCATTTAATATACCTGCTCTCTGTGTTCGAACAGGCAATTAATAATATATTTCTTTTATTTGATTCTGGAGTCAATGCAGGGTCTGCGGTCATCACTTACCGATCTGAGTGTCGGAAGAAACTCAGTGTAATTAAGCAACAAAAATACTTTAACATTTCTTTTACAAAAAGGTTCATTAGATAATCCGGTTTCCTTGTCCGTATTACTCCCTACATAGGATGTCCGTATCATACCCTATTGTATATCACTTGTATTAAATCTATAAATGATCATTGTAATATGTAGCAACATAAAGTGTGTATTGAATTAGGCCGTAGATTACCCCTGCCCTTTTAAGCTGAAACGCGATGAATAGTGATTTAATTATAGTGTTGATCGATCCCCGCCATTTTTCGCATGAAAAATAAGGTTTCTGTATTACTCGCTGATGACCACCCGATCATTAGGGAGGGAATTCGCGCTTATTTGTCTGAGAAAAGTAATATACAAATTGTAGGGGAAGCAGCAGACGGCAAAGAAGCGCTAGCCAAAGCCAGGGAATTACTTCCTGATATCATTCTCCTGGATATAAGAATGCCCCATCTGAATGGGATAGATGTGGTGAAACAACTCAAGAAATTTTCTCCAAAGTCCAGAGTCATCATTCTCACCGTGTATAAAAGCAGGGAATATGCGAGGGAGCTTGTCAGTTTGGGGGTGCTTGGCTATATGCTGAAGGACGCTTCACCTGAAGAATTATATCGTGCTATCGAAGAAGTAAATAAAGGTAACTATTACTTCAGCGATGAGATATCCGACCTCATTTTAAAGGCAGCCATAATAAATTTCAGCGGTGTTCACCTCTCTCGACGCGAGGAGGAAGTTCTTAAACTCATCACTAATGGGATGAGTAACAAAGAAATAGCCTCCCACTTAAATTTGAACACCCGCACCATTGAGACCTACCGCGAACGAATTATGAACAAGTTGGATATTCATAATGTCGCCGGACTGACCAAGTACGCCATCGCTGAAGGTATGATCGATCTGGAAGAAGTAAAGTAGCGAAACGATCCTCGCGGTTCGACCAGGGTAAAACTGACCCCTTACCCAAATAATATGTTTTACAAATTTTTAACATATTAGTGTGGAACGGTTTCAACCCCCTGTCCGCTAATTAACCGACAGTGGTCCTGCGTAATTTCTCAACTTGCACATCGTTGAGCGCAGTTAATTATCGATCCTGGAGTGACCCCCAAAAATGGTATCATTAACAGAGAGAGGTTATCGGGATAAACAGATAACCTCATGAAAAGAAAAAGATACACAACAGAACAGATCATCGCAATACTGCGGCAAGCCGATACCGGAAAAACGGTAGAGGAAATCTGCCGAGGCAACAACGTGAGTGAACAGACCTTCTATCGCTGGGGTAAAAAGTATGGCAATTTGGAACTAGCCGATGCGAAGCGATTTAAAGAGCTGGAAAAAGAAAACACCGAGTTGAAGAAGATGCTCGCTGATCAAATGCTTAAGAATCAGGTAATGGAGGAAACGCTGTCAAAAAAGTGGTGAGCCCCAAGCAGAAGAAGCGAGTAGTAAAAGATGCGGCTGAGAGAGGGCTGTGCTCGTTGCGAAGGGCTTGTTCCTACCTCAGCCTCAGTTGGTCAACTTTCAGCTACCAGCCCAAGCAGGCCAGTAAGAAAGCTCAGCGGTTGGCCGAGCGGATTATAACCCTGTCCTGGGAACATCCCTGCTACGGTTACCGGCGCATCCGTGCCTTGCTCGTAAAGGAAGGCTGGACAACAAACAGGAAGTTTGTTCAGGCGGTACGACGTTCAGAAGGGTTGCAGGTAAAGCCACCTAAAAAGCGTAGACACCGTCAAGGGGTCTCTACGGGGTCGCCTACTAAAGCAACCGGTCGCAATCACCTTTGGTCCTGGGACTTTGTCCATGATCGCACAGACCATGGCGGTCCATTAAAGATGATGACTCTGATCGATGTACCGAGGAGCTGAAAGCGACGACACTCAAGCGAAGCGAAGACATATACGCGTGAATGTCTGGATATCCGGGTCGCTCGTGAACTCCCCTCATCGGATGTCCTCTCTGTGCTTAGCGAGGCCATTGAAAAGGAGGGAGCTCCCAGCTATATCCGTAGTGACAACGGCAGTGTTCCGAGGAGCGAAGCGACGACATGCGAAGCCATTCATTGCTCATCAAGTGCAGCAGTCGTTGTCCGACAAAAAGATCAAGGCGATATATATCGATCCGGGCAGTCCCTGGCAAAACGGTTTCATCGAGTCGTTTCACAACCGCTTACGCGATGAGTGTTTGAACCGTGAAGTGTTGCTCAGCGTGGCTGAAGCACAAGTTGTAATCGAACAATGGCGCCAGACCTATAACCATGATCATCCCCACAGTCGTTTAGGCTTTAAAAGCCCACAAGAGTTTGTCACATTCCTTTCAGATCTTGGCCGCGTTCGGGCTACGCCCTCACTTCGCCAAGATCTCTCATATACATCAATCCTAAAACCATTAATACCCGGGAACTCTCTCACTTAATAATTGGTACGAAAAACGGGGTCCAATCAGGGGTGGGGCATTTCGATCAGTTTTAATCAAGGATCATTTAACCCCAATCTGGCTGAGTAGATAAATCAATCCCGACAGTAGCTTACTTATGATTTATTATGATACTGATTCATCATCTGGATACATACTGTTACCTGACTTTATACTTAAATTTATCGATCTTTCTTTAATCACACATTGACGACAATGATTGTGTGAAAAATAAAAACGAGGCCCGAGTATCATTAATAAATAAAAGCAAAATATTAATATTTATGATATTAATCATGATGTTGACACCGATTACCTCCAGCCCGGGCCAGAGCAGTCATTATCGTTCTAACGATTTCAAATTTAAACGCGCTAAAAAATTGAAAATCTCTCCCATCTCCACGGTCGATAGCGGCAGCGCGACAAGAGCAGCGCAATTAATTAGAAGGGGGTATTTTGGAGTCATGATCGGGCACGGCGCAGGGGAATCGATGATGCCGGTATACGGTGAAAATTCATTCTTTGTAATCAGACCCGCGGATTTCGACAGCTTAACTCGGGGCACGATGATTGCCTACAGATATAAATACGGACAAATCATTATTCATCAACTCATTAGAAAACAGGGGAAAAAGTGGATGGCTCAAGGCTTGAACAACCAGGTTATGGATAATGAGTGGGTAACAACTGAAAATATTGTCGGTGTCGTATACGCGGTTTTTCATTCCGGCTCCTAAACCAATATTTCCGAATATAGAAAGCCGAATTTTATCTGACAGTTAAACAGGTTCGATAAGGAAAAATAAAAAATACCATGAAAATATATGTCATAGAAGATGATGATATCGTAAGAAATCTACTGATAACGCATATTCCCGAGTTAATCCCCGAATATGAAATTATTGGATCAACCGGCGATGGCCAGGACGCAATAAAAGAATGTATAGATCTAAATCCGGATATAGTCATCGTAGACATTCGCTTACCGGAAGTAAATGGATTGGAGATATTGCATCTTTTGAAAAATAAAATGCCTCAAGTAAAAATTCTCATATATTCTGGCATTGCGAACAAGGAGGCTGTTGAAATTGCCTTTCGTGGAAATGCAGATGGATACGTCTTAAAGTCTGGCAAGCTGGAAGAATTAGTCAAAGCTGTGAAATCAATTGCCGGGGGCGGAAGCTATTTCAGTCCTGAAATTTTTAAAATGGCGTCGATTTACAGATAATATTTGAAGGAATTCTTTGATATAGAGTGTCAGCCCTAATTCATGCCATGATTATCATTTTTTAAACAGGCTTAAAGTTAATTGAATTTAAGCATAACCTTAAGCGATTTTTCGAGATGAAGCTACTCCATTGTCATTTATTGATGATTACTTCAATGCCTCACTACAGGATTTTCCTCAGCCGCGCTGCTCAATTATTCTTAGCGAATCTCAGGCCTACTCTAATAAAAAATTACAGTTATTGTCCGATGGGGAAAGGCATGTTTATTTGCTATATTAAAGGGTATGCAAGCAAGGCATATCGCAAAATTCAAAGGTTTTACCCTCGTCGAAATGATGATGGGGGTAAGTGTATTAACGGTAATACTGGCTGGCTGTTTCAGCGCGTTGGGACAGGCCCTGGTTGTTTCGGAAAATGCCGAACAAACTAATTTTGTCACCGAGCTGCTGCAATGCGAGATGAATCAAATTCAAACGTTAAATTGGCAGGCCATAAAAAAACTTCCAAAAAAAGGAACCTTTGATCCTAAAACGTATTTCCCCGAAATACCCCTTAAGGATTACACCTGTAAACGACAGGTTAATAATCATGCAACCATAGCTGATTTAAAAGAAATACGATTAATCGTATCCTGGAATGATTTTAAAAATAAGACCCGCACGCGAGAACTGATGACTTATTACTCGAGGCTGGGACTCAATGATAACCTGTATGAAGCACTTTAAAAAAGCCGGTATGAGGAGAGGCTTCAGTCTCATTGAAGTGATTATCGTAATGTCAGTGGGATCAATAATTATGACATCACTCAGTTCCTCTCTGCTCACCATCATGAAGAGCAGTTACAGCCTTAGTAATTATTCGGATATGAATTCTAATGCCAATCGGGCACGATACACTTTTGCTGAGGATGTTGGCAATGCTTCATCGATCATAGCATTAGATACAGATAATTTTACGATTCAAATCCCCGAGAAATCAGGCGGTAAAACTTATGATGTGGAATATAAATACAACGCAGCTGAAAAGACTCTCACGCGCACATTAACTGAAAGTCAATCCACCCTCATGCGTGGAGTGGAAGACTTAAAATTCACTTACTACACCTCGACAGGAAAAGCAACTGACAAGAGCATTGATACCAAACTCATTCAATTGGACTCAACACTGGAACGCCGAAACGGACTGAAAAATAATCAATACATCGTTTATACACGCAACACCATGAGCAACAAAAGAATTGGTAACTGATGAATACAGAAAAAAAAGGATCGATCCTCATTATCGCATTGATGGTTGCCAGCATTTTTGGCTTCGTTGTTGCCAGCTTTTTAGGTTCCTCTATCCAAGAATTAAAAATTGCTGAAGATAGTTACTTCTAAAGACAAATAAAAGATGTGGCGAAGGCAGGTGCTGAGATCGCCGTTCTTTCTCTAAATAAAGATGACTGGACCGGCTGGAATGCTTTCGGCTCATGGTCCATTAAAACAATGCCCAGCTTTGATATAGGAAGCGGCAACTCCGCTCAAGTGACCCTTATCGTCCTCGACCAGCTTCCCGCTCCTCGCATATACAGTCTTGCCAGCATTGATCTCGATAATGGTGAAAATTATAAGAAAAATCTGATGGTTGATCTGCGATTACGCTCTCAATTTCCAAATGCCATCACTGCCCGCAATGATATTATCTTCACCAATAAAGGAAAAGTCTTTGTCGATAGTTACAATTCCAGCGAGGGAAACTATGACCCTTTCTTTAATCGCTACGACAATGGGACACTGGTAGGCCGAAATGTCCTTTCTAATAAAAAGGCTGCAGCTGAAATTTACGGCTATATCTCCACCTGGAAAAAATCTCCTGATGTGGGCAATCAAGGTAGGATATACGGATTTGACACTCCATCCGAACAGAAAATCGATGATATTCGCATTGCCCAGGGGTTTCAACCATTTTTCCCTGAAGTCAAACCATTGGAGGTATCGACAACGACCAAGTTGCCCTCCTCCCCTGTAATAAAATTAGGCACCGGTCCTAATCTTGAAAAATATCATATTGATGACGATCTCGATATAGATAAAAAGCAGACTTTACATATTAACGGCAACGTGGCCCTGGTCGTCGACGACGACCTGACCATAGAGGGATCAATCCAAGTCAATGAACCCCACGGTAAGCTCACACTCTATATCGGGGATGATCTCTCGGTAAAGGGCCAGGGCCTAGTTAATACCCCTCAAGATCCCGATAATGTGATTATTTATTCCACCGCATCAAAGGATAAAAAAGCAAAATATAAGCTGGGTGGAAAGGCGCCTCTCTATGCTGGAATCTACGCCCCCCAGGTGAGAATATATTTAGAGAAAAAAGGAGATATGTTTGGCTCACTGCTCGGGAATAAAGTCGTTTTCAATGGGGATTATAATTTTCATTTCGATGAAAATCTAACTGACATTACCGGAGACGAACCCAGTTATACAGCCGATTACTGGAAGTATTATTGATCAAGCAGTTCTTTCAGGGTACTTTGTATATCTTCAAATGAAAACGGCTTGGTAAAAGTATGATCTGCACCTAAAACTTTTGCCGAACTTAAATAAGCACTGGGGCCTATGGAACCGCCGCCACTTATGGCTATAATGGGCCTTGTCGGTCTATCCTCTTTAATTTCCATGATAATTTCGAGACCATCTATATCTTCCATTATAATGTCTGTAATTATAAGATCCGGATTTTCTTCCTGAAGTATCTTTAAGGCAGTGCGGCCATCTGATGCCTCGATGACTTTATAACCCTCAACCTCAAGTATTTGCTTCAGCATCTCTCGAAAATTATCATCATCCTCGATGACCAGTATTTTTCTGATCGATGTCGTCATGATCGATTTTACGGCGTCCAACATTTTATCGGTTGAAAACGGTTTTCTAAAAGTAAAGTCCGCTCCTAAAGCCTTAGCCGAACTCAAATAAGCTTTGGGGCCTATGGAGCCCCCACCACTAATGGCGATTATCGGTTTTTCCGGGCTCTTCTTCTTTATCTCCATTATAATTTCAAGACCGTCTATATCTTCCATTATAATATCCGTAATTATGAGATCCGGATTTTCTTCCTGAAGGATTTTTAAGGCGCCCCTGCTGTTCGAGGCTACCAATACCGTATAGTCTTCTGCTTCAAATAATTGCTTTAGCAGATCTCTAAAGTATTCATCATCTTCAATGATAAGTATACTATTCATATTTTCAGCAGAAGTTGGAAATTCTAAACTAACAATATTTTAAATTGATGTAATTTTATCAGAAAGTGGTCCTTGAGAAAACCGCTAACGTTTGTCCAGAAGCGACAGTAATTATACACCAGCGACACTTGAAGTATGTTCCGCGTGTCAAATTCGCGAATGAAGCGCATTAGCGCCCTCAAAACGGGCGGAAATGATTAACTTATAAAATCAGTGGTGGGCTTGGACGGACTCGAACCGCCGACATCTTGCGTGTAAAGCAAGCGCTCTAGCCAACTGAGCTACAAGCCCACAAATCTAATCGAAAAGACAAAAAAGTTTTGATAATCTATTGGCAAGGGCAAGGAATTTCGAAAAGCCGGAGAACCAAATACAGCCTTAAGATGGAATCGTTTTACGGAGGGTCTTTAAGAGACCATTTTCATGCATGTATTCAGCAATTTGAATGGCATTTAAAGCGGCACCTTTCCACAGCTGGTCCCCCACGACCCAAAAAGCCAGGCCGTTTTCAAAGACACTGTCACGACGAATCCGCCCTACCCCGCAACTTTCTTTTTCTGTAAAATCCAGTGGCATGGGATAGCGTGCGTTCGAAGGATCATCAACGAGTTCACTGCCGGAAAAATCGACGATCGCCTGACGGGCCACATCGAGATCAACAGGATTTTTAAATTCGGCGTTTATGACTACGGAATGGGCCCGGAATACCGGGACTCGCACACAGGTCGTCGAAGCTTGAATGTCAGACTCGTCCAGAATCTTTCGGCTTTCATTCTGCATCTTGTGTTCCTCTGTCGTATAACCGTCCTCAAGGAATGCATCGACGTAAGGTAAAAGATTGAAGGCTATAGGGTGAGGATAGACTTCCGGACTTAAGCTTTCACCCGAGGTCCAGGCCTTCACCTGCTCTTCGAGTTCAACTATGCCAGCGGCACCAGTACCGGACACTGCCTGATAAGTGGCCGCGAAAAAACGCTTCAATCCAAAAGCTTTATGCAGGGGATATAAACCCATTAAGGCGACGACCGTAGTGCAATTCGGGTTAGCTATTATTCCCTCGTGACGGGACGCGGCCTGTGCGTTTATCTCGGGTACGACGAGCGGCACACGAGGATCCATGCGAAAGGCGGAACTATTATCGATGACTAAACAACCACGTTCCACCGCTTCGGATGCCAATTTTCTGGATGTGCTCCCGCCGGCACTGAAGATCGCGATATCCAAGTCATCAAAGCTTTCTGGCCTGGCTTCTTCCACCGTCCATTTTTGTCCCTTGTACTCCAGGGTCTTGCCCGCGGAGCGAGCCGAAGCGAGAAGTCGAATTTGGGCACAGGGAAAATTGCGCTCATGAATGAAGCGAATCAATTCTTGACCCACTGCACCCGTTGCGCCGACAATTCCCAGATTGTATTTGCTCTCCAATGTTAGTCTCTCCTATAGAACCTATTATTGAATATTGTGATACGCTTAAAATCAAGCCCACAAAAGATGTCTATTATATCACAATAAGCGAGCAAAAACTACAGCACTTTCACCAGCACCAATTAAAAAAAGAATACCCGGTATCTACCTCCATCGCACCGCCTTCCTGTTTGGAAAATTCCCTCGGCACACCGCTCGGCCTTCATTGCGTGGCCGAAAAAATTGGAGACCACGCGCCCCCGGGTGCCGTCTTTAAAGGGCGTGTAGAGACCGGTAAATTATTTTCAGAATACTCGGACCAGGAACAACAGGCGAATCTCATTACCTCCCGTATCCTCTGGTTGAGCGGCCTCGAACCAGGAAAAAACCAGGGCCCCCTTTGCGATTCCTATAACCGGCTAATCTACATTCACGGCACCAACCATGAAGAGCGCATCAGCAAACCCCAGTCTTCCGGCTGTATTGAATTGAAAAATCAGGATATTCTTACGCTCTACGATGAGACCCCGGTAAGCACCCTTGTTTGGATAGAATAAATGCCTCGCCAGTTAATTGATATTATTGCATCCTCCACTCCCTTACTTACAATTTGATCTCCATTTTACTTTTATCGCAGAAAACAATTAATAGCATAAATTCAAAATAGTATTCCCAAATAAGTAATCCTATGAGCGCAAAAAAAACAAAAATAGCCAGCGGAAAAAAACTGGATAATAAAGTCCCAAAAAAAGTAGAGGACTCTCTTAACGAACAGATTAATATGGAATTAACCGCCCAGTACCATTACCTGTCGATGTCAGCATGGATGGATGGTCAGGGGTTCCGGGGGTTTGCTAAGTGGCTTCGATTTCAGGCTGAAGAGGAATATATGCATGCCATGAAATTTTTTGATTATCTTTTGGATAGGAATGGTAATGTCGATTTAAAGCCAATCACTTCCCCCGCAAACACCTACACAAGCATTCACGATGTATTCCAAACAGCTCTGATTCAAGAGTGCCACGGTTCGGAAAAAATCGGTTTAATTTATCAATTAGCTGATGAAATTGGCGATTTTCAGACTAAGAGTTTTGTCCGGTGGTTCATCGATGAACAGATAGAAGAGGAAACGATAGCACGACATATGTGTGATAGTTTAAAAATTGCCGGCAATGAACCTGCCGCTTTACTCATGCTCGATAGAGAAGCCAGCCAACGAATAAATAAAGGTGATGCGTAATCGGCTAATGTTTCTTTATCGTCAGTAGAAGAATTCCATAATTTGCTCTTCGTCTACCCAGTTGATTTCACCCCGGAGGGGTGAAACAATCATAGTCCATAGCTTTAGCTGTGGGAAATAATTAACGAAAAAAAAAGCCCCAGAGGGGCGACACAAACCGGATTGACAGTCTATATGTGTCGACCTTCCAGGGCTCTGAAAATGGATGGTAGATCACAATACCCATTGCTTGCGCAATGGGCTAAATATGTATCGCCCCGCTGGGGCTTGGAGAAAGCGGGTTAAAATAATATATAAAATCTTCGTCTTCGTCTGCCTCTTCGACCTCGTCCAGGATCAACAGACTACCATCTTCTGGTTCGCTATTGAGAGGATTCCAATCGCCGGGAATTGAAGGTTTTTAGGATGCAGACGCAGACGAGGACATAGACGAAAATGGGGGGTAATTAATATCTACCCTTTACCACCACAAATATATCATATTACACTCTTCGTCTGCGTCTGCCTCTTGTAGGTTACCCCGCGATGATAAGACAACCTTTTGAGTCCTTCCGAGAATGGGTCATCGTAACACGTCGGAGGAAGGACTGGAAAAAGCTTTCAACAGTGTCTACGGTTGAGAGTGCCAGGAACTCCCGACTCCTAATAAGAGGAGCCGGGAGCAAATCGGAAGAGTTCATTCTGCCTCTGGAACCCGCGTTAGCGGAGTTCAAGACGAAGCCTGGGAACCTCCGATCTAACCTGGCTAATCTCAAACAATTGAAAGAGCCCGGATTATACCCCCGCGAGCTCATCTTGACAAGACCGAGATAGCCATGAATGAAAAAAAACACACCCTCATCGCCATAGATATAGCCAAAAACACCTTGCAAGTGCAAAGTGCAGAGCAAAGTTACGCTCTAAGCAACGACAAGTCGGGACTCAAAGAACTGCTCAAAGCCATAGGAAAGATGGATGCCCCCTTTGTGGTGTGCGAAGCCACAGGAGGCTACGAGCGCGCCTTGTTGAGCGCTTTGCATGAAGCGCAGATTGTGGTGTGCCTGATTAATCCTGCGCGCGTACGGGCCTTCGCCACGAGCGATGGCATCCGTGCAAAGACCGATAAGATCGATGCCAAGGTATTGCTGCGCTTTGCTCAGCAAAAGCAGTTGTCCCCAACAGCTCCCCCGACACCCGAACAGCAACAGATGACTGCTTTACTGGATCGACGCCATCATCTGAGCGAACAGCTTGGCCGCGAGAAGAACCGCTTGCAGAACAGTCCCAAGAGCATCCACCTTTCCATCCAACGCATGATCCGTTTCGTTGAGAACGAAATCGATCGCATCGACAAACAGCTGCGATTGCTCATCAACGAGAATGATCCACTGCGTGCGAAAGCCGAACTTATCGCTTCAGTCAAAGGAGTCGGTGAAGTGACGACTTGGACCCTCCTGGCTTATATGAGCGAAATGACTCATCTGGGCCGCAATCAGTTGGTCGCTCTTGCCGGTCTGGCTCCCTATAATCGTGACAGTGGCAAGACCCATTCTAAGCGATCGATAAAAGGAGGTCGTGCCAAAGTCAGAAAATGTCTCTATATGGCTGCTCGCACCGCGGCTCAACATAACCCCGTGATCAAACCTTATGTGCAGAGGTTAGTCGATCGGGGAATGCCTTACAAATGTGCTCTCGTTGCGGCCATGAGAAAACTCCTTATTCATCTGCAGTCCCTTCTTAAAAAACATCAATTAGCTCTTGCTTCATGACACAATTGCTTCGTCTTCGTCCAGAATTAATCCACAAGCATCTCCCAATTTACTATTTATAAGTATTCATAGAGCCAGAAATTGAAGACTTTTTAGGATGCAGACGAGAACGAGGACGAAGACGAAGATTTATATTAAATTTAGGTGGATAGTGTAGATTATATTATCGTTGGTCAGGGGTTAGCAGGCAGCTCGCTTGCCTGGCAATTGCTGAAGAGGGGGGCGTCATTTGTGGTTGTTGACGATGGTCATACGGGAGCCGCATCACTCGCCGCCGCGGGCATTATCAATCCCATTACAGGTCAGCGCCTGACATCCGCCTGGCAGTTCCATCGATTCTACTCCGAAGCTTCTACCCTCTATCGTCAACTGGAGTCAGTTTTTGGCGATCGCTATTTTTATGAAATGTTGGTGCATCGTTTCATTGGAACTGATAAGGAATTTCAGCTATTTAAAAGTCGCAGGAAGAGCCGGCATTTATGCAATATATTAATTCCGTGCATGAGCCCGATTCGAATCCAGGAATCTTCATCGATCCATATGGAAGCTTCACGCTGACACCGGCTGCCTATGTCAATATATCAAAACTGATTAACGATCTGGGTGACTATCTCGATAAAAAGCGTTTACGGATTCGTTCTCGATTTTGCTATCCTGATTTAAAATTAGAGAATAGCAAAGTTGTCTGGAATAATTGGACAGCTGAACGAATTATTTTCTGTGAAGGTTTTCAAGTTCTCAAGAATCCCTGGTTTAAGGATTTACCTTTCAAACCCGCCAGGGGTGAAGTGCTTTTACTCGAATCGGACGAACCGTTTAATCCCAACACCATCCTGAATCGTGGCAAATGGCTTCTCCCATTGGGAGCAAAACACTACATGGCAGGTGCCACTTATTCTTGGCATTCCCTCGATCATCACCCAAGCGAGAACGGGAAAAACGAAATTATTCAGGGCCTTCTTTCCTTTATCCCCTCATTGAAATTCATGGTGAAAGGGTACCAAGTGGGTGTTCGCCCGGCGTTGACGGATTCCCTGCCCGTGATTGGACCTCATGCGCAATTTCCCCAAATAATCATTTTTAACGGTTTAGGTTCAAAAGGAGCTCTCCTAGCCCCTTTTTGTGTCAAAGTAATTATAGATTATCTAATTTCAAACATAAATATTATTAATAAGTTTAATGTTTACCGATTTTATGAGTGATATATAGGTAGTATATAGGGTATAATATTGATTTTATTTTAAGGTATAAACCTTAATTTAACCAGGATTTCCTATGCGCCGAAGATTCACCAATCAAGTGTTCGAATTAAGTCCCGACCAGACGGTATTCACAAAAAGCGATAAAGCCTTCATCTGTCAGGTATATGAAAACACTCTGCCCGCTCACAACAATCTCACCGAGATATTAGATAACAGTTTTCTGCGCAGAAAATACCTGGACAACAAACGATTATACCAGGCGGTAATCGAGAATCCCGAGGGGTTAGATATATCTGATTACTTTTACTATTACGTTGTGACCCGTCAAGCGATGATAACAGCGGGGTTAATGAATACCCTTTACACCGAGTATATTGCCACCTCACTTGTAAAAATGGCCCAGGCTTATAATTCAGATTTGAATGTGGATGAGACGAATAAGCAGAAGTACTATCCGGTAAATATGTGCATTGCCACTAAGGATGCAGGGGGAGGAAAGCATGTTTGTACCGTTCACTCCGTGCCGGGTTGGGAACACTACTCTTAATTTTTGATGGACTGTTAAGAAACTCCAAAAGCCAAAGCGATAATGATGGCAATAATTTATTCAAGAATTGATCCCAGTAACACCATAACCATAGCTAAGAAAAGACCCCCGAATTTAACTCGGGGGTCTTTTTATTAAAGATTTCAATGCGGTACTTTGTCAGATTATAGATTATTTACTGGCATACTTTATACTGCAGCCATGGGGCCTGGTATTATTATTGGTCACCGAACTACCGGCCATAGCTTCATTCAGTGCAGCTCTTACATAATTTTTCGCTTTAGGAATATCTGAAATATCAGTTGATTTTATACTGTCGATTCCTCCCTGATAAATCAATGTGCCCTTAGGATCGATAATGTAAATATGGGGGGTAGTCCTCGCACTGTAGAGCCGACCCACGGTCCCTTCAGGGTCGAGAAGAACGGCTGACAAGCTGGATTTATCTCTCGCCACGATCCTATTGGCCTCTGCCGGAGTGCAATAACCCTGTTCACCGGGTGCCGAGGAAATTATTTTCAACCTGATTGCCCCTTGATCAGTAACCTCTTTCTGCATATTTCCACTCTTGTAATGTTTGACGACAAAGGGACAGTCATGGTTGCTCCATTCAAGCACAACATATTTATCTCTGAAACCTGACAGGGTATGAGATTGTCCATGGGAATCGGTTAATGAGAAGTCAGGCGCCAAAGTTTCGGTTTTCAAATCAGCTAGTGCGATGTGACTGAAACCCGCGGTAACAAGGGCTGCCACAGAAATTATCGATAGCGTAATTTTCATTTTAATATTTTATTTTAATCCTGTAGTCTTGTGAATTGATTCAATAGGAAAAAGTTTGTCTTAAATCAGGCATGTTGCAACTACCGATTGAATATTTATAAAGCACTTTACAATTACTCTGAGCATTACCATCGTCAGAATGGCTACTGAGGGAGAGTCGTAGGGAAAATACTAATCAAAAAAATTACACTAAATAAATTATAGCTATGAATATTAATTGGAAACCTTGCCTGGCCGAACTGTTTGGCACTTTTACTTTAGTTTTTATCGGCGCGGGATCTATCATTGTTGATAACGCGACAAACGGCGGTGTGGGCTTATTGGGTATTGCCGTGGCCCATGGATTAGCATTGTCCATAGCGGTTACAATGACAATGAATATCTCCGGGGGTCAAATCAACCCAGCGGTAACCATTGGATTGTTTCTCATAAAAAAAGTAAAAGTGGGTGCGGCGGTTAATTTCATTATCGCCCAGCTTTTGGGAGCAACGCTTGCCGGGGTATTACTCAAAATTTTATTTCCCGCTGCCGCCGCGGCGGCAACCCACCTGGGCACCCTGCACTGGGAGCGGGAATTACGGTTGGTTCAGGACTCGGTCTCGAAATAATCGCTACCATTCTGCTCGCTATGGCCATATACGGCACCGCGGTTGGGAGCAAAGCACCACAGGGTATTGGTGGATTTGGCATTGGGTTAACCATAGCCATGCTCATTTTAGCCATTGGACCACTCACTGGAGCAGCCATGAACCCCGCTCGCCATTTTGGCACGGCTATAGTCTCAGGCCACTTGGATAATATCTGGCTTTACTGGGTGGGCCCTATCATTGGCGCCATTATTAGTTTTCAAATCTTCTCCAGAATATTTGAACCCGGGGAAAGCAGCGATTGATCGACCCACCAATCCTACCAGATAAGCATATTTATAGTTCAGCCAGCCATCTCTCCGCATCAATAGCGGCTTGACACCCCATTCCTGCCGCCGTCACTGCTTGCCGGTAAACATGATCCGCGCAATCTCCGGCTGTATAAACGCCGGGGATATGCGTGCGAACTTGACTGCCCGCTTCCGGAATGATGTAGCCTTCGTCATCGAGTTTGAGTATCCCCTTAAAGGGTTGGGTATTGGGAGTATGTCCGATCGCAATAAATACTCCTTTGCATGCTAACTCACTTTGCTTTCCGGTCTTTATGTTGAGCACTCTCAGACCGCTGACATTGCCCTGATCGTCAGGTAAAATCTCCTCCGGGACAGTGTCCCAGAGAGGGAATATTTTTTCATGAGCGAGCGCTCGATCGGCCATAATATTTGACGCGCGTAAAGTGTCGCGTCGATGAATAAGAGTGATATTGCTACAAAACCGTGTAAGGAATAAAGCTTCTTCGCAGGCAGAATCGCCACCACCAACAACGACTACTTCCATATCGCGATAGAAAGCACCGTCGCATGTAGCACAGGTGGTAACACCTTTGCCGCCATACATTTCATTTTCTCCCGGAATACCGAGAAGTTTGGGTGAAGCACCGGTTGCAATAATTATGGCACGTGCTTCATAGGAATTATATTCAGACTTAATTATTTTTACCGTATTACTAAAATCAGCGCTTGTAATATTGTCATTTTCATACCGAGAACCAAAACGGCCGGCCTGTTTACGCATTTGATCCATCATTGTGAACCCATCTATTCCCTCTGGAAATCCGGGATAGTTTTCGACATCGGATGTCGTGGTTAGCTGACCCCCCGGCAGAATACCTTCGATAACGAGTGGTTTAAGATTTGCCCTCGCGCAATAAATCGCCGCAGTAAGTCCGGCACATCCTGTCCCAAGTATGATTACATCCTCCATATGCTGCAGTTTATATTAAATAAATTTCTATTCCGTCAAAAAAAAACGGGGTTACTGTCTTCTCCTGAAAATTTTTTTGACCCTCTCTTAGGGTCACTGGATCTCTATATGCTTTACAAGAAGATGAGCCATTGCCACTGTTGAGTCCTTTTCCTTCGTTTAATTTGAAACATGATTTATTTGTTTATCTGAGTATATATTCTACTGCTAAAATTGATTGGCGGTATTCAAGTCTATTATTTAATTCACCTCTACAGTCATCTATAGCAATACATAAACAGATTTAACCCCTTCAATCCATGAGCGAGGATCCCGTGTGGGAAAAAATACGAGAGGATGCGACCGCTGTTTCCGAGAAAGAACCTGCTCTTTCAGAACTTCTAAAGGAATGTGTCCTCAGCCGTGAAAATCTGGCTGAAGCGCTTACTTATCGTCTGGCGAGAAAACTGGGGTGCCATGCCATGTCAGAGGAATCACTGCGGGATATCTTTCTGGATATTTTCCGTAAAGACTCCTCAATTGTGGATATAATACGTTACGACATTCTAGCGGTTTACAATCGCGATCCCGCATGCAGCAGTTATCTCACCCCGCTACTCTATTTAAAAGGGTTCATGGCTCTAAGCGCTTACCGAATGGCTCACCATCTCTGGAATGAAGATCGTAAAGAATTATCCGCATATATTCAAAGCATCATAGCGGAAGAATTTGCGGTCGACATCCACCCGGCTGCGCGCATTGGCCATGGGATTATGCTCGATCACGCCACCAGTTTTGTGGCAGGAGAAACTGCGGTTATTGAAAATGATGTTTCAATCCTGCACGAGGTTACTCTTGGAGGTACCGGTAAAGAGCTCGGTGACCGGCATCCCAAGATTAGATCGGGAGTGCTTCTCAGCGCTGGCGCTAAAATCCTGGGTAATGTTGAAGTGGGAGAAGGCGCCTGGGTTGGCGCCGGCAGCGTGGTCCTGGAAAATGTTCCCCCCCATACCACGGTGGCCGGTGTACCCGCTAAAATAGTGGGGAAACCGCGCAAGCCATCTCCCGCTTTGGAAATGGATCAGCACAATAACCTCAATTATGATATATAAGTGATTAAGATCCAGTGTCTTACACTATGACCGGAGACTCCAGGTGTCCGGGATCATAATGGCTCAAAATTTCCACCGCGATACTGTCTGCCAACAATCGACCTCGTGGAGTCATGCGGATTATTTTTTCATCCCCTTTTTCAATAAGTCCTTCACCCCTGAGCTTATTCCATAATAAATTTAATTCATTAAAATTGATTGTCGGAAATCGCTTTTTCAAAAGCTGCAAATTGATTCCTTCGTTCATGCGCAATCCGAAGATAATAGAATCAACAGCCAGCATCTCTGTTGTTAGTTCCACCTCATCAATGTATTTCAATTGATTGTCTTCTAAACCTTTAAGCCATTCATCCAGTGAAGGAACATTTCTGTATCGGCGTCCTCTGAATTGCGAAGCCGCTGAAGGTCCGAAACCAATCCATTCAAAAAGTCGCCAGGTATTTTTATTATGTAAACATTCGAAACCTTTTCGCGCATAGTTTGAAATTTCATATTGACGATAATCAGCATCCTCCAGTGCTTCCCAGGTTGCCACGTAAAAATCTGAATCATCACCTTGTGTATTCTGATTTATCTCCCCTCTCCTTAGACGGAAATAAAGAGCTGTGTCCTCTTCGAAAGTTAAACAATAAGTCGATAAATGATGGGGCGCACAACTGATGGCGTATTTTATGTCCATTAACCATTCATCAAGAGTCTGTCCGGGAATAGAAAAAATAAGATCGAGATTGAGAACTTCGACTTTGCTCTGATTTATTGTTTCAATTGCTTTATTAATCTGTTGTCGGCTATGTTGTCGGCCTAATTTTTCCAACAACCGGTCATTGAAACTTTGCACTCCCATGGAAACGCGAGTAACACCCAGTTCCCACAATACTTCCAACTTATCCTTTTTCACTGTTGATGGTGATAACTCCACCGTCCATTCACGCGGAGGTTTAGATAATTTATCAAGCATTGCTCGGCCAAGATTATAGAGGTCTTTCGCGGGAAGAAGACCGGGTGTACCCCCACCCCAAAATATGGTATCAACATCACGATCAAGAGTAATCAATTTCAACTCAGCTTCCATGCCTTCGAGGTAGCGCACCACTTCATCACGCCGCGGTACTTTTTGATAAAAAGAGCAAAAATCACAAATTGAAGCGCAAAAAGGAATATGAAAGTAAATACTCAAGGGGATTACACTATCAGCTTTTTCTTGCAGAATCATGATGTGTTGCTAATGTAGCATTAAGATTATTCCTATGAAAACACAAAATATACTTTACTCCTTAATAGCAATCGCCGCGATTACTTTGTTATCGGGATGCGGTGTCACGGTACAAAATTTAACTCCATTAAAAGTAGCGGAGAACCCATCCAACATTTATACTTTTACCGTAAATGCTAAAATCAATCATGGTCAATTTATTCATGACACGATTAAAGTGAGCCTTGTCATAAATGGAGAAACGCTGCCCATGAGACAGATTGAAGCAGGATCCCATATTTATGAGTACGACTATAAATTAGCACTGGGGCAAAGTACCTCAAACTATTATTACAAAGTTGATTATAAATTTGGAAGCGGAGCAGAATACGAGTATAAAGAGTACCTGAGTAAATTATACGAGACCCAACTCATTAACCGATATGTTATTCAAATGGAGAGTAAACGCGGACCCGTTGGTTCCAAAGTGGGAATTATCGGGCGCGGTTTTTCTGAATATGACACCATTGTATTTAATGAGAGAGAAATTCCAACCGAGTACCACTCATCCTATTCAATTGGTTTTTCGGTGCCCAGTTTACCAACAGGACGCACTTATGAAATTTTATTGCGGACCGCAGACGGAGATTTAACTATCGGAAAATTTAATGTCGATTCCGCAAGCTTTGTCGTAATACCCAGTGCCCTCGAATTATCACCAGGGCGACGCGACATTCTTATTCTTCAATTGTATGGTGAAGCACCCGACAGTGGTCTTTATATTGATGTCACAACAAATATACCAGACAGTATTATTATGCCTGAGGTAGTCATCCCCGGTGGCGCCCGTTCCGTGAGTGTAACCGTGGAAGGGGGTGTCCCAGGTAGAGGAACACTATACATGGAAGCGGCTGGATTTGGCGTTGTCGAAATACCCCTCAATGTTTTTTAACATTCATCTTTATCTCAGGTAATTTCATTTAAAAAAAAAACGGAATTTGAAACGGTAATCTTTGCATTGAAGTTCAATGAAAATTACCGAGGTTTACCCGTTTTATCCCAACTATCGCCCACCCCCTTCCGGGTGGCGTCGAAAGATGTGGCAATTTGGTGTGGAAATACATACCGATGAAGGACTTATAGGAATAGGGATGGGGGGCGGAGGCGTCGCTTCAGTGGAGATAGTTAAGCATGCTTTTCGCAAAATCCTCATCGGTCGAGACCCCTTTCAAGTTGATCAATTATGGGAAGACATGTTCTGGGAGTCGGCAGCATATGGCCGTAAGGGAATAGCCATCATGGCAATAAGCGGCGTGGATATTGCCCTATGGGATTTAATAGGAAAAGCAAAAGAAGCGCCCGTGTATCAATGTCTTGGTTCGAATAAAAATAAGGAAGTTCTCACTTATGCCACGGGTGAAGAACTGGCCGCAAATCAAGCTGCGGGTTTTCAGGCATTTAAAATATCCAAAGCTGCGGGGCCCGATGAGGGACCTGAAGGGATACAACGTAATGTTGAAAAAGTTGCGCGAGCGAGAGAGCTGATTGGTGATGAAGCGAAGTTGATGTTGGATTGCTGGATGGGATGGAATGTAGACTATACCCTTGAGATGGCAGAACATCTTGCCCCCTATAATTTACAATGGATAGAAGAACCGCTCATGGCCGACGACTACAATGGCTACACCCGTTTAACAGCCGAAGTAAAAACTACGAAAATCGCGACGGGAGAACACGAGTTTACACGATATGGTTTTCAGGAATTATTGAATCGTAAGGCCGCACACATATTACAACCCGATGTCACATGGTGTGGTGGTATTACGGACGCAATTAAAATCTGTGAGATGGCTAAAGAGAATGGGGTTCCCGTCTTACCACACCGGGGAGGTGAGATTTGGGGTCTGCATGTCGTCGTTGCCATGCAGTGTCGTATGGCAGAACTTGTCTTCACCCAGGATGCTGCCAGAAGCAACTCGGCCACCGTAGGCGAACCCGATCCCCAAAATGGGTATTTAAAAATCTTAGATAAACCTGGTTTTGGTGTGACATGGCGAGACCATATATCAAGTCCGGAGTAAATTTCATCGGGCTTGAACTGCGAGTATCAATTTTCTTATTAATATATTAACTCCCCTTGAAGAAAGGGTGTACTGAATGCAATATTGTCGTTTGGGAAAGACTGAACTTGAAGTTTCCCGTATCGGTTTGGGAACGGGAGGAGACTCTCGACTCGGGCAAAAACTTGGGATGACACGATCCGAATCCTGTAAAATTGTGCATCGCGCATTGGAGTTGGACATTAATTTTTTCGATACGTCCCCTGCCTATGGGGATACGGAAGCGATCTTAGGTAGCGCGCTGAAAGAGGCAAAGCTGGTAACTCCCCCTATTATTTGTACTAAAATCCAGATTAATGAAGGTGAAGGGCTTCTGAAAGCACCTGAAAAAATGGTCGCCTCGGTCGAACGCAGCTTAAAACTTCTTCATACGGATAGATTAGACATCGTCCTGCTTCATGGTCTTAAACCGGATCACTATAGGGAAGCGATCGATAGGCTTTATCCCACTTTTGTCAGCTTGAAAGAAGCGGGAATGACACAATTCCTCGGGGTGAGCGAGCATATGTGGGGGGATCTCGATCAGTCTACAATATCACAGGCAATAGAGACGGATTTATTTGATGTTTTTATGTTTCGCTATAACATGTGCACCCAGGGACCTGAGCGCCGTATCTTTCCAAAAAGTTCAAAAAATGATCCCGGCCTCTTATGTATGTCACCGTTGAGAAAACCGTTCTGCAATCCACATGAATTGATTAAATGGATTAACTCTTATAAGAATGAAGGGATACTGGGACCGGAAGCACTATCTGAAAGTGACCCGGTATTTCACTGGATCAAAGAGGGCATGGCGGTCTTAGCGGACCGCGGCATTAAATATGTCGCTCATCAGAAAGCCATTCATGTAATTGTCACGGGGACATCAAATCTCGATCACCTGAAAGCTAATGTTGATTCAGCATTCAGTCCGCCCCTACCCCCTCCTGTCGAAGCTGCATTACGGCGTATTTATGGTAAAATTGAAAAGAGCAGACCGCCGTAGTTTGTATTTACTCCTCCGGTATAGCGATATCAACATATACGAGGCGATGGTCTGAGGCAATTTTCATTTCCGGCCAATCGACTATTTTACCGCGCGCGTTCTCAATATAGGGCATCATTGCCGGTGAAGCGAGCACATAGTCGAATCGTGAGTAAACGTCTTCTTTTTTATAATAATAAGTCCAGGTTTCTCCACGGGAATCAGCGGCAGGAATAGCATGTGAGATAGTATTACTCCCACTTTTTAAAAGCCGCCGAAGCGTTTTACTGCCTATTGTATCATTAAGATCACCTACGATTAGATAGTGAAGATTAGCATTCAGAAGATAAGCTGTTTTGATATTGTTACGGATAGCAACAGCTTCATTCAGGCGTTGGATCTTCGCCTCCTGATCATCATGGCGCACCGTATATCGACTTTTCAAATGCAGATTAAAAAGGGTCCATCGTAGACCGTTCACATAGAAGTTTATTGCGAGAAGACCGCGCTTCACGCGGATTTTTTCATCAAAGTATTTAAATTCCAGCTCGTCATAGAGTATAACTTGCTCGAATGGCAATTTTGACAGCACTGCGGTATGACGTTCTTCATCTGCTGCTTCCATTAAAATAATATAAGGGTAATCTAACCCTTCGCTCCTTAAGTCGCGTTGAAATTCCAGTAGATAAGGCTCAGATCCCATTTCCTGCACGGCAAGGATGTGTGGACCCGTTTTTATCACCACTTCACTCAGGGCTTTTTTTTCATCCTCAGGTTTTGGATAATCTTCACGGTAGACTTTACCTACCATTCGATTGGTTATCAAATAATTGTAGAGGTTAAGTGTCGCCACGCGTAGAACCGTTGCTTCCAGCGTTAAAACGCTAAGGAAAAACAGTGCTGCGCCCGAAATTATAAATTTAATATATGATCGGCTGCGAACAAATTGCATGACCAGGTTACTTATTAAAAGTAAATACTGTCTTATCTTGCAGCCCCTTGGGATGGGGAAGCAGCCAAGGCATGTTCTCGCTCCAGAAGCGTCGGGTGAGAGTAATGGAAATGACTGTAAAGCGGATGAGGTGTAAGATTACTGAGATTCTTTTCCGACAGTTTTCTCAAAGAATTTACCAGTGGTTTATAGGTATTTATGGCATCGCTTGAAAAGCTATCTGCTTCAAACTCGTGTTTGCGGGACCAACGATTTATTAAAGGCGATAACCAAAAGGTCAGAAGACCGCTCAATAGAGTAAATAACAAAAAAGCGACTGCTATATCACTGTCAGGTTGAAATGAAAACCCGACGTAAAACCAGGCACTCTCCGCCAACTTTGCAAGGGCCCAAAAGCCTATCAACATGAAAACTGCTGAAATGAATATCATTTTAGGAATATGCCCTAATTTATAATGGCCGATTTCATGCGCTAACACCGCTTCAAGTTCTTCGGGATTTAACTGTTCCATAAGCGTGTCATAAAGAACGATTCGACGTATTTTTCCAAATCCGGTGAAGAAGGCATTGGAATGTGCCGAACGTTTGCTTCCATCCATGACGAGTATGGTCTTTGCTTTAAATCCTGTACGATCAGCAAGTGCCATCAACCGTTCCCGCAGATCACCTGCAGGTAACGGTTCAAACTTATTGAATACCGGCATTATAAACATGGGGTAAATGACCATCATTAAAAGTTGGAAACAAAAAAATATAATGAAAGCCCATATCCACCATTGTGGAAGATGAACAAGCCATAGGAGGATACAGAGCATCGGGTAACCGATAATCAGGCCGATCAACATTCCTTTCACTTTATCCGTAATCCAAAGTTTCGTACTGCTTTTGTTAAAACCAAATCGTTCTTCGAGTCGAAACTGATCCCACCAATCAAAAGGAATAGAAGGGATTCCGAGGATAACGCCAATGGCAATCAGAATTATAGCCTGTGCCCAAATTGTATGCCCGATTAACTGTGACAGCCCTTCATATAGCCATGGTAAAAATCCGCTTAAAATAATTATCGCGAGAAGGGATGCATCAAAAATCGATTCTATTCTACTAAATCGATTTTTTGCCAAAGTGTAAGCTACTGACTTTTCATAGGTTGGAGGGTCGATGAATTCACGAAAAGCTTCAGGCACTGATTGTGCATTGTTATTTACTTCTTTTCGATTAAGTTCATCGAGCCACAGCTCGGTAACAAGCTTGGCAATTAAGAGGATTATAAAAATCGCGATGATTGTGTAATATCAATAGTTCTATAGGCATCTTGTCAGTGTAAATTAGATCGTTCAAGATTTATGAAGGCATTGTCGTTTGATTATTAAGAGAAACGCGAATATTAGGAGCGGACGGAAGAGGGCTATACCGGGACCGTTTTCTCGCATTTTCACCTATCCGTTTTATCCCTTTTGACTTTTTGACTTTTTGACTTAAACCTAAATCGAAATGAGCGCAAAAAAATCAGAAAGCCCTAATTTCGAAGAATCACTAGAACACCTGGAAGCTATTGTCGAGTCGATGGAAAGCGGTGAAATTCCACTGGCCGAATTAGTCTCTAAATTTGAAGAAGGAAATAAACTACTCATCACCTGTCAAAAACGTCTCAAGGATGCTGAATTAAAAATCGATAAATTAAAAAAAGATAAGGACAAGCTAGAGTTTGAAACCTTTGATTCTGAAAATGATCGTTAGGGTTCAGGGACCCGAAGGTTTGATAATAGCGCTAGAGCTTTGTCTTAGTCCTTAAATTAAATATATCATAGTAAGTGCTAAATCTTAGACTATAGCGCAAACTTTCTAGTGGCCACGGCATTGCGTGGCCCTCCATTTTCTTACTCTGGAGGGACGCGCTCCGTCGCGTCCGCTTTGGAGCATGATGATACAATAAGTAAAAATTTAGAGAATAAAAGTTATACTCAAAACATTTTTTCTTGTGATATTTATGACTCTTGTGGCTATCTCAATTAAGGGTCGATGAGACAAACGAAGATGAAGATTTATTGTATAACAATAAAACAGCTATATCCAAGCCCCGGAGGGGGGGTATCATAATTAGCCCATGGCGCAAGCAATGGGTATGATGATGTACCACCCATTTTCATAGCTCCGGAGGGGCGACACAAATAGACTGTCAATCCGGTTTGTGTCGCCCCGCTGGAGCTGATTTTTCCGACAATTATTTTCCACAGCTAACGCTGTGGGCTATGATTGTTGCACCCCTCCGGGGTGAAATCATCTGGCAGACGAAGACGAAGCTCTATTATTTAATATTGGTTAGCGCGGACAAAAAGCCATAGTCCTGTCGCTTGAAAGAGAATATTGGGTAACCAGATAATAAGATCGGGACGTAACTGGGGTTCTTTCTCCATCCATCCCACGATGATAATAAGAAAATAATAACCCATAGCAAGAGCTAGCGCCAAACTGAAGTTCGCATAGGTCTCTTTTCGGCTGACTTTGATGCCCAGAGGTATGCCGATTAAAGTCAATGAGAGAACGGAAAATGCCATGGCTAGATTTTTCTGGATTTGCATCTGCACTTTTATTTTTTCCGCCACCGTCTTGTCACGTGTGAGTTCATCAACCCCGCTTTCAAGTTCATCTATTTTTTCTGATAATGCATCTTTACGTTCAAGCAACTGATTTAAATTTAGGGTAGAGAGGCTGACATAGCTGCTCTTACGACCTAATAGCCGATCGAGGGGCAAGCGTAAACGGGCTACCCCAAATGACACACTTGGGCGAATGTGTTGCAGCTCATCGGGATTTCTAGTACTGCGTAATTCCGAGAAACCATCGATAAGCGTGAGAATAAGGGCATCCCCTTTTTCATCATATTCGAATTTCCCTTGCCGGGCTCGAAGCAGTTTTATCGCGTTGTAGTCTTTGTCGAGCTCCCATATCCAAAAATCCTGTAATGAGTTTCCACTCTTTGCTCCCACATAGAGGACGTATCCCGTGAATTCATGAATAAAGGTCTTAGGTGTGACAAAACTCAAGGGTGATTGCCGTACCACATTGGAAAGGAGATTGCGATATCGCGTCTTAGCTTCTGGGGCATAATAACAATTGATCAACGCGGAGAGCGCGACACCGAGCATTGCTATAGCCACTACAGGTGCCGCGATATGCCAGAGCGACAACCCCGCGGTCTTTAAGGCCACTACTTCACGCTGTGCGGACAGGCGCCCCAGTATCATCAATAGGCCTGTTAATATACCTAATGGCAATGCATAGGAAACGACATAGGGGATCAGCAGTAACATCAGCTGCATAAACATTTGCAGGTTTAAACGGCCGGTCATGAGTAACCCAATAATGTCTTTAAGAATGTTGCCGGCCAATAAAAGGAAAACAAAGAGGCCAACCGCAGCGAGACTGGCGAATAAGACTGACCGAAAAATGTAACGGTGAAGGATTTTCACGATTAGTTGGTAGTGGAAAAAATCACATTCTATAACTAATTTAATCAGGCCCCTGGCTGAAACAAACTAATTTTTTTATCAGGCTTAATACCACCCCGGGTTTATTGTCCGAATCCTATTTAAAACTTCCATCTAAAAGATCGTAGGGAGGTGCGCTAATCTATGATTAATACTTAAGTTAGTGTAGGGTAAGTCCCCATAGATACATGCCAGTAACCAATCCCTTTATTTCTGGCAATAGCTTATTCCTCATTGGGATGTGAAAATTGTTTAAAAATGGTGGGCCCCTGGAGACGGTTAAGTAATTTAAGAGGCGTAGTATTCAGCCCTCATCTTCATAATCATTACGGTAAAAGACTATGTTAATTTATATCATATATCTTAAAATATTTGCATTCTTATGCATCATCCAACTATTTTTATTGAACATGAAAATCGCTTTAGGGACTGATCACGCCGGCTTCGAATACAAAGAAGCGATCAAGGGAATGCTTATTGAAGAAGGACATACGGTTAAAGATTTCGGCACGCATAGCAATGAATCCGTAGACTACCCAAAATTTATACAACCAGCAGCTGAATCGGTTGCGAGCGGGGAATGTGAACGCGGTATCGTTCTCGGAGGATCAGGTAATGGTGAGGCGATGTGCGCCAATAAAGTTAAGGGTATTCGTTGCGCACTCTGCTGGAATGTCGAAACTGCCAGCCTTAGCCGCGCGCACAACGATGCCAATATGATATCAATTGGCCAACGAATGATCTCAGAAGAGACTGCTCTCGAAGTAGTAAAAACATGGTTGGTTACCGCTTTCGAGGGGGAAAGACACACGAGGAGAATCGGTCTTTTCGACTGAAAACGCTTCGTTTTCGTCACACCATATATTGACAATAATATCAAGGTTGAACGCGCTGTCCCTAGCGCGTTTGATTCTTCCTATGAGAAGAAGCGTGCTGGGGACAGCCCGCTCCACCTTGGATTGCAATAATTATGATTTAAAGTTGCCTAAAATTATCTGAGACGAAAATGAAGTTTATCTAAGCACAATCCATTTATAATCCATCAAGGGGAAACGAAGAGATTTATAAATTCCAGACGATTTTCCGCCCACCGTCTTTTATAGGGCATATCCATGCCCAAATCGTATTTTTTAACCCCTTCATCACACAGCCATTGAATCATATTATATTGGACCAGATTTCCCAATCCCATCGAGGTTAAAGAAGCGTCATAACCATTTGAAAACCACGGTAAGTAGCACCTAGGACACCTCCTATAACGTAAGCGCTATCTTCACTACCACGCTTAACAAATATCGCACGCATTGAACCTCTCTGTTCCGCCCGACGAATAAGATCACGGTAAAATCGGTAGTGATCATGATGCCGGAATACACTCTCACCGGCGCCTTGTTTCCACGACCGCATTTCAATCGATAGCAAGCGATTGAGAATAGAGTTTTCCATGCTATCTCGAGTTATTCTTTCAAAAATAAAACCCGCTTTTTCAAATTTTCGTATTCCAGACCGCAACGATGCGCGAAATCGAATACTGCGCCGGGCAAGATAGCCATCGATGCCCCCTTCGAGGCTTGCCTCGTTACAATCACTCCCTGGAAAGGCTTGAACCCGATGCGTCCTACTTAAATGCTGGTGGCATAGGGCATGTAATTTTGACCCCCTCGGGAGTCCACCCAACAATAAAAGTCTCCTCTTATTTTCCCCGTATGACAGTATTCTTCGCAATAGACTGACACTCTGTCTCGGATCAGGGCCAATGAGAGGACAACTAAAACACCAGGTCGACTCCATCGGCTGCAAGACATGATTAAGGTGATAAAGCGGCCCCTGGGTTAATGTTAACCAGTGCCCATCTTCCTCATACACTTGAGATCCACGTGTGGGGTGTAAATGTTCGTGAGCAGATAATATCCAATCGCTGCCCGAACAATAAGTTGAAATTTTCGGTGTTGCAGCTATCGAAAGATCGAATACCTCTGCCTGTTCTTCAAATGCTGCAATATTTATCGTTTGCACGCATCAATTGTGAAACTCTCGCCCGGCAAGTGTAGCTTTAACATAATTCTTACGAATTACAAAATCACCGAACTCTTCTCCGGTTTCCCTTTCCTTCGCATAATGCCGTATGATCGGTGCCAATTCATCAATGATCTCTTCGACACTGTCCGCTTTTTTATATAATTTATTAAGCCGCGTACCGTCTATCTTGGCACCCAGATAAATATTATACTTCCCCGGCGAACGTCCCACTAATCCAATTTCACCGATATAAGGACGCGCGCAACCGTTTGGACAACCGGTCATGCGTATACATATGGCATCATCTCGTAATCCGGACTCTTCTATCACTTTATCAAGTTCATCTATAATTTCAGGAAGTTGACGCTCGCTTTCCGCAAGAGCAAGGCCACATGTCGGCATCGCCACACAAGCCATGGAATTAAGTCTTAAACCCGTTTGATTATAGCTCTCGATTATTTTGTATTCCTTTAGCAGATCATCTATCGCCAGCCGATCCTCCTCCGCAATATTCCCAATAATCAGGTTTTGATTGGGGGTTATGCGAAAATCACCTTTGTGGATTCTGGCGATTTCCCTTAAACCGGATTTAATTCTTAGATCTCCGTTATCCTTAATCCGGCCGTTCTCAATAAATAAATTCAGGTTCCAATAACCGTTGGTCCCCTTACTCCAACCGTAACGGTCCGCGGTGGTAGTAAATTTAAAGGGGCGCTCTGCTTGAAGATTTATCCCCGATCGAGATTCGACTTCAGCTTTAAACCAGTCAATTCCCCTGTCTTCAATCGTATACTTCAGGCGCGCATGTTTGCGATTACTTCGGTCACCATAGTCCCGTTGCGTGGTCACTACGGCCTCCGCGATGGGAATAACCTGATGAGGTGAGATATAACCTATTACATCGCCAAGGCGGGGAAATGTATTCGGTTTATTATGGTCCATCCCCAAGCCTCCACCCACCGTAACATTAAAACCAGCAAGATCGCCATCCTCGATGATGGCAATAAACCCCAGGTCCTGCGAGTATACGTCAACATCATTACTGGGTGGAACCGCGATGGAGGTTTTGAATTTTCTCGGAAGGTAGGTTTTTCCGTATATTGGTTCTACATTTTTATCCTCTTCGCCACCGCTTACCAATTCTCCATCAAGCCACATTTCATGGTAGGCATGCGTTCGTGGAGACATATGGTTGCTGATGGTATTCGCGATTTCATATATCTTTCCATGTAATTCCGATTGATGGGGGTTAGGATTGCACATGACATTGCGATTGACATCACCGCATGCAGCCAGCGTGTCGAGTAATCCCTCATTGACCTCCTTCACCGTCTTTTTGAGGTTACCCTTTATGACCCCGTGGAGTTGGAATGATTGACGGGTCGTCAACCGCATGGTGCCGTTGGCGTTTTTATCGGCAATCCTGTCAATAGCGAGCCAACTTTCGGTACTGCAAATGCCACCCGGAACACGAATGCGCACCATAAATATATACGCTTTCTCCAGTTTCTGCTGGCGCCGTTCACGTCGAATATCACGGTCGTCCTGCTGGTATATGCCATGAAATTTGGTCAGCTGAGTGTCATCGGCAGCAATAGCACCCGTCGTGCTATCCGCTAGACCCTCTAGTATTGTGCCTCGCAGATAATTGCTCGCATCCTTGATTTTCTCAACTTTGGAGAGATTTTGCGCTTCTTCCGTCTCTAAACTCATGCTCTACGAATTAGATTTCAGTAATCTTCAAAAGGATAAATTTACTATATAAGGTGATATAGTAAAGATAAAAGCCGAATTACCAACATGCCAGAATGAAGGGTTGATATTTTTTCCCATCTCATCATCCGGAAAATTGAATCACCATAATTAATTACAATCGGAATAAAGACGAAGACCGGGATAATATGAATCGTCTTAAGGTCAACTCAACGAGGGGAAAACAGGGTCCGCTCATGCTTCTAAACAGCCACGACGACTCTGTGGTCCTCGATGTATTAAACTCTTCCGTAACCGGCCACGACGATGCGTGGCCCTCCATGTTTTAACTCTCACCCGGATCGGCTACGACAACGCGTGGCCCTCCCCACAATTAACCTCTTCGGGAGGGCCACGCGTTGTCGTGGCCGCAGGGATGTATGATCATCTATAAATAATCCATGGAAGAAGCGTCATTACTACTTCATTCACACCCCTCGATTGGAGGTTAAGGGTCAGAACCCAAAGGCATTGATGCATAAAGAGGGAGGTTCAGATGGGACGCGGACAAAGTACCGGACGGATCGGCATAAGCAGCAAAAGCGATCATCGCAGCATTATCACCGGTGTGGGATGGATCGGCGATAAACAAGGGAATGCTTTTCCTATCACCCATACGCGAAAAAACAGCGCGTAAATATTTATTGTTAGCGACTCCGCCGGAAAGTCCTAAACTGGCAAACGATTGACTCTCTATCGCCTGGTAAGTTTTACGAGCCAGAGCCTGGATGACCGCTTCCTGGTAACTGGCACAGATATCGTCCCTTGAAGCTTCAAATTCGGAGTCCGTCATTTTTTCCAGGCGATAGCGTAAGCTTGTTTTCAAACCGGAAAAACTGAATTTCAGCTCAGCGCTATCGAAATAGGCTTTGGGGAAATCAAAAGCATTTTTATCACCCTGCCTGGCGCGTTCTTCGATTAGAGGGCCTCCCGGATATTTCATACCCATCAGTTTAGCGCCCTTATCAAGGGCTTCCCCCGCAGCGTCATCCATAGTCTGGGCGAGCACATTTATTGAACGATCTTCATTCAATCTGAAGAGCAAGGTATTACCCCCCGAAACAATAAGACCGAGATGGGGTAAGTGCTGCTGTAGATTTTTATCGAAATTAAATGGATCGTCACGGTGCAATGCAATAAAGGGAGAAAAAACATGTCCCCGCAAATGATTGATTCCAACTACAGGGATCTTCCACGCCACGGCCAGGCTTTTAGCAAGCGCTAATCCCAGGGCCAGGCAACCGGCAAGTCCCGGTCCACAAGTCACGGCAATGCTTTCAACTTTGTTTCCATCGAGTGATGATTGCATTTTTTCCAGTAAATGGGGGAAATTATCTAAATGTTCCCTACTGGCTAAATCGGGAACTATACCCCCGTACTCTCCATGGAGAGCAATCTGGGAATGGACCCATTCTCCGATGAGACCGTTTCTCTCATCAAATAGAGCTAAAGCAGATTCATCACAGGAACTTTCAATGCCCAGTATCATTTTACGAGCATTACACATAAATAATCATTTGTGAAAAATAAACTTCACAATCGCGAAAATACCTTCAAAATGACTTATCGCCAGCCACAGAGTAACAGCTATATTATCTCCTTGTTGGTTATTTAATTATTATTCTGTATTATACATTATTAAACAGACAAAGGTTCTATCATGCTTATAGACGAACTCACACTAACCGAAGAACAAGTAGAATTTTATAATACCCAGGGATATTTGGGTATCGAAGGAGTCTTGACTGAAAAGGAGGTTAACGATCTTCGCCGGGTGACAGACGAATTGGTAGAGAAATCACGTGCCGTTACGGAATCGGACGATGTTTTCGACTTGGAGCCTGAACACACTTCGAAAAATCCTCAGCTCAGGCGCGTTAAAAATCCTTTTAAACACCATCCAGTTTATGAAGCCACACGTCGTCACGAGTTGATACTTAATATCGTATCACAATTAATCGGTTATGATCTTCGCTGTAACGGGCATAAATTAAATATGAAATTGGATAAACTAGGCAGCCCGGTGCAATGGCACCAGGACTGGGCCTTTTATCCTCACACTAATGAAGACCTCCTTGCCGTAGGCGTCGCCATCGACGACATGACCACTGAAAATGGTTGTCTCATGGTAATTCCCGGTTCACATAAAGGTAAAATATACAGTCATCATCAGAACGGAAAATTTATCGGAGCAGTAACCGATCCCAATTTTAAACCTGAGGGTGCAGTACCGATTGAACTGAAAGCCGGTGGCATATCCATCCATCACGTCCGCACGCTTCACGGTTCATCCATTAACAGCTCTAATCGCCCGCGCAGGCTTCTCCTCGCTCAATACTGTGCGTTAGACGCATGGCCGCTCATTACCCTTGGTAAACCTAATGCAAATGATCGAACGGAGCAGTTTAAGGAAGAATTTATCCGGGGCGATATTAACATCGAGCCGCGGGTAGCCGAAGTTCCCGTCCGTTTTCCTGTTCCCGGGGAAGACAAACCGAGTTCAATCTATCATCAGCAATTAGCGCTCGAAAATCCTACCTTTGATATAAAAGACAGCCAACGCATTACTTGAGACCTGCTCCGTCTTTCCCTCGCTCTGTTTTTCATATTATTTTATAAAGAGTTAATGTTTTTTAATAAATCTCGCGCGGATGACTATATGCGCAACTACGATCTGGATGTTCTTATCGCTACATCCTTCGTCAATATCACCTATTTCACCGATTTCTACTGCTGGATCGATCCGCTCTTCAAAGACTACATGATGGTTCCCGGTGCTCCGAGTCGACTGGCTCAGGGTTACGCGGTTTATCCTCTTGAAGGTAATCCCGCGGTCGTCATCAACCCCCTTTTTTCATTAAATGCGGCGGACAATTGGGTGCGCGAGATATATACCTACGGCGGTTCTACAGAATTTAACCGTTCGACATTCTCCCCCCTGGAATTCCCTGACCAATTTCAAAGCTTCCACGAATTGCATAAAAACCCTTACAACTGTTCCACCCCTACCGAAGCTCTGCACCAGATTTTAAAAGACCGCGGATTGCTGGAAGCCCGCATCGGCCTGGAAAAGGAAAATTTACCCGCGGATACCGAAGCGGCGATTGTCAAAGGAATACCCAAGGCATCGGTAAAAGATTGCACGAATCTCATTCGGCTCATCAGAATGGTGAAAAGCGAAGATGATCTCGCCAGTTTAACCCGCGGCGCTGAAATCAGTGAGAAAGCGGCAATGGAAAGCCTCGCGCTTTTAAAACCAGGAAGCCTCACCAGTGAACTCGTTCAAAACTTCCGTGTCTGCGTATCAGAACAGGGCGGTGACTTTGAACATTTTTTATACTCGATCCGGGGATTTGGTATCGCCGCCGAAGTGGAATATGCGTTCAGCGATGACGATGTGTTTTATGTCGATTATGGCTGTTACTTTAATCACCAGTTTTCCGATACTGGCACAACCGTAGCCATGCGTGAACCATCGAAAGAGATTCTTGATCGGCATGGAGCCTTACGCGCAGCGATGCATGCAGCTGAAGGAGTAATCAATCCTGGTGTTAAAACATCGGAAGTACAGCATGCGATGCGTCAGACACTCGACGATAACGGAATCATGGATTCTTTTCCCCATGGGCACAGTTATGGACTGGAAGTTCGCGAGTACCCTATTATTGTCGCAGACAACGGACTGCGCATTCGCGACGATTGCGTGGATATACCTTCAGATATCATCCTTGAGGCGGGAATGGTATTCAACTTGGAATCTATGATCTCGTACCTCGGATCTAGTGCGATTCATACGGAACAGGCGGTTGTCGTAACCGAAAACGGAAACCGGCCTCTCGTTAAGCAAGAACGCGAGACTCCATTTATTCCTTAATTCAGGTATTAATTTCTTCAGTGATTTGAAGGAATTACTTATTTATAGACAGATCACCTTGTTCTGTTATTTCTGACCAAAGATGGCAGAATTATTTTGTGATAAAGTGGCATTAGTTACCGGCGGAGGATCCGGTATCGGGCGGGCTTCAGCCATTGCCTTTGCCCGTGAAGGCGCGCGTGTCGGGGTCGTCGACATCGACAGTGAAAACGGTGAAGAAACGGTTCATCAAATCGAAGAAAATGGTGGAAGGTCAGTATTTATCCACTGTGATGTATCTCAAAGTGGCGAGGTTGAATCGATGGTAAACCAGGTCACTTCAACCTATGGCCGCCTCGATATCGCTCATAATAATGCCGGCATCGAACCGCGAATGGCGCCACTGACAGAAATCACGGAAGAAGATTGGGACAAGGTGCTTTCCATCAACCTGAAAAGTATCTGGCTGTGTATGAAATTTGAGATTCCATATATGAGAACAGCAGGAGCGGGAGCAATTGTTAACACTGCCTCTGTAGTCAGTTTTCTCGGTCAAAAAGACATGGCCTCATACGTTGCGGGAAAACATGGAGTGCTTGGTTTAACCCGAGCCGCCGCGCTGGAATCTATCGAGAATAATATACGCGTCAACGCGGTGTGTCCGGCTATCGTCGCTACCCCTATGCTCGACCGTTTTACACAGGGTGATAAAGAAGTGGCGGCAGGATTAACCGCGGATTACCCCTTTAAACGCCTCATTGAACCGGAGGAAGTGGCAGAATCGGTAATCTGGTTATGTTCCGAAAGGGCCTCCTATCTCAATGGACATCATCTTGTTATCGACGGTGGATTCAGTATCCAATAATAATAACAAACAAAAGCTCACTTAAAATTAGGAGTCGACCGTCGCATTGAGTACTATCAATCTAATCACTTTCAAACCGGTTTTTATACCTTAAATAAGAAAGTTATGAACTCACTACAGTATGATCAGGATTTAGTTGCATTTGAATCTACCAGTGTATTATCCAATGCCGCTGTAAACGATTATGTGCAGGAGACGCTGACAAAACTGGGTTTCGAAACCGAACGCCTTGAGTATAACGATGAAAACGGGGTTAAAAAGATCAATGTCATCGGCAAAAAAGGGGAAGGTACAGGAGGAATGGCTTATTTTGGACATACCGATGTGGTGCCGGCTGATCCCTGGTTTACGGATGAACACGGTCCCTTTACTCCAACAGTTAAAGGCGATAAACTCTATGGACGAGGCAGCTGTGACATGAAAGGATCTATTGCCTGTATGTTGGCCGCAGTTGAGCAGATCTCCGACTCGGAACTTAAAAATCCAGTCTATATTACCTGTACTGCTGATGAAGAAATCGGTTATGGAGGTGCAGCTAATGTAGCTCAAAACTCACGGTTATACCGTGAAATGGTCGAAGGGGGAAGCAACGGTATTATCGGCGAACCGACGATGCTCGAGGTTGTCTATGCACACAAAGGCACTTTTGGATTCGTTGCAACATCGAAAGGGAGAGCGGCTCATTCCAGCACCCGCGAGGGCATCAATGCAAATTTAGCGATGATCCCTTTCCTCGGTGAAATGAAGCGTATCCACGACGAGTTGGAATCAGATCCGTCCTGGCAAAATGAAGAGTTTGATCCACCTACAATGAGTTGGAATATCGGGATCAACGATCATACCAAAGCGATAAATATTACGCCGCCGCAAAGTGTGTGCACTGTTTATTTTCGCCCCATGCCAGGTCAGGATGCTGATTCTCTTGTCGAAAGAGTACGAAAAGCGGCGGAAGACAATGGAATTGAATTCGATCTTCGCTCTCATGCTTCACCACTATATGTCGATCCTCAGTCCGATTTTGTTAAAGAAGTGTTGCAGCTTGCAGGAAAAAAAACAGCACAAACCGTCTCCTATGGAACTGACGGCACCATGTTTTCCGCGATGAAAAAACTGGTTGTCTTCGGGCCGGGGAATATCGCACAGGCACACACCCATGATGAATGGATTGCTCTCGATCAGTTAGAGAAAGGGACAGCCATGTATCGTAATCTTATTCGCCACTGGTGCTGCTGAATTAAATTGCTGCACTCGCATGGAACAAAAGAGCGGACACGACGGAGCGTGGCCCTCCATTTTTGTCTCTTTCCTGGAGGGCCACGCTCCGTCGTGGCCGTTTAAAGTAATAATTAACCAACAGTAGGTATCCATATTTATAACAGCAGACGAAGAGGTTGACGAAGACGAAGATAGCTCTTCCCTCTCGCCGCATACACGCTTATTCACATAAACCCATTACCGCTAATTCACGCGCAACCGGGATCATCTGGATGCCAGCGATTGTGCGGTCGCTTCGAATCGCCATTTTTTAGCAACCGGGTGCGCGCTTCCCGCCAGTTTTGGGCCCAGACCTCAGCGTCGGTCAATACACTCTCCGGATTCGCTGAACTACGCGCCACAAAACCCGGTAGCCATGAACGACCGTCGTTCTCGCCAATCGGATTATAGCGCAAGTCAAAACTCCAGCGAACGGTATCACTTCTATTCGGATGAGCGGAATGCATCATTGATTTGTGAAAAAAAAGGGCGTCGCCGGCCTTCATGACCATGGGCGTGAGCTCTCCATCATCAAGTTTTTCATCGGGTATACGATAAGCCCTGAATACTCCATCGGGTTCCCTCTTAAAACAATGCTGGACCAAATGTTGTTTATGACTTCCAGGAATTAAAACCAGGCACCCATTATCCTCATTCACATCTGTCATCGCAATCCATACAGAAATTAATTCAGAATCGTCACCCGCGGGCTCTATAACGCCTATATCCTGGTGCCAGAGGGTGGATGCAATAATATTACTCTGCTGCATTGCTTCGGGGATAATTCTTTGTGGCGGTTTAATGCGTGTATGCTGGATGGCGTTGCAATAAATTTCCGGTCCAATTAATGTTTCGATAATATCGAGAATTCTCTGATTGCGCAAAACATGGTGGAATACAGCCGGCCCTAAATGTATCGGTGTATCCTCAGTAAAATTGGGTGGCAAGGTAATGTCTAATTCTCGGGCCGAGATAATCTCTGCGCAGATCATTTCAGAGTATCGCTCGAGAAAAGGCAGCTCCCGGTAGGATGAATAGCGTTCTTTTCCATCAATTAACTCATCAATAATTGAATCGAGAACGACTGAGTATTCTTCTTCTACCGATTTAATGTCTTTTTCAGGATCGAGCACGCCATTAATGACCATGAATCCTTGATCCTCAAATGATTTTAAATCATTTTCAGTTACTTTAAACATAATAACTCTTATATTCTTCTAAGAAGCATGAGTCAATAGATTCATAGAATTTTGATCAACTAACAAAAACTATTGAAAATCATCAGGAAGAAGAAAATATCGAATTTTGATGAATGCTTTTTATTTAAAGTGGATGGCTGAAAAATGAAAAATAAAGTAGCACTCGTGACCGGAGGGGGATCAGGGATTGGTCGTGCGACGGCTCTGGTTTTTGCGCGTGAAAGGGCCGAAGTTGTGGTTGCTGATATTGATGATGAAAATGGAAATGAGACCGTTGCCCTCATTAAAGAAATGGGAGGTAAAGGAATATTTATAAAATGCGATGTTTCAATCGCATCTGAAGTTGAAACGCTGATAAATCACAGTGTAGAAAAATTCGGTCACCTGGATTGTGCCTTTAACAATGCCGGTATTCTAGGTGAAATGTCTACGACTGCAGATTGTAGCGAAGACAACTTTAATCGGATCATAAACACCAATCTCAAAGGTGTATGGTTGTGCATGAAATATGAAATACCGCAAATGGTTAAGCAGGGCGGTGGAGCGATTGTTAATACCGCATCTAACGCCGCCGTCCGAGGGGTTCCGGAATTGCCGGCCTACAGCGCATCAAAAGGTGGTGTATTGCAGTTAACACGCACGGCTGCTGTAGAAACTGCAGCTTCGGGTATTCGGGTGAACGCTATCAATCCCGGTCTCATAGCCACACCCATGGTCCACCGCCAGAAGGAGATTAACCCGGAGGCGGTAGAAGGATTTATCAAGGAGCATCCCGTGGGTAGAATAGGTGAACCGGAAGAGATTGCTGAAACAGTGGTGTGGCTTTGTTCCGATGCTGCATCTTTTGTCACCGGTCATATCATGGCAGTTGACGGTGGTATCTCCGCCAAATAGATCCTGATTTTTACAATTATATGTGAAGAGAAATATGATGGCTAAGCATACAGCAATTACGCTTGGTAATGCATCCTATGGGTTCAGGGAATATAACTTGAATGATTTTTTTGAGGCCTCAATAAAATCCGGGATATCGTCAGTGGAAATTGACGCTGGTTGGCTGGTGGGGGAAGCGAAAAACGCGATCTCATTAGATGCTACTCCAGAAGAAATAGAAAAAGTCAGGCATTTGGCTACCGAAGCAGGAGTGAAAGTAGCTGCCCTGGGAGGTGGAGCCGTGGTAGCGCTCGATGGAAATAATGCGAATGACCAATCCACTGAGATAATGAAAGTCATAGATATTGCCGATGCCTTGGATGCACGCGTGATCAGGGTATTCACCGAACATGATTTTACTGCTTCCCAACATTATGTCCTACCTGCGGAAAGAGTAACTGATGCTCTCTACTCTACACTCGGGGAAGCCTTTAATAAAGTCGGGGATTATGCACAGGGAAAAAATGTATCCCTAGCCATCGAAAATCATGGGGGCAGCTCGGCAACGGGAGCGCGCTTGAAAAGGCTACTTGATATGATTCCCTATGAATCAGTGGGGGTGACTTTCGATCCCGCTAATTTTGCCTATGGAGGTGAAGATCCCTATCATGCACTGCTTCAGATAGAAGATAGAATTAAATATACCCATTGGAAAGATGTCGCTCATACAGACAAAGGTGTCGAGTACCGGGCATTTGGTGAGGGTGATATCGACTGGCCACCCATTATTGGCAAGCTTTCAAAATCTTTTAACGGGTTATGGTCGATTGAGTACGAGCGAAAAGTAAACAGTACTTTGGAAACTTTGATCGAAGGGACTCGAACAAGCTGTATAAACCTTCAAAGAATAATTGATGAAGTTGAGGATAAATAATCCATGATAAATATCAAACGCCTCGGACACGTTGCCTTTACCGTTCACGATGTCGAGGAAACGGCTTCTTTTTACGAAAAGATATTAGGCATGGAGATTTCGGATCGGGCCGGCGAAGCCGTTTTTCTCCGCTGTAACAATGAACATCATTGTCTCGCATTATATCCAGGCGAAAAGAGAGGGATGCATCATCTTGGACTGGAAGTAAATGACAAGGAAGCGTTACTAGCGGCGCGGGATGTATTAGCCAGCCATGGGCATGAACCCATAAAGAGAGACTACGAGGAGCCGGGTCAGGGCGAAGCTTATTGTTACCGGGATCCGGATGGATTTCTACTCGAATTATACGAGGGTATGGAATCCATTAAGCAAACCCTCCCAGCAAACGATGTTCGACCTCTTAAATTCGGCCACATCACATTTATGGCAAAAGATTTGGAGACTTCCCTCGCCTTTTATACCGAGTTATTGGGTTTTCGCATCTCTGACACTTTAGAGGATGATTCTCTCGCCTGGATTCGGTGTAACCAGGAACACCATGGTATCGCAATTATCAACGCTGGAATCTCAAAAGTGAATCACTACTGTTTTGATTTATCTGATTGGAGCGTCTTTAAAAATATCTGTGATTCCCTTTACACTAATGACATTCCAATCATCTACGGACCGAGCCGCCATGGACCGGGCGGAAATCTTTTTCTCTATATCCCCGATGCCGCTGGAAATGTGATTGAATTAAGTACGGAAATGATTCTGATCGAGGATGAAGATAATTATCAACCCCGTGCATGGAAAAACGAACCCAAAACCGTGGATGTCTGGCGCGGAATCCCCGCACCTTCTTATTTCATGGAAGGTGAAGGACGAGAATTTAATGACTGGTCTTCTGGTTCCCCGGTTATCGGTTCCGGTTGGAATCTATTTAATATCGATGGCGTAGACATTCATGATCCCGCGGCAACAATTACTGCTCCAACTCATGAGCTTCCGGAATTTAAAATTGATATTCCTCGCTTCACCCTCGGGCAGGACAATCCTCTCGATCATGTAAAAGCTATGGTTATTACCGATCGTCGCTTCCCTACCAGTGGTGGCCTAACCGTATCGGTGGAACTCGCTGTTGATACCTATGGCACTGAGAAAAATCCATTTGGCGCTGATCCTGATGATCCTCGACTGGCCAGCGGTTCGATTGCCCTAATCGACGATGCATCGGGCTCAGTTCTGAATTTTGAAGTTTCGAACAGGCGTGTTCTCGCTTTGCGTGAACGATTTTCCGTAAATGCTCCCGGTGGCCCAGGGTCAGACCTTCCATTAGCTGATCCAGTCCTCACTGAACTTGAAATCAATCCAGGTTCGTGGCATCGCTATGAGATTATTTACGACCCGGGTGATGACGGATGGTTCACTCCTGGCCCGGACCAAGCCAGATGGTTAGTCGATAGTGAGTTAGTCCATAAAGTAACCTGGATCACAAGCCTCGGACCTCCCGCCGCTCCCATCGTCAAACCTGCCCATTTCCGCGTGGCGATAGCGATCTTCACCCTCCTTGATGATCTTCCGAATGGCCGGGGCGGAATCATCCCGGGACTGGATCCTGAATATAAACAAACTATTTTCGGACAAGGGGCTACGGCAAAATGGCGTAACCTCAAAGTATTGAATTCCATCCAAAGCCGGCACGTACGATAGTAAAGCGTAAGAGATGAATTTGAAAATTGAGCGTATTGCAGAAATAGGATTGGAAAGGTCCGCGGCGAATTCAATGGCGCAACAGATCAATGAGCTCTCATTGTCACTCTCAGAGGCACAACTTTGGCAGGTAATTTCAAAAAAAATACTGACCCGGGAGCACCCTTTTGAACTGCACTTGTATTTATATAATTCCGTATTTGCCAACTGGGATTCAACAAAAGGGCCCCCACCAGCATGGATACCTACAGACGAGATCAGAAACGCAACCAACATCGCCGTGGTGATGAAAGCGTTAAATATAGATTCTTACGATGCGTTCTTTCAATGGTCTATTCAAAATCGAGAAGCTTTCTGGGACTTCATAATCAAAAAGTTAAATATCCTTTTTAAGGAATCTCCTACAGATATACTTGATCACTCAACTCCCATAGAATCACCACGCTGGTTAACCAGCGCTAAGTTCAATATCGTCGATAGCTGTTTTCAAGCGCCCGAGGATGCCATGGCAATTATCACTCAAGGTGAAAAAAGTGATATACTCACAACTAGCTATAGTGAGCTTGAAGCGCTGACTAATCGCGTAGCCAACGGAGTTGTCAATGCTGGTTTCTCTCCGGGTGATTCGCTTGCTATTTGTATGCCGATGACCGTCGAGTGCGTTGCTATTTACCTGGGTATTATTAAAGCTGGATGTGTTGCTGTCTCTATTGCCGACAGTTTTGCCCCGGATGCGATCGCTCTGCGCATTGAGATTGCTAAAGCAATTGGTGTCTTTACCCAGGATTTTATATATCGTGATGGGAAAAAACTACCCTTGTATGAAAAAATAGTATCGGCTGATGCACCTCGCTCGATCGTTCTCTCCGATGATGAGGTGGAGACAGTCAAACTACGCGATGAAGATTGCGAATGGGATGCGTTCTTAAGTGATAACCTTCAATTCGAATCAATACCCCGTTCACCCGACGATCACATTACTATTCTCTATTCATCGGGAACGACGGGAGAACCGAAAGCGATTCCCTGGACACAGACAACACCCATTAAGAGCGCAGGAGATGGATTTCTTCACCAGGACATTCAAGCAGGTGACAGAGTCGCATGGCCCACTAACCTGGGATGGATGATGGGACCATGGTTGATCTTTGCGAGCTTGGTCAATAAAGCATCCATGGGGTTGTATTATGGTGTTCCCACGGGAAGGGGATTTGGAAAATTTGTTCAGGACGCGGAGATCACAATGCTCGGCCTCGTTCCCAGCATCGTTAAAGCCTGGAAAAATTCCAACTGCATAAGTGGATTAAGCTGGAGCAAGATTAAAGCTTTCAGCTCAACCGGTGAAAGTTCCAATGCTACTGATATGCTTTTTTTAATGTCGCTTGCGGGTTATAAGCCAATAATTGAATATTGCGGAGGGACAGAGATCGGCGGCGGCTATATTACCGGGACCCTGGTTCAACCGGCGTCACCTGCCACCTTTTCCACTCCAGCGCTTGGACTTGATGTTGTCATTCTCGATGAAAACGCAATTGAAACAGATAATGGAGAATTATTCCTTGTCCCACCAGCCATAGGATTATCCCGAGAACTTTTGAATCGCGATCATCATGAAGTTTATTATGATGGAACACCCCGGGGAGTATCCGGAATTGCTTTGCGTCGCCATGGAGACCAGATGGAACGCCTTGGAGATGGCTATTATCGCGCGCACGGTCGCGTCGATGACACAATGAACCTGGGCGGTATTAAAATAAGCTCTGCTGAAATTGAACGCACTCTCAACCAGATTGAAGGGGTTAGTGAAACTGCCGCGATTTCTGTTTCACCTCCCAATGGAGGTCCGGAGTCGCTCGTCATTTTTACGGTTCTAGAACCGGATGTTTTATTGAAAAAGGAGTCATTAAAACAGCAAATGCAGAATACCATAAAAAATTACCTCAACCCTCTATTTCGCATATTTGATGTCGTTTTAACCGTTGATCTTCCAAGAACAGCTTCTAATAAAATCATGCGCCGCGAATTGCGGGCGGCATATAAGGGATAATGGGGTTATGCGTATAAGTGTGAATGCGACAAAGAGGATAAACGTACTAAGAGCAAAGCCACACATCCTCAATAGTGGATAGCTCTATGATTTACTTGTATCCTGCATCCTGTATCCTGCATCCTGTATTCAGTATCTTTCCGCATAGATGCATATTCTCTTTATCGCTTTTACCCTATGACCTTTTGACTAGAACCCATGATCGCTCATAACGAGGCTCAAGAAAAACGAAATCAACTTACTGAAGAGGGATACTGTCTCGTCGACGGCATCCTTGATCAGGATATACTCTCAGATTTAAAAAAAGCTTCTGCGCGCATTATCGAAGAAGAAGATGAATATACTGAAGCGATTAAAAATTTTGGCGGGCTGATAATTGACTGTCCCTTTCGCGATCCTTCCTTTGCCCGTTTACTTGCCTGGCAGCCGACATTAGACCTATTAACATCGCGTTTATAACCTTAACACAAGACAACAACCATTAATTATGAAACATAAGTGGTTAAAAGACTTAGAAACTGTTTCCTGTTTGGCTTTGGAGTCGGGATTGGTCTTATTATCGAGTTCTACATCCACCAGGAGTCCACAATGATATTGTTTGGCTTTGCAAGTTTGATGCTTTTGTGTGTTCTTTTATGTGCTATTCCTGAATTAAAAACGTGGCTTTTTGTTTTCAAACAAAACTATGTGATATATGTTTTGAGAGTTGAGAATATTGATGGTCTCGATCACTTTTTTGCTCGAGATATGCAAGGCGAATTTTTATACGACATTCAATGCTCTACAAAAGATTATAAACGCCCTCCATACGATGTTGGAACTGTAGTATATGTACGTGGTAAACGTGGCTGTAAGAGGAAAGGAGCTTATCAATTACTCGTTGATTGCTTTGTTACCATACCATGATCAGAAATAGAACGCTTAATGACTCAAAATGACAACTAAATCACAGGCGAGGTTTAATGCACTGATCAAAGCAGCGTGCTCTAAAGATTTGCGACCAAATCCCCAAAAATCGCGTTCGGCCAATCCCGACGATTGTAGCGATATTCAAACTCCTTCACATATTTCTGGAGATGCTTCTTCGAAACGTGGACGTGCGTCCCGCGTATCGAAAGCTTCAAGCGCGCCCAGAACCCCTCAATCCCGTTAACATGAATATCTCCCCGACTATATTCGCCATCCCCGTGATTAACAGTTCTATGCCTATAACCAATTTTATTAATCCCATTATAAGATCGGAGTTCATCAGTATGCATTATGCTTCCTTGTTTCACGTTTTCTTTAACAATGGGTTGAAGGACGTGTTTGCGAACATTAGGAACAATTTTAGTCATTATTTCGCCGTTACGTTCAAGCATCCCAAAGACCACCGTTTTATTAGATGCACCACGTCCACGCTTGCCCCCAGAATGTCTCCCCCAAATATAGATTTCGTCGGCTTCTACAATACCTTTCAAAGTATTTTCACCGTCAACGTCCGCCATATATTTGCGAATTTCGTGCGCCATACGCCATGCGGTTTTGTATGGCACGTCAAGTTGCCGACTCAGTTCCATTGCTGCAACACCATGCCGAGAAGTAGAAAACAAATACATGGCGTAGAACCACTTATGGAGAGGAAGGTGGGTATTCCCCATAAGTGTTCCAACACATGGGTAAAGATGATGACCACAGTGTTGGCATACATATCCACGATCTCTTGTCATGCGATAAAACTTACTAAAAGCGTCACATTTTGGGCAGTCAAGCTCTGTGCCACCATAGCGCTCAACCATAATACGTTGCAAACATGCTTCATCGTTAGGGAATTGCTTTTGGAATTCATAGAAACTTTTCATATTGTCCTTAATTTTGGTTTAATTGAGGGTAAATATAACACACAATTAAACTTGTGTAAAGGTTATAAACGCGATTAACATTGATGGGGTTCGACGATGTGCGTTGGATGGGTAACTTATTTCTTATCAATAAGCCCCCCTTCAGTCCCCGCTTATATTGGCATCAGGATTGGCTTTGGTGGGACGAACCCGTCAGCAGTGAACCACGACCGATGCAGGTGTTTCTTTCCTACTATCTTGAAGAGACCACGATCGAGAATGGTTGCTTCCGCGTCATCCCGGGGAGTCATTTGAAGCGCAACGCCCTTCATGACAAAATACCCATCGCGCATGATTCAAAAACTGAAAATCTTCCATCGGATCACCCTGTATTTGAAGATGTTCCCGATGCCGTAAATGTACCGACCAGTGAAGGATCGATAGTTATGGGAGATGCACGGCTACTCCACTCGGCTAATGCTAATAATACACCTCAACATCGCCCTCTCCTCCTAGGATGGTTTCTTTTCGATTATGATATTTATCCATCCTCTATTAAAGAAGCTTATGCCAATACCTACAAATCGAAGATTTCAAATTGGTGGGAAGGGAATATCGGTGACCCATTGAGACCTTTAGCTGTTGACGAACCAACCGGCTGTCCCGCTACAGAAATAAACCGGACGCCCGGTATATATTTGAGGTAAGGAGTCAAAAGTCGAAGGCCGAAGGTCGAAGGCAAAGCGATGGAGCGCTGATGCGCGTGTTATGTGTAAGGTTTTATGTTTTAGGTCAATTTACTTAAAACCTAACACCTAAAACTTAACACTGAAAATCATAGGATTTTCACCCCTTATATCTCCTCAAAGGGATACAAGGGTTTGCGCCGGTGGTGATAAATGAATTTCCGTATATTTGCTGTGGTGGTGCCCGGGGTATTAACTCGAATCAAACTTTTACACACCGGTTCATAGGCGGGCACGGGCGAGTGCACACCCTTCGCGATAATGATGTGAAAACTAGCGGGATCCAAATCGCAACTCGTCATTAATCCCAGGCTTACGGGTATAATGCGTCGGGTCGTCAAGCTGACGGTTAATCCTGAATCAGTCTCAACAATCGCGGTTGGTCCCATATCAAAATGGGTATGCCCCCCATGGCGAACTTCCGTTTCTTGATACTTTCCTTCATGCAGGCTGCGCACCGTGACTTCTGCTTCTATCGGCGACCCATGCTGGTTATCGACTTTACCTCCCATGCGTAATTTAAGTCGCTTGCCTACGCCCGCGTTATTGGCAGCATTCATTGATTCCGGATCATAGAGACAGAGAAAAGCTTTCACTTCACCACGACACAGCAATTCATGGGCGATCACCGTTCCATCTCCCGCTGAACCGCCCCCAGCATTATCTCCCATATCGAGAAGACACACCGGGCCTTCCTGCGCAAGCGCCTCGCTGACCGCATCATCGACGCTGATTAGTTGACCCGCAAAATCTTTGCGATGAGCGACAAGGTAATCAGCCAGTTGATTCGACAGTTGTTGAGCCAATTCGGGATTATTGTCGGTGACGGTGATAAAAGCCGTTCCCATTTCCTCGACATCGGCGTAGGGAAACCCCTGGACAACACTGTTCGATAGAACGCCGGGTTGAGAAAGTAATTGGTCAGTCAACTCATACAGGGGTAAACAGGGTGGTTCGAGGGTACGCTGAGCTTCAATATTCATGGCAAGGGGCACGAATGACGCCGCCTGCGTCGGTTTGATTTCATCGCGAAGCATCCTAACCATGAGCTGCGCTGCTTCGATTCCACGTTCCTTTTGATCGAGGTGCGGAGTGCTTCGATAGGCAATGGTTGCATCACAAGATTCAACCATTCTCGGCGAAAGGTTGGCGTGCGGATCAATGGTACAGATTATCGGAAAATCAGCGCCTACTGTCTGGCGCAGACGAGAAAGCCAATGACCGTCGAGATCACGATATTCGTCCCCTTCACCCGCATTCGCTCCATGTGGCGCAATCAGCATGCCATCAAGACTTCCGGCCTCTTCAACACCTGCAAAAATCAATCTCATCAGTTCATCGCAAGTCTCGTGGGTGATCGTTCCCGATGGTGGAGTTGAAGCATAAAATATAGGTACTGCTTCAAGATTGTTTTCTTCGAGACCCTTGAAAAAACCGCTGATCTCATGATGTCCACCGGCAAAAGCCTTATAAACATCCTCTCCGAATAAGAGAAAACTGGATTTGAACATCTCTAAATCAGTTTTAATACTGATGAATGTATTGGATTCGTGGATGAGGGAAACTATACCTACGCGCATAATTAAATTTATTTATATTATTGAAGAATTTGTTATCACTTATGGGCATAGACGCATGCTGAGATGTGGAGTCAAGCTGAATCCAAAACGGTGATAATAGGTTTCTCGGTTTTCACCACAAAATAGATAAATTTCATCCACCTTGGATAATTTTTCTATCATAAGCTGCATTATTTTCGTGCCGATACCTTTTCCACGATAGGCCTCGTCCACAATAACATCCTCTATCAACGACCGGTAGGCGCCATATGAAAATGCTCGAGCAAATCCAACAAGCTTCTCGCCCTCCCAAACTCCAAGCTTTAGCGTGGAATGTTGCAACATTTTGCCCAGGCCAGTTACCGTTCTCCTGTTTCCCCAGGTCGATTGAATCATTAAACGGTGAAGATCTTCCCCTTGAATTTCTCGCTCGAATGAAAATTCCAGATTGCTAACATTCATGGTATTACTATACTTTATTATTGTATATGGTCACTCCTATTAGATTTATGTAAATAATTTTAAAGAGAAAGCCAAATCATGATCGCGCCCCAGAGCTTAAGTGAAGAGCAGGTTAATCGATTTGATACGGATGGAGCTGTCACTGTCGACGGTCCCTTCACCGCGGAGGAAATTGAAGCCGCAGCAATGGTAATGGATGAAATGTTGCCCTATGAGGAGAGTAAAAAAGACATCTATGATGCCACCAGGGTCACGCGTGATATCGTTTCCAAGGGCGGTAAATTACATGAATATTATAATCCGGCACTCCTGAATATTTATTATCATCCTTTTATTGAAGGAGCCGCTAAACAATTATTATTTACCGACGAGGTAACCTTTAACGGGTTCGCCATGAGCAAGACCTATCCCCTTCGAATTTCTAAAAAAGTATCGATAGAGCATGTTGACAGCAAATTTCGCTATTCCGAAATTACTGCCAGGCCGCGCCGTATCGGAATAAGTTCGATGATCTATTTGACCGATGTCAACCCGGACCGCGCGCCCATTAAAATCTGGCCGGGAAGTCATATCCCCATTGGGAAGTATTACGATGAGCACCCGGAATTAATAGACACTACTGGATCGCGGAGACCTGATCTGCCTGATTACCCTTTTGGTGACCCCACTATAGTTTTAGCTAAGGCCGGCCAAATCACTTTCTTTATCAGTTCGATATTACACGGCGCTTCTGAAAACACGGATACCGAAGCTCGCAAGGTATTGTATCTCGGATTGAAACCGAAAGCTCTCGAATACAAGGTCCCTGAACGAAACAAGAGCAGGACAGAGTTAGTCAATTTTTTCAAAGAAATGACCCATCATTTACCCGTGGACCGCCGGCATCTTGTTCCCGAAATTAATTAAGGAGTTAATAAAAGGTTTTAACCCTAATGGGTTTTAGATAAGGACCAGTCACAATAAGCTTCGTCTTCGTCTCGGTTTACGCCCTAAATACCAGTAATTAAAGGATGCATATTGGAGGGACGCATGGATATCGATCGGCCTAAGTCCTGATAGTAGCGGGGGCATACTGAATGCCCTTACACCGATAATCAGTTATGGAAAACAGTTGGAAGCCCCCGCACGCTGATACGGTATAGCAAACGGACATCCTCCGGTTGCGGGAATTCCGATATGGGAGACGCACTATGCATCGTTGCTGTCGTATCCCAAATAGTGATATCATTCTCACGGTACTTATGCATCGTCCTGTAACAGTCTTGAAAGGCATGATTCCCAAGCTCATTTAGCAGCTTTTTAGCCTTTACGTGGGACATACCTATTATCCCACGACTTGTTCCAATCACTGAATAGAGGGTTTTCTTTCCTGTAATCGGATGTCTTTTTACAAGCGGGTGTGTGATTCTGGGCACCGTATTAGCCTGATTCCGACTGAGTTTCTGAGGCGCTATATCTTCCGGGCGCGCGGCAACTCCTCTACCCCAGAGATGTTCAACTTCAAGATCATCAATTTGTGCCCGCGTTTTTTCAGGTAAAGCTTCATAAGCACTCATCATATCACAGAAAAGCGTTTCTCCACCGTATTTGGGTGCTTTTATGGAATAGAGCATAGTCGCTGTTGCCGGTTCCGCATCGTAGGATTGGTCGGTATGCCACTGAGCAGCACCATTGCGCGGTTTGTCGCTATCATCACTTTTTTTGGTATTGGTAATAGCCAACATTTCCGGAAAATTCGGCATTCGCACTTCCGTGAGGACGTGGGGAATGGGCGTTCCAAATCGCTTTCCAAATGCCAGATATTCCGCCTTGGATAGCATTTGATCACGAATAACCACTAGCCGGTTATCATATAATACCTGTAATAATTCTTTAAACGTCACATCCGTAAATTTATCAGATGAGACGTCAATATTCGTGACCTCGGCTCCGAAATTACCGGGTAACGGACTCACTTTGAAATCAAGCATTTGAACTTTCCTCGCTTTAAAATTTAATCAGCATTATAACTGCACCGGCGACAGGATTTCAATGACTAATTTCCTTCACACGCAGGGAAGAGAAGCGATGGTTGGTCACGGTCCTAATTTTGCATCTCAGGGACGAGCCAATTGTCGATTTGGAAGATGTCGGGCAACGCCCTCGGTACGAATGCCGATTGTTCCTGTCGGTTACCAAACAGCTTATCTTGAAAAATACTTATCTAAATTATTATCTCTTCTGCCTTTGGAAGATCTCGCTGCGCTCTGGTAGTGCCTTTTGCTTGCCGGCCATAGTCCCGCCACCGCGGGACGACGGCTGGTGGCTATTCTATCCAATCGACTACCGAGGGCACAGCCCGACATCCCTCATCGAAAATCCGAAATCGACTACCAAGCCCCGCTACCGCGTGGGCGACATCTAACATTGAACTGGCGGAGAGGGAGGGATCTTGGGGAATTTTCGATTTTCGATTTTCGATTTTCGATTGCTGATTGAGAAATTCGATTAAAGCCTTAATAAAAAACAGAGTTTATCCGAATTCTTACATTATATGAATCCAGATATAATGAAGAATAGGACTAAAATTTTTGCTTTGAAAATACTGAAAATGGTTGAAGCATTACCCAAAACTTCAACCGCAAGAATTATAAGCAATCAAATCGTACGATGTGGAACATCTGTAGCTTCGAATTATCGATCAGCTTGTAGAGCAAGAAGCAAAACGGAGTTCATAGCAAAACTTGGTATTGTTGAAGAAGAAGCTGACGAAACTCTATTCTGGTTAGAGCTAACCGAAGAATCGGGAATTCTTCCTTACAACTACCTCCAAGAAGTAAAACAAGAAGCAAACGAAATTACCGCCATTGTCGTGACCTCACGCAAATCCGCCAGAGCCAACTCGAAGCAAAAATAAATCCGCCATTGATAAATCTTATCCAATCGACAATCGACAATCCGCAATTGAACTGGCGGAGAGGGAGGGATTCGAACCCCCGGGTGGATTGCTCCACCACCTGATTTCGAGTCAGGCACATTCGGCCACTCTGCCACCTCTCCTCAGCTTGACGATTTGCGACTCATGGATTAATGTAAAGTCGATTTTACTTCTATTGTGCCTGATGCAGCCAGGCACATGGGGTCTCAGGTTTTCAACCTTCGTAGTCGGCCACTCTGCCACCTTTCCTCAGCCTGACGATTTGCGACTCATGGAATAATGCAAAGTCGATTTTACTTCTACTGTGCCTGATGCAGCCAGGCACATGGGGTCTCAGGTTTCTAACCTTCGTAGTCAGCCACTCTGCCACCTTTCCTCAGCCTGACGATTTGCGACTCATGGAATAATGTAAAGTCGATTTTACTTCTACTGTGCCTGATGCAGCCAGGCACATGGGGTCTCAGGTTTCTAACCTTCGTAGTCAGCCACTCTGCCACCTCTCCTCAGCTTGATATTCAAATACTTAAGACAGCAATAATTAAACTTATAAATTCACTGGTGCATTTCTGGTGCATTAAAAACATTCTGATATTCAATATAAAGGATAAATTGTGCCTATAATATCAAGTTCATCAAGAGGGGCGGGGGTGTCAATGTTCCCTACCCTCGGTCTCATCTAATCGGTTTAGGCAGATACTACATTTTTTGCAATAAGGGTGATGGGCAGATATTAATTACTGTACCCCTTCGCATTTCAGCATCATCAGAAGTATACCATCGTATACACGGCTTGTATTCCATTGGTCACAATATGCCTGTATAAACGGTGGAGTGACCCCCAAAAATGGTATCATTAACAGAGAGAGGTTATCGGGATAAACAGATAACCTCATGAAAAGAAAAAGATACACAACAGAACAGATCATCGCAATACTGCGGCAAGCCGATACCGGAAAAACGGTAGAGGAAATCTGCCGAGGCAACAACGTGAGTGAACAGACCTTCTATCGCTGGGGTAAAAAGTATGGCAATTTGGAACTAGCCGATGCGAAGCGATTTAAAGAGCTGGAAAAAGAAAACACCGAGTTGAAGAAGATGCTCGCTGATCAAATGCTTAAGAATCAGGTAATGGAGGAAACGCTGTCAAAAAAGTGGTGAGCCCCAAGCAGAAGAAGCGAGTAGTAAAAGATGCGGCTGAGAGAGGGCTGTGCTCGTTGCGAAGGGCTTGTTCCTACCTCAGCCTCAGTTGGTCAACTTTCAGCTACCAGCCCAAGCAGGCCAGTAAGAAAGCTCAGCGGTTGGCCGAGCGGATTATAACCCTGTCCTGGGAACATCCCTGCTACGGTTACCGGCGCATCCGTGCCTTGCTCGTAAAGGAAGGCTGGACAACAAACAGGAAGTTTGTTCAGGCAGTACGACGTTCAGAAGGGTTGCAGGTAAAGCCACCTAAAAAGCGTAGACACCGTCAAGGGGTCTCTACGGGGTCGCCTACTAAAGCAACCGGTCGCAATCACCTTTGGTCCTGGGACTTTGTCCATGATCGCACAGACCATGGCGGTCCATTAAAGATGATGACTCTGATCGATGTACCGAGGAGCTGAAAGCGACGACACTCAAGCGAAGCGAAGACATATACGCGTGAATGTCTGGATATCCGGGTCGCTCGTGAACTCACCTCATCGGATGTCCTCTCTGTGCTTAGCGAGGCCATTGAAAAGGAGGGAGCTCCCAGCTATATCCGTAGTGACAACGGCAGTGTTCCGAGGAGCGAAGCGACGACATGCGAAGCCATTCATTGCTCATCAAGTGCAGCAGTCGTTGTCCGACAAAAAGATCAAGGCGATATATATCGATCCGGGCAGTCCCTGGCAAAACGGTTTCATCGAGTCGTTTCACAACCGCTTACGCGATGAGTGTTTGAACCGTGAAGTGTTGCTCAGCGTGGCTGAAGCACAAGTTGTAATCGAACAATGGCGCCAGACCTATAACCATGATCATCCCCACAGTCGTTTAGGCTTTAAAAGCCCACAAGAGTTTGTCACATTCCTTTCAGATCTTGGCCGCGTTCGGGCTACGCCCTCACTTCGCCAAGATCTCTCATATACATCAATCCTAAAACCATTAATACCCGGGAACTCTCTCACTTAATAATTGGTACGAAAAACGGGGTCCAATCAGGCTTGTACGTAGAACAGGATTTTGCCGAGGCACTCAAGTGGTTTCAGAAAGCAGCTGAAAAAGGATATGCTGGTGCCCAATTCAGTCTTGGGATGATGCATTACATAGGCGAAGGTGTAGAACAAGATTATGCACAGGCTTTCAATTGGTTTCGCAAGGCAGATATTCAGAAACACTCCGAAGCATTTAAATGGATTCGTAAAATGGCTGGTGAGAAATACGCCGACGCCCAATATTATCTTGGGGTAAAATATGAAAAATGTATAGATGTAGATAAAATTTCAAGAAGAGCTGTTAAATGGTATAGTAAAGCTGCCGAACAGGGACACATCCAAGCCCAATTCAATCTCGGGATTCTGGCGAAGCCTTAAAATGATATCGCAAAGCTGTAGAACTGAGAAACGTTGCCACCTCTCCTTTGATTGAAATTCAATTACTTATAACTTCACTGGTGGGTTTCCGATGTATGCGAATCTTTCTGAAAAAAATGGATGAAAAATAAATTATCTATCTAATTCCCGTTAAATACATGAGGAATTTTATTCAATTTAAATTCTTATACCCTATACTGACCATACCCGGTATCATTTCACTTTTCATGCCTCTTACGGATGGCATTTCAACCATGAATGCCATCCTGGGACTACTGGATAAATTCTTTCACAGCCCTCTAAATATTGTTTTCGAAAATGATAACCATACTGTCGGTAGAGAAATATTACTTATTTCATATCCGTTGTTCCTGCCATGCCTTATTTTACTCTGGAGTATAAGGGTATTAAATAAAAATCAATTGACCAAAGCAGAAATCGCCATTGGCTACCTCTTGTCAATATTAGCATTAGTTTCTATCCTTGTCGCAACTTTATATCGGTTAGACCGCGTAGAAAACTTTTTATTATATATTACTTTGATACTGATACTAATCAGTATATTTTTGGTATTCATCAATCAGCGAAAGCATGTGCCGCATGAAATAAACGCTTCAGCATCCATCCATTTAGCCTATATTCCCAATGCTGTCTTTTGCCTTGTCAGTTTTAGAGATAACCTGGAGACAGGAGCGTACTTAGCATTATTTACGTGTATTCTATATGGGGTTGAAACTATTATCCTGACCAGAAGGGGATGGAAATTAACAAATGAAATAATTCTCGCGGGCACCTCGTGAATTCTAATAATAATACAATCATGAAGCACAGGCTTTCTTAAAGATTTTAATCATATGAAGCATTACAGAAACTCGCTGGGGTTTAACCTCGTCGAAATGATGATCGTCGTCGTCATTATTGGAATACTCACTACTTTCGCTATTCCTTATATTCGACGTGCACGTGATAGAGCCCATAATACATATCTTATAAACAACTGGCGTGTTTTCGCGGGCGCCTTTGAACAATATGCCCAGGCAGAGGGTGGCTATCCGCCCGATTCTCCATTCGCAGTTATCCCCAATGGTATGGATGCATACCTAAGCAATACAGTATGGACTGAAATAACACCATCCGGAGGTAACTGGGACTGGGACTTTGGCGCTTTTGGAATCACGGCGGGTATTAGTATAATTAATACGAATTATGGTGTTCAACAGATGGCGTATCTTGATGAAGCTTTCGATGATGGTGATGTGAGCACAGGCAACTTTCAGCGTACCGCAATAAATCGCTATACCATGATTTTGGAATATTAACCTTGAGAAATACGACTTAGCCTTTACCCCTAGCTGAGAAAAGAGTTATCCTATATCACTGATATATTTGTATATCAATCAAAGGCTTAGACAATTTACTGTAACCTATCGTAAGCGAACTTCACTGAGATATGAAGTGATTCCTGGCGAAGGAAGTCTTAAAGGACGCTTTGCTCTTTATCCAGCTCCTCGATTCTCTTTTTTAATCTTTGGATTAAATCCTCAAAATTTGATTTTCGTAAAATCTCTGAGAATTGAGTGCGGTAATTTTTAACCATACTCACCCCTTCGATAATAATATCAAATACTTCCCATTGGGATCCGTCCTTTTTTTCTTTCAAGAGATAACCGATGGGATAGGCAATATTATCGGTGTCGATGGCATTTATGCGAACGACTGCGTAATTTTCATCAATTTTTTCGTCGAGATATTCAATCTCTTTTAAATTAGAAAAATTTTCTATAATAAGTGTGGAGTAATTATTCTGCAGAAATCGGGAGAGATGATCGATGTACTCTTTTTTTTCCTCCTGTGTTCTTTTCGACCAATGCCGTCCCAGACAACTCCGGCACAGGGCATACCAATCTATACGCTCATCAGCTACTTCGATTATACGATTTCTCTTTTCGACGGAATTGCTTAAGTCGCTGAAATAAGGATCCCTGAGAATGGCAATCAGCTTGTCTGTGGTCTCCTTAACCTGATCGGTTGGCAATCCCGCTTGAAGAAAAGTGAATAAAAGGAGAAAACTTGTAGCTATTGCGATAAAATATTTTAGAGCGGCCTTATTCATTATCATTAAATCAATGAGGTCATAGTAATATAGGCTCTATTGCTGATAAACGTCATAAAAAAAGGTAAATATGACAGGGATTATCAATAACGCCGAGTGGCTGATAAAGGCATTGCGCCTTGCGTGAATTACCAAATCCAAAATTGTCTCGTTAGATTTGACCATGAACGAATTTTGAAATGAGACCTTCAATATCCATGGCTGGTTCCGTATATCGTATTTTTCCGTTTAGTTTGATAAACTCCTCGTTCCCTCCCGGCATAATTTCCACATATTTCTCACCAAATAATCCCTTTGTCTTTATGGAAGCGATAACATCGGTCTGCAGTTGGATGTTATCTTTAATAACCATGAGAACGTAAGCCTCATAATCATCCAATGTAATCTTTTTAACATGGCCGATTTCAACCCCGGCGATCTCGACTGGGGCCCCTGTGCTGAGTCCACTGATGTTGGTAAATAGAGCGTGGACGGTATAGCCATCCGGATTAAATATCTCTTTTTTAGCGAGCTTAACACTGAGATAGGCAAGGCAAAGAACACCGAGGAGGAGAAATACTCCCACCGTAAATTCAAGGTAGAGGGGCTTCGTTTTCATGGTGTGTAATATATTTATTCAGCCATAATAAAAGGACAACAAAAAGATAAACTTCATTTATACTGAACGGGACCATCAATGCTTCCTTCCACGAATTGCTGAATAATGGGGTTATCCGTTTCAACTTTTCCTCCCTTGATTTCAGCTGTGATTATTTTCCCTTCATGAAGCATGCCTATCTTTTGCACGATTTGAAATATGTCTGGAACCTGATGGGATACTATGATTCCAGTCAGATTCAATTGTTGATGACAGGTTTCAAACATATTGAGTATCGCTTTAGCGATGATAGGATCCAGACCGGTCGTCGGTTCATCGAAAAAAATGATCTCCGGTTCCATGATCAGGGCCCTGGCAAGGGCTGTCCTTTTAGTCATTCCTCCACTTAACTGTGCCGGAAATATCGAATCCACATCTTTTAGACCTACCTGATCCAAGCCCTTTGTCACTTTATCCCGAATCTCTTTTTCGCTCAATCGCGTTCTTTCTCTAAGCGGAAATGCCAGGTTATCGTAGACATTCATGGAGTCAAAAAGAGCACCATTTTGAAAGACAAAGCCATAGCGCCCGCGGATGCGCTCCAGGTCTTTACCGCGGGCTGTCGATAGATTTTCTCCATCAATAAAAATGCGCCCGCGGTCCGGCTGCATTAACCCGGCGACGTGTTTAAGAAGCACACTCTTTCCACAGCCACTTTGGCCGATAAGCGCGAAAAATTCACCTTTTTCAACACGCAGGGAAACACCGCGCAAAACATCTTTTCCAGCAAGCTGCTTGTGTAGATTATCAATCTCAATCATAGCATTAAAATACGAGGGAAGTGACAAAAAAGTCCCACACGAGGATGAGGACAGATGAGTTGACGACGGCCTGGGTAGTGGCCTTGCTTGCCCCTTCTGCCCCGAATCCGGTATTAAAACCTTTATAACAACATACCCAGGCAATGAGCAGCCCGAAGCTGAGCGATTTATAAGCACCCCCCATAATATCATCCATTTCCAGGTAACGGCTGATTTCTCCAAAGTATGAACCGGAAGGTAACCCCAACATTTTTACGCCCACGAGGTAACCGCCAATTATACCCACAAAATCGAAAATCCAGGTAAGGACAGTTAGAGCGATGACACTGCCAACAATATTGGGAACAACCAAGTAGCGCAATGGATTCAATCCCATAAGTTCAATCGCATCGATTTGCTCATTATTTCGCATGATTGCGATTTCCGCGGTAATAGCAGATCCGGCTCGACCCGTCATAAGCAGTGCAGCGAGGACAGGGCCTAACTCCCGAATGAGAGAAAGTGCCACCAGTGGTCCCAGCAATGTCTCCGAACCGACTCTTGACAAGGTATTATACCCCTGGAGTCCGAGGACCATTCCGGTAAATGCTCCGGTAAGGCAAATGAGCCCCGTCGATTGCCACCCGATAAATTCAATCTGCTTCAGCACCCGTTCCCATTTCAAAGGCGTGGTAAAAAGGCTGATGAGGCTATGGTAAAGAAATATGCCCGATCTACCTATGCGTCTGATTCTCAGGATTCCATATTCACCAAGCGAAGCAATAAAATTGGCTATCATCGATTCATTAAAATAGAGTCAATTAGATGCACAGAATTCAATTGAATACGAGCTAAAGCATTTGGAATCACCATTGTATTAACTACAGAAAGCAATGTTTTCGGCTTATCGAATTATTTTCCTAACTGCTAAAATCTATAATAGCCGTTTGAAATTACCCTAATTGGAGTACACCTTATAACTATGAGAGGTCTATTCAGAAAAATCCTGTTGGTGTTTATTTCTCCTCTTGCATTTAACGGTTGCAAGGTCGTGAGTGCTCCCGTGGACACGGTTGCCTACGGTGTAAAAGCGCCCATTAATGCAGTGGATAAGGAGACCGCTTTAGGTTCCGTTATCAGCGGCGAGACAAAGGGTGCTAAGGGGTTTCTGAAAAAAGTAAAAGAAACCAATGAGCGGTTGTCTGAAGAACGTGAACGAAACAGAGATTCTGATAATATTTACGAACCTTTTGATAGAATAGAGTAGCATTGAGATTGATGACATGGAGCTTGAGCAAACGCTCAGCCAAAATGCGAACACTACGGTATTACTTAATTAATTTGATTCTGCAGCGACTGCGCACTATGCGACGCATTTGCTTTTTTAGACTTCTTTGCCAAATACCGGATAATTACTTTCGCAAGTTCCGTGGTCGTTACGCCCTGCTCTTTCTCGGACAGGGATAATTGATTTACTAATTCCGAAGGTAAATCCACTTGTTTATAACGCCTCCCTGTCACATCACAGATGATGTCCAGGGTTAATGTCTCATTCAATCGTTTCATGTATCATATAAAAAGTAACTTTATATCCTCGCTGAATTTCGTCATTTTAACTATCGCTGTGAGTCATTAACGATTAACCCTTTATCTAATTTAGATTGTCAAAGGTTAGTTATTGTTCCCAATAATATTACACTTTCTTGAATGATCTGATTTTCGTGACATCAATCTCGAATTTTTTTATTAAAAAGCAGACTAAATTGTTATGACCAAGGCTGTTGCTATAAGTATTTACTTATTATGCTTCATATTCTTTGCCACTTTTTTTATCTGGCCTATCGGCCAAATCCTGCACGGGGCATTTATAGACGCTGATGGTCACTTTACCCTCGTCTATTTTTTTGAGGTATTCGCGAATTCATTATACCTGGAAGGCCTTTACAATTCATTTGGTCTCGCTGTTTTTTCGACCCTTCTCGCCTTACTTATTTCCCTACCCCTGGCATTGATCGCCGATCGTTATGTCTTTCCCGGGCGTTCTATAATGATGGGGTTGATTCTCTTACCCATTATGCTCCCACCCTTTGTCGGAGCCATCGGAGTCAGGCAAATTCTCGGTCAATATGGTGCCCTTAATGCCCTACTGAATCTTATCGGTTTATTGCCCGAAGGACAGACTATCGACTGGCTGGGAAAAGGACAGTTCTGGGGCGTCGTGATTGTGAGTGCGCTGAGTCTTTTTCCCATCCTTTACTTAAACGCTCTAGCTTCCCTTGCCAATATCGACCCCGCGATGGAAGAAGCAGCCGAAAATTTAGGCTGCCGCGGATTTAAAAAATTTTATCGCATTACCTTGCCCTTAATGCGACCCGGGTTGTTCGCGGGATGCACAATTGTTTTTATATGGTCGTTCACAGAGCTGGGGGTGCCGCTCATCTTTGATTACAGCAGGCTTACTTCGGTGCAGATTTTTTATGGAATCAGGGATATAGGGGGCAACCCGTTTCCATATGCCTTAGTCACCGTCATGCTTATTTTTTCGATGCTTTTCTATGTTTTAGGCAAAGGGTTGTTCGGGCGAGATACCTATTCAATGATGGCAAAGGCCAGCGCCCAATCTGACCCTAAAAAGCCAGGTCTAACCGGTTCCATCCTATGTATAAGCTTTTTCAGTATTATTATATTTGTCTCTCTCCTTCCCCACTTTGGAGTTATCATGCTTTCATTTTCGACTGACTGGTATCAATCCATTTTACCCCAGAAATTGACATGGCACAACTATGAACTTGCTCTTGGCCATAGTCTCACCGTGCCTTCAATCAGAAATAGTCTTATTTACGCAAGTGCGGCTACGGCTCTGAATATGGTGCTGGGGGTCAGCATTGCTTACATCGTGGTGAGGACACGGCTCCCCGGGAGAAACGGACTCGATGCCATGGCCATGCTGCCCCTGGCTGTTCCTGGCCTGGTTATGGCGTTTGGCTACATGGCGATGAGTCGTGAAGGAAAGTTTTTTAGTTTCATCAATCCGGTGGAAAACCCGACTGCGCTTCTTATCATCGCCTACGCTGTTCGTCGTCTGCCATTTGTCGTCCGCTCTGCAGTAGCCGGATTGCAACAGACGAGTGAAACCTATGAAGAGGCCGCGCAAAACCTCGGTTGCCCACCATTAAAAGCAGCACTCCTGGTTACCATACCGCTCATTATAGCAAACTTGCTGGCTGGCGGCCTTCTCGCCTTTTCTCAGGCTATGCTGGAAGTTTCCGATTCGTTAATTCTAGCGCAAAAAGCCGAATACTTCCCTATCACTAAGGCTATTTACGAGCTGATGCACTTTCTTGGCGATGGCCGTTACATCGCGAGTGCACTTGGTGTTTGGGCCATGATTTTCCTGAGTGCGACTATTATTGGAGCCAGCATGTTGTTGGGTAAAAAGCTGGGGGCTATTTTTCGCATATAGTTTTTAAAGAGGCGCTCCCATTTTCATGCCGAAGGCGGTGCGGACTTCTGATAGTGATTGTTAACAATCACGGTAACATCTCGGAACGCGATATCGCAGGCATAAATCTGTTTATATTCTGCTATCGCTTTTTCCTTCTCACCCAGTTTGGCATAACAATCTGCCAACTCGTAAACGACATCTTTTTTAAATTCATCCATTACAGGTGTATTATTTTTAACGGTGTAAAGTTGATTCACGGCAAGATCGTATTTCTTTTCTCTCTTAAAAATCCTGCCTAGATAAGCATAAGAAAGCAGTCGGAATTTTGGATCTCGCTGCGTCAATTGAAATTGTTCTGCTGCCGCTCTCAACCGACATTCACCGTAGAGCAGTTCGCCATATTCGAAATGATAGCGATTATCATTGGGGTACTTTTCTACGAGTAATTCTATTCTCCTAAAGTTTAGTTCAGTAGATGTTTCCTGCGCTTCCTTTAATTGCTGCTTCAATGAATTATCCGAAGGATATTCAGATAGACGTTGTTTGATACTGCTGATGAAATGTTCCTCTTTGCCAACTTCGAGATCGATTTCAAGGTGTTCGAGAGCCGCATCGGAAGCACCATGATTTGTTTTACGAACCTGACGAATCCAGTGAATAGCCTCATCGTATTCACCCAGCTGTTGATAATACTGACTGATGGTCCGATAATTATTAATATTATCCGGTTCTCTTTCTATTTTAACCCTGGTGATCGCAATTAGTTTTTTTAACTCACTCTCATCTTTGATTAAATGACCGGTCAGTTCGAGATTCTGAGATTCTGTCTTATTGTGAAGTTTGGAGTGGAAATTCGAATCTTCTTCCCACTGTCCTTGCTCTATGGAAAGCGCTACTGATGCCTGTTTTATGAGCAATTGAGCTTCACTACCCGAGGGATTCTTACTGAGGATGGAATCACATATTTGAATAGCTTCACGGTTACGTTTTGCCAAAAAGTATGTTTTCGCTAAATTCAAAAGAATGCGTTTATTCTCCGGTTTCAAACTCCTTACTGATTCATAAGCAAATATTGCCGTTTCATTTAGCCCCAATGCCAGCGCGGACCGCGCAAGGTATTGGTGGGCAAAAGTATCATTAGGGTTAGAACTGAGTATTCGCTCAGCTAAAATTATCTTTTTTTTCGGGTAATTGAGCAAAAACCACCCCCTGAATCTATAAATAACCGAAATCAGCTTAGATTTGATCTTTGTGCTTATCCGTTGATTATTTGCTGGATTTTTATGTTGGGCTCTTCGCAATACTTTTCGAACCTCAAGACATTCGGGATGTTTTTTTAACAGCGCAGAATAAACATCAATAGCATAGCCTGGATTTCCCTTATCCAAGGCTTTTTCAGCTTTATCGATATGGTTGCGATAGCGAGAATCAAGCGCGTTGAGACAAACTTCCGGCATATATTAGTATCGGATGCTTATTTCCCTAAATTAAGAGCTGGAAGTGCATGCCCTATGATATTGCCACATTTTGCTTATATGAACTCGCAGTAATTCGGTGCTTCTTGTAAGCAATATTCCCCTCGCTGGACGTAGATTGTTAGACTGCGTAAAATATAATTTCACGGCCACGACGGAGCGTGGCCCTCCATTTTTAATTCCGGAGGGACGCACGATGCCTGTCAGCCATAGTCCTCCCGCGACTGCGGGACGGGACGACAGCTGATCGTGTCCGCTTGAAAGTTAGATTATCTTAACGCCTAAGCCCCGGAGGGGCGCCGGAAAATAGCCAGAGGTTTCGCTTTGCTTCACCTCTGGTTACCTGCTTTTGCCTGAGTTCAAGTCGAAGGGAGTTCGTCGACTTCTGAATTACGGCAGGTACTGCTTATTAGTGCCTTCAAGCTGAACGCCTCACCCTTCGATTACATTGAGATGAGTGGCCACCGCTTTTTTAAGTTCGATCAGGCAATTCTCTACCTGCTCCGCGTTTTCACCTTCGACCAGCAATCGGATTTTCGGTTCTGTCCCAGAATAACGAACGAGTATCCGCCCGGAACCTGAAAGTGAGTTTTCCAAAAGAGTCATTTCCGCTACTAACTGCGATTTATCCATTAAAGGCACTTTTTCCTTAACATAAAGATCACACCGGGATTGAGGAAAGTGCGTTATACATTTTCGCAATTGAGAGAGTGGCTCTCCTCTTTGAAGCATCACTTCAATAATCTTAATTGCCGCTAATAATCCATCACTTATGAGAGAGTGATCACTGAAAATGACATGTCCCGACGATTCACCTCCCAAATTGTAGCCCCCCTCTATCATTTTATTGACAACCTGTCGGTCACCGACTGGCACACGTATTACTTTTCCACCGGCATTTTCGATTGCCCGATCAAGTCCCATGTTGCTCATTATTGTAGCAACCAGGGCATTAGCTGACAATGTTTCTTGTCCTATGTAATGCAGTCCAAGAATAGCCAACAACTCATCACCATCGACCAAATCACCGCTTTCATCACAGACCACAAGACGATCGCCATCGCCATCGTGCGCCATCCCTAATCTCGCATTAACCTTCTTTACCTCATTTGCTAACCTTTCAGGATGTTCACTGCCGCAGCTTTCATTAATATTAACGCCATCAGGTGTATCTCCGATCTCTATCACTTCCGCCCCAAGATTGGCAAGGGTTGATGGCGTGGTTCTATAAGCGGCGCCATTCGCGGCATCGACAACTATTTTCCATCCTTTCAAGCAATTCTCCGCTAATAAGGATTGAGCGTAACGAACATAAAATTCTATTCCATCGAAATCGCAGGAATAATTTATACCTGTGCTTGCCGGCACCTCATCTATTTCTTCAACAAGTTGCTCTATTCTGCTTTCCGCGCCTTCGTCGAGCTTTCGACCGTCAGAGGACAAGAGCTTGATACCATTATCGGTTGAGGGATTGTGGGATGCAGTAATAACCACCCCCAGGTCAGCGTGAAGCTCACGCGTTGCCATCGATACCGCAGGAGTAGGAAGAACACCTAGAGCCACAATCTCAATATCAGGTGTGGCTACCCCTTCGCAAAAAGCTTTTTCAAGTTCTTTACCTGAATCACGAGTATCACGCGCAACGACAATTTTATGATCACGATGGTTCCTGGTTTCCTCAAGGTACTTGCCCACCGCACAACCTAGACGTCGAAACATATCCGTTGATATAAGCGATCCTCCAAACTCACCGCGTATCCCGTCCGTTCCAAAATACTTCAGGCTCATGACGTCAGGTAAAAATCGCGCGCGCGCTGTAACCACTTTCGAACCACACCGTCTTGTATAAGTGACCGAGCCATATCAATTCCCTCATGTGGGTCTTTTACTTTTTCGGCAATCCAGAGAGCAGCACCGGCATTCCATAAAATTGAGTTAAGGAGCCCGGGCCGGCCTCTCCCCTCCAGTATTTCATGGAGGAGCCTAAGATTATCCTCTGCTGATCCACCCCTTAATTCTGAAAATTCGCAGGTTTCGAGACCAAAATCTTCAGGAACCCACGTCGTGTTCGTTTGACACAGTTCACCCACCCCGGCTACACGGTTTACCCCAGAGCAGGTAAGTTCATCCATCACCGTATCGGTGTTCACGATTCCGTGTACCACGATACCGCGTTTAATTCCCAATGTTTGGAGGCATTCAGCCAGGGGTTCGACCCAGTGTTCAGCATATACACCAAGGAGCTGATAGGCCGGCCGGCCTGGATTAATAAGGGGGCCCAATATATTAAATATGCTGCGCCGTCCTTTCTCGGCGAGAGACTTTCGCACGGGCATTATCTCCTTAAATGCAGGGTGAAAGGCGGGAGCAAATAAAAAGCAAAAGTTCAGAACTTCAAGCGATCGTTGGATCAATTCGTTATCTGCTTGAAGATTAATACCGAGAGCGTGTAGAAGATCTGCGCTTCCACTTTTCGAGGTGATTGCACTGCTACCGTGTTTGATGACAGTGACACCAGCAGCTGCCACGACAAAACTTACAGTCGTTGAAATATTGAAACTGCCTGAGTGATCGCCCCCGGTTCCGACAACATCAATTGCTTTGTCCGCGTAAGCAGACACTCCAGGGTCACGGGCATGATTGCGAAATATATGAGCGAAGGCGGCAACTTCACCGGCAGACTCCCCTTTTTCGGCTAGGGCAATTAAAAAATCTTCTTTTGATTCAGCGGAGATATCCGCTGAAGTCAGTGAATTGGCAGCTTCTTCAGACTGTGCGTTGTCTAAGTCAGCTCCTTTTCGAAGTTCAACCGTTAATGCATCTAATACCAACATCGTACTTATTATCTTTCCGTGTGGTAACGCTTCCTGGAAATACCACAAGATAAAATCACTACTGAATTATTTATCGATATAATTTTTCAGGTGTCATAGTATCTAACTCTTGTAGGTATGAATCCTTCTATCAAAATACCGAATTGACGCTCGACCACCCAGCATTTCAAATTAAAGGAACTCTATGTACATCCCTCCCCGATCTGTAGCCCACAAAGTATTCGAAGCCTGGCGAAGTCCCGATCGATTCACAAAAAATCCCGATATCATACGCCTCACATCCGGCCGTCTCCTTCTCGTCTACTCCGACACCGAAGCCCACTGGGGAGAAACAACACAGATACTCACAATCCTTTATAGTGACGATGATGGTCAGACATGGGACAAATTGAATGAAGTAGCAACTGCCGATCGCAGTAAAGGAGACGAACGTCTGGTCACACCGCGCATAAGTTTGCTACGAGACAATAGAATTGCAGTTATCTGTGACCACGACGATTTCGGCCACTTTCACGTAGACCAGCCCCCCGGTAACTGGATCTGGTGGAGCACCGACGAAGGCAAAACCTGGGACGGCCCACACAAGCCCAATATCATGGGCTTTGAACCCGACCGTATGATGGAACTGCCAGATGGTCGCCTCGCCGTTTGCTCACACATCATGATGCGCGAAAGCCAGGAATTCGCCGAAATAATGACCACCTCCACTGACGGCGGTAGAACCTGGGGCGATCAGGTCATCGTAGCACATGACGGCTATCACCGCTTTTGTGAAGGCGCCCTCGTGATCCTCGATGGTGGCAATGAACTGGCCTGTGTCATGCGGGAAAATCAATCGGGCGGCATCCCCAGCTTTGTCACCTATTCACAGGACAATGGTCAGACCTGGAGCGATCCACAAATGTGCCCCTTCGCGCTCCACCGTCCTTATGTGAAGCAACTCGCCGACGGACGTTGTATGGTCACCGGCCGTCACGTAAATGGTGGCCTGGGTTGCTACGCCTGGATCGGTGACCTGAAACAGGAAGCAGGTACCTATGCAATCGGAGGCCCACGCAGAAAATACAGTGCAACGCTGAATAATGGCGCGCTGATCATCGAAAACAAGCCCGAACACGAATGCCGATACAGCCTCCTGCCACCTCAGAATCGTTTCAGCACCGTCGACTTCAAAACCGAAATAAAAGTTGAAGGCCCACCTGGCAAACCGATCTCATTTATGTCCTGCGGAAGCGTGAATGCCTTTATCACTATCGGTTCCGACTTCATTTCGCTCGGCGAAGTGCAGCGCTCCGACCTTTACAAAAAGGCTGACTTCTCCCGTCCGAGAAAAGTCGCCATGCGACACAAAAGTGGATTACTACGCATACAACTGGACGGCGAAGACCTCATCTATCGCAATGTCTTTCGTGGAGAAACAAACATCTCAGACTTCCAAACTGCTCGCACCGACATGCGCACCATGTTTGGACAATGGGGTGATACGGGCACGAGCACCTGGAGAGCAGTCTCTTTCTCCTCCCAAAACAAAACACTCGATGACTGGTCGTGGAACTGGTCCGCTTCATCCGGCGACTACCCCGATCAGTATCAACGTAACCGGATGGTACAAATCCACGGAAATCACCCCGACCAAAAACCTCACCCCGATCACGGCTATTCCTCCTGGCTCACACTGCCCGATGGCCGGATCATTTTCATCGACTACACCAACTGTGGCGACATACCTGGACAAAGTCATATCGTCGGAGTCTACATCAATCCCGAAGATATTGCGTCATAACAGATCCAATTTTTAACGATCCATGATTCAGGGCTGTGGTTGCGGTAGTATTGAAGGACTTGGGCCGAGAGTAGGTACCAGCTTTCGGCGGGAATGATCTATTGAGATAAATTATTATTTTTTCCGCCCAATTAAAAATCAAATTTACTTTCTTTAAAATTAATCGTTACTTCCCTCGAAAATGTGACACTATGTTTTTATGATCGGAGCTAAAAAAGAAACGGTATTGTGAGATTATTACACCAGGCAACAATTGTTTTGATCATGAGTTTGGCTTTGGTGCCTCTGGTAAGCGCACAATTACCGTCATCCGGTATGACCGATGATAGTAGCGAAAATACATCATTAATCATTAGAGAAGATGAAAATAGATCAGATACTAATACTTTGAACTATCGAGAGGCTTTAATCTTAGGATTGGTCGAGGGGATAACCGAATTTTTACCTATCTCATCAACCGGTCATCTTATAATCACCAATCAGTTGCTAGGTCTCAACCGGGAACAACCGCTCAACAATCAAGCCGGCGCCGCCCACCTCCAAGAACCCCCGTCTGATAATTTTCCTGAGGGTGAAGCTTTTACCCTGAAATCTGCTGTAGATGCTTACACCGTGATAATACAAGCGGGAGCTATTGCCGCGGTATTGATTCTCTACTGGGCAAAGGTCTGGTCTATTATCCTAGGGTTAATCGGAAAAAATCGTGAAGGATTGTTATTGGGTCGCAATCTGCTCATTGCCCTGATCCCCGCCGTTTTTTTTTGGCTAGCTCTTGAAAATTGGATTGGTCAGCACCTGTTTAATACCTGGACGGTAATCACTGCTCTCCTCACAGGCTCCGTGCTCATGCTTGGCGTAGAACACTGGCGCCATAAACGTCTGTCCAATCATAATGCCGGACTTGATCTCCATGAACTAACTCCTGGGAAAGCCTTGCTCATTGGAATACTTCAATGTATTGCCATGTGGCCGGGAACAAGTCGTTCGATGATGGCTATTGTCGGTGGCTACCTGGTCGGTCTAAGCCCGCGTCATGCGGCCGAGTTCAGTTTTTTGCTTGGGCTTCCCACTCTTACCGGGGCGGCATTTTATATCGGAGTTAAAAAAGGCCCTGTGCTTCTTGAATCATTTGGCTTGGGTCCCGTTTTATTCGGATGCCTGGTGGCAGCATTGTCTGCAGCGATTGCCGTAAAATGGATGGTTCAGTACCTGACACGGCATGGTTTGAGCATTTTTGCCTATTATCGAATCATACTCGCGGCTCTTTTGATAATCCTCGTCATTTAAGGCTTCGATCTGCCATAGCATATTAGAGCTGATCGGAAGTTTATTCGTTAATTGTCGTCACCATTTCCGTAATAATCAATCAGTCCTGTGACTACACTATCAACGTATTCCCGAAATATACTTTTTCGGAGAGATCCATTGATGAGTCGTTTCCCTTCATAGTCTCCAGCTTGAATACGTGAGAAAGCTTCCTTACCATTCATCACGTAGGGCTCCAGAAATACTACCGGGCATTGGTAAAGACGATTGGCGATCAGGTTGCGCGCCCATATATAGGGATTGTCGCCCACTTTTACAGCGTTGTTCCCTGGATAACTATAGGGAGGAAGTTTTGTATTCTCAGCCATTTCTGAAATGATTGCTCGGGCTAGCGCAATCTCTTCCTGTGTTGTTCCACTGAGAAGTTTACGCAACATTTGAAACCGAATATCATCATAGGTTAATTCTTCCCTACTGTATGCGCCGTTGATTAGAACATGCAGGTGATTGCTGTTCACCAGCGTTTTTCTTTGATTATCTGGCCATGATTCAGCATTGAAGTGTATGGCAATGACTACATCCGGTTGAAAATGCTGGTTTATTTTAATCGCACGAGTACGGATTTCACTCACGCGATAAAAAAGCAACTCGCTTAACCGCTCTACTTCTTTTGCGTCTGCCTTATTGAGCGTTAAAAGCAAAGAAGGATTATCACTATTTTTTAAGAGAAGTCGCTCGGCTATATACCTTAAACTCTCGGGCGTCTCTTCCGTCGTGGGTTCGGTTGTCTCTCGGCTTAACCAAACTTTTGCTCCCAATTCTTCCAACCTGATTTTTAATCGTTGCGCGACGGTTAAAGTAAGATCGCCTTCACGTAGAGGTTTACTCTCGCCAATTTTAAAGGAGCGATTCTCCATAATGGCAAAATCGCCGCCGATATGCCCTGGATCCAGGATGATCTTTAAATATCCCAGTGGTTTTTCCTCTGGGGCTTTTGGTAATGAGGTCCGCCGCCGCCAGTAGTTAACCGGACGCACGCGTGCAGAACTTTCATCGCTGGCAAAGCCAAGGAGAAAAATAGAATTGGGATCACCATTACGGGTATTTATTCGTGCATGATTCTTATTGAGGGTAATGGTATCGGCATAGGCATTGTCGGGAGCATATATTTCGTCGAGCAGTCGTTTGAATCTTACCCTTGTAATCGTTTCCTGATACTTCTCCAATTGAGACCAGTCCGGAGTTTGCCCCAGTGATGTCAATCGCTCCCCGTAAGCGTCGAGTGCCAGTCGACAAAAAAAGGTAAGCGATATTAATATAAAATATTTGTTCAACTTAATTGAACTCAAGTATACCGACTGTATAGCCTCAACTGAATATCAGCATATCACTCCCCGCTTGCCACCCGCTCCATGGCCCACCGGGTTGGGTCCTACCCAGCGCTTGTCATATGGGTCAGAAGCCAATTGGTAGCGTGTATCCGTGGAGATACGAAAGCGATCTGAATTATTATCAAGACTGCAATGCACCGTATAGGGCGGGAAGAGCAACAGATCACCCATACCATAATTTGCTCTCAGCCATCTACCCCCCAACTTTTCTCTTAAAGTCACCGGGTTGCTTGAAAGCGTTCCACTCCAAACTTTAGTCTTCTGTGACGCATATTGCTCGGCGCCCTTTCGGTTCTTACAATAAGTATCCGAATCGCGTTTCAGGTAATTTTTTAAGCGGTGTCGCTTCTTATGAGAATCCTCGAGAATCATCAAGCCACCCAACTCCTGATCGATATCACCGTAGGGCACCCAAGCACTGTAGATATTGTGTGTCCCCCGGTTAAAAAAGACGATATCACTGTGTGGTTTAGTCCCCATGCCTGGTTTACGTACACGAAACCAGGTGTACTCATAAGGTTGAACCGCTCCTCCAAGATAGGTTTCAAGGAAAGTTATAATTTTACCTGAAAAAAGCAAGCGACTCATTTCAAGGAACATGCTATCCCGTCTATCTTTATTCTTAAAATGGGAACTGAAAGAATTAATCTCTACATTCTCTTTCGCTACCGCATCTATTACCGGGTAATCCAAATTCAAATACCCTTTTTTCGCCATTTGATCCGTAATCATAATACGCCGTTTTAATACCTCTTCACGCGGCCAGAAACCCGGCAAGTAAAGGTAACCATCTCGTTTTATTCGGGCGTGAAGCGCATGCGTATCATCTAAAATATCAATTGAAGAGCAAAACTCCCCAAAACATTCCGGCGATGTGTCTAATTGATGTCCACCACTATAAAGTTGGTGAAATGGGTGTGAAATCATAAGCGCATTATACCTTTATTAAGGGTTATAACAATAAATTTATTTCTTTATGCGCTGGCATTCCAAACGTATCGATAAGGTTTTTTCGTCCAGAGCGGCCCCGCGTAGTTGATCCCAACACGTGGCAATCGCTTTACCTCATGGGAAGGAACAACCACTCCTCGATCCTCCAGCTAGAGACCATTGGCGCGGGTGATTTTCTTCCCATTGAAATTTTTATTTATCTGCAACGCTTTGGTTAAGCGCCCCGGACCCGAGTATTCACCCGCGCCCCGGACTAAGATGGCCGCGGGATATTCACGCGGCCCCGTGACAATATTCAGCATCCAATGCATACCGTAACAAAGATAGACGTACCAGTATCCAGCAGGACCAAACATTACGGCATTACGCGGGGTGGTTCCGCGATGAGCATGTGATGCTTTATCATCAAAACCATCATAGGCTTCTACTTCTACTAATAGCTGGGATAATATATCCCCTTTAATTCGGCGGCAGAGGTATTTACCGGGTAGATCACGCGCTACTTCAAGGGTGGGACGATTAAAAAACCGAGGGTTCAAGATGGGACTGTCTCTCTTTAACATGGTGGATCGGTTTTACTAAAACTTTTTCTCTTTACTATCGATGATCAACGTAACCGGACCATCATGCAGGGCGTCAATTTTCATCATGGCTCCGAATTCACCGGTCGCGACAGATTTCCCGCAAGTGTCAGAGAGCGCTTGGATAAACGCTTCATAAAGCGGCACCGCTATATCAGGTGGAGCGGATCGATTAAACGAGGGGCGCGAGCCTTTATTTAAATTACCATAAAGTGTGAACTGGCTTATTAAGAGGATCTCTCCATTTATGTCGACCACCGACTGATTCATTAATCCATCATTATCGGGGAAAATGCGAATTTGTGGAATCTTCCTGCTCAACCAGTCAATATCCTCTAGTCCATCATCATTCATGATGCCGACGAATATCAATAATCCGGTACCGATCGTAGATTTTACCTTTCCGTTAATTGTGACAGAAGCTTGAGATACACGCTGAACAACTACTCTCATTCTTAGGTATAAGGCAAAAACGCATTGAGCAATAAACAACCCAGTAATGCCTTCGCAAGCTTTTAGATATACCTGAATTATCGTTCAAGCAGATGCGAGAGAGCTTTCTTAAGTGAAGAGAAACGAAATGTATAGCCAGCCTCCAGTAGTTTACGGGGGTAAACTCGAAAGTCAGCAAGCAAGGTCTCTTCACCCAGCTGCCCAAGGAGTATTCTTACAACTCTTTCAGGGAGTGGAACTAATGTTGGGTGCCGCAATACCTCACCCAGGATATGCGTGAATTCTCTATTCGATACCACCTCGGGCGAACAAGCATTTACCGGCCCTTGTAATCGCTCATCGTTTAAGCATTGATATATTATATCTACAACATCATCAATGGCGATCCAACTCATATGCTGCCTCCCATCGCCAACGCGTCCACCCAGTCCTAGTTTAAAGGCCGGAAGCATTTTAGCCAGTGCGCCACCCGACGGACTTAAGACTACGCTTAATCGTAAATTGACTACCCGTACCCCTTTCTCATTCGCGGGCGCAGTCGCAGCCTCCCAAACTTGACATACTTCGTTTAGAAACCCTTTACCACAGGGACCCGATTCATCGTAATCCGCTCCTCCCGTATGAGGATAATAATGAATACCTGATGCGCTGATGAGAACGCTGGGTAGTTTTTCAAGTGCAGTTAAATTATTAATTAACAGTCGTGTTCCCGCTTCTCGGCTTTTATAAATCCTTTCTTTACGCGCCTTCGTCCAAAGCCCACCTGCAATATTTTCACCAGCCAGATGCACGACAGCATCCAAACTCTGAAAGTGAGATAAATCCAATTGACCGGAATCCGGGTCCCATCCCAGGTCCTGCTTCCCGATTGGATTTCGCGTCAAAGCATAAACATTATGACCTGAAGCCCGCAAATAGGGAATCAGCGCGTTTCCGATCAATCCAGTGGCACCCGTTACCAGAATATCCATGACAGATGTAAGCTACTTGAAATGTAACTAATCAGACCAGAAATATACGCTTAATTTGAAATCCACCAATACAAAAAAGAAGCCGCCAACCGAAGTTGGCGGCTCTTTATTACTACTACTACCTGTTTTTATGGGCAAAAACCACGCTGAATAATTTTTGCCCTAAATTGTTGTGTCTTATTCTCCTACTGCTGCCATTTTGGAAGCTTCAGCACGAGCCTTTTCCGCGAGTGGTGTACTAATATAACGCTCTGTTGGGCTCGGTCCAATTATTACAATCATTTTCCCCTCCATTTCCGGGCGTTTCGCCACTTCCATTCCCGCCCAAACTGCAGCGCCGGTGGATATCCCTCCGGGTATACCATCGGTAACCGCTAAATTTTGCGCAGTCGCGAAGGCATCATCATTGTCAACCTGGACAATATCATCGACGATATCGAGGTTGAGGTTCATCGGAATAAATCCTGCACCGATTCCCTGAATCTTGTGAGGTCCGGGTTTTCCTCCCGAAATTACCGGACTGGCTTTCGGTTCAATCGCAATCGATGTCAATTTCTTGCGCGACTTAATGACTTCGGAAACACCACTGATCGTGCCTCCGGTACCCACTCCGGAAATGAGGACATCGATTTTACCTTCCGTATCCTCCCAAATTTCTTCGGCTGTAGTGCGGCGATGAATGTCCGGATTAGCCGGGTTTTCAAATTGCTGAGGCATAAAGGCACCACTGCTATTTTCTTCAAATATTTCCTGGGCCTTGGCAATTGCGCCAGGCATCCCTTTGGGTCCGGGTGTAAGAACGATCTCCGCGCCGAGCATGCGCAATAAAATGCGTCGTTCCATGGACATCGTTTCCGGCATCGTGAGGAGACATTTGTAACCTCTCGCAGCACAGACAAAGGCTAAGGCGATTCCGGTATTACCGGAAGTGGGTTCGACAACGACATTGCCCTGCTTGAGTTTACCGTCTTTTTCCGCCGCGTCGATCATCGACATGCCAATACGGTCTTTTACACTGAAAAGGGGGTTGTTGAATTCACACTTGAGATAAAGATCCGCAGGTAATCCTTCCGCAATTTGATTGAGTTTGATAAGCGGAGTCTTCCCAATGGTATCTATTATATTATTATAAATTTGTGCTGACATGAATAAAACGTCTACGGTGTTGTTAATATTACTCAGTAAAGAAACTATATAATTAGTCTTAACCAAATGGTGTTAAATATAACCGAGGAGCTAAATTAATTAAAGATTTCCCGATAATGTCAATAATACAATTTCTCCACGTCTGTCATCTTATCGCAGCTTGAGTTTTCACTTATTGTATATTTCAGATGTTTTTTGAAATATTAGATTCACATTATCTAATTATTATCTCCCGTATTCAAGAGACAGTCGGCATTAGATAGTTGCCTGTTGTTTTCACCTTTCAAAAAGGGTGGCGATGGCATAGGATCGGTTTGCTGAAAATTGCCTTCGCTTTATGCTATACCCTTTTATAGGACCACTCACAGGATTAAATCCATACATAACTTTCTGGCTTTACTTAAGCTGAATTTCACCGGTTATTATTCTCTAAAGAGAGAATTCTTTCTCTTTAGCTCATCTTTCATTCAATCCTGTGGTATTTTTCTTATAGTTCTTTGAGTGTTATTTTCATGGTGTGCCCGGGTGGTGGAATTGGCAGACACGCTAGATTTAGGTTCTAGTGCCGCAAGGCGTGAAGGTTCGAGTCCTTTCCCGGGCACCACCCCCTCCCGCAGTGTCGTATCGAGAATCGGGTGCGGAGTGACTTGCTCCTTGGTCCTGCGTTCAACGATAATTTCGGGACGAGGGTTGAAGCTTGAAAATATCCAACAATAAATTAGACAGGACCTTAATGCATCTCGATTCTCATCAACATTTTTGGCTATACAATCCAAAAGAGTATGGGTGGATGAACGACTCCATGTCTGATCTTAAAAGGGATTATCTCCCCCACGAATTGAAAATCCTCATGGATCGAACCGGGATTGAGGGAACGATCGCGGTCCAGGCACGTCAAAATCTGACGGAGACAGAATGGTTACTGGAGCTTTCCGATACCTTTGATTTTATCAAAGGCGTAGTCGGTTGGTTTGATTTAAAGTCACCTCGGGTTGAGGAACATCTTGAATCCTTTTCCCAACACTCGAAATTAAAAGGGATCCGCCATGTGATTCATGATGAACCTGACGACCGTTTTATCTTAGATCCTGATTTTTTAAGAGGGCTCAGTGCGCTCGGTTCTTACGAATTAACTTACGATCTTCTTCTCTACCCTAAACATCTACCCATGGCTATCGAGGTTGTTAAGCAACTTCCAAACCAGAAATTTGTCCTGGATCATATTTCAAAACCACTGATTAAAGATGGAACGATGTCACCATGGGACAAAGCGATCAGGGAACTTGCAAAAATTGAAAACGTTTATTGCAAAGTTTCGGGAATGGTGACGGAAGCTTCCTGGAAACAATGGAGAACAGCAGATTTTAAGCCCTATCTGGATATCATTTTTGAATGTTTCAGACCGGACCGACTGATGTTTGGATCTGACTGGCCAGTTTCTACGCTCTCTGCCACTTACGATGAAGTATTATTTATTGTGCAGGATTATATCCAGCAATACCCAATCGAGATACAAGAGGCCATTCTTGGTCTCAACGCGGCAAAATTCTACGGAATTGAATAATAATCGGACCTGAAGTTAAATTGATTGTTGGTCAATGCGAAGATCAGCGCGCTACAGCAATCGAGGGCTTTAGTCCGACATCTACCAATCCAGATATTGTGAATTAACCTCAATTATATTTATCTCGAATTTAAAATAGGTGCGTAACTAATTTTACGCATATATCCTGACAAATAAACGAAACGGGACACATTACACGGGAGTCAATCGATGTCTATCACTTAGCATATTATAAAATTAGTAATGACGTGTCCTATTTACAGCTTCCTATGCGTCATATATATGAACAATCACATATAAGGTTCAGATATTTCGATTTATCAATAAATACATTATCTAAGTATCTAAATCATTACTGAATAAAATTCTTAAAGGAGAACAACAATGAAGGACTACATGTATCTGATTTATGGAGGAGACGAGAAATGGGAGCAACTGTCGCCAGAAGAGATTCAGCAACATATGCAAAAATGGGGAACCTGGATGCAAGAACTGAAAGAAAAAGGACACTTTCTCTCAGGTGAACCTCTCGAAAATGACGCAAAATCAATCCGTGCCGATAAGGTAGTTACCGATGGTCCCTATTCTGAAGCAAAAGAACTGGTGGGCGGTTATCTCTTAATCAAGGCAAATAGCTTCGATGAAGCTGCAGAACTTGCCAAGGGATGCCCTATTTTCGATAATGACGGGGCGGTCGAAATTCGACCTGTCCAGGAAATGAACATGTAATGTTTTGACTGAAGTTTCATCCCAACAATTGACTTACGAATTAGTGAACCATCTTTTCAGGCATCAGTCTGGAAAGATGGTTTCCGTTTTAGTCCATATTTTAGGAACACATAACTTAGATGTTGCTGAAGATATTGTACAGGAAACTCTACTAAAAGCGCTTCAGGTTTGGCCCTACCATACAATACCTGACAACCCCGAAGCCTGGTTAATGCAAGTGGCTAAACGGAAGGCTATTGATTATATTCGTAAAGAAAAATACTCGCAGAGGTTTTCACCTGAACTTCAACGTTTTTTAAGTTCGGAATGGAGCCTGAATACCACCGTAGAGCGAGCATTTGCAGAGCACGAGGTTGAAGACGATTTGCTTCGCATGATGTTTACCTGCTGCCATCCTTCTTTATCGATTGAAGCTCAATTAGCACTTACTTTAAATGTTCTATGTGGATTAAGCGTAAACGAAATTGCTGCTGCCTTTTAAAACGCGAAATCAACAATTAATAAGCGGTTATACCGTGCCAAGGACAAATTTAGAACAGGTATCATTCCGTTTGAAGCACCCCGTGGAGAAGAACTTTATAAACGCCTTCACGCACTATTCAGCGTTATTTATCTATTGTTTAATGAAGGATATAAGAGCTCTGATGCAAATAAATATATACGCGTAGAATTTTGTGCTGAATCAATTCGCCTGGGAGAAATATTGATCGGTCACACCGGCGATCAGGAACCCACGCTCCATGCTCTTCTCGCTCTCTTTTATTTTCAATCATGTAGGTTACCCGCACGACTTACCGATCGAGGCACCATAAATCTATTGAAAGATCAAAATCGTTCACTGTGGGATAAACGGCTTCTAGCTAAAGGTTTTGCCCACTTTAAATCGGCGACACAAAGTAAAACTTTTTCAAGATATTATCTTGAAGCAAGTATCGCCGGGTATCATTGCGCTGCACCCAGTTTTGAAGAAACCGATTGGAAAAGCATTTTAAGATTATACGACACACTTCTCAGACACTACCAGACACCAGTCATTCAATTAAATCGTGCCATCGCTCTAGGTCATATTCAAGGACCGCATGAAGCTATTAAATCATTAAAGGAAATAGAAAGAGAGGGAACGCTTAAAAACTATTTTTTGCTACCGGCAACTTTAGGAGAATTTTACTCTCAAGTGGCTGATATCAAACAGGCCCATTCTTACTTGGAAGAAGCATTATCGCTTTCGCAAACCGAGACTGAGAAAGTATTAATTCGAAGTAAAATCGAAGCCCTAAAGATCTGAAGAATCCATTTTTTGTAATTGATTGGAGTGATTATACTCGAATAATTTTAAGCAATAACCTTCCTCTTGAGACCCGTATCCTGAAGTTCTCCATAGGTTGAGCCGGCATTTTACTTGTGATCTTTAAAGTAAACTACTTGACTGACTGAAATTTAATTTTATGCAGACTTTTTTTATTTTCTCTCCTCTTAATCCGCCTATAAAGTATATAGAAATCAATGAAGGCGCGAGAATTTAAGGGAATATTTACAGTTCTCCTTTTATTGTTTTCAGTGTCTTCCCATGCCCAGGAATCATTGTGGGAACAGCTAAATACCCAGGCGGTGTCCCTATATCAGCAGGGGAAGCATACCGAAGCGATAAAAGTAACCAAGGAAGTTCTAAAAGTTGCTAAAGAAACATTCGGGCCGGAACACCCCAGAGTGGCTACAGCGCTGAATAATCTGGGTGTATTTTATTTTTCTATCGGTAGATATGACGAAGCAGAGAATTATCATAAACAAGCACTGCGCTTGAGAGAAAAGATTCTCGGGCCCGATCATCCTTTTGTGGCCCAATCGATGAACAATTTAGGAGAACTTTACAGGATGCAAAGAAACTATGCTAAAGCGGAACCCCTCCTCATACGCGCCCTGGCGATCAGGGAAAAAGCGCATGACCCCAAACACCCCGATATCGGACAATCAATCTACAACCTGGCAGAATTATATAAAGATCAAGGTAAATACACCGAGGCAGAACCGCTTTTCAAACGCGCTCTGATTATAGAAGAAATGGCGCTTGGACCCGACCACCTGAAGTTGGCAAACTCCTATAATAATCTTGCTGGTATTTTATTTTACCAGGGAAAGTATACGGAAGCGGAACCGTATTTCACACGGGCATTGGCGATTAGAGAAAAAGCATTGGGATCGATGCATCCGGATGTCGGACAATCTTTCAATAACATAGCCGAACTCTACAAAGCCCAGGGAGAGTATACTGAAGCAGAGCATCTCCATATACGGGCTTTGGAAATTAGAGAGAAAACGCTGGGCACCAACCATCCCGATGTAGGAGCTTCCTTAAATAACATGGCAGATCTTTATAAAATTCAAGGCCGTTATAGCGAGGCTGAACAGTATTATAAGCGAGCACTTATTTTACTGGAGACGAAGCTTGGTCAGGAACATCCATCGGTTGCAGCTTTTCTAAAAAATTTAGCTGAACTTTATTCTATTGAAGGCAAATTTGATCAAGCTGAGCCCCTTTTAAAACGAGGTTTGTCCATTGCCGAAAATACTTTCGGGCCGGACCATCCCGACTGCGTTATTTATGTGAATGAATTGGCTGAAGTTTATTTTAATCAAGCAAAGTATTCCTCCTCTGAGCTCCTTTATCAACGTTCACTGGGTATATTAGAGAATGCTCTGGGATCTAATCATCCTCAGATCACTATACCCCTTGATAAATTAGCCGCTCTTTATTCTTTCCAGGAGAAATATGGAGAAGCTGAGCAACTCCTTAAACGAGTACAGAATATAAGAGAAAAAACCTATGGGCCCAATCACCCACTAGTGGCGCAATCCTTAAGTGACTTAGCGGCGTTGAATAATGCCAAAGGTGACTATGAAATTGCCGAAAACCTTTATAAACAGGCCCTCGACTTTAGAGAAAAAATCCATAAACGGTATGATCCTGAAGTAGGTGAATCGCTGATCAAACTGGCCGAATTTTACGTATTACAGGAAAGGTATTCCGAGGCTGAACCGTTATTAAATCGTGCCTTAACGATAATTGAAAATGCTTACGATTCTCAACATTCTGAAGTAGGGAGAACATTAGAACGATTGGCAAGTCTTTATAAAGATCAGAATAAATTCAGCCAGGCAGAGCCCCTTTTCAATCGTGCTCTCTTGATAGAAGAAAAATCTTTAGGTCCTGACCATCCCGAAATAGGGAAAACCTTAAATGAATTGGCCGATCTTTATAAAAGCCAACGGAAATATGATGAAGCTGAATCCTTGTTTAATCGAGCGCTGGCAATTTTCGAAAAATCGATTGGGCCTGAAAGCGCAGAAGTTACTTTCATTGTAAATAAACTGGCAATTATCTATTCCAATCAGGGTAGATATGCTGAGGCAGAGGCTGCTTATAACAAGACCCTCATGCTGGAAGAAAAATCACAAAGCACTAAATTTCCATTTGTCGCTAAATCACTTAATGATTTAGGCGAACATTTATCATCCGAGGGTAATTATATAGAAGCCGAACCTCTATTTCTGCGTTCACTTTCGATTTTAGAAAAAGCCTTGGGTCCTGACCATGTCCAGGTCGCGTCATCACTCCACAATCTGGCTGATTTATATAAAATTCAGAGTAATTATAAAAAAGCTGAACGCCTGTATAAACGAGCGCTGGACATTGAAGAAAATGCTCTTGGACCCGAGCACCCTCAGGTGGCGTTAATTCTGCATGATCTAGCGGGACTCTATAGTTCTATGAAAAGATATGACGAAGCAGAAAAAATGCATAATCGGGCGCTGGCCTTAAATGAAAAAGCCCTCGGATCTGACCACCCTAAAACCGCGGAATCATTATATAAAATTGCGGAATTGTATTACACCATGGAAGATTATGCCAATACTGAACGTCTGCTCAAACGTTCTCTGGATATCAAGGAAAAACATTTCGGCAATGAAAGCCTTAAATTATTAAATGTCTTGGACTTAATGATAAACCTTCACAAAGCTATGGGTAACAGGCAGGCAGTGAAAGATTTGAAGAAAAGAACAAAAACAATTCGTGCCAAAGATAAGAAATAGCGGTACTGTTTAATCGCTAATATAATTCTATGAAAATCGCTATGCTTTATGGTCCTCGGGACCTGCAATTGGTTGAAGAGGATCTTGATACCAGTAATCTTAAACCGGACGAACTCTGGATTGAAACAGAAATAAGCGCTTTTAAGATTGGGACTGATCGAGGTAATTACGAAGGTGCTGAATATACTCCCGGAGTCCCCATGTATCCCCGTTCAGTGGGGGATAGTAATTTGGGAATTGTAAGAGGCATTGGAAGTAATGTTACCCGCTTTAAAATCGGCGATCGCGTGGTAACCCGGCAACATCATCAATCCGAGTACATAACCAACCTGTCAGCAAGCATCGTCAAGGTCCCTCATAACGTTCATTCCGAGGACGCAGTCTATGCTCATCTCTACGGACTCAGTGCTCATTGTTATCACAAGGCGCAGTTTCGCGCCGGGGAAAATGTAGCCGTCATCGGGTTAGGGGTCCTCGGCCTGGGAGCAATTGCCCTGGGTCCACTCTTTGGAGGACGGGTTGTGGGGTTAGGCAACAGCCCAGCTCGACTGGAAATGGCTGATCGCATGGGGGCTCATGCAACTTATTTGTCAGATGATCCGAATTTGAAACAAGAATTAGACACTTTTACAAATGGAGAAGGGATCGATCTCGTAATACTCGCGGCTAATCCCTGGCCTGCATTGCGAACGGCTTTAGAAATTGTTCGTCCCAATGGTCGCATTTCAAATGTCAGTCTCCTCGGTCGCGGTGAACCACCTCTCGAAGACAATCCGTTACCTACAGAACTCTTTTATTTTAAAGGTATATCTCTCATCGCAGTTTCTGGTCCTGCTGGCTATTTATATCCTGATGAAAGTGGTCATCGTGAACTCGATGTTGAACGCTTTTCGGCAGATCGAGCCTGCGCTCATATGCTATCCTTAATGGCCGATGGCCTTCTTGAACCCAAGCGTCTTATCACCCATCAATTTCAATATACTGAGATGAAAAAGGCCTATGAAATGGCCTTCAATAGAGAAAAATCAATGCTCGGTGTAATATTTAAGTGGAAAGATTAAACGTAATCTACCTTCGAGTCTGAATTTTTTTTATCCAACCAGACAAGCGGTGGCGTTCACGCCAACCGATGAGGGTTAGGATCAAGCCACCGTAGAGGTAAGTCGAGGTTTCGGGGACAGGAACGATCTCGTCCCCTTGAAAACGCGCGTGAAAGGTCTTACTCGTTCCCCACGGATTGACGAACCTTATCTGCGCTAACTGCGAGTCGGTCAACCCCGCCGATCCAAATATAATCTGGTCGATGCCTCCCCCGTTGGTGTCACCGGTGTAGTCCAGTATTGACAGTATCTGTCCCGAGTCCGTCCACGCCAGTTCCAACCCGCTGCTGTCGTCAAAGTCTATAATGCTTGTTCCGGTGCCTAAATCGATTGACGAGTCCGAGGACAGGGTAAGCGTTCCCAACACTTCATCGAAACCGTCGCTGTCAAAGATCCCTCCATCCAATTCCATGTTCGCGGTGTCCACGACCTGGTCATCACCACTTAAGAGCAAACTGCCCCCGGTGATGATCACTGTTGCCGTGCCGTCGAGGGCATTGCCCGCTCCGTTGTTCAGTTCCAGGGTTCCCGCATTGACCGTGGTGTCTCCGCTGAAACTGTTCGTGCCGGTTAAGGTCAAGGTGCCCGTGCCCTCTTTCACAAGGTCTCCGGTCTCCGAGATTACGCCCGCAAAAGTGGTGCTCGTGGCATCTCCTACGGTCAGGGTCCCCGCATCGAGGAAGACCTGGGCCGTGGCACTGCCGCTGCTTAAGGAACCGATCGTTTCACTGAAACTGTTTACGTCGAGGCGTCCGTCAGAATCGATGGTCGCTGCCAAGGTGTCAGCGATCTGTTCGCTGCTGCCGACAAAGGCAATGGCTGATCCGGTTGCCCCCACGCCGTCACCAATGACCAGGGCTCCGGGAACAGAGGATCCACCGGCTACGTTCAGATTCATGGTCCCGTCGTTAATGGTCGTTGATCCGGTGTAGGTATTAGTCCCTCCCTGGACAAACCAGGTGCTCGTGCCATCTTTTACAAAATTACCTGTTCCACTGATCACTGAACCTGAAACCATCCCGGCTAAATCACCGGTATCAACGGTCAGCGTGCTTCCGTTCAGATCAATATTCCCACTGATGGGCATGATCCCTCCCGCAGCATTAGTGATCGTGGCATTGGAGCCGAGGGTTGATGTCTCCGGTCCATTCATCAAATCCTACATCGGTCCAATACAGCGCGCCTACGCCGCCCACTCCGGTGCCATTGATGGTCAATGGCTCCGCTGACATGTTCGCGGCTATGGTAGATACCTCCAGCGTCGCTCCGGACTGGACCACGGTCCCACTGCCGGTGCCGCCCAGGGCGCTCGGATCGGTGACCTCGAGGGTCCCCGCCTGCACCGTGGTCGTGCCGGTGTAAGTATTGACGCCATCCAGGACAGGGTCCCCGTACCGGTCTTATCGAAGCTTCCCGTGCCGGCCATCATTCCCCCGTAGGTCAACGTCGTGGCAGCATCGGTTTCAATTGTTCCGCCGCCCGCGTTTAAGGCGATTCCACGGTTGCTGTCTAAAGTGAAGGTAGCAGTGGTATTAAGCGTGCCTCCGTCAAAGGTAAGGTGGCCGGGGGTGGCCGCTCCGGGGGCTGTCCCTAAACCACTGTCGGCGCTGATGCTTAAGGTGCCCCCATCGATGGTCGTCGATCCGGTGTAAGTGTTGACCCCTGAAAGCGTGAGCGTGCCCGTTCCGTCCTTAGTTAAATCTCCGGTCCCGGCAATGATTCCCCCATAGGTCAACGTCGCTCCAAAATCCGTATCGATCGTGCCGTTTCCTGCATTTAAGGTGATTCCCCGATTACTGTCCAGAGAGAAGGTGGCACTTGTATTTAGGGTACCTCCGTCAAAGGTGAGATGGCCGGGAGTTGCCGCTCCTGGCGCTGTCCCTAAACCACTGTCTGCGCTGATACTTACAGTACCATTATTAATTGTAGTGGAACCGGTGTAGGTATTGATGCCTGATATGGTGAGCGTGCCCGCACCGTCTTTGATCAGATCACCCGAATCGGATACAACACCACTGAAAGTCGTGTTTCCAGCGCCGTCTACAGTAATATCAAATGTCTGATTGTCAATGTCACCACTGATATCTATGCTGCCAGCTAGTGAAATGATAGTGGCAGTCGATCCCAAGTCGACGGCTCCCTGCCATTCGTTGGTGCCGGAAATGTTCTGTAAGGCTCCCGCAGTGCCAGCCTCTCCGGTGCCGTTTAAAGTGAGGCCTTCTCCTGTAACCGTGATTCCCGTATCGAGGGCTAAGGTGCCACCACTGTTGACCGTTGTGTCGCTGGTGGTATCGCCGAGGGCACTGGCGTCTTCGATTTCGAGGACACCATTGTTGATCGTCGTGGTCCCGTCATAGGTGTTATTATTGGTTAAAGTCCAGGTCCCGTCGCCCTGCTTGACAATATCGCCACTCTCCGAAATGACACCGTCAAATGTCGCATTCGTAGCATCGCCCACGGTAAGCGTTCCTTGTGGTGAAGTCCCCAACTGCACTTCTGCAGCCGTGCTCGAACTGGAGAGCGACCCGATCGTTTCGTCCTCATTGGTGAGATCGAGCAGTCCATCCGACAGTATCGTGACCGCGCTGGTGTCAGAGATCTGATCATTGCGATTGGCGTATTCGACAATGGCACTGCCCGCTGCTCCCACTCCGTCACCTATAGTAAGATCTGAGTCAATCGCTCCATTGACACTGCTTCTATCTAAAGACAGGGTCCCGTCTTCGACAACGGTGTCTCCGCTGTAGGTATTGGTGCCTCCGTTTTCAAAAGTCAGTTGTCCTCCCTGGTGGGTGATTCCCCCCGTACCCGAGATGTTTCCCTGGATACGGAAGTTCTGTGTGTTGGCGTTAAAATAATCGAGGTCGTCATTGAGGGCTATAGGGGCTAATATTCTGCTCTTGTCCTGCATGTCCACAGTGAGCGAGGCATTGCCGCTGCTCACATCAAAGGTGATGGTGTTGGTGCCAATGATATTGTATTCTTTGTTATTCGTGTCGTGAAAGAAATCCATCTGCCCGACCACGACATTAATGTCTACCGTGACATTACGGTTGTTGCCGGTACTAACGGTTCCAAAGTTGGCGGTGTCACCGATGGCGTTGGGGGGACCTCCACCCGGTGTCCAGTTGCCGGCCACACTCCAGTTGCCATTGCCATTGAGGTTCCAGTCAAATACTTGCGCCCGAAGTTTTGGCGATAAACAGCAGCATAGTGCAAACAAAGTTAATGCACGTATAAGAAACTTAAAATATCTTTTATCTAATCTCATTTATAGCCAGAAAATGGGACTGTTTTCACCTCTTTTAAACGTGAAATCTTCAGGTACTTTAAACAGCCGATTGGGATAGTAATCTAGCTTTCGGGACGTAACGATAATAATTTATCAGAGATTTTTCGCTAATATCAAGCAATAAAGCTTTTAAAACACCTTTCCCCTGGGTAAATGACCCAATTTTATATAAAGCAAAGACACTATTTATTGATATTTCTGAATCAATAAAATATGAACGGAATATTCTTCAGTAAAGATCATGGGGAGAAACTTGAGGAAAAATATTATTAATAATACCATTCATGAACCAGCATCGAATCAAAAAATAAGTAACCTTCACGATGAACATTGGGCATACGTGGTGATCTATAAATTCTAAACCAAGTGAGAAATTCACAAAAATGAATAAAAGTGAGGTGAATAATTATTTTTGCTCAAAGGTTGACTGAAAGCAGAGAAACCCCTAGGGATTGAATTAGAGAGCAATAAAATACTATTGCCATAATATTAACGATTAAGTTAACCCTAATCATCCATAAAATAAATAAAAATTGGAGATAAAACATGAGTAATTCTGATATATTGGTAGTCATATCGAAGCTTAAAAAATATGTTCGCGAAAAAGCGTCAATGAATACATCCGCAAGCGCGGCATCAGCGCTATCTGATATCGTGAAAGGCCTCTGCGATCAGGCTATCGAGAATGCACGCAAAGACCGCCGTAAAACCGTAAAAGATAGAGATTTTTCAGCATCTGAGTAGATTATAGATTCTTCAGAATAGGGCATAGACCATCGCCTGTCTTGATGGGACGGCTTCGATCAATTGCAAGGTCGAGGGGGATATGCTGCCGCTATGAGCAAAGAACAGTTGCTTCGATTTGTCTCCAATAACGATATTCAAGTCGAGCAATTGCCCTGGGGCCCTCATCATTGGATGTGTCGGCCAGGGTTGACTGAAGCAGAAGGATTGCTTCTCGTACGCGTTCATATGCCGCCAGGCAAGGCTCATGCGTTTCATCGCCATCCCGCGATGGAAGAAATTATTTACGTTTTAGAAGGCGAGGCGGAGCAGTGGGTTGAGCGTGATCATCGGATCCTGGGCGCCGGTGAGATGGCGCACATACCCGTCAATAAAGTCCACGGCACCTATAATACGAGCAATAGTGCGCTCGTCTTTCTTGCCATTCTCAGTCCGGCAATATTCACCGGACCGGCGCTGGTGGATGTGAGCAGTGAGGAACCCTGGTTTTCACTTAGAGAGCCGGTCGATAATTAACTGCCCAATACCGTCATCTATAAGCATTAAATCTTCATCTTTATCTAATTCTAAAAAATTGTAACATACATATTTATTAATTACTTCAGTGACGAAGAGGCAGACGAAGACGAAGATTTTCTCGCACCACCTTTAACTCAGAAACTTTCTGTACTGCCTTGTATTGGAAATCATAGGCTTGCATGAACAAGAATCCAGTGGGGGAAAACCCCAATCCCTATCTTATATCTGATTCGACAGTCAAGGACCCTCCCCAGTCTCTGCGGGAAACGATTAAATACCTTGGGCCGGGATTTATTTTATCAGCAGGAATTGTAGGATCCGGTGAATTGATAGCCACCACTACGCTGGGTGCCAGAGCTGGATTTGTTACTTTCTGGGTAATCCTCGTCAGTTGTTTTGTAAAAGTAGCGCTTCAGCTTGAATTCGGTAAGCATGCTATAAATACCGGTGAATCGACGATGGCATCGCTCAACAAGCTGCCCGGACCAAAACTGGGTGTCGTAAGCTGGTCAATATGCACGTGGTTGTTTTTGATGATATTTAAGCTTCTGCAGGTTGGCGGTATCGTTGGAGGTGTAGCGCTGACATTGAATATAGCCTTTGATCAGATCAGCGTCTCTCTCTGGACCTGGATAGTGGCTTTCTCTGTATCACTGTTAGTATTTCGCGGGTACTACCAATTCGTAGAAAAATTTTCTATCATCATGATCGGCTTTTTTACGATATTCACTTTTATCTCGCTGGCCTATCTTCAATATACTCCCTTCGCGATTTCGTGGGTAAATATCCTTGAAGGTCTTCAATTTAAACTCCCTCCAGAAGCTGTTGTTTTCGCCATCGCGGCTTTTGGTATCACTGGCGTGGGCGGAGATGAGATCATGTATTACAACTATTGGTGCATAGAAAAAGGGTATGCGACTTACACTGGACCTCGTAAAAATACAGTGGAATGGACGAATAGAGCGAAGGGTTGGATTAAAGTTATGTATATCGATGCACTTCTCGCCATGTTGGTCTACACTTTAGTCACCGCCGCTTTTTACCTCCTTGGTGCCGCCGTCTTACATGCCCAAAGCAATATTCCCCAGGGATACGCTATGGTTGAAATACTCTCCGAAATGTATACTAAAACCTTGGGTGCTGAGGCTAAAGCCATTTATTTGCTTGGGGCCTTTGTCGTTTTATACTCGACGCTTTTTGCGGGCCTCGCGGCATGGACCCGCGTTTTCTCTGACACCCTCGGTCAAATGGGTTTAATTAATTTTTATGACCCGAGAATACGCATGCGGACCATCGCCATCCTTGCATGGGTATTTCCCATAATCTGGTCCCTTCTCTTTCTTTTTATAAAACTACCGGTCCTGATGGTCATGATCGGTGGAGTCTCTACTTCGATTATTCTTCTGCTCGTGGTCTTCGCCGCGTTCCATTTCCGTTATAAGAGACTTTCGGAACAGCTAAAACCCAGCAAATTTTATGATACCGCATTCTGGACCAGCGCTATCGTCATTGTTCTCATCGGTGTCTATGGGATTTATAAAATAATATGAATCTTAGTCATCATCTTTATCCCTTAAGAATTTACCAAAAATCGATCAATCTTCTAAGAAACGGCCACGACGGAGCGTGGCCCTCCCTTTTTTACTGGAGGGCCACGCTCCGTCGTGGCCCCTAAAAACATGAGTAACTTTTTTGAATAATATAGATCAGCAATCGTCCTATTGAGTGAAGCCTTGCACCCAGGGGCTGTAGTTACACATCAGACATCCCCCCTGGATTGCTTCGTCGCGTTGCTTCTCGCAATGACAAGAAAGGGTGCGAACACTTCAGCTTTAATTTCACCACGGAAGAACGATGGTGACTGATCACTGGACACTGATTACTGTCTAGCCAACCAGCATCATCCAACGTTTTGACATTTTAACTCCCCCCTTCACACTCAAAAGATGGCCAGGGGGCGCATTGTAAACCCTGCAGTAGACCCTTTGATTTTATTCGTTACCCCGACATATAGAAATTCATAAACCGCTTCTTCGGCCAGGTCCTCGAGGTAATGAAACTCAGCGATATGCACGCCCTGCTCAACTAACAGGTACTTATGCACGGGAACAAAGCTGGTACTGCCATCATGGGGAGGCTGCACCATCTCCAAACCTGAAGTATCTGAACCGATCATTAGAGAACCCTTCTCCTCAACGAGCCACTTCGCCGCGGGTAATTGAATTCCTGCGGAATCGTGCTCTCCAACCTTTTCAAGATCGGCTCCGGTCTCACCCCAGTAGCTCAACGTCCCTGTACGGATAAGAACGACATCACCAAATTTCAGCTTTGTGCCTTGACGCTTAAGCGCACTTTTTAAGTCCTCCACAGTGATTACATATTTACTCGCTAATGCTTGAACCCCTTTGTCCCCGGCAACGTCAATGAGCACGCCGCGTGCGATCACCGGAGGTATGGTTTCTGCGCCGCACTTGCGAATACCCCAGTTACCGCCCCAATCATCTTCGCGGAAACCATTGTACCAATGATTGTCTTCGCCCACAGCGATATGGCCAAGACTGTCGATCTGGGTTGCCACATTATCATTCATAAAGAGCGCGCAACTGTGCCATGTCGTTTGAGAAGTGTTGCCATTTTCGGGCAAAGTAAAATCGAGATCTTTTTGACGTTTAACTCCCTCGGGACTGCGAAAAGTTATAATTTCAGCCGGTGAGTGTCCCGGCCACTTGTAAGAAGTTCGATCATAAAGAATTCCCATGTCCCGGACCTCGCCTTTTTTCACCAGATTGATAGCTTTAAGAATGCTTTTTGTTGTCATTTCGTTAAGTGACCCCACTTCATCGTCATCACCCCAGACCCATCCCCAGCCTTTTCCCTCCTCCCATTGCTTGGGAGTTGCCGATACGGTTGTAACCAGTAGCCCCGTGAGTATAATTAATAAGAGTTGTTGTTTATTGAATCCCATGATCCATTCCTCCGTGATGTTTGATATTTATAGTATTACTTTATAACAGAAATCAGTCGTTGGGAAATTCGGCGATAAAGGCAGCTTCAATCACCATGCCAACCTGTAAATCCACTCCATAAGCGCGCCGGTTGGGAGGGTGAGAACCAAAGTAAGATTTATACTCTTCATTCACTTCAGCAATATCGCGGTTGACATCCTGCAAATAAAGCCGCGCTGAACAGATCGCGGTTTTTTCTAAACCGACCTTGGTGAGTATGGCATCAAGCTGTCGAAAGATCTCTCGCATCTCCGCGCCCACTCCCCCTTCTATTGGATTAGCTTCTCCGTCTGGTATACCTGTTAACACCGTTTCAAGAACTTTACCTTCATGCACGACAGCAGCGCTCATCGGAAAATCTTGTTTCGTCTTAATGAATTTCACCCGACTGTCTCCATTTATTTCCTATTTTCTCTTTGATGAATAGCTCAATCCCATTAAATCCCGAAGTTTGGCAGCGGAATCAGCCTTTTGCAGCGCTTCCATTCTTACCGCTTCTTCCTTTTGGAGTTTAGTTACCAGATCCAGAACTTCTTCCAGTTTATCGGCTGGAAATTTACAGGCACCGGATTCATCCATGTGAATGATCTCACCGGGATTGACTTCCATCCCCCCCACTTTTACCGGGACATTAACTTCGTGTACTGCCATGTTCCCATGACCGGCGGTCACCCCACTCAGCATATACTGAAATTTCATCGGTCGGATCTCATCGAGGTCTCGCGACGGACCGTTAGACACTGCGCCAACACAACCCAAAGCCTTCAATGAGGTCGAAAACATACCTCCGGCAAGACCTACCTTTCCCGCAATTTCTGGCGGAAATCGTTGCTCGAAGACGAGAATCGATGGTTTTTTGGAGGCATCCACAGCATCGAACAAATCAGCCATGGTCGTACTGTTATCCGGATCAGGTAACCCATGAACACTGGTTACGGCATAACCCACGGTCCTTCCGAGTTCCGGGTACATGCAGCGAATACTCTGATCGGTGTACCAGTTATCGTACCAGGGATCATAAAGTCCGAGACAGAGCGGGGAGTCCGGGTAGGTCGCGACGACATTGGTAATTGAGGGTGTGTCAAAATTCTTCAGTTCTTCCAGCATTTCAAGTTCAGTCATACAATCTATCCTTTCAGTCTTAGTTGAGTTATGTGTTTCTAATGGGTCATATATAAATGGTGTCGAGATAAGCAACAAATCTTTGTCTTCGTCTCAGATAATCTCAGGTAATTTTTGTGTTATATCTCTTGAAAATAAGGTGGAGCGGGCTGTCCCTAGCACGCTTCTTCCATTACGACTTTTTCAAACGCGCCAGGGACAGCGCGTTCTACCCTGATATTGATGTAAATATTGGGGGGGACGCAGACCAAGAGGATGACGAAGACGAAGATTGTCAATGCCAACCTTTTCTTAATCCTATACTGGGTCATATAAATCACCGTAAGGGGGAAACATCCCGTTACGCAAATAATCTTCGTGGTAGGTCATCATTTTGTCTTCATCGACTTCAACACCTAGCCCGGGACCTTCGATACGTCCCCACTTAGGCCCCTCGGCAATCGGTATCGGCTCTTTGAGAATATCATCTTTCATAAATTGAGCGGTTTGCTGATGTCCATCGCAGGCGTTTGGGGCGGTGAGCATCATGTGCTGACCGGCGACGGCGGTTATGCCGAATTCACCGTGTGTGTGCTTGCAGACCAGCATCCCCTCGACATTAGCGGCATGTATGGTAGTATGGAACCGCCGCATTGAACCTACGGAATAGACACTATAGCACAGATATTCACCCGCACGGCTCTTGATGATTCTCGCTACGTCCTGCTCTTTCCATAACCCTTCGTTCACGCAAAGTGCCGTTTCCACTTTAGACTTCACGTCGAGCATATTCTCAATGGGATCGAAATCTACCGGCGCTTCAGCGAAATCGATAGTATATCGCTGGTGCCAGTCATTGATAATGCGAATGGCATCAGGCACCGACCAGGCCATATTCGCATCGATACGAATTTTTCCTTCCGGACCAATGGTGGCGCGCAGGGCCTCGAGCATCGCCTCTTCCTTTTTTTGATCAACCCCGGCTTTAATATAATAAACGGTATACCCGCGATCAACCCCGTCCTGCGCCTGTATCACGATCTCATCCACAGTTCCCCAGCGCATATAATAAAAGTAATCAACCTCTTCACGCACCGCACCGCCAAACAGACGGTAAAGCGGCTGGCCGCATTCTTTACCGCAGATATCCCAAAGGGCGATATCGATTCCGGCATAGGCAAAGTTTCCGGTCATCGGCTGGATCATCCATAGACCGGCAATCTGGATATCGCGAGCAATGGCCTCTTTGTCCCAGGGGTCGCGCCCTGTTATTATTGGCGCCATCGACTTAACCGCGCTCTCGATTCCCGCCGCATCACCGGCTCGTGTGCATTCCCCCCAACCGACAAGTCCATTGTCAGTAGTAATTTTTACGATGATATCGGTGATGCCAGGGCGCGAGATAAGGTAACTGACCTCAGGATGTTTATAAGGAATATTAACAGGAAAAGTTTCAACCTTGGTAATTTTCACAATTCTGCTATTAATTCAGCTTTCAACTTCTAACGGTCGACGGCGTGGGGTTACGGGTTGAATTATCTCCCTGCGTTCCGGGGTTAAGCGCGCGAGCAATTCTTGAGAAGGCTCATAGCGAAACCGGTGAGCCAGTGGCGAAGGTAAATAACGGAAGACTATCATCCGTCTTTGACCAGGATTCGTTCTTTCCCCAGATCCATGACAAAGAGAATCGTTAAATAAAATACCGTCTCCGGCCTGTAAGTGTATCTCAATACCCGCTTCAACAGGGTACCCTTTCGCCTGGGTTCCTTCGTCTACTTTCATCGGGATTGCATCCTTAAGCCATTTAGTCCCGTGTTCCGCCTGGGCGGGATGCTGAATATCTGACTTATGACTGCCCGGAACGATAATCGTCGCACCGTCACCTCCCCCCACATCATTCAAAGCTACCATCAAAGTGAGATACCCACAGCACCACTCCCCACGTTTCCGGCCACTTCCCCGATAAAAATTAACCGATTCGCCACCGGAGTGAACTCCAATATAACCACCAGGGCCACGCAGATTGATGAACGATTCATTTATAAAGGGTCTATGGATTTCCCCCAGGTAATGGCGCACACGACTTATCCAGGAGGGATGATCAATTAACCGCTCAAAAATTTCTCCTCCTTCAATAATATTCTGAAGATTAAACCCGTCGACCGCGCCGTATGTATGAACATCGATATTACCATGCCACTGGTTGGGCTCAAGGGGTGGCAGTTCATCGAGCCATTCGTTAATGGCGTGAAGATGGTCGCTATCGATAGCCTCTTCGATCATCGTATACCCACGAAGATCGAACAGGTATTCTTCCATCGGATCAGCCGATATTGGACTCATAATAATAAAACCCAGGTTTGATTATGAACGAAAAATGTAAGGGATTGTATCCTCGATTTGATCTTTCATTTTCGACAAGTAACTCCATCGAGTAAAGATTTTACATTAGCGGACCCAATAAATGCGCAAGATCTTCTGTGAGGAGATAAAATGGGACAAAAGAGGGACGAGGACAACCAGCCGTCGCACTATCGAGCTAAGGCTTGGCATGAGAGGCAGACGTAGACGAAGATTATTATAATTCCTCAGCTTCGGTCTTCGCTCCACAAATGACGTGCGAAGTCCATGCGGAGGGTAACATCTTTCTGCAATGAATAACCGGATTCATATCCGAGGCGGCGGGCTAAATATTCATACTCAAGGGATTCCGTTGAGGGGAGAGTTAAATCCTTGGCATTACCTCGCACCGAGCGTAATGCGTCAATTAATTGACGGAGAAACGCGTAGGTGGTACGCAACTCTGCCGCTTGAAACGCGTTAATGTCGCCGGTCTTTTCAAGCTGAGTTATAGCTTCCTGCATGTTAGCCACACGGACAGGGGGAGCAGTTACTCCCACCTCTATCTGTCGCGCCTGGATAAAATATTCCACATCGACTAAGCCCCCATGACTAAGTTTCGCGCTAACCGCTTTAGTGGGAACCAACTCGGTTGCCTGGCGGTGGCGGAAATGCAAAATGTCATCGTAATCAACAGGTTTGCCTGAGTAAACAAATTGATCGCGCGCAATCAGGATGTGCTCCCCTAATTCAGGATCACCCGCCACGGGGCGCAATTTAACCAGGGCCATGCGTTCAAATTGAGCGGCATCGCCGCTTGTCGAAAAATATTTCTGGAAACCAGCCAGGGTAGTAGCCAACTTTCCGCTCTTGCCATAGGGCCTCAGGCGCAAATCGATATGAAATATTCCTTCCTGCCGGGCGGTTATAATCTGCAGAAATGTGCTCACCGATTCTTCAAAAAAGTGGGTGTTGTCAACGCTATGCTCACCATCTGTAAACCCATTTCCTTCGTAGACAAAGATCAATTCGATGTCCGAAGCGAAGCCCAATTCACGCCCGCCGAATTTTCCCAGAGCGCAAACACACCAGGGACACACTTTGCCATTGGCATCAACTGGGTAACCATATTTCTTTTGGAGCATCGATTGACAAAGTTCAACCGCGTGTTGAACAATCACTTCGGCAAGGTCACTCAATTCAATCGAGAATTCCACAAAGTTTATCCGTTGAGTAATATGTCGAAGATCGATGTGAAACATCTCGCGGTCCTTGATTTTATTTAATTGGGAAATCCGTTCTGCTTCATCACCTGTTCCACGCAAATTATCTTCCAACTCCTTTAATAAATTTACCTTTAACTTTTTCTCATCCAGTCCTGACACATCGCTGAGGACCGGAAATAAATTTTCATGCTGCATTCGCAGAAAGTCTTCCCACAGAAACTGACTTGTCCCCATCAGGTCAGCTATGGTGCGCAAGACAAGGCTGGATTGGAGCGCCTGGGCCTCACGAATCCAATCCGGATTGGATAGCATCTGGATTGTTAAGGCGCTAAATTGACTAAGTGCCTGTGCGGGATTGGGCGCACGAGGAAGCAAATGGGTAAACTGTTTTATCAAAGTGGCCGCTAACCGGAGCTCATTTAATCGATTTTTATCGTCTATTTTTCGCCTCTGCGAATCACTCACCCAAAAAGTGTCATGGACACCATCGTCATCAGTACGTACCTCAACGCGCTCAATATTAACATTAAGCAGGGCCAGAGCATTAGAAAATTCAAATATAAACCCCGGGGTATCAATGGTCTGAATACGTAGTCCGGTAAAATTAGGTGAGGACTCATTGTCCATGGAAATGGTAATGGGTAGAAGTCGCTCGTCAAAATTATCTCTCTCCCGTGTTATAGAACAAACTCGATAAATTATATCTTCACGCACCTGCTCCAAATTCCCCTTGGCAACCATAGCCACCAATGCAACCAGCTCATTCCCTAATGCTTTCCAATAGTCATCATTCACTTCCACCTCCGTGCGAACTTCGAATAGGTCAAGGATCTTACGATAAACCGTTCGAGACCTATGATGACGTGGACCACGCCGCCGCTTAAAACGATCGGACTTCACGGATTCCAATCGTTTCTTAATGTGAACCGTGAAAAAATCCCCGCTTATGACATCGATTCGTTGTGCTGCAAATAAGCCGGTAATAATCGATAGAATACCCAGGGAATCCTCAGCTGATACCGTTATCGTCCAGAGTTGGGAATCTCGGCGTTGCGCGTGTAACTGTAAATCACCCGGCTTATTTATTTCCCCGAGTAACTGAGCGTGCTCAGATTGCTGAATTTCGCTGAAACAATTATAAGCAGCCCCATGTTGGGCAAGGATCATGTCGATAACGTTGCTTTCAGACTCAATCGACATAGTGCTATTCTTTTACTGCAGGAAGAATGCGATCAAATATTGTCCGTACTTTACCTGCCTGATCATTATACAGATTTATAAACTGCACTCCTTCTTCAAACGCGCAATATCCCATTATCCTTGCTAATATAAGACAGGCATATTCATCTTTTGGTAACTGATGCACTTGTCGGTTGTTCATCATCTGCATACGATGCTCAACTATCCTCAAGAACTTATAGGCCTCACGTAGATCCATCGCCTCATCATGAGAAAGAGCACCGGTTTCAATGAGAACGGAAATAGCATCAAGGGTGTTACCGGTATGTAATTTGGGGTTGTCTTGTCCCGCTTCAAGTTGAAGTGATTGAACTATAAATTCGATATCTCGAATACCGCCAGGTGCCAACTTTACATTCCCCGCCATGCCTTTCTTTCTTGTAAGCTGTCGCTCAATTCGCTCTTTCAATTTTCGAATCTGGCTGCGTGCTTGAATGGCATCGGAATACAATACCGGTTTGATCTGCTGCAGAAACTGCTTTGCCCTTTCAATTTCACCCGCAATGGGTCGCGCTTTTAACATCGCCTGTCTTTCTGCGGGATCGGCTTTGACCGCCAGGTATTCTTCCAGCATCCCAGTCGAGACGATCAAGGCACCCGAAGAGGCATATGGACGCAATCTCAAGTCAACCCGGTAAAGAAAACCTTCTGAAGTAAATTCTCCCAGGACCTGGGTTAATTCCCTCGCTATCAGTGTTGCCTTGTCGAGGTAGTCAAAATTTTCCGTGACGTATATTAAATCTATATCTGAACTATAATTCAGTTCGTTCCCACCTAATTTGCCTAATGCTAAGACAAAGAATCCTATATCATCATATTCATTGCTTACTTCGCACAGACATATTTCTACGACAACATCGGCAAGACGCGATAGTTGCTCTGTGACTGTTTGTAAATCGTAATGACCCAGGATATCAGCTGACCCAATTCGCAGAATTTCCTGGCGGCGATACCTGCGAAGAGAGTCAAGCCTGGCCGCGCTCGTCTGGAATGCTGCACTTAGTTCCTCTAACTCTTCATGGAATTGCTCTTTCGTTTTAATCCTGCTCAAGAGAGAAGTATCGTATATAAGTGGAAGATATTCAGGGTTTCGCACGAGCACGTCGGCTAGATAGTTGCTAGACGACACTATCGCGATAAAAGATTCCAACGCCGCCGGGTGCTCTGAGAAATATTGGTATAATTCCCATTTTGAACCCCGAGCTTGAGTAAACCGGTCTAAATGAATAAGTGCTGAATCAGGATCCGGGGACCCCTTCAATGAATCACTCAGTTCCTCAGTTATGCGAACAAGGGCAAGCGTATCCCCATCATCGCCAGCCAATTCAAGCAGTCGCTTGCGCACGTCAGCAGGGCTCCTGAAATTTACTTGATCTAATAACGCTTCAAAGTCGGAGGGAAGCATGAAAATTTATTAAATTTTATTAATCCCAATCTGCGTAAAGGCTCCTCTCATTTAACTATTCCTATGAAATTAAACTATCCGTCATAAAAACTCTTCGAAGAAACTATTAGAGAATAGATATTATATTGAAGCAGCTAAGACAAGCTTAGTTGTGCGACTAATTATTAATATATCATGGATGGATGAATTCGTGCTCGGGATGACGGATCGTAAGAACCGGACAGGATGCCTTACGCACTACTTTTTCTGCGGTGTTACCCATCAGCATATGTTTTACCGCTCCGTGTCCATGAGTTGCTATCACAATTAAATCTACCTCAAGTTTGCGCGCGGTAGTAACGATTTCATAAAAAGGGCTGCCCCTGCTAATTTCAGATTGAACGGAAATGCCCTCATCTTCAATTTTTTTCTCAAACGCTTCCATCCGCTTCTGCCCATCGTCCTGTACCTGTGTAACAATAGTGTTAAACTCAGCGCCATAACCATATGACATGTAAATTGTAGGAAATTCAATTACATGTTGAACGATCATCTGCGCCTTAAATTTTTTAGCCAGTTCAATCGCATACGGCCGCGCATAGTCTGCGTATTCTGAAAAATCAGTCGGATAGAGAATTTTTTGTATATTGATCATGATATTATTAATTTTGGTATTTAATATACTATAACCAATTCAATCATTCGCGCTTCGCATAACTTAATCAAAACTGTGCATTTTTTTAAATTAACAATTTTCAGAGTCTATAACCCATTAAAGATAGAGGGACAATATTTGCTTAATATTTGTGAAAGTATGCGTAGCGGAGATTCATGATTTCTGAGATAGTATTTTGATAAATATAAACCAATAAATATGTATTACTTGAAATGATAGCGGCCCTTACCATTCAAATTAATTATATAAAATTAATCCGTCATTTCCTCATGGGAATAATACTAATCTCTCTGTTTGCCTCACCTACATATCCCAGGGAACAAGACGGGACGGAAACAGTAAATCTTAGCTATTCCCCCCATGTTCCTCCTCCGATTAATAGAGACCATCCAGCAAAAGTTGTCATCCAGTTGGAGACACTAGAATTGGAAGGTAGACTGGCTGATGGTGTGACATACACTTTCTGGACTTTTGGAGGACGGGTACCAGGAAAATTCATCCGTGTCCGTATAGGCGATTTCGTTGAATTTCATCTTAAGAATCATCCCACAAGTAAAATGCCCCATAATATCGATTTGCATGCCGTGACAGGGCCCGGAGGTGGAGCAACTTCATCTTTTACAGCTCCGGGCAAAGCATCAGTGTTTTCGTTTAAGGCAATTAACCCTGGTCTTTTTGTCTATCATTGCGCGACTGCGCCTGTTGGTATGCACATCGCAAATGGAATGTATGGATTAATCCTTGTCGAACCTGAAGAAGGATTTCCGACTGTAGACCGTGAATATTATATCATGCAAAGTGAATTCTACACGCGAGGAAACTATGGAGAAGATGGATTACAACCCTTTGATATGCAAAAAGCCCTGGATGAACGACCAGAATACGTTGTCTTTAATGGTTCTGTTGGGTCGCTCGTAGGTGATAACGCTATCATCGCAGAAGTTGGTGAAACGGTACGTTTATATATCGGTAATGGGGGACCCAATCTCGTATCCTCCTTTCATGTCATTGGTGAAATTTTTGACATCGTCTATACGGAAGGTGGTACTTTACCTAATCAGGAAAATGTCCAATCGACACTTGTTCCTGCAGGAGGATCAGCTATTGTAGAATTCAAGGTAAATGTTCCCGGCACCTATATCCTGGTTGATCATTCTATTTTCAGGGCTTTCAACAAGGGTGCGCTAGGAATGTTAAAGGTGAGCGGCGAAGAAAATCTTGATATTTACTCCGGACGTCAAGCAGAGGAGGTTTATCTGCCAGAAGGTGGGGCGATTCAGAAAATTGCTATCGAAGAATCACTACAGGAATCAAAAATCCTCTCAATAGCTGAGAAGATAGAAATTGGCAGTCGTACCTACATACAAAATTGCGCAGCTTGCCATCAGCCTAACGGGTTGGGAATCCCCGGTGCTTTTCCACCATTGGCTGATTCCGATTTCCTGGAAAAAGATATCTCTCGAGCGATTGATTCAGTTTTGAATGGCTTAAGTGGAAAAATAAAGGTTAACGGCATAGCGTATGATGGAGTCATGCCAAAAGTTCTGTTAAGCGACCAGGAAATTGCCAATGTCATGACCTACATTATGAATAGTTGGGGAAACGAATTCGGTAATGTTAAACCTTCTGATGTGCAGGCATTGCGCTCTCCTTTAGCAAACTAATAATAGTATCTAATTAAAAAATATCATAAATACATGATATGGCATAATGGATATGTCAGCTTACTACTCCTGATTTCAATCACTTCCGGTCAGGAAACGGATTCATTAGTCTATATTCTCGATGGCACATTTTCCCCACTTTATACCAGTGAAAATGATCCCGATATAATAAGTGTAGGTGCTTTTTTAATCGATAGATATCCAGTTACAAATTCCGAATTCTTGGAATTTGTTAAAGTCAATCCTCAATGGAGACGATCGCAGATAAAGAAAATATTTGCTGATAATACTTATTTGCAGCATTGGCCTGGCGATCTGGAACTGGGCGATGAAAAAAATTTAATAAAGAACAGCCCGGTCACCTGCATTTCATGGTATGCCGCAAGAGCATACGCTAAGTGGAAAGGGAAACGCCTACCGACCTTAGCGGAGTGGGAATATGTAGCTGCAGCAAGTGAGATGCAGCCCTATGGTCGTAATGATCCTGAATTTCTTCAGCGCATCCTTAACTGGTATAGCAAACCCACCCCCGTAAAATTTCCTTCAGTGGGCTCAACATTTAAAAATTATTGGGGGCTATATGATCTACATGGATTAATCTGGGAGTGGGTTGCTGATTTCAACACCGCACTGGTGACGGGAGAATCAAGAGCAGATTCAGGATTAGACCGCCAATTTTATTGTGGTAGCGCATCTATCGGCGCTTCAGATTTTAAAGACTATGCAGCCTTTATGCGCTACGGTTTCCGAAGCAGTCTGAAAGCACACTACACGATAGCCAATCTTGGGTTCAGGTGTGCAAGAGATATTAAACCTGAGATAAATGAACAAAAGTGAAGATTAATGTCATAAAGTATTTAACTAACCTTATACTCTTATGCCTGATTGTCATTTCTTCATCGGGTACTGCTCTACAATCTCAACATCCTCATACAGAGAAAAAAGAAATAGTTAATAATCCTCATGATCATACAACACAACCATTAGAGAACATGGCATTAGAGGGAACGAATAATTATACCGATGGATCCATTTACCAGGTTGAATCCACCTGGTTAAACGAGGATGGAGAGAAGATGGCTTTCGGGGAGCTCAGGGGGCGCGTACAGGTTTTATCTATAATATATACAAGCTGTCAGTATGCCTGTCCCCGCATCGTATCTGATATGAAACGAATCGAGTCGCTCATTCCGGAAAACGAAAAACAAAAGGTAGGATTTGTCTTAATTTCCATGGATCCGGATAGAGATACTCCTGAAAAATTAAAGAAATACAGCATAAAAATGGAGCTGAATTCTCATCAATGGACATTAATGCATGGTAATGATCAGGATGTTATGGAAGCAGCGAATTTGCTGGGAGTACGCTATAAGAAAACCTCAACGGGCGATTTTTCTCATTCAAACATTATTTCTGTTCTCAATCAAGAGGGAGAAATTCTTTCACAACAAAATGGACTCGGTACTGATCCCTCTAAAACAATTGAGACAATAAAAAAAGCTATCGCTGCTAATCTCTTTTCCATAAAGCAAAAGTAAATCTGTTAATAAATAAATCTTTACGATTGAATATATTAAACAAATTCATCGCCTCATTTTTTATAGTTTTATCGGGATTATTCGTATTCCATAGTAACGCTGAAGAAGGCTTAGACCCAAGCCAGATTTTCAAGAAAGAAACATTTCCTACTTTAATAAAGGAGAGCAAAATTCTTCTGAATGTCCGCCCCCGCTATGAATATGCGAATCAGGGTGGTCGCGATGATTCTAACGCTGTGACACTGCGGACGCGACTGGGCTTTAAAACCGGGACTATATATGGAATTTCTGCTTTAGTAGAAATGGAGGATGTTCGCGTGATTGGATCAGAGGGTAACTTCAACCCCTACCCTCGGCCTGGCAGAACGGTGATTGCTGATCCCGAGGGAACTGAGTTGAATCGAGCCCAGTTAAACCTATCGGGTTTCAAGACAGAGGCAATTATTGGCCGCCAACGCATCAAACTGGACAAAGATCGTTTCATTGGAAACGTCGGTTGGCGTCAGAATGAGCAGACCTACGATGCTGTTACCTTTAAAAACCAGAACCTGTCCGATCTGACTCTTTACTACGGATTCATTAATAAAGTGCATCGTATCTTTGGTCATGACGCCCCGCTCGATAGTCACCGTGAATTTTCGTCAAGTTCACACCTCGTTAATGTGGCATACGCGGGTCTGCGCGATGCCAGGGTAACACTCTACGCATACCTTTTAGATCTAGAGAATGCCCCTGCTAATTCAGGCAACACTATTGGAGCGAGCCTTGATCGAACAATTAAAATACAGGAAAATACAAAAATTACATTACACGGTGAGTTTGCGCATCAAAGAGACGGCGGTGAAAACCCCGCTGACTACGAAGCAAATTACTATTCCTTCAATGCAACGTGTTTATACCAGAAATTCAGCATTGGCGGCGGTTATGAACTTTTGGGTAGTGATAACGATCAGGGATTTCGCACCCCACTGGCGACTTTGCATGCCTATAATGGATGGGCTGATGTATTTCTGAATACCCCGCCACAAGGACTGGAAGACATTTATTTCGCAGCCGGGATCTCCCTCGCTAAGAACATCTCAGTCAAAGCGGTTTATCACTGGTTTAATTCTGATCAAGGGGACACAGATTATGGCAATGAAATCGATGCCGTAATCTCTAAAAAAATCGATAAGCATTGGTCGGTCCTGGCCAAATATGCCTTTTTCTATAGTGATGGCATATTTGCCGACCAGGAGAAATTCTGGTTGCAATCAGTTTACAGCTTTTAATTCTGCAATCCGTTTTCAAATCCTATCATTTAATCAATTATAAGATTAATGATTCACATTCTTCCGATAATCGGTTGGTGACTTACCGGTAATTCGCTTAAACGAACGATTAAACTGAGAGAGCGATTCAAAGCCTACATCAAATGCGACTTCGCTTATCCGCTTGTTAGGATTAATAAGTAGATTTTTAGCTTTTTCGACCCGAATGCGAGTGAGATAATCGGTGAATGTTATACCCGTAGCCTGTTTGAACATCTTGCAGAAATAATGCACACTTGTATTAACCGCACGCGCAGCGTCCCCCAGAGAGAGCGGTGTTTCGTAATGATCCGTAATATATCGGCGGGCTTTAATAATCATTTCAGGTTCAGCATGTTCCTCTTCAACCATAAGTTTATTACTGATTGCCGCGAGATGTTCGGCAAAGGTAGACAATAAATGGATAAATGCCTCGTATTGTTTTGGGGGCAGAACATGAGATTGAAAGTAGGCCTCTTCTAACCGCTTGAGATCAACCTTTGTTCCCCAGGATAAAAGCTGGCGCGTGATTTTATTGAACTCCAGCTTGTTTGGTTGATGCAGAAGAACCTGCCCTGTCTGTAAAAAGGCGATGAGGTTATCGCCTACTCGAATGGGAGCGATGGAATCACAGAGACCGGCAAAACATTTCAGCGTCTTTGGTTTAATCTGCGCTTCCTGCTCCAGCTTGGCCTGTATTTGTAAACACTGCGCACAGCTTTTATTGCTGTCCGCCATTAATGCGCAAAATAAATTCTCTTCCTTCTTACCACTCAGCGCTAATTGAAAGGTCTCCATCGGCCGTATTGCCAAGGGTAAGCCCGTAGCTTCAGTAAAGGCTTTCTCATAATCACGGTATATTTTTGACCGCGATAAACGTTTAACTATTTCCCGGCTTCGTTTTAATGAAGACCGTTCTGAGTTGAACTTCGAAATCATTGATACCTTTACCGGATATCCCCGTATTAAATAAAGGGATAATCATTTATTACCTTAGCCAGAACATTAAGTGAATTTATCGAATTCCATATGTAAATTCAAGGGTTAACTAATTTAATAAACGCATCTTATCTCTCACTTTATGTCCCCTACTGAGATTTTTGAAACAAACGATGATGAGGACAAAATATGCATAAATATGGCGAACGCTTGCGGAGCGAAAACGATCAGTTAAGCCTATGATTAATCCATGAAACTCAATTTATGCAGTTATCTGATTGAAAACAAAAGACGAATTATCATGAGGTGGAGACGCAATCTTGAGTCAAATCCTGAGAGTGGTCCTTTAAGAACGGAATCTGTTTATCGCGATTTATTGGAGGACACTTTCAATGAAATTATAGCCATGCTCCACGATTTGAATGGCAAAGCCTGGACAAGTAGCCCATTCCGACGTCCGCTTTGTCATTATATCAATAAGAAAACTTCAAATGACCCCGATAAAGATGTATGCAACATACTCTATGTGGCGGGTTTAAAATCATTCCAGGATATATTAAAGAAAGTAGAACGCCCTTATGAATATTACACTGATAAAGAAATTAATTTATATAATCAGAGGATAATCGAAGCTATGAATATTATTATTCAAAGAGAAACTCATTCATTGAGTGATCTTAACTTAAACAATAGATCCTCTATTACCTTCGTTGTGAATAACTAAGAAAAGTGTTAATTTAAGTAAATTTCTCAAAATACTTGATGAACAGGAAACTAGTCAGATTATTATTACAAAATAAAGATCTTATACTTGAGAACTGGTTTACGGAAATAGACTTACCTTTCAGTAATACAGATAAGACCCATGGAGAGATTTCTTTTGATTATCTCCAAGCCCTGTTTGAAGAACTTTTAGGCCTGTTGCTGCTGAATAATAAGCCCGCCAAAGATCGCCCACCATTAACCGAGTTCATCGACTACACCTTGTCCTGTGAACCTGGAAAATATGCGTGTGCCGAGTTGTACCGGTCAGGGGTAATGGCAATATTTGAGGTATTAGATGCAGATGATTTTCATGTTGATAAATTATCCGATATAGAACAATCGGTAGGAAAAAAATTCGTGGAAAATGCCCTTGTCCGTCTCATACACGAAGAAATCGATACCTGCTGTCAGAACGACGCTGACCATTACTGCCCTTTAAAAAAAATTGGGGTAGCCCTGCATTCGCTTTGAAAATCAAGACCCGTACAGCCCATAAGGGCCGAATGCTATCTTTCACTATTTAATGAGGGCATTCAATAAAGTTTATTGGGAGTTAATTCCCACTGGTGTAACTTAAGCCATATTCATTCACGGCATATTGCCTTATTCATTGCTTCGTCTATTGTAGATATACATATTAGGCGCAAATAATGAATATAAGTGAGAATACCCTTGAAAAGCTGCTGGTTTACCAGAGAGATGAAATTACCGAACACCATGTTTACAAGCGATTGGCAATTAGCGCCAAATCTCCTGAAAATCGACGTATTTTAGAAAAGATAGCGGATGACGAACTGCGCCACTACCAGGATTGGCAGTCATATACCCGGCAGGAGGTTAAACCTGATAAACTGAAACTATGGAAATATTTTATAATCAGCAAAATATTCGGGATGACATTTGGCATCAAGCTCATGGAGAAAGAGGAAGTGCGCGCAATAGATAGCTATGAACATTTGCGCGAGAAGTTTCAAGAAGTGGACGCCATGATTCAGGATGAAAATGATCATGAGAATGAATTGATCACGCTCCTGGAGGAAGAACGGCTTCGCTATTTAGGTTCTATGGTATTAGGTCTCAATGACGCACTCGTAGAATTAACGGGAGCCTTAGCGGGTCTGACCCTGGCATTTCAAAACACCAAACTTATCGCCCTGGCCGGATTGATCATGGGCATTGCTGCAGCCATGTCCATGGGAGCATCGGAGTATCTCTCCAAAAAGACTGAAGGTAGTACAAGGAATCCGGTGACCGCCTCAATATATACAGGAATTGCTTATATTGTAACCGTATTTATCCTTATTCTCCCCTATCTTCTTATGGAAAACTTATACCTCTGTTTAGCTTCTACCTTAGTTCTGGCATTTTTCATTATCGCCATTTTTAATTACTATATCTCCGTGGTAAACGAGGTGTCGTTTAAAAAACGTTTTTTTGAAATGGCTGGACTGAGTCTTATCGTAGCAATGATCAGTTTCATCATCGGGTATCTCATTCGTTCCTTCTTAGGGGTTGAGATCTGAGGACCGCTGATTACACGGATAAGTTTCTCAGACGGCGATATGGGGGATGTCCATTTGTCGCCCCGAAATCGCGTGCCTATTCGCGAATCTTACACTCCATAACATATCATCCATATCAATCCGTGTAATCCGCGGTCATTCAATTCCTAATTCATCCGCTACATCCGCGTCATCCCCGGTTTAATTAAAATCCGCGCAGGATTTAAAACCTCGAAGCTCCTTTTTATTTCTTTTTCTTAGTCTTTTTCTTCGAGGTTTTCTTTTTGGAGATTACTTTCTTCTTTCGAGCGGCTTTTTTACCGGTTTTTTTTCCATCCAATTTAGCCTCAAGTAATCGCACCCGTTTCTCCAATGCTACATGTTCAGCATTCGACACTACCTTGGCTTTGCTGAGAGTACTGAGAGCATCCTTATAATGTTTCTCCAGTTTTTTCTTACTTTCTTCGAATTCCTTTTTGCTGCCCCTGGCAATTTTATTACCCATCACCCGAGCTTCTTTAGCGGTAATATTACCTTTATCCACGAGTTCTTTAAGAACTACTTCAGCTTTTTCCTTGGTCGTGACCGTTGCTCCAATTCCGGCGAGAATGGTTTTTTTAACGGCATCCAGCATGGTTTTATTATATGATTTAAGATCCATCGTATTCGATCCTTTCAATTCCAGAATATTTCAGCAAAAGTGATTTTTAAGAAGCGCAGGAGACACAGCAATCGGTATAGGGAAGCGCCTCAAGCCTTTCCTCCGGAATGACAATGCCACAGAGTGCGCATTTATCGTAAACTCCCTGCTCCATCCGCGCCAAGGCGGTGTTGATCATTTCAACTTCCTTGCGAAGGGTAATGTCTAAAGCATCGAGCACTTCATCATTTTCGCGCTCCACCGCCTGTTCTTCCAAATTGGTGTCCAGCGGTTTATTTGTATGGCGCCTATCCTCTTTAATCTTGTTAAGGCGTTGCTCAACTTCTACACGCTTGTGATCCAGTTCACTTCGAATTTGATTATAGTCCTTCACTTTTCTTATTTAATTTTGCTTCTTTTATAATCTTTAACCGTCAAAAAAGCAATTTATATAAACTTCTATTAAAAAATATTATAGGGTAAATAATTAGATTGCGCATTTCCAGACCATGGCGCGGCAACTATTGGCACTTCTACCTGATTAAATTCTCTAATAAATAAAAAACCGTATTGTCAAAATGGCTGTTGCAATGATAGTTCATGTGTCTTGCACCTTGCTTAACTCTTAACCATAACACACAACGGAGAAAAATATGTCCCAACGATTAGTTTATTTTAACGGTGACTTCATACCCGAAATTGAAGCGCGAATATCAATTTTTGACAGTGCCCTGATGGTCGGGGATATGGTCTTTGAAATGACACGCACTTTCAATCAGATACCTTTTAGGCTGCGCGAACATTTAGAGCGCCTTTATGCATCCATTCGCTACGCTCACATCGATTGCCCCTTAACCATTGACGAGATGGAAGAGGCCACCAATCAAACGATTGAGCGCAATCTGCCGATGCTCGAGGGCTATGATTTCCAGATCATGCACGATGTCACTCGAGGGGGGTTAGGCATCTACGAAACCCTGATTAAAGAAGGGACCAAACCCATCATCTCTATTAATGTGATTCCCCTCATTCGCCACCTCGGAAACCAGGTTGATTCCTATGAGAAAGGAGCCCATTTAATTGTCCCTGCGCAACAATCTGTGCCCTCGCGCTACATTGATCCAAAGTGCAAAAATCGCAGTCGGATTTTTTACGCTATCGCCGGATTTCAGGCTAATCAAATGGATAAAACAGCGGGCGCTTTACTTACCGATGAACATGGTTTCATAACGGAGGGAACTGGTAACAACTTTTTCATGGCAAAGGATGGGGAGATATATACCCCGAAACCGCATCACATTCTGCGCGGCGTATCACGCCATATGTGCATGGACCTGGCCACTAAACTCGAGATCCCTGTCCATGAAGCTGATATTGAACCTTACGATGTGCGCGCCGCAGATGAAGCCTGGTCTACTTCGACAACAATCAGTATGGTCCCGGTTACACGGTTTGATACTCATCCCGTCGGCGATGGAAAACCGGGATCCATCTATAAAAGATTGCTTGAGGCATGGTCCGATGAAGTGGGAGTGGATATCGTCGGTCAGGCCAGGGAATACGCCAAGTTGCTGAAAACCTGGAAGCCCTGAATCGATTTGCGATGGCCGATTTACGATTGCCGATTTAACTGGATGGTTATTCTAGACTATAACTCATAACCTGAATCATGTATCTTGTATCTTGCATCAGTTTAGAATATGCAATCAAAGATCATGACCATTAAAATTATAACGAAAACAGGCGATGAAAGGGAAACATCACTTTTAATGGGTGATCGCGTTCCTAAAAGTGACTGTCGCGTTATAGCCAATGGTAAAATCGACACTTTACACGCTTCCCTGGGTCTTGTTCATCAACACTTAAATAAAGAAGAACCTGTCGATCAGGAGTTATCTGAATCTCTGTTTAAAATCCAAAAGGCTTTAATTAAACTTATGGGTGAGATAGCAATCGCTGATAATAAAAAGGAACGGTACAGTAAAGAATTCGATCATCTGATAAGAAACGATTTAGACTTTATTGAAAAAATAGCTGATCGATTTACAAATGGCTTAGAAAAAGAAAATTACCGGATCGAAGGATGGATTTTATATGGATCATCAACCGCAGCATCCGCCCAATTGGATTTTGCGAGCAAGGTATGCAGGGAAGCAGAACTAATGGTAATTGATTTAAAAAGTAAAGGGCATGAGATTAGAAATATCCTGACCCATTATTTAAATCGTTTGAGTGATGTGCTTTTCATCATGGCCAGGTATAAGGAAGTATTTTAAACGGATATCAAATACGCTTTCCTCTACCAATTTTAAGTCTTCAATCGCAGTCTATCGCTTTCGCGCACAAGCTCGATTCGGTGCTTACCTATAGCTTCCCTTGACAAGCGCGCCCCCCTTTGCTGCTTTATCTGAAGTTCTTTGACTTTGTACGACGCTTGTTGTGAAGAAACAAACGGAAGTCTGTGAAAATCAGACGCGGCCGCGCCGCTGTAACTGGATACGAAACCCAATTGTTCACCTTGATCAGGGAAGGACGGGTAGTAGGACTGATGCCAGGAGTCAGAAGACGTGTTTCTTCACGCTCTTAATCTCTCTCGCGAAGAAGGAGAATGAGCTATGATATGGATTATGTAGCCTTCATTCTCTCTCGAGAAATGGAGGCTTTTTATTGGCTCTATTTCTACGACGATGATTGTCACAGACATGATTAATAAATGAAGAATAAAAATATAATACTCATCGTAGGATTGTTCACCACAGTTCTCTTCAAGCTATGGACTAATTTGTCCGCGCTGGATAAACCCATCGAATTGGAAGAGATGATAATAACGGCTACACGAATCCTTCAGCCGATAGATGATGTGGCCGCATCGGTCGATGTTATTACTTCAACGGAAATAGAAAAAAAGAAAATTATTACTCTCGCTGATGTTTTGCAGTCAGTCCCCGGTCTGCATATTGCTCAATCAGGGACTAAAGGCCAAACGACCTCATTGTTTATCCGTGGCACTGAGTCGAACCACACCCAGCTTCAAATTGACGGACGGAAAATATCCCCAAACTTAGCGGGGGGCTATGATTACACCAACCTGAACCTTGACAATGTTAAAAGGATAGAGGTTGTCAAAACCCCGGCATCCGTAACCCACGGAGCCGATGCCATTGGTGGTGTTGTTAACCTAATCAGCAAAGAACCGACAAAAGAACCAACCCATGCCTTTGAAGGAGAGTTCGGCTCCTACGGTGCCTACCGTTTCTCGGGATCAAGCGCCATGAAGATAGACCGGTTTTCCTACTCCGCTTCTTTCACTCATGAAGAATCCGATTTTCAACGTCCCAACAGCAACTATAAGCAGACGGGGATGAGAGGCAAACTTGATTATAATGGTGATCAAATCCATACCGATTTACTTTTTGGTTGGTATGAAGTAAATTCCGGAGTTCCGGGAATCAGTTCTTTCCCCAGCCCTGATGACATAATCGATACACAGAGTGTAATTCTCTCACCCGGAATAGAATGGCAGCCATCCGAAAACTGGAACCATAAACTATACCTGTCCTACGACAGGCAAAAACAAGACTTTTTCAGTTCCTTCTTCAGTAATGAACAGGTAATGAAATCCTGGCGTTTAGATTATAGTGCAGCCTTCACCGGTTTCGAGTCATTTACCTTACTCGCTGGAACTGAAGCTTATACCACAGAGGTGCAGAGAGAAGGATTTGCTCCTATCGATGAGAGTCAGGATAATGCAGGTTTTTTCCTTCATAGTCAGTATCAACCAAATACTAAATGGAATTTACTGACTGCTGTTCGCTATGACACCTATAGCGATTTTAAGAATGCCTGGTCATGGAGGACAGGTGCCAGCTTCCAACCAAAAGATGGGGTAGTGCTGCATACCAATGTCGGGGAATCCTACTCCATCCCGACTTTTCAAGATCTATATTTTCCCGGTTCTGCCAATCCTGATGTGAATCCTGAAAAAGGCCTCTCCTGGGAAGGGGGAATAAAAATCCAGAAAGGGCCCTGGGGGATCTCTGGCATAGTTTTTTGGAATGAGATCGATAACCTGATTCAGTATGTTCCTGATCCGGAAATTGACTTTACAGGACGTGTGGAAAATGTAGCACTCGCAAGAACCTATGGGTTAGAGTTTACCACGGCTTATGAGGGCGATCACATTCAGCCTCAAATTAACTACACCTACACGGAAGCTAAAGACGAAGCTAACGATAAGCGATTACTGCGCCGCCCCCGACATCAATTTGATGCCCTAGTCACTGCTCAACCGAGGGATTATTTGCATTTGAACCTGGGAGTAACCTGGGTTCTTGACAGGGAAGATCTCGATCCCAACACATTCATCCAAGGTGCTCATGAGGACTATCTGGCCGTTAGAGCGTCGGCTACTATTAACTGGAATAATTTTGAAATCTGGGTGAGAGGTGAGAATTTACTTAATGATAAATTTGAACCCATAGCCGGTTTTCCGGCGACGAACGCAAGTCTCTTTACCGGTGCAAAATATCATTTCTAAATAACGATCAGGTTCACATTCATTTTACCATTGTGATATCAATGTCTATCCTGTTAAGACAGGATTCGTTTATCTTTATATCGCTCTGCCTTTATAGTGTCGCAGAAGATAAAGGAAAAAAAGACATCCTAATACGCTCGTCACCACACCAATAGGGATCTCCTGTCCCGGAGCCACCGTGCGGGCAAGGATATCAGCCCACATTACCAAAAACGAACCTACGAGAATTGAAGCAGGCAAGAGAACACGATGATTAGCTCTAAGAAGTATACGCACCAGATGAGGGACAATTAACCCCACAAAAGCAATAATACCGCTGACCGCAACCGCGGAAGCGGCAAGCAGAGATGCGATCAGGAGAAGTACGAGTTTGGCTCTTTCTACATTTACTCCGAGGTAGTGGGCTGACTCTTCACCCGTGGCCAGCGCGTTTAAGGTCCGGTAGTGATAGCAGGCAACGGTCAATCCTATTAAGGTATACGGCAACAAGACAATCGCGTAATTCCAATCGCGGTAAGCCAGGCTGCCCATGAGCCATGCAAGAACATTTCTGATATGGTAGGGCTCCGCCTGCAAAATCAACAGGGTGGTAAGAGCCTGCATTAATCCTCCCACGGCAATACCCGTCAATAAAAGAGTGCTGATGGAAACCTTTCCCGCGCGTTTCGCGACACGATAAACGATAAGCGTCGTGCCTGTGGCTCCGGCAAAGGCAAAAATGGCAACTCCGTTTAATCCGAAAAAAGCGGCTTCCAATCCGAGAATCATGGCGATAACCGCCCCCAGGGCGGCTCCAGCAGAGACACCGACGATATAGGGTTCGGCCAGTGGATTATAAAATAAGGCCTGCATCAACGCACCGGCAACAGCGAGATTCGCGCCAACGAGAAGAGCAAGAGCAATGCGCGGTAATCGTATTTGCCAGAGAATTATCGACAGATCTTTCAATGGCCCTTCCAGTTTACCCTGGCTGAAATGAACCTGCAGAATTTGCATCAAATCCGAAGGTTTTGTAAATCCCAGTTGCCCAAGACTAAGAGAAAACCAAATTGAAAATAGAAGCAAAAGGCCAAATGAGATAAAAAAAACGATCCCGTTACCTAGAGTAGTTTCTCTCTCTTTCATGGCGTTGCTCCTCTCTCATCACCGTTGCGTAAAATCACCATTGGCCGGTCACTGTAAGGGTTGTGTTCAATCTCAACAGTAACACCGTATACCTGGCGTAAGTTTTCAATGGTGATTACCTCACGAGGCTTACCTTCAAAAAGAATGCGCCCTTCAATCATTAAAATAAGACGCCCGCAAAATTCTGCGGCCAGGTTCAAATCCTGCAAGACACATAGAACCCCCATTCCTTCATCGCGGCACAATCTTTTCACAATCTTAAATACCTGCAACTGGTGAGACAAATCGAGATGGGCGGTGGGCTCATCCAAAAGAAGAACTTTAGAACGTTGAGCGAGGGCGCGCGCTAACATTACCCGCTGCCATTCACCGCCACTAAGCTGATCTATAGCACGGTCTTGAAGATGAATAATGTCTGCTTCATGCATAGCCGCCGCCACCGCTTTATTGTCCCCGTCACGCATTGCCCTTAACGATCCGGAATGCGGATAACGACCCATCTCAACGGTTTCACGAACTGAAAATGAAAAAAGAACAGGGCTGGCTTGAGGGACAACCGCAACACGCTGCGCCTGCTCTACCCTGCTGTATTCAGAGATCGTTCGATCATCTAAAATAATTTCTCCACTCCTTAAGGGCAGGGCCCCCGTCAAAGTGCGGATAAGGGTGCTTTTACCCGAACCATTGGGTCCCAGGATACCCAGTAATTCACCTTGATGAAGTTGAATATTAAGATCATGGAGGACAGGATCATTTCCGTATCCGGCCACCAGACGGTTTCCTTTACATAAAATGGAATTACTCATTAACGCGATTCAGAAAATATTTCGGGGTGGAGAGCTTTTGCTATGGTCACTGCTGTTTCAATCATCTGCGGTCCGGGAACAGACATGAGTGTATCGTCTAAATATAATATTCTGTTTTCCCTTACCGCTGATATAGTCGCCCAACGAGCATCATCTTTCCAACCTGCTACAACCATTGTGACAAGTCTCTTTTCTTCTTCACCGGGACGAAGTGTTACCATAATGACTTCAGGATTCCACTCTATAATGCTTTCCATAGATAGTTGTGGCCATTCGGATGCCGTAGCCTTGACCACATTATCACCACCCGCTAATACGATCATGTCACTCGGAAATGTGCCGACTCTGGCGCTGTATAAACCGTCTACACCGTAGAGCAATAAGGTTTTCGGTCGTTTTACAACCATCTCGACTTTTTCTCTTAATTCAAACCTGCGTGTATTTAATTTCTTCAAAGCGATATTCGCTTCAGACAAGGAGCCAATAAGACGACCGATCACTTCCATGTCGTTAAAAGTCCCATCGACTCCCTCTTGTTTAAAGATGGCGATTGTCACGCTCAGGGCTTCGATCTGACGCACAACCTCGATTGGGGTCAAAGTCGTTGCCAGGACCAGATCCGGTTGTAAAGCCATCATCGACTCGATGTGGGGAGCGGCGGGGCCTCCCACACTTTGTATCCTTTCTGCTTCCGGAGGCCACCGGCAGAATCGTGTTCTACCAACCAGGCGGTCTTCTGATCCGATAATAAATACCGTCTGAGTCAAACTTGGAGCGAGAGATATGATCCGTTCCGGTCTTTCTCTCATTGAAATTTCACGCCCCAGCGCATCGACGATGGATACGGGATAGCCTCTATCATAGGTGTCGGGCTTTTTGGTTTCAGTTATCTCTTTGCCTTTTTCCGTAATAATCCGAGGGAGATAAAGTATTACCAGTCCCAATAACAAAAGTAATGCCACAATTAATATGGGGTATAGTGAATGCACGATGCATTTTCCGCATGCACTCATTTTCGCTTTATCACATCGACTCATTACACTTACCTTCTCCGCTCACCGGCAAATAAAAACTGCTGAGCATAGCCGGCGTAGGAGCCAAAATGAGCGCGCCCAAATTGTGACACTTGCGCCGGTTTCCATCCGTCCAATCCATAGTGTCTGGCCATCGCTTTTAGCATCCAAACATCAACCGGAAACGCTTCCAGTCGACCGTCTCCAAATAAGAGTACACAATCGGCGATCTTTTCTCCCACCCCGGGTAATTCCATAAAAGCACTCCTGGCCTCGTTATAGGGGCGCCGCTTTGTTTCTGAGAGGAAATTAGGTCGCTCAACCAGAATACGAGCAGTATCTTTAATAAATCGGGCCCGGTAGCCGATTTTACAGGCGCGCAATTCCTTTTCAGAAATGGTGTTTAAAGTCTCCCATGTAGGAAGCGCTCGATACTGACCTGCGATAAGCTCACCATAATTTTCAGCGAGGGTATCACATATTATTTTAATCTGGGAAATTCGCTTAGTCGAACTGCAGAGAAAAGTCAGGAGTGTTTCGCTTAATGGTTGGCCCAGGATTCGTAAACCCTCCAGGCTTTTTATAGCTTCAGCCAATATTTTATCACTGCGCCACGGCAATTGATCAATGATCGATAAATAATTATTATCGGTAGCGAAGTACCGTGCTATCTCAATTTCAACGAGCGTTTTTAATTGAGAAGGACATGACCATTCCAAGTTGTTTTTTGAATCCAAACGCACGCGCGCCAGGCATTGAGACCATTGGCCTATCCAATTACCATCGCGAGATTGATTCCATCTAAAGGATTGCCCCCCGTCTAATGTCTCCCCCAGTGATTTCGCAGTAAATGATACCTTAAGGTGAAGCGGACGCCATGGTATCCATTGCATGAGCAGAGACCTCTAAGCAACCTAAAGGGTAACGCGTTCGTTAATAATTTCGCCCGTGCGTGTATTTGAAACGGTCACCTTCAGGGATATGTCCACAAATAACTCTGTTTTTCTGCAATTACTGTTCCCTGTGAATTAATGAATGAAATTTTCCAGGCTAAAGGGCGGATCGCAGAATCCGGCCATTCCGAACCCGTGATCCCGGCATAGATCTGTCTTGTGTTCGGCCTCTTTTCGGGGAGTTCCAGGGTGTAGGCAGTGAGAGAATGTGAATCGGGTCGAACCACTTCGAGTATTATTTGGGTTCCCTCCGGTAGCGAGCGAACTCTCTGATCGAGAGTAATCACAAAATACTCTCCTCCACGGACCTGGGGTTGGGTTCGCACAATGAGGTAAGGTCCCGCTTTTTCCACACCGGAAAAAAATTCACTAATACGCTGAAAACTCTGCTCCTCCATAAATTGAGGATAGGCATTTACGATTTCAAGGGCGCATACCTCACAAAGGGTAAACTGCAAGCAGAGAATGCACCCGTAAATCCTGAATCCTACCTTCCTTAATACCATATCACCCAGTAAAGCCTGTTCTTAATTCATGTCAAAGCATTTGAAATTACCTTACCTTTCGCCGTTCGACTATTCGCCCATTTTCAAGACGCATCCGGTGTGTAATATTCTGAGGAAAATCCTCCTCGTGGTGAGAAACCATAACAAGGCTTGTCCCCATCGCTGCCAACGACGCGAGTATAATATTTATTTCTTCTCGTGTTGAGACATCAAGCCCATCCAGCGGTTCGTCCAATAGCAATAAGCGGGGCTTAAATACCATTGCGCGGGCAATAAGAACTTTTCGTATCTGACCAAATGATAAACGCTGAACATTTTTCTTAGCCAGTTTTTCAATTTTTAATTGGTTTAATATTTGAAGCACGCGTTTTCCCTGACCTGCAGTAATCCGTTCATTCATACCGATACTGGCAAAATAACCGCTGGCAACCGCACGCTCAACCGAAATAGCTTCTTTGTAAGCATGCTGTAATGATGACGAAACAAGCCCCATCATACGCCGGGCTTCAAGCACCACAATCCGACCATGAGCATCGAAATGGCTGATATCACCTCCTAAAGCACAAGAAAAATCCCCATAAACAAGTTTGAGCAAGCTACTTTTTCCAGATCCGTTGGGCCCGGTTATTGCCCAATTTTCATTCGTCATTACCCGCCAATCGATCTTACTCAAAATTTTTCTGTGATGATAATAGACATCGGCATTTCGGACGCAAACAAGGGGTTGTTGCTTGCCTCGATTCCTCGATAGAGGGACTCTTTTTCTATTTTCCTCTCTCGGACATCTTTCAGAAAAATATCCACTTTTATACATTTCCCGCAGCATTTCCATTTTTATAATTCGCCCGATATCTAATACCGCGATATGCGTTATCGATGGCAATATGTCTTCGCTTCGATGAGCTGACATAATGATTTGAGTGCCCGTGAATTTCATTCGATCTATCATTGCTAACAGCTCACCCCGGGCGTGGGAATCGAGGTTATTGCAAAACTCTTCGACAATTAATACCTCAGGGTGACTAATCAGGGCTCGAACAATGAGTATTATGCGAAGCTCCCCTTCGGACATCTGATCATAGTATTTTTTCGCTAATTGCTGGACTTTTAGTTTCCTGATCAGTTGGCGCGCTAGATTGACCTGTGTTACGTCAGGTTTTTCATATAAAAAATCAGTGTCCCAAAATCCGGTGAGTATTATATCCTCACCCGAAAGATTCCATTCATATCGCTGATAGCGCTGCTGTTGTTCAGATGAAACCCAGGCAATTTTATTTTCCAGACCTATTGGACTCTCCGACGTCTCACCAGAGAAATAATATAATCTTTTTCCCCTACTTCCAGGAGTGGGCCAAAGATAACCACGAATCAATTTCAGAAGTGTTGTCTTTCCCGAGCCATTAGGCCCCAAAAAAAGCCACTGTTCACCTTTGCGCAATTTCCAGGAAATTGAATGCAGGACTCTTTTATTATTTAAGGAAACGTCTACTTTATTAAGATCTATAAGGACCGGCGATGGCATCGGTTGAATTATCCGTTGTTATTCTCGAGGAAGTATCATATCTTTTTGGACACATGCCAGATTATTTAGATCGCAGTTCAAAAGAGCCTGACACCCTATGGGAAGAACGCTATCAGACGTGCGATACACCCTGGGAAAAAGGCTACGCGGCGCCACCCTTAATTGAGCTACTGGTCAGGCATAAGGTGAGCGGGCATGTATTAGTTCCCGGTTGTGGTTATGGACATGACGTTCGTTTGCTCGCGCAACACGGCGCGCAACCCACGGGATTGGATATCGCCCCTTATGCTATACAGAAGGCAAAAAGTTTTTCTCTGATAAATGAGGAAAAATATGAGGAAGGTGACTTTTTTTCACTTAATGATTTATTAAAGGGTAAATTTGATTGGGTCTTTGAACATACATTTCTCTGCGCGATTAATCCATCCTTACGCAGTGATTACGTGCGCATCATTCATCAAACCTTAAAAGCAACCGGGCATTTGGCAGTTATTTTTTTTATTCACATCGAAGATCCAGAAGGCCCTCCATTTCCGATCTCCAGTGAGGAAATTGATCATCTTTTTCACCCCTATTTCGACACTCTGGATAAATGGGTGCCACAGAAAGCCTATCCGGGGCGTGAAAACCGGGAGCAGGCACGAATCATGCGTCGTAAGGACCATCAGATCAAAAAGCATTAAATTATGTAAATAATCTTCCTCTTCGTCTGCCTTTTCGTCTTCGTCATTTTAATTTTACGAATTAATAAAAATAATGAGTTGAAAACGAGGACTTTAAATAAATATATAAATTTCTTCAGATCATCATCCCCTGTAGATCATCAGATCAAAAAGCATTAAGTTATGTAAATAATCTTCGTCTTCGTCATATAAATTATATGAATTATTAATAATAAAACAGAGATGAAGACTAAGAGGCAGACGAAGACGAGAACTTTAAATAAACACAACATCATTGCCCTCGGCTGTTGGGTCTTTGGCGGCGATCACTGGGGAGAGCAGAGTGATGCAGATTCTATTGATGCCATGAAAACAGCGTGGGAATTGGGACTTACCCACTGGGACACAGCCCTTGGATATGGTTCCGGTCACTCCGAAACCCTCTGCGTAAAATTCCTAAAAGGTAAATGGGACCAGGTATTCCTCGCAACTAAGGGTCATCCAGGGAGGAAACCTGAATCAATAATCAAATCGCTAAATAAAAGTCTGAGTAATTTGAGCACTGATTATATTGATCTCTATTACTTTCACTGGCCAAGAAGTGATGTCGATATGCGACCCCACATGGAACTACTCGAAAAAGAGCGGGAAAAGGGCACCATTGGCGCCATAGGGGTAAGCAACTTTTCTCTCGAACAAATGAAACAGTTAAATGAAGTCGGTAAAATCGATGCCCACCAGCTTTGCTACAACCTTTATTGGCGCGCAGCTGAAGAGTGCCTTATTCCCTATTGTGTAAATAATGATATTGCGGTTGTTACTTACAGTTCAATCGCTCAAGGTATACTTACAGGAAAATTCCCGTTTAGACCTGTATTTAAAACGGGTGATTTTAGACCCAATACCGTTTTTTTCCAATCCGATGTCTGGCCCCATCTCTTTGCAGCTACGGAAAAGTTAAAAACAATTACAGCTGAAATGAATAGCCCGCTGCAACACCTCGCTCTTCAATGGGTGGTCCAACAGTCTGATATCACCTCGGTAATTGTTGGCGCAAGAAACGGACGACAGGTAAATGAAAACGCCCATGCCCTCGATCGTGCCTGCCCCTCGGAAGTGATGAAAAAAATAACCGATATTAGTAATCATGTTAAAAGCTGTCTTCCGTATGAAAATAATATTTTTAAATATAATCCTTGATATAATCGTTGCTCCAATAACCAAAAAATAATATTCTGCGGAACAAGATTTTATTTACCCTGTTTTATATTTGGAATATGTAAAATGAGACGAGCAATTATCTCGATCGCGATTCTTAGCTTGGTGACAGGATTCAACCTGCCCCTTTTCTCTTTTTCTGCTATACCGCCCGGTAATATCGAGCAAACCCTGTTAACTAGAATAAACAGGCAAATTAACCAGGGGATCGTCGTCGCTGTGGTCTCCTCGGAAGGGATTCGCTACTATAAAGCGGGCATCTACAGGGAGGGAGATGAGCGCCCCGTAAATGAAAATACCGTTTTTGAAATTGGATCGGTCACTAATGTTTTCACCAGCCTCCTTCTCTCTGATATGGTGGAGAAAGAAGAAATTGCTCTCAATGACCCCATCGATAAATATCTGCCGACGGACATAGTTTCACCCGCAAAGAATGGTCATAAAATCTCGCTTCTTCATCTGGCAACTTATGTGTCAGGACTTCCCCCACAACCGGATAATTTAGAGGTTGTCGACCTGCGAAATCCTTTTGCCGGGTATACCATTGATCAATTCTACACCTTTCTCAACAACTATCAACTGGAGACTGCGCCGGGCAACACTTATGAATATTCATACTTCGGCGTAGGTCTGCTCGGTCACATCCTCAGTCTAAAAAGCAAAGACTCTTTCGAGAATATTCTAAAGAAGCGTATTCTTAATAAATTAGGTATGGATGCTACTTCAGTTAAGCTATCTGAAACACAGCGTTATCATCTTGCCCGTGGTCACGATGGCGTCGATCAAATGCCAGGATGGGAACTTCCGGCCATTCCGGGAGCGGGGGCTCTCCACTCTACAGCCAAAGATCTGGCCGCATTTATCAAGGCGCAATTTGGACTTAACGACAGCTCGCTCTATTCAGTGATGACCGATACCCATCGCCCCCTGGTCGACACCCGAATACCCAATCATAAAATCAGTCTTGGGTGGAATCTCAGCATGGATGAAGATAATAAAGCGATTCATTGGCATAGCGCCATGACCGCGGGTTACAGCTGTTTTATCGGTTTTAAGAAAACAGATAAAAAAGGCGTTGTTCTACTGTCAAATTCTGCAAACAGCCTTGATGATATAGGCCTATATATTCTCGATCCCAATAATTTCTCTCTGCGTCACTACCCTGAGATCGTAGAAATAACCCTAAAACAAATTAAAAATTATATTGGTGTTTACAATTTTAAAAATGATCAATCACTTGTAATCACATCTCAAGGAGATAGACTATACGGCCAGTTCATCAGCCAATCAAGACACCGTATTCATGCGATCAGCGATGACATTTTTTCTTTTGATGGCCTCAATGCCACTATCACTTTTAAAAAAGAGCGGAAAGGAAAAGTCACAAGCCTTGAATTTAACCGGGATAATATTGTTGAAATCGCAGTTAAGGCACATAAATAGTAATCGTTTGGGACGGGTCTTAACCTTCTCTCCGACTATTTGTAATTTTAGCGGTATCTTTAAACGCTACTTTACCTGAATTTTCTTCGCTTTCTAAAGAAACCAGGACTGCTCGAAAAGTTCCTATCTTTACTTTACTTTTGATCTTTACCGGAATCCTGCGTTGATCCTCAGACATCCATATATGTATTTTGGCATTCTTACTCTTTTTAAAAACACCTCTTAACCCCTCCAGTCCCGGTTGTAGAAGGAGTGTTTTAAAATTACCCAGCGCGGTTTTCACCTCTTCTTTTCTTAATACTTTGATTTTAGATTCGAGGTATCTTTTGCCATCGGTTACCGGTAAGGTAATTTGTTTACCAACTTCAAGGGGTAAAAGGCGCGTCGCATATAACATCGAAAGAGGATCATAAGCCGCATCCGGCAAGGAGACCGGATCTTGAACCTGGCCGAAGTTTGAATAACTTGCTTTTTTAGTTTCCCAATCAAAGTTAACAACGATATCGCGTTCATGTCTCCCCTCTTTTTGCTTTTTCGTATAGAGCACGGAACGATTTATCTGAAGGTCGACGAACCCGTCTATTTGATCACGAACTTTATAAAATGCGTCCGCAAATTTATTTGATTTAACCGTAAACGAAAACTGATAGCAGGGGGTATCATTGACCATAACAGGTCCCCTAACCTCCAGGACCGCTTTACCTACGGGAAATGAGTTCCAGTTCAATTGGTAGGTCAACTTTTCTCCGGTAATAAATGGCATCGATGAGTTTTCAGCCCTGAGGAGTGAGCCGCCAAGGATAAATATTGTTACCGCGGAAAGGCAGGCTGATTTATTAATTAAACTAAATATATATTTTAATAGCATCAGGAATCAATGGACAGAGAATCAAGATTCCAGATTTCTTCAGCGTACTGGCGAATGGTGCGGTCAGTGGAAAATATTCCTACCCGCGCGCAATTTAGAATAGCCATTCGTATCCAGCGCTGTCGGTCGCGATAAGCCTCATCGATATATGCTTGTGTCTTACAATAACTTTCGAAGTCCGCGAGAACAAAAAATGGATCGCCTTCTTCGAGCAGGCTGCGGCGTAGCGGGACAAGCGCATAGGGATCTTCCGGGGTAAAATGACTGGAACCTATCCAATCGACGACATTTCGCAATTCGTCATTGGCAAAATAAATGTCATACGGGTTGTAGCCGCTTTCACGCAATGCTTCTACTTCTTCTACCTTCATTCCAAAGACAAAAAAATTATCCTCACCTACTTCTTTTCTGATTTCAACGTTTGCCCCGTCGAGGGTTCCTATTGTGACCGCACCATTTAACGCAAGTTTCATATTTCCCGTGCCCGATGCCTCTTTACCGGCAAGTGATATCTGTTCTGAAACATCGGCCGCGGGTATAATTTTTTCCGCCAGTGTCACTCCATAGTTAGGTAAAAATATTACTTTTATTTTTCCCTTAACACGGGTGTCCTGATTAATCTTTTCCCCCACGGCGTTAATCGCGTGAATAATTATTTTTGCCAAGGTGTAACCAGGTGCTGCCTTTGCCGCGAAAATGAAAACGCGGGGATGCATGTCGTAATCCGGGTCATGTAGGATACGTCGATAAAGGGCCAGAATGTGCAGTAAATTTAGATGTTGTCTCTTATATTCATGCAAGCGTTTAACTTGAACGTCAAAAATCGCGTCAGGATCGACATCAAGTCCACATTGATCTGATATTACTTCAGCCAGATCAACCTTGTTAGCATGCTTGATCGCCCGGAATTCATCCTGAAAATCACGATTTTCTGCATATTCCTCAAGCTTGCGTAATTGATCGAGATTGGTGATCCAGTCCTCACCGATACTTTTATTGACAAGACGGGTAAGTCGCGGGTTACATACTTTCAGCCAACGCCGAGGTGTAATGCCATTCGTTTTGTTGTTAAACTTATCTGGGTAAAGTTCATTGAACAATGGGAAAAGATGGCTCTTGAGCAGATCCGTGTGAAGAGCCGCTACCCCATTGACAGAATGACTCGAAATAACGGACAGGTATGCCATGCGAATCAATTTTGGCTTTCCCTCTTCAATAAGAGACATTTCTCGTTTTATCTCCCTGTTGCCAGGCCAGCACTTTTCAACTTCATCTTCAAGAAAGTGTCGGTTTATTTCATAAATTATCTGCAAATGTCTTGGCAGAACTTTTTCGAAGAGCGGTACACTCCATTTTTCCAGCGCTTCAGGTAATAAGGTATGGTTTGTGTAAGCGAAAACCTGACGGCAAATATTCCAGGCAGAATCCCATTCCAACTGTTTTTCGTCGATAAATATGCGCATCAGTTCCAAAACGGCGACAGCGGGATGTGTGTCATTAAGGTGAATCGAGACTTTTTTCGTAAAATTATCCCACCCTTCATTTTTTTTAAGATAGCGTCGGATAATGTCCTGCAATGAACAGGATACAAAAAAATGTTGTTGGACCAGGCGAAGTTCTTTGCCACTCTCCCGTTCATCATTGGGATAGAGAACTTTGGAGATAGTCTCACCCAAAGCTTTCTCTCGAACCGCTTCAACGTACCCCCCCTCATTGAATACACCGAGATCGAATTCTTTCGATGCGCGCGATTCCCAGAGACGGAGGAAGTTTACGGTACTGGACCCATAGCCGCAGATCGGAATATCCCAGGGAATACCAATAATCGTCTGGGTATTCACCCAAACCGGCTTACTGTTACCGAAATCATCGAATTGATTTTCGATTTTTCCATAATGATGGACCTCCTGTGAATACTCAGGGCGCACTATTTGCCAGGGATTCTCATATTGTGACCAACTATCGGGATGCTCAACCTGACGCCCGGCTACCAGTTCTTGCTGAAAGAGCCCAAACTCGTAATAGATTCCATATCCAATGGAAGGATAATCCAAGGTAGCCAGTGAATCAAGAAAACAGGCAGCGAGGCGGCCAAGTCCCCCATTCCCCAGACCCATATCCGGTTCTTCATCGAGCAAGTCATCAAGGTCTAATCCGATTTCACTCAGGGCCCGTATTGCCGTTTCGTAGAGATTCGTGTTAAAAAGATTGTTGGAGAGAAGACGCCCCATTAAATATTCAAAAGACAGAAAATATGTTCGTTTTACATTGGACCGATTATGCGCGCCCTGCGTTTTGATATAGCGCTCCATAATACGGTCGCGAACCGCCATACAGGTGCATATCCACCAATCGCGTTTAGAGGCAATTTTTGTGTCGTGCGCCAGCGTATAACGCAGGTGATTAAGAATGGAGGTTTTGAACCCTCGCACATTGCTTTCAATGTTAAAATTGAAAGGATGCTTTGTTTTCGTAAAATCGAGAACTTCCCCCTCTTTCAGGGGATCGGTTTTACCCTTTTTCGCGGTGGATGTGGACTTGTTCATCGCCATTGGAGCAATGCATTCAAACTATTTCAGCAATAATACTGCCTCATTATTTAACTCTATTAAAACCATTATGCCCTTCACTGTGAAGCGCTAATATCACTAATATATGAGACCCGAAATAAAGTAATAAGTTTACCTGAAAAATTTTTTATCCAGATCAGTGCGTGATATTTCAATGTAGGTCGGGCGACCGCGGGGGTCATTGAGTGGATTTTTACAGGCAGCCAGCTTTTGTGCGATTCGATTCATCTCACTTTCCGATTGATCGGGACTCTTGCGACTGGCCTGAACCGAAGCCAATCGCGCTATTTCCTCGTGGGCAAGGTCCGGTTTGTCCGGTCTCAATCCGCGCTCATGAATGCGTGTTATAAGGTCGCGTATAAAATCTTCCCCCAGACCGGGATCCAGCCAATCCGGCAATGCTTCAACACGGTAGAAATTGCGACCGAAAAGTTCTATCGTAAAACCATTATCGCCGAAAAAATCGAGATGATTTCCAAGAGTAGTCGATAAAACAGGATCGAGCTCGAGGGGTAACGGAAAAAGTAATTTTTGGCTCATTAATTCATTTGAAGCCAATCGCGCCTGAATACTTTCAAAAACGATACGCTCTCTCGCTCCGCGTGTATTGAGCAGGATCAGACCCGTTTCCGTTTCAAATATTGCAAATATATCATGGACAAGCCCGATGTATTTCCACCTCAACTGCTGACGCTTCTCCTTTGAAGGCGTAGTCTCGTGTATCGTTGGCTTGAGGATCGTTTCCATTCGAGAAGTTACAGGAGGTGAAAGCACGGGCTTGATATCGACAACATCAGCATTGGTGGGAGAAGAAAATTCACTCCTCGAAGTTTCTCGCAGTCTATCTAAAAGGGCTCTCATTAAAAACTGTCTGACACGTCCCTCTTCATGAAACCGTACTTCACGTTTAGCTGGGTGAACATTCACATCAACCCCCTGAGGATTCATTTTGAGAAAAATAAAGGCCAGGGGATAGCGGCCCTTGGGAAGATAGGTATGATAGGCTTCGATGAGAGCATAATATAGAGTGCGACTGTCTACCGGGCGCTGGTTGACATAGGCTATCATATCCTGACGTGTTGATCGACCTGCACCCGGCTTTCCAATTAAGCCCGTCAATTGTAAATCGTTTTCCTCAGCGTTGATTTCCATGAGTAGATCAGCTACCTGTTTACCGAATATTTCACGAACGCGTTCACTGAGGTTCGGGCTCACCGGCGATCGGAAAATTACCCGTCCATTTTCCATAAGGGTGAATGAAGTGCCAGGGTTAGCCACGGCATAGAGGCGCGAGAGCCGAATAATATGTGCCGCTTCCGTGTTATCGGTCTTAAGAAATTTACGTCTTGCCGGCACTGAATTAAAGAGGTTTGCCACCTCGACCGTAGTACCTGCCGGCATTCCAATTTCCTTTTGTTGGATAAATTTACCGCCATTGAATAGAATTTCCGTTCCGTATCCCCAGGCCTGGTCGCGTGTCCGCATCGTAAACCGTGAAACACTCGCCATCGAGGGCAATGCTTCTCCACGAAATCCGAAAGTGTTTACTTTAAGGAGGTCGCTCACCTCACTGATTTTACTCGTGCCATGCCGCTCCAGAGCGAGCATCGAATTATCAGGACTCATTCCATGTCCATTGTCCTCTACGCGGATAAAATTTTTACCGCCATTTCGGAAATTGATCTCAATGCGCGTGGCCCCGGAATCAAGGCTATTTTCGACCAGTTCTTTGACTACCGCTACCGGCCGCTCAATTACCTCTCCTGCGGCTATTTGATTAGCAACGCGATCGGTTAATATTCGTATTGCCGGCATTTTATTTTTCAAAAGTGGACTGATCTCACAATGATGGCAAAAAAAATCGGGGATTCATTTGCATTTTATATTTCGATTCATGAAGCTCCATGCCGCACTTGATACCTTTAATTAACTGTTTATATGGCTAACCGCCTCGCTCAGGAAAAAAGTCTATATTTACGCCAGCATGCTGAAAACCCCGTGGACTGGCACCCCTGGGGAAAGGAAGCGATGGATAAGGCTGAAGCTGAAGATAAACCACTCCTTGTGAGTATCGGATACAGTTCATGTCACTGGTGTCACGTCATGGCTCATGAATCATTCGAAAATGACTACATTGCAAAACTTATGAATGAGCACTTTATCTGCATTAAAGTTGACCGTGAGGAACGCCCGGATGTCGACCAGATCTACATGGAAGCGGTACAGATGATCACCAACCACGGTGGATGGCCTTTAAATATTTTTTGTTTCCCTGACGGGCGTCCTTTCTTTGGCGGAACCTATTTCCCACCTGAAGACCGGGGTCAAAATATGGTTCCATGGCCTCAACTTATTATGCGGATAGCCGACTTTTATAAACACAAGAAAACTGAGCTGGAAGAAAACGCAGAAAATATTGTAAAAAACCTGGCTTTAAGCAATCGTCCCGCAGGTGATTCAGACCACCAGTTGGACAATCTACAGCTCCTTACGGCTGCAGAAATAATCTGCAATAGCCACGATGACGAATGGGGCGGGTTTGGACAGGCTCCAAAATTCCCTCCCTCCATGGCGCTTAACTTTCTTCTTGAGATTAGACAAAGCTCAACATGTGAGGAACAACGCCCCAGTCTCGCTCGACGGATTGATGAAGTGGTCACGCATACTCTTAATGCAATGGCACGCGGCGGCATCTTTGACCAGATCGGTGGTGGGTTCTCCCGATATAGTGTCGATAAGCACTGGCTCATCCCCCACTTTGAAAAAATGCTCTATGATAATGCTCTCCTTCTCGACATTTTCACTAAGGGTTGGATGCGATACCGCCAGCCATTATTCGGAGCTGTAGTTGAGGAAACGATCGAATGGTTAAAGCGCGAAATGCTCGCTCCTAACGGGGGTTATTATTCCTCTCTTGATGCCGATAGTGAAGGAAAAGAAGGGAAGTTTTATGTTTGGACTCCAGACGAGGTTGAAGCGGTTCTTGGCTCTAAAGACGGAAAACTTTTCTGTGAAACCTACGGCCTCTCTGAAAATGGCAATTTTGAGGAGGGAACATCCAATCCCGCATTGGCCATAGCTGACTTTGATAAACGCCAGGCATTACAACCTTTCCGGCAGAAACTGCTGGAGAGACGTCTTAAACGGGTGCCACCGGGGAAAGACACCAAACAGCTAGTCGCGTGGAACAGCCTTCTCATTCGAGGACTGGTTGAAGCTTCCTTCGCCTTTAACCGTAAAGAATGGCTCGAAGATGCAATACGCTCCGCTGATTGGATATGGGAAACACAGCGTTTCGATGATAATCGACTTTATGCCCTCTATTATGAAGATTCCGGCCAGGGAGTTAATGCTTACCTCGATGACTACGCTTTTTATGCGGAAGCTCTTTTAAGTATCGCGGCAAAAATTGATTGGCTAAAACCCGGCTTTTCTAAGGTATACATTCAACGTGCTGTTGCCATTGTCGATGCCGTTTGTGAACACTTTCGTAGCTCCTCAGACCCGTTCGGTTTTTATTTTACCAGCAATGACCACGAAAAACTCATCAGTCGTAAAATGGAGTGGTGGGATAACGCCATCCCTGCGGGCAACTCTTCTCTTATTCATGTCATGTCCGGTCTTTATCTGCTCACCGGTGATAAAAAATACGCTGATAACCTTGACGCCCTGCGCAGGGCTTACTCCTCCTATGTTGACCGTATACCCAACGGTATTCCTCACGCCCTCGCGGGGTTAACCGGTGACGCGGTCGGCACCGCCGTAATCAAAATTAAAAACATTCCAAATCTTGATGCTCTCCAGGACAAGCTCGCTCATAAACCCTGGCGGCGCGTATTTCTCTTGATTTCCGATGATCCCGCCCAGCCCGAAGGTTATCAACTTTGCGTCGGCACTCACTGCCTGGAGCCCGAAAACGATCTCACCACGCTGACTGCGAAATTGTAATTTTAGAAAAACATCAGGTCCCGATTGAAATTATCGCTCTCATTTTATTTCCTGAATTATTTTTACCCTCTCGATATCAATATGCTATTGACTTGAAAGGGGGAATACATTGGATTCGAAATCCTTTTTCTAAATTAAGTAAAAACCTAAAATCAAAGAAGATAAAAATGTCGAAAATTGTCCCCTTAATCAGTTCCGGAGAAGCCGGTCCGCTCGGTGTCCTACACCTGCCGCGTTTGTGGCTGAAAACATCCCTCGATGCGACTGGGCAGTTAGCTGATGATTATCCAGCTGTTGGAGGCGGGTATGATTCTATGGTCCTTAACGCCTTAGGCCTCGATAAGGATGAATTCCTCGCTTATATCAAAGATAGCAAACCAACTTATTGCCAACTTGAAAAGTGGATCCTTGATAAAAAAGGCGGCTCGCTTGATGCCAACGCGGTTAAAGAGTTAAATGATGCGATAACCGGTTACATCCATGATGATGATACACGCGCATCAATCTGCAGTGATTCCGGCATTGAAGATGACGGAAGTATAAAAGATGCCGTTAATTTGAATAATCTTGATGACTGGTATTGTTTCCACCAGGCAGTGCTAAGCTAAAGATAATTCACATTTTCTTTAATAAAAAACCCGATCTTAAATATAAGACCGGGTTTTTTTACGCATAAAATTTTCAGCAGGTAAGTAGTATCAGGTTTAAAAGTTGTCTTACGATATAATTTAGATACAGTCGATAAATGATGTTTCATAAAAATAGGGTCAGATTAATTCAGTACCTTTCCTTCAGTTTGTTATTTTTAACGACTTCATCTGTTTATGCTTTCGAAGGTAAAGTAGTTTTTAATATGAACGATGGGATTTCAGTCATGCAATTGACTTACATGCTCAAGGATAAATTAATTCGTACTGAAATAGCAGGCGGTTCTATGGGAACAGCAGTCGCGATTATTGATCTGGAGAATAATATGACGACAATGTTGATTAAAGAAATGCAAATGTACATGGAAGTTTCCTTAGACAGTATTCAAGGTGAAACCTCAAATGAGGTAAATTCAAAGGATGCCACAAATGTTAAAAAGACAGGGAAAACAATGGAAATCCTCGGTTATAGCTGCGATCAATATATTGTAGAAAATGATGAGGGTAGCAGAGCTGAAATCTGGGCCACCACGGAGCTGGGGTCTTTTTTCCCTTTCGATAAAACAGGAAGCAAAAATTCATCCTCGGCACAGGCATAGGAATCTTTGATGACAGAAGAAGCAATATTTCCATTGAAAGTAATCCAAATATCCTCTGCTGGTGTGCCGGACTTTCAAATGACTGCGGAATCTATCGAGGAAAAAGCACTGCCCGACTCACTATTTAAAGCGCCGCCGGAATATAAGAAATTTGAAATACCGGGTATTCCTGGCTCCAATGGCAATTTCCCCGGCAAGATGAAATAAAGATTGTCCCGCATGGATCGAAGTTCATCAATTGATCTTCGTCTGCCCTATCGTCTTCTTCCCAGGTAGATCTTTACTTCATTTTATTCTATTATCGAATCAACGCATATCCGCATATCCGCATATCCGCATATCCGCATTCACGCGAATACGCATCACCCCTTGGCGAGGATTTTGCGCCAGCGGGCAATCTGCTTCCCCACTTGACGAGGTCCCGGCATGCCAATTTTCTCACGTTTCCGGAGGGAAGCTTTAGCGTCAAAAAGGTTATGCCAGTCCTCTCCGAACAGCTTATAAACACGGCGCACTTGCGCTGTATTCAACTCATTCAGGGCCACATTATTTTTTTCAGCAAGGGCCACCAACCGGCCCACTGCCTGGTGCGCTTCACGAAAGGGCGCGCCCCGTTCTACCAGGTAATCTACAAGATCAGTAGCCAGTAAACTGGCATCCGCAACCGCAGCCGCGCACACCTCTCGGTTTACCTTTATCCTCGCGAGTGTCTTTTCCAATACCTGGAGGGAGATTATCGATTCATCATAGCCATCGAAGACTGGGCGTTTATCCTCTTGTAAATCACGATTGTAAGTCAGAGGCAGACCTTTAACCAAGGTCAAGAGAGTCTGCAGTTGACCCTGTAACCGTGCCGCCTTTCCCCGGAGTAGTTCAAGTGAGTCCGGGTTTTTTTTCTGGGGCATAAGACTGGAACCGGTGGTAAAAGCGTCGGGCAGGGTAAGGAAATTAAATTCCGCGCTGCTCCACAATATCAGATCTTCGGCCACCCGCGAAAAATGGGTGCCGCACAGCGCGCAAGCAGAGGCAAATTCAATAAAAAGATCCCGATCGGCAACCGCATCCATGCTGTTTTGAGTAAGAAGCGGACGCCCTTTAGAATCAACAAAGCCGAGATATTCAGCCAAAAATTCACGGTCAATGGGTAAGGTCGTTCCAGCGACAGCCCCGGACCCGAGGGGGCACACATTGGCATGTTCATAGACGGTGCCAAAGCGGTGACGATCGCGATCGAACATTTCGATATAAGCCAATAAGTGATGCGCCAGCGATACCGGCTGGGCCCGCTGCAAATGGGTGTAAGCCGGTAAACATACATCCTGATGGGCTTCAGCCAGCTTAAGAAGAGTCTTTAGCAATTTAACCAATGTCGCGTTAATCTCACTGCAGGCATCCTTGAAAAACAACCGCATATCAGCTGCCACCTGGTCATTACGACTGCGAGCCGCGTGCAGCTTCGCAGCCGCAGTAGTTTGCCGGTTCAATGCCTGTTCAATATTCATGTGAACGTCTTCTAATTGAACGCTCCATTTAAAATTGCCTTTCTCAATTTTATTTAAAATAGCCGTGAGGCCTTTATTGATGGCGTCGCGTTCACTTTTTTTAAGGATGCCAATTTTGCACAGCATCGCGGCGTGTGCCTTGCTGCAACGCACGTCATAGTGGGCTAATCGTTGGTCAAGGGAAACCGACTCGCTAAAACGTATCATCAGTTCCGAGGGACTTTCCGAAAACCTTCCACCCCATGTAGCCTGTGTCTTTTTAGACATGGCGATACCCTCTATTTAAGTGTCGCCCATGGCAACACAAAATACCCCATGCCTCACCGCTGGAAGTGGTGGTGAATTTAATATACTTCTTCGTTTATCGAAAAGTTTACATGGGAAATATCAGCCCGGGCACAAGCGTCCATGACTTTGACGATTATCTGATGCTGCACCACTTCCATAGGTGCGATCGTGATAATGGCTACAACTTTATTGGCATCACTGGCTTCTTTGAAACGCGAAAGCATAGTGGCAAGCTCGTCCAAATATAGAGCATCGGGTGCGTCATAGGCATAGTCGTTAACGATTACCTGACCATTACCAAGGATCTCAATAATCTGCTCATCGGGCATATCAAGGGGCTCATTTTGCTCGATCACACCTGGAAGATGAAAAGAGATATCCGCTTCCTGCCGTTCGAGCGTTGCCGATATCATGAAATAAATGAGGAGGAGGAAAACACAGTCAATCATCGGGGCAATAGGCATGGTGGGGTTTGCCCATTCCTTCATCGGCAATCGTGCCATCGTTTATAGATACCTCCAATTTATTTTAATTATACTGGTATGTAGAATATATAATTTCATTAGCTCCTACCCCGGCGCAGGTTTTTAACACTCTTTTAATTTCGCGGTAGGGAGTCTCCCTATCAGCGCGAAGCAGAATTTTAAGATCGGGATCGCTTTTTAATGCATTCCCGATTAGTTTTTGCATTTCGTTCAGGGTGTGCTTTTGCGCGGCTATATAAATAGTCCCTTCTCTATCCAGTGAGATTTTTCCCCGGTTTGATAAATTATTCGCAACCTCACTTTCTGAAGATTCGGGAAGATCCAATTCTATTTTTTTTTCCGCCTGGGCGAGGGCGCTTACACACATGAAGAATACGAGGAGCAGGAAAACCATATCTATCATTGGAGCCATTTGAAAAGCTTCCTCAGGTCGATTTATTTTTTTTAATCGGGTCATGTGAATTGTCCTTTCATCATGACCGAGAATTCCGGGTGAAGCCATTGATCTGCATGGCTCCATTTTGTAAGTTGCTTAAGGCTCTCTTCGTCTTTGTCACTGAAATACTTAATATTTATTTCTTTTAATTGTTCGGGAATGAGAAAAAGGCAGTCGTAGGCGATGGTTTATTCCTAATCCCAGTGCCCTATGCCATCGACCTTCCAATATAAGAATAATCGGTATTGATAAGAGGAGCTTAAGGGGAGCGTCAGGGGGCTTATCGAATTAATGCTAATCCTTAAGGGGTGGAACCGATCGAGCCAGTGGATGTTCTTCTACGACGGGAAGTCCGGTAAGTTTGGCAATACCTGAGATTCGCTGTTTAGGGTACGGTTTTGTCTCCGGATCACTGTCGAAGTAATATACTTCCAATTCGAGGCCCGCAGCCTGAAGCCAGGATCGAATACAGGCTAAATTGGGTACAATCCAGTTCGATGTTTTTTTGTATTTACCGGGGTAAAAAAGAGAAACAGGTAATGACGATCGCCCCAGGGCCTCAATATCTATATCTTTCCGCGGTTTACCCTCTATATCCTCGGCAAAATGTAAAAGACATTCTCCTTCAAAAAAGAGACGGGACTGTGGATTCAACAGCTTGCTAATTTCTTCAAAAGCTAGAAGCGGATTTTTTAGGTGATAAAAAACACCGAAAAAGAACACTATATCAAACGGACCACGCGTCAGATTACTAAGATCATAAACACTGCCATGAATATATTCCACTTCAGAACGGAGTATATCTTTTGCGATATTAAATCCGGTCACCTCGGGGTCTTGAATATCTATGGCAACCACTGAAGCCCCGCGCTTCTCAAGTTCAAATGAGAGTGGACCATCCCAGGCTCCTATATCGAGGATTCGTTTGCCCGCTAAATTTTTTATCGGAATCATATCCAGTATCTTAACCGCATCGAAAGGAACAATCCCAGGTGTCGTGATACCGGGTACGAGTTCGAAGCTGTGATACCAATGAACAGACGCGATTTTTTGTTCTATCTCTTTACGAGAATAATTGTGCATAGATATGTCTATTGCTTTCGATGAATCCGGAATATTTTCAATTTATTTTTAAAGATAAGACAAAATCATTAAGATGTAAACTTTAAGTAAATCTTAATCCACCGTTTCATTTTCCCTCGCTGCAAAGTGTGAACTCGGTTATATTTTAACTCTCTTTAATTTTAAATTAACCGGTTGTTACATGAAGAAAATTGAAATATCAGATGATGCCTATCAACGTCTTCTTGCGTGTAAACATCATGATAACGTTTCATTTTCTGTGGTTATCAAAAACATGATTTCCACGCATGGTTCATTTAAAAACATATTAAAGACAGTACAACGATTGCCTACTCCGGATGCCACGACGCTGGAGGTTTTTGAAAGTGCAATTGATAAATCTAACGGCTGGAGCAATGACTCTCGCTATTAATTATTTAAGTGACGCTATTTTTCTTTTTGATCTATGGCGAGAACAGCAGGGAACAGGCAATGCCATTCGCTTTGCCCGTGATAATAGCGATGCTATTGTCGGACTCCCCTGGTTTGCGAAGGGAGAATTCATTAAGGCCGTTACTTATGCCAATTTTAGTATTTGGGATTTTCAACCTTTTATTGAAGAGTTTCCCACTATCGTCCCCACGGACAAAACTCTATATTTTTATGCGCAAGCGATCGCTGAACTGAGAGATCCCCTGCCTTCATTCAAGCCAAACGATATATGGTTTATTGCCGTTGCGCGTGAACATGGGTTGCCCATACTGACGCGTAATGTAACCACATTTTCCGGGATTGATGGACTGCAAGTTATAAATTATAGGGAGACTGTATCTCAATAAGGATCAAAAAATGTGTGTTCAGCGCCAAAATTATCCATCGCGACAACTGCATCTCCACGCAACCGAACATGTATATTTCTACTCCTGTGCTTTAATATTAATTCTCTTTGCGGTAGGTTAAATATAATCTTTATCCATTCATTCAGCCGAGGTTGATCAATTTTCAAATAACCACTTTTGATTTGCGGCGCGCCCTCATTTCCATCGACCATCACACTGCTGCGATCGACCCATGAGGGTATTCGCACGAATAAGGGTCCAGGCCGTTTGATTTTTATACGAAGATGGTCATGGGTATAGGGTGACTCTATAACCACATTATCATTTTCATAGTCAAAGAGCATATTTACTCTGTGGTCCCCTTCATCAAACCGGACAATTTCACGATAAGCTTCACATAGAGAGTCAACGCCACCACCGACAATATCCAGATTAAACTTAACGAGGTCTAAATCAATGGGCTGATGACCATAGGGGGCAGGAAAACCAAATGCTCCGCGTATTCTCCGAGCGAATTCTCGTTTCCCGTCTTCATTTTCTGGGTTATCCGGTTCTTTGATAAAGGAGATATCCCGTAACTGGGATGGAAGAAGGTGACTGCGCAATATACATTCAGCATCTTCGTAATATTGAGGGTATCCATGACGCCCGAGAATGAGTGCGGTCTCGACGATATCACCCGTATTGTTAATTTCACCTTTATCGGGATTGGCTTCGAGATTGCTAGTTTCATTTACCCAACCAAGGGCATCGCGAATTGACCAGAGACCGTGGTCATAGAATGCGCGAACTCTTTCCATGAGTTGAGTGTCTGAAGTCACATCGGCTAACTGGGCCAAGGATGACATTACACAGGTTGTCGAGTGCGTGTGTGTCCCCAATAGCTGACTATCATATTTTCCCTCTTCTTTAAAAAATTCATTTACCGTTTTTACTTTGAGCGTGATCGCTAAATTCATCGCGGACCCCATTCCCAAAGTGCGGTAGATTTTGACAAGGGGTCCTATCGATCGAGCGAGTCCGGTAATAAAGGTTCCATCCTTCATCACATTGAGACCCAGTTTCTCTTCTAAATATTCATAATCCCATCCCTTATCTGGATTCCATAATTTACAGATGGCATTAACACTCTCTTCCGCTAATTTGAGCGCGCGCTCATCATTGCGAAAAAAAGCCAAAGCATAGAGAGCATGGAACCCTTCCCGAAAATTATGGGGGATAAAGTTTAGGAGGGGACCGTCAATCTTGTTACGGTTAAGGGGGACGGGGAGAGGACCATTGTAAGAAAAAAAGGCCGCATTTGCATGATTTTCAATCGTTAGTTCATCGACATTAATACCCGCAGTAGCTCTTGCATTTAAAAGTGCATTCAAGTGACGACCGGGAACGTGTGCTTCAGTGTGATGTGACGAAAAATACATCCTTGCCTGAGGTAAAACTTCCACTACAAAAAACGGGACGTTATTATCGTCCGCATTAAATACATTACTCATCGTCTGGCAGCCCAGCCGAATAGCATCTAATATATCCGTAGAATTAACGGCACTTAACTTTCCCATCTCAGTACTGTTTTCGATTATGGCACAAAATTAATATGCACAAACCAGACTAATCTATTCCGCCTTTTCAATCCGGTAAATTTAATCTATTTTTCCAAAAAAGTTTTAATCGTCGCAAAACCATAGTCTCGATTTAATTGGGCAATCGCATCAAGTGTGATTTCTTTGGGGCAGACCGCTGAGCACTCACCGTAATTAGTGCAATTTCCAAAACCCGCATCGTCCATCGCTTTAACCATATCCAGGACACGTCGATCCTCTTCCGGTTTCCCCTGTGGCAATGAGTTTAAGTGGCTGATTTTCGCGGCCGTAAAGAGCATCGCTGAGCCGTTTTTACAAGCAGCTACGCACGCACCGCATCCAATGCAGGTCGCGTTATTCATCGCCCAATCAGATGTGTCCTTAGGAACCGGGATTCCGTTGGCGTCGGGAGCGCTTCCCGTGCGCACGGTGATAAATCCGCCGGCTTGCTGTATTTTTTCAAATGCACTGCGGTCAACGACGAGATCTTTCATCACCGGAAAGGCATTTGCCCTCCACGGCTCTATGGTTATCGTTTCACCGTCATGGAAATGCCTCATATGAAGCTGGCAGACTGTAGTGCCGCGTTCGGGCCCGTGCGGAATGCCATTCACGGTGAGGCTGCACATGCCACAAATTCCCTCCCGACAATCGTGGTCAAAAGCAACAGGTTCATCGCCTCTTTTAATGAGTTGTTCGTTAAGCAAGTCCAGCATTTCAAGAAAAGACGAGTCGGGTGATATATTCTCCAGCTCATAGTTGACGATCCGGCCTGTGTCCGACGTGTTTTTTTGTCGCCAAATTTGCAATTTTAGATTCATCAAACTCTTCCTTCTATTCTTATTTGTAACTTCGCGTCGTCAACTGAACCTCTGTAAATTCAAGCTCTTCCTCGTATTTTTTCGGCGCTTTATCATCTCCTTGAAATTCCCACACCGAGACATGGGAAAAATCGTCGTCATCGCGCACCGCCTCGCTGTCTTCTGTCTGATGCTCTACCCGGAAATGAGCACCACAAGACTCATCACGATCCAGAGCATCGTAGCATAAAAGTTGAGCAAACTCGATAAAATCGGCGATACGACCGGCACGTTCCAGTTCCTGGTTAAGATCGCGATTTTCACCCGGGACACTTAAATTATTCCAAAATTCTTCGCGTAACTCCGGCAATAGGCGCAGCGCTTCCTTCAGACTCTCACTGCTGCGAGACATCCCGCAGTGTTCCCAGATTATCTGACCGAGTTTCCGGTGGAAGGAGCGCGCCGTGCGATTGCCTTTAATTGAGAGGAGGTGATTCAATTTATCATTCACCTCCCCTTCAGCTTTTTCAAATGACATAGAGTCCGTAGAGGGGACTGATGGTCCAGTATTGACAAGATAATCCGATATCGTGGAGGGAATTACAAAGTACCCGTCCGCTAACCCTTGCATCAAGGCACTGGCGCCCAACCGATTTGCCCCGTGATCTGAAAAGTTTGCCTCACCCAGGACGAAAAGCCCCGGGACATTACTCATGAGGTTATAGTCCACCCACAATCCCCCCATCGTGTAATGGAGAGCGGGATAAATGCGCATGGGACGTTCATAGGCATTTTCCCCGGTGATACGTTCATACATCTGAAAAAGATTTCCGTAACGCTCTTCCATCCTATCGAGCCCGTGTCTCTCGATGGCATCGGCAAAATCGAGATATACACCGCGTCCGCCCGGGCCTACACCGCGCCCTTCATCACATACCTCCTTCGCGGAACGGGAGGATATATCGCGAGGCGCAAGATTGCCGAAACTGGGGTATTTTCGTTCAAGATAATAATCGCGACTATCCTCGGGTATACTTTGTGGATCCATATCACAGTCCTCTTTACGCTTGGGAACCCAGACGCGCCCGTCATTGCGCAGTGATTCCGACATCAGGGTAAGCTTGCTCTGATGATCGCCTGCCTGCGGTATACAGGTAGGATGGATTTGCGTAAAACAGGGATTGGCAAAACCCGCGCCGCGTCGATAGGCGCGATAAGCTGCGGTCACGTTACACCCCGCAGCTCCGGTTGAAAGATAATAGACATTACTATAACCCCCAGTGGCGAGAATCACCGCATTTGCAGAAAATCGATGAATCGCACCGGTGGCCAGATTGCGGACAATGATGCCTTTTGCATGACCGTTAACAATTACCAGGTCGAGCATCTCATGGCGGTTATACATTTTTACCTGGCCAAGACCTATTTGGCGATTGAGCGCAGAGTAGGCGCCGAGAAGAAGTTGCTGACCCGTCTGACCCCGCGCATAAAAAGTTCGCGAGACTTGAGCTCCGCCAAAAGAACGGTTGTCGAGAAGACCTCCGTATTCGCGTGCAAAGGGCACGCCCTGGGCAACACACTGGTCGATAATATTCACACTGAGCTGAGCGAGGCGATAAACATTTGCCTCACGAGAACGAAAGTCACCCCCCTTAACCGTATCATAGAATAGACGGTAAACACTGTCCCCGTCATTCTGATAATTTTTTGCCGCGTTAATACCTCCCTGAGCTGCTATACTGTGCGCGCGTCGTGGGCTATCCTGATAACAAAAACAGGAAACATTATAGCCAAGCTCTCCGAGAGTTGCGGCAGCGGACGCACCCGCGAGACCCGTCCCAACGACAATGATATGGTATCTGCGTTTATTAGCAGGATTGACCAACTTGATGTTGAACTTATGGCGGTCCCACAATTCAGCGATGGAGCCATCGGGTATTTTGGCATCAAGATTCATTTATGGGATGCCTTATCCATAGTCTGTTCGAGAATTTCGTTTACGGGCAGCAAGTTCATTTCTGAATATTGTGAAGCAAGAACACTCAAGGGGATAGAGGCAAACCCGAGAAAGATAAACCACCCTGATACCACGGCAAGTAAGTTTAGTCGGTGATGCCAATTCTCATTGCGCCAACCCATGGATTGAAACATGCTGGATATACCGTGTGAAAGGTGCATACATAGCAAGCCCATGGATAGAATGTAAAAGAGGGAAACATACCAATGAGAATATCCGATTATCACCATGGCATAGACATCGTGAACTAATTCACCATGCAGATCGTATCTCAGATTACTAAAATCGAAGACAACACGCACCGTAAAATGGAGCAGGTGGAAAATAATAAATGCGACAAGGATATATCCCGACCAGCGCATGGTCCTAGAGGCATAGCTCGCCTGAACCACAGCCTCCGTAACATTATTCTGGGGGCGCGCTTTGCGATTTTCAATCGTCAAAAGAGTAGCCATCCATACATGCACGGCTAACGAGGCTAATAGAAAAAGGCGAAACCCCCACTTTAGAGCAGCGGGAAGCGTCTGCAGCTTGTGCGCATAGAAATTAAGCGCTTCAGGGCCTATAAATATCTGCAAATTGCCCAGCATGTGAAGCAAGACAAACACAACCAGGACCAGACCAGTCATGGCCATGAGATATTTTTTTCCCACGGATGACTCAATCAATTGGCGTATGGCGCTCATTTACCTTTTAATACATCCTGTGTGATATCCTTCATCTCCAGTATTGAGGTCACTCGTATTTCCAGGTATGAGCTGAATATATATTGAGCAGTGATTTATTTGCCCCACCATTTCCCTATATGTCCAAAAGCGTAGGATAGTTGAAAACGTACATTAATTAACGAATCGTTTTCCGGTTGTGATTTCCCAAAGCGTATAACATCAAGCGGGGCGTAAAAAACCTGCACGCCAAATTGAATTTTATCAGTAACGGGATAGAGCATTCCACCACTGATATTAAACGTGTCTCCGCTCGATACCTGTGTGCGGATATCAGGTTCTCCAAATAAACGTGAGTTTATATCGAACTCGTTGTCCAAATGGGTTACCCCGATCGCGAAAAATGTCGTCAATCCATTGAGTTTTTCCATGTGGTAAGCCGCGCTGGCTTCAATGCCATAATAGTCTAAATGAGCGGTATCACTGGATACCTGATCACATCCAAATGGATTAAGTATGGGGTCATCGCCAGCTGCTACTACTGATTCTGGACAGGTGAAATCTCCTTCCACGCTACCTACCTGTCCGTATAACTTGAGCCCCAATCGCCAGGAACTGGAATCGACAACCGTCCAATTTAATGAACCAGCTAAAAGATTGGGAGTCACATCCCAGGCCTCAATGGGAGGGGCATAACTTATCGTGAATGATACGCTTGGCTTAATATAAAAGTTTAAAACGGGTCGTAAAAGTATCGGTGCCTTGTTCAAATCTTCCAGTTTAGTGCCATTAAATCCAACCCGCCGGTAAGAATCACCAAGTTCAGGGACTTCGACAATTTCAAGAATCAAATAAAGCGAACCACTATCTTTTTTTGGGGGTGGGCTGTAACTGGAAAGAATTGAAGCGGAGGTAAAATATTTCATCGCCCATGACTCCGGACTGTTAAAATCCAGGAATTCCGGATTGGGCCGTTGGCCCCACAATCCAGATATCAACCCCACTGAGGTCGAACATACTATCATTATAATCTTCAGCGAACTCATATGGTAATAATATTAAATACCTTAAAAAATCTGTTCAGCGATCATAAATTAAAGAGGAGTGTTTTCAGGCTCTGCCAAGGATATAAATCTAAAGTATAATTCTGAAATATTAACTATGAGGAAAGATAATTCTCTTTCTTTTACAAGTAACAAATAAAGCTTAGCATCTGGATTTCAAATCCTATTACTTTCGATATAAGGATCATAAATTCCTTGAAGTATTGTTGGATGATTTAATCAATTATTAATGCTTGCCTTTTACAAGAATGCATTCACCAGTGATTGTCCAGATTACCAGTTTCTATAAACAGAAACTGAATTTAATTTTTCATGTATAATACAGATGTGGCAATTATTGGCGGTGGCATTATCGGATTAGCTACTGCATATCAATTAACCCAACGCTTTCCCAGGTTACGCATCATTATTTTGGAGAAAGAAGATCGCCCTGCTCTACATCAGACCGGACATAACTCCGGGGTGCTGCATTCCGGGATCTATTACAAGCCCGGATCGCTTAAGGCCATCAATTGCCGTGAAGGAAAGATTGCGATGGAAAATTTTTGTGACACCGAGGGTATCGAGTATGATATCTGCGGTAAGATAATCGTTGCTATAAACGAGAAAGAACTTCCTGCGCTGGAAAATATTTATCAGCGTGGCCAGGAAAATGGGATCCAGTGTGAGGTCATCGACCAGGATCGGCTCCGTGAACTTGAACCCCATGCTGCCGGGATCAGAGCCATTCAGGTAAAAGATACTGGAATCATAGATTATAAACAAGTATGCCAACGACTGGATCAACGCATTAAAGAGAAAGAAGAAAATGAAATATTATATTCCGCTAAAGTAGTGGCCATCCATCACCGCAATAATCATATCATACTGGATTCCAAGGCAGGTGAAATCGATGCCCGTTATGTTGTCAATTGCACGGGCTTACACTCTGACCGCATGACAAAATTAAGCGGACAAAAACCAGAAGTAAAAATAATCCCCTTTCGCGGTGAATACTATGAATTGATCCCCAGCGCCTATCATCTCTGCCGCAACTTAATCTACCCGGTGCCTGACCCTGCTTTTCCTTTCCTCGGTGTTCATTTTACCCGAATGATTGACGGCACTGTGGAGTGTGGACCTAATGCCGTGCTCGCCTTCGCCCGCGAAGGATACACAAAATATCAGGTTAATGCAGTCGATTTATTCGAATCATTAACCTATTTCGGATTCATCAAGCTCTCCTTAAAATACTGGCGTGTAGGCGCAGGTGAAATCTGGCGTTCCGTTAGTAAAGCCGCCTTCGTCAGAGCATTGCAGCGCCTCATTCCCGAAATTAAAAGCTCAGACTTAAAGCCCGCGCCGGCAGGTGTTCGCGCACAAGCGATAACACCCGCGGGAGCTATGGTCGATGATTTTATGATTCTAGATACAGAACGTATCGTTAACGTATGCAATGCGCCCTCCCCCGCCGCCACTGCTTCTCTTAATATCGGCAAGCATATCGTGGAAATTCTAGCTAAACGTTTTTGACCTCGATCACAATTTCTGACGAGATGATGTAATATGCCACGGCTTTTTTATGATGAGTGAAGTAGAGACCATCACCTATTCCATTGAACATCTGATGGAATTTACTACCAGGGTATTTCTCCATATGGGGGTCCCCGAAAAAGATGCGCTTCTGGCTTCAGAAGTGCTCGCTTCCAGTGATATTCGCGGGATTGAATCTCACGGTGTAGCGCGACTTCAATCTTATTTCGGGATGCTCAATGAAGGGCGGATTAACCCAAAGCCCAATATTAAAATAATTCGTGAGTCGGTCAGTACCGCGACTGTGGATGGTGACAACGGTCTCGGCCTCGTTGTCGGCCCAAAAAGTAATCTTATAGCTATGGACAAGGCCGGGGAGGCAGGCACCGGATGGGTATCCTTAAGTAACACAAACCATTATGGCATCGCCGGCTATTATTCACTCCAAGCCCTGGAACGCGACATGATTGGATGGTCCATGACCAATACGAGTAAACTGGTGGCCCCCTTGTGGGGAGCTGAACGCATTCTGGGAACTAACCCCCTGGCCATAGCATTCCCGGGTAAAGAGGAACCACCTATTGTTATCGACATGGCCACTTGTGTGGCCCCCCTCGGAAAAGTTGAAATCGCGATGCGTAAAAAGCTTCCTATTCCTGAGGGATGGGCAATCGACAAAAATGGTAATATGACTGATCAACCGGATGAAATGCTGGATGAAGGGGCTTTGCTGCCCCTTGGGTCCGATCGGGAGCATGGGGGTCATAAAGGCTATTGCCTTGCTCTGCTCGTAGACGTGTTGAGCAGTGTTCTCAGTGGCGCCAACTGGGGGCCTTTCGCCGTCCCTTTTGTCATAACTCAGGAAATACCAAAACGCAGTGTGGGAAAAGGTATCGGCCATTTTTTTGGTGCCATGCTCATCGAAGCATTTATTGACCTGGATGAATTCAAGAAACAAATCGATGATTATATCCGCGTTCTACGAGCCACCAAACCGGCACCGGGCAGTCAAGGACCGATCATCCCAGGTGACCCCGAACGCGAGCAGGAAGAAATTCGTCGCAAAAGTGGGATCCCTCTTGTCATGCCGGTTGTTGAAGATTTAAAGGACATATCAAAAAAAAGTGGGATCCCTTTTGATTGATCTCATCGACTGCTTCACCTTGCCAATTTTCATTTTAACCCCCGATTGTTGACCATGAATGAAAAACTTAAAACTTATAGCCTTCTTTTATTAACGACTTTTACCCTTGTTTTTCTCATGTGTGGTTGCGCCCGTAAAAAGACCCGATCGGCTGACGAATCCCTGTCTATAGACCGACCCGCACAATTGAAACTTACCTGCTTCTATGGCACAAATGTAACCATCCTTGGCGACAATGTCCGTTATTTCGCAGAGCGTGTAGGATTGGCGAGCGCTGGAAATATAAAGTTCAAACTTTTCGATCCGGGAAAACTCGTCGGACCGATGGAAATTCTCGACGCTGTGTCATCGGGGAAAATAGAATCAGGTTACGCGACACCGGGTTTCTGGATGGGCATGATGCCGGCTGCGCCCCTCTTTTCTGCCGTTCCCTTTGGACCGGATACCAGTGAATACCTGGCTTGGTTTATCGCAGGCAATGGTATGAAATTGTACCAGGAAATGTATGACCGTTCCGGCTTTAATGTAAAAGTGATCATCATCTCTATCATTCCCCCTGAGTCTTCCGGCTGGTTCTCAAAGAAAATAGAATCGACCGAAGATCTGAGAGGATTAAAAATGCGGTTCTTTGGTCTCGGTGGCAGGGTAATGCAAAAACTGGGGGTCTCCGTCAATATCCTTCCCGGAGGAGAGATATTTCCCGCCCTGGAAAAAAAGGTAATAGACGCCACCGAGTTTTCGATGCCCGCGATTGATGAAAACCTGGGTTTTCACAAGCTGGCTAAATATAATTATTTTCCCGGTTGGCACCAACAGTCTACCGCTTTCGAGTTACTCATCAATAAAGACGTATGGAACAGCCTTTCATCTACCCAACAGATTATTATCGAAATGGCGTGCCGCGATACTATTGTTTACTCGATCGCTACAGGGGAAGCGAGTCAGGCCGCAGTGTTGAAACGCAACGAAGAGAAGCATGGTGTGGAAAATCTTGTATGGCAGACTGAGATGATGAAAGTTTATGAAGAGAAATGGCTTGAAGTAGTCGATGAACAATCCGCTGCCGACCCTTTTTTTAAAGAAGTCTGGGACGATTATTCCGCATTCCGGAAAAACTATGCAACCTGGGGTGCAAAAGCCTATCTCCCCCGTTCCCAATAGAGAATCATATATTAGATGCGACTTAAAATCGATGCGCTGGCCGAATTTGTTGAATCAATAATTTTTCGCATTGGTCGTTTTTTTTCATGGGCACTGGTCCTGCTGCTCGTTTCAATTCTCGTCAATGTTGTCCTGCGTTATCTCTTCAGCCAGGACCGGGTCGCACTGGCTGAACTCCAATGGCATTTCTATGCCGTAGTGGTAATGATCAGCCTTGCCTACGCGCAAAAGGAAAATGCTCATGTCCGCGTTGATTTGATTCATCGACATTTTTCATCCAGAGCGAAACGCGTCATTGAAATCATTTCTCTCATGCTGCTACTCACTCCTCTCATGGTGATTGTTTTTTGGGATGGTTTGGATTTTACTCAGGAAGCGTATCGTCTTGGAGAAAAATCTCCTGCGCCAGGCGGTCTTCCATGGCGGTGGTTGATTAAAGCTTTTATACCCATCGGTGCCTTGCTCCTTCTCTTAAATTCGGTAGCCAGGACTATTCGGCTGTTCACCGGAAGTGAAACTGTGGAATCCGAAAGCACCCCGGTAGACTAACGGACAATAATTGCGGCACCCATGGCTATTAGCACCTTTCTCATTATCGCTCTCTTTATCGCTTTTATCACCCTTCTCCTCCTTGGTGTCCCTGTGGCCTATGCCTTGGGCGGCTTAGCCGTGATCTTCACCACCATAGCCATGATCTGCGACCAGTTTGCAGGCACCTTTATCGGTTTAGACTTTCAAGTTTTCTCACTCATTATTAACCGCATTTATCAGCTTCTTGATAATTGGGTCCTCGTCGCATTGCCCATGTTTATCTTCATGGGCCACATGCTGGATCGCTCGGGCGTCGCGGAAAAACTTATGCACGCATTGCAGAATCTGCTCGGGCGTGTACGCGGCGGACTCGCTCTCAGCGTCACCCTCATTGGTGTTTTACTGGCGGCGTCGACGGGAATAATCGGCGCTTCCGTTGTCCTCCTTGGAATACTTTCACTTCCCGCCATGCTGAATCAGGGATATCGCAAAGAACTGGCCGTGGGAACGGTTTGCGGAGCGGGCACCCTGGGGATTCTCATTCCCCCCAGTATCATGCTCATTATTATGGCCGATCAGATACAGCTCTCTGTCGGCGCATTATTTATGGGTGCGGTTATCCCAGGCCTTATTCTCGCTACTCTTTATGGAACCTATATTTTAGTTTATGCCCTGTTTAACCCTGACGCGGCGCCATTACCTGAAAACCAAAGTGAGCTCAATGGATCGGTGATCAGAGAATTAGCGCTCGCTATCATACCTGCCATGCTCCTCATTATTCTCGTCCTTGGATCCATCTTCTTTGGCGTTGCTACACCCACTGAAGCAAGTGGGTTGGGAGCCTTCGGGGCACTTTTACTCGCGGCTTTTAATCGCAGACTCGGCAACGATGTTCTACCCACTGCACTGGCAGAAACGATGAAGACAATGGGGTTTCTCTTCGCTATTTTTATTGGTGCCACCTGCTTCTCTTTAGTGCTCCGCCTCCTGGGGGGAGACGATCTCATCTCCGGTCTATTATTAAATACTAAGTTTGCTCCCTATACCCTAATTGCGCTCATCCTCTTTATCATTTTTCTGCTCGGCTTCTTCCTCGATTGGATTGAAATCACGCTCATCATTCTCCCTCTCCTCTCACCGGTAATCGCTAAATTAGATCTGGGGAGTATTTCCAGTTCGCCCTTGGAGAATGCACAACTGGTCTGGTTTGCCATACTCTGCGCTGTAACATTACAGACCTCATTTCTCACCCCTCCTGTAGGATTTGCCTTATTTTATGTTAAAGGTGTGTGCCCAAAAGGGGTGGAATTGGTTCACATCTACCGCGGCGCAGTTCCTTTTATAATTCTGCAATTGGTCACGTTGATCCTGGTATTGTTATTTCCCTCTATTGTAACCTGGCTGCCTGAGTACACTTATTGATATTATCTCTGTAAATATAGCCTTCAGGGTAACAGTACCCTTACCAGCGCAGTAAGTCTCGCCGTTATACTATTCTTATTTTCCTCTGGACAGGGAGAAAAAAATAATTTCATTTCAGGAACCATTATTTACAGCTTATTTCATAACTCTTTTAAAGATACGTAATTTACTCGCAACCCAGACCATGATCGAAGCCGAAAACCTAATTAAAGATTACGGAAACATACGTGCCGTAGATGATATCAGCTTTCAAGTTAACAAAGGGGATATCCTCGGGTTTTTAGGCCCCAATGGCGCAGGTAAATCAACGACCATGAAAATGCTGACCGGATTTCTAACCGCCACGTCCGGGACCGCGCGCATCGGAAATCATGATATTCACGAAGAACCGCTGGCCGCAAAAAAACTTTTCGGTTATTTGCCGGAAAATGGCCCCTTGTACCAGGAAATGACGGTGCTTGAATTTTTAAGTTTCATTGCGGACATGCGCGACGCTTTCTCAACCTCTGAAAAATTTGAGAAAATTGAACGGTCAATTGATATCTGTCAGCTCGATGACGTGCGCAACCAGTCAATAGATACATTAAGTAAAGGATTCCGCCAACGTGTAAGTTTTGCCCAGGCTATCCTCCATGATCCCACTTGCCTTATTATGGATGAGCCAACAGACGGGCTCGATCCCAATCAGAAAAGACAGGTGCGTTCACTGATCACCTCCATGGCCCAGGAAAAAGCGATTATACTTTCAACCCATATCCTCGAAGAAGTTGAATCGGTATGTAACAGGGTAATCATTATCGATAATGGTAAAATTCTCGTCGATGAGAAACCGGAAGAGATGCGTCAACGGCATCCCCACTATAATGCCCTCGAAATCAAGCTCATGAATCAGGATTCGTCTTCGGTAATAGAAGCGCTGCAATCATTGTCTGAAGTAAAAGAGGTAGATACACACGATGACGTCTTAATTGTTATTCCGAAAAATGGAGAGGATATATACAATCTTATTTATGAAACAGCGCGGAAAAATGATTGGGCGCTCATGAGCATAGAGAGAGCTCCAATCAGCATGGAAGAAGTCTTTTGGAATCTGACACAGAACCATTAAAACGATACTCCTTCATTAACTTCATGCGATCCGTCATTAACATTTTCAAACGTGAATTCTGCGGGTATTTCCGTTCACCCGTAGCCTATGTCTTCCTTATTGTTTTTCTCATCGCGACGGTCGGTCTTACCTGGTTCGTGGGTCAGTTTTTCTCGGCTAATGATGCGAGCCTGAACCGATTTTTTCTATTTATGCCCTGGGTTTTTCTTTTTCTCATTCCTTCGGTTGGCATGCGTCTATGGTCAGAAGAAAAACGATCCGGCACCTGGGAACTGCTGTTGACGCTTCCCGTAACAACTTTGCAAGCGGTATTAGGGAAATTCCTGGCCGGGTGGGCATTCATCACCCTGGCCATACTTTTGACTTTAACCATGCCCATGACCGTCGCCTATCTCGGTGATCCTGACTGGGGTCCGATTTTCAGCGGATACCTCGGCACAATTCTGATGGCTGGAGCGTTCCTTAGTATCTGTTCTCTCACCTCTTCATTGACGAAGAACCAGGTCATTAGTTTCGTCCTCAGTGTTATTATATGTCTTACCCTCGTTTTTCTTGGGTGGAGTGTCTTCAACAATTTGCTCGAATCAATACACATTCCCGTGTGGCTGGTCGATGCCCTCTCCAACTTTAGTTTTATTACCCACTTCGATCCCATGACAAAAGGGCTCATCACTACTGCCGATATAATCTTCTATCTCTCCCTCACCGGATTCAGTCTACTGCTGAATGTGCTCGTCCTGGAACGATAATAATCAACCGATCTTTACGCCTCCTATATATATCCGATTTCATTTTATTTTATGAACCGTTCAACTCAATGGATTGCTCTTATCCTTCTCCTGACCGGGCTGGTTTTAATTAATATTATTGCCAGTTTTCTTCCCGGGCAAATCGATTTTACCGCGTCCAAAATTTACACGCTCTCTCCGGGCACCCATGCCTTGTTAGATAAAATCGAAGAACCGGTTACCCTCGAATTTTATTTTAGCCGAAGCGCTGAAGGAATTCCCATTCTCTTTAAAAATTACGCGACAAGGATCGAGGAATTATTGCTTCAATATGATAAAGCTGCCGGTGGTAATATTGAATTGCGGATAATCGATCCAAGACCTGATACCAAGGAGGAAGAAGCGGCCATTCGCGTAGGAATCTCAGGGCAGGCGCTCGCTAATGGAGACACCTTGTTTTTCGGCATGGTCGCCATCCAGGCAGAAGAGGAAAAAGCCATTCCTGTCTTCAATCTACAACGTGAGTCATTCCTTGAATACGACATTTCCCGCGCAATTTATCGGGTCCAACAGTATAATTTACCTGAACTGGGTATAATCTCCTCTCTCCCCCTCATAAGTAAAGCCGATCCCGGTTTCAGAATGCCCAATCAGCAATTACCCGAGGACTGGACCATTGTTCAGGAATTAAGAAACTTTTTCGACATCCAGGAAATTGATAAGGAAACGGATTCGTTACTGGACAGCATGGATGTGCTTGCTCTCATCCATCCCCAGCAGTTGCCCGATAAAATGCTTTATGCCATTGACCAGTTCTTATTATCAGGAAGGCCCGTTTTTGTTGCCGTAGATCCTTCATCTTCCATCCAAAAAAGTCAAATGGGCCAACAGGCAATGATGATGGGAGGGGGAGTAAATACTTCCAGTGACCTGTCTCCGCTTTTTAAAAATTGGGGTATCGAATACGATCCCCTTACTTTCGTCGCGGATCTGACTTACGCTTCCATGGTCCAATCGGGAACACTGGGCCAACCCATACGTTACCCTGCCTGGTTATCGATTAATAAATTAAATACTGACGCTCCCGCTACCGCTCAACTCCATAACATACTGCTTGTCGAAGCAGGCAGTTTTAAATTGAAAGAAGAAAGTGAACTCGAACTTATTCCCCTTATCAATAGTTCGGAACAGAGTGATTCCTTAAGTTCCAGTCTCCTTAATTTTACTCCTCCAGACGCGTTACTTCGCCAGATCAAACCTAAGTTTGAAGAAAAGATACTCTCTGCTGTCGTCAGGGGCAAATTCAATACCGCCTTTCCCGATGGCAAACCCAAAGATGAAAAAGGTGAGGATTCAGAGGATGAGACGATTACGAGTACGGAACCGAGCGATGATGAAGGCCTTTCCGAGCCGGGCTTAAAAGAAAGCGAAACGACAAGCACCTTGGTCCTTATTGCAGATACCGACTTCATGGCTGACCAATACAGTGTCGAACGTTTTAACTTTCTCGGATTTCAATCTATCCGCCCGCTTAATGACAACTTAAATTTTGTAAGCAATATGCTTGAGTTTCTTTCCGGCAGCGAAGACTTAATTTCCCTTCGCGGTAAAGGAACCACCGTGCGCCAATTTACAGTAGTGCGTGAACTTGAGATCCAGGCTCAAGAAAAATATCAAATGCAATACGATGAATTGCAAAATGAACTGAGCGAAGTGCAGAGCAAATTAAACGGTCTCCTCGACCAGCAAAAAGACCAACAGAAATTAGTCGCGAGTCCTGAAGTGAGTAAGGCTATAGAAAATTACCGTGCCCAGGAAGCTGAAACGCGGGGTCGACTGCGTGAAATCCGTAAGCGCTTGCGTGAGGACATTGAGCAGCTCAATCACACGCTTGCCATATTTAACCTTATCACCGTCCCCATTATCGTCGGCATTTTCAGTTTATATTTTTTCAGGAGACGCAGCAATCGTCAAAGAAAAGCATAGGGATATGAAACTCAAACCTCTCATTATCTCATTCCTTATCCTCGCGGTTATAACCGCTGCTGGCTATTGGCTTAATCGGCGTGATAACCATAAAATAGATGATGAGAGTAAAGTGGGAGAAAACCTTATTAAAGCTGAGCTCTTGACAAACATCACTGAAATAATCCTCAGAAATATCAGTGACGACAAAACAGTTACTCTTCAGAAAGACGAAAAGGGAATCTGGATTTTACCTGACTTTTACTCCCTTCCCGTTGAATTCTCCAAGTTGGATAATTTCATAAACAGTCTCCTGGAAGCGGACATTCTTCGCCTCGTTACGCGTAAGAAAGAGCGGATGGACAAGCTCGAATTTAACAATCACCAAATTGTGCTGAAAGCGAACGCAGAAACGGTTTGGACTGTGATAACAGGGAAAAGGGGTCAATCAGGCGGTATCTTTGTGCGAATGAATGATGAAGATGAAGCCTACCTCGCTAACCTTTCATCTTACTTTGACAGCAATGTGGATAATTGGCCCGAGAAAAAGATGCTGCCCTTTCAATCGAAAGATGTTGCTTCTCTCTCTCTCGAATATCCTGGCCGCGATTCCCCTCTTACCCTAAAGCGTGATACGGCAGAAGGTGAATTTTCCTCTGCTGACCTATTAGAAAATGAGTCATTAGATGATAGCGAGATTACACGTTTTATCAGCACCTTATCGAATTCCCGCTATAATAAAATATATGAACGCGACGATCCCGAAACGATCGCCGCGAGAGAAAATACGCGTATCGTTTCATTCGAACTTTTTAACGGAACAAAATATACGCTGCACATCGGTCGACGCCCATCCGAAAAACTGAATGAGGTTGAAAGCGAAACGATTGAATCAAATGATACTGAAACTGACTTTGAATCAGAGACAGGGGAAGAAGCGGAGCCTGAAATGACAGAACCCGGTCCTGTGTTTATATTCTTTGAAATTTCTGATCCTAATGACCGTTTGAATGATATAATGCAACGCGTATCCCTCTCTTACTCTGATTATGTATATAACCAGATCACGGAGTCGCGCGATAAATTTGTAAAATCGCCTTAGTGGTCGATTTTTTCAACCACCAGCATTTTCGGAAGAGTTTAGGAATTTCAATATTATGGATGTAAATTACTTTAATAAGAGGCGTTTCACTGCGCGATTATTGGTGTGTCAATTCACCCTAATATTTCTGTGGCCTATGAATCTAAGCCTTGGGCAGTCAGAGACGGAAATAGCTGATCATGAAATCATCCCGCAGGAACACATTTATAAAAAGATTAACGGAGAAAACCTGGCCCTCGATATATACTCTCCAAATAAAGGACCTGACATTCCCCTTCTTCCAACCATGGTATTTTTCCACGGCGGCGGCTACACACGAGGGAGTAAAAACGATATCAATCGCATCGATTTTTTCCACGATACCTTATTCCCTCTTATTGAAACGCATAAAATGAATGTTGTTTCGATAGATTTTCGCAACGCAGGCGAGAACACCTCAATGCCCGATATTATTTCAGACTGCAAAGACGCACTGCACTGGTTGGGAACACAGGCCCGTGATCTCGGAATCGATGCGCAAAATATTGGACTCATCGGCCATTCTTCAGGTGCGCATTTAGCCCTGATGTCAGGCTTAACAAAAGAAGATGCGTTTCCAAATTCCCAATCTTCTTCCGGTATTTCCTATAAAATTTCGTGCATCATAGGCTTATCTCCTCCTACCGATTTTTTGCGACAAGCGAGAGAGTCACATGAAGCCGGAGAAATTATTTCGCAAAAAATAAAAAATACCATGGAACACCTTTTTGGAGGAAAATATGACGCTGTGCCCGAACCCTATAAAGAGGCAAGTCCGATTAATTATCTCAATAAAATGTCACCGCCCACCTTCCTCTTAACAGGGACTAAAGATAAAAGGCTGCAAAATAATTCTAAGTGGTTTAAAGATGCGGCAGACAAAATCGAAGCCAGGGTTGACCTCCTTGTCGTGGAAAAAGCAGGTCATCGTATATATCGGGGAGGTCCTGATATATCTCCTCCCCTGACTGAACTTACCCGATTAATACAACAGTTTATTGTAGATTCTTTTTTCCCGGACGAAGTAAAAAGCTCACTGTAATCCGGCCGGTGAATCATTTTTAAAGTTGATTCTACTATGAACCGTCAGTGAAAAGAGTGAATAAACCTGCAGTCAGTGAAGCCGTGTAAAATTCCTGCTTTTTTGAATCGGATTTAAAAAAATGCGTAAAGAAATTGAAACAGTGGCTTAATATACCAATAGGAGTGCATTTTAGTTTTGCTACTTCGTCATAGTTCACCACTATTTTAAGGCTCTATTCTTTTAAAGCAAAGAATGGGCATTACCGTCTTAAACAGATATATCACCTTCTGCGGCCAGAGAAAAAGCAACTGGATAATATTTTTAGATATTATATCTAAGCTGAGATTTGAGATTACAAGAGATTGGGAACTGACTGTGAAATAGAATTGCTGTGTTTAATTACTTAAAATGAGTAAGAATATATATATAATTGATGACGATGAGGTAGTATGCGAATCTCTTACCGCTATCATCAACACCACTTTTGATGGCTATCAGGTTGTTGGCTCTAACATTAATGGTCAGCTGGGGCTAAAAGAATGTATATTGTTAAAACCTGACCTTGCGATTGTTGATATTCGATTGCCCGATGTGAACGGTATAGAAATATTACATATCCTTAAAAAGAGGGATCCACATATTAAGGTCATAATGTATTCAGGAATTCTAGACATAGGCACGGTGAGGCATGCTTATGATGGAAATGCTGATGGTATTCTTGAAAAACCTGGTTCGGTTGATGATATTAAAACAGCTATTGAGACTGTAATTTCCGGGAATACTTATTACAGCAAAAATGTTATTGAGAAATTACTGGCCCAGGAAACGGTTGCCCCATTCGTGAGAAGAAAATATTAATTATTTTTCTTCCAAACGAAAATCGGCAATCGAAAATCAGCAATGGCTTTACCACTCTTTCTCCGTCTTATAGGGTGAAATATCTTCGGTCTCGTGGGTGAAACGGAATGAAAAGAGTTCAGCGTCACGTAGATGAAATCTGAGCTTCCGCCAGTAGAGTTCCTGGCCACGACCGGCGGGGATCGTCGGATCGCCCTTCCAGGTCATGGTGTGTTCGACGCTGTCGCCGGAGAATGCGTCGCTGTTATCGATGCTGCATTCTCCCAGGACCTGATCAAAACGGTTTTGGACCTCGACCCGGATTGAACCTCCCTTCGCGCAGCGGGCATTGATAACAAGCTGGGTCCCCAGGCTGATCAGGCTCCTGGTCACGATAATACCCTGGCGGTATTGATTGGCATATAGTGAGGCGTATCCGTCTTTTCTCAAGGTAGCCAATCCCACGCCAAACGCATTCCCACAGCCTAAAGGATCAACTGCCTCCGGATGGTCGATCCCTTCCCGCAATCCTACCATCCACCAGTCGTGATGAAAGTTGGTCCCGCTGTAGTAGAAATAAAGTTTATCGTCCACTTCGATCGGCGGGTTATTTATATATACCAGGTGCGCATCCCAGAATCCTTCACCGCGATGAGCGAGAAATGGTTGCCGTTTCATGGCGTGCTGCCAGCGGAGTCCGTCGCGGCTATGTAGAAGCTGTACTTCAATCTCATTGTCCACTGACTTGAACACCCCTACCGGCCCAAGATGCAACGCGCCCAGTTTATAAGGTACCATGTAATAAAAAGATTCGTCCAGATTATCTTCGCTCTCATCGGCCGCGGCGATGAGAACCGGTTCGCTCCAATGAATGAAATCGGAGCTGCGCATCACCCAGACGCGCCGCTGGCAATAGGTGGCGAAGTTGTCCGGCTCTAAGGGTCGGCCAAAGGTTTGATCGCGGACAAAGCGTACGCGTGTCGCACCGGCAGTCATGAGGAAATGCCGGGTGTAGCAAACATACTCACGAGCATCCTCGTCATAGGCGAGGTTGTGGCCGTCGCACAGTCTCGGTCCGGCCAGACCAATGCGAAGAACATCGTCGTTTATCTTCCAGTTGATACCGTCCGGCGAGTAGGCGGTGACAATCTTGCGATTCTTGTTATGGTCCCACATAAGCGTAAGCATCCCCTTGAAGCGCTCCGCCTCGGACTTTGGATAAGGGTCCCTGATCACGGTCATCGAGTGCGCGCCTCCGGTTTCGGGGTTGCCCAGAATAATATTCGTCTTGCGTCCATCCACAATTGTGGAATCAAGCGCTGGTTTTTCCCAGTGAAGACCATCCTCACTCGTTGCCACACACGAGTAGGAATCCATACCCAGAGCCATCTTGCTCTTATCGGGCTCGCCCACCATGATTTCATACCAACATTTGAATAAGCCGTCATCCGGATCGCGGATGATTGTGGTTTGACACACAAAATAGGGTAAACCTTCCCAAGGCTCTGTCTTTGTGAGAACTGGACCGTCGCCGACTCGCTCGGGCGTATGCCAGCGCCGCGTTATGTCGGTTACCGATTCCAGGATTAAGTTATCGACGAAAGTCTGTACCTGATCCGCAATGTAGAGTTGTGTGCTATCTTGCCTCAGGTCTCTCACAGATTATAGAGTCGAAGGTAGAAAGTCTAATGTCAAAGGAAAATGTAAAAAGCGTGCATGCGAAAACGCGTATAAGGGGTAAAGCGGATAAATATAGCTATTATTGAATAAGAATGGTGGAACGCGTCCTGCGACGAGCTTAGTCGAATCGTGTCCCTAGCGCGTTTGTAATAACAAATGAATTAATTCCCATTGTCATCGCAAGGCTGTTTAGCAGCTGTGGCGATCCAGGTGAATACAGGTCGAATATAGTCCATCTCTGGATTTGAAGACGTCGGGCTTCGCCCTCAGTAGCTGCAGTCAGCTACGCTTCATTCGCAATGACAATAGAGGAATAAGGATGAATAATGCAGGAATTTCTTTTCATATTCCGCATTCACACATGTCCTCTTATCCGCTTTCACGCAAGCTCGCGTTCACCCCTATTCGCGCAATTTCCCGCTTCTACCCATTTTCACATCATCGCCTTCACGCATTACCACTCCTTCTCTGTTTTGTAGGGATCGCTTTCTTCGGTCTCATGGGTAAAACGGAATGAAAACAATTCGGCGTCTCGCAAATGGAATCTGAGCTTGCGCCAGTAGAGTTCCTGGCCGCGACCGGCGGGGATTGTCGGATCGCCCTTCCATGTCATCGTGTGTTCGACGCTGTCACCACTGAAAGCGTCGCTGTTATCGATGCTACATTCTCCAAGAACCTTATCAAAGCGGTTCTGGACCTCGACCCTGATTAACCCCCCGGGGACGCAACGGGCATTGATAACAAGCTGAGTTCCCAGGCTAATTAAATTCCGTGTAATAACAATACCCTGGCGAAACCGGTTGGCGTAAAGCGAAGCGTATCCGTCTTTTCTCATGGTTGCCAGGCCCATCGCGAACGCGTTCCCACAACCTAATGGATCTTTTGCCTCCGGATGGTCAATCCCCTCTCGCAATCCAACCAGCCACCAGTCATGATGAAAGTTGGTCCCGCTGAAATAGAAATAAAGTTTATTGTCCACTTCGATCGGCGGGGTCGTGATGAATACCATGTGCGCGTCCCAGAATCCTTCACCGCGATGAGCCACGAAAGGCTGCCGCTTCATTGCACGCTGCCAGCGGAGACCGTCTCGACTGTGCAGAAGCTGTACCTCCATCTCGTTATCAACCGATTTGAACACACCCACAGGCGCTAGATGCAACGTACCTACCTTATAGGGTACCATGTAATAAAAGGATTCATCTAAATTATCTTCGTTCTCATCGACCGCCGCCACCAGAACCGGTTCGCTCCAATGAATGAAATCAGAGCTGCGCATAACCCACACGCGCCGCTGGCAATAAGTGGCGAAGTTGTCTGGTTCTAATGGTCGGGCGAATGTCTGATCGCGGACAAAGCGTGTACGCGTAGCTCCGGCTGTCATGAGGAAATGACGCGTGTAGCATACATATTCACGGGCGTCCTCGTCATAGCCTACGATGTGGACGTCACACAACCTTGGTCCAGCCATGCCGATACGAAGAACCTCGTCGCTAATCTGCCAGCTGATTCCATCCGGTGAGTGCGCGCTGACGATCCGGCGATTTTTGTTCTGATCCCACATAAGCGTTACCATTCCTTTGAAACGTTCCGCTTCGGATTTTGGATAAGGGTCCCTGATTACAGTCATGGCATGCGCGCCTCCGGACTCATGGCTGCCCAGAATAATATTTGTTTTACTATCCTCTAAAATGGTGACATCGAACTCTGGCTTTTCCCAGTGAATACCATCTTCACTCGTGGCGTAACAAACGTAGGATTCCATACCGAGAGCCATTTTGCTTTTATCGGGTTCACCAACCATAATCTCGTACCAGCATTTAAATAGACCGTCGTCTGGATCGCGGATCACCGTGGTGTTGCTCCCGAAATAAGGTAAACCTTCCCAGGATTCAGTTTTCGCCAGAACCGGACCGTCACTGACCCGCTCAGGTGTATACCAGCGCCGCGTCACATCGGTCACCGATTCCAGGATTAAATTATCGACAAAAGACTGAACCTGATCCGCAACGTAGAGTTGTGTGCTGTCTTGCCTCAGGTCTCTCACAGATTATAGAGTCGATAGTCTAATGTCAAACGGAATATGCGCTGACGCGCGTGTTAAGTGTTAGGTTTTATGTTTCTGTGTAAGAGTCAAGAATAATTTCTTCGCTTAAAACCTATCCACGCTAACATCTATACCTTCAGAAAAGGTTTGTCTCCATGGACTGTGGTTCGATGCATCACTCGTCGGGACTGGTCCTCGTCAAACGGCAGGACACGATGCATCACCGCTCGGTTGTCCCAGAAAACCAGATCACCGACGCGCCATTCGTGACGATAGACGAACTGCGGTTGCGTGGCAAAATCGCTAATTTCCTTGATCAGTCTGCGGCTCTCTTCTTCATCCACTCCCTCCAGGTGTGAAGTCAGGGCTTCAGAGAGATAGATCCCATTGCGGCCGCTTACCGGATGGGTGCGAACTGCGGGGTGAGCCGAGGGCGAAAGCTTAGCTTTCTGTTCCCGGGTCAACGGCTTGCGATGGGTGAGAAAAGTCTCGTAATGATACACGTAGTCGTGAACGCCGCGCTGCCGCAACAACCATTGTTTTCGCTCTTCGGGCAGCGCATCATAAGCGGCAAACATTCCGGCAAATTCGGTTTGCCCACCCTCGGGTGGACATTCACGGCAGAGGAACAGTGATCCCAGGCTGGGTTCAGGATTATAGGAGAGATCGGAATGAAAATGCTTCGCTCCCCCATGCGCGCCGATGTGCTTACCATTTTCCACCACGTTGGAGATTATATAGATCTCCGGATGGCCTGGCAGAAGAAACTGGTCGAGGACATGGATATCAAGCTGACCGAACTTGCGGCTGAAATCTATATGCTGTTCAGGTGTAATATCCTGGTCGCGAAAGAGCAGCACGCCGTTCTCAGCCAGTGCCGCGTAAATTTCAGCAATAGTCTCATTCCCCACCGGTTGCGAAAGATCGATACCACAACATTCCGCTCCCACTACCGGAGTCAGTGGCGTGAATGTGATTGAAGGATCCGTTTGCTCTGCTCTTACCACCGGTGTCGCTTATAAAATTCAGTAATAATAAATGTCGAACATCGAATCGAATGTCAAAGGATATGCGCATTCGCGATAATGCGAAAATGAGAAATATGACTTGATACAGGTTACATTATCATTCTGCCAATTTCCCCATTTCCCCTTATTCGCATCACCGCTTATACGCTTTTTCGCTTTAACACTTTAACGCATTTGACCTTTTGACGTTTTGACCTTTTGACTAATACCCCTTGGGTATTATCGAAATAACGGTTATTGTCATATATCTCTGCATCCTGGGGACGCTGGGATTATATTTTTCGCGCCGGCAGAAATCGACAGAGGATTATTTCCTCGCCGGGCGCAATTTACCGGGATGGGTTGTCGGTTTTTCAATCATGGGTACGGTCATCAGCAGTGCTACCTTCATCGGGCTCCCCGGTGAAGTTTATAAAACTAATATGTGGTCATTGCCCCGGCAATTTGTCTGGCCGCTCGTCATGATTTTCATTTCTTATTACCTCGTAGCTTTTTATCGCCGAACGGTGCGTATGACTGCCTACGATTATTTACAAAAACGTTTTGGCTACCCCGCGCGCGCTTACGGTGCGGCAGCATTTATCGTCAGTCATGTTATCGATGTCAGTGTCACCTTTTATTTTTTAGCAATCGCTGTCGGATACTTGAGTGGCTGGGATGTGTGGTGGGTAATCCTGATCCTGGGCGCTGTGACTGTAATTTACACGATGATCGGCGGGATTGAAGCAGTCGTGTGGACCGATGTAATCCAGGGAACCCTACTCGTTATCGGCGGCCTGATTTGTTTATTTGTTTTACTCTTTACCCCGAGTGAAGGAGCAGGTGTGGTCATCTCCAAGGCGTGGGAGGGTGGAAAATTTGCGATGGGTAACTGGAACTTCGATTGGTATGAACATAATCAATGGTTCTACGTTATTGGAGGAACTTTTTTCACGCTTCAGTACTTGGCCTGTGATCAAAGTAATGTACAACGCTTTCTCCTCGCCCGCTCAGACAGGGAAGCGGCACAAGGCGCTTATATCGGAGCTTCAGCCTGTGTTCCGGTCTGGATTCTTTTTTCAATCGTCGGGGCTCTGTTGTGGGCGTTTTATGAATTATCGGTCGAGCAACTGCCGGCAGAAGTGCTCGAATCGAAGGACTTTATCATGCCCTATTTTATAAAAACCCAATTACCCGCGGCCGTAATCGGAATTTTACTGGCGGCACTGATAGGAGCCGCTATGTCTTCTCTGGATTCAGAATTAAACTCCCTCGCAACCGTAATGGTCAAAGACTTCTATGTGCGTATAATGCCAAGCGCCAATGACAGACATCAATTAATCGTGGGAAAGATCGTTGTCGCGGTGCTGGGAGCATCCTCAATCTTTATCGCCCAGCAATGGATCGGCATTCGATCCGTTCTTGAATTATCGATTACCGTTGCCTCTATCGTAACCGGGGGAATCCTCGGTCTCTTTGCGCTTGGCTTTCTCTTTCGCTGGACAACCTCACGGGGTGCCTATATCGGTATTATTTTTTGTTTTCTTTTTACCGGCTGGGCAACCGTAACCGGGGTTAATCTGCCAGGATCGAATAAACCCTTACTCAATCTGGGACATTTTAATTATACGCTTAATCCCTACATCATTGGCGTCTTCAACCATCTTGTTTTAGTCTTCATTGGATTACTGGCGAGCGCCCTTTGCGGCGGCCTTAAACCAAATTCAAAGGATCTAACTTTTTGGGATATCCTAAACTCCCGCCGGGGAGAATCAGTGAACAGTAAACAGTGAACAGTGGGAATGTAGTGGCTGTGTTAGAGCATATACCTTTGACTTTAGACCTTCGACTTTCGACTCTAAGAATATGAACAATATTCTCCTCGCAACTATCATTCTCTCTTTTATAGCATTGTTCCGGTTAGTGGGTGAATGTTCGGCCGCGACGATCGAAGACAAGCTGAACCTGCCGGAGAAATACCGATATGAACGGGTGCTTGATAAATTTCCAATGGATGCGGGTGAGCGGCGGATAATCGCCGAGCTTGAAGGTCCGGGCTGCATTCGGCATATCTATATGACCAGTAACGATCGAAGAGCCCAATTTCGCGTGGTGGAAGGCAGTCGTAATTTCATCCTGCGCATTTTTTGGGATGGCGAAGAATCACCGAGCGTGGAAGCTCCCCTTCCCGATTTGTTTGGTGTTCATTATAACGTCAGCCACTACAATATTAACAGCTACTATCTTTCGGTGAGTGACATGGGTGCCCTCGCCTGCTACTTTCCCATGCCCTTTGCCCGATCCGCCCGTCTGGAAGTGGAGGCCATTAAAAGCGCCAAGTTTATATACACCTTGGATTGGCATAAATATTTGACCGACGAGTTTGATGAGAAATTACGATTTCACGCTTCCTGGCGTCGCGAGAACCCGGCACCAGCCTGGGCTGATGATTTTTTTGTCATGGATGCTGTGGGTCGCGGTTATCTCATAGGGTTTTCTCTCGGTGTTCGTTTGCGCTCCGATGAGCAACGCTGGTCGCATGCCGGCTCAGAGAATTTCTATATCGACGGTGAAGCAACCGGTGAAGACGGCATCGTCCCCCACTATCTTCGCGCAGCAGGAGGAGAAAACACTTTCGACACAGGTTTTGGCGGTGTAAATCATATACCGAACACTCACCTTTACAGTGGCATTCCCTACCTCGAGTATAAAGATGTGGGGCGCGCCCTGGCCAGGCACGAACTCAGCGCTTACAAGTTTTACGTCCACGATCTGCTGCCTTTCGAAAAATCATTGCATTTTCGGTGGGGCAGTCACTCGAACGACATGTGCATGACCGCTTACTGGTATCAGACCGAACCCCACCGACCTTTCGTCAAGATGGTTTCACCCCAAGACCTCCAGTACGGTAATCCACCCTGGCGCGAGGAACGGGAAATAAAGCGGGGTAAATACGATCTATTAAAGCAGGTCGGGGCCGAGGGGCCAGACACTTTCCTTGCTTCGCCCGATGACGGCACGTGGTCCTTGTATCAGGGAGATAAAATCATGGAAGAAAAAGCGAATGCGATCAGACCGGGATTACAACACATGGCCACACATGGTTTTGTCGATTTTTCACACGTGTTTAATGTGCAGAGTAGAATTTCCAATGTCACCTGGCCAGCCAATGCCTCAGCAGTTACCACCTTGGAGGTGAAAAAAGATACTAAAGCAATGCTGCACTTGAGCTGGGATGACGAGATGAAAATCCGACTCAACGACAACAAGGTGCAGAGCCTTGGCATTCATCAACCTTACAAATACAGGGTTGTCGAGGTGAAACTTAAGAAAGGTAAAAATAGGTTGTTTGTCAATTTGGATAATCCTGAACCGGGCTTGACCTGGGGAGCATGGACATTTTCCTGCCGGGTTGTGCTTGCCGATGGCAGTGTAGTTATCCCCGTGGCCCTATCCGAAAACAATTGAAAAACTGCCTGGCAAAACATGCGCATGTTAAGAGGTAGAGCGTGTTGGAAAGAATTCGATATTCGCAGGTGCGAAATCTAAACAGCTAGGGACGCATTTTAAACGGTGCATATTTAAAAATCCTGTATCTTATATAAAAAGTCTATTATTACATTAAAAATAATTATTAAATTTTGACTTACCAATAATTCATATATACTAAAGCATGTCTGTTCTTATCTTCATTCCGTAAACCATCACCTCAAAGGGAGGGGTAATCATGTCAGTCAAAAAATCGCTAGCCCATTTTATATTTATCGTATCATGCCCTGTTCTTCTCATGGCCCTGCCACAGGACCTGGAGGTATTCACTGATTTCGAAGATATCAGCGGAGAAGGCACTATCATTATAGGTCAGGAGCCAAACACAGTAACGCTGTCCGGATTCACGGTGGAAACGTTAGAGGATCCTGCGCTTTTACATTCAGGAACAAAAGCGATTACCCTGGGACCCGGACAGGAGGGGCGGATTTCATCTTCGAGAGGGATTCAATTTCTCGAATATTACGCGGGCGAAACGACAGGTGGTGGCAGAATGGAGTTACGAGGTGAGGTAAATTTAGGCCAGTCGGGAGGCAACAATGATGTTGTCGTTGTTATCCCTGACAATGGTGGCAGAATCGATGGACTTCCGACCAATATCAGCCCCGGCGCCAATCCCACATTATACAGCTTTGTCGCCGACAGCGGTGTTTTTCTTGATGAAACCGATTTTAATTTCATTAACGGTATCATCGAAATGAAGGTGTTGAATGTTACGGGAAAATTTGTGCTCGATGATCTGGGGTTTACCCTCACGGATTTCCCTTCAAACAATACAGTATACACGTCTTTCAGGGAATTTAGCACCGGGCAGGGACAGAATGAAATTTTAACCGTCGGAACGTCGCCCAACAGTATTACTTTAGAAGGAGGATTCATTATCTTCGTCGCTTCAGGTAATGCCGCCTATGTGCGTTCGTGGCCTTATTCTTACGGCGTTTTTAATGGCGACTCTTTTACCGTCACCTTTGAAACTCCGGCTTATGAAATAGATACTTTTGCTGTGCATACCGTTGTCGCCGGCGGCACCGATCCTGACGGCTCCATTGAAGTCTACGACACAAACGATAACTTACTCGCTACCTTTAGGGATTTAGAAGGTCACCTCGACCCCCTGTTCAAACCCCGTTTTATAACGATCAACGCGGTTGAATTAGGAGCTCCGGGAGGTATTGGCAAGCTGGTTATTAATGATGATCCTGATATTAATCCTGACTTCAGTCGTACTACCATCGACGATTTTGGATTTACTCCTGTCGGTGCCCCGGGCACCGGCTCCGAGGGTCCCCCACCCGCTGATGCCCCCTCGATCACCACCCAGCCGGCGAGCCAGGAAGTTGCATCCGGCGCCACGGCGAGCTTGTCCGTCGCCGCCAGCGGTGACGATCTTACTTACCAGTGGTATACCGGTAACAGCGGTGACACCGCAGCTCCCGTCGCCGGCGCTACCGGCAGCACGCTAACCACCGGTGCGCTCACCGCGAGCACGAACTACTGGGCGCAGGTAACAAACGCCGGAGGCACCGCTGACAGCGATACCGCGGTCATCACCGTGTCAGCACCTTCCATTCCCCTCGTGCTTGACGGCTCAGGTGATATCGCGGGTGAAGACATTCAGCATGCCAACGGTAACGTCTTCGACCAGATATTACTCACCGGAGAGTCCGTCCAACTCCAGGCCAAACCGGGACAAATCACCCGTGTTTCCTTCATGGACGAAAACGAGGACATTGTGCAGGTAGAGTTCTCAGGTAACGGGACCTTTACCGTAACCCTGGACCCGGCCACTTTCCTGCCCCCGGCCATACCCCCGCGCTACAACCAGTCAGTCGAGTATGTAACGGGCAAGCCCAGCGTGGTCATCGACGGAGCCGACGCCAATACCTTCTTCAGCATCTTCACGGTGGGCAGGATCAACGCCTTTAACCAGGCACTGTTCCCCGAAGGACAGGTCTATGACGCCCAGGCCGACGTGGCCGTCGTGGAAGTAGTCAACTCCACGGGACTGGGAGGGGTACAGTTATCGAATGCCGTATTCAGTGGAAGCACGGGCAAGGTCGGCTTCGATGCGCGCGGCGTGCCGATCGCAGTACGCTTAACAGTGGGCGACATTGACGCCGATGGCGATGCGGTGCCGCACCTGCTGTTCGGAGACGGATCCTTCACGGTGCCGGCGGGCAACCCCGGGATGCGTATCACCGGAGGAGACCTGATGCAGACGAACGGTGCCGCAGTAGTCGTCGCGGAGAGTGGTTCAACAACCACCGGGTTTGAGACCCTGATCACGCAGAACAACTTCAAGTCTGACGAAACGCCTCAGCCTACACTGAGCATTGATGCCACCTTCGCCAACGAAGACGGGGATGAGGTCACGGTAACGACTGAAGAGATCACGATTGAATAAGATCATTGCCGAATGCTGATTTTCGATTGGGAATAGCCACTATCAGAGCGCAGCGAGATCTTCCACAAGGCACAAGAAAGAGATTTTATAAAATTGTCATTGCGAGGTAGGCTATCAGCCGACCGCGGCTACCGAGTGTAACGACATCTTACATTCCAGGGGAAAGTCGGTCACGTTTTGACATATCCCTGGAGTGGAAGATGTCGGGCAAATACCCTGGATTGCCGCGTCGCGTTGCTCCTCGCAATGACAATAGGTTCGGTCGCGACAGAGCGTGGTCCTCCACACTGGATCCTGTATCGTGCATCCTGCATCATGTCCAGCCTCGCGATGACAATAGGTGCGGTCGCGATCAACAGCCGCCCGTTGGGCTATGGCCGACAAGCACCACGTGTCCCTCCATAAGATGATTTATCGTATTGCATTATCGCATACACTTGTTCGGGTATACGCGTTTCCTTATTTGATCTTCGCCCTTTGACTTTCGACTATTATTTTCGCATCTACTCTATGATAATGAAGTACTCACAGATTATCACATTATCCATTACGGCTATCCTGTTTTTTAGTGGCTGCAATAATGTTGAGCGTCAGAGGGACGAAGCTATCACTTGGAAAGAACTCCCCGAACTGCCCAATACCCCTGGCCTGAGCGGCGCTTTCGCGGGTGTCAGCAATGGCGCGCTCGTAGTCGCGGGTGGCGCAAACTCTCTTGACCCTCGCAATCTTAATGATGACCGCACTGCCTGGAATGACGCTATCTATGTGCTTACCGATGATGAACAGGGTGAGTGGCTGGATGGATATAAATTGAAGGCACCACTCGCTAACGGTGCATCCGTAAGTAGAGACGATAGTTTAATAGTGATTGGTGGGATAAATGCAGACGGCAATCAAGACAGGGTAACCCGGTTAACGTGGAATGCTGTTTCTCAGACGATCGATCAGGAGTCCCTGCCATCTCTTCCGCAACCCGTCTCGTTCATCGACGCGGCACTTATCAATGATACGCTATACGTCGCCGGGAGCGACGTCGGACCCAAGAGTTCAGATTCAACTAATATTTTCTGGTCGCTCGATCTTACACGGAAAGATGCGCACTGGAATGTATTAGACCCCTGGGAGGGTCCGCCTCGGATTAAAGCCAGAGTAGTTGGCCAAAATACGGGAGATAAAAGTTATATTTATATGATCGGTGGAGAAAGCCTGACACCAGGTGATAATGGTAAACATCAGACACAATCGCTAACCGACGGCTATCGCTATTCCCTGCGTCACAAGGAATGGGAACAAATTGCTGACACCCCTCACCCGGTAACGGCAGCCCCGGCAATCAACTATGGACAATCCCATATAATAATTTTTGGAGGCAGATCCCATAAGGATGCAAGCAGTGGCGAAGGTGAGTGGCAGCCAACCAATTCACACGACCTCATCGCTTATCACACGATTACTGATACCTGGCTTAATAAAGGGGATATTCCACTTGCGGTGGTAAATGCTGAGGCCGTGTCATGGAAAGGAGGCATTGTGATTACAAGTGGTGAGTTTCAACCCGGTGAAAGTACGCCCAGGATTCAATACATGAAGCACGAATCGGGATCAAAAGCTTCCTTCGGCACCGTCAACTACAGTTTCCTTATCCTCTACCTCTTGATCCTCGTCTGCATGGGCTTCTATTTCTCCAAACGGGAGAAAGGAACGGAAGATTATTTTCTAGCCGGCCGCCGCATCCCCTGGTGGGCTGCGGCGATCAGTATGCTGGGAACAGGACTGAGCGCTCTGACTTATATCGCTACTCCTGCTATAATTTATGCCACGGACTGGTTCATGGCTCCCGCTACGATTGGTGCCTTTATCGTACCTGTTATAATTATTTATTTCTATCTCCCCTTTTACCGGAGATTAAACATTACGACGGTATATGAATACCTGGAATTACGCTTTAATGTTGCCGTTCGCTTATTTGGCAGTGCCCAGTTTATCATCTTTCAATTGATAAGGATCAGCCTCATTCTCTACCTGCCCGCCATTGTTCTTTCCACCATCACCGGGATTAATATTTATGTGTGCATACTCACCATGGGTATACTCTGCACTTTTTACACGGCACTCGGAGGGATTGAAGCGGTAATCTGGTCAGATGTTTTGCAAGTTATAATTTTCTTTACCGGAATTTTTGTCGCCATCATTACAGTCACTTTTCACATCGATGGTGGTGTCATGGGGGTCATTGATACAGGTATGGCTGATCATAAATTTCGCATGCTTTACCTGGATTGGGATTTAACCGCTCCCACGATTTGGGTCGTTGTCTTAGGGGGTGTCTTTAGAACTATCGTGGTCTTAACCTCCGACCAGGCCAGGATCCAGAGATTTTTAACAACCAAAGACGAAAAATCAGCGGCAAGGGGGTTATGGTTAAATGCTATTATCGGAATTCCTACTGCTATTGTCTTCTTTGTCATGGGATCAGCTCTTTACGTATATTATAAAACGCATCCCGAGGGCATCACCCTGGGGATGCAGAACGATGCGATTTTTCCTCTCTATATTGCTCAAAGTATTCCCGTCGGTCTCGCCGGATTTCTTATTGCGGCTATTTTTTCCGCAGCGATGTCCAGTATAGACAGCGGTATGAATTCGATCTCCACTGTTTTTGTCACCGATATTTATCGACGCTTTATACCCAACCAATCAGAACATTCCTATTTTATTCTAGCCCGCTGGATTACCTTGCTCAGCGGTATCTTTGCCACGGCAATCGCTCTCTTAATGGTTACCTTTGATATTAAATCCGCCACCCTATTTTCTGCCGCCGTTGTCGGGTTATTCAGCAGTGGGCTAGCCGGCCTCTTTGCCCTCGGCATTTTTACGCAACGGGCGAAAGGGATAGGAGCTTTCATCGGCGCCATCGCCAGCGCGATGGTCCTGTTTTTCATTAAATATCACACCCCAATCCACTTTTTCCTCTACACCTTTATCGGCCTGTTAGTTTGCTTCAGCGTCGGGTATCTTGCCAGCCTCATCATACCGGAAAAAGAGAAACCCTTAGAGGGGCTTACCCTCTATACGCTCAATGGCAAAAAAAGCCGCCAAGGCGATATGGGTTAGACAATGGGTGCATCTTAAACGGCCACGACGGAGCGTGGCCGTGTTTTGGAGTGCAACTATAAAAAATCAGGAGATGCGATAAGTCGTCTATCAATCCAGAGGGCTGACAGTACGCGTCGAAATTCCGTCGGATTGCCTCTCCAATGGCGGATCAGAAATTGAATTACGCCGCGCTTGATATTGAGAGTATCACGAATATTATTATTACGAGCACCCCAAACAATAGTGAGGGGATTTATTTTTTAATTCCGGTCCAGGATCTGTCCATCTGTGCACCGCGCTCTTCATTGAATTGACCTTTAAAGCTTTTCCCGTCAGCTGACAGGTTCAGTTCAAAATCTCCTTCCAGGGAAGGGAAATCGATTGTCCATATTCCGCGCAATTGAGTGGGGCTGGTGAGAGTGCCTTCAAATTTTCCTCCCCGGTGATAGAAAAACTCACCCGCAAGCATATCGCCCTGTTGGCCGATTCTCATCTCGCCCCGATTGGTATTCCACACTCCCAGCCATGACTGCAGATAATTTTTCTGCGTATCCTTTTTATCAACGACAACTTTTACCGTCGTAATCTTGCCTTTACTGACCGCGATATTTTTTTTCCAGATTCTTTCACCCTCTACATAAAACATGAAATCATAAGTGTCCGGCGGTAGATCATAGTGTGCCTTATTGCTTATCGTATAGGCGGCACTTTTTTCATTATCAGAGTGATACATGGGGGTAACGATATAAGATACATCTTTACCTGACTTGTCGGTCACTGAAATTTGAACACGTCCAAAATTATCAGCTACTAATGTTCTTTCCTCCCTATCTTTAAGCACGATATCCTTAAATGATACGTCTTTAAAATTTTCTGCGGTAAAGTCGAAATCTACCGTGTATTTACCCGGTTTAAGATCGATAGAAGCTCCCGCTTTCGAATCCGCTTGTTTCAATGGAGAATCCGCACCCTTCGCGGAATCCCAGAATATGCGAACTTTGGCTGGAATATTTTTACCCAGGGCATCACGCGCGATAAAATTAAGTCTCGCTGTCTTACCCGGTACCACCGTTATTTCTTTTCCTTTTATTATTAGGGTTGTGATCTTTCCTTTATGAATCCTTACTCCTTTCTTCTCTAAATTACCGGATCCTGAAATAAACAACTTTAAATCGTAAGTGCCCTCTGATAAATCTAATACACTAAGCCAGTTATTATGAATGGTCTTTCCAATTTGCCGGAGATAGACCGCACCCCCTGTTTCTTCACCCGCTTTATTAACGACTTTAAATTTCAGTCGACCGTAACCGCCTACCTCAACGGTTGTTTCCTCCCCCGCCTTGATCACAATACCCTTTCGCTCCGTGTCGGTGGTCCCGACATTCCAAAACTTCAAATCGTAAATACCAGGTGGTAGATCGAAGGTGCTTCCTGCATCGGCAACGACCTCAGCAATTAATTTCCCCTTCTGGTATATATTAACTCTTGGTGCCCCCTTACCTTCGATTGGCTTGGCAATTATGTTTAAACGACCATGGCCGGATATTTCTAATGTAGTCGTAGTCCCCTTAATGATTTCGACATTCGGGTGTTTACTATTTAATGCAGAGTTGAAATCTAATTCTACATCGTATTTCCCCTCGCGAAGATTTACAAAGTTCTCCTCTCCCTGATTGAAGTGTATTTCTTTACCCTTCTGTGTGATCTTCACTTTTGCCTGTTCTTTTTTTCCAAGCGCATCCTTCAACTCCCATGCCAATTGACCGTAATCGGTTAAATTTATGGTAGTGATCAAACCCTGTTTAATCTCCAATTTCTCCCTGTAAATAATCGGTGCATTATCTAAATTAATTTTGGTAATTAATAGATTTGGGCTTGATGTTTAATACGCGCTTCAATCTAGACCCAACTCATTTTTAAGCTCATCAATTCTCTGCTTCGTCGAATCAATCTCTTCTATTAGCTGGCAAAGTTCTTCTTCGGAAGCCCAAGAAATTTCCTTACGCGCCCCACCTGTTCCTGGCACGAAATACAATAATTTCCCTCTTCCCACGGCGTAATTAAAGGGACGCTCGTCAAGCAGATTGCTAACCCCATCTATATAGTTTGCTTCATTGATCTTGCCTTTGATCTAAGGCATTTCAAATGATTTTTTTGTTCTCCATGTTCGCGATACATTTTACCAATCTCACGATCTTTCTCTTCTTCTGTCATTGTATTAATTCCTTTCAATTCATCGCCATATTAAGGAATGCACTGAATCCGTCATTGCGTTCCCGTTGATTATACTTCCAGCATGCCTCAGCGATGTATAAAGGCATGTAAAGCTTTTTATAATGGTGGTGCTGACCAAACCAAGCACGTTTCAAGTGAGACCAAAACCCTTCTATTGAGTTGGTGTGAACATCACCGTCTACATAGCTCTCACTGTGATTGATAGTGACCCTAGCCAAGAGATTATCGAGAATCTTGTATGCGGGAAATTCATCGGTAACTAAGATAGTCTCATCAGCATCGGTTGCGCTGTTAATAAAACGTAGTACACCAAATCTGCTCAGATCATCGACAACTTTGGCTATAACTTTACCACCACGCTCTACCGCGCCTATAACAGGAGTTTTCTTGGTTCCCCTACCACGCTTTGGAAGGTCATCATCGTCCTTACTGCGTCGTGGCTTCCCACCGATATAAGTTTCGTCCATTTCAACTACACCATTCAGGAAACGACGCTCCTTGCTTGCTATAGCCGCACGAATACGCTGTTGCATATACCAGCAAGACATTTGATTTAGTTCCAGATCGCGAGCCAACTGGCAACTCGATAAGCTTTTCTTTGCATTTACCATCAACGCAATTGCAAGGAACCATTTTTGAAGCGGGACGTGAGTTCCCTGAAATACTGTCCCTGAAAGCACGTTAAAGCTGTTCTGGCAATCGTGGCAGTTCCATCGGCCAACTCTCTTTTTTTCCTTCTTACGCGCTACATGATCGCTTTCACAGTGCGGACAACACGGTTTTCCTTTCCACCTGACAACCTCTAAATGGTCGATGCAAGCTTGTTGAGTAGGATATTTTTTTAATACGGATATTAGGTTCATTTTATTTTCTCCTTTTATCCTAAGCTTGTGAATCTTATCCATTTTGTCAAGCCCTAATCTATTAATTACCTAAATTTTAAAGTCGTATTTACCTACTTTTAAATCGAAAGGATCTTTATATTGCTCGTGGATAAAATCCTTTCCGTTTTGCTTAACGTATTTTCCGTTTTGCTCAATAGTGATAAATGAGCGCAATTTCTTCTGATAGATACCTTTTGTGATCAATTTAAGTTTCCCGTGATCCTTTCGCACTTCAACCACGGTCGTCTTATCGAGTTCCACTTTCTCCTGCTTGCGCCAGATCTCATCCCATTCAAGCATGAATTTGATGTCGTAAATGCCAACGGGCATTTCGTAGGAGTAGCCGCCGGGAACCTTTTCTCCCTCACCATAGTTATCAAATTTTTTACCCTTCACGAATAGATCATAATTTACATCACTGGTTTCGTAACCGAATTCATCTTTCGCGATTAAATTTAATTTCCCGAACCCAAATTTCACATCGAGCCGCGTAGTCTGCCCATTCTTTATGACAATACCCTTGCGATCGATTCTTTCAGTCAAAGATTTTTTGATACCTATATCGTAGGTTCCAGCGGCTAAATTTAATTTTATCGGATCATTACTTGATGTTTTTCCCCAGTCGTCGGCATTAAAAGGTTTTATGAATCTTCCCTTTTGACTGATAGACACTGAAGGACTTATTTTTTTTTCTCTTTGCGTCGGTTATGTATAAATCCAGCCTTCCGATCAGCTCGTTAATATTTTGCGTGACGGTCTTCCCCGCGGTAACCGCAATCGTCTTTTCCGCCTTGCCGTACATATGATCATTTGAAAATTCCAGGGTATAGTTTCCGGGCGGGAGATCATAAGCATCATTGCTTGTATCACTATTATTGCCGTCCATTACCTCTTTTCCCTTATATATAAAAACTTCCGGATAGGAACGCTTTCCTGAAGGATCGGTATAAGTCCATTTCAGTCTTCCAAAGCCGGCTATTTCAACGGTCGTAAGCTTACCCGATTTGATTTCTACATCCTTATACAGGGATACTGATTTAGAATAAGATACCTTTATCGTATATTTACCGGGCGGTAACTCGAAATCCTTACTAGTATGAGATTTAGAATGGTAATCAGGATTTTCTTGATTATAATATAATGAAACAAAAACATCTGGGCGAATATTTTTTCCGTCGAAATCTTTACATAAACATTGTAATCGCCCAGTCTGTCCAAGGTTAACCGTGGTAACTTTTCCTTCCAGGACGACCACTTTATTACGTTCACGTTCAAGATCAGCAGGTGCATTAATGCCACGTAATATTTTAAGGTCATAACTTCCGGGTGCGAGATCATAGGAGTTTTCAAAACTGGATTCTACTTTATCTACCATAAAACCCTTCTGGTAAAATACTGCCGATTGACGCACATTTTTCCCTTCAGAATCTTGACTTATAATAAACACCCTTCCCTTCCCTGTGGGAATGCCTGCTGATTCCACTTTATAAGTGTATCTTGCCCTGATGTCTGAAATATAAACTTTAGTCACCTCATCCTGGCTGACAAGACGGCGAGATTGCTGACCATAGGTAAGACAATATCCCGTTGTCATCAGAACGCTTAGAGCGGTATATTTAATCAGGGTATCTATCTGCATGGATATCTAAAATTTAAATGAAGATATAATAGAATTCTTTTTATAATTAATTATATTATTTAATCGAGATCATAACTTAAGAAGTCCCATGTGAATTTACCTTGAACTGTTTCGAAATTAAATTTCCAATTCAATATTCAAATATCAATTTAAAGCTATGTAGTATTTAAAAGATAGTTTATTTTATTTCGGACTGGGGTTAATTTTTCCTTTTCTATATTTAGTCCCTATCACACTAGCTAACGACTGCCAATATCCCGATCGTCCGAGTCCCGTGGAATCGGATTACTGGCAAGTGGAACCCTCACTGGCGGTAGATTTTTATGAAGCAGTTAAAAATTCAGCCGCAGAACTAAAAAACAGATATAGTAATTCTCTCGTAAAGATAGAATGCGAGAAATTGATCTCTGATAACCATTTTTACCCCTATCATGTAAACGCATTGAAAGTAAGTGTAGATGAGATTAATGAGAAGGGGGCTATACTTCTTGACGAAACGTATTTAATGAATGGGGGATTTATTTTTGAAAATAAACACACATTGATTAATCAGCTATTAGATAAGCTCCAGGCAGCGCTAGAAAATAGCGTATCCGTGCAGGATGAAAAGATCATAATAGACCAATTAAAACCTTATTATGAAATGAAGTTATTCTCTTCAATTTTAGAAAGCAAACGCATCCCCCTTACTTACTGTCAGGATTTTATTATCGCAGCAGGAGAGGGGAACCTTGATAAGGTTAAGGAATTTTTAAAGGGTTTTGATCCCGTCAATCAGTATGTTATTAAGCCAACCGACATAATTAATTCAGACCAGCTGGACATTAACGCTCAGAATCAAGACGGTCAAACGGCATTAATGTTGGCATCAGCTAATGGGCATATCGATATTGTAGGCGAATTGCTTGAACATTGCGCCAGTCCGCGGATAAAAAATTTATTGGATCCCAAAAAGAAAATGGCGATGGAATATGCCATCGAAAAGAGCCACTTTCGTGTTTTTGATTTGCTCATGAAATATTTCTAATCGCGACTGGATTAGCAATATAAGAGGATTCATATCAATTGAATTACCCCGCGCTTGATATTGCTAGTATCACGAATATTATAAGCACCCCAAACAATAATAAGCCGGTAATAGTACTCGCTTTTTTATTAGCGCTTCGCGGACCGAAGTAACTCACGAGGCATGCGACCACAATGTTCATGACCATACCCGTGGCGCCCACGTATTGAGGGCTCAACGGAGTGAGACCGGTAAAAATATGCCAGAAAGAGAACATGAGGCTGGCCGTAAACCCGTAAATCACGCCCATTAACGCGCCTAAGGGTGTGGCAAAGGGAACAAAGAATACCATAAAAAAGAGCCCGAAATTTTGCGGCAGGAGAAGATTAGCTAACCGCATAGTCATCTCTACAAAATTACCGGGCATGTATTTCATATACATACTGGCAATGACGACAATGATCCCGGCGCCAAAAGTAATTCCCTTCGCGCACAATACATGCTTCTTTTCAGACTTTGGCTTCAGTCCGAATCGGTCGAGAAAATCAGTCATCACCACCGCGGTGATGGAGTTGATTCCCGAGTCAAGGCTTGACATCCCAGCGGCCAGCATTGCGGCAACGACAAGACCGGCAATGCCCATGGGCAGGTGATTAGCAATATAAAAGGGGAAAATTTTATCAGCATCATCGATCAAGTCTAAGTCTGGTGGCAACAGTTGCGGATTCGTGCTGAAATATCCCAGCAAGGCAAAACCGAGAACAACCAATACGAAGACAACAATTAATGTGACGAGAGAATTAACGAGATAGGGACGGCGAGCAGCACGTGCATCTTGTGTCGCCATGAAGCGTTGGATTGGCAATTGATCACCACCGGCCATGCAAACTTTCCAGACTGCTCCCGATATAATAGCTCCTATGAGTGATACCCGCACATGGGGATCAAAACTGAATATCGGCTGTGTGTCCCAGGTGGAAACCCAGGTCGTGGGCCACCACGAAAGGCCGCCGCTTTCAATACTGATTATAAGTACCGTTATGACCGCACCACCGGTAAGCAGACAAAATTGTGCGAGGTCGGTATAAACCACCGCGAACAATCCACCCAGAGAAGTGTAAGTAATCGCGATGATACCAATGATAACAACCATGAGTGGAGTCCAACTGGCGTCCAGGCCGACGATCACTGTCAATGCGACAGCGCAAAAATATACAAGTAAAGACATCCATACTATACGAAGTAGAATAAACATAATGGCGCCTAATAACCTGATACCTACGCCGAGGCGTGCCTCGAGGAGTTCATACGCGCTTGTGATACGCTGCTTCATGAGCTTCGGAACCAACCAGTAACCGACAATGACATAGGAAAGGGGGATGGAAAAGATCAAGCCAGTGAAAAGAATAGGACCGTGCTTTATTACTTCACCCGGCTTGGAAAGGTAGGATGCGGTACTGATGAGGGTCGCGAATAGTGAGATCCCGATAAGGATCGGGTTCATTTTCCCGGTGCCGATGAAATATTCACTGGTATCTTTCTGTCTCCTCGAATAATACCACCCAAGGCCGAGAACACCGACAACATAAGCGGTGATCATCAACCAATCAAGCCAAACCAGTCCGCTTTCTGTATAGGAAGAAATATTCATATTTATTTAAAGCACAGCGATGCAAACTTGATATGTCCAGTTTAACAGCAGTTATTGATTCTAATTAATTATTACCCTAACGATCAGGAGCAAACCCATGAGAAGTAAAACAACGTTGATGACACGATCGAATTGGGCTTGGGCGAAAGCCATATGGACTTTCCGTCCGATGTAGACAGCGAGCAACATTAAGGGCAGTGAACAGAGATAGAGCGTCATCACTTTGCCCGTCCATAAACCGGCGAAACCCTGACCCATCACCATAAATAACCCGGTCGGCAAAAAATAACTTTGCATTGTGCTTCGAAACTGGTGAGCAGGCCATCGACGCAGGTTGGCATAAATGACTACTAACGGACCGTTAGTGTTGTAAGCGCCGCCCAGGATTCCCGAGATGAATCCGAAAAGGTAAACCAACCCGAAGCGGTCATTTTTTAGTAACAGTTCCGGACTTAATATTTTATAAATTGCATAAGCAATTAAAACCACACCTAGTAATCCATTCATAAACGCGTCGGCTACACCTTTAAGTAAAAATAAACCAAGTGGAATACCCATTACCGATGATAGGACGAGGCGTCCGGTTAATTTAAAATCGGCAAAGCGCCAATCTTTCTGTAGAATTACGATGCTCAAGGTTAGCGCTACCAACCCGACTACGGGGGTTGCGGTGGTTAACCCGAGAAATATCACTAATAATGGCATAGCGATGAGTGCTTCTCCAAAGCCGAGCGCAGACCGAATAAAAGCGGCGATAAAAACAATGATCGCCGTAATGAGGATGAGTGAGATCAATCTTCAGAGAATTTCAGGCTTTCTCACTTTTAAGTCGGTACCAGCGAATATTACTTAACCCCTCTTCAACACACCAGAACACAATATAGATGCTCCCATCACTAAGTTGAATCACCGTGGGAAAACCAAATTGAAGGGTCTTCTGATTTTGAATGGAATGATCCTTGACTCCCTTGATCGCTTCTACGTCTTCTCCCCAGATAAGTTTCTCACTTATGGGAATCCATTCTGTTCCTTCGATCTTTGCCAGGTGCCCCCACAATCCATTTTTATCTAACCTGCGGTATACGGCGAGAATATGACTGTCATCCAAACCAATCGGTGTGCAGGTCTGTCCAGAGAGAGGACTTTCAAAAGTTTCTCCATAAGAATCACCGTTATCCGTGGAAAAAGTATATCGGTTTTTATGGTTCTTTTTTGTCTCTGCGTTAAATGCCCAGCAAACGGCGAATACCCTGCCATCTGATAGAAAGGTCTGCTTCTGTTCCCAGCAAATCAGGTTTTCTGTCCAGTGATCAAAAACGTCAACAGTCCCTTTCCAGTTCTTACCTCTGTCCTCGGTGACAAAAGCAAATGCTTTGTGACCAAAAGGACATTCCCCTTCCCAGTTTGTCCGAAAGGCAGTGGGCAAAAGCCATTTTTCTGAGGTTATGGGAAATATGGCATGGCAACTCTCGTAACATTTCCAGTCAATGGGTCGCTTAAATATTTCCGGTTTCAGCCAGCTCTGATTATCATTGTCCCAGCGAACAACCGCGTGCTCCATATCTATCATGCCGCCATTTTCAGGGTTGGTATGGGGTTGCTCACTATCAGATCGGTCTTTGATTGCCATGAATCCTATGACCTCACCACCGGGGGATTTGCTGATGCGACAGGTTGTATGAAAGGGATATGACCATCCCTCACCATCCCAGATTATCTTTGGCTCACTCCAGCTCTTTCCATTGTCTTTAGAAATACTGTAATAAGAACGGGCATCTCGGCTGTTGATATAATTACTGATATCCATGGCTGCAAGAAGCACCCCGTTCTCGAGTTCCACAACACTGGGCCAGTATGAATTGCGAAAATGCGGGTCGCTTTCCTCACCCCGGTAAATCAGCCCACTTTCAATTATATCTATCATCGGAAGTATTGGATAGGGTCAAAAAGTCAAAAAGTCAAAAAGTCAAAAAGGAAATGCGATCAGAGGAGACACCAGAAATAACGGAAGATACAGTAGTCGTTTAAGTTATTTCAAAGATCTTTTGAACCTTGAACTTATTGACTTATTGACTCAATCCCCTACCACTCTTTTTAACTCTATTGAAATATTAAATGCGGCAGGGACACCACGTTCCCACTTCGCAATGACAAGGGTGGAAACAAACGCGAAAAGCTGTTGTATTCTATATATATGCAAAATAATATTAAAAATGAGTTTAAAATTGACGGCCCGGCATACCACTAATTATAAATTCCAATCTCTTAATATTTAACGCCTAAAAAAGTATTGCATGTTATTAAAAAAATCTCTGGCGCTCTTAATTATCTCAGTTTTATCTCCTGTGCTTCTCATGGCCCTGCCACAAGACCTGGAGGTGTTTACAGATTTCGAAGACATCAGCGGGGAAGGCACTATCATTATCGGGCAAGAGCCAAACACGGTGACGCTCACCGGTTTTACGTTAGAGACATTAGAGGATTCGGCACTCTTACACTCCGGAACCAAAGCGATCACCCTGGGGCCCGGACAGGAGGGAAGAATTTCTACTGCAAGGGGAATTCAATTTATCGAATTTTATGCGGGAGAAACAACGGGCGCTGGAAGGATGGAGTTCAGGGGAGCAATAAATTCTGGTACGTTCGGACCAGAACGCCAGACGATAATTGTTATCGGTGACGATGGGGTTGTCGAAAACCTGCCAGCAAATATCAGCCCCGGTGCCAATCCCCCTTTATATAGCTTTGTAGCCGACAGCGGTTTTTTTCAGGATCAAAGTGATTTTGATTTCCTCGGTGGCATTATAGAAGTGAAAGTTTTGAATGTAACAGGAAAATTCGTACTCGACGACCTGGGATTCACCCTGACCGATTTCCCCTCAAACAATACGGTTTTCAGCACTTTTAGTGAATTTGGTGTGGGGGCAGGATTATTAGAACCATTAGTCATTGGGACGTCGCCTAATACTGCTAGTTTTGAAGGGGGATCTATCGTCTTTGTATCAGGTAGCGCCCCAGTAGTACGATCGCTCCCTCATTCTTATGCAATACTTAATGGTGAAGAAGCGACCATCACTTTTGAAACTCCAGTTTATGAAATTGATTTTTTTGCCGCTGCGATCGTGACAACAAGCAGTACCGATCCTGACGGCTCAATCGAAGTCTATGATACGAACGATAACTTACTCACTACAATTATTAATCTGGAAGGGGATCTTACCCCTGATTTCAAACCTGGTTTCATAACGATTAATGCGGATGAATTAGGAGCCCCGGGTGGCATTAGCAGACTTGTGATGAAAGATGACCCGGATATAAACCCTCTATTCAGTCGTACTGGAGTCGACGATTTTGGTTTTACCCCGATCGGAGCCCCGGGCACCGGCTCCGAGGGTCCCCCACCCGCTGATGCCCCCGCTATCACCACCCAACCGACAAGCCAGGAAGTCGCATCTGGCGCAGCGGCAAGCTTGTCCGTTGCCGCCAGCGGTGATGATCTCACTTACCAATGGTATACCGGCAACAGCGGTGACACCGTAGCTCCCGTTGCTGGCGCGACCGCTGACACCTTAGACACAGGCGCTCTCACCGCGAGCACGAGCTACTGGGTACAGGTTTCCAACGCCGGCGGCACCGCTGACAGTGATACCGCGGTCATCACCGTAGCCGCACCCTCCGTTCCCCTCGTCCTCGATGGCTCGGGCGATATCGCCGGTGAAGATATTCAGCATGCCAACGGCAACGTCTTCGACCAGATTTTACTCACCGGGGAGTCCGTCCAACTCCAGGCCAAGCCGGGACAGATCACCCGCGTCTCCTTCATGGACGAAAACGAGGACATTGTTCAGGTAGAATTTTCAGGTAATGGGACCTTTACCGTAACCCTGGACCCAGCCACCTTCCTCCCCCCGGCCATTCCCCCACGCTACAACCAGGCCGTAGAGTACGTGACGGGCAAGCCGAGCGTGGTCATCGACGGTGCGGACGCCAATACGTTCTTCAGTATCTTCACCGTGGGCAGGATCAACGCCTTTAACCAGGCCCTTTTCCCCGAAGGACAGGTCTATGACGCCCAGGCGGACGTGACCCTCGTGGAAGTAGTCAATTCCACGGGACTGGGAGGAGTGCAACTGTCAAACACTGTTTTTTCAGGAAGCACCGGAAAAGTAGGCGTGGATGCGCGCGGAGTGCCGATTGCGGTACGCTTAACGGTGGGAGACATCGATGCCGATGGTGACGCGGTGCCGCACCTCCTGTTCGGAGATGGGTCCTTCACGGTACCGGCCGGCAACCCCGGGTTGCGGATCACCGGTGGCGACCTCTTGCAGACGAATGGCGCTGCGGTCGTCGTCGCTGAGAGTGGTTCAACCACGACCGGGTTTGAGACCCTGATCACCCAGAACAACTTCAAGTCGGACAACACACCTCAACCGACCCAAAGCATCGATGCTACATTCGCCAACGAAGACGGTGATGTCATCACCGTCGAAACCGATGAAGTAACTATTGAATGATGCGTGATCTATCGATCAGTGTTAAGTTTTAAGTGTTAGGTGTTAAGGTAGAGCGGGCTGTCCCTAGCACGCTTCTTCAATTACGACATTCACCAACGCGGTAGGGACACCGCGTTCCACCATATATGTCATAGCGAAGATGACTATTTACATATTACCACTGAACCCTGAACATTGAACCTTCTTCTTAATACACGCAATAGCGCTCTTCAACTTATGAGGTAACGATTGAGTGAATCGATTGTCGAATTGCGATTGCCGATTGAGGGGATGTCCATCCGTCGCACGAGGCTATGGACGGCAGGCGGGCTACGCCTTCGGTACGGATTACGGATATCGGATAGCCACAAAAAGCACAAAAATAGATTTAGTGACGTTTGGCTATTTGACTTAATCCTAGCATTGTTTCATCTTAACATGGCTACAGCTTCTTCTACTGTTCACTGTTCACTGTTCACTTTCACTCACTGTTCCCCTTTGTGTCACTTCGCAAGGTTGCAGGTAACCACTGTCAGTGAGACCGGTTTGCATGATACGGACAGCTCACCATTCTTGATCTCAACCTTGGCCTCCTGTGGTATCACCGTGTCTGGCGTGTCGAAAGTGTTTTGATCTGCGGGATTCCCGGTGAGTACCTTCGCGGCTATTGATTGGGGAAGTCTGCCCTCGTCATCCTTCAGGCGCATGTCGGCGTCCACCGTTTTTTCCTCCTGCTGGTTAAGTATTGACACTGTCAGTTCTCGCCCACCCTTCGCGAGGGAAGCCATAACGTCTAGGCCATCCGTACTATTGAACTCCACGCCGATTTTCTCGGCACGCAGGTGTTCCTTGAGTATATCGAAGGCATGATAGTGCGGCGTGCGAACTAATTTCGGTCCGCTAGTCTTGATCCAAGGTGCCCAACAATTCGTCGGGTAAAGAAAACTCGCCATCTTTATACGTTTTGCGTAACGCATGAAGAGGTGCATCTTTTCCACCGCCATGAGCGCACCGTCCAACCTGGCATCGGTCTCGTGTGGGATATCCGGCGTCTGGCCCGCCATAAGGACACACTCAGACGTTGTCATCGTGCTGGTCCACTCTTCCGGCCACCAGTGTTCAATCATGCCTTCGTACTCCCCGACACAGAATTCGAGATTGCCCTCACCGAAGTACTTGTCGCTCCAGGCAATCGCATCCTGAATCCTCTCTTCATTGGGATATACGAGTTCCAGCATTTGGACTTTAAATCCCGGCTGAAACCCTTTGTTATTCACCTTTACCGGATTGTTGCTCGCAAATCCTCCCGACTCTGACAGTTCCGCGAACCTTTTTAGAAACCGCTCATTCCAATCGTCGATCCCGCCAGTGGCGATGATCTTCGCCGCGGGATCAACTTGACGCATGTAAAAGGTCCATTCAAATACCTGGTCCGCATAGTTTTCAGGGGAATAGGTGTCAGATGTTTCGTTGCCGATTATCCAGGACTTCACACCATAGGGGTGCGGGTGACCATTCTCTCGCCTCTCGTTGGCCAGGTCGGTGTTTCCGTCGTAGTTACAGTACTGCATCCAATCGAGGGTTTCGTGGAGCGGTGCTGTTATGGGATTGATTTTTATAGAGGCGGCTGCACCTATTGTTTCACAGAAGCGCATAAACTCATCGGTGCCGAATTCATTTGAGTCTTCGTTGCCGAAAAAGGACTGCCATGTCCTGGGACGCTTGGACCGGGGTCCGATTCCGTTCCGCCACCGATAGTAGTCAGCCCCAGTGCCGCCCGGAAAACGGACAAGGGATATGCCGAGTTGGCGAAAAGCTTCGATGGTGTCCAGGCGCAAACCGTCATCATTAGGGATCGAAGGATCATTGCCCACCCAGATCCCCTCCATAAGTGTCGAGGTATTCTCGATAAGCGTGCCATACAGCTCAGGCTCGATCGTTCCGCGGCAATCATTCAATAATAGATTGATCATCCCAAAACCCTCTTAGAATAGGTATAAGGGTCAAGCGTAGAAATTAAACATTGATAAGCTGACAAGTATTCCTTGGATCATGAACATGGATGAATTTTCATAAGATTAGAAATTTGGCAGCGGTCTATAACATTTAAATTCTCCTTTTGACCCCTATTGCCACCATCAATAATTTCAAAACCATTGCTTGTGAATAATCTCTTGTTCGTCAGCCACTACCCACTTTTGAGAATATAGCTTCAGGTTTTGCTAAGTATCCAGTAACATCCGCATATCATAATTGAGACCTTCCCTTTCAAATTCACAAATATGCTTAAAGCCAAACTTTTCATAAAAAGCTATTGCTCTTTTATTCGTCGCTTGAGTTCCTCCCATTAATACTAAACTTTTTGCGCCAAGATCTTTCGCGGCTTTAATGATAACTGGCATCGCTAATGAAGCTAATCCAGTATTTTGATAGTCATCTGCAATAGAAGGTGCAAACATTGGATTTTTTCCATCTGAAAGATCAATTCCCTGTTCTCTATAGCGATTAAGTATTCCTTCTGGCATTCGAAAATCTAAAATGAAATACCCAACGAAACGTTTATCATCCACTAGAGTGAGAACGAATCTTATAACACTGTCATCCTTACTTGTGCAAAGTTCTACCGCAAATTCTTTTGTCAGCGGATGAGGGCCATACTTTTTTCGAGTTTCAACTGATAAAGATTCGAAAAAATGACCAAGCGGTTCTGAATCAAATGCAGATATTTCGCGCAGAATAAACTCCTGGCTTTTCTTTGATTTTAATTTCATCTTTTCTACAGCTTAAGCGTTCGTGGAATTAATTGAAGCATATTTTATCGAAATGGCGGAGAGGGAGGGAGCCAATTGTCGAAATCGGATTTTCGATTGCGGATTATTCCTGTCGGTTACCAAACAGCTTATCTTGAAAAATACTTATCTAAATTATTATCTCTTGTGCTTTGGAATATCTCGCTGCGCTTTGGTAGTGCCTTTGGAAGATGTCGCCTCCGGCTCGGTAGTGGCTATTCCACACAATCGAAAATCGAAAATCGTAAATCGAAATGGCGGAGAGGGAGGGATTCGAACCCTCGAGACCCGTGAGAGTCTACCTCCTTAGCAGGGAGGCGCTTTCAGCCACTCAGCCACCTCTCCGCTGAATGAAACTGAACTCCCCGGAACTTTCCACCAATGCCCTGAAAAATCAATCCCTAATTTATTCTTTAACTATCAGGTTTCGGATCTCATGGCCGTCGCCGAAAAATCACCTTTATATACAATTCGATTGTCGATTGATTCCCTTTGTCATCGCGAGGCTGCTTGTCAGCCGCGGCGATCCAGGGAAATGTCGGACGCGTATTGCCAACCCCCTGGATTGCCGCAGTCGGCTAAGCCTCCTTCGCAATGACAAAAGAGAATGCAGGACACTGTTATAAATAATAAAAAGGTTGCGTAATCACGGACGCGATTATCCAACGCCCGTTGGGCTATGGCCGACAAGCTCCACGCGTCCCTCCAGAAGATGCTTCGCATTATCGACTATACGAATTTTCGCTTTAGACCTTCGACCTTTGACTTTCGACTATTTATCCGCTTCATCACAATTTTGCGGAAACGATCAGGTCCTTAAAGGTCTCCATAGACATCGAATTACACATATTAATCGCGGCGAGACGGAAGGGATTGGTCTCCCGCGTATTCATCGGCCAGGGAGCTTCATCGACAAGATGCCAGTGCCGCGCGGTGCGGTATACTTCTTTGACACGCGCCTCAACTTCATCATTCCAGCTGCCGCAGGGGTAGGCAAAATTAGGGGCATCAATACCTAAACGCTCTTCCACTTCCCGCTTTGAATCTATCAGTTCACTCATCAATTCAGCCTCGTCGCGGGGCATTCGCTCGGGACCGGCAAGGTATAAATGTTTTACGGTGTGCGGTGAGATGCACCAACCCTTGTCTCGAAGCTGACCAAGGTGTTCCCAATTCAGAGCCGGATGCCCAACCATACCCGACATGTTTTCACCGTTCGCCAGATCGGTAATAACAAAAACGGTTGCGACGAACCCCAACTCTTCTAAAACCGGCAAGGCATTTTCAAGAACGTTCAGCCGATTATCATCAAAATCAATGGCCACTGCGCGTTCAGGTAATTCAATTCCATCATAAAGCCAGGCCTCAATCTCATGGTAGGTTACGGTCTTAAATCCACCGTCATGCAAATAATTCATTTGACGTTTAAAGAGGGAAAGATCGGTGCGTCCTCCATCATTGGGTTCGGTAACATCATTAACGTTATGCACGCGGTGATAAACCAATATAGGTAATTTCTCTGCCATGATATATTACGGTTAACCTGCCGAGACAAAAATTCTTATTTATTAATCGATGAAAGCAAGATAGATAATCTATAAATATCAACTTATCATTCACGAGATTGATCTATCTTATACTCCATATCGTTTTAAGTTCGTGTTTCATCATTATTGTTCGGTGGGCCCAGAAACGTAAAAATAATATCGTCAACATCGGAGCTGTTAATTACATCACCTGTGCCGTCATTGCGGTAATATTATTTCTCCTTAAGCAGCCATCGAATTTCAGCGGTATCTCATGCCTGCTCGGCGCGATCAACGGAATTTGCTATATCAACGTCTTCTTTATCGCGATTTATATTCTCCCCTGGAAGGGAGCTGCCCTGACCTCAGCAGTGGCCAGGCTGGCCATGATCCTTCCGTTATTGGCGGGTATACTATTTTGGGGAGAAAGACCGACTTCAGTTCAATTCACAGGCATCGCACTTGCCTGCATCTCTCTAATTTTAATTGGCCAAAGGGAAGTTGGGATCGTTGGAAAAAAAGTCCCCCCGATTATCGCGGTCATCATGGGTTGCGTGTTTTTAATCGAAGGGAGCGCCCTGACTTCACAGGAGGCTTTTAAATACCTGGGGAACCCCAATGAACTTCCGGTTTATATCCTTACGGCTTTTCTCATTGCGGGTAGCGCATCCATCATCATTTTGATTTTGCGTCAGCAGCACCCTTCGATCGCTGAGATAATAACCGGCATCATCCTGGGAAGCGTGAACAATATTCAACTGGTCTTTTTATTGAAATCTCTTGAATCCTTTCCCGGATTTATTGTCTTTCCTGCAGCCAGTGCCGGCTCCCTCTTGTTTACGACTTGTCTTGCGGGATTCTTTCTCAAGGAAAGATTAGTTTCACTTACTTATGCGATTATCGTAATCTCTATTATATCACTGGTGCTATTAAATATGTGACCGAAGCTATTTGTTTCACCTTAAAGTGATAAATATTATCCGGGGCGACACTTGATCTATCTTTTTCTGAATATAATTTTCAGTTCTACTTTTATTCTCATCTTTCGCTGGGTGCAGGGACGCGATGAAGATTTAATAACAGTTGGAGCCATAAGTTATATCGCGAGCGCGGTGTTCGCGGCACAGCTTTACCTCTTCTCGGATTACCAGTCCTACAGTATTTACGCCACCTTCCTGGGCGCCATTAATGGTATATTTTACTTTCTGGGATATCTTCTCTTGATTCCCGTGTTGTTCTGGAAAGGCGCAGCTTTAACTGCCGTTGCCTCCCGGTTGGCCATGCTCATGCCCATTCTTTGTGGCATTATTTTCTGGGGAGAACGGCCATCTTTCTGGCAAGCCCTGGGAATCGGTTTTGGAACTTTTTCTTTGCTTCTTATCGGACAGAAAAAAACAGGCATGAGGGGATCCGATGTTCCTACCCGGATAATTTTCCTGATGCTCCTGTTCTTTTTCGTAGCCGGGTCAGCAAGAACATCTCAAGAGGCCTTCAAATATTATGGGAAACCTGAGGAAGTTGCCTTCTTCGTTTTATCGGCATTCTCGATCGCCAGTCTTGCCTCGATATTCATTCTCCTCAGGCGAAAACACCGACCAACATTTTCAGAAATAATAATCGCAACGGTGGTTGGTATCTCGAATTGCCTGCAAACAGTCTATTTACTCAAAGCGCTGGAGCAGTTTCCCGGTTTCGTTGTCTTCCCTATCATTAGCGCCGGCGGTTTGCTTTTTACAACATCGGTTGCCATTTTCCTTTTTAAAGAGCCTCTCTCGAGGCGCAGCGCTTTAGGTATTGCAATCGCAATATTAGCGATGGCTCTTTTGAATATAGATCAATAATTCCCGGGCCGGTTCACGCGACATAAGGATTATATATTAATCGTCGTTCAGGTTTCTTTAAAATCAGAAAATGAAAATCGCGTGCCCCATATGGTGTATTGGTCTTCAGCTTTTGGAATATGCCAGATAGCTGAAGCGATAACACTGAAGAGATAAGTTGTAATCACCGTGACGAAAAGGCCCAAGGTTGAATAATATATCCAATGTACATCTACAACGTTTTGTATCCAAAATTGAAAAGGCATGGCAATGAGCAGCGTGGCCACTACCCATCCTTGAAAATTCGCTCGTCGACTGAAAATACCGAGAAAAAATAAAGCCGTAGCAGGTGCCCCGAAATAGCCGCCTATCATGTTGATTGCTTTCAACACCCCTTCAATTCTGGAGACATAACAGGCTACGCCGACGGCGAAAATGCCGAAGCAAATGGTAAGAATGCGCGCCAATTTTAAGTCCTGCTGATCAGTCCTCGGTTTGCGACTGAGCGGATTGACAAAGTCGTTGACGATCACCGTAGCCGATGAATTGACCGCGGAATCCATGCTCGACATCGCTGCCGCGAAGATAGCAGTTATAAGAAGCCCGGAAACTCCATTGGGTAGAGCGTGAATAATATAATAGGGAAGAAAACGGTCGCCAACTAGGCCCTCAACAAGTCGCTCGGGAAAAATATGAAAATAGGCGAACATGCCAATCCCGATGAACAAAAGGAGAGTTAACATAATCGTCTCGAAAATACCATTTGTGATTAGGGCTTTTGCCACTCCCCCATAGGTTTTAACCGCGAGCAGGCGTTGCACCGACACCTGGCCGATCCCCCAGGCCTGGATAGAAATGAAAAACCAGGCGATAGTTACCGCTATAGCGTTCATTCGGCTAAAATCCAACTTCCATTCAAAGACACGAAGGTGATCGGTTTCACCGGCAATTTCAATAATCTGACTGAACCCACCCGGGACTCCATTCAGGAGACTGACGAACACCCAGATTGCACCCCCGACAAGAATAAGAAACTGAAGCACATCGGTCCAAATAACCGCAGGGAGTCCCCCCATTACGGTGTAAGCGGTTGTCAGCAGTCCCATCAGGATAATGGCCAGCCATAAGTTGATTCCGGTAACGACGCTGAGGGCCAGGGCGGGAGCATACAAAATCGTGCCCATCCATCCCAGGGTTGATAACAAAAACAGACCGGATGCAACATAGCGGGCCTCTTTACCGAATCGTTTCAGGATGTAATCATAAGTCGTGGTGATCTTAAATTTTCTGTAGAGTGGAAAGAAAAAGAAAATAACGATGGGAGCCGTTATAAGTGCCATCGGAGCGGCAAAAATATAAGAGATATTCTCAGCATAAGAGGTCCCGGGAACGCCCATGTAGGAAACAGCGCTGGTAAGCGAGGCCAGCATACTCATCGCGACAAATAACCAGGGCATGTTTCTGCCAGCTAAAAAGTAATCTTCGGTGCTTCGCTGTTTTTTTGCGAGGAACAGACCAATGCTGAATAACACGCCGAAGTATACAATCAGTATACAATAGTTTAATTCACTGAATCCGGCTAAACCATCCATTGTTATATATTACTTTCTAATTGACGTAAACCTGTTCCCGCTTAGTGCCTGGTTATTGGAATATTCCTGGAAGTATTATAATTTCTTGATCTATTAACCTTTATTCGCATTTCATCAATAGGGGGAAGGCAATGTGTTATATCATTAAAGGCAAATTAAAATGACGGGCTTGTCTTATTAAAGACTGTATATATTAAAACTTTATTGAAAATTAGCATTATCTAATGGGATCGAAAATAAGTTCCAAATTCGATTTGAATGCGGCACACACGCAGCTTTCGGAGCAGGGCTATGTTGTGTTTGAGGGAATACTTGAAGCAAATGAATTGGAAAAGTATCGGGAAGTAGTGGAGGATCTGCTTGCGCGGGAACGGGAGTCACCCTACGCACCTGAAGACGGTCCCGCTCACGCGGATGATGCAGAGATCGAAGCTTTTTATGCAAAAAATTACACGATAAGTAAAAACGAATTAGCCAGGATTATGAAACGAGTGCGCCACACACGCGCGCAAAACTATGACACCCCCTGGCCGGTTCCCATCAAACAGGTAATGAAATTATTCATGCACCTCCCACTTTTTTTTGATGAAGATAAATCTCAACGGATAATGAATCTACCGAGCAAATCAGACTTATTTGGCAGATTGATCGAAAACCCAATTGTCTTAGAACTGGTCAGAGGGGTATTGGACAATGATTGTATCCTATCCGACCTCAGTGTTAACAGTATTGGACCTCAGGCCAAAGAAGGCGGTGCCTGGCACGTGGATGTTCCCCTCGGTCAGTTGGAAGAACCCCTCCCCCATTTTCCTCTCACCGTGCAAAACGTATGGATGCTTGATGATTTTACCGAAGAAAACGGAGCAACCCATGTCGTCCCCCGCAGCCACCTTCGAAGAAAAAAACCGGTATGGGGAGAAGCGTTAAATGAGGAAGATGTAATTCTTACCGCGCCCGCCGGATCAGTGGCTATATGGCTCTCTAATACCTGGCATCGCTCGGGATCAAATACGACAGATAAACCGCGTCGCGCCATTCTTGGATACTACTGCCGCTCCTGGATTAAACCGTTCACCGATTTCAGGCCCACGATCCCGAAAAAAATGGCAGAGCGTTTTTCTCCTACCCTCCGTTACCTCCTGGGATTTTCTTCTAACCCTCCCGCTTTCAGAAGCTGAAGATTGTGTTAAACTTCACTTCACGAAGAGCGCATGTTCTTTACAACCGTGTTGAACATGCTGCTTGGTAAGTCTGCTTGATCTATGGAAATGTATTTATGAGAGTGACCTTCACAAGCAGGTAATACCGATCATGGAATCAACATTTTCAGACGCTTTTAGTCAGACTAATTTTACCCTCATTGATTGGGTTATTGTCGGTGCTTATCTATCCCTCTCTCTCGTCATCGGCCTTCTCGTAAAACGCTTTGCCACGAACATGACCAGTTACATCGGCGCCGGCAGAGCGCTCGGCACGAGACTCGGTGTCGCAACCCTGGCGGGAACAGAGACCGGGCTGGTTACGGTCATGTACAGTTCTCAGAAAGGATTCACCGGAGGGTTTGCCGCTTTTCACATTGCGGTTATGGCGGCATTGGGAACTTTCATTGTCGGCGCCACAGGACTGATTGTATATCGCCTCCGAAAATTGAAGGTTTTGACGATCCCGGAGTTCTACGATCTGCGCTTCGGACGGAAGACGCGGATCCTCGGTGGCATCATGCTGGCCCTGGGGGGGATATTAAATATGGGGATGTTTTTAAAAGTGGGGTCGATGTTTATCGTCGGTATCACCGGAATGTCTGCAACCGGTTGGGCTCTGCCCATGGTGATGATCGTTTTACTCGTCCTCGTCTTGATCTATACTGTTCTCGGCGGTATGATTTCCGTGGTTGTAACCGATTATATCCAGTTTGTAGTTTTATCATTTGGATTACTTTTTGCCACCGTGTTGATTTTGTATCATCTCGGGTGGCAGAATATTTTTGATACCGTCGCTATCCAAATGGGGGAAAAAGGGTTTAACCCTGTCCTCGCGGAAGGGACCTTTGGCATAGATTATATTATTTGGATGGGTTTTCTCGGTTTGATCGCATGCGCGGTATGGCCGGCCGCGGTAGCTCGAGCCCTGGCCATGGAAAGCCCGGAAGCGGTAAAGGTTCAGTATATGTGGTCATCAGTCGCTTATTTAATCCGCTTTCTCATTCCTTACTTTTGGGGCATAGCGGCATTCGTTTTTATCTTAACCGAGGCCCCGGAATTGAATGAACTTTTTTTCCCTGAAGCCGGCAATGGAGAACCCATCGATAATTTATATGCCATGCCTGTATTCCTCGGGCGCATTTTACCCGCAGGAGTAATCGGGTTTATCACTGCGGCGATGATTGCCGCCTTTATGTCCACGCATGACAGCTATCTATTGTGTTGGAGTTCGGTGATCACCCAGGATATCATCGTGCCCCTGTGCCGGCGTGAATTGATCAATACCACGCGTATACGGTTAACCCGTATTTTTATCGTATTAATAGGAGGCTATATCCTCTATTGGGGTCTGGTCTATAAAGGCAAAGATGATATCTGGGATTATCTGGTAGTTACCGGTGCCGTATACTTTACCGGTGCTTTTGCCTTACTGGTCGGCGGTCTCTATTGGAAACGCGCCAGTTCCACGGGCGCTGTTCTCGCGCTCCTCTGCGGATTCTTCGCTATATTTGGACTGGAACCCGTGAGAAACACCATCGGTTTAGAGGGATTGACTGGAGCTCAAGTGGGACTCTTTACGATCGCTTTGACATTCATAGCGATGATCATTGGCTCACTCTTATTTCCAGATAGAGATACCCTGGAAAACAATAAATGATAAACTATATGAGGAGAAACAAATGGAATTCTGGATAATTCTTTGGAAAGCGGTTTTTATAATCGCCGTTGTTATTTTCTGTATTATGGCCCTGTGGGTATCAATTGGCGGGTATTTTGATTTAAAAAAATTATTCAGAAAACTTAAAGATATTGATAGCGATGAAAAGTAAGTGAAATGATAATAATATAAGTAGTATATCTTCGTCTGCCTCTAACTCCCTATTGTCATTGCGAGGAGCAACGCGACGCGGCAATCCAGAAATATAGAATTAACCATTATCATAGATATACCGTATTTAATATATGTGAGCAATGTATATTATGTTTACATCCTGGCTAATAAGCGTAACGGAACACTTTACACGGGAGTCACACGCAGTCTATTACGTCGCGTATGGGAACATAAAAATAAAATAAAGGAAGGTTTCACAAATAAATACGGGATACAGAGATTGGTCTATCTCGAAGCCTAAAATGATATTCAGAATGCAATTGCACGTGAAAAGCAAATAAAAGCCGGATCTAGAAAAACAAAAATTGCTTTAATAGAAAAGATGAACCCTCATTGGAAAGATTTTAGCGGAGAATGGTATTCGCAAGCAAAATGATTATTTGCCTGGATTGCCGCGTCTCCCGCGTCCGCGGGATCCTCGCAATGACAATAGGGAGATAGAGAAAGACGAATAGGCAGACGAAGATTCTCATAATCACTCATGACTATTATAGACACCCACGCGCATATATACTCTGAAGATACGGTAAAGTACCCCCGGATTGCTAAGCCTTATTTACCACCGGTCGGTCGTGGGACCGTTGAAGATCTTATAAATGAAAAACAGGCCAATGACATTGAACGGATTGTTGCGGTCCAAACATTTTCAACATATAAGCATGATAACCGGCTTATTCTTGACACCGTGCGGGATCATCAGAGCTGGATGACCGGTGTTCTGAATGTTGATCCCTTTGATCCGGGTTCTATTGATCTCCTTGAAAAAGCCTCGTCTTCAGGTGTCCGGGGCAATCGTGTTTCAGTCGGCTGGCATACCGATGGAACGGTGATTGAAGAACACAACCATATTTGGAAAGCGGCGCAAAAATGGGGGATGATTATTTGCGCCCTGCTCGACCCTCCGAATTGCCGATCACTGGCAAAGATGCTTTCCGCATTTCCTGAAGTCCCCGTGGTTCTCGACCATTGTGCCAATCTTAAAGCGTCAGATGCACAGCAATCTGAAAACTTAAAAACAGTGTTGGATTTAGCACAGTATAATAATATTTACGCCAAGTTATCTTTTCTCGTCTCCGGTTCAGATGAAGCTTTTCCCTGTCGCGATATGCACGCTGTGATAAGAAGCGTTATCGACACGTATACTCCTGAGCGATGCCTGTGGGGAAGTGATTTTCCCACCTCGCTATGGATTCCAAAAGTAAGCTATGAACAGCATCTCGAAATCTTTAACGATCATTTGGAACTTTCACCATCAGAGAAAGAGGCAATCCTGGGAGAAACGGCCATGCGATTATGGTTCACATAAAGCAATTTCCCGTTCTGCTTTTACCACTTAATTCTACTAATAATCAATTAGGTTACTCAAAACTAATGATTAATAAGCTTATTAAAAAGGTTATAACTTCTACTTTCCTTTTGCTATGTATTAATGGACTCAATATGGAAATATTACTAGCTGAAGATCCAATTGTTATTTCCAATGGAGTAGCTCAATTATTTATCGACGACTATTTAATTGATTCACAAAAAAATCTAAAGCGCACACTCCACCAGCCAATTAAGGACAATGGGGGAAACTTTCCTGTTATTGAGCTCGATGATGAATTTGGTGACTATAATGCAACACTTGGAGCTGGAGGAACTATCGTTTATGATCCGAAGTTAAATAAATATATAATGTTTGCAGGGGGGTATGCTCCGACTTTAAAGCGATGGGACAAAGCGCGGTGTATGAGATTTACTTCATCTGACGGAATCCACTGGATTAAGGGAGATAATGGAGTTTCTGAGACGGTTTTTCCGAAGTCTCGTGATTTTTTTCTGGATGAAGAATCAGGCACCTATGCTACCAACAATGATTTATTCTCTTGTTATTACGATACCAAGGATGATCTATACCCTTATAAAGGTTGGGTTTGGTTTGCTAACTGGGGTTACGAAAGGGAGGGTAGCTATTATGTGCGATCTCGCGATGGTAAAAATTGGGAAAGGGGCCAAAAGATAATCCCCTATTTAAAGCGAAGTATCGTGCAGAATGGCAAGTCCCTCGTCGGAGCAGGGGACGCGACCATATTTAATTATGATTCAATATCGAATCGTTATCTCGCATCAATTAGGTTTTACCGTGATTTTTACCAGGGAGATTATACGGGCGAGGGTAATCCTGTAGAAGGAAACGGGTTAAGGTCTCGTGCATATCATTTTGTTGACCGTCTCAATCAACCTGTTGATTTAGATCGGATAAAATATATAGACCTGGTGCCACCCGCTGAAACCGTGAACGGTGATTTGCCTCACGATGAATATTATATCTCTACCGCTTGGCTTTATGAATCGTTGTGGTTAGGGGGTCTAAAAATCTGGCACGATAAAGATGATTATTCCTATTCTTCGGCTGGCTGTGCATTTCTAAAACTTGTAATCAGTCATGACGGATTGCATTGGAAGAAAGTCCAATTCAATAATGATGATGGAGTGCCAGAGGTCTTTATACCTAATGGTCCTGAAGGAGGAAATAGTGGACGCAATGATGGTGGATATATAACTCTGTTCAGTCAGGGACCGCTTCGCATTGGCAATGAATTGATTTACTACTATGGTTGCTCTTCATACGGTAAAAATCAACCTAGAGAAATTCGAGTTACTGGGGGTGGAATTTTTCGTGCTCGCTTACGCATTGACGGTTTCGTTTCCGTGAACGGTGGATTATTAACAACAAAACCACTTAAGTTTGTTGGAAATGATCTCTATATAAATAGCAATGGTCCTATTAAAGTAACTGTGCTTAATGGATCAGAGAAAGGTTTAGGTGTTGAAACAGTTAACAATAATTCCACGAACAATCTGATTCGTTTTAAAGGTAAAACTTTAAAGCAGATGACCGAAATAGATAATGGGTCATCACCCGATGCAGCCATTCGTCTGCAATTTAAAATTAATAAGGGTGGGAATTTATATTCTTTTAAAGTTCTATAAAAATTTCTCATCGAAGATCGTTTTACATTCTATTTAAGTCATTTATTTTTCCGCATCATAATTAAGTTAATAAAAATGTTAAAACAAAGGGATAAGTGAGCATAGGCATCGCACTGTTAGGCACAGGTCGTATAGGTGGTAATTACATTAATATCATCGAGCAGACTCAAGGAGCAGATATTAAAGTCGTAGCGGAGCCGCGCAGCGAATTTTCCACTCCGATAAGAGAGAAGTACCCCCATATTGATATTGTTTCCGACTACAAGGAGACCCTTAATCGCAATGATGTCCAGGTTGTCGTTGCTGCTCTCCCCCACTGGCTGCACAAACAGGCTGCCATCGACGCTGCCAACGCGGGTAAACATATTTATCTGGAAAAACCCATGGCCATATCGCTTACCGAGTGTGACGAGATGCTGGCGGCAGCAAAGACAAATGAGGTGAAATTAATGACTGCCCATACCCAACGCTACATGCCGGTAGTAAAAAAGATGAAAGAACTGGTTGAATCCAGACGACTGGGAGATCTCCTCATGGTCTATGATATCTGGCATAAACCTTATCAACCTGAAGATCGGCCGAAATGGATGTTGGATCGCGAATTGGGGGGAGGCATGGGATTGATGGACGGCACCCACATGATTGATCGCCTCTTGTGGATTGTCGGCGATGATGTTGCTACCGTCAGTGCTCAACTCGGAGCCTTTACTTACCAGGAATTACCCTGTGATGATACCTCCATGGCTTTTTTACGATGGAAAAGTGGTGTCGTTGCCAGTATCTGCCGTATGGCTTGGAGAACGGGAGTCACCGATTACGGCGCAGATTTCTTTTTCACTAACGGACAGGCAAAGTTCCGCATCGCGTATGGAAGAGAAGAGGGACAGAAAACAGGTTTTTGGATCGGCACTGAAGGAAAATGGAAGGAGGAACCGGTTGCCGAGCGCAACAGTATTCTCGATGAGTTTTCCGCATTCATTGCTTCAATCATTAATGGTGATGACGACACGCCGATTCCACAATTGCATGGTCGGCGGGTCATGGAAATTCATGAAACCTGTGAAAAATCGGCACAGTCGGGACGAGAGGTGATCTTAGCCAATTAAAAATTGTGAATTAAGAATTATGAAATTGGAATCAGTATGCAGATTTTGAAAATGTAGATGTATACGTGAACTTAAAATTAAAATTATGGATAAGAAAAAAGTGTTAGTTACGGGAGCGAGCGGACTGATTGGTAGCCTGGTCTTAAAAAACCTCAGTGATAAATATGAATTCAGCGGCTTGAACCGACGCGAGGTTGAGGGAATTCCCAACCTGCAAGCCGATATCAGTGACGCGGAAGCGATTAAATCTGCCTTCAATGGCATTCACAGCGTCCTTCATCTCGCGGCAGCTACCTATGGACTGACCGATGACTGGAGCGCCACCATGGCCATTACAGTCCAGGGCACCTTGAATGTTTACGAGGCAGCGCGTGAAGCCGGGGTTAAACGAATAGTCCACATGAGCAGCGGCTGTACCCAGCTCGGCTATGAGTGGGTTGATGACTATCCCTACGGCACCCTGGCCAACGGACCGGATGATGATATTCCTGAAAGCTGGGAAATGGTGGACCGAACCTGGCCCGTGCGTCCCGATTCACCCTACGCTATCGGTAAAATCTTTGGTGAAAATCTGGGGCAATTTTACGTGGACAAACATGAAATCTCTACGCTTGTCATACGTCTCGGCGCGGTGAACGATAATGACAGACCTCAATTGCGCCGACAATACCCCGGGTATCTCTCACAATCAGATTGCCTGCAGGTGATCGACAAGTGTCTCAGCGCCCCGGATGATCTGATGTTTGATATCTTCGACGCTATTTCCGAAAACAGGTACCGCTGGCGGTCCACTGATCACACAAAAGAAATACTGGGCTGGAAACCCACCGGTTGCGCGGAAAATTATCCCTGGGAAGAATAAAATCCTAATAGCCGCCACCTGTCTTTTCGGCGGTGAGTTTAAAGGAATTTAAAAACTTTTCAAAATAGGGGCGTTCGGATTCAAGGGCATTGTTTTCTACGAGGACAGTCACTCGATAGAGACGATCATTCGCGAGAATAATTCGGTTGATGAGCCGATAGGTTCTACCTGTCGAATCCCATTCACTGTAAACTGAAGGGTGACCCTCCCAGGGTGAACTGTTGTTTTCTCCTAAATGGTATCCATCCTGGGCGAGAAACAGCATCTCCATCCCGAGGAGATCATTATCCGAGAAACCTTCCCGAACTTCTATAGGCACATGAGAATACGCTACCTTGTAAACCGTCTTTACAAATTTTATAGAGTGAACTTTGAAATTCAGGTCTCCGTAGATTGTAGGCACTTTCAAGTCAGAAGTTTGTAAACTTCCAGGAGTAAGGATAGAAAAGCCGCCGTCCATTGAAGTATAAGTAGGCCAGGATTCAGGAGCATCAATGAATCCTGAAACGCGAAAGACGATATAAACTACGATGATTACGACGATAAAGGTAAACGATAATTTTCCGGATTTTTTCATTTCGTGACACCCTATTCACTGATCAAAACCAAGATACGGGTCAGTCTCTAAACGGGTCAAACTCATTTTCACCCGCCATTGCCACACCAATAGGTTTCAACTTGTGAACTACTTTAATTGTATTTTCGTGGTAACCCAGCACTTCCTCTAACCGCTTGTAGCAATGGGGCGATTCATCGGTTCCCGCGCCTCGCAATTCAACACCTGCTTTTTTCACCCAGGTATGCATCATCTCTTTGCTGATCATTCCCTCTGATGGGCGCGTCGATTTTTTCTTTCTCCATTTTCTTCTACCCGCTGCCTGTGTCCGTGAAAGGACCCGCCCCGCGCCATGCACCGTGGAGTACATCGCGATTTTACTTTCATCGGACTCTACCCCTTCGATGATCACAGAAATTTCTCCCATGGTACCACCAACAAAACCCTTTTGCCCCGGCCACGCCGGTGTAGCGCCTTTGCGAACCACCCAATATTTCTGACCCCCGTGCATTTCTTCCCAGGCGAAATTATGATGGTTATGAACTTCTTCCATAATTTCAGCACCCAGGATAGATGCTACTTTATTACATACCCAGTCTCGCCCGGCATAGGCATAACGTCCAGCCAGCTCCATACAGGCAATGTATTCTTTACCCAGTTGTGATTTCTCCTCCAGGAGCACGGGATCGACATTGATCCCATCTTTTCCACCACCGGCTTTTATGTAATAAGTGGCGATTTTATGCCCCAGTCCGCGGGATCCAAAATGAACGCCACACCATACCCTTTCCTCTTCATCTATGAAGATATCCACGAAATGATTTCCCGATCCTATAGTTCCTAATTGATCACGTGCTAATTGCTTCAAACTTGCCGCAATCTCAATACTCCAGGCTGGATCATCATAAAAAAGATCGTGATCAACGCGTTCTTTGTTTTTACGCCCAACCCCAAAGGATAGGGAGCGCCATATATCATCCATGATTTTGGAAATGTTCGCGGTGATTTCTTTAGCCTCCACATCAAGGCGAACCGCTTTGTTCCCGCATGATATATCGTAACCAACACCGGATGGACTAACCCGACCTTCGTAGGCGACAACGCCGCCAATGGGCACCGCATAACCCAGGTGATGGTCCGCCATCAAGGCAACATACGCCGCCTCCCTCGCGCAGTTTTCAATTTGATCAACTGCATTCTGCAAGGGCTCTCCCCACACCGGGTGGCCTCCTATTCTCTGATATGACATAGCTCCTTTATTTTACACCAGCCGAGTCTACATTCTCCATTAACCATGCCAGGTTAAATCTGGCCACTGCCGTGTTTGTGCGCGCATTTTCGGGTCCCCGTTCAAAGGCAACAAAAATCATACCGTCTATGCCTACAGCCATACAGGAGTAAGCAGATGGTCCTTCGTTGATAACTTTGGTGATCGGCCAGGTCTTTCCTTCATCCATACTCGCCCACACCGTTAAGTGGTGCCTTTCGCCCGTCGCCTTATTCAGCCCCATTGTCGTGCCCGGATTGGAAAACATTAAAACGTTGCCGTAGACACGATCAGTGAGACGTGCCATCCCCCCGTGACAGGTAGCATGGATAAACTCGTCGATCTCACCAAATTCAGTGAATGTTTCTCCTCCGTCCCTGCTGATGGAGTAGCAGCGGACAGTAGCGCTTCTCCCGTTAAGTAAATGAACGGCGTCTGGATTTTTCTTATTACGGTAAACGCGACCGGCCTCATTGCGATTATTAAGATATAAGCTGCCGTCAGACAATTCCACGGCGCAAGCTTCACCACAAGCTAACTGGCTCAACCCTCCACCCTTCCAGGTATTCCCGTGATCATCACTGTAAATCAAGGTGTTTCGGCTGTACTGGAATTCAAAGATATTTTTTGTATACGTTCGCCCAGGTAGAATCAATCGACCCTTGTGCTTACCATACTGCAATTGAATTCCGCTCGCATAGTTGGGTCCCCCCACATGCGTATATTTTTTCTTCTGCAACATCGGGGTAATATTTTGCCCCTTCTCCCAACTGATTCCGTCATCAATACTTTCATATTGCCAAATCGCCCTCGCTTCTTCGGGAGGATTCTCAACCGCCCACTTTTCATTCATTCGCTTTCCATCAGGACGTAGTAGTGCAGAACTCTCGGGGATGAATAGCATTATTTTATTCGTCTCCTTATCGGTGACAATGTCTTGTGGAAGAGCATCTAACTTTTCCTTCATCCAGGTTTCACCATTGTCCGTACTTCTTAATAGCACCCCGTACTGAACATTGCCCGCATCGTGGCGGTCCCCGACGCGGGCATTACTGCTGACGAGTATCGTTCCCCTCGCCGTAACGGTGATCAGGGGAAGGCCATAGGCGGCTACTTCTCCTTCAGCAAGCATCAGATCTTTGACTTCAAAAAAGGGTTCGTCCATTAACGCGTCATTATTGGCTTCGGTTACCATAATAATAGTGGTTAATAGGGGAAATAGAGACAGTAAAATAATTGATTTATTCATCATGAATTAAAGCCCCAATTCAAAGACTGAATTGACTAACAGCCTATAAATAATAATACTTTATGCATAGTAACATATATTTCATTAATTGATATGCAATCTACCACCATTAATATACCGCAAGAAAAAATCGATCAGTTTAAAAAGGACGCGTATTTCATCCTCGAATCCGTTATTCCGGATGAGCACGTCACATTGTTGCGAGAAGTATGTCAGTCGGCAATCGAAGAAACTGATGCGGAAATGGACCGACAAGGAACCGATGTGATAGGGATCAATCATCGCGGTAAGCGATATTTTATGAAGGCCGAGCCCAATCATCCCCGCATACGTGAATTTATTTTCAGCGACCTGATGGCCAGTATCACTCGTGCTGTCTTCGGTGATGAAATTTACTACAAGAGCGATCAATACGTAGTGAAATTCGATAAAACGGGCATGAAGTTCAGTTGGCACCAGGATTCTGGCTATGCCCAGGCCCGGCTCGGCGATCACCCCGAAGTGCTTTCCTGCTGGTGCACTCTCGATGATGTCAGCGAAGATAATGGCACTGTCTATCTTTTACCCATGAGTCGCTATGGTGAAAAAAAATTAGCAGAGCATATTCTTGAAGAGGGCAGCAATGACAGGATTGGTTATTTTGGCGATGATCCGGGTGAACCGGTGATCGCACCCGCCGGCAGCATTGCCGTATTTTCAAGCCTCACTTTTCATCGCAGTGGCGCTAATCCAACCGGAAAAAAACGTCGGGTTTACCTCGCCCAATATACCGCCTCTCCCATGCCCGGGGGGCATGCCGTAGATGCTAACAAACTGTTTATAAAAGACGGGCAGATTCAACCTGATCTTTACTAACTCGGGTTGATGACGGATTCAAAGCTTCCCTGCTAAAAGTACGTTTATTTATTTAGTGCTTCGCGGTCTTCTTTAATCCATTGCTCCCACTTCTCGTTGTCCGGTTGGCGAAAGCCCCAGTTAGATCTCGGATAAACGAGTTCATCGATTCCAAATAGCCGCAGCAGTCGCCTGTCGTTTTTTTCGCGCGCCATCTCGATAATATTTGCCACATTGGGTCCTGAATGATTGTCCCGGTGGCGCAGCCAGCTGAGATTATAATAGATACTGAAAAAATAGCGTAATTTGCCTGAGATATTCGGCGTACCGGAATGCAAAACGCTACAGTGGGTAAATACGACGTCACCTGCACGGGGATAAAAAACCTTTTCATCGGGATGTTGCCTTTGGCAATTATCTTCTTCAATTGAGAGAGGCGCGCGATGGGATCCGGGTATAACACGGAGTGGACCGTTATCATCGGTTAAATCCTGTAAATAGCAGATCGCGTTACAGGCTTTGGTCCAGATATAATCGTTCCCGAGCGGAAAAGATGACCACTGATCGCGGTGCCAACCACTGACTTTTCCATTGGCCTCTTCCTTGGGTAGGGAAGGAAAAGCCATAAAAGTTAGATTATCGAGTTGTACGAATGGCCCCATTACCATTTCCGCAAAATCAAGAATCTTTTCGTTGGCAACTGCCGGCAGCATTGCCTGGGGTTCATATTCGACAACACTTCTAAGCCAACCCACCGCTTCCTCCGCGCCGGGTGGAGTCTGGCGCTTGACCAGGTTTGAATACAAAGAAATCCACTCATCCATTTGCGCCTGATCAAAGACTTTCGGGAGAATGGTAAAGCCGTTTTCTTTAAATTCTACATAGTGCTCTTCAAGCGTTTTCATTAATTAATTTATTTTTATATATTGATAATGATTTTACCCCGCGTTCGCCCTGTCTGATTTCGCTCATATGCGGTGCGAAGCTCGCTCAAAGAAAACGAGCTATCAATGATCGTACGCAACTTTCCTTCTCTTACTAAATTTGACAAGTAATTCAAGTCTTTACCATTGGTTTTCAGCATCACTGGTCTTACCCTGCGCTTCGTGTATAATGGCATCAGGTAAGACCTTATCATAAATGAAAAATTGGGAAGTGCCGGAACGTAAACCGCATCAGGTTGCATCACTGCTGCGAAAACTTTAAACGGCGAGTTTACTACGCAGTCCAAGACTACATCAAAATTAGTGCCTGTGGTAAAATTTGATTGTTTATTATAATCGATCACCGTGTCTGCGCCTAATTCGCGCACCATCTCCACATTCCCGGTACTGCAAACTGCTGTGACATGAATGTCTATCGCCCTGGCTATCTGTATGGCGTAATGCCCTACCCCGCCGGATCCTCCTATGATGAGAACGCGCTCTCCGGCATTCAATCCACCGCAGTTACGTAACCCCTGAAGTGCGGTCATTCCGGCAAGTGGTATCCCGGCAGCTTCACCGGCGCCCAACCCTTCTGGTATCCGGTCAGCAAGATTTTCCTCCACCACCGTAAACTCGGCAGCCGTGCCAATTTGTTTAATATCCTGACAGGCGTATATCCTGTCACCATTCTTGAACTTTGTGACCACAGCCCCCACTTCCACTATTTCTCCGGCCAGGTCAAAGCCGGGTATCACGGGAAACTCTAAAGGCATGACATAACGAAAATTGCCGCTGAGAAGTTTCCAATCAATAGGATTTACAGCCGATGCTTCTACTTTTACCAAAACTTGGGAAGCGGAAAGTTTGGGTTTGTCAATCTCGACTTGCTCAAGTTGAGAAAGGTCACCGTAGCGTTTGTACTGAACCGCTTTCATCCAAATCTAATTCTCTCTCACCAGCTCCCGCTTTTTAAGAACGCGGATAGTTCATTCTTCCCCACCTCAGCAATGCCCAATTCTTTAACACCGCGACCCTTTTCCCACGCATTAAATCCCATGACAATGGACCCAATATTTACCATTGCCTGCATCGTCGGTGTCTCGACACCATATTGTGCTCCTACCGTTGACCAGGCAGCCAGTCCGTAAGGAACATCTTCCGTCAACCATCTGCTCTCCAGTGATCCGGGCGCTTTTAACCGGGTAAGCATCCAGCTACCGTTGATCGTCGACCACAAGTCACCTTTTGGCCCAAATCCCGCCGCGTGAAACGCTTCATCGACCGGACTCAGTTCATAACCTAAGGCCTGACCGATTTTCAACCGCTCTCGATCTACTTCCATGATAACCTTCGCTACTGAAACGGATACCCCCTCTTCATAAAAGTAAAATTCACCGCGTGAGTACTCAACACGTCCGGCATTCATTAATACCCCCGCCGGGTGAACCACCGGATTCATCGCGGCCAACCCGCAGGCCATTACATCCGGATAGGGTTGAATTCCGGGAAAGAGAGGATCCAGCATTTCTTTGACTTTGTCCGTTTCAGATGAAGGCAATACCCCCAATCCAAGACTCGCTACTATCCCCCATATTGTCGCTGTGTCGGGTGCCGTTTTTCGACAGACATAGGGTGCGGTGTCGACCTCTGCCAGGGTAATTAAACTCTCCTTACCCGCCTCACGGAGCATCTGTGCCCATTCCAGGGTTCCCAGGGTGCCCGGCATAATAACCAGGGTCTGACCCGATTTTAAATGGGGAATACAGACTTCAGCGAATGGTTTATGGGCATAGGCGGGGACAATGAGAAGAATGAGGGTAGCATCCGACAATGCTTCTTCAATATCTGAAGTGGTATGGTGCAACTTTGCCTTACCCTCATCGGCCACACCGAGCAATTGAATCATCCCATCATCTTTAATCGGTGTCAGTGTCTCCTTAAACGCAGGAATTTCATAGAGCGTGATCTTATGTCCCTGCAATGTTAAGCGGGCAGCTACGGAGAAAGCTGTATTCCCACCACCTAGTATGGTTATAGAGTTATCAGCCATCAGTAGTTTCTCATTTCATTAAGATAAACTTTGTGTAATCTAAAAGAATCTGGATACGCTTCACCTCGATTGTCAATTTATAGTGTCGGCGCAAATGTATCAGATCGTCGCCTATTTGCGCCAAAAATTAGAACCAGGTGATAAATCATCACCCGGGGGACGGGGATTATCTGCCCAGTGATTGAAACTGTCTTTCCCTCTACAAACGATGGAAGCTGCTGCCCAATTACTATCTATAGATTTCACTTCAGGGGGACAATAGCGAATCGTAAGTCCGCACCGTCTACGATTTGAAGTGTTCGGCGTTGAACCATGTACCATCATGTCTGCATGAAGTGAAATTTCACCAGCTTTTAAATTAACTAATACGGGCTTACCATACTGAGTGATTTCTGGTATCTCCTGATGTAAGACGGCAGGTTTATCGGCTTTTTTCCATTCGAGGTGCCCCAGTTTATGAGTGCCGGGAATAAATTGCATAGCCGCGTTTTCTTCGTCTGCATCGTCTATGGCCAGCCATGCAGTAACCGTGCGTGCCGGGCTTATAGGCCAGTAAGACGCATCCTGATGCCAGGGAACAATTTTTTTATCATGAGCGGTTTTACAAAAGTAGTGAGAGGCCCAGGCGATGATATTGGGACCGATAAGATCTTCCACGTAATCGAGAATTCTGGAGTCCATGGCGATATCCCAGATGCCTTCGCATCTTGCCTGGTAACCATTTATGGCATATGTGTCACGACCATCAATCCGCTTCTTCAGCAGCTCGAGTAAATGATCAAGGTAGATTCGGTTTTTCATGACCTCCTCGTCAGAGAAAATCCGCAAGGGCATAATATAACCTTTTTCGTTATAAAATTTTATCTGTTCAACCGTAAGACACTTAGGGCTGTCGTTAATCACCGGTTTAAATGACAGATCACGTTTATCAAATTCTGCTTTATTCTGCATGATGGAATTGAATAAGATTCAGTTTTTAATTGCAGTATGAAATTATTACACCTGTAGATTAGCACAAATCATAATGACTATATATTTCAAGTAATTAATGATTAGTTTGAGCTCTTTATCAATAGGGTAAATGAAAGCATTTGGACGTTAACACAAAATACTTAAATTCACCGAAATGAGTGCCACCACTCCATCAAAAAAAGCTCCTGTTAAGGTCTCCGATGAAGATCGCTTTCACTTTGATACCCAGGGCTTTTTAGTGCTTCGCGGTGTTTTAAGCAAAGCAAAGGTAAACGCACTGCTTGATAAATTCAATGAAATCGATGCCCGGGGCTTGGATACTACCTATTTAAAGAAGAAAACAATGCATCCTAATGACGTGGGAAAATCATCAGTCATACACATTGATGATCATTATGTTCGGCTAAACAGTCTCGATGAATTAGACCCGCTTTTTGGAACCTTGGTCAATCACCCGCGCATCCTCCCCTACCTGCAGGAATTTATGAAAGAACCGAAGTACCGTGGTTCCTGGGGTATCGCTAACTCTCAAGGGCCGCACTTCAGCAGTTGGCACACAGGGCACACACCCAGTGACTATAGTTTCAATGACGGAATAATTCGCAGCCTCTCCGTCAATACCGGCTGGTTCCTTTCAAGAAATGGTCCGGATGATGGGTGCCTCCTTCTCGTTCCCGGGTCACATAAAGCTAATTTAAAACTAAATTTTAAGTCGTATCCGGGTATTGAGTTGCCTGGCTCGGTGCGTGCCGTGGGTGAGGCTGGTGACGTTGTTTTATTCAGCGAGTGTGTGCTTCATATGGGCGATAAAAAAAATACGCCCGGTCCGAGAACCAATCTTTATTTTGTCTATTCAGAGGCCAGTAGAAAGGACTGACTGGATGGATTACTTAAAATGAGGTGATTGATTTATCATTCACCATATAACATTTTAAGCGTGAACGAATAAGCGATAATGCAGATTAAGGGGTTTATAGCTTAACCTCTGCCATGATTCCAAATTGATTGTTATCGCAGTCTCTGAAAAATGCCATCCACAATTCGTGATCTTCCATTTTCGCGATGAGGTGAGGTTCATCGTCAAAATGAACACCGCGTTCCTTTAGGATATCATAAGCCTCTTGAATATCTTTTACGGTGTAATAGATAAGCGATGTTTTACGGTTAGTATCCCCCTCTTTCTCCGGAAGCCCCAGCAGCAATCTTACCCCTCCGCAGTCGAAAAATGTAAATTGATTGGGAACTGTGAAGAGGTGTTTCATGCCTAATTTCTCTTGATAAAATTCAACCGCTCGTTCGAGATCACTGACCGGTATCGCTATCTGCCCAATTTGTGAAAGTGAAAAATTATTCATATCATTTATAATTAAGTTTTTATTACGTTAAAAGTTAATCGGTGGAGTAAGGCATAGCAATGCATAAAATAAATTCAGTTAGCGATGGCACAAATTTAATCATTACCTCCGACCAATTGGATTGCATTGGCTGTTAAAAAAATGCATAAATCGGTTATCTGCCTCCGACATAAACCGCAATAAACAATGCAAATACAAGATAAGGTTGCCATAGTTACGGGCGGGGGTTTTGGCATTGGTCGCGCAATCGTAAAGCGTTTTGCCCGGGAAGGTGTGAAGGTCGTCATTGCCGAAATCGATTCAGAAAGTGGTATGCGCACCTGTAATGAAGTTGAAGCTGCAGGTGGGACCGCTCTTTTTATTTCGACTGATGTATCCCAGCGAAAAGCGGTGGAGGAATTAATTGACGAGACCGTCAATCATTTCAAAACCATAGATATCCTTGTCAATAATGCTGGAATAAAAGGCTCAGACGGACCTTTCCTTGAAGTAACTCAAGAGAGATGGGATCGCATCATCGCCACCAATCAAACCGGGGTATTCATTTGTTCTCAGCTGGCGGCGCGGGTGATGGCTAAAGCGGGCAGGGGCAACATCATTCACATCGCATCGGTCAACAGTTTCATCCCGCAAACGCTCAGCACCGCCTACAGCGCGGCCAAGGGGGCTTTAATTACCCTCACTAGAAGTATGGCTACGGATCTGGCTCATTACCGGATTCGTGTGAATGCTATTGCCCCGGGCCCTATCGATGTCGAACTTCCCGATGATGCCACGCCGGGTGAAATAGCAATGAGCCTGCAAAACCGTTTTGGACTACCCGATGAGATTGCCGCCGCCGCTGTTTATCTCGCCTCGAACGAAGCAAGTTATGTCAACGGTCATACGCTTGTTGTCGATGGCGGCACCCTGGCCAACGCCTACACCCTCTATGGTGAAAAACGCCCACGAGCAAAATGATGGACAATTTTTATAGGGACAGAGGCATTATATTCGACCGTGAAGATCAAAAAAAACCTCCCTCCAGCATAGCTGCTTTTCGCTAATCCTTCTCCAGTTTAAACGCGGCTGAGTTCATGCAATATCGTTTGCCGGTGGGAGCGGGACCGTCGTCAAAAACATGGCCCAGATGGGCGTCACAACGGCTGCATAAGACTTCCGTCCGCTCCATGAACAGACTCCTATCCGATTCGGTGCTGATTTTATCCTGAGCTATTGGATCCCAGAAACTTGGCCAGCCGGTATCCGAATCATATTTCTCCTTCGAATTAAATAATTCATTCCCGCAACACACACACCGGTAAGTGCCGGGCTCTTTACTATCGTGGTACTCGCCGGTAAATGCTCTCTCTGTGCCTTTCTTTCGTGTTACTTTATATTGCTCCGGAGTCAGTTGTTTTTTCCACTCCTCTTCAGACTTTATTACTTTTTCGTCACTCATTGATTCAGTCATTAATATTTATATTGAGGATTCCAATCATTTACGCCGTCGGCAAGCAAAGAGAATATATGCCATACACTGCAAAAGGGATCAAACGGACCAAATGGTGATTTTGCAATACGGTAGATGGGGCCATTGTTTTCTCGACAAAAAGTCGAAACGCCCGGCAGGTAATCTTCTCCTTCCTGGAAACCCATATCCTTAATAAAAGATAAATCCTCACCCGAATACATTTCAAACTGCCAACCCCGGGACTCCGCAAATTGCTTTTGTTGCACCGGGCTATCAGGGGTGACTATGGCAATCGCTGCCCGGTCTTTTAGATGCGGCAATACCCCGTTAAACCCATCAGCCCACAAGGTGCAATAGGGGACAGCTCACGCCCATGTTATGAATTATAATTAAATCCTTTTTATCGCCAAAAAGAGAAGAGAGTTTTATCAGACCATATTGACCCTTCAATTCATAATCATTCACTTCCTCTCGAGGTAGCTGCTTTTTTAAATTAACTAACTCGTGATGCTTGTTAATTAACTCATCTTCTATTTCAACAATTGCTTTGTTCAATGTCATTGTATCCATATTCTACGCTTCTTTTTACGATTCAGATGCTCTACATTTTGAACTGTATATATAATTTAAACAGGTTTTTCACTTTTCAGTGCGATGAATACTCGGGATTTCTTGCGCGTATTTCTCTAGCCTTTTATTGATACTTCCGGGCTTCAAATTTCCTGCCCATTTTTTTATAAAAAATGACCATATTATCCAGTGTCGCTAACAAGCTCGGATCATCTTTATCCACCGTATTTATCTTAAATAAGTAGACTTTTCGAATGTATGGCTCGGCTTCTTTATATTTACCCTGCGAATCGTAGAGTTGGACCAAATTATTGAGGTAAGCTTCCAGTTCCGGGTCCTTCGGGTCCAGCGTTTTTTCCCTTATCGCCAATACTCTCAGATAGAGGCCTCAGCTTCACCATTATTGCCCTGTGAACAGTATATTTCTGCCAGTTTATCTAAAGAAATCGCTACTTGCCGATGGCGTGAGCCAAAGGTTTTTTCATCTATGGCTAAAACCTGTTTGTATAAGGGCACTGCTTCATCATATTTGCCCTGTAATTTATAATTCTCTGCTAAATTATCCAAAGCATTCACCCAATCGGGATGGTCTTTACCCAGGGTTTTCTCCCTGATTGTTAATGACCGCCGTAATAATGGTTCAGCTTCCTGATACCTGCCTTGAGAATTGTATAGAAGTCCCATGTTATTGAGAGTTGTGGCAACATAGGCATGCTCCGCCCCCAAAGCGGATTCAAAGATTTTCAAAGCCCGTTTATACAGAAGTTCAGCCTCTGTATATTGTCCGCGAAAATAATATTTAACAGCAAGGTTATTGAGAGATGCGGCTTCATCAGGATGCCCGGGCCCGATTGTCTCCTGGGCAAACGCGTTAGCTGTTAAGATTAATAGTAGTGCAGCTATGATCAATGTCTTCTCTCTCAACTTATTTTCTGCACAGTAGCTGTAGTCTATGCTGAGAATCATATCAATATAAAGTTATCGACTACTTTCGACATAATCTATTCTAATTCGGTCAAAATGACCATCTTCAGTGAACGGCAGATATCTTTATGTCCTGTCTTAGTAAGCAACTTAACCTCTTTGTTCATAGATCTATAGATAACAGTAACTATTTCTTTATAATACCCCTGTGAGCTTGAGAATTTCAACATCAGGAACAATATATACTGATACCCTGTCCTGAATCGGAAGGGTAAAATAGCCCAGGATCATCCAATGGTTACTAAAGCCATGCGCATTATATATTTATTAACAGCCCCGATCTTACTCTTTGCATTATCTTCTCTACTCATTGCAGCTCCGGATGACCTTGACGTATTTTACGATTTCGAATCAATCACGGGAGATGGGGATGATTTCACGATCGGAGTAACGCCGAATACCGTCCGCTTCATAGGATTCACTATCCAAACCGTTGATAAACCGAATTTTGTTCACTCTGGATCACGTGCTTTAGTCCTCACCCCCGGGGTGTCGGAGGGGAAAATACTCTTTGAAAGGGGAGTCAATCTGCTTCAGTTCTACGCCGCTAATTCATTCGGCACCGGACGCATCGAACTTAGAGACAAAAATTTTTTGACCTTGAGTCCCCAGGGTATTGTCGAGGGCTTTCCCAACGATATCAGTCCCACCAGTAATTTTCCTTTCCAGAGTTTTGTCGCTTTCAGTGGCGATTTTCTCGATGTTACCGACCTGAATTTTACCAATGGTATAAAGGAGATCAAGGTCATTAATGCCCCCGGCATTTTCGTCATTGATGATCTGGGATACTCTTATGTCGAGGGTCCGCCCAACAATACAGTTTTCGAAGATTTTGAGTTAAGAATTGGCAACCCGGTTTTTGCCGATATCAGGAATTTTACCATTGGCTCTCCGCCTAATACGGCCAACTTCACCGGTGGCATCGCTACTACGACTGGCATTCAGGCATTTAATCACACTTCTCCCATCGGGCCCGATCAAGCCTTCGTCGGTGGATCCTGGATAGTTGAAAATAACAGGACAGCAACTATCACCTTCAATATTCCCGCCTCTCAAGTCCAATTTTATTCTGCTGTTTTTCTCGAGGGAGATGGAGAGATCAGGATATTCGACATCAATGATAATCTGCTTACCGCGACCAGCGATATCCCTCAAACGATGAGAATTGATACTGAAACGCCTTTTGATTTTTTTGATTTTAATGCTGAAGCTTTAGGGGCCCCAGAGGGGATTGGTAAAATAACTTTTACCAATAGTCCGGCGCAATCCACAGAAGGTTCCATCGATGATATCGTTTTCGACGATTTCGGTTTCACCCCGATAACCGCGACTTTTTTAGCCGACGATATTATCATCGAGGGATCAGGCACCATCGCGGGAACGAATATTGAACATCCCAATGGAAATATTTTTGACCAAATACTTCTCACGGGGCAAAGCATCACCTTTCGAGCAGATCCAGATCAAATCTCCAGAGTTTCATTTATCGATGAAAACGATGATATCGTGCAGGTAGAATTTTCAGGAGCGGGTACGGCTACCATTAATTTAAATCCGAATACTTTTAGTGGACCAGCCTTACCCCTTAATTACAACCAGGATATAACTTATGTGAAAGGGCGTCCCAGTTTTGTAATTGAAGATGCTGATAACAGCTCTTTTTTCAGTATCTTTACGGTGGGTGTTATTAATGCCGTAAACCAGGCATTATTTCCACCTGAAACCGTTTATGATGGCGTTGCTGATGTTACTCTTTTAGAAGTGATAAATTCTACGGGGATCGGAGGCATCCAATCCGCCAATACCCTCTACTCCGGTTCAAGTGGTAAAGTAGGTATCGATGCCTCCGGAGTGCCTATCGCAACACAATTATTAGTAGGGGATATCGACGCCTCAAATGAGGCAGAACCTTTTCTTCTTTTCAGTGAAGGTTCCTTTACCATTCAGACTGATAATCCGGGAATGCGCATCACTGGAGGGGACCTTTTGCAAAGCAATGGAAAATCGATAATCGTTGCGTCTGAGGGATCTGAAAATGCCGGTTTTTCTACCCTTATCGCCCAAAATAATTTTAAATCAGATGGCACACCGCAACCGACTCAGAATATTAACGCTGATTTCATTAATGAAGTTGGAGATGATATTTTTATTATCATCATTAATACAACGGTTGAATAATGAATAAGATGCTAATCACCTTTTATTAATTTATATTCTTGCGGCATTTCGATGATCATCCCTAAATATAATTATGAAAACATTTAATGCCGCAAAGTTACCAATTCTCGCTTTAATTTTGATTCTCTTTTTAACCGTACCTTTATCGGCTGACAAGAAGTCTAAGCTCGACCAACGGATGATGCGCATGGCTTTGGATCTCGATTCTATTATGAGTGATAAGCAATCGAGAATACCGGCCACTATTTTAGAGAAAGCTGATGGCATTATAATCCTGCGTCAGTTCAAAGTCGGGGTGGGAATTGGTGTAAAAGCTGGCGGTGGCATCGCCATGGTCAGAGATGATGAGACCGGCGAATGGGGTGCTCCTTCCTTCATGAAAGCTGGCGAAGGAAGCTGGGGACTACAAATTGGCGCACAAGGTGTTGTCCATGTCTTCCTTCTTATGAATAAGGAAGGGATGAAAGTCCTTACTTCCCCAAAATTCCGAATCGGTGTTGATGCTGCGGCGACCGCAGGTCCCGCGGATACAGGCGTTGAGGCAAAAGTCGGTGCGGGTTCTCCGATTTTTGTTTACAGTAATGCGTCTGGACTCTACGCCGGCGCCTCTTTTAAAGGGGGATTCATTTTACCAAACAACAAATCCAACGCCCAATACTATAATGATGGATCCCTGATGATGCGTGATATTCTTTTCGGAAATAAAGTGGAAGCCCCTGAATCGGCAAAGCCCCTTAAAGCAGCGCTCGAAAAGTACTCGAAAGAAAATTAGTAATTTTCGCCCGCGGGTGGGTGTCAGGAGGAATTTCCACCCCATTTAATCACCTGCTTGAGCATATTCTGATCTCTGAATTTGTACTCGGGTGATCACGAGACCGTCAATTTCTCATCAAGATATCCGATGAAAAAACCTTTTTTGTTTATAACTTTATTAAAATGAAAATATTTTCTTAACCTTGATTCCATCTCCCCTGTTTTAATATCGTCGCACACCAATACCCCCGGATTGTTTAATATTTTTTTTATGAAAGGGATATTCGTCTCTATTTCCTCCAGATCGTGAGTGGCGTCACAGAATATCAGATTAAATTTCTTTTCAAATGATACATCCCTGAAATTGCCCTCGTGAACGACGACATATTTATCCAGTCGACGGTTGATCAGGTTCTCCTTTAGCGATTGAATCGACCCCCCTTCTCTCAATATATGTCTGAGGTATCTTTTCCGGACTTTTGGTATTTTTTGATCAAGCGACGAACCGAAAAAATCTTCCCATTCTCTTTCCGTTCTAAATCCAATATCAATGGTATGAAATTCTTTTTTCTGCCCACTCTTTTTAATACCCTGTGCAATACACGCAGTGGATCGCCCCACCCAGGGGCCAATTTCCAAAAAGGGGCCAGGGATCTTCTTCCCCAACTCATACAACTTGTAGCATTCGAAATAATTGATAAATCCTTCTGGTGGAAAAAATATCCCGAAGCTGTGAGCTAATCGGACGAGCTTTATTTTGACTATATTTAAAACCCGGTGCCAATACCTGCTCGTAATCTCTTTATCGGCACCGATCGCTGCGCCTGATTTTAAGGACTCTGAATCCTCACTCGGCTGCAATGATTTATGAATTGTGAATCCCCTGATTAAGATTTCATTATTTCACAAATAGCATCAACAACTTCCTTAATCGCGTATTCCGGTACCATCAATAAAATGATTTTGAGGCGATTAAAAGAAATATCATCTAAAACTTCGAATATAATTTTTACGAATTCCGCAGGTTCAAGAGAACCATGTTCGGTAGCCAACAGGGGTATTCGAATTGAATTGATTGAATAGTACTCCGCTTTTTCAAAGATATCTACGAGAGCTCCTCTTACCCATTCTTTTTTCCAGGACGGCGTTTCGTTAAAATCGTGGACGATCGCGAGAAACCGGTAGGGAGCTTTTCCCCGTGCTAAGGCTAACCCCGGCACCGGAGAATCCGTTACCGTTTGCACCGTATCCCGTACTAACTGCATTCTGCTCTTATCGCTTAACTCAACGGCTTTCTTCGTGCTTAAAATAAGAAAAGTATCCTCTTCAATTACGATCGCGTCTGCTGTGATGTCAGCTGAATTGATCGCTGTCGTTCGTAATACAATATTTCCCCAGCTGATTTCACAGCCAGGTTCAGTCATTTTAATCTGATAATCTCTTTTAATATTTTTTCTGACTGCCAAGTCTTCAATGACCGGATACTGCTTTATCTGATCGAAATCTATTTCTGGATTAACAGCTCCCTTATGCTCGTCAAATAATATATTCTGCCATCTCAAGTAATAGCATCTACTGGACTCGGATCCAATTAAGAGGAGAAATCAATTCCTCTCCCTATCAATCACCTAATGATAAACCGTCTTTGATGAAAGAGCGTCAAGACTCAGAAGACAGTATATTGTTGATGGAACTATTCAAGGCTTCAACACTATAGGGTTTTTCAAGGAAATTTGTTACTCCAAGATTTTTAATTTCTGGATTTTAGCTTTCTCACCTTCACCGGTAGAAACTATAATTTTTAAGTCGGGATTCAACTTCCACAAGGTTTGAACCAGGGACACGCCATCCAAGTAAGGCATGGCAATATCCGTTAACACCACCTGAACTTCATTTTCCTGCTTGGCGTATTTTGCCAGGGCATCTGTTCCATCCTCCGCCGTCAAGACGCTATATCCCTGATTTTCCAATACTTCGACTACCATTTCACATATGTGAGCTTCATCATCTACGACGAGAATTAATTCGCCCTTTGCTTTGGGTAAAAATGTTTTCTCTTTTACAGATATATCCATCTTATCGGAAATTTCAGCGGGAATATATACGCGAAAATGACTCCCCTTTCCCTCTTCACTCTCTACGTTAATAAACCCACCATGGCTCTTTACAATACCATGAGTAGTTGACAGACCTAATCCGGTTCCCTGACTTTCCATTTTGGTTGTATAAAACGGATCGAAAATATTTTTTAAGGTTTCATTGGACATACCCATTCCTGTATCTGCAATTTCAATAACGACATAGGGTCCTGCTTTTGCTTCGGGATGCAGGGCTACATATTTTTTGTCCAATTGTATATTTTCCGCCATCACGTAGAGATTGCCACCACCGGGCATGGCATCTCTTGAGTTGAGGCAAAGATTAAGCAAAATCTGGTGCAACTGGGTCGTGTTCCCTTTAATCGTCCATAGATCATCCGCTATAACTGTGGAAATATTTATATTTTTTGGAAAAGTTTCTTTGGCAATTTGCACCATTTCCATTATATTGTGCTTTGGGTGTATTACCGCGCGTTTCCCATCAATTCCTTTGGCAAAAGTAATTAACTGCTGAACGACTGATGCCGCACGCTCTGCGCTGCTTAGAATTATACTCAATTTCTTTTTCGTTTTACTATCTGAATTACTGCTTAATAGCATTTCCGAGGAAAGTGAGATGGGAGCTAAAAGATTATTCAAGTCGTGAGCTATTCCACCGGCCAGGGTCCCGATACCCTCCATTCTTTGGGATCGCAATATTTGCAACTCCATTTTCTTTTGTTCTGTTACATCGGAATTTATCATCAATATAGATGTGGGATTCCCCTCCTCATCCCTTACCAGTGTTTTACTGCAAATCACGGTTATGGGGGTATTGTCTTTCCTTAATTGCTTTATTTCGCCATGCCACTCTCCCCTTTCCTTAATTGCTTGATCCATCTCAGGTATTTTCGGCGCATCATTATTGTAGAAAATATATTCTGAATTCTGACCCACAGCTTGCTCCGCAGTATAACCATAAAGGTTTTCCGCGGCAGCGTTCCAGTAGACTATCCTGTTCTCAAGGTCGCGAACAATGATCGCGTTATGAGCTTTATCCAATAAGGCAGCCTGTTCGCGATTTTTCTGCTCTATGTGTTTTTTCTCGGTCACATCCAGAGAGATTCCCACCACCCAAAGAGGTTTTCCCTGATTATCTTTAATCGGAACTTTTGAGGTTATCTCATATATGGAATTTCCCTCGTGATCATTGTAAGCACGCTCTTTATTGATCATTGAATGGCCGGTATTAATTAATTCTTTATCCTCGGCCAACGATTTTTTAGCATCCTCTACTAGGTGAATTGAGGCTAAATCCAGGATTGTTTTACCGATAGCATCATGAGGATTATCCAAACGAAGAAAATCTGCATAGGCCTGGTTTAGGATAATGAATTTCCCTTCTGTATCCCTGACAAAAATAAAACTCGGCAATTGATCGATCATGGTGCGAAGCATGTTTCGCTCCTGCGTAAGTGACTCTTCCGCATCTTCTATTTCGGTTATATCACGGTTTATTCCCACCAGCCATTCAACTTCACCATCCACATTTCTCAATGGCACTTTAGTCGTCGAAAACCATCTCTCATCTCCATGCACGTCTTTTATATGCTCTTTCTTCCCAATAATCGGTTGAAATGTCTGGAATATCTTCTTTTCATCGGCATGAAAATTTTTTGCCATTTCTTCTGGAAAAAAATCAAAATCCGTTTTTCCAATTATTTCATCCTGCGAGGCTAAGCCTAAAGCATCTGATAATGCCTGGTTACAGTTAATAAACCGGCTCTCCCTGTCTTTTACATAAATAAAATCAGGTATATTGTCGATCAAAGCGCGACGCAGCTTGTACTCTTTTTTAAGTTCCGCTTCTGCTTCCTTCAGTTTCGTAACGTCAAATCCCAATCCTACTAATCCCAAGACCTTTCCCTGATTATCCTTCCAGGGCACCTTTGTTGACATATAATGTGTATTCCCATCTTCACCCTCGTTAAATATTTCTTTGCCGATTATCGATTTTCCGGTCTTCATGACTTCTCTGTCTTCAGCCATTGATATTTCAATCGACGCTTTTAATTTAGGGGAGATAAGTTCAATGAGTGTCTTACCTACCGATGCTTCTGGATTCTTTAAACCGATATCCCGAGCATACTCTTTGTTAATAGTAAGAAACCTGCCTTCAATATCCCTTATATAGATTTTGGTCGGCAAAGAATCTATTATGGTGCGAATAAGTTGTGTTCCTGTTCTAGTTTCTCCTGCGCCAGTTTATAATCATGAATATCATAACTGAGGACATGGATCCCTATGATTTCATCATTCGCGTTTCTGATCGGAGAAAAATTAATCCGATGCCAGCGTTCACCCCCTTGGCGTGGAACAAGCCGCTCGCTTATGCTTCTTTTACCGGTTCAGCAAATTTCGCGTATCTCCTCCATGTATTTGTCGGCTCGTTCTCTTGGATGAAAGTCGTAAAGACATTTACCGATGATATCTTCAGGTTTAGCTCCTTCTATTAATCGATTCGCGTTGGTTTCACTGGTTGCAAAGTACACGCCTTCCTTGCTGAGCGCCGTCATGAAAACATCTGCATTATCAATAAGGTCCTGATATATGTTTTCTGAAGACTTCAAGTCCTTTTCCGTTTTTTCCCGTCTCTTTATTTCCTGTTTTAAAGCGTGATTTAATTTTTTTAGCTCAGACGTCCTTATACTGACCTTATCCGTCAATTCATTATTTAATTGCCTCAGCCTTTCCTCCGCTTCCTTTTGTTGGGTGATATCAATCCAGGATCCAATTATTTCAATGGGTCTGCCCTCATCATCAGAAATTAAACTCATTACGTCCTGTATCCACCTGTAGGTGCCGTCCTTGTGCAGAATCCGGTAATCTTGAGTGAGGTTCCCGTGTTCAGAAATTTTTGTTAATTTCTTGAAAACCTCTGCTTTATCTTCGGGGTGAATGCGGTCGACCCAGAAATTCGTGTCATCAGTAAGTTCACGTGATTTATATCCAGTTGATTTTCAATGTTATCACTGACGAATTTAAGGTCGAAGTTTCCTTCCGGATTGCAACTGTATATAACAACCGGACTTACTATCATTAAATGTTTTAAACGCGCTTGCGTTAATTGATAAGAATCGCCCGACAGTTTTGCCTGTGTCTTTACTGTGGCCTTATCTTCCAGAAGCGAATTATTTGTCGAATTCATGGGTTCACGCTATTATTTTTTTTCATTCTATAGCTATTGTTTATCGCGTCTTTTCCTTCAGCTAATATTTAGCTTTCCCCATAATGGGTGCAACATTTTATAGCACTATATTACGTTAAAAAAGTGTAAATATATATCACAGATCGAGTAGAGAACAGAAATACAGGGATGATAAAAAATAAATCTACGACTTACATCAGCAAATCGATTGAGGGAAATTAAGATTCACTATTATCTAATGAATCCTCTCATATACGCTGTTTCTATGATACTTCTAAGGTCGCAAAAGGATGATCATGGATAGACCTGCGATTAGGGGGAATAGACAGATTGATGCCCACGTCAGAACAACGGCAGTTGATTTTCCTTTCAAAGGAATCAAACTGAAAACGCTTGCAAGGGTTAGTTGAATTATCAGTTCAAAAAGCATATACAACTGATAACTCACTCGGGGGAACCCGGTGAGGACATCCCAGTAAGCTATGACGAATGCGCCTACAACACCATAGAGTGAACCGATGGCCACCCCAAAGGGAGTGGCGAAACGGATAAACAGGGCCATGAAAAAAATCCCAAAAAGGCCGGGTACGAGTAAACCTGTTGTCTTGTGCGTCAACTCTTTGAAATTACCCGGGATGATTCCCATCTGTGAACTCGCTAATACGATTATTATGCCAATGACAAAGGCCAGAATCATGGCAATACGTTTATGTTCTCGTTCATCGCGGTGTGTTTTTCCATAACGGTCGAGGAAATCTGTCATCACCACCGCAGTGATGGAATTAACACCTGAATCGAGACTCGACATCGCTGCGGCAAAGAGGGCCGATACAACTAAACCGGCCAGCCCGATCGGTAATTGATTGGCGATGAAATAAGGAAATAATTGATCCGCAAATGACCGCAGACTCTCACCTTGGGGAAGACTTTCCGGGCTATGATTATAAAATCCCATGATCGCAAAACCTGTCATCGCGACAACGAGAAAGGTTAATACACCGGCCACGGATTTTATTAAAAAAGCTCGCTGCGCGGCAGGTGCATTACGCGTAGACATATAACGCTGGACCTGAGTCTGATCCGATCCTGAGCTGCAGACAATGAAAAGGAAATCCAGAATGATGGCCCCCATTACCGTTGCTCGGACCGTAGGGTTAATACTGAAGAAGGGCTGCGTGTCCCAATGGGGCGACCAGGTAGTAGGGACCCAATGAAAGCCGCTTAAATGAATACTGACGATGACAATGGTTAAGAGAGAACCGGAGATTAATATGCAGAATTGTATAAAATCCGTAATCACCACCGCCTTAATACCCCCCAACGAAGTATAGATTACCGCTACTAATCCGGTAAATAGAACAACGACCGGAACCATCTCTGGTCCATAACCTAAAATAACGCTAATGGCATTGGCGGCGACAAATACCAGCACCGTCATCCATATTAATCGCATAAAGATAAACCAACAGGCGCCGAGGAGGCGAATCTTTGATCCAAGATACAATTCTAATATTTGATAGGCACTCGTGACCCGCTGTCGCATTAATATTGGAATCAGAAAATAACTGACGAATAAATAAGCTAAGGGGATAGCCAAAACACCATAGGCAACAACTGGACCGTGTTTTATTATTTCACCGGGTATGGCGATATAGGAAATGGTACTGAGCAATGTGACAAAAAGAGAGATGCCCACGATAAAGGGGTTCATTTTCCCCCCACCAAGAAAATAATCTCCGGTATCTTTTTGCTTGCGCGAAAACCACCACCCCAGGCCGATAAGAACCAAAGCGTATAATGCAATTACCGACCAATCCAACCAATGTAAACCCTCACTCAGCAATACCTGCCCTGTTATTTCGGGTTCATTCGCAACCACGCATAGAGGAGTAAATCCGATCGCACCAATTAATCCTCTCAGCTTAAATCGTAAATTCATACCTGAATAATAGAAGGGTTGGATTTAAGCATCATTGAAACTAAATTTACCCACATTAATTGAACCTGATAGCCTATTATGTAAAGCGATTACACCATAAATGACTGCCCTAATCACTACCTCCGTTAGGAAATATCGTAATAGGATTCTGTGACAAAGAAGACCTGTCATCTTCCCCTAAACGGATGGTATTTTTATCGGACCTAGCTGAAATCAACGAATGTGAACTTATCATTCCCTTTTATAGCTCCTCAGCTTATTCCGCAGAAGACTACACCCACTTGCCTCAAACAGGCTAAATATGCTTTCTTTAGAAATATTTCGTGCTTCTTGAAATATTATTGTTTCCCTCATGATAGAATTATCTATTTTCAAACCGGGTTGAATGTAACTCTCAGTGTTCTTATCTGATATTTTTCAATAATTTATATAAATAGGAATTTTATACTAATTGAAAAGATTGTTCCTTATTTTAATCTTCGCCGCAGTCACGACCTGGTCACAGGAAGTTTTGGCAACGACCCTGCTCCAGTTAAACCTGATAGAAATGTCAGAGAGGGCAGATAAGATTTTCCGTGGTAAAACAATGGAAATAACCCCGAGTAGCACTGAGATTGGTGGAAGCGAAATTCCAATTCTAATTTACAAAATCGAAGTGGAAGAAGCTTTTCAGGGTAATTTTAAAACCGCCAAGGGTAAAAAATTCGCAGAGATTCGCATGTTGGGTAATAAAAAATCCGTTGTACATGGTAATATACAATCACACCGCATCCTGCCCGAATTACCAGAGCTGGAGATGGGCGAGACTTACCTGCTGTTTACCACTGTGCCAAGCGCGATAGGACTGTCGACCATAGTCGGTTTAGGTCAAGGGTGCTTTCTCATTACGGGATATAATGATAAAGAAATTGCGGTGAATGCGTTTAACAATCGTGGAATATTCAGAGGGATAGAACCGAGCGAGGTAACTGATATTGTAACATTGCTTTATTCAGAGCTCAAAGATCGATTAACAGCTATTCTCAAAAAGCAATAAGTGGAAGTAAATATTGATGCGCTATAGAAAACACGGTTTCTCGCTGGTTCTTTTTGCTTTCGCGCTCATCCCATTATATGCGGGTGGACCTCTCTCGCTGCAATCCCCAGGTTCTCCCTATCTTTGGCCTGGAGGAGGGGCAAACATTCCTTTCAATCCTGACTTGGGAGCACTCGGGCCTTTATCAAATGCACAGGCGGTTACTCAGACTGCGAATGCATTCCAGGCATGGGGGGATGTTAGCACGGCGTCCGCTACTTATATCAACGCGGGATCATTGTCCCTTGACGTCAATGAAACTAATTTTATCCCTTTCATATTTCCACTAGCACCAGACGGATTGAGCGCTATCGTTTATGATGAGGACGGTGCAATATTCGACTTACTATTCGGGGTTGGATCAGGGGTATTGGGATTCGCCAGTCCTGAGTGGTCTAATAGTGTAACGGGTGATATCATTGAAGGGTTAGAGCATTCATCAATGGTGGTGCTATCCTTGATGGCACCATAACCGAAGCGGATGCGTTTTCTGTCCTCGTTCACGAATTCGGTCATTACAGTAATCTGGCACACACCGTGAATAACGGTCAGGTATTATTATTAGGCGACAATAGTGGACCCACCCCTTTCGATACATTTCCGACAACGGGCATTAGCAATGAAATTGAGACCATGTACCCGTTCATTGTCAGTAATGGCGGTCAAGAGACACCCGCTATAGAAGACATTGCTATTTTTTCTACCCTTTATCCAGATCCTGGCTTTTTTACGAATTTCGGTTCCATAACGGGGACTGTCTTTGCCCCTGATGGAGTTACTCCTGTCTCTGGGGTTAATGTCATAAGCCGAAACATCCTTAATTCAATTGAAGATACTGTTTCCGCGATCTCCGGAAATTTTACTACCGAATCCGCAGCAGGGATGCCTTTTGTGGGTGTCTACACCCTTAACGGTCTGACCCCTGGCGCCAATTATGCCCTCTATATCGATGAAATGCTCGCTGGTGGATTTAGTACTACTCCGCGATCACCTTTACCGGGAGATGAGGAATTCTATAACGGAGCGAGCGAATCGAGTGATGAATCGACTGATGACCCCAGTGTATTCACAACAGTAACCGCCGTTGCAGGAAGTTCACAAAGCGGAATTGACATTATTTTTAATTCACCCCCATGCCCTCCCGGTGATCCTCTATCCATCTGCTCTGATCAGGCAAACTTTGTTCCCCAGGAAACAATAAGTGTCACACTGCGAAGAGATAATCCGGGATTTCCCGTGACCGTAGACTTTTATGCGGGAGTGATTTTACCTGACGGTGACACGACAATATCCTTTACCGATCCAGGCAGTTCCTTCGGAAGTCTGTCCAATCCGATAACGCTAATTCCTTTTGATACGGGCGTAGACCTGTCCACACCCATCACTATCGATGATCCTGGCTTCTTCCTATATACCTGGACAGGTGGAGAACCTGCCGGCACTTATTTACTCTATCTGGCCGCGGTTCTGACCGGGGCATTTGACGACGGCACTAATGATCCGGGAGACGTTCTTGAGCTGAGCACCTCGTCTTTCGTCTTTACTCCCTGATAGTCTGAAAGGTGTTTTTCATTTACCCCCTGGATGAAGTTGTTAATCTGTATTTTGAAACGTGCAGGTCGTATTAGAAGAGTGTCTGATTAAATCCATCGCCTCACGGTTTTTTTGTATTCCCTGTATTCATCACCGAATTTTTTCTCCAGATATCTTTCCTCCCTCGAAATAACCCCGTAAGAGATGAGGATTAATGCCGGGATCAGCATCGCCAGGATCCATACACAGTCAGCCCAGATGCCAATACCAATCTGGAGAAGCGTCATCGATAAATAAATCGGGTTGCGGCTATATCGATAAGGGCCAGTCCTTACGATAAAAACAGTTGGTTTATTAGGCGGAAGCGGAGTTTCAGCTTTCAAAAATTGGCGCACCGAAAAGACAAAGATCATAACAACGAAGAGAACAAGAAACATCCCAAAAGGAAACGCGACGGCCCGGGATAGAACCTCAACCGGCCATAAGGTGTCTAAACCTAACCCGAGAAGAATTGAACAGAGATAAATAAGAGGCGGTGGCGCCACGACACCGGCATGGTCAATTATCTTATCTTCCCCGCTCGTTTGAAGTCCTGTCTTCATTTAACTACCTGCTACCCATCCTTTACCTGAAAGTGTTGGGTAAAGAATCTCCTAAGCCAAATTCCTACTTATTAAATTTCACTATTACCGATCATCCATGAAATAGCTGATATAGCGAGGACCACAGTAAGCGGTAGAAGTAGACTCAAATCGAGTGCCCTGAAACTGACCGTTTCTTTAATCATCGTCCCAATTATCTGACTATCGGGAAGAAAAATAAGCGCACAGAGTGATGATAAAGCGGCAGCACTGAGAAGAATCACTGCTTTTAACCATTCGGGTCTCCCCACACGAACGGGTAGCTTTTGTAAGACTCTTTTGCTGAACCCGGCGTCATCAATATAGGGATCGGGTTCCGAAAGACTTATTTCAAGCCAGTCTTCTTTTTCTCTATCTTTCATTTCAAGTACCTTTCCTCCACACCGAGAGAATTTCACGCAACTTGTTTTTTCCTCTCAGGATATGAGTCTTAACTGTTCCCAACGGGCAGTCAAGCACGCGGGCTGCCTCTTCATGAGAGAGTCCCTCCTGATAACAAAGATGTATAGCCGCGCATTCATTTACGGTTAACTGTTTCATCGCCATTTCAAGGTCCTGCTTTAATTCGATCTGATCAGTAACTGCCGGGACTGAAGACTCAATAGGATTCTCATCGAAGCTGATGAGTTCTCTTTTACGACGAATATCACTGATGAATAAATTATAGGCAATGCGATAGAGCCAGGTGGAAAATTTGGCATGACCTTTATATTTACTGAGCTTTCGATAGGCTTGAATAAATATATCCTGGGAGAGATCGTCGGCCAGGCTGTCATCGCCGGAAGTAAGTTTGCGCAACATGCCGCGAACGGCAGACTGGTAACGGCGAACCAGCTCCCCAAAAGCGTGGCGATCATCGTTAAGAAGAACACGAGTAATCAGGTCTGCATCCGAAAATGACACGGTAATAGGAGCTATTACTCTTCTATTGCTTTTTCTTTTTGTTTACCACTCTCGAGTTTCCAGATGATTAAATAAGCGATGCCGATAAACAGTGGGATGATTCCCACGCTCCAACCCTCACCCCCCCGCAAGCTCAGAAAACAGGCAACGCCCAATCCAATCGAGATGAGAATCAATCCCTTATGCAGATCCGAACGCGGCGTTCTCTTTCTTCTCGGCCTCTCTAACAGATGGGCCGGAACTTCCATGCCTTTATCGACCATATTATTAACAACCATGTAGAGGTTTTGATTATCCCGGTACCTGAAAAATAAAACGAGCCCTACGATAAATACCGGTAACACAAAAAACCCTATCGTCCCAATAACCTCACTATTTCTCCTTCTTCCCCATGGTAAACCTAGATGGTCCGCTTCTTCTTGAACCTTTAAATACTCGAGCGCATCTTTTGAATCCAGTTTGCTGATGAGACTTTGCAGCAGTTGATCGTCATCAGCGTTATCTATCAGTAATTGAATTTTATTCTCTTCGGCTTCTGTTTCTACAGAATCGGTTGTATCCTGTGCGTAAATATTTAAAGTGGCACAGCATACACCCAGGATAACCATTACCAGGATGCTTATTTTTTTCATAGTTCGGGGAATTTTAGGTTAAATCTTGTTCATTATTCGTTAGTCAATTAGACGTTAATTCCCAACTATTTGGATTCAAAAAAAGGCATAAATTAATAAGACGGTGGCAGGGCCGCTTTCCAACCACGGTTCAGGACGCTGCTTAACCGGGCGATAGTATCCGTTAACTTCGGCTTATTAGCGAGGTTTACCGTTTCTCCAGGATCAATCTCATGGTCGTAGAGCTCTCGCGCTGCAACCTGGCCGGTTTCTCTTTCTTTCCACTCAGTGTATCGATAACGATCGGTGCGTGCCGAGTATCCCATATATTCATTTTCTTCTTTGGTGCGGAGATACTGGCTGAATGCCGCTTTTTTCCAGGGACGGTTGTGATCATCGAGGAGTGGTGACATACTCACACCTTCCAGGCCTTCGGGTAAAGGCAGACCGCATAGGTCGACAAGTGTCGGGTAGATGTCAACGAACTCTACAAGGGCATCGGTTTTCATTCCCCTGTTTTTTTGATTGGGCACCGCAAGCATCATCGGGGAACGGGTGTCCAATTCAAAATTACTTTGCTTACCCCATATACCGTGTTCACCGAGATGAAATCCATGATCACCCCAGAGAATGACGATCGTATTGTCTCTCAAACCAAGATTGTCGAGTTCACGCATCAGCCGCCCAATTTGCGTGTCAATATAGCTAACGCATGCGTAATAACCGTGGCGAAGTTCAGCAATTTTTTCCGATGATAATCCACCCTTTTCGGGAATATCATTCCAGATACTGGCAATGCCTAAGCCATCGATAGCTAAGCTAGGCATATCGATGGGATGTCTAGGGTTATCGGGTTGACCCAGTATTTTTCTTTCGTATAAGTCCCAGTACTTTTTGGGAGCACTGAACGGCAAGTGCGGTCTTCTAAATCCCACCGCTAGAAAAAATTGTCTGTTCTTGATTCTCTGTAGTGTGCTCAACGCATCATCAGCAACCATGCCATCATGAAAAGCGTTATCCGGCCGTTTGGGACTTGCGACCGAAGCGCCGATTTTACCTCTTCCTGCATCCGGTATCGCATAATGTTCATTATAAGTCGCCAGGTCATAGCGTGGCGGCACAGACCAAGATTGAGGGTCTAATGTATAAGTCTGGCCGTGAAACATTTTGCCGATATTTTCCACGTGATAGCCATGATGCATAAAATACTCGGGCAAGGTTAAAACATCAGGAAGTGCTTCACGAAAATGAGCGCGATTCCCCCATACTCTGGTCGTGTCTGGCCGACGACCCGTAAAGAGAGAAGACCGAGACGGATTACACAAAGCCGATTGGCAATAAGCTCGGTTAAATAAAATCCCATTGTTCGCTAATCGGTCGATGTTAGGTGAAATCGCCAACTTATCACCGTAACATCCCAGCGATGGTCGCATGTCATCCACAGCCAGGAAAAGGACGTTAGGTCTCTTTGCCGTTGAATCGAGAGTGGTATCCGGATGGGGGGATGATGAGAGAAGAGTATTTCCTGTAATCGATGCGGTGGCAGCGGTGGAAGCCGTGAGTCGAAGGAAATCTCGTCGATTCATTTTATCTTAATCAATATTTCTGACCCCCATCAGAAATATCAACCGGTTTTCTTGTGCAGGACAAATTACCCGCATCGACCCTCTTACTAAGGGCTGCTCCAGTATGCTTAAGTTTTGATTGCCCGGCGACAATCTATGCGTAATCAATGAATCAAACGATTGATCTAAATTAATCGCTGATAATTCCCAATTGCTTCATACCATAGAGAACCTTTTCCCTATCAAAAGGCTTAACTACATAGGCTTCACACTGGTCATTGAATGACTGTCTGATTTTATTGATATCATCCACGGCGGATATCATCATGACTTTTACCCCCGCATTGCGCGCGATCCCTTGTGAATCTTCGTATTCTCTAATCTTAGTCAAAGTGCTCAATCCATCTAATTCAGGCATCATCACATCAAGCGTGATAAAATCAAATGGGTCCTCTTCATTATACGCCTTTTTTACCCAATCAATAGCTTCCAATCCATTGATTGCGAATTCGCATTTACCAAACGGTGAGATGTGATCCAGTAACAGCTCCCTGCAATCTTCATCATCATCTACTATTAGCACGCGCATAATAATCCCCTCATTTCTAATATTTAATTTTTATATTAGTATATTTAATTCACTTATTGAATTATATAAAAAAGAAAAAAGCCAATTGTTAAAGGAAAATCAAGAATTTTTAAGGGGTTTATAGTCTATTATTGGCTTTTATCCCTATGTGTATCGAGAATTCAAATATTTATTAAGCATAATATGGCCTAAGGGAAGCGCTTATATTCCCAATTTTGAGACTGTCATTTATCACTTGATTTGAAATCCCAGCCCCACTGTCCAGTTTTACTATCTCTCCACTTTCTAAAGCGGCAATCGGCAATCCATCGAGCATGAGAATGCGATTTTTTGTGATCGCGGTGATGCGAGGTCCCGGGGTGAGAATTCCAACGAGATTTAATGGATCCGCAGCGCTGAGCGTGATGAGTTCACCTTTCGGCATCGACTTGCGCATCGACCTTAATAGACCAATCGCCTCGGGTAAAGCAAATTGCTCACCACTCACCCCTGCAATGAAATACCCGCCACGAATTTCTCCCCTCGCTTCAAGCAGCCGGTAAGCGCGCCCCAGTTCGTACCAGGATACAGGCATAGACTCTCTTTCCAAGAGTCTGCGGAACACTATTCCATAACGGTGCAACAATATTCTGGCATAGTTTTCAATCGATCCATCTTTCTTGAGACGCTCTGAAGAATTATATTTATCAATAGGATTTATAGTCTTGCCATTACCCATCCCCGCATGGGTATTACCACCACCGTTTTTCTCGGTAATTTCTACTGGCACACGCAATGCTGACCACCTGCCCGCAAACTCAATACTGCCCAGTTGAGTATGACTTCTCTTCCTCGATGCTTCTCCAATAGTCGGCCGTTTATCAGATGGCATTAACAGGGCTCTCAACCCGTCAAAACTATCTGAAGTGACTAAACCCAGGGCTGCTAATTCACCAAGCACCTGTTCAACGTGGGTTGGAAGTAATCCTGTTTTATTTACCAATTCAGTAAAAAACAAGGCCCCATCCTGATTAAGCATATCCCAAACCTGCAACGTATTTGCCGATAGTTCCGCCGGGTAATCCTGGCTGGAAAGCGTCAACCAGTGATGCAGATTTTCTCTCGAAAACAGGGCCATCGGGCTGGACCTTAATGGCCCCAAGGAAAATCCACGGGCTTTATGATTCTGCGGGATTGTAAACCGACCCCAACCAATACGACCTGAAAAACAATAGCGATCCAGCCATTGCGGATCGTACTTATTCACCCGTTTTCCCAACACATAAGGCTCCCAGGCTGCAACCGGTAATTCATATCCATCGAGAAGGGACAAAACAGCTTCCAGTCCTTCGGGACCCTCCGTGCGATGTTCTTCATCCACGCGCTGCCAGGCTGTAAGAAAACGGAAGAATTCACTGACCGAAACCGGTTGAATCTCCGCTCGAAGCCGATTTATTGTGAGCTTATGAATCCTCGCTAAAAGTCTGCGATCGCACCACTCCTGTTCGCGTGCGTTTGTTCGAAAATGTCCGCGGAGAATAAAACCTTCAGCTTCCAAAGCCGCTAGAGCAGCTTCTATATCTCGCTTACCGAGGATCATTAATTCACTCAATTGCACAACGGTTACCGGACCCGAAGCTTCAAGACGTCCCCGAATTAATTCTTTAATCGCTTCGGAACGCTCCCATTTTTGTCTACTGTCGCTATCGGGCGGTGATATCTGCGGGTTAACCTCACTGCCGGGATAAATCGCCAATAGCATCAATAACCGTTCAGCAGCTATCCAGAATGTTTTTATCCTGCCATTAACCTCATCCTTTACCTGGATTCGTCCCGCTCGCATTTCATTCGTCAGGGAATCTAAAAATGACTCCCCGGTTTTATCTCCACTCCCATTTCCTTCATTATCGAAACGGCTACCGGTTACTCCTCGCTCAACTTCTTCTAAATTTAATGCCCCCAGGAGAAGTAAGGCATCATGCATTTCATCAGCATTTTCAGCTCGAGGCCACGCCTCGTCGCAGACTTTCTCAATGGCTGAAATATCCAGTTTTCCGAGATTCCCGCTTGAAGAAGATTCGTGGGCGCGCCGTGTGTATACGGCTTGAGTGCGCCGCTCTTCTAACGGTGCATTATCCAAAAATGCATAGGGCTTGGCATGGAGAATTTCATGAGCGAGAGGAGAAGGTTCCGGCAAATCCAGCGCGATGCACCGGATATTACCACTGCCTATCTTTTCCAGTATCGCGATCAAGCCATCGATGTCCATGGCTTCCACCAGGCAGTCATCAATCGTCTGCTTAACAAGCGGGTGGTCCGGTATCTCCCGATCACCGACAATATGTTCGAGGCACGCGAGTTGATCCGGGAACACCGCAGCCATAAGGTTTTCCGCTTCCATTCGCTGTATGGGCGGCGGATTTTTGCGTCCCCCGCACTGCCTCTGAACAGCCAATGATCTTCCCGCATTCCAACGCCAGCGGATGGGAAACATCGGAGCATCGAGAAGCGCCTGGACAAGTAAATCGCACACTGTTTTAGGATTTAAATAGTGAAACACTTCATCGAGGGGAAAGGAGTGCTGAGTTCCCAGGGAAATAACGATGGAGTCATCCGTAGCTGCGGCCTGAAGCTCAAAATTAAATGAGCGGCAAAATCTTTTTCGCAGCGCTAACCCCCAGGCTCGATTGACGCGGTTTCCGAATGGGGAGTGCACAATCAATTGCATGCCGCCCGATTCATCAAAGAACCGTTCCATGACCAGGTTCTTTTGCGATGGAATCACCCCCAAGGCATCATAAGTAGCTTTATAATATTCTGTGATTTGATGGGCAGCACTGTAGTCAATTCCCGTCTCATCCATTAACCATTTATTTAAATTTTCAGTATCATCCAATCGCCCTTCAATCCCAGACCGCAGTTCCGATACCGCTTCAGACAGTTCGTTTGTCCGGGCTGGTGCTTCCCCCAGCCAAAATGGAATACTGGGAGGCAGACCCTGCGCATCCTCCACGCGCACCATGCCCGAATTGACCCTGATTATTCTCCACGAAGCATTTCCAAGTTGAAAGATATCTCCCGCCATACTTTCAATAGCAAAATCTTCGTTCACCGTGCCGATAAACGTTTCTGTAGGTTCGAGCACAACGCGATAATCCGCGTTGTCAGGTATTGCCCCCCCGGAGGTGAGAGCAACTATACGGGCTCCTCGTCGCGAGCGTAAACGATGATTGATCGCGTCATGGTGAATAAGCGCCCCCTTCCGTCCATACTTAGTGCTTATTCCCTCCGCCAGCATCCTGACCACGTCGTCGAATTCTTTTCGGGTTAATGAGCGATATGGAAAAGCATTCTTAATCATCGTGAAGAGCTTATCTTCATCCCAATCTTCACAGGCCGTACAGGCGACAATCTGTTGGGCGAGTATATCGAGCGGTTTTTCCGGTATGTGCAGGCAATCCAATTCTCCCTTGCGAACACTGCGAATGGTCGCCGCACACTCCACCAACTCATCGCGACTTAATGGAAACAGTCTGCCTTTCGGTAAACCACCCCTTTTATGCTCTGCCCGGCCTACTCGCTGAAGAAATGTGGATATAGAACGTGTAGAACCTATCTGACAAACCAGATCGATAGATCCTATATCTATGCCCAATTCGAGTGAGGCCGTGGCAACAAGCGCTTTGAGATCTCCCTTTTTAAGACGGTCCTCCGCGTCGAGCCTTAGCTTCGCCGAAAGACTTCCATGATGAGAGCTTACTATCTCAGATCCCAAACGTTCGCATAAATGATGGCTTACCCTTTCAGCCAGACGGCGCGTGTTTACGAATACAAGGGTGGTATTATGCTCGTTTATCAATTCTGAAAGGCGACTGTAAATTTCCTCCCATACCTCATTTGCCATAACTGCATCCAAAGGTGAAGAGGGAAGGACCACGGCAAGGTCCATCTCTCGTGAATGACCGGTATTGACAATGGTGCATTGTGGATTGCCATTATCTTCCACGGCACGAGCACCTACCAGAAACTGTGCCACGCTTTCTATCGGCTTCTGGGTCGCCGAAAGACCGATACGCTGCAGGGGTCCTTCGACAAGGGCTGCCAGACGTTCTATGCTTATCGCCAGGTGTGAACCGCGGCGATTGTCAACAACAGCATGTATTTCATCAACGATCAGCGTTTGAACCGTAGCAAGCGTCCTTCTTCCCGATTCAGAAGTAAGTAGGAGGTAGAACGACTCCGGGGTGGTCACCAGAATGTGTGGCGGATTTTTCACGATTGCCTGTCGTTTCGATGAAGGGGTGTCCCCGGTGCGCACCTCGGCTCGAACATCCACCTCGCGAAGTTCACTTTCCAAAAGATAGGACCGGATCCCGCTTAGAGGATCTTCAAGGTTTTTACGAATATCATTACTGAGAGCTTTGAGTGGAGACACGTAAAGGACCCGGGTTTCATCGGGAAGGGTTCTCTCCAGTCCCTCTTTAAACAGCTGATCCAAAGCGGCTAGAAATGCGGCCAATGTCTTTCCCGAACCTGTCGGCGCGGAAATTAAAGTGTGCCGACCGGACTGTATTGCCGGCCACCCCTGTTTTTGTGGATCCGTCGGCGTTTCAAATCGATCTTCAAACCAGCGAGCTACCGCGGGATGAAATTCAAAGGTTTCTACATCTGGCTTGTTCAACAGCATCTTAACTCGGCTACTACCCGACTAAAAATTTATCTATTTTCTCTATCTTTAACATCGTTTTTTTCATTACAAGGTCTTTTCATATTCTAAATCTTTAAATTGACCACGCAAGTCCCCATAAGTTATACAAAATGTCACCCGCTTACTTCCTCCATCGTTTGGTTTGTCTCAATTATATGTTAGACCGCTTAAAGCATTCATATCATGTCATCATTAAAAGATAAAGAGAGTATTTGGGGGAGCACTGGCAGGCCTGTCATTTATGCGAAGCAGGGAATAATCTCCAGCGGACACTACCTCACTTCAATGGCAGGTATGCAAATATTACAGAAGGGGGGAAATGCCTTTGACGCGCTTGTTGCCGCTGGATTTGCCGCCGCGGTTTTTGAACCGACCGGTTCTTATTCATTAGGAGCTGAAGGTGTATTTATGCTCTACCATGCGGATTCTGGTGATCTTCTCTCTTTGAGTGGGCAGGGATGCGCGCCGGCCATGGCCACCGTAGATTTTTATAAATCACATAATCTCGAATGTATCCCAAAAGGGCCGGGACCACTGGCTCATCTTGCCATGACCGTGCCTGGAGTTGTCGATGCATATATTTCTCTCCTTGAACGTTATGGTAGAAAAAAATTATGTGATGTCCTGGAATCCGTAATTTATTATGCCGATACTGGATTTCCATTCTATGAGTACATGCTCCACCGGCTTAATCCAGAGACAATAGGTGAACAGAGTAGAAATTTTCCTCCCGGGTGCATGGATATTTTTTTTCGGGATGGCGCGCTCCCTCAACCCGGCTCACTCCTGGTCCAAAAAGGTCTGGCCAATACATTAAAGAAACTCGTCGAAGCGGAATCGAAGGAATCAGGAGACCGTAAAGCCGGACTTAAGGCCGCACGCGATTCATTCTACCGAGGTGACATCGCGGAATTAATTGTCGATTGCGCTCAACGCGTTGGTGGTATTCTCACCCTTGAAGACCTTGCAACTTACCATGCGAAATACGACCAACCGATTACAAGTGAATTTGCCGGGTACGTAATTTGCGGGCACTCTACATGGAGTCAGTCCGCTGTATTGATGCAGACTCTGAATATTTTAGAAAAATTTGATCTTGTCTCTATGGGGTACAATTCACCCCGCTACATACATACCATCGTCGAAGCTTTTAAACTGGCATTTGCCGATCGAGCGGCATACTACGGCGACCCTGATTTTTCCACTATCCCTATTGATGGTTTAATCGCTAAAGATTACGGAGCTGAGCGCGCCACGCTTATCAAAACTGATCGCGCCTACCCCGAACTTCCTCCAGCCGGTAACCCCTGGCTCTATTCCACTCATGAGGGGAAACCGGTTTCTCATCCGGTTCCCGTTCCGACCGCTACCACAGGTCAGTCCGGTCACAACCAGGGAACTACTCACATTGCGGTATTGGACGAAGAAGGTAACATGATATGCGCCACACCCAGCGGTGGTTCCTTGAGTGATGCTGTTTTTTTCCCTGAACTAGGTTGCACTTTCAGTACTCGCATTGAGATGTTCAATCTCGAGAAGAACCATCCCAATCGACTCGAACCCGGCAAACGTCCAAGAACGACCCTCGTTAACTATATTTTAATGAAAGAAGGAAAGCCGGAGATGACTATAGGCTGCCCCGGTGGAGATCAACAAACTCAAGCTTGCCTGCAATTAATCCTCAATACCCTCCTCTTTAAGATGAATCCCCAGGAAGCTGTCGAAGCGCCACGTTTTGGCACGGACAGTATGCCGGATTCTTTTTATCCCCATCATTATTTCCCCGGTCAACTGGCTTTGGAAGATGGATCTCCGCCGGAGACGGAAGCGTCTTTAACCGCACTGGGGCATAAGATAGTGCATAAAGAAGTTTGCGGTATGGGAGCCACGGTGGCACGCAGGGACCCTCTTACCGGTATGCTCAGCACGGGAGCCGATCAGCGAAGATCCTGTTATGCCATCGGCTGGTAAAACTATCAGTTAATTGAATCAGGCAGGAGAATGAATTCAAAAACACAGGGATTTTTAAGGTCTGTTCCTACGCTTTTTTCCAGATTTATCGCTTTCACTTCCTCCGCTACCTCAATCAAACTTTTTAACTTAAACCCATAATAATTTTCGCCCTCATCTTTTATCCCGAGGCCGACTTCCCTGAATAGTTTTATTGCCCCATCCGCATGCTTATTCAGCCCTGTAATGCTGCCCTGCTTTGCTTTTACTCCCGATGCAGCTAACTTGATCAATCCCTGGAGAAATACCGCTTTGTTTCCTTTTCGTCCCACTGCATGCCACAGACTTTCCCATGACTCATGAGATTCCCAGTAATAGCCCAAATTAAATAAATCAAACCCCAATAGATAGGCTATACAGTTCTCCCATTGGTCTTGAATGAAAAGGTCATCTCTTATCTCATTTAATTTAAAATGATGCCCTGAGGGATCACGGGTCGGATGCGGCGATTGGCCCGGGATATAAGCATAGCGCGGCAGCTTGTGATCAGGGACCAATCGTGGCATCTGCTCAACCGTGCCGGCTCTCACTATTCCCATAAATAATGCTCTCCTTCTTTTTCATTTTCCGAGGTCAAAGATCAGGGTACTCATATCATTCTTCAAATACCCGTGTTATCTCATCTCGAACAGGGCGATTTAATTGTTCACGCTCTGCCTGCGATTCACACCAGACACCTGTCGGGCCATCTTCGACAACGCCGATGTCAGCACAGGTTATCCTTTCCTCTTCGAATCGCTTTCGAATTCGGTTGACGTCATCGGGCGTCGTTGTAAATAGCAATGCCCCTGAAGCAATTGATGACAATGGATCGATCTTAAATACTTCACATACTTTTGAGGACAGGACCGGGATAGGTACTGCGGACACCTTAATGCAAAGTGAGCGGGAACTCGCTTCAGCCAGTTCCCAGAGGGCAGAAGACAACCCGCCTTCAGTAGGATCATGCATCGCCGTAACCCTACCGGCTTTTACCGCGATTTGCGCTTCTTGTGAGACACTAATCCCGGGATCAGTCAAATAGGCCGCGGCTTCTTTTATCTCAGATTCACTCAACACCGCGCTCAAGCGCTCGGGATATTCACGAGCAAGAATGGCCGTGGTCTCTATCGGTACCCCTTTCGTCAGCATAATATGATCGCCAGGTCTTGCCCCCCGTGGCGTTATCAAATCATCCCGTTCAACTTCACCAATTAAGGTTCCCGCAATGATTGGCCGATCCAAACCATAAGTGATTTCAGTGTGTCCGCCAATTACCGCGATACTCATCGCTTCGCATGCCCGGTATACTTGACCCGTTATCTGTTCCACTAATTCGTCTGTCGTTTCCCCTTCGGGAAGTAAAAGGGTTAACATAAACCAACGGGGGATGGCGCCGGTAGTGGCTATGTCGTTAGCATTAATCTGCACGGCGTACCACCCGATTTCGTCTGTAGCAAAAGTGATCGGATCTGATTTATAGACTAAATATTTTATCCCGGTGTCCACCACCGCGCAGTCCATTCCCACACCCGGCCCCACGATCACACTCGGATCATTGATCGGGGCTTGATCGAGCATTTCCGCCAACATTTCAGATGGCAGTTTCCCCACCGGCAATGTCTTTTTCTTTTTTTTCACAGGTGAACGTTTCCATTAGTGCATTAAGCATAGCATACACAACCTTACTGTCCTAATGAAGGAGTGACAAGCTGGATGTGCGTACAAGCGGTAAAGCGTAAATGTGGTAATGCGATAAAGGGTGTATGTGAAAATGGGAATAAGATACCTTCTTCACAACCCCGAACCCTGAACCTACACTCACTGTTCACTGTTCACTGTTCACTGTTCACATTTCCCTTTTCCCTGCCTCCGCACGGCGCTTGGAGAGGACGTCCCAAAATGTAAGATCTCTGGTATCCGGTTGAGGTCCACCGGCAAGTTTACTCGCCAGCAACCCGACGATAACTAAAACAAAATGACTGAAGAGTCCAATCAGGTAGGGACTTAATGTGTAATTGAAATGCCCCAGGTCAAGCAAGGTTGTTTCCATCCCGGGAAGTTTAACCCTGGTGAATGTTGCCCACGCGGTGAAGAAAATACAAAATATAATTCCAATATAAGCTCCCCGTGCTGTCGTCCATTTAAACAAAAACCCCAGCGCAAACAGACCGAGGATTCCACCCGTCACGATCGCGGCAACGGTAACGGACAATTCTATGACTGATTTAATACCGATCCATTGCTGTGCTATAAAGATAGATGTTGCTCCAAAAACGGCGACCGTGATTTTCCCCAGCAGTAACCGATGTTTATCTTTAGACTCTGGTTGAAGTCGCACATAAAAATCATTAACTATCACCGCCGCCATGGCATTCAATTCGGAGTCTATTGAAGACATTGCCGCCGCCATTAAGGCCGCTAAAATAAGGCCAATCAAACCGGCAGGTAACTGGGTTTTAATAAAGTAAGGGACGATGAAGTCCTTTTCCTGAAGCACCTCAAGCGGTATTTGATCCGTTGATAATTCATAAAATGCCCACATTAAGGCTCCTATTATCATGAACAGAATCCAGATAGGGAGACATGAAGCTGCTCCGATAAAGGCTCCTTTGGCTGCTTCTTTATCGGTCCGTGACAGAAGATAACGCTGTACATTGCTCTGGTCACAGGCTAAGTATTGCAGTGCGCCAAATGCCCCGCCTAATATATAAAACCACTGATTATTTTCAAACCAACTGAAATCCCATAAATCCCATTTACCCAATGCAAATTTTCCGCCCTCCCAAGCCTTGGTGATAATCGCCATCGGTCCATCAGGTCCAGAAAAGAGTAATACTCCTAAACAAACCAGGCCGCCGAGGACAAGTAACGTCCCTTGAATCACATCGGTCCATACTACCGCTTCGATCCCACCCACCATGGTATATATGACTGTCGCCATGCCCACGATGAGGATGACCCACCACACATCCCATCCACTCATGTAGCCAACGGCGACTGCCAAAAAATAGAATGTAATACTTAAGTCTAAAACATGGCTGACAATAAATGCGCCTGCGCCATAGATCCGCGCGGGGTAGCCGAAACGCATTTCCAGATACCGATAGGCAGTCATGCGGATCGTCCTGCGGTAAAAAGCCACCAGAAAAACGGAGATAAAAATCATTACGAAGGGATAAACCATGTGCATGGGCAAAGCCCACATGTTCCTTTTAAACACCTCGCCGGGATGTCCGATGAAAGTTGCGCTCCCGACAATCGTTCCCATGATTGAAAAACCGACCACCCAACCCGGTAATTTGCGGCCGGCCAGAAAGTAGTCTTCTGTTGTCTTTTGACGGCGTGAAAAATACAACCCCAGGGTTCCCAGGAAACCTAAATAAATTACGATGACCGTTATTTCTATTATCCCCACGAGCTGACTTTTCCTTCGATTTCAATCGTTGGAATTTAAAGGCATTCTTGTAAAGTCTAATTCGTTGCTTATTTTATATGGATGTCTTATCTTTATTTCTGATATAATCTGCCCATGAAATTTCTCGGTATTGTCCTCATCCTCGTCTTGCCGCTCTCGCTGCAGGGGCAAATTTATTTTAAGGTAAAAAGTGATGAGATTGAAGTGAAGTTTGACGACAAGGAAGTCAGGCGAACTTTTCAATTCAGTAATAAGGGTGATTACCCCGTTACCATTACATCCATCAAAACCAGTTGTGGGTGCACCACCGCAGCGATGGAAAAAATGAATTATCTGGCGGGTGAAGAGGGGGCAATAGAAGCGATATTCAATATTGGGCAACGTGAGGGTTTGCAGAGAAAAATAATTACCATTTTTACGGATGATCCTGATTATCCCTATTATGAATTAATGCTCGTCGTAAATATTCCAAAAATTGCGGAAATTAATACCCGCCTGCTCTTTTGGCATAAGAATGAGCGGATGAATCCTAAAACTATCACTATAGACTTTCAACCCGAGTCACCCATTAATATTACTGACATTGAGAACAGCAATGATTCGTTTAACCTGGATTTAAAGGAAATAGAGTCAGGTAAAAAATACGCTCTCACCGTTGATCCCGGAACGATGCGAACTTCGAAAAGCAGTAAGCTCTTAGTGAAAACAGATTTCCCGAAAGATAATCCGAAGTTATTTTATTTTCACTTGAGAGTTCAATGAATGACGGGACATAATTAACCCCCTCATTCAGCTTGCATGATGCTTAAAGAATTGGGAATTATCGTATTCATCGCCGTTTTTTTGGGTCTCGTCACGTGGCTCTTTCACCCCAAGGCCCCGATTTATGGTAAGACCGATATTGGAGCAGATGAAATTCTTTTAAATTCCGCGCTGCAGATTATTGATTCAGTACTATGGGTCGATGCGCGATCAAAATTAAATTTCGATGAAGATCATATACCGGGCGCTGTTCTCCTGAATGAAGATGACTGGGAAACTCTCCTCACTGAATTTATGGAAAAATGGGATCCGGATATAACTATAATCGTGTATTGTGACAGCCGTTTGTGTAAAGCCAGCAAAAAAGTGGCTCAACGCCTGAAAAGTGAATTGCAGATAAGTAACATCCATACCCTTCATGGAGGTTGGGAATCATGGCAAAGCTACCAAGAGCACCGGTATTAATACTTGCTGTCCTGCGCATCAGTTTAGGTGGACTGTTTATCTTTGCCGGGATACTCAAGATTGCAGATCCAGTGGAATTTCTTACCGCCATCGAAACTTTAAGAATCCTCCCCTATTCTTTCGCTTACCTTCTCGCTTTTCTTTTGCCCTCGCTGGAAATCGTTTGTGGTGTGTCGTTAATCATTAAAAAAGGGCTAACGGGCGCACTATTACTTCTCACCTCATTGATGACCGTCTTTATATTCGCCATCGGTCTTTCCTGGTTTCGCGGTCTCGATATTGTCTGCGGATGTTTCGGCGATCCCGGATCTTTACAGACAAACTATCCTCTTTTACTCATCCGTAACGTCGGCCTCTTAGTTGGATTAGCTATAATCTTAATGGGGAATGCAAAATCCAAATTGAATTTTACCCAAAACGCTTAATGCAATAGAATCAGAAGAAGGCCGCGTACTTTTCGACTTCTTCGATGGTGGTCAGCCCCAGGAGTACCTTTTTTAATCCGTCGTAGTGCAAGGGGCGATACTCAACTTTATTTGCAGCCTGATGCAGCTCTCCTATGCTCCCTTCATTGGCAATGATGGCCCTCATCTCTTCTGTAATCAGGGCCAGCTCATGAAAGGCGATTCGCCCTTTGAACCCCGTGAACCGGCATTCTTCACAACCTCGCCCACGATAGAAGGGTACTTCGGTAAGCCCTTCATTTAAAAAATAATTTTCCAATGTTTCTAATGAAGGATAATAGGGCTCTTTACAGTGGTCACAAATACGGGCCGCCAATCTTTGTGCTAATACCCCGGCAATCGATGGCGCTACCTGGTAGGGAGCGACCCCTATCTCCACCAACCGGACAATCGCCTGCAATGCATTATTAGTATGAAGGGTGGCAAATACGAGGTGCCCGGTGAGGGCCGCTTCAGTGGCAATCTTTGCGGTTTCCAAATCCCGTATCTCACCAACGAGAATGACGTCGGGATCCTGGCGTAAAATTGAACGTAAGAGGGGCGCGAATGAAAGGTCGATTTGTTTATTTACCTGGCTTTGATTGATCCCTTCCATTTGCATTTCCACCGGATCTTCAATCGTCGTGATATTAATTTCCTCAGAATTAATTTCCGCGAGAGCGGCGTAAAGAGTGGTCGTTTTTCCCGATCCAGTAGGGCCGGTGACAAATATTATTCCGTTGGGACTTTTAATGATTCGCTTGAATGGTTTTAATAGCGTCTCAGATATCATCATCTGGTCCAGTTTCAAAACTTCCTGTTTGTTCCCAAGCACGCGAATCACTACTTTCTCCCCATGAATCGTGGGCATTAATGAAACGCGGAAGTCTACTCGATTGGTCCCTACATCTAATGAAAATCGTCCATCCTTGGGAAAGCGGCGATCAGCGATGTTGAGATCACAGAGTATTTTTAATCGTGAGGTGACTGCGGCATGGACCTTTTGCGGGAAAGTCAGCATCTCTTGTAAAATTCCATCAACGCGAAATCGAATTTTCGTGAATATCTCACCGGGTTCGATATGAATATCCGATGCTCGTTCACGAAGTGCATAATATATAAGCGAATTTATAATCTGAATGAGTGATGCATTTTCGGTCAGCTCTTGGATATTTTCCTCGGTCATTTCCCCGCTGAAATCAAAATCTAATGTCTTGAGCTCTTCCAGGCTTTCCATAAGCCCTTCTTCCGTCTGGTAATGAATGGATATCGCGGTGTCGATTTCAACCGGCAGACTGAACACCGGACTGATGCGCATCTGAAAAATTTGCTCAAGCTGTTCCCTTAACTTTTCGTCCGAAGGGTTTATCATCGATACCGTAAGAACATCATCAAAAATATATAGCGGCAAAACATTAGCTTTGTTCGCTATCTCCATCGGTATCTTTTGCAGGGCTTCCCGACTTACAAGGGTGGTCACGGGCTCGACATAGGCCATCCCAAAACAATTGCTCCACAACTCGCACGCTTCCCATTTTGGGAGAATTTTATCTTCAATGAGTTTCTCCAATAAAGGCAAACTGCCTTCCTCGTGCTCCACCAATAACGGGTTGAGCACCTCATCCTCCAGATCATATGGCGGCTGCCGAAGCAGCTCCATGAATTTATCGTTTCTTACTGTTAACACGCGCTATTCTTTTTCCGTCGAAGATTTTGGAAATTTCAATCTGGTCAAGAATTTCCTTGGCGAAATAGGAGGATGCTCGCTCGTGCTTAAGTTCTTCAAGGATTTTTGGTAGAGAATAACGATGTTCCCTGAATTCACTGTCCTCTAATTGAGGGAAAAGCGTGGGCGTGTAATTATTTTTCATCACCTCTTACAGAATTCAAGTGAGACTGGCTTTGGATTTCGTATCTAGGAATAGGGATATCGTCTCATTGAGTATTTCCTGCATTTTTTCCTTTGATGTATCTTTCCTTACAAAATGGGAAGCCCCATGTTCTGCTGAATCTTCAACAATCTGTCTCGTCGCCAGGGATGTCAGCATGACAACAATAGCTTCAGGATTAATTTCAATAATGCGTTGGAGAGAGGTAATGCCGTTCATTACCGGCATGTTTACGTCCAGTAATGTTAGATCAGGCCGTTCCTCCTTATAGATGTGAACAGCCTCTTCCCCATTGCTCGCTTCCAATATTGATTCAATTCCCAACTTACGAAGAACGAGCACTATATAAGTGCGCACGTGTTCTTCATCATCCACGACCAGCGCTTTAAGGTTACTGACCATATTTTAATTGTCTAAAGGAAATAATACCGAAAATTTACATCCCACGTTGGGCATATTTTGAAAGCTGATTGAACCTCCATGCGCTTTTACAATATAGCGGCATATCGCCAACCCCAGTCCTGTGCTTTTTTCTCCACCCGTTGGCTGGACCGAGGTCCGTCCAAAATCCTGAAAAATGTGGTGCTGCTCATCATCAGGTATACCCGGTCCCTGGTCGATAACCGACAAACTTACACCGCCGTTTATCGATTGAAGCAGCACTTTAACCGTGGTCCCTGGAAATGAAAATTTTACCGCGTTACTTACGAGGTTATCGATTACCTGTTTAACTTTTTGCGTATCACATTTCAAATAATCTCTCTCTGCTTTGTATTCTACGACAATGGAAATATTTTTTCTTGCCGCGTTTACTCTGTTAAAATGGATCACCTCTTCCACTAAATTAATTAACGATTCCTCCTCTTTGTAGAGTTGCAGTTTCCCGGATCTGATCATTGCCACTTCGAGCTATTCTTCGATCAAATGGAGGGCGCTATTGGAACCCGATACAATACGATCGATCATGGCCTTTTGATCATTGGTCAATGTTCGATCCTCATCATCCAACAATAATTCAGCAATACCGCGTATGCCGATCATCGGATTCTTTAAATCGTGGGCCACCACGTTTATTAACTGTTTATTCGTTCCGTGGTCAGTATCAAATCCGTTTACCTGCCCGTTCCTTCCTGCTTCTCTTGGAACCTCCTTAAAATCTCTGCTTCTGCTGCTTGTCAACGTTTCCATAACTTGAAAAGGGTTTGCGGTGTTATCTTTCTCCTCCCGTTGAAAGTCCGTATACCACCGAATTAAATTTGCTGCTATGACTGTCAGGATATTATTCTTTGTCGGAATAGTAGTCGGTCGTATCATGTATTTATTTTTTTTTAAGTTTCTCTCTTTATATAAGAACTACATGAAGTTGAGAATGCACTATACTATACAATGAAAAAAAGGAGTCAAGATAGTGACTGCTCATTATATAATATTTACATTTTTTTATCAATCTCAGTTCATACTTTCCGCAAACCTGTTTACCGTCTATACTCACTTAATCCTCCCCTCATAATTTCATCCAATCATTTGTTGAATTTCAATTTGTGAAAAAAAATACGCGATAATTACTCCTCACAATGGGAGATAAACTTAATGCTGTTCAAGCAATGCGCTTTTAATTAAATAAATTAACCAATGAACCGTTCATGGAATCGGTGTCGACCCTTGTTCACCGAACTTTGCCGGAGGCGGCAATATTCAGAATCGGCGCCTTAACGGTAAAACCAATTAAGTACGTCTTATCACAAGGTAATCTTCGCAATCCAACCGGAGCTTGCGTCACAGTAAAGTAAATCCTCACCAAAGCGGGTAAGACCATGCGGCTCCGGATGGGATTTCGGAACTTCTATTCTGTCCAGTTCGCTGCCATCATTTAAATCCAGTTTAACGATAACCCGGTTTGAGGTGTGAACCACCCAGATGCCGTTCTCTACCCGCACCATGCCGTGGCCCCGTACATAAGGAAGAGCGATTAAGCGCTCTACACTCCAGTCTTTAATTCGTACTTTACCGAGCGTTTGGTCTTTCAGTATTTGCACCCAGAGATACCCCTCTTCATAGCGATCATACTCGACTCCGTGTGAACCTCCTCCTCCCGGCACGGGATATCGCTGCAAGGTTTTTCCTGTGTCCACGTCAACTTTTAAAATCTCTGCCATGTGCGGTTCGGCATCTGTCGGCCTGACATGGCGCAGGACACCAGGACCATTTGCCGTTAACCACAAAGCTCCGTCGCCATAAGCCATCCCACTTGTGTTGGAGGACTCACTGGGTATATCGCGGACTAAAACACTCAGTCCATATTCTTCAATCATGTGATCCGGGATCTCCACCAAAGCAACCCGGTCGGTTGTCTGATCCACAAGCCAGAGTCCCTCTTCCGTTACCTGCAATCCATTCGGGGCCGCATAAGGCGCGCGAAATAATTTCTCAATTTTTCTCACTTTATTACTTCTCTTCTCCCCAATCCCTTAAGGCAAGAGCATGAAAGCTGATGACTATCACCGATCGACTATTTACCTTCCTCCCTTTATCGTAACTTCTCAGCACTAAGCCTTGGAATTTGTTCGTCTGCCATAACCCAACGATAGACGTTAGCCCTTCGCCCGCCCCCTTTGCTCACCACTTCAATTTCACCGGTCCTTTGAAGTTGCCACATCGGGTTCTTGATCAACTTTACATCTTTTATTTTCGACTTCGGATACCTCGCCTTAATGGAATCGAGGATATCATTGGCCGTAAAATCCCCTCCCATTCGTGTAATCGCTTCACGAACAGTACCCATAATGCTCCTCTCACTGGAGCCAGCGGGTAAACCTGTGCTTTTTCTTTTTCGTCCTCGCTTACCCTTTAGTTCAGTACTATTACTAAATAATCCTGGGTCTTCTAAGAGAAGATTTATGGCTTCTATTTTAGACTCCAGATTTTGTTTTAATGCAATTAAGTCTTCTCTATTCATCGCTTTGAATGATTTATGGTTAACCCAATGATTTATTAATACACAATAGAATTATAGGGTATAACCATAAATTGGAAAAGTGGCGATTCTATTTTATTTAATTATTTCACTGACCCTTAAATCAGCATTCCCAAAATATCTTCAAAGTGTTAATTACCAAAATGATGAGATTTTAATAAGGACACAAATAAAAAACCTCTTTTTCCCCTCTTCATGAGATCACTCAATGACAGGATAAGAATAATCCGGGCCACAAACAGGACACAACGATGCTCAGGCGTCCATCCCATTAGATGCGTTCGCAACCGGAAAGTCATTATTAATGCAACCCATCCAGAAGTGATCCTCCGCTAATGTATTATCCCACATTTGCTGGCAATGCTAAGCGGTAGAGACGGCCGCGCTCCACTCCACTCTGATGATGATAATATATCGCGTCTGAAGTACCAGGGGCTGCGAATACAATTGGACCGTTAACAATTTCTATAATTGAGTATAATTGTCGAAATTGATTCTTTCACTGCCTACCAGTTCACGCCAACTTTTTATTTTAAATGTAGGATCATCTCCAATAAAGTTATTCAGGGCTTCGTCATAATGAAAAACGTAAGTGCCGTTGAAAGTAATATTGTAAGCCACGGCCGCGCCAAAAAATACCCCCGTGCCGCCCCCGCCAGATAAATCCACACTCGCATTGTGAGCATATATCGCAGCTTTGAGATCGCCACTGCCAGATAGCGTTATTGACTGATCTCCCGGAGTCGTGTTCGTGCCATAGATGACAAATGCGGAAGCTACGCCGGTATTATTGACCGTGCCGCTCCCGCCCCCAACCGTAAAATCACCTTCGACATAAATTTTGACATTTCCAAACTCGCCCACCTCGATCTCACCCTTCACATCGACGTCATTATCGACGAGTATCGTGACGGGACCGGCAATGACGAGTTTCTCATTTTGAGAGATATTTAAATCCGTTAATTTGTACTCTTCAGGTGAAAAGGCACCAGGCGTTCCAATTGTTTTGTTTTCGCCCTCAGGTAGGCTCGTATTGGGAAGACTGAAAGCAGGAGCACTTACATTTAAAAATTCAGCTCTGAAATCTTTTGTAATTCGGGTTGGATCGTGAACAGGCGGATCGACTACTTCCGAGACATAACCGTTAGGACCAAACCCGACATCACCCCCACCGGTGGCGACATATCCAAAAACCTTTGCATTCTGCACATTAACGGCGTTAACACCGACCGAAGGACTCGCTACCGTGACATTCGCTCCACGATTGAAAAATATATCATAATCCCCGTCATCCGAATTGAAACTGTCTATGGTCACATTGGATCCGACGAATGATATGGCATCTTTGGCTGTCAGTCCGTTCGCAAAGAGGGAACGCCGCGTTAGTTTTACTTCAATCTGCTTATAATAATCATCACCATATACTGATTGTGAGCTCCCTTCGGCAAATACCGTTGGATCATTTGAAAAATCCTCTACAATAACCGAAATGTTTCCCGTCCTGTTTGAGCCTATGTCAATTTGTGAAAAAGTGCGTGTTTTAAATATCCCGGTCCCCGACCATTCCATCCAGTCTTTATGATTAAGGGACCAGGCCGCTTCCTCCACTCCCGCCTCGCCAAGATTTAATGCGGAGTTATATAATATCGATCGGTCGGAAACAATCAACCCATTCACGGCAATATTTAAATAACTGACCGCCAATGAAGCCATTATCAGGGTAAAAATAATGGCCATTACCAGCGCCGCGCCTCTCTTTGATTTCCAATTCATTTTCGATTTATTATGAAACTTTTTAATTAGCTACCTTCCTGTTCCGCATTAAAAATCGCGCTGAAACAAACTCATTATTGTTTTCAATATAAAGGACATTCTTCAACAGATTTGCTTCGAGTTGGATTTCTTTGATCTCGAGTAGCGATGTTGTCATATTTCCCTGCAGATTGTAATAGTTTAAATTGAAATCTTCTACATTGCTGAGCACCGGTCGCTCAACCTCATTGAACTCACGGATTATTTTTTTCGTGTCTGGATCAAAAAAATAATCTATCGTTTTCGTTCCGATATCTGTTGGAATATCAATGCTGATTTGATTTTCTGACGCGATCCACACGTCCTTCGCCATTCGCATTTCCCGTCCGAATCTTTCTAAGAACTGTTGGCTTTGTACCGTCATGTCAGCATAATTTCCCAGCCCCATCGTGCTTTTGAGAAAGACTAAAAAACAGGAGGAAAGGCCCCCCGCTAACATCCCGAAAATTGTTAATGCGACCATGAACTCCACAAGGGTGAAGGCATGTTCCTCTTCGCTTGTTTTACCTTTAAAATGACCGATACAAATAGTCATTTATTCCTCCCCTCGTGTAGTATGTGACAAATCTACGACTATGATTTACCTGTTTATCATCCATCCAGGTAATCGACACGACGATCTCTTTCTGATCAGGCTTTCGTTGATTTATGTTTCTTTCGATGTTGTATCGATCGTTTAAGGTTGTACCAAATCCTGCTTGCGGCATGATCTGATGCTGAACGGGCAGGGCTTCGATATCATTCCAACTTAAGGCGCGAAGATTTTCTATCTCACTTTGCAATATCTGATTGATGCGCGCATTATCGCGTGCGTTCTCAATGATTACATAGCCACGGGTGAGTACCGTTGCAATCGACGCAAATATTAACCCGAATATCGCCATACCCACAATTACTTCAACAAGGGTAAAGGCATTTCTGTCTCCTTTGTGCAACTGCAGATTCAGGTCTTTTTTTAATTTATTATGATAATCAGGATTAATAGAGGCATATAATAAGGTATTAATCTATATTGTCTAGTGTTTTTTACCTATATATAGGCCAATATTTTACTTTTACATATATTTTACAGAAAGGGCTTTTAAGCTTCCCCCGGGACTGCTGAGGGGTCCTCTCGATGGGTCATCAAGAGGGGCTTCCATGGAATGAATACCCCCTCTATTTCATAGTGCTCCCGATAGTTTTACCCCATCGCTCACCCCTTCATCAGGGCCATGCATTTTTCTTTTCTCACATTGGCGAGCTCGTCAACCTGCGCGAGCTGATCGCGAGCATTAATGTCGGTACGCCGATTGAGAATGTGCGCCCGCGTCTCAAAATCACGGGTCAAACAACAGGCTTCGACGATGGCGTGATGGTATTTCTCCGGGATCAGGTGCACCCCGTTGTTGTCGCCATGCAATAAGTCATTGGTGTTTATGGAAACGCCACTAATGGTAATCGGTTCGGAAACCAGTTTGTAATTCAGGGTCGCATGGTCACTCACCGCCCCCGAGGCATAAACGGGAAACGCAAGCTTGTTTATGGCGTCGAGGTCGCGAACCGCGCCGTCGGCGACAAGTCCAACGCATCCATTGGACTGAAACGATTTACACATCCCGTCACCTGTGACACATTCATGCGACATTCTCGAGCCGACAGATTTCATGACTACGACAGTCGGCAGGTCAGTCTCAAGCATCTTTTCACCCGCCGCGATGATACCTTCGCGACCAAGCTCGAGACCTGGTGTGCTGGTATCGACGATCAATGTTATTGCCACCCCGACCATGGGATGAAGGACACGGGTCATAAGCTTGATTTCACTTCCTGTGAAATACTTGTAGTTGTCATCACAGCCCAGAGCCAATAACGATTCCGCGATCGTCGGAGTCTCAAATTCTCGCAATTGTTCGATTAATGCCAGGTTAACTGCCATATTCTTTCTATATAAATTTCCTTCATTAGAGGGTACTTATAGTATCTGTCAATGCTCAGAGCAATGGTCGCCAGCATTTCTCAACCGTCCACTCCGCCGTGCTTAGTTGCTCATTCGGTATATAACCAATCCATAAATCTCTTGATATGTAATCAATAAAGCCATTTATCTTATGCTATTGCCCAATATTGATTGATTCCTATCATTAATAAATTTGGAATTTCATCTTACCCCATTTTCTCATAATCTCTTTATATGACTATTCGTAAAAAAACAGTCCTTATTATCATTATTACCTTTATTGTCTTAATTGGACTGTTTTATCTCATCTCACAAATAGTCGTTCTCAATAGTTTTTCTCAACTTGAGGAGAGACGTGTAAATGAGAATTTAAATCGTTTTACGAACGCCTTCTTTGAAGAACTTCTACAGCTTCAATCAACAGCATTAGACTGGTCTGCGTGGGATGACACCTATGTGTTTATTGAAGCGGTAAATGAAGATTATATCAGTTCAAATCTTGTCGATGAAACATTCAGTGACGAATTATTACGGATCAATTTTATATTGTATATTAGTGCCTCGGGAGAATTGGTTTACAGTAAAGGATATGATCTTGAGAACGATGTCGAAATTCCATTTCCGCAAAGCTGGTTAAAATCATTGTTAACCCCTCAATTAATCAATCACACGGGTGAAGAGAGCAGTATGAATGGCATCATAATAATGCCTGAAGGACCGATGATGGTTGCTTCTACCCCGATTTTTAAACAGCCTGAAAAAGGGGCCCGTACGCGGCACCTTAATTATGGGCCGCTTGTTTAATGGATCTGAATTACAGCGGCTTGGTGAAATTACTGAGTTGTCACTTGAGACGTTCACCTTCCAAAACGAATCCATGCCCGCTGAAATTGGTGCGGTCCTTAACACCTTGAGGCAAGAGGACCAGCTAATTGTCCAGCCTCACGATAATGTCTCTATATTAGGTTATATTACTTTGAAGGATATATTTGGTCAACCTGCCGTAATCTTAAGAATCGATATGCCTAAAGATTTATATAGGCAGGGCAAAAATACCGTGAACTACTTAATTATTTTCATTCTGATCACCGGCACCATTTTTGGTCTCATTACTTTCCTCATATTAGAAAAAACGGTATTAAACAGGATCGATAAATTTAGTGATAGTATTGAAAAAATAAGTCAAAGTAGAGATCTCTCTTCACGAATAGACATTAGCGGCAATGATGAAATTGCTAAATTTGGTGAAACCATCAACAGCATGATGGCACAGCTGGAGAAGAGTGAGAAAAAGCAAATCCTTACTGAAAGTCTTCACGCTCTCGGAGAAATGGCAGCCGGGATCAGTCACAACCTTAATAATATACTCGTGGGCATCATGGTCGGCACCGAACTCCTGAAAAAAGCCGTAAATGACCCGGTCTTGCTCGAACGAATAGAGCAGATCCATGCCTCCGGTCTGCGTGCTCAAGACCTGGTATCGCGACTTCAACTCACCTTTCGCGGAGGGGATGAGGAGGCAGAAGGGTTTACTTTAGTAAATCCGGTTATTCATGAGGCAATTAAAGCAACACAACCCAAATGGAAAGATGGTCCCGAAGCACGCGGTATCACCATTGCCATAAAACTTGAACTCACTGAAGAGCGCTATCCTGTCCGGGCAACCTCGTCGGGATTATTTAATATCATCATGAACCTAATTTTTAATGCCGTGGACGCAATGCCCGAGGGGGGGACCATCATTATAAGGACTTCACATGTCGACGATGGGATCCAGATAGTAACCAAGGATAGTGGTAGGGGGATGGATGCAGAAACCAGAAAACAAGCGTTTGAACCTTTTTTTACGACCAAACTTGAGCTCGGTACAGGCCTGGGACTTTCTACCGTGAATAGCAGTATCAATCGCTGGGGTGGCACTGTTGATCTTGAAAGTGAAACTAATAAAGGAACAAGCATCACTCTCTGGTTACCAAAAGCAAAAGGAGGAAAACCTAAATCAGAAGTAAAAATTGAATTACCAAAAGTGCGGCGCGCTAAAATACTGGTCATTGATGATCAGGAAGATGTAGGAAGCCTTATTTCCATAATGCTCAGGGATAAACATGAAGTAAGCAACGCTTCAAACGGCAAGGATGCAATCGCCAGTATTACTGACCATGAATTTGACGTCGCTTTGATTGACTTGGGCATGCCAGGCATCCCCGGAGATCAGATAGCCAATGAAATTCGTCTCATAAATCCATCGGTTGCTACAATATTAATGACTGGTTGGCAGATTAGAGAGGATGACCAGCGATTGTCTAAATTTGATTTTCATTTACATAAACCTTTAAATGATCTGGATGAAGTCCACTATGTCGTCGCCCTTGCCGTTCAGCTATGTGATCAACGGCGCGCGAAGCCTGATTGAGAGGTAGGCTGATAACTCCACACCGGCATTCGATCATGAAACAACTGGCAGTTGCTTTCATTCTCGCTTTCACCCTCATTGCCGAATCGGCGGAAACGGACAATCGCTTATCGAGTAATGTTGTCTTCCTTAAGGATGTAAAGCAGTCCTACGATGCAGCGGAAAAATGGCTGCTATTTAATCTCCGCAGTAAAGGTCTCTTTAATTATATTTATCACCCGAAAACGGATGAGTATCCTAACAAAAATAATGCCCTTCGACAGCTGATGGCTTCGCGCTTGCTCGCCGAGTTGAGCCATGAATCGCCCCATATACTTTTCCTTCATCGTAAGAACCTCTCTTTCTCTCTTGAGAACTGGTATAGGGAAAACGGTAAACTCGCTTATGTCTATTACGATAAAAAGTCGAAACTCGGAGCCAACGCCTTCCTTCTTAGAACTCTCGTCTGGAGCCCTTCCTTTGACCAGTATCAATTAAAAGCTGAAAAGCTGGCTGAAGGGATTCTGATGTTGATGGATGTAAATGGCGCTTTTCATCCCTGGTTCATCGAACCCGGTTATGCCTATAACGAAGATTATCTTTTAACTTTTTATTCCGGAGAAGCCCTCGTTGCCCTCGTGGAGTACTATGAAAAAACGCAAAATAAAAGATATCTTGATGCCGCAATTAAATCTCAAGCATTTTACATTGATAAATATGTCAAACAGATTGAAAAGAATTACTACCCTGCCTACGTGCCATGGCACTCGATTTCCATGAATAAACTCTGGAAGATTACGAGAAACCCATTATACGCAACAGCGCTTTTCACCTTGAACGATAAATTGCTTGAGCTGCTTGATCACCGCGAAGAAGTGGGGCGCTTTTATAATCCTGCTACCCCGCAATACGGTAGCCCTCATTCTTCATCAGACGGAGTATTTACTGAAGGGCTGGCCTATGCCTATGAAATGGCTGAACTCATGGGGGATATAGAGCGTCAGATGATTTATAAAGAGGCGATAACCCTGGCTATCTCAAACCTTATCAAACTTCAATACACACAGGAGAATACTGCCCACTTCAATCGCCCGGACCGTGTGGTGGGCGCGCTCAAATACAATGCGGAACGCAGTGGTATTCGCATCGACACCGTCCAGCATGCCATGGATGCCTACCGAAAAATCCTGCAAGTCTTTTAAAAATAAGGCCTCAGGATATAAATCGGTCAGTGAGTTTACGAAGTTTGGCGTAGCTATTCTCAATAAGACAATTGAAAATGGGTGTACTTACATTAAATTGTTCTCCATGCTGTTTCTTCTCTTTTCTATCCTTGAGAATATTTTCATTAGTGATTTCTTTTAAATTCAATGATTGCCCCGATAACAAAATTAAAGCCGATTTTAACCATGGTCCTTCTCGGACTTCTCACCATCGGGACATCTGAAGTAAGAGGAGAAGATTGGAAATTAAAATGGGCTCATGAGCGAAGCCGTTTGTCGGCTGACGATCGGGTCGTCTGGGGTAGATTAGCAAACGGGATAAGATACGCTCTCTTGGAACACCCGGGTGCTCCCAATCGCGTAACCATGAAATTCCTCATTCTCACCGGCTCAATCGAGGAGACTGAAGAGAATCTGGGGATTGCCCATTTTATTGAACATATGGCATTCAATGGCACCCGTCATTTTGATGCCGGTGAACTGGCTTCCTTTTTCCAGCAACTGGGAATGGAACTCGGTCAAGATGTGAATGCGCTCACCGCATTTGACCATACTGTTTATGGCCTTGAATTCTGGGAAAGTAACGAATCACTCTTAAGGAAAGGGCTCTTGTTTTTCCGCGATATCGCGGACGGTATTAAATTCGAGACAGCTGAGATCGATAAGGAACGCAATGTCATCTTAAGTGAGTTGCGAAGCCGAGATGGATTATCCTACCGGGCTGAAGTGGCCTCCTACCAGGTGATCTTCAATGGACTGACATTTACTGACCGTATGCCAATCGGTACACCTCAAAGCATTAAACATCTGAGGCGTGATCAGTTTCTTGAATTTCACCGTAATTGGTACCGTCCGGATTTGATGGTTCTAGTCGCCGTCGGTGATTTTCAGTCATCACAATTATCCAGCCTAATTGAAGAAAACTTTAGCGACATTAAAAAACCGTCGACATCTTTACCTAAACGCAACATCGGTCGTCTGAAAAAATCGCGTTCTCTCAACGCGGCGGCATTCAGGGTATCTCATGTTGGAGCAGCTTCGGTCCGCGCTGCTTCTGTTGCGGCCCCACGTAATCGAGCGGATTCAAGCGATGCCAGACGTCAGAAATTTTACCGAAACTTTTCGATGTCACTCCTCCAGCGACGGCTCGGTGATACCCTTCCCTTTGCTTCAAAAGGTTCAGCCGGGTACACACAGTTCTTTGATCATGATGCCGCCATAGCTTCGATTGATGTCAGTGGTAATAAATGGCAGGAGGGTGTCCGCGCCTTGGATAGAGTTATTCGTTACACCCATAATAAAGGATTTGCGGAAAAAGACATTTTATGGCAACGCAACCGAAGTTTATTTCGGGCGCAAAAATTGCGCTCCCTATATCCTAAAATGGACCCATCTAAGATATGCGAACACATAGTAAAATCCATTACCGAAGATACTGTTTTCATTGGTTATGATCATGATTTCTCGTCACAAATAGATTATCTCAAAGATCTTAATAAAAGGACGGTACACCGTTCTTTTAAAGAATGCTGGGAACTCGATAATATGTCTTATCATATTGCCGGTGACGCTGAAATAAAAGACGCCGGAAAAAATATTATAGCTGAAATTACAAAAGGGCGAAAAGATCCGGCCAATCTACAGAAATTTCAGTATCAGTCCGAATTTGAATTCGAACCGGTTAGTTGGGGGAAAACGGGAGTCGTCGTCGAATCAAAAACGATACCTGAGATCGGTGCTCACTTAATGCGTTTCGATAATAATGTCCGCTTGAATTTAATTGAATCACACCATGAACCCGGTGCGGTCAGGGTCATTGTGCGTGTCGGCGGGGGGTTTTTCGACCTTAAGAAAAATTTGCCGGGTTTGCGGGAGTTCGCTCTCCAGTCCTTCCTCGGCGGTGGGACGAGCCGCTATGAACCTTACCAGATCTCCTCTATCGTTAAATCCGCAATGATTAATTTTGGATTTGATTTGACCGACCACGACGCTTTCAGTTTCCGGGGAATGATGGGCAGTGAGTCCCTGGATTATTATCTCGGGATCGTTACTGAGTATCTACATCGACCGACCATCTATCGGTTCAGTTATAAAAATGCCATCCGGGGCGCGGCCCAATATCGAACGTCTTCATCGATCGGTATACAAAATGGCTATCGTGCCTTTCAAAGTTATATCTTTAAAGGAGACGGTCGCTTTTCCTGGGGAACAAGAAGAGATTATGCCGAAGTCAGCGTCAACGATGTCCGGGACTGGCTCGAAGAACCGCTTAAAACCGGTTATATCGAAGTTAGTATAGTCGGTGACATAAATAAAGACGAGGTTGTCGAAAGCATGGCTAAAACCCTGGGCGCATTAGATGACCGGCGTATCCAGAAACTAAATGCCGCACCCGATCGCGAAGTAAAAATAAACGCCCCGGCCGGTTTCCGCCAACTTGAATTTACGGGTCAGGAACACCAGGCCATGGTTGTCGGTTTCTGGCCGATTAAACAAGAGTTGAAACTGCAGGACCGCATCGCTTTAGAAGTGCTCAGCGGTGTTATCGAGCGACGTTTATGGGATCGATTACGTGAAGATCTTGGCCTTTCCTACAATCCGAAAGCGGAGTTCCAATCTTTTCGCGAGTATCCCGCGTTCGCGGCAATTGAAGCACAAATCGATACTTCCCCGGATCACGCTCCCGAACTCGCTCAAGCTATACTTAATATATCAAAAGAGATAGCGGAAAATGGAATTTCCGAATCCGAGGTATACGATGCTATTGGACCCGTTAAAATTAAAACGCGCCAGGCATTTCGCTCCAATGAGTTTCTCCTGAATTTTGTCCTCAAGCGCGCCCAGGAAAAACCGGAATCTATCGATGACGCTATCGCCGTGATGCAGGACATTGTCGCTTCCTTGAAAGCTGAAATAGTTAACACGTATGCGAAAACTTTATTTCATCCTGATAATTCCCGGGCTGCGGCCATCATCCCCAAACCCTACATCGGCCTCTTCCAGACAGATAGCGAATTACCTTGATCTAAAATTCATCATCAATTCTGGATCCTGAGCAATTCCAGGTTATCTTGAATGGGTGAGGAAATTTTTTCTGCCCCCATCGACCGTAAGTGTCTGGCCGGTTATAAATCCGGCTTCGCCGGAGACAAGAAAAAGTGCGGGTAACGCGATATCATCAGGTTCTCCGACCCGACCCAGGATCGCGTTTTCTTCCATCCATTTTACTTTGCGTTGTTCATCTTCACTGTTGTCAAACATCATCGTCATATCGGTTTTAATAAACCCCGGGGCAATGGCGTTAACGGTTATTCCGTGGGGCCCCAATTCAAGTGCCATGCGTTTGGTCAGTGAAATCACCGCTGCTTTGGTCTCGGAATATCCCGTGGATCCTTTGAATGCCGTCACTAATCCTGAAATCGAACTGATGTTTAAAATTCTCCCGTATTGCCTCTCTTTCATTTTATTCACTACCGCTTGTACCGTGTGAATTACGCCTTTTACATTTACTTCAAATAATTGATCCAGTTTTATCAGTGAATCATCCGTTAATTCAATATTCTTAAGGATCCCGGCGTTATTGACGAGGATGTCGATCTTTTGATATTCATCTTCTACTTTTTTTACCATCGCTTTCACCGAGTTGGGGTCGGCTACATTGGCTTGCACCGGTATCGCTCTCCCACCCGCTTCGATTACTTCGTGGCAAACGTTCTCCGCCTCTTCTCCACGCTTATTGTAATTGACCGCTACGGCCGCTCCCTCTCTGGCAAAACTGACAGCCATCGCTTTTCCTAAACCTCTCGAAGCACCGGTAATCAGTGCTACTTTATTTTTCAGCCTCATCGCATGCTCTCCCCGATCAAATCCAATAAATCTTAACCTCTAGGACTCACCGCTTTCTTATCCAGTAATGCCTGGTAGCGATCCGTTTTAAATAAGGCCTGCTTGAGAGTTTCGTTTTTGCAGGTAACCTCACCCGTTACCCAATGGGTGGCATAGGCGCGACGCCAGCGATCTGAATTATTACGGTGTGAACTGTGCAGCGTTTGACTGTGATGAAATACGACTCCTCCTTTATGGACGGGCGCAAGTTCTTCATTCTTCATTTTAATATCCTCTTCTCTCGGTATGAGGTTGAACGACTCAGCGGCTGATTTTGGGTAGTGGAGTATAATTCCTTCTTTGTGTGACCCGCTGATATAGCGCAGGCATGCGTTTTCCTCGTCTACATCGTCAAGCGCGATCCACGCGGTAATAACATGATCTGCGGGAAAACACTGGAAATAAAAGTCATCCTGGTGATAAGGTTTGGGGCCTCCGTGATGAGGTGGTTTCATGAATACCTGATCCGTTAACAACAATGGAGTGTCGCCTATGAACTCTTCAATTACATTATTAAAACGGTCGTTTAGAACAAATTCCTGAAATGAAGGATGCTTGAAAAATGGTTGCATTATTTTACGGGGAATGACTTCCCCGCTTTCTAATCGTTCACCGGCCATGGGGGAAACATCGGGGCTTTTTATTTCTTCTTCAATTATCGTCGTCGCTGTCTTCGCAATATCGTCCACAACGGCATGATCAAATACCCCTTCGATCACGACCCATCCTTTTTCCAAATAGTGATCCATCTGTTCCTGCGTAACCATAGCTACTCCCCTTCCCTTTAAACAAACGCTTTTAGTAATATGTTTCGACGCTTTATAATACTTCCTTTAATATTCTGCCAGCATTCTTTCCCACAACTTTTCATTCACCATAACCTTGGTAAGAAATCTGCTTTCATCTTCCCTCGGTGATTGCAGTTGGGTATTTGCTCTGAACGTCAAAATAAAGTTTGTGCCGCCATTTTTCTCTGATTTAACTTCAATATTACCACCATGGTGATAAACAATGAAATAACAGGCCAGAAGGTTAATACCAAATTCCTGAGGTTCTCCACTCTGTTTCTTAAAAGGGTAAAACATCGATCGAAGCTCGTCTTGAGGTAAGCCTGGTCCGTTATCCTTGATCTCAATTTTCACTTTTGGACTATGTCCGTTATAGGTGCTGAGTTCTTTCGCATCGATGTTTATTTCACTTCCCTCCGGTAAATTGTAGAGCATACTTTGAATTAAAAGCTGGAATAACCGTTGAAACTTATCCTTATCAACATTCATCGATGGAAGGGTGTCAGTGATATTGTTCTTAACGATAATATCCTTTTCCTGAAACAAACTTTTTAAATTCATATTAACGGTTTCAAAGAGATCTCTCAAGTAGACCTGATCTTGAAATGACGTCGAAGCATCTTCGGATTCCACACTTAAATCATTGAATATTTCAATTATCTGTTTGATTTGAATTTGCACATGCTCATAGAAATCTCTCCAGAAATTCGGGTTATGCAGATTCTCAAAATCTACTTTCTCTTCCTTTAAACGTACCGGCGCGAGATCGATAAATGTTCTCACCGCCGCCATCGAGTTGCGCACATAATGACTTAACCCTGCCGCAAGAATACCAAAACTTATCACGCGGTCGGCAATAACGATATTATTCACTACCGATATCTTTTCCTTCAAAAGATGATCCCGCTCCTGCTGCACGTTAAAAAACTCAAGCCCCCTTTTCAAAATTAAATTTAATTCCAGTATATTCCAGGGTTTGGTCACGTATTTATAAATAGAACCGGAATTCACGGCATTAATTGCAGCGTCAAGATCGGTGTATGCGGTAACCAGGATTCTCAGGACCTGTGGTTTAGATTGGCGAACTCTTTGTAATAATTCCACCCCCTTTTCTCCAGGCATTCTCTGGTCCGCGATAAGAATCCCGATCTCATCTTTATTTTCCTCGAATACGCGATAGCCTTCTTGCGCATTCGACGCCGTGAAGATTCGAAACTCTTCTTTAAAAGCCTTTTTGAAGTACTCGAGCGACTTTTTTTCGTCATCTACATAAAGGAGCGCATATTTCCGGTAATTGATGCTTTCTTCCATTTATTTAAGAGTAGAATTATATATATAAAATCACTTCCCAATGCGGTCTTAATTCATCCCAGGATTTATGCACTTATTGATTAATTAGAATCAACGGTCAATATTTAAGGTCAATATTTGAAGGTCATCAGTAAACCAAAGACAGCGCCACCACTTGCCTATTCGCACCGCTCCCGCCATCATCTCGGCACCAACCTCTGACCTCGATCTGGCGATTGAGAATAGTGCTCGCTAATCGTTTACCCTTAATGAATCTCAACTCCTGCTTGTATATAAAATATAGTTTTACTTTTTTTTAACGAACAGTGTCATTTATAATATTGCCCGGGTCTGCCTTTGCTGTTTCACTTTCCACTTATTTCAAAGTTTACACAGGTAGTGCCAGATAATGGAGTTGCAGACTTTTCAACCTCGGGACGCCGCTCAGATTAATGCAAAAAATTCAATCAGCTCAGCTTGATTTGGAAAAAGATTATACGAAGAGCGATCAATCAGAGAATTTACTCCTCAAGGCGGTAGCAGGTTTAGAATGTTCAGCCTCTGAAGTATCTGCCGACGCGTCAATAAGCCATAATCTGTTTCGCGCTCTGATTGATAATATCTCGGATTTTATCTACGTAAAAGATAAAGAAAACCGCTATGTTATCTGTAACCGGTCGTTGCCGCTTATAAATGGTATATCATCACCCGATGAGATGATTGGGAAAACAGACTTTGATATCTATCCCATGGCATTGGCCCATCGCTATCACCGTGATGAACAAAAGCTCTATGAGACCGGCAATTCAATTACTAAAGAAGCACAACCTGTAATAAATGATAGAGGAGATATTAAATGGGTAACCTGCACTAAAGTCCCTTTCAGGGATGAAATAGGGAATATCATAGGACTGGTGGGAATCGAACGCGATATTACTGACCATAAATTATTAGAGGAAAAAATAATTGAGCAGGCAAATTTACTTGATGAAGCTCCCGATGCGATCATCGTCCGCGATACCGGAGACCGGATTTTATATTGGAATAAATCCGCAGAGCGACTCTACGGATACTCAGCGCAGGAGGCGAAAGGAATTAAGTCGATTGAGCTGATCGATGAAGATGAAATTACCAAGGCCATTGGCGCAGAGCAAACGGTCATTGATAAAGGATCATGGTCGGGAGATTTAATTCAAAGAACCAAAGAAAATAAAAAGATTATAGTCCATAGTCGACAGACTCTGGTTCAGGATAAGCTGGGCTACCCAAAAGTTATTTTCGTTATTAATACCGACGTTACTGAAAAGAAGGCGCTTGATACTCAGATGTTACGCGCCCAAAGAATGGAAGGTATTGGAACCCTGGCAGGAGGAATAGCCCACGACTTAAACAATCTCCTCGCCCCCATATTACTGGTCTCTGATTTATTATTATCTAACCCCCACTATGAAAAAAGCTTAGATCTTCTGAAAACAATTAAAAAGAGCGCAAAACATGCCGGCTCCGTAGTTAATCAGGTGCTCACATTTGCACGGGGTGTAGAGGATGGGAAATTTATCTTATTTCATCCCAAGCATACGGTGAAGGAGATCATCCAAATCACGAGGGAGATTTTTCCTAAAAATATCAGTATTAATTATAATATACCTAAAGAACTTTGGCCCATTAAGGGTGATCCTACGCAAATTCATCAGGTCCTCTTAAACATTTGCATCAATGCCCGTGACGCCATGATTGAAGGTGGAGACATACATATATTGGCGGATAAAGAATTCCTGGATGAAAGTCTTGCCGCCATTTACCCTGGAGCACAAAAGGGGCCGTATCTTACCATCGAAATCACCGATACCGGCCATGGCATGTCAAACGAATGTATGAAGCTTATATTTGATCCATTTTACACGACCAAAATAGAAGGTAATGGGACCGGCCTGGGTTTATCCACTTCACATGGTATTATCAGGAATCATGGAGGTTTTATTACGGTAAAGAGTAAGGAAGGACATGGAAGTGTTTTTAAATTGTATCTCCCCGCGGTAACTAACGAATTAGTTATTTCCCCTGAAAGATATGAATCCAAATTTCCAAAAGCAAATGGTGAGATGATCCTCGTCGTCGATGATGAAACCGCTATATGCGAAATGGTTGAGGAAGTCTTAGGTAAACAGGGCTATAATGTTTTGACCGCAAAAGATGGGACAGAAGCCACGGCGAAATTCGTAAAATATCAAAAAGAAATTCGCGTCGTGATGACTGACATCATCATGCCCTATATGGACGGTGTGAGTTTGTCTCGAACATTGATAAAAATGGATCCTGAGGTGAAAATTATAGCCACCACGGGACAGGGCCATGAAAAGCATAAAACGGATTTAGATCTTCTCGGTGTGAAAACAATGCTCGAAAAACCCTATTTCTCTGAATCATTAATAGCAACAGTGCGTGAGGTTCTGGATAGTAAATAATGAAGGGCGCAATAATATAAGCTCAACTCATAAGCGTTGCCGCATTTACACTTTCCTCGCTGGGTCATGAATTAAAGAGATTCTCGTAACTCCTCTAACACTTTTTTGGAATAGGTGTAGAGGTTAATAAAATCGCTGCCTATCGAGATCCAGTGAATTCCTTTTTTTACCCAATTAATCACCGACGCATCGTATCCCATAGCTATACCAACCCATTTATCCGTTTTAAGGGTTTTTTCTATCACTTCATCTGCCGCCGCTATCACCTGAGGATGAGTAGTCTGCCCCGACAACCCCATTGAACCAGCGAGATCGTTAAAACCAATGCAGACCCCATCCAGACCTGGAACCGCTAATATATCGTCAAAGGCTACTACCGCATTTATGTGTTCTATTTGGACGAATACCATGATCTGGTCATCGGCGCTTTTCAGATATTCCGGATAGGGAATACCTCCAAATTGCCGACCGCGTCGGGCGCCAAATCCACGCACCCCCGTGGGGGGGTACTTACAGGCCGCCACTGCGTTGGCAACGTCGTCCACACCTTGAACCTGGGGCACAATTATAGCCGCCGGATGAAGTTCGAGTATGGGCTTAATAACATTGGAGTCGCCCGAGGTCACTCGAATAAAAGGAGCTGCATCGGTTCCGCGCACAGCCATGACATGACTTAATGCATTAGCCGTATCAATGGGGCAATGCTCCATGTCTATCCAGATGAAATCGTAACCCGCATCACCGATGAGTTCACTGATCGCAGGATCATTGAAGGTAATACTGGCACCTACACAGAGTTCATTACGCTCTATTTTATTTTTAAATTTTTCGACGTTGTTAATGCTCATCTTTACCCACTTCCCATTTTACTTTTGCAAGGCTTACAATTTTTGCTATATAGACAATAGAGGTAAATATAACTAAGTAAGCTCCTTTCTCCAGTCCTCCATCATCACTGAAAACAAGAAGGCAAAAGATGGCATTTGGGAGATAGGCCAGGTGCAGAGAAATAGGAACGTTTATCACCTGGGGCACCAGCCTCCTCATATTATTCGCTACTATGAGTATACTGAAAAGGACAGATATCCACGTAATAAATAATGTTAAAATATCATAAATCTCTTCCAATTCATCTATCGCCGGAATAGTAATAAATAAGTTTGAGATAAGTGCAAAAGTCGCGAGCAGATAGGCAGTGACGATCTCTGCTTTACTTAATTGATTGTTAAATAATATCCTGATACTCCATAGGCAGATGGGTATCGAGAGAAAGAATGGAAATGAGACATAAAATAACTGCAGACGTGACGATGAATCCCTCGTGAATACCTCCTCTCTTATTACATCCCAGGGTGATGTGGAGTAGGTAAATGATAAAAAAAGAGCAACGACACCCGGAATTGTCAGAATGGGATATAATAATTTCATTTGAGAATGTAATTCTCTTCTATTCTATAGTTATCACTGACACAATCAGGAAAGCGGTCAGATTTATTTTTTTTGAAATTAATATATCATTCCATAATAATTAGACAGACTCCTTTATTATCTTTTTGAAATCATAGTGTTGAGGCCCGCAGTTTTTGGGCCGCAAATATCATTCACGGGGTATCCCACTTTTGTCGAAATAAATGAGAAAATATCAATTAATCGTAATTGGTGTTCATTTTTTCCTGGTCTTTTATCTTATTGGCGGGTTGCTCTCTTCTCTTACCCCGAAGCATGAAGTGTTTCCAGTTTATTGCTGGTTTCTTTTTCCTTTGACCCCTAATCCAGAAATTAAATTCGCTCTCCTCTTACACCAAGTGGGAGGGAAGACACTGGATTCCCCTCAGTATTATGAAAAGGCTTCAGCTATCGTCGATGACCCGCACTCAATCAGTGTATACAAGATAGTACAACAATTAGGAAAGGCCGAAAACCGAAACAATACGTCTGAAATAGAGCGTCTTCGATTAATACTAGAAAAAAATTACATTCCACTTTCCTCCCGCTATGAACTGGTGGCCGTTACGTACGATCCGGTAGACAGATGGAAGACCGGTAACATGCTAGAAAAATCAGTAAGAACTTATTCCACCCCCTGACTGTAATGAAGCTGTTCTGGAAAAGAATCTACAGGTTTTTCGCATCGTCGGATAAGACTAACTGGGATGTAACCTTGCGCTTGCAAGAGCATGCCTACCAGGTGGCGAAAGTGCTGCTCCGTGTTTTTTATGGTTTCCTCCTTTTTTATGCCTTATTCAATATTCACCTCTGGGACTATTATCAAAAATTAAAGCCCACCGATCCCTTGTGGCCGGTCATTTGGTTGAATATCTTGAATAACTCCCTGGTCGGAGTTCGGTTAATTCTTGCGGGAAGTTTTATCGCGGCTTTAGCGGGTGCTATCTTCTGCGAACACCGATGGGCGCGTTCATTAGTATTCTTCGGACTGCTCGAATATTTAGCGCTGAAATATTCCTACGGTGGAAATATTCACCATGGCATGCATCTCTGGCTGATTTGTTCTTTTATACTCATTTTCCTGCCCCGTCATTGGGCTCACCCTGGAACGGTGTCCCGCTTGACACAGCAAATTACCCTGCGTGTGTGCTGGTGCTGTCAGGCCCTGGTGATGCTTACCTTTACAATGGCAGGTATCGGTAAAATGGGTGGAGCTGTTTATCAGTTTTTTATCGGGCAGATCCATGCCTTTCATCCCCGTGCCTTATCCCTTCATGTAGCGGAAAGGCTTCTCCAGAATAATACAAATAGTTTGATGGGAAATTGGTTTATCGAGCATACCGTGTGGGGATTCCCCTTGATGATAAGCATGCTTTATATTCAGTTCTTCGCATTTTGGGCCGCCTTCCGTCCCTCGCTCCACAAACTTTGGGGCGTTGCCTTAATTTTATTTCATATTGGAACGTCACTGATATTTTCCATTAACTTTCGCTACAGTATGTTTCTGGTGGCATTACTGTTTCTCTACAGTCCTTTTAAACCTGAAAAAAATTCTTCACGCCAGGTGCTGGTCGATCTCCCCTTATAGGATTATTCTTTCGCATCCTAAAAGGGGTCAGGCGACGGGCACGCTTATCATGATACTCAGACATTGGACAGCACTGCAGCCAATAGATTGTTGGCGACTCCCATGAGATCGCCATGGTATGGGGTGTTTTCAGTATTAAAAAAGACCGTTTGGTCTTACCCGGTGTCCTCTATATCAGATTGAGTTGATTGGGGAATATTAGCGAAATAACAGTTATCTTATACTTGTTTTAGCCAACTAATATTTTATTATCAATCACAGTGCGTAAAATTAGGACCTCTTTAATCACCGCGTGTCGCAACCCCATTCGTTGCGACATTATAAAAGTATGTTAAATTATTTCTTATATAAAGTGATATATTCAACATTTCTCTTCGCCCCGTAAAAAAACTTTTAAATATATTTGTAAATTATTTATAAAAAGGTACTTACAAATCTTATGTTGTTGCTTTAAGACCGTAATTACATTAGCATGACTACTGTTTAAATATATTAATTTTAGCTAGGTTAATAATGAAAACAAATGTTACTGATAATTACTACAAACTACGATTACAAGGGACGGGCAATTCCATAAGGCTGATATTACTTGGGATGGCTGTCTTCTTGTATTCATCCTTTTCTCAAGGATCACAAGACCGACCACTCTCTGATCAATACTTAAGTGAATACAGTATTAACATTCAGGGCATCGACTTCATAATAATCGAAGGCGATGTTTACAAGGTGGATGATAATAGCAACACCCTGTCATATATATACGAACTTTATGACAATGACTATTATCAAAAAAACTACACTGAAATTGAAAACAAAATATATAGAAAGGATCCCTATACCGGACAACAGAAATTTGAAGTTAAAAGGTATTTTGAGGAAGACTATGAAAACGTTTACACTATCCGGGACCTTGTAAACATAGAACAGGGGTGGACGGATTTCGTGGTGCAATCCCCCTTGACGCCTACAGTCCCAGACTATGTCTCACTGAGGAAACTGATCTTACGGGGGGAATCTGATTTCCTCGATAACCGGATAGAACCGAGTTCAGAAAATGTCCATACGGGAAGTAGCGCGTTAAAAGCTTATAGCGTGCCGAAGTCGGATGAGATGGTTACAGCCAAGGCATTCCTTGGGTCAGAAATGTTCCATTATGTCAGGGGTGATGACGTATGGTTTTCCGGATGGTACTATATTGCCGAAGGGGGTATCCCATTCACTTTATGGGATCTTGAGACAACCTGGTATGAACAAAGACCGGGGATAAGACTCATGCTCCCTCCCGAAGGTGAATTATTGATGGAATTAAAATGGGTGTCGAAAAAGAAATATTATCAACCCAAAGGGCAAGAAGTGGTGTTTCCCACCGGTGAATGGGTGCACATCGAAATCCATCTGACGCTATCCGACGACGACGACGGCATAATTGAGGTCTGGCAAGACGGAGAAAAAATTATAGATACCCTGGGCCAAACCCTTCTTCTGGATGAAACGATATACAATTATTTAGAGATCGGTATAACCGCACACAGTTACGGCGATGAAGCGGCGACCTTATACGTGGACGATATTGTGATCTCTGACAATGCGATTGAAGCAGCTGACATTGTAATTGATCCCATCAATTCGGACACATCTGAAGACAGTGAAGCTAACGATCCTATTTCCATTAACTTGAACCAGGACAGATTCAGTCCATGGGAAACCTTAAATCTCTCTTTGAGGAGATTTAACCAGGGATATCCGGTGACCGTCAACTTTTACGCCTGGATCACCTTGCCTGATCGTGAGACAGTCTATTCAGTTACCGATTCAGGAATGACTTTAGGTAGTTTGTACGATACGCGAACACTCATACCTTTCGAAAGTAGCGTCAATCTATCAACGCCTTTTACCTTGGATGATCCCGAATTTTTTCAGCACACCTGGTCGGGAAATGAACTTCCAGGCGAATACGAATTTAGCGTAGCTGTAGTTTATCCGGAAGCATTTGCCGATGGCACCATGGATCCGGGAGATATCCTCGTAATAGATACGGTATCGTCCACATTTACAGGGGCCACTGCTAATGACCTGTTCGCCACTGCTGATGGACTCGATTCCTCTCATATATATGACTTTGAAACGGGTTTAAGCGACATTAGAGATGCCTTCGAAGAAGGCATTATAGAAGAAACCAACAGCGCTGCAATAGACCCCCTCTCAGGAATCATACTGGACCATGAAAGGGTTGAAGTGATAATCGAAGATCTCGCTGATGATGAAGTGCGCTTGGTTGATCTCGTCGTTGAAGGCAGTGGTGAGACGGTTGGTGAGAACATTACCCACGCCAACGGCAATGTCTATAACCAGGTCTTGCTCACCGGGCAAAGCGTAAGATTGCAGTCCGATGAGGAGGAGATCACACGTGTCTCTTTCTTAGACTTAAACGATGACATTGTGCAGGTGGAATTTTCCGGTAATGCGGTAGTGACAATTTCCCTGGACCCGGACACCTTCGAAGCGGCTGCAACCCCGGTAAAATATAATCAACCATCGGTGAATTATGTTAAAGGTCGTGCCAGCATTAAGGTCGAAGAAGCTGACGAAAACACTTTCATGAGCATCTTCACCGTGGGGCCGATTAATGCAGTGAACCAGTCGTTATTCCGGGAAAGCGAAGTGTATGACGGAATGGCGGATGTATCCTTGCTGGAGATCACTAATTCCACAGGTTTTGGAGGAATCCTTTGTGCGAACGCCCGCTTTAGTGATTTGGATGGAGAAGTGGGATTAAAGGCTCCTGGTATACCGGTGTCAGTTCGTGTCTTGATAGGTGACATTGACGCCAACGGCAGTTCGGTTCCGGTCCTTCTTTTTGGTGAGGGTTCCTTCACGGTCAATGCGGCCAATCCAGGGCTGCCGATAGCCGGGGGCGATCTTATTCAAAGCAATGGATCTTCAATCGTGATCGCGCGTAGTGGATCGATCACCCCGGGGTTTGAGACATTGATTTCGCAGAACAATGTGAATTCGGAGGGAATTTATCAACCGACCCAAAGCATCAATGCAACCTTCTCACACGCGGATGGTCGGGAAATTGCAGTCCATGTGGAAGAAATGACGATTGATTAAATTTATGAGTCACCCGATACAGGTGATCGAGAACAGCAATTGTCATTGTAAAAAATAACAGTTCCATCCCTCTGGGACATAATACCTGTTGAAATACAGGTAAGGGGTCAGTCCAATCTTCCTTGATATTTAATATATATCATTAAAAAGATTGGACTGACTTCATAATTATACGCTATATGTAAGCTCGTATATTACCTGGCTTATTACTACTCAAACGAGAGGTATGGTCGTAGCAAACTTTTCTAAGTCATGAATAAAAAACGCTTATTATTCGTCGCTTTTATGGGCCTCACCTTATTTGTTTTTATGGGGGGCCTGAAACTGCAATTTATTGCGGCCACACCAATAGTCGGTACCCCCTTTGATATAATTCCACACACCTTCGGTAATCCTGATACTTATTTTCATGGGCCGACAACGATCGTAGCCGCTAACGGAGATCTCCTGGTCGCAAGCGGCCAGGGACGCGTGCATGGTGTAGGAAATATTGTGCAAGCGCGCAGCACGGATGGCGGTGCCTCATGGAAATATGAAGGCGTTATCTACGAACATAGTGAAAGACATCTTGGCGAAAGCGCTTATGGATCTACCTTTGCGCGAACACCGGACGGGAAACTGGTGCTATTGGTTCAAACCACAAACCCGGAGCTAATCCTCGAAGCTGAAGCTAAAAACCTGGTGCTGGGGGGAGAACAGTTTGCAGGGTGTGTTTACCTCATCAGTGACGATCATGGTAAGACCTATGTATACAAGGGCTACGTCGATCCGGAACATCCCCATTACATCGAAGGATCCACTTCTAATATCCTCACCCGCAACGGGACCCTCTATTTCGTCTCACCCAGCTTTTATGCGGGTGTATTATTACACACCAGTGAAGATAATGGTGAGACATGGCAAAGGCGCAGCGCTGTTTTTCCTTCACCAATCGCTCCAAGAGAATGGGAACCCGATGTATATACCGCGGTAATGCGGTATCCAACCATTACTTTTCTCCCCGATGGCAGCATTTATGTTCTGGCCCTGGCTTACATGCCCGACGGGGAAGAGAGGAATTATACACGGGTGAGTATTGACGATGGAAAGAGCTGGGGACCTGTACGGCTTGTCGAGGAAATATCGGTCCGCTGCCCCGTCCTTCACTGGGTTGGCAAGACCCTGGTCCTGCACGGAAGATTTACCCCCGCCCAGGACATGATCATGCACACTTCGTTGGATCAGGGCATGACCTGGTCACCGCGTCAGATAATCCAGGATTACGATACTGACGGCGGCTACTCCAGTTCCGTCAATCTCGACGGAAAATCATTCATGGCATTCAGCACCGATAAAGGGGAACAGGTAGTACCGAGGAATCATCCCCAATACGAAGCCAAAAAGATCTGCGGCATCCAAGGGGTTTTTTTATTCCCTTCGAAAGAATAGCTGTAAGATTTATTTAATGGGAGGGAAGGATTTACCCCCTGGTCACTCGTCATTATTGCAACACCATTTAAATTTATTCGTAATCACCTGGCTGCCACATTTCGAGTGGATTGTTAAAAAGGCGCGGGAGCATGGTCTGGCGGGAGCGACGGTGCTCCGTGGACTCGAGGGGTTCGGTGTCGCTTGCAATACTATGAATGGGAATTAATATAATTTCTCAAGTTGGCTGACCTGTAGTTTTTGTTGCTGCGATACCGTTTGAGAACCGAAGGATGCAGCGATTCATCATTATTTGTGATCCCTATTTTCTGATGTATGGCCCCAAAAATTTATACAGTATTGAAAAAGAATTATGTAATTTATCCGGCGATCTCTCTCTAAGAATAGAATTAATATACGAATTTTTTATCGAGAGATCGCACTGCCCGGCTTTACCAAGCATCCATTTCAGGGTGTGAAAAGATAACCCCGCTTCTTTATAGCCGCCGCCGATGTCACTATGCACACCGGCAAACCATACCTGTTCTGTATTTTTCCGCCTTATTTTTGTTTTCCAGATGGTCGGAGTAAAGGGCTTCCTTTTTTCATCAATGGCCAATGCATGATAAGCATTTTTAACAATGCGACTGATTACGGTATCATGAAAACCGTATTTTTTTTCGTTTGATTTACGAAAGAGTCCAAGAGGAATTCCTAACGCACCGACGGTGTCCCAAACTCCTAAAAAATGTATATTGGCTTTCCTCGCATATTTTAATCGAAATTTCTGCGCTGCTTTATCATCCGGACCAGAACGCGATCGGTATATGGCATAGGCTTTGGGTATTAAGGCCGCGTTAGACTTTTTTAAAATCCAACAGTTCCGTATCATTCCGATCACACTTCTGACCGTATAGGCGCCTCTGCTGAATCCGATGAAGAAAAGTTCATCTCGGGGTGAGTAATTGTGAACAAGAAATCTATACGCATCCTGTATATTTTTATCGATTCCCTTGCCAAACGCACCCCCCCTCATTGCGTCAATTTTATTTTCGGTGCCGACACCCCAGTCATAAAAAACAACCTGTTCATTTCCTATTTCGTCTGTAGGCTCAATGGCACGGGCAATTTTTGTAACGTTTGTTACGTATTTTGGTTCAGGAGTATTCCAGGTGCCGTCACAGCAGATAATGATACGTTTAGGCATGATTTAATTCTGTTCTTCAAACACTGACTCTCAACTTATGTCATATGGTGTCATCGTCTTTAGCCAATAAAATAGTTCGGGCTATCCCATGGATTCTTTCATAATAAATATTAATTATTATATTATGAAGTATGCACCTTATATGTTTGTTTAAAATCCCTCTGAATTTGATTCCAGAGGCAAAGTCTGTATAATTTTACACACAAATATAGTAAATATGTATAATAACTAACTAAGTAAGGTAATTCGCCTATGATTTACAAGTTTGGTTCGGTTTATGCTTTATAAGTTACTGATATTATTACTATTAGAAAATTTTTGCTTGGGAATAGATTGAAATTATTAGAGCTACTAACGATATTGGAGCAAGGTCATGGACAGTTTCTTGAGACAGTATGCCAGGTCAATAAATTCAGTTACTTACAAACCCGAATTCAAAAAGGAAACCTCATTTACCTCGTCTACGAAAAATTATTTGGAATTATCCTTCGAACTATTGGGTAACTCTTGGTCGTGACCACGAAAACTGGTCCACTTGAAAAGTTAGTCTGGTCCAACTAGAAAGGACACAGACAATGAAAGGCAAAAGATACACGACCGAAGAGAAAATACGGATGCTGCGCCAGGCGGACAAAGGGAAAACGATCCTGGAAGCATGCCGCGAGAACAACATAAGCGAACAGACCTTCCACCGCTGGAAACGTGAGTTTGGGATGATTGATGTCAACCAGGCCAAGCGGATGAAGGAGCTCGAGAAGGAGAACGCGCGGTTAAAACGGATGCTGGCGGACAAGATGCTGGGGATAGAGATCCTGCAGGAGACCCTCGAAAAAAAACTGTAAGCCCTGGGCACAAGCGGCAAGTGGCAGAGAGACTTGTGACTCGGGGCCAGTGTTCGATGCGAGCGGGGTGCCGGTACTTTCGGCTGCACCGTTCCACCTATGCGTATAGGGCCAAGCATCCGGATGCCTGGCTAACGAAACTAAAAGCGGCAGTAAGGCGGTTATCACGGCAATACGCGAGGTGGGGCTATCCCAAGATCACGAAGCTGTTGAAGGACGAAGGCTGGCAGGTGGGTAAACGTCTCGTGCAAGGTCTGCGACGTGAACTGGGTCTGGCGATCCCCCCACGCAAGCCAAGACGCCGGCGCAGGGGTGTCTGCACCGGGCTACCGACAAAGGCCGAACATCCCGACCATGTTTGGACCTGGGATTTTATCCACGATAAGACGGTTCGCGGCGGCAGTCTAAAAATGCTGACCGTGCTCGATGAGTACACCCGCGAGTGCCGGGTGATCCATGTTGATCGCCATATCAATGCGGAAACGGTGCGCGGTATCATGCAAAAACTGCTCGACCGGCATGGGCCGCCAAAATATATTCGTAGCGACAACGGTTCCGAGTTTATTGAAAGCCAATTGAGAGCCTGGCTAACTGCGATGAAAATCAAAACCCTCTATATCGAACCAGCAAGCCCTTGGCAGAACGGATACATTGAATCGTTCCATGCCCGTTTTCGCGAGGAGTGTTTAAACCGTGAACAGTTATGGACTTTGACCGAAGCCCGCGTGGTCATCGAAGATTGGCGCTGGCTTTACAATCATGTCCGACCCCACCGCAGCCTCGGCAACATCACTCCACGGCACTTCACTGAAAACCTCAATACCGAAGGCTCGGGCTCCATTCGGGCTACGCCCTCATTGCGCCCAAGCCTTGACTTCCTCTACCAACTTAACTTCAACATTAACCTCTCCAGACTAACTCTCCCGGTGGACCAGTTTGTGTAACCCGACCACTCTGTCACGTCATTATCAAGTATTCGATTTAATAAATTGCTGAACTTCAACCCGCCTTATGAATACCATTCTTATTGTTGAAGATGATGAGAGTTACCGTTCTTTATTGTTGTACGCGTTAGAAGAAGAACAGCATAAAGTGTTCGTAGCTCCGGGTGGTCTTGAAGCGAAGAACATTCTCCAGGAATTAAAACCTGATCTTATTATTACAGATATTATAATGGAGGACATGAATGGTTTCGAAGTAATGATTCATGCTAAAAAGCAGAACCCTGAAGTGAAAATCATTGCCATCTCAGGGGGCGGACTCCTGGGGCCTGAAAGGTACCTGGAGGCAGCCAAAGGTTTGGGCGCAGACTGTTCGATCGTGAAACCATTCTCATTAGAGGAATTAACAACCGCTGTTAATTCATTGCTCATATAATCACGGTCATTGATAATGTGCCCCCGAAAAAGGGCCAGCCGGGTAAATTAAAAGATTAGCGACAATCATATTTACCTTATTGCATTTTCATTCTCCGGAAGTAGAAGTTGGCCATGTAAATTTAATTGATTTGCTTTGCTCCTACATCCCCGGGGATTACTGACCCGAAGCAGATCGAAAATTAACCTGTCTATTTCCCTCCCCACCAGGCATTAAAGAATATATGCGTTTATCAACTTTTGAAATTAATAACACCGAACGATGGGGTATGGTCCTATCTCACCCGGTTTATAATGAAGATTGGGTTTTTGAACCCTAAATATTCCAGGAATATTTAGTTTCAATAAATAATCCCCAATCTCAACTTATATTGAAGGAGCTGGAATCCATTATGACAAACGGATGGCCCCGGGATATGGTTTCGTTTTTGGCCCTGGAAGAAGACGGGATACATGCATTGCGCCTTTTAGAAGAAGCGGTCAAAAAATGTTTAAATCAATCTGAACCGAAGGTCCCTGCGGGGATTGGACATCCGGTGAAGTCGGTGAAAGTCAAAGCACCGATACCAAGACCGCGGTTATATTTCGAGCTGGTTAGAAACAGCCCCAGATTTATTAGTGGTAATCCTAAATTACAGGTTGCGAATTTCTATCCCCTCGGTCACCAACGGTGCCAGGGAACAGTCGTCGGACCTGATGAACCGGTAATCATTCCAAAGAATGGGACGGACTGGGGTTACAACGTTGAATTCGGAATCATTATTGGAAAAAAAGGTCGGTATATCCAAGGTCCTGAAGCGATGAATTATGTCGCGGGCTATACCTCGGTAAATGATATTGCAGGTGGTTGTTACTTTAATACCATTAACAAAGAGAATATCGGACACAAACTTCCCCAGGACGCGGACTTTTTATTACGCGCTACCGCCTCATGGTGTGGAAAAAAGGCGGATACGGGGTGCCCGATGGGTCCGTATCTTGTAACCAAAGACGAAATTGAAGATCCATATGATTTACTGGTCTATACCAGAAAATCCGGGATATTAAGAGATAGAGCTTATACCGGCAATTTGCTCGAGGGGATAGAAAGAGTTGTTGTTTGGTATTCATCCTTCGCCACTATCTATCCGGGAGACGTCATGCACCTCGGTACGATGGGAATAGATGGCCTGCGCGATGTCAATTTTGGTCCCCACGATTACATCGAGGCGGAAATAGAAAAAATTGGGTCACTGAAAAATCGCGTAGTGGTTATCGACCATGATGATTGGCGGGACAAAAAGAATGATGACACCCTGATCCATTCATCGCCCGCGGTAAGAGACGTTATAAAAAATGAGGGTGATGGAATTAATTTGCTTGAAAACTGGGCGATAAAAAATGTCCGGCACTTCTGGACGGTATATGCAAATCATAAAAAATTTGTCGATAAACAGGGAAAATTATATTCCTCCTATGGCCCAAGATTTTTAAACGGGCCCGCGTCCTCGCTAAGCAGTTCCCCTTCTCATATAGAAATCCCTCCCAGGGCTACTTCATTGAAAATAGGAATAGAACTTGCCCTGGTCATTAAAAAGATCGCGTTTAATATCAGCGAGGAAGAGAGCGATGATTTTATTTTAGGGTACACGCCCCTGGTGTCCCTGTGTGATGAATCTTTTAAAGAAGCTATTAGCTATAAGGCTGAGCGTTCTGAAACGGACGTGACAGGATTACCACCCATTTATGGCAGATGGGCAGATGGCTTTAACGTAATATCAGATCAACCGGTAAATTTCAACAGTACCGAGGTTAACAATTCAGGTATGTCATTAAATGTTGAAAACTTTGGCAGGATTAAAGGTTCGACAGCCGAATATGTTGCAAAGACTCCCCAGGTTCTTGAATATATAACTCAATATATTACCTTATTTCCCGGTGATGTGATCACCCTTGGGAGAATTTCAGAAAGAATTACCATACCCGAAGAAGCCGTAAAAAACAGTGAAATCAAAGGGATTGGTGAGGTAGAAAAAATCGGGAGTGTCTCTTTTTCATTGAAACAGGAAATTAAAAACTAGAACCGTTATAATGTCATACCCAGGATTGAAAAAATGAGAACAGCGAATCCCGCTTTAAACGCAAAAACTTTCGATAGAATTGGATCAGAGTCCCTCGGTGACCAAGTGATGACGATTCAGGGCACGGTCAATAAGACATTGCTAATGTTATTTTTTCTCACCCTACCCGCCGTCTGGATATGGAACCAGTTTTATTCAACTGGGACCCCTGCGGTAGTGCTGCCCTGGATGATTGGTGGAGCCATCGGAGGGTTTATTGTAGCCCTCATCACCGTGTTTAAAAAACAATGGGCACCTCTTACCGCTCCGATCTATTCCGTTCTTGAAGGGTTTTTTGTGGGCGGTATTTCGGCCGTTTTTGAAGCGCAATTTCCGGGGATTGTCGTGCAGGCGATTGGATTAACTATGTGTACCCTTTTCGGCCTTCTGGCCGCCTACAAGTCAGGGCTCATTAAAGTTACAGAGAATTTCAAGCTTGGCGTTGTCGCCGCGACGGGAGGAATCGCCTTAATATATTTTTTATCATTTATTCTCAGGTTTGTTGGCATCGGGATACCCTTTATTCATGACAGTGGATTAATAGGCATCGGGTTCAGTCTCTTTGTCGTTGTCGTCGCCGCAATGAACCTGGTCCTGGACTTCGATTTTATCGAAAACGGGGCATCGCAGGGAGCGCCTAAGTACATGGAATGGTATGCCGCCTTCGGTTTAATGGTAACGCTCATCTGGCTCTATATCGAAATTCTCAGACTGCTGGCCAAGCTCCGGTCCAGGAGATAATTAGTCAGAAGGTAAAAAGCGGTCCGGTTTAAAATCGAAGGGTCCAGTTAATTTTTGTATTGAGTTGTCTCTTGCTGGGTTGCCAGCGCCCGTCGAAAGTATCTACTTCCTGGTTAAAAACCAGGTAAATGTCATTGCCCGGCTTTACATTCCAGCGTATGCGGCTGTTTATACCAAAACTGTCGGAAACATTGTCATATTGATTAGTGATGTTCCAAAATAATTTTGGAGAAAAATTAAAATTCAGGTTTAACTGTGCGACATGGGTATCAAAATCTCCAACCGGTAAATCCACATTGTTATACTCATAGAGAAACTCGGTGTTGAATAAAGGGGATGGTTTCCAGACAATCTCGCTTCTGAGCTCCAACCTATCGCCGTCATAAAATTCGCCCACCCCCAGGGTAAAATTCCCGCTCAACGCCCTCTCCCTGGCGGTCCTGACTCTGATCTCGGCATTTCGGAATTTATAATCTCCGACGGGGATGATGACTCCATCAACAATCTCGAATGGCTCAAAAAGCTGTTCCCGGTGAAATTGCCCGCTCACGTCAATATAATCTTTGGCTTTATTCGTAATTCTAAAATCTGGAAAGTTAAAACGGGACCTCACCACTTCACCATCGATGGTGGTGCGGTAGTGCGCGTCAATTTTGAAATCGATACTGTCGAATTTTTCGGGCCGTATGCGGTAGCGGGAAAATAAATCATAATCCCTCACTCCAGACTCATTGACAAAGCCCAGCGCGGGTTTGTAGTTTTCGTCCATCATCTCGACAAATAACCACATTGCGAATTTGTCATTCGGATACCGCACGGATCCACCGATCGAACCTTGATTATCTGTAAATCCCGTGGTTGAAGATTTTTGAATAAAGAAATTGGTCTCAAATACATCATTAGCGCCCAATAATTTTGAGGTCCGATAAGTAAAGTCCGCGCCGATCAGGCTGTTGTCATCATTGGTTTGGGGATCGCCATTGGTATATATAACTCCCACTTGTGATTCCTTTAGAACGTTTACGGTGGCACGGGCCACGGCCAGGTTTTTTGATTCAATGCTGCTGGTGTCATCGACCTGAACATCGAGAATACCAAAATTTACCCGGCGCATCCTTCCCGTCACTTTAATCCCCCCGCGGATATCAATCGGCTGGTTATCGGCATCCAGACCAATGCGCCGCGAGAAAAAAGGGACCGGTGAACGACTGAGACCGGCAAATCTGAATATCTCGGCATCCTGAAGAAAAAATTTCCGTTTTTCCGGAAAAAAGAGTTCAAATCGGGACAGGTTAACGCGGCGGTCGTCTACTTCGGCCTCGGCAAAATCAGTATTCACGGTCAGCGCTGCGGTAATCGCCGGGGTGAATTTATAAAATAGGTCGAATCCCGGTTTGAACTCGAATGAACTGTCGTTCAAAACCTGGTCGCGCGTGGCTTTCATGTTCGCGTATGGCACAAAGTCCAGACCCAGGCCTTGTTGCAGACCCGTGATATCGGTCAAGACCCCTGAGCTTCCCAACTCATTAATCGAGTTGTTGCGATAGGGGGCCGACCAGCGGACCCGCTCTCTTTTGCGCTGGATGGACCTTTCGACATTGAACCCCCAGTTTTTTCCCCGGGGATCGAAGGAAAGTGTTTTTGTCGGAATGACCAGTTCTGCGGACCAACCGTTTTCGTCCATGACCGCCTTGCCATCCCAGATACCGTCCCAATTATAGTTAGGAAATTTGCCGGACCGGATAAGCGCGTCTCTCAAAGCGCCCAATGCGTTAATTTCAAAATAATAAGCATTACGGAAATCATGGAAAGTATCGAAGGTCATACGCACCGAGTCTTCATAGCGCATCGAACCATCCCTTTGCATTATCCGGGCTGTTATTTCATCCGGCTCTGAATCGAAGGCGCGAATACCCACATAGATATAATCTGAGCTGTAAAGGAGCAGGACTTCTGTCTTTTCGCTTGGGGGTGAACCTTCATCGGGTTGAACCTGGGTAAAATTGGAAATGACCGGTGCAGTGGCCCAGCTCGCTTCATCAACATACCCATCGATGGTCGGAGGGGTCTCGGTGCGAATCATAGTGACCCTGTAATCACCTTCCCCCAATTGGTTTTCTTCAATCGGGTGGACTCCATTTTGATCGCTCGCGGAATCTTCCGAAAAGACAGGACCCCTTAAAGCCAGTAAGAGGCATAAGAGGACGATTACTCGGAAGCAAAAAGTAAAGGAGGCAAAAGGGATCATTCCTGGCAATGCGCGTTAGGCTTATTCACAGCATGATCCCCTTTTCTGCCTGTTGACATGCTTTCGAGATGATACCGATTTAAATATGAATGTCAAAATTCAAGGAGTGGCCCTATTGTCTTCCACCAATTAAACTATCTTTCAATTAACAGGTAGGGTTGTGGAAGATCTAGTCTAAAAGTATTTTATTTCGTATAAACGTACACTTTATTGAAAGATCAAGCTCCATTCTTATAACGCACCTAATGTATTAGGATGAAAGACATCACTGACATAGTTCAATTGGCACAATCCGGTGACCATAACGGATTTGCCGAAATCGTCAGAAGGTATCGGAGTATGGCTATTGGGTATGCCTATTCGCTGCTTGGTGAACTCCATCTCGCCGAATATGCGGCACAAAAGGCTTTTATAGATGCTTATGCAAAATTGAAACAGCTTGAGAATCCAACAGCATTTTCTGCCTGGTTTCGCAGAATCATTTCCACCCATTGTCGCCGGTTGATACAGGAGGATAATCGCATCAATTACGAATCCATTGACAGTTTTCCCCATCTTACTTCGAGTGAGAGAAATCCTCCGGAGACTATCGAGCGAACAACGGAACTCAAATTTCTCCTCAGCGCAATTCGCGAACTGAGCACCGAAGAACGGGAAGCGGTCATGCTTTTCTTTATGGGTGGGAACAGCCAAAAAGAAATGGCTGAATTTCTCGAAATACCAATCTCAACGATCAAAAACAGAATACGAACGGCAAAAAAACAATTAAAAGAAAGTATTTTAAAAATGTTTGAAGATAATTTGAAAAAAGATGGCGGGCAAGAGGACAAGGTATTTGAACGTCAAGTATTACGCAATACCCTCCCCTTGCTTGTAGGATGGATTGGGTTAGATGGCGATAATGATCCGTCAGGAGGAGGAGAACATAAGTTGGGCGTCACGACTTTGAACCGGGTCTCGGTGAATGTCCCCGAATGCCGCGTGTGGTATGTTGAATTGAGGAGCAAACCCCAGAAAGACGTATGGGAAATGCTGGTTGATGAGATTGCTCAACACAAGTTTCCTGGTCTTTCCGGTGGGGGGGAATTTAACGACCAGCATCTAGTCGACATCAGCCGCTTGACTCATTTAGAGTATTTGGACCTTTCCCGTTGTCCTGACATTAGTGATGAAGGACTCGCCCATCTTAAGTCTCTTACGGCTTTAAAATATTTGGTTTTGAGCGGATGTCAGAATATTTCGGACAAGGGACTGGCGATTATTCGAGCGATGCCCCATCTGGTATCCCTTCGTCTTGAAGGCTGTTCGCAATTAACGAGCAATACCTTGCGGCACACCGTTGGGCTGGACCGTTTGTCGCTTCTGACCCTGGGGGGAACGGCCATGGATGATCAGGGACTTGAATTACTGATAGATAAAGAGTATCTGACCCATCTCCATCTACCTGAAAAAATTACCGATCGCGGATTGTCGTTGATTTGCGAATTGCCCGGACTTAAAAATCCTTTGGCCTCACCCATGGGGTTCAAAATTAACGAGTATAAAGACCCTACCGATTCCCATATTATCCTTGATAGTAAGAATATTTCCGGTGAGGGCTTAAAAGCGATGAGCGGTTTGAATGGCTTGAAAGCGATCCAATTTTTTAAGGTAAATCCCAGCATCAATCAAGGTATAGGAGCATTGGCAGGGCTGCCAAAATTGCATGAATTGGGTATGAGGGACATGGATGACCAGAGCTTAAATACGGTGGCGACATTTCCTGCATTGCAGTCGCTGGAATGCGGCCAGGCAGTTGCCGGTGACGATGGGTTTTCCACCCTGGGACAATGCCTGGGTCTTGAAAAAATATTCGCATGGTCAGTAAACAACTTAACCGGTGTGGGTGTTAAGGCCTTAAGCACTTTGCCCAATCTCAGATTCTTAGCCTTGGGAGGAAAAAAGTTAAACGACGAGTCCCTCGCATCGTTACCGGGATTTGCCGCTTTACAACATTTTTGGACCGCGAACGAAAATACATTCACCGATGAGGTATTTGCCTCTATTTCGCAGATTCCCAATCTCGAGTTATTGGTTAATATGTATTGTAAAAACACCACGGATCGCGCATCCGAGCACCTTGTAAACGCAAAAAAACTCAAGGTATATCACATTTGGGGGACCAAAATTACAGACCATAGTTTAGAATTATTGAGCCAGATCAAGACACTCGAAGAATTATTATTCTGGAATTGTTCAAATCTGTCGGACTCGGGTTTGTCCACTTTAAACAAATTTCCATCATTGAAGAGTGTAGACATCCAGGAATGCGAAAAGCTCACCTCAGCCGGGATCAAAACGATCAAGCCCGATGTGAACGTAAATTACCAGGAGACTTGAAACAGTGGATTTAAGTCCCAACTACAGGCTGTTACCGGGACCTTCGGTTTCGTTCAACCAACCCAGTGCGTCAAGCTTATCTACGAGGAGCTTCGCATAAAAACGGATACCATTTTTATCAAGATGCCAATAGTCCTCGTCGTGCATTATCTCTGTAATGGGAATACCCTTGCTTTTTGCTAATTGCGGGAGTGATAGGAATTCAATGTTATTGGCGGTAGAATATTCCTCCAGGATATTCGTCACTTTATCCCAGTCAAAATTATCGCCGAATACTTCAACTACCTCGCTTTGCATCTTTTCATCAACCGAGGGGCGGGAAACACCTTCGACCATCATGAACTTCATGCCCTGGGATTCCACATATTCTTTCATTTCCGAAATAATTCTTAAGGTAATTTCGACCCCTGCATTATCTTTATCACTGTAAGTTCTTTTGAAAGGTGCGAGTAAGACGTAGGATTCCAAAGGACCTACATAGCCGGACATATGCTTTATTAGAGGCCTTAACCTTCGGTAGATATAAGACGTTTGTTTTAGAAATTCATCCAGGGACCTCACAGAAAAACGTTCAGAATCATCATTCTTCAACGGCCTCTCGATCGGGTATCCGTCCACAACCAGCTTGTCAGCAGTGCTATCCACTCTAAAAAACGGTTTTGATTCTCTGCTGAGATTATCGGTAAAGTCGTTCACACAAAAGGTATAAATGACAGTATCGGGAGAGAATTTGATCCCGGTATTTTCGAATAAGATAAAGGTCTGGTCAGTCCCGTACCCACGAACCCCAAAATTTAATACTTCAAAAGTATTTGAAAGTAATTCTTCAATCACAAACTGACCTCTATCCTCAAGCCTGGCTTCCCAAAACTGGGTGGTAGAATCCCCAATTAATGCTATCCTTGGCCGGTCCTTCTCAAGCTTCCTGGGGGCATCGGCAAATCCGTAGCTGTTGATTGAAACATGGAATTTACCTCCGCCACGATATCGATACCAGTAACCTCTCGCGTTGGGTTTATGAAAATGACCCGTAAGGAGAGAAAATTCAAAGATCCGTTCAGGTTTATAACTTCGCGGTTTTAGATCCAGCACGTAATAAAAAAACAGTTCTAAAACCAGGAATGTCAGACAAAAGGACGCAGCAGCCAGCAAAAAATTTTTTAGTAAATTACTCTTCATTTAATCCATGCGTTTTTCTCTGATAAAATATTCCCCTGGGATGGGTAGCCTCCAGGTATGCTAATGTCTTGTTGTCAGCGCTACCTACTTGTCGATAGGGCATCATGTTCTTTGCCTTGTGAGGATCAAGAGTATTTGCTTACCCCTATACTGAAGCATCTTCCGTCTGATCCGAGCACTCTAAACCCAACTCAATTTATAAACGCCCATTCGTTGACCCGGGATAATAATAGCAGAATTCTATCTGACAGTGAGATCAGGGAGTAAAGACGAAAGGCAATGTGCTCAGCTCAAGGACATCTCCCGGATCATTGGTGCCATCGTCAAAAGCTCCGGCCAGGACCGCAGCCAGATAGAGAACATAAGTGCCGGCAGGTTCTCCACCCGTCCAGGTATAAAGGAAGAAGTTAGGATCATCGATAACTACAGGAGTGGATAGATCTACACCCGTTTGGAAAGGAATCAGGGTAATCGGATTGGACAGACTTCCGAAAGAACTGCCTGGACCGGTGAAGGATATGGTTGTGTCGCCATTCGGTAAGATCACCCCCGCGTAAAAGTCTACGGTCAAGGGGAACCCCGGGTTGTCTCTTCTCAAGGTGACACTCAGCGTTTCTCCGGTAGTGAAGTTTGCTTGGTTAGAACAGATGGATAGAGGATCACCTGGAGGGCATGGCAGGGAATCAGAACTCAGGCGATAGATGGACCCATTTTGGGAGAACTGAGCAAAATAAATCTCGCCAAATTCGTCTTCGCCAAAAGTACTGATCGTAAAATCGTTGTCTATAAATTCTGTCGTCGTCCAAACGCTGCTACTACTCTCTGTCGCTCCCCAGATTCGCCCGGAGCAGAAGTCAGCGTAAAGATAGGTCCCTAACAGCTGGGAAATCTCAGCTCCCCGGTAACGGTAGCCACCCGTAATCGAGCAACCCAATGCGTGGTTATACTCAAGAATGGGCAGCGTCAATGTCCCATCATTGCAGTTGGTAGGAAGAATAAAGCAGTGAGTACCCTCCATTAAAATCCATCCATAATTCTCGCCACCGGTGCTGCTCGCTGACTGGAAATTCGCCTCTTCCCAATCATTCTCACCGACGTCAGCGATAAAAAGGTCTCCGGTGAAGCGATCAAAACTAAAACGCCATGGATTGCGAAGACCATAGGCCCAGATCTCATCCTGTGCGCCTGGAACCCCCACAAAGGGATTGTCAGGAGGAATAGCGTAGGGAAACCCATTATCTACATCAATGCGCAGCATCTTTCCTAAGAGCGAATTCAGATCCTGGGCGTTAGCGCCGTTGCCACCACCACCATCACCCATCCCAATGTAAAGGTAACTATCAGGGCCAAATTGAAGTTGTCCACCATTATGTGTACTGGCAGGTTGAGCAATAGTTGTGATAATAGCAGCAGAATTCGGATCAGCAATGTCCGGATTACCCGACACACTGTATCGGGCAATCACGGTATCACCATTAATGTCCGTATAGTTGACATAGAAAAATCCGTTGTTTGTGTAATCAGGGTGAAAAGCCGCGCTCAATAATCCTCTTTCAAAGGCGTCACTGGAGACAAGCGACTCAATGTCAAGAAAGGGTATAGGTAAAATATTATTACCGTCAAAGATGACGATTTGGCCTTCTTTAAGGTTAATAAAGAGTCGATTTGTGCCGTCACCGGCATGGGTGATCGCAACAGGTAGTGTGAGGCCCGTCGCTACTAGATCTATATTAAAATCCTGTCCCGGGGAAAAAGAGGGCAATAATAGTAACGCGAGCGCTAACTTTGCATATATTTTTATTTGGGAATTCATTCTATCGTCACCTCATCCACAGAGACAGATATTTCCTCACCATCTTCGTTAGAAAAAGTAGCATTTACGGACTGTGTCGGTTGCGGTGTATTGTCAGACTTGAAGTTGTTCTGGGAAATAAAAGTCTCTTCAAACCCGGTTGTCGTCGATCCACTCTCTGCGACGACGATCGATGCTCCGTTCGTCTGGGCTAGATCTCCTCCTGTGATCCGCAAACCGGGATTGCCTGCCGGCACAGTGAACGATCCTGAACCAAATAACAGGTGTGGTACCGCATCGCCATCGGCGTCAATGTCGCCAACGGTCAAGCGTACCGCTATCGGTACGCCACGCGCATCGAAGCCCACCTTGCCCGTGCTTCCACTGAATACGGCATTCGATAACTGTACTCCTCCGAGTCCCGTGGAGTTGACTACTTCTACGAGAGCCACATCGGCCTGGGCGTCATAGACCTGTCCTTCGGGGAACAGCGCCTGGTTAAACGCGTTGATCCTTCCCACGGTGAAGATGCTGAAGAAGGTACTGGAGTCCGCTCCGTCGATGACCACGCTGGGTTTGCCGGTCACGTACTCGACGGACTGGTTGTAGCGCGGGGGCGTGCCGGGTGGCAGGAAAGTCGCCGGGTCGAGGGTTACGGTAAAGGTCCCTGATCCAGAGAATTCTACCTGTACAATGTCTTCGGTTTCGTCCATGAAAGAGACCCTTGTAATTTGTCCCGGTCTGGCCTGGAGTTGGATGGATTCACCGGTGAGTAAAATCTGGTCGAAAACATTGCCGTTGGGATGCTGTATATTCTCACCCGCGATATCACCCATACCGTCGAGGACGAGAGGCACGGAGGGAGCTGCTACGGTGATAACCGCGGTGTCGCTGTCAGCACTGCCTCCGGCATTACTTACCTGCACCCAGAAATTGCTACTCATAGTGAGAGCGCCTGTGTTCAAGGTGCTGCCGGTAGCATCGGCGATGGGAGTGTCGTCGTGACCACTGATGCCGGTATACCACTGGTATGTAAGATCATCACCGCTGGCGACAACCGTTAAAACGACTGCTGTTCCGGACTGCACTTCCTGGCTCGTGGGTTGGGTAGTGATAGAGGGAGCGTCAGCAGGGGGTGATCCACCATCGCTACCCGGTGCGCGAATAGGGGTAAAGCCGAAGTCGGAAAGTCGTGTCCGGCTGAAAGTAGGATTTACGTCAACTTTATCGCTTAAAGTAATTTTAGCGATACCGCTCTCAGCTCCCAATTCGCTGGCAATCAATTTAATCTGAGGAGCTCCATTTCCAGGTCTGATATCTGTACCCAGGTTCCCGATTATGGTCAGTAAATTATCTTCAGTATCAAATGCCTGTATCGTAGCGTCACTCTCCCCTTGCGCGGTCTCCACGATAGTTGAAGCATAAAATTGAACCCGTGCTGCCGGTGTTTCGAAGGTGATCGTCCCGGTTTCGCCATTTTGAATTAACCAGCCGTTAGCCGCAAAAAAATTAGGGGTGGACGGCGCGAAGCCATTTGTAAAGGTCGCGGAAAATGGTGATACTCCAACCGTGAAATCATCGAAACCTGTCTCCTTATCAATGAATTCGTTAAAATCCGAGTAAACGGTGTTATTTGTCGGTCCATCGACAAGGGTATAACCCAGATTATCGATCGACAATTTTCCGGTAACATTTACGAACTTAATCTCTTTCATTCCGTAGACAAAATTGAGATCCGTATCGTCGAAGAAGTTGCCACTAAAGGCAACGAAACTTTGAAGTGGAGGATTCGCACCGGGACTGATATTAGCAGGCAATCCGGTTACAACCCCATTGGGATTTGAGAGATAAAAATCTTCGCGAAAGTCAACCAGTTCCCGTCTGTCTTCATCGACTCTACCCCGGATCTCAATCTTGCCCGCGCCCGTTGATTCGGCAACATAGAATTCCAGCAGATGAATCCCTTTTTCTGTGAAGATTTTCCCTTCCTGACCGGACCCAAGGGTTAATGCTTTATTCCCCGAATGCAGGAGATTGGGATCCTCCAATGTTTCCACGGTGAAGCCGATAAAACGGATATCATTGGGCGGTTCACCGAGTATAAAATCACCTGTTCCATCAGCATCTTCAAAATCTAAAAATACTTCCAGATCTTGAGGAGCAGCAGGAAGTGAACAGGGTAAACTTACAGTAATGAGGAAGGACGCTAGCGCCTTAGTAAAATTCACGGTGTTTCTTTCGTTGGACGTTTATAATTTCTAAATTATCGGTAGCATCTTTGGCAACGAGAAATATATTTCTTAATCCTGGCGGTCACGATCTGTCGTCGTCCCGCAGTTGCGGGACTATGGACGGCAGGCAAGAGGCACAAGAAAGATTTTTACAGGAAGAAAGGATAGATTGGACCACGGATAACGCGGATATACACGGATTTGATATAAGGATGAGAATTTAAAATATGGAACTCAGGAAATCAGGAAAAGAGTAACAGATATTACAGGACAGAAAATGAATTAACCGCAAAGACGCTGAGATCGCAGAGAATAATAGATAGAGATTAGGTGAAACGCGATGAATGAGATCAATGTCATCCCACCCGCATCTGCGGGAGGGATTGACAACGGATATTCCCTGCTGCTTTTTTTAAATTTTGATTTCAAAAAGGCATAGGGATGATCCGGCGCTCAGGTAAACCTGAGCTATTGAGATCAAGCATCGCGTTTCACCTAATTTCTATTTTCTGCCTTTTACGCTATTGGAAGATGTAGCCTTCGACTCCTCAAAAAAAAATCCGCGCTTATCCGTGTAATCCGAGGTTAATCATTCTTTATTTCCTCAGTTCTTGAGTTCCAAATTTTCATAATAACGTTCTCTCCAAAAACCGCAGGCCGGGCTCTATGACGACTTCATGCGTTCCTTCGTGACAGAGGAATTCGATATTCTCTTTTAAACCAAGCCGGTCATAGTGTTGGTAGAGCTTTTGAAATTCTTTTTCCTGTAACCGCCACCAGCCGGTTGGATCTTTTTTTCCCTCAGCAATCTGCAACGCTCGTGGACAGACCATGCTTAAAAGATTAGCGTCGGAAAAGCCCCCCTTAAACCAGCCCGGTATCAACAAGTGTTCTTCATGAGGGAGAAACCAACTACTGTAGTGTGATGATTCAACGGCTATTTTTTCAAACCGGTCCATAAAGAATGCGCACATGATAGCCGCTTTTATTCTCTTGTCCAAAGCAGCTATGCACATGGTATACAGTCCCCCCAGTGATATTCCCCACATCCCTATCCGCTCCTCGTCAATATCAGGTAAACCTGAAGCATAATCCAACAATCTTCGAATTTTCCCAATCTCCAGACCGGTAATTGAACTGCCCAAGAGCATACTCAGTCGATGCACTCGAATCCTGGGAGTGGATTCGTTAATGCTAACCGGCGCTAACACGGCAAATCCTTTTTTCAATAGCGCTCTCCCGTAGCCATGATAGGCAGCTTCCTGTGGGTCTTTAAAGCCGAAGACCACGGAGGGTGATCCCAGCATCCCATGCAGAGCAACCACGAGAGGCAATGGCCCTGTCTTATTCTTGGGCAGGGCCAACACTGCTCTCGCCTTTAAATCTGGTAAGACGTTAATCGATACTGATTCTCCCACCGAAATATCATCTTCAAAAAAAGGTTCCATTTCCGGCTGGAATTCACTTTCAACTTTTATCTCACCTATCGTCTCCCGCCAGTTTTCTCTATAGGGATCCATACACTTTTCGTAAGCACGCAAGGAGGTATAGTCTCTCTCCCACTGAGAATTTTTTTCTAATATTCGCTTACATTCGGAGACTGTCCAGGCCTCATTTTCTGCAAGCAATGCGGCCTGTAGTCTCTCGTTCTGCTTTAGAATGTCCGCATCGGAAATATTCATTAAGTTATTCCGATCAGAGGATTTATTTTCAGCCGACATGACGACAATTTACATTTTAATTATTTTATACACACTTACAAGTGAGGCCGCCATCGACGACGAGCTGGGTGCCCGTAATATATTTTGCTTCGTCCGAGGCGAGGAAGAGGGCGGCATAAGCAACATCCCAGGCATCGCCCATTTTTCCGGTGGGGCATAAGTTATCACGGATTTCTATCATCTTTTGTATATCGCCTGCATAGTAATCACCCAAGGCATTCACAACCAGGGGTGTATTCATAAGACCGGGCAATATCGCATTGGCCCGTATGTTTTTCTTAGCGTACTGAATTGCGATACTCTGGGTAAGTTGATTTATGGCCCCTTTACTGGCATTATAAGCAACCGAGGCTATACCATACCACCGAATCGAAGCTATGGATGAGAGGTTTACAATTACTCCACCCCCTTGTTGCTCCATATGAGGCAAGACATATTTACAAGTCAGAAACATGCTTTTGAGATTTACGTCCATAACATGATCCCAACTTTTTTCACTCGCTTCGACACATCCACCAATTTCATTGATACCCACATTATTATGTAGGACATCAATTCGACCATATATCTCAAGGCAACGATTTACCATACGCTCAACCTTCTCAACCTGTGAAACATCGGCTTCATGAACGGTACATTCACCCCCCTCCTCATCAATTATAGCTTTTGTTTCCTCGGCAGCTGTTGGGTTAATATCAACAGCGAATATTTTTGCTCCTTCCCGGGCAAAGAGGACAGCTGCCGCTTTGCCATTTCCCCAACCCGGTCCACCGGAACCGGCACCGGTTACGATCACTATTTTTTCTTTTAAACGGTCACTCATTTTTTACTCCATTTCATTTATCCCATAGGGGGTTCGCTTACCCATTAGTGCTAAATATGATCCATCGATGCCAATAGAGTTAACCGATGTTCACCATTTCTCAATGAGATATATTCAGCCTTACTCAAACCGGAAATAGAAAAGTTTACTGGACAGCTTTATATACTGAAACCACCCTTATGCCATTCTTATGAAGAATTCCTCTGCAACCGTCATTTTTCTATCCGTTTTTTTCACCATTGCAGGAATTTCTGAAAGCGCAACTCCGGAAAAAGACGTAATTGACTGGGAGGAACTACCCGAACTGCCCAATGAACATGGGCTGGACGGAGCTTTCGCCGGTGTCAGCAACGGCGCCTTAATCGTTGCGGGGGGATCCAATTATCACGATGCAAGAGACGGGATAAGAAGAACATGGTATGATGATATTTATGTCCTGACTGACGCTGAAGATGAAACTTGGCGAACGGGGTTTAAACTGAAAATGCCATTAGCTTTCGGCGCATCCGTCAGCAGGGGGGAAAGTTTGATCCTCATTGGGGGGAGCAATGCTGAAGGTAATCATGACCTGGTCACTCAATTAAGATGGAATGCCGCATCTCAATTAATAAATCAGGTGTCCCTGCCACCCCTCCCGCAACCGCTCTCATTAATGGGCGCCGCTGAAATCGATGAGGTCATATATGTTGCCGGCGGACTGATTGAAGATAAGGAATCGAACTTAAGAAAAATCTTTTGGTCACTCGACCTTAAAAATCTAACAGCAAGCTGGAAACCGTTAGAAACCTGGAAGGGTTCAGCCCGAAGAAATGCTGTCGTCGTAGCCCAAAATACCGGTTATAGAAAAAATGTATATATTATTGGAGGAGAAGAACTGTCCGAAAATGAAAAGGGTGAAATTCGAACGAGGCAATTGACTGACGGCCACCGCTACTCACTGAATGAAGAGCAGTGGGAACGGATATCCGACGCTCCCCATCCCGTAACTGCGGCTCCCGGAATTGCCTACGGTCAATCACATGTTCTAATTTTTGGTGGTAAGGCCATAAATGAGGTGGGGGTAAAACCCGTAGAAAAGGGAGATGATGATCAGCCTTATTCACCTGATCTTCTCGTCTATCATACGATCACGGATACCTGGCTGATTAAAGATGAAATACCCTTAAGCGTAGTATCTGCGGAAGCAGTATCCTGGGGAGAAGGCATCGTCTTAACCAGTGGAGAGACCGAACCCGGGATAAACACGCCAAAGGTGCAATTAGTGATTCACGATTCGGGCGCGAACACTTCCTTCGGCACTGTAAATTACTTTTTTCTCGTTCTCTATATGGTGGCCATTATTTATATTGGTATTTACTTTTCCAGGCGGGAGAAGGGAACAGAGGATTACTTTATTGCTGGCCGCCGAATTCCCTGGTGGGCGGCAGGGCTCAGTTTGTTAGGGACTGGGCTTAGTGCCGTAACTTATATTGCCCATCCGGCATTATCTTTTTCTACGGACTGGTTTTATTTTCCCGCGAGGATCGGGTTCTTTTTCGCACCTATCATGATTATTTATTTTTACCTGCCATTTTATCGAAGGCTGAATATTACTACCGCTTATGAATACCTGGAGAAACGATTTAACCTCGCTGTTCGCTTATTCGGGAGTTCACAGTTTATTTTATTTCAATTGTTGCGGATCAGTCTGATCATGTATCTACCCGCAATTGTTCTCTCCACCATCACGGGGATGAATATCTATGTGTGCATACTCTCATTAGGGCTGATAAGTACCATCTACACGGTACTGGGCGGTATTGAAGCGGTGATATGGTCAGATGTTATACAAGTGTTTATTTTCATTGCCGGACTCATTATTGCCCTGATCGTCATCTTCATTAATGTCGATAACGGTATTAAGGGGGTGATCGATATTGGTATCACTGATGATAAATATCGCATGTGGTATCTGGACTGGGACATTACCGAACCGACATTATGGGTATTATTAATTAGTGGTGCTATGGGTACTTTTATTGTCTTATCCTCCGACCAAAGCAGGATCCAAAGGTTTCTTACGACGAAGGATGAAAAATCAGCCGCGAAAGGCTTATGGTTAAATACTTTTGCCGCTCTTCCTCTTGCCACAATCGTCCTTTACATGGGATCAGCTCTCTACGCTTATTACAAAACGCACCCGGCCAATGTCAGCTTGGGAATGCGGAATGATGCGATATTTCCTCTCTTCATTGCGCAGAATCTTCCCTATGGTCTTGCCGGATTTGTTATTGCCGCCATCTTTTCCGCAGCGATGTCAAGTCTGGACAGTGGGATGAACTCTATAGCCACCGTCTTTGTCACTGATTTTTATCGTAGATTTAAACCCCATAAATCTGATCATATTTATTTAAAACTGGCGCGTGCCATTACCTTTATTGTTGGACTCTTTGCTACGGCCGTCGCCATAATGCTGGTATCCTTTAATATTTATTCTGCCGTTATATTTGCCAGCTCTGTATTAGGGCTTTTTATCGGTGGATTGGGTGGATTATTTGCATTGGGTATTTTTACCCGACGGGCGAATGGTATTGGGGCTTTAGTCGGTGCGATCATCAGTGCCGTAGTCCTCTATTATGTTAAATACCACACTCCGATAAATTTATTTCTCTACCCCACAATTGGATTTATGGTCTGTCTTATCGCCGGGTATCTGGCCAGCCTGATTTTACCCGAGAGGGAAAAATCATTGGTGGGACTGACCCTTTATACGGTCCTTAAAAGAGAGGATTGAATCAATTTTCGATTTTAGAATGTCGATTGTCGATTGATTCAAGAAATTACTGCTATCTTTGCTTAACCCTGAACCTCGAAAATCTGTATCGATAATCCTGGATCAATCGGCTACCGAGGGCGAAGACCGACATCCATCATCGAAAATCGACAATCAAATGGGTTTATCCTCCATCTCAGGGAAGATGGGGCCGGTATAGGGGATGTCAGCTACTACTTCCTCATTCAACTCGACGCCGAGACCAGGTTTTTCAGGGGGTATAATGTAACCGTCCTCCCAAAGAATAGGTTCTTTGATTATCTCGGCATGGAAACCGCCGAAAGTCTCAATGCTTTCCTGGATCAGGAAATTGGGGCTGCAGGTTCCAATCTGTATATTGGCGGCCGCTTCAATCGGTCCACAATATAAGTGCGGGGCAAGCTGGGCGTAGTGCGCTTCCGCCATGCCCGCAATCTTCTTGGCCTCTAATATCCCCCCCACTCGTCCGAGCGCGGGCTGAATAATAGCAGCGGCCTGTTTTTCCAGTAACTCGACAAATTCATACTTTGTCGTCAAACGCTCGCCCGAGGCAACGGGAATGCTCGTTGACCGGGCAACCCGAGCCATCTCATTTCTATTTTCCGGTGGCACCGGCTCTTCAAACCACAGCGGGTCAAACGGCTCCATTCTTTTAGCGAGGCGGATGGCACTGGACGTTGTCATTTGCCCGTGTGTTCCGATAAGCAGGTCACATTTGCTTCCGACGGCTTCACGAGTATTCTTTATAACCAGCTCCGCATTATCCAAGACCTCAAGTGAAAGCTGTCTTGGGTCAAAGGATCCCATGGGCATCACGGGATCGAATTTTATCGCTGTAAATCCCTGCGCCATGTAATCGGCAGCTCTTTTTGGAGTGAGCTCAGGGTGGCCGAATACATCGGCTATGGACCAGGCATCTTTAGTATCACTTTGGGGTGCCGGGTAGATGTAGGTATATGAGCGAAGCTTTTCATGGACCTGACCGCCGAGTAAGTTATAAATCGGCTGATTGAGTGCCTTACCGATTATATCCCAACAAGCCATTTCTATTCCACTAAGGATTCCCATTAAAGTCAGATCGGGATGCTGAGAAAACCCACTCGAGTAGATGATCCGCCATAGGCTTTCAATTTTAAAGGGATCCCAATCTATAACATAACGTTCAACGATATCTTCAATCAGCCCTGCAACTTTGTTCGGGTGAAAAGGCACTCCGTAAGCTTCACCGATGCCCTCGATTCCGTCATCCGTCGTCAACTTCAAGAAAACAAAATAAAGTCCCCCACGATGGGGCGGTGGATTGGCCACGACGTAAGTCTTAAGCTCTTTAATTTTCATAGAAGTTCTTTCTTGTGATTTTTCATTAGTCAATCGGCTATTGCATCAAAGTAAAATGTAAACGCACCGCCTGGGACGAAGGCAACTTTGCCATTTAAATCATACATGGGAATTCTTGTTTGAGAGGGTTCAGGGTTTAGAGAGAGATATACGATTTGGAAGATGTCGGACTTCGTCCTCGGTACGATATCCGATATGTGATATACGAAGGAAATTAAATAACTCGAACTTCGTACCGAGGTTAAAAACCGACATCTCTCATATCAAATATCAAACGTCGGATATCAATCCCTCCTCACACATAACTAAGAAAGATATACAAAAGGCAGGGTTCGGGGTTAAGGGTTCTGGAAAGCCTGAATGGGAGCCCCCGTACGGTTCTCTTATCTTGCGTATGGTTTCTGGCCAACGATGGGCACTTTCTGGAAGATGATTCATTCACCGTTTACCGATTACTGTTCACTTCTAACTATCGTTATTTTACCTGAACCCTGAACCCCGACTACTTCCCAGCGATCAAAACTCGGTATTAAGATCACACACATGCATGAGCGGTTCACCGGCAATATAGCGTTGGAGATTATCCTTAAATATCTGCCCTCTTCGCACCCATAGTTGCGGCGTGTGCGCGGATACGTGAGGGGATATGAGCACATTTGGCAAGTCCCATATTGGACTGTCAGAAGGGAGCGGTTCCTGGGCGAAGGCGTCGAATCCAGCTCCGGCGATCTGTCCCGATCGAAGCGCATCGATCAGAGCATCTTCGTCGACGATCCCCCCTCTTGACATTACCATGAAATAGGCTCCTTGCTTGATCCGCGCGATACGTTCGCGGTCCAGTAGATTATGACTCTCCCTGGTATAGGGTGTGGTGACAACCAGCCAGTCAGACTGTCCGAGGAGTTCATCCAAGCGATCCATTCCCCACACTTCCCGAACACCGGGTGGTGAAGACATGGGGTACTTATCGACCGCATAAACGTCCATATCAAATCCCTGGGCACGCTGCGCAATGGCCTTGCCGATACCCCCCATGGAGATAATTCCCATAGTCGTTCCAGCCAGCTCCATTATGACGTTCATGTAATTTTCTGTTCTCCACTGATGCGCTTTTTGTTCGTCGATAAAATCGGGAATTTTATGAGCATAGGCGAGGATCATGGCAAAAGTATGCTCCGCCATGGGGATAACATGCGTTCCCGGTGCGCGGGTAACGATGAACTTATGATCGAACATTTCCGGGAAATTATTCATATAGTTATCGACACCCATACCGATAAAATGGAACCAGCGCAGTTTTTCAGCCGCATCGAATGCTTCCCGACTGATTTCTCCGAACTGGACCTCAGCATCAACTACTTCTCTCAATTGGCCCTCGGGTGTGTAGGCCGTTCGAAAATCATGATCGGGAAACGATGCCCGCAAATCATTAACGAATGCTTCTCCTAAATCAAAAGCCAATACGATTTTCATTTACAACGGTTTAAAATGTTTAGCGTAAATGTCGATTGGATTTTATTGGTTATTTTCTTTTTCTCTTTCTTGTGGTTCTTGCCATGTCAATTGTGGCCCCGCGACAACAGAATGCCGACTGTTCATAGCCATTTTATTAATGTTGACTATTTTAAAGGAGAATTTGTAGCCGAATTCTCTTCGGAATGAATTAAGTGGAGAATTGTATTTGTAGGAACAATGATTATTCGCTTGGATTGCTTCGTCGCTTCACTCCTCGCAATGACAACAGGGGTAAAATCTTTAATAAATAGATATTACACGTTGCCTGATTTTTCGATTGTCATTGCGAGGCTGCTTGTCAGCCGCGGCAATCCAGGGGGATGCCTGTTGTCTCCAATCAGCGTTTAGATGATAAAGTTTACTCTCAACTGAACGAATGCCGAATTTTCTTTCAGCTTCATTGATTCAACGGTAAAATCCGTAATGGCAAGGATCTCCCTTCTAAAGCATGAAGCTTCCTCCCGTGACGGAAAGCGAAAGACCCGTAAGATAATCGGACTCGGATGATGCTAGAAATGCGGCTGCTTTAGCGATATCTTCTCCATTTGCCAGATGCTTAAGAGGCGTGTTTGCGAGTACGTTTTTATGATACTTCTCGATGAATGCCTCTTTTGTCATGTCAACCGGCATAAGGGCGGATGCCATATGATCCATCCGGTTAGTTTCAACGTGACCGGGACAAATAGCATTAACATTGATATGGTGCTCACCCAACTCCCTCGCCAATACCTGTGTAAATCCAACAACCGCAAACTTGGACGCGCAGTAAGCGGCGAAGCGGGAGGTTCCGGTTTTTCCAGACACTGACGACATATTAATGATCTTGCCGCCTTCCCCCTGCTCAATCATCACACGGGCAACTGCACGACAGCAGAGAAATGTTCCTTTGGAATTGATCTTCTGGATCCGGTCCCAGGCTTCTTCCTCTAAATCGACAACGAGAACCCTGTCCTTTCCGGGACTGGAGCCGGCGTTATTCACGAGAATATCAATTCGGCCAAACGCTGCCATTGTCTGGTCCACCAACTGTTGCACACTATCGGCATCCGTTACATCCGCAAGGATGCTCAATGCCTTCCGACCACAGGTTTCTATTTCGCCTGCCACTGACGACAGACCATCCCATCCGGGTGAAAGATCGGGAAATGGTTGAGCTATGATGTCGCTGACGACCACGTCAGCCCCCTCTTTTGCCAGACGCGTAGCAATAGCCCGGCCGATACCCAGCTCCGCACCCGCACCCGTAACTATGGCTACTTTGCCATTAAGATCGTACATAACTTTCTAGATTTTTTCGCGATTGAATTAAATCATATGAAGGATAAGCGAAAGCCACGAGACTGCTATCTTTGATAATTAATTCAATTCTTTATTATAATTTCTTAATAATATTGATATTATCTTTTTAAAATTGCCTGGCGATGTCGGACAATTTCTGCCGCATTTCGAAAATAAATGTCCTGAATCTCTTTTTTGGAAAAACCACGATATTCCGTTCGCAACATTTCCACCGTCTGTTTCATGGTATTGAATGGCAGGACCGGAGCGGCGTCCGACGCAAACAACAGGCGCTTGGGCGTAAAATGATCACGCAAAAAGTCCACCGCGGGAAACATATCGTCCTGAGGGTACTTCCACCCTTTCGCAGATAAATCATAAAAGCCGGATAACTTAACAAACACATTGGGGTAATTTTTTAGTTCTTTAGTGACCAGAAAGGGTTTGTTCAATTTTCCGTTTTTAACGACTGGGAAGGCCATGTGAGCGAGCAACAAGATACAATTTGGGTAACGATCCAGCGCTTTAAGCAGGGTTGGAATACTTCGGTAACTCATGTTTATACTAACCGGCACCTCTTGCTCCTCCACCAGAGCCCAGAAGTCATGCATTTTACGCTCGGCCATCCAACGGGTGCTTTTGGTATTCCAAACGCCGTCAGTGGAATCCGGGTAAAACGTCAGACCGAAAAATTTCTTCTTTAAAAGCTTCGCCGCATGCCTTGCCATCGTCGTGGGATTGGACCTCAGAAATCCGAAGGGAAGGATCCACTTGCGACGTTTAGAAAGATTTAAGACGTATTCGTTATTCCTGGGATTCGGGCGATATTCGTAGCATATGATGAATGCATGAGAAATATCATGAGTGCGGCGAAAATTTTCATACTGGGTCACCTCTCCTTCCGGTCCTCTCTTGATATGATCGGCATTGAATGCCAACGCAAAGGGTCGATCAAACAAATGTATGTGGGTATCAATGATGGGCATAGATTTCCTTTCTTGTTATCGGTCTTGATTCCAGAGCAGATTGCATTACCGCATCCACGGTGGCCACCGTTTCCACGGCATCTTCAATGGTGTTGATTGTTGGCTTTGTCTGTTTAAGCGTGCAATTGACGATGTCATCGAGAGCCGCTCTTAATGGGCCGTACTTTTGTCCGTGAAGATCAAGATCAAATGGCGCGTTGATATGCTGCACTCCTTTATTCGATCTCAAAATGAAATCCTGACCGGGTAAATTAAGATTCAATTCACCATTTTCGAGAAGAAGAGAACAGGTGTCATCATGCTGCAGACCGGCGTCACCTGCACCGAGCCAGTCCGCCTCGAGGGTAGCGGTTACACCGTTCTCACACTCAATCATTGCCGTGATCTGGTCGGGCTGCCTGTTATCATTGAAGTGTCTCTCTCGAGCGATCACTTGCTTGAATGAACTCCCCGCGTACCAGTGAGTAATGTTGATATCATGTGTCATTGTTAATTGAGCGGGATGGGTTCTTGAATAAATCTGATGAAGTTGTTGATCACAATGTCGCCGAAAATACATGTGGCACAACCGACCATACTCAGCAATCTGAAGTTTGATTTGAGCATAATGGGATTCGAACCGAAGTAGATACCCGCAAGTAGCAATAGCGCCCTCTGCCGCTTCCGCCATAGTCCGGGCATCGGTCAAATTTGTCGCCAATGGTTTTTCCACGTAAACCGCTTTCCCCGCTTCGACCGCTTTGACAAAGGGTTCTGCGTGCGCATCCTCGGGAGTAACGACGGAGACCAGTGAAATTGATTCATCATTATAAAGATCATCCAGGCTGGAATAAGATCTCGTGTTATACTCGGTGCCAATTGTATCTGCCAGTGCTTTATCGACATCAAACACTCCACCGACCTCAATCTGTGGCATTGACGCATAATGGAGGATATGTTCCCGACCAAATTGACCGACTCCGATTACCCCCACTTTAATAGTATTCATATAATTGAAGATGGAAAAGAGCAGCATTCATCCCCTCTTGGCACACCTCAAGTCGCACTAATGCTAATTGTTTAATTGCTCATTAGCTTTAAGCCACTCTTCCCACCCAGGTTTGTGACCCTCGGTAATCACTATCAGTGGTTCCCGCTTATGGGATCGCGCTTTCTCAATCAAATACTGGGCCGCATCGCTTTCCGATTGCTTCATGCTAACCTTTTTCGGCGTGGCATGGTATCGGAAATCAATACTCCATCGCGAATTTTGGGTTTTATTAAGTTTACTTGTATGCATCGTCAGATTTGTCAGGAAAAGCACATCACCCACTTTCATCGGCAGGGGTTTCGGCTCACTGCGCGATTCGACATCATCCTCCATACGCACGATATTATCTGCAGATCGAGCGCCTTTGAGCAATCCCCACCGGTGGCTGCCGGGAATAATCCACAAGCAGCCATTTTCAATGGTCGCATTCACGAGAGGAACCCAAACCGTGACAACGTGCAAGTGCTCGGTCTTACTCTTCCATTTCCCACGCACAGGCTCATTGTAATAGAGGCTGTCCTGGTGCCAGGGGAAGGTAGTTTTAAGATCACCAGGTAATTTGGTCCGTAGTGCCGGAATCCCGTGATTGGTCACTTCCAAGCCTAAGAGCTGCCTCAGGACACTTAATATTTTGGGATGATTATAAAGGTCATAAAATTCACGGCCAAAACACTTGAGGGAAATATTCCAAGGGGGAAAGGCGGCCTCCTCGTTGAGAGCTGCCAGGCGACGTTCAAAAGATTCACTATCGTGAAGTGTCTTTACTTTACCTTGATTCAAGAGTTCGCGGGCAAATTCGTTCACTTTTCCGGATAAATAATCGCGCATTGGATCGAGATCCAAATCGGCAATCAAATCCCTTAATACAACGTAGCCGTCATTCTGATAGAGCGATATAATTTCCTCTTCATTCATTTGCGGTGTCAGTTAAAAGCACTCTCCATCACTCAATTAAAGAGAAATATTCTGTCTTTGTACCATTTACAAGGGACTTCTGCCTATTTATTTGTTGCGCTGAATTATACAATTAGATTAAGGATAATTATTATGAAATTAACCAATATATTTACAGGTATAGGGATTGCCAGCATGCTGATAATGGCACCGGTACAGACGTGGGGATCAGGCACCAGTGAGGCGCCGGATCAATCATCAGTAAGCGAGATGGGGCAACCGGGATCTCAGGCTGCTAAGAAAAATTATAAAACGATGGATCTCGCTATATCGGGCATGGTTTGCACCAGTTGTTCGAATAGTGTCCTCGCTTCACTGGATAAACTCGATGGTGTTATAAAAACGAATATTTCCCATGAAGGTAAAGGCGGGAAAGTTGTCTACGATCCTGCGAAATTAAATGAAAAAAAGATCTTAAAGGTAATTAATAAAACAGGTTTTAAAGCTACCGAGAAAAAATCCAAGGCAAAGGAGAAATCCGAAAAAGAAACAATGTCCGGATAATTTCACACTCGTTGCATTCAAATCGACACGCGATTAAGAGTCTGAGCTTTTAGCGATTATTTATAAACTCAGCCTAAGAAAATTCTCAGTTTACGCTGTAGAACAGAAGTTACCTGAAGGAGTTCTCTCTGAGCAACGAGCTCTCTGAATTATGTAACCTTATATCCTTGTGATTGCGCCACTCGCGGTTGCCATGTAAGGAAAAACATTATTTATTGCTATCATGAAATTTGCGGTTCTGTTCATCGCTGTCAGTCTTATACCGACCCTTGGATTAGGGGATGAAAGCGGTGAGATATTCTCATTGAGAACGAAAGCGGAAAGTGGAGACGCCCGCGCCCAAAACAATTTAGGTGAGCTTTATTACTTTGGCCATTATCTTACACAAGATTACGCCATGGCATTTCATTGGGTTCGCAAGTCTGCGGTGCAAGGATATCCGCCCGCCCAAAGCAACCTGGGTTTGATGTATGAAAAGGGTCAGGGAGTCCGTATAAACTACAGTAAGGCTATCAAATGGTATCGCAAAGCTGCCGGTCAGGGAATAGCACAATCCCAGAACAACCTGGGTGATATGTATGCATGGGGTCTTGGGGTAGAGCAGGATTATGAAGAAGCCTTTAAATGGTACCGCAAGGCCGCGGATCAGAATAATTCCAGTGCTCAATACAATTTAGGAGAAATGTATGCCTTAGGCAAAGGGGTGCCAAAAAACTATGTTCGGGCCTACACGTGGTATAGCATCGCAGCCTCTGGGAGAGAATATAACACCGATGCTAATTTATTCACTCTGAAACAAGAAATGACTGAGGTACAAGTCAAAGACGCCGAACGCACCGTTGCCCGTTGGTTGGAAAAGCACAAAACCAAGAAAAGACTGAATAGATAAATTTCAGCTATTGAGTAATGAAACCCATCGTTCATTACTCAATAAGATAGAGTCGGTGTCGCCCGTTCCAGGTATCTTAAAGATAACTGGACAGCTACATGCTCGATTCGCATCATTATCCTGATTAATGAAGCGTGCCTGTACTATTTTATTATGTATATCTTCTGTTTTTTACAATACAGGGCGCAGTGAAACCGCAAGAGCAGCGACAGAAGTCATCAATTGGATAGAACTTCCTGATTTCCCCAATGCCCTTGGGGTGGGAGGAGCCTTTTCCGGTGTCAGCAACGGAGTGTTAATCGTTGCCGGGGGATCTAATATACCCGATGTCATGGATAAGAAGGGGGGAAGCAGAGTCTGGCATGATGACATCTATATTCTTACGAATACAAAAGAGAAAACGTGGCTGACAGGATACAAACTGAATGAACCGATCGCCTTCGGTGCATCCGTAAGTCATGATGATAGTTTGATCTTGATTGGAGGAAACAACGCTGCGGGCTATCAAAACCGGGTGACGCAATTGAGGTGGAATGCAAGTTCTCGAAAAATAGATCACGTATCCCTGCCACCTCTACCACAACCCCTCTCTTTTTTCAGCGCTGTTGAAATTGATGATGTTATTTACATTGCGGGTAGCCGGTTAGACCGCGATGTCTCCAGCCTGAAGAAAATTTTCTGGTCACTTGACCTTAATAAATTGGAAGCGGGGTGGAAACCTTTAGAAACCTGGGATGGCCCGGCCCGGAGAATGGCCATCGTCGTAGGTCAGACTATCGGAAATAGAAGATATGTATACATTATTGGCGGCGAAGAATTGGTCTGGAACGAGAATCGAGAGATTAAAACCAGGCAATTGACTGACGGCTACCGCTATTCTCTTCGTTATAAGCGTTGGGAACCGATCGCTGACACCCCTCACCCGGTAACCGCAGCTCCTGGTATTGCCTATGGGCAATCGCATATTCTTATTTTTGGGGGTAATACCCAGAAACACACAGATGAGAATTTCAGAGATGATCATACCAATTATTCACGCGATCTTCTCGTCTATCATACGGTAACGGATACCTGGCTACTAAAAGATGAAATACCGTTAGGTGTAGTCTTTTCTGAAGCGGTATCCTGGGATGAAGGGATCGTCCTGACGAGTGGAGAAATTTACCCGGGTGTAACGACGCCTAAGATGCAACTAATGATTCACGACGCGGGAGCGAACGCTTCCTTTGGAACTATAAATTACGCTTTTCTTATTATCTACATGGTGGCGCTTGTCTACATGGGTTTTTATTTTTCCAAGCGGGAGAAAGGGACAAAAGATTATTTTCTCGCCAGTCATCGCGTACCCTGGTGGGCAGCAGGGCTCAGTATTCTGGGAACCGGACTCAGCGCCTTAACTTATATTTCCTATCCCGCATTGGCTTACACATCGGACTGGTTTCTATTTCCCGGAAGGATTGGGTTAATCATTGCACCTATAATTGTTATCTATTTTTACCTGCCGTTTTACCGAAGGCTTAATGTTACCACCGCTTATGAATACCTGGAAAAACGATTTAATCTACCTGTTCGCTTATACGGGAGTGTTCAATTCATAATTTTTCAATTAATCAGGATCAGCATTATTCTTTATCTACCAGCAGTCGTTCTCTCCACCATCGCGGGGATTAATATATACTTATGCATTCTCTTTATGGGACTGATCAGCACCTTTTACACCGTGCTGGGTGGTATCGAAGCGGTCGTATGGTCGGACGTTTTACAGGTTATCATATTTTTTGTCGGCATCATAATTGCCCTCATCGTTATTCCTTTTCATATCGATAATGGTTATAAGGGAATGTTCGATATTGGAATGGCAGATGATAAATACCGCATGTTGTATCTGGAGTGGGACTTTACTGCGCCCGTTCTATGGGTAATATTAATTAATAGTGCTTTTGGTTCCTTTATAGGTCCAGCCACCGAACAAACCACGATCCAAAGGTATCTTACAACCAAGGATGAAAAAGCGGCCGCGAAAGGGATATGGTTAAATGCTATAATTGGTATTCCCATCGGTTTTTTATTTTATGGTATGGGTTCCGCCCTTTACGCCTATTATAAAACGCATCCAGCCTCAGTCAGCATGGGAATGCAGAATGACGCGATTTTTCCTCTCTTCATCGCACAAAATCTTCCCTACGGGCTTGCTGGTTTTGTCATTGCCGCCATCATTTCTGCTGCGATGTCTAGCCTGGACAGCGGAATGAATTCGGTGGCCACAGTTTTTGTCACCGATTTTTACCGACGCTTCAAACCTGACAAACCCGATCGCCTCTATTTATTTCTCGCTCGCTCAGTTACCTTGGTCGTTGGTCTCTTTGCCACCGCTATCACTCTCCTATTGGTAACTTTTGACATTCATAACGCCGCATTGTTTGCTGCCTATATCGCCGGTTTGTTTATCAGCGGGTTGGGTGGACTGTTTGCCCTGGGTATTTTTACACGACGTGCGAATGGTATGGGCGCTATAGTTGGCGCGATCGCCAGTGCGGTTATACTTTATTCCGTAAAATATGATACACCGATACACTTCTTTCTCTACTCTGCGATCGGTTTCACCGTCTGTTTCATAGTTGGGTATTTTGCCAGTCTGATTATTCCGGAGCGTAAGAGGTCACTCGAGGGGCTCACGCTTTATACAATGCACCCTAAAAAAGATTGATGGGAAGCAAGGGGATAAGAGTAAAAGTATATTTGGTTTTATTGACAGTAATCTTCAATGAAATGTTTATTGAAATGTATTTACAATGAATCAAGAAAAACCGATATTTCGAAACGCGTTAATAATAATTGTAGTATTCTACACTTTTATTACAACAAGGGGAAGTGGCATAACCGAGTCCAAAAATAGGAAAGAAATGGAAAAGTCGGAACCGATCAGCAATTCTGATCTCATACACGTAAGAGAACGCTTTGACGAAGGTGATCCTGCCGCACCGGGTAGAGAAATTGTTCTCGGGAGATCGGATGAGATTTACCAAAGGCATTCCGAGGGCGATATCGCGCAACTTGCCGATGGTAGTCTACTGGCAGTGTGGACGCGCCACAGTAATCGCAGTGACCTTTCCGAATCGATTATTATCGGACGACGCAGTTACAATTTCGGTATGAGCTGGGGAGGGATTGAACCATTTGCGACCCTCTCCGAAAAAGAACACAGAAAGAATTCAAATCTGATGGACGCCAGTTTGCTACGGTTGCAGTCCAGCGACAAAGTAATGTTAGTTTACCTCGGCAAGGAAGAGGTAGAGCGAGATAGCGATGATGACTACCGTAAGATGCGCTGTTCCATTTATGTCCGCTTTACAAGTGATGGAAAAATATTCACTAAAGCCGAACGAATATCAGATCGGGACCATTTTTATGTTGTCAATAATGCCCGCGTCCTCCAGCTCTCAACCGGTAGAATTCTGGTGCCGGCAGCGGTCTCTCTCGACCCCGGCCAGGAATTCAGGTGGATGAAACAATCCTGTCTCACTTATTACTCCGACGATGAAGGAAAAAGTTGGGAACAGGGTGAATACTGCACCTTGCTTCAAAAAGATTTTCCCGATAAGGAATACAAAAAATTAACGCTGCAAGAACCCGGGTTAATTGAGCTTAAGGAAGGCAGGGTGTTTATGATCATGCGCACTAAACTCGGTAATCCCTTTAAGAGTATTTCCTCAGATGGCGGTAAGACCTGGAGTCAACCCGTTCCGATCAAGGAATTACAAACCCCTGTTTCTCCCCAAACCCTGTTCCGCCTGCCAGATTCAGGCCATATAGCGGTCATCTATAACAACAACCCGGTAGGTGAAAGAGACCGCAACTGTGACCGGACTCCTTTAGCTTTTGCCGTAAGTAAGGACGCAGGAAAGTCTTTTAAGTTTCGAAAGATCATTCAACCTATGCTCGGTCGAACCTACGATTATGTATCTGCGCGTATTTACAATCGAGATGTTTATCTCTCTTATCGTGAGTGGCAGATCGGGGACTATCCCCATCTCACTCTCTCCGATCATAAACTTCTCATCATCCCCCTTGAATGGTTTGAGAACTAGTACTCAATTTACGATTGTCGATTGTCAGGATAGATTGACCGCGGATGGCACGGATAAATACGGATACAATATGAGGAGAAGATTGAATAGCCACTAACGAGTCCAGCGGTTGTGGGATCAGGCATCCGATTTGCATGAATATAATCTTGTCCTTTTTGTGCCTTTGGAAGATCTCGCTACGTTCGGTAGTGGCTATATTTTCGTTTCCTTAGTCCTAATACTGGTGCGTATACGCTTACCCCGAAACCTGAGAACCGACGGAACCGATTAAGTTTTTTGCGGTGTTATAAAAAAGGTCCTGGCAAATTTTATCGGTCAGACCGTATTTTATAAGGGCCCTTTGTATGGCACGCAGTTCTTCGTAACGAATGAAAGTCAGTCGTCCATCGCAATGGTTGAGATTAAATGAGTGATTATCATCAGTAAGAAGCGCCCATGAATAGCCAAAGGCAATTAATTTTCCCCGCATGATGCCAAAAGGAATATCGTCACTCCCGTACATAACCCGATCGATTCCGACTGTAGATAAGAGGGCATCGATGGCATCGGTCTCGGTTACCGCCGAGGTGTCGAACCATACATTGGGTAAGTCCCTCATAAATTTACCGCCTTTTTCTATAGCCCATGAGGAATAACTGCGACCGCAATGCGCGAGTATCCATTTTACGTTTGGGTACTTTTCAGATAGTCGCTGCAAGTCATCGATATTATCCTGATCGGCGATCGCGTCGCGTTTAGAAACGTGCATCATGATTATGAGCCCAAGCCGGTGGGCGACCTCAACCTGATGTTCGGAAATAAAGTCAGTAATTCTGCAATTGTCGACATCTCCAGTAATCGAGTAGAGACGGTAAGGTTTAAAACCGATAAACCCGTATTTTTGCACCTGCGCTTCCAGGTAGTCGGCGTTCATTTTTGGATCCACCAACATTAAAGCACGAGAATCGGGATCATTGGCTGTTTCCTCGGCCGTAAATTTATTGGATGCTTCGAAATCCACCATCGGGAAAGGCATGCCAAAAGATAGACGGTGAACTTTTCGACCGGGCATAAGAAGCTGGTCAAACTTATCACTCTCTCGCCAACCGGCGATGGGAAAATCTTCACGGAACGGTTTCGCCGGCCATGTATTACCCGCTTCCGGTACATCATCCTTCTTTGGATCACTATTGAAATTCCAAAGATAGAGATGGGTGTGAACGTCAATTATTTCCGGTGGGACGAATGCATCGAGTTCTTCCCATATCCGACGATCCGTTTCATTAAGCTCTACTTTTAATGGCATGATTAGCAGTGATCGAAACTTAAAAGTTATAATAGCAGTGTTAAGTGTTAAGTTTTAGGTGTTAAGGGAAATAGTCGGTAAACTTAAGTCAAAAGGTAAAATTTCAACAATTGACCCTAGGCATTAAAATTTAATTCTCTTTTACCTAACACTTAAAACTTAACACCTAACACAATTACCAAAGAAAGCTGAGAGTTGAAGAATAAATTTTATTCTTCTATCAGTTCTTTAATCGCTTTCAACATATCGGGGAGCGCAAAGGGCTTTGTAAAAGCGTAATCTGCACCCAGATCTGATGCTGATTCCAAGTAGTGGGCGGCAGATATTTTACTGCCACCGCTCATCGCTATAATTTTTATATCAGGATAATTTTCCCGAATTTCCATAATAATTTCCACTCCATCCATTTCCTCCATGATGATGTCAGTAATCACAAGATCAGGTGATTCGTTTTTCAGACATTCCATGGCATGCTTTCCGTTTGCAGCTTCAAACACATGATACCCTTCATCATTTAAAAGCAGCTTTACCATTTCCCGCATGCCAGGGTCATCATCCACTACAAGTATTCTTTTCATAACACTACTGGTTACCCTGAAATACGCAGAACATAATAATCTCTCCCCTTCTAAGCATTACAGGTTTAACAAAAAAGACAGAGTCCCAGGGTGTCAATCTATGTTAAAGCTGAGGCAGTAATATAAATAATGTTAAAACGTATCCGGATCGCTCAGTTTTACCAACATCTTACCGGTATTTTCTCCTTTAAATAGACCCATGAATGCATCCGGTGCTTTATCTAAACCCTCAACGATTGTTTCACGCCATTTAATTTTTCCCTCGGCAATCCAATTCGACATTTGCTCTAAAAACACCGGATATAATTCCTTGTTATCGGTTACGATAAAGCCCTGCACTTTAAGTCTTTTCACTAATACCTGGCGAAGGTTGGGGGGGCCTGGTTTAGGTTCCGTATCATTATAAGTCGCAATCGCTCCGCATATAACGATACGACCGAATTGATTCATCAGGTTTAGCGCAGCTTCCAGGTGTTTGTCCCCAACATTGTCAAAGTAAAGGTCAATCCCCTCAGGGCATGCACTCGCGATTTCAGATTCCAGGTCGACGGCCGTTTTGTAGTTGATGGCCGCGTCAATTTTAGCTTCATCAATCAACCAGCTGACTTTTTCATCTGACCCGGCACTCCCTGCCACGCGACAACCTTTCAATTTCGCAATCTGGCACACGAGAGAACCAACCGCCCCTGATGCCGCCGAAACAAACACCGTATCTTCAGGTTTGATTTCTCCTATTATCATCAGGCCGACATAGGCGGTCAAACCCGGCATTCCCATAATGCCCAAATAGGTCTGGAGCGGTGCGCGTTCGGGATCGATTATTTCCAACCCCTCACCGTCGGAGATAAAAATATCTCTCCAACCCTGCATGCTTTTTACAAAGAAGCCGGGTTTGTAATCCTGATGTAAGGACTCAATCACCTGGCCAACGGCCCCTCCATTTAATGCTTCGCCGATTTTAAACGGCTCCGCGTAGCTTTTCACATCCCTCATACGCCCACGCATATAGGGATCCACCGACATCCATAGATTATTAATGAGAATTTCACCCTTTTTTAATTCAGGAAGATTAACCTCCACCCTTTAAAAATATCTGAAGTCGGCATACCCTCCGGATATTGTTTCAAGTGAATTTCACAACTTTTCTTTATGGCCATGTTTATATTATAAGAATGTTAATGGGAGGTTCATTTTTCCTCTGTTTTTTCCAGGGTGTAATTGACGATAACACAAATTACACCTAAAATAAAAATAGCCACCCACTGGTAAACCGGTAAGAAGAGAAAGAGAAGTGAACCTTGCGCATCGACGTGAATAAATACCATATCGATGAGAAGACCGACACTCGCCAGGCATATGATACCCGCACCTATCAGAGTGACGTAGATGGATATTTTATGACGGTGAAAGATTTGAATGAGCAACATGAGAGCGAGATAAGGTATAACCGCCCAAAAAGCAAAGGCCGTAAGAAATATGTAATCGGTCAGCGTCTGGTAAGCGTAATTGTCACCCCAGGGGTGAGCGGCATAAACCATAAGGGTGACTGTGCATAATACCGTCACAAATAATCCGTAGAGTCCAAATTTAACCGCTTTTACTGAATATATAGATCCATTCACTTAAGGTCCTGATTATAAATATTATTGGTCATTTAATTGAGTCCCACGCATGGACCCCTACAGTCACAATATGTGAAAGAGCTGCTCTTTAGGCAATAATTAGATATGATAATGCCTGACTATCTGATTGACTCCCCTCACGATTACGGATTCATCAATTTACACATTTTGTTTGTATTATCCAACACCATTATCAATATTGCCCGTTCACGCTAAAGATTAAAGACCAAAAAAGCGTAATTCGAATTCAAATATAATTCCAATACGTTTTATTTAAATAGTTAATGAAAAAGTATAAGAACTCAATTTTCCTGTCTATCATATTGTGCGTGGGTGTATATGGCTCCGCGAATGGAGTTAAGTCTCTGCCCAATCCCATGAAAGAATTATTTGATGATAGTTTCTGGCAGAAGTATTATATTGGTGAGCTCAATTACATTATTAACAAAGCACCCAGGATTTCAGTCGAAGAGCGGGATTTGATTCAACAGATTCAGGCACTTTTACCAGACGGCATCACTTCCGCCATAAATATACTGGAGGTATCTATAAACAGCGAATCCAGCCCTGCTATGATTTTAATTCTCGGTAATCTCTACATTCAAAATGATAACTTTGAACAAGCTAAGATTTATATAGATAGAGTTGCGAGACAACACCCTTACTATTTAATCCCCCAGAAAGCATTGGCTTATCTCAATGTGCGAAATGAAAAATACGATGAAGCTATCCCCTACCTTGTACGGACCATTAACATGGGAAACACAGAAGGGCGAACTTACGGACTCCTCGGCTACTGTTACCAACTTCAAGATAAAGCCCACGCGGCAGAGCAAGCCTACACAAAAGCGGTAATTATAGAACCGACTGAAAAACAATGGAGGACCGGCCTGGCTCATAGCTTACTGTCCCAGGATAAATATTTAGAGAGCAACGCTCTCTTCCAGGAAATGCTTCTCAAAGATCCGGATAATGAGGACCATTGGTTGCTGCAGTTTAATGGTTTTATCGGGTTAAACCAAATTGAAGACGCTGCTGCTAATATCGAAATATTAAAACGCATGAATAAAGCTCCACCGGATAGCCTTCTGCTCCTTGGAGATATTTATATAAACAAACAAATGCTCAAACTCGCCCAGCAGGCCTACCTCGCTTCAATTGATAAGGATCGCGAACAAGATATTAACGGCCCCATAAGAGCAGCGAGTTCTTTAACAAATTTTGGCGCGTATGATGAAGCAGCAATACTGATAAATAAAATCCGGAGAGTATATCGCGGTCGTACCCCCGACGAAGAGGAATTAACGCTTTTGACGATGCAATCGCAAATTGCCATTGCACGCGGTGAGGGTGAAAAAGCAAAAGCAACACTGGAAAAAATAATCGAACGCGATGATAAACGCGGGAGAGCCTTGATTACTTTAGCCAATTATTATGGACAGGAGGACAACATCGAAGGAGCAGTAGACATGTTTGAAAAAGCGCAGAAGCTGGATGATTTTAAGGCTGAAGCTCTTGTTGCCCACGCACAGTTATTGACTAAGATCAAAGACTGGGACAAAGCTGCTGAGCTATTAACCGAGGCGCAGGAAGTAGATTTCAAAGAAAATGTTCAAGATTTTCTTGAACAAGTAGAGCGCATTCAAATGATTACTGCGGCCACCAGTGAGATCTGATGTAGCTTAAGTGATTAGCTGCGTAAGAATGAGCTAATCCCCTGTAGATTCTATATCTTTCACCCATTGTTGGTGTTCTTCCCATGTTCCACCGCGCGGATGCCCGGCCGATACTTTATTAATTTGGTGATGATCGTGGGCGCTTTTTGCAAGAAGTTTATCAAGCGACAAACCGCGAGTCTTCCTCCAGAACATAAAGAGCAGGGCTACAAGTATAAAATAGAAAATCGGACCAAATAAACTCATTGTGGTTACCCAGTATGATGAAAAAAAATAAAGAGAGTCAACAGCCGGGTATCATGATTTTTAATCGATCAGCCGGTGATGAGCTTAGTCGAATCAGGCAATAGCCTCGAACTCTTCACCTTTAAGCAGCGATAATCATCGCGCACTTTCACTTTTCAAGATGAAAAGTGATCTTATCTCAGGATCATCCAGTGAGGACCCCGTTTCATTTCTTCCGCCATTCTTTAATCAGATCAGGGAGCCTTGAAAGAGCGGCCCATTCCCTCATCGCTTTTTTGGTCTCGCGGGCTGGAGCGCCGACGACAAATTTACCCGGAGGGACATCTCGCATGATTCCAGCCTTTGCTCCAAGTACTGCCCTATCACCGATGGAAACATGATCTGCGATTCCCACATTGCCCCCAATCATGACACCATTGCCAATGGTTACCGAGCCGCTGATGCCAACCAGACCCGCAATCACACAAGACCGTCCTATGGTGCAGTTATGTGCTATCTGAACCAGATTGTCAATCTTGGTGCCATCTCCGATTGCAGTGGCACTGAACTTACCTCGATCAACGCAACTACCTGCTCCGATTTCAACATTGTCACCAATACACACAGTCCCGATCTGCGGGATCTTAACTAAACTTTCACCGTCTGATGAGGGCCGATAGCCAAACCCATCTGCACCAATTGTTACGTTGGGGTGTATGATGCAACCGTTACCTATGAGGCAGCGCTCGCGAATGACAGTACCCGGCCAGATTGTCGTGCCTTCACCGATGCTTGAATCATCAAGAACCGTAACATTGGCATAGAGCACGGCATTCCTGTCAATTCGAACGCGTGCGCCAATTACACACCCGGGACCGATAGCTACACCATCACCTAATTCAGCCGAGGGATCGATAATCGCACTGGAATGCACTCCCGGTTCACATCTCGGAACTTCGGGGGCAAAGATCTCCAAAACTGTTGCTAATGCAAGATCAGTGTCGGGAACACGGATAAAGGCGCGACCATGACCCGGCTCTAATTCCAGATTTTCATCAATTAGCGCCGCGGCTGCACAACAATCCGCCCAGGCATTTATGTATTTTTTCTGGCCGATGAATGTTAACTGTGAAGGCCCAGCTTTGTCTAATTGCTCGACCCCGGTAATGATCAAGTCTGGAGACCCCACAAGCAGGCCCGATACCAGCCGGTTGATCTCTTCAATCGTGACGGAATTCATACTCAAATTCAAATTTACGATTGGGGAAGACTCGAGCCCTATGAGAATTTTTATAAATTAAAAACCATGCCGTCTTCACCGACAAAAATATTATCACCCAGGATGTCTTTACCTTTTTGAAGTTCCCCCTGAGGGTCGGCCAGGGACTCTCTTCCGTTATGAATTATTCCCAGTTGATTAAACGATTTACCCGAATCTTTCAAATAGCGGCAAACTTTATCTATGGGAAAGTGCCCTGCTTCCATGAAAAGCAAATCACAGGTATCAAAAAGCGGGTCGACGTCTTCAGGACCATGCAAATCTCCAGAATAAACAAAACACTTTTCACCCGCTTCAATGCGAAATGAGTATGACTGCCATGGTTCCCCGTTCAACGGCTCCCCCATGTGTAAATTATGCAATGCCGTAACTTTAATACCATCTTCATTAAAGATAATCCCATCTTCATAAGATGAAGATTTATATTCGATGTTATTATTATCGTAAGCAGGAAAGGTATACTTGTTCATTTCCATTATGGCCTTCCACACATCAAGATCGGGGATTAACACGTCTATTGTTTTTCCAGTCAAAGTGGTTGATCCGGGATCCGCTCTCGAGTTCAGTTTTTCCAATATGGAAATTAAATGGGGAAGCCCTTCGATGTGATCAATATGGGGATGGGAAATAAATATTGCCCTTGTAGTGAGGAGATCAATACCGCCAAGATGAGCTGTGTAAGTGCAACCTTCGCCCGCGTCTATCCAATACAAAGAACCATTATATTCGATGGTAAAGGCACTGTGATGGCGCCCGGGCATAGGTTCGGTCCCGGCACCAGATCCAAGGATGGTGATTTTCATCATAATTATAGATTTTTATTGATCAATGCTATTAATTACAGGGTGACAAAGGCTACGGGAATAGAGCGAATAAATTCTCGAACTTTATTACTTATCCTTATTTTCCCCTTCAATTTGATTTAACAAGGCCGTATTCACGGTAGATCCTGAGAGCACTATCAAATACTGTTTTATCCGGGTAATTTCCATCAGCGGCTTCGAGGACCCCATCGACCTGTTCCTCGGTGTTGAGACCGACAATGAGGCTGGTTACGATTGGGTGGTACAGGCCAAATTTTATGGCGAAATCGGACCATGAATTGATTTCTATGCCAAGTTCAGAATTTAACAGTGCCAATCTATCATAGGATGCATCCCACAACGGATCATTAAAACGATCGTCTTTATCAAGTTGATTTCGATTGACACGTTTATCAGTCAACAATCCTGACATAAACGGGCGAATGCAAAAGAATCCCCGGTTCTGTGCCTCCATCTGGGGGAAAAACTCGGCCATTTCAATTTCGATCGGGTTATAGTAAGCAACCATACCCTTGAAAGTATTTGTTTTTAAGGCCGCACCTGCATACCCGGGTGTATAAGGAAATGTAGTCAGGTAACCGACCTTGCCCTCCCCTTTTAACGCTTCGAAAACCTCCAGCATCGCCTCACTCACACTAGGAATATTGGGAATTCTTAATTCTTCGTCGTTGGGGCGCGCCCGCTGTAAATGCTGCAATACGTCAATACAGTCCGTATGTAAGTCGCTCAGCGCCTCCTCTATCCTCAACCTGAACTTAGCCGCATCGAAGGAACCACCGTCATCGAAATCAGGAACCGGGACTTTGATAATATGATGTATCTCGTCTCGTCGGGGATGGTTTTTAAGGACCTCCCCTACTGCCCATCGGGTGCCATATTCATAGCTGGAATGAATAAAATTTACTCCCCGCTCAAGCGCTCTTTCCATGGCACGCTTACCGGCTTTAGACTTATCGTCATCGGATGGAAATTTAGCGGACAACCGCATGGGGCCTAAGCAGATTTCAGATACTTCTAATTCCGTGTCAGCAAATTGGCGGTAGTTCATATTAAATTATAAGAAAGATAGCACTTATTACACATGAACAATAAGGGTTCAAGAATTATACTCGAGCTTAGCCATTAATATGCGTTGATTGTTATTACAAATTGCTTGTTTGTTATGCGATTTTTTCTATAAAATTCTGTTTCAAAACAACTGCATCTTATTTCGAGGACTTCTCAATGGCTGAATTTAGTGAATTTAGAGTATCAAACGACGCAATTGACGACGCGGAGGAGCTGCGCCGCCGGATGAATGATGAGGGGTATTTATTTTTCCGTAAATTGCAAAACCCCGATCAGCTCAAGGCCTTGCGTTTGGATATGCTGGAAGTGATCCGTGAAGGGGGATGGTTAAAAGAGGGATCAGACCTTGCTGACGGAGTGGCTGATCTTTCGCGTCGATGCACGGAGGGAGACATTAAATATACCGACGTCTATCACGAAGTCTATAAGCTTGAATCTTTTCATCAGTCGGGACACTGGCCAGAAGTGCTTGAAATGATGCAGAAAATTATTGGCGATACAGTCTTTCCTTATCCCCACAAAATTATCCGGCTCTGGTTCCCACAATACACGGAACACACCACTCCCGCGCATCAGGACTTTGTTCATTTCCAGGGTAATTATGAGACCTATACCTGTTGGACCCCTGTAGGCGAAAGCCCGATCGAACTCGGTGGCCTCGCAATATTACCGGGATCTCACAAAGAGAATGCTGTTTTTGACCATCATTTTTCCCTGGGTGCTGGGGCCTTAACCGTAGATACTGAAAAATATCCGGGGAACTGGGTGACAACCAATTATGAAATTGGGGATACCCTTATCTTTCACTGTCTGACCCTTCATCGAGCATTGCCCAATTTAACTGAGGATCGATTGAGAATATCGCTCGACAATCGCTACCAGGCTTTGGAACATCCTCTCAACGAGCATATGTTAGAGCCTCACTTGAACACTTTTAGTGATATAACCTGGGATCAGATTTACGCCAAATGGGAATCGAAAAATTTACAGTATTACTGGAAAGCTCTCGATTTCCCGATTATTCCGAGAGACCTCAGTTTTGGGGAAAAGGGATTTGCTGAAGCTTTAAAGTTGGCAAGGAGTGGAGATGAACATGCGCGTTTTGCCTTGAAACGATTGATCAAACGCGATTCGACATCGGAACAGGCGATAGCCGCCCAGGAGGCGCTTCAGGAATATGAAGCCAAGTCTGTGAATGTTGTAAACTAATCTTCATTCCGCACCTCTTAATACGCGCATAAAATAAAAATCAGTCCCAACTGCTATGCGGACATGACTGGGTTTTGTTCTACCCCAATTTCAAATCGTCACGGGCAAAATATCTATGGCGATGCTCATTACACTCTGTAGACATGAACGGATATAAAAGGGTGTTACTGATTTTTGGGACTGATATATCCCGAAGGCGGGAGATAAAGATTAAATCGACAATTAAATAAAACCCGCCTTATTAAAGAAGATCGGAAGAGAAAGACTATGACTTTAGAGACCTCCTATATCATGGATACTTCGCGGATCAAATATGGTCCTGGCGTCACCCGCGAAGTGGGGATTGATATAAAAGATTATGGGGCCCAACGTGTCATGGTCCTGACTGATCCTCACCTTTCTCAGAGTGAATCTGTATCGGTAACGCTTGACGCCTTAAAAAAAGAAGGCATCGACGCGGTTTTATACGACCAGGTTTATGTCGAGCCAACAGATATATCTTTCAATGATGCAATCCGATTCGCAAGTGAAGGAAAATTCGACGGTTTTATCGCGGTCGGGGGAGGTTCAACGATGGATACTGCCAAGGCAGCCAACCTATACACTACTTACCCTGCGGATTTTCTCACTTATGTAAACCCACCCATAGGTGAAGGGAAACCGGTTCCAGGCCAATTAAAACCTTTGATCGCCATACCAACGACGGCGGGTACGGGCAGTGAAACAACCGGGGTGGCGATTTTTGATCTTAAGGAAATGCATGCTAAGACAGGCATCGCTCATTGGGCCCTGCGTCCGGTGTTGGGTATTGTGGATCCTCATAATACGCGCAAACTCCCAAAAATGGTAGCAGCCTGTACCGGCCTTGATGTATTAAGCCACGCTCTGGAATCCATGACGGCTCTACCTTTTAATAATCGTCCCGCTCCCGAACATCCTCGCATGCGTCCTGCCTACCAGGGAGCCAACCCCATCAGCAATATTTGGTCAAAAAAAGCGATAACTATGGTATCCTCGAACATTGAACGCGCAATTAATGATTCGAGCGATGAAGAAGCGTGCGGAGAAATGTTGCTGGCAGCTACATTTGCGGGGATTGGTTTTGGGAATGCCGGCGTGCATTTACCGCACGGCATGTCCTATCCCGTTTCAGGGATGGTGCGTAATTTTACCCCCGAGGGCTACGCGCCCGATCACCCGATCATTCCTCACGGCATGTCGGTTATTCTGAACGCTCCCGCCGTCTTTCGTTTTACCGCGCCCACCAACCCTATCCTACACCTTAAAGCCGCAAGTTTAATGGGAGTGGATATCTCTGAAGCAAAGCCAGAAGATGCGGGTGAAATGCTTGCCGGTGCGATTATTGACTTAATGCAAAAAACAGGAATGCCTAACGGATTACAGGCAGTGGGATACACTTCCGGTGATATCGATCAGCTTGTTGAGGGCACTTTACCGCAACACCGTGTGACCAAACTGTCGCCCCGCCCCGCCAGTGCCGATGATCTGAAAGAATTATTCCTCAACACCCTTACTTGCTGGTGAACCGTTGAGCTTGGTGAATTAGATACACTTAGCATGGAGATAAACTTAAAGGATAAAGTTGCGATCGTCACGGGAGCCGCCAGTGGAATCGGCCTGGCCGTCGCCGAACGATTTGCTTCTGAAGGAGCAAAGGTAGTTATAAACGATGTGCAAACGGAGAAAGGTGCATCAGCAGCTCAACGTTTGAACAGTTCATTTATTGAAGGGGATTTAAGTAAGGGTACGGAATGCAAAAAACTTATCGAAAAGACAGTCGAAAAATTCGGGACCGTTCATATCCTCATAAACAGTGCAGGTTTTCAACATGTTGCACCCTTGGAAAATTTTTCCGATGACACCTGGGAGAAGATGATAGCGGTGATGTTAACTGCTCCCTTCCTCCTTACCCGTTATGCCTGGCCTTACATGAAAAAACAGCATTGGGGTCGCATCGTTAATATGGGCTCGGTTCTTTCCGTTCGTGCTTCAGCTTTTAAAGTGGGCTATACCACGGTAAAACATGGAATACTTGGCCTCACCCGCGTTACTTCCCTCGAAGGCGGTCCTCATGGGATCACCGCTCATGCGGTATGTCCGTCATATGTTCGGACCCCTCTTGTTGAGAATCAGATTGCCGATCAAGCACGTGAACGCGGAATGACTGAAGATGAGGTGATCGAAAAGATAGCCATTGGACCCACCGCGCTTAAACGCCTTCTCGAACCAAAAGAAGTAGCAGCACTGATATTATTCTTGTGCCATGATGAAGCCTCTGCCTTAACCGGAGCCCCCGTGATGATTAATGCCGGTTATTCGTCAGGTTAATAGTAAAGCTCCGACCACCGCTTCGTCTTCGTCTGCCTCTTAAATTAATTAGAGGTGCTCAATCTGAGCCTATAGTTCAAACTTACTAAGCGGCCACGACGGAGCGTGGCCCTCCCTTTTTTTCATTTTTTGGAGGGCTACGGTGGAGCGGGCTGTCCCTAGCACGCTTCTGCAGTTACGACATAGTCAAACGCACTGAGGACAGTGCGTTCCACCATGATATTGATGCAAATAACTGTAGGGACGAAGACCAAGACGAGGATTAATTATTATCAATAATTACCTGAGGTTCGGGAAAGGTGTGCATGGTGATTTCATTGTCCTCTAAAATGAAATCAACTGTTTGTCCCTCTTCCACCTGACCGGCAATGAGCGCCCGAGCCAGTTTATTTTCGATACGTTTTTGCAGGAAGCGTCGCAAGGGGCGAGCGCCGAAGACAGGATCATAGCCACGCTCAGCTACCCAATCGCGGGCTTCGCCGTCGAGTTCTATAGTAATACGGCGATCTTTCAAGCGTCGGTTTAATTCCACAAGTTGCAGATCAACAATACTCCGAATTTCCTCAAGGGTCAGCGGTTTGAAAAGAACGAGGTCATCAATACGGTTGAGAAATTCTGGCCTCATGGCCTGACGCAGTTCCGCAAACACAGATTCGCGCACCGACTCGGGAATTTCATCTCCAGATACTCCATCTTGCAAATAGCGACTGCCGATGTTCGAAGTCATGATGATAACCGTATTTTTGAAATCTACGGTATGACCTTGCGCGTCCGTGATACGCCCATCATCCATGATTTGAAGAAGAACGTTAAAGACATCGGGATGCGCTTTTTCTATTTCATCAAATAATATAACGGCATACGGCTTGCGGCGCACGGCTTCAGAGAGCTGTCCTCCTTCTTCGAAACCGACATAACCTGGAGGGGCTCCGATCAACCGCGATACGGTGTGTTTCTCCATATATTCTGACATATCCAGTCGCACCATATTGTCCTCGCTGTCGAAAAGTGATTCAGCGAGGGTCTTGCCCAACTCGGTCTTTCCAACACCCGTCGGTCCAAGAAAAAGAAACGAACCAATGGGTCTCCTGGGATCCTTAATCCCCGAACGTGCGCGTAGTATAGCTTCGGAGACAAGCTCAACAGCTTCATTCTGTCCAATAACACGTTTGTGCAATTCTTCATCCAGACGTAGCAGTTTTTCTCTTTCCCCTTCAAGCAAACGCGTGACCGGGACACCGGACCATCGCGAGACGATTTCCGCAATCTCTTCAGCTGAAACTTCCTCTTTGAAAAGACGTGCACCGTTGGATTTACTTTCCGCTGATTCCAATTTTTTAAGTTCAGCTTCCAGATCAGGCAAACGACCATGGCGCAATTCCGCCAGTTGGTTGAGATCATAATCGCGTTCTGCCTGTTCCATGTCTCGTTTTGTTTTTTCGATCTCTTCACGTACTTTCTGCACCTCACCGAGTGATTGCTTTTCGGATTCCCATTGGCGGCGAAAGACGTCAGCCTTTTCCCGTGTTTCAACGAGCTCTTTTTCAAGCTGTTTTAATCGCTGCTTACTGGCATCGTCCTTTTCCTTCTTCAGAGCAGCTTCTTCTATTTCCAACTGCATGACTCGACGGCTGAGTTCGTCCAAATCCGTCGGCATGCTGTCCATCTCCGTGCGAATCATGGCACAGGCTTCATCGACGAGGTCGATAGCCTTGTCTGGTAAGAACCGATCCGTGATGTAACGATTAGAGAGCACTGCCGCATTTACGATTGCATTGTCCTGGATGTGGACGGCATGATGTAATTCATAACGTTCACGAAGTCCGCGGAGAATTGAAATGGTATCTTCGACCGTAGGTTGATCAACCATCACGGTTTGAAAGCGCCGTTCAAGGGCGGCGTCTTTTTCGATCTGTTTGCGATATTCGTCGAGGGTGGTAGCACCGATACAATGGAGTTCACCTCGGGCCAACATGGGTTTAAGCATATTCCCCGCGTCGATAGCTCCTTCAGCTTTACCTGCTCCTACAATAGTATGTAACTCATCAATAAAAAGAATGATGCGGCCCTCGCTGTTTTTTATTTCCTGAAGCACTGCTTTGAGACGTTCCTCAAATTCACCGCGGAATTTTGCGCCGGCCAGTAAGGCTCCCATATAGAGGGCATAAACGGTTCTGTCTTTTAAGCCCTCAGGCACATCACCGCGAACAATGCGCTGGGCAAGTCCTTCAACGATAGCGGTTTTTCCTACACCCGGATCACCGATAAGAACGGGATTGTTCTTTGTTTTACGGGAAAGGATACGGATGGCTCTTCGTATTTCTGCATCGCGTCCAATGACCGGATCCAACTTTCCACAGCGCGCATGGTCAACGAGATCGATACCATATTTTTCCAGGGATTGATAGGTGGCCTCCGGGTTCTGTGATGCTACCCTTTGATTACCGCGGACATCTTTCATCGCGGTGAGAACTTTTTTGCCATCAATACCAAACTGTTTAAAAAACTGCTGGAGCACATTGTTATCGCTATCCTCGATCATCCCTAGTAACAGGTGTTCGACACTGATATATTCATCCTGTAAACGATTAGCCGCTTCCTCAGCTCCTGTGATGGCATTTTGAAAAGATGGCGTTACATAAACACGCGATGCATCGACACTGCTAGATGCACTGGGCAATTTATCCAGTTCTCTTTCCAATGAAAGTTGCACTGCACTCGGGGTGATTTCCATCTTTTCCAAGATAGCCGGGACCGCGCCATACTCCTGGTTCACCAGGGCTGACAGTAAATGCAATCCATCAACCTGCTGATGATTGTGACGGCGTGCAATGTCCTGAGCCTTCTGGAGGGCTGCTCCTGACTTTTCAGTAAATTTATTTGGGTCTATATTCATGATTTACCTTATATTACGCAGGAATTATTCCATTTTCTTTTTTTTATTATCACTCTCATATGGTAACTGCTTAATATATATAAGAAATTATTTATAAATAGTTTATGGAATAAACTGGCTATTCTCTAATCGCTTCGACTCCCGATTAAGCAACGGGCAGATAGACACGAATGTGTCATAATGGCACATATGAGTAAATAAGGGACATCTCCATAATTAAACAGATCAAAGCAGCCCGACGACGCGATGCCCTCTGATTAGATTTCATTTTGTGTAAAAACAGGCTTGTACTTTATTACTCTTTTACTTTAATGACTCTGCAAAGGACCGAAAATCATGAAAGTGAGAAGAGAGAACCACGACTATGAATTGATACGTCAGGACTGCTTGAAAGGCATGCGAAAACTCAATTCGGATTCAATTGATATTGTGGTCACTTCACCACCTTACAATTTGGGTGTTGAATACGATGAATACAATGATGCGTGTGACCGCTACTTGTATTTAAACTGGAGCAAAGAATGGGCGCTGGAAATAAAGAGAATATTAAAAGAAAAGGGATCCTTTTTTCTCAACATCGGAACCTGTCCGTCTAATCCGATGCTTCCGCACCAAATCGCTAACGTCATGAGTAATTATTTTATCCTTCAGAATACATTTCACTGGATTAAGTCGATCACTGTCGAAACTCCGAAAGGAGAGGAGCTATCGGTCGGTCATTTCAAACCCATCAATTCAAAGCGATACGTGACCGACTGCCATGAATATATTTTCCACTTAACTCATTCGGGAAACACACCCATAGACCGTCTTAGTCTAGGCGTACCCTACAGTGATAAATCAAATATCGTACGCTGGAGTCATACGGGCGGCCGGGACAAAAGATGCCGCGGTAATAATTGGTTCATCTCATACAAAACCATTCAAAACAGGTCCAAAGATCGCCCTCACCCTGCAACCTTCCCGGCAAAATTAGCGGAAAATTGCATTAATCTTCACGGTGTTAAAAGTAAGACGGTGGTATTGGACCCCTTCGTTGGAATCGGTCACGCTGCAATCGGGGCCATGCGATGTGGGGTTAAAAAGTTTATCGGTTTTGATATCAATCCCGACTATATAAAAACCGCCCGGGAATATCTTAAACAATTCGACCCGAACAATGAGGAATTGGCTAAAGCTGTCTGAAGTGATCGATTGCGGATTTCAGATATGGGGAAAGAGATTAAACAGCGAGAGACGCAGAGATATAGGATGTTATTTTATTCTCCTTCTAAAACCTAACACCTAAAACTTAACACGGCTACTGATTTCACTGATAACACCTAGAGCCTCTCGCTCCATTCTACTTCATTGAATCCGACAAGATTTGCGGTCCCAGCGAGAAGAAAAGGTCTTTTTATAAGATTTCCATTCCCGGCAAGAAGGTCAAGCGCCTGCGCTGATGTCAATTCAGGGAGTTTATCCTTAATATTCAAAGCTTTGTAATCACGGCCTGAGGAATTAAACAGTTTTCGGATTTCACCATTATAGGCGTCCAGCATAGACTGGAGTTCTTTAACCGTAGGTGGCGTTTTACGAATGGCTTTTAGCTCATATCCCTTGCCCCGAGCATCAAGCCACTTGAGCGCCTTACGGCAGGTATCACAGTTCTTATAGGTATAGATCTTCATCTTAAAGGAAGTCGGAAAATATTGGCTTAAAGGTTCATGCTTTCTTATTCAAGAAAGGTTTACGGCGGCGGGGAAAGCAGGTAGAGCAGATTTCACAGACGGTTCCATCACAACCGCGAGCGGTGCAATGTTCTCTTCCATAATAGATAAACTGAAGGTGGAGATGATTCCAGCATTCCTCAGGAAAAAGTTGTTTGAGATCGCGTTCGGTCTGAACGACATTTTTTCCACTGGTGAGCCCCCATCGTTGAGCGAGACGGTGGATGTGTGTATCGACGGGAAAAGCGGGCACCCCAAAGGCCTGGAGCATAACTACAGAAGCCGTTTTGTGTCCCACGCCGGGCAGGGTCTCTAATTCTTCCAGGGAGTCAGGCACTTTACCCGCATAGTTTTCAATAATAATTTCAGACAGTCCGGCTATCGCTTTAGCTTTGGCCGGTGCCAATCCACAGGGGCGGATGATGGCCTCGATACTTTTCACCGATAAACGGGTCATATCTCGCGGGTTATCTGCTTTTTTAAAGAGTTTGGGGGTGATCTGATTGACCCTTACATCGGTGCACTGCGCAGAAAGCAAAACCGCAATAAGCAAGGTATAGGGGTCATTGTGCTTCAAGGGGATGGGCGGATCAGGGTATATTTCATTGAGTCGGCAATGGATGTATTCAGCGCGCTCTTTTTTCTTCATGGGGGGGAAAATTTAAATAAATTAAAAAGTCCGGTTGCACAAAACAATAAAGTCATCAGCATCACTTCAAGAAATTTGACCCATCACCGCAATACCCGAGGTAATAAGACTGAGCTCAACATTGACTAAAACACCGCTCCCCTACAACCCGGCAACTTTGCCGCGAGAACTCAAGCGGCACTATATATCCGCCACGAATGAAGATATCGCAGCCATGCTGGATAAGCTGGGCCTGAAGAATCTGGATCAACTTTTCAGTCATATCCCCCCTGATGTTTTATTTAATGAAGACTTCAACTTGCCTGAAGAGCTCAGCTATGATGCTTTACAGGAGCGACTGGATTCACTGGCTTTAAAAAATAACCCCTGCGAGTCTTTTATTGGTGACGGCCTCCCTGATTACGAAGTTCACGAAATTGTCTCTTTCGTAGCGGGCATTCGAAATCTTACAACAGCCTATACCCCCTATCAACCTGAACGCAGCCAGGGAACATTGATGAGTCTTTGGATTTACCAATGCCTTATGACCATGCTAACCGGTTTCGAGGCGATCAACTCCTCTCTCTATGATCGCTCGACAGCCATTTATGAAGCGATCTGCACCGCAATCCGAATAAAAAAGAATGCCGATACAGTTATTGTCTCTGAAGGAATATACCTCGGCGATCTGGATGTAATAGAAACACTGGTATCTGATACGCCGACAAAAATCATTAAAATCCCGCTCGACCCGAAAAGCGGCCGTATCGACATGGATGCCACAGCGGCTGTAGCTGCCGAACTCGATGCCCGCCTTGCGGCCTTTGTCTTTCCTCAAGTAAATTCTCTGGGGATCCTCGAAGATGTCGATGCCTTAGCTGACTTCTGCACAGACACGGGAACAAAAAGTATCGCGATCATCGACCCTGTATTACTGGGCACCGGGGGTCTCAAGCCCCCCATAAAATATGGGAGGAAAGGGGCCGACATGATAGTGGCCGAGGGGCAGCATCTGGCGATAGGTCCTAATTTCGGGGGACCGGGTCTGGGAGTATTTGGAGTCCGTTTTAACGATGAGACAAAGAATGATGTGCGTTACACACCTGGCCGGTATGTTGGCAAAGCTGAAGATATCAATGGCCGTGAATGTCAAGTCATGGTGCTCTCCACACGTGAGCAACATATCCGCAAAGACAAAGCCACTTCCAATATATGTTCCAACCAGGCTTTTCTCGCCAGCCTCGCGGGGGCCGCTTTACTTGCGCGGGGAGAATCGGGAATGCAGCGAACCTGCACGCAAGCGCGAGAGCAAGCCCTGGAAGCGGCGCAAACACTCTCCTCAATACCCGGCATTCGACTCGCATACCCTGATGCGCCATTTTACAACGAATTTGTCCTCGAGTTACCTGGTTCGGTATCTGAGCTCACTGAAAAAGGCCGCCTTGTCGGATTGCTTCCCGGTATTGATGTTTCTGAACGCATTTCGGGTTCTAGAAATCTATTAAAAATATCATTTTCAGACAAAAAACGGAATCTTGCCGCGCTCATAGAATTATTCGAAAAAAATAGTGTTTCAGATTCACTGATACCTTCGAGTGACAGTCAAAACTATAGTATTCCAGTCGATCTTTTAAGAGTGGATGCTGCGGACTTACCACAAATTCCCCTGGACGAAATTAAACACTACTATCAAAAACTGGGTGACCTGAATGTGAGTCCCGATGACAGTTGTTATCCCCTGGGTTCCTGCACAATGAAATATAATCCTTATATTAACGATTGGGCGGCAAACCTCTCGGGTTTCGTCAATACACACCCCCAGGCCCCTATCGAAGAGGTACAGGGTTGTTTGGAATTACTGTATGAAATACAGGAATGGTTTAAAGGGATTACAGGCCTGTCCGGCGTAACAACGCAACCGGTAGCTGGGGCACAAGGTGAATTGATGGGGATAAAAATGATCCAAGCCTACCACCGAGCGCGGGGGGAGACAGATCGGGATGTAATTTTAATTCCCAAATCCGCTCATGGCACAAATTTTGCCACGGCCACCATGGCTGGATTTGTAAATAAAAAAATAGATAATCTGAACGTGGGTATTGTCCATTTAGAGGCAGCCCCTTCCGGCCTTATTGATAAGGAAGATTTCGACCGTAAAATCACTGATTACGGATCTCGCATCAGCGCGATAATGATTACAAACCCTAACACCAGCGGTTTATTTGAGACCGAATTTAAATCTATCGCAGACAAAATTCATTCGGCTGGTGGACTTGTTTACATGGATGGAGCAAATATGAACGCCATTGCCGGATGGGTAAACCTGGATCGATTGGGTGTCGACGCTGTTCACCAGAATTTACATAAAACCTGGACTATCCCTCACGGGGGAGGAGGTCCGGGTGACGCGGTAGTCGCTGTCAGTGAAAAGTTGTTGGATTACCTGCCCGGTTATCAAATCACTAAGGTGGGAAATCAATATGTCCCGGTTAAACCACCTGCGAGTATCGGATCCTTTCACCGGCATTGGGGAAACTTTTCCCACAAAGTTCGTTGTTATGCCTACCTCTTGCGCCTGGGAAATAAAGGAGTCAGACGAATGTCAGCTATTGCGGTACTATCGGCACGTTATCTTTTCGAAAATCTCCGGCAGCATTATCCCGCACTCCCGCAGGCCTCTGAAAGCTTACCGCGCATGCATGAGTTTATCCTCACCCTCGAGGAGGAAGATTTCGAACGACTGGATGCTGTAGGACTGAGTAAAGCAGTAGCCATCAGTCGAATTGGAAAATTATTTCTCGACTTTGGCTTTCATGCCCCGACCGTAAACTGGCCGGAAGCCTTCGGCCTGATGATCGAACCTACTGAAAGTTACAGTAAAAGTGAACTCGATCGTTTTGCCGAAGCGGTAAAGTGTATTATAATGCTTATTCATGAAAATCCTGAAATACTCAATAAAACACCTTTTTTTACACCCGTGGATCGCGTTGATGAAGTTAACGCCAACCGCAACCTTCGCCTCAATGAGCCTATAATTCACCTACCCCCATTAAACGAAAATCGATTGTCCCCTTATGATTTAGGACAACTATCGATTGAACAAATCTACGATAAAATTAAGCAGGAATTGTAATACAACCCTCGTTAAACAGAATAATCATTTTAATAAATTCCGTGAAAGGAAATTAATATGGCATACGATAACGCTAAACTCAGTGAAAGATTCAAAGATGATGGCTTTGTTATTGTTGAGGGGTTTTTAAATCCGGCTGAAATTGATAAGCTCGACAATGAATTAGAACGAATAAATAAGGGAATTATATACTTATTGCCCCAAAAGGAGGTATTACCTGCTTATTTTCCATTTCCTTTTAAGCTCTTTGATTGGAGGTGTTTGCTTTGGTTGCTTAGGCAGTGCCGTTGGTTTGTAGGCTCCGATGGCTTTGACTGCTCCGGCTAGGGTTTTCTCTTGTTTTGTTTTCATTGTAGTATCGGGATTTTATTTATTTGGGTGGTTTTGCCCCTAAAAACCGTTTTTGTGAACTTAGAGACTCAACATCAAATTTGTTGTGCAGTTCTCTTGAGATCGCGCTTATTCCATCCTTCGCCCTTTTTTCTGCTTCCCAATGCTCCATTACTCTCTGTCCGATAGCTTCTCTTTGACTTGGATGCAATAATGGAACTTGGACTGTGCAAATCTTATCCCATTTTACTGTTTGCCTACCCATCCCGATTGCAGAGGTAAGAAATTCTGCACGAATTTCTGTTGTTCTTAGAATAGACCATAAATAAAGGGAATCTTCTATATTATTCGCACGTGTAACGATGTAACTATTTGATGCTACCGCGCCATCAATTTCCTCTGTTGCATAACCCATTGCACCTTGAAAAGTATTATAACTCGAAAATATCAGGTCCCCAGTATGTACTACCGTCATTTTTTTATAGTTAATATTTCGTCCAGCTCGCTTTTCTTTTATATAACACCTGCCCGAGTACGTGATTTCGAGTATTCTGAATTCCTTGTTTGGATTATCTTTTGGCATTACAGTATCATTTTGGGGTGTCAACAGCTCGCCGAGCGAACTAACCTCGTAACTTCCCTTTTCCCAGCGTTCAATCATCCGGCCTCTCATATCCACACATGACTTAACGTCCAAGCGATCGTTCAGGTTTGCTGTTTGGACGAACCACTCACCCTTTTCGCCCTTTCTGTATCTTTTATAGAGCTCCAGAATTGTTTTGATTTCTTCCCTTGCCAATTCACGAGCACTTTTCACCTTTTCTGGATTAGTTGTGATTGGCATATCATCTACACCTAATCTAATAGAAGAGTACATAAATGCAGCTGGTTGGTCATCATCCGGATATTTTTTCTTTTGTAAATATACTAAAGCAGTTTTGACCCTGGCTTTCGCCATCTGAAATGCATCACCATGCAATGAGATCACAGCTCGAATGATAAACTTTTCTCGGATGAAATCTCTCAGGTAAGAATATTGTCCTGAAGATAATACAGTTTCATCCAAAACAGTGATCAGTTTGCCCCCTGGTCGTAGTAAATCGCAATATCGTTCGATAAAAAGTGCACTTCCTCTTAGTCGTGTTCTCGGGGGTTTTGTTTTATATTGGGTTAGGTTGTATTGCTCAAGTATATGTTTTTGAGACTCATTCTTTTCCTCGTACCACATTGAGAAAGGGGGATTGGTTAAAACAACATCAAAAGAACTGGGACCAAACTCATGCTTCATTTCCTCAATTTCCCGTTGTAGTTCCCGCGGATCAGTTTTATCGACCTGAATATTTTTTATCAAACCGTCCGCAAAATAGATATGGCTGCCTCCATCCCCATGCAGATACATATTTATCCTTGATATCTTTGCCAGATTTGGCTCGGATGCCGCATCTATTCCAAATATCTTTTCATTGCAAATTACCTCTATTAATTTCTTTTTTTCTTGAATCGAGTAAGAATCATTCTCACGAATATTGTTTCTCATAATTGACATGGCTTCTATCAAGAATCCACCTGTCCCACAGCTACCATCTAAAACCTTTTCAATATAATTTGAATCTGTCCTCAATTCAGCCAATTCGGTAGCAAGTAAAACAATGCTTCGTGGTGTAAAATATTGCCCCAATGCCTGACCTCGCATTGTCGCATTCAAAAAGGTCTCAAACAACCTCCCATTTAAATCTTCATCGATTCCGTAAAGATCTATTTTTTCAAGTTTTTTTACAATTCCTTTAATTGTTGTAGGCTTCAACTCAATCTGTTCATTCTGATCAAAAATTCTCTTTTTATTCCGTTTGTCTATATCGTCTTCAATATGTGTTATCAGGTTCTTGAAAGAGATATCGTTTACCGGGGAGCCGTGGTCTTTCTCTCTGGATTCTATCCACAAAATTGAGAAAGTATTAGCAGATTGCGGGACAAGTAACTTACCTGAATAATCGGGACGAAAATTCTCGTGCAAAATTCTATCGTTCCACAATTTAAGGAATATCAACTTTACGAACTCTGTAAATGCCGATAGTGGGCCCCTTTTCTCGGTATTCCAAATATACTTGTGACAGTTTATAAAGACTTTTTGTGCTTCTTCTTTATGAATCTTACGTAATAGAATATTTCTACCTGGATCAGGTGCCCCCAGTCCTTTTTTAAACGTATCAACACAGATAATATTCCTAAGTTTCTCATAGAGTTCACCTCCTAAATAGAAATCCTCAAAACCAAGCTCAAGTATTGCATTTGCTTGATCCCATACAAACAGTCCTGTTTTGAGACCATTTGATAATAAAAAATAGTGTACTGTTTTATTTTTCTGATTCAATTTGAGGCAATAATGAGCGCACTGATCAATCCAATCGTAGATATTTTCAGAAGGAGACTTTGCATCTATCACTAATTTTAGAGTGTTTCCTACCTTAATAATATAATCGGGTTTGTAATTAACACTCTTACTGCCTATTGAAATCGTATATTTTTTGATAGATGATTTTGGAAGAATCTGATTATCTTTGAATCCTAAATCTTCCAGCAATCTCGATACGAAAAATTGCTCAACACTGGCTTCATTAGTAAGGTTTTGTTTCTCACAAAACAAATTTCTGTTTTGTGGAAATCTAAGCCATCCAGAATCGATACACGTGTGTCCTTCTTAGTCATGCTACCAGATCAAAATAGGTTAATCTTTTCCCCTTGGCAGCAGAGCAAACGTTCTTTATTCTCTCTACAGTGGGAATTGCACAGTTACCCTCATTCAATCGAAATGTAAACTCTTTGATATAGCGGTTGAGGTGCTTTACGCTGAAGTGGTGAAAGGTCCCATGATAGCCCCGCTTGAGCAAAGCCCATACGCTTTCAATACTGTTTGTGCTGGCTATGCCCTTGACGTATTCACCAGCGGCGTGGTTGACCGAAAATCGATTATATCCTCTAATTCCTTTGTAGAATAAGGCTTCATCTGTGCAAAGAGCACTATCAGTTCTAACATGCTTATCAATAATAGTTTGCATAGTTCCAGTGGTTAGAGTATTCACTGGCCCTGCCTTTACTTTACCGTCCCTTGAACGTAGGCCGACTACAGTCGCTTTGGTTTTATTGCTTCTTCCTTGGGTGCCCACGGTCTTTTTACCGGTATGCTTGTTTTTTTCTTTTCCACCTATATAGGTTTCATCTATTTCAACAATGCCATATAATGGAGTTTCGTTGCCATTACAAGCTTCCCTGATTCTATGCATCATAAACCATGCGGTTTTTTGGGTTATCCCCACCTCTTTAGACAACTGTAAGCTACTGATTCCCTTGCGACTGGTTTGCATCAAATAGATAGCGTAGATCCATTTTCTTAATCCAGCTCGCGAATTTTCAAATATTGTACCATGCCTCACTGTAAAATCCTTCCTGCAGGATTTACAACGATGACCATTTCTGGCTGGGCGTGGACTGGCGTTTCTATCGCCACAGTGAGGGCAAACTGGAACACCATCTTTCCATATCTGTTCCTCAACAAATTTTACTGCCGTTGCTTCATCAGGAAATCGGGTAAAAAATTCAAACACTGAAATCGTTGTAGGGGATTTTGATTTATTCATAAGAATAATTTACACTATATGCCCCAAAAGTCAAGCACTATTTATTATTTTTGGGGCAATAAATATATAATTCCCATAATTAAAGATGAAGTCCCCCACCTTAGTGAAAACTATGTCTATTATGAATCGGGACCCGATAGACCCATAAAACATCTCAATTCCCCCGATCATTTTAGTGATCACTATAAAGACCTCATAGATCGCCCTGAAAATTTTGATTTGTTGGAAACCTGTCTTGGAACCCCGGTTAAAGCTCTTGCTTCTGAAGTATTTTATAAATCCGCAAAAACGGGGACTCCTGCACCCTACCATCAGGATAATGCCTACCTTCATCTTGAACCCGCAGATGGAGCTGTGATATGGATAGCTTTGGATGATACGACAATTGAAAACGGGGCAGTATACTTTTCCAGAGGCTGTTTTAAAGAGGGCGACCTGCCCCACCACGAAACCAACGTGGCTTTATTCAGCAAGGGACTCACTGTTCAACTCGATTTAGAAATATATCCTGAATTTCCCGCTCTCTTAAAACGGGGTGACGCCTCGATTCATCACATTCTGACTCCTCATCGCAGTGGCGCTAACACCACCGATCGTCATCGCCGTGGGATTGTCCTTAATTACCAGGGAGTTAATGCAAAAACAAACAAAGCGCGTGAGAAAGCACACGCCGACTACGTCGCCGGGCTTAAATAATCTATCGACGATTGCGATTTGTTCGCCAAAAAATTCAGCTTACGTCATTCGCAGTCACTTGACCATCTATTGACCGCATTAATTGACCCGTAGGATTTTTATTCTGTAACTCTGGAGGGAGACGGTCATGACGCACCTTGTCATAACAGTGGAGGGCTGAAAAACGACCGAGGGACGCTGGTATCCCAACGGCGGTAAAGCCCGGGTGCCCGGTAGCGGGAAATGGACCGCCATGATTCATAGCGGGTGAAACAAGAACCCCGGTGGGCATTTTATCATTAAGAAGGCGCCCTACTTTACTGCGCAATACGGGTTCAACCATTTTATAGAGTTCATCGTCCTCACCTCCATTATGACTGTAGACACAACCGGTGAGGTTGCCCTCGAGGGAGAGGAGGACTTTATTCAGCTCATCATTTCCGGAGGTGACCACGAGAAGACTGGCATTGCCAAAAGCTTCTTTCTGAAAATCTTCAGGGGCCTCGATAAATTTTGATCCGTCCACCATCATCAACGTGTTCTGACAACTATAACCCGTGCCACTACCCGGACTACCACCTGTCAAAAGCTTCGCACCCGCTCCGTCACTAATCTCATGAATGCTTTCTACAAGCGCATTTTCTACCCCTTCGCCGAGTAGCGTACCGACGGGTGCATCCTCGAAGCGCTTACTGATATCGCTGATAAATCCTTGCGTGTTTTCATCCTCGAGGAGAATAACGAGTCCCGGATTGGTGCAGAATTGACCGGCACCCATCAAGACTGAGCCCACGAATTCATCAGCCAATTCGCCAGCGCGTTCTTTCAAAGCGCCGGGCAATATCACCACCGGGTTGATACTGCTCAACTCGAGATATATAGGTTTCCCCGCCTTGTCCGCACCTTCTTTTAAAGCGAGCCCGGCTTTTCGTGAACCGGTATAACCCGTGGCGCCGACAAGCGGATGGGAGACCATCCGCTTACCATCCTCATGGTCCGTGCGGTAAATAAGTTGGATCAATGAGGATGGCATGCCTGTTTCCTCAATTGCCCCCAGGGCTTCTTCGGCTAATGGCCTCGTTGTTCCGGGATGCGAAGTATTGGCCTTAGCGATAACCGGGTTGCCTGCGGCGATGGCCGCGGCAAAATCTCCGCCCGAGACACCATTAAAAGCTAAGGGAAAATTATTGGGGCCGAAAACAATCACCGGGCCAATCGCCCGATACATGGAACGCAAATTATTATTAGAATCGATTGTCGGTTGACTCCATGATCGGTCGCGAGCCGCGACGGCAGCCATGCGCAGCTGATTAGTCGTTCGGGGCAACTCAATTCCCTTCAGTCTAGGCTCAGGCGGCAACCCTGTTTCTTCGGCAGCTTTAGCGACAATCTCATCGGTTCTCGCCTCGATGCGATCTGCGTAGTTCTCGAGAAATCTGGCAATGTCCTCGGGAGAAAAATCACGCAGTTGCGCAAATGCCTGTGCGCTGGCGTTTATCGCATCTTCTATTTCCGGCCACGGGCTGACTGGGAATTGTTCGGAGATTTTTTCCTTCTTCGCGGGGTTACTCGCTTGGAAATATTCAGTGGCTGCGGACTGGCGCCATTCACCATTAATAAGTACATATTGTTTATCTTGGGACATAGGGTTTTAAAATAACTTAAACGATGATGTATCTGTCAATTCAATCTCCATCATGATATTCCGCTGTGAGATTAGGATAATGCAGCCATTTATGAGGAAGCGTTCAATTTATGAATTCTACAAACTTTCTCCCACCCCATAGCCTGAAGCAAATGGCTTAAAGCTTATGGCCCACCTTTTCCCAAAGTGATGATAAGTCGACGATACACCCTTCATCTAAAGCCTGATCAATGGCAAATGCCGCGACAGCTGAATTAATACCCTCTTCAATGCCAGCCATGGGCTTGTCTCCATTTAATATAGATTGAGAAACGCATTCCGCCAGGTATTGATCGGCGCCATAATGGCCTTCCATGTGGGGGTATTCTATAACTTCACGCTCCTTGTTAAATCCTACACGCTGAGTTTCAAGACGGCCGCTTATGATATCCGCACGAATGGCGCCTTCCGTGCCCAGGATATAAAAGCGGCGCTCCAGGATACCCGCCTGGCAATTGGTATGAAAGGTGCCACGCACCCCGTTTGCGTATTCGAGGATAACGACCTGGTTATCAACTATGCTTTTTCCCGTGGTAAAGGGATTTTCAACTGCAATGTCATTTACTCCTGCTTTTCGCGTGTAAGCTTGTCGCCCATCCAAGTCATGGCCTGTTTTTTTGACGAGGTAATCGTTTTCAGGCCGAAAAATATCCTGCCCGCCGAAACTGGCGACGCGCACCGGCAAACTGCCGGTAAACCAATTGGCGAGATCGAGATCATGACAACATTTTTCGAGAATGAAGGTGCCGGCATTCTCCCGATGTCTTCGCCACCCTCCGTGAATTAAAGTAGCTAAATTGAAATCTATCGTCTCATTAAATTCAAAAGATACAATTTTTCCAATAGCACCTTCTTGGATGAGCCTGAATACATTCTGGTAAAATGGCGAATAGCGTAAAACAAATCCAATTGAAAACTGACATGAGCTCTGTTTCCAGGTATCTCTCATTTTCAGGCATTGCTCCAATGTTATGGCCAGAGGTTTTTCGCAAAACACATGTTTTCCGGCTTCAAGCGCGGCCACTGCGTGATCACAATGAAAACGATTCCAAGAGCCAATAAGGACCCATTCTATTTCAGGAATGGTTACCAACTGATGATAATCTTGAATTACCTGAGCGTCGGAATTAAAGGCCCCACGGGTAGAGTCAATTGACCCTTGATGGGGATCGTTCAAGGCAAGCAATTTAATCTCCGGATGCTTACTATGTACTTGGGTAAAAATCTTTTGAATACGGGACCCACAGCCAATGATTCCGACTCCCACTTCTTTTACACTGGATTTATCGCCCACACCTGTATCCATTTATGTTAACCATTCACACTATCACCGCTTACCACCATGGCAGAATCCCATACCGATGATTCGTCTTTGATAGAAGCGTCACGGTATGTCGAGATAAAAGAATAGCGGTCAGCACCACTGGAATTGGGATAAGAGCTGTGCAAGGTCCTATCGTGAAAAAAAACAGCACCTCCCCGTTTAAGAGCCAAAGTCTGGAATGGCAGGTCTTTAATTTCATCTTCCTCTGTGCGATGGCTAAAGAGGTTACTACTCTTGATAGTGTTCCACGGAAAAAGTTTTTTATGACTGCATGGGATCATTTTCAGACATCCGTTTTCAGGAATAGCGTCGTCCAGGGCAATCCATACCGATGTCTTATTTGCGCCTTTCCAATAATACCAATCCTGATGCCAGGGAGAGTTAAATTTTGTCTTATTATTTTTGAAAACTGCCTTTACGCTTAGGAACTCAATCTGGGGTCCTATAATTTGGCGCAATATGGAGACAACTTTCGGATCGCCCATCTTATCCTTAAAGTAAGAATGTATATCATGCATAAAAAAAACACGCACCCCGGAAGTATTATTAATCGAACCTTCTTCTTTTAAGATTGCCATTAATTTATTTTTCCAGGTTTGCATTTCATTTTCGCTATAGAGGTTTTTAACGACGAGAAACCCGTCACGAAAATACTGCTTAACAGCGTCGTCACTTAGTAAATCTGTCTCCGTCTTATTCATACTGGATTAATAGAAATAAAAATTATTATCCAGTTATCGTAAATCATTTAATAAGAATTACGGTCGCCATTGCCCTGTATTTAGAGAACAGGTCTTAGATATTTCCATACGTTATCGGCAATAATATGATGGCCCTCACTATTTGGGTGAATGCCATCTGCCTGGTTTAAACTGGGAATACCCGCGACATCTTCGAGTAAGAAAGGGATTAATACCGAATTATTAATCTTTGCCAGATCGTGAAAAATACGGTCAAACATTTCTGAATAGTCGCTGCCCATATTTGGGGGCGCCTTTAACCCCGCAATGAGGAACACCGCATGAGGGTTTACCTGCCTCGTTTGGTCCATGATGGCCTGAAGGTTTTGTCGCGTATTCATCGGATCGAGTCCGCGCAGGCCATCATTGGATCCGAGAGCAAGGATGAGAATAGCGATGGGTCTTCTAAGCATCCATTGAATACGCCGCAGGCCCCCGGCACTTGTTTCACCGCTCAATCCACCGTTGACAGCCTTGAAATTTAAACCTTCCTTTTCAATTTTCTCTTGAATGCGTGCGGGGTAAGCTTCATCTGGCTCCAGGCCATAACCGGCAGTCAGGCTGTCCCCGAAAAAGAGGATAGTGGGAGTATCGCCAAACAGAAGGGATGCATTGGCGGCGTAAAAGCACAGCAAAAAATGACAGAAAAAATAAGATTTGCGATTAAGTTTCATTTAAGAGGAAGATGGATGCTGAATCAAATTCTCTATGGAATTACAATATTTACGATTGGCCATTTTAATCTAAGTGTAACTTTGTTGCAACATCTCAAAGCACGCTGTGCTCTTATGGAAGAGTAATTTCTATATATGCCTGAAACTGATTCCCCACAACCACAATCCATTCTCAGGGTAAAATCCCTGAGCAAAGTATTTCAAAGTGGTGGTCACCCTTTAATTGTTCTGAAGGACATTAACTTCAGTGTGATGCCGGGTTCATCCATTGCTATTGTGGGCCCTTCAGGAAGCGGGAAGACAACACTGCTCGGGCTTTGTGCCGGTCTTGATGAACCCACAAGTGGGTCAGTTATGATCAACGGAATTGAATTGGAAACCCTGAACGAAGATGAGCGCGCGCTTTTCCGCAATGAAAATGTGGGGTTTGTCTTTCAAAATTTTCAACTCATTCCCACGCTGACAGCATTAGAAAACATCATGGTTCCCCTCGAACTTCGCGGTAATTTAAAATCATTTACACGCGCCCATGAGTTACTTGATGAAGTAGGTCTAATTGAACGCGCTGATCATTATCCGGTCCAGTTGTCAGGGGGTGAGCAACAACGCGTCTCTCTCGCCCGTGCCTTTATCAATGATCCGAAAATTTTATTCGTCGATGAACCGACAGGAAACCTTGACAGTGAAACCAGCCTGCATGTGACCGAATTACTTTTCTCTCTCAATAAAGCCTCGGGGACCACCCTCGTTTTGGTCACCCACAACCTTAAATTAGCTGCCCGCAACAAACGCATACTGCGCATAGACAATGGCCAGCTAGTTGATAATGGGCTATAATATTTAAAAACGTCTCAATGAGAATAAAAATCCCTGCCCACGAATTGAGATGGATGGTGATCATGGCCTGGAGAGACAGTCAGGGCCATCGCCGTAAATTACTTCTCTTTACTTTCTGTATTGTTTTCGGGATCGGTGCTTTAGTAGCAATAAGCTCGTTTCGGCATAATCTCGAAGTGGCAATTGAACTCCATTCACGCAGTCTTTTAGGCGCCGATTTAGCCATTTCTGGAAGACGTCCATTTTCGGATAAGGCGGAATCATATTTTTCCTCTCTGGGAGGAGAACAATCGCGTGAAGTCCGATTTCGAACCATGGCTTATTTTCCCCGGCAGGGAAAAACGCGTTTAATACAAGCCAGGGCATTAGAGGGAACATTTCCTTTTTACGGTGAGATTGAAACCGAACCGAATGCTATAGATTTCCTTACCCCGAATAGACCTATAGCCCTTGTAGAAAAAAGCCTGATGACCCATTACCGGGTGCATCCCGGTGACTCGTTAATTCTGGGAGGGTTAGAATTTGAAATTGTCGGTGGTCTGCAACGCATTTCCGGTGAAAACGGTGTAGCCGGTATTTATGCCCCGCGTATCTTTTTCTCCAAAAAGTGGCTCGATGCCTCGGATCTTATAAAAACGGGAAGTATAGCCAGATATAAAATCTATTTTAAACTTCCTCAAGAGATCGATACCGCAATTTTAGAAAAAGCAGATAAAGGAATCTTTGCTGAAGAACGCCTGGGCTATGATACGGTAGAAAAGCGCAAACGAAACATTGGTGAGGTTATGGACAACCTCTATGACTTTCTCAATCTAGTCGGTTTCGTCGCGCTTTTACTCGGTGGCATGGGTGTCGCGGGCGCGGTTCAAATTTATTTGCAGGAGAAACTAAACACCGTTGCCGTGTTACGATGTCTGGGCTGTAAAATAAGTCAGGCTTTCGGCGTCTATCTTATACAGATCATTGTTGTAGGATTTATCGGGTCGGCACTCGGCGCTGTGCTTGGGGTGACCGTGCAGTTTTTCCTCCCTTGGGTTCTTCGCTCATTTCTTCCATTCGAAGTAGATGTATTCATATCTTTGTGGAGTGTGTTTTTCAGCGTCGCATTCGGATTGCTCATATCTCTGCTCTTTGCCTTCATCCCTCTATTATCGGTACGCAGGATTACTCCCCTCCATGCCTTGCGTGTGGCTTTCGAAAACGCTCACCTCTTAAGACGTGATCCCTGGATTTGGATAATTTCATCTATCATCGCATTTATTACCCTGGGATTCTGCTTTTCCCAAACGAGCGAACTCCGTTACGCCCTGGGTTTCGCGGGTGGAATAGCCGGCAGTTTATTTCTCCTGAGTGCACTCGCCGTAGGTCTGCGCTGGATAATGCGTCGCTATTTCCCTAAAACGTGGCCCTATATCTGGAGGCAGGGTCTCTCTAACCTATATCGCCCCAATAATCGGACCGTATTTCTTGTCGTTACCCTTGGGATGGGAGCATTTCTCATTTACACACTCTATCTTTGCCAGGGAATGTTACTGCGGCAAGTCGCGCTCTCAGACGCCGGAGACCAACCAAACATGGTACTCTTTGACATACAGCCCGATCAAATTAAAGGCGTTACTTCCATAATCGAAAAAGCGGGTTATACGATTATCGAAACGGTGCCTATCGTGACTATGCGCCTCGTTAAAATCAATGGCCGCTCAGTTCCGGAAATAAAATCAGATCCGCAGTCGAAAACAGAAAGCTGGGCTTTAAATAGGGAATACCGCTCTACCTACCGCAACCATCTTATTGACACAGAAAAAATCACCGAAGGTAAGCTGATTGGAGACTGGGACGATAGAATACCAATACCGGTATCCATCGAACAAAGTATTGCCAAGTCACTGGAAGTAAAACGGGGTGACAATATTCTCTTTGACGTGCAAGGAATCCCTATTGAGACCCGGATAGAGAGTATACGGGAAGTGGATTGGCAGAAAATGCGGACTAATTTTTACGTGGTTTTCCCCACCAGTATATTAGAAGAAGCGCCAACATTTTACGCTATCGTCACTAAGGTGCCGAATCGTATTGCTACTGCCAGCTTACAGGAAGTAATAGTTACCACATTTCCTAATGTCTCAGCTATTGACTTGTCACTGGTAATTGAAACCGTCACTTCAATTCTGAATCGAGTCGCTTTTGTCATCCGCTTCATAGCAACCTTTACCATAGCCACAGGATTAGTGGTGTTGGCGGGGGCAATTATAACCAGTCGTTACCAGCGCGTTCGTGAAAGTGTCCTGCTGCGGACTTTAGGTGCATCGAGCGGACTTATTCGTGGAATCATTACAATTGAATATCTCCTGCTTGGCACCCTGTCCGGCATTGCAGGTTCAGTCCTGTCTCTTATTGCCACCTGGGCCCTCGCTCGTTTTGTTTTTAAAATTCCCTATGATGTCGTTTGGATAAGTTTACCGGTAGCCGTGATTACCGTCTCTCTGCTGACACTCCTTACCGGGCTCTTCAACAGTCGCGGTATTGCCAGTCATCCACCTTTAATCATCCTGCGTGAGGAGGAATAATTGACATTAACTCTTCGTCTTCGCTTGCCACGTCGTAGACTACTGGCGAAGACGGGTCTGCCTCTACGTCCTAAAAAATGTATACCAAGAGTTGTCATAGACTCATCTTTGACGAAGACGAAGAGGCAAATAAAAATAATGTCACGACTTCTCTTTATCTAAATCCCCTTCGATTTAGCGCCACCGGTCCCCTAACGGTTGGTGTCTTATGGGCTCAAGCTATTATCCACCAGCAACTTGATCCAATAAGGGAATTTAACCCACGCCACAGAATCTCCCGGTTTGTCCATCGATACCGGTTATATCGGTATCAAATAAGGCGGGCAGCCTACCCCTAAGCTGCCCGCCGCTTATTTTCTACTTCACTATTCTTTTTTGTTACCCAAAAAACTCCCCTGAGGGAGAAAGATATGTGAATAGACTCAAAACTAATAGATTATCTAAGTCGGATTACGTTCAAGTTATTTAACCCTTATCAGATACAATACTATCAGTGCTACAGGTGCCATAAGAAACACTTATTTAATTGTAAAAATTTAGTAAAACAGAGGTTAAGTCCAAACCCTAAAAAGCAACGGGCACATTAAAAAAAACAAAGAAAACGGGCAGCCTACCCCTAAGCTGCCCGTCTTATCATCCAATTACGTCTGTTACCCCAAAACTCCTTTTCAGGAGGAAAACATAAAAATGAGTGAATATATATCTGGAATAGTGATGAACTGTCTTGGACTCTATATCGTTTTAATTACAAATTTTTTAAGAATTTCTACGGTTACAATGTATAGACGGAAAAGGGGTTAAAACGTTCAAAAATTCCGGGCTCCCTAGGTTTGATCTTAAAAAGATCTAGGGGCTTATCTTAAACAGGAACCGGGCTTAAGCGGACCAGACTTTAGGATTTGGAATATCCCAACGGGTGAGATAACCGGGGTTTCCCTTATCATCGGTGAGTAAATCACGATAATTTTCTGCCACCTTGCGGTAGGCCGCCGCGTGTTCTTCAATAAAGTCTGTTTTATAAAAATTAAATCGAGGCACACCAAAAACCCTTTCCCCGATTCCTTCACTTACCGGAAGGCTTCCCCAGGGTTGGTAAATCTCTCGAGTAGTATGGGCATTCCGCGTGGGTTTTCCGTGCCCATAAATATCTGCTTCACTGAAAACCGGGTGGAGGTGGAGAGGCAAATTGCAACCCGGATCGCATAGACTGCCTTCAGCTTTAACGGCATCCGCAAAAGCTGATATAGAAAGTCCCTCTAAATCTTCAGAGCGGTAATGTCCCCTTGGCCAGTACCACCCCCCCATAGTGCAACCAGAATCCCTGGAGATGCGGTGGGGCTTAATTCCCGGGACCCCTTCGAGTAAATCCCAGAAATAATTAATCGCCTTTTGGATCTCCGCGGTTCGCTGATCGTAGTGTTTTAATTGCACTCTTCCCATCGCCGCGCTCACCTGGTGCGTTCGTCCTTTAATACCCCCTAGAGGAATTCCAAAATTGCTTCTTAAATAATCTGTCTCGATATTAGGGGAATAAAGATTGTAGTGGCCCCAGGCTATAGCTCGATCATAAATCTCTCTATCTTCAGTCCATAGTATTCCAGCTTCGCCGGTGGCTAATGATTTTTTACTCATCATGGAAGCTGCTGCGACGTGACCAAAGGATCCCACTTTTCTACCTTTAAGCAGTGCCCCATGCGCGTGGGAGACATCTTCGAGAACCTTGAGATTTCCACGGTTAGCAATATCCATGATAGCATCCATATCAGCCGGGTGCCCGTAATTGTGATTTACGACAATCGCCTTGGTATTACCGGTTATGCGATGTTCTATGTCACTGGGATCAAGACAAAGCGTATCGGGATCGACTTCTGCAAACACCGGTGTGGCGCCTAGGGAGTAACACTGGATAACGGAAGCCCAAAAATTGAGGCTTGGGCATATAATTTCATCACCGACACCAATTTTTATGGCGAACATAGCCGCCTGGATCGCACCGGTACCGTTGTTATAGCCCAACGCGTAAGTGCAGCCCTGCCAGCGAGCAAATTCCTCTTCAAATTTTATCGTGACATCGATTTCGGACATTGCTCCGCGTCTGATAACATCCAAAGCCGCTTCCTCATCCTCGCGTGTCATAATTGGCCAGGTAAAATTATCCCCAGAATCTGATTTGACTGCTGTTTCTCCACCCCTTATCGCCAGTGATGATGGCTCAGTCGTTTTCGATCCTTCAGCGGTTTTTGCTTTCATCCGTATTCTTTAATTAGTGATACTTTTGTATTCATACTATTAATAGGATAAAGCGGATGATAAAGAACTATCTTGGGTAGAATCGAATATTTCTTAATTTTCATCATCCCCATTCTTGTAATATTTCTTTTAGCAAATTATTAATAAGCAACCCATCGCTGAATGGAACATGACTGGGTAAGCAGTGCCAAAGATTAATCTTTAACGACACAACCTGGCCCCAGCGAGGCGACACAATCCAGTTCGAATAAATACTGTGTCGCCCCGCTGGGGCTTTTATTATTTACACTTATCCATTCTCCCACAGCTTGCGCTGTGGGCTATGTATGTCACACCCCTCTGGGGTGGTTTTTGGTAACTAACTCCAATTGTAGATATTACCTATCACAAGGCAAACGGGTGGGGTCCAAAATCTGCCTCGTAATAGGGGGAAACCATGCGTCCGGGTGGCACTACAGCGTCAATACTTCTCCGGTCTTCGTCAGTAATAGCCAAATCGAGAGCTTTCAGATTGTCTTCGAGCTGCTCCATGGTGCGGGGTCCGATAATAGGACTGGTCACACCCGGTTGCTGCACGCACCACGCGAGTGATAATTGTGAGAGAGGGCGCGCTTTCATTTCGGCAATCGGTTTAAGCGCCTCAACAGCGGCAAATCCCATGTTGGTAAGTCTTTGGCTCCATAAAGGCTTCGCTTCATTATATCGGGCGACACCGGGCGCCTTCCACTCTTTTGAATATTTACCCGTGAGCATGCCCCCTGCCAAGGGACTCCAGGGAATAACGGCAACGCCATAAGTCTGGGCCATGGGTAAAAGTTCACGCTCAATACGCCGATCCAGTATGTTATAGGGGGGCTGCTCAGAGACAAACCGGTTTAATCCCAGTTCTTTTGCCACCCACAGCGATTCTGTAAACTGCCAGGCCGCAAATGTACTTGCGCCAATATAACGGACCTTACCTGCATGAATGAGATCATCTAAAGCGCGCAGGGTTTCGTCGATAGGCGTGACCGGCTGTGGCCGGTGGATTTGGTAAAGATCAATATAATCGGTCTGCAGGCGGCGAAGGCTGGCATCGCACTGTTCTATGATATGGCGACGCGAGTTACCCTGGGCATTGGGGTCGTCGTCAGCCATTGAGCCGTGAACCTTAGTGCCTAGAAAAATACGGTCTCGCTTTCCGTTACGTTTGAGCGCTTCACCTGTCACCTCCTCACTGCGCCCCCTATTGTAAACATTGGCTACATCCAGAATGTTTATTCCCGCATCGATTGCCCGATCTATTATCGTGTATGAATCTTTGGGATTTGTTTTCCCTCCAAACATCATGCACCCGAGACAGATCGGACTGACTTTGACCCCTGTTCGTCCGAAATTCCGATAATCCATCTTTGCTTCCTGCTTTTTATTTAATATTAGTCAATATCAGTATGATAACAGTATGATCATTTATGATAAAATATTTATCAATTTAAAATAAATCGATCTGATCGATTTCTATTTTTCCCGCGGCATTACGTGGAATAGCTTTGAGAGCAATCCATGATTTGGGCATTTGATGTGACGATAATTTATCGCGTAATTGGGTCTTTATACATTCGTCGCTTATTTCTTCATCAATGGGCACATAGACCACAATGACACGTTGCCCCCATTCAGGGTCGGCCCGTCCTAAAACCCAAACATCCCTGATCAGGCCGGTAGCGAACATTGCTGCTTCAACTTCCAGAGGATCCACTTTTTCTCCTCCGGTAATAATTACGCGATCAAGTCTACCAAGGATATGCAGGCAACCCTCTTCGTCGAAATAACCTTCGTCTCCGGTATTAAATTCGTCACTCACCGGCAAATTAATATCCGGATAATAACCATGGCTGAGTGTTTTCGTTTTTACGATAATGCGCCCAGGGCTACCTCGCTCTACGGGATTCCCTCTAACATCGCGTATCGCTATTTTTGCGTGAGGCAAGGGCCGGCCCACACCCCTTTTACCATTGAGGAAATCCTTGGCCTTCAGGGCAGAGACCATAGCGGCCGTTTCTGTCATACCGTAAGAGGGAGCCAGCCTGATGCGGGAAGATCGCGCTTTATCGAGCACCTGTTCACTCACAGCGCCGCCGCCGAGAAGCACGGTATTAAATTGCTTCAGCCAGTCGACTGCAGGCGTATGGCTAAGAAGCTGCCATAATTGTGTTGGCACGAGAGAGATGAAAAATTCCGCAGGATCAAAGGCGGGAAACCTCCCCTCCTTGATTCCTGACCAGGAAGGAAATTCAAGAGAACCCTCGGTTAAGATTGAACGCATAATTTGCATGAATCCACCGGCATGGTAATGGGGCAGGACACAACAATTGTTGATTTTCATAGCCTCGAAATGCGTTTGAAAGGCATGAACCGAAATAACGAAATGCTTCCATCCATGCATCGTAAAACGCAGACCCGCGGTACTCCCCCCGGTAGGTATCATGAGAAGCGGTCCATCTTCTGAATATAAGGCTTCCAAATCCTCGTTCTGTTTATAATCGATTACCCCTTCATTCGGTATATCCCCAATGCAGAGATGCGGATTGACCAGTGTGATTGCTTCGCGCCAGCGATCGCTTCCCCATTTGGGGTTACCAAGAAAAATATGACTTCCCTTCATGGCATACTTGAATAAAGAAGGGATGAATCTCTCTATATTACTTTCAGCTATTAATACACGGGGTGAAGGATCTTGATTATTATGTAATTTCTCATGAACAATTACATCGGTATCCCACCCTCTGCGCTTAAGGCTTTGCTTTAATTTTTCCCAATCAGTCTCCATATTTTTTCAAAATCTTCGAGTGTGCACAAATCGGCGTTTAAGATGGGACCGTCTCCGTGCAGGGAAAACCCGTCATCTAAAAAATAACTGTTAGTTCCATATCCAGCAGCGTAATCCTGCATCTCGCAGGCAGCGGCCAGTTTAAGTCCTGCCTGAAAACCGATGGCGGTTTCAAATACTGAAGAAAATATCACGGGAGTATGAGATTGAGATCTCCAGGTGTACCATGCGGTAAGGGACCCCATGATCGATGGCTTGACTATGAGTAATCCTGGCCACCCCCGGTCAACGGTGTTTTTAAGATTCTCGAAAGTAGCCACGGATTCATCAAGCGCGATAGGTGTTCGATACTTTCGTGTTAGTTCATACATGGAATTCATCTCCGATGGCGGAAGGGGTTGCTCAAGGAACTCGATGTCGTGATCATCGAGGATCTTAAGCCAGTCTTCGGCTTGTCGAACCGTTAACGCCCCATTCGCATCAAGGCGGATACGGGCATTATCAGGTAAGGCCTTGACGATTCTTGCGAATACGGACTGTTCATCTTCTAATTCATTCACTCCCATTTTCCATTTGTAAGTAGTAAAACCCCGCTCAGAATATTTCTTTAAATTTTTTAAACCATTTTCACCATGGGGCAGTAAGGCTGCTACCCGCACCTCCCTCTTTTCGCTGTTTCCAATTCCACGCTGGATTGTATCACGCGCACTTTCCAGGGCAAAGCGACAAGCAGGTAAGTTATAGTCCATCGAATCAATGGAAGAATCATTAATACGGCCATTGAGATGACGGCAATAATCACCCGCTTCATCTATACTCTCGCTGCCAAACAAAGGCATAGGCGCGATCTCACCGTATCCAATCACGTTGCTTTCATCCTCCAATCGCACAAGCAAGCCCTCGCGAATGTTCCATCCTCCGTGACCGGTTACCAATTCTTGACAGAATTGCCTGCGATAAAATTTAAATTCAAAACGATAATCCATGAGCAAAGCGAGAACACCTAAAATTAATCTCCCTATTATTTACACTTGATTCTTCTAAACATTTCTGACATTTTTCAACATGGCGATACTAGATAGCGATACCGAATCCGTAGTAGATGAGACGGACTCTGCTTTTTACCAATCAGCTGACACGTTTTTTCCCCTGCAACTGCCCTATGGGCTTACTTATGACGATGTAACGCTGGCTTCTCGCTTTTCCACTTTGTCGCCAAGCGATATTCGGTTAGATACGAAGATTTCAGAATCCTTAACCCTGCAGATACCTATCATATCTTCTGATATGGATACGGTAACTGAAGCTAGCATGGCGATCGCAATGGCACAACAGGGGGGGCTTGGCCTTATCCATTACAACCTGCCTAAAGAACAGCAGGTTAAAGAAGTGGCGCGGGTAAAAAACCATATTCACGGACTGATTCAGGAGCCCATCACTATAATACCGGATCAGCACATCGGTGATGTCCTTAATTTAATTCAAGAGAAAAAATACGAATTTCACACCTTCCCTGTAGTCGATGATAAGGGCATTTTTGTTGGCCTGCTCTCCGGCTTAGTCGTCAAGGAACGCTATAGCAGTAAAATGGTGCATGAAGCTATGACTCCACGCGATCAGGTCTTTACTGTTCTAGAGAAGGATATAGCTGACGATCCCATCGCTGCGGCAGATAAATTTTTTAACGAACACATGGGCATCCATAAGTTACTGGTTGTCGACGAGAATAACCGTTTACGTGGTCTCTTCACTTTAAGCGATATAGAGCGTATCATGCAGGAAGCCCATTCACGCCGTAAACCTGCACGGGATAGTTCTTTCCGATTAGTTTGCGGCGCCGCTGTCTCAGCCGCTCGAACCGGTGTCGACGAAATCGACCAGGACCGCATCATTGATCACGTTGGGAGCCTTGTCGACGAAGGTCTCGATGCGGTGGCAATTTCGACTGCTCACGGTCATTCCCAGGGTGTTGGCGAAGCGGTGCGAACGATCAGAAGTGTATTTAAGGACCTGACTATTATCGCCGGCAATATTACCAGCGCTGAAGGAGTTGCTTTTCTTGCCGAATCCGGAGCAGATGCGATCAAGATTGGTCAAGGACCCGGTTCTATTTGCACCACGCGTGTTGTCACCGGCGTTGGTGTCCCCCAGTTAACCGCCCTTTACGTAGCTTCCCGCAAAGCTGCGAGTCAGGGTGTAACCATACTTGCCGATGGCGGAATTACTAAATCCGGAGATATCGTGAAAGCGCTCACCCTCGCCGATGCTGTCATCTGTGGAGCCCTCCTTGCCGGTTGTCGTGAAGCTCCTGGAAAAATTATGGAGATAAACGGAAAAATTTATAAGCAATACCGCGGTATGGGAAGCCTGGAGGCAATGAAGGCAGGCTCCGTTGCACGCTATGGACACAGCATAAATGAACCGCCGCGCAAGGTTGCAGCAGAAGGTGTTGAAGCACTGAAGGAAGTAACCGACTCGCTCGATAAACTGATGACTCAAATAGTCGGTGGTATTCAGTCAGGCATGGGATACCTGGGCGCGGTGGATCTGTCTGAGCTCAAAGAGCGAGCGCGTTATATCAAAGTCTCTCCCGCAGGACAGCGAGAAGCTTCACCTCATGACGTGGAAGTGATAGAGGTTAAAACCTCTCAGGACCCGTCCTGAATCGGTACCTTCATTCAGGGCTGATTCATTGCGGCCCTTTCTCTAAAGCCTCCAGTTATTTACCGATAGAGTATTTTATGTTACTTTTTGATTGGCATCTATCGTCGATTCATATACATATCAATATATAACTATAAGATGATATGAAAGATAAGGTACTGACACAAAACCTCGGCTATCCCCGCATTGGAGAGAAGCGTGAGTTAAAAAAAGCTACTGAAGCCTATTGGAGAGGTAAGATAGAGGCAGTTGAACTCAAGGCAACGGGTGCTTCCATACGTAAAGCCAACTGGCTGAAACAAAAAGAAATGGGCATCGATTTAATCCCGTCGAATGACTTCAGTTTTTACGACCGGATGCTCGATATGAGTTGTCTTCTGGGCAACGTCCCTCCCCGCTTTAAGTGGAATGGTGAGATGATAGATCTGGACATAAGATTTTTAATAGCGCGCGGTAAAGGACAAAGGGCTGACTCTTTATCCACATACGCATGTGAAATGACAAAATGGTTCGACACCAACTACCATTATATCGTACCCGAATATAATAAGGATACAGCCTTTAAGCTCTCATCGGAAAAACTTTTTGATGAATTCCAGGAAGCGTTGGAATTGGGAATAAAAACGAAACCTGTCATCATCGGGCCATTAACTTATTTGATTTTGGGAAAGGTTCAGGGGAAAAACAGCTGCGATTCTGACTTCATCGATCTTATTAAAAAACTTATTCCCGTATATATTGAGATATTAAAAAAGCTGGAAGCTCAGGGAGCAGAATGGGTCGAGATAGACGAACCGGTTCTTGCTCTTAATTTAACCTCTGATCAACGCCTGGCGCTGAAGATGATTTATGATAATATTACATCCGGATTAACCACACTGAAAATTATGGTGGCATCCTATTTCGGCAAATTGTGCGATAACCTGGAATCCTTTATCAATTTACCGGCAGACGCATTGCATATCGACGCTGTGCGCGCATTTGATGAATTAGATACTGTTCTAGCTGCCTATCCTGAAAATAAATTATTATCGTTGGGTGTAATAAATGGACGAAACGTTTGGAAAAACGATTTTGAACACTCGTTGGTACTGCTTGAAAAAGCACGCACCGTCGTGGGCAACGAACGTTTAATAATAGCACCTTCCTGTTCGCTTCTGCATTCACCGATAACGCTTAGAAACGAGCATGATCTTGACGATGAATTTAAAAGCTGGCTCTCATTCGCGGAAGAGAAACTGAACGAAGTTACCGCTCTGGCAAGAATACTCGATAATCAAAGTGATGAAAATTATATCGCTTCCAATCGACAGTCGATTTTCTCCAGACGCGAGAGCAAGCGCATCCACAATCCGGCAGTCAAAGAACGATGTGCCGCAGTGACCGAAGACTACTTAAAAAGAAATTCGTCGTTTCCAGTACGACAGCAGGTTCAACATGATAAAATCAACCTGCCAATTTTCCCAACGACGGTCATTGGCTCATTTCCACAAACTAAAGAAGTCCGTTCTATGCGCGCAAAACACAAAAAAGGCCAAATTTCAACCGAGGATTATGAAACCTTCCTTGAAAGCGAAATAAAGAATGTCGTCGAATTTCAGAATGAGATTGATATTGATATGCCGGTCCATGGGGAATTCGAGCGCAATGATATGGTGGAGTATTTTGGTGAACGATTGGGAGGTTTTACTTTTACCCAAAACGGGTGGGTACAGAGTTACGGATCACGTTATGTAAAACCACCCATTATATTCGGCGATGTTTCACGTCCTACTCCGATGACGACGCGATGGTCGAGTTATGCGCAATCGTTAACGAATAAACCCATGAAGGGAATGCTCACCGGACCCATAACAATATTACAATGGAGTTTTGTCCGTGATGACCAACCACGTGGAGAGACCGCTAAACAAATAGCCCTCGCGATTCGAGACGAAGTGAATGATCTGGAAAAAGCTGGTATTGCAGCCATTCAGATTGATGAACCTGCTTTGCGTGAGGGTCTCCCTTTACGGCGAGAGGATTGGCATTATTACCTCGACTGGTCCGTTAAAGCCTTTCGTCTCTGTTCGAGCGGTGTGCGCGATGACACACAAATTCATACCCATATGTGCTATTCAGAGTTTAATGATATTATTGAGTCGATTGCCAATCTCGATGCCGACATCATTTCTATTGAAACTTCCCGCTCTAACATGGAATTGCTCGATGTCTTTGCAAAATTCAATTACCCTAATGAAATCGGTCCTGGTGTTTATGATATTCATTCACCCCGGATTCCCGATGTGCAGGAGATGGACAATCTTCTGCAAAAAGCGATAGAAGTTCTCCCCAAAGAGAATATCTGGGTCAATCCCGACTGCGGACTGAAAACACGTCAATGGGAGGAGGTCAAACCGGCCCTCAAAAATATGGTTCTCACAGCTAAAGCTTTTCGAGACAAAATAATATCACCTGCCACCGATAAGTGAATATCCACAGAAGTAAAGAGTAGCAACAAGAAGTGGCCATCTGCTCACCCGAGTTTCGCCCCTGTATCAATCGACGAACTCACGCATTATTCAACAACGAGGCGTAAGCATTACGCAAAGCATCCTTGCCGGAAGAATTAACAATATCCCCGTGCCCCACGATAATGCGATCGAACTCCCAGAGGAGCATAATTTCAATCGATGTTTTCATCGCTTTCCGATCTTTTACCTTTAACTTGTGAATACGTACCTGAAAAGCCTGGTGGGGGTGACTTTTCGATATGCACCGGCTAATAGGAGGTAACATTTTGTGATAAATGAACAGTTTCTCCCTAAATTAAAAACAAGAGGTCAGCTACGATCAGGCTGCCACCAGACATCGCCTGCGTCTTGTGGTGCGGCCTTAGCAGTAGGAATATTTTTGTCCTTAGCGTAACAAAAAGACCAGATTTCATCACACTGAACACGCGTAGCTTTTACATCGTTGACTCTCGGCATCCCATGAACGAGCAATTGTTGAATTTCTTTATTCCAGAAATAATTCTTTTCTGATGATAAAGATGGCCTTCGTGAAGGGCAAAGCCTTGAGGATGTCTAATATTCTAAGTCTTCGGCCTTATCTAGGCCAGGCGCGACGAATAATTAATTCCCAAGTCTTGAACTACTTTGTCCAACGTTTCGGATCTTGACGATTTTTTATACAGGTTAAATCATCTGAGTCTTCTGAGTTTGGCAAAGGAGATTTGGAGACATATTCATAGTAGTCTACCTTAAGAACTCCACCTCGCCCTATTACCTTTGGTGGCTTGTCTTCAAATATGGGCAATTGTTCTGTAATATGTTGTGCCATAATTAATTATAGTTGTTTATTTGTTTTGTTATTTATTTACTGTAAATCGGCGGTCAGAAATCAATTCTTCATCACAATAAAATTCAATGCTATAAATTCCGGGTTTTGGAAATACTAAGTCCTCAATTATAAATCCCATTTCAACGACGTGGTTTGGGTCTTCGAATTTAACAGGGCCTTTTGCTTCGTAAATAGCTTCACTATCATCGCTATGTATGATCTTAAAATTTGCATTATATTTTCCATTACCATTATATATCGTGACAAATATGCATATCTTCTGAAGATTGACTGGAAAAGAAGGGGCATTGATATTATTAAATAGCCCAAATAATGTCTTTTTGTTCGTTGAAGGATCTGTAATGATATTATCGCATATTATAACCGCCAGTCCTTCTGGTTTATCATTTGTTTCAGCCATAATTGTTGGCTACTTTAGGTTAGGAAAGTTAATTTACTTTCCCCATCTTTTCGCGGCGGCTTTCTTAGCAATCTTAGTTCTTTGCTCACGCGTTAATGATTCAGCACGTGCTTTACCGCCTATTAAACCACCATTGCGCTTTGCTGGTTGTTTGTAACAGGTTTCCTCTATTTCACCCGTTGCGATTTTTGCAACTGTTACAGCATTGCCAATCACGTCCGCAGGCCGTTTTTGTCCTTTTGGTCCTTTTGGCATTATTTCATTTTTTGCAAAAAAGATATTTTTATATAAATTTGTCAAAATAGTATTTTTGTCAAATTTTCTTTTCTTTTTCTTTATATCAAACTGAGACACTACCCAATCGATGTTTTCATCGCTTTCCGATCTTTTATTAATAACCTGAAAAGCCTGGTGGGGGTGACTTTTCGATATGCACCGGCTAATAGGAGGTAACATTTTGTGATAAATGAACAGTTTCTCCCTAAATTAAACAAGAGGTCAGCTACGATCAGGCTGCCACTTGAACGGTGCAGAAAGACAACCTCGTTGACTCTCGGCATCCCATGAACGAGCAATTGTTGAATTTCTTTATTCCAGAAATAATTCTTTTCTGATGATAAAGTGGCCGTGAAGGGCAATTGAGGATGTTCTTCGGCCAGGCCAGGCGCACAATAAAATTGCGCGTTCGGATATTTTTCAAAGTAAAGTCTCAGATAAAGATCATGCATTCGACTGGGGGCAACAATCGCACTTACCTTACCCAATGAATTTAATTCACTGAATAGCGCGTCTTCGAGAGGCGCCGGTGAATGGATAAAGAGATCACCATTTCTTAACCGGATGACCGTCATCCGATGACCTAAGTTCATACCGGCCAATTTTAAGGGATGGTTAATTTCCCAGATATTTTCAGCAACTAAATTGAGCATCTTTAACTTATTGGATGATATATTTTTTCCCTCATCCTTCCATGCTTAGGACTTTGCTCCGGGTCAGGTAGTTGCTAAGGTCTTCCAAAGCCTGAAGGGTGGTGACATCTTCTTCTAAGAGGGGCAGTAACAGAATATCCTGATCTTCGAAAGTTTTTTTAATGGTATCGATGTAAGTCACTTGTTGGCGTTTACGTTTTATGAAAAATGGATCCGTAATATTTCCAGGGAGAATTTTATTTACGAGGAGGGTGTCTACTTTAATTGAGTAATGCGTTAATAAATGAAGACCGGCTTGCGTTTCCATGATGGGGAGTTTTTCCGGGATCAGCACGAAGGCAATTTCGGTTTTATTGGCATCCATAATTATATCCTTTGCCGCCGCATATCGTTGTTTTCTTTTGTTTAATAAATCGTATACAGGATCCTCTAATATTTCACCATCACCAAGCAATTGTGAATAATCCTTCGTAACTTTTGTTCTCCGATTCAACATTCCCTCTATCCATACGCTCATCATTTCGGGTAGTGATAACAGCCTGATAGCATGACCGGTTGGGGCCGTGTCAAAAACGATACGATCAAAGACAAGACCTTCATCGAGGACTATGGTTACCATGGCGTCAAATAGAGCCGCTTCCTCTGCTCCCGGTGAAACGCTCGCCAACTGAATCAGCCGGTTTACCTCATCCTCCATCTTTGCTTTCACCAGTCCTTTTAAAGATCCTTTAACCTGCTCGATATACCGTTTGTTTTCACCTTTGGGATCAATTTCCAAACCCCACAGATCATTGCGAAGCCGTGTCGCATTCCCTCCGATATCAGTTTTAAAAATGTTACCCAGGCTATGCGCAAGATCGGTAGACACGAGCAGCGTTTTTTTCTCCTGGGAAGATAAAAACAGCGCATAGGCGGAAGCGATGGTCGACTTACCTACCCCCCCTTTGCCACTGAAAAAAGTAATCTTTAGTTCAGGATTCAAAACATTTTAGCAATGATAATTTCAGTCTATAAAAATCAGCGAACTGCATCTCTTATCACTAGCAGCAACGAATTTCTTCAAGCGGTGACTTATCCATTCCCATACGCAAGTGCCACTGGTGAAATTTTTCCATCTGCACCGGGTACAATTCCATTGTATAATAGGAGACCGGATTCGGAATCCCTAACAATTCTGAAAAGCACATGAGCAGGAAGAGGTCATCTTCATCCCTTAACTCTCTCTTAATCTCCGCTTGATGGGAAAGGCTGATGGCTTGATCATAACCATCGATCAGTTTTTTTATGGGCGACTTCTTTTTATTACCTAATGCCATTTCCCGAATCTATATACAGTTAACTATAATTATGTGAGGATCGATTTTCTGGATTATATCGGGCTTAAGCGGATTCTTCAATTTCTCCGTGTTTTCCTTTCCCCACCAATGTTCTGATGGCCTCCGCTAATATCCATAGAGAAAAACACATGATAATAGCTCCCAAAAGAAAAAGCAGCCCGTTTCGCTCAGCATCACCTATCCCTGACCATTCAAAAACAACCTGATTAATCATGGCCCATAAGGTCATGAACAAGAGGAAAACCATGGGTATAAGGGTTACCAGATAATTTCTCTTTTGTTTTTTCAACCAAATGGTGACAAGGAGCAAACTGATACCGGCCAGCAGTTGGTTTGAAGTGCCAAATAACGGCCATAATAAATACCCCCCCGATCCAAAACCCTTAGGCCCCTGTGGCAGCAATACGAGAGCGGCGCTGGAACAGACCGCGATGGATGTGGCTATGTGTTTTTTCGTCAATACCTTCAGTTTATATTCACTTCCCAATTCGGAGATAATATAACGCATCAACCGAACCGAAGTATCCAGGGTCGTCGCGGCAAAGCTGACAACAATAACGGCGATGATCGTTCTGGCTACCTCGGCGGGAATAAAAAGACCGGTTCCCAATTGACCGGCTCCCTTAATAAAAGCTCCCAATCCTTCGCTGCTGGCGGATGAAAAGCTGCTATAAGTTCCCAGGAACTCCCCTTTACTCCCAAAGAAAGTGACAACCGCAATAATAGATATCAAGGCCAGCGCGCCTTCACCAATGGAACCCAGATAGCCAACAAAGCGGGCATCCGTCTCTTTATATATCTGTTTGGATGAAGTACCTGACGAGACAAGACCGTGAAAGCCGGATATCGCACCACAGGCGATAGTGATAAAAAGGAGGGGGAACCAGGAAACATCGGCATTGGCATTCATCACCGGTGCGGTAATCTTTGGATAGGTAATGAACAGGCCTAAATATAATATGATCAAACCAACAACGAGTTGATGCGAATTAATATAATCTCTTGGCTGTAAAAGTTTCCATACCGGCAGGGTCGAAGCAATGTAAACATAAATCATTAAGACCAGGATCCAGATAAAAAATGCGGTGGAAACTCCGTTTAATCCGAACCATACCACTTTATCCGCTCCACCGAGATACCTAACGAGATCAATTTGCATAGCGGGGTTGTAGCTCGATAAAATCGCAATTATATACATCACCGCTAAGGCGATTATCGAGGGAACAAGCATTCCTTTTTTTCTTCTTATGTAGACATACCCAATCCAAAGGGCCAACGGTATCTCAATTAAAACGGTAAGCACACTTGCGGGATTTTGGATAAATAATTTTGAGATCACCCAGGCAAAGACGGCGTTTACCATGAGGACTAGGATAAGTATAATAAAGAGAAACAACAATTTAGCCCGCTGACCAATTAGCCGGTTGGCAAGCGTGCCGATGGAGTTACCTTTGTGCCGGATAGAAATTACCAGCGTGCCGAAATCGTGGACACCGGCGGCAAAAACAGTCCCTAAGACAACCCATAAAAACGCGGGCAGCCACCCCCAAAAGACGGCAATGGCAGGTCCCACAATAGGAGCCGCCCCGGCAATCGAAGTGAAATGGTGGCCCCACAGGATATATTTATTAGTGGGAACAAAATCGACCCCATCTTCAAACTGATGCGCAGGGGTAATATAATCGGGATCTAAACGATATATTTTTTCCGCAATATATTTAGAATAGTAACGGTATCCCAAAAAAAAGATTATTCCCCCAACAAGAACTAGCCAAATACTACTCACACAAAATTTTTAAAATTCGCTTTTTATTAACTTTAAAATCAATCTTACTGACAACTGTTTTTTATATACAGTCGAAAGTCAAAGATCGAAGGTCAAAAGCCTTTCTCTTTACCGGTCTTAATTTACTAATGTAGGTCGATGACAACTGATTATACCCTGCCTAATACTGTTCACTAATTTCCGATGTTCTGAATTCTTGATTATCAGTGCGGTGATCGTTATTATTTTGCTTTAATTATTAAGGATAATGTCAGAATCAGTGTTAAATATAGGTTTGCTGGGTTGCGGAACAATAGCCCAATATGCCCATCTTCCCGCCCTTGCAAAAGTACGGAGCGCGCGATTGACCGCGATCTGTGAAGGAGCCGATGATTTATTAAAGACTGTGGGTAACCGTGAAAGGGTTAAAAATCTATATACCGATTACACCCAATTTCTTGAAGAATCTGACATAGAGGCAGTGATCATTGCGGCTCCCGATGAATTTCATGTTCCCCTGGCCATGCAGGCACTGGATGCAGGCAAGCATGTGTTAGTGGAAAAACCACTGGGCGTAAACGCGACAGAATGCGAACTCTTAATTGATAAAATACAAGAGACGCAATTGAAGTTACAAGTCGGCTCCATGAAGCGGCACGATCCGGGAATAGCATTCGGCCGACAATTTATAAAAGAATCTCTTGGCAAAATACTGTCCATCAGCGGATGGTATCGAGACACATTATTTCGCCCGTCATTACAGGAAACGCTGCTCCCGCCTTTGCTCACAAGTAAAGATGTGATTAAGCCTTCAACCGATCCCAAAAATGATAAGGAGCACTATTCTCTGGTTACGCATGGGGCGCATTTATTTGATAATCTGCGTTACCTTGGCGGAGATATAGCGGGGGTCACAACAAAACATGCTTATAAATCCAATCAGCATACCTGGCATGGTCTTCTCGAATATGAACACGGAGGGATTGGCAACTTTGAGTTAACGGTTAAGGTCAATTCAGATTGGTCCGAAGGATATGTTGTCCATGGCGAAAGTGGCAGTGTGGAGATAAATACTTTTCTCCCCTTTTACTACCGCCCGAGTAAAGTTCGCGCCTTCGATGCTCGCAGTGAACAATGGCATACACCCCTGAGTGCTCATAGCAATCCTTACAAACGCCAAATCGAAGCTTTTGTTCATGCCGTGAAAAATGATGAGCCGACAAATCCCGATGCGCGTGAAGGTCTTGCCACGGTAATGCTCACCGAGGCAGTTAAAGCTTCGTCTGTTAGCGGTAAGCACCAGGAAGTGGTAAAACCCAAGGCTCCCTCTTAGGAAAGATGCAGATTGGGATTTTTTCCAGGACCTTCAGCAGATCGAGTGTCGAGAACCTGCTCGACACCATTCTCGCGCATAATCTCTACGCTGTTCACTTTAACTTTAATGGCGCCGGAATCGAGAGCTTGCCGGAATTGATCGATGATACTTTATGTCGACATATTTATGAAGCATTCGAACAACGGACAATGGAAATGATTGCCATTTCGGGGACTTTTAACGCCATCCATCCCGATAGAAAAATGCGCAGCCGGTCAGTCGACCGTGCTTGTCACCTCATTAAGCGATGCAGAAAATTAGGAACATCCATCGTCTCATTATGCACGGGAACACGCGATCCTGATAACATGTGGCAGCGCCATCCCGACAACGCTGAACCTGAAGCCTGGAAGGATCTTATAACCACCCTCGAAAAACTGTTACCGGTGGCACAGGATAATAATGTGGTCCTTGGCATCGAGCCGGAGAAAGCCAATGTAATCGATTCAGCCACAAAAGCCCGACGCCTCTTGGATGAAATGCAATCTTCGCAACTCAAAATTATTATCGACGGAGCCAATCTTTTTGAGACAACTGATTTATCGAGGATGAAAGAGGTGATTGAAGAATCGATAGAAATACTCGGTCCCGATATTATTATGGCACACGCCAAAGACATCCCAATTGAGCAAACCGGGTACAGTCGAGCTGCAGGAACAGGTGCTTTAGACTGGCAGACTTATTGCCAATCACTGGCTAAAATTGGTTTTAGAGGCCCTATCGTATTGCACAACCTTAAAAAATCACAGGTTGATATGAGCCTTGAATTCCTCCAGCGTGAAATATTTAAGTGGTATAGACCCGTGTCAGAATCGGAAACAGGACTATGAGCTATTTTGAACATGACGGGATCCGCTTTTGTTTTGAAGTGATAGGTGAAGGTATTCCGTTTGTCTTTACTCACGGACTGGGCAGTGATTTGCAACAACCTAAAGATCTATGCGGTGAGATAAATGGCTATCAAAGGATTGTCTGGGACTGCCGGGGGCATGGTAAGACCGATCCGGTAGGACCGGAGGAAAAATTTAACTTTACCACTTTCGCGAAAGACCTCGATGCATTACTTAATCATCTTAAAGTCGAACAAGCGGTAATTGGTGGGATATCCATGGGAGCGGCAGTATCGGTACGCTACGCGGTACTTTTTCCCCAACAGATTAAAGCGCTCGTGCTTATGCGTCCGGCATGGGTTGATCAATCTTTACCCGATACATTGAGCATCATCCCCCGCATAGCTGAGTTAATGGAAGCCCATGGGGAATATGAGGGGTTGGAATATTTTAAGCAGTTACCTGAGTTTGCAGCCATAAAGCGGCAATCTATGGATAATGCCGAATCACTGTGCCAGCAATTTCAGTCACCACAAGCATTTGATCGCCGAGCACGTCTCAGACATATTCCCAACGATGCCCCGACTTTCGATTGGCGCGAAGTTGAAAGGCTTGATTTTCCCACCTTAATTGTCGGAAATGAACCGGATCCCACGCATCCCATGGCCTTTGCAAAAGAATGGGAGAAGCACCTGCCTCAAGGAAAATTTATTCAGGTACCTGCGAAAATTGAAAGCATTGAAGAACATACTAAAAGCTTTCAATGCCATTTGGCCGCTTTTTTAAAATCGATATTATGATGGCTACACGACCGCTAAAAACCTCGATTTCATTATGGTCTGCTGATTTGACAAATCTGGAATCCGAAATAGAGCGCGTGGACCCCTACGCCGACTTATACCATCTTGACGTAGCTGACGGAACTTATGCCGAGCTTCTTCTCTTTTTTCCTGATTTAGCCAGAGCTATTCGTGGTAAGACTGAAAAGCCAATCGAAGTTCATCTCATAACTCAAAACCCTGAACGATGGGTAACCCCTTTTGCTGAAGCCGGTGCTGACCGCATCATCTATTACCCCGACACCACTGAAAACCAACAGGGAATTATCGATTCTATCAAATCGCATAAGATGAGTGTTGGCATCTCACTGGCCATAGAAAATCCCGTTTCCATAATCCATTCCTATTTAGAACAACTCGCTATTGTCTGTGTCCTGGGAACAGGTTTCGCGGTGAAAGGAATTAGTGATATTGCCGATGGAACGTGTGCGAAAATCCAAAGTCTTGTTCGCATGCGAAGCGATAGAGGTTTGGATTTTGAAATTGAGGCTGATGGTGCAATCCGCCGTCATACAGTGCCGAGCTTACGGGAAGCCGGAGCAGATATAGTCGTTCCCGGATCCTTGATTTTCTGCCCCGAGATGAAGGAAAACGGCGCATGGTTGCGCTCGTTATAAGTATTTATAATTTCACTTCCAATATGGCAAGCGCATCGATCAGCGATGGATCCATAGGATGTCCATTAAAGAGAACCTGTCCCTGGCCATCGATAAGGATCATCCTCGGAATACTATCGATTGACAGCAGTCGGCTTAAGGGTTGACCCTCAGGTTCCACGAGCCAGGTAACATTAATTTCTCTTTTCTTTCTAAATTGCTCCGCTTTCTCTACGGTTTCCGTATTCATCCCGGCTACGAGAACACCTTGTGGTTCGAGGATTTCAGCTTTTTTTATTAACTCCGGCATAAGGGAAACGCATGGGATACACCATGTTGCCCAAAAATCGAGTAATATAGCCTTCTTCCTGCTGACAAGTGAGCCAAGGGTAGTGGCATTTCCATCAGATTGTTGAATGGGCATATCCATTGGAACCTGAAGATCAGTCAATAAATTATCATTGCGATAATCCTGGATCCAAGTGGTAAGAAGCGGAGCAAGCCTGGGATCATGCCAGAACGCTTCCTTCGAATACTTTTCAAAAGCGGCTACGTCATCCTTCGATCGCGCATCGTAGGCATGAAGAGCTGAACGCAATCCATCGTAACCGGCAGAATCGCGAAATACTTTACTTTCTTCAGGTTCCCAATTTTCCGCCACTTCATCTATTTCAGGTAAATAGGGCGAAATTCCCTCATAATCCTGATTCATAAGATGAAAAAGCATTCTGGCTTCGGCTATCAACTGAGGCGAGGCGCCGAGGACACGCACACGCTCCAGTTTTTCCCTGAATACATTTTCATCCCTGATTTTACCCCCGAATATTTCATCGATGAGGCTATCAAATTCTGATACCTCTTCGCCAGAAAGCGGGGTTGATGTACCAGGCAAAAAACCGACGGTGAAAACAGCGATTATTAAAAATTGCGCTATCAATAGTGAATTGAATTTCATGTATAAAAGCTCAAAAGAAAGAGCTGAAGGGGTTTTATAATAGATATGAGTCTGATTCTCACTCTTTATTTCGTAATATTTTAAAGAGGCCATTTTTGGCGGTGATAACCCATATCCCAAAATAAGTATTCAAATTTTGAGGTTATCCTGAAATGATTCGCTACCCTTTCTTTCTGCCCAGCGCTGAGCGAAGAGCAAGCATCTTCAACGGTAGCCAACATATCGCGAACCGTAAGGGCGAACTCTTCACCCGCGTAAGTATCGATCCAGCGCTGATAAAGAGCATGGGGTGAGCTTTGTTTAACAAGCGCCTTCCCAACCTCCCGGTATATCCAGTAACAGGGTAAAAAGGCGCCCAAGGCTTCGTAGTAGGGTCGCGAATAAACAACGCGCAGGAGATAAGATGTATAAAGCAAACAATTAGGTGAAGGTTCTGTTTTTTCAATATCTCCCCAGGAAAGACCCCAGGCTTCGATGAAACTTTTGTGCAGTTCTCGTTCCACGACAATAGCCGTTTTGGCATGTTCGCAGAACATCATTAAGTCATTATCGTTCTCACTGCGCGCTCCGAGCAAGGCCAGACCACGGCCAAAATCTTTGAGGTAAATGGCATCCTGAATGACGTAAAATCGAAAGGCCTCTTCGTCTAATTCCCCGCTAGTCAATCCATGGATAAAGGGATGCTTTAAAATTTGATTATAAGTGGGTTCGATGCTCTCCCATAATAATTCTGTAAAGGTCATGTCCTATGATTTTAAAATTTCTAAAATTATAAATATACTTATACAGCAAATAAATTGGTATTTAATCGCTTCTAAAGCGCAAAGTAAAAATTAAGCCATTAAGCTATGCGGTGCTCATAGCACGCCTGAAGACTTACTTCATTTACTATGTCTTACTCGGAATAGTCATTAAAATAATTACCTCTGCCAGGCTATTCAGCGAGAGAGATAGCGCATCTTCAATCGTGAAATCATTTCAATTTATACTAATGAATTGACCCATGATCTTTAATTTGTGAGCTTAACCGCTTATGAGACGCACCTCTATTTTTTATTTCCTCCTCATCCCTGCGGTTGGATTATTTATGATACTCCCTCTTGTCATGGCCGAGAGCGAATCCACAGATGACAGTGAAACCGTTTCGGCAGAAATAGTTGAGGCAAACAAATTAAATGAAGCGCTCGAGGTCTATGGATGGATGATTGTCCGACAGACAGGTCTTCATATGGGGTACACTGATGAAGAGATTGATCGTATTCTTGAAGGCATGCGCCGAGCGGCACAGGGCACATCGGAACCGGAGAATCTGCAGGAAATACTGCCGATGGTAAGGGAAATTGTCGGAAAAAAGGCAAAGGCGTTTCAGGATAAAAAGGCGAAATTGGATGCGGAAACAGCTTCGATAAATATAACGGCTGGCCAGGTCTTATTTGCCGACCTTGATAACCGCGGAATAGCCAAAACGGAAAAAGGTCTTTACTATGAAATCATTGAAGAAGGCACCGATGTAAGACCGACAGCTGCTGACAATGTCGTGGTCCATTATCATGGAACGTATATTAATGGCGAGGTGTTCGATAGTTCGCGCGATCGCGGAACTCCCGCCAGCTTTCATATGAGCGGTGTCATCCAGGGTTTTAAAGAAGGCTTAAAGTTAATTGGCGAAGGGGGTAAAGCTAAACTCTATATCCCTCCCGACCTCGGATATGGTAATCAGTCAAAAGGAAAAATTCCCGCGGGTTCAACGCTCATTTTTGATATCGAACTTATCGAAATAAAAAAACCGGTAGCGAAAGAGATTCCTCCCGTTGAACCATCATAACTGAAGATAACCTTACTTCCAGTCGGTAAAAAAGGAGGAGAGGTATTTAAGGTTTTTACAACATACAGCTTATCCACTAACCGGAGACCAGACTAAGCTGTCCGGGTAAAAAGCCTGCCAGACAAACCAGAACGACCATACTCCGGTTAATTCAATTCCCGTTGCCTTATCGATAGCCTGAATTAAACCGGTATCCGCATTATAGGTAATGGACAACGTTTTGCTGTTAACGACATCTTCAAATGTTGCTCCTGAAGGCAATTGATCCCGTGGGTAGGCCTTCGCCACATCGTCGATGATTAATCCCAAAACGAAATCTTTTCCCCGTAAATCATCCCGAATATTTCCGCGGAAAAATAAAGCACCCGGTGAATTTTCATATGCGGCATAAGGATTGATAAAGTAATTACGAAAAAAACCGGTATTGGTTGATAAAACTTGACCCTCGGGGTACTTTTCGCGCCATGCCTTAAAGGTAAGCTGTTCGCTCAACATGAAACGCAATTTTGTTCCGAGCTGAGGCCCGGCCACACTTTTCAAAGTGAATTGCTGCCAGAGACTTTCGGTCTCTCGATCATACATAAGAAGATTATCCTGAAATAATAATCCCGATACTCCAAATTCGAGGAGACGCCCATTTACCATTCTGTCAAAGACCATGGCAGTGCCACACAAGGGACAATAGGTGGCGGCAAGTATCCCCTATATTATCATTTACAATCTCATGCCAGTTTAAGACACGAAAGGGGTAAGCGCGCGTCTCACCATCAATTGTTACACTGGTGAGAACATCATCGTCTTCCATGAAACTGGCAATAGCTTCACTGACTGAAACAAAATGAGGGTTGTCGATAGATGGAATCCCATCTCGCGGAACCCCACCCACGAGCACCTCATTTAGCGGCAAGGAAGTATTAAAAATATTGAAGCCGTTCAAAACCGGCCCCGAATTATCGTCCTGGGCAAAGAGGGTAATCCAATCCTCCAATGCAAAATCGTAAAAAAATCGAGGATTTGAAGTTCCCTCAGCGTAAGACAACCATGCTGCACGGTTAAAACTGTAGAGTATGGGATAGATCTCACGGTTAGTCCACAACCACCCTAAAGCAGGATCAAAGAGATAGAGGCTGAACTGCGTGCTACCATCGGCCACCTTTAACCAATCCAGCTCGTCATGCCTGATCCAGGGCACACGGCTGATATTAAAAGAACCAAACCAGGAGGAAACTCTCCGGCCATCGCCGATATTCCGGGCTTCCGGCCATATGGCTTGAGGATCAATCCCACCCTGGCCATAACTGACACCTGCTAAAAGCAAAGCGGCAGTGGTTAAAACAAAAATAGATTTATTAAAATGTGGGACCATTTTCTGGAGATATAGCACGTCTCGCTAATGATGATACTTAGTTTGAGGCGCAGATTTGCCTCAAAAATTTTGTATCTCTGACGTCACTATAATGGGCTCACTCTGCGAATTAGTAAGGGTGGCGGAAATGGTTTGCGGTGAAAGGGGTGTCCCATCCGCTTTGAAATTATTCTGTGAGATGATATTTGTGAAACCCGCATTACTGCTTGAAATGGGGGCGACGATAATGGCACGCCCATTCGATTGGGAGAGATCACCTCCTGCTATGCGTACACTTTTTTGAGAACCTAATGGATCAGCGATAGGCGAACTTTCATCTAAGAGAAGGAACGGAGTCGCTGACCCCTGCGCGTCGATATCATTAATGATCACCCGACCTGATACCGGGACAGGGGCATTGATGCCAACACTGCCCTGCGTGCCGGTAAAAACAACATTGCCTAATCCGATGCTGGCCATGCCCGTTCCCGACACTTCAAGGAAGGCAATATTGGCAATGGCATCGTAATTAATCCCTTCAATAAGAATCGTTGTTCCTGGAGAAGATAAAGAATTGACGGCAAAAGAGCCCACGTTGGTGGTGTCATTCGCTCCGCTTATTATGATTGTCGGTAATCCTTTAACATAATCCACTTCCTGCGAGTAATTAACCGGCCGCGCGGGTTCCGAAAAACTATCATCGTCCATAGACACCTGAAAAGTACCCGAACCTGAAAATTCCAATTGAACGATATCATCATTAATATCGATAAAAGAAATACGGGTAATTTGCCCCTCGTCAGCCCGGAAGGTAATCGATTTCCCGGTCATCAGGATCTGGTCATAGATGTTTCCGTTCGGGTGGACCAGATTGTTGAGATCAATACCATTCAGATTGGTCGTTCCATCACCGTTGATGATTACGGGGATCGGATCAGTGGGTGGATTAGGATCAGGGGTTATCTCCGGTGGTGTCCCGGGATCAATATTGGGAGGTGCCCCCGGATCGATATCAGGTACCGTTTGTGCTATTAGCGACAATGGGGATGCGGCATAAATGATTAAAAGAATAAAAAATATTGTTTTAAAAAACATGGCGCAAAAATTAAAAAGATATCCATTCCTCACGTTTCGTATCAAAGAAAAACCGGGGATTACTTGTCGTTTGTTCATAATACAACCATGACTCACGTTCGAAACTGAACAGGTGGGGGTAGAATTCGCTGGTCGTATATATCCAGCCTAACGATAAATCAAAAAGCAATAGTCCCTCGAGGGTACTCCCACTGTCAATCAGCATCCAATTGTGATCACGGTGAAATATCCAGGGATCATAGGTATCGTTAACAAACCCGAACCATTCGGAATATTTCCACCCATTACCCATATCTTCGAGGTTGGCAAAAAGATTTATCGATTCGCCATTACTGCCTTCATCGGTTGGAACCTCGACCTGATTAATGAGGTCACGCAGAAAATCAGAACCGGAGTATCCCGCCTGGTTGTGAAGCACTTCCCATTGCGCATGACTGGGCGAGTTGGCAACTCCATTGATGACCACAAACAGAGGAGTACCATTTGTTATATTGTATGTATTCCAAGCCACTGCATCAAAGTCATCAATGACCAATTCTGTTTCGACTTCAGCGATAAATTCATCGGTTTTTTCTGCGTCTTCGGGTTCTATATTTATGGAAACGACCTGCACCGGAATGCCATCCTGATTGCCACCGAGGGCCTCGAAATGTTGCTGAACATTTACCTCCAGATCAGGTGAGGCGAAGGCGCAAGGGGGGCACCAGAAAGCAAAGAAATCCAAAATGATAACTTGTCCTTCGAGATCGTAGAGACTGAACGGTTCACCCGTACTACGATTAGGCAGGGTAAAATCAGGGGAAATCGATCCTTGGGGAAACGGCTGACCATAACCCGGATGAAGAAATGAAAGAGCGCCCAGAAAAGCTGCTGAAAAAGTGATCTTAATTCGCTGAATCATTGTAAGATAAATACTATAAATACTCAAATAATACGATCATTTTAAATGAGAAATAATAACCAAAACTCATTGTAGGCTAGACGGTTGAGTCAACAAGTTTATTCCCGGTAACTCCTTTTCTAATAATCCTCAAACATTTTAATGGGAGGCATAGATTCTGTTAAAGTTATTTAAGGATAATGCGAATACTAAAAACTGTAAGAATATGTAAAACCAAACAAAGCCCAGTCTCTATCGGTATAGAGATTGGCGAAAGGAGCAACGTCCTGTTCGACCCTATCAAACCGCGTAAAGTAGGGTTGGGCCACTATTTTAAATGAAGTATTTTCACCCTGCCACCGCAGCGTAATACCACTTTCAAAAGTTTGAAGCGGTAGCACGCCGCTATCGACGAGAAGGGATTCTTCAATCTGTCCATTATCCTGATAGTAGCGAGCGCTTATAGACAGGAACCATGTCTGGTTCCAGTCATGTTCCAGATTAAAACCGGCAGAGAAAGAATTAAAGGTCCCTCGGTCAGCATCATCTTCCACCGTTGCTCCACCCACGGCGCGGAAAACCCAACTCTCTTTTACGGCCCAATTGAGCGAACCTTGATATGAAAATCTTAGTTCGCGGGCTGTGGTATCAATAAATTGAAATTGCTGAAGTGACCGCAGTCGGGAGGTTAAGACATTTTCTAAATTAACTCCTAACGATGAGCTTTTGAGAAAATCGATGCCGCGGACAAGAGGTTCAAATAGTACCCTTTCGTAGCCCGGTGAAATTTCATCTTCAGAGTAAGAACCGGTAACCTCGATAAAGCCATTCCCTGGAATATACTCCCAGCGCAATCCCAAGATAAAATTAAATCCACGCGGATCAGCCGTAGTGTACCCTTCAATGCCAGAAAACTGCTGCCGATAATATTCATCTAACCAGAGAGAACGATAATCGGTAAAACCATTATAGCCACCCCCAGTTGCTGAAAAGGTTAAACTGGGGCTCAAGTCTCTACTGAAATTTAAAAGAAAAGATGATCGACCTTCAGAGAGATGATTTGGAAAGCCGACATTATCAGCAGGAGCGAACGGTAGATAATCAATGTCTAAAATACTGTAAGACACGCCCAGACCAAAATCCGCATAAGCCCCGGTTACCCGATAATTTATGTAGTTTTCCACGAGGATGATATCCGATGACCAGAGTGCTTCGATGGAAGGTTCAATAAAGTGGCTTCTTATTTTTCCGCGATCTTGACGATCGTTTTTTGATTGCTCCCGGCTCACGAGTATTGTCACTCCCCCTCGATGTGACTCTATGTTATCGACAGAATGATTACTCTCCACTGATTTTTCTAATCCCTTAGCCTTATTGGTTTCAACCGCCGTATCTGTTGTCATTGACTGAACGGGAATTTCACTCCTTGTCTTTTCAGAAGCGGACATGTCTGGGCTCGGGGCCCCAACAATAGCATCGATAATCGCACGTATTGTAGCTGCCCCTTCATAACCTGCATGGTGATATACAATATTCCATCCATCACCTCGTGATGAAACCGCAGTTCCGTCTAGAACGACAATGAAAGGAAGTCCTCGGCCATCAAATTTTTTGTAAACCGCTCCATCGGTATCATTGAGAACAAAGCTGGCTCCGGTTTTATTTATAAATTGCTCTGTTTTCTTCGGATAAGATGCCTCGATATTTATTGATAAAACACGAACAGGGATACGATGAGGATTGCCATCCAATTCCGCATAGTAATTTTGTATATTATTCTCCAAACCGGTGGTGGCTGTGAGGCAGGGCACACACCAGTAAGCGAAAAAATCGAGGACAACAATATTCCCTCGATAGTCATCGAGATTTACGAATGCTTCACTCTGCCAACTTTTCAGTTTAAAGTGATAAACGGAGTCATCTGGATTTGCATTAAGCGTTAAAACCGACCACCCTACCCCCAGGCAAAAGCCGAATACCGACCTAAGCACTTGAGCCTTCATTATTTGAATTTTACTGGCATGTGCTACAACCGGTACCTTGATTTCCACCATCGGACGCAGATCCAGGCTCAATTTGAGAAATAAATCGCGACTGGTAATTAAAAACCGGTGAATCGGAAAAAAGCATATTAGGCTTGGAGACCAGTCTCTGCTCAGTCACTTCAACGTGCGTGCAACTGGAAGCAATAATTAATATCCATGCAAGTAGAATGAAAGTCCCTATATTCCGTGTTCTCATTTTAAAAATATTACTGGATGCTGAGATAATTACAAACATTTGGGTAAGTATCTTATGTCTTTTGAATGAAGATTCTCTAATTTTCTTTTTAGCACTATTAATTATTACGGTGTCAGGCGCACGATTTTAGTTCTCTCGGTAGTATTTGAAAATACTCATTATTATCTGTTCATGAAAATGGGAGATGGCAGGGAGATAGATTATCCCAATAACATAATAAGGCCTGTCAACCTGATTCATTCCCGAATTAATCTGAATCAGGATTTTAATGAGGATAGACCGGTTATTGTGATGAAAGATCCCATTTATATCAATACCTGCTTATGTGAATGCCCGAGAGGGAAATGGATTGACATTTGATAGCAGATTAACCCATCAAGAAAGCGTTCATCTTTAATTAAATTCAATCCTCACACGGATCTTGCTGTATGCAAAATGCTAAATTATTTAGAGAAAAGTTAAAAGGAGATGCAGTCTGCTACGGCACGCATATTGCCAAAACGGAACCGGCCCTTACAGAGATATTAGCGAGAAGTAATATTTTAGACTTTTTATGGGTAGATATGGAACACTCGTCCATTTCAATCGAGACAGTCGACCATCACATTATGGCCACCAGGAACTCGAAACTGCCAACTATTGTTAGAGTGCCGTGGAATGATCATGTCCTTATAAAACCGGTGCTTGACGCTGGCGCAGACGGCATTGTTACGCCACTGATACGCAGCGTTGAAGAAGCGCGCATGGCCGTAAGTGCCTGTCTCTATCCTCCGGCAGGGATACGGGGTTATGGCCCTAATCGCGCCGCTTTGTATACTGATTCGTCAGGAGCCGATTATTGTAAAGAAGCAAACGAATCGGTGATCGTCGTCGTTCAAATCGAACATATCGATGCCGTAAATGATATCGAATCCATTCTCGAAGTCCCGGGCATCACGACAATCGTTATTGGACCTAATGATTTATCAGCATCCATGGGCTATACCGCACAACCACGCCATCCCGAAGTGCTGAAGACCGCGGACAGGATAATTGAAGCCGCCAATAAGGTGGGTATGCCGGTAGGTGTTTCCATCGCCTTTGACCTCGAGCATGTCAAAGACTGGGCGGCAAGAGGGTGTCGCTGGATTTCTACGGGAGGGGTCGTTCCTTTTTTCTTAAATGGGATTAAACAGATGTGTGCTGAGATGCGTAAATAATTTCATCACCGAAACTAATTGTTTATTCTGTAAAAACAGCCGCATGCAAAACGCAAATACCTTCAGAGAAAAATTAAAGGGTGACGCGGTTTGTTTCGGCACGGGTTCTAATCCAGGAGGTGATGCCCTTCTTACTGAGTGTCTCGCACACGGGACGGACATTGATTTCCTATGGATCGACATGGAACACCCTGCGATCACCATTGAGACTGTGGACAGTTTTATTATGGCCACACGAAATTCTGATGTCGCTGCAATAGTCAGGGTAGCGTGGACGGACCCGGTTAAAGTCAAACCGGTACTGGATGCGGGGGCTGATGGCATTATATTCCCACAGATTCGGACCGTAGAAGAAGCAAAGCTAGCGGTGCGTTCCTGCCTTTATCCACCCGAGGGAATAAGGGGAATCGGCCCAGGCCGCGCAGCCCTTTATGCGCAAACGCAAGGGGCTGATTTTTGCCATGAGGCGAACAAAACGGTGGTCATTATTTTGCAGATTGAACACATTGATGCGGTCAACGATCTTGAAGCAATATTGCAGGTTCCGGGAATAACGACGATCGTTATTGGCCCCAATGACCTCGCGGGATCGATAGGATTTCCCGGCCAGCCTCGCCATCCCGAAGCGCTTAAAGCAGTGGGCACCATATTTGAGAAAGCGGGGAAGGCGGGAATACCCGTGGGAACTTCAATCGCCGCGGATATTGATCTAATCAAGGAATGGGTGGTACGAGGAGCGCGCTGGATTGAGGCGGGTATACCCTTACAAATTATTACCGACAGCGTGCAACAGTTGTCTACCGCGCTGAAAAAAATGTAGATGCGTGAAAGCGATAATGCGTGGATGAGGATTGATATTCTCATTAAATTCTGGAGGGCCACGCGTCGACGTGGCCGTGTTTTCGGAATTAATCAGACGGACACGACAACGCGCGTCCTTCCAACTTCCGCATTACCACATATACACATTAACGCATATGAGGATGTCGGGCTTCACCCTCGGTACGCATTATCTCTTTCACGCATCTGCGCTTATACGCGTAAACGCATATCCTACGGCAGGTCCGTCGACCCCATCAGATAGCGATCGCATTCACGCGCCGCGCCGCGCCCTTCATTGATCGCCCATACGACAAGACTTTGACCGCGTCGCATATCACCCGCGGCAAATACACCTTCTATACTCGTCGCAAATTTACCGTATTCAGCCCTGGCGTTTGATTGCTCATCGCGCTCCACCTTTAAATCAGAGAGAACTGTATCTTCAGGTCCGAGAAATCCCATGGCCAGGAGCACCAGTTGCGCTGGTATATTTATTTCCGTGCCGGAGACCTCTTTGGGGACGAAGCGACCGTTTTCATCTTTGTCCCATTCAATTTGAACAATATGTAATTCCTGCACATTTCCCTCGGCGTCACCCACCATCTTTTTTGTCATGATGCAATATTGACGGGGATCTTCACCCTGAAGGGCCGCCGCTTCTGATTGACCATAATCAAGTTGATAGACTTTGGGCCACTCTGGCCAGGGGTTGTTCGGGGCCCGTTCGAGCGGGGGTTTAGGGAGAATCTCTAATTGGACGAGACTCCTGCATCGATGACGGAGTGAAGTTCCCACACAGTCAGTGCCCGTGTCACCACCACCGATGACGACCACATCTTTATTCATTGCCGTGATTGGCGTTTTCTCTCCATTAAGGAGCGCTCTGGTATTAGCAGTTAGAAATTCCATGGCAAAATGAACGCCTTTTAAATCGCGTCCCTCGACAGGCAGGTCACGGGGCTGAGTTGCTCCGCCGCAGAGGACAACCGCATCCGACTCATCCAATAGCATTTGCGCGGAAATATCCTTACCCACCTCGGTATTAGTTATGAACTGAATCTCCTCAGCAGCAAGCAGGTCCACCCGACGTTGCACCACTTTTCGTTTATCTAACTTCATATTGGGAATGCCATACATGAGAAGTCCACCGATCCGATCCTCACGCTCATAAACGGTTACTTTATGACCCGCTCGATTGAGCTGGTCTGCACAGGCAAGGCCGGAGGGACCGGATCCTACAATAACCACCTTTTTGCCGGTGCGCACGGTTGGAGGACGTGGTAACACCCACCCTTCATCAAAACCGCGGTCAATGATGGCCTGTTCGATACTTTTAATCGTAACCGGGGGGTCAATGATACCAAGAACACATGACCCTTCACAAGGGGCAGGACACACTCTGCCCGTAAATTCAGGGAAATTATTTGTCTTATGCAGTCGATCGAGAGCCTCACGCCATTGACCATTGTAAACAAGATCATTCCATTCAGGTATCAGATTGTTTATGGGGCAGCCGCTTGCCATGCCCGATAATGTCATGCCGGTATGGCAGAATGGGATACCGCAATCCATGCAGCGAGCGCCCTGCTCTTTGAGCTTTTCCTCGGGCATAGGGAGATGGAACTCATTCCAGTCACCGACGCGTTCCCGCGGTGGTCGATAGTCGGGAGTTTCTCTAAGAAATTCCAGGAATCCGGTTGGTTTACCCATATCTGTTCAAATTATAAAATTAATTACCGCCAACCCGTGCCATATCGCGCGCATTTTCCTCAAAAGCAGCCATCACCGCTTCGTCACCGCTCATTCCACTCGCGGTTACCCGTTCCATCGTTTCGATCGCGCGTTTGAAATCATTCGGCATTACTTTGACAAACTTTGATACCCTCTCTTCCCAGTGCGAAAGAAAGTCCCTGCCCCTGTCGCTCGAGGTATACGCGACATGTTTTTCAATCATCGTGCGAACCTTGCTTATTTCTTCTTCATCATCAATGCGCTCCAGACTTACCAATTCCCTATTACACCGTGACGCGAAATCGCCATCTTCATCATAAATATAAGCTATGCCTCCCGACATACCCGCGGCAAAGTTGCGGCCGGTGTGACCAAGAACGACAACACAACCACCCGTCATATACTCACATCCGTGATCGCCAACAGCCTCGATAACAGCGTGGAGACCACTGTTGCGGACACAAAATCTTTCACCTGCCATTCCTCGAATATAGGCTTCACCACTGGTTGCTCCGTAAAACGCGACATTACCGACAATTATATTTTCCTCCGGTAAAAAAGTAGATTGGGCAGGGGGATAAATTATCATTTTACCTCCAGATAAACCTTTACCCGTATAATCGTTAGCGTCGCCTTCAAGGTTAAGGGTAATTCCCCGCGGAATAAAAGCGCCAAAACTTTGACCGGCAGATCCTTTAAAATTAAGATAAATGGTATCTTCGGGAAGCCCTTCGAAACCGTAACGTTTAGTGACTTCGTTACCAAGGATGGTACCGACTACACGGTCGGTATTATTGATAGGCAAGGTGCTGTTTACCATTTTACCGTGGTCGAGAGCCGGCTTACAGATATTCAATAGCAATCGTAAATCAACCGACTTTTCGAGTCCGTGGTCCTGGGCTATCTGGCAATATCGACCGACTGTAGATGGAACATCCGGTTGATAGAGAATATGAGAGAAATCCAGTCCCTTGGCTTTCCAATGATCGACGGCACTCCGCATGTCCAGTAAGTCTGCGCGTCCTACCATTTCATTAATGGTTCGAAAACCGAGCCTGGCCATATGCTCGCGCAAATCCTGGGCAATAAAGCGCATGAAATTGACAACATGATCGGGGTTGCCCGTAAATTGTTTTCGCAGTTCAGGATTCTGGGTGGCCACTCCAACGGGGCAGGTATTGAGGTGACAAGCCCGCATCATGATACAGCCCATGACGACCAGGGGAGCGGTGGCGAAGCCAAACTCTTCCGCGCCAAGAAGGCAACCTATGGCAACATCGCGCCCTGTCTTTAATTGACCATCAACTTCCACCGCGATACGACTGCGCAAATTATTGAGGACAAGCGTCTGATGGGTTTCCGACAACCCCAACTCCCATGGGGCACCGGCATGTTTGATACTGGACAAAGGTGAAGCTCCCGTCCCACCGTCGTAACCACTGATTAGCACCACATCAGCATGTGCTTTAGCGACTCCCGCGGCAACGGTTCCAACCCCGACTTCAGCGACGAGCTTAACGCTTATGCGTGCGCCCCGATTGGCATTTTTCAAGTCGTGAATCAATTCACCAAGATCCTCAATGGAATAAATGTCATGATGCGGTGGTGGTGAGATAAGGCCCACTCCGGGAGTTGAATACCTCACCTTGGCAATCCATGGGTAAACTTTTGAACCGGGTAATTCACCGCCTTCACCCGGCTTGGCGCCCTGGACAATTTTAATCTGTAGCTCCTTCGCATTGGAAAGGTAATAACTGGTTACTCCAAAACGGCCAGAGGCAACCTGCTTGATCGCGCTGTTTTTTGAATCACCATTAGATTCAAGCACATAACGAGCCGGATCTTCTCCTCCCTCTCCGGTATTGCTCTTACCCCCTAAGCGGTTCATGGCAATGGCGAGCGATTCATGGGCTTCTTTGCTTATCGAACCATAGGACATGGCGCCGGTCTTAAAACGCCTAACAATAGATTCTACAGGTTCCACTTCCTCAATCGGAATTGCTTTTGATGGATATTTAAAGTCAAGCAAGCCACGCAGGGTGCACATCTTGTGGGACTGATCGTTCACCAATTCTGCATACTCTGTATATACCCCATAGTCATCGGTGCGGCAGGCTCGTTGTAATCGATGTACCGTCATAGGGTTGAATAAGTGATATTCCCCATCTTGCCGCCAACTGTAATTACCTCCGGGGTCGAGCACTTCATCTCCTGTATCACGACGGGGGAAAGCACGTCGCTGACGCATTAATACTTCTTCAGTCAATACTTCCATGCCTACACCTTCAACCCGTGAAGAGGTCCACTTAAAATATTTATCAATGACTGCGCTGTTTAATCCGACAGCTTCAAATATCTGCGCTCCGCGGTAACTTTGTATCGTGGAAATACCCATCTTGGACATCGTTTTAACAATGCCTTTAACGGATGCTTTTATATAATTAGCTACTGCCTTCTCATGCGAAATCTCACTTAATTGACCCCGCAGGATCATATCATCGAGCGATTCAAAGGCGAGATAAGGATTAATAGCTCCCGCGCCGTAACCCATAAGAAGAGCAAAATGATGAACCTCTCGCGGTTCTCCTGTTTCAAGAACCAACCCCACACGTGTCCGGGAACCTTCATTGATAAGGTGGTGATGCAGGCCTGAGACCGCGAGAAGGGCCGGTATGGGTGCTTCCTCCGGGTTGATCCCACGGTCAGATAGGATAAGTATATTAACGCCTTCCCAAACCAGTTTGCTTGCCCTCTGGCAAAGGTCTTTCATCGCCTCTTTCAATCCAACCCCACTTTTGTCTGGATTAAACAGGATGGGGAGCGTGGCCGATTTAATACCGCGTATATCCAATTCCCTTAGCTTCTCCAATTCATCATTATTTAATAGAGGGCTTTTCAATTTAATCAGGCGGCAACTTTGCGGTTGAGGATTAAGCAGGTTACCCTCTGATCCCAGGGTTGTTTCCGTCGAAGTAATGATCTCCTCACGAATCGCATCGATAGGGGGGTTCGTCACCTGGGCAAACAGTTGCTTGAAGTAATTATAGAGGAGTTGCGGCTTGTCGGAAAGGGTCGCCAGCGGGGTATCAGTGCCCATGGATCCCAAGGGTTGATTGCCGTCTAGTGAGCTGGGAGCCAGGATAAGCTTTAAATCTTCCTGGGTATAGCCAAATGCCATCTGGCGCCTGACCACCGTATGGTGATCGGGTTCCGGTATTGATTTACCCTGAGGTAAATCTTCAAGACTGACAAAATTGTCGTCCATCCATTTACGGTAGGGATGCTTGCTTACAATCGTCTTTTTAATTTCTTCATCGGAGACAATGCGCCCCTCCGAGGTATCAATAAAAAACATGCGGCCCGGCTGTAGTCGGCCTTTATGTTCAATACGTTCCGGTTCGAGGTCGAGAACCCCCACTTCAGAAGCCATGACAACGAGATCATCTTTGGTCACATAATAGCGTGAGGGACGAAGCCCGTTGCGATCGAGGACTGCTCCAACCTGTATCCCATCAGTAAATACAATCGAGGCGGGTCCATCCCAAGGCTCCATGAGACAGGAATGGTACTCATAAAAAGCTTTTTTCTCATCGCTCATACTTTCATGTTTGGTCCATGGCTCGGGGATCATCATCATTATGGAATGAGCGAGGGAACGTCCTGAGAGGACGAGAAATTCAAGGCAGTTATCAAATATGGCGGAGTCACTGCCATCCTCCCTTAAGATAGGTTTAATCTTTTCAATATCCTCGCCAAATAATTCAGAGGCGATCATCGCCTGACGCGCGTGCATCCAGTTCTGGTTGCCGCGAAGGGTGTTTATCTCACCATTATGACAGAGGTAGCGGAATGGTTGAGAACGATCCCAGCTGGGGAAGGTATTAGTGCTGAAACGGGAATGAACGACGGACAGTGCGCTCTCTACATCAGGGTCCGAAAGATCTGGATAAAAGGGCGAAACCTGCTCAGACATGAGCATCCCTTTATAAATTACGGTTTTATAAGAAAGACTGGGAATGTAGAAGCAACTGGCCTCGGGTAGTCGGGCCGACCAAACGCTGGAAGTTGTCCGACGCCTGATGACATAGAGCTTTCGCTCAAAAGCCATATCATCCTTAATTTCCGGATTGCGTCCAATAAACGCTTGCCTCACTACCGGTTCTTCATCTTTGGCCGTTTCACCCAGCAAATCATTTGCGGTTGGGACCGTCCGCCATCCGAGAAAACGCTGACCTTCAGCTTGAACGACTTCTTGAAATATTTCTTCGCATTCGCGCCGTGAATGAATTTCAGGGGGGAGGAAAACCATACCCACGCCGAATTGACCTGGGGTTGGCAAATGTATGCCCAGTGGTTCACAGACTTTATGTAAAAATTTATGCGGTGTTTGTATAAGTATACCCGCCCCGTCACCGGTATTGGCCTCACAACCGCAAGCGCCGCGATGTGCGAGACTTAATAGAATTTCAAGCCCCTGGTTTACAATTTTATGCGAGCGCTCTCCCTTTACATTTACGACAAAACCAACGCCACAGGAGTCATGCTCATGCCGCGGATCGTAAAGTCCCTGGGAAGCTTGTTTTTTCATTTTACCACTGTCTATTCAATTAAATCACTCCTCTTTACTACTATCTCCGTATAAACAGCGACCGGGCTTGTCTTCCCGGTCGGCTTATAAAAAGGTGGGGAGTTACCCCGTATAGCGCCTGTTAAAAAAACCGGATTGTCTGGGAGCCCATTCTCGCGTGCTCTTCGTCTGAGCAGGCTGAATTGGTTGGCACCCCAGTTTTATGGTCCGATGGTTTTACCAACTGATTGCTGAGAAGATAATTTTCCACTTCTTCCCCACTGACATCAGCAAGCATGACACCGTCGACTTCCACACAAGGGGCCAACGGCTGGCTGGTTTTTTCCACCATCTCGGCGTAAATATCCGGATTATTAATAATATCCTTGTCCTCGTATTCGAGGCTGTACTTTTCAAAAATAGCGCGGACTCCCCTGCTCCATCCACATTGCGGTTTTAAATATGCGACAATATTCATAACTAATAAATCTACTTAAATTCCTCTTTGTCAACTGTTGACGCGATTTTTTGGTGTGATTTCCGCAAGGTGTAATACAAAAATGGGGAAGGTGTCAAAAAATTATTCCAATGTAATAGAATTTTTTTTACCGGGAGAACGTGGTGAAAAGTTGCCAAAAAAATACACCCGAGAACACGTAAAATCTTGTCATAGCGCGATAGTTAATATATGGTTATTTTATTCCCCAAATGGGGAACTACACCTGTTTTATTTCCAACTCCTGTTTTATCACTATGAATGTTAGAACTTTATATTTACTCCCTCTTCTTCTCTGCCTGGGCGGGATATCAGCGTCGGCATCTATTCCAATCGGTATATGGACTAACACTTCCGGCGGTGATTTTAACACGGGTACCAATTGGGATTTTTCAACCGTTCCCGATGCTACCGGAAATGCTATTTTCGATGGTAACCCGTCAACATCACCCACGGCAACTTTTTCTGCGAACCACACCGTGGACCGACTGGAAATTCATGATTCTGATGCGCCCAGTGATTTTTTAATCATGAATCTGAACACGAAAACCCTGACCGTTGACAGTACCGGTCCATCGGCAAGTTTTGTCCTCGCGCCTGACATTGGTGATGACGCTAATTTGACCATAAAGAATGGCATAGTGGACGTCGATTTTCTTACAGAAATCGGAACTTCCGGAATGGCACATCTTAATGTCATCGATGCGATTACTTTCGACACCTTAGATTTGAATGTCGGTCGTAACGCTACAGGTGATGGCTTGCTCGAAGTATTAGAAGGTGCGGTATTCACTGTTAACAATGATATAAGTGGAAACGATGCGATTGTCGGTGTTAACGCCAGCAGCACCGGTGAAATTCGCCTTGATGCCACCAATGAATCAGGTAATGCGAATCTTGATATTAAGGGCCGTTTCATCATCGGAGGCAACGGAAATGGGTCGCTTGTAGTAACCGGCTATCCGGATACTGCACATGTCGATGTCGGTGGTGACATGGTTATCGGCTTTGATACAGGCAGCACAGGAATCGTTGAGTTGTATGACAATTCAAGTATATGGGTTACCGGCGATCTGCAAGTAGGTCTGGGTGGAGAGGGAACCGTAGATATCTATGGTGGCGGTTCTGCCGGAGGTTATATGGAAGCTGATAATATTTTCGTGGGCACAGTCGGTCCCTCTGGTCCCATTAACCAGGTTAATATACATTACGATGGAACTCTTTATGGCAATGAGGTAACAGTCGGGACGAATGGAGTCATAGAAATGTTTACAGCAGGTGGTAATCAATCGGAATTACAAGTAGTTGGTGATTTAATAAATTACGGTGAAATTAAAGGAGCAGGTAAAATAAACACCGATTTTGATACCTTTCACAATTTCGGCACCATTGCGCCTGATACAACATGGCCACTCGATGTCGTGAACAATCTTGTGTTTGAATCCGGAAGTACTTACGAGGTTTCCATCTTAGATGCCATTGACTGGAGTGTATTAAATGTCACCGGTAACTTGTCTTTCTCGAGCGGTTCATTGGAAATAGATCTCCTCGGTGGAACATTGCCCCAATTTGGTGATATATTTACGGTGCTCACCTGGACCGGGACGCTGACCGGTCAATTCGGTTCCGTCGATGACGAGTTTGGTTTTGATGATGGTAATCTGTTTTTTACCCCTGTTTACAATGCCAACTCTCTCGACCTCGTAGTTGTCCCCGAGCCCTCGACCTGGGCGCTGATGGGGATGGGCTGCCTCCTCGTCCTCTGACGACTTCGAAGGAGAAACTGAGAGATTAGTATAGCTACAAGAGGCACAAGAAAGACAAATAAGAGAGGGCGTGCCCCTGTCACTTACCCCTCCTCTTAATGCTGTCTGAGTCCAGTAATTCAGCGGTTAATAGCGTATCTGAATGGCGTTTAATCTTGTCATTATACAATAGATAATATAGAGTTATTATTATTGTTTTACAGTAATTGCTGTAGCTACTATCGCTACAGCAAATTATTTTCCGGCATATTAATTGATCATACATGAAGCTGAAATTCTTAGTAGCACTCTCTGTTCTTCTCAGCTTGTCCTTGAATAACGGTTTGGCATCCTTACCGAATGGGACTTGGATCAGCGCATCTGGAGGTGATTTTGATACGGGCAGTAATTGGTCTAATGCTGTCGTTCCTACCAGTTCCGTTAATGTCGTTTTTAATGTTGAACCGACCTCTACCCCGGTGGTGTCAATCATGTCGGATCACACCGTGAACAATTTAGATATCATTGACACCTCTGTTATTTTTGATCTTTTCGATGACAACACCCTGACCGTAACCAATGACACAGATCTCGGCTTAACCGCTTCGGATATTGCGAATCTTACGCTTATAAATGGCACCCTCCAAACCAGCAACTTGAATTCCGGGGTTTCAGGGACGGCTTTAGTTGATATTTTTAACGGCGCAACGGTGGAAATTTCCAGTCCTCTCACCGTAACTCTCGGCTTGAATACCGGGTCAGATGGCAAGTTGGCTATTGACGGCACAGGCTCTCAACTGCTGATGGGCACCCAGGTTGGTGGAGGTTCAGAGGGATCAATCATTGTCGGAGATGCCGGGCGGGGAACTTTTCATGTGCACAATACCGCAACCCCTACCATCGATGCATCGGCAACCAGGCGAGCAGCGTCGCTTCCGAGCTTGTTGTGGATGATCAAACATTCAGCGGTGGATCCACATTAACGGTAAATGATATTACGGTTGGTAACCTGGGTGAGGGTCTCCTGGGGGTATTTGATAGTAGCCTGCTAATCGCTGATAGTATCACGGTTGGATCTCTAGGTAGTATTGAAGGTGATAGCACGATCAGAAGCGACGTTGACATATTTGGCGAAATCACCCCAATGAGTATGTTTTTTGGACTGACCATTGATGGAAGCGTCGACTTTAAAGCTGGCAGTGTTTTGAATATTGTTATCTTTCAAGATGAGGGACTCAGCTCTAACAACTTAGATATTATAGATTCTAATGGCAGCGGTGACTTAACTTTTTCGAGTGGAACGCTCAATCTATTTATCTCCGATGTGGTACCTGAAATTGGCGATAGTTTCGATGTCCTCTTCTGGGAAGGATTAAGAACGGGAACCTTCGGGGACATCACAGTAGATTTTGAAGGGCTTTCATTGTCACCCGGACATTTTTTTTCACCTTTCTATGACGATGAATTTGGGGCACTCTCCCTTACGGTTGTCCCCGAACCCTCCACCTGGGCCCTGATGGGAATGGGTTGTCTCTTAATCTTCTGGCGTTTCCGCCGCAGAAGCTGAGATTTAAAAAACTGGAAACGATTACTTTTCAGGGTAATTGTTGTTATAAGCTCTATTCAGGTCTCCGTGGCTATCTATCCATTTACCACGGATTTTACGGATTACATTGATCAAAAGATTGACCAAACTGAGTTTACACACTGTTAAATCCGTTGTGTTAAATCGACAATCGAAAATCAGCAATGGACAGCCCCGATTAAGCTTGTCTTCAAACCATATCTTTTATAGGGTGTTAATTGAAATTTACACCTACCTGTTGATCTCATGTTGAAGCTGAAAGTAATTGCGTTCCTACCTGTTTTTCTATGCTTGGGTTGGTTTTCAACGCAAGCATCCGTTTCAAATACTAATTGGACTAACACCTCAGGTGGCGATTTCAGCAACGGATCCAATTGGAATTTTGGTGTTCCCAATACCAGTGTTGTCGGAGAATTTGATCTTGGTTCATCCTATACCGTTTCCTTCAGTTCCAGTCCCACGGTCCACAGTCTCGAAGTTGAAAATGATTTTGTCACTTTTGATTTATCGACTAATACATTGACCTTAAATAATTCCCTGTCCCTCGCTCACAATGACGAGGATACTGCTACCCTGCTAATTAAGAATGGAACGGTAAACGCAAGCAGCCTGGACACCTCAAGTAACTTCAATTCGACTTACAGCCAACTCGATATTGGAGACGGTGTGTCATCAACGGGCATTTTAAATATCACAAATACTGCTGATATCGGCGTAGATGGTCCGAGTATTGTTAATGTTTACAATACCGGTTCCATTTTTACCGCCAACGATTTGAACATCGGTATTAACGAATTCGGGCTTGTCGATATAATCGATGGAGGCTTGGTTGAAGTGATCAATACGAGTACTTTAACCCTGGGCGTAAACTCGGGGTCAGACGGCAAGTTTGCCATTGATGGAGCAGGTTCCCAGCTTCATATGGGGACCCAGGTAAGCCAGCCATCAGAGAGGGTTCGATCATTGTCGGAGATGCCGGGCAGGGAACCTTCCACGTCCATAATACCGCTACTCCTACTATCGATGCGTCTGTAATTATAGGCAACCAGGCGAGTAGTGTCGCTTCCGAGCTTGTAGTAGATGATGCCTCAGCCAGTGGTGGATCAACTTTAATGATAAATGATATTTATGTGGGTAACCTTGGAGAGGGATTTTTGGGAGTATATGATCAAAGCACTTTAATTGCCGACAGTATCACGGTCGGATCACTGGGGGAATTAGAAGGAGGAGGTCTCATCATAAGCGATATCATGAACTCAGGACAAATCACTGTCGATCAAAGCTTTAATTTAAGAGTGGATGGAAGTGTTACCTTCAATGCCGGTAGTTTTTTAGATATCACTGTTTTCGATTCAGGTGAGGGCCCGGGCGCTAATTTTTTACGCATTCTCGATGATACCGGATCCGGTGACCTGACATTTTCAAGCGGCACGCTTAATGTTTTTCTCGAAGATTACGTGCCCCTGATTGGTGACAATATTCTTGCCATATCCTGGGACGGAACGAGGTCGGGTGCATTCGACAACATCACAGTGGATGTGGGTGGATCCTCATTAAATCCCGGCAATTTTTTCCAGCCTTTCTATGACGATGAATTTGGGACACTCTCCCTTACGGTTGTCCCCGAACCCTCCACCTGGGCCCTGATGGGAATGGGTTGTCTCTTAATCTTCTGGCGTTTCCGCCGCAGATGCTGAAGAGATTACCGCGGATTACACAGATCACGCGGATAAGTTTCTCAAAAATGGAAACGGGGTCCATAGTGTATAGAGTCACATTCGTTTTGTGCGAATTTTATAGTAAATATTTAAACATCCGTATTAATCCGTGTTTTCCGCGGTTAATAATCTTTAAGCTGAATCGGTAATTGTCATCCGTCTTCCTGGATTGCCGCGTCCCCGCACTTGCGGGATCCTCTCAATGACAACGGGTGTAATTCTTACTTTTTAAAAATCTCTTTCTTGTGCCTTTTGTGGCTATTCTGTCTTTTCACTCTCTGTGCCTCTGCGGTTAACTTCTTGTTCTTCTGCGGTTAACTTCTTGTTCTTCTGCGGGCGACAAGGATAAATCCAATTCCCGCCAGGGCGAGAAAGAGAGAATAAAACACACCACGGCTGAGACCGAGGATGAGGCCGGCATCGGGTTCGCGGAACTGTTCACCGATGATCCGAACGATGGCGTAAAGAAGTAAAAATTCACCACAGATTTGACCGTCATGCGTTTTGTCGGACTTGCCCCACCAGAAACGAACTTGCGTGTAGATTAAAAGGAACAAACCTTCGAGTGCGGCTTCGTATAATTGGGAAGGATGCCGTGGGGAGATGAGTTCAATCGGCGTTCCAGGTGGCGCACTCGCGGGAAATTTGACGGCCCAGGATACATCGGTTATTTTACCCCAGAGTTCACCGTTAATAAAATTAGCTATCCTTCCGAAGAACAGACCTGGAGGGGCCAGGGTAACGATTATATCACTTGCTTTGAGAAATGAGATCTCAGTATTACGCGCCAACCATATAAGAGCAAGCGCCAGGCCGATAAATCCTCCATGACTGGCCATACCCCCTTCCCAGACTTTGAATAATGATAAAGGATTATGAACGAAATTCTGAAAATCATAGAGTAAGACGTAGCCGACCCGACCTCCGATAATGATACCGATAGCTATAGCGTATATCGCATTGAGAGACTGGTCGGCATTCCAGGGCGACCGGTTGTTACGATAGTATAGCCGCAGTAGAAAATAGGCGGCGACAAATCCCAGAATGTAGGAGAATCCATACCAGCGCAGTCCAAAATTTTCACTGAACCGCAATAGGAAAGGGTCCAAATCATGCACCCAGTAATCCGGCGCTCCACCTGGATTTGTCGCTGGCACCCTATACTTTAAATAAAATGATTTTTAAGATGCCGGACGACGAATAGTCGCCGGATTAGTTCTACGAGGAAGACGTGCTTTGTCTTCGGGTGTATTTTGCTCATTATTTCGCGCTTTACTGCGTGCCAATGCCCGCATATCAACCGCGATATCCGATTCTTCATAAATTTCACGCCCGAGAATATGCTCCACGATGTCTTCCATCGCAACAACACCCGCGGTTGATCCAAACTCATCGACGACCACCCCCAGCTGCTGGTGATTTTTGAGAAACAGCTGCAGCGCGTCAGCCGCGTTTGCGGTTTCAGGGACAAAGATGCCCTCCCCTTTCAGTTCGGCAACGGTCACGTTATCACGGTCATCCGCACGCGCCTGAAGAAGATCACGGCGGCGAACAACGCCTACAATATTATCGATCGTCTCATCGTAAACGGGGATGCGCGCAAAGGGTATATTTTTATGGTTTCGAAAGACATTCTCGATTGTAAGATTCTGATCCATTGCGGTTACCACGGTACGCGGCGTCATAATGTCGCTGATCAGGATGTCATCAAGGCTAAGGGCATTATGGATCATATTACTCTCATTGTGAGAGAGGGAACCCTCCTTAGCGCTTTTTTCAGCTAGCAGTAAAATTTCACGCTCTTGCTCCGTAGTACTCATGGTAGGCTTTTTTCGAATAATAAGACGCACCGAAAACTTACATAAGAAAGAGAACGGTATCATTACCCATCTCACCATACGCAAGGGGTAAACAAGATTCTTTTGCAATTGCTTCCGGTAAATTACCCCCAGATTTTTCGGAATAACTTCAGAAAAAATGAGTATTCCCAGGACCAGTCCCCCGGAAATAACACCTACCCAGAACTTATCAAATAGTTTACCAGCGAGGACGCCGACGAGGGTGGCACCCAGGGTATTGGCAATGGTATTGAGGGTAAGAATGGCCGATGTTGTCTCCTCAATGTCATTCTTGTATTTATCGAGAAGGTGCCCTCGCTTGGGATAACTTTGCTTGAGGCTTTCAATTTCCGCGGTGGTAGTACTGAGAATAAAAGCTTCCATTAAAGAACAGAACGCGGAAACTCCGAGAGTAAAGGTTATGGCTACTATCAATGGGGTCATATATTTTTGCGCCGCACTGTGTGATCGCCATAAATGCGCCCACATCGTTGTCGGCGATTCAGAATCTCCTGTAATGCTATGTTAAGGTGAAATTGGCCATACGGTATTCATTAATCGGGTATAGTGATTATAGCAGTGGGCAAATGCCGCTTATAATCACCCCAGGGGTATTAACGGGACTAAACGATAGCAGCAATTCCTCTTAGTTGCGAAATTAATGAGCAATCACGACTCCCGGAGTTATTTTGCCGTAACCCGATCCTGTCATAAGAACGATGTCGGTATCCGTTAACTTTCATCAATTCGGCTATCTTCAATCCTTTTAATATGTATTAATAACTGTACATTTCAAGAATTACTTTCAGTACATCGGCTAATGTCATTTATCATACAGCAATACTGTCTTAATCCTTGACCTCAGAATATCCGAAACATTTAAAAGTGCCACCCCTTCCAATAATTTACCGAACTTACAGAGTAAGAGATGTCTGAACTGAAAAAATCGCCACTGCACTTATTTCACGAGGAAAATGGGGCACGTTTTGTTCCCTTCGCGGGCTGGGAAATGCCGGTGCAGTACACAAGTATTCTCGAAGAACACCGAGCCGTTCGCCAATCCCTTGGTCTTTTCGATGTAAGCCATATGGGTGAAGTAAAGGTCTCAGGCGTCGACGCCGAAAAATATTTAAATTATATTGCCACCAATGATCTTACATCACTCATAGACGGTAAAGCCCTTTACAGCATGTTATGCAATGAAAACGGTAGCGTCGTCGATGATGTCATCATCTACCGTTTCAAATATGATGTTTTTTTTCTCTGTGTTAATGCGGACAACACGGAAAAAGATGTAAGATGGATGCTTAAGCATGCCGAAAATTATCAATGCGAAGTAAATGATGTCTCATCTCAATACGCGCTCCTCGCTTTACAAGGGCCCAAGGCCGAATCATTATTAAATACATTCACCACCTTTGACCTTAGCAGACTAAAGCGTTTTCGTTTAGTCGAAGATAAAGTTGATGGGGCCGAAGTAATGATAAGCCGTACCGGGTACACGGGAGAAAACGGATACGAAATTTATTGCCAAACGGAGGATGCTGATAGGGTTGCCCGCGCCTTAGATAAAAGGGGAAATAGTTACGGACTCCAGTTATGCGGACTCGGCGCGCGTGACAGCCTGCGCCTGGAAGCGGGATTGTCGCTTTATGGTCATGAAATAAGTGATACTATTTCACCCCTGGAGGCCGGTCTCGGTTGGACCGTTAAATTTTCAAAAGCCGATAATTTTATCGGCCGCAGTGCTCTTGAAAAAGAAAAAGCTAACGGTTCTCGAAGACAATTAATCTATTTTAAGTTAAATGATCGGCGCATCGCGCGCCGTGGATCGCCCGTCTACTTTGAGGGTGAGCAAGTTGGTGAGGTCGTCTCTGGCACAATGTCACCGATAATAAATCAACCCATAGGTTCCGCTCTGATCAACACCGGTGACATCAATGCGGATAAACTCTACGTCGACTTGCGCGGCAATCAGATAAAACTTGAACGCGCAATACCTCCATTGCATAAAGGAGATAAGACCTGATATTTCACACCAGTTTTTTTTAAAATTTATGAGTAAGATACCCACAGAACTTAAGTATACCCAGGAACACGAATGGATAAAAATTGTGAATGGTATAGGTATTATTGGCATCACCGATTTTGCTCAGGAAAGTCTCGGTGATATAACTTTTATCGAATTACCCTCACCTGGAAGCTCTTTTAAAGAAGGGGACACTTTTGGCGTAATTGAATCGGTTAAAGCCGCTTCTGACCTTTATATGCCGGTCAGCGGTGATATTCAAGAGGTTAACGGCGAACTGGAAAGCGCACCCGAGCTGGCAAATGATGAACCTTATGAAGGGGGATGGTTGATTAAAATTAAAATTTCTGATGAAGACGAAAACGAGTCCCTTCTTTCTGCACCCGATTACGAAAAATTCTTAGAAGAATGATATATTAATCGGGAATTCAGAATTATTATTTAGCAAATTGCAGAAGACCCTGCTCCTTATTTTCTTTTAAGGGTCTCCGGGACATGAAAAGCAAATATAAATACCGCGAGAAGACCGGTGGCGGATATTGACCACACTGCGGCCTGCATCGTAATAATGGCCGCGACGGTACCGATAAGCACAGGAGCACCGGTTTGTCCCACAGAATGAATAAATCGCCAGAGGCTGAGAAACTCAGCGCGTGAATTTTCTGGAGCGAAATCTGTTCCCAATGTGAGCATTGTTCCCGAGCCAAGACCGTTTCCAATACTGATTAAGACAGCGACTATTAAAAGCGTGTTATAGCTATCGGTGAACGGCAATAGTCCCAATCCAACGGCCTGGATAAAAAAACAAGGAATGATCGCATATTTTCTCCCGAGGCGGTCCATAAGCAATCCGGCAGGATAAAATAAAGACATGTCTACCGCTGCGGCAATACTGACGATGAGCCCGATAACCTCTACTTTAAGACCGATTACTTCAGCAGCATAAAGAGGAATAACCACAATCACTCCCGCCCGAATCATCTGTGCAAAAAGCTGCCCAAGCCCGGCTGTTAGGAGAATGCGGTACTCTGATTTCAGCGTTTTGTATATGCTATTGCCATGCAGCGTGGTGGATTTAATGGAAGCTGAGTATTTTTCGTCTACGACGACTGTGACAATGATAAATATAAATATAAAAACAGCACTGAAAAGAATAAAGACGGTTTGCAAACCGAAAGCAGCAGCCACAAATCCACCTATCGCAGGCCCCGTAAACTTTCCCACCCGATTAACGCCACCAAAGAGGGCACTGGCCCGACCGCGGTAGTTAATAACAATAGTTTCGGCTATATAGTTATGTCTGGCGATACCATATAGCGCCATTCCCAATCCGGAAGAAAGGCGTAGGGCTATAACCTCGATAATGTTGGTGGACCAATAAAGAGCGAAGGTTGAAAGCGTGATAAAGGCAATCCCCACAAGCATTGAACGTTTTACCCCAAATTTTCTCAAGAGCAACCCGCTCGGAACATCGCACAACATCGTCCCAATACTTTGACTGGCAAGAGCCAATCCGACCAGGCCGTATGAAACATCAAAGCTTACAATATAAAGCGGGATAATCGGAACGAGCAGACCGCTGCTGAATGCACCCATTAATGAAGGAAGGTAAACAGGTAAAATCAGCGGATCACGCATGATTTTACGTATGACCTTCATCTCTGCCATCTTGATCAAGATAGAGGTATTTTATATGATGACATGACTACAGGGAAAGCAGGTTATCATTTTTATATAATGGATAAGATTTATAAATTGATTAAGTAAGGAGATCATATATTATGGGCAACCAAACTAATTCATAATTCAATATATTATTTATTTATTTTCTGTTCTAGAAATTAATTCAACAATGCCCCCACAATTTCAAATTAATCAGCCCAACATTGTTCACCAGAATATCGAAGGTGAAGTTGTCATTATCAATCTTAATACTGGAGATTATTACAGTTTGCTCAATGTCGGCGTTCGCATATGGAACCTCCTGGAAAATACGACCACCGTAGATTACATCGTCAATACTTTGAATAAAGAATATTTAAGCAATGGGATTAATATTAATGATGAAGTTACCCGATTCGTTGATGAACTTAAAAATGATTCGTTAGTTACATCTTCAGAGATTAATAATGACGATCAATCTTCACCCGATGAAAATTCAACAGATGATAAAAATATTGATAAACTTCCATTTGAAAGACCAACATTACAAAAATTTACGGACATGCAGGAGCTCCTGCTCATCGACCCCATCCACGAAGTTGACGAAATGGGATGGCCTCGAACTAATCCTAAGGAAATAAAGTGACCCCACAAATTCGGGTTATATTCCAAGCAAATGCCGAATTCCGAGAAGATGTCCCCATTGAAAACTGAAAACGGGGCTGAGGACAAAAGCAACTTTAGACCGTTAGAATATTTCAAAATCGCACGCGCAAATTTTAATCGTGCGAAAGAAAATGAAGGAGAGGTTATTGACCAATATTATGAGGTGGGAGGATACAATATTTTACTACAGTTTGCGGGTCGAACCTTGGTTACCCCAACCACCCTGGCGCTCTCCCACTTGAGGACAGCTCCCACCCCGAAAAAATCGCTTACTATTTACTTGTGGGACAGTAAATCATCAGGCATTTCCATGCCCACCCCTCCCTGGCATAGCGACGATTACTCACCTCGAGAAGAAATTAAATATAACAACAACGCCAGGATTCATACGGTATTTCAAATTGATAGTAACATCCTTAGTATTATTGATATGAAGGAAAATGTTGCAATTTTCTGGGCCGCGGATGCATCGCGTATTGCCTATTATGAAATGGCTTATCCCCTTCGTACCATACTTCACTTATGGCTAAGTAACCATCAACGACAGATCATGCATGCTGCGGCGGTAGGAACACGAGAAGGTGCAGTTTTGTTGGTAGGTAAAGGTGGTTCGGGTAAATCGTCCTCTTCCTTGGCATGCCTCGATGCTGGATTATTATATCTTGGTGATGACTATTCTCTTATCAGCACTGAAAAAACTCCCGAGGTATTTAGTCTTTATTGTGTGGCAAAACTAAAACCAGACAATTTACAAAGATTCACTCATCTTAAGCAGAACATTATTAATGACGATGGAGCATTGGATGAGAAAGCGCTATTGTATTTATATGATAACTACGAACGACAATTCACTTCCAATCTGCCGATAAAAGCGATACTTTTACCACGAATCACGGGGTTATCCGCATCCAAATTTTCTAAGACGACTCCAGCCATGGCATTAAGAGAACTGGCGCCGAGCACGATTTTTCAATTACCCGGCGCCGGTGAACAGGCTTTTCGCACGATGGCAAATCTGGTTACAAAAGTTCAATCTTATCAACTGGAACTGGGCACAAACCTATCCACCATACCAGAAGTGATTACACAACTCCTTACTGAAAATATTAATGTCCGTTGAGCCGCCATCGATCAGTGTTATAATACCCGTTTATAATGGAGAAAGGGTACTCCCTACCGCCCTGAATAGTATCTTTCAACAAAAACACTCTTCCCTGGAAATTATTATTGTCGATGATGGTTCGACCGATAAAACCGGAGAGATTGCCAGGTCATTTAGTGAAGGCATTAAATATATTTACCAGGAGAACCAGGGGGCCGCGGCTGCACGCAATCACGGGTTTAGTATTTCACGAAGTAAAATTATTGGATTTCTGGATGCGGACGACATGTGGGCATCCAATAATTTATCACGGCAACTCCCCTATTTTGACGACTCCGAAGTCGATTTAGTAATGGGACAAACTCAGCTTGTGCGCGAAGTTCAGATCGACGATGAAAAAATAGAGTTTGAGAATCTGGGTGAACCCATTCTCGCTCCCCTCATGGGCAGTTATATCGTTAAAAAATCAGTTTTTGAAAATATTGGTTTATTTAATTCAGACCTTCGTTTGAGCGAAGATGTAGATTGGTTTTTTCGCTTCAGAGAAAGTGGCGTAAAGATCATCACCGTGCCCCAGGTTTCACTGCTCTATCGAAGACACGAGAATAATACCACTCAAAAAATAAACCACTGGCAGGAATTAAATTTGATGGAAGTGATAAAAAAATCATTAGACCGTCGCCGCAAACAAAGTAAGGGTAAAGCGACATCCCTACCCAGTCTATCCAACTTTCTTGTCGCCACGAGCAAAGATCGTCAAAAAGAGGCAGGAAAAGGCCCTCATCATAATGGATAAGCCTCGGGTTAGCGTTATCATTCCCATCTACAACGGCGAAAATTACTTCGCGGAATCAATAGAAAGCGTACTCAATCAAACCTCTCAACCGTATGAAACTATTGTCATTGATGACGGTTCGTCTGACGATAGCGCAAAAATTGCCCAATCTTATGGGGATGCTCTAAACTATTATTTTCAACCTAACGCAGGAATCGCCGCGGCTCGCAATCTTGGGGTGGAAAAGGCAAACGGAAATTTATTAGCATTTCTTGATGGTGATGATTTATGGACAAAAGATAAGCTATCTTTGCAAATTGAGGCCTTCAACGCTGATCTCACTTTGGATATTGCATTTGGACATCTGGAACAGTTTATAAGCCCGGATTTAGATGGTGAGGCGAAAAAAAAATTATACTGTCCTGATGAGGTGATCGCGGGCATTCATTGTGGCACGATGTTAGTAAAACGAGATGCTTTTTTTCGCGTAGGATTATTTGAAACGCAATTAGGGGTTGGAGAATTTATGAGCTGGTACCTACGTGCCAAAGAACTTGATCTCAAGATAAATGTAATACCCGATTTGGTCATGCGCCGAAGATTGCATACGTCTAATACGATGCTGCACAAACGCGATTCAATTACCGAGTTTACTAATATTATAAAAGCATCTCTCGATCGCAGGCGAAAAGAGCAAGGTAGAGCTTCAGAGTGAGGGGGAAAAAGATTAAGGCGAAGGGTTTCTGGCCGAACCAGGAACAGGAGTTAATGCTTCGGGCCTGCCTACTGAGCAAGGATGAAGTGGAAAGCGCCTGGTACTCGTGGAGATCAAAAATTGACATTGAAAAATTAGATCCCGGTTCCCATCGGTTGTTGCCCCTTCTTCATCACAACCTGACCCAAGCAGGAATTGATGATCCTATGATGAAAAAGATGAAAGGAGTCTACCGCTATCATTGGGCCCAAAATCAGTTACTCTTTCATCAAACCGCTCCGCTTCTAGAAGCCCTGCAGCAAAAAGGGATTGAGACCATGATTTTAAAAGGAGGAGCGTTGGTCCTGATGCACTATCGTGATCACGGCTTACGTCCCATGGACGATATCGATATATTAATCCCAGTCTCGAAAGCCAAAGAGGCTATCAATCTGTTATTAGATAATAGGTGGCACTTAAAAGATGAATGGATGACCATCGACAAGATACTCAGTCGCAGCAATGCGGGATCATTTGTCAATGAACGCGGACAGGCAATCGACGTGCACTGGTATCTTTTTCCCCAGGGCCGACAACCTCACGCTGACGATCCTGTCTGGTCTGGATCCGTCGAAACAGATTTTGTGGGTGTACCCACTCGATGTGAAAATGCCACCGATCTGCTTTTTCATGTTTGTGTTCATGGGGCCAGGTGGAATCTGACTCCGCCCATTCGCTGGATAGCTGATGCCATGATTATTTTCAGAACATCATCTGCTGAAGTAGACTGGGATCGCCTCGTGAGGCAAGCCACTAATCGTTGGCTTACCCTACCCCTAAGGGACACCTTAAATTATATAAAAATGAACTTTAACGTCTCGGTGCCCCCGTGGGTTCTGGAAACCCTCGATGATGTTCCCCATCCCTTAATCGAACGCATGGAATATCGCCTTAAAGATAAACCAATTGGTATCTTAGGTGTATTTCCCGGGCACTGTTTTAATTATTTAAGACTGGTAAAAAATAGCAGTTTACGACAAAAGATTTTTGGATTTCCCGGTTACCTTCAGGATATCTGGGGTTTAAAAAACCCATGGCAAATACCGCTCTTTGTGGTTGCTAAATTATGGGAGCGAATAAAGATGCGTTTTACGACCAGTCATGCACAGCACACTGGTAGCCAAAGTGCTGAACATTAAATTAAGATTGTAAATATCGCGGGGTTTTACATCACAACCTGTGATAATCCCCTTTTTGAGATCTTTAATGTCTGAATCCAAGAGAAAAGTTTTAATAACAGGCGCCGCGGGAAATCTAGGCGGTTATTTGGGGTGCCAATGGCAGGATCGTTACGATCTTCGATTAACGGATATTCGCAATTTAGATTATCCATTAAAGAAGAATACGGATTTCCAAAAGCTGGATATCAGCAAACTTGAGGATATGCAGATGGCATGTAAGGGAATGGACACGGTGGTCCATTTGGCCGCGGATCCATCGCAAAAAGCTGATTTTTACGATACCTTATTAGCATGTAATGTCATAGGGGTATATAACATATACCGGGCAGCTGCGGATCAGGGATGTCGCCGCGTTATTTATGCGAGCAGCGTGAACGCGATAAATGGGTATCCCGATGGAATGAGAGTTACCCCGAAATCTGCCCCAAACCCGTTGTATGTATATGGCTCATGCAAGGTTTTTGGCGAGGCTCTAGCACAAAGTTTCTTTCATATGCATCGTCTTTCCTCTCTCTGTATTCGCTTCGGTGGTATTGTAGAAAAAGCGCCTGAAAATGATCCGATAAAGCGAGCAAATTGGATTACGCTAGGAGATTCTGCTCATTTAATTGAACAGTGCATTGAAGTTGACGGGATAGATTTTGCGATAGCTCATGGATTCTCACGTCACTACCAATGCCAATACGATATCAGGCAAACTTGTAAGCTTCTTGGCTACACCCCTAAAGATGGTACTGCCTATATGAAACTCAAATTCCAGCAACGCATTTCTCTCTTTCTCCTAGACTCGTTTTGCTGGTTGAGAAAAAATTAAATTTAAAATTCTCTGAGTGGACAAGTGATGATCATGCGCATGAAAGCATTATTATTTCATCCGAAGCTTCCCAGGAGATCTCCCAGGTATTACCCCGGTCATCACTTTTATAAAGGACCTTTTCTACTACCGCCCATGCCGTGCCATCTGATGAAAAAGTGACCTGGAATGTGTCGATATTATTATAGGTTGAAGGAGGAAACCCGGAAGTAACATGGGACCAGGTGCGCCCCACATTATCTGAGCGATAGAGCTGACCATTAACATCAGATCCGGGACCTTGACTCACGGTTGCGAGGAGGCAGTCCGGTTCATGGGGATGCACTGCGATGGCACGACCATAGCGAGCGCTCAGACCACTGGCACGATGTTCCCATGAGTTCCCATGGTCCTCGCTGACATAAACAGCGTCTGCCGTATTGGCATAAACACGCGTTTCGGCAAGATGAGAGGTAATTACCTGGTGGACATCTTCGTGTAAGGTTGGTTTCACCGGTTCCCAGGTAGTGCCACGATCGGGGGAACGCATGATGCTGCCAACGTGGATATCGGCATAGACCCAATCGCCTGTGTGGGCGATGCTGCGCACGGAGGCAGGACCTCCCCACGGTGTATACCACTGATCGCGAGCATTAAGTTGATCAAATGCAATCATACGTTTTGCTGGTTTACCATTATCTGAAATTTGATAGAGATGAGGCGCTTCCGTTCCCATTAATACCAGCGGGGGGACTTCGCCTATGATGGTGACGCATTCAATCGATTCCACTACATCGGAATGAACATTATGGGTATGACCATTTGAACGTAATGCGAGTTCACCTCCTTCATATACAATAACGGACAGATCTTTTCCCTCGTGCAGACACAGGATAGTTTTTTCATCCCCTATCGCCTCCGGAATGTAACCAGCGCTGGGAGACGCTAAAGAGTAGACCTGCTTACGCGATGCGATCAACATGGCGTTTTAATTATCGTTCGTTTAAGTCTCTAAGTCAACAGGCATGACCATAGATAACAAATAATTACGCCATAACTCGAATACCCATGGACTAAATGATTTGCACCCAACATAAAATCAAGTGGAATTAGAATAGGCAGGTTTCAGATCCACCTTTTACACCATAATGCGAATTCTCATTTTGACATCGAGCACTGGCGGCGGCCATAACATGCGCGCGCAGGCATTCAAAGCATGGGCACAAACGGATGATGCGCGTAAGTTTAATTTTGAAGTCTCCATACACTCAGCCTTAGAGTTAACCCACCCTCTCTACGCTTTCGGTGTAAGTCTTTATAATTTTATTCAGAAAAGATCTCCCCGCCTGCACCATCTTTATTTCAATTATCTTGAGCTTGCCTCCATGCATCGATCGAAGGGGAGATTGCTGGGTAAAAACAAATATCGAAAACTTATTAAATCTTATCAGCCACAGATAATTATAAGCACCCACGGACATCTCAATCATGGGTTTTTTAAAATGGCTCAAGAAGGAATAAAATCACCACTGGCATGTGTTACCTACTGTGGCGAACTCTACGGGGGATATGGTTTCAGCAAACACTGGGTAAATTCGGAATGCGATCTCTTTATCGGCGCGGTACCAGAAACCTGTGAAGCCGCAACGCAATGGGGAATGCCGAAAGACAAAAACTGGTGTGGGGGTTTTCTCCTTAAACCCGAATTTTACAATCACCCCACAAAGGAAGAATATAATAAAAATTTTAAGCTCATTCTATCAACAGGCGCGAACAGCGCACACAACCATTTATCTTTTTTAAAAGCTTTAAAAAGAGCAGCGTTAAAACCTGAAGTAACGGCTCTCTGTGGTTATAATAAAAAATCTCACCGCAAAATAATATCCTGGGCAAATCAATTTTCCGATTGGCAAATCACACCCCTGGGGTATCACGAGAATATGAACCAACTGCTACAAGGCGCTTCAGCGATATTAGCTCGCCCCGGGACTGGAACCACGAGTGAAGCCATAGTTACCGGTTGCCCAATAATACATAATACTATGGGGGGAGTCATGCCCCAGGAATACATCACGTTGAAATACTGCCAAAAGCATGGATTCGCAAGGACCATAAATAGAGCACGCCAGCTTCCGGACATGCTGAAAGATTGGATGAACAACCCTCGAACCCGCGAGGATGAAAAAGCAAAGATGGAGGCGGTCCGGCCCCGGCAACACCCCATCGACATTCTGGAAAAGATCCACCATTTAATCCCTTAAATAGATCGATGAATTCCGCTGCTGAAGATCATATTCTTTGTCGATTGCATCTTAACGCTGTCCTTTACGCTTTCGAGGATTTTATGACGGTGGTTCCTGAGGCTAAGCAAATCCTCGGAAAAACGAATTTTTCCATCTCTATCAGCACACGCTCTCAATTAAATGCTGTGATTAAATTTGAGAACGGTTGCTGCGAGTTTATGGGAGCGAACGATAATGCAAAAGCGATAAAAATGGTTTTCCTCTCCGAGCGACAACTTAACCACATGTTTAATCAAAGCGGTTTTGCTTTTCCTTTAATAACGCGGGGGTGCTGGCGGATAAAGCAACTGATTATATTTAAACACCTAAGCACTCTTTTTACAAAATACGTGCAACCGGACGCCAACACTCTGGAGGATTCGGCATTTCGTGCTAAGCATTTAAAAATCCTCTTCGGGATCATTTTAGCGGCGACAAAAGAGTTAGGTGAAAACGAAGAGACATCCCGTCAACTCATAAAAGCGACACCGGAGGGACTGGCATATTTAACAATCAATGACTGTGATATTACCGGTTGGATTCAATGGAAGGGAGGTAAAATCAATCACGGTAAGGGCGCACCTCCCCACTCCCCGGACGTAAAAATTATATTTGAAGATTCCAATATTGCATTAGCGGCATTTCGTAACAAAATAATCAACATGGCGGAAATTGGATTGGGATCTTTACGCATTGAAGGAGATATCACCTTAGCCGAACGCCTGGGGCTGATCAGCGATCGTATTTCATTATATCTCAATCATGGAAACTAAAGCGCCGAAGCTTGCAAAAAACACTCAAAAACTATTTGAACGCGCGGTTCAAGTCATTCCCGGCGGGATCTACGGTCATAACAGTCCCGCAAACACCGTACCAGGAATTGCGCCCTATTTTGCGGCTCGCGCTGACGGCTGTCGTTACTGGGACATCGATGGACGCGAATACATTGATTTCCTCTGCAGTTATGGCCCCATCATTTTAGGTCATAATAACGCTGAAGTATGCGCTGCAGCCGATGAACAAAGTAAAGCTGGGGATTGTTTCAATCATCCCAGCGAACGGTTCGTTGAATTAGCTGAATATCTTGTAGATACGATAGATTTTGCCGATTGGGCTGTCTTTGGGAAAAACGGATCTGACATGATACACTGGGCTACTAAAATCGCACGTGAATATACTGGTCGTAAAAAAGTCCTGACCGTCGAGGGCGCTTACCATGGCACCGCCTCCTGGTGTTCCCAGCGGGTAACGAGCGGTTCCATTGAGGAAGATCATGTTCACACCCACACCTATAAATGGAATGATTTAAAAAGCTTCCACGATTTGATTACACAACACAAAGATCAAATTGCGGCTGTATTTACGACTCCATACCATCACCCTGGCGCTGCTGATTCCCTATTGCCGGCGGAGGGGTATTTAAAGGAGATCGAGAATACCTGTAGAAGTGAAAGCATCGTATTAATTCTCGACGACATAAGGGCTGGATTTCGCCTCCATCACGGGGGTTCACACCGGGTATTTGATTTTACTCCTGACATTGCCTGTTACTGTAAGGCGATTGCCAACGGCTACCCCCTTTCTGCCGCGCTCGGACGTGAAGATATTAAACAGGCCGCAAGCAAGGTTTTTATGACAGGCAGCTATTGGTTCAGTGCAGTGCCCATGGCGGCTGCTCTAACCTGCCTTCATATTCTCAAGCGAGATAAGGTTGTTGAACACCTCGAGAATATGGGCAGACGTCTCACGCAGGGTCTGGAGAATGCTGCGGCAAAACATGGAATTGAAGTAAAATGTTCTGGACCGCCCGCTTTACCATACATGCGTTTTTATGGAGAATCCTATTTAATGCGCATGCAAAAATTTAGTGGATATTGTATGGAAAACGGTGTTTTTTTTCACCCCCACCACAATTGGTTCGTTAACGCCGCTCACCAGGAATCAGATATCGATGCGGCTATTTGTATGGCTGATGATGCCTTTATAAAAGTCGCTGCGTTTTCTCCCGAATAAAATTCTTAATTCCAGCTGTGTGAAGTCTGACTGTTAAAAAAGCAAATTTGAAATGACTTGCCTTTTAAATATCAGTAAATTTGATTGACCCTTTCCATTATTCCAATCCCGCAATATATATTATCATGATTGATTCTCTTTTACATTATCCGATCGTAATGGCACAACAGGGAGGATCTAACCCATCTTTTCAAATTCTGATATTTGGTCTGCTTTTCGCGGGCATGTGGTTTCTTATTATTGCCCCTCAACGCAAAAAACAAAAAGACCATGATAAGATGATTCGATCATTAGGGACGGGAGATGAAATTGTAACAAACGGAGGAATATACGGCATCATCACCAATGTAAAAGGTGATCGTTTCGTGGTAAGAGTGTCCGATAACACGAAAATAGAACTGAACAAAAGTTATGTTCAGAGCAAACTTGAGAAAAAGGACAAATCAGATTCCTGAGTGTCAGTTGTCTAAGACCTAGCTTATCCTTTTATGACTGGTAGCATTCTTTGGAAAAGTGTGGTTTCCGCTTTAATTCTCGCCTGGGCTATCCTTAATATAGTCCCATGGGAGGACACCCCCTTTGAAGACTTTGTTAAGGCAAATGTTACATTCAAAGAGGAAACGTTCAATAGTATCCTCCAACGCGCCAAGGATCAAGTTGAAGCCGGAGAGGATCCTACTCTATTTATTGCGCTGAAGCGGATTGTCGATGAGGAGAATATCGATCTTCAAGAACATTTTCCCGAGATCAACGCGCATGACATAAAGAATATCAAAAAACGCAATGATACTATTTTGCGTTACCTCTTAGATGAATCTCATGGCAAGGTAAAGCTGGGGTTAGATCTTAAGGGTGGTGTAGCTTTCACTTTTAAAGTCAAAGAGGAAGACCTCTCAGAGGAGGACTGGGAACGCAATGAACAATTATCACAAGCAAAAAGCATTATTGCCCGCCGCGTTGATGGTCTGGGTGTCGCGGAGCCCGTGATTCGTATTCGGGGTAACAATGCTATCGAAGTGCAGATGCCAGGGCTATCCACCCGCGATAATCCCGATGCCATCGATTCTCTCCAGGCGCCCGCTCTCCTTGAGTTCAGTCTTGTCCACCGCACCGCAGACCCCCGCACGACACCACCTGAACTGACACCGCCCGGTTACGTCCTCATGGTCGAAGAAGACGAGGATCCCCGTAGTGGCGAAATCGTTGAACGCTCTTACTTTATCAAAAAAGTACCTGAGACAACGGGTGAAATCATCAGCAATGCCTATGCTTCGCCTAATGAGTTTGGCGGGTATCGTGTCCTCTTGAGCTTTACTGATGAAGGGGAGAATAAATTTGCCGATATCACCCGACGCATAGGCGAAGAAAATAAAAGCAGCAGGCAGAACATCTTAGGACAGCTCGCGATTATACTCGACGGGAAACTTTATTCGGCTCCAACGGTAAAAGATGAAATTCGGGGTGGGGCGGAAATCTCTGGACGCTTTTCACAAAGAGAAGCAGTTGAATTAGCTAATGTCTTAAACAATCCGCTGGAAGTTGGCCTTGAAGTCGTAGAAATGTATGAAGTGGGTCCAACCCTGGCCAAGGATGCCCGCCTGGCCAGTATCGAAGCCGCTTTCTTCGGCGCGGTACTGGTTATCTTTTTCATGATTATATACTACCAATCAGCTGGCCTGGTTGCCGTAATTTCTGTAACGATAAATATCGTCATTGTCGTGGGAACGCTGGCCAGCATCGGGGCCACTGTGAGTCTTCCCGGTGTGGCTGCTCTTATTCTCACCATAGGCATGGCCGTAGATGCCAATATTCTCATCTTTGAACGCATACGCGAAGAGTTAAAATCCGGGAAAAAACTTCTCACTTCACTTATCTCCGGATATGACAAAGTGCTTTCGACAATCATTGATGCCAATGTCACAACACTCATTACCGCGGGTATTCTCATCTGGCTGGGGTCCGGCCCGGTAAAGGGATTCGGCGTCACTCTCGCCATTGGTATATTGGCTTCCATGTTCTGCGCGCTTATCGTCAGCCGATTTATTCTCGAATTCCTCATCAATACAGGCCTCATTAAAAGAATGATGCGTTTAAGTATTCACCAGGCTAATATAATCAATTTTCTCGATTACCGCAGACCCGCTTTTATCACATCATGGATCATTGTCCTCATTGGTTTAATTTCTGTTTTCTCCAGTTTTAATAAAATCCTCGGTATTGATTTCCTCGGAGGTGATGAGATTACCCTCACTTACGAACGCGAACTCAGTTACGAGGAAATTCAGCGTATCGCCGAGAATGGAGACTTCGGAGAAGTTAATCCCATCTACCAGAGTATCATCGGTGAGGGGGGAGAAATATTAAAAATTCAGACCGAGAGTGAAATGGGACAAAGCTTTTTCACCGCTTTAGAAAATGCCTACCCAAACGCCGGATTGAAGATGGTGGGTGAGACTCATGTTGGCGCATCGGTGGGAAAGGAAGTTCAGTACAGTGCCCTTCTCTCATTCTCCGTGGCCTTAATTGGAATACTGCTTTACGTCGCTTTTCGATTCGAGTTCGGGTATGGAGTGGGTGCTGTCGTTGCGACCATCCATGATGTATTAATGACCCTCGGACTATTTGTTCTTCTAGGGATGCTGGGGATTGGAAGTGGACAATTCACCGCGCCGATGGTCGCTGCCATCCTTATGGTCATAGGCTACTCTATTAACGATAGCATTGTCGTTTTTGACCGCATACGTGAAGAGTTAGAACTTAATCCTGGCATGAACCTTAAAAAAATAGTTAACAACGCAATTAACCGCACGTTGGCACGCACTATATTAACCAGTTTGACAACCATGCTAGCCACGCTCGCCCTTTATATTTTTGCGGCTGGAGTGATTATCGATTTCGCTCTTGTCTTTCTAATCGGTATACTTACGGGTACTTTTTCCTCTATCTTTATTGCCAGTCCTGTATTTTACTGGTGGCATAAAGGTGATCGCAGACACGTCGAAGATCAGCACGATGTGGTTCCCAAACGTGACTGGGAGAGCACGGGAAAGACCACTTAAAGTAAATCATGCGCTGGATAAATACGCCGATAGCCGAGGATCATGTTTATAATATAAACAATCAGCTCGGTATCAGTAAAATCATAGCAAGCCTTCTTGTCCACAGGGGATTAACCGAAACACAAGCTGTCAATGACTTCATTAACCCCCGGCTTGGGGTGCTTGATGATCCCTTTCGTGTCACCAATCTCAAGCGCGCGGTGGAGCGGTTGTGCCAGGCGATGGCATCGAATGAAGAAATCCTGATCCTTGGCGACTATGATGTCGACGGCATAACGAGTACTGTATTACTCGTCAGTATCCTCAATCGTTTTAGTCTTTATCCACGCTATCTCGTACCAAGACGCATGGAGGAAGGATATGGCCTTTCCCATGCCGCTATAGAACGGGCCCTACAAGGAGGCCATGTAAATCTTTTCATCGCCATCGATTGTGGAACCAATTCAAATGATGAAGTTTCTTTCCTCCGTGAACAGGGGGTTGATGTCATTATTATTGATCACCACCCTTCGAAAGAAGCAATACCCAATGATTGTATTATTATTAATCCTCATGTTTATGACAACGAAGCAGAGCCATGGCGACACTTATGCAGCGTTGGGCTTGTCTTTAAATTAGTGCACGGCTTTCTTAAAGAATTGCGTAATCGCGGCCATCCCCTGGCCAGTGATATCGAGTTGAAAGACTATCTAGACCTCGTGGCAATGGGGACTATCGCTGATCTCGTTCCCCTTTGCGGGGAAAACCGCATTCTAACTAAGGCGGGATTAAACTCCCTCAAAAATTCTAATCGTCTGGGCCTAAACGCCCTCTGCGAAATAAGTGGCATGACACTCGGAGAAGAGGTGTCAACGGTGGATATATCCTATCGTTTAAGTCCCCGTATAAATGCCAGCGGGCGATTAGCTGACGCTACTCTTCCCATTAAAATGCTCTTGAGCGATGATCAAAAGCTGTGCCAGGAAGCAGCACACACGCTCAATAACTTTAATGAGGAACGCCGGGCTATTGAACGCAATATTTTTTCAGAAGCAATAGAGCTATTTGAAAATACCTGTCCTGAGGTTGCGGGAATTGTCCTTTATAACGATGCGTGGCACCCCGGCGTAGTGGGTATCGTTGCCAGTCGCATGACCCAAAAATATTATCGGCCCTGTATTGTTTTAGGGGCTGAAGGAAATTTGGCTAAAGGTTCGGGACGAAGTATCAAGGGAGTCAACCTGGTTGAGATCCTCAAAAAGTGTCAAGAATTGCTTGGGCAGTGGGGAGGGCATCCCATGGCCGTTGGTGTCTCTCTTGACCCCAGTCGTTTAATGGAATTTCAAAAAGCATTTCATGAGGCCGTAGATGATTATTTGAAAGGTTTGCGGCAAGAGCCAGAATTAGAAATTGCCATATGGATAACCCCCGAGTCCATCAATGAGCAGTTTCTCGATGATTTAAATCTCCTCCATCCATTTGGCCAAGGCAACGCAGAGCCTATATTTGGTTTGCACAATATTATATTAAAGTCACAACCAGAACCGTTTGGTCAAAATCACTTCCGTTTCCAGCTTGAACCCAATAGCGGCATGCGCCTATTTGGAGTAGCCTGGAACCAGGGTGATAAAATTCCTCCTCGAAACAAACCCATAGATTTAGCCGCCAAACTGGCATGGAATTTCTGGAATGGTCGAAAATCGCCTCAGCTCAAACTGGTTGATTGGAGATTTACTGAAGACAGCTAAAGAGAAATACATTTTTCCAACCTGATTATGAAGCTATTAGTTACCGGAGCAGCTGGATTTATCGGCTCACACCTCGCAGAAAGATTAAAACATGAGGGGCATGATGTCTCGGGTATTGATTCACTGGACAATTATTATTCACCGAAGTTGAAAAAAAATAATTTTAAAAAACTTTCTGATGGGGGAATTGAAATGAGTGTCACGGATCTCTATTCAGATGATATAACTTCACAGCTGAAAGATATCGAAGGGGTCTTTCATCTCGCAGCACAACCGGGTAACAATGCGAGTACTTCATTTGAGTCATACTTCCGTAACAATATCCTCGCGACACAACAGCTCCTTGAAGGCTTGAACAACGCACCGGCGTTAAAGGCTTTTATCAATATTTCGACATCATCGGTTTATGGTGTGTATGCCAGGAAGAATGAAGAGACTGCTCCCAAACCTGCTTCCTTATATGGGGTAACCAAGCTGGCTGCTGAACAGCTTGTTTTCGCTCGCCAGCATATATCAAAATTACCCGCCTGTTCGCTACGACTCTACTCTGTATACGGTGAAAGAGAGCGCCCCGATAAACTTTATCCGAAACTTATCAAGGCCATTGCTACTAACACTGAATTTCCACTCTTTGAAGGAAGCATGGATCACGAGCGCAGCTATACCTACATAAGTGATATTATTGATGGCATGGTTGCGGTGCTTGAAAAGTGGGATTCAGCAGTGGGTGAAATATTTAATCTCGGGAACGATGCCTCGATAAGCACAGGTGAAGGGATAAGCACGATTGAAGCTATAATGGGCAGAAAGGTAATAATCAAAAAACAACCCCAACGTCCGGGCGACCAGATTGCCACCTGCGCTGATATCAGCAAAGCACGCAAGCTTTTAGATTATAACCCGAAGATATCTCCGAGAGTGGGTCTTGAGCGCATGGTTAATTGGTACCATGATGAGATTCACGGTAATATAGAATATTAAATTGAGCGCTATCCGTGTTACGATAATGGCAGCTCCGCTAACCATAAGGTAATGCAATTCTGACTTAAAGGTCCGTTTCAAATGAAGCGACTTCGGGAAAGCGGGTTTGGCCTCTTACTAAACGCCCGAGACGTGGTTTACCATCGTTATAGACTTCAATAGCGTCGGCATCGGCATACCGCATGAAGAGAATACGACGATCACGATCCTTGGAAAAATTACCCTTTGACTGATGGAGCATCCAACAATTGAAAAAAAGACACTCCCCTGCTTTCAAGGGGGAAGGAACTGCTTTTGACTCATCGACTTCGAGTTTGATATCTTTCCGTTGATCTTTGTCCTCGCTGGAATGCACCACTTTTCTCTGTCCGTCCTTATGACTGCCAGGGATTATCCTGATGCACCCGCTATTCTCGTCATTGTCTTCCAATGCTGTTAAACAGGAGATAGCGTTGTAAGGTTCAAGTTCGCCGTATCCGTTATCCTGATGCCAGTTAAATGGTTTCGTATTACCGCGCATTTTAAATGTAAGTTGAGTAGTAACTCCTTTAATATTAGGGCCGATAATCTGTTCAGCAACATCTACGAGAGGACCTTCAAAATAATAGTTCCTGACGAGTGGTGACTTGTGATGGATATTCGTAAGCAATGCATTCTGGAGCCAGTTTTTTTCAGGATCATATTCACCTTTTTCGGCGGCCCATGCCTGCATGCTCTGTTCAAGCATCAGTTCAACGCCCTTATCGGTAAGGGTGCGCCCTAGCAGGAGATAACCATTCTCATTATAGAAATGCAATTGCTCATCAGACAGTGTATGATATTCAAAATAATCCGTATGTCGCCTGGTAGTGAGTTTCTGCATCAGTATAGCGCATAATTAAAAACCGACTCGGTATATTAGTCAAGGAACCTCTAATTCTGGATGGCGTGAAAAAAATATACCCCATTAAAGTAATCCATCTCAGACTAATTTGAAGCACTCGACAAAGCTTACAACAAGCTAAACTTCAACCCTCTATTTTTTCACTCAGGTGGGCCATGAGTTCATTCTCATTTAAACGCGCCTGTTTTGTGGTATCGCGATCGCGAAGGGTAATAGTGCCGTCTTCAAGGGTATCAAAATCGATAGTTATCCCAAAGGGTGTGCCGATCTCATCCATACGACGGTAACGGCGGCCAATTGCGCCTGATTCGTCATAAAATACATTCCAGCGAAGTTGGAGACGCTTGAATATTTCACGCGCCTTCTTAACAAGATCGGGTTTGTTTTTAACAAGTGGAAACACCGCTGCCTTAATCGGGGCTATCCGCGGATGAAACCGCAGGACAACGCGTTTGTCACCGTCGATTTCGTCTTCTTTATAAGCCGCGCATAAGACGGCAAGAAAGGTGCGATCCACACCAAGGGCCGGTTCTATAACATGGGGTAGGTAGCGTTCCTTACGCGCCTCATCGAAGTATTCCATCGATTTCCCGGAGTGTTCCTGATGCTGGCGCAGATCATAGTCACCGCGAGCAGAAATTCCCTCGAGCTCTTGCACGCCAAAAGGATAATGAAAAGTAATGTCCGTCGTAGCTCTAGAGTAATGAGACAGTTTTTCTTTCGGGTGAATATCTTCTCCAAGCAAATCACGACTTATTCCGATACTCTCGAACCAATCTAACCGGGTATCGATCCAATCACGATGATACTTCGGCCAGATATCATCATCAGGGGGAATGAAATATTCAATCTCCATAGCTTCAAATTCGCGGGAGCGAAAAATAAAATTACGCGGCGTGATTTCATTGCGGAAAGCCTTACCGATCTGCGCGATCCCAAAGGGTATTTTTACCCGCCCCGTATCAACAACATTTTTAAAATTTGTGAAAATACCTTGAGCAGTCTCTGGTCGCAGGTAGGCAAGAGATGACTCATCGCGCAAGGCTCCTACATAGGTCTGAAACATGAGATTAAAATTGCGTGGCGGAGTTAATGAACCCGGTTGACCCGTAGCGGGTGATGGAATGAGACTACACTCATCCTCTCCCGCCTCCATGTATTCTTTCAGCTCAATCGCCTGTAGCTTACCTTGTTTCGCCAATTTTCGCTTCAAAGCCTCAGCTTGCTCTTTTGCCTTATCCTCTATATCCGGTGATTCCAGAACCGAGATATAACCGATCAATTCACCATCGACGATAACGGATGCATAATATAAATGATCGGCACGGTAGCGCATTTTTGACTCTTTACAGTCGACCATCGGGTCCGTGAAATTTTCGAGATGGCCCGATGCTTTCCAGACGTCAGGGTGCATGATTATGGATGCGTCAATACCTACGATATCCTCGCGACGGTGGACCATATCACGCCACCACGCTTCTTTGATATTTCGACGCATTTCAACCCCCAGCGGGGCATAGTCAAAAAACCCATTAATACCCCCAAAGATTTCGGAAGATTGATAAATAAATCCGCGACGCTTGCACAGGCCGACGAGGGTATCCATGTTTACTGAAGAGACAACCTGCTCTGACATAAGAGCGCTAAAAGTTGGTTTTTTCCCTGAATGGGTCAAGCATCATTCTTTTCGTTACTTTGAGAAATTGCCTGGTTTACAGGGATTAGTCCACGCCCTCAATGAGGGCGAGATCCAGTTGCGACCAACGGCTCTTCTCAATATCACGAAACCTTACTCCCGCTCCAATCAGACGTACGTTTAAAAGGCTTCGCCCATAGGCTTCCTCAAGTAATGTTTTGAAGACCTCTAAATCCGGATGGGTCCCCGGACATTCCACCGTAGTTCGCTTGAAATCTGAAAATTTTAATTTAACAAACAGTTTATTTATCTCTCGATGAGAAGCGTTCATCTCTAATTCCTTCCGTAATTCCAGGTGCAATTTTGCGAGTTCATGTTCGCATTCAGCGAGGGAGTCCAGGTCGACCCTGAAAGTACGCTCGTTGCTCATTGATTTCCGCACACGATGAGGTTCTACTATCCGATCATCTTTCCCGCGACAGAGGTGATAGAGCTCATCGCCGAATTTACCGAATAATCGCTCCAGCTCAAGTACCGTTAAGCCCTGCAATTGACCGCAATTCTTTACGCCAATCTCATTCAATTTTTCGACGCTTTTCGGACCTACTCCCCAGATTTTGTTAACAGAAAGGGTCTTCATAAAATCAGGAATCGCTTCTGACTTTATTTCGAATTGACCGTTTGGCTTATGCCAATCACTGGCGATTTTAGCCAATAGCTTATTGGGTGCAATTCCTGAAGATGCGGTAAGATTTGTCGTTTCATATATCTCTCTCCTCAAATCCGAGGCAATTTCCCCTCCTGAACGCCGCAGAGCTGATACATCAAGAAAGGCCTCATCGAGCGAGAGCGGTTCAACCTTCGGTGTATAACTTAAAAGAATTTTGCGAATACGACGAGACTCACTCTGATAAAGCGAGAAATTTGGAGGGAGAATTATCAGGTCCGGACAAAGTTGTAGAGCTTTAAAAGTGGGCATGGCAGAGTGGCACCCGAATTTCCTCGCTTCATAGTTGCAGGTAGTAAGGACGCCCCGTCCCGAGGTACCGCCTACTGCTACTGCTTTCCTGGCAAGATCGGGCTGATCGCGGATCTCAATTGCCGCATAAAAGCAATCCATGTCGATATGGATGATCTTCCGCATGGGTTTTTAAACCACTAGTAAAACACAATTTTACACTGATGAATTAAATCCGAATAAACGGATAACCGGTAAGCTATCCTACTGATTATCTCAATGCAATGTATAGCGTTCTAAACATTAACGGTATGCGCGCAACATGTGTTTATAGATAGCCAATTTACCGGAAGCAAAGCACGGGGATACGACAGGCGCGAATCATCGTGGTGGTTGTGCTGCCAATCAATAAGTAGCGGATGCGACTGTGCCCGTAAACTCCCATCACCAGGAGGTCGATCTCTTCATTATCAACATAGCGGATAATTTGATCTTCCACATTACCATTAAGTAATTGAAAAACCGTTTTACCCTTACCTTCATAATTAACTGACTTGGCCTGCTCAAGGTTTTCAAAAGCTATTTTATCATCCTCGCTTTCAGATACCGTGACAATATGTAGTTCCAGGTCATTAAAGGCTGCATTATCATAGAGAAACTGAAGTGCGTCATGACAGCTGGGTCCCCCATCGTAAGCGAGAAGTATTTTATTAATAGGTCTGAATTTTCGTGATGTGGTGAGCGTAGGTTTTTTACTGGCGCGAATGACACGTTCCATGTTTGAACCCAGGTGCCCGGTGGCAAAATCAGCATTTTCTCCACGCTTTCCAAGCAGGACGAGGTCAACGTCCTTCTCGTAATCTTCCAGGCAATCGACGAGCAGACCCGTATGGTGATTGAATTTAATTGAATTTTTTAACTCATGCTTGGCGAAAACATCACGGGCATTTTTATCGATCACTTCGGCCTTGTGTTTCTCTAATTCCTGAAGATGCGTAAGCATATCCTGGTAGGGTTGGATACCGAGGCTTCCACTAAGGTCGGCAACAAGAGGCACTTCAAATTGCCGCAAATCTGTGAGGTAGAGCAAGTCAATAGATGCCCCGGTGCGGCCCGATAACCATGCGGCGTATTGGCAACATACTTGCGAATAGTCAGAACCGTCGGTGCATACAAGGAGTTTATTTATGGCTTTTTCTGTAGTCATGCTGTCTGCTCATAGAGAGTTTTGATCACTTTTTCAGACCGGTGTAACGGTTAAATTTCGGTGTTTTCAGGGACAATTGCATTTTTAGTAACAATAAGAACACCATCGCGTACCACAATGTCACCATTCTCATAATTATCAGGTTTATCTTCCGGTGATATTTTCACGTTATCACCAATGCGCGCATTTTTATCGATGATCGCATCTTTGATGCAACAATTTTTGCCAATTCCAATTTGTGGAATATTAAAATCCAGATCGTGATCAAGTTCGTCGAGATTTTCAAAATGATCTTGCCCCATCATCACCACATTTTCCAAACGGGTGCCATTCTCGATGGCCGAACGCACACCGATTACACTGCGTTTTAGGGTGGCTCCGGAAATAATACACCCATCGGCAATGATAGAATTTTCAATTGACGCATTATTGATTTTGCTTGCGGGCAGGTAACGGGGATGGGTGTAAATAACGCGGTCCTGATCGAAAAAGTTGAAAGGCGGTAGCGGGTCAGTGAGGCGAAGATTGGCTTCAAAGAAAGCGCGAACACTTCCAATATCTTCCCAGTAGTCATCAAAGATATAACTATAAAGCCGGACTTTACCTAATAATTGCGGTATAATTTCACGGCCAAAATCAGCAGAAGTTATATGGTTAAGCGAATCACGAAGGGTTTCATCGTTAAAAACATAAATGCCCATGGATGCCAGGCAGTATTTTCCACCTTCATCATGGTTAATCCCTTTCATTAGTTTATCACTGAGTTGAAGTCCCTCAATCGTTTTGGCATCGTTAGGTTTTTCTACAAATTCCTTGATCTCCAGATCATCTTCCACGTGCATGAGCCCCAACCCCTCGATATGAGATAGGGGGATTGCTTTTGCCGCAATGGTGACATCGGCTTGGGTTTTTCGGTGTTGATCAATGATCGCGTTGAAATCCATGCGATAGAGTTGGTCACCCGAGAGAATCAGGAAAAGATCATTATTTTTCGCATTAAAATGGTGCATATTCTGACGTACCGCATCGGCAGTTCCCTGATACCAGCTTTCTCCTGCTTCAGTCTGCTCTGCTGATAGAATGTCAACAAATCCTCCGCCAAAGGGATCAAAGTTATAGGATTCCTGAATATGCCGGTGAAGTGAAGCGGTATTAAACTGAGTGAGAACATAAATCTGATTGAGTCCGGAATTCAGGCAGTTGCTGATAGGAATATCTACCAGTCGGTATTTCCCACCCAGAGGGACTGCGGGTTTACATCGCATTTTGGTCAACGGGTGTAGTCGCTTGCCTCTACCTCCACCCATTATGACGGATATAACCTTCGATTTCATCGCCCTCTTCAGTAATATGCTTCAATAAGACTTAAATTCCAACCCAATTATCCTTTTTTGCGGGATTAACTCCCTAAGCACAATAGAGATGAGAAACAGTGCGGATTAAAGCGGAGCTACCGGGTATGTTCTGTGAATTTAAAATAGAACTACGCCATCTCAATAATAAACACCCGACACCTGTAATAGAGCGTGTCGTACTCAGAATTGTAAATCTGCGCCGTTGGTTCGATTAATTGCTACTGATTAAATCTCGTAGCCTTGTTCATCGTGTTGACTGATATCCAACCCAATGACTTCCTCCTCATCCGTGACACGCAATCCGATAATTTTATCGATCACTAATAGGGATACTATGGAGACCACCCCACACCAGACTATGGTTAAGATGACTCCCCGTAATTGATTCCAGAGCTGAAGGCCAAGCGTCTCGTGTGCCATTCCTGATCCTCCCATAAACTCCGCCGCGCACAATCCCGTCAAGAGAGCACCGACAATCCCTCCTATTCCGTGGACGCCGAATACATCCAGACTATCGTCGTAGCCGAATTTTTTCTTCACAGAAGTTGAGAAGATATAGCAAAATAATCCTGCGGCAAACCCGATAAGCAGCGCTCCCATGGGACCAGCAGATCCCGATGCCGGCGTGATAGCTACTAGACCACCAACCGCACCGGTAGCAATACCGAGGACGCTTGGTTTACCATGCCGAATCCACTCGATGAACATCCAGGTCAGGGCTGCAGTAGCAGTAGCCACCTGGGTGACAAGCATCGCCATCCCCGCGACGCCATCGGCCGCCAATTGGCTTCCGGCATTGAACCCGAACCAGCCAACCCAAAGCATAGAGGCCCCAATCACGGTTAAGGGCAGACTATGGGGCTTCATGGGCTGTTGGGGAAACCCTTGACGCTTGCCAACCATGACACAGGCCACCAATCCAGCAATTCCGGCGTTTATATGAACAACGGTACCACCGGCAAAATCCAGCACCCCCCAATCACCTAATATGCCCCCGCCCCAGGCCATATGGCAAACCGGTAAATAGGACAGCGTAAACCAGATAGCGCTAAACCATAGCATCGCACTGAATTTCATGCGCTCGGCGAATGCTCCAACGATAAGGGCAGGTGTAATAATGGCAAAAGTCAGTTGGAATGTAAGAAATACAGTTTCCGGGATGGTGCCACTAACCGTATCAACGGTAAGGCCGCTTAAAAAGGCCTTGGAAAATCCACCGACGAACTTGTGCAAGCCACCACCATCGGTAAATGCCAGGCTGTACCCGTATAGAATCCAGAGGACCGTTATTAAACCAACGGTGGCAAAGCATTGCATCAGCACGGAGAGGACGTTTTTATTGCGTACCAAACCACCGTAAAAGAGAGAGAGTCCCGGTATAGTCATGAAGAGAACGAGTACCGTGGCTGTGAGCATCCATGCAGTGTCACCATTGTTCAAAACGTCATGTTCACCGGCCAGCAGTGTTGCAGGAAAAAGGGCAACAATTATAAAAAACTTGAACATAAACCGTGTGGATATGGGGAGGAGAGAACTTTTCATGTTGATTTCTATTTTCGATTAGATAGTGGGTTAAATATATTTGATTAGCACTGTTATTCAAAAGCTGGCGTATCCACCTTTGTTTAATGGTAAACTGAAAGGTGAGGCTTAATCCTAATATTGCTACAAGGTATTGATATGTTTAAAGGTTAAAAAAGCAGACGCTAACCTGATTGATTTTAAAGGCTATTGAAAAGTCAAGGGTAAAGCTATAGGTCAGAAATATGCTTGTTCCCTGACGCAAAATCAACAGCTTCTCATAAGTTTAATCGGATGAATATAAATATAGTTCCCAACCTGGATGAATTTCAAAAGCTGGCCAAAGAAGGTAATTTGGTGCCGGTTTACGCTGATTTAATGGTAGATTTTGAAACACCAGTATCCGCTTACTTCAAGTTGAATCAATCGGGACCAGCATTTCTATTAGAGTCGATAGAGGGTGGTGAGCGACTTGCTCGCTACTCATTTATCGGATGCCAACCGCGAAAAACGATCAAAGCCTATCATCATAAAATTGTCGTGAGCGAACGTGGCGGTGAAACAGTGACTCTCCCTCCGAGCAAGGACCCGCTGGCTATCGTCGAGAAAGAAATGTCACGTTATCATCCCGTAAAATTAGAGGGCATGCCTCCATTTATCGGGGGCGCTGTCGGCATCATAGGCTACGAATATATTCATAGTATCGAACCTACCGTTTCCATCGCTGGCGGAGATCCACTTAAAATGCCCGTCATTCATTTTATGATAAGTGATAAGGTAGTTATTTTTGACCGCGCTCGCCAAACCCTGCGATTACTTGTCAACGCCCATATCGAGGATGATCCAGAAAATGCTTATGAAGAAGCGGTTAAAGGACTAGAGGAGCTTTATCATACCCTACAGGAGAGTCGGACGTTGGCTCCGATACCTATGATTGAAAATGGTACTATGGATGTTCCGCCGGGAAACTTCACGCAAGAGGGATTTGAAGCTTTAGTCACCAGGAGTAAAAAGTATATTCGCGCAGGTGATGTCATTCAAGTCGTTGGCTCACAGCGATTCGAACGACAATTTTCTCAATCACCGCTCGTGCTCTATCGCGCCCTGCGCACTATTAATCCCTCTCCCTATATGTTTCTTTACGAAACGAGTGAGTTCGCCCTTGTGGGAGCTTCTCCGGAAGTGCATGTCAAATTAACAGGGAGTCTGGTCGAAGTTCGTCCCATTGCTGGAACACGTCCCCGGGGAAAAAATGACAAAGAAGATATTGCCTTCGAACGCGAAATGCTCTCGGACGAAAAAGAAAGGGCTGAGCATCTTATGCTCGTTGACCTTGCGCGAAACGATATCGGGCGAGTCTGTCAATTCGGTAGCGTCAAGGTCCCTGAGTTCATGATCGTTGAACGCTATTCGGATGTCATGCATATTGTCTCGCAAGTAGAAGGCCTTCTTTCTTCTGAGCATAATGCCTTTGAACTCATGCGAGCGACCTTTCCTGCAGGTACCGTAAGCGGAGCGCCCAAGATCCGTGCCATGCAGATCATCGAAGAACTTGAAGGAGAACAGCGTGGGCCATACGCTGGTGCTCTCGGGTATTTTAGCTATGATGGAAATCTTGATTCCTGTATCGCCATACGCACTGCGCTCCTTAAGGAGGATACTCTTTACATCCAATCAGGAGCTGGATTGGTTGCCGATTCACATCCAAAAAGTGAGTTTGAAGAGACCCTTAATAAAGCTAAGGGGATGCTTCGTGCCGTAGCTAAAGCAGAGCGTATGACTCGAGGATAAATAGCGAAAAGATATCTGACATAGAGTGATAATTTTCCTTCTGACCCTTTAAGGAGGGAAGTATTTATCAATTTAAGTTTATACCATTCAATATTTTAGGCAATATTTAGAGCGTTTGAGCGATTAGCGATATGCCCATTGCCATAATAAGAGGATTCGCTTTATAATGAGTTGGGTGGAATTTAAGAAGAACCAAAGATAATTGCAGGTGTCCTAACTGTATTATGGGTTTAAAAGCCGATAAGTTACAATCTGAAGACAGAGCTATTGAAGTCTTGAGGCAACCGGACGCGAGCTCAGATAAGCCGAAGGAGAAGAATGATCTTCAGGCTTCTGACCATAGCGCGATTAAACTTTATTTACAGGAAATCGGCAAAGTCCCCCTTTTAAAGCCCAAGGAAGAAGTTGCCCTCGCGCGTCGTATTCAAAAAGGCGATGCTGAAGCACGTAAAAAGATGATCCAGGCAAACCTGAGATTAGTAGTTAAGATCGCTCACGATTATTCGAATTTTGGTCTTCCCCTTTTGGATCTGATAAGCGAAGGCAACATCGGTTTGATCAAATCCGTTGAACGTTTTGACCCTGACAAGGGGGGCAAACTCAGCACCTATGCTGCATGGTGGATAAAACAGTCGATTAAACGTGCATTGGCTAATCAGAGTAAGACCATACGTTTACCCGTCCACCTCGTAGACAAGATCGCGAAAATGAGGAAACTAACACTTGAACTTGTTGAAGAGTTTGGTCGGGAGCCAACCGATGATGAACTGGCAATGGAAATGGGAATGCCTGCCAACAAGATTGCCCATTTAAAATCAGTAAGTGTAAGACCCACATCACTGGATGCACCGGTAGGTGATGATAAAAGTACTGAATTTGGGGATTTAGTTGGCGATGAGAATGCCATTAATCCCTTCGAAAACCTCCGCAACAAGTCGCTTATCAATGACATCAACAAGATGTTACTTCAACTGAACGAACGTGAAGCAAATATTATACGCATGCGTTTCGGGTTGGATAATGAAAAACCAATGACCTTGGAAGAAGTGGGCCTGGTATTCAATATTACACGTGAGCGAGTCCGTCAGCTTCAAAATATGGCGCTGTCTAAGATGAGAAAATCGTTAACCAAAAATGAGCGACAACGCAATGCTGAAGAAATTCGCGAAGAACAGTTAAAACAACAACGCATGGAAGTGCTTCAAGAGTTTTTCCAGTCAAAGATCGAAGAAAAAAACGGGGATGAGTAGAAATAAATAGCTATCTGTTACTATATTTTCTCACCGTCGCTAATATGCCAAAAGTTAATTCCCCAAGGCTACGACCTGATATCCACCTGCTTTCCGGTAATAGAGAACTAAACTGAGATAGCAGAAAAACATAACAAGCGGTAAGAAAGCAACTTTAGCTAAAGTGCTTAGATTATTATCTTTCCGTATTCTCTCTACTTCGATTTTATCTTCATCCGTTAATTGGCCGATCTTAACTTTATCCAGCGGCCGATAAGTGACTCCATATTTCGTTTGTTCGTCTTTAGTAATTTTAGAATGGAGCGCTGAATTTTGCTCAGAGAGATGCGCATCCAGATATTTGTCCTGAATGGTGCCAAGAATCGGGTTACCGATAACCCCAACGGCTAACATGCCCACTCCAGCGATGGCGTTGAGGGTAAGCGCCCCACCCTTTGGAAATTGCTCTGAGACAACCCCTAACATGGTTGGCCAGAAAAAGGTCTTTCCGACACCATAAAATGACGCAGCCAGAAAAATGATAAAGGCAGATGTGGCCGCGGACAACCAAAAGAGTCCGATACAGGCAATAGCGGCACACACGGCAAGAAGCCCCAGAGGGGATATTCGATGGACAATGGGCCCGGCAAAAAATCTGAGGATGAACATTATAAGAGAAGTATAAACAAGGACCCAATTCCCCGCATTCTGGCTCAGGTCGGAGAGTATTGGGGTCAGAAGGGACGCTATCCAACTATCAGTTCCCACTTCGGTGGTAGCACCAAGAATCATGATAAACATAAGAAAAACAAATACCGGCCGACCCGGGCTTTTAATTTTAATGATGAAAATGGCCGTGGGAATAATCGTTAACAGTGCCTTCCACAAAAGATTTATATTCAGGTGAAAAACCCGCAATACTTCGTCAAAGGCATAGACCATTAAAAGGCAACTGATGAAGCATCCTATCCATCCAAATTCGGAAAGCATGGCTTTATAACTGACCCCAGCCGTAACTCGCTCCTGAATAGGAAATTTTTGCCTGAAAAAAAGAATACCATATATAAATGTGGGGATAAGGAAGAGCCCAATTTGCAAACGCCAGGCCCATTCTACTTTAATACCGCTCATGGCAATGGCGATGATGCCACCCAGGACTAATCCACCTGGCCATCCTGCGTGGAGAATATTCAGGTAATGCGTTTTATTTCGGGGATAAAGAGTAGCCGTAACAGGGTTAATCACCGCTTCAATTGCCCCATTGGCGAGCGCGAACATAAAAGTCCCCAGGTAAAGTGCGACATAACTGTTCGCTGTGATCGTGATGACCGCTGATACCACATGGAAAATCCAAGCGATCGCCATGGTTCTCCCATAGCCCAAATTATCGATAATCAAACTGAATAAAATGATGCTCAGCGCAAAGGGATACAGTCCTGCTCCTTGGATAGAACCCAATTGTGATTCGGAGAGATTAAATTTAACGCCCCAATCAGTCAGTAAAAATGCGCGAACGATAAATCCAAACGATGTCGTTACAAGAGAAATAATGCAGGCAATAAACAAACGACTCTTATGCATTATTTACTATTAAATAGCCGATCATTTTAAGTGCCTATCATTACACGCTGATATGCGTATAACTTCTGCCTCAAATGATTTATCAATGAATAAATCAGTCTATTTTGGTGGCCTCATCAAGGATGTCACCCAGACTTGTCAAATCGTCGTTTTTGATATTTTCGTAGGCAGCAGTTTCGGCAGCGAGTTGTTCCGCATCGTAATTTGCGGCTTTGATACTTAAGCCGATGCGTCGCTCTTCGAGATCGATCTTGATAACACGTGAGGTGACCTCCTGGCCGTTTTTAAGGACATCTTTTATTTTCTCAATATGATCCTCGCTGACTTGACTTATATGGACCAGACCATCAATGCCATTTCCCAGATCCACAAAAGCGCCATAGGTCGTGACCTTAGTAACATTACCATTTACGACATCACCAATTTTAAAGAGTTGATCGATTTCACTCCAGGGATCTGCCGAGAGTTGTTTCATCCCAAGTGAAATACGCTGGTTATCAGAATCCACATCCAGGACAATAGCATCAACTTCATCCCCTTTTTTTACGAATTCACTGGGATGATTCACTTTACGGGTCCAGGACATATCGGAGACATGAATCATCCCGTCAATTCCTTCCTCGAGTTCAATAAATGCGCCATAGTTTGTTAGATTGCGCACATTACCACGCACACGCGCGCCGGCAGGATAGTTATGCTTGACCATATCCCAGGGATTAGGATCGAGCTGACGTACACTTAAAGATATTTTCTGTTCATCTTTTTGAATAGCGAGAACCACAGAATCAATTTCATCCCCCACTTTTAGAACTTCACTGGGCTTATTGATACGTTTCGTCCAAGACAGCTCGGTTATATGAACCAGGCCTTCGACACCCCTTTGCAGTTCAATAAAGGCACCATAAGGCACGAGATTAACAATTTTCCCGTGTACTTTGGAGCCAATTGGAAAGCGGGTATCAATGCCCTCCCATGGGTTTGAAGTGGTTTGCTTTAATCCAAGTGAAACACGCTCTCGATTGCGGTCTACCTCAATAATCATCACATTGACCTCTTCGCCCATCTTAAGCATTTCGCTGGGGTGCGATATACGGCCCCAGCTCATATCGGTGATGTGCAGGAGACCATCAAGACCATCAAGGTCAATGAAGGCACCGTAATCGGTGATATTTTTTACAATTCCCTGGCGAACATCACCCGGCTTTACATTGTCGAGAAGCTGACGACGTTTCATCAGGCGCTGTTCTTCAATAAGCTCGCGGCGAGAAACTACGATATTGCGACGTTCCTGATTGATCTTAAGAACTTTAAAGTCATAGGTCTGACCTACATATTGATCGAGATTTTTGGGCGGTTGAATATCAATTTGAGAGGCGGGGAGAAAAGAATCGACACCGATATTAACGATGAGACCCCCTTTGACCTTACTCTTCACGCGCCCGGATACAACCGTCCCCTCTTCACATTTAGAAAGGATATTCTCCCAGTTTTTCTTTTGTTCAGCTTTGTCGTAGGAAAGGATGGGATTGCCATCACGATCTTCCAGTTTTTCGACATAAACTTCAATCTGAGAACCGATCTGGAGCTCTCCAACATCGACAAACTCCGATGCGGATATCGTCCCCTCGGCTTTAGCCCCAATATCAATGACCACCTCATTTTCACGGATTTCTGTAATCGTCCCGGGAATAATGGCGCCTTCTTTAAGCAACTCAAACTGGCTCTCAGCCAGCAGATCTTCCATGATGGAGGAACTCATAATCGAATGATCTCAGAAAATCCAAATAGGACTCCATTTGGATTTCTGTAAAAGTTGAAAGGTTGAGGTTTAATTAAACGTTGAGGTCAAAGTTCAAAGTAGAATCTTAATGGTCTGTAAGGATAGTAAAGCTTCCCTCCACACTGGAGGGAAACGAACATGTTGACATAGATCTATTCACTTGCGCAAGTCAAAAAAGTGCTAACCTGCGAAGGGATTGTGATCCCGAATTGCCCGTCCCGGAGTTGTCGGTATAGTGCTGTAATTATTCATTCCAGCGTATTAATAGACGACCTTATTAAGTGGATACTCGATTATACCTTCAGCGCCGTGCGCTTTAAGCAGGGGTATAATTTCACGCACGATCGATTCATCAAGAACCGTTTCAATGGCAATCCAATCGGTTTTGCTCAGTTGAGAAATCGTTGGATTTCGCAGGGAGGGGAGTTCTTTTATTATTATTTCAGACTTATCTTTAGGCGCGTTAAGCTTCAGCCCTACCTTGTTTTCCGCATCGAGAGCACTTTGCAAAAGCATGGCCATGTTTTCTATCTTTTGACGTTTATCCGCGTCTTTCCAACTTTCCTTGTTGGCAATAAACTTTATATCCGTCCAGAAAATCGTATCGATAATCCTTAAATCATTGGCACGAAGAGAGCTTCCCGTTTCGGTAATATCAACAATAGCGTCCACGAGATCGGGAACTTTCACTTCGGTAGCCCCCCAGGAAAACTCCACCTCCGCTTCAACTCCCTGATCCTCTAAATATTGCCGGGTAAGATTAACCACTTCTGCCGCGATCCGTTTACCCTGCAAATCCTTAACTGTCTTTATTGACGATGACTCCTGAACAGCGAGGACATAGCGTGACTTGACATTAGATGACCGGCTGTAGACCAAGCTACAGACCTCAATCACATCAGACTCATTTTCCAATATCCAGTCATGTCCCGTCAGCCCGGCATCAAAAAATCCATGTTCAACGTAGCGACTGACCTCCTGAGCACGAATAAATCGGCCTTCGACTTCGGTATCGTCGATAATAGGTATATAGGATCGAGCGTGCTGTTGAATCTTCCAACCTGCTTTGGCAAATAGCTTGATTGTAGCTTCCTCTAAGCTACCTTTCGGGAGCCCCAGCATTAGCAATGATTTATTTTCTGACACAATACAGTCTAGATGACGCTTGGTCTCGTCGCACACAAGCTTATTCTTATTCCATTGATTGTTGGATTATTCAGAAAATTAAATAAAAAAATTGTAAATATAGGAGTATTTTTATATATATCTAGAAAGATATCATAATAAATTTGGGATATTGTAAGGGTATTTTAAATCCAAGAGAGCATAAAAACATAACGCTGCTGTTATGGCCACCAATCCAAAACCACTTATTCTAATTGTCGAAGACGAAAAGGAACTGGCTGCTTTAATCTCCGAACAGCTGGAAGCTGCTGGGATGATGACTCAGGTGTATCATCGCTCTTCAAATGTCATGCGGTTCCTCAAACAGAATTTCGCGAATCTGCTCCTGCTGGACGTAAATTTACCCGACACCAGTGGATTTACCCTCCTCGATGAGCTCAAGAAGAATAATATTCAAGTCCCTGTTATTTTTTAACAGGCAATGATTCTGAGGTCCACCGGGTAAAGGGGCTGGACATGGGGGGCGATGATTATATTACCAAGCCATTCAGTTTTCCCGAGCTTATCGCGCGCATCCATGCTGTCCTGCGTCGCGCTGAGACAGCCCATGATTTCCATATTACAAAAAACGCGGCACTCTCACAGGAAACTTTCCAGTTTTGTGATGTCGATGTTAATCCTGTTCGTCTTGAAATCGCTTTTCCCAATGGCAAGATCGAAAAGATAGGGCGCAAGGAATTAGGAATACTTACCTATTTAGCTTCAAATATAGGTACCGTCCTAACACGTCGAAGTTTAATACACGCTGTCTGGGGTATTCACGCCGATGTGCGCAGTCGATCACTTGATCAGTATATTGTCAAAATCCGCGAATGTTATTCCCGTAATGACCATACGCTGGAAGGATTCCGTACCATACACGGGGTAGGCTTTATATACGATCCCGATAACACATCGGGTTCAGGATTATAGAGCTATATTAAGTCCTATAACCACAAGCACGATCGGTGTGTAGAAGCAAACGGCATTCAGATTCTACTCCTCTGGAAATTCTGGATATACTTCTGCCCGCTCACCGATGTTGATAATGATATCGTCGCCCCGGGCGGCTATAGTGTCATCTTTAAAAATCCGACAGGACGCTGTTTCGTTTGCATTATTCACTACCCACTCCCATTTACCGATTTCTATGAAATCCATCGGTATCCCCTCATCCCATTTCAACCCGGCTCCCTCACCACGAACATAGGGGGTGCTGTCTATGCTGATATTAAGGTGGGCTATAAGTGCAATTGATTCAGCGTCCTCCGCAGACGAAATTGTTACTCCTTTTATTTTTGCGCTCTCATCTTCCGCATCACTTGATTGATTCAGCCTTTCGCCATTACTTTCGGGCTCAACAGACTCACTAAAGATAGAGTCTGCTTCATCAGCGGCTGCCGTGTCCACCGTAATCACCTCTGTCTCTTCTTCCGGATTGGTGATTGATGGATCCTGCTTGCTGGTCGGGTTCTTCGTCTTTGGCCCCTTTTTCTGTCCACGAGCAGCCTTCTCATTCTCATCATCATTCACGATCTGAGCTGTTAAATATGTCGATACTTCTTTAACCGAATTCTCGAGTGATTCCATACGTTGATTAAAGTCATCTCCCTGAGACTTGATCCGGGAAGATGCTGACTGGGCGTCGTCGATAAGTTCCTTCAGCTTTAGACCGGTCTCGTTCAGCAGACTTTGCAATTCAGGCCCGAGATTATCAATCTTTTCAGATGAATTCGCCGATTTCTGAGCAAGATCAGATAGTGTTTTGCTGTAATTATTCAGCTCATGCAGCACCGCAGTCAGGCTTTGGTGTTGCGCCTCTACAGTCTCCTGGAGCTGGTTTTTGGCCACGCGAAGTGCGTTTAAGTATTCCAAAACAAAAGGCGCGATAAAAAGCAGCGCTCCGAAAGTAATACTGATGACGCACCATGATATGGCCGTTGAACCCAGAGGTTTATCGGAAAAAATTACGATTAGAATCGCGAGAAAAACTAAGAGCGCATCGCCTGTATAAAAAGGCCACTTCGTTAAACGGAGGTGCGTATTTTCGTTCACCGATGTATTGAATATTCCTCCTTTAGAAATGCATCCAGCTTCAATTATAAAATACTATTCAAATTAATCTCAATAATAAAATACACCAATCTTTTTAGTGGCGATTACAGGTTGATTATATTCAGCGAACTTTTTCAACAAATCCGACTTTGCGATACACTTTGCTCAGCACTTTGTTAGCGCGCCTCTGCGCTTTTTCAGCTCCCTCCCTCAATGTGGCACTGAGAAACTCCTTATCATTTATTATTAATTTATATTTTTCTTGAATCGGTTCCACAAGCTCGACTACCGCATCTGCTACCGCGGCTTTTAACTCAGCATACCCTTTACCTGAAAATTGATTCTCAAGATCAGCCTGGGGTGTATTAGTGACGGCACTGAGAATAATGAGAAGGTTTGTAATTCCAGGTTTATCCTTATGGGCCACAACATCGCTACCTGAATCGGTCACCGCACTCATAATTTTTTTTCGTAGTACTTTGGGTGGATCAAGAAGAAAAAGTGTCCCATTGGTATTTTCATCTGATTTAGACATTTTATTAGTTGGATATTGAAGTGACATGATTCTAGCTCCTATCTTTGGAAGATTGACATCGGGGACCTTAAATGTCTCAGAGTATGTACTGTTGAATTTCTGCGCGATGTCGCGGCAGAGTTCAACATGTTGCTTCTGATCTTCCCCAACAGGAACGAGATCGGCATTATAAAGTAAAATATCAGCGGCCATTAGGACGGGGTAATAAAGGAGCCCGGCGTTAACGTTGGTCCGCTGTTTTTTTGCTAATTCTTTATATTGAGTCATTCTTTCCAGTTGTCCTACGGGTGTTAGACAACCGAGCACCCAGGCCAGTTCGGTGTGTCCGATAACATGAGATTGTAAAAAGAAATGACAATTCTCTGGATCTAACCCACAGGCAATATACTGCGCCAATAGACTAGTAGTATCCTGGCGCAATTCTGCGGGAAGATACCTATCAGTAATTGCATGCATATCTACTATACCGAAATAATTCTCATAGCCATCCATCAATGCGATCCAGTTTTTTAAAGCCCCCAGGTAATTACCCAGGTGCAGCTGACCTGATGCGCGCATGCAGGTCAGGATGACAGGTTTTTCATTAGCATTCATGACTTCGGTATATAGAGTGAAATATATTTATATTTAACTGCCGTCTACATGGATAGAGCATACCTTTCAACAGTTTTCTCTTTATGAGATCGGTCGCTCGAAATATTATCACCGATCACCTCAGGAATGATATTTGAAAAAAGATCGTATATTAAGTAATATAAGCTGATATAGTTCAAATTTCAGGTAAAGAAACCGCGTAATAGGCAGTATCAGAAAATATGGCCATTAAATTTAAAGACTACTACGATACCTTGGGAATAGCTAAGGAGGCCAGCCAGGAGGCCATAAAAAAGGCTTTTCGAAAACTGGCCCGCCAGTATCACCCTGACCATGCGAAGAATAAATCAAAGTCCGAAGAAAAATTTAAGCAAATCAATGAAGCATATGAGGTATTAAGCGACCCTCAAAAACGTAAAAAGTATGATGCTCTAGGTCCAAATTGGGAGCATGGAGCTGAATTTCGCCCTCCCCCGGGTTGGAATCGTGGATCAGGTGGGCCAAAGGGCGGTTTTGAATATCGATTTGGGGGCACTGGATTCAGTGATTTCTTCGAGGCTTTCTTTGGGGGTGGATCCTCTTCCGGCGAAATGGGCGGGAGAAATCGAAAAAGTGGATTCACGGACCCGAGCGGTTTCACCCGTAATAAAAAAGCGACACGGGGTAGTGTTATCAAAGCGGATATCATGGTAACCCTCGAGGAGGTAAATAGCGGATCGGTGAGAGAAGTTAGCATGCGTCGGGAGCCTGGAAAAAAAGCTGAAACTTATCGCGTCAAGATTCCTGAAGGTGTCCATGAAGGTAAACTTATTCGTCTGGCCGGCAAAGGTCGGACAGGATCTGCGGATGGGCAGGCAGGTGATATTCTACTCCGTGTTCTCTTTGCCAAACATCCCGACTTTACGGTTAAAGAAGCAGACTTGTATTATGATCTGGAAATTCCACCCTGGGATGCGGTTCTCGGGACGACTGTTAAAATACCTGCTCTCAAGCAACGCGTTGCTATTAAAGTCCCTCCCGGTTGTGAAAACGGTCGTAAATTTCGACTTAAAAGTCTTGGTTTACTGAAGGCCAAAGGGAAACGCGGTGACCTCTATGCGGTCATTAGAATACAATTGCCATCCACCGCCAATGAACGTCAAAAAAGTTTATGGAAGGACTTGGCGAACACATATGAATAGAATATTTATTTTTTTTAAATTAATTTTTGGTATGCGCCGACACGAATTCCGTGCAGCCAGAACCTGGATTAACACTATGTACCCGGGTAGATTACTGATTCAAAAGCTGCTGCTCTTTTTATGCTGGTCGATAAAATCCATGTGGCGGACCATTCCTGATGCTCTGACCTGGGTTCAGTTTAACAATCCGGTATCGAGAACACCTGTCTGGTTACGTGACAAAAATCCGTTGGAAAATCATCCTTGGGAAGGGAATCCAAATGTTAAATTACCGGATAAAGCTCAGGTTGTGGTTATCGGTGCCGGCTTTGCTGGCGCGGGCGCTGCCTATCACTGGTCGAAACACGGAGATTCCAGGATGGTCATACTTGAAATGAACGAGGCGGCGAGCGGCTCGGGGGGTCGCAATGCCGGCGTTGTAACGATGGGTCGCTATTACTATTATGTCCACAGCACGGTGTTGAAAAACCTAGAGAGAACACGGCCGGAATTAAATGAAGCGGAGCGAATAAGTATCGCTCATGAATTTGCCAAACCCTATGTAACTGCCGGAATCAAAAGCAATCAGATGATTGAAGACACGGTGAAAACAGAGGGAATTGAGTGTGACTATATCAAAAAAGGTTGGGTCTGGGCCACCGATGAAAAAAATCAGGGGAAACCCCTTGCCGCCCAGCGAATGGGTGAAGAGACGGGATTTTCTGACTGGATAAGAATCTCCCCTGAGGAGGCGATGGAAAAAGCAGGTATAAAAACAGCTTACGATGCCGGGCATTCACAAGGCACCGCAAATTGGAATCCCGCCAAGTGGATTTGGGGCCTATTGCAAATAGCCATTCAATCACCCAACGTAGAATTTTACTCGCAGACTAAAGTCAATGCGGTGAAAGACATCGGTGACTTTTATGAAATTCATACCGATCGCGGGACAATTCAGGCAAAATATGTCCTCAACGCAACGGAGTCTCATACTGCTACCCTCTTTAAGGAATTTCATAACATTTTAAATGTGGGTCAGACACAAGCAGCCTATGGACTCAGTGATAACGGAACGATGCAACAGGGAGTAGCAATCAGCAGTCCGGAAATGTTTTTCAGCAGGACAAAGGACGGTATCCTATTTGGTTCGGATATGTCTAAAGTCCCCGATCATGAAGCGGGGCTGAATCAGCCCTCACGATTTATTACCAATTACGTGTCTGCTTTTTTAAAAACCCTTTTTGGAATAACCCGGATACGCGTTACCAATGAGTGGAGCGGCACGGTGGGGATGACGCCTGATGAATTTCCGCTCATTGGTCTCCAGGACAATAAGCGCCTTTATATCGTAGGCGGTATGGCAGGTTCGGGTTCAGGGGTATCCTTTCTCGCCACTCAGTTTATTGTTTTCAAGATCCTGGACATCGATTGTCCGGATTATTACCCGGAAAAATATTTTTCACCGAAACGGTTTTTCAAGGGTAGAAGCTAGAAAGCCGTTGAAATAGCTACGAACGGTTGACAGAAAATAGCATTTGTGACGGTATTTTTTCTCTAACTCTATAAATTCGGAAATTTTATTATGGCAGAAGAAAAACAGACTATATCGACCGATTCATTAATGACCGAGGAGCGCACCTTTCCCCCCTCCGAGCAATTCGTGGAGAAAGCGCATATTGATAATCAAAAATACTGCGAAATGTATGAACGTTCGGTAAATGATCCCGATGCTTTCTGGTTAGAGCAGGCTGAGACATTGGACTGGATTAAAGCGCCTGGCACCGCATGCAAATATACCTGGGATTCCAAGGCACGTAAAATAGAGCATACATGGTTTGAAGATGGTGAAATAAATATTACCATAAACTGTCTTGATCGACACTTGAAAACCGATCGACGGACAAAACCGGCACTGATCTGGCAGGGAGAACCTGAAGAAGACACGCGGACACTTACCTACGAGGAATTACATAAAGAAGTTTGTAAATTTGCCAACGTGCTAAAAGCACATGGCATAAAAAAAGGTGACCGGGTTGCGATATATCTGCCAATGATAGTCGAGTTGCCTATCGTAATGCTTGGTTGTGCCCGTATCGGCGCTATCCACTCTGTGGTTTTCGGGGGTTTCAGCGCGGATTCACTGGCAGATCGTATTAATGATTCTGATTGTAAAATACTAATCACCTCCAATGTAGCTTTGCGTTCAGGAAAATTTATCCTCCTGAAAAATATCTCTGATAAGGCTCTCGAAAATACACCCTCTATCGAAAAGGTCATTTTGGTTAAGCGTAATGATGAACCGTGTGATTTCATTGAAGGTCGCGATCTGTGGTATCACGATGAAATGAGCAAGGTAAACGAAGACTGCCCGCCTGAGGCTTTAAGTGCCGAAACGATTCTCTTTATTCTCTACACCTCGGGTTCAACGGGTAAACCGAAAGGGGTGGTTCATTCCACGGCAGGTTACCTCCTACACACCAGTCTCACGCATAAATATATTTTTGATATTCACGAGGATGACATATATTGGTGTTCAGCTGACATTGGATGGGTGACAGGACATAGTTACATTGTCTACGGGCCGCTGGCCAACGGTTCGACGAGTCTCATGTTCGAAGGGGTCCCTACTTATCCTGATCCAGGCCGTTTTTGGCAGGTATGTGAAAAATACAAGGCAACGGTGTTCTACACCGCCCCTACAGTGATTCGCGCATTGATCGCCCAGGGCAATGAATGGCCGGCTAAGTATGATTTAAGTTCACTTCGGCTGTTGGGGACGGTGGGAGAACCGATCAACCCAGAGGCCTGGATGTGGTATTTTCGGGAAATTGGTCATGGCTCTTGTCCCATTGTCGATACCTGGTGGCAAACGGAAACAGGGGGTCACTTGATTACCCCCTATCCGGGCGCTCACGTTTTAAAACCGGGAAGTGCTTCACACCCTTTCTTTGGAGTCGAACCTGTAATATTGCGGGATGATGGTAGTGAATGTAATCCCAATGAAGGCGGTAAACTCTGTATCAAAAAACCTTGGCCCGGGATAATGCGTACCACCTGGGGTGATCATGATCGCTTTATCGATACATATTTTAACACCTTTAATGATCTCTACTTTACCGGCGATGGTTGCCGTATTGATAGTGATGGGGATTACTGGCTGATGGGCCGCGTCGATGATGTTGTCAATGTCTCCGGTCATCGGATTGGAACAGCCGAAGTTGAAAGCGCCTTAGTCAGTCATCCCATGGTAGCAGAAGCAGCGGTCGCCCCAATGCCCCACGACATAAAAGGTCAATCTCTCTATGCTTTTGTCACGCTCATCGGAGGGGTGGAAGGGAGCGATGACTTAAAACAGGAACTGGTAAAACATGTGCGTTCCGAGATTGGACCCATTGCCACCCCTGATAAACTGCAGTTCTCACCCGGTCTGCCGAAAACCCGCTCGGGAAAGATCATGCGTCGCATTCTAAGAAAAATTGCGGAGAATGCACCGGATGAGATAGGAGATACGACGACTCTTGCGGACCCGAAAGTAGTCGAAATGCTGGTTAAGAATCGCCTCTAAATTCAGTTTTCCACCTTTATTTCACCCGGCATTCCGTAATCATATTCTTTCAACGTAAAGTCCCAGTGTTTATTTATATTAGCAACTTGATCCCCGCTTAATACATAACTGTTCTTACGGTAATTTCGCTGTCCTTCGCAGTATGAATTAATTGCTTCAAGCGCCCTATCCCGATTGGACAAAGAAAATTTTCGGTATATGTTATCGATCACCCCGGGCGCATCTTTCTCTACTTCATCCATAGATACCTCAATTAAGTTTTCCGGGGGGATAGTTGATCGCTCATCCAAGTAACGCTGCATGAGAAGGCGATAGTGACGCAGGGTAATTTTATTAAAGTCAATTCCCTCATAGGGCTGCCAGGCGAAAGTCGTCATGGTTCTATTAAAATGCTTTAGGGTTGAGGCATAGACCGTGTAAGGATTGCGATGAATATGAATGAACTTAGCGCCTGGAAAAATACTCCGCAGCCAACGTATGCGACCGGTGTTTGCGGGATTTTTTAAAAGCAGCTTTTTCTTATCTCCATGAAACAGGGTCAGTTTTTTTAAAAGATAGCAGTAATTATTTTCAAAGTTTTTTATTTCGCTTGATGAGACTCCGTTGAATAGGACCGCCCGATTAAAGTGTTCTTCAATTTCCCGGGGAAAATAATAACAGTAATAATAACATAGTGGACCCATATTTCCCAGAGCCATCTCTTCTTCTTGTGGGGAATCGATTGTCAGTTTTACCTTGTCCATCCCCCGATCGTCGGGGAGTTTCTTACGGAGAATTTTCTGAGATAAATTGACCTGGCCGATAAAGTCCCAGGGCAATGCAGTTTGAAGGAAACTGATCGATCCAAATTGTGAATCCTGACTGATGAGATTGTGCAGGTGTGTCGTGCCGCTACGCCAGTGTCCAATGATAAAAATGGGTTCCGCTGGTAATGGGGTTTGTATAATAGCACGTGCTTGTGATAAGCGTTCGAACTGATAAAAGGGAAATCGTCCCAAAACTGATGCTGCCGCGATAAACCCCACAGGCAGCTTTTGCCAACAAAGAGGACGCGGGCGGGCAAAAGCACGTAGAAATGTAATCAGATTGCTTCCGCACAACGGATGCAGCAATGTCGACTCCACGCTAAAATTCCTTGATGGGATGAATCAAACGGATTCAGTCTGAACGGTATGTGATCCGTTGCGTTTCTTGAATCGTTCGATAATTACGTCATCGATAAAGAAGCCTTCACATTGCGGTCTTGCTGACTCCAGTCCCAACTTTTCGAGAAGTTTATAGTGAGCGAGTGAGTCCTTGATTTCCACTGGTCCAATCGTAGTAGAAATATTCGGTTCGTGTCCGGTTAAGAGACTGGAAAGGATACATCCCGTGATTTCGCGTGGGTCGCGTCCAGCCAGTCTCTGCACTTTATCAACCCCTAATTTAGAGAATAACTCACCGGCTCCATCCGGCAGATATATAGTCTCTTTAATTTCTTCCGAACAGCGCAACAACCCACCGGTTGTAAAGAGAATGTCCTGCTCTTCTTCAATTCGTCTGATCGCATCGGTGAGACGGAAACAAGGTGGAAATGAATCGTCTACCAATAAGGTGCCGGGACGCAGGCGATTGATATCCAGGATACCAGGAACATTGCTGGCCCCAAGGACAAAAGATGCATCGTATATGGCGTCGGGCAATTGGCCTCGCGTTGTCACCACACGGATAGCTCCTTTAAAGCCAACCTTTTCAATCAGTTCACTTCTAATATTCTCAAGAATGTCCGCTTTTCGGTAAAGATCACAGAGGATAAGCTCAACCGGATGCGGCATCACTTCAAGCATAAGTCGCAGTGTGGCATAGCCGATGGATCCCAAACCGACGATGGCAATTTTTTCCTCACTGAAGTCACGCATTGTCTGCTCAAGCATACCGGTAATCGTTTTCACGATCGTTGCTGTGGTTGTGGCGTGCCCCGTAGTTATGGCGGGTAAATTGTCGTGGCCGTTTATCCAGTGTGAGATACTTCTTCCATAGTCAGTAGCCGAGGGGATGAGGCCGGTCAGGGATACGGTACTGGCCCCCATATCGGCAGCCAATTTTAAGGAGCTTAAGATATTATCACCGAGAGGCACTTGATCTTTGTAAAGTTCAGCTCCTAACCGCGGTAACATGACGATAGCGATTTTTCCAAATGGAGTCTCGTAGTAATTGCTGACAAAAGGCTGATGTTGAAACCACTGACGTGAAATTTCATCTTTGGAAAGACCCGTGAGGGGGAGGAAAGCATCGGGGATGTAAGCAAGAGCAACGGCATCCACCTCAGGGAACTTAGTGCGATCCCCATTTTTACCATTTACATGCTCGATATCCAGATAACTGCTTTTAAACAAGTCATCAATGTTATTAACCTTTGAATCTCCATTCTTATGGGGGGAGGAATTCACCTCAATATTTTCGGGAGTGAGTTCAAAATAATAGCCCAGACTTTCCACCGTAGGATTGCGCAAAAAGACCTCAATCGGTAATTCACGGTTAAAAGCGGAAGTGATACTCGACAATATTTCCACCGCCATTAGTGAATCGCCACCCAACTCGAAGAAATTGTCGTGAATGCCAATCTTATCACTCTTGAAAGCCTGATTTAATATATCACAGAGAATCTTCTCAGTCGGCGTTTGGGGTGCCAAATAATCTGTTCGCAAATCGGAACGCTTTAAAGAGGGAAGCGGGAGATGATTGCGGTCAATTTTATTATTGGGGGTGAGCGGGAATTCATCGAGGACCATATAAGCAGAAGGCTGCATATATTGAGGCAAGCGCTCAGTGAGGTGTGATCGCAGATCCGGAACTAATCTGTCGTTATTTTCCATGGGTATAATATAAGCGGCAATACCCGGACCTCCCGGCATATCTTTGCGCATCAGGACCAAAGCACTTTTTACAGCGGGATGATCACGAAGCACCGTTTCGATTTCACTTAGCTCGATACGGTGACCACGCAGTTTAATTTGAGAGTCGCGGCGACCAATGCATTCAATTGAGCCATCGGATAAATAGCGCGCTAAGTCACCGGTTTTGTATACGCGCTCAGTTTCCTGCTGATTTAACGACAACTCAACAAATGATTCCTTAGTGAGCTCAGGTTGTTTGTGATAGCCTCGGGCCAGACCGTCACCGCCAATGTAAAGATTGCCGGCAAAGCCCGTGGGAAGGGGTTTTTCTTCCTCATCTAAAATGTATATTTTTGTATTGGCGATGGGGCGGCCGATAGAGACGACATCATCACCTTTTTCAATTTGTGACGCCGTAGACCAGATGGTTGTTTCGGTCGGACCATAAAGATTCCAAACTTCCGCACCCATTTCACATAAATGCTCCGCCAAATCCGGTGGTAGGGGTTCACCTCCACAAAGTATCCGAAGGTTTTGTTTTCCGTACCAGCCCGAATCCAGTAACATCTGCCAGGTAGCCGGGGTAGCCTGTATAATGGTGGGATTGGTGCTTTTTATGAGAGCTGCCAGCTGTCTGCCATCAGCTGCGACTTTACGAGAGGCCAGAATAACCTGAGCACCGGAAATCAGTGGCAGGTAGAGTTCCAATCCTGAAATATCAAAAGAAAGTGTCGTTACTGCTAAAAGTTTATCCTCATCACTTAAACCTGGCTCCCTCTGCATTGAATATAAAAAGTTAACCAGAGACTGATGGGAAATTTCCACACCCTTTGGCACGCCTGTAGACCCGGATGTATAAATAATATAAGCAAGCGAATCGGGATTCAGGCCATCGACTTGAGGTGTTGTCTCCGCCTCACTCACTTCTTCGACAAAGATAGATTCCCATTGACCTTGAGGTAAGGCACTCGCCAGTTCGCTTTGTGTAACCACCACAGATGGGTTTGCATTGTCGAGCATCTGTTCCAGCCTGAGGGGTGGGAATTCTGGATCCAGAGGCACATAACAACCACCAGCTTTAAGTATACCTAGTAACCCGACAACCATGTTCATGGACCGTTCATGATAGAGCCCAACGGGGGTGTCCGGACCGATACCTTTCTGATGTAATGCTAGGGCCAGGCCGTTTGATTTTCTCTCCAATTCCTCATAAGTCATGGATTCCCCATCGAAACTGATCGCCGTTGAATGGGGTGTTTTAGCTGACTGGTCAGAGATAATATGGTGGAGGCATAAATGCTCAGGATATTTAGAGGCAGTTGCGTTCCAGTCTACTATTTCCTGTTTTTCTTCATCCGCTGAAAGCAAATTAAACTCGGAAATCTTTTTCTCAGGATGAGATACGATTTCGTTAAGCAACTGTTTATAAAAACCGCTAAGACGACTAATCGTTTCAGGCTCGAACAGATCGCTGTTATATTGCCAGCAGCCGTAAATATTGCCCCCTGCTTCTTCCACCACGAGTGTAATCTCAAATTGTGCCATGCGCAAAGTAAGATCTATCGACTCGATCACCATGTCTTCGGCATTAAATTTATGCCCGCCCTGACCAATAAGAAATACAGCTATGCCCTGATCATCAACTCCAGGTGTTCTCTCCATAGAAAAGCTGGCCTGGAATATAGGCGATCGACTGGGATCACGCTTTACTTTAAGTCGATCGACAAGAAGTGGAAATGGATAATCCTGATTTTCTAAAGCGCCAATTACCGATTGATAGACACGATCCAGGTAATCAAAATAAGCGGGGTCATCACCCATTCTGCTACGCAACGCAACGGGATTGATAAAATAACCGGTAATATGATGAAATTCTTTATTTATACGTCCGGATAAAGGACTCCCGATGATAATGTCCTCTTGATTACAATAACGATGCATTAAAATATTAAATACGGACAGAAGGGTAGTATAAAGGGTGACTCTTTTCTCCTCAGCCAGTTTCAAAACCTTCTGCGTAAGGTCCTCTTCAAGTTTGAAACCAAAGGTCGCGCCGTTAAAAGACTGGACTGGTGGACGCGGGTGGTCCGTGGGTAAATCAAGGACCATCGATGAGTCTGCGAGATATTCATACCAATAACTGCCCAAACGATCAGCTTCAGGACTTTGCAAGAGGTTTTTCTGCCAGTTTACATAGTCTGAATACCTGAATTCAGGGGGTTGAACGTCAGGCTCACGACCGGCCTTGATGGCCAAGTAAGTTTCCATGAGCTCGTTGAGAACAATCACGATAGACCATGCATCGGAAACAATGTGGTGCATAGCCAGTTGCGTCACATGGGACCCCGTCGCAGTACGGAACAGCTCCAAACGGATAACCGGGCCGGTTTGAAGATTGAAGGGTTTATGCGCGTGCTCTACGAGCAATGCCTTAAGTTCATCATCGCTAAGTTGGGTTGCATCGTGTTCTCGAAAATCGACACTGCGTCCTTTTTGCAATGTCTGCATGGGTTCTCCATCGACCGTGGAGATAACAATGTCGAGCATCGGATGGGAATGAAAGATACGGGCAAAAGCCTTTTTCATAATGTCAATGTCGACATAAGGAGTAATGCGCGAACTGAAGACCAGGTTGTAGGCAGCGCTGCTTGGCGCGAGGCGGTGTAAAAACCAGAGCGCTCGTTGTCCCTGGGATAAGGGAAACTCCATCAATTCTTCTCCCGCCGTTACATTTCGAGGCGAACTCGCTGTATCCGAACCGGAATCAGACTTAACCAGTAATTCGAGAACGGGAATGGCAAGTTGAGAAATATTCGGCCCTTGCAGGAATTTACCCATGGGCAAATTAATTCCTAAATTAGATTCCAGGCGGTTCATCAACTCTATGGCCATCAATGAATCGAGGCCAATCGTGGTCAGGGGTGTATCGCGATCAATTTTATCGGCTGAGGTGCCAAAGACTTGAGCTACCTGTTCACTTATATAATTCTCTACCATTTTATGCCGGTCTTCAGGCGCAGCGCCAAGAAGTTGAGGCCTGAATGAATGGGCGTGGGCTCCGGTCTTTTCTGAAAGTGCATCCTGGCTTATAACCAGGGAGAACAACTTCGAACTACCCATCTGTGGATTTATCTTTGAAATCGTTTTCCAGTTCACATGGGAAGCTCCCAGTTGAACTGGATTTTTCGGCAGGATTTGAGCAAAAATGCTGAGTGCTTCCTGCGGAGTGAAACTTTCCAGGCCCAGAATATCCAGATACTTGGCAACGTTTTCATTCCGGGCCACGTATCCGGCTTCGGATAATGCACCCCAGTTGACCGTGAGGGCATGAAGACCCATGGCATTGCGATAATGGGCGAGCGCATCCAGGAAGAAATTGGCCGAAGCATAGTTTCCCTGTCCGTTCGGTCCAAGCATTGACGAAGCAGAAGAAAAGAGCACGAAGAAATCTATATGCATCTGCTGAGTCAGCTGATGTAAATGCCAGGCGCCTATCATTTTTGGACGCAGTACCTTTTTGAATTTCTCAGTGTCTATCTGAACAAGGAATCCATCATCCAAAACCATAGCAGCATGAATGACCCCCTTTAAAGGAGGCATTTCCTCATCGATCTTGTTTAAGACGCGTTCTACATCGTCATGGATGACTACATCGGCTTTGGCCACTACCACCTGGGCGCCGTTATTTCGCATCGTCTGTAAAGCTTCCATGGCATCATCGGTCGATGCACCCGAACGTCCCATGAGGACTAAATTTTTCGCCCCTGATTTTACCATCCACTTGGCAACTTCCAGACCGAATCCCCCTAATCCACCGGTGATAAGGTATGTTCCATCAGCACGGAACAGTGTTTTTTGCTCGGAAGGCAAGCCAACAAGGATAGAATCCTCTTGCAGTGAGAGTACATTTTTACCGATGTGTTTCGATTGAGCAAAATAACGGAAAGCCTCGACTGCTTGTGTGATAGGAAATGCTTTAAACGGTAATGGCTTCAGCTCTTCTCTTTCAAACATTACCGATAACTCTTGAAGCATCATGGTAATTATCTCGGGTCGTTCTTCTATATGTTTCGAAAGATCAACGGCAAAATAGGTCAGGTTCTTCTTAAATGGTTCGAGCCCAATTTTTGTGTTTTGATAGATATCTACTTTCCCGATTTCCAGAAACCTTCCAAAGGGAGCGAGCACCGATAAACTCTTCGTGATAAAGTCACCAGCCAATTGGTTCAATACGACATCGACACCTTTCCCTTCAGTAATTTCCATGACTTCATCAGCAAAATCCAATGTCCTGTCGTCCATGACATGGGCTATTCCCTGGCTTTTAAGAAACTCACGTTTTTCAGGTGAACCTGCGGTTGCAAAAATCTCGGCCCCGATGTGCTTAGCCATTTGAATAGCAGCCTGGCCGACACCGCCTGCACCCGCGTGTATTAATATTTTCTCACCTTTACGAAGGTGGGCTAAATGGTTCAAAGTATAATGCGCGGTGAGGAAAACAATCGGCAGGGTCGCGGCCTCTTCGAATGACTGCTTGGAAGGTTTGTGAAAAACAAGTGCCTCATTCACGATGGCGTAAGATCGACAACAATAGGGAACCATCATGCCTATAACTTCATCACCCACCTGGAAATTTTTCACTTCTTCACCAACAGAAACAACGGTTCCCGAACATTCGTCCCCAAGCCACTTCAAATCTCTGCTGTTACCCGGGTACATGCCTAAAACTTTCATCACGTCACGGAAGTTCAGGCCGACCGCAGCAACTTTTATTTCTATTTCCTGAGGTCCTGGCGCGCTGCGCTCTGTCTCATTTAATCGTAAATTATTAAGAATTCCGGGAGTCGGTATCTCGAGTCGGTAAGGAATTACCCCATCACGTCTTACCGCATCTTTTGTTCTTGCTGGTATTTCATCCTTAACCGTTTTCTCTATTCGATTAACAAACCGCTCCCCTCCACGGTAAGCAATTTCCAATTCATCGTCCGCAGAACAGATCTCATTAACTAAAAATTCTAATTCCAATGGAGTGCTCGAAGATTCCAGATCAATAGCTGTCCAGTGATAATCCCAATGCTCATTATTGGCGACCCGGGCGAGCCCGATTAAAGGAGCTGAAGCAATGCGTTCGTTTCTATCCGTATCGGAAACCAACTGCATGCCGTGCGTGATCATCCAAACCCGTGGTGCGGGATCGGGCTCTGATTTCACAAGCGTTTGAATGAGATTTAAAACATTGAGGCATCCTGTTTGTTGAGCAAGTTCGAGAGATTCAGGTGTTGTTATATCAGCGGTGGGATGGTCAAGGCTCCACATGTGAATAATTCCTTGCAGGGCATTCGGATCAAGCTCGAGATGAGTGAATAGATCCTCCATGTCTTGCAATTGTTCGGGATGAATCTGGTAGCAGCGTTCTCCCACCTCGACAAAGGATTCACCCGGGGTAACCATGATACATGTGCTATCCCTCTCTTCCATTTGATTCACTAGAGACTCGGCAAAACCGCTTTGATCAGCGAAAATCAACCAGGTTTTATTCTTATCTGAGGATTCATCGATGGCTTCTTTGCGATCCATCTCCGTTAAAAGCTCGGAGGCGTTGGCTAAGAACACGGATTGATTGGCGTGGCTTTCCTCCATTGTATTGACAAAGGAATTTACGTTTCGAAAACCACTTTCATTAAGAAGCCCCTCCCACTCCTGGCGAGTAATCAAAGCATGTGTCGTCCGCAATTCATCGTCTGAATATCTCCACCAGCCGGGAAGCAGACCAAAAACCAGATCCAAAAATAACCTTTTAGTCGTAACTTCGAGAAATAGCAAAAGGCCTTCTTCCGTCATCAGCTGATTAATATGACGGAGTGTTTGCTTTAAATCTTTAGTGGCGTGCAGGACATTCGTAGCTAAAACCAAATCGTATGATTGGAGATCAAATTTCTGCTCTCCCGGTGGTTTCTCAATATCGAGAATACTATATTCTATAAAATCATAATTTTTAAAATTTTCTTTCGCCGATGCGATGAATAAGGGAGATATGTCGGTAAAGTAATATTCGGTACGATCGGGGGATAAGACTTCAAGCAAGCTTTCCGTCAAAGAACCGGTGCCACTTCCAATTTCCAGAATACGCAGCTTGCCCTTTTCTGGCAGCTCACTGGCAAGCTTGTCGATGGCCTTTTGGAGCAAGCTGTTGTAGGCCTGAAAGTCAGAAGAATCCTTATAAAAACTTTCAATTTTTTTCTGATCACCGGCAGGAAAAATGACATCGAGCGGATCTTTTTCACCCGTAAGCACTTCTGCCAGAACATACCCACAATCTATGAGCAAATCCATTTCCGCCCATAAGTGAGGAAAGTTATTTCTTAGGGCACTGCATAGATCTTCTAAATTTAATGAATCAGGGGTACGGGCTACTTCCCATTCTCCATCCTCGGTCGCTTGAATCACCGCTTCTTTTTTCAATGTCTCAAATATGGAATGCTGCAATAAGCGGTGATGTTGCTCCATGATGCCCAATTCTTCGATTAAACTGTCAATCGATACCCGATCACCTATTGCCGGCTTCCATCCCATTTTTCGGAGAGCCGTGAGAATGAAATTAAAGCTCAAAGTTTCCATTTGAGGCATAAAATCACTAACGTAACCATCAAGATTATATTTATCGTAGGTAGGGATAATTTCAGGATCCAATACTTCTATAAGCCGTTCGGGACTTATGAGTTCAATTGGGTCACGCCGCGCTCCGGGAAGCGATGAGGGATGCCAGTGAAATTGATAATAGCAATTTTCGAGATCCTCTTCTGCTTTTGTCTCAGACTGATCTACCCGCTGAACGCAAAAGCCTTTGATCTCGGCGATGATAGATTCATCGTCATTGGCGACTTTAAGATCATATTCAACGCGGTCTCCTTCGTCGCTCACTAATTGCGTATAACACCAAAGACGGGGAGTCGGACTTTTAAAGAACCTCACTCTTTTCAGAGCGATAGGCATATAAAAATTGTCGCGTGCCTTTCTGTTTTCATCCTTAACTCTGGATTCCTTGCCACTTTGAAAGCAGGCATCCAAAACTGCAGGTTGAAAGAAGTTTGACTCCATATCTTCTAAAACCGCGTCTGTTACCTGAATCTCAGCCAACGATTCCCCATCTTTTCTCCAGATTTTTTGTACTTCTCTGAAGCAGGGACCGAACTGATATCCAACATCATCAAAATCTGAATAAATTTTGGCGTGATCGATCTCCTCCTCCATCGCGTCTTTAATTTGATCGACAGCCAAATTGCCAGGATCACGCGGTGCTAATTTCTGATAGCGTCCCTGGGCGTGAATTTCCCATTCCCCAGCAGTCGTATCCGTAGAACTGAATATATTAAAGGAATCATCAGTTTTATCACAGACCATTTGAATGGTAATGACACCGTCTTCTGACATGAACAACCCTTTAAGAATTTTGATATCTTCAATGACAAAAGGTTCATTGGGATATAGCTCATTAAGGGCCGCGAGCGCGATCTCAACATAGGCGGCGCCTGGAAATACCATGGAATCGTGAAGTCTGTGATCGGCGAGGTAGGGTAAGGCGCGGGGATCAAGCTCGCATTCCCATGTTGGGCTCGGAGCATTTACTTTTTCCCCGAGGAGGGGATGCACAATGGATCCAAAACGGTACTCTTCAGAGACGGGTGATTCTAACCATAGTCGTTCAGACTTCCAGGGGTAGGATGGCAATTGAACAAATTGTCCTTCCTTTCCATAGAGCGCATCCCATTGGATGGGATATCCCCGGGTATATAAAGTGGCTAGAGTTTCAAGCAAAGTCTGCTGATCCGACTCTTTTCGTCGCAACGAGGGCAAAACCGATCCATTCTTCCCTTTGTGGGCCAGACATTCTAAGACAGAACTGGAATGCGAAGGATGCGGGCCCAATTCCAGGTAAAGGTCGTGATCCTTACTAATAATAACGTCTATCGCCGGACCAAAAAGTACGGTTTCACGTATATTACGCCACCAATAGCTGGCGTCTAACTTCTTTCCGTCCATAACCTCTCCGCTGACGGTTGAGTAATAGGGAATTTTTGAAGCGCGTGGTCTGATCTCTGAAAGGACTTGAAGTAAATCGTCCTTAATAGGGTCCATCTTATTTGTATGGAAGGCATAATCGACATCCAGCCAGCGGATAAATACCTGATCTTTTTCAAGCGGTTCGATTATTGATTCCAAAACTTTTGTATCTCCGGCTAAAGTCACAAGGCCCGGACTGTTGATCGCGGAAATCGTCACTTGATCTTCAAACCCCTGAATTAAGGCCTTAGCTTTATCCGGTGAAATGGCCACCACTACCATACGTCCCGAGCCGCGCGTTGTTGCTTGTAAGTGACTGCGGTGATATATTATCTTGATGGCATCGTTGAGGGTATAGATTCCGGAACAGTAAGCGGCAGCAACCTCGCCTACACTATGCCCGATAACACAGGTGGGGGACACGCCCCTCGCCTTCCACCAATCAGCTAAGGCTATTTGTAAAGCGAAAATCGCCGGTTGTGCAACGGATGTATCGTCTATCCTGGAACTGGCTTCATCTCGGGATAATTCTTCAACGAGTGACCAGGAGGTGTATTCGCTCAACAGTTTGTCACACTTTTCTATCTTTTTACGAAATAACGGATCTTTTTCCAAAAGTTCACGCCCCATCGCCCACCATTGCGGACCCTGACCGGTGAATATAAAAACAATTTCTTTTTGATTTTCAGTTTTTGCTCTTCCTTCAACAAGGCCTTTCACCTTATTCTCGGAAAGATACCCATTAAGCTTTACTATAACTTCATTTTCCGAACACGCAACGAGTGCTAATCGATGGTCATGGTGCCCCTTGCGCAAGCTTGCCGTGTGGGCAAGATCAGGCAGGAATATTTCAGTGCCATTCGATTGTCCGGATAGTAAATCAACCAGATTCTCAGCACTCTTTTTTAATGACTGCTGTCCTTTTCCCGATAGAGGGACAAGGTAGGGCCTGGGGGCATCATCTTTATTTATTTTTTTCCGTCTTTTAGCGATGACCGGCGCTTCTTCTAATACCACATGGGCATTAGTGCCTCCAAAACCAAAAGAGTTAACGGCGACCACCGCCGGGTCTGATCCTTTCGGGATTGACTCTAACTTTGTTGGAACCCGTAGTTTAAGTTTTTCAAAGGGAATATGGGGATTGGGGGTTTCAAAATGTAAATTAGGAGGAATCTCTTTATATTTTAGAACCAGTGCCGCTTTTATAAGACCCGCTATACCTGATGCAGATTCTAAATGACCAATATTCGTTTTAACCGACCCAATTACACATTTATCTTCAGCTTTTCTTCCCTTGGACAAAATATTCCCTAAGGCAAGAACTTCAATCGGGTCCCCTACCGGTGTTCCCGTGCCATGCGCTTCTATGTAACAAACTCTCGACGGCGAGATTCCCGCTTGTTCATAAGCTTCGTTCAACATAGCTTCCTGAGAAAATTGCCCCGGCACCGTCATTGAACTCGTGCGACCATCTTGATTCACAATGCTAGAGCGAATTACGGCATAAATGGGATCTTCATCTTCCAGTGCATCGTCCAACGGCTTGAGCACGATTAACCCCGCTCCTTCACCACGCACATAACCATTTGCCCGTTCATCGAAGGTGTAACACCGGCCGTCAGGTGACAGCATGGACGCTTTGCTGAATCCTATAGAAGAATCAGGGGTTAGCAGTGCATTTACTCCACCTGCCAGAGCTGTGTCACACTGCCCATCCCAGATACTATTGCAGGCAAGATTTACGGCAACAAGAGCCGATGAACATGCGGTATCAACCGACAGGCTTGGACCCTTTAAATCAAACAAATAAGAAATTCTGCCAGAAGCTATGCTCAGGGTGCTCCCACTGTTGGTATACATATCAACATCCTGGGGCCCTTTCATTTGGATATTCGCATAATCATTGCTTGAAATGCCGACAAAAACACCGGTGCGTGACCCTGCTACTTGATCGGGAGCTAATCCTCCATCTTCGAGTGCCTCCCATGCCACTTCCAGCAGCCATCTCTGCTGAGGATCCATCCTCAATGCTTCGCGGGGCGAAATTCCAAAGAATTGAGCATCAAACTGATCAATGGTATCGAGGAACCCCCCCCAACGGGTTGTCATTTTACCCGGCAATTGAGGATTGGGATCATAAAATCGCTGTAGATTCCAGCGATCCTCAGGAACTTCGACTATAGCATTCTGGCCATTGCGCAATGAGGTCCAGAAAGAGGCTGAGTTCTTTGCACCACCAGGAAACCGGCAACCTATTCCTATGATCGCTATGGGGCGCTTCCCTTGATTAATCATTCGGTTGCCTCCCACAATAAAGAGCTAGGCCTGCTCTTCTCTAGAGCATGCATTCGATACACAATTTTCATACTATAATTCTCAATTAATCTTAATGCTTTGGACCCTTCTCTTGTCTAGGTAAATGATAAAAAATTCAGATTAGAAACTGTGAATTGATGTTCTCAAAATGCTTCTCGTGTCAGCTTTATTAATCATAAAAAAGCTATCCAAGTGAAGGTCTCTTGGAATAAGATTGTGCAGGTGATCAATTACGATCATCGGGCCGGGTTTGTTCACTTATCTTTCAAAATTTAGTTCGACGTTTATTGGATACTGAAAACTATTATAGCTCTCGAAAAGAACCTGCAGAATCACTCTGGTATTTCATGCCATTTCTGGCAGGTTAATTAGATACCAACAATCGCCATCGGTTCTGTCCGTTAACAAAATCGATATACATATCCGGTAAACATTTCTACTGATGATCATCGTTAATGTAGCTAATTTATAATTATTCAATAAGAATCATTATTAATTTTTAAAGAATATTATGACCATTTATCATTTAAGATAACTGCCAAACACAATTAAAGCCCATTTTTGGAAAAAATAAGGCTATCAGTCAATAAGCAAAGGGAGAAGATAGAAAATCCGTTAGAATGATGCCTTTCTGACAAACAAAGCAATAATAAGGTGTATAAGTTGGATTGACCGAGGATCGGAAATCTACCAAAAGAAATAAAATCAATTATGGTTATTCTCCATCAGGATTCAATTATATGAAACTTACGGTTATTGCGCTGAAAGAGGCAAGATTCACTCTTTTGACCTCATTTTTTTTATTTATAGGGGGAATTATTGCTTTTATGCAGTTGCCGCGTACTGAAGACCCACCAATCGTCTTTCGATACACCTTAATTGTCACTATATATCCCGGTGCATCAGCTCAAAGAGTCGAGAGCTTGGTTTCACGGAAAATCGAAGAAGCGGTAAGGGAAGTGCCGGAAGTGGAGTTTGCGCACAGTATCTCAAGAAAAAATGCTTCGATAATTTTAGTCAAAATAGCGGATCGCCACCAGAAAATGCGTCCTATCTGGTCACGGTTACAACGCAAAATTGATCGGGTAAAAAGTGATTTGCCTGAAGGGGTACAGGAACCTGTTTTGAACGACGAGTATGGTGAGGTTTACGGCACAATTGTTACCGTTTCAGGAAAAGATATCACCTATGCAAAATTAAAAAAACTCACCGAAGAGGTCCACGATAAATTACTTCGTCTCGGTAATGTATCTCAAGTAATCTCCCTGGGTGACCAGGAAGAGAAAATATATGTCGATTTTTACGATACCGACATGGCTGAGGCAGGAGTATCCCCATACCAATTGAAAATGTATCTTGAAGCCCAGAATGTGATAGCTCCAGGAGGAAGCATTCTGGAAGGGGATTTGAGGCACCCCGTGGAGTTGAGTAGTGAGCTGACATCTGTAGAGGATATTCAGAATCTTGAAGTTATCCTCCCCGATGAAGAAGAATCCTATTATCTTGGCGATCTGGTTGAGGTTACCCGTAAACTGAACCAACCACCGAACAGTATAATGAAATCTTCAGGGGTACGCTGCATGGGCCTCGCAGTTTCCATGAAGAGTGGCGGAAATATAGAAAAGATGGGGCAGGAAGTTAAAGCCTTGATAAAAACTTTTTCGGCCAAGGTCCCGGATGGTGTGGAGTTAGACTTTATCGCCTTCGAACCAGAGCGTGTGGCTAATCGTATTAACTCTTTTTTCGGTAATCTCGCACAAAGTCTCGTTATCGTAATGTTAATTCTTATGATTGCCCTCGGTGTGCGCACCGGCTCGATTGTTGCCAGTATGATGCCGTTGGCTTTTCTCTCCTCGCTCGTCGTAATGCTGGGTTGTAATATGAATTTAAACCTTGTCGCTCTTGCTGCTTTCATTCTCGTTTTCGGAATCATCGTCGATACGCATATTGTCATCTCCGAGCGCATTATAACCCTGCGTGAACGCGGTGAAGCACCCATGGTTGCAGCTGAAAAATCGCCTCAAGAGTTACATAGTCCTCTCATTACGGCGGCCTTAAGCACATTGTCCGGATTTCTTCCCATCTATCTGGCAGAATCAAACGCGGGGGAATATGTCTCATCTCTTTTTACGGTCGTTGCGATAACCCTTCTTTGTTCAACTTTATTCGCATTCACTTTAACCCCTTTACTCTCAGTTTCACTTTTTAAAGTTAAACCGCACAAAGTGAAAACATTATTGGAAAAACCGGGTTACCGTTGGTATCACCATATTCTCCTTTGTATGTTGCCCCGTCCCTTTCTCGTTGTGACCCTCACCCTTCTTTTATTTTTGGGTTCATTATATTGTTTCCGCTATATCCCAAAAATATTTTTTCCTCCTTCGGACAGACCGATAATCACCCTGGAAGTTGAATTTCCCGCGGGCACAGACATAGAATATACACATAAAGCTGTAAGTTCAATAGACGCCTATGTAGAATCAGATCTCCTCGCCGATTTAAACGACGGGCAAGGTATTACCAATTGGGCGACTTTTATTGGTAGAAATGCACCACGGTTCATTCTTAACCATCGAACCGTAGAACGTAAACCCGAATATGCTTACTTTCTCTTCAACCTGACGTCGATTAAACTGATCCCGGAGATGATCAATAAGATAGAGGAATATTGCACTGCCTTATTACCCGAGGCTCAAATTCGAGCCCGTGCCCTGGAATCGGGCCCCACCGTTGGATATCCTATCAAAGTTCGTGTCTTGGGAGAGGATATTGATGGGATGTTCAATATTGTCGATGAGGTAAAAGACAAACTTGGCGCATTACAAGGGATCTACAATATACATGATGATTGGGGGCCTCCGGTAAAGAAATACCGCGTCGTCATCAATGAAATGGAAGCTTTTCGCTCCCGTATCACCCACTTTGATGTCGCGATTTCATTACAATCCCTGCTCACAGGCATCCCCGCTAACAGTATACGCGATGGGACCATGATTATCCCTATCAATGTCCACGCCATGGTCGACAGTGACAACGAGATAGAAAAAATAAAAGCGCTGAATATTCACTCAAGAATCAAACCAGGGACAACCGTTACCCTTGGAGACATAGCGGAAATAGAAGAAGTCCGCGAGACGATTTCAATCGTCAGGCGACATTATCAGCGAATGGTTACGGTGCGAGCTGACTTGCGAGAAAATGCCGATCCTAAAGAAATAGATAAACAATTAACGCAGTGGATAAAAATGCAGAAAGATACATGGGGAGATGAATACAGTATCCTCATTAGCGGTGAGAGCGAGGAGTCTGCAAGGGCCAACAAGTCTATTATCAACAAGCTGCCCTGGACCGCTTTTTTGATCGTCCTTCTTCTCATACGCCAGACACGATCTTTTCGGCGCACTTTTATAATAATGTCCGCGGTTCCGATGGGACTCATCGGTGTCGTAATCGGCTTAATAATTACGCGACAACCTTTCGGCTTTATGACTCTTGTCGGCGTAGTCTCTCTCATCGGTATTGTCGTAAATAATGCGATCATTCTTATCGACCGTATCCGCATCAATAACGACTTGAGAGGACTTTCGCCTCAGGACAGCATCGTCGAAGCGTCACTCAACAGGGTGCGCCCCATCCTCCTCACTACGATAACGACTATAGGCGGTATTATCCCTCTATACTTCAGAGGAAACCCTACTTTTCAACCCATGGCAGCCGCGATTATTTTTGGATTATTGTTCGCAACTTTGCTCGTCCTCGGGATTGTTCCCGTTCTCTACGCTATTCTTTTCCGCGTGGATTTTCGCGACTATAATAAACAAACGCATATCCCTATATAAAATTAACTTATTTCCTTCCTTAAAATTACTTCAGTTTTTTGTCTTCCGGTAACGCGGTAAGTAATGCCGGACCAGGTAACGATCCGCCCCATTCCAGAACGGCAGACGGTGAGGAAATGGACGAACATCCAGAAAAATGTGCCAAATCGTTCCAGGGAAAAAGTGGGTTTCAACGCCTCTATATGCTCAGGTGAGAACAATATTTTAATCAATTGAATCCGCTCATGGGCGCGCATTTCATTAAGCACAAAGACGAGAGCAATGGGGATAAAGGCTTTCAGATTTCCCGTCATTAATGCGCCCCAGGCGGTGATCAATCCCCAGAGATACAGGGTCGTAATAAATAGCCCCGACCACCAGGCCCAGGGTGCATATACCCGTACATGAAAATATTGCCGCCAACCAAACTCAAACATCATGGACCAGTCATAATCCTCGGGACTGGGCAGCATGAGAGACCTTATGTAGGCAATTTTTTTACCTTCTTTACGTACGTGGTGGGCCGTCTGTAAGTCATCATTAAAAGCGCCCACAAATTTTTCAGATAGATTTATTTCTTCGTGAAATTCCCTCGTTAAGGCGTGTGCCCCACCCCACATTAGGTTACACCACTCCGGCCCCCCCATCGTAGCTACCGATCCATTGATGACGGTTGCAGTCAGCACACTGAGTCTTTGGTTCATAGGAATAATCCAACGGTACCCGGTCGATGCGATGTGGGTTCCCTGGTTAAGTGGTTTGAGTAGCTTTCCCAACAAATCAAATGGGGGTAGAATATCAGCATCACAAGCAGCGATAAGCGCATCTTCTTCGCGCAACTCCTTTAATGCCTGGAGCTGATTATGCACCTTTTGAGCGCCGGTTTCACAAATCCCGGCAACGACTATTTGCACCCGCTTTAACCCGGACGAGACCACCGGTGATCCCACGGGGGCGGCCTCCAATCCTGGGTTCCAGATTAATTTTTCATCGCTCAGCCCCAACCTGTCTCTAAGCTTGGTGTAAAGGGGTTCGCGTGTTGACTCAACAGAGAAAATCAGCTGGTAGTCCGGATAATCCTGATTGAGCAATCCATTTATATAAGGTTCGAAATTGTGGCGCACCCCTTTCATTGGCGATAATAAAGCTGCCGGGTGAGGCGGTTTATCGAGTTGTGCTTCCAGACGTTCATCCTGCCACCTCATTCTTTTTCGGTACATAAAAACATTAAACCAACCGAATAGCCCCTGAAGCGACCAGAGGATCCAGAGTGCCCAGATATTTATTTCAAAATCCATTTCTCAACGACTATAATCGTCTCATAGTTGCAGGTGCTAACGCTTAAAATATTTTCATATAGGCAAGGAGTCTTTAGCATATAAATCTTTGGGGGCGAGAATATTGATGTTATCTCTTTATATATAATTCCCATATATAAATAAAAGCGCTGGCAAAATCCTCGGGCTTTTCTTTTATCCAGGCGGTGACTTCATCACAATCAAGCCAATCACCATAATCTATTTCTTCAGGGTGAAGGATAAAGGGACCGTTGTGGTTGATACGATAGACCCAGACAAATTCTTGTCCTGTTTGAGAACAGGCATCAATTTTGAAGAGCTTCTCGGGAGGGATTTCACATTGTATCCCAAGCTCTTCTCCTACCTCGCGAATACAAGCCGCTTCGTAATTTTCACCAGTATCCAGATGACCTGCCGCTGACGAGTCCCACAAACCTGGGAAATTATCTTTTTGCATGGATCGTTTTTGCAAAAAAATCTGCCCCTGGGAATTAAATATTAAAATATGGACGGCACGGTGCAATAACTTCATTCGGTGGACCACCGCACGTGACTCCTGCCCTATTACCGAATCTTTTTCGTCGACCACATCAAATATTTCATCTTCTTCCATGAGTAAATTGAGATCAATTTTTCTTATAAAGAAATGCCAATGTTATCTTCTCTGCGACCTTTGAATCGTCTCCCCGGATTTCATTGGCGCTAATAATAAACAAGCGAACCCGAGATCTGGGTTCGCTTGTCATAAATTAATTTATGAGAGGGTCGCAATTGAGTATTTTCTTCCCTTATAAACCTTTCTTTACAAAGTCGACAATATCATCTTCCTCCTTGATCTTTATCTCCTGCTGGTTCTCGGTATTCTCTCCAACGTAAGGGAGCGCGGCCGCGGCCATGAGGGGGACATACTTTCTTAAATCCTCACTTTCATCTTTGTTCTTCACATAAATGCTCCACACTTGTGTCGGACTTTCATTATTTTCTACTTCCCGGTTATCACGGGATGTCATCCTCAGGTACTTTTCATAGGTGATGATCGGCACTATTTGTTCCTGGACACCGATCATTTCCACTCGGGGGGGAGTAAAAACTGTACTATTCACATACCTGACTTTGCCATTTTTGTCTATGACAGGTGTAGATATCGAGCGGTACCCTCCGCCTGAACGACCATAGATGGGGCTGGTCTTTGTTTTAAAATCAGTCTGAGGTTCGCTCACCCCATAGGATACATCGATAACCATATCGGCTTTCTGGAGATCCGGTGCTTCATAATATCCTTTCCCTGATAATGCGGTCTTAATATAATGAGAAACTTCCTTAAATTCCAAATCTTCCTCGTTAATTTGGGCATTCGAACTAACGATTTTATAAGACTTAAGCTCCTTAACTGTGGGATCCGGATTATTTATAGCATCGACTTTAAACGAGTAGGTTGAATTACAACCACTAATAACAATCGCTGCAATAAAAGTAATGAGGTAAGTGAATATAGTGTTTTTATGTTTCCACATTGTGCACTGCTAATAATTATGATGAAAAAATATGTATCCTGCTGATCAGTATTCTATAATAATTTAATTGTTGGCCCGTAGTTCCTCCAGCTTCTTTTCAAGACGAAGAATTTCCCCCTCAGCTGCCAGTTTACGTCCTTCAGCATCGCCGATAGCTTCACTGCGTGAAAGGGCAGCATCCAATTCCGATTGGAGCTCTTTAAGTTTTTTCTCTGCTTCACGCGCTCGAATTTCTGCTTCATTCACTTCGGTTTCAGTAATTCTCATACCTTCGGCAATCGCTAATTGTTTTTGACGCGATGCTTCGGCTTCTGCTTTCGCCTTACGTATTCTTGCCAGGTCTTGCTGGTGTGCTCTCTGCTGGGCAAGTGTTTCCTGATCTTTTCTTTCTTGAGCCTCTTTTGCCGCACCGATTAATCCACCGATAACCGCACCCGCAGCCGCGCCGATGACCGCGCCCTCACCTGTTTCACCACTTTGGTGACCAATAATTGCCCCTGTCGCCGCTCCAAGAGTGCCACCTTTGACAGCCCCACGCGACGTTTGTGTCGTCGTATTACAACCCGTTGTGGTGGCTATGGCTACCACAAGCGAGCTGAACAAAAATTTTTTCCCGAGATTAAAAGAAGCCATAACCTTCAACTAAAAATGATATTTAAATACTTGTCCGAATGTAAATTGAGGTGTTTGATACGAGCGTTTCATAGACCTAATATTCCCTTGTTTATCATGTCATAATTAATAATCACAATACTTGAACTTTGTATGACCAATAAGCACATAAATTCTAAAACTGAATCCTTGTTTTATCAAGTAAAAACTGGTGGGAAAAGCAATTGAAAAGATAATCTCTGATCAGACAAGGGAAAAAATGACTTGTTCCACCCCGTATTGTTTATTATTAACAATTTATGGCGTTAATTATCACCTTTAGAAGTGATAAAAGTTAAATATTTGGGCACTAATATTACATTCAGCGCTCTAACTATATATATTTGATCAATCGAAGATACAATAGCTCATCGATCATATCCCATTATCATGCCAGCAAATAATTCAAAAAGCAGCCTTTTTTCCAGAGAGAATATTTACCAATTTGCCGGGCTGGTGATTTCCATCGTCCTGATCGGTCTTACCTATAAATTTTTTATTCGCCCCCGTGCAGAGGATGACATGTATGCCAACGAATTGAAAGCAGCCCAGCAATCGGATACAGCTTCTGTCCCTGATCGATCAATTTTTATTATTATAAAAGACTATGAGCAACAGGTTTGTTTTACTCTTTTAATTTGGGCGATGATGATTGTCATTTATAAACTTCGCCAGGTCTGGCAGGAAAAATCGATTCTGAACGAAAATCTTTTGGATATAGAAAAGGGTGAAAGGATCATCCCTGAAGAAGCGCTTGCTCACTCCAAAGGAGTGGAAATGCGTTTCACCAATATACCGCATTACGAAGATAAACTATTGCCTCGCGTGGTGCTCACCGCTCTTCGGAGATTTCACTCCTCGCACTCCATTCAGGATGTTTCTCTATCGGTTAGAGAAATATCTGAATCGGAATCAGATAGACTGGATTCCGAGCTCTCTCTTGTCCGCTATATCGCATGGGCTATCCCCTCCGTGGGGTTTATCGGTACCGTGCGGGGTATTGGTGAAGCACTTACCAAGGCTGATCAGGCTATCAAAGGTGATATTCAAGGGGTTACCGAATCTCTCGGCTTGGCCTTTAATTCTACCCTTATCGCTTTATTTCTAAGCATCATACTCATGTACTTTATTCACCTCCTGCAGTCACGGCAAGAAAGCCTGATTTTAGAAACAGAAGATTATTGCCGCAATCAACTCCTCGCTGTCATGAAGATTCCCTTTAAGGAAGAGAGCGAGATTTCAATTACCTGATAATCAAAATCTATTTCGCTTTTCTTTATGATTAATACGCTCGGTCTGGAATTTTGTGATGAAGGTTTTTTAGCGGCTTCACGGGTAGCCGGTCAGGAACGTCTAATCCCACTCGAAGATGACGGTCCCTCAAGTCCGGGTTTTGTTTACTTCAAAGGAAACCGTTATATAACCGGGAGAGAAGCTGAAGGGCAATCGCGAATTCACCCGCGTAATGTCACCGATACTTGTTGGGATCTGCTCTCACTTCGCTCCTCAAGCATCGCCGAAGGTGATAAAATTCCATTATACTCTGAATTGGCATTCCATCACTTAAAACATCTTTGGCAGCGACTAAACAGTAGCGGGCTTCCCGCGGAAAAAGTTATTTTTGCCCTGCCCGGACAATATCTTGCTGATGATAGTGAAGAGGAATTGGAAATCGGGCTTATTTTAAGCATGGTGCATGATCTACAAATACCTCTGGCCGGTATCGTAGACATGGCCTGTGCCTCACTCATTCCTCAACTTCATGCGATGCGTGATCTCCCCTTTACCGCCTTGCATCTGGACATTCACCAACACGCGGTCCTTGTATCTATTATAAAAGTGGGTGCGGTAATAGAACGCCAACACCTCTTGCATTCTTCCGATATCGGAAATAATCAAATAATAAATGAACTCATGCCAAAATTGGCCAATCGTTTTCTAAGTCAGACCGCTTTTGACGTCACTCACGATGCCAACACTGAACAGGCATTCTATAACCAGATCCGGCGTCTCATCGATGCCTTACGAACCGCACCTGAATGCGCCTTAGAACTTGGAGGTCTCAAACGCCCACGGCAGATGGTAGTCACACGCGATTCTTTGGCCAGGCATCTTGATACAGTCAATGACTCCATCCTTCAATTTGTAAAAAAAGCGGTCTCCACCGCTGGCCTCGGCCCAATGAAACTTTATTTGACTGAGCGCGTATCACGCGTTCCAGGTCTCTCTGAAAAACTGGGTTCAGGCACTGAATGTCAGCTCATTCATTTGGATATTGCTTCCGCCGCTTTTGGAGCAACGGCATACGCCGGCGATATTCCTCTTGTCGATGACCTCGATCACACCCCGGTCATTACACGCATACCCGTTGACCAGCCAGCATTTAACACTCCCCCTCTGGAGATCAAAGAGGATTCGATCGCGGGCGATGAAACCACAAATGATTCGAGCAGTGATGAAATAAGTCTACGGCCGACACACATCGTCTATGAAGGGATTGCTTATCCTTTAGGCAATGATCATTTTGAGATAGGCACTGATATTCCCGATAAACAAAACGGTCTTCGATTGTCATCCTCTAATCAGGGTATAGAAAAGCACCATTGTCGTATTTATAATGAAAAGAAGGGGATTAAGATCGAAACCGATAATCGCGAAACAACCTACCTTAACCACGAATTGATCTCCAATGAACGCTATTTAACGGTGGGCGATGCCATTTCCCTGGGAAATAAAGATCCCAAGATAGATCTGCTTCTTATACATTGTAACACTTGATGGTTTAGTTGTGGTAATGATTATTTTTCATTAACAGCACTCACCCCGATGCCATAAATATACCGAAGCAGTCATGCTAAAAAGGAAAAAACAGTTTCAACCGTTTAGCATCAGCTTTCTCGATTGCATATGCTGTGGATTTGGTGCGGTTATTTTGCTGTTTGTCCTGACAAGTGGGAAGAAATCTGAGGCTCTCAACGAACAGCTCTCTGATGTAAAAATTGACCTCGGTATGCTGCAGAAGTCCATTCTGGATGAAGACGCCCGCATGCGACTTCTCGCCAGCCTCCTTCAAGAACATCAAGCCAAGCTGACCAAGCTGACCTCAGAAAAGGTAACGCTTGATGAAATCCTCGAGGATAAAAAAACGGACCTGCAGTTACTCCTCTCCTTGCTTGCAGAACTTGAAGATTCAAAAGAGACACTCCTCGGCGAACTTGAAGAAATACCCATGACGGATGATGAGGTCCCCATCCCGATTCCCAATTACGTTCGGCGACAATATCTAACTGATTTTAAAATGGATGGCGAACGCGTTCTTATCCTTGTTGAAGCATCGGGGGGGATGCTTGACGATGACACCGATGCGATTATTGAAAGGCTTGAAGATACCGATGAAGAAAAAAGGCAGGCCCCAAAATGGCGCCGCGTGGTCCGATCCGTAGAATGGCTATTAGGTTCGATGCTGCCACCCACACAAATTCAAATATATTATTTTAACCGGGAAACTTTCCCCTTACTGGAAAACAAGCGCAATGAATGGCTGAATCTGGATGATCGAGAGACGATAAGCGAGGTCTTGATCAAATTGAATGAAATCGTGCCCCAGGGAGGAGCTAATCTGGAACGGGCGTTCTGGAATTCCAGACAATTATTTCCGCTTCCTGACAATGTTATCCTCATCGCCGATGGTCTGCCCACACTGAGTGATAGTATCAGTGGCGATGGCAATGATCCTATCAAGCGACTAAACATGTATCGGGCAGCCGAGCAGCAAATCCTCAGCGGTGTGCCTATTAATACTATTCTTTTGGCTTCCGGGTACCGCGATCCGGACGCTCCGGCGCGATTCTGGCTCCTCGCCAATAAAACTAAGGGATCTTTTATTTCACCTGCACGATCCTGGCCCGATACATGATAAAACCAAGACGCGATATTGCTGTGTTCAGCCTTTCCTTTCTCGACTGTATAAGTTGCGGGTTTGGGGCGATAATCCTTTTATTCGTGATCTCACTTGGTTCGGAGCGCCTGGTGATCAAGGATATTCGCGATACGCTCTTCAAGCTTTATCAGGAAAGAATGACCGAACTTGACGCTATCAAGGGTAAAACAATTCATTTAACTCAAGATTTAAAAACGAAAAAAGACGCTATGGAACTTGAGAAAGATACCGTGGCCTCGATGAAAGTTGAAATTGAAATTCTCGAAAGGAAAATCAAGGAAGCTATTTACGGTAAAGAAAACCTGCTCGTAGAATTAGATCAGGTAAAGGAATTTGTTGACGCCCAACAAGCTATCGTCGAATTAGAACATATAGAGAGTGATCTCCCTATTGGGGTCCCCGTCGAAAGCAACCATCTCATTTTCATTCTCGATACATCAGGCAGCATGCGTGATCCGCGATCCGGTCGAATTTGGAATATCGTAATCAGCAAAATCCAGGAAACTCTTGAGATTTACCCAATCGTCAACTCCATTCAAGTTATGGATGCTGATGGCAACTATGTTCTGAGACCGTCTGCCGGACAATGGATACCAGACAGTCCCACCGTGCGGTCGGCTATTGGACGCGCCCTTTCTTTTTACGGTTTCCACAGTCAGAGCAACCCGGTTCCCGGTATCACCAAGGCTATAAAAGTCTTCCTCGACCCCAATGACCCCGAAAAAAAAATAGGTATTTTTGTTTTTGGTGACGAGTTTACCGATACGGCAGAAAGAGTGCTGACCCGAATTGACAAACTAAACCCGGCAGACGAAGAGGGAAATAGATTGATTACAATTAACGCAATTGGTTTCCCTCATATTGTTAAATTCGAGCGTCACTATACAAAAACGGGATTGAAATTTGCCAATCTCATGCGTGAATTAACCTACCAGCACGGTGGGGCTTTTGTCGGTATCCAAAATTAAAGACCACTACCCTTTTACCGTGGTATCCTGTTCCTCACGGTTTTACCACGAGGTTTACCATTCTCTCTTTGACAAAATATTGGTTCGTAAAACGTTTCAGATCATCGCCTGTAACCGCTTCAATATGGTTATCATACTGCTTCCACTCGTCGGCTTGTTTCCCATAAGTAAAATTTAACGCCGCCTGGGTGGCACGGGCGCCAATGGTCTGCAAGCTCATGCGTTTCTGAGCCTTCAACCGCCTCTGACAACGTCGCAGTTCGTCCTCGCTCACCTCTCCGCTCTGGACCCGAGTTACCTCAAGATTAAATTCTTCTATCACTTCCTCGTAGGTAGACGGATGAGTTCCGGCATAGAGATAAAACATCCCGTTTTCCAGCCCCGCAATACGCTGGGCTCCGACAAAATATGCCAGACTCTTTTCCTCGCGCACGCGTTCGAAAAGGCGGCCTGACATATTACTGAAAAGCTCATCGATTATTTCACTGATGTAAAATTCATTAGAGTAGATACCCACATCGGGATACGCTTGAAAGACCACCGCCTGTTCACGGGGAAGTTGGCATTCAAATGAACCGGTTTTTAATGGTCCATTAAATGACCCTTTTTTTACACCGAAAACTCCATCGGGTAAATTACCTAAGACGGCATTGATTTCGGGGATGACAGTATCGGGATCAAAATCGCCAAAGATAGCGGCGACTACATTTTTTCCACTGATTAGTTGTTTATAATGATCTTTTATATCGCCGACCTTCAGGCTTTGCAATGTCTCTTCGCTACCAATCGATTCTATCTTGAAAGGATGATCACCGAAAAATATTTCTCTTAGTTTTTTGCGCCCATAAAGAACAATGTCATCATTTTCCTCTTTAATTTGAGCTACTTGCGCAGTGCATTCAGTGGTAAATGTGTTTTCTTCAAACACGGGTGTAAGGAGTGCATCTCCCAGTAACTCCAATGCCAGTTTATAGTCCTGAGACATTACCTCCATGGAGAGTCCTAAGGTATTATTGCCACAGAACTCGCTGAAATCGCCCCCTATCTTTTCGATTGTATCTGCAACTTCAGTCGCATTTCGACGTTCAGTATCGCGGGTCAATAGTGTGGATAATAGCCCGGTAATTCCACGTTGCGTATTCTTTTCATATAATGATCCTCCTAAACTGACTACCTTCATATGCGTCTTCGGAAGTCGTTGATCGACTTGATAAACTATCCTCACTCCGTTATTCAGAATATGGGTTTGAATCTCGGCTAAATCGCTATGTCTGCTTTGCGTGGATGCTACCGATTTCTTTGATTCGATCGTGTTTAAAGAAACCGCTGTCAATCGATCGCTATTGAGATAATTATTAGATAAATTTCTCACGGTATCAGGTTTGACCTTCTGGATCCCTTCGAGATACGTGCGTTGGTAGTCCAAATCTCCGACCACAACCTCGGCCATACCTAATCGAGAAGCCTGACCACTTACGGTTTTCCTCAAGCTCACTTCACTGACCAGGACCTGTCTCACGGCTTTTTCTACCTGTTCCGATTTCACTCCTTCTTTACCCATAACGGCCAACTCCTCGAGGATAGATTCCTGGGCGCTCTCCTGCTTCCCGGGGTCGCATAAATAGCTGATCCAAAATAAACCTGCATTACCCGGACTCCAACATGAGGCATCGACGTAATGGACAATCTTTCTATTATCGCGTAAACGTTGCCATAGGATAGAGCTATACCCGTTTCCCAAAATTGATGCCAGGATATCACAACCGGGGGTATCCTTGTGCCTTAATCCCGGAATTCGAAAAGCCAGACTGCCCCGGCAGATATTGACTTCTCCCCCCAGATGCTCTTCACGCAGGCCAAGCTGCAATGGTTCCTCCGGCACATAGGGGAGCGATAGACGCTTACGGGAAAAGGGACTAAAACTTTGCTTGATATTTTCCTTCAGCTCGAGCGAACAAAAGTCACCGACGACCACCAGGACCATGTTGTTGGGAACATAGCGTGCCTGGTAATAGCTTAAAAGATCCTCGCGGGTAACGGTTTCAAATATTTCACGGTAGCCAATGACCGGATACCGATAGGGATGTTCATGGAAAGCATTACTAAAAAGGGTGCGCGTTAATTGTCTATCCGGATCGTCTTGCCCCATGTCTATTTCACGTAGAATAACATCGCGTTCTTTTACGACTTCCTCGCCAGGTAAAGCGGAGTTGAGAGCAGCATCGGCCAGGATATCGACGGCGAGTGCGATCTCTTCACTTGGTGTTTCGATGTAATAAACCGTTCGATCGAATGTGGTGTAAGCATTAATATAAGCACCTGCAGCCTGAACCGATCGTGTAATTTCTTCTCCAGATCGACGATCGGTACCTTTAAAAAGCATATGCTCGAGGAAATGGGACAGACCTGCGCCAAGCATTTCTCCCTCGTGAATGCTGCCGGTCTTTACCCACACCTGGACTGACGCGATTTTATGGGCATGCTCTTCTTTGAGTAAAACCGTCAAACCATTTGAAAGCGTAAATCGCTCTTCTTTCTCACAGAACAGAGTCTCCAGAATATGCTCCATTGCGGCAGGATTATTCATATTGCGATCCACATCCATGAATATCCCTTAATTGTCACCATAACCTGAACAGAAAATCAATAAAACTGAATTTAAATCAATATCGGTTTTAGTCCCCGTTGTTATCCGTCCCATCTGGCCTCAGGGGAAGAAAGGGGTGGACAAATACCTCTTGAAAATCATAACCCTCGCTAAAATCCTTTTTCTGATCGTTCTCGGTTTTACCAAATACTCCGTATTCAACCAGATTGAAAACTATATCACCAAAATCTGAACATTTACCTACACCCCATTGCTCAAATAATGTCATGGTCATGGGCCCGTATTGATCCAAGGCAAAATCACGGATGCCTTCCAGTAATTGTTGCCCCGATACGTGGTTGGTCTTTTGCACTTTCTTTTTTCTTTTAAGACCGTTTAAAGTGTAGTCGAGCGCTTCACGCATAAAATAATAGGCGCCTTTATCAAACCGTAAGTCATCCTTAACAATCAAGTCGACGACTTTGTTAAACTCCCTGTTTTTCTCACTCATCTATGATTCTAAATTAGACTCTTATGTCCTTACAGGGGGTCAAGCAAATTAAATACAGGGTTCCCTACCAATCCCCCGTGATGATTTATTTTTTAAATCTTATCGCCTTAAACTGCGCTATTTGATCGGTGATCGCAGTTTCGACAGGGAGACGTTCCATGCTCGATGCCCCGTAAAATCCATCTACACGCTTTGTTCTTTGAAGAACAAATTCAGCATCTTCAGGCATCGAAATGGGGCCTCCGTGGCATAATACGATGACCTCCGAATTGATGCCTTTAGCGGCATCACATATTTCCTGAACTTTTGCCGGCGCTTCTTCCAAGGTCAAAGCAGTGGAAGCGCCAATGGCACCTTTCGTCGTTAGTCCCATATGCGCGACGATGACATCGGCTCCTGATTGGGTCATTGCTTCAGCTTCCTCAGGATTAAAGGCATAGGGTGAAGTAAAAAGATCCATTTCACGGGCTTTGCCTATCATCTCTACTTCGAGTTGATAACTCATACCGGTTTCTTCCAGATTCTTACGGTAGAGACCATCGCATAACCCAACCGTAGGAAAATTCTGCACACCGGAAAATCCAATCTCTTTTACCTCTTTTAAAAATATATTCATTTGCCGGAAAGGATCCGTTCCACAAACTCCTGCGAGAACAGGAGTATCGTTGACCACGGTTAACACTTCACCAGCCATTTCCATAACGATAGCATTGGCATCTCCATAGGGCATGGAACCTGCAAGCGATCCTCTACCCGCCATGCGAAAACGCCCGCTGTTATAAATCACGATCAGGTCGACCCCGCCAGCCTCTTCAAATTTTGCACTTATACCGGTCCCGGCTCCGGCTCCTATGATTGGTTGGCCTGCATCAGTATTTTTTCTCAATCGTTCAATAATTTCTTTTCGTGTGAAAGCCATGTTTATTTTTTTGTTTGTTTGATTAAGTCAAGCATCATTTCGACCGCTCTCGTCGAAAACTCCGGATCATTTATATTGTGTTCCACCTCAACTAAGAGGATATCGCGTCGAAGATTAGCTTTGATCGCGTCAAACATTGCTTTGTCTGCTTCTCGATCGCAAAAACGTTCACCGTCACCATCAAGGATGGACACTCCATTCAGGGGAATGAGAAAAGCTACTGGCCCCGACGCCGCATTCGCTTTTTCCGCAAAAATCCTACCCATCTTTTCATTTTCCTCTACATTCGTACGCATCAACGTTACCGATGGATTCCATTCATAAAAGAGCCGCCCTGACTCTTTATATTGTGAAGGGATCGTATGGGAGCCGCCAAAATTTGCCATGTCAACGCAGCCCGGAACAATTAAATGGGGTATCCCCATTTTTCCCGGTGCGTCCAGGCGCTCTGGACCCGCATCAAAGACGCCATGACAAACAGTATCCGCCCACTCTGTTGTTGTAATATCGAGTACTGCATCGACCAGACCTTCATCAATCAGGCTCTCCATTGTTTTGCCCCCGGTTCCCGTAGCGTGAAAGACGAGCACTTCATATCCTTGATCTGAAAGCAATTTAACACAGGCGTTCACACAGTCGGTAGTGTTGCCAAACATGGAAGCGGTAATAATAGGCTTCTCCACTTCGGAAGGAATGACTTCTTCAACGACCATTCCACAGATGGCACCTGCGGCCCGAGAATAGACTATCCTCGAAACCCTGTTCACACCGGCAACATCAACGATCGAGGGGATCATGGTGATGTCTTTTGTTCCCACTTCAGCAGACACATCCCCCGAAGCAATCGTGGACACACATACCTTGGGCACCCCCAGTGGCAATGCGCGCATGGCAGAGGTGATCACCGAGGTCCCACCTGAACCACCCATTCCGATTATGCCATTAAATTTCCCCTCCACGTAAAGTGATTTAATCAGTTCTTCCGCTCCCGCCGATACGACTTTCATCGCCTCACCTCGATCTCTTTTTTCGCGCAGTTTTTCAAGATTACCACCTGCCGCTTTGACAATCATATCGGTCTCCACATCGACCGGAAACAATTCAGTTGAACCGAGAACACCGGTATTAACCGTAAACACACCGTGCCCTTTACTCAAAATATTCTCTCGCAGAAATTTATAATCTACCCCCTTCGTGTCAAAGGCGCCAATTAGACAGATTATCTTAACCATCTCGATACAGGTATAAGCCCAATTATTTTTAAAATCTTTATTCCCATGAAAAAACGGTGCCAAGCAAACTGCCCGGAGCATCACGCAGACGATCATAGATCTGAACTGCTTTATGAATGGGGACGACTTCCTGAATTACAGGGCCAACTTTAATCACCCCCGCTTCAACTAATCTTACTACTTGTACCAGGTCATCGAATTCAAAATGACTGGCGTGATTAATTTCAATCTCACTGAATTGTCCTGCATTAAAATCGTACCCAACATCAGTCCTCCCCGCAACAATGATCACTTTACCTTGTTTTTTTAAAACACCTCGCTGCCTGTCAATACCTATGATTCGATCGAGCAGTGCCGCTCCGCTGTCTTCAAATATTATTTCATAAGGGCCATGATCTTTAATCTTCACCCAATCTTCATCAGTTTCACTTTTAAATCTGCTGGCAATCCCTAATTCTTGCGCCTTCTCCAGGCGCTTCTCGTCAATATCACAAATACTTACGATCGCGCCAGCAGCCTGGGCTGCTTGAGCCGTGAACTGACCGACAGGACCCGCCCCAACGACCAGCACTTTGTCACCCAGTTTTGTTCCCGCGCGGCGAACGTCATGCAGGGCAACACTGGCCATGCCAAATAGCGCGGCCTCTTTTTTTTCTATGGTGGCAGGGAGTTTGATTATCAGCTTCCTCATAATATTTCCCCCTGTGACCTCCGGAACTTTGAAGTATTCCACATGCCCGCAATGCTCACCTGAATAAACCGTGTCCCCTACTTCAAACCCTTCCACGCCAAATCCCACTTCGAGAACGCGTCCGACAACCTGGTAGCCACTACGATTAGGCCACGATTTTCCGTAGTTACCGCCGACTAATACATTGCGTTCTGTCCCATTGGTTAAACCTGAATAGAGTGTCTTACATAAAAGTTGCCCCGCTTCACACTCTGGAGTCGGCTCCTCCTCTAAAACGGCTTTACCTTTTTCAACAATAGTCAGCCCTTTCATCGTTTTCGGAATGGAACTGCTGACAGCATATCGACGGGTGGGATGTTTTAAAAGCTGAAAGGATGGGATGTATCCCTCTTCTTCGACGTAGTAATGTTTTGGTGGGTGACTGCCGGGTGCCTGGGTCCCAATAAAAGCACTTATTTCAAAATCATCAGAGTTGGGCCCTTCACTTCCATGTTCGTAACCGGCTGGAATCATCCAAACGTCACCCGCTTCTAATTCAAAATCCTCCCTTTGCCCATTGTGATCCAACCAATAACCGTTGCCACTGCCTTTTAGAATCAGCCACGTCTCGTCGTAGTCGTGAAAATGTTTTTCACACTCCGGCAGGAGAAAACCTTTTTTAATAATTCCTTTGTGAAAACCCATGGGATGATCTGAAAAAGCTTATGTTATAGGTATTTTGCAAATTGTGAGTCAAGGTCAGAGCAGGTGTCTTCCAACAAGCTCATTTTCATTGAATATGATTATTTGAAAGAAAATCAGTCCGTCTTTTCAATCTCCACGGATCGTACTGCGACAAAGTGCCCACGGAATTTTTTTTCAAGAAGTTCCCGTGTCGATGCCGGAATCTTGCTCACCCACTTTTCGAGTTCATCATTGCTTTCAGAAGGTGCTGGGGGCATCTCCCCGTCGGATAGATTTGCACTTTCTTCCACCGTGCCCACGGGTTCTCCCGGTTCGGGATGGGTTGTTTCATCCCGGTCAGGATAGGTCCTGGGAGTAACCTCTTGTGGTTGTCGCTCTACCTGGTTTTTTTTTTCCTGGTATTCCTTCGGTAGACTGGAGGCAAGACCTGTAAATTCTTTAATCAGTGAGTCGATGGCGCGTGCGCGACTTTCTTCGACTGCCTTCAGCAAGGTTATTTCAAAATTAACTTTCTCCGAAAGACCCGTTTTCACCGCAGCTTCGCCAGCGTGAAGCGCATCAAGGATGCGCAGAAGCGACTCCGTGCTTAGCATGGACCCGAGCTTGTCGGATTTTCCTTTTTGTCGAATAGCGTCGAGTAATGCCCTACGCACTGACTCCTCCAGATCAAGCAATACGCGATAGAGATCTCGCCCTTCTCCAGCAAGTTCATCCACGCGCGTGACGATTTCCTCATAATCAGCTGCGGCCATGGCCTGGGTCAGCATTTCAATTTGCTCTTGTGATGCAAGTCCATATACATCAAGAACATCGCTTTCATTTATTGTTTTTCCACAAAATGAAATCAATTGGTCGAGAATGGACTCGGCGTCACGCATGCCCCCATTAGCGAGGCGGGCAATGGAATCAAGCGCATTGTTCTCTACTGTTATTTCCTCTGCTTCCGCGATCGTTGCCAGTTGCTGGGCTATAACAGGATCCGGAATAGGCCTGAACTCGAATCGCTGACAGCGAGAAACAATAGTGGGAATTACTTTATGCGATTCTGTAGTGGCGAAGATGAATATTACATGCGGTGGTGGTTCTTCAAGCGTCTTAAGCAAAGCATTGAAAGCGGAAGTGGAAAGCATATGCACCTCATCAATAATGTATATTTTATACTTACATTGGGCCGGTGCGTATTGACAATCTTCACGCAGTTGACGGACCTGGTCGACGGAATTATTAGAAGCCCCATCGATTTCGATGACATCCATGCAACTCCCTTTCATAATATCCTGGCAGAGAGGAGAATCTTCTCGCGGATGAACAGAGGGTCCATCTTCACAGTTCAACGCTTTGGCGAGACACCGCGCCATGCTCGTTTTTCCCGTGCCCCGAGGGCCGACAAAGAGGTAGGCGTGAGCAATACGCGTTGTTAAAATGGCATTCTTAAGTGTCCGTACGATGTGATCCTGTCCAACAATTTCATCAAATTGCTTGGGCCGCCAGCGACGGGCTATTACTTGGTAACCTGCTTCCATCAATGTCTGTTAATTTACTATATGAAAGACAAGGGTTGGGAAGACAAGGGATTTCACCCGGAGTTAATAAAATATTTAAGATGCATACCCATACCAAATACATTACCCGGGCAGATAATGAGATAAATAAAAGTGGCCAGGCACCCTACGGCACATGCGAATCCTGGCTACCGTTGCTCCCTTCCGGGCCTGGCGGAGTTCACCGGTACGACATTGCATAGGACCCGGCCAACAATTGTAATCTAATATTTTATCCTGTATATCAACCCATAAATAGTAATATACGCGCTATCGATATAGGATGAATAAGCTGATAAGAGTAATACCGAAAGTTCACCTGTGATAAATTATACTAATTGTCCCACTTGGTGATTGGAGCAAGAACAATACGAAATCCTGTTGACGGACTTATCGTAACTGGATTTCGCCGAATACGGCTTGAGGTTCGACAATTATGGGCAAAATCCTCCCAGCCACCTCCACGAATTACGCGATCTTCACCACTTTGGGGTCCGGCATAATCGGTTGTTACACCTCCTGGATAGCGCGAGTTAAAACGATCATAGCACCACTCGCTTACATTGCCATGCATATCGTAAAGACCCCAGGCATTGGGCTCATAGCTTCCATGCATTTGTGATCCATAGATCTTACTGAGGTTAAGTGTTTCAGCATATTCACGCGGGTATCCACCCCTGAAATTCCCTTGTGTGGGATCAGCCTGGTCCCCGAAGGAAAAAGGAGTATCGCTACCCGCCCGGCAGGCGTAATTCCATTCTGCTTCTGTGGGTAAACGGTAGGTATAATTTAAAGGGAGTCGCCCGGCTTTCTGCTCCTGTTCCGTAATTTTTCGACAAAAGGCCGTTGCTTTATTCCAGGTAAGGCTATCCACGGGATGATCGCTCACTTCCAGGGGGGTTTCGCCGATAGATTTTCCATTTAATGAAACCATGACACCGGATGGATTAGATAGGATATTTAATTTTCAAGGTGCCGGTGCCAGCGATACCGCGTGTTCTTTCAGTTCACCGAGGGGGAGGAGTATAGACTCGGTAGTCAGGGTCAGGTAGTTCGGAAGTGAGACAATAATATTATAGTTACCGGTAACGAGGGTTTTTTCCACGCGTAAAACTCCATTATCCGGAATAACACCTAATTCAAACTGGTCACCGTCCTCATTAATTGCTTGAACGCTTGCCCCCGGGTTCCCGCTCAGTTCAAGCAGCGCCCAGGCGGGTTCCAATCGAATGTGCTTGTCACTTATGGGATCTCTGCCCACATCAAGCTGAACCATCTTGGACTTGTGATCTTTGGCTTCTATGATCATTGTATAATTACCCGAAGGGATATCTACGTTGAGTTTCCCGTCCTTAAGAACAAAGTATATACTGCTCCCCCGCCCCTTAAATGTCACCTTGGCAATGGAAGGCTTGACTGCCAGCCGTAGCTTTGGCTCCGACCCTTCTTCAGCCAGGCTGACAATTGGAGCCGAAGACGTTTGTTCATCCTTGAAAAGGACTGAGTAAGAAAATGTCGCCAGACGTACTACCAGGACCGCGAATATACCTAATATGCATAAGCGTATAATTTTCAGTTTTTTTGGATTCAAGCGCTTTTCCAGATTTTTAGGTAGCGGTATCCTTTCAATTTGCCGGGACAAGGCATCGTCAGATACTTCCCCGGGTATCGACGCGCGATCAATTCTTTCCACCTCGTTAAGCAGTATCCTGGCATTGGTATGGCGCTTGGATGGTTCTTTCTCCAAACACCGATTAATGAACGTATCCCACCCTTCAGGAATACGCGCTGATATTTTGGAGGGAGCATCGTATTCACCCTCAGGTCTTTTCCCCGTAAGAAGATAGTAAGCACAGTAGCCAAGCCCGAAAAAGTCACTGTGCTCATCGGATTCCTGACCAAGAGCCACTTCCGGGCTGAGCGCCTTTAAAGTATTAATCAGAATATTATCAGCCCCAATATTTACGGTTGGCATCTCAGTCGCCACTAATTCTTCGACCAACTCATTACCCGCGATCTCAATTATCCCGATCCCCGACACTTTTACATGGCCTTCAGGAGACCGGATAAGAGATGTGGGGTTAAGATTATAATGATGAACATCGGCCTGAGAGGCACTTTCCATCGCTTCAGCTGCTTGCTTGATTACATTTTTTATTTCCAGGGCTGGCAACCCTGATACCTGTTCCCCCAACATCTCTTTTACTGATCCTTCAGCGATATCCTGAGTGCTTGCCTCACCTTCTTCTGTATTCTTTTGACGCTCTTCAACATAAGTCTCCAGGTAGTCAACCATGTTGGCCCCGGCAAAGGGTTCCATCTGAAGAACGTAATGTTCGTCGATTATCGAGTAATCAGTAACCTGAAGAACATTGGGATGATTGAGTTTTTTTAGTTTCTCACCTACAGAAGAAAACCGATCAGAAAAATCAGTTGTAGCGCACACTTTTTGTGAAAATACCGCGATACATACTTCTTCAAAGTTTCTGATATTCTGCATCCGGTAGATACCGCACAACATGTCAAAACTCAAGCACTGCATTACCTGGTGATCGCCGAATTTTTCACCCGGTGTCAGGAATTCGTCGGATAAGTCGAGTCCGTTTTGAGAATTGTCTTCGGAAGCCATAGGGAAAAAATGATCTTATAACTATTAGACGGGTATCCTTTTTACAGGCAAGCCAGCAATTAAGAACTCACTGTTAATTAAAAGCCCGATTCGTTCTCCTTCACTAAAATGTTCAACGGCTTGAAAAATTAGTCTCGATCGCGGATAAAATTGTCTCAACACTGCTGAGCTTTCCCTTGCCTTCATAACCACATGCCAACATTCCCTGGTCGGGTTCTATAATTATATTACCCCGATCCCTTAATACCTTAAGGTTTTGCTGCGTGGCGGGATGAGACAGCATCTTACCATTCATCGCGGGGGCGATCATTACCGGGGCAGGAGTTGCCAAGTAGATAGAAGTTAATAAATCGGGGGCCAGGCCATAGGCAAAGCAAGCAATAATATTGGCCGTAGCAGGGGCCACCAACAAGAGATCGGCCTTGTCCGCCAGTTCGATATGGCCGGGTTGCCAGCCGTTACCCTCTTCCCATAGATCTGTTGAGACAGGATTACGGCTGAGCGTTTGCAGCGTCATCGGTGTTATAAAGGCCTCGGCTTCCCGCGTCATCACGACATAGGTCTCAGCTTCCTCTTTATTTAACTGGCTGACAATGTCCGCTGATTTATAGGCTGCAATGGATCCCGTTACTCCCAAGACAATAATCTTATTTTTAATCGCTCCTTTCATCTAAAATAATAATTGATTGATCCGGTATATTAACAGGTCTTTAAATAAATATACTATACTAATCCTTTAATCTTCACTAAAAATCATTCCCCTCTAATTTAGTATATGCCACCCCTATGGCAATGAAAAGACTTCACCGCACAGACTTGACAAATACAACCATTTAAGAAATCATAAGCTCTACAATGAAGATGAGCATCAACCGGCAAATTGACCTTATCGCTCTTCTCAGCCTCCTCCCCTGAGGGGGAGAAGTTTTGTCGTACTATTTTCTGTTACCGTTGTGCGGATATATATCCGCACAAGCCACTATTCAGGGTAATCTAATCATCAGTGGCTTCCGTTGGAACTATCGAATTTATTAATGCTAAATTTTTCAATCAAATGAAAAAAAAATCTATTTCAAAATACCGACCCTTTAAAAAGATCGATTTACCCGATCGTCAATGGCCGAACAAGGTCATAGACAGCGCGCCTACCTGGTGTAGTGTCGATCTACGCGATGGCAACCAGGCCCTGGCCATTCCCATGAACATCGAAGAAAAGCTCGAGATGTTCAAGCTGTTGTGCCGTCTCGGCTTTAAACAGATTGAAGTAGGGTTTCCCTCCGCTTCTGATACCGAATATGAATTCACGCGGCATTTAATTGAAAACGATTTAATTCCACATGATGTCGAAATACAGGTATTAGTCCAGGCGCGCGAACATCTCATTCGGCGCACCTTTGAATCCATTCGCGGCGCCAAAAAAGCCATCGTCCACCTTTATAACTCAACCAACCCTCTGCAGAGGCGAGTAACTTTCGGGATGAGTAAAGAGCAGATCAAAGCTATTGCCGTTAAAGGGACCGAACTGGTTAAAAGTCTTGTTTCAACAGTTCCGGATACTCACGTCAGGTATGAATATTCACCGGAAAGTTTTTCAGACACAGAGTTGGATTATTCCCTCGAAGTATGCGAAGCGGTAATGGAAGCCTGGGATTCGACAGAAAAAGAGCGCATTATTCTCAATCTTCCCGCTACTGTAGAATTAGCTACACCTAATATCTATGCCGACCAGATCGAATGGTTCTGCCGCCATATTAAAGAGCGAAATAAAGCAGTGATCAGCTTGCACACCCATAATGATCGTGGCACCGGCGTGGCTGCCACGGAGTTAGCTCTGATGGCCGGCGCTGAACGCGTCGAAGGAACGCTTTTTGGCAACGGTGAACGCACCGGAAATCTCGATATCGTAACCGTCGCGCTAAACCTATATTCTCAGGGAATAGACCCTTATCTTGACCTCACCATAATCAGGGAAGTACGCGACATTTACGAACGTTGCACGCGAATGACAGTAGACGATCGCCATCCATATAGTGGGGATTTGGTATTTACCGCGTTTTCAGGTTCTCACCAGGATGCTATCAAAAAAGGCATGGAAAAAATGTCCCCCACTCCAGGCGCTTTGTGGCAGGTCCCTTATCTCGCTATCGACCCTGAAGATATCGGTCGTACTTATAAGGCGATTATACGTATCAACAGCCAAAGTGGCAAAGGCGGCGTAGCTTATATTATGGAACGCGAATTTGGATTGGAAATGCCTAAAAAAATGCATCCTGAATTTGGGAATTTAGTTAATATCATCGCGGACTCCGAAAGCAGGGAATTGAATGCAGAGGAAATTCACGATGCTTTCTATCGTGAATATATTGATCGCAAAAGTCCTCTCGATTTAAAATCCTACAACATAATTACCGATCCCTCCGATCACCACCATGTGAACTGCCAGGCGGAAATTATATATGCTGATGAAAAGATGCATATTGAGGGAGTTGGCAATGGGCCTATTGCCGCCTTTGTTAATGCCATGGATCAAGCGGGACTGAAAAACTTCCAATTGCTCGACTTCCGCCAGCACGCTATAACCCGTGGATCTGCTGCTGATGCCGCCGCTTATATCGAGATTGAACACATCGATAATAAAATATGCTTTTGGGGCGTGGGTATTGATACTAATATTGAAATGGCCGGCCTGAAAGCTTTAGTCAGCGCCTACAATCGCACTAATCCGAAAGGCGTTAAGGGGGATTACGTCGCCCCCACTGAGGAAAAAGTAAAAGCGTGATACCTGATTAATAATCGTCCCCTAAAGGCCGATTATTAACTTTATAGCTCACCTGCTTCATCATCTGATGGCGGTGGTAATTTACTTATCGCTGCCGTAAGATCAGCAGATAATGTGGCCAAAGTCTCGCTCATTAACGCGGCCAGTCGTTCATAATCCTTACTATTCCAGCCACTGCGGTTAACCGTGGTATCACCACTCAAGAGGTTTTTACCACTATCGGGATCCTTGATTTCCCATAGTGCGCGAAGGGTAATTTTCCCTCTGACATCACCATCAAATCGCATAATACGAATCTTTACTTCGAGGTCATGGACAGCAACATCTTGCCAGGGAACGATTGATACTCGTTTCACCCAATCATTCTTAAGGAGATCGACGGCCACGGCCCGGCTTATCGCAATTTCTAAATCCTCACCCCACCGATGGTATTCTGCGTAGCGAATTTCCTGAGTGTCGTAACGCACAACGATTTTTCTGTTATTGAGATAAGCGGGAATATCCACACGTTGCAGTCCAATGCTAATCCCACTATCGTCGTCGATAATTTGTGCTTTTTTCCCCTCATTTTTCACAGTGATCAGGTAAAACCTTGTCGGATCAGCCTTGGGATCAAGATTGATACACCCACTCAGCCAAATGAGCAGGCTTATGGAGAGGAGAACATACATCAGCGATGTCGGAATCTTCATTTTTCTATTACCTTATCAGGTGGGTTTTTACCGGTTAAAAGTGATTTTGGATTGCGTTCAAGATGGTCACTGAGTTGGCGGATTGCCTGAGCGGCGGCTGACAGTTCACTTAAAGCGCGTTCGACTTCATAGCGCATTGACGATTCAGGGGTGAGAACATTTTCAATTCGATCAGCAGTATTTCTCAAGCTGACTAATGTAAGCTGAATTTTCTCATTCGTTGCCTTAGCTCCCGCCAGAACAGGATCAATATTTTTTTCTATCTTCGCCGCCAGATTACGTAATTCCACTAAGGTCGTCTTTAAATTTTCCAATACCTCCAGCACATTTTCTGAATTAACCAACTCCGTAATCGATGCGGTCACCTCGATAAAATTGTCGCTGATTTTTTTGAAGTTTACATCATCAATCGCGTCATTGGCACTCTGCAGAAGAGTAAACAATTTTTTATTAAGTTTCTCTATATCCAGTTTACTCAAGTTAGCAATGAATTCATTTGCGCTCTGACCGATCTCGGCAAAGGGTGATTTTATGGAAGGTATTTCTTTATATATGACCTTGTCCTGGATAAAAATAGGGGGAGGGGCATCCTCGAGGTAGGATAAATCGATATAATAAAGTCCCGTGATAAAACTTTCCATAACCAATTGGGCTCGCAGTCCTGTATTTATCTGGTCCAGGAAAACAATATCATCTTTTAAGTCCACGGGAACCCCCAACTGATTCGCGAGCCGGCTTGTCCCAATTTCAATCACCACAGGGATATGGCCTGATAATTCGATTTGATTATAACGAATCATTATCTCGGTGACTTGACCGATGGGAACACCACGAAATTTAACCTGAGAGCCAATATCCAATCCGCTCACTGATTCATCAAAATAAATGATAAATTCCTCATTTTCGGTAAAAATTTTGACCGACCCGACAATGATGATCCCTGCAACTGCGATAGCTAACGCCCCTAAAACGAAAACACCGATTACCGTAGGACTGGCTTTTAAACTCATTTTATCTGCTTATTCATGATCAAAATTTTTATTTCCAGACTAAGGGACTTTAAAATTAAATTAATTCGCTTTTTCACCGCGAGAAAGAAAGTATCGCACGTTTTCATTGGGTGGATTCTTGAAAAGCTCACCCGGATTTCCCATCGCCGACATTGTCCTGCTTTCAGCATCGAGGAAGATAGAATTGTCACCGATCGCGAAAATGCTCGCTAATTCATGTGTCACCACCACAACGGTTGAGCCAAGACTGTCGCGAAGTTGCAGAATAAGATCATCCAGCCGGCGTGAACTGACCGGATCGAGCCCCGCCGACGGTTCATCAAAAAAGAGAATCTCAGGGTCTAAAGCCATCGCGCGGGCCAGCCCGGCGCGTTTGCGCATGCCACCGCTGATTTCGGAAGGATAGAACGCCTCAAAGCCTTTTAACCCGACAAGAGACAACTTATAGGTGACAATATCACGAATTTCTCCGCTCGAGAGATTGGTATATTCCTCAAGCGGTAAGGAAACGTTTTCTTCCAGTGTCATTGAGCTCCAAAGCGCTCCCGCCTGGTAGAGCACACCAAAGGTTCGCAAGGTATTTTGTTTTTTGTCCAGATCGGCATTCACGAAACTTACTCCGTCATAGAGAATATCGCCGCGGACAGGATCGATAAGACCGATAAGGTGTTTTAACAGTGTGCTTTTCCCACAACCACTGCCCCCCATAATGATCATGATCTCACCTTGCTTGACGGAAAATTTTAGATCACGCATGACAACAAAGGAGCCATAGGCCAAGTCCAGATCCTGCACTTCAATTTTCGGTTGAGAAATAACGTTCATCACTTATATCAGAATCCATGGATGGCTGCAATCCAGTCAATGACAGCGTTAGCAAAAATGATCAAGGTTATACCCGTAACGACAGCAGAAGTGGCTGCCAAACCAACGGCATCAGCGCTATTCCCGCATTGCATTCCCCTTAGACAACCGGAAATAGCAACTAAAACACCAAATACAGTTCCTTTAATTATGCCCAAGTAAAAATCGGGTAAAGCAACCGCCTCATTCATCCCTTCAAGAAACTGGTAAACTGAAAAATCCAGGAGGAGGGTAGTTACCAACAGCCCACCGATAATACCAAGGATATCCGCGTAGAGAACAAGAAGCGGCATCATAATAATAAGTGCCAGCATACGTGGGAGAACGATGAAATCTACAGGTGATATTCCCATGGTTTTCAGCGCATCGATTTCCTCGGTTACCTTCATCGTCCCGATTTGTGCGGCAAAGGCCGCGCCCGTGCGACCGGCAACGATGACACCCGTCATTATCGCGCCCATTTCCCTGAGTATCCCGTAAGCTACCAGATAGGAGACATAAATCTCGGCGCCAAAACGGGCAAGCGTAACAGATCCAAGAAAGGCAACAATAAGCCCGATTAGTATAGCGATGAGTGAAACAATGGGGAGTGCTTTGGCCCCTGTTTCCTGAACGATGACAAAAAAATCACCCCAACGCATATGATAACGGCCACTGATGAGTTTAAGAACACTTAAAAAAACCTCACCGACAAATCGTGTAAAAATTAAGCCTCCATCGAAAAGAGAGACTCCCCACGCACCAACCCGTGGTAAAAAAGCGTGCTCGGCATCTCTTCTACCCACATCCTCTTTTTCCGGAACCTCCTGTGAAAGACGAAGTAATCGCTGGATGTTATCGGGCAATGAATCCACATATACTTCTAAGTCACGCTCTTTCCCATATTCCATAACTTTCAGCAGGAATGTGAGCAGACCTGACTCCCAAGTGACCAATTGGGCGACATCGAATTTAATACCCTGTATATCTGTATCCAGTGGAAATGTGTCAATTATGGTATTAAATTCCGGTATGGTTCCCATTAACGACCAATCCCCTGAAAGACGAAGAGTGAGATCATTGCCTTCTCGAACGCTCTCTATCAGTTTTATTTGTTCTTGAGAATCCATACTGATTGACTCTTATGGCTTAAGCTTTAGAGGTGATCCCATATTTGTCACACAATATTTATATTTTATTCAACCCGTTATCACGGGCAAATGCTGCCTGATGACTAAATTATCACCATGAATGCCGTATTATTAGATCTTGATGGAACACTAATCGATCATTTTAACGTAATTTATCGTTGTTATGTTTATGCTCAGAAAAAAATTGGTCTCAACCCCGTTGATTTCGATACCGTCAAACGCACCATCGGCGGTTCGGTCCCGGTAACGCTTGAGCGCTTAATCGGAAAAGAAAAATTATCCGAGGCGCTTATCCATTTCCAGGAACATTTTGATGAAATATTTCTTGAAGATATCGTCATCTACCCCGGTGTTTGTTGGATCCTCCATTCACTTAAGGAACGCGGTTATAAAACCGCAGTCTTTACCAACAAAGGGGGCGATAGCTCCCGACAACTTTGCGCTCACATGAAGATTGATTGTTATCTTGACGCCATCGTTGGTCATGGAGATACGCCCTATCGCAAACCCGATCGCGAATTTACTCAATATATTCTCACTCAATTAAATACTACACCGGATGACTGCTGCCTCATTGGGGATTCGCCCTTTGACATTGCCGCCGCAACAGCAGTTGATATGATCGGTTATGCGGTGACTACTGGCACCCATACGCGTGAACCGCTGATTGATGCCGGAGCTGAAGGAGTATACCCTGATTTATTTGCGCTTGGCGAAGCAGTTTTTGGATTTACTGCTCCAAAGGATGCAATGGAAGTGCCAATCGATTGATATAGCATTACTGTTCCGACACCCTCTTATTGAGCATGCCTGAAAATAAAATCACTCCGAAAATGAGTGAGGAGTCACTTAACGGTGTACTCGAACGCATTATATTTTCCAGTGAAGACACGCATTTCTGTGTTGGTGAATTAAGGCCGGAAGGTAAAAGTGCCCTGGTCACAATCACCGGCAACTTGCCGGGTGTGCAATGTGGAGAAACACTTCATCTCTCGGGTTATTGGACAAATCACCCTCAGCACGGCAATCAATTTAAAATAAGCACCTTTCAATCCGTTCTACCCTCCTCCGTGCATGGGATTCGAACGTATTTGGGCAGTGGCCTCGTCGAGGGCATCGGTAAAGTCTATGCCAATAAAATAGTTGATCAATTTGGCGTAGAGACCCTGAAAGTGATATCAGAGGAATCAGGGCGTTTGCGCGAAGTCGAGGGTATCGGTAATAAACGGGTGCGATCCATTAAAAAAGCGTGGGATGAACAACAAGCCATGCGTGATGTGATGATGTTCCTGCATACTTATGGGGTATCAACTGCGCAATGCCTGCAGCTGGTTAAACAATACGGGAATAGTGCCAAAAATGTCATACAAAATGAACCCTACACTATCGCTCGAGAAATTGTGGGGATCGGATTTAAAACAGCTGATCGCATCGCCATTAATTTAGGATTTTCCAATCATAGTCCTCCCCGACTCGACGCTGGAATAATCTACGCTATTCAGCAACTTGAAGACGAAGGGCATACTTGTATCTCCAGCGATGAATTATCCACCTATGCAGCGCAATTACTTGAAACTGAACCGAGTAATATTAATGAGCGAATTAAGGTCCTCGTAGAAAATAATAACCTGCGTTTATCTGCGGAAAATGGGTTGCTCCAATTAGCTTTTACCGCCATGGCCGAAGATAAAATTGCGCAGAGCGTACATAGACTTCTCTCTCATCCATCCTCATTACCCCCTATTAAATTGGACAATGCTCTCGACTGGGTGCAGGAACGTATGGGCTTCGAATTAGCGCCTGAACAAGCCAGCGCCATCCGCTCCGGTTTAACCCGAAAACTTTCTATCATTACGGGGGGACCCGGCACCGGTAAAACCACCATCCTTCGCGCCATTGTTGATATCCTGAATGCCAAAAAAGTGCGCCTGTTACTCGCATCGCCAACCGGACGCGCGGCGCAACGTATGCACGAAACTACCGGTGCTTATGCCCAGACTATACATCGACTGCTAAATTTCGATCCGGCAAAGAGACGTTTTAAAATTGATGAAAGTAATCCTCTCAATACTCATTTCATTATTGTGGACGAGGCAAGCATGCTTGACGTAAGGCTTGCCTCAGCTTTATTAAGCGCGGTACCCGCAATGGCTCACGTTGTTTTGGTCGGCGATGTTGATCAACTTCCCTCCATCGGAGCCGGCAATGTTCTTCGCGACCTTATACAGTGTCGAAAATTCGAAGTTACCCGCTTGCGAAAGATATTTCGACAAAAGGATCAAAGCCCGATTGTCACAACCGCCTATAAAATTCTTAACAGTGATGCAACACCCCCATTTTTAGTTGATAATTTAAGAGAGCTGAATCCTCAAAACGACTTGCATTTCATTCGCCAGACCAATCCACAGGCATGTCTCAATACTGTAATAAGTCTTTATCGCGATTTTATTCCGGAGTACTATTCAGTAGATCCGCTTCTTGACGTACAGGTAATCGCGCCCATGCATCGAGGTGTAGCTGGAATCAGTAATTTTAACTTCGAAATGCAGAAAGCCATCAATAAGCAGCATTCCGGTCTGCGCGTGGGACAAAGAACTTTCTGTCCTAACGATAAAATTCTGCAAATACGTAATAATTATGATAAAAACATATTTAATGGTGATCTGGGTAAAATTACACATCTTAATCATGAAACGGGATCTATTACGGCGGTCTTTGATAATCAAATAATCGACTTCGATCGATCAGAACGGGACGAGCTCCAACTTGCTTACGCTATTAGTGTACATAAAGCTCAAGGCAGTGAGTTTCCGATTGTCATCATTCCCCTCCTTAAACAGCACTTTATGTTGTTGCAAAGGAATCTCCTCTATACCGCTGTTACCCGCGGGCAGAAAAAAGTTTTTATTGTCGGAGATCCTGTCGCTTATTCCATAGCGGTCCGTAATAAGAAGAGCACTGCCCGGCAGACTGATCTGCAGAGGAAAATTTTTGCCCTTCATCCTATTGATTGAGCCCGCCCACTGATCCATTAATTGCCAGCCTTTTTAATCCATTGGGCCTTTACATTTGCCTTTTCCTCTAAAAATTGAAATTATTCAATTTATAGGCTAAGTAAGCTCTTAAACAAAAAAGGCAATGGCTACTCATTGCTTTATTATTTTCAACTAGTTTCGTGAAAAAAAAAATCCACGCCGATAATATAATATCACCCATCCATGTTGCAATAATTCCTGATGGGAACGGCCGTTGGGCTAAACAGCATGGTTTGCCGCGTATCGAAGGGCATCGGCAGGGTGTTGAAAATGTGAGGAAAATTGTCGGGTGCGCGCGGGAACTCGGAATCAGGTATCTTACCTTTTATGCCTTCTCCGCTGAAAATTGGGATCGCCCCCCAGAAGAAGTAGAAGCGCTGATGAAGATGCTGGAACACTTTCTTAAAACTCAGGTGAAGGAATTACATAAAAACCAGATCGCTCTTAAAGTCATTGGTCGTGCAGAAGATTTGCCCCACCGACTGTGTCTTCTCCTCAATCAAGCGGCCGAGGATACCTCTCAATATAATGAGCGAACACTTATTTTTGCGCTTAATTATGGTGCCCGCACCGAAGTTGTTGATGCTGTTAAATCTTATTCCCGAGCCGTCCTCGCAGGGACCGAAAACCCAGATTTCCTGCAATGGGATGACTTCGCTGGATACCTTTATACAGATGGCATTCCCGACCCTGATCTTATCATCCGCACTTCTGGCGAAACACGATTAAGCAACTTTCTGCTCTTACAAGGCGCTTATTCTGAATTCTATTTCTCCCGCAAATTATGGCCTGAGTTTGACAAGAAAGATTTAATAGAAGCTATTGAAAGTTTTAAGAAACGGGAACGACGCTTCGGAAAAACGGGAGAACAAATTCGCCAAAGCCCAACTGAGCCGATCTTAAACAGGTGACGCAACGTATATTCAGTACGGTGGGTTTATGGGTAGCCCTCCTTGTAGTCCTGTATGTCGCTGGATCAACAGCAGGTGTCTGGATTCTCGCTCTTCTCAGTGCGCTTTCGCAATATGAATTGTACCGCCTCCTGGATAAAGCAGGACATGCCCCGATGCAAAGACTGGGCCTATTCCTGGGGGTTTTAATTATTCTCGGTTCCTATTATCTGCCTTTGTATACAGCATCCGGCAATTTGCTCGCGAACGCAGACTTGCTAACGTTCTCAGCAATTGTTTGCGCGGTTGCTACCCTTCGTCTTAATAAATTAAGTAACAAGACCTCATCGTTAATCTCTACCCTGTTCGGAATTATCTATATTCCCTATATGCTGAAGTACCTGGTATTACTTATTCACCAATTCACGAGTCCGGAGACCGGTCTGTTTTTAGCCCTCTGGATTGTTGTAATTGCAAAGTTTAGCGACGTTGGCGGGTTTCTCGTTGGCCGTAAGTTAGGAAAGACTTTTCTCGCCCCTGAAATCAGTCCTCATAAAACCTGGGAGGGCGCATTGGGCGCTATCATTTTCGCTGTTCTCACCGCTTTTGTTTTTGTTTTAATTTTTTCAAAATATTTTCCTCTTTCATTTTACCCATGGAAAGCAGCTATCTTGGCCATCCCTGTTGCGCTTGTCGCCATTCTCTCTGATCTTGTTGAATCGATTCTCAAACGTCATGCGGGTGAAAAAAATTCAGGCACTATGGTTCCAGGCATCGGTGGTGCACTTGACCTTCTGGACAGCATCATTCTGAGTGCCCCTGTAGGTTATTTTATATTATATTATTTTTTAGTATAAAAATGGACCGTAAAAGTATCGTTCTCTTGGGTGCCACCGGGTCAATCGGTGAAAATACTCTCCGTGTCCTCCGCGGTAATCACGAACGCCTCAGGCTTGCCGGTATCGCTGCTTTTTCAAACTACGAGTCCTTGGCAAGCATCGCGCGTGAATTTGATCTCAAACACGTTGCTCTATACAATGAGAATGCTTACAAGCAGGCGTGTTCATCCGGTCTGTTTTCCCCTGATGTTCATTTCTCGTGTGGGATGGAAGGACTCATTGAATTAGCTTCATTGCCGGAAGCTGATATTACGGTGATCGCGGTTCCTGGAACTATATGTCTTCGTCCCACCCTGGCAGCTCTTGAAGCGGGTAATGACGTTGCGCTCGCGAGTAAAGAAGTGCTGGTCCTCGCAGGAAAATTCGTAATGGAAGCGGCTAAAAAACATGGAAGGCAAATTTTACCGGCTGATAGTGAACACAATGCCATTTTTCAATGCCTACAGAACTCCAATGGAAAAGATCTCGCAAAAGTTATTCTCACCGCTTCAGGCGGTCCCTTTCGCGACTACAGCTTAGAGCAAATGAAAGCGATCACTCCTGAGGACGCGCTAAAACATCCTAACTGGTCTATGGGGCCTAAAATTACGGTTGATTCTTCGACCATGGCTAATAAGGGGCTTGAGATTATTGAAGCTCACTGGCTGTTCAACAAGGAACCTGAAAATATCCAGGTTGTCGTTCATCCTCAAAGTATCGTGCATTCACTCGTCGAATTCATCGATGGTTCAATCTTAGCGCAACTTTCCCCTCCTTCTATGACCTTTGCCCTTCAGCACACTCTCTTATACCCCGAACGGGGTGAAGGGGTGAACGAGACGCTTGACTTCAATCAAGTCATGCAATTTGACTTTTTCCCTCCTGATCTCGAACGATTCCGCTGCCTGCATCTGGCCAGAGAAGCTCTTGAAACGGGTGGCACTGCTCCTGCTGCGTTTAACGCTTCAAACGAATTGGCCGTCAGCGCTTTTCTTGAAAATCGGATTGAATACCTTTCGATTCCAAGCATTATAGAACAAACATTTCAAACCGTATCCAGTTTCGAACCTCAAAACCTTGAGCAGGTTTTAGAATTCGATGCGTCAGTGCGCGAAGTTGCGCAAAAAAAAGTCACTGAATATGAATCCTGATATTTTTAAAACACTCTTTTCCAGTTTCTGGTCTATCCTTTTGATTATTCTATTCTTTGGAGGATCTATCTTTGTCCATGAATTGGGCCATTTCCTGGCAGCACGCCGACGCGGTTTAAAGATCGACCGATTCTCTATTGGTTTTGGTCCTAAACTATTCTCCTGGAATAAAGACGGTGTTGAATATCGCATTTCCGCGCTCCCCCTCGGTGGCTATGTAGCGCTTCCTCAACTCGCTGACCTGCGCGGTATTGAAGGCGAGTCTGAGTCAACGGAAGAAGAATTACCGCCCATCAGCTACGCTGATAAAATGATTGTCGCCGTAATGGGTGCTGTTTTTAACGTCCTTTTTGCTCTCGTCCTCGCCACCATCTTGTGGATGGTCGGACAACCGACTACGGAAATTTTGCAAACCACACGTATCGGTTACGTCTTTCCAACACTGAAAAACGCGGAGGGCGAAGAAGTCGAATCCCCCGCGTTTAAAGCCGGTCTTAAAGCGGGTGACGTCGTTACTAAAATAGACGGTACTATTGTCGAAGATTGGTCTGAATTCAAACATACCCTGATAACCGGCACGGGGCGAAGCAAGGGTGGTGCGCCGCGCAGCGTTTTTACCGTAAGACGGGACAGTGAAATTCTTGATATTGAATTATTCCCTATCCTCGCCACCGATGAGCGCATGCGGATGATTGGCGTCCAACCCGCAGAAACGCTTACCCTGGGTAATGTCCTGGAAAATTCACCGGCCGCGCGCGCCGGATTGATGCCGGGTGATCAAATTCTTTCCATAGATAGTCAGCCGATAATGACTTTCTACGCCCTCAACCAGTATCTTCAATCCGATCATGAGAATATAATGGCGCTGACTATAATCCGTGCGGGCAGAACCCTGACCTATTCAATAAAACCCGATATTGTTGTCGTCACGAAGGATGGTGATACCGCCCCCAGTCTTGGTTTTCAATTGGAGCGAAAACAATATCTTATACATATCAACCCCCTTACGCAAATTTATCAGCATGTAACCATGACCTTACAGGTACTCTGGGGGCTGATTCATCCACAGTCAGATATTCGCCTCAATCAACTTACGGGTCCTCCCGGTATCGTCTATGCCATCTATCGAGTTTCATTCGACTTAAGACTGGTCCTCGTGCTGACGGCGTTAATCAACGTGAATCTCGCTATTCTCAACCTGCTCCCCATTCCCGTTTTGGATGGGGGCCATATGGTATTTGCGACGATGGCAAAAATCCGGGGGAGAGCACTGCCACCCATGATGATTGCACGGACCCAGGGCGCTTTTATAATTATGTTAATGGGGCTCTTTTTCTATGTTATGTTTTTTGATTTCCAGCGCGTAGGGAGAGATATAAATGATGAACGCGAATACCAAGAACGCCTCGACAATATCGTCGATCCCATTTTCGAAAATAAAGATGAAACTGATATCGAGTCTGAGAAAAATAGCATTGATGATTAATTTCTCATAGCTTCAATTCAATCGGTAAAATAACCTCTTCAACAATTTAAATGTTATATTACCTTACTCCTGATTCATATGGCCGGTTACTGTAAATCCCGCTACGCGACAATTCGACAGTCTACCCACGAGGTGATGGTCGGTGATATCGGCGTGGGCGGCGATAATGCAATTCGCGTACAGTCAATGACGACCACTCCAACACAGGATGTTGAAGCCACCGTTAAACAATCCATAGCCCTTGTCGAAGCGGGCTGTGAAATTGTTCGCATCACCGCGCAAAACATGACTGCCGCTCAAGCGCTCAGGGATATAAGTAAACAATTACGGCAGTCCAAAATTGATGTTCCCCTTGCTGCCGACATTCATTTTCTTCCACGCGCGGCAATGGAAGCAGCTGAACACGTGGAAAAAGTGCGTATTAATCCCGGTAATTTTGCGGACAGAAAAAAATTTGCTATTCGTGAATATACCGATGCCCAATATGATGAAGAAATACAAAAGCTATATGATGGGTTTTCTCCTTTGGTTAAAAAGTGTAAGCGCCTGGGAAGGGCTATGAGGATAGGAACCAACCATGGTTCTCTTTCTGACCGCATTATGAACCGCTACGGTGACACCCCCAAGGGAATGGTGGAATCCGCATTGGAATTCATGCGTATTGCTGAATCACATGGTTATCACGATATAATCCTTTCGATGAAAGCGAGTAACCCCAAAATCATGATCCAGGCATATCGTCTTGTCGTGGAAAAGATGCATGCCGAAAATATGAATTACCCCCTGCATCTCGGTGTAACCGAAGCGGGTGATGGGGAAGATGCGCGTATTAAGAGTTCTATTGGTATCGGTAGTCTTCTCTTCGATGGCCTCGGTGACACTATCCGTGTTTCTTTAACAGAAGATCCCGTTTACGAAATTCCGGTTGCCCGTTCTTTGGCAGATAAAACCATGCTTTTATGGCAAGCACATAAGGACAATACCGTTCAACAAAACAAATATGACAGTATAAACCCCTACGATTTCAACCGTCGCGAGATCACGACCATCGATCTAAAAGGAGGTTGCGTAATCGCCCCTGATCAGGCGCCAAGGGTTATCGTCCCCGTTCATCACTCCCTTCATAAAACAACGGACATCATTAATGAAGTTACACAAACGCAAGTTCAATTCAAAGATACGAGGATAGAAGGGCTGCTCCTGAAACTGGATACCGGTGATCATTTTCAACATTTAATAGAGATTCAAAACGCTCTCCAATCTTCCGTCCCATTTTTTGTCATAAATATAGATGATTCTATTATACTCAAAAATCTGGAAGAATTTACATGGCCGGGTAACAGCCACTGGATGATCCTGAAAAAATTTGCTCCAGATGAAAGTGAACTCCTCGAACACTATATCGCATTTGCGCGGGAAAAAGGGCTTACCCTCGCCCTGGATATTTCTCCTCAGGCATTGCCGGCAATGGAAAAACCCCTGCAGGTATCAGGCGATCTCAATCTGGTCTTTACCCTCTCACATCCACCCGAAAACATGCATCCCTTAGGGGCTTACCGCAAACTGGCAGCTATTTTAAATGGATGGGGTTTTAAAACGCCGCTTTGGATACGCAACACGGAAAGCAATACAGTCGATCTAAAAAATTATCACAGTGACCGCCTCATGGAAGCTGCTATCCTCTCTGGCAGCCTTTTGTGTGATGGTCTCGGAGATTTGATCAGTATCGAGACTGAACCCGACATCGCGCGGGCTACAGTGCTTGCCTACAATATCCTACAAGGAGCGCGCGCCCGCATTTCTAAAACAGAATTTGTCGCCTGCCCGAGTTGTGGAAGGACACTCTTTGACCTTCAATCCACAACACAGCGGATTCGATCCAAAACCAATCATCTTAAGGGAGTGACCATCGCCATTATGGGATGTATTGTCAATGGCCCAGGAGAAATGGCCGATGCGGATTTCGGTTATGTCGGGGGTTCTCCCGGTAAGGTGAATCTTTACGTGGCAAAAAAATGTGTTCAATACCATATTCCCGAAGAACATGCCGTTGATAAACTGATCGAATTGATTAAAGAACATGGCAAATGGACGGACCCGGAAATTTCCAAAAAAGAAACGGCCATTGCTTAAAGTCTGTCCTCATCGTAATAATTGCCGGTTGACCCATGTTTTACTCCAATAGGGTGAGCGCCGTTTGTTTTTCTCAATTTAATTAGTTTTATCATGCCAACTTTTAATCGTCCCGACAACCGACAACCGGATGAATTGCGCCCCATAACTATTAGTTCGGGAATTGCCCCTCATGCTTCGGGCTCTGTCCTCTTCAGTTTTGGTGAGACAAAAGTAATCTGTGCCGCCACTATTGATAAGAATCTTCCCAGGTGGATGCAGCAACAGGGTGTAGAAGGTGGCTGGATTACCGCAGAATATTCGATGCTCCCCTATAGCACCCTGGAACGTAAAAGACGTGATATTTCTAGAGGGAAAGCAGATGGACGAACCGTGGAAATTCAACGTCTCATTGGTCGATCAATACGCGCCGTTGCCGATTTAAAAAAAATGCCGGGGCATTGTTTATGGATCGACTGCGATGTGCTCCAGGCTGATGGAGGAACTCGCACCGCGTCCATCACCGGCGCATACATCGCTGCTCGTATAGCAGTAGAAAAACTATTGCAAAACGGGCAATTAGAAGAAAACCCCCTGAGAGATTCGGTAGCTGCTGTAAGCGTTGGGGTATACAATGATCATGAAATTCTCGATCTTAATTACCTTGAAGACAAAGATGCCAGCGTTGATTTCAATGTTGTCATGACCGGGAAAGGTGAATTTGTCGAATTGCAGGGCAGTGGGGAAGAGGCAAGCTTTTCACAGGAACAATTGGACCGACTGATATCCCTTGCCCGCAACGGTATTGAGGAAATTACCGAAAAACAGAACGACATAATTAAGGGGCAATTAGACTCTGCATAAATAGCGGTTGATTTTTTCGAAACCCAAATTTTGTCATGGTAACACTTTTGGATTATGGGAATGAAGGTCTTGAAATCGAACTGGACGGGATCAATGCGACTATCCTCACACCGCATTATTTAAATGGCCTCCCCGATGAACAGAAAGCGTTTGAAGACGCTGTTCGTAATCCTATCCAATCACCCCCTCTCCGCGAAATTATACAAACAGGCGACCGTGTCGCGGTGGTAATTCCCGATATTACCAGGCCATTGCCTAATGATCGCTTACTTCCCTGGTTGTTTCACGAACTTAAACATCTTCCCAAAAAAAACTTCACGATTATTACCGGCACCGGCACGCATCGCGGGCATACACCCGAAGAGCTAGCGCTTATGCTTGGAAAAGAGATCGTTGAGAATTATCGCGTTGTCGATCATAAGGGTGATGACCCGACAAGCAACGCCCTTGCGGGAGAGTCAAAATTTGGCTATTCCGTTTATTTTAACCAGTATTACGTGGAAGCGGACAGGCGTATCATCATGGGATTTATTGAACCGCATTTCATGGCAGGGTTCTCAGGAGGATATAAGGCTGTCTTTCCCGGGATCGCAAATAGAGATGCGATTATGCAATACCATAACGCCAGTGTCATCGGTGATCCCCGCAGTACCTGGGGAAATTTGGATAATAATCCTACCCAGGAACAGATTTGTGCAAACGGGTCACTTTTACCCATAGATTTTTGTGTAAACCTCGCACAAAATCGGAACCGGGAAATTACTAAATTCTTCTGTGGGGATACGATGGCTGCTTTCCATGAGGGTTGCGCCTTTGTCAAAGAAACTGCGATGATTGCCTGCCCGGAACCTTTCCCTATCGTCATCACCACTAATAGTGGCTACCCCTTAGACCAGAACCTTTATCAAGCGGTCAAGGGTATGTCAGCCGCGGCTCAAATTGTTGAAGATGATGGACTCATCCTTACCGCGGCGAAATGCAATGATGGGTTTCCTGATCATGGAAATTTTAAAAAGCTTCTTTTTGAATATGACAGTCCATCAGCTTTTTTATCGGCAATAAATCAACCGGGGTTCCTTCTTTGTGATCAGTGGCAAGTGCAACTTTTAGCCATTATTTTAGAAAGGGTGCGCGTTGCTCTTTTCAGTGAGTTAGACCCTCGCGATGTAGAGCGCAGTCACTTAATTCCTGTTCCCAGTTTGAAAGATGCCCTTGAACAGGAACTCAAAATTAATGGTCGGGATGCCCCCGTTGCGATCCTCCCCGAAGGTCCCCAAACAATCCCTTATCTGCAACCGTCATCCTCGCCTGCCTAGCTGGCAACTGCATTCAACCCTGAGCATTCGACTGATCACTGTTTACTGTTCACTAACCTGTATCCTGCATCATGCATCCTGTATCCTGCATCCTGTATCCTGCATCATGCATCCTGCTTACGCCACGGCCAGTTTACACACTCCTTAATATTGGGAAAGAGAACAATATCGGCCTCACCAATAAGAACAGCAGACATCAACTGGTAATCTTTCAACTGTGCTTTAGCCAATCGTAAAGTTTCACCTGACACCGAAACATCATCCACCACCAAAACATGCTCGCCTGTAATTTGGGGAAGATGATTCGTGAACAGTTGCGGGGTTTCATAGAGTGGTTTATTATTTTCATCTCGGTAATTAATAGAAATAAAATGTAAGGGTTTCTTTAGCTCGTATGCGATAAGCGAAGCGGGAACGAGACCACCATTGAGAATCCCAAGCACACAATCGACAGCGGGGAATGGAGTTGACCGAATACAGTTGGCTATCTCCTCAAATGATAGATCAACCATCGGATATTTTTTTGGGCGATAGTCTTATCGCCCCCCAATTAACAAGGCCGAGCAAGAGTATGCCGGGAATTGCTACAAAGAGGGTATTTTTAAAATAATCGAGGGGGGGATTTAAAAGAAAATCCGGGGGCCAGAATAAAAGGACCATAAAAAAAAGCGTTTTGGCTACGAGGTAAGCAAGCGGTCCATAAAACCACTTACGTCCCGCGAGATTGACAAAAAATATTATTAATAGAACGAAAATTAATAGCTCACAGGTTAAGAGAGAGGTAACAGGGATATTTGGCATGCCCGTGAATAGATGATTTATCCAGGGCGGACATAGGGTAACGATCAGACCAACATGCGCACGGTAGAACAATGCGGCAATGAGAGGAGCATAATAAATCGGAAGTAGTCGTGCCCCCCAGGAACTGACCCCAAAAATGGGAATTAAATGAATTAAGACCGGCAGTATCAGGGATATCTCCAGGAGAATGGCAGTTTCTATCACCTGAACTTTGCTCAATAATCTCGAATTATTTATCGTGGCATATGTTTTCATGATGGTGATTCTTTAAAATTTAATATCCATCCCTATGGTAACTCCTCTCCCCGGCATGGGATACCCGGGTTGGTACTCATAGGCTTCATCCGCGATGTTTTCCACGGCTAAATATAATGTCCCTTTCCATTTACTTTCAGGCGCAGTATATTGGTATGCTAAACGCCCATGTAAAAGCAAATACTCTTCGATTGAAACTTGATCGGGACTGAAACGTGGATTGAGAATATATTGTCTGTCTACATACTGCGCATCAATATTTAATATCCAGCGATCATGGGGTTTATAGGTGAGGCCAGCAGAGAATGTCCATTCAGGAAGATTGGGCACGTCGCGTGGTTCGCTTTCGTTATAAGTGCCTCCGATAAACAGGTTTAAATTTTTTGTCGGAGAAAAAACTATATTTGTCTCAATTCCTTTTAAGGTATAGTTCCCCTCGTTAGTCATAGAAATAGGGGGAGGTGGTGGATCGAAACGAATGGAATTCATTATCTCATCACTGAATAAGCTCAAATCGATCCACAATGTATCATTCAACTGCCTGGATATACCAAATTCAAAATGATTCACGATTTCTGCGTCCAGTTCCTTCCACCGCTCACCAAGACCCCAGCTTGGAGCTAACACTGAAGCATAAACACCTGCCAGGTTATACGCTCTCGCCCAGTTGGCATAAAATTTAGTCCTCTTAAATTCAGTCACTATCCCCGCTTGAGCGCCCCAGTCGTCTCCAAAATAGCGACTATTATTATACCGTATTCCTGCAGAGGGAATGATCCGAGTCGAATTTCCAAATACTCTACTCAGGATAAAGTAAGGTGCGATATTCCTGAAAGTCATGTTCTCTTGATAGCGCATCGTGCCATCCGAAAAAGTGTCTTCCACCTCGCCGCCGTAAAAATCAATATCGAGGCCGATTATAAATTCAGTATCATTTTTAAAAGAGAAAATATCGCGTGCCCGCAATCCGTAATTTTCAAAGCGTGTTACATTATTAAAAGACTGGGGAGGTGTTGGCGGTGGAGGCGGTTGATGCCATTGATACCAGCTTGTTATGCCGTCATCGAGATACAGTTTAATATAACCTTCAAAATCCTCGCTCTCGTGCGACAAGGAAAGAACATAAAACTGGCCATCCGTTTTATAGCTTTCAACCACAGGGAGAGGGGGTGAGGAGATCGGTCGCGGGTCATTGGCATAACTAACGGTGTGAAGAAATAATAAAGACAATTCCAAATCTTCATTGATTTGATAACCAAAACGCGCATGAATGGAATCAACCCTTCCATCAGCATTTAATCGATGCCCGTCGCTTTCTTGATAACTGCTGCCCAGGGTGTAATTTAATTGTTCGGTCTTACCTGCAATTTCACCTCGTAATGTCCAGGTTCCATGAGATCCATAGGTAGATTGCAGTCTCCCTTCAACCCCTTGTTTCGTTCTCTTTTTCGGGACCACGTTAAGTCCTCCAAACGACATATTACCCAATAATACTGCCTGGGGACTTTTATAGACATGGATCCGTTCAGCACTATTAACGGCAATAAGATCCAGAAGCGGGTGTGTCCATACTCCTGAAAATCGCGGGATACTGTCAACCATCGTTGAAATTTCTCCTCCGGGTCGCCCTGAACCATGACCTCGGATAAATACACTGCCACCATTCGCACCCCCATAGGCACCCACTATATTATAACGCGATATCGTCACACCCGGAATCCTACGCAAAGCAGTTGCCACATCATGGGCATTTAAAGCATCAATCTGCTTATCTGTAATTACGCTGATTTTGTCCCCCATTTTTCGAATAAGCAACTCTTCCTGGATAGGTTTTACCAGGACTAATACCTCATCCAGGGCGATTGCCGCTTCTTTAAAATCATCTTTGCTTGACCCCGGCATTGGATCACCCGCTAGCAGATTAAAGGAAAAAACAAGTAATCCAATGGTCTCCGCCAGTCTGCTCATGGAATAATGCATTACCATAATGCTGATTTAATCCTGTTATTCTCTATTGTTTGCTTCAGATTATACGCTATCGCGGTAACCGTACTTTTTACCCAGCGCGAGACTTTCCTTTAAAGGTAATATTCCCCCCGAAGAAGTTGCATCGTATAAACAGCTTGCTGACACACAGACCGCGAGATCGAGGCATTTCTCAATAGGCCAGTCTTCGTGTAAACCATAAAGTAAACCCGCCGCAAAAGAGTCTCCCGCTCCAACCGTACCTTTTATCATTTCTGCGGGCACACGCACGGAACCTTGAACATACTTCTTACCGTCTGTATCCATTGCTAACGCGCCAGAAGGAAAATGTATTACGACAAGGTTACCAATACCCATTCCGATGAGCTTCTCAGCGGCTTTTTCCACTAATTCCAGATCTACTGATTCCCCATTCACGAGTCGAATACCAGCAATGCGTTCGGCTTCAATCTCATTAAGGAGAAAAAAATCCACAAAAGGCAGTGACGGTTTTAATACTCGATAAAACAGGTCACTCTCTACTGAGACCAGATCGATAGAGGTTTTCATACCTAACTCCCTCGCCTTTTTCAATACGCGGGTCGCTCCGGTATTACCACTATCATCAATGATATCTAATGAATCGAGGAGATTGAGATAGGCGAGATGCAATAACCAGGCATTGCTTTCATTTATATCGAAATGGGTTTCGTCGAGAAGCGCATTGGCGCCACGCTGGTGAAAAAAAGTTCGCCGCCCCGTAGATTTTACCGACATTACATCGGTGTAGGAGGTTGGCGCTTCGGTCGTTACTTTTATTGAATGACAGTCGATGCCGGATTTTTTGCAATCTTCGAGTATATAGTGACCATCACTATCGTCACCTACCAGACCAATACCGGCGAGGGGTATTTCCACCCCCATTTTTGATAAATCCTTCAGGATATTATAAGGCCCTCCTCCATTGCCCAGCGATTCATCTTCAACTACCGCTAAGGCATCCTGGGGAGGATAGATGTCAATCACCTTAACATGATCAATGACCCAATTACCGCCGGCTGTTATGCCTGTCCTCTTGATGTCAGCGCTTATAACTCTGCTCCATTTATGGTTTACCCCACAGGATCAGGTCATCGGTGCCTCGATGCCATTGATTTTATTTATCACTGACTAAACTGACTAAGGGTTCATCATCTTCTTCAACACCTGGGAAACGACCAATTTCCGGATTAATAAAAAAATTGTCGTGTAGATCATCATTAGCCGTTGATACTTCACCGATCATGCATTCTTCACTTTCAGCATAAAATTCGTGGTAGACACCTGGAATCAAAGTAACCCGCTCACCTGATTTCAGACTTATTTTTTCTCCCGATGTCACCTCACGCGGTGATCCGTTCACATTGACTTTAAAATGTTCACCCTCTTTTGATTTTTCGGGATGCCGAGGCCAAACAACAATTGCCAGTTCCCCATGTCGACTAATGATATCTTCCTTCTTTTTTTTATGACAATGAGAAGGCGTAATCTGATTTTTTTTCACGTACATGATCTTTTCACAATACTCACCCTCTTCCGCAAGATTGACCAGGGTCAGCCCAAAGCGTGAAAATTCACCCAAACCGAAATCGGTTACGTCCCATTTTGCATTGGGTGGTAAGGCCCAGCCATTTTTCGCGAAGCATTTTTTTGCTGAGAGAAAAGACTGATTGATTTCTGACCGCTTCATATTGATCGCTGATTAATACTTCTGGGTTAAAGAACTTATAATAGACGCATATTACTTTCAAGTGCCATTTAGCTCTATTCGTTGAGGATATTAATCCACAAATGAGCAATGAGTAAGCGATTAGTCTACTCTTTTGGCATGCTATAAATAGTGAGCCCTTCCAGGGATTTTATCCTGGAGGGAATTATCAAACTGGTAAGATAACCGACAACAAGGCAACTGCTCATGCCCGTTATAGTATACCACCAAAAATGCACATTTGTATGACTTTTAAAGAGGTACAGAATTATCGCGCTGGCAAAAAATCCTACGAGAACACCGGTCGCATGAGTTCGCTTCGTAAATACCGCGAGGACAAAAATCCCGGTTAATCCGCCGGTCAATAGATTTCCAATTTGGATAAATATGTCCCATAGCGACTTGATGTCGAATTGGCCCATGTAAAGAGCGAGGCTGGTGCCGAAGACCCCAAATAACGCAGTCAACCATCGCGCTAATCGTAGACATTGCTCATCAGATACTTCGTTTTTCAGCCGTCGGTAGAAATCAGTGACGATCGCCGTTGATGAGCTGTGGATACTGCTGTCGAGGCTGGACATCGCGGCGGCGAAAATTGCGGCAATGATCAATCCCGATATTCCCGCCGGCATCTCGGTCACAATAAAGAGAGGGAAAGTAGCATCAGTCTGTTCAAGACCCGGAGTGAGTTTTGCGGGATGTGCTTTATAAAACAAGTAGAGCGCAGTCCCGATGACAAAAAAAAGTAATCCCGAGAAAGGACCTATCAATTGCGTCATCCAGATACTTTTAGCTGCATCTTTCTCATTCTTGGTGGTCAGATAGCGTTGGATTGTAGCCTGGTCCGCAACCGCTGAAAGCCCGGCAGGTATACTGAAAATGATCGCCCAGAATGTCACTATAGTCAGATCAAAAGCAAAATCTACGATGTGAAGTTTATTATTCTCCATCGCGGTTATATACATTCCTGAAAAATCACCGTCCATGTAGAAGACAACTATAATCAGGCTGATAATTGCTCCCAAAAAAAGAATAATAACCTGAATCACATCTGTCCAGATCACGGCTTCAATCCCGCCCATTACTGTATAGACCGTTGAGATTATTCCTAATACCGTGATCGAGAGAAAGATATTGATACCCGTCGCAACCGAAAGTGCGATCGAGGGTAGCAGTAATATGACGCTGACGCGACCGATCTGGAATAAAATAAAAGTAATGCTGCTGATCAGTCGGACTGACAGGTTGAACCGCAATTCAAGGTATTCATAGGCAGTGGTAACATTGAGTCGGCGAAAAAAAGGAAGAAAGGCATAGATAATGACGGGGGCAAGGAGAGGTCCAAAAAGATAACCGAAATAATAAAGCCAGTCCGTAGCGAAGGCTTTGGCGGGGACCGCCATAAAAGTGAGGGCGCTTAGTCCGGTCCCGATAATACTTATTCCCGCTGCCCACCACGGAACACGTTTCCCCGCTTTAAAAAAATTATCCGTGCTTTTTTCGCGTTTGGAAAAGAACCATCCCATAATTATGAGCACGATAAAAAAGAGGATGAGGACCGTGTAGTTCAACCAGCCAAACTTGCGAATAATCTGGTGTTCGATCTTCCAGAATTTCGTGGTTTTCCTCCCTTCCTCAAGTGTCGCCACGGGGAAGACATAAGCATTGTCCCACCGAACAACATTTGAAGATAACCGGCCCTGAGACGGAGGATCTGAAACACCGACCCAGGCATCGATAATCGTATGATAGGCCAGGATTTGTTGTCCCGCTCCTCGGAAAAATAAAATATGATTAGCGCCGTAAGGTAATCCGGAAGCGCCACTCAGAGAATAATCTGATTTTAGATCAGCAATGCGTTTCCACACTCCCGTATTGGGATTATAGTGGTAGTTATCCATTAGCTCACTGTCTTCCATTCCAGGGTCCAGGGATCGCCCTCCGAAAAGATAAAATGCGTCAGTTGCACCATCGCTTTGCTCAACCGCTACCGCATCGACTCGCACAGGTCCCGGCCAGGAATCAAGCTCACGCCATTGGAATAAATCTTCGTTTGTCTTTTCCAGATCGAGGACCCAGAAATTATCTGTCGCGCGCGCCTCTTCAATTGATTCCTGACCCCCTGCGAGAAATACTGACGAACCGAGTTTAGCACCGCTCATAAAAGCCAGTGGTCGCGGTAACGACGGTAATGTCTCGATCTCAATTCGCTGTCCGGCGCTGTTCCATCTTAGAAGAAATACATCTGAATAGCATTCTTTTTCATCACTGCCGCCTATGCATAAAACGCCCTTCGTTGTCGTTATCGCTACGCCGTGAGCAAGGGGTCGTGGTAACTTAAAAGATCCCTGGACATTCCATTGATAGCTGCCCGTTCCCGTTTTTTCCAGGACATATATATTATCACTCCAGAATTTTGCTCCCTCATCGGTTAAACTATTATCATCGCGAATACCTCCAGCAATTATGTAAACGCCGTTATGAACACCGGCAAATGCCCCGCTTAGACCAGTGTGTTCATGGATAGCTTCCGTAACCGGAAAAGGAGGTAATTCACTTCCTTTAAAATGATTTTCATTTTTTATTTCTCCAACATCAGCAGCAAGAGGGGTAAAGGTTATACTCAGACAAAAGTATAAGCTTAGAGTTATTTTATTCGATATTCTAATGATCGTTTTAATAGTAATGGTTAAAACTCGGAGTAACATAATCTCTTTTCTTTTAAGTGAATTAGGTATTACACTGTGTATCGTCGCTGCATTTACGTTTTATCAAATATCTTATGCAAGCTGATTTTTAAGATCACCCTGTTCCTCCATCCTGCTTGACTCCTGCTGGTCTTCGAATTTATTTTTATAATATGATAAAGGAAAATAAAATTTTGACCGAACAACAGGTCGAACATTTTAATACTTTTGGGTTCATCCTTCTACGTTCAGTCTTTGACGCGGATGATCTAAAACAAATAAACGAAGAATATGATTATGGCCTTAAGGTCACCAGGGGGAAAAATACGAAGCCGCGGGGCGCACGAGGACAAATGAACTGGTCAAATTTCAGTCCAGAAACTCCCTATTTAGAAAAGCTACCGGAAGACCCGCGGATATGCGGTGCAGCTGAACAACTCCTGGGTAAGGGTGCCGTCGCATTATTTTCAACGGCCAATCACTTCTCGGGCGATCGTACACCCTGGCATCCCGATACTGATGTCCCTCATTGGTATTCAGCAAAATTTCATTTATATTTACAACCCCTTGATACAAACAGTGGCGCGCTACGTGTTATCCCTGGCTCTCACTTAAGCCCTTTTAATGAGGAACTCCACAGAATCGGGCTGATGGGATCTAATGAAGGTCCGGAATCGGATGATTCTTATTTGAGCAGATCGGGGTTGGGTTTAAATGAGATACCCGCTTACGCGTGTAAATCAGAACCGGGCGATGTCGTTATTTTTCAAGGGAAACTCTGGCATGCCACGTGGGGCGGTTCAAAAGACCGCCGAGCCGTCGGTTGCAGCTTTCATAAAAACCCCGAAACAACGGAAGAAGAGAAGGCGACGCAGAAAATGCTGGAAGCTAATAGACGGATTAGAAAAAGAAATTCACCTGACGATCCTCAGTATCCCCCCACCTGGATTGCCAATCCTGAGAGAAGCCCCATTAGACAAAGGTGGATCGACTGGCTGCGGGAAAAAGGAGCTTTCGATATTTCAACATAATAGCGATGCTGCCATCGAATGCGAACCGATGGGAAAATGCCGTATTCTGCTATTTATTATCAGCACACTCTGGGCATACCCCATAGAATTGCAGTTCATGGTAAACATTTTGAAAGCCGGTGCTTTTGCTGACTTTATTTTCCAGATCCTCTACGGGGCAGGCCATTCCCAGCGTTTCAACCTCACCACAGTCGATACAAACAACATAGTCATGGTGCTGTTCCTCGTTATTTAAGATAAAATGTGTTGAGCGGTCGTGAAGCCCTAACTTGCGAATAATACCCTTCTCCTCCAGCTTTTGAAGTAACCTGTAAACCGTCGCCGGGTCACAGCTCCCTTTGATATTTTTTGACTCAAAAAGCGACTTAACGGTTACGGGACCCTCCTTACTGGCAAGCAGGGGGAGTATTTTTTCCAGAACCGAGGTTATTCTCATCCCCTTTTTGCGGCACAGCATTAGAAGATTGCTTACCTTATCTTCTCGATCATTCATAATATTCCTATAATGCAATTTATTAGAGTTGAAAAGCGAAATCGGATTTTACGTTTTTTAACTTTTCCCCTCGTGAACGGAACGATAAAGCAAACCTGATTCATTAACATAACATTGGATACTTCTTTATTTGAATACGATCTCCCGGAAGGTTTGATTGCGCAATTTCCCACTGAAAAGAGAGATGATTCTCGACTTCTCGTCGTTAATCGCCAGACCGGGAATATTGAAGATCATAGATTCTTCGATTTACCGAAACTGTTACCTGAGTCTTGCTCTATTTTTCGAAACAATGCGACCGTTCTGAAAGCGCGTCTTTATGCACAACGTCCCCATGGCGGCAAAGTTGAATGTCTCTTGCTCCATCCCACAAAAGATTCCCGAGTGTGGTGGTGCCTGCTTAAACCAGCCCGTAAACTGCATCCCGGTTCTGATTTCAGTTTGCAAGGCCAGTTTCACGCAACCGTAATGGAAAAATTAAAATCGGGTGAGTGTCGCGTAAAAATAGTTCCCGAACTTAATGAATCAATTGTGCGTCTTGCCGAACGCATTGGGACATTGCCCTTGCCTCCCTATATTCATCGAAATGACCGTGACCCTCATAAAGCATTCGATCTTCAACGCTATCAGACCGTCTATGCCGACCCCGAAAAAAAAGTCGCTGCTGCTGCTCCCACCGCCGGTCTTCATTTTACTCCCGCAATTTTAAATGCTCTCGAAAAGAAAAATGTTCAAAGTTTTAACCTTACCCTGCATGTCGGATTGGATACTTTTCGACCGATTTCTACAGCGATCATAGAAGACCACATCATTCATCGGGAATACTATGAAATTCCCGCCGCAACATGCCGCGCCCTTAAATCAAAGTCCATCGGAACGCGCCTTGCCGTAGGGACAACTTCGGTTAGAACGATGGAAGACTATTGGCATAAAACGATGGGAATTGAACAGGATCCTGCAAATATCGATGCAGATTTTCATTCAGAAACAGGCCTTTTTATCTACCCTCCCTCTACTTTTATGAGCACCGATGCCCTTTTGACAAATTTTCATCTTCCTCGTTCGACTCTCTTATGCCTGGTGGCCGCTTTTCTCTCTCCGGATGATGCTGATGGCATTAAATGGTTGAAAGCGATATATCGTAGAGCTATAGAGAAGAATTACCGTTTTTACAGTTACGGAGATGCCATGCTGATATTATAATATTAAGTCTACCAGTAGAAAGATTGCACCATCGGGAATAATTCAAGGATATGAGCACTCCTAAGGACGATAAGAACACCCTGGATTTCACCCATTTAGTGAACACTTACTATAAACCATTATACCGTTTTGCTTACAGCCTAGCAGGTAACCAGGAGGATGCCGCTGATCTGACGCAACAGGCATTTTATATTTGGGCCACGAAAGGGTCCTCATTGCGCGATTCCTCTAAGGTTAAATCCTGGCTTTTCACTACCCTCTACCGAGAATTTCTTAGGGTCCGTCGCAGAAGCAACCTGATGACCAATTATGAACCGGAAGCATTGGAGTCCGAGATGCCAGCCACCACACATGATATTGTTACATCGCTGGATGCGAGCAGCGCTGTCAGGACCCTGTCCGAAGTAGATGAAATTTATCGGGTGCCTTTGACTTTATTTTATCTGGAAGATTTGTCTTACAAGGAAATTGCCGAATCGTTGGATTTACCCATAGGGACGGTGATGTCCCGCCTCTCCAGAGGTAAAACTCAGCTTAGAAAAGCACTTTTAAAAAAATCAAATAATTTAAATAAAGATTAACCCCATCTTTGAACATGAATAAGGAAGAAGCAAAATCTGTTCTTCAAACCTATCGCCCACACCTCGACGATACCAGTGATCCTCTATTCAAGGAAGCTTTTCAACTGGTAGAGAGTGATTCGGAACTAAAAGCCTGGTTGGAAGAGGAAATGTCCTTTGATCAGAGCTTCGCCCAAAAGTTACAGGCTATTGACCCACCCCTTGATCTCAAGGATAAGATCATCGACAATATGCCCTTATCAGAAGCTGACACTGGATTCGGGAAACCTGTCGATGACTCTAAAATAATCTGGTGGCGAAAGTCGCTTACCTGGTCTGTAGCGGCATGCTTTATTGCGCTCTTTGCTCTCAGTATCGTTCTCTTTAAAAAACCAACCCCTTCCCCAGGCGCACAATCGCAAATGTCAGATCTGGTCCAGGCCGTTAATGATCACGCCCGATCTTTAACTTCTCTCGACTATGTGAATAATGACGTCAATGCCCTTCGGGAATTTCTTGCCAATAAGAATGCCCCGTACCCCATGACTCTGCCTGCGAAAATTGAGCCTATGGATAGCATTGGTTGTCTCTCCATGTCCTGGCGCGGTCATCAAATAAGCCTGATTTGCTTCCAGGGGGATAAGGTTTATCATTTATACGTGACAAAGCGAGACGAGTTTCCATACGCAGAAAACCTGCCCAGCCCAAAGTATCATAAAAATGATGATCATGCTACCGCAACCTGGACAAGCAATGATCAACTCTACCTCCTGACTACTGAAGGGGATGTCAAAGACTTAGCAAAATTGTTATAATTGTTACCATCGTTATTTAATTAAAACACCAGGCAAATGAAAATATATTACATAACCTCACTTACCCTTCTTCTTATCGCGATCGTCAGTCTCGGCTCGGGCACTGCTGAATCCGCTCTTGAAACCTACGAGATCGACAACGCTCATTCAGGGATAAATTTTAAAGTACGTCACTTTTTCACCCGTGTCCCCGGTAATTTTGCCGATTTTAAGGGGACCATTAAGGTAGATCGTGATAATATTGAAAACAGCGAAACTGAAGCAGTCATAACTATCGCCAGTGTTGATACTAATAATGCAAAACGCGACAAACATTTGCAGAACGAAGATTTTTTTCTAGTTACAGAATATCCCTCCATGAGATTTAAGAGCACCAAGTGGGAAACCACCGGTGAGAAAACTTATGCTGTCACCGGCAATCTCACGATAAAGGATATTACCAAGGAAGTCGTCATGAATGTAACCTTGCTGGGCTTCGGGAAAGGCAGCAGGGATAGTTACATTTCCGGATGGGAAGCGGTGACGAAGATTGATCGGACAGATTTCGGAATCACCTATGGTCAGGGTGTGGTCGGCAATGAAGTGGAAATCGAAATTTACGTGGAAGCAAAACGTTTATAAAAACGAAATCTGAATAGTGTATCTGCTCGTGGCTGGCGCATTTATGGTTGAGACATCCGTAGCTCTCTCTATACTTTGATAGATGACTGTGGTTCCAAGCCGGAGATCGTATGGAAATTGGACTGTCGCGTTAATACACCTTGGAGGATTCTCCACCGCTGCTCTTTATTTCGGACTCACATATCTCTCGCAGCAGGAAAACACGTTACCTCTTAGCTGTTTTTTAGGGATTCTGGGAACAGCGTGGGCGATCTTCCTGCTCCTTTTCTTTTTGTCCCGAAGCGGTGAAAGTCGCGTAAAGCTTTGGATCATCATATTATGGGCTGTCATATTCCGACTTATTGGAATCGCTGCCGATCCCATTTATGAAAATGATTTTCATCGTTTCCTCCTTGATGGCTGGGTCTTTGCTAATACCGGGAATCCCTATGATCTCGCACCACAGGAATTTTTCTCGAATCCTGACACACCCTCCTTCATTCAAGAAACGCTGGACCATGTAAATTATCCACAAGTTCCTACAATATACGGACCCATTTTAGAGTGCCTCTTTCTCTTGAGTTATATTGCTGTTCCCGGAAATTTGCTCGCCCTTAAATTCTGCTTCATTGCTGCTGATATCGCACTCATTGCTTTATTCGCAATTTATTTCAACCGGCGGCAACTTCTCTTTTACGCATGGTGTCCTCTGGTTATTTTTGAAATCGCTTTTAATGCTCATCCGGACGTAGTCGGCGCTTTATTCCTCTTTGCTGGATATATCGCCTTTGTTCGCAGCCGGGGGATTCTATCCCTCGTTACCTGTGGCCTTGCTGTCGCCTCCAAACCCTTTGCTTTATTGGCGGCACCCTTTTTTGCCTGGCGTGCTGGTCTGCGCGGTTTAGCTGCTTTCATCCTTACCCTCTTTATCCTTTATGTTCCTTTTCTTGCTCAAAATAGCACCGCAGAGTGGAGCGGCCTGCGTGTTTTTCTTCAATATTGGGAGTTCAATGCTGCCCTCTACGCTGTATTTAAAACATTTTTTTCACCCGGCACCGCAAAAATGATTGGGCTCTTTCTATTTACTCTGATTTTTTACTGGCTTTTTTTGAAGTGGAAAAAAAATGATTCAGGAGAGCTGCACTTTGATGTGCTCATCGGATTTTTTTTCCTGATTTCTCCGGTTATCAATCCCTGGTATTTGACCTGGCTTCTCCCATTTATCGCGATTAGACCGCGCATTTGGTCAGTAACCGCGCTGATAGTCGTAAGCTTAAGTTATGTCACAGGGTTGAACCTTGGGGACTCTTCACTCGGTGATTTCAACCACCCCGTCTGGCTGAGACCCCTTGAGTTCGGGGCTATAGCTGTGGCCATCATATTCGACATTATGCTGGTCGCAAACCGTAAGATTAAAACAAACAGGTGAACGGAATAAATCTGGAAATAACACAAGTTATTATTCCTGCCTACAATGAAGAGATAACTGTAGGTAATGTTGTTGAGCGTTTACGAACTCTTGGGCTTAAAAATATTCGTGTTGTCGATAATGCCAGTATTGACAATACAGCGGCAGTCGCAGAAAGAGCCGGTGCCGAAGTAATTTCCGAACCGACTAAAGGTTATGGTAGTGCCTGTTGGACAGGGTATCAAATACTCCCCTCAAACTGCGAATGGGTCCTCTTCTGCGATGCCGACGGTAGTGACGAACTCGAGAGGCTACCTGAATTCTTCCAGGTGGCAGAATCTTTTGATTTTATCCTGGCAAACCGACGCGAATCAAAGTCAGGCCGCGGGGCCATGACTTTAGTCCAGAATTTTGGTAATGCTTTTGCCACATATCTTATCTACCTGGGTTGGGGATTTCGTTTTCACGATTTAGGACCCCTGCGCTTCATCCGCCGTCAAGCTCTCGAGTCACTGAAGATGCGCGACCGGAATTATGGATGGACGGTTGAAATGCAGATTCGTGCTATTGAACACGGATTGCGCATAAAGGAAATCCCCATGAATTATTTACCAAGACAGGGGGGACAATCAAAAATATCCGGAACCATCAGTGGAACCATAAAAGCGGGATCTAAAATTCTGTGGACCGTTTTTTATTATTATTTATCCTCGAAATATTTCAAATTGAGGAAGCCGCCATAGACAATGTTCCATTATAAATACCAGCGTTATGATATCGATAATCATTCCCACATTGAATGAAGAGGAAATGCTTACCGGCACCCTGAAATGTATTGCTGCCAATAATAGATCCAGCGAGATCATCATTGTCGATGGGGGGAGCGATGATAGGACCACTATCCTCGCTGAAAACACAGGCGCGCGTGTAATCCATTCGTCATTGAGTCAACGCGCTGCCCAAATGAATTGCGGCGCCCATGAAGCGAGTTGCGACTTCCTTCTTTTTCTACACGCAGATACACACATTCCCGTGACCGCGCTGGAGTGCGTTGAAAAAGCCCTGATGCGGCCAAATATAGCGGGAGGAGCTTTTACCCGAAGGTTCGATCACCCCTCAGTGTTTCTTAAAGCTACCTGCCGAATGTCCGATATTCGCAGCACCCTGTTGGGATGGCATTTCGGGGATCAGGGTATCTTTGTGAAAAAGAGTGTTTTTGATAAATCGGGGGGATTTCACGAGCGCAGTAATATGGAAGATTTGGAGTTTTCCCGACGCCTGAAACGCCACGGCAAAGTCGTCACTTTGAAACTTCCATTATTATCATCGGGCCGCAGGTTTGGGCGAAACCCCATCCGTCGAACCTTTAGTGATCTCCTAATAACCCTTAATTATTTACTTAATAAATGAAAATAATGCATCCTGATCGCATGAATTTTCTTGGAATCGGGTATACTATAGCCCTCTATAAAATCAAAGTTTTCTAAGCGCCCTCGTATGTATATTTATCTTAAACTTAATTATGACTGCCATGAGAATTATAAATCATAAAGCTAAATGGATATTGTCCCTCGTCATAATCAAGGGAACCTGTCTCTTGGCCGGGACTCTTGAACTCACCAATGGCGATCGGCTCACCGGTAAGTTTATCAAAGAAGAAAATGACACCATTTTTTTCGTCAGTGATATACTGGGACCAATAAGGGTTAACACCTCTCAAGGAAAAATTATTCCTTCAATAAAAGGCAGCGAAGAGGAAAAAACAACCGACGCTGCTCCAATCCTTGAATCAGTAACTGAAACCGAGAAAACTGAAGCTGAAATGGGTTCCCAATCTACAAAAATTTTAAAATTGCCAAAATTAAATACCATGCTCTCTGACGCGCCTCCGGAAAAAAAATTGGACTCAAGTTTCACCGCGGGTTATCGCTTAGGGAATGGAGAACGCAATCAACAGGACCTTAATCTCGCTTTTCACATACGTCATGATACGGAAAAAAACCAATATTTTTTTGATGGAAGTTATGATTACAGTTTTCAAAAGATCAATGGTGAAAAGGATGTTAATCGTGAGCGATACAATACCAGCTTTCGTATGCGACGTGATTTGTCCTCTCGTATATTTACACAGCTTGATAGTGCTTATGTAAAAGATAAGGTCAAAGAAATCGACGACGACTTCAAGCAAAGTCTCGGAGTAAGATGGCGAATTATTGACAAGAATGCTTTTGAGTTATCGGTTACCCCGGCGTTTAGCGCTCGATACCAGGATATTCCAACCGTTACCAGAGAATGGCAAACGTTAGGTTCTTTATTTCAGGATATTCGATACCAGATTACCGACCACATAACGTTTTACCAGGAATCAGATATTTCCATTAATCCCGATGCCGCTGACTCTATTGCTTTACAGTTTCTGGCAAGATTGAAAGCGCTGATTTCCAATCGCATGGCTGCTAATTTACGATATGAAATAGACTTTGATGAAAATTTGGCTGTCGGTGTAGACAAAACGCAAACCCGAATCATTATGGGTATGGGTTATAAATTTTAGGTGATCAGCTTTAATTGACCGCGGTACGTCGAGAAAACGGAATAGCAATATCATTCAAACTTACACCTTTCATCGCCAATCTATTGGCATTATTTATCATTGATAGAATGATGAATAGCAGTCATCCCATCAGTAAATCGTGCAGCTTCTTTTTTCGTCTGCGTATTGCTTCGGGTTTAATTTTTGGTCTGCGTCTTCACGATTTTCACGCCGCCGCTACCTTTATGCGTAAAACGTTTTCCAATGACATTTTCCCTGTCAGGTTTTTCCGATTTTTTCTCTGGTCGTTGCGACAGGTCTTTATTGTTATTCCCGAAGCGATGACCACCGTGAATTTTGAACATAAAATATCACGCACCCCGTTCTGGCTCATCACTGAGAACCCACTGGCAAATTATCCCTGGTCATCGCAAACAGAAGCAAGTCTCCCCAATGAGTGTGAAGTGATAGTTATAGGGGCCGGATTTACAGGGGCCGGCTGTGCTTATTTCTGGTCGAAACACAAGGCGAAGTCGATGGCCGTCCTGGAAATGGACGACCCGGCGTCCGGAGCGAGCGGGCGTAATGGCGGTGAAATTGTCATGGGACGCTATTTTGCGATGGTAAAAAAAACGGTGAGCCCCTATCTCGAAAAGTTCCGTCCTGATTTAAGCCATAAAGAGCGGGACCAACTCGGTTCAAAATTTGCATCTGCATACACTAAAAGTGCTTACAAAAATGCAGAATTGATTGAAAAAACGATCAAGGATGAGGGAATAGAATGTGATTACGAGAGAAATGGGTGGGTCCAAGCTTGCGAATTCGAGGATCAATCGGCCCTGATGGAATCGGTGCGCCTGGGCCAGGATGCAGGGTTTGACGACTGGACTACTATTTCTCCCGAAGAGGCCCTACGCCGTGGAGGAATGATTGTTGAATGCCCAGCCGGATTTTCACGAGGTACCGCAACCTTTCATCCGGCAAAATGGGTTTGGTCTCTTCTTGAGATTGCGCTGCGCAGTTCCCATGTGAACCTTTACACACGAACACGAGTGACACGAGTTGAAGATGCCGGCGACTTTTATTTCGTTAGTACCAACCGTGGAAGAATAAAAGCGAAGTACGTGATCAACGCTACTGAATCTTACACCGCAATTCTTCATCGACAGTATTGCAATTTGGTTCATGCCGTACAGACGCAAAACGCATACGGGGAAGGCGGCCCACATGGAATGCAACCTCATGTCGGCCTCAGCAATAATCGCGGGTTTTTCGCGCGTGTGGGTGAAGGAATTACGCTTGGTTCAGATGAGACACATATCACCTATCGCAATGCTGGTTGCAACAACCCTTCACGATTTATTACTAAATATGTTATCAGCGAGATACACCGTTTATTTGGACAAAGCAGAATTCACATGACCCATGAATGGAGCGGCACCGCCGGATTCACCGACGATGAATATCCTGTCATCGGATTACTCGATGGAAAACGCCAGTATATTGTCGGCGGCATGTGTGGATCTGGAACTGCAGTTTCATTTAATGGAGCGCGCCATGTCGTGCAACAGATACTTAAACTTGATGGTCCGGACGATTACCCCCGAGCATACTTTGCTCCCACACGTATTCTCGATCCCACAAACCACCCCTGGCCCTCGATTGATTGATCGAAGCTCTGCCATCGCGATTAAATAAATAGAAAAAAGAAGCGTGCTGGGAACAGCCGTCGTCCCACAGTGGCGAGACTATGGCCGTCAGGCAGCCCGCTCCACCTTAGGTTGCAGAATGCATAATAAATTAAAGTATGCGATAGCCGTTAGAAACAATCCGCAATCTTACCGAGGGAGTCTTGCATCATGCACCCTGCATCCTGTATCTTGCATATAGCTTAAGACGGCATCTGCATACCGCCATTGATCTCGATGATCTGTCCCGTGATATAGCCGCCATCATCACTGGCTAACAAAAGCACTGTTCCGACACAATCTTCCGGTTTACCATCGCGTCCTACTGGGATGCGCGTGAGTAAATTTTTATAATCATCAGGATCGGTGCCATCGCGATGAATACGTGTCCAGATAATACCTGGCGCAATGGCATTCACCGTAATTTCACGCGGCCCATATTCTTTAGCCCAACCTCTTACCACATTGTTGATCGCTCCCTTCGCCGCGGCATAAGTTACCATTCCCGGACCACCTCCGCTACGCGCGCTGATCGAAGAAGTAATGATGATTCTTCCCCTCTTATCGGGTAAATGAGGGATAGCATGTTTAACGCAATAAAATACTGCCTTGCAATTCAATCCCAGCCCCCGATCCCAATCTTCACCGGATAATTCTGCGGTGGGGATAACTTCCGTCGGTCCTCCCGCATTGGCCGCGAGGATATCCAATCCGCCAAACTCTTTCACTGATGTATCGACTAACTGCCCAACCTGACTTTCTTCCGTCACATCCGCTTTTACGGCTAGCGCCTGTCCTCCCAGATCTTTAATTGCGGCAACTGTTTCATTCGCTTCTTGTTCACTGCGTGAATAATTGACGACAACCGTCGCACCGCAGCGTGCCAGACCAATCGATATAGCGTTGCCGATACCTGTCCCCCCTCCGGTTACGAGGGCATGCCTGCCATTCAAATCCACTAACATCGGTTCTGACATTTATCTTATCCTTATTTAGCACGTCATTAATATAATCGTAAGATCGTAAGAAAAATTATTTTAGATAATCATCGAATACATCGCTAATTACCCCAATCGCTTCAAAAAGTGCATCCTCTTCGATAATAAATGGGGGAACAATTTTAAAAAAACGCCCGGTATGAAATAACATCACCCCACGCCGGATACACTCCATGGTCATTTCATTTACCAAATCGGGTACTTGTTCACCCGTTACCGGGTCTTTGAGGTGTATGGATCTGAAGAACCCACGGCCATCAACCCAGTTGATATAAGGTCGATGCCTGTCGGCGATGGCTTCGAGTTCCTTGCCAAGTTTTTCACCCAGGGTCGCGGATCTTTCGACCAATTTCTCGTCTTCAAGGACATTAATGCATGCCAATGCCGCTGCCGCACAGACGGGATTGCCCCCAAAGGTGCTGGACATATGCGCTCCCGGGAGATCCATTATTTCTTTTCTCCCTTTTACTGCAGATACCGGCAGACTTGAGCTAAGGCCCTTTCCACAAGTGATGAGATCGGGTACTATTCCGTAGTGCTCGAAGGCGAACAAACGCCCCGACCTTCCCATACCCGCCTGTACTTCATCCATAGTTACGAGGATCTGATGCTCTTTCGCCCAGGCCATTAATGACTCGATGTAATCCTGGGGATAAGGTTTAGTCGCCCAGCCGGTAATCGATTCCAATATTATTCCGGCAATCTTATCGGGATTGATCTTAAGTGATTCGAGGTCTTCTAAAAATCCCTTTGATCGATCAGAGTCGGGCCTCGGCAATTGGGTATGACCAGCAATTTTACGGTTTAGACCATCCACCAATCCGGGTCCACCGGCGGTAAACGCTGCGGCTAGCGTGCGTCCATGAAATGACTCCTCCATCGAGAGGATACCAATCTTCTCTGGCGATATCGCGAGCCCATGATGTCGCATCAGACTGATCGCACATTCATTAGCTTCGCTGCCTGAACAGAAGACAGCAGCTTTATCGAGTTCTTCGGGGGCCAGCTTTGCCAATCGTTCAAGCAGACGTGTTCTCACATCAGAAGAGAAGGTGTAGGTGAAAATGAGCTGGTTATCAATTTGCTGCTTTATCGCTTCGATTATTTTGGGATGGGCATGACCCACATTGGCTACGACAATACCGCTGCTCATATCTATCCATTGATTTCCATAGGGATCGCGAACAAGAAAACCCACAGCTTGATGCCAGAGAATGGGGGGCATGCCTAGTGCACCCTTCGGTTCCACCGCCCTTAATCTTTGAATGAGGTCGATTGATTCCGGGACCGGAATAGGGGTAACGATACGCCGGTAGCGGGTTTCTACCTTTTTCGTATCAACCGGGTTCAAGGCGCTGGTATCATATGCCATAATTAAATAACAGGATTAATTTTCAGTAATGGTAATATAAAATATTTCAGGATAGCACTTCGACCAGTTCCAGGTATACCCCTTCAAAGTCTCGGCAGTAGGTCACCTTGACCTTACCCCCAGAAGCGACAATCGGCTTGGTGTTGAATCGAATGCCTTGTGCTTGGGCGCGTTCATATAGGCCATCAAGGTCTTCAACTTGAATGGCTACATGGTTGCAGCCCACATCATTTGCATTGGACAGGGGAGGTACTGGACTGGGAGTATTTAAATATTGAAGCAGTTCAATTGATACCCCGTCGGGTGCTTTCAATTTTACGGTATGCATCTTTGCTCCCTTTACCCCAACTACCGTTTCACATAATGGACCCTCTTCAATTTCGTCCCACCAGATTTCCAGATCGAGAAGATCCCGATAAAAAGGTAAAGCTTTTTCCATATCACTGACCACGATACCGGTATGTCTAATTGCTTTTACTGTCATATTATATCCTTTTAAAATTACTGTTTCTTATAAATTTCATCAATCTCCTGACTATCATACCTCAATTTGAATGTCTCCATCGTTGATGGAAACTTTAAAGCTTTTCACATCTTGGGTTGCCGGCGCGGTTAAAGCTTCCCCGGTTTTCAGATCGAATTCCGCCATATGCCAGGGGCATAAGACGGATGTCCCATCAATCTCTCCTTCCGAAAGGGGCCCGTTATCATGCGTGCAGGTATCTTCGATCGCATAAAAAGTGCCATCAATATTAAAGATCGCAATTCTTTCTCCTTCTACCTCGAAGGCCCGTGCCTGACCGGGTGACAGATCTTCAGCTTTAGCCAGCGTTATCAGTTTCCCCATTGTTTATCTCCTCTTTTTCCTGCTTTCTATTATTAATGATTAGTCTAAAAAGTAATCCACATTTCCTTGGGATTACGCATCGATGTATCCACGCGCCACGAAATTTCATCACTTTCAAGTTTCAAATTTGGAAAACGACGAAGCATATCGCTAAAGACCATTTGCCCCTCTAACCTCGCTAAAGGCGCACCGATACAAAAGTGTTTACCCAGACCAAAAGCCAGGTGTTTGTTTGGGTTTCGACAGATATCCAGTTCGTCCGGATTTGAGAACACCTCCGGATCATGATTTGCCGCGCCCAGCATCAGGACAACCCGTTGTCCTTGTTTAATTTTTTTGCCACATAATTCCAAGTCTTCATCGGCTATCCTGATTTGATGCTGTAAGGGACTGTCATAACGCAAAAATTCTTCCACCGCGGAATTAATCAATGAGGGATCCTTTTTAAATTTTTCATGCTGGTCAGGAAAACGAAAAAGAGCCATGAGCCCGTTCGAGATCAAGGCCATCGTTGTTTCATGACCTGCCACCAGTAGAAAAATGCACATCGCCAGTATTTCTTCTTCCGTAATTTTTTGTCCCTCTTCTTCTACGGCAACGAGGATGCTAATCAGGTCCTCTTTGGGATTTTCCCGACGCTCGACCACAATAGGTAAAAAATACCGCGTTAGTTCACCCACACTTTTCAGCGCTTCTTCTGCTAAATCCACTTTCGGTCGGCCACTTCCAAGAAACGCGGTCATTTCGTCAGCCCAACGATTAAATTGCTGGCGGTCCTTTGGCGGAATACCCAACATTTCCGAAATTACAGACGCGGGCATGGGATAGGCGAGGCCCTTGATGGCATCCATTCGCCCCGCGGTTTCAAAAGCATCGAGCAGCTCATCGTTTATTTTTTGTATCAGGGGACGCAGTCCATCAACCATGCGTGGAGTAAAGGCCTTGTTCACAAGTGCGCGAAGTCGTGTATGATTTGGCGGATCCATCATCACCAACCACTTAGTATAATTATTATAAAGCGGTTCCATTCTCTTTTGTACCTCCTCCGGAAACTGCCCCATATAAGAAAGCAGTCTTTGTCCGGAAATTAACCGGGTGTCCTGTAAGGCATTCTTTACATCTTCATAGCGCGTTACCACCCAACCGTTCATCTTTTCGCTCCAGTGTACCGGATCATTGGCGCGCAGATCACGGAAAACAGTGTATGGATCGGCTAAATATTGAGGCGTCAGTAAGAGCGAGTCGAAAGTATCAATCGTATCCTGAGACATTGTAATTACTTATTACGTGTCGAAAATGACATCGCTTTAACTGTTCTATAAAAATCCAGAACCCATTCTCTTGCCCTTAATATTTGGAGTGTCCCTGAGATCATTAATTTCATGGTGTTACTTATTTATCAACGGTCAAGAATCGATAACAGGCATTAATGGTCATAGCTCTATTATTTAGACCCCATTGGCAATAAAACCACCATCAACATATAAATCGCACCCGGTAATATAAGCGGCTGCAGGAGAGGCTAAAAAAATGCAGGGCCCCGCAAGGTCTTCTGGCTCTCCCCAGCGATCCATCATGATTCGGTCTGATCGTTCCTTCCTCAGCTTCGGATCGCCGTAACTTTTTTTCGTCGCTGCTGTCTTCATGTAACCGGGACAGATATTATTCGCACGGATATTACAATGAGCGTAATCCCTGGCTATCACTTTTGTCAGCTGACGCACACTGGCTTTGGATACCGAATAAGCCGGACATTTTGAGAAAGCGCGCTCTGCGGTTGGGCTGGTTATATTTATGATTACGCCCGCGTTGGTCTTTTCCATAAATCCTAAAACCATTCGTGTTAAATCCAGTGTCCCATATAAATTAACCCTCAGGTTTTTATCCCAACTGTCTTTTGCATAGGGTCCTGCTTCATCCCAATATTGGACAATCGCGGCATTATTGACCAGAATATCTATTCTTTGATGTTTATTAATAATTTCCGCGACATGACTTTCCACCTCCGAAGCGTTTCCTAAATCGCAGACTACGGCATGGGCATTTTTATTATTCAGAGCGTCAACCGTTTGTTCTACTTCGTTGAGGATATCCAAAAAATATACTATCGCTTGACCATCGATAAATCCTTCTGCGATGGCTTTTCCATTACCCCGCGCAGCCCCTGTTACCAATACCACCTTACCTTTTACGCTGAACCTGTTTTTCATTGTTTTGTCGCTCTGAATTTTATTATTCCGAATCCTAAAGTGATATTTTTTAATCTTTTGCCTATCGATCAGTCAAAAGCAACATCTAACGATTCCAGGCTACGAAGAGACATACTGAGTTTCCACTTGGGCGAATCCCCTTTCAACCGCAGATTGAGCAGTCTGCGAAACAGGGTCTCATAAGCTATGGGAACTTCCATTCGGGCAAGAGCCGCACCAAGGCAAAAATGAACGCTATGCCCGAAAGCGATATGATCGTTGTCTTTGCGATGAATGTCCAATCGGTGGGGATCTGAAAAATGAGCGGGGTCCCTGTTCGCCGCGCCAATTATTACAGTCACAAGATCACCCTTTTTAAATTCCTTTCCACGAAACGTGATGTCCCTTGTAACTAACCTGGGAATACTCTGTAATGGACTGTCATAGCGCAGAAATTCTTCGAGCGCATTGGGAATGAGTGAAGCATTGTCCTTCAGTTCCCCTAATTGATCAGGGTTTTGAAATAAAGCGAAAAAGCCATTGGTTATAAGGTTGGCTGTAGTCTCGTGACCGGCAACCAGCAGAACCCCACAGGTCGTGACCAATTCAGTTTCCGTAAGCAGATCATTATCTTCTCTCGCTGAAGCCAGGGCGCTGATGAGATCATCCTGCGGTTCCTTTAGGCGCTCCCCCATGAGTTGCCTGAAGTAATTACTCATGGCTACCCGGCTCTCCTGTGCCTTTTCCGCGAAATCAAGATTGATTCGACCCGATCCTGTAAAAAGCAATATCTTTCTCGACCAGTCCTTGAACAACTCACGGTCTTCCGGGGGCACACCCAATATGCCGGCGATTAATATCGCGGGTAAAGGAAAAGCAAAATCGCGAAACATCTCCATCTGCTTTTTGCCCTGAATGTTATCAATCAAATCATTCACCAGATCAATTACCATGCCGCGCATTTGTTCAACGAGCCGAGGGGAAAATGCTTTCAGCACCAGTTTTCTCAGGCGGGTATGGTCTGGGGGATCTTTATTTATCAGTCCCCCATCCTCGTAATGCTCTCTGAGTGCTTTGAAGCGATGGCGCTCTTCCTCGGGGATCTGGTCCATAAACCGAAGGGTCCGTCCAACCGAGGAAAAATCTTTGATATTTTTGAGACAATCAACCCCATCATCGTAACGGGTCAAGACCCAGGAGGTCCAGGCGTCACTCCAGTAGATCGGTTCTTCCGACCGCAGTATATCGTAATTCTCGTATAACCGTTCTGAATAATCGTTTGACAGTAAGAGGTCGTCGAATCGGCAGTGCGTCTTCTCCATGGGATTTTATTTCTTGTTATTTCTTATGGGGATGAGCAGGTTACCCATTTTCAATACGAGTAAGCTCATTGAAAAATAAAAACATTTAAAGTAATCAGTGGTAAAGATCCGGGGCATTCGATTTCTTCGCTTATATGATATCAGAGTATACTATAGATAAAGGATAATATAATTACTCTAATTCTCTCGATAGAGAAATTTATATTTTAATTGCTGTTGCTGTTAGAAATTTCTAGGGCTTCGGAATAAGCGAGCGGGAAATATTCGTTGTCAAATAGTTGTCCTGCGTAAGGCCGAGATCCGAGAAATTGGATGTTGCTGTGCCATTGCCCATGTGGCTTGTAAGCACACCCATGCGGCATATAATGACCAACAACGGAAAGGCGGGGTAGATCGGTTAAATTTTTACCCGAACCATGAAAACACAATGCGTGATGAAAGCTTGCCTGGCCCGCCTTGAGAATACATGGCTCATCAATCCATGGCATGTTAAATTTCTCTTCGAAACGATCACGCAATGAATCGAGATTTTTTTCCGTAAAAGTGTTACTATTTTCGATTACTCCCTGTTTGTGAGAGCAGGCCAGCGTGCGCATTGCCCCATTATTTAAATCCGTATCTTGTAGGGCGATCCATACGCTGATAAGATTATCGGTGTTTGTGCACTGCCAGTAAGCATAGTCCTGATGCCAGCCAACATTGCCCGCATCGGTGGCATCACTGCCTGATCCCGGTTTTAATATTACCTGATCATGCCAGAGCCGCGCTTCATCACTTTTCATCAATTTCGCTGCTATGCGGCCGATAACAGGAGAAGATACGATCTTCATCACTTCATCATTAACCCACCAGCCATTTTGAATTTTGCGGATCGCCGTCTCATCATCCGGTTTTTCCCAAGCACCTAAATAGTAAAAGCCATCACCATCAAAATCACCTTCAATAATGCGGATAACTGCTTTTCGCAGGGTGATAATATGTTCGTCGCTGATAAGCTTAGGGCTAATCCAATAGCCGCGATCCCAATAGGTAGCGATGTCTATTTCTGAAGGGGTAATTACTTTTTCCTGTCTATTCACCGCCTGACTTATTTTTCAACTTTCGGAGTATTGGCCCACTCAATAATTTTTCCCTCCGCAAAGCGTCCGGATTTAAACACTTCTAAATCAGAAGGGAGGGCGTCATTGGCAATGAGCGCAGCCATACGTTTTCCCACCCAGGGAGAAGTGGAAAATCCGCCTCCACTAAAACCGACCGCAAAATAGAGGCCGATAATATCCTCAGCCTTATCAAGTATTGGCATATGATCGGATGTAATATCATAAGTACAGGCATAGGTTCGGTGCGCAAACCCGTCATTCATGAAAGGAAGCGTGATCTGAAGATTCTTGTGCATTTCGTCAAGAGAATGAAAATTGGCCGTTTGTTTATAATTGTCAGGGTCGATCGGATTTCCGTTTTCCTGCTCATAAGCGTCCTCTCTCCGACCGACAAATATTTGGCGCTCACCTTCCGGACGCATGTATATATTTGCTCTCGAATCGAAGATTATGAGGCGGAGCCGGTCTTTAGAACCATGTCCAACCTGGAAAAAACCCATTTCCGCGATATGGGGGCGCACGGGGACATCTATCCCCAGCCTGGCAAGTTGCGGTTGCCCCCATACCGAAGTGGCAATAAGAATTTTAGGGGCATCAAAATCTCCAGATGCACTTTTAACCCCTGTTACTTTATCTTTTTTTACTCGTAAATCCCCAACCGCACATCCTTCAACAATCCTCACACCCAATTTTATGGCGGCACGGGACAAAGCATGTGTTGCCGGCATCGGATCCACATGTAATCCGCCAGGCTCAAAGACAAAAATGTCATCGTTGGTCGTGCCCAATCCGGGTTGAAGCGCTTCTGCTTCCTTAGCATCTATCTGTTTCAAATCACATCCCGCGGCACTCGCAACCGCGATCGTGCCTTTAATAAATTCCCGATCGCTGGCTTTACCTATCAGAATATACCCGGTTTGATTAACTTCAATGGGAATTCCAAAGCGCTCTTCAAAGGAGTTAAAGAATGCTTGCCCTTCGAGTTGTGTGTCGGAAACCGTGGGATGGCGAACCGTCCCCCGTATGACACCTGCGGCGCGCCCTGATTGACCCGATCCGATAAAGTGTCTTTCCAGAACGACAACTTCTTTAATACCGAGTTCCTTAAGATGAATTGCCGTGCTTAATCCCGTAACACCACCGCCAATAATAATAACATCTGCACTTTGCTTCATAATGATTCCTGTAACAGTGCCACGACTTCAGTAGCTGATTAACAGGGTTTTATATTAATCTCTCAGTGCCATACCGCAATTGAATCGAATCATCAATCAGAAATCTCGCGAGTATCTTCCACTCAGGAATCCTCTCTTATTTTACCCCCTACAGGGTTTGCGACGTATCTTCAACATTGAGCGCTTGAAGCTGGATTTTGGCTCCCTTAAATTCATAATACTCTCGATAACCGGTAGCTATACATTTTTTCAGGAGGATAATTGCTTTTTCCACATCGCCACTCAAGAGACACTTGTTTGCCGCATAAAAGTAAGCCTCACAGCGTTGACCAATTCTCTTTTTCGGATCTTTGTGTGCTTCCGCGGTATTGATTAATTTTCCTTCACTTATTTCATCGAGGAGAAATCTTGCGAGACTTTCATACCAATCTCCGGAGAACTCCTGAGATCGGGAGTTGAGGTGTGATTTCACCCGTTCATTGGCAATTTCATGCTGCCCTTGACGTTGCCGCGCCAACCACTCCCACAAAGTGAGATAATCCATTGAATCCTGGTAATCTCTCGATTCATGGCGGGAAACCAGTTCAAGCGCCCTTCGCAAATCTTCAATCGCTCCGCTGTCGTCACCGACCACATAAAAATAGAAACCACGATCCAAGTGAGCAAGCGATAATTCGGGCTCTTGCTTAATAGCGAATGAAAAATCGGCAATGGCGCCTGGCGCATCACCCAATTCGGCTTTTATCGAACCCCGGTTTATGTATATGTTTACACTCGTGGGATCACGTTTAGCTGCTTCATTGTAATCAATGAGGGCGCTCTCAAGTTCACCTTGCTTGGACTTGGTCTGGGCACGCAAAAACCAGGAGTCTGGACTGTCAGGATCGAGTTTTAAACTTCGGTCGAAATCGACAATGGCATCCGAGAAATTCCCTTTCAAAGAAAGGGTCAGTCCTCGAGCCTGCCAGGCTCCCGCGTGCCCGGGATCCAGTTTAATGACTTCAGTATAGTCAGCTATAGCTCTATCCAATTGATTCAATTGCCGGTAAACCCCGCCACGGTAGAAATAGGCCAGCAGAATATCGGGATCATATTCAATGGCTTTTGAAAAATCTTTCAACGCGCCTTCCAGATCACCCGTATTCACCCGGGTGAATCCGCGCCCCACATAGGCGATAGCGTTTTCAGGTGTAAGCCCAATGACCAGATCATAATCGTCAGAGGCCGCTTCAAATTTATCCATTCTTACTAAGACAAAGCCGCGTTTCAACAAGGCGTTAGTTCTGCTGGGATCGCGTATGAGTGCCGCAGTATAATCGGCAACCGCTCCATCAAGATTCCCTAACTCAGATTTAATGTTACCACGTTTAATATAAGCAGTGACATTTTCTGGATTTAAATGAATAACTCGGGTGAAGTCTATCAGGGCACCGGTCACATCGTCGATTTGGGCTTTGGCCATACCGCGACGCATATATGTATATACATCGAGGGGGTTTAGATGAAGAGTTGTTGTAAAATCATCAATCGCACCCTCAAGATCGCCATTCTGGACTTTGGATACGCCACGACTTGTGTAAGCATTTATTAAATCTGGATTAAGACGTATTGCCTCGGTGAAATCTTCAATCGATCCATCCCAATCGTTTAAGAGCGATTTAGCCAGCGCGCGGTAATGATAAGCCGTGGCCAATCTGGAGCCCGGCGGAGCACCATCGTAATCCACCAGTTCATTTTCTTCATTAGACGCATCACCCTGGTCCGTCGATATTTGATTGCCAGGTAGAGATTCCTCTTCGAGATAATGAATGGCCTGAGTGAAGTCCGCGATCGCCCCTTCTGCGTCCATTTTTTTATAGAGTGTTACCCCGCGTAAAAGATAGATTTCAGCCCATTCTGGTTTTAATCGAAGTGCTTCTGAATAGTGGGTGAGTGCGCCTTCCCAATCGGAGGATTGTGCCAACTTTGTCCCCTCATGATAATATTCTTCCGCGGTTTCGTAGTGAGGAATATCCGGTGAATATTCTACTACATTAGTAGTGCAGGCAGTGAGCATTGTCAGGACAAGAATAACAATCCCCTCCGGTCGAGAGGACAGCTTAGAGAACAGGCCTGAAACAAATTGTTTAATAGCAGATATTCTATTTAAGGGATCCATATATCGGTATTCATCAACGCATCTTACTGCCTGGGCCAGTTCTTGAAGCAGTATATTTATACGTTTATGGTTGTATCTATAGAATACCCATTGATTTTTGTTTTGGCAATTGAAAACCCTCGCTACTCTTATTCCACTGATTAAGAACGCAATAGTGCGAAATATATCAATGAGGTTTCTGGCATCTCTATTCAATGATGCCGTTTATTCTTATAAACCCGTCCTCGCCATCAGGCTTTCCAGCTGTCCATCAATTTTGCGTATTCACAGGCTTGGCCAATAATATCCACGCCTACATCATCGGACCACGCCTGAATCAGTTTCTTGAAAATGGGGCCCGGTTTACCCACGCCAACGGGGTGGAAATCAAATTTTGTTATAGGGCCAATACAAACGGTAGTACTGGAATACCAGGCTTCATCCGCGGCGCGCAGATCATACGGTTCAATATCTGCCTCATGGACGGGGATCCCGAGCGCGGTGGCATAATCCATGCAGGCATGACGTGATACGCCCCGTAATATATTATGCGGTTTGGGAGTATAGATCTCCCCATCCTTGGCCATAAAAAAGTTGTTTCCGGTCCCTTCGGTAATAAACCCATGTTCATCCGTCAACAGTGCCATCGCATCTATATCCATCTTACCAACTTGAATATCTGCTAATTTATAAAAAATTCGGCTGCGATTTTTACATTTCGGATCAATATACCGTGAAGGCACGGATTGTTGCGCAGGGACAATTGCATGGGCCCCTTTTTCATATTTTGCCGCCATCTGCCCCTGATGTCGAATAAGTGGAAAGACATTAATACTCACAATAGGCGATGTTCCCTCTTTGACTATAGCTTCATAAAAGGACATCCCACCCCGGGTAACGTCATGCATAATCTGAAAATCTAATCCCTCTAACGCGGGCAGATTTTTTTCTATAGTCTGCAGCGTCGCCTCTTCCATTTCATCAATGGTCAGACCACAATCGATCTCAGCATAACGAAGAGAACCATAGAGACGCTCAAGATGCTCGCGCAACCGAAAGGGTTTCTGATTGAAGGCGCGGGTCATTTCAAACAACATATCTCCATACATCAGGGCGCAGTCAAAAATAGATATCCGCGCATCAACTTCAGGAACGTAATTACCATTTAAATAAACTACACGATTAGACATATATTACTCCGGATTGTGATTTGTAAAATTCGAAAATCACAGACTGTCAGGTTATCTTTAATTGTAAAGCCTATCTAAATCCCTGTTAACACTATTATCTAAAAGTTTGATTAAATCTAAGGTGTCATTTATTTCTACGGTCCTATTTTAGCTGCTCTATTTAATTGCCGTGAAAACTGCGCCCTCTGAAAGTTCATCACCCCGCTCAAAGTCCGGTTCCTCATTGAGCTTAATCGATTGTGATGTGCACCAATACTGGAATTCACCCCAGGATATTATTAAGTATCTCCCCAGGGCGCTTCATGAACGCGGGATTACCCTTCCCGATAATTTAGGGTTGGTCAATCCGCACGGTGTCCTTCGTCGTGATGCCGCTCCCGCTTCGGGGGGACTCCCCGGTTCCTGTCCTCTCACCATGCGCGAACAGCTACTCGATGCTTACGCCATAGATTATGCCATTTTGCTCGGTGGAAATATACTATCTGTCTGCGTCTCTCCTGACACCTACTATGCTACTTCTTTAGCCAGCGCATATAACGATTGGTTAGTTGAAGCGTGGTTACCCGAAGATCCTCGCTTTCTGGGAGCCATAGTGATTGCCCCCCAAGACGCTCAATCCGCGGCTGATGAAATAAAACGACTGGGATCACATCAAAAGTTAGTTCAAGTGCTGATGGCCTCAGCAACGCTTACCCCTCTCGGAAGACCGCAATATTGGCCTATTTATGAGGCTGCATGCGAAATGAATCTCCCGGTAGCTATCCATCCCGGCGCAGAGGGCAAAGGTATCGCTAATAGTTACTCGGCCGGCAGTCCGTCCACTTATATGGAGTGGCATACTGGCATACCGCAAAATTATATGGGTCAAGTAACCAGCCTTATTTGTGAAGGTGTTTTTGAGCAATATCCTACGCTTCGCTTTGTCTGCGTTGAAGGAGGACTGTCGTGGGTGCCGCACCTTATGTGGCGGCTCGATAAGAACTGGAAATCGCTGCGTTCACAAACCCCCTGGCTTAAAAGACTCCCCAGCGAATATCTTGTTGAACACCTCCGTTTCACTACCCAGCCGGTTGATGAACCGGATAATCCGGAGCATCTACTGCAAATCCTGGAAATGATTCAGGCTGAGAAAACGGTCATGTTTTCCAGCGATTACCCCCATTGGGATTTTGATTCACCCACTAAAGCATTGCCCCCACTACCCGAAAAGCTGGCCAAACGCATCTATTATCAGAATGCCCAGGAACTCTATGGACTGGACGCATCTTCATCAACACACCAATAAAAATAATATGCCTAAATTTTGGGTGTGTAAAGTGAATGAACTGCCAACCGGTTCGCGTCGAATAGTGGAAATTAACGGCCGTTCAATTGGTGTGTTTAATGTTGAGAATTCGTTTTATGCCCTGCTCAACCGCTGTCCCCATAAAGGAGCTCCCCTTTGTCAAGGAACGGTTGGAGGGACCACCCTATCTTCAAGTCCGGGTCAATTTCTTTACGGTCACGATGGTTGTATCCTCCGCTGTCCCTGGCATGGATGGGAATTTAACATTACTACGGGCAAATCATTTTTTAATCCCCACCGCCTGAAAGTTAAAACCTACGAAGTGACCCAGGAATCCTTAAGCACGAAAATAAATGGTGATTCTCAAGATAACCCCGCTGAGGAGGAAGACCCATCGGTAGAATCTTTTAAGGTTTCTGTGGAGGAAGAATGGGTGGTGTTGAATCTTTAATTTTCACTCTTCTTTATATCCATAAACAGCGTGCGCTTTTCCTATGCGCTGACCGAAATTAACTGCTCTTTGTCAGCTCCCCTTCAATCGCTTTTCTCAGCGCTTCAGCTGCAACCAGTCCATCAATATGTGCACTGACCACTTTCTTATACCCATCTTTACGATGAAATATAAGATCGTAGAAAACTTTTTCCCCCGAGGTCATTCCTGCGGTCAATTCGATTGAATCCAATTCAGCAGTGAGTATGTTCACCGTGGAGCCCAGGCCGCAAAATTTAGAAATTAACTCCACATGATCCGCGTAAACAGTGACTTTGCCCGTAGTAAACCATGATGAGAGAAAAGCCAACCCAAGAATCAATGTAAAAAATCCCGCGATTAGAATAGCAAACCAATGCGCGTTATAAACAATTGTAGCCCATAACGCTGTCACACAAATAAAAAAAATAAACGTTATTCCAGCCGATGCCCCGATATTTCGTCCTGAACGAAAATTAAATACCGTTCCGCCGCTAAAATTCTTCAATACCTTTACCCCGACTTCTTCCAGCCGTTTTTGCGGATCCTCTTTCTCTCTAAAATCAGATAGGGGGTCCGGTATTTCTCCTGCCCTATCATCATCTTTACGGCTTGCTTCAGTGCGAAACACCGGAACTTCAAACTGAGTCATGTAATCGACACCAGGTAATTTCGCTTCAATCTTCAACCGCCAGATTATTTTATCATTCGTATCACTTTCATCCGTCGGTTTACAATCATAGGGAATAGAAAAAAGCACGGGTATTGCCGATCGGCTGCTATCATCTTCAAGGACTTCATGTGACATCACTTGAGATTGCTCCCACAGTGTTTTTTCTTCTGTTCGCCGGTTGTTAGAACTTCCCGTGATATAGCGATGAACGCATTTTAGTTGAAGCTGAAATCCATCATCAGGCCGAATGTTTACACTGGTATTGACCATTCCTCCAAGATCACCTCCGACTACCCCGGGAACCGCAGCCATCTCAAAATATGATCGTCCATATCGCTTCCAGCGCAGTAAAGCCGTGATTGCGCTCCAGAGAATAAAGATTCCAATCAAGGGAAAAATTAAAATCAATAAGATCAGCTTGTTGCCCTGGGCGAGATAGCGGGGGACCATAATAAAGGCCAGGGGAACGGTAAATCCATTCCAACCAAGCGCGAATGCCCAGATGATCAGCATTTTTTGTTTACTGTCACCGTAGATGCGTCCATTGAACCACTCCTTCTTCCAATTCCAGGGTGCGTTGGGGTGTTCTGCCTCCAGTCGTGCTCGTTCCTCGAATTTATTTTTCGCAATCTTTCCTCCCACCATAAAACCTGTCCCCAGTGAGGTGAAGAGGATCCCGATACAGAACATCAGTATAATCTCTTCCCGCTGACCGTGCTGGAATTCCAAGAGTGCTTTAATTAAGCTGGCGATCCCTGCGATCGCGAAAACCAATCCCATAAATTTAAGTGTTCGTGGCGTTGTTTTTTGAGTGTTCATAACGTCTTTGTATTTTTTCAGGATAAATGTTTCAGCTTGTTTATCTGATTTTTTCTCCTCACCTGTGAGTTATTCTCTAACCGTTAAAAATACAATTAATTTTTAGAAAATTATAGCGGTGTTAATTATATGCTAATCTACATAACGTCTATTAAGACGACAAATACTCCTTGCCACTAATAGTGTAAATCTTTATACTTTATCTATTATGAAAGTAATACAGCCGTATTGCCGATCAAAACTGACGCGTGCTGACATGGATTTTATAGCGGCGGTGTTAAGAGTGGATTTTCGAGATGAGCAGGCATTAATTTCACTACTAGCCGATGAAAATACAAGAGACCTGATCCTTGATGATCGCGCACTCTTTAATGCTATTATTGAATCACCGGACCACCTGCGAATTTCCCTCCAATTATATTTTTATATCCTGGTGCGCCATGTTTTCAAGGAGGTTGGTCTGGAAGACGGTGAGCTTGCCGACTACGTCGCTAGTGTCTTGACCCAATTTACACGCCAACTCCCAGGCGCAAATCATAATGCCCGCGAAGCATTCTTTTACGCTGTCGACGTCCTGGGCGAAATCGAATGTGCGGATTTTCATACACGCTTTTATCTTGTCACCAGCTTGGGGAATACCGCGCTCATCCTCACGGGGGTCTTTCCCGACCACATTGAATATCGGGCTAAAATGAAAGCGGCCCCTAATCTGAATTACTATGAGTCTATTGGCAGCGCTCAATTTCAGGCTGCGAGTAGTCATAATCTTGCCCAGACTTATCACCTTGACCGCATTTACGCAGCCCTCTCCAACTCCTTCTCTTCAGTCCGTTCAGCCTTAAACGAAATGAAAGAACGCCTCATCTTTCTCGGTGATCCCTACACCCCCTCTTATATCGAATAGGTGTTAAATAGACTCTTCTCGTTTTTCGACCTCGAATGCTGTTTTGTTTTATAGACTCCATCTATATGCTAAATTTACAATGTGGAAAGCGCTGCTGCAGGACTGATGCCGATAAATAAGATTTAATGGCCCAAGCCTAACACCCCGCAGGGGTGTGACAAACATAGCCCACAGCGCCAGCTGTGTGGGTATAGAAATAAAACCTAGCCCCAGCGGGGCGACACAATTACCGTCGGAAGATATGTTGTGTCACCCCTTCAGGGCCGGGATGGGTTGTTTATGACTACTCGCATTCAGACATCTTCGCTTACAGTTGTCTCTCAATATACACTTTCAATGCAGCTGCATTGTTATATTTATCATCCTTTGATGAAAAGAGAAAGGTAACGGGCCCTTGCTCAACTTTTTTTAACAGAATTTCGACCGCTTTAGGATTGCTTTTTAACTCTTCAAAATAACGGATTTTAAACGAATCCCACTTATCCGTTTCATGACGAAACCATTGTCTAAGCTCATTTGATGGCGCAATCTCTTTAAGCCAGAGATCAATTTGTATTTTCTCCTTTTTTAAACCGCGTGGCCACAGGCGATCAACAAGAATCCTGAAACCATCTTTTTTCTCTGGTTTCTCATAGATGCGTTTTATTATAATACTAATATTAATTTTCCGTGATACTCCTCAAGTTAAGCGCCCATTCTCCTCCTCACCGATGAACTTGATTTTTTATTCTTTATTGTTACTTTTGACGGTTTCTATAATCTCCAAACCCTTTTAACTTTTATACCTAACTATCAAATATTCAATATTGGATATGGCTACGACAACACCGGAAAAACACGAGTTTCAAGCAGAAGTTAAACAACTGCTCGATATAGTCATCAACTCTCTTTACACCGATAAGGAAATCTTCGTCCGCGAACTGGTTTCGAATGCCTCTGACTCTCTCGAGAAATTGCGGTACACGCAGCTTGTCGAAAAAGAAATTTTCGATGACCGCCTGGAACTGGAAATTAATATCACCACCGATGAGACCGCGGGCACCCTCACGATCCAGGATTTCGGTATCGGAATGACCCGGGATGATTTGGTGGAAAACCTGGGAACCATCGCACACTCTGGCTCCAAGGCGTTTCTCCAGGCGGTAAAGGAGAACGCTGATACAGGCGCAAATCTTATTGGTCAGTTTGGCGTCGGATTTTACAGCTCTTTTATGGTGGCAGAATCCGTTCAAGTTTACACTCATTCGTGGCAACCTGATGCTGAGCATCTATTATGGGAAAGCTCGGGGGCCGGCGATTATTCTATCGAACCTGTGGAGGGGCAGCGCCGTGGGTGTAAAATTATCATAAAGTTCAAGGATGAAGATAAAGAATTCTCGAAGAAAGATCGCGTCAAGACTATCCTCGAACGTTACTCAAGTTTTGTTCAGTTCCCTATCAATCTTAACGGTGATAAGGTTAACACCGTTCAAGCTTTATGGATGCGAAACAAGAACGAAATCAAGGACGACGAATATACCGAGTTTTATAAATTTCAGGCCAATGCTTTTGATGATCCGATGTTTCATCTCCATTTTAGTGCCGATGCGCCCTTAGCCATAAATGCCCTGCTTTTCGTTCCCCAGGAAAACACTGAACGCTGGGGCTTTGGACGCATTGATCCGGGGGTGGGTCTGTATTGTAAAAAAATTCTAATCGATAGCAAACCCGATGGTCTCTTGCCGGAATGGCTGCGTTTCCTCAAGGGGGTAGTAGACAGTGAAGATCTTCCCTTGAATATCTCGCGGGAAACAATGCAGGACAGTGCCCTTGTCCAAAAGCTTAATCGTGTCCTTACCCGGCGTTTTCTTAAATATCTTGAAGATGAAGCGAAAAAGAATCCTGAAAACTACGAAAAATTCTATACCAAGTTTAATCTCTATCTAAAAGAAGGCATATCTATAGATCATAATCACCGCGAGCAACTGGGGAGACTCTTGCGATACGAGTCGTCACTGACCGAACCAGAAAAGCTGACCAGTTTAGCAGACGTCGTTTCGAGAATGAAAGAAGAGCAAAAAGAGATTTATTATCTTCATGCCCCAAGCCGTAAAACCATAGAATTGGGGCCGTATATTGAAGCATTTAAAGCGCGCAATCTTGAAGTGCTCTACGTATTCGACCCCATTGATGAATTCGCTTTGGGACATTTGAATGAATTCGATGGTAAAAAATTAGTCTCCGCTGACCAGGCAGACCTACAGCTGGAAGATACTCCTACCAAGGGAAAACCTTTAGCCGAAGCAAAACTTAAGGATCTCTGTCAGTTCATCAGTGAGACCCTGGGTGAAAAAGTAAAAGATGTGGTTGGCAGCAGCCGCCTTGTCGATAGCCCGGCTGTCGTTCTCAACGCCGACAAAATGATGACACCCAGTATGCGTCGCATGATGAAAGCGATGCAGCAGGATGTTGAATCCACCCCCCTCGTTAATCTGGAAATAAATCCACGTCACTCCCTCATAAAAAATCTTGCATCGCTAAAGGGAACCGATGTGGGTCTGGCTAAAATGGTGGTAGCACAAATTTTTGATAATGCTATGGTTGCCGCCGGTTTTATCGAAGACCCGCGTAGTATGGTCAACCGCGTTTACGATATTCTCGAACGCGTTACCAAGGAAAATAAATCCCCTCCCTCCAGTAAAAGAAAATAAGAGATAAGCTGATTCAGGGTGATCGCGTCCGCGTATAGTCCATTGAAATCGAACTCCAAAGCGGCCACGACGGAGCGTGGCCCTCCAAATCATACTATAATCTTAGCCTTCGCTTGCCACGTCGTAGACTACTGACGAAGACGGGTCTGCCTCCCCGTCTTTTAAAGAATATATCAATAACTTAAAATATTCCTGATTAATTATTGTCAATAAAGCTTGCAAGTAAACCTGATTGAGGCATTGTCTTACTTGATGGAGGCAACTAAAGGAAAACGTAAAAAGTCGAGTCCCCTTAATAGCTGGGAGCACCCGAATAAAAGTTCTATCACAGTCAGGGAAGTTATCAATCGAACCGCTGGCGATGATTACGGATTTTCCTACCAGGTTTTGATTCCCTCTAAGTTCGCGGGCAAGCGAATGAGAAGACAGTTCAAGGATAAAGAGGTCGCTTTTGCCTGGGCGAAAGAGCAACACGAACAACTGCTTCAACATGGGCAGCATCATTATAACCTGACTGGTTACCAATCTAAGGATGCATTCAATGCGCTCGAAATACTGGAAGGTTTCGACATTACCCTCTCGGAGGCAGCAGAGTTTGCCAAGCTGCATTTGAATCCCCCGGCGGGTGATATCTCAGTGTTGGAGTTAACGGCAACAATGATTGAGGAAAAAGAAAAACAGAATCTGCGCGCTCGCTCGATTAATGATATCCGCTCACGGCTGGGAATATTCTCAAGAAACTTTGGGAGCCGACTGGTCAAGGAGATTTCCCAGCCAGAAATAGAAGAGTGGCTCAATAACTTTACCACTCTCTCTGTGAGAAGCATTATAAACTACCGCTTATGCTTAAGCACTTTTTTTAACTATGCGGTGAACAATGGATTTCGGGTCGATAATCCCGTGAAGAAAATTCCAATACCAAAAATAGACTGGAAGCCCCCTGTCATTCTCAAGGTCAGTCAAGCAGAAGATTTGGTCTTCCATGCAGCAAAGACAGATGAAGATATGGGGCTGCTCCCATTGGTGGCATTAGGACTGTTTGCAGGGTTAAGGAGCACTGAAATATCCAGGCTTGACTGGTCGGCCATCGACCTGGAGCGCAAGTTACTGACGGTTGGCCCGCAGATAGCTAAAAAGCGCCAGTTAAGGGTCATTGATCTAATGGACAATTGTGTAGCTTGGTTACAGTTATGCTTTAAAAAGACAGGGCGTATTGCACCAACTAATTTATTCAAAAGCTTTGCAGAACTTACCAGAGAAGCGGGCTTTCCCAAGTGGAAAGAAGAATACAGCAATGCGATGCGCCACAGTTTCGGCAGCTACTATTATGCCCTGACCAGTGATGCGAGTAAAACAGCAGCGATGCTTGGGCATAGATCGAGCGACCAGGTTCTCTTTGATCATTACCGGAGTCTTGCGCGCAGATCAGAGGGAGAAAAATATTTCTCAATTCTTCCGGCAGATGAAAAGCAAACAGTTGTCGCATTTAAACCATTAGATTGATAGGGTATTGCCATCCGGATTCATGCTTACCCACAAGCATCATAATTAGCTGTAACGATAAAGAACGTCTGCTTTTTGCATTACTGTTGAATACTATTTTCCCCTATCGATTTGAGAGGAGTTTTTAAGTTTTCCATGATTACTTTGGGTGACATCTTCAGCCTCATCAGCGAGGGAGATTGGCCAGACTTGCGGTTGCTGATAGTAGGTCAGTTTGAAAATATTGAGTTTGCACTGCACCGTTAGTGTGTCATAATCTTTCGTCGTGAAAGAGAGAGCAGAACGTACCCGCGATGGCAAACAACCTGTCCCGTGCGTCGTAGTGTTGGATACGGGCGAACGGGAAATCAGCCATAAGGTTGAGCCAGTGCATAAGTTCGGGCAGAAGGACGGAGTCTCGTGGGCAAGAAAATTTTTCATCGCAGTTCGCGGTTTAATTGGGCGGATCTTCGCGGACAAGGAAACTTACGTCGGAAAGACGGAGCGAGATAGCGTACATGACAAGCAAGGCACGATAGACAGTTAAGGGACAGTGACTTTACCCAGATAGGGATAGTCACACTCAAGAGGATTTGACGGGGGCACATGCCGGAGGTAATTTATCAAAGCAGTGACAATGAATAATATTTTGGCCGCTGGGGCGTTAATGTTAGCGGGTTGTACCTGGACCTCTGCCTTTGGTGCAGAAATCGAACCTCAGAAGCAAGAATCAAAGCGCTCCAAGTGGTATGCCAGTGTTGGAATCGGGGGCAACTCGGCCTCCGGCACCCACGAGGGCTGGAATCGCGACACCACCTGTTACCCAACCGATGACTGTTTTACTGGAGACTCACCACCACCATCGGGATACCACTGGCATTACGATATCGAGGAAAAATATGGCACCCGTGGGGTGATTTCCATTGGCCGGATACACCAGCGGCTACGCTTTGAGGTGTCCTTTGCTCAACAAAAAAACGATGTTGAGCAAACTTTCAAGAAAATCACCGATTTCGAGGGAGCCCCTCTGAAGCCTTCCAACAATACCGTCCAAAGCCGTTCAGAGTCTCGAATTGATGACCTCACCCTCCGTACCCTCTCCTTTAATGCCTCTTATGATTTTCCCAATGAGTCCCGTTGGGCCCCCTATGTGGGGGGCGGTCTCGGACTCGCCTCGGCCAAGGTTTCGGGGGTGTATTACGATTCCCAATATGAAGATACTGCTGTACCCCAGGGAAACTATGATCCCCCATTGTCATTTTACAACTCTCACTCAGATAAAGATCTGTCTGACAGAGTCTTATTCTGGCAACTGTTCCTCGGCATTGATTACAACCTCAATGAGAAAATAGTTCTGGGCGTAACAACGGCTTATTCACGTACTGCTGAACTCAAATCTGATGGTAAATACTCGATCCATCCCATGAATGCCTCAGATCCTGATTTTAAAGCCACTGAAACGATTAGTCCAATGAATCGTTTCTCTTGGATGTTTGTAGTGAAAAGGCTTTTCTGAGTGGAAGACTTTTGAGATGTTCAGAAGCCATCACAGACTGAATAACATCAAAAATGCCTGGGTGGTGATATTTATTTATAATCTATTCACGCCTTTAATCTGTACCAACTCGGATACGATTCTCAGGGAACCTGCCTGTGAAACCAGGGTTAAAAAGGGCACTCAAATATTTCCATGTAGAGTTTATAAGTCTCCCCCTTTGGGGCATCCCCTTTAAACAGAGTAGCCGCATTTACTTCTTCTTAGAAGTGAGCTATTCCCGACCTACTGTCCCTCCTCCAGATAATAGCCGGCGCCAATTAGAATCGGCAGACCAAAGGACACTATTCTCTTAACGAAAGTCACCTTTTGCTGCATCATTTCGGTGGACGGATTGCGACTCGAATAATAGAGAAAGGTTTCACCGAAAGCGTCCGCAACGCTCACAAGGTCATGGTCTGTGACCGTTCCCGCCAACTCGGACATTATATCCGGCTGGCTGTATGAATCGCCACTGAACAGCGTATAGCCATAAGTATCGATGGCAAACAAGTAGATTGATCCGTGTTTCCATCGCGGTTCCGTTGTCAAAGTGTTGATGGCAAAATAGCCTTTCATTTCTAGCTCCATTGCGGCGCAACGGACAAACTCCATGAGTCTCTCGTTGGAAGGATCGCTATCAAGCAACATGGCGTTGACCTCTTCACTGTTGCATGCACCCGGGATGTCGCGGCGGTAGATCCCCGCGCCGATCGCAGCGGGGGTCCCGTCCCAGTCGATGCTCTTGATGTAGGTAACCTTCGGTTCATCCCTGCCCGTCTCAAAGTTTGTAAAGGAGTAGTAGATCCAGCCATCTCCTACGCTGCTCGTGATGCGATGCTGTTCCTTGTAGTAGTCGTTGCCGTAGGCATCAATCAGCAACCCTAGCGATGTTCCTTCGTTGAGCCGGTCGGGCGGGAAGACGAAGCGTCGCGCCTGATCGCTCGTCGGGGTCGATTCGGAGACGAAGACATAGATCGGACCGCTTCTCCAGCGCTCATCCTCGTTAAAGGCTCTGCGGGCCTCATCAAAGCCCTCTTCCTGGACATACTCGTAGGCGCATTGCACGAACGCTTTTACGTCCCCCGTTGTGCGTATCGCGCTGGCCGCGATAGAGTGATCCGCGCAAGACACAACTTCAGCAGTGACAACCGTTGGCGACACAACGCACATTGAGACTAACGAAAACAGAAAGGGGAAGAAACTACGTTTCATCATTTGTAAATATGGGTGAAGTAATACCGCATGATTAATAAAATTTGTCAATGGGATCCAAAATTTTCAAATTGAGACACTGCCAATTAACAGGACATATTGACACCACGAGGCAAGCGATGTTTGGTAGAACTAATGGTTCGCACAGGAATTAATTGAACTAGCAGTAGACGATGCCCACCAAAGTCAAAAGCCGACGGATATTGCGCTGGGCAGTGTCCACTTCAAGGAGTGGAGGATGAGTCCAAACGGTTGTTAAATTTAATACCGATAGAGAAGCAATAGTACGCATGAACTTACCAGTCTACAATCCCTGTGAGGACGGCATACCGGCGAAGGTATGGGAATTACTTCGACGAAATGAAGCGTTTCAAGAGAAGACAGAGGAGCTTAAAAGTTTCCGGGGGGAAAAGGGAAGATATAATAAATTCAGGTTCGTTCAAGATGACCGTAATTATTTTGCGGGAGCGGCCTGGCACTGGTGATCGGACCCCGTTTTTCGTACCAATTATTAAGTGAGAGAGTTACCGGGTGTAAATGGTTTTAGGATTGATGTATATGAGAGATCTTGGCGCGGCCAGGATCTGAAAGGAATGTGACAAACTCTTGTGGGCTTTGAAAGCCTGATCGACGGTGGGGATGTTCATTGTTATAGGTCTGACGCCATTGTTCGATTAGAACTTGCGCTTCAGCCACGCTGAGCAACACTTCAGGGTTCAAACATGAGCGCTTCGCTATGTCGTCACTACGTTCCTCGGTACATCGCGTAAGCGGTTGTGAAACGACTCGATGAAACCGTTTGTTATTCTCGCTTTGGCTCGTTGAGGTGTCGCTTCGCTCGGTAGCCAGGGACTACCCGGATCGATATATATCGCCTTGATGTTTTTTTCACGCAACCACCGCTGTACTTGATGAGCGATAAATGGCTTCGCATGTCGTCGCTTTGCTCCTCGGAACACTGCCATTATCACTGCGGATATAGCTGGGAGCTCCCTCCTTTTCAATGGCCTCGCTAAGCACAGAGAGGACATCCGATGAGGTGAGTTCACGAGCGACCCGGATATCCAGACATTCACGCGTATATGTCTTCGCTTCGCTTGAGTGTCGTCGCTTTCAGCTCCTCGGTACATCGATCAGAGTCATCATCTTTAATGGACCGCCATGGTCTGTGCGATCATGGACAAAGTCCCAGGACCAAAGGTGATTGCGACCGGTTGCTTTAGTAGGCGACCCTGTAGAGACTCCTTGACGGTGTCTACGCTTTTTTGGTGGCTTTACCTGTAAGCCCGAAGAACGTCGCACTGCCTGTACAAATTTCCTGCTCGCCGCCCAACCTTCCTTCACCAGCAAGGCACGGATGCGCCGATAACCGTAGCGGGGATGTTCCCAGGACAGGGTTACAATCCGCTCGGCCAACCGCTGAGCCTTCTTACTGGCCTGCTTGGGTCGGTAGCTGTACGTTGACCAACTGAGGCTGAGATAAGCACAAGCCCTCTAAAACGAGCACAGCCCCTTCTCAGCCGCATCTTTTACTGCTCGCTTCTTCTGCTTTGGGCTCACCATTTTTTTGAGAGCGTTTCCTCCAACACCCGAAGCTTGAGCATTTGATCAGCGAGCATCTTCTTCAGCTCCGTATTCTCCTTTTCCAGCTCTTTAAATCGCTTCGCATCAGCCAGCTCCAAGTTGCCATACTTTTTGCCCCAGCGATAGAAGGTCTGTTCACTTAGGTTGTTGCCGCGGCAGACTTCCTGCACGGTTTTGCCCGTATCGGGCTGCCGCAGTATTGCTATGATCTGTTCTGTTGTATATCCTTTTCTTTTCATTGAGGTTATCGGGTTATCCCCATAACCTCTCTCTGTTAATGATACCATTTTTGGGGGTCACTCCACTGCCAGAATTTTCAGAAAGAGTAAGGCTATACGAGGATGTAACTGAACGCTTACTATCGAGAGGCTCTTTAACTTGACTTGTGGGATAGGGGAATAGATTGTTTTATCCCCTGTCCCCTGTATAGATATCTATTGAGCAATGAACTTTCTATTATTTATTATTATCCCTATAATTATCGGTATGTGGGCACAGGCAAAGGTGTCCAGTACTTATAATAAATATTCTCAAGTGAATTCCCGCAGTCGTATTACCGGGCGGGAAGCTGCAGCTTATGTAATGCGAAGCGCCGGCATTGACGATGTTAATATCGTAGCCATTCGTGGTCATTTGACCGATCATTATGATCCGGTACATAAACGCCTTGCTTTGAGTGAAGAGAATTACAGGGGCACGAGTTTAGCGGCTTTGGGTGTTGCCGCCCATGAGGCTGGGCACGCTATTCAGCACAAAGTGGGTTATAAAGCGCTTCAATTTCGTATGGCTCTGATTCCAATTACAAACTTTGCATCACGGTTGCTGCCATTTGTAATTATTGGCGGTTTTTTCTTTGGTATCTTGGGCCTAATCAAGTTGGGCATTTTTGTTTATCTTGTATTAACCGTCTTCCAACTGGTAACGCTTCCTGTAGAATTTGATGCGAGCAGGCGAGCTAAGGCTCAACTGCCGAATCTGGGAATCATTGATCCTTTAGAAATCCCAGGGGTAAGCAAAACTTTGGATGCGGCAGGATTTACCTATGTGGCTGCCTTTATCGCGTCCTTGGGAAATCTACTTTACCTTTTTGCGCTGTCTCGCAGGTAAAAAATTACGGCGTTAAAAATATTTATAGATCAAGCCCGATTGAATAAAGGATTGTCTCGGATAGGGTGGCGTGACTCCCCTGAACGGACCCACAGTCGTTTAGGCTTTAAAAGCCCACTAGAGTTTGTCAGATTCCTTTCAAATCCTGGCCGCGTTCGGGCTACACCCTCACTTCGCGAAGATCTCTCCTATACTTCAATCCTAAAACCATTAACACCCCCTAACTCTCTCACTTAAAATTGGTACGAAATACAGGGTCCGATCAACGTGTAGTCTGTATTGTTACCATTATCGAATTTATGGGGATATTAGTAAATGCTATATTTTTATATACCATATCTATCCCGTTTATCTGCGGAGGTGGTGCTTCAATCTCTACCATTATTACCGACTACCTGCTTCCATACGTATTCGTGGATCGAGCCATATTAGCAACAGGTCGCTGACCAGGGTGCCTAAGACGCCGAGCAAGCTAAGAACCATGAGCATCGATCCGGCCAAGTACATATCTTCCTTCATCAGAGCATCCAGCATTAAAGGACCAACCGTGGGTAGGCTGAGGACCATGGCGACGATCGCACCCCCGGAGACTAATGACGGAAAAATTCCCCCGATTCCAGAGATAAAAGGATTAAGCGCTAAACGCACCGGATATTTCATTAACAGCTTAAACGGTCGCACTCCCTTGGCCATAGCAGTAATGACATAAGGTTTTCTCAACTCATCAAGTAAGTTGGCCCGCATAATCCGTATCATGCCCGCAGTACCCGTGACGCCCAAAACCACTACAGGCACCCAAATATGCTGCAAGAGGTCAATTATTTTACCCCTCGTCCATTCTGGTTGGACTGCATATTCAGGTGAAAATAGACCCGAGATATTAATGCCTAGATACTTACCGCTCCAATAAAGCAGGATCAAGGCGAGGAGAAAACTGGGAACACTCATCCCGATGAATCCTATCAAAGTAAATAAATAATCGCTAAAGGAATATTGGCGAACTGCTGAATAGATACCAATGGGCATGGCTACCGCCCAGGTAAAGAGTATAGTGCCGAGTGAAATGAGAAAAGTGAGAAGGATGCGATCGCCTACCACTTCATTGACCGTGCTCTGGTTCTCCATCGACAATCCCAAGTGACCCTGCAATAAACCCTGATCTTTTTTTTCATAGGAAGTAAACCAGTTAAGACCGAGCCAGCGGACATAACGTTCGGCGATGGGCTTGTCGAGGTGAAAGATCTCGCGAAGCTTTTCGGCCTCATCGATATTTATGCGGCCGCCTTTTAGCTGTAGCTCTAAAATTTTGGTCTCGATGTAATTCCCCGGAGGCAGCTGGATGATAACAAAAGAGATTACAGAGATGATAAGAAGCGTTGGACCCATGATGAGTAGTCGTCTTCCAACATAAGGATGCCGTATCCCGACCATAATTATTCCGCAAACCGCGATACCTAAAAATAAGTATTTTATAAGCCGGGCCAAACGCTCATAACTGGTTGATTCTAGATCGTCTTGACCGGATCCGAAAGGAGCAGGGATGATTTCTACTAATCCTTTTTTTATCTGCGCATTGGTTCCAGGCGAATTATAAGGTTCTTTGAAGTAGTAGGTTTCTAATCCTGCGTGGGCCGGCGGACTTAAGCGAGCGCCATAGAATGCATTGCGCGGAACATTTTTAAAACCGTTTTTAACCAGGACCGGGTGCGGTGGAGGGGTGGCAATATTTATCGACCAGACATTTTCCGCAGCGATATCGAACACTTCATTGAAAATCTCGCGTTGGGCTTCACGCGTGGCTTTACCGTAAGCTTCTTCAATGAGTTTCATCGATAGACGTACGGGATGATCTTTCGATGGCTCGAGGCCGCCGAATTGTGTGGCTTCAGGATTGCCTGAAAGTCCATCTCTATTATACCAATTAAAATAGCCGTAAGCTTGGAGTGCAGTTAACGCGAGGAAACGTTCGGGTCCTATGATGGGATTGAATTCGCTCTCCGAGGCCCAAATGGAAAATTCCAGTTTGCGCGAGTTTGTTTCTACTTGAAAAAGAGCAAGCGACGGTTGGCGTCGGATGGCGCGAATGCCAACGCGGCTCCAATTTTCGATTATGAGCTCAGTCGGCCCTTCGTCTTCCCCTTGTGGTAGAGTATAATGCCAGGCCATGCGTGTGCCGTCCTTGAACGTGCGGTAGCCTTTGGTATCCCGCCGGGTGAGGCCTATCGCATCGAGCAGTTGATTAGCTCGGGCGGGCGCATACTCGGTAAAGCTTTTATGAAGTTTTTCATGGTAGAAAAAGGATTCCTTCCCGGGTGATAACTGCGCCGGTTCTCCCACCCCATTGTAGACTATGTCGATGATTTGCTGGCGATTGATGGCGAGGGAGAGCGCCTGGCGGAAGCGTTTGTCATTGAGGAGATCATGTTTCATTTGGGTAACCGGATTATCAGGGTCTACCAAAATATTAATATTTGGATGGACGAGGTAGCGTGAGCGTGTAGCTGGAAACCAGTGATAGACTTCGTAATCGTTTGTTTCGCGTTGTGACATGAGCAGGGTGTAATAGAAATCCATAACAAAAATTGTAAAGGTGACGGCCCCGTTAGCCGCTGCTATAGGTACCAGCTTATAGTTTTTTACTTCGATATGTAATTGGTCCACATAAGGGAGCTGATTGCCTTCGGTATCGACTGCCCAGTAGTAGGGATTGCGTATAAAATTCTGGGGTGGATTGGCTTTAAAAGTGTGATAAACCCAAGGCCAAAGCCGCGGATGTTCGGGGTTGTACCACTGTTTCAATAAAGCGTATAGGCTACTACGCGAAGGCAGTCTACTTTTCGCCTGGGTAGCCTCAATAAGCATATCATCGCCAAGTTGCGGATGGTATTTTCCCAGGTAATGTCGAGGTGAACAAAAATCCCAGGCTCGAGCCAAGCGTTCAAGAAACACTCCATAGGGTTGAGAAAAAACGAATTTTACGGTGTAATCATCGATTTTGATAACTTCCCCTGTCTTTCCACCTACTTTCATCCAATCTGGCGGATCACCCCCTTGTAATTCAGGAGCTGTTTCTTTATACCATCTGTAGAGGATATCGTCGGCAGTAAAAGGGTGACCATCAGACCACTTCATGCCTTCTCGCAGATAAAATGTCCATTCCCTCTTGTCAGGGGTGGATTCCCAACCCTTGGCCACGTGAGGTACGATCGGGTAACCAAGCGGAGACCAGCGAACAAGCGTGGATCCGGAAAAGAAGTTTCCGATGAGACTTATCTCGTTTTGTGATCCTCTCACTTGGAACCAGGTTCCACCGTATTCACCGATACTGTCCACTCCTTTAAGGATCACAGGTTCCATCCCCACACGCACGGCCACTGGTGGCAGTTTGTCCTCGTCTACCAATTCGGCAAGGATGGGTGATTCGGATTTTGGATACCACTGGGCGCCCTCTCCTTCACTGTAGTCGACATCCTGTTGTATCTTAAAAAAGTCATCCTCGGTAAAACTGACGTCCCTCAATTTTTTTGTATATTCAATCACCTCCTCACTATAGCGAATAGGCTCCTTCTCCATTACCGGTTTTAAAATATCGCCCAAAAAATAAATAAATCCGAATAAGAGACAGCCAGTGAAAACAGTGAACCCAAAAAATCTGAAACATTTTATCACACCTTTTTTAAATCATGAATTAACACACATCACACGAATATACGCACTCGAGGAACCAGCTTACACCCCACAATCGCGGAACTACGGACGACCCTCATCGTTACTCTGTGGGGGAACTATGGACGACAGGCAGGTGAGCTTCGATCAGATAACACTGAATTTTTTATCACCGACAATGGCCGATGTATAATCATCGATGAAAACCAGAGCATTCCCTGCGGGATTACCACGACTGATACTTTAGATTCCGAATATCCCACAGGAGGTTATACCTCAAACGACTGAGTTGTCGCCGTGGCAGAGTCAAAGTTCCATGCTCTTATTTTCGTGTTGGCGGAAATGATGGTCCAGCAGTTATAGATGGATTTCAAAATCAGCTAATGGTCAATTGGAACAAAGTTCGCCCATGCACACCTCTCGATGGTAAAAACGGCGTGATTAGAGGTGATGCGTCGAATTTTGAGAGCAGGAAAATTCTAGTCTGGTTACGGTAAGATTCACTTGATCAGGTTAGAAGGTAGGAACGGGAGACACAATATGTGTAACATTCAGTTTACTGGGTGATCAGACCCAGTCCGTTCATCTTCATCCACCTGAATTTATTCAGCGGTTTCCCTTCGTATTGGAGCGCTTATTTATACTTCTACGAATTCTTCAAGTTTAGGTGGTGGACTTAGTAACGGTAGATCGGATGCAGCAAGGCATGCTTATTAGATTGGGATAATAACCATCGATTGGAATGCGGAGGATGCAAAAGGACTAGCAACTGCTCATAATGTCACCAATTTATCAGGAAACAGTACGCATAATGCAACAGTGATGGATCTGGAAAATAATGCAGTTGGTATAAGCCTCGTAACCGGCTCGTCAATGACAAGAACACAGCTGGACACGGCATTACGAGCGGCACTGTGTAACGGCGAATTGACAATTCCAGAGGTCTTGACAAACACTGAATGGAAAGGACTGCTAAAACCATCAAACCAGTTATGAAGATGTTACAAATAACTCTTATCGGCTTATTTCTTATAACAGAGGCATTTGGTCAAATAATGCCTGAAGGTTTTTGATACATTTCCCAGCTCTTCAGCCAGATTTAATAATCCTACTTTATTTCTGATGATTTTTTCGTTTATTCTCATTTCGGTTACTCCTGTTTGGGTCAGCACACTAGGGGGCTGTTGTTATTGCTTAACTTCCCACACAGTGTATCCCTTCTCTTGCTTCTGTCAGATCTTATCGTAACTAGTTCAGCCCATCACCCTCATAGTCGTTTAGGCTTCCTCTCGCCCAATGTTTTTGCCAAACTCTGGCACGAACTTAATCTAGAAGGTGCTGGCTCCACTCTGCCTACGGCCTCTCACCGCCAGTATCTGCTAAACCAACAACAGATAACCCACGGAATGGCTTTCACTTAACTTGGTAGTAATTATGGGATCCAAGCACATGGCTACCTCTGATACTGAGCGAAGAACTAGCGTCCGCTACCAACCCGACGAGAACCCGCCGTTCGCGCTGACTGTAGGCCTCGGCCTACAGCTGCCATTCTTTGCGTGGCCGGCATCGTCTTGACCCCAGCGATCGTGATCCGTGCCGGTGGCGGGACCGAAGCCTATTTGTCATGGGCGATCTTCGCGGCAGTCATCGTTAGCGGTGCGAGCACTGTCTTGCAAGCGATCCGGATCGGCCGGGTTGGCGCTGGTTATGTTCTTGCCATGGGCATCTCCGGGGCCTTTATCGCGGTCTGCGTCACGGCGTTGGCAGAGGGCGGTCCGGCGATGCTCGCCACCCTGGTCGTCTTTTCGTCATTCTTCCAGTTCGTGCTTTCCGCACGGCTCTCGTTGTTGCGGAGAATTCTGACTTCGGCCGTTTCGGGAACTGTGATCATGCTGATACCGGTCACGGTCATGCCAATTATCTTTGATCTGCTGGGGGATGTACCGGATAGGATTCCCTCACAGGCCGCGCAACTGAGCTCACTTGCGACCATGATCGTCATTGTTGCGATCGCGCTGAAGGCGACCGGTGTGCTACGCCTCTGGACGCTGGTCATCGGCGTAGCCGTCGGATCGGTGGTTGGCGGCTTCTTCGGTCTCTACGACGTCGGCCGTGTCGCCGCAGCGCCGTGGATCGGCTTCCCGAAAGGTGTATGGCCGGGTCTGGATCTTGACTTCGGACCTGTTTTCTGGACGCTACTCCCGTCGTTCGCGTTCGTTACCCTGATCGGCGCCGATCGAGACGATCGGCGATTCCGTCGCCATTCAGCGCATATCCTGGCGCCAGCTCCGGGCGGTAGACTTCAGGGCGGTGCAGGGCGCGGTGGCCGCGGACGGTGTGGGCAACCTGCTGTCCGGTCTCGCGGGAACAGTGCCGAACACGACATACTCGACGAGCGTGTCCATGACCGAGCTTACCGGGGTCGCCGCCCGTGGCGTCGGAATCGCCCTCGGGGCGATCTTCGTCGCCTTGGCGTTCTGCCCGAAGGCGCTCGCCGTGGTCTTGGCGATACCCAACCCGGTCGTTGCAGCCTATGCCACGGTGATGCTAGCGATGCTCTTCGTCCTGGGCATGAAGATCGTCGTCCAGAACGGAGTCGATTATCGCAAGGGCCTGGTCGCCGGGGTTGCGTTCTGGGTCGGGATGGGCTTCCAGAACGGTATGATATTTTCCGAGTATGTCTCAGAATTCGCGGGCGGCTTGTTTCGGAATGGAATGACAGCTGGCGGTTTGACAGCCATTCTCATGACCTTGCTCATGGAGTTTACGGAACCCCGTCGCCGCCGAATCGAAGTGGAGTTTGATATTTCGGTCCTGCCGAAGATCAGGGAGTTTCTTAGCATGTTCGCATCCCGTAGCGATTGGAATAAAGCGATGGTGAACCGCCTCGACGCTGCGAGCGAGGAGACACTGCTGACGCTTCTCCAGAAAAACGCAGAAGACCGTCCCCCGCGGAACCTGCTGCTGATTGCGCACAAGGAGGGCAGCACGGCGGTCCTTGAGTTCGTCGCAGCATCGAGCGAGGAGAACCTTCAGGATCGGATCGCGCTGCTTGGCGAATATGCCGACGAGACGGCGAGCGAGCGGGAAGTCTCGCTTCGGCTGTTGCGGCATCTCGCGTCCTCGGTGCATCACCAGCAATACCATGACACGGATATAGTTACCGTCCGCGTCGAAGCACCGAGGCCGGTTCGGGACGGTCGGTCGTGAAAAATAAGCCGTTTGGTGCCGCTGCATGACCTGATGCAGCCCCTGATCGGAGTAGGGAGGCCTATCCGAGGTACGGCCACAAGGGTGGGGAAAGGTACAAAGGGGACAGCAACAGCGCACCCCTCAGTGGCCCCAACGGAACAATCCAGGTCACCTGCGTCACATCGATGCTTGCTATAAAACGGTGGTCTCCGGACACCCGATTCAGTGTCCCCAGCTAGTGCTTGGACCCCATAATTACTACCAAGTTTAGTGAGAGCCATTCCGTGGGTGTTCTGCTGATCGGACCCCTTTTTTCGTACCAATTTTTAAGTGAGAGAGTTATCGGGTGTTAATGGTTTTAGGATTGATGTATAGGAGCGATCCTTGCGAAGTGAGGGCGTAGCCCGAACGCATCCAAGATCGGAAAGGAATCTGACAAACTCTTGTTAGTTTTAAAGCCTAAACGACTGTGGGGAGGTTTATTATTATAGGTCTGAAGCTATTGTTCGATTACCACTTGCGCTTCAGCTACGCTGAGCCATACACCAAGGTTCAAACATGAGCGCATCGCTATGTCGTCACTTCGTTCCTCGGTACATTGGGTAAGCGGTTGTAAAACGACTCGATGAAAAAGTTTGTTATTCTCGCTATCGCTCGTTGAGGTGCCGCTTCGCTCGGTAGCCAGGGACTGACCAGATCGCTATAGATCGCCTTGATGTTTTTGTCGGACAACCGCTGCTGCACTTGATGAGCAATGAACTCACTGCCGTTGTCACTACGGATAGAGATGCCCCCTCTTTTCAATGGCCTCGCTGAGAATAGTGAGGACGTACTTAGAGGTGAGTTGACGAGCTACCTGGATATGCAGGGATTGACGCGTCTATTCATCTATCAGAGTCATCCTCTTTAAGGGACCGCCATGGTCTGTGCGATCATGGACAAAGTCCCAGGATCAAACGTGATTGCGACCGGTTGCTTTAGTAGGAGGTCCCGTAGAGACCCCTTGACGGTGTCTACGCTTTTTCGGAGGGCTTTACCTGCAGCCCTTCTTAAGGTCGTAGCGCTTGGACAAACTTCCTACTTGTTGTCCACCCTTCCTTTACCAGCAAGGCACCGATACACCGGTAACCGTAACGAGGATGTTCCCAGGAAAGCACCACAATGCGCTCGGCCAATCGCTGAGCTTTCCTATTGACCTGCCTGGGCCGGTAGCTGAACGTTGACCTACTGAGGCTGAGATAAGCACAAGCCCTCCAATACGAGCACAGCTCTTTCTCAGCCACCTCCTTTACGGCTCGCTTCTTCTGCTTTGGGCTCACCCCTTTTTAGACAATGTTTCCTCCATCACCTGATTCTTTAGCATTTGATCAGCAAGCAGCTTCTAAAGCTCGGTATGGCAGGTCTTCTCACCTAGGCTCGGTGTTTTCTTTTTCCAACACTTTAAATCGCTTCGCATCGGTTAGTTCCAAGCTGCCATCCTTTTTACCCCAGCGATAGAAGGTTTGTTCACTTATGTTGTTTCCACCGCAGACACATCCTGCACGGTTTTACCAGTATCGGCTTGCCGGAATATTGCGATGATTTGTTCTGTTGTGTATCTTTTTCTTTTCATTGAAGTTATCGGTTTATCCCGATAACCTCTCTCTTTAAATGATACGATTTTTTGGGGTCACTCGATTAAATCCACTCAAAAATTCTTGGCCAATTCCTGGCTGAAGATCAGCAAAATGTATGATTCCTGCCCATTCCTGCCAAACACATTGAGGAAAGGTAAGGAAATCAGAGGAAAATATAAATTATTTATGCATCGATATTTAAGTGTAACTCTTTATTAATAAGTAACTTATTAGACGTTACTAAGCCCCGTTCATAGTCGGTTCTGCCTCTTCGTCTTCGTCCCACGTCTGCTTCTTCTTCAATCAAAAATCGCAAATCGACAATCGCAAATTGATAACGCTTCTACAGGATACTCCTGAGGAATCATCCATAATTTCTACCGTTAAATTACAGTTATAATCGGATATATAACAGGCGCATAAATGACGTTAATTGATGCATGCGAAGCGTTATAAGGCATCTATTAAAAATCACGTTATTGTCCGTCTTAATATTGTTAGGGAGACCCATGGCTTTGTCAGGCGCGATGGCAAATACCGTCTTTACTTTTGAAAATGCGATTAAAGATGCTGAAAAACTGGTATCCCTCAATAACAATTGGAAAATCATGCGGGGAAATGGAAAATCCATGCTCCCTTTTTATGGAGAAAATACCATTCTCATTGTAGAGACAACCGCCTATCATAAACTGGGAAAAGGGATGTCGGTCGTCTATCGCGACAATCAGGGCGATCTGGTCGGGCACACATTACGCGTGAAAATCGGGAATGAATGGTATGCCCAGGGCTTTAATAATAAAAATCAGGATCCACAAATGGTAACTGAGAGGAATTTCGTCGGGGTTATTTTTGGCGTGATATCCGGGGAAAAGAGTAGTGAGGAATCAATATGGAATGGCTCCTCTTCAAGTTTCCCTACTGTTCATGGGAAAAAATATTAATGTTGATCATAAAGTGTGTGGCTATTTGAATCCACTTAATGATTACCAAAGATGTTTTAGATAAATTACGCCAGATAGACACCGCGACGATTTGCAACGTTATCGAGCTTTTCGATGTCCGCCCCTTTAATGTGGGATACATGGACCAGGGAATTAAAGCTTGCTTCCATGAGCTTCCTCCCATGGTTGGTTTTGCCTCTACCGCAACTTATCGTTCAGCTGCGCCTCATAGCGATAGGTCCCCATATGAAAAAGTGCTGGAGCAGATCGACCGGTTCGAAGAATTGTCCGGACCTGCGGTAATTGTCTTTCAGGATCTGGATATACCTACCGTCGCCGCGACATTTGGAGACATCATGTGTAATACCTATAAAACTTTTGGCGCGGCAGGGCTCATTACAAGCGGAGCGGGTCGTGATTTGGATCAAGTGAGGAAGATTGAGTTCCCCGTATTCACGAATGGCACTAATTGTTCTCACGGTTATGGACAAATTCCTCAAATTTGTGTGCAGATCAAGGTGGGGGGTACGGTGATAAACCCCAATGATCTAATCCACGGTGATCACAACGGGGTCACGACCATACCGATTGATATCGCAGCAGATGTTGCCGATGTCGCAGATGATTTTATCGCCGCAGAGGGAGTCATGCTGGAATGGGCGCAAAGTGATGATCCCTCAAAAGAGAAATGCCATGCGGCGCGTGATGAGTTCCAAAACTGCATAAATAAAATAAAAGAACAAATAGCGGGCAAATAGAGGACACGCCATGGCTTCAACGACAAAATTACTGTCACCACTTATTCCTGAAGATTTAACCAACTCTCCTATCATTGAGGAATACTGCCGCAAGACACCGGGTTCGGCACAATTAGCGGAACAAGCAAGAAAGGTTTTTCCCAGTGGGATCACGCATGATACTCGCTACATAGAGCCGTATGGCATCTACGTCAATCGGGCGCAAGGCTCACATAAGTGGGATGTCGACGGGAATGAATATGTAGACTACACGGGAGGCCACGGCGCCCTGCTCTTAGGTCACGCCCATCCAGCATTAGTCGAAGCGGTTGAAAAGCAAATATCCCGGGGTACTCACTACGGGGCCAGTCATGAATTGGAAGTAAAGTGGGGGGAACTGATACAGGAGATGATACCTTGTGCTGAACGTGTGCGTCTAACAAATTCCGGAACGGAAGCAACGCTCTTGGGATTACGCCTGGCGCGAGCCTTTACCGGCCGCAATAAGATACTCCGATTCACCGGACATTTTCACGGATGGCAGGACCATGTTTCATTCGGATTTGTCTCTCATTTTGATGGAACACCCACGACCGGCGTTTTACCTGAAATCGCTGAAAATGTAGTCATCGCACCCCCTTGGGATATTGAGGATACACGTCGCATTATTGAATCACACGACGATATCGCGGCTGTAATTTTAGAGCCCACAGGTTCAACCTGGGGGCAGGTGCCCGTAACCAAAGCTTTTCTTCAATCATTACGAGAGATTACAGCACAACGTAATATTGTTTTAATTTTTGATGAAGTCATCTGTGGCTTCCGCTGTTCACCAGGCGGCCTTCAAGGGGCATTGGGAATTACACCCGACTTGACTACACTGGGTAAAATTGTCGCTAGCGGTATGCACGGTGCCGCCATCGTAGGCCGAAAGGATATACTCGATTTGCTCGATTTCCATCATACAAAAGATGCCAATATTGAAAAGATCGGTCATCAAGGTACCTATAACGCGATGCCTACATCCTGTGCCGCGGGAATAGCCGCCATGGAGATTGTTAAATCAACGGATGTTTGTGAGCGTGCCATCAACTATGGGACCCGATTGCAAGGTGAATTAAACGAGGTATTTAAAGAAGAAGGGTTGAACTGGATCTCCTATGGAACTTATGGAGGATTCCATGTTTTTCTTAATCCCAATAATATCAAGACTACACCCGAAGAAATCGAATCAGGTAAATTTGATTATTTTACCCTGCGCCCGCCCGTGAAACCTACCCTGCCTAAAAAAATTCGGATCGGTTTACTCTTACACGGTATTGATGTTCAGTCCTGGCCAGGCGCACCGGTCTCAGCTGTCCACACGGACAAAGACCGGGAAACCACCGTCAATGCATTTCGTCAAACCATTGGTATGCTCAAGGAAGAAGGCGAGCTCGACGGCTAACTTTTTTATTTGCGATATATTCGCTTATTGAATTCTTCGTAAAGTTCCTTTGCTTTGGTATCGTCTTTTATCGCTTTGACTAATGAAGCGAGCGATTTTATCTGCTGTTCCCAGAAGACTTTCCCCTTTTCAGCAGTGGCAAGACCCGGTGTTCCTCTCGTCAAATCGGGTTGACGCGAAAACCAGTCCACGGGGGTGTAAGTATTGGGCAAATGCTCAAGGCGATCGCGGGGCGGTTCATTCACCTCGGCTGCTTTGTCCATATGAACCAGCTCTGGATGAATGTGCAGCATTTCGCTGGCTTCCCACTCATCCGCATGTCCGTAATCTACCGAGTCAAAGGTGGCGTTAAATAAATCCTTGTCCATGTAGCCGCCCACCGCATCGGGATCACGGCCACGAGCGTCAGCGTAATAAAGGATGTAATCCTTATTTTTATCCAACATGGACATGACAAATTGCGGTAAAAACCATTTATTCCCGCCGTGTCCGCTGATGAGGAGTATTTTGTGCAGACCATTGCGGGAGATTTCGTCACAGACGTTTTCCAGTAATTCAAAAATTAATCGATTATTGATGACGATGCCACCGGGATAAGCTTTTGTTTCAAAATTTGCGGTAAAAGGATATTTCGGGAATACCATCGCAGGTTCCACGGCAGCGACATCACAAGCCATACCGTGCGCCCGATACAGATCCGTCCCGAGCGGAAGCTGTGCGCCATGATATTCCAACACACCAATCGGCAGGATACACACTCCACCACATTTAATGACTCCTTCTTCAAATTCTTCCGAACTTAATTTCTCCCATTGCATAGTAATTTTCCTCCGTTCATACTTTCGTTTTATAAATCTACAGTGATTTTCCCAACTCTGGAGATATTTTTCTTCCCAATTAATAATGATAAATTTCTGGTTTCTCTGGAATTGAAACACTGACGGGTTGTCCCGAATTCAACGATTTAATGCAGGCATCAGAAACAAGCAACGCCGTGTAGCCGTCCCAGGCATCCGCTCCCACCGTTGAATCTTCCGTCAGCGATTTCACCCAATGTTTCAGTTCGTTAATGTATGCCAAATCAAAACGTGCCAGCCATTCATTCGGGACTTTAACGAGCCGAGCGCTTTTCGTTCTTATGAGCGCTTGATCGGGCTGAGTGGTAGTAATCGTTCCTTCATCGCCAACCACTTCCGCTGATACTTCATACCCATACCTGGCGGAGACAAACACTTCGATTGTGGCCAATCCACCACTGCGTAATGTCATCGTTATCAGCACCAGGTCCCTTGCCTTTGCCTTAACACTGGGGTCAACATGCGCCCCACGAACGGTGACTTCATCTACTTCACTCTCCATTAGCCATCGCGTAGAGTCGATATCATGGATCGCCACCTGATTAAAAACTGTCTCTCGTTTGAAATCGGGCGGTGCCTCACGGTTGCGATGGACACCCTTGAAGAGCCTGGGTCTGCCAATTTCACCGTGGGCTATGGCCTCCTTGAGCGCGAGGTGTGGAGAATCGAAACGGCGCATAAAACCAACCATCACTAATCTGCGCTTCAATGCGCATTCGGCTTCAACCACTTTTCGCGCGTCCGTGATATCGGTGGCCAGAGGTTTCTCGCAAAGAACATTTTTACCCTGTTCAATACAGGCTAAAGTAAAATCAGCGTGTGTCTCGTCGGGTGTCGCGATGAGAACCGCATCAACATTTTCATTTGTAATCAGTTTTTCGGCAGAGGTGAAAACAGGCACATTGCCGCATTCTGACGCGATTTCTTTAGCCCTTACCTCATTGATATCAAACACCCCAGCGAGATGAGCACCGATTATTCTATGGTAAATATTACCGGCATGGCGACCTCCCATACCACCGGTGCCAATGACGCCAATTCCAATCGAACCAGTAATTTTGGCCATAGCTCCCTTCTCTTGTTTGATCAGGTGCTTGTCATCATTTGCTGAATGCTTTGAGCTGTTCGTTCGACTGCTGCGTCGATGGGTATCTCGCTCAACTCTGGGAGAAACGGCTCGGCCGTCAGCGGGCCGTCGTAATTCAACTTCGTGATGCAACGCATGAATGTGCCTGCATCGATCAGCCCGCTCTCGCAAGGCAGCGTTCGTTCAAGATCCATCTGTTCATCGCGACTGCGACCGGGGCGGCCATCATTGACATGGACATAGATGATATTGTCATTGTTAAGCAATTCCAGCAGGTCTGATTCTGTCCCACCGCTCGTCCACCAGTGATAGCAGTCCAGGAGAACACCGATTCGATCTTTTCTCTCATGAGGATCAACGGAGATTGCTTCACACAGTTCAAGCATGCCTCCAATCGTGTAAATAAAAGTATGACGAAAATCATCGCGCAAAGTTTTAGGTCCAATAAATTCCAGGCCAAAGCGGATCTCGTGTTGCGCGAAAAGAACAGCTATGGGTTTTAAGCGTTTTACATGCAGGTCAAAACAGGCGCGATAATCGAGTTCATCATCACCCGGTCTGATGGGCGTGTAGCAGCGATCGCAGCCGATTCGCTGCGCGATGGGTGCCCACTTTTCTAAAAGGGCCATCCCTGCCTCATAAGTCGCTTCGTCCTTGCGATAATTAACAGGCAGAGAAAATCCTCCCCAGCGCAGTCCAGCGGCATTCATCTCTTCAGCGACTTGTTCCGGATTCGGTAAGGCCGCAACCTCCGCGAGCGGTAGATCTATCCCCTCGAAACCGTGATCCTTTGCGAGTCGGATAGTCTCCGCCAGGTTTGCTTTCAAACCTAATGCTCCGGGCGATAAGTTTACATACATAGTACTATTTCAGTTTTTGCAGTTTTTTCGTCTCACCATAAATATCAAATATTCAACATCACTTGTATCGATTGATTCTCCCCATTCGCGAAAACATCAAACCCTTTTTCCCATTCCTCAAATGGAAAGGTATGAGTAATAATTGATTTCACGTTCACCACTTCTCGTTCCAGTAGGCTAAGGGCGTGATGAAAGTCAGGGGTTAGCCAACCGCAGTTTGCCTGCAGGCTCACGGATCGCTCCACAAGTAATTTAAAAGGGGAAAAGCTTGTTTCTACATCCGGATCATAATGGCCTTCAACGACGATCCGTCCACGCCACCCGGCAATTTCCATCGCCAGTTCGAATTCATTCTGGGTTTTCCCGCAAACGATGACAACATCAACACCTTTGCCTTCGAGAATTTCTCTGATTTCATCGGTATAGCCACTCTTATCCACATCGACTATATGATCCGCACCCAGACCTTGTCCCAGCTTTAATCGATTATTTCCACTACCGACCAAAACTATTTTGGAGGGAGAAGACAAACGCGCGACTTGTAATGACAACAATCCTATCGGGGTCGCCCCGATGATCGCTATTTTCTCACCCATTTGTAGATTTGAATGTCGAACCGCAGCAACGGCATTGGCCAGATTTTCTACCATCGCCCCCTCGAGAAGATTCACGTTACTGGGCAGTAAAAATAGATTCCTCTCAGGCAGAATGCCGTATTCGGCAAAGCCTCCGTCAAGGGTAAAACCCAGTGCCTTTAAGGTGTCACAGTAATGAGTGTCTCCGATGTGGCAAGCTGCGCAGTGTCCACATACAACATAAGAATGGATCGCAGCTCTATCTCCCGGTTTAGCGAATTTTACTTCTGCTCCACAGGCCTCAACCACACCTGAAAATTGATGCCCGGGGATAAGTGGATAAATTATCGAAGTATGAATTCCCCTTTTGATACGCAAATCATTACGACAAATTCCAGAGTTAGAAATTTTTAAAAGGACTTCATCAGCGGCTGGTTCAGGGACTGGTCTTTCAACCAACCCAAAATCACCTGCTCTCGCGGTAACCAGTGCTTTCATCCGTTTATTAACCGTTTAAGGTCTTTAGGTGAGAGATAGGGTTCAATCTGTTGTTTAAACAGATTTAAAGTATCGTCCACGGAATTTGTCGTCGTATCCAGGATTAAGCGATTTTGAATTCTTGAATCTTTGTATTCCACTTCAAATCGATGAAGCACTTCCTCAATATCACTTTCTTTTAATAAGCCACGAGGACGCGGGTCCTCCTTCATGCGGGATGAGATTGCTTCGGGTGAGGATTTTACCAATACCAGAATGGTCTCCGGCGCACATTTCAAGAGTTCGGTGTCCCAGGCCCGGGCCCTGATTCGACGATCGGAAAAAGTACCCGGATCACCGAAACCGTAATTAAGAGGCGCGTATACCGCGTCTGCATAATAAAATTTAATCAAGAGATAGTCCTCTTCTATGAAGACGTCGGGGAGAAGATGACGCCAGATAAGGTATCTCTGAAATTGTTCCAGCAGAACAGGTGATAGAGAGAGCAACTGTTCCTCCTCGACTTCGGTGATTGGTTCCTTGTTCTCACCCGGAACGGGGATACTCGCGTCATCCCCTTTTCTTATTACCAGGTGGTAATCTATCCTCGGAATGACAAAATGATCGTGCCAGCGAACATAGGGTAACCCCGTTTTCTCTATAATCCATTTACCTATCGCAGTTGCGAGAGTTGATTTCCCGACATATTCGCAACCCATTAGGATAATATTCATCTTCGTCTTCGTTTGTATCTTCGTCTACGTCTCTGATGTATATTTTAGATTTTATGGCTTCTTTAAATCATGCAACCCATGGTGGAGCGGGCTGTCCCTAGCACGCTTTACCAATTACGACATATTCAAACGTGCTAGGGACACGATTTGACATAGTTCATCGCAGGACGCGTTCCACCTTGATATTGAAGTAAATAACTGCGTTGTCGCAACTGAAGATCTATAGCTGATCATGATCCCATTTAAAATTTGCGGCTCCATTCCTTTGGCCAGCGCTCAACCACGACTTTTGTCTGCGTGTAGAACTCCACTCCATGGCGTCCCTGGGCGTGAAGATCACCGAAAAAACTATCTTTCCAACCGCTGAAGGGGTAAAATGCCATGGGGGCGGCGACCCCGATATTTATTCCTATATTTCCCACGATGCACTCATTGCGGAATTTTCGTGCCGACGCGCCACTTGAAGTAAAGAGACAGGCCATGTTACCATACCGGTTACTATTGATGAGGGCGATTGCTTCATCGATATCTTTGGCATGAATTATACTTAAGATCGGACCGAATATCTCAGTATTCGCAATTTCCCCCTGCGGGTTTACCTCCTCAAGCACCGTCGGAAAAATAAAATTGCCGTTTTCGTAGCCGCTGACTTTCCGGCCGCGCCCATCGACAATTATTTTTGCTCCCTCATTGGCCCCCAGGTCGACAATGTTCTCTATCCGATTTTTGCTCTCAGCAGTAATTACCGGGCCCATTTCTACTCCCTCATCCCAGCCGTAACCTACCTTTCGGTTTTTCGCCACGTCAACAATCGCATCCTTAAATTCGTTGCTCTTATCACCAACGGCTATGGCCACGGATCCCGCCAGGCACCGCTGTCCGGCACAGCCAAAAAAACTGTCGGCCGCCATCTGTGTCGTCATTTCTATATCGGCATCCGGCAAAATTATAATTGGATTTTTGGCCCCGCCCTGGCATTGGGCCCGTTTACCGTTTGCTGTGGCACGGCTGTAAATGTATTTCGCTACCTCCGTCGATCCGACAAAAGAAACAGCACTGACCAGAGGATGATCGAGCAAGGCATCCACCGTTTCCTTATTGCCTTGAACCAGTTGCACGACCCCGGCAGGTAACCCCGCCTCTTCGAGCAGGGCGAAGATTTTGTGCGCCGTCAGACCCAATTTCTCGCTGGGCTTAAGAATAAAACAGTTTCCGCACGCTATGGCATAGGGCAGAAACCAGAATGGGATCATGCCCGGAAAATTGAACGGGGTGATTGATACGACTACGCCCAAAGGTTGGCGAATCATATGCTCATCAATGCCACTCGCAATGTCTTCATTATTGTACCCTTGCATCAGTATCGGCGCGCCACAGGCTACTTCGATATTTTCAATTCCCCTGCGCAGCTCACCGATGGCTTCACTCTTCGTCTTCCCACACTCCTCCGTAATGGCATGTGCCAGTTCCTCGATATTTTCTTCAAAGAGGAATTTTAATTTGAAAAGAAACTGGATCCGTTCTGTCACCGGTGTGCGCTTCCAACCCTCATACGCCTCGTTGGCGCGCTGCACCACTTCATCTACTTCGCCAGAAGGAGTTACGGGAAATTCCGCGATTGTCTGCGCCGTCGCGGGATTGATGACTGTTAATTTCCGGTCAGTGGATGAATGGACCCATTGACCATTGACGTAGTTTTGAATTGAGTTCATCCGATGCCGATTTCCTTAAGGTATTCTCTCGTTCGCTTGGCTATGGGTAAGGGCTTGTCAAAAGGCGCCGGATACAAGTCCTGTTCAACAATTGCGAATCCTTCGTAATCGATTTCTCTCAATAGATCACGAAAAGCGATAAAATCGACCGCGCCTTTGGAAGGTTCGCAAAACATATCCATGCCTACCGCTTCGGCAAAGGGAATGTTTTCCGTTTCCACCTTACTCTGTAATGCTGCATCAACGCTTTTCAAGTGAAGGTAGGGTATACGATCATGATGCTGCCGCATAAAGTTTACGGGATCACCCTTACGGTATGCGTGATGCCCGACATCGAAGCAAAGTTTGATGAGATCCTTATCCGTATCTGCAAGAAATCGTTCAATCTGATCTTCGTACTCGACATGAGTTTCAGCGTGGGGATGAAAAACCAGGGTTAGACCAAACTTATCTTTAGCGATACCAGCTACTTTATTTGTAGTTTCAATCAGTCGTTTCCATCCGTCATCATCGAGGGTCGCGGGTTTAATGGGTTCGCCGGTAAAAAGATTGGTATAGGTGTTATCGATGAGAACAAGATATTTCGCGTTAAGCCCGGAGAGATTTTCTCCCGCTCCCAGCACCTGCTTTTCCAGGCTCGGCCAGTATTCTGGATCGTCGAGAAATTCCATGGCGAAAGTCCCACTCACTTTCAGGTTTCTTTTGTCGAGCTCACCCTTGAGCGTATTAAAATCCGTCGGTAAGTATCCGTAAGGACCCAGTTCAGTCCACTCGTAACCCGCTTCAACAATCTCATCTAAATACCGGTGCCAGGGTGTCTGTTTCTCATCTTCACCGAACCACACACCCCAGGAGTCTGGTCCCGTTCCTATCATAACATTCATCTTCTCGTCCTTTAATTTTTATTATATTAATAATGGAGCCGCTGCAATTTTTTCCTGTCGGCTTCATATTCCGTGCGTATTTTTCGTGTAACCGGTGATTTGCTGACTTCCGCAGGCGCGGCGTCCCACCACGCGCCACCTCCAGCGGCATAGCGGTGCTTTTCGGTTTCAACGACAATAACACAACTGCGTTTTTCTTTTCGCGCTTCATGCAAAGCTTGTTTTAACTCTTTTTCATTGCTTGCGTGCCAGGATCGCGCCCCCATGCTCTTCGCGTTTTCTGCAATATCAATTTTAAGATAATCACCTTCGAGTCGTCCTCCTTTTTTACGCTCGCGCTTGCGAAACTCGTTTCCAAAGCTGACCCCCGATCGCCACATTTGCAATCGCCGGATAACCTGGAACCCATGATTATCCGTAATCACCACCGTAATCTTTAAACCTTCCTGTATCGCCGTCACAATGTCTGTCGGATTCATCAGGTAGGTGCCATCCCCAATGTAGACATAGACTTCACCTTTAGGCTGCGTCATCCTCACCCCCAAACCGGCAGGTATTTCCCAACCCATACAGGAATTGCCGAATTCCAGAAAACAGCGACGACCCCCTGTTGCATCCCACAATTTAAGCAAGTCTCCGGGTGGCGCGCCCGCAGCGGCAACGACTGTGTCTCCATTTTTCGCTTCGTCATTGAGCGTCTTGATCAAATGTCCCTGGCTCATCGCCTCTTTAGGAAAAGTACGCGTGGATTCTTTGACGGTAATTTTATCCCACTTGCTTATCGCTTTCCTGATATCTTTAGCATAAGCGGCACGGGGCTTAATTCCTGCGCTGCGGCAGGCTTTGTGTAATGCCATCAACGTTTCCCTGGCATCTGCAGTTATGGGAAGAGCTCCCTGTTTCATGGAGTCGAACCCTGCTAAATTGATCCCGATAAATTTAACATCCGGGTGTTGGAACATCGTTTGCGAACCGGTGGCGAAGTCAGCCATCCGCGTGCCTATGCACAGGACCAGGTCAGCTTTCGCGGCGATATCCACCGAAGCCGAAGTGCCTTCAACACCGTGCCCGCCCAGGAGCATTGGAGTCGCTTTGCTAATGCAGCTTTTACCGCCGAAGGTCTCTGCTACCGGAATGCCAAAGGTATTCACAAATTTCTCTAATTCGCTGCAGGCATCGGAATAATGGACACCGCCGCCCGCGATGATCATCGGCCGCCTCGCACTCTTTATCATCTGCGTTGCTTCGACAATGCGCTGCGACAGTGGAAGCGCTCTCTCAATTCGCCATATTCTTTTCTCAAAGAATTGCACCGGATAATCAAAGGCGTGTGATTGTACGTCTTGAGGAAAGGCAATGGTTACTGTGCCCGTGTTTATGGGATCGGTAAGCACACGCATGGCATTCGGTAATGCGGTGAGAAGGTGTTCGGGGCGTAAGATGCGGTCGAAAAAACGGCTGACCGGACGGAAGCAATCATTGACACTAACATCGGCTGAGATGGGATGTTCCAATTGCTGGAGAACAGGGCCCTGGTATCGCGTTCCAAAATAGTCACTTGGAATGAGGAGCACGGGAAGGCGATTGATGGTGGCCGTTGCTGCGCCGGTCATCATATTTGTCGCACCAGGACCAATGGATGAAGTACAGGCGAAAGTGGATAAGCGTTTACTGGCCTTGGCAAAACCGGATGCCACATGCACCATGCCCTGCTCATTGCGACCCTGGAAATAGGGCAATTCCGCCCCACATTCTTCAAGGGCCTGCCCCAGACCCGTTACATTACCGTGTCCGAATATGCCAAAAATTCCGCGAATAAGACGGTGCTTCTCTCCGTCACGTTCACTGTATTGAACCTGGAGATACCGCACCATGGCCTGAGCTGTGGTCAGGCGAATCTTTCTCGAATTTCTTTTCGCACTCATCTTCCCCCCATTATCGCATCATCTCATTTTCGCGTATCCGCTTCACCGCATTCATTCGTATCCGCTTCACCGCATTCATGCATATCCGCTAATTTCAAAAATCTTCATATTCTTCGCGGGACGGGCTGAACACTTCGACATAGACAGTATCTTCTAACGCTTCGGTGCCGTGAGTCACCCCTGATTCGATGCAATATGCTTCTCCCGCTTTCACCTCAAACTCATTGTCTCCGAGAAAACGGGCGTGACCGCTGACGATATAGCCAATCTGCACCGGTGGGTGATTGTGCAATGGTATTTTAGCTCCCTTCTTCAGGGAAAAGTGACACAACATTGTCTCTTTATTGTAAGCCAGCGTCTTGCGAATAACACCGGGTGGATTTTCTACTGCTTTTGCTACCTCTAGATTTTTCTGTTTCATATATATTCTGTCTGTTTCCTGTTAATGATTAATCATTCCAAATTTCCGGATTTAAAAGGTGTGGCGGTTTCTCACCCTGGCAGACTTGTATCACTTGCTTAATCGCGGTCGTCCATATGTTGTCTCTGCTCACATCGGTAACACCCGCGACATGCGGAGTGGCGACAATATCAAGACGATTTAGATAGGGATGGTCGGGTGGTGGCGGCTCCTTATCATAGACATCAATGCCGGCTCCTTCTAAATGACCGCTATCGAGTGCACTGAGCAAAGCTTTTTCCTCCAATAACCCGCCGCGCGCGCAATTTAAGAGATAAGCGCCTTTTTTCATGAACCCGATATTTTCAGTATTAATCGTATGGCGCGTGTCATCGGATAATGGCAGGTGCAGGGAAACAACATCCGCGGATTTTAATACCTCCTCAAGCGTAGGGACCAACTTGACTCCCAGTTCATCGGCGCGATCCTTAGTAATAAAGGGATCATAAACGATGATATTCATCCCGATTCCGCGGGCAATTTTTGAGACGTGGCCTCCAATCCGGCCCAGGCCGACCAGACCCAGAGTCTTACCTGCGAGTTCCCACCCCTTGTAAGTATACATATAATCTCGCTTACTCCCGTTGATCATATCCGATTCACATTGTTTAATCTGCCGGGTCGTCGCGAAAAGGAAGGCAATTGTAAGTTCTGCCGTGGAGATGGTTGGCCCATTCGGAGCATGACACACGGCGATGTTGCGCTCCGTGGCATCGGCAACATTGATGTTATCGTACCCGATTCCCGTGCGGGAGATAACTTTTAAGGTGGGGACCTGGTCAAATAACTTTCCATCGTATTTTATTCTCGCGGACACCACTGCACCGTCTGCTCCCGGGAAACTGGACGTGGATTCGTCAGGTATTTCCGAGCGCATACCTGTCTCTTCGGCTACGCCATCCAAGAGTGGAAGATATTTATCGGGGATTGCTCTATCAGCCCATATTTTAATCATATTTCCCCACCCTACGAGTTGCTTAGAAGGCTTCAACTAGATTTTTCATTCCGGATGCCAGGACCCCGCCATCCGATCCAACGGCAATAAAACTAAAGCCATCATCCTGTGCCTGTTTGATTTGTCCCGTATTAGCGAGGAGAATTCCCGCTGCTTTCCCCTCAGATATGCAGGCGGCGTTTACTTTGGCAACGGCATCCCGGTAGGTGGGGTGATCAAATTGACGACTGATCCCATAGTTTGTCGTCAAATCCGTCGGCCCGACAAAGAGCACATCGATACCGTCTATGGATGCCATCCTTTCCGCATTTTCTACAGCTTCCACCGTTTCAATCTGCACCACGGTCACCAACTCTTCATTGGCCCTGGCATAATAATTATCAAAATCCTGTCCAAACTGGCAGGCTCGGTTAAGGCTGGCGACACCCCGGATCCCTTCTGGTGGATAGCGCATCGACCTGACCGCAAGTTCGGCCTCTTCAACGTTGCTCACCCAGGGAACCATGACCCCGCGAGCCCCTAAATCCAGCACCCGTTTGTAGCGGGGTGTTTCGTTGGCGGCGATACGCACAAATGGCTCCGCATCGGTATTACCGGTTGCTTGTAATTGATGGACCAGTGTTTCATGATCCCCTACCCCGTGTTCCGTGTCGATCAGAAGCCAGTCAAATCCGGCCTTCCCCGCGATCTCAACCGTTATATGCGACCCTAAATTTAAAAATGTCCCTTTGAGTATTTCCCTGTTGAGAACGCGCTGCCTGAAAGTTGTCATATAATTTTAAGCGAGTTTGGAAATTAATCCCAGATAAAGTCGCTCTGCAAACTAAAAACATAAAATCTTGTAAGTAAATAAATACAGCGCTACTGATGTTCGAGATGGCCCAGGGAACTCGAGCCGCTGCCGTCCAATCGCGCGCCATAGCTGATTTTACTTTTGCAGTCAGGTGTAATGAATATGAACTTTACCAATCCAAACGATTATCGACTTTAAGCATATAAAATTACTTCTTCAACGCCATTAGCATAGCGTGGACAACTTACCCATTAGAATGGACTAATGTATTGACTCTATCCACCTGGCTTTCATCTCACGTTTATAATTCCAGATGGCCAATACCTTACCTTCGTTACTTGAAACCAGTCCATTTAACAAATTTCCAATCCCCACTTCGATCGGTTTCGACCAGACGCCATCGTGATACTTCATGTATATAACTTTTTCATCGTTCTTATGTAGAAGAAGGGCATGAAAATTTCCCTTTCCAGCCGGGGCAATTTTAATTTGGAAAACGTCCTTACCGAGCTGAACGGGATCACCTATGGTGCCATCGATAATGGTTCGGACAATGGCGGGTGAAGGTTGTATGGGTCCAAGTTCAATAGGCCGTTGTGAGGGTATATTTGCAATCATTACTATTCCTGAATCCTGGTCGACTGCCATGTCGTAAGATGGAATTTCATCATATACCCGAATTCCTTGATAGTCCCCAGTCAGATTTCCTGTCACTCGAGTTATAGGTAATTCCATTCCCTCGAATACAGGATACATTATTGGACTGGTTAAGGGCACACGTTTTTGAGTAACTGCAATTTCGATATCATTATTTACAGTTTCTTCAGGCGTAAGCTTAGCGAAAGCAACATTGATTTTCCTAGTTCCATTTTTCCTTAATGTGTCTATAAAATATAAAACATTTAACGTTCCGTTTTTATCAGCTTCGATTAAAAAGTCTACTATCGCAGATTTATCTTCCACATCGATAACCGTACCGCGTGATCCACCAATAGAGCTCTCCCTTAATATTAATAATTTATTCGATATTTTATTCGGCTTTGGTGGAGAAGGAGATATTCCCACGTAACCAGGTTTTATATGCCATATCGACCGATTAGAAGATTGCTCCCTTTTCTTTTTAGCGGACATGATATAACCGTGAAGTATCTCTTCACCTTTACAGCTGTTGATAAAAGGAATTTTTCCATTATCGCCTTCAGACCATTGAGGGCTGGTTTTTGCGAATTCCATAATACTCTCGGGGGACACTTCCCACTGGTCTCCACTTTGCACATAATGCTCATAATACCATGTGAAATAATCAACGCTTTGTGAAAAAACATGGATAATCCCTTCCTGATCGAGAGCCATTTCGTCATTAGTATAACCCGTCCCGCCGCCAAAACCGTAATCTTTAACTACTGATTTTTTAACAGTCCCTTCCAGGTTGATTGTCATATATATTTTTTTATCTATAAGTGATAATAATACATGAACCTGATCATCCTTGTCTATTAACGCCTGAAAATTCCCAGAAGTGACCCTTATCTGTTTTGAAAAAACTGACACCCCTGTAATAAAAGTTGTATTCTGGTAGATACTCTTCCCGATTAAGATTTCAGGTCCGAGGCAAACTCCAGGACTTGATGAATTTATTTCGGTAGCACCAAGGGAAATATTCAGAAAAAAAAGTATCCAATATCCTTTAATGAAAAATTTCATTATCTTAATTCAATATGAATTACTCCCCAACAAAGGTGCCATGACTTAGATAAACCGTACCATCCGTATATGTAATATTGCTGACAAAAGCGCCATTTGCAGAACTGATAAAATCAATTGTGTAAACCACTGATCTTGGAGCAGGAATGAGCAGATCGTTTGCCAACTCATGAGGAGTACCCTCCATTTTTAAAATTCCCGGGATTATTGCAGAATAATATTCTATATTTATCGTAAGAAACGCCCTGTTGGGATCATTAATATCTATTGAATAATTAAATGTCCCGGTGATTAGGACCGAAATAAATATTCCCTCAATCGTTAAATCGGCTTCATCCTTAAACGTTCCACTGGTGTCTCCTTCAAAGGAATAACTGTCTGGAAATTCCGGAAATCCATCGACGATAGCCATATACGTTTTCCCATCTAAACTGGACGGCGCTGATCCCGCAGATTGACCCGGTGCTGATTGTTCACCAACGGGAACACTGATAATCTGACCCGACAAATTAGTAAAGGTAACGGGAATGATTTGTGCTGATTGTTCCGTTCCATTCGATTTAAAATTGGGTCGCGAACTGACGGAACTAAATCCGGCATTACTTCCCGTTAAGCTGACTGTCACGTCAGTCCCATTAGATTGAACCAAATTGCCCCCCGCGATCAGTATTGCCCCGTCATCATTTTCAAAAACAGAACCTTCACCAAAAACTAAAGTCGGCACCGCGCTGCCGCGCGCATCGATATCACCGACTGTTGCGCGATAGCGGACATTCACTTCATCGGCAAGAATTCCGGTAAATCCATTATCATCTGAAAACCTTGTATTCGCGGTCAATATACCGCCAATCCCGTTTCCTGAAATTTCAAGCAAAGCAACATCTGCCATACCATCATAATCCACACCCATGGGAAATAAGGATTGATTTACAGCATTAAGGCTACCCACCGTGAAGATACTTAAAAAGGTGTTTTCGTCTGCTTCTTCAACCGTTACCGTGGCCCGACCTTTTACATAATTCACTGACGGCTGATTATATTTAACCGGTGGTGCAGCGGGTTGAAAGGTATTAGGATTCAGTGAAAGGGTCACAATCGCGTTACCGGAGAATTCCACTTGAACGATGTCATCGTTTTCGTCAATGAATGAAACGTGTGTAATTTCACCTTCATCGGTTCGAAGGGTTACGCGCTCGCCCGTGAGTAAGACCTGGTTATATATATTGCCGTTGGCGTGAACGATATTTTCGCCCACCGTTTCTCCCGATCCTTCGAGTACCAGTTCGACCGTGGTTTCGGATTCCGCATCGGGTGGTTCTAAAGTTATATGAGGCGTATTATCGCTCGCCCTTAAGATGCTCGTGGTTAAAAAGAAAAAAGTTACAGCGAAACTCTGCAGTTGAAATTTCATAAAATTGTGTTTCATGACTTTAATAGCGTTCATCACTTTTTTTCAGACATTACCCATTAAATAATGACTAATGCTCGAGACCCACTGCTCGATACAGCCCGTGAATGTGGAAGCAGAAGCACTCCCAGCGTCGCGCTTTTATATCCTCAATTAAACACCGCTTGTTCCAATAAGCTTGTTCTATTCGACTCATGGTCTGGACTCCTCTATCTACTGCAAAAAAGCTTTACGGTATTTGTTTGAATTTTCCTGGTCTCCTCTATGCTTCCGTGAGGGGATCGTTTTACGTGATGCGCTGAAGGGCTTGATTTCGCCCTTGGTCTGCGCTTCGAACATCGCACCGGCGAACATTGTATAGAAAACATCGAGCAGCTCTTCAGTATCGCCTGTAATATTTCTTGGTTTAACTTTGTTAATCGGCATCATGATTGTTCATCTCCCTGTTTTATTAAACTGCGTTCTTATTGAATCTTGCCGTTTACTTAGCATCGTTGATGCCAATTATTACTTCTGATTTTTAAGTTATTGAAGCTAACCTGATTAAAAATTTTTCGCCGGTTTGTAAGGGTGCTTTCGTAAGACGAATGTCAGCATAGAATGTTTACAGGAATACATTTTATGCATGACCCGTAAGTCAGCGCGGCGCGGTCTTTTATCTCAGATCTTTACTGATCACTTATCATAATGCCGTGTCGCCGGTAGAGTCCCTGAAGATAGGGATCCGTAGAGGAAATTGCTTGATTATTCAGTCGCTCAATTTTCAATCTGCCAACCCATTCCCCGGGTGTTCGATTGGTAGAATACCATAGGGTACCTCCATCGTTTTAACCTATCCCCTCGCAGGAACCGGGTGGAACTGTGGCATACACGACATGTACTGCCATTGCCATCCTATGTCCATTTCAGGCCATTGTCTCTCTTTATCTGATGCTGCTAAGGTACTATATGTTATTTTTATTCAACAACTAATGTAACTGTGTGTTTCATTGGCATTCTTTATGCGTCATTTAATTGAACGTAATTATATAGTTGACACGTGTAAGTAATTCTTGTAATATACCTTTAAAAATGGGAGGTAATTATGAAAACTACGACATTTCAAGCGTTTATACAAAATTTTCCGAATGACAATGCCTGCCTTGATTACCTGATGCATAAGCAACATGGTGATACAATGGATTGCCCAAAATGCGGTAAGCATGGAAAGTTCTATCGCACTAAACGCCACCCCGCTTATGAGTGTGCTTGGTGCGGTCATGAAATCTATCCAATGAGCAAAACCATGTTTGTAGGTTCGCATGTTCCATTGCAGAAATGGTTTTATGCCATTTATCTTTTCACTACCACAAGACATGGAGTCCCCGCTATGGAGCTTCACAGACAACTTGGGGTGGCTTATCCGACTGCTTTGAGAATGGCTCATAAAATACGTGAGCACATGTCCAATACGGATAGTGAAAGTCCTCTTAATGGCAATATCGAGGCCGATGAAACCTATATTGGTGGTAAGTCCTCCGGTGGTAAGCGTGGCCGTGGTGCACCCAATAAGGCGATTGCGTTTGGCATGCTGAACAGAGATGGTGATGTAATAACAAAGGTTGTTTCCAATGTCAAAAAACGCACCTTGCAGCCTATTATTAAAGAGAATGTGAAGGCTGGTAGTACCGTTCACACAGACGAGCTTCGTTCTTACAAGGGTCTCAACAAAGTTGGATATAATCATAAGAAAGTGAATCATGGTGCTGGCAAATGGGTGCTTGGTGGCTCCCATGTAAATAGCATTGAAGGATTTTGGGCTCGTTTGAAATTGTCTATCCGTGGAACACATATTCATGTTTCTGAAAATCATCTTTTCAAGTATCTGAAAGAGTTTGAGTTTCGTTACAATTATCGACACAAGCCTGAACAGATGTTTCCTGCTTTGATTTCCTCCCTGTAACTGCTGCATCCAGTGTTGGCCAAAACCGCTCGTCAGCTTCAGCTTGGTGTTCTTTAGCAAAGCGTTTTAACTTACCCTTTTTGCAAGCTTCTTCCAAACTCAAATATTTTCCAATAGCCATAATAAAGATTTCCTCTCCCGTTATGCCTAGAGCACCATTTGGTATAGCTCAAATTCAATAATTTCTTTGCTGAACTTGTCTCCATTTTTAGCGGACGGATGCTTTTCAACAATATTATATAAAATTCCTTTGGATGCATCCTTTTCATGCTGACGTATGTATTGTGTTTCCCCACTTGGACCAGCTATGAACGGTGACATGAATGTATCATGCATAGTCCTAGCTGGTTGATTTCTCCGAGGGCTGTTTTTCATGACAGCAGATGATTTTCGGATAATTTTTAGTATTTCGCTTTCTGGCATCCATGTATGAGTAGATGGTGCTTTAATAAAGCTTTTGGCAGCCGTTTTGAATGACGTCCTACCAGAAAGCCAAGCTATTATTTCAGGCAAGGAGAGGCAAATAGCCGCCCCTATTGCAATAATAGCCACGAAAATATATATAATCAGGTTATACTTGTCTTCCATAAAAAAATCCACAATTAAACCAACAAACACCTCTCCAACCCAGATGAAAAACAACTGTGCCCTTCTACGCATTCAAACATGATAGATAACCCCTTATACACGTGTCAACTTTACAATCGCGTAATTGAATATATATTATCAGACCCGGAAAAATGACCCAACACATTTCATTAGACACGAAAACCAATCATCAGGAGTTTTCTCTCATGGCTCTCTTATTACATAAAAAAGTCATAAGCATGATCATCCTGGTGGGGTCGTTCAACATTACAGCCTGCACCACTTATCAGGCTGTTGATCCATTGACGACTGATTTTCGATTCGAATTAAATGTTGGTGATAAAGTAAAGATCACGACCAAAGATGGAAAATCGCATAATATAAAAATAGTCAGTATCTCACCCGATGCTATAAATACCACCGATGAAGCTATTCCTATAAGCGAAATTGAAACGTTGGAATTACGTTATTTCGACGCTCAAAAAACAGCAACTCTCTTTGAAGTTATTGGTGACGTAATCATCATTATCGATGCGTTTAGTGACTCTGGAGTCGGCCGTGCGCCTTCATGTTAACATTTCATATATTCAATCCTTAATTAAAATTTATTTCAAATTGTAATCTAAAAAGAAAAAATTAAATTATATACAGTCAAAATTATAGCCATGCATTTGAGCCCGATGTCAAATGGAGGGGTTTTTTATGTTAGTTAATAATGGTTACCAGTCTTCTGGTATTTATGCTGGGAGATATGCATGTGGAAACACTATAATAATTAATTATTGGATTATAATTTTAAATTTATAAGAGATTAATACTGCTTAAGATGAACCCGAAAAATGAAAAATACCTGGATGGCGTTGATCGCTTTATTAAGAAATGCATGAAAGATTGGGATGTCCCCGGTCTTGCTCTGGGTATTATTAATAAGAATCGTATTGTCTATTTAAAGGGATACGGCACACGGGATATGAAGCGTTCATTGCCTGTAGAGCCGGGCACCCACTTTGGGGTTGGCTCATGCACCAAATCATTTACGGCAACCGCGATAGGAATCCTTGTCGACGAGGGGAAACTGGAATGGGATACCCCGGTCAGGCAATACCTGCCACACTTTAAGATGAAAGATGCGGTAGCGACCGAACGTTTGACTCCCCGGGATCTCCTCACTCATCGCAGCGGCCTGCCCCAACATGACTTTGCCTTTGCCGGATCATCGATGACGCGTGATGAGGTCATTAAAAGGTTGCGCTACCTGGACCTGAATAAAGATTTTCGCACAGTATACCAATACAATAATCTAATGTATCTTGTGACCGGCGCTTTAATTGAGCATGTCACTCACTTATCCTGGGAACAGTTTATTAACGACCGCCTATTCAAGCCATTGGGAATGAATAACAGTTATTTTTTTGCTCCTGATCTGGCTGAGAATGGCCACCTTGCCATTGGGTATGAAAAGGTGAAAAATAAATTAATCCGATGGGATCGTGGTTCTAAGAGAGGAATCAATGCCCGGACCGGTATAGGACCGTGCGGACCTGCCGGATCGATTATTTCCAATGGTGAAGATATGTGTCGCTGGCTGAAATTTCAAATGTCCCGGGGGAAAGTGGGTGGTCAATCAATTATCACAGAGCAGTCATTAAATGAAATTCATACCCCCCAGGTAGTAGATACACGTCAAGGAATAAACAATGAATTATTTTATGGTTTCTATGCCCTGGGTTGGAACATCCGACCCTATCGGGGCTATCAGTGGATACGACACGGAGGCCAATATGGTGGTTTTAATGCAGACGCTTCTTTTATGCCCACAGAATCTACAGGAGTTATTGTTCTCACCAATATAATGAGCTCACCGTTAAGTATCATTATTCCCCTTAATATCTATGACCGTATTATGGGACTTGATCTATTACCCTGGAATGCCCGATGCAAAAGATTAAACAAAAAGGACAAGGCATTAGCTGAGAAAAAGAATAAAAAAACACGGGGAGCAGGATGTTCCAAACCACTCAAAGATTATACGGGAATTTATTTCAATCCTGGTTATGGGTCCCTTGTCATTTCTCTAGAAAAACGCCAACTCGCACTCTGTTTTAATTTGTTCACATTCCGATTAAAACATAAACAGGATGATGTATTTGAAATGAACAATCCGATTATAGGCGATCTCCTCAAGGCCTCTTTTAAATTAAATAAGCGGGGGATGGTTGAATCTATCGCCATTCCTTTTGAACCGACCGTAAAAGATATAATTTTCAAAAAGCGAAAAACTGATAATTGTTAGGCCTTTTATGGGCACTTACGATGCGGGGGTAAAAATGCCTATCTGAGCGGTAAACACTCAGTCATTGTTAGAAATTTTATCAAGTTGGTCTTGATCGATAAATTTCTTTACGGTACGGCGATCGTATCCAACAACGCGCGCTGTCTCTTGCAAATTATTATTCGTATGTAAATATACGCGTGTAATATATTGCCGAAGCACTTCTTCAGCGGTTAAGTTGTAGTTATCGAATTGAGTTTCTAAATCACCGTCACCACTGTGCTCGGGATGGTATTCATGATGAATAAGGATGTTACAAACACATTGTTCGAGTTCACGAAAATTGCCGGGCCAGGGATAATTGCTCCCTAGCTGTTTTTCAATCCAGGTAACTACCTCTTTAGAGAGACTTTCCGCAACTTCCTCCCCAGCCACTTTTTTTGCGATATGACGAACGAGGTAAAAGCATTCATCGGGACTGTCGGTAAGGATATCTTTTAAGGCTAGTGTTTCAATTCGGTCGGCACACATGCGATAATATAAGTCCTTGCGGAAGCGCTCACAGTTCATCTCGGATGCAAGGTCCTTGTTGGTCGCGCCCATGATTTTACCCAAAAAAGGTATGGGTTTGGTATCTCCCAGTCGTTGAAATTGTCGGGTCTGTAGCACCCGCAACAGCTTGACCTGAATATCGCTGCTGACATCACCTATTTCATCGAGAAATATCGTGCCGCAGGGCCCGCAAACTTCGAGGTACCCCTGGCGATCCTGCAGGGCTCCCGTAAACGCACCTTTACGGTGACCGAACAGTTCCGACTCGATGAGGGTGGCTGAGAGTGCGGATAGATTGATAGGGTAGAAGGCTTCAATAAAGCATTCATGAAATTGACATTTCTTTTCGTCAAAAGGAATAAATCGTGAGAGGCCTACCGCTTGCGCGACCAGCTCCTTGCCAGATCCGGAGGGCCCCGTAATGGGGGTAATAATATCTCCCATGCGATTGTATAGCGTTTTCTGGTATCGTTCCATATCATGAGTGAATATCGACTGCCAAACCCTTGATCGCAATCGCATCGCGGCCGGTGAGGCTCCAATTATAAAGAGGAAGATATGAAAAAAAGCGCGCCGTATTTGTGAAAAGCAGGCAAATAAATGAGCACAGGAAAATTCTGCCTCTAACTTAACAGATCCTGGATTAAAATAATGATTATAAACTTCACTAAAAGAATCATACATGTCTATGCGATCGGGATCACATCTGTTTTTATAGGCGTAAGCTATAATCTTATCATAGGCATCAGTAAAATCATGAAAATAGGTAAAATAGACAAAGTCGAAGTATAGCTTTAATTCCCGCGCTTCAGCGCCTTTTTCGCGAATTATATTTTTACGGCATTTTTCAATTACCTCTTTGCTCCGTTCTATTATGGCAATCAGATTGGCACTGCGTCTAGTCTCAACCGGATTTATATTCCAATCTCGTGTGTCCTCTTTGTAATCACTGCCTAACGCTTCTTTTTCGAGATCAATTCTCTCCTTGAGAAAATGATTGCAATAAGCAATGCGTGCTACCGTTTCGACAAACGGCAGATCATCTTTCGGAATGAATTTCCCAGCCATACTTAAATCTAAATTGCGACGCGTTCGTTTAATTATGAATAGATTGCGATATATTAAGCAACGAAAAAGCCCGCGCCATTACGCTCCCTGCTCAAATTTATCAAAAATAAATCGATCGCATTCTAAATGATTTTCCCATCGGTTAGGATTTCATCGAACCCCGCTTCCTTAGCGGCTCGGGCGTCATCATCGGTTTCCGGCAGGTAGGCCAAAAGGGAGGCCCGCCTTCGATGATAGGCTTCTGCGATTGAACGGCGATAGAGCGGCATGGAATGAAACCGGGCAGGTAGTGAGTAGGTCCGGCCAGGTTTTATGCTCCCAAATACTGACATTTTTAAAAGGGCCGCTAATCCCGTTCGCCGACATTCTTTATGGCTCGCATAGCAAGCAACACCGGGGATTAAGCTATGCAGTAATTCTTCCTGGTTCGCATCCCAGGTTACAAATTTTGCGCGTTCTTTGAACCCTTTTTCAGAATTATTTTTTTTTATCCAATCAAAAAGCTCAGTGATTGTCTTATTTCCTTCTTCCGGTTTGATATCAAGAGTCCAGTTACATCCTCCAAATTCTTCTGCAAACTGATCAAAAAATAATAATTTCTCACCGTTCCTTAATCTAATTGCTTCTAACTTTTCGCGTGAGTAAATTAATACCGGTTTAGTATCGCCGGTTATTCTCTCCAGTGTTTGATCATGGATCAGGACTAACTGATTATCACTGCTTAAACGTAAATCTGTTTCCAGGTTGTTGAAACCAACGCCTATAGCGGCCCTGAATGACTCGAGGGTATTTTCCACCGCGGTCTCTTTGTAACCTCGATGACTGATCCATGTGGGAGAACTGTTAGTGGAATCTGTCATACATTAGATAACCTTCATTAAAAATCCAATTTTGGCTTGACACCGCAATCAATATTTAATTCCCGCTTGACACCGCAATCAATATTTAATTCCCTGCCCTTCATATGAGGTATGATAATTAGCTACACGCTATTTCCTAATGAATGAATTACCGGTGAAAGCAATATTATAGATATTTGAATTAAGCGAGGTGGGGTATGTATCCCTAATACATTTACACAAGCTTTTACCCCGGCGACAAAACATACAATTAGCGTTCAGGAACATGCATCTAATGTAACCCTCACGACATCTGATGCTGAAAATAGGTCCATCATAGAGAAGTATGGTGCGCTGTGTTATTCTTAAGTCGTTTACCATTATTGTATTGAGAATTATCAACACAAATTGGCAAACATTTTGCTCTTATTTGGGTAAAACCAAATAAATATCCATGAAAATAGAAGCTTCTCCATCTATTTATTCTGCATCGTTTTTATTAAAAACATTTCTTTCACTGACATTGGCCTTATGTAATTTGAAGGTGGAAGCACAGGACGCTGTCATAGAACTTGAAGAACTCGTGGTCACCACCCAAAAGCGCGAGCAGATCATTCAGGAAGTTCCTATTACCATAACCGCCTATGACAGTGCTTTTCTCGATACTATAAATGTTGATGAATTAAGTGAATTAGCGGCATTTGTCCCCGGTCTTGAAATACAGGAACAAAGCCCCAATAACCCCGGATTCGTCATTCGAGGGATCACCAGCGACAGTGGTGAAGCCAATATCGAGCCACGTGTCTCTATTTTTCAGGATGGAGTATCAATCAGCAGATCACGAGGGTCAGTCGTCGAGCTGTTTGATATTGAACGGGTCGAAGTTATAAAAGGGCCTCAAGGCACCCTTTTTGGACGAGCTGCAGAAATAGGTGCGGTTAGCATTATTCAAAATAAAGCGGTTGATGACACCTTGGGGGAAATTCGATTTGGTTATGGAAATTTTGATCAATGGTTGATTTCAGGATTCTACAACACCCCAATTGTTGAAGAAAAAGTCTTCGGCAGGGTCGCTGCTATTTATAAAAATAGAGACGGTTATCTCGATAATATTGCCGGTGGGGACTTAAACGGGACTGAAACTTTCGCTATTCGAAGTTCATTTCTATTAATTCCTAACGATCGGACGGTCATTGATTTTATCATCAACTACCAGACCGATACTTCTTCAGGCACTTCTTTTAAAAATAAAGTATACATCCCTACCGGTGGCGATATCAGTCCATTTTCAGCGGCAGAACTTAATCGCGGTACCAATTTATTTATAGACCGTGAGGTTTGGGGTATCACTGCGCTCGCCGATATCCAAATAAATGATGTCTGGAGTCTCTCCCTTATCACCGGCTATCGTGAATTCGATTCTTTCGAAGAATTTGATGCCGATGGTTCACAAGCTTTTGCCCTGGAATTTGCCGAAGATGCTGAGGGCAAACAGTTCAGCCAGGAAGTCCGTTTCAATTACGGTAACGAAGGTCGCTTAACCGGCTTTGTCGGCGCCAGTTATTTTCATGAAGAAGGATCCCAAAGAGTACCCTTTCGTACCGATGAAAGAAGCCTGTACCCATTATTAACTCCCCTCCTTAACAGCGTGGGCGTCCCCGTCCCCATTGAACCGCTTATCTTTCCTGATGGTAGTCCCAATCTGGTGGCAAATCTGCCAAACATCCCACAGATCTTCGGGCCCTTGGCCGGCGCTCCCTTGAAGGATTTTCATGAGGAGGCTTTTACCAATTATGGGGATACTTCCGCCTTTGAGATCTTCATTGATGGAACTTACGAATTAACCGATAAATTAGAATTAACCGCAGGTTTGAGAGGAACTTATGAAGAAGTCGAGGCTGCATATGAAGTGACCAATAGTTTATTTCCCGGCACTCTCGGGCCCCTTCTCCCGGGTTCGCCCGTTCCCAATAATATCTTCTCGCCTACCAATGGCCGAATCACCGGTAGCGATGATTTTACATCCCTTGTGGGTCGCATCATTGCTCGGTATAAATTTAATGAAAATACAAGTATTTTTGCCAGCGTCTCGCGAGGACGTCGCCCCAATGTTATCGAAGTGGATGAAGCAGGTCCTGAAACCTTAAGCGATGAAATTGTCTGGAGTTATGAACTCGGCATTAAGGGTGTCATCATGGACGGTCGATTACTTTATGATGCTTCAATCTTCACTTACGATTACGAAAATTTTCAAACAAATATAATTAATGATCAGCTTCAAGTTGACACCATAGATGCCGGGAACGCTTCTGCCTATGGCGCTGAATTATCCTTCAACGCACTGCTTACGGAAGGGGTTAGTCTCTTTGGAAATTATAGCTGGCTGGACGCTAATTTTGACGAGACCGACTCTATCGGTAATCCTCAATTATTTGCCGGAAACCGGTTTCGATTGACCTCAAAACATTCTATCGCTATCGGGGCAAACTTTGTTACCCCCGTTGGTAATTTGGGTGATTTCTTCGTCACCCCGACTTACACCTGGAGATCCCATTTGTTTTTTGAGGAAGACAACGATCCCTTCGGTTTCGGTGTTGAACAGAACGATTACGGTCTGCTCAACCTCCGCTTTGGATTGCGTCTTCCTGGTGATCGATGGGAAATTTCGGGCTACGTGAAAAACCTTCTCGATGAGGACTACCTCATCGATGCCGGCAATACGGGAGCGAACTTCGGCCTGCCTACATTTATCGCAGGCCCCCCGCGATTTGTCGGCGTTCAGATTACCGGACGCTTTTAATCGGAGATAATAGCGCCTAATCGGTGGTGGATTTACGATTATCTAATCAAGTTAACATCATCCTAGCCCAGTAAAATTTCTAATTATTTTGCTATCAATAACTTACAATTTAAGATACCTATTGGCATCCTTACTGCATAATGATCACTAGAATGTTAATAAGATTTCCAGATTTCAAAAATAGGGTTGGCGAAGGTTACTAACTCTATAGGAAAATTATAGGTTCCATCTAATAAGTAGAATGCAGCCTTAAGTATAGAACGGTAATCCTCATATTTTCCATGATTTTTCACACCCATCATAAAAGTGTCATTGGAAATTGGATAATATTAACTACCCTGTTTTGTCTATTAACAACGGGCTGTTCCATCAGGCGAATGGCTGTTAATAAATTGGGCGATGCGCTTGCAAGTGGGGGTGTAACCTATGCATCCGATGATGATCCCGAACTTATTAAAGCAGCAACTCCATTCAGTCTTAAGTTGATGGAAAGTTTGTTGGCAGAAAGCCCAAGACATAAGGGGCTGCTTTTTGCCACATCAAGTGGCTTCACTCAGTATGCCTATGCATTTGTCCAGCAAGAGGCCGATCTGATAGAAGACGAGAATTTAGCTGCGGCAACCGAATATCGAGCGAGGGCCAGAAAACTGTATCTTCGTGCTAGAAATTACGGTTTAAGTGGTCTTGAGGTAAAGCATCGAGATTTTGCATTAAAGCTGCGCGATAATCCAGAGTCAGCAGTCGGTTTAATAGGGGAAGATGATCTACCATTACTCTATTGGACGGCTGTTTCTTGGGCAGCAGTTATTTCCATTTCCAAGAACGATCCCTATCTCGTCGCTGAACTGCCAATTGTGGAAGCACTCATTGATCGTGCCCTTGAATTGGATGAGTCTTTCGACGACGGTTCAATTCACACATTTTTAATCGTATTTGAATTGAGCCGCCAGGGAGTTGAAGGGGATCCGATCGTGAGATCGAGGAAGCATTTTGAAAGAGCGATGGAACTTAATGGGGGGTACCATGCCGGTCCTTTAGTATCATTTGCTGAATCTGTATCGGTAAAAGAGCAGGATATTATTGAATTCCGATCTTTGCTCAACCGCGCGTTAGCTATCGATCCCAATGCCAAACCAGAATGGCGACTTGCTAACCTGGTGATGCAGAGTCGTGCACGGTGGCTGTTGCAACGAACCGATGAGCTTTTTCTATTATCAGAAAGTTTATAAATTATCTATAGTGATTCAAGATATGAAGATTTTACTCAGAGGAAAATTTTTAAAATGCCTATTAGTAATTGGCATCTATAGTGTTTCTCTATCTGCCTATAACATCGAGGCAGCGACAAAACAGATACGAATCAACTTAGGGACAATTGCTCCACGTGGTTCCAGTCATCATCAAACACTGTTGGCAATGGGTGAAAAATGGCGAGAGGCACCCGGTGGAGGAGTGAAACTAGTGATTTACCCTGACGGTATCCAGGGGGGAGAATCTGATATGGTTAGACTGATGCGCGTCGGATCACTGCATTCTGCATTGCTCACGGTTCGCGGTCTTGAGGATATTGAACCGGGAATTGCCGGTCTAAGTAGTATACCCATGGTATACAGAGATCTAGATGAACTTGATTATGTCATTGAAAAGCTACAGCCGGAGTTACAAAAACGTCTCTTAATTAAAGGATTCGTACTCTTGTTCTGGGTAGATGCTGGCTGGGTTAGATATTTTTCCAAACAACCGGTTATTTATCCTGATAATTTAAAAAAAATGAAGATTTTTGTATGGGCGGGTAACCCGGCTCAGGTTGAAGTAATGATTCAAGCCGGTTACTATCCAGTCCCACTCGAAACCTCAGAAATTATGCCGGGTTTGCAGACAGGATTAATTAATGTAGTTGTCTCACCCCCTTTTTATGCTCTGGCTGGACAAATAGACAATCTGGCACCGCACATGTTAGAGTTAAATTGGGGACCTTTAGTCGGTGCCGTCGTTATCAGGAGTCATACTTGGAATAAAATACCAGACGTGACAAAAGAAGCCCTTCAAATTGCTGCTGCAGATGCCGGTAAGAAAATGAAAATTATAGGGAGAGAGGAGAGTATTAATGCTGAGGCGGCAATGAAGAATCGTGGACTGACTGTTCATCCGGTTTCTTCCAAAATTGAGGAAGAGTGGCGTGAGACTGCCACCAAATTGCTTTACCCCAGGATTCGAGGTAATATGGTCTCTGCAGATATTTTTGACGAGGTTATACAATTGATACAGGAATACCGCACTATAAATAAGGAAGCAAAATAGTGAGTGACGAGTCGAATGATGCTCCTGATCTAGATTATCTACGCACAAGGAATAACTACAATTGGAAGAAAATATTATGTAGTATTGAGGATGCTTTAGTTGCTGCAACCTTGGCCGTATTGGTGGTATTGCCACTGGCAAGTATACTTTTACGTACATTTTTTCACACTGGTATCTCGGGTGCCAGTTCCTTTATTCAACATTTCACTTTAATTGTGTGTATGCTGGGTGGAGCCATTGCTGCACGTAATAATCGATTGCTCTCACTCTCAACCTTGAGCGATTTTTTTAAAGATCGAGTAAAGACAATTGCACAATTTTTTAGCAATACAGTCGCCGCAACAATTAGTGTTTTTCTGTGTGTTGCCAGCATACAGTTTCTACTGTTTGAAAAAATGGGTGGTAAAACACTGGCCTATGGAATTCCGGTATGGACCATCCAATTTATTCTCCCCCTTGGCTTCGGTCTCATAACGCTTCGGTTGATATGGGGTGCTTCTGAATATTTTAAAGGCCGTGGATTGGCGCTATTTCTTGTTACTTTGTTTGTCTGCATAGGTAAATGGTCACCTCTATTCCCAGAGAAAATGGTCGTCCCCTTATTTATTCTATTGTTTATGGCTACCGTTCTCGGCTCTCCCGTTTTTACAACTATTGGAGGGGCTGCTTTAATCTTTTTTTGGGGAGATCAATTACCGGTTGCATCGATATCACTGAAACATTATTCACTTGTGACCAATCCATCTCTTCCAACTATTCCTCTTTTTACTTTAGCTGGATTGTTTTTAGCAGAGGGAGGTGCATCGAAACGGTTAATTAACGTTTTTCAAGCGTTATTCAGTCAGATTCGTGGTGGGCCAGCAGTTTTGACTGCTTGTTATGTGCGTTTTTTACTACCTTCACGGGTGCCTCGGGAGTAACAATTCTCGCTCTTGGCGGATTGCTTTTACCCGTTTTGTTTGCCGCCGGTTACTCGGAAAGGAATGCCATTGGACTGCTAACGGGAGCAGGTTCTTTGGGGCTCCTATTCCCACCGTGTTTGCCATTAATCCTATACGCCATCATCGCTTCTACCGCTGTAGCCAATCAAGGTTTAATTAACGTCGAAAATGTCACTATTGGGCAAATGTTTCTCGGGGGTGTAGGACCCGGTGTTTTATTGGTAATATTAACAGCCTGGTGGGGAATTCGACAAGGTTCGAAGGGTGATGCTGAATTACAAAATTTTGATTGGGGAAAGACGCGCCGTGCTATTTGGGTAGCTAAGTGGGAGCTCATTCTGCCGATTGTAGCGTTGGTCGTGTTCTTCAGCGGTTATGCCACTCCCGTTGAATCAGCAGCCGTGACTGCGCTCTATGCGTTTATTGTGGAGACCTTTATTTACCGAGATTTGAAATTATTTAAAGACGTCCCTCGCGTGATGACAGAATGTGGGTTAGTTGTGGGTGGTGTCCTTTTGATTCTCGGTGTTGCCATGGGGCTTACCTACTATATGGTTCTTGAAGAGATTCCACCGCGTATCGTTGATTGGGTAACGGACACCATTCATTCACGATGGACATTTTTACTCGCGCTTAATTTTTTCCTTTTAATTGTTGGGTGCCTTATGGATATTTACACGGCCATTGTCGTTGTAGTGCCATTAATTATCCCCATGGGACTGGCTTATGGCATTAATCCAATCCACCTGGGCATCATCTTTTTAGCGAATTTGGAACTTGGGTATTTAACGCCACCAGTAGGGATGAATCTATTCCTTTCATCGTATCGCTTTAATAAACCTCTGCCTGAGGTTTACCGATCCGTGATACCTATTTTATTAGTCCTGCTCGTCGGTGTGTTATTGATCACTTATGTATCACCACTAACCACTACTTTACCAAACTTGTTTAAATAAATGAAAAAATTCATATCTTGCTGATTACTTACAGCAATAAATAAGTCGGCTGATCTAATCGACTGCTATCATGAAGAATGTGCTTTCGAATTTTTTATCCTGTTATTAGTCAGCTCTGCATTGGGTGCCAGGAATGACCTGACCAATTATCAGAATTAAAAGCACGAGCAGAAGAAAGTGGTGCTGAAACCCTTTTCAACCTTGGAGTGATGTATGAAAAGGGACGAAGAGTTGAGCAGGATAATTTTGAGGATTTTTATTGGTATACGATCGCTGCTGTATGGTAACGAATCTAACAAGAATCAATTAGAAGAAACAGAACGAAGAGCTAAAACTTGGCAGGTTAAGCACCTATAGAAGCAAGTCAGGTCAATAAGACTACGGCTTATATTGTGACTTACATTCTATGTATGCTACTAACATATCATGTCCATGAGGATTGATTGTATTATCAGTTTAAATTTTTAATTAATTAGTATTCATACACTTACAATTTTTTATAAATATTGGCATCCTTACTGCATAATGATTACCAGAATGTTAATCAGATTTCCAGATTTCAAATCCAGGGTTGGCGAAGGGTCCTTTGAGACTTCCGCGCACAATCCTCTTTTGCCTTTCTCGGGTGGAGATCTTGCAGAGATTAATGAAGCCTCGAACCTTGCTGCCCCCAAAGTATCGACTGTGGTGGGAATGGATGCATTGGTCTATAATGATGCGATGCTGTCAGAAGGGATAGGACAGCCGAAGCAGAATTTTAATACCACTTTCTCAAACGCTGACAGAGAAGAAAATACTAACTCAGACGATGAGTTGAAGATCGATCTTCTAAAGATTTTAGCGCATTGGTAATTTAAGAAATCATTCCGTCGACTTTCTAATCTCTTACAAAGAGATTAAATATATAAGGAATTCTTTTATTGTCATTGCGAGTGAATTGGAGGGACGCGCTCCGTCGCGTCCGTGATTATTATATAAAATAAGAAAAATAAATATTACTCAATTAAGCGCCCACGACCAGCCGTCGCAAGTGGACTATGGCCGGCAGGTTCCGCATGGCCCACCCTTTTTGTGCATTTTGTGGCTATTCATTTCTTAAATCCGCAAACGACCTTCGAATTTCAACTCTGGTTTATACCGATTCAGAGACCAACAGGTCGCGGATTAAATCTTCATTGAGCGTAACCCCTAATCCGGGTCGATCGGGAACGTGGATCATGCCGTCAACAGCCTGTATTTTTTCATGGGTAAGCTCATGTCTGAGCGGTGAGTCTTCAACACAGTCTTCAAATAAAAACGCGCTGTCTGTCGTGCTCAGCCAATGCAGGCCAGCGGCCACGCTGATAGGGGTCTTGTAACAGTGGTTGCAGAGCTTTCCCCCTTTTTCCTCTACTTGTTTTCTTATCTTCAGCCCATCCGTAAACCCGTTTCTCGCAAGATCCACCTGGTAGATGTCCAAAAGCTGATTTTCTATCCAGGGTTTATAAGCGTACCATCCACATTCTCCCTCACCTGCGGCAATGGGTAGAGGCGATCGCTCTTTGAGCCACTGGTAACCTTCCAGATCATCCTGGCTCAAGGGTTCCTCTAACCAGCCCACATTGTAATCGGTGAATTTTTCGGCGCGCTTGAGAGCCGTTGGAGCATCCCAAACACAACCGGCGTCCACCAGCAGTTCTGCTTCATCTCCCAATCCTTCTCTAGCGCCGGATACGAGGTCCAAGTCCACCGCTTCGCTTTCACCCATGGGTTCCCAACCAAACTTTACCGCCCTATAACCCACGTCGATCCAACGCTGCCCAATGGCTTTCGTTTCCGGTCCGTCCTTTCCAAAAAGAATTGAAGCATAAGCTTTGATCTGGTCGTGTTTTTTCCCGCCTAAAAGCTCATGGATAGGCTGACCCAGTTTTTTGCCCTTTATATCCCACAGTGCCATATCGATACTGGCCATCGTGGCAATGGCAACCCCCCGACGACCGTAGTACATACTGCCCCGGTACATTTTTTCCCAAATGTGATTCGCATCGAGAGGGTCTTCACCGACTATAAGTTTTCGCAGACCACAGGCAATGTTATGGCTGAATGGCGCGTCGATGACCGCCTTGCAGACTTCGGGTTGCGCGTCACATTCGCCGATCCCTTCTATCCCTTCGTCGGTTTGAATCCGCACCAGCACCGTGTCCTGGGTGCCCGCCGTTTTTGATTCCACCTCTTTTATGCGAAGAATCTGACATTTAACTTCCGTAATTTTCATTCCAAATTCCTTGACGTTAGTCCAACCAGGGAACCTGCTTTCCCACCTGGGCAATTACCTGCCCCTGAAAAACCCGCGCGCCCCAGGCCTGACAAATAAATATTCCGGCATGACGGGCTCTTATTTCAAGGGGAAGGTCGTCTATTTTGTCAAAATCATGCAAGTAGCCCAGCAACTGATCCTGCTCCACCCATATATTGCATTCCGCCATCGATTCGTAATGTCCATTATACGTGGCGAGAATGTCACAGGCGGGATCTGTCGTCTCAACTAATATTTGCTCTTCCCATGGGAAGTGACCGTTCGCGGGTGCTTCTCCTTTAAGTTGTCCTGTCTTTATGGCCGCAGTCAGTATACCCTGTTTGGCCATGGATACCCCGATAGCCTGAATCGAGCATCCGAAACCAAGTTCAGTTCCGATCGATATTTTACCCAATCGTTCAGCATAGCTGGTCAATAGCCCGGGACCTTTGTCATGATAAATCATGGTGATCTGACAACCAAAGTCACGGGCCGTTTTTTCCATGGCTCGCCTTTGTCCTTCATCTTCCACATGGTGAAAAGCGGTCAATGGAGAAAACCGGTAGTAGGAGTTGCCGGAATGAATGTCGATCACCACATCTACCTGAGGAAATATAAACCGTGTCACAAAATCAGCTAAGCGATTTGTGATGGAACCCATGGCATCACCCGGAAATGCCCGGTTAAGGTTGACTCCATCATCGGGGGTGTCACGGGTCCCTGCATCAAAGGCAACCACGTTGAGGACGGGGATGAGAATGATACGCCCGCTGACCTGATCAGCTTTTAAATCATGGACCAGATGCTTGATGGCCGCAGGTCCTTCGTATTCATTTCCATGAGTGGACCCTATGGCTACTACCCCTTTACCGGGTTTCGCATCGGCACCCACCAAAACCGTTAGGGGAACCAGGTGCGAAGCCCAATAAGAGTAGTGATCAAAGGAAACAAAATAATCTCTTCTTCCCGGTGTATCAAAATCGATATTTTCAGGTGAGGATATTTTACGTTCACTCATAGCTTAATGCCCGCTTGCCTCTTCAGCACCAATACCCGTCTGAGCGCGAACATACTGTGCACTAAATGCTTTCTGCTCCGCCTTGGCACGTTTTGATCTATCCGTTATGGAAAAAAACCAGATGCCGGCAAAAGCTGCGGTTACCGAGAACAGGGCCGGGTATTTGTAGGGAAAGATGGGTTCTGGATTGCCCAGAATCTGCACCCAGACAATAGGGCCGAGAATAACGAGGAGCACTGCAGATGCCAGGCCCATCGTCCCCCCAATGACCGCACCACGGGTAGTCAGTTTTTTCCAATACATGGAAAGAATAAGAATAGGGAAATTGGCACTGGCCGCGATGGCGAAGGCGAGGCCAACCATAAAGGCAATATTCTGTTTTTCAAAGGCTATACCCAGCATAATCGCAATAATGCCCAGGACTACCGTGGCTATTTTGGACACCCGCATCTCTTTCATCTCATCGTGATTTCCCTCTTTAAAGACATTGGCATAAAGGTCATGGGAAATGGCCGACGCTCCCGCTAAAGTCAGGCCTGAGACGACTGCCAGAATAGTGGCAAAGGCGACAGCGGAGATAAAACCCAAAAATATGTCGCCGCCCACGGCGTGACTCAAGTGGATAGCGGCCATATTGTTGCCACCTTTAATAATGCCCTCATCAAGATAGACGGGATTGGCAGAGACCATAACAATAGCACCGAAACCAATGATAAAGGTCAGAATATAAAAATAACCGATAAACCCGGTGGCGAAGAAGACCGAACGGCGCGCCTGTTTAGCATCGGCTACAGTAAAAAAGCGCATGAGGATGTGGGGCAAGCCGGCCGTGCCGAACATCAGGGCGATTCCCAGGGAAATGGCAGATACCGGGTCAGAAACCAGACCCCCGGGTGACATAATAGCCAGACCGTTTTTATGAGTCTCCACCGCTGACTGAAATAAACGTTCAAAATTGAAATCGAAGTGCCAGGCCACGGCCAGGGCAATAAAGCTTGCGCCGGATAACAGTAACACCGCTTTAATAATCTGTACCCACGTGGTCGCAATCATACCGCCAAAAGCGACGTAGAGGACCATCAATGTCCCCACGATTATCACCGCCGCTTCGTAAGGCAGACCAAATAAAAGTTGGATAAGTTTTCCTGAACCCACCATCTGGGCAATAAGGTAGAGAATAACAGTCGCTATTCCGCCTAGCGCTGCCAGTGTTCGAATAGGTTTTTGGCTTAGGCGGTAGGATGTGACATCAGCAAAAGTATATTTGCCAAGGTTGCGAAGCTGCTCAGCAATTAAGAATAAGATAATTGGCCACCCAACCAGAAAACCAATAGAATAAATCAGGCCATCGTAGCCACTTAAGTAAACGAGTCCTGAAATGCCGAGGAAGGAAGCGGCAGACATATAATCACCGGCAATGGCCAGGCCGTTTTGTAATCCTGTGACATTCCCGCCAGCTGCATAGAAATGTTTTGCTGTTTTTGTCTGGCGCGCTGCCCAGTAGGTAATGCCCAGTGTTGCCCCCACAAAGGCAAAGAACATGACAATGGCCGCGATATTTAAGTCCTCTTGAATACCTTTATCCTTCTAATTCTTTTTTGATATCGTTCGTAAGGACATCAAATTCTGTATTGGCGCGGTACACGTAAATACCGGTCAGTGCAAACGCAATGAGGATGATACCTACCCCAACCGGAATGCCCAGTGTCATGACTTTGCTGCCGATCGGTGTTCCCAGGGTTTGAGGACTGAAGGCGATGAGTAGTATAAAGGTGTAGTAAATAACGAGCATAATAATGGACAGCTTCCAGGCGAAGGCATTTCGTTTACTTACCAGTGTTTCAAATTTTGGATTCTCTTTTATTTTTTCCGCGACATCTTGCGACATAGCAATACTCCTTCCAGTAAAGCGTCAAATATTAACAAAAAGCTAAAAAAAGAAAGAATTATTTTGAATTACTACAAGGTGTAAAAGGGGTGACATCCGTGCTTTTTCCATTACATGTAGGATTTCTTACTGGTAAGCCATCATGATTTCGGATTACGACATTTTTCTCTTTGATCTTCGCGGTTATCTGATTCTGGAACAAGCCATTGCACAGGATCAGGTGAAGGAAATGAACGCGATTCTCGACGAACTGTGCCAGCTTAAACCGGGAGAATGGCACGGTTACGTTCATGGGCATGTTTTTCAATCCTCAAAGGAAGGGATCAACCTGCAACAGATTTATGAGGGAGGTGAACCTTTTGAACGGCTCATCGATAATCCTTCCTGGATTGAACACGTGAAGACTTTTGTCGGCGGTCAGAATTCTTTCGACTCTCAACATGGGCCTCTTTTTATCGACGAAAACTTTGCCAATATAAGGGGCCCGGGCGAATCTATAGGTCTACACTCCGGCCCCGTGCCGTGGGTCAAGCGCTGCCAGTTTCATGTCCACAACCAGGAGTTTAACTGCGGCCAGATTAACATCCTGATGGCGCTTACTGACATCGGTCCCAACGATGGGGCAACGATGGTTATACCGAGTAGCCACAAATCAAATTTCCGTCATCCGGAATTTGAAAAATCAAGGATGACTGCCAGGGGCGGCTCGGTGGATGGCGTAACCGGAGCGATTGAAGTACATATGAAAGCGGGGGATGCACTCCTTTTTGTCGACTCCCTTTGCCACGGCTCTGCCAGACGTACCAAAGAAGGTGAACGCCGCAATATCGTCTTTCGTTACGGGCCCTCCTGGGGGTTTTTTCGCCATGGTTACCGTCCTTCAAAGGAACTTCTCAATCGGCTGACCCCAGAACGAAGGAAAATTGTCTGGCCACATGATAAGCTTGAAGAGTGCCCCTACTGATCTTTCAGCTCGTGCTATTTTTGTGGGCTGCGTAATACGGCGCAGACTCGAAGCCTGGATAGCGTGTCACCATGCCTTCGATAAAAGACTCGGTCCACAGTGAATCTCCCGGCGGTGGAAATCCCAGGAGTTCGCGTTGACGTGGTGTTGCTTCGATCATAAAACGAAGCATCGCCTGGGAGCTAGCGCCGCTTTTATAAGTAAAAGTGCGTCCACCATCCCAGGGTCGGTCTTTGCGCGTAAAGCCGACCCACATGACCGGGCGGTCGCCCCGTGGCGCGGTGAAATCGGAGGCGGCGTGCCGGGTATAAACGCTGTAAAAACAGACCGAGCCGCCGGGGACGATCATCGGAACAAATTCCTCGTCAGGTCGACCATTGGGCACCATGCGGATTGGTCCCATCCCCGGCTTGACGTCGTCGAAACAATAGAAGCAGTGCAGGTTCGTAAATTCATCCGGATCGAGAATCGGCCCCAGCGTATTGTTGCTGTAATCGATATGAAATTTGGTCGTGTATTCATCACCGGCGTATTTAATCCCGAGGCCCCCCTCACAAAGACGGACCTCGCGGGTGCCGAGGACACGTTCGGCAGCGTCGATCAGATCCGGGTGGATGGTGACGTGGTTAAGACCGGAATGATCCCAAGGGAAGAGCTGCTGTTTCGGCATGTCATTCTGTCGATCATTAGCTACGTATTGGTCGTAGGGTGGGGAGTACAAGGTGAAGAATCCATGGAGAGCCGCTTCCTTCTCTTCCCTGGTGAGGAAGTTTTCGATGATGAGAAAGCCCTGCTCTTTGAAGGTGGCAATTTGCGCGTCAGTGATGTGCATCCTCTACTCCTGGGCTAACTTGTCATGAGCGAAGTCGAATGATCTATCAAACAATGTCGTCGACAGGGAACCTGATCCAGCCTTGAAGTCCATTAGCCGAGCTGTGACTCCCTAGTATTTAAGATATTCACCGGGGATGCGACAGACGGGATACTCCCGATCCGGATCCCGATTGGCAAGGGGCTCGGGGATGTCGCGGTCCCAATAATCCGGAGCGGTGATGGCCGCTCGACTGTGCCAGGCTAGAATCAGGGTTCTGCGCTGGTCGGTAAAATTTTTCCCGGCAGAATGCAATAAGCGGGCATCAGCCATAACCAGGGATCCCGCTGAAACGCACACGTTTACCTCATCCGAATGATCGCTAAACATAATCGGATGATCTTCATCAACGAATCGGGCTCCCTGTTCATGGGCCGGAACGAGCTGGTCGTGCAGTGCAAATCGCCGGTGGTGGCTGCCGGGGATCACTTTTAAACAGCCGTTTTCAGGTGAAGTATCACTTAAGTAATAATTCAGAAATAGGGTCTGCGGCCAGGGCGAACAACTGAGCGGATCTTCCCATTTCATCCAATCCTGGTGCCAATAGAGCGCCGGTGCTTTTGGGTCTTTAGTCAGAATGATGATACTCCCCATACTTTTGAAATCGCCAAAACCCAGTTCTTCGAGCGCCTGACCTGATGGACCCCAGGTCAGCAATTTATGAATGACGGCATTATCTTTGCCTTGTACCCCCACGTGCTGCCCCTGATAGATCATTTCATCCGGTTCGACATGAGCTTCGATTAATCGCTCCGATTCTTCGCGCAGTTCATCCAGAAAGTCTTCCGTTAAAATGTCGTCGACGACGCAGTACCCATCCCGAATCACTTGCTCCCGCTTTTCAATGGACCCTTCTGGTGTCATATTATTATCCTTTATAGCTTAAAAATGAAGTTGATAGGAAATATGCTTTTCCCACGCAAGGCTTTATCGACTGTGACGCTAGAATTTCCAGCCGGAAATAAAGGGTCAAGAATGAACCGACTACTGACGGAGTTTATGCACAGTTGTAGAAACCGGTCCATTTGCCGGTGATAAGGGCACAACACCCTTGTGCATTCTCTCTTCCCTATAAAAAACAAACTGCCCTTTACCGGAGCCCAAAAAATGAAGTTGGGGTGTCTGATTAGCTTCTGCAGGTAGAATAGCTCCTAAATAAAATTGAAGTTCATTTACGGTGATTACCCTATCCCCATTGCGATCAGCTTCACCTCTCAATCCTTCTAAGAGATAATAGGTATAAACACTGTGTTTATTCCCCATCTTACTCAGCATAATGCTTTCCCGGGATGTTCCTGCTGTCATAATTTGTCGGCCATTACTTTTTATAAAGGTCTCCACTTGCTTTACTGATTCTTTATTTATTCTCCCTTTTCGTTCTTTTCCCGCAACTCCATCATAGCAGGCGTCGATAAGAAAAAGCATATGTTTCGCTGGGATCAGATTAGACCAGTCGATCATATCTGTCATCGAAATGCTCGTGGCATGAAGTGCTTTTTCATCACCATCAACGGGGATTAAATATCCATATTCTTTCCCTTTGCGTGTTGTCCTCGTTTCTCCGTGACCTGAAAAAAACAGGATCACACGATCATTTTCTTTTACCTTCCTCGGAAGTTCATCTCCAAGCAGTTTTTCTATCGCTACTTTTGTCGCTTCTTCGTTCTTAAGCGTAAAGATTTTATCCTCTGAAAAATCCAGATTGTTGATCAGAAACTTTTTTACCGCATTCGCGTCATCGACAGCATAAGGCAAGTAATCAAAGCCTTTTTCCTGGGAATAATTATTGATGCCAATGACCACGGCCCAACTTCTTGAACTACCAAAATAATTTTTAGCTATTTCCGGCAGTGTTTTTCCGTTTGGAAATGCTTCTTCATATGAAAGGTTTATTTCCCAAGGATAACTCCTGACTTTTTTCGTGCTCGAAGCCAATATAGTTAGCTTGTTTTCGAAGTCTTTTAAAACTACGGGGATTCTAAACTGGTAATCTTTTTTCCCAATATTTTCTTCCTTATAAATCTCTTCTCCGTTTAAAGTAACGCGGATATTCTCCACCCCAAATCGATGTTCTCTTACTGCGCCATTGAGAATGATTTCAGAGAAACTGATATTTTGACTTTCAGGTTTCTTTTTAAGTCCACCAACATCTAAATAATGGATATTTAAATCGGGTGGCGGTATTTCAGCCACCTTTACCTTCCTTATATCGACTCCAGTCTCTTTAATAATCCGAGCTACTGGCGTTTGAATTTCCTCATTGTTTAAAATGAGCGAAGTAAGCTCTTGCTGCTTATATAAATCAGCGTACTGGCTAAACTCAAATATTCTATTTTCAACCCTGAAAGTCATAAATTGATCACCTTTTAAGGACGAATTGTAATATTTATCAGGGGTATAAGCTATCCATTCGCCATCTTTAAAAGCTACGATCGTTACCAGCAGTTTACCGGTCTCTCTATTCCACAGCTTGATGCTGAAGTCCTCGCTGGCGGAGATAATGAATTGGCCATCGGGACTGAAAGCGACTGAATTCACGCTGCCTGTATGCCCTACAAACTTCCGTACCATTTTATCGTAGGCCCAATCCCAGAGACGAACCGTTCTATCCGCGCTTCCTGAAACAATATACTGGCTATCCGGACTGAAGGCCACGGTATTCACGCTGCCCGTGTGCCCCTCAAACTTCCTTTCCATACTATTGGTAGCCTGACCCCAGAGACGGACCGTGTTGTCCGCGCTTCCTGAAACAATGTATTGGCTATCGGGACTGAAGGCTACGGCATTCACGCTACTGGTATGCCCTTCAATCTTCCGTACCATTCTCCCGCTACCCGGATCCCAAAGGCGAATTGTATTATCGCCACTTCCCGAAACGATATATTGGCTATCGGGACTGAAGGCTATTGAATGCACGCTTAAGAATTCTCCTTCAAATTTCTTTAACTGTTTACCGCGGTCGCGGTCCCAAAGACGGATTGTATTATCGCCACTTCCCGAGACAACGTATCGGCCATGGTGATCGAAAGCTGTGGATAAAACGCCACTCGTATGCCCTTTATATTTTTTTACCTGCTTACCGCTGACCCGGTCCCAGAGACAAATGGTATTATCTCTACTTCCTGAAATGAAATATTGCCCATCGGGGCTGAAAGCTACCGATTGCACACTATCGCTATGCTTTTCAAACGCTTTTACTAAACTCCCCGTAGCGCGGTCCCAGAGACGTACCTTATTATCCTCGTGTGATGAGATTATGTGTTTGTTATCGCTACTAATGGCCACCGCATTAACACTACTGACATTTCCTCCATATTTCATTACGATGTTCTCACTGCCCCAGTCCCATAGACAGATCGTTTTATCTGCGCTTCCCGAGATTAAGTACTGGCCATCGGGACTAAAAGCCACTGAGTGAACACTTCTCGTATGCCCATCATACTTCCTTACCAGATTGCCTTTTACCTGGTCCCAAACACTGACGAGTCTACCCGAATCTCCTGAGACAATGTATTGACCATCGGGACTAAAAGCCACGGCATTCACACTTCCCGTATGCCCTTCATATTTCATAACCAGATTTCCGCTAACCCGGTCCCATAGATTGATCGTATTATCCCCGCTTCCAGATATAAAGTATTGGCCATCCGGACTGAAAGCCACCGCATTCACACTGCCGGAATGACCTTCATATTTCTTTACCGCTACAACTGTAGCTCGATGCCAGAGCCGAACAGTGTTATCTCCACTTCCAGAAATAAAATATTGGCCATCAGGACTGAAGGCTACCGCATTCACACTACGGATATGCCCTTCATATTTCTTTATCGCTATATCGGTAGCTCGATGCCAGAGACGGATGGCGTTATCTCCACTCCCTGATATAAAGTATTGGCCATCGGGACTGAAAGCTACCGAATTAATATTACTCGTATGTCCCGCCTGAAGAAATATTTGCGCATCTTCTGCCTGGCTATATAATGCGCAGGGTATGATAATACACATTAATCTAAGCCACTTGGCACAGCTATCATAAACAGCAGTCATCTTTATTTATAATTCCCGGGATTCATTCAGAAGCTTAATTCAACTTAACCCGTTGAAAAGCGCCTTTCACGGCATCGAGTGGTATTTACCTTTTTTTAACAATTAATAAATACAAGAACCAGGATGCGCGGCGATAGCAATATAATTGAACTAACTTATATTATATATCCTTTTAACTCTATTCCCTATCCCTTGAGATAGGATCCATCCGAAATTATTGATCCATCCCAGTTATCATTCTAACTTAAATGATCGCATAACCGAGCATAGATCTGCGCCCTATCAAAATGCAAAGGTGAAGATGGTATTTTGAGTTATTACCCTTTAATTCATCTTCAATAACTCTTCCCCTTCGCGGCGTTGCCGGTAGCCGGAGACAAGAAGTCCGGGCCGGCCGACGCTTTGACCCGCGGTCTGAACATTGTGCGGATCACGAAAGCCGAAGCGAACGAGACGACGCGGTTTATCGGTCCGATTGAGATAGGACCCATGGATCGTGTGAATGCTGAAACAGACGACATCACCGCGTTTTGCGGGAACCGGAACAGAGTCTTCGAGTTTATAAACGTCGGTCGGCAAGTGGGGTGAGCATGAGCCCGCTTCAGTTTCACGGATGTGGACTAACGCGCCCTGTTTGTGGGAACCAACCAAAAATCGGATTTCTCCATTCTCCACGTTGGTGTCATCGAGGTGTACCAGGACATCAACATAGCGTCCATCATCATGCTCATAGAAAGGGTGATCCTGGTGCATGGGAAAGAGATGACCTGTCTCCGGTGGTTTGATATGCATCGTGGTATGGTGCAGTTCAACATTTGGACCGATCAATTGTGAAATCGCACCGACAAGGTTTTTGTTGGTCACCGCCCGGCACCACGCTTCCGAATAGAGATGAAGATCATGCATCGCCGTGAGTTTCGCTTTTTTCTCCGTTTCCTCGTCCATGTAAACGCGTCTCCATGGTCCACTCCAGCCGGGCGTAGTATTGGCCCAATCATCAACCAGTTGATCGAGCGTATCCGCGAGTTCAACCGTCTCCTCAGGAGTAAACACCTGCGGAATGCGTATATACCCATTCTCGTTAAAAAATTCTATATCTTCCTTATCTAACATGGTTCTCCTCTTTTCCAGTGGTCCCCCAGCCTGATCTACTGCTTGAAATTTTTCAAGGAAACAAGGATCACCGGGAAAAAGATCGACTACTTTATGTCTCCGACGAAAATACATCCTGAATATTTATGTCATCTGTAAAACAGCTGCGAGCTCACGCGATTGCTCAAACCCTCTTCCCTCCGGGAACATTGAAAGCTGCCATCAATCGTCTTGGATTCGTCCAGGCTGATCCCATTCGCTCACCGGCGCGCGCGCAGGATCTGATCCTGCGTCACCGTGTCAAGGGATATCGTGTCGGGGACCTTGAGCGCCGTTACGCGAAGCTGAATGTCGAGGAAGATGTACTCTATGCTTACGGCTTTCTCCCACGTCACGTTTCGAATTTATTGCACCCTCGAAATATAACTAAAGATATCTACGAACTGCAGCGGAAGGTTCTTAAGGTGGTGCGTAAATTCGGCCCGGTACACCCGAGGGAGTTAAAAGCACATTTCGGAGATGAGCGCGTCGTCAATGGTTGGGGCGGTTACTCCAAGGCGACTAAGCGCGCCCTCGAGGGCTTGCACCATCGCGGTCTTCTTCGAGTGGCGCGACGAGAAAACGGAATTCGTATCTATGAAGCGGATTTACTTCCCAACCATTCTCTCTCGTCGGAAGATCGCTTCCGGGAAATCGTGCGCGTGGTAGCTAATATTCTTGCTCCCGTTAACGAGCGATTTCTCTTGTCGATTGCCGCTTATTTCAAGTATTTGGTTCCGGGCATCGCCAGTCGTAAAACGATATTACGCGAGCTGATCCACACGGGTGAATTTGAAAATCAAACGGTCGACGGGCTCTCCTATATATGGCCGGCAGCAAAGAAGGTCCACGATGAGCCGCCACGTCAGGTTCGTTTCCTGGCACCGTTCGATCCCTTGGTCCGGGATCGCCAGCGCTTTGAGCATTTATGGAATTGGACCTATCGCTTTGAAGCCTATACGCCATGCGCTAAACGCCTCCGCGGTTACTACGCTTTGCCTCTCCTCTGGGTTGACCGTGTTATCGGGTGGGCGAATGCAAACGTCGTCAATGAAAAGTTGAGTATCGAAATTGGATACGTTAAGCAACGTCCCAGGGACCGAGATTTTCGCCCTGAATTAGAAGCAGAGATCGCACGCCTGGCGTTCTTTCTCAAGCTAAATGATACCCATTGGTAAATATCCGGCTGAGCGCGGTGATCTATTGATAAACACCAATCTTCGTCTTCGTCTGCTTCCACATTAATGGAGGGCCATGCTCCGTCATGGCCGTTGGTATTCGATGTGCATGAAATTATGCGGACGCGACGGAGCGCGTCCCTCCATTTTGTATCGTTAATCTATCAAACAGTATAGGCACGTTCCATTTTTGATATTGAAATAAATATCAAGTGGACGAAGACGAAGACTAATTGAATCATCTTTAACCCCGTAGGGGTGATTTCGATTGTCGATTTCGGAATGTCGTTTTTCGATTGAATAGAAGAGTATAATAGTCGGTGATCGGTAATCAGTGAGTGGGATTTTTGGTTAATCTATAACCCCGAAGGGGTGAAGGCATTTAGCCAGGGGTGCTAACCCCTGGCAAAGGGAATAATAAATACGCGCTCTGAAGGGGCGCAGGTCATCAGCTATAAATGTATAATTTTGATAGTACCCTGCTAACCCTTGAACAGTATCAACCTCTGCCATGGAAACCTTGCCAACGGCCATACAAACCATAAGCATTGGCCAACCGCGTAAACAATGAAACGTACCCATGGAAACTGCACGATTTCTTGATCTGGACTGTGTTCGTTTAAAAAATGAATCCATAGAACTGCTCGTGACTCAATCAGTCGGACCGCGTATTATTCGGTTGAGCTTTTCGGGGGGTAAAAATCTGCTGGCCGAATTGCCGGATCTTACCCTCGATTGTCCGGGTAAGGATGAAAAGTTGAATCTATATGGGGGACATCGATTGTGGCATGCTCCCCAGGTAGAAGGGCGCACCTACCTGCCCGATAACCAGCCGGTAGAGATCAAGACAATTGAGAATGGCCTGGAAGTCATTCAACCGACCGAACCCGAAACCTGCATTCAAAAATCCATGCATATCACACTGCCGGATAATAGCCCCACCGTCATTGTTGATCACCGGTTTAAAAACGAGGGAATGTGGTCAATCGAAACGGCCCCCTGGGCCATAACGCAATTGCCAGAGGGCGGCGTGGCTCTTCTTCCGCAGCTAACTGAGAACGTCGACCCTGACGGAGTTTGGCCTAATCGCAGTATTGCTTTGTGGTCCTTTACCGACATTGCCAGTCCGCACATACAGTGGGGTAACCGTTTTATTTTTGTTGAAGCGAATATGCAGAAGGGGATGCTGAAATTCGGCTTTCCCAACCCCGATGGATGGCTGGCTTATCATCGCGACGAAACGCTGTATGTGAAACATGCCGATTATCACCCCCATGTCCCCTATTTTGACCGAGGCAGTTCCAGCCAGGTTTATTGCGATCCCCGCCTTATTGAACTGGAAACGGTGGCTCCAAAATCCGTGATCGCTCCCGGGGAAACCGTGACCCACCGCGAAACGTGGACACTGTATTCGGATATCCAATTTGAACAGAGTGAAGATGCGGCTCAAACCCTGGTGAAGCAGTTGAATATCGCTTAAAGTATCACGAGATTGAAAGAGGTTGCCGATGTCGTATAATTAATTATTCAACAGACTTTAATATTTAATTTATACGTTTGACCCTTTCTCATTACCCATTTCGCATTCTTAAGATGGATTCACCGCCGATTATCAATGCCGCTGAGCACGCATGGGTCATACACGATCCCAGGTTTCCGATCATTCCTGAGGAAGCGAGCTGCGGGACCTTTCTTGCTCCCGACAGTGAATATTCAGCCGAACACCTGATCGCCGAAATGCAGATCTACGGGATCGACAAGACCGTGATCAGTCACGTCTGTTATTACGGTAGAAATAACGACTACACTATTTACGCGATCCAAAAGTGGCCCGATCGATTTGCTGGTATCGGTCTCCTCGTGGGCTATAACCTGTTCGACCCTGGGGACTCCGCAAATGCCGATCGTCTGGAACACTTGATTAAAGTGCAGAACCTCGTAGGTCTGAGATTAAGTCCAATCTATGACAAGGACCGAGTCTGGTTCAATGACACCTGCATGTATCCATTTTGGGAACGAGCGCAAGAACTCGGAGCGGTCTTCAACATCTTTCTGGCGCCGGAACAGGTGGGCCAGGTCGCGGATATGGCCGAACGGTTCCCGGGTGTAAAGGTTGTCATCGATCACATCGCGATGATCGACATATCCGCGCCCGATAAAGCCGGCTTCGGTCCCCTCCTCGAGATGCACCGGTTGCCGAATGTCTATGTGCGCACAACGCTTCACAATCCATCACGTGAAGCCCTGCCCCACCGGGACGTGTGGCCGTTTCTGAAGCGACTCTACGATGCCTACGGACCGGAACATATGCTCTTTGCGAATTTCTTCGAGTTTTTGGTCATGATGGATTTGATCCCGTTTTTTTCAGCTGAGGACAAGCGATGGATACTCGGAGGAACCGCAGAGGGAATTTATTTTAGAAATAAAGGTGAATCTACAGAAACTTAAACACTGCTTACCAAACGTTCTGCATAATCATGAATGTAATCCATCATATTGAGATCTGCTGCTCGAATCTTAATCGCTCAGCTGAATTTTATATGCCGCTGATGAAAGCCCTTGGTTTCCGGAATCAGGCGAGTCACGTGTATGTTAAAGATGAAATTCTATTGATTCTTGTAAAAGCGAAAACAAAGGGTGCCTGGCAGGGGCCAGTTCACACGGGGATGGCAGGGCTTCATCACTTTGCATTTTTCGCGCCCTCTCGTGAATACGTTGATAAGATATATGACAAAGTTATCAGAAAGCTCCCCGGAGTTAAAATTCAAGATCCTCCAGTAGATTGTCCCGAGTATCACTATAAGGAATTCTATGCCACGTTTTTCTATGATCCCGATGGAACTAAACTGGAAGTGGTTTACGCTTCGCCAGAGAATTCGAAAAGATATCGATTGAAGTAAGACTATCTCGTGTAGCTTCGCCACGCACTATGACTCCTCTCGAGCTTAGACTAAGATGCCGCGACAAAATAAAAAATAATGGATAACGCGGTGAAACGTAATTTTCGCACTATCGAAGTGTGCCCGATTGACGGTGCGCTCGGCGCCGAAATCAATGGCGTGGATATCTCGCAGCCTTTAGAAGGTGAAATTATTTCGGAAATCCGCCAGGCATTCCTTGACTACCTCGTGATCTTTTTCCGCGACCAGGAGCTTACTCCCCAGGCAGGAGCAGCTCGACTTCGCGCGGCAGTTCGGCGAGCCAATGGAATACCCCCAGTTGAAAGGACTGCCTGAGTGTCCGCTCGTCACCGCGGTGATCAAGCTGGAGCATGAACGCGTGAACTTCGGCGGCGTCTGGCACTCTGACACCACCTACCTCGAGTATCCACCGATGGCGAGTCTGCTCTACGCAGTCGAGATCCCGCCCACGGGCGGCGACACCCTTTTCGCCAATCAGTACAAGGCCTATGAAACCCTCTCTGAGGATCTTAAAACGAAACTCACCGACCTGGTCGGCGTTAACAACTCGACGAAACCCGAGGTCGCTAAAACGCGGGAGGACCGCCTACGCGATGATGGCGTGGAAGTTAAAGTGTTGTGCGCAATGCACCCGGCAGTACGCACACACCCGGAAACGGGACGCAAGGCCCTGTACGTCAACAATGCCCATACGACGCATATCGAGGGTTGGACGGATGAGGAAAGTCGGTCTCTCCTCGACCAACTCTTCAAGCACCAGGTCAGGCCGGAGTTCACCAGCCGCTTTCGCTGGGGACAAGGCTCCCTCGCCTTCTGGGATAATCGCTGTACCCAGCACAACCCCATAAATGACTATCACGGATTCAGGCGCATCATGCATCGCGTCACCCTGGCCGGTGACAAACCGTGCTAGGCATCCATGAGCATTATGGAGCCGGACGATTAAGATATATAATAATTATTTTGCCTCCGCTCAAGGTGGAGCGGGCTGCCTGACGGCCATAGCTTATCAATGCACAGCGACGGCTGTTCCAAGCACGCTTCTTCTAATACGACATATTCAAACGCGCTAGGGACACGATTCGACATAGCTCATCGCAGGACGCGTTCCACCTTAATATTGATGTAAATAACTGGAAGGATGAAGGCGAAGGTTTAAATAGTCAAACGATTCGCATTGTAGAAGAACCATCTACTTTAAGATTTGCTAGTTGCCATTCTTCACACAATAACCGATACTCATAAATGCACGTTCACTAATCCATTATTATCTCATCATAGGAATAATCATGGCAGCGATATTCAAGAATGCCGCACCGTATGCAGATGACGCGATGAATCTTCCCGTCGAAAGTGTCGACGCTGCGCTCCCTTTTTACCAGACGGTGATGGGGTTTCAGGTTCTGTCGCGCACCGATACACCACGCAAATCTGCGGTCCTGGGCAGAGATAGTATCCAGATTGGTCTCGCGGAGAATGGCGGTGATCCAACCCAGGAGGGCTGTTTCTTTGAAGTCGATGAAGTGGAAGCTGCTTTTAATGAATTGAAGTCAAATGGCCTTGATCGAGAAGATGCTGGATACCGAATTGACCAACACGGAGAGACCTCCTTTCGGGTCTTTTTTGTCATTGCCCCAGATGGACTGTGTTATTGTCTCGGTCAGCGTCAGTCGTAGAGCGGGTCATAAAGAGTCAAATCGACCGCTTAGTTTCTACTGCGGCGCGTCTCCAAAGTCGGGCACGTCCAGGGTTTCCCCATCACGAAGCGCGGACTTATGCGCCATCGCTCCCATCACCGTGTAGCGCGCGGCCTCCCAGGCATTGGTTGCCGGTTGACGTTGATTAATAATCGCATCGACAAACTCATTTACTAGATAAGGATGAGAGCCGCCGTGCCCCTTGGGTGTGAAATCGGAATCATCCACTGCCTCCGGTTCCTCAATCTGCTTAAAGGCGAGCGCCACCTCCGCCGGTAAGGGATCCCGCATCTCTTCGTCGGTCAAAGTCGTTATCTCCAACGGTCTCGCCGGCGACGTGTCGGTGCGAAAGTTCTCTTTCCACGTGTTTTCCGCATAAGTTCCGCGTGTGCCAACAATTCGGAACGTCTCTCCCTTGTGGAAAGAGCCGGCCAGTTCTCGGAACTCGCAGATTCGAACCGATGCTCCGTTTGACATCCGGAACAAGGCGACTTCATTGCTGAAGGCATGGTCCGCAAAAAAAGGATCTTCATTCCGGTTTTTGTAACCGTAGGCCGTGACCTTCACCGCATGTGCCTTCATCACCGAAACCGGACCACTGGTTGAGTGAGTGGGGTAATGCATCGGACCGTCCCCAATTCCAGCAGCCAGGTAGCGACGCTTGTTTTCGAGCCATTCCTTTCCCGAGGCGCTCGCCGTTCGCATGCGGATGACATCGCGCAGGTTGCTTAGCGCGTCAACATCATGGAAGTACTCACCTTCGGCATAGACGAAGTGCCCAAACGCATTTTCAGCGGCCTTGCGCCGGCAAAACATAGTGTCGGCATGATAATATGTTGTCTCTCCCAACATGTAGTACTGGCCGGTTTGCCGACTCGTTTCGACTATCCGCTCACACCAGTCGAGAATTTCGTCAGCATCGGGCACGGTGATGACCGGCACGGCACTGTAGACATGTTTGCCCGCCTCCATCGCCTGGACACATTGGGGCGCATGGAGCCAATGCTGGGTAATGATGGCTACAGCGTCGACATCAGTCTTAAGCATTTCCTCAAGGGTGGCGTACTTATCGCGCGGATTGAATTTTCTGTCCCATTGACGCCGTGATGCGATTGCGTCCATTCTTTCCGGCTCACGGTCGCAGAGGGCGATACGGTCCACCCCGGGATGACTTCGAAATAGATCAGCGAACACTTGACCGAACGATCCAAGGCCGACTAACCCAATACTGATTCCCATTTATTTCACCTAATGCTGCAAAAAAACTAGGGCAATTATAAATTTTTTTGTCTTTTCTAAGTAAGTTGTGAAACAGGTAATTGAAATGCTGCGATGATCTTATCGCCACTGAGTATGTGTTTCCTTCCTTCGAAAGCACACTTAATGATATCACTACGACACTTTTGTCATTCCATTCTTTTTGTTCGCTCGAAAACCATTTTACAAAAAGATCGGCACGCCCCAGCATACTCCCCGTCTCACCTATGATGTTCAAAATCAATAGATTCAACGTGAGGTAAATACGCTAAATTACCTGAATTTGCTTATTTGCAAATTTTTTGCAATATTTACTTGACAGACTGGTCTGTCTGCTTAGAGTTTGCTCAATGATAGAAAAGAAAGAAAGTCCAGCAAGAGAACGGATTTTGAAGACCGCGACGGAGTTGTTCTATCAATATGGCTATCATCAAACCGGGACGAACGAGATTATAAAGAAAGCAAACGTATCGAAGGCTACATTCTACTCACATTTTCCAACTAAAGATCACCTGAATTTAGCGTATATCAGTAATCTAAATATTAAGGAGATCGGGGATTTGAAAGCTGCTATCCATGAAAAGAAAACTCCACGGACCAGGTTTATGGCTTTGATTGAATGTATTGAGCCATGGATCATCCAAAATGGGCTGAAAGGCTGCGGTTTCCTTCGTATGGTGCCCGAGATCTCTAATCATGCAGATCCTGTAAGAAAGGAAAGTAAACTCCATTATGAAACTTTGAAGGCAATCATTAAAGAAATATCATCTGACCTTATACAGTCAGATGGGAAGAAATACAGCCATCTCGATGTCGAAACCTTAACGAACGATTACTTAACCATACTCACGGGAGCCATTGCTCTGGTGATGATACATCAAGAACTGTGGCCTGTTCGCCACGCAAGAAGGCAAGTAGTGGCGCTTATTAAATAATATTTTTTTCATAAAAACAGACAGACATGTCTGTATATATCAACCAAAAATACAAAATAAAGAACAAAAATGACCACAACAATAGAAACAAAAGTAAACGGAGTAGACGTCGCTCAACTCAATGAAAACATCGAAGTCATGAAAAATGATCCTGAAATGGCACAGTTTGAATTCAGGTCCAACAATACATGGGTCGATAAATAAATCAACCATAAAAGGCTTCTACGGAGCGAAGGAAGAAGATACAACTCGGACCGATGTATTCGAATATACCAACGATGAGCCAATCTCTCTTCTGGGAACAGATAAGGCCGTGAATCCGGCAGAATACTTACTGCATGCCCTTGCAGGATGTATAACGACGACGATCGCCTATCATGCCGCTGCTAGAGGGATAACGATATATAAAATGGAATCAAAAGCTAAAGGAAAATTAGATCTTCAAGGTTTACTGGGTATAGATCCTAATGTGCGTCCCGGGTTCCAGGATATTGAGATTGGATTCAATATACAATCTGATGCTGATGAAGATGAGTTGATGCAGATTATCCAGCATTCTGTCATTTTGGACACGGTACAAAATACAGTACCTGTCCAGGTTAAGATTAATCAATAAGAGAGTACGATTACTAAACCTGATTCAGGATTTGCAGAGGCCGCTGACCACGGCCTCTGTAAGCCTGGATAGGGAACGGTGCAATAAAATATTCCTGCAGGGTCAAAAGGAGCCAGGCTTCATTTTGTAATGTTTCCATACGTTAGCCTACCAACCTTAGTAAAGTTCATTTGTTAATAATAAAATTAATGATTAATTAAGGATCCTAATTAGATGCTGATCTATTCTATCGTATATTGCTTTTTAAACTAATATTCCAAAAATATTAATATATGAAGCCTGACTCCCAATCACTAATCGCTGAGCCGTATTGGGAAGATCAGGTGTATCGTTACATTTCACGACGTCGTCGCGCGGCAATAGTCGCTAAAGATAATGCAGAAACATTACGTCTTGACGAAATTTTGCAGAATATCGTCAGTGGAGAGATTTCGGAGGAACTGTATCGTAAGCTTGAAGTGGACTCTAAGACGGATCGCAAGAAGCAACGATTGCAACGCAGGAAACGGGCAAAGTCATCGTTGAAGCGTACTTCGACGGATGAACAAGCTTCATCCATAATCACGACAGAATTGAAAAAGCGGATTTTCAATCCTAATGTCTCGCGCGAAAATGTCATTAAAGCGATGGAGGCATTGCCGTCCGCAGAAAGAAAAACCACTATTGCGGGGCTACCCCCGGGTTTAGTAAAGAAGCTGGGCACTTATCTGAATGACAGGAAGTCATGATGATGCGTATCTGATAACACACTGCTGAATTCCTGAGTCCGACACTAAATGAAAATCGCACTACTAAGTGATATTCACGGAAACTCTGTAGCCCTTGATGCGGTACTGGAAGATATAGAAGCGCAAGGTGGTGTCGACGGTTACTGGATTTTGGGGGATCTTGTTGCAATCGGGCCCGACCCGGTGGGGGTCCTTGAACGACTGACAAATCTTGCAAACGCAAGATTCATCCGAGGAAATACTGATCGATATGTGGCATTTGGAGAACGTCCTTCACCAACCCTTGACGAAGTGAAATCCAAATTAAGCCTTATACCACAGTTCGTGGAAGTAGCCGAAACATTCAGTTGGACACAGGGCGCAATAGCAGCTTCTGGCTGGTTGAAATGGCTAGAGGAACTGCCACTCGAAATTAATGAGATATTACCGAATGGAACTAAATTTTTGGGGGTTCACGCTTCTCCAGGACTAGATGATGGTTCTGGCTTTTCGCCTGAGAATGAAGATGACGAGATTCGCGCATTACTTCACGAGTGCGAAGCTGACCTTATATGTGTCGGGCATACCCATCGCCCAATGACGCGCCAAGTTGATGCATGGCACTTGGTGAATCTTGGTAGTGTTAGCTTGTCGCATACAGATGATAAAAGAGCCAGTTACGTTTTACTGCATGCATCAAATAATGACTATAAAATTAATCATCGGCTGGTTCACTACAACCAGGACACCGTTGTAAAAATGCTTGAGGACCTTTTGCACCCGGGAAGACAACATATAATCAATAATCTAATTCCAAGGGACCAAAAATAATTAATTTCATCAAGGTCCGAGACGTATTCACTGTTAGCACCCCCCGAGACTGAATGCTCAAGTTTACATCAGTAAAATGATTACAGTAAGACAAATCCAGGCCGATGAATGGCTCTTATTGAAGCAAGTGCGACTTACTGCGCTGGAAGATTCACCAGGCGCGTTTGCCACAACATTGGATCAAGCCAGAAAAAAATCTGACGATTACTGGCAGGAACGCACCCGTAATGGTGCTGGTAGTGTGAAAGAATTTTGCGCTATCGCGATAAATGATCAAGAGCCGGTCGGTATGGCTATAGGTTTTCCTGATGAAGAAAATTCCCTGAGATCATATCTAATCTCAATGTGGGTGGCCCCCTCATTCCGCGGAAGTAGTATTGCATCGGATCTTATAGAACATGTCATAAAATGGGCAACAGATCGTGGCATGCGATCAATCCTGGCTGGAGTCATGCCTTCAAATTCCCGTGCCCTGGCATTCTATTACAAAATAGGTTTTGAGCAACTGGGTTCTGAGCAGCTTAAGGATTATAAATCAGACCATCCCGCAACATCAGCGTGCGAATTTGTCTTGGAGAAGAAACTGGAGTACAAATAACATTCAAAAAGGGGTCAGGCCCTTTGAAATCGACTTTCTCCGGGCATTAACCGAGATTCGATAAAAAACTATTGGCTAATCAATTGTTGGGTGATGACAAAATGAAAACAAAGCAATCGATCGCGCACGCTATCTACGAAGATATCGCTGAAGATTATGCCTCTATGGTAGAGACAAAGGACGCAAACGCCTTGTATGAGAAACCGGCAATGCTGTCGATTATGCCGGAGGTGAAAGGGAAATATGTCCTCGATGCCGGATGTGGTCCCGGGGTTTATACCGAGTGGTTACTGGAACATGGGGCCAAAGTATTGGCGATTGATTACAGTCAACGCATGGTTGACATCACAAAGAAAAGGACAAAGGGGAAATGTGAAGTCAAAGTGGCCGATTTGTCTAAGCCTCTGGATTTTATAGAAAACAGTTCCCTTGACCTGGTTTTATCTCCTTTGGTTTTTGATTACGTTTGGGACTGGAAGCAATTATTTCAAGAATTGCACCGGATTCTTAAAAATGACGGAATTGTGCTTTTTTCAGTAGGGCATCCTTGTTTCGCTTTTGAGGATTACGGAACGGACAATTACTTTGAGACCGAATTAGTCAAGAGTGTATGGGGTTCCGGATTCAAAAAAAAATTCGAGATGCAAAGTGTACGCCGACCGTTAACGGAAGTGATATCCTCTGTAACGGATGCTGGATTTTTGATTGAAAATGTTCACGAACCAATGCCAACAGAAGCGATTAAGAATACTGATCCAGAGTTTTACCATAAGCTCTTGCGGAAGCCGCTTTTTATGTGCATACGTGCCAGAAAAATCATCCCCCCTCGGCTGAAACCTGACGTGAATAAGCCGCACCGCTGAGTTTTAGATTTGGATGCCGAAAAATTGATATGCACTATGCTGGAAGTGCCACATCTGCAAACGGAGCGGCTGGTCTTAGAGCCCTTCTCAAAAGATCATTCACTTGGGATGTTCGAACTCTGGTCAAGTCCGGAAGTGTCATGTTATTCAGGTCCCGCGATCGACTTTTGGGGCAACCCCATAGAGCTGCCGGCAACAAACTCCCAGGAAAGCGACAAGATCCTGGACTTCTTTATGCGACATCAAGAACAGGGAACTGCCTTCAGGTGGGCGTTATTATTAAAAGACAAACCTCAATTCACCGGAGCAGTAGGCTTCAACTCGCTGGGTCGATGTTCTGAAATCGCTTTTCACTTACACCCACGTTTTTGGGGTAAAGGGATTATGTCAGAAGCCTGTCGTGCTGCAATATCATGGGCCACTTCAACCTACGGGTCCCATTCGATCGATGCCTATATCGAACCCGGGAATCTTGCGTCCATCAGGCTTATTCACAGGTTTCGATTCGCACCAACAGGTGAATCCAAAAAGGGAGCCGACCGCTATCTACTTAGCACAAGCAAGTTATAAGGTGTCAGGCTGTGTATTAATAGGTTGAAAGAGAGAAGGAGAAAAGAATTGCGTCATAAATCAAAAAATAATACCTTATAATCTATAACTGCCAGACTTTTGAGCTGGCGATTCCTTCCATACCTGACGAATTCACAGGTCGTCGAAATCAATCATAACAACCTGAAGGAACAATAAAATGGAACAGAATCCATTAACTGAAAATATTACGTGTATCGAGGCATTGGTTGCCTCTTCCGATCTCTCTAATTTTGCGCGTTTCGCAAGGCAATTATCGGAAATTGATCTATTCGCAATGCTATCTCAATACTATGAACTCATTGGTGATATAATAGGGCGCGCTAATGGCCGAGTGGTAAAATTTATAGGGGATGCAAATCTCCTTTTATTTCCATCCGATTCGATCGATGAAGGGGTGCTGGCGCTATTATCTCTGAAAGAAAAAGGAGATGAGTGGTTAAATCGTAAAAATATCCCCAGCAGGCATCACCTCAAAGCCCATTTCGGAAGTGTTGTCTGTGGTGAAATTGGAACGAGGAAAGATAAGCGATTTGATATTTTTGGCTCTACTGTAAACACCATGTTCTTACAGAAGACATACGGTTTCTCAATGACACCGCAGTTATTTAGAAAACTGTCTAATGATACGAGGAAGCATTTTAAGAAGCATACACCCCCTGTTACTTACATTCTAATCGACGAACCCCATAAAGATTAAGCGGTACGTTTATTGGTATTAAGAAAGTCAAAAAGGGTCAGACTTTGCCATAGGGAAATAATGAGCAAAGAGCAGCATGACCTTCAGTTACAAATGGCATGGCCGGTGTATCTTTTGCACACACCACCGGCTGTTCGTCTATGTCCTGGATATTTAATGCGGACCTACCAGCCGGGTGACGAAGACCCTTTTTTAAATTTGATGAAAATGGCTGGATGGAATGACTGGGATAAACAGCGGCTTGATCCGTGGTTCCAGCGGTTGTTACCTGGTGGATGGTATGTGGCAATTCACGAGATGAGCGGCCAAATGGTAGCAAGCTGTATGGCCTTGAGATCAGAAGCATATTCTTCAGGAGGTGAACTTGGCTGGCTTGCGGGAGCTCCGACACATTCAGGAAAAGGATTAGGTTTATCTGTCAGTGCGGCTGTGACCGCCCGCTTCATCGAGGAAGGTTACCGTATCATTCATCTCTACTCAGAGGACTATCGCCTGCCCGCATTGAAGATTTATTTGCGCCTTGGTTATGTCCCTTTATTGAATACAAAAGCGATGTCGGATCGCTGGAAGGTTATATGTAATCGTCTTCGATGGCCTTTCACTCCTGAAAAATGGAAATCAACAACAAATCGGGCCTTATAAAATTTCGGTGATGACCTTTGGTGAGCGCATATAATGGACTTAGGAACCGTTAAGATGACTTTTGAATTTTATTTGGAATTAGAAAATGACGTTGACAGTGAAGGATCGGATATCAATCTATTTAATTAGCGTAGAGGACGCATCTGGACTCACGGAAAGAGCTGAGCTTACCTTCATTTTTAAAGAGCAAACCTAATTGCTGCCATGTTGTGAGTCTATGGCTTAGAAGCAAGGAGGTATCATGAATAAGCAATTGCCAGAAAAGGCAAATTTAGAGCAGCTCAAAAATCAGGCTAAAGAATTACTTAAAAGTCTGAAATCGAAACAAAGACAGGCGTTCATACGCGTGTTGGATTCGCATCCTGAGTTCCATAATAAATCCTTAGAGGAAGCGGAGCAATACGAATGGAAAATCTCGGACACTCAATATGTTCTGGCCAGGGAATATGGATACAAAAGCTGGGAAAAATTGAAAACCGAAATCGAAATGAGAGTAGATGAACAATTCAATATACGCCGCATCATTCCATTGATTCCGGTTTCAAATATCCAGAACTCCTTAAAATTCTATGAAGGGATTTTAGGATTTCATAGAGTAAGCAGTGCTATGAATGGCAATTCCCTCTATTGGTGTCGATTGAAACGAGATGGCATTCAAATAATGATTGAAGAAGGAAGAAAAAATTTCGTTGTCAGCGATGATCCGATAAAGCTCTGCTTTATTACAAAAGATGTTGATAGGGTCTACCATCAATTGATCGCTAATGGTCTTTCCATTGACGAACCCTGCATCGCTCCTTATGGGATGAGGCAGATATTCGTTAAAGACCCGGATCGACATATCATTTGGTTTGAGTCTCCTCTAAGCAAAAAGGATTTGAAGGCTTACACAGAATAAAAGATTCAATCAAACCATTGGAAGCGGCGATTTAGTTTGCGGCTATCTCAACTTGAGATTTGTTCGTTGTCTTTCTAACCGTAATAGCCGATCCTCCATAAAAACCTGTTGGCCGATCTAATGTTATGCGGAGAAGAATTGAATGATGGTGGAAAAACAGCTATCTAAGTGGGTCGATGCCATCCTCGACCATAACACGAACAATACTTTGACTTACTTCTCAAGGGTATCTGTTGAGCACAGGTGTGTCTGTGTCACTGTTCCGAAGATCGCCAGTTCCCGGATTTTAATGACACTACACATGTTGAACGGGAATCCCGAACTCCACGAACCTGGAGCTGCTAGCAAAGTGGGTTTGCGTTTGAGTTCCTTCGAAAGAGACCAAATTCTCGAAATGTTGACATCCCCTGAGTGGTTTAGATTCTGCTTCGTCAGGAATCCCTATGACCGACTGCTCTCAGCGTACAAGACGCAAGTGGGTAACACATGGAACAAAGAGTACCAGTGGCTTAAGGATGATATCAGGATGAGCCTCGCTTACTCACCAGACGAGGATGGCCTCGAGAGGCTTGTGCCCTTCCGCGACTTCGTACGCTACCTGCATGATGCGGGAGACCGTGTGCGTCGCGATGGTCACTTCAATGTCCAGGCACGTATCCTCGTGCCGGATCTGATTGCTTATGACTTTATTGGCCGGTTCGAGACGTTCCAGAGCGATTTTGAGCATGTGCTGACACGCCTGAATGCACCGCCAGACATTCTTGCTACGGCTTCCGTTGTCAAAAATCCGACCACCCAGGTGTATCCGCCGGCTATCGTTTACGACCGCGAGCAGGCGGATCTGGTCTACGACATTTACGAGGCTGATTTCGAAACCTTTGGTTACGATCGAGACTACTGGATGTATGAACTGGAAAAGCAAAAGCATCGACCGCTATAATTGGACCCATGCCTAGCGGGCCATTTGAGGATCAAGCTAAACGTTAGGCAACAAGAAATGGACATAGTGGAAATTAATGTATCCCTCGTGCAGCGGTTGGTCGCTGCGCAGTTTTCCCAGTGGGCAAATCTGGCGATAACCCCAGTCGAGATCGATGGACACGACAATAGAACATTCCATCTTGGCGATGAAATGAGTGTTCGAATGCCGAGCGGAAAGAATTACATGAAGCACGTCAACACAGAGCATGAGTGGCTCCCTAAACTCGCCCCCCATCTTCCACTACCAATTCCAGTCCCTCTCGGAAGAGGTATTCCGGGACTGGGGTACCCGTGGCCCTGGTCCGTGAACAAGTGGCTTCAAGGTGAAAATGCTTCCATCGAGCGTATTTCTGATTTGAATGAATTCGCGAAAGATATCGCCAACTTTTTGAATATACTGCAAACGATTGATACAACCCATGCACCACTGGCGGGACCAGACAACCACTATCGAGGCGGAGATTTATCGGTGTATGACTCTCAGACCCGCGAGTGCATAGAGGCACTGGAAGATGTAATTGATGCGCAGGCGGCGACCTCTATTTGGGAATCGGCTTTAAAAGCAAAATGGGATCGCCAACCCGTTTGGGTCCACGGTGACGTCGCGTTCGATAATCTCCTCGTGCAAGGGGGACGACTTTGCGCCGTGATCGATTTCGGACAACTGGGAGCGGGAGATCCTTCCTGCGACGTCACCATCGCGTGGACATTCTTATCCGGATCAAGCAGGGAATATTTCCACTCTGAACTGAACGTCGACGAAGCGACCTGGGTGCGAGGGCGAGGTTGGGGTATTTGGAAGGCATTACTGGAACTAAGGGAGCATCGCGGAAGCAATCCCGCTGAAGCTGCCAGGGCAATGCAGGTGATCGATGATATCCTCGCGGATGAGGAGATAAAATGACGCCTGACAACACGCTGAAGCGGACCCACTGTTGAGATTTGTCTGTTGCCTTTCTCCCCTCGATAGCGGAGACTATATTGAAAACCTATTGGCTAATCTAATGTTAAAAGGCATTGCCACTCCCGTAGAGAGAATTCAAAAAAACACGGCGAGAACTACAACGCTTGAGAACATTTTACCCTGGCGCGATCGTTACCGGCAGGAGATGAATTGCCAGATCATTCATGACTCATTACACTCTCGTAAAGGTTGGAGCAAACCCTATCTTCTCATTGTAGGCGACGTCATTGCGGGATATGGCTCGATTATGGTCGGTGGATCTTGGAAGAAGAACCCAGCGGTGTTCGAGTTCTATGTAGCACCGCCTTATCGCTCGCGCATGTTCGACCTGTTTGTTGTGCTGCTTACCACCTGCGGCTCGAACAGGATCAGAACCCAGAGCAATGATCCATGGTTGACCGTAATGTTGCACACGTTCGCTAAAAAAGTGAAGCCCGAGTCCATCCTCTTCCACGATAAACTGACAACTGCTCACTCTTCGAACGGCTCCGTTTTTCGGAGAGCGACAGAAGACGATACCGAACATATTTTTCCACACCGAGTGGAGCCGGTTGGAGATTGGGTATTAGATGTCGAGGGCGAGATCGCGGCGACTGGAGGCATTTTATTTCACTATAATCGCCCTTATGGCGACATTTACATGGAAGTGGCGGAACCGTTCTGGAGGCGTGGACTTGGCTGTTACCTGGTGCAAGAGTTGAAACGGGTTTGTTACGAGCAAGGAAGCGTTCCCGCAGCACGTTGCCACATCACTAATATCTCTTCTCGCAACACGCTTCAGAAAGCCGGCTTCGTTCCCTGCGGGCACATTCTGACTGGTTCAGTTTCGCTATCCGGCTAGGCGCCTCACTCGGGAACATCCAGTGAATGAAATAATTAGACCAGATGGAGCGGGTGCTTTCAGTTCCGATGTTGGCTTGCGACGCTCTCGTTCTTGGTTATTCTCTCTTCAGTCGCTCATCTGGAACGTTGGACGTAAACGATATGATTATTTCTAAAGCCCTTAAGTACATATATATTTCAATTCCACGCACGGGTTCAAAATCCATGTCACAGTGGCTCGTGGAACACTACCAGGGCGAGTGGTATGGTCGACATCACGAATGGATCGTGCCGGTAGAATTCAGTGATTTCCTGGTATTTACACTAATCAGAAATCCATATGAGATCCAGGCAAGCGGTTGGTATTTTGAGCCGGTTGACAAACCCGAGGACTATAAGAAACCGAAAAGCTACGCTGAAGCAGTCAGCAACTGGGTTCGACCAAAGGACCAGCCTATAAGCCAGAAGGAATTCGTTGAATGGTCAGGTATCACTCAAATACTCTACTTCGAAGATTTACCTGAGTGCCTCAAGGAACTTCCTTTTGTGAATTCTAATGATGTTGCATCTTTTCCTCACTTGAACGCGGGTGGATATCGACCATCAGGGAACTTCATTGAGATTATGGCCGAAGGAGATGAAGAGCTTGTGTGGAACGGTTCAAGGGAAGACTTCGAATTCTTCGGATATGAACGTTACCATGCGGGAGCACCAAAGACTCCCAACAAGGCGCTCCAGCGGATGAGAAAACAACACCGATGAATTAAGCGTCAGCCAAGCGATTACTGATATGGAGATTCCACGGAGAAGAGATTGGGGAAATCTGATAGTGCGCATCGTTTGCGATTTGGAATTGAACAAGATCACCTATCATCTCGATGGTTCCACTGCCCTATTCGCTCATGGAATCAACTTTGATATGGATGATCTGGACATAACCGTGAAGTGGGGATGCATCGAAGAAACAAGGGAAGTGTTCAAAGAATATGGACCTACGCAGATCACCCCCTCGAACCCACCCTCATTTAAATTCAAGGTTGGAGATTTGAGCGTGCATGTAACGACCTATCCAAGCACTACAGGAATTGGGGAAGCGTCGGATAGAACTATTACTGAGGTGTTGGGTAGGCCAGTATGGAGCAAAACTGTGGATTTCTATCGAATGCACATGCAGCCGGACCACCCACTTTGGAATGCCGTGATTGACTATTTAGAAAAACCGAAATGATTTGCTTCTTGTTTTTCTCACCGCAATAACCGGTTGGATAATATGATGTTAGAATTGTCCAAATGAAACGCCATGGATGAGTGTATTTTCTGCCAAATCATAGCCGGGCAAGCACCTGCCAGTCGTGTCTATGAAGATGACCGGATTATCTCCTTTATGACCTTGCGACCTACACGAAATGGAGAGTGCACCGTCCTACCAAAAGAGCATATCGATCATTTTACTGATATACCAGATGATCTGGTATCACATATTATGGTGATCTCTCAGCAAATCGGACGTAAAATGATGGAAGTTCTATCGCCCTTGCGCATTGGAATGGTGATCCATGGGTTCGGTCTACCTCACGCTCATCTTATCCTGGTTCCGCAGCAGGACCCGCATGATATTGTATCCAGTCGACATGCTTATATTGAAGACGGCAAAGTACGATTCAGCGATAAACATATCGAGATTACCGATCGACAAGAGTTGGATCGTATCGCTGCTCTATTATCGATATAATCCAGAACTTCATAGATTACATGAAAAATGTAGAGAAATTCTATGACTCAGTAACAGAGCGCGAGTGGCAGAGGCTTGAGCGCATGCGACTGCAGTACGATATCGCGATGCGCATGTTTTCTGATTACTTACCAGAAACGTTGGCTGAAATCGCAGATATCGGTGGTGGTGTCGGTAGGTATGCGATCGAATTAACGAAGCAGGGGTACAAAGTCACTTTGGTCGATCTATCGGCAGAGGCACTCGGTTTTGCTGAGAATAAAGCACTGGAAGCGGGGGTGACTCTATTTCGCACTTTAAAATCAGACGCAAGAGACCTGTCGGTAATTCAGGATGCTTCCTTTGATACGGTACTGTTAATGGGTCCGATCTACCATTTGCCATCCCACAGTGAACGCCTGCAAGCTGTTCGAGAGTCTTGGCGTATTTTGAAACCGAATGGTATTATATTTGTCGATTTTTTAACCCGCTACAGCATTCTTCAGTGGGCACTCTATCGAGATCCAGAGTACATCCTTCGAGAAGGTGATGACATCAGGAAAATTGTTGCTGATGGCGTGCATATTAGTCCCAAGGACTCGAGCGGATTCACTGATGCATGGTGTGCTCACCCCGACCAGATCGAACCCCTGATGGAGGAGGGTGGATTTACAAAACTGGATCTTGCAGCGATGGATTGTCTAACTCATGAAAATTACGAGAAACTCTACAGTGCAAAGCCGGAAGTGTACACAGAATGGTTTGAGATACTATACCGTGTCTCTCGCGATCCATCTATCCTGGGTAGTGGTGGCCATCTACTTTATGTGGGAAGCAAAGTGGGAAATTGAAGCCGGACGCCTAACACTCATTGGAACGGTCCCGACTGCCGGTGCAACCAGCATGAAGTAGCCACGGATATTTATTGACACCGAAGTTACTATCGAATGAATTATTATGAACATTACCCAAGAACTCGAAACCTACACCTATAAAAGGAGAGACATATCATGATTGCAGCTAAGATTCAATTCGTCGCGTTGTCACTCCCAGGTAGGTCCCGACACTAGGTAGCACCAGCAAGCTATCAAGAGCAGTTTGGCCGTTCCGCCTGGAACGGCTTTTTTCTTCTTCGGATCCGAGCTATGGGCGTGACACAAACATGTGGAGACGCTTTCTTCGAATAAACTAGTAAAGGAGAATATATGAAGAAGGAATATGAGAAGAAAAAGAACCAGAGCAGTACGTTGAAAACACACTTTAAACTAATAGAAAAATGCATACTCGGGACATCGTAAGACGACTTCAAAACGCTCATGCCGATCATATTGAATCAGATTATCGGCAATTGTCTCTATTGCCGGGGAATCCCAAGGGAGTAGAGATAATAAAAGTAGGTGATACACGGATATTTCTCTCGAATGAAAATCGTTTGGAAAATCGAGCTATTTTCACAGGAAATGAGACAATAGAGGAATTAAAAGAAGTTACCTCTCTTTTTGACAAGAAGGGAGTAGATGGCTATTTCGAGCTAAACCCTGCCAATTTCTATAGAACTAAGCCTTTTTCTTGGAAATCTGAAATCTTACCTGCCTTGCTTGAGTTGGGGTACTATCCAGGTATGTTCCGATGTGTTTGGTATCTCGACCATCTAGGTGAACAAAATGCAAAGGAAAGAGTAGCGGGACGAATCAGGCGGTTTTCATGTGATGAAGCTAATGAGTTTATTGAAGTAAAGCTTAAGGTTGAGCCAGTTAATGATGAGGATATGGAGAAAGAAAAAAATGCGATCAAGCACGGTTTCACAAATAGCTGGATGAATTATATTGGATTTGAAAACAATAATCCGGTCAGCATTTCAAAACTGTTCATCAAAAATGAAATTGGTTATCTAGCGTGGGGTTATACATTAAAGGAATATCGCAGGAAAGGCCACCATGGTGAGCACGTCTTCGCGAGATGCGGAGATGCTTTTGCGTCGGGATGTGAATTGGTGTTTTCGGTTACAGATTTCAATATTCCCAGTTCAATGAGCTTACAAAAGTGTGGATTCAGACTTGCCTACAATTATCTTATGCTGGAAAGGAGTCAGCAAATCAGGTGAGCTAGCATTTTTGCTACGCCATAATGCAGCTCCTTTCATCGTTAGAAATAATGAGATCCGGAAAGTTAGTTTCCATACGAAAAATAGAACCAGCTGATTTCGAGCATGTATCGAAACATCACTACACATTGTCGATTACAGAGCCGCTTATTGATGTCGAACGAATCAGGGAATTATACGCGAAGACCGAATTTTGGACAGAACAATCGGGCGCTGTGGCTCTTATTGAAAATGAAAGTTCGCGATTAGTTGGGAGCATTCAATTTTATCAATCTGATTGGGGAATCGACGGTTTAGAGTTGGGATACATTATTCATTCGGAATCAGATAGACGAAAAGGGTATATGACTGAAGGAGTCACATTGCTGACTCATTATCTTTTCGAAGAACGAGATAATTTAAACCGTTTGCAGATCATGACAAATCCAAGCAACATTGCATCATGGCAGATAGCAGAAAAATGCGGGTATCATAAAGAAGGCGAATTGCGTGAGTCCGACTGGAACAACGACTCTGTAAGCAACAGATTGATATATTCGATGCTTCGAAGCGAATTCGAAATTCTGATTTCTAATAATCACCAACAGACGGCACATGAGAAACAAAATAAGATTGATCTCGTACCTATTACTCCTGACAACTACGATCTCGCCATGGCGTTAACTGTGCGACCTGATCAACAAGATCTAGTCGCATCGGTCCAAAAGACTTTGGCTGATGCTTATGTTTATAAACGATCTCTTTTTAGAATTGCCTACTACGGCGACAAACCTGTGGGATATCTGCTTGTATATCCATATCAATCAGTACAGCGGCAATACGTAAATATCGTTCGGTTGGCGATTGATTATCGATTCCAACGTCGAGGACTAGGACGTAACCTCCTTGAAACCACTCTAAGCTGGATACGAAAATTTGAACCGAAAGTTGATGTCGTCAGAATTTCTACTCTTCCTAATAACACACCGGCACATTCTCTTTACAAAAGCCTGGGATTCGTGGAGAAGGGAGTGGAAGAAGGTGAAATTGCACTGTATATTGTAATAAGTCAGATGTGAAGCTACTGATCTTCCTATGTCACCTATTAGCTCACTGCAACAATTCTCAAAAAGAAAATAAGAAAGAGGTCATGACCGCTACTGAAATAGAGAAAGTTGAAATCGCTGCTTACGATGAATCATGGGTCGTGGCATTCATGAAAGAACGTGAAATGCTAAACAGTGCGATCGGTGAATATGTAACTGGCAGTATTGAACACGTCGGCAGTACTTCAGTGCCAGGGCTTGCGGCAAAACCTATAGTCGATATTCAAGTCGGGGTGGCTGGCCTCGACGAATCTCGTCCAGCCTTCGGTTCTCTGGAGGCAATTGGATACAGCTACTATGATTCTGTCTGCTCGCATGTCATGCATTTCTTTGACAAGAGGGCGCCAGGCAAGCAGCCGTATAACCTTCAGCTTATTCCGTATCACAGTGATTGCTGGAAAATGCGTATAGCATTTCGCGATTACTTGCGCACACACCCCAATGTTGCACAGGAATATGCTGCACTGAAGCGCGAACTGGCTCGACGTTTTCGCTTTGACCGCGACGCGTACGGTGAGGCAAAGCATTCGTTCATCGGTGGTGTCGTTAGGAAACGTTAAGCTCTCCAGATGGAGATTCAGAAAAAGCTATATCAAGCTTGTAAATCCATCATATCCCCATTAGTTGTTTTTGATCTCAAATGCCCCTACTAAAAATCCCAGAACTTATCCACGCCCTCGAGGAGGGTTCCTGCGACAAGCGGTCAATGGTGATGCGAAGTATCTGCCCCTGCCGGAGTCATGTCCAGGATATACAACTGTGGCGAAAGGTGTTCCAGGCAGTCCATCAGCCGGGCAAACGGGTTAAGGGTCCGGCACTTCATGCTATTGCCACACTCCTTCAACGCGCTGAAAAAAGTCAGCGATGGCGCGCGGTGCTTAAGGATCTATCGACTGAACTGAACAGTGTTATGTCCGATCCGGAAGCCTGTAAGTTATTGCGCCAGCAGGTTCAACATGACGCCAAAGTGGCAGGGGGTCTCACACCAGCTGCCCATTGTAAAAAGGTAAGAAGGATCCTCGAACTGAACACGCCCAATGAGCTGGTTGACTGGGTGAACGCGTTACTTGGCCACCGGCAGCCAGGAGGCGTCAACCCGCGCCACCCCGGCCTCCTACGCCTATGGCGCTGGCATCACCATCGCATTACCTTTCAGCCCGAGCGCGGTACTGACCCCAACGAATTTTTGAAAAAGGCGCGACAATGGCTTCCGGAATTCTTCCGCAATGCAGATGTCGATCTTGGAAAACTGGAGTTGAGTCGCCCGCCGCCAAAGGCAAAAAAGGAGATGCCGGCACAAGAACTCCCGAAGGCGGAACCGCATGAGGAAGCGCTAGATTGTTTGGAGTCTTCCAATACCAAACGGCGCGTCCGCGGATTGAAGCGCCTGTCGGAATTGAAGGTCCCAGATTTATTCGAATGGTGCCTGCTCTTTCTGGATGATGAGTCCAGGGATGTCCGCGTCGCCGCGCTTCAGGGGATGATTCACTGCGATGAAATTGACTGCAGTATCTTAGAACCGTTCGTTGAATCAGACGACGTCCGAATCCGGGCTGCGGCCACAGCTGCACTCGCCAGGCACGGTGGTCAGGGGGCAACGCAATGGTTTAAGCAAGGTTTGAAAGATCCAAGCGCAACCGTCCGTATCGAGACGGCGGCACTCCTCGGCGGCATTGATCGCGAGGCCAATCGGTCCCTCTTCGAGATAGCACTTCACGATCCGAATCCCTGTGTCGTCCGCTTCGCCCGGAGAAGATAAGGGTTCGGGGTTCAAGGTTCAGGGTTAATATTTTAATATAGGAAGGGAAGCAGTGATCAGTGGATGACGCAACAGCACCAAACGCGAGTTGGCACACCGTCCGACATAAATCGGGCGATTGAGGTGTTCGCACGAGGGTTTTGCTTCACACGAAGTTTTACCCATCCGTATCTGGCCGATCGCGTCGAACCCTTATGGGTGGTGCGCGATGCACCGCGGAAGCGCAACAACTACCGCAATGAAGAATGGATTGCTTACGGGGTGGCACCAAAGGAGATTAACCGGATCGCCCGCAAGCACACGCGTGGGCGGTTCTCCGTCTGTGCGATTCATGGTATCGACGATCCTGATGAACCGCTCCGCATTGGCTTCAAAAAACTCGGATACCGACTCGGGTTATCTGAGTCGCTGATGATTCACAAGTTGCGACGAATCCCGCGCAATAACGCACCCGCCACAATCGAGCGAATCACGACCGAGGACATGGCAGATCAATTGGCAAAGGCGGCACGTTCGCGGCAGATTCTTCCTGAATATCTGCCAAAAAATTCACCTATGCGAGCCTATGTCGCCCTAGTCGATAACGAGCCCGTGGGTTGGGTTTGCAGCATCGTTGTCGGCAACGCGACATGGTGCTCGAATATGCATGTAGTCCCGGCGTACCGCCGCCGCGGGATTGCCCGGGCTTTGTTATGCCGGATGCTGCGCGACGACCGCACAGGCGGTGCAAAGAGCGCGGTACTGCTGGCCAGTCACACCGGCGCTAAGCTATATCCGGTTGTTGGTTACGAACAAATCGGTACGCTCCTCCTGTTCACCCCGATGAAGTAAGAGTGCGACATGGCGGTGAATCGATGACTAATATTCCATCATGGTTGGTAAACTCATATCGAAATCAAAAGGGGGTCATCCTCCATATTTTAATATATGAATAGCAATTTCTTTGAATCGAAAGAACAGGGCACACCATTTAATTTTTTCAAAGTGAGTCATGACAGTATTAGCAAAAAACATTCGTCGCATTTATCGTCGAGCGAATGTAGAATCATCCTTCCTACCAAAATTTAAAATATTAAAATATGAAGGATGACCCCTGCTAATACTCTTGAATATACAGAACATTAGGATCACTTATTTGACATACCATGCACAGCAGCAGCATCCGAGGCACAGATTTCAAGATCGCGTGGCGTGGAAAGGCCATCCCGCATGTTGATTTTTTTTCGTCGGTTCGGGATACGGATCGTGTCGGCATCGTCATTCCCCATCGACTCGAGGGCATTGGCGCCATCACCCTTATCATGTCATATGTGACGGCATTCTATGATCGCTATCGCGAGCGAGGATCGGAGTTCTTTGCCTACCCGGATTTCTTCACCTTTCAGCGTGTAAGCCCGTGTGCCGACTATGGCATGTTTGATATCTGGCCTTACCATAAGAATGTCCATGTTCCCCCCGATGCACAGCAGACAGTAGAGGCCATTACCGGTCGGGGTGTGACCGTCCTACTGGTTCCAGACAACGACGTAGGCGAGATAACGATTGCACCCGTTGAATGGGAAAGCGCCAGACGCAATGTCAAGCGCTGCTTTGCATACTCCGAAACCGGTACTACGGCGTCATCCGATCTTGTCATAGAGTGTCAGAGTCATCTACTCCGCGACTTTGCAATAGCCGTTCTCGACTCCATACCTGCCGACGATGCAGTGCGGGAGCAACGCGGACGATGGCAGGAACGAATGGCCACCGGTACCCTGTGTCAAACATTTCGCGAATTAGACTTGAGTGATGCCTTGCGGAGAATCTGATTGGGTGAAGTAAAAAGATCGACATCACCCTGCCCCCCCCCTGCATTGACAACAATATTCCCATAGCAAATATCCAGAACTTTAGAACCACTTGTTCGCAGAAGGCAGAATGAATAAAAAACCAAACATAGTGTTTGTCTTCGGTGATCAGTGGAGACAACAAGCAACCGGATATGCCGGTGATCCGAACGTCAAGACACCGAATCTTGATGCCTTCGCTGCGGATAGTTTGAACTTCACGAATGCCGTTTCCGGATGTCCGGTTTGTTCGCCATACCGAGCCAGTCTATTAACCGGTCTGCGCCCGTTGACACACGGCATATTCGTGAATGACGTTCATCTTCAGATCAACACTACGAGCATTGCCGAGTCATTCTCCGGTGGGGGATACGATACTGCCTACATTGGTAAATGGCATGTGGGTGGGCACGGTCGATCCAAGTACATTCCGCCACAACGACGCCTTGGATTTGATTATTGGAAAGTGCTCGAGTGTACACACGATTACAATCATTCTTCTTACTATGCGGGTAATTCAGACGAAAAGCACGAATGGGATGGCTACGACACTATAGCACAGACGCATGATGCGGAATCGTACATCCGCTCTCACACAGGAAAGAAACCTTTCTTCCTTATGCTCTCCTGGGGGCCCCCTCACAATCCCTACGAGACAGCACCAGAAGAATATCGAAGACTCTATGAGACCGATAAGATCCAGTTGCGCCCTAATGTCCCTGACACCCTTGCACCCCAGGCGCGAGAGTGGCTGGCGGGATACTACGCTCACTGCTCAGCGCTGGATACCTGTATGGGAAGGATTCTGAACACTATCGAAGAATGTGGCCTTTCTGAAGACACGATTGTCATCTTCACATCTGACCACGGCGATATGCTCGGTTCCCATGGCCAGATCAGGAAACAACGGCCCTGGGAAGAATCCATCCGAGTGCCCTTTCTCTTCAAGTACCCAAACCTTCCAGGTTGGCAGCCGCGGGAAACCGACGCCCTGATTGACGCACAGGATATCATGCCAACTCTTCTTAGCTTGTGCGCCTTGCCTATTCCCGACCAGGTTGAGGGACTGGATTTCTCCGACCATATATTGGGAGGAATCGACCCCACAGACGGAGCGGCGCTTCTCACGTGTCCACACACTTTTGGCGAATGGACTGTTGAACAACATGGAGGAAAGGAGTACCGCGGGCTTCGCACAAAGCGCTACACCTATGTGCGTGATCTCAATGGTCCGTGGCTGCTCTATGATAATGATTCTGATCCGTTCCAATTACTAAACCTCGCTCATGATCCCAGTTCCGTTAAAATCCGAGCCGAACTGGATGAAGCACTCCAGAAGAAACTCGACGAGCAGATGGATCAGTTCTTACCAGGGAAGGCTTACATCGAGAAGTGGGGGTACCCCATTGACGAGAGCGGAACAGTCCCCTATACAAACTGAAAATAAAGAGTAATTCAAAGGGGTCATCAATAGTTATAATTACTCTAAAGAGGTGTATTATGATATATAAAAGTATAGTTAATTTTATGACAAAAAAAAATGCGGATAACAAAATTTGAAACTGTGCGCGTCAGCGAGCTGCCTCATATCATCTGGGTTCGGGTTCACACCGATACTGGCTTGATCGGCCTTGGCGAAAGCTTTTACGCAGCAAGCACCATAGAAAGCGCAGTTCACGACCACTTTGGTTGCATGCTCGTGGGCCGCGATCCGCTTGCCACGGAACGGCACTGGACTGACATGTTCAAACTGTCAGACCATGCCGGGTACGGCGGCGCAGAGATGCGGGCGATTTCGGCAATCGACATGGCCCTCTGGGATATCAAGGGCCAGCACGCCGGAGTGCCGATATACGAGCTGTTGGGGGGTGCCGTCCGAAAGAAAATTCGTGTCTATGCTACGGGTGGTCCTTTCAATGGAGCAGGTGACCTGGCTAAAGAGCTCATCGACGACGGTATCATCGCCATGAAGCATGGACCTACGATTACAATCGCAACCCCCACAGACGGTCAGCTTCTTCACCCGAAAGACCTGGACTTCGCCCTCAAGCCGATCCGCGATATTCGCGATGCCGTAGGCGATGACATTATGATTGCCAATGACGGACACGGCAAATGGGCATTGCCACAGGCGATTCAGATTGCGGAGGCGATGGAGCCTTACGACATCATGTGGCAGGAAGACCTGATGCCACTGATGAATCCCTCTGCCCTGCTGCGCCTGCAGGAAGCAACGTCAGCACCTGTCTGCATCTCGGAGCGCTTACTCAGCCGCTGGCAATTCCGGGAGTTCATTGAAAATGGTGCCGCCAGAATCGTCATGCCTGATCTGATCTGGACCGGCGGAATATCCGAAGTTTACAAAATTGCCGTGATGGCTTCCGCTCACCAGGTCCCGGTGGCACCTCATGATGCAACAGGACCAGTGAATATCTTTGCCTGCGCCCAGATCTGTATGAGCATTCCAAATGCCATGATCATGGAACACGTCCGTCCCTTCTTCCATGGTTGGTACAGTGACTTCGTTGAACCTAATCTGCCAATAGAACAGGGCTGGCTTCATGCCCCCCAGGAACCCGGTATAGGCACCCGCCTTAAAGCGCAGGTGTTCGAGCGCTCCGACGTCACCGTAAAAATGAGTGACGAGGACGTCCGAGTCGGCCTTCCTGACGAGAATTTGGAGTGCTACAGCGAAGAGCTGCGCTTTAAAGCGGGTGCCTATACTACACCTGATGGGTGGTCGGAAGAAATGGCGGCCGAGGTCCATGATATCTGGCGCTATCGCAAGCAGCAGATTATCGAGTCCGATAGTGATCAATCATGAAGATCACACAGATCGAAACCATCCGCGTTGCCCGGTTCCCGAACGTCATCTGGGTCCAGGTTCACACCGATGCCGGGATAATTGGGCTTGGCGAGACTTGGTATGCCGCTACGACCGTCGAAGCAGCTATCCACGATTACTTCGGTCCCCTGCTCATTGACAAAGACCCTCACGAGGTCGAAGGCCACTGGCAAACGATGTTCCGACTATCAGACCACGCGGGCTACGGAGGCGCAGAGATGCGAGCGATATCGGCGCTGGACATCGCCCTTTGGGACATTAAAGGACAGGCGCTGAAACTGCCAATCTACGAGTTGCTCGGTGGAGTCACTCATCAACGGATTCGGGTCTACAACACACTCGGTGTATATGGCGACATTACCGACGGCCACGACGTCTGGCTTGACCCGGTCGGTGTGGCGAAGAACCTGCTGGACGAGGGCATCAAAGGAATGAAGATGTCGCCGACCGATTTCATCGCTCGCACATCAGATGGCCAACTCTTATTCAAGGAAGACCTCGATCGGGCGCTAAAGCCGGTTCGAGAAATCAGAGATGCGCTGGGGATGGACATCCAGATTGCCAACGACGGGCATGGCAAGTGGAACCTGCCTAATGCGATTCGAATCGTAAAGGAAATGGAACCTCTTAAGCCAATGTGGCACGAGGAGCTGATTTCACCGCTGAACGAAGACGCGCATTTGCGGCTTCAGCGAGAGACAAATATGCCGATAGCCGTGGCAGAACGCCTGATGACTCGCTACCAGCACCGCCGTTTCATCGAGTCAGGCGCGGCACGCATCGTCATGCCGGACCTGACGTGGACCGGCGGCATTTCTGAGACCCGAAAGATCGCAATCCTGGCGTCGACGCACCAGCTCCCGATCGCCCCTCACGATTGCGTCGGCCCCGTGAATATGTTCGCCTGCGCCCACATCTGCGTGTCGCAGTCAAACGTGATGATCATGGAGTACAACCGGGCGATGGCCCGCGGCTGGTACAACGAATTCGTGGAGCCCATGTTTGAGGTCATAGACGGTTTTCTGATGGCACCCGAAGGGCCGGGACTGGGCACGCGACTCCGGCGCGAGGTTAGTGAACGCCCGGACGCCGCGGTGCGATTCAGCAATGAACCCCGGGACTCCTGGCTGACCTCGCCACAGCGCTACACCTATCCGCCTGAAGACGTGCGCACAGAATTCTCGCAGGAGTGATCATCTGTCTGCCGTTCGAGATTAAAAGGGGTCATCTGCCCTATCTTAAAATATGAAGGATGAACTCTTTGCCTACTACCAGCCCCATCTCAGTGCTGGTGAGTGCTGAAGCTCGCTGACGAGATTTTTATGAGCGTTTTGTAAGGTTGAGATAGAGTAAGTTTTGTAGGTTAATCTAATTCAGGTTATGCACATAAAATGTAAAGACTCTGACAATTTGTGTGCATATACTTTTAATCCCCATATAAAAGAAAGTTTATGAAATACTGTATGTTACTGGTTATCCAATACTTATAATAATATCAATAGTCTTGGCACCCTTCTAGCTTATTAAATTCATATATTAATGATGACCCCTTTGCCTACTTTCCAGCTTTCTTTCCGATAACATCAATATTAGAAAATGGCTCTCAAGAATCGACATAAATGGATAGGGATTGGCATCTTGATGGTGCTGATCAGCTCGGCTATTACCGGAACCGTAGATGCAGACGATGATGAGGTCCAAAGACTCTCGAAACAGGCTTGGGGTGCCGAGTATAGTAAACGAAGAGCGGCGGTGAAGAAGCTCACTGAACTCGGACCTCAAGCGCGTCAAGCTATTCCGGTCCTAACGAAAATCCTCGATCGCAAAGGTGATGACTCGGTTGGCGAATTAGCTGCGAGGGCGGTGATTGCAATTGGCCCGGATAGCGTAAGTGTTCCACTCTTGCGTGAGATTCTCAGTAAGAGAAATGAGAAATACTATATTGCAGAAGCTCTCGGTGAGTTGGGACCCGCTGCAGCCCCGGCCGTTCCTGAGTTAACTCAGTTACTCGGAAACAAGGGGTACCCTGTACGTCGGGCGAGGGCTTTGGCCCTGGGAAAAATTGGACCAGCAGCGATAGATGCGCTCCCTCAATTGGTTCAAGCATTGGATGACCCACAGGAGTACCATGTTTACCCCGGCCAAATTGCTCAGGCGATTGCAAACATTGGTCCTCAGGCAGTGCCATATCTCATTACCGCTCTTGAAACTGAAAACTTCAGGATTCGTGAGGGCGTGGCAAAGACACTTGGAGAAATCGGAGCAGACGCCGAAGCTGCTATTCCTGCACTCATTGAGAAGTTATCAGATAAAGATAAGCGGCCACACATATATGCCAGCGCTCTAGGAAACATTGGGCCAAAGGCTATCCCTGCCCTATTGAGCATAATCGAACACTCAAATGAAGATGCGATTCGTCGTATGTATGCCGTGTATGCACTAGGTGAGATGGGGAGCAGCGCAAAAGATACGGTACCAGAACTTATTAAGAGACTTGAAGACCTGACGCTACAGATTCATTCCATTGAAGCTCTGGGGAAAATTGGACCTGACGCACACGAGGCAGTTCCCCACCTGATTGAAATCAAGGATGGACCTGAGCATTCCTACTTGCAAAAAATCTCTGCCGAAGCCCTGGTCAAGATTGGTACTCCTCGGGCATTACAATCAACTCGCTTCTTTCGATCCAAAGCGATGCTACTCGATGTTATATATAGCTCGCTTGCACTTCTCATATCCATTCCAGGGCTGGTATTTATTGTTCCCGTTATTCTTCTTCCTCTTTCTCTCCGGGAAGGTCGCAGGAGTAAGTATCGAATTCTCCGTTGGATGTTATGGTCACCGGTTATTCTATGGACGATTTATGGAATCTATGAAACCTGTCTGCAGCTCTTTTGGCTGCCTAACGTGGTTGCACCAATTCGAAGCGACCTGCTTGTGATAGGTCCTATTCTCTTTGTCATGCTCGTTGTCTGGATTATCGCTTTGATCGCGCTCTGTTTTAAAAGAGAAAAGTTCTCCAGCAATTCCGGATAAAACTTACCCATTACTGCGACAAGTTGCCAAGAGCGGCCCGAGGTTAGTGAACGCCCGGACGCCGCGGTGCGGTTCAGCAATAAACCCCGGGACTCCTGGCTGACCTTACCACAGCGCTACACCTATCCGCCTGAAGACGTGCGAGAGTATCCAAAAGGGGTTAGGCTCTGCATTGGGAAATGTCGTCCCGTGACTGTGAGACTCGGAACTGACATTTTTAATCGTATGTCAGAATGCAGGGCCTGACCCCTTTCCAACTCCCTCTGCTATGCAGGCTACATCCCTTGGACCGATTTCCACCACGAGCGAGGCGGTGCCACCTTCGGTGCTGGTGGTGATCGGGGCGCCGTTCCACAAATCGACGTACCTGTCACCCGGCGTGCCTGTGATCTCAAGCAGTCTTCCTTTGACCGTTTTATAGTTGGCATTAAACACCGTCCAAACGACCTTTTCATCTGTCCTGAACCGATTGACAAAGGTCCCCGGTATCAAGGTGGGGATGAGGGGATCGACGTCGGATGAGGTGAATGCGTCCGCATTTTCGTGCAGGATTCGAAACAGCTTCCTGAATTCCCGGGTTGCTTCATTCCCAAACCATGCCTCCGGATCATAGCCCCGCGGCATAAAGAAAGAGTCTCCGCTGAAAAGAAGGAACTTGAGTAACTCCCAGTTGTTGTCTTTTAGGACATAGTTGTAGATATTGTTAAAACACTTAGTATCGGGAAAGGCAAATCTTGTCATGTTCATGGGGACGATTACCCCCCCTGTGAACTCACTGAGAATTCCACTCTGGTAATAAGCATTCTGGAACTGGAATCGGGTATCTTCCGGCTGGTACTCTGAACAGATTACCACGTCGTCCGGGATAGCCGCCCTGATTCTCCTGGTCAGTTCGCGTTCACCGTAGAAGTGCGGCTCCGGTGATTCGTGTGGGTGGTCCTTTCTTTGGCATATTCTGGAACCCTTTCCAAATTGGTCCAGGTAGATAATTTTGACGCCGAGGTCTTGAGCAAGGAACTTTTCACAGTCCACCATATAGTCCTTCCATTCTTTATGGGAAAGGCAGGAAATATATCCCATCATATTCCCGTAGTCGACAGGTCTATACTCAAATCCCAAACCCCATTCGGACCGCTTCGCACCAAAGTGGTATGCGTTCTCGTTGATGAGCATACCGTTGGTGTAGGGGCTGATGGGAATGCCGGCCTCGTAGGCCTTATTGATGATGGACCTGAAATTTTCTGCGCCACCTACCGGGAACAGGGCATCCCGATCATATTCGCCGGAGTACTCATGCCTATGCAAGTAGTCACCACCTCGACCACCAGTCAAAACCTTATACTCAGGATGATGAGTAGGATCGTCTTTATGCTCCCGGGCATGCCACCCAGCGAGGACCATGGCATCACAGTATCCGAAGAGATCACGAATCTTCCGGGCTCCGGCAATCAGACGATCCAGTTCACAATAAACGTACCACGTCCCGATAACAAATGACTCTCTGTACCAGTCCTGAGCTGGAGGCTTCGGCTTGTACCAGGTGCTGACCCAATCCCGGTATAAACGGAAACTCTCACGCCAATCACCGGGCGAAATGGCGATAATGCAATCAGGAAACTTCCAGGTAGCACCGGGTTTGAGCAATTTCTCAAGGTATTCCAGACGGTACCAGCCTCCCTCTTCGCTCTTGCCCGCATCGTACCAGTGGAACTGCCCTTTCAGGTCGTTGCTCAACAGAGTCAACGTATACCATTCCCTTGGATTGAAGAACGAATCCACTTGGAGCGGGTGTTCCGCCCCATGGGATGGATAGATATTAACCTCGGTGTTATTGATCATGGCACGACCCGTTTCCGGTAAGAAATACCAGGTATCCTGAAGCGGACCAAGCCTGAGACCTTCCAGGATCGGGAACCTGACCCTCCCTAAAAAGGGCTGGGTTCCTTTATTCATCAGGGAAAGGCCCACCTTTATCTTTCCATCTCCAGCCGGGGCTAGTTTGACTGACCCTTGGAGATCTATAGCGCCCTCTTTATACTCAAGGTTAACAAGAATCCTCTTATCTGAGGATTCTCTCTTCACCACTTTCCACTTTTCCGACCCGATCCAGTGGTATGCACCTGTGTTGTCTGTATGCCTGACGGCAAACACAGAGGACTTATCGAGCCGCACCTCTCCGTATACCGGCGAGCCGAGACGGTTCCATTGCATGCCATCCGTAAGACTCAATTCCGCAGCGATGATTCCGTCTGATACCCTGGCGCTGTTCTTTTTGACTCTCGTTTCCACCTTCCTGGTGACTGCGGGAAACTTCTTCTCAACTGCCGGATACCAGGCGAAAGTCTCTCCCGGCCCGGGCTCCGGCCAGATGGGTTTCTCCTGGTTACAGGTAAGCGCCACCACGGCAAAGGAACACTTGTACACCTTGTCGTGAAAAGCCAGCCGTTGCGGCACCTTCCCGGAGCCGGTATGGAGCACGTAGAGCCTGAGTCCGTTATCCAGTCCGTAACTCTTCTTTACTACATCGAAAGGGATTACCTGTTCACTAGTGCCGTCTTCATACACGATTTCTGCAGTGAAACGCTCACTCTGGTTAATCGGGGCAATAGGCGGCTTGGATGGTCCGCCGTCAGTATCATAAGGCGGGATTGTTGACCAGATGAGAAGAAAGAGTTCCCGGGCGGTATTGGGAAGGGCGATCTCCAGCGCTTTTTGTTCCTCAATCAGAAGCCCTGTTTCAGGAACATCTTTGATATTGGGGATTCGGAATGGGATGTTGTTGACCGAAACCAACGGGTGAGAAAAGATGTCGGCGGCATCACTTCCTTCCGGAATTGAGAATGGCTTTTTTTGCAACCTGGGGGGGAGATCGGTCATGAGGTGCTTCGCATATCCGGAGGCGTCTTCCTTCTTGAGCAGGGTGAAAGCGAAATCCTTCTCTTCAATCTGCCCTGCATGATTGGCGGTGATGGTCTGCGTCTGTTCGCCATAAACACTGCACGTTAACACGGTCAGTATAATGGCACACTCTACCAATCCGAGATTCCAACCGATTCTCTTTAAATCGTTCATTTCAACTCCTTCAATGGATCAATTAATTCTTGAATAGATGCGAAGTCAAAAGGGGGTTAGGCTTCTCATTTTAGCATTTTTATTTTTTGCTAGTTCCGAGTCCCTCTATCGCATGCCGACATTTTCCATGCGAACTTCGGTGGGTAAAATTTGCGAATGCAAATTTTGGCGAGACAGACGGGACTTGAATTCGTGTATAAACGGGACTTTTTAATACCACGGAAGCTGTTTATTAATAAAAAGTTCGGTATAAATAACGACTGAAAAATAATTTATATTTTCCTTTGGTTTCCTACGTTGCCTCAAAATGTCTGGCAGGAATGGACAGGAATCACATATTTTGGTAGTATTTTGACAGGAATTGGCAGGAACTTTTGAGGTATTGGCGCACCCTTTTCATGAGTGGTTCTATCTCCTATTTTTTTATTAGGTTTTACACCCACGTCAGACTAAATCTTTGCTGGTCCAGTTTTACAGGGACAGTTCATAATTAATCGCAACATTTTATATTCGCTCATGAGTGGAATAATTAAACAATAAAATAAAAGTTAAAAAATGATATGGCTTCGACCGTAACGATAAAAGATGTAAAACCGATTTTGACCCAGCCGGAAGGCTTACCTCTTCTCGTTGTAAAAATCATCACCTCTGAATCCGGACTTTATGGATTGGGTTGTGCCTCTCTTTCTCCTCGATTTCACGCGGTTCATAAAACTATCGAGGACCACCTTCGCCCCTTCCTCATCGGAAGAGACGTTGATAAGATTGAGGAGATCTGGCAGATGTCGATGGTCAACGCTTACTGGCGCAACGGTCCAGTCTTAAACAATGCCATTTCCGGAGTGGATATAGCCCTCTGGGATATTAAAGGTAAACGCGCGGGCATGCCGGTCTATCAACTATTCGGGGGAAAATGCCGGGAGGGCGCGGCGGTGTATGTCCACGCGGACGGAAAGGATAGGCATGAAGTTGAAGATAGCGTAAATCAATTTATCGAGCAGGGTTACAAATATATTCGCATTCAGATGGGCGGCTATGGTGGTCAATCATCGAAACTGCGCAAGCCTGAAGGCGCGCCCGATGGTGTTTACTTTGATCCTCGAGCCTATGCTCGGGAAGTAGTCGAGATGATTGAGCATATCCGGAAATCCGTAGGACCAGGAATAGAACTCATTCACGATGTTCATGAACGACTCCAGCCCATCGACGCCATTGCTTTTGCCAAAAATGTAGAACCTTATAAACTATTTTTCCTCGAAGATGCACTTGCACCCGAGGACCTTGAATGGTTTCGCCATCTAAGAAATCAGTCTTCCACTCCTCTCGCTATGGGTGAGCTCTTTACCCACCCCCTTGAGTGGACCCCCCTTATCCAGGATCGCCTCATCGATTTCATCCGTATGCACATCAGCGTCATGGGTGGTCTTACTCCAGCTCGAAACGTTGCCGCTTTTGCCAGGATGTATGGCGTTCGTACTGCCTGGCACGGTCCGGGTGACGTCTCACCTATCGGCCACACCGCCAATCTCCACCTCGATCTTTGGGCTCCGAATTTTGGAATACAGGAGTGGTGCCGTTTTAATAATTTAACCTGTGACATGTTTCCCGGCATACCTGAAGTCCGCGATGGGTACTTGTATCCAAGTGATAAACCTGGACTCGGCATCGACATCGATGAATCGCTTGCGGCCAAACACCCCTGTAAAGATGAAGCCATGCAATTATTGCAATGGGGGACGCAGACCCGCATCTCTGATGGAACACCGGTCCGCCCCTGATGATTGAAAGCGTTTTCAGTTCTATCATTAAGTGATCCTTATAGATTCCGCATTCAAAGAATTTCGTCATCTCGACGAATTGAGAAAATCGATTGGAATCAAGCAGCCTACCTGTCATATGGTTGATCCTACTGTCAGTGCGGGTGTCGACGTTGATATAAAGAAGTGCTTATTTTGAAATACAAAACTTAAAATTGCATAATAAGTGATATTGTGCCTGATTCAACGAGTCTGGATGAACAGTCCTCCTGATAAATTCATACGTGTTCCCTCGGATCAGCTCTACCAATTTGCAGCTACCTGCCTCAGAACCGCTGGCCTGCGGGTGAATCACGCAGAACAGGTAGCCGAGTTACTAACAAACGCCGACTTGCGCGGTGTACGCTCCCATGGCACTCGACAGCTTAATCCGTATTGCCAGCACCTTAGAGATAAAGTGATAAACCCAGAGCCAAATCCTAAGGTAATTAAGGAAACTGATAATACTGTTCTGATAGACGGAGATGGTGGCCTGGGGTATACGCCGATGATGATGGCCACAGAACTTGCTTTGAACAAGGCTGCTGAAAAAGGCATTGCCGTAGGAGCGACCTGTCATATTGGTCATTACGGCGCTGCCGGCCACTATGTCCGCAGAGCCATGGAAAAAGGTTACACTGCTATGTCGGTCCAAGGCCTACCAAGCTTTATCAGCAAAACAAATTCAAACAAACGTCCGCAGTCTGCCTATTGGGGCAATCGAGCTCTGTGCTTTGGTTTACCTGGCCGGGACGAACCACCCCTGGTCCTGGATGTAGCCACTCGAATTTTGGGTGACGACCAAATCGAAGGAGAATTCGATTATTTACAAGAACTCATACCGGCAGCCTTTTTTAAGTCCATGGGTTATACGGGTGTGGCCTGGGCACTCGGCGGTGTTTTTGTTGGCGTAGATAGCCCTCAAGCTGTAGAAGTAACCAGGAAATGGCCGGAAGCTTATTTAGGGGGAATGATCCTAATTATGGATATAGGAATGTTTACTGAACCTTCACAGTTCCGTTCAGGAATCGACAGTTTGGTGCGAGGCGTGCGAGAGAATATGGAACCTGTGCGCGGTTACGATGAAGCCACTTTGCCTGGTACCGTTGAATTCCATAGGGAACAGGAATATCGGCGCGATGGTGTACCTTTAGGGCTGGATGACATAGAGCTGCTTAAGAGAACCGCGAAAGAAACAGGTGTTAAACCTCCCAAGGTATTTTTTTTTGAAAATACCAAGAGGTAAAGATATTAAAAGTAGCAGATAATCAACTACCATGGATGATCGATGAAAATCAAAGTCGTCACCCTCTGCCTCACTTTGATTTTTGCATTCACTCTCTTTGCCGAAGAACCAATTGAGATTGATATTCCTATATTTGAGGGTGGGTATGGCGTTAAATTTTATCAGGATGTTGCGCGCACATTTGAGAAAGGACATCCCGGTGTTAAGATCAATCTATACGGCGATCCACGCATGCCGGATCAGGTGCGTATTCGTGTCATAGAAGGTAATTATCCTAACGCGACAGCATCAGACCTGTCCTACTATAACTTAATTAAAGCCGGGAAAATTCTTGACCTGGCACCTTACCTGGAAGGACCCAATTGGGAGAATGATGCCCGGTGGCGTGATACTTTTCTTCCTGGGGCAATTGAACATTGGCAGGACGGCGAACATGTCTGGGCATTGCCTTTTGCTTATGCCACCAAGCTGATTTTGTATAACAAAACTCTGTTCAGAGATAATGATTGGGAAATTCCTCAAACCTGGGATGAGCTTTTCAGCCTTTGCGATCAAGTCCAAGCAGTCAATATTGCGCCATTCGCATTCCCCGGTGTTTACATGGGCTATGGCGATATGATCTTAAGAGCGGCCTATTACAACTTGGCTGGGCCGGATTTGTATCGACGTTATAATCTTCTCGAGATAGGGACACGTTCCGATCCTCAATTCAAAAAAGCCGCGGGGATTCTTCAGAGGCTTTCCACCCAGTATTTCCAGGACGGGTGGGAAGGGATGAGTCATACCGGTTCCCAGTTACAGTTTTTTCAAGGCAATACCGCGATGATCGCCAACGGCTCATGGATAGTGAGCGAAATGGCAGGAAAAATTCCCGAGGATTTTGAGCTCGGAGCTTTTAGAATGCCAGTTTTCCCGGAGGGAAAAGGATCTAAGAATGCAGTCGATGCCGGAAGTGATTATTTCTTCCTTTTTAAAGAGGTGGAAAATAGTGATGTGACCGTTGATTTTTTTCGTTTTCTGACCTCCCGTCGATGGGCGAAAGCCTTCACCGAGAGACAGGATTCCCCCACCGCGATCATAGGAACACCTCTGGAAAGCTACTCACCTTTGATGCATGATATGGCAAGGATCATTGAGAACTCAACCGATGCCTACGGCTCACCATTGGGCTCATCACCCCCATATCCAGGGATGGCTCAAGCAGAAGAAGATGCGCGGGCGATGCTCATGTATGGTGAAATTTCTCCAGAAGCATTCGGTGATTTTCTCGAAGCGGCAGCAGAGAAAGAAAGGATTATCAGAATTAATCCCAAGAAAGTTGTCTATCGTCATACCACGGCTGGATCCCTTCTTATTTTCATTATTGTAGCCGCTTTAACCTACACAGTTTACAGCCAGCTTAAAGCAAGAAGAAAAATAAAGACGGTCAGTCATTCTCCGGGCAAGTTGAAAGCGCACTATGTGCTTTTATTCATAGGACCGGCGATGGTAATGTATCTGGTTTTTTCCATTAAACCATCATTGGAATCTTTTGTCTGGGCCTTTACCCGGTGGGATGGAATTACCGATCGTGAGTATTTGGGGCTGCTTCACTTCAAACGGCTTTTGTTTGAGAGTGATATATTTTGGAAGGCACTGAAAAATAATTTATTCGTGATGTTTGTTCCGACTCTCTTCGTCATTCCCATCGCCCTTTTTATTTCTTTTCTTATCAGCCGTCGGATCTGGGGCAGCAATTTGTTTCGCATCTGTTTTTTCTTTCCGAACATCATGGGGGGCATCGCCATTACCCTTTTGTGGATGAACGCTTATGATCCCCAGGGGGGACTGGTCAATGGTGCGTTTGTCGGCCTGGGTTTCACGCAGTTTGAGAATTATCCCTGGCTCTCACAGGATCATTTATACTGGTCGTTAATACCTATGGCCATCTGGGGCGCCTGTGGGTTCAACATGATTCTTTACCTCGCCGCGATGGAAAACGTGGACACCGTTTTATACGATGCAGCGTCGATTGATGGTGCCAGCACCTGGCAGCAGTTTATTTTCATTACCATACCGCAGATCTGGGAAGCGCTTACTATCTCTGCAGTCTTCATGGTCATCGGCGGCTTAAAAGCGTTTGAAAATATCTGGTTGCTGACGAGCCAACGGCCGACTTCGAACACACATGTCATTGGCACCTACATGGTAACCACAATGTTTAAGGAATTTAAGGTAGGTCAGGCGACGGCGATCGCGGTCCTATTATTTGTCTTAGTTTTCTTTGGCGCGATGGTTACGATACGATTGATGAAACGGGAAACGGTGGAGGTCTATCAATGAAAAACAAACCCGGCCGAAAGCAAATCATTGAACCTATCGTGAAGATGCTGATTTTTAGTGTACTCCTGAGCTATCTTATAGTTGTTGTTTACCCTTTAATTTGGATGAACTATACCGCTTTGAAAACGGACCAGGAAATATTCCTGGAACCTTTTGCTCTTCCTGATTTTGAAAATCTGCAATGGGAAAATTTTGAGCGTGCCTGGGTAGGGGCACACTTCTCGAAGTATTTTCTCAATAGTGCGCTCGTAACGGCGTGCGCGCTTACTCTCTGCCTCATCCTGGCATCGATGGCAGCCTATGCCCTGAGTCGATTTCGATTCCCGGGGAGCACGGTAATGTTTTACCTCTTTCTCTCCGGACTCATGATTCCCGTGCAGTTATCGATCATCCCTCTCTTCTTTCAGATGCGCGAGTGGGGTTTGCTGAATTCGCGCCTGGGCTTGACCCTTGTCTATATTACCGGAGGACTGCCCTTTGCCATCTTTATCCTCGCCGGGTTTTTTAAAACGTTACCCCGATCGCTCCACGAAGCCGCGCAAATTGATGGTTGTAGTGAATGGCGAATTTTCTGGAGCATTATGTTGCCCCTCGCCCGACCGGGATTAGTAACCGTGGCCATTTTTACCTTTCTCTCGTTCTGGAATGAGTACTTTATAGCCTACATGTTCCTTTCCGGTGAAAGCAGTGAAAGTATTAGGACCCTACCACTTGGTCTGGCAAATATTGCGATTACTTCACAATATCGCAGCGACTGGGGCGTCTGTTTCGCGGGACTTGTCTTAGTGCTCATCCCCACGCTTATCTTTTATATTTTACTCCAACGCCATATTGTTAAAGGTGTTGCCGCCGGTGCCCTTAAAGGGTGATTATTAAGGGCTTTAAGACACAGTATAATCAAGGTAATCCTCGTCTTCGTCTTCCTCCTCGTTCCTCTTAGATACTTACGAAATAAAGTAAAAAGGTAGATGTTAAAAACTTAAACTTACCATACTCAATCAGCCCCGGAGGGGCGGCATAGGCTTAGCCCACAGCTTGCGCTGCGGGCTTCGATTGTTACACCCCTCCGGGGTGATCAGCTTGAATTTTTAATCTTCATCCTCGTCCACATATTGCTTACAATTTTATAGTTTGCTAAATTTTAAATGAAGAAGAAGGTCTATTTAAAAAATATAGCACCCTTAAGAAATAAAACTTTAAAACAGAACTAAGAAAGATTTCCAGCGGGGGGAATAAAACACGATCATGATCTTTAACCTAAAGGTGATATAAAAATGAAAATAAAACACGCAACACGGTTAGCTTTAAATATTCCATTTTACTCCGCGCGTGTTACAAGGGCGATGAACCGGGCTTTAGCCTACAGTGAACGGGTTTATGTTTACCGAATTGAACTTGATAACGGTATCGTCGGTTACGGCGATTGTCTATCGGTACACGACTCAGATCAATTGATAGGACATAACCCCTTTACCCTTATGCATGATGACCGCATCGGTTTTGGACCTCAAGTGGCTGTTTTGGATGCAGTCGGTAAATCCGTTGGCACACCGGTTCATGCCCTGTTGGGGAGAAAGGTTCGCAATCGTTGCCCGATATCCTGGTGGGACATTGACATGCCGCATGAAGACTGGGCTGCAGAAGCAAAAGAATCGCTTAAACGTGGTTATACTTCTTTCAAGATGAAAGCCAGGCCCTGGCGTGATATTTTCCGACAGGTGGAAGCCGTGGGAAACGTTGTTCCCGCAGACTATAAATTCGATTTGGACTTCAATGGATTCCTCCTGAATGAGCCCAGGGCTGAGACTGTTCTTCAGCAGCTTGGCGAACACCCCAATGTGGGGATTTTCGAAAGCCCCTTTTACCTGGAACGTGATTTACCCGGAGCAAAGCTATTATGTGAGCGTATTCGAAAACCCATCGTCGAACATTTCAATGAAGCATACCTTCACGCTAATGCGTGCGATGGATTTGTTATCGGCATTGGTATAATAGAGACGCTTCGCCAGGCGACTTTAGCCGCATCCTTCAACAAACCTTTCTGGTTGCAAATGGTAGGAACCGGAATCACTACCGCTTTTGCCATTCATCTGGGTTCGGTCCTTTCTCATGCCCGGTTACCCTATATTACTTGTCATGATCTATGGAAACACGATCTCCTCTCTGAGAAATTTAAAGTAGTAGATGGTTATATTGAAGTACCGGAAGCGCCGGGGCTTGGAATAGAAGTGGACGAGAAAGCCCTCACAAAATATACCGTCAACCAGGATGATCCCACCCCCACCGACCTTTATCGCCGAAAAAAAAGAATTCACCGTATTACCTGGCCGGGGAGCGGAAAGAAAAAACGGATATGGGAATTCACTGACGAAGCCGTCTACCAGAAGGAGTATTACCAGGGAAATCTACCGGGCTTCGAACGCGGCGTTTCCCTTGAGGTCATCGAAAATGACCGCAGTTCAGCTTTCAATAAACGTCATAAGCAATTATTAGAAAGTGAGCGTCTCACTGATTTGGAATTATTTCATCACTCGTAAAACATTAACCCTGAAAGGAAACGATGTCAGGAAATCTAAAAAAATACTGATGTCGAGCGCTTCGTTGTCGGTGTTTTAATGGGTACGTTAAGTGGCATTTCGTGATGCTCTTTGCTAATAAGCAATGCATTCTGTCAGCTTACGAGCTCTTCTTTACAATCTCCATGAATCGCTGATTATCCTGACAGGCGATTTGGCCGCCATCGACGATCAAGCCCTGACCGGTTAAAAAGGCCGCTTCTTCGGATAGTAAAAAGGTAATGACTGAAGCGATTTCATCAGGTTGACCAAAACGATCCATCGGAATCAGCTTTTTATAGGTGGCGTTAAAGATTGGTTCATGCAGCACCGACGCTTCAGCGGGTGTGTCGATAACGCCGGGGCAAACTGCGTTGACGCGGATGTTAGCTGCTGCCAGTTCACCCGCAGCGGTACGTGTCAATGCCATGAGAGCTGCTTTGGAAGCATCGTAGGTGCACTTACCGGTACTGGATCTAAAGGCGTTGCGACTGGCGACGTTGACGATGGCGCCGCCACCAATCTGCTGCATATGCGGTGCAAGATTGCGTATCAAGATAAATGGCGAAGTCACATTGACTGTCAGTGTTCGATGCCAATCGAGATCGGTGGTTTCAATAAGCGGATTGCTGGTTACGATGCCTGCATTGTTGACCAGGCCGGTGATTGGCACGTGATCCTTTATCAGTTGACTTACGAGTTCGCTTATCTGATCTGGCTGTGCCAGGTCATATTCCACGGTGGTCAACCTGTTTTTTGCTTCCGGGGGCCACCAGTTTGTTCCGGGGCGATCCAGCGCGATCACGTGATGGTTTAACCCAAGCAATCGTTGCGCGGTGGCTTTACCGATCCCACGAGCAGCACCGGTGACTAAAGTGGTTTTACTCACAACGCATCCTCAATCGCCACCATGGGCTGATACAATTCAATTTGTAAGCCGTCGGGATCGAACACATACATTGCTCGGGCGACGCACTTGCCGTTGCGCTCGATATTCACCGGCGGGCTGATAGTTTTGATATTCTCAGGTTGCATACGCTCGTAATCTGCCTGGATATTCTCGACCTCCACCGCGAGTGTGACAAACCCGATGCTGTGCAAAGGTGGCGGGCTGCCCATCGGCTCAGGTTCAACAAACTGGAGCAAGCCGATCATGGATCGCTGGTTCTTGTCGCGCAACATGGCGATGCGCACTTTGACCTTTTCGTAGCCCATGATCGTGCGGTATGCTGGCGGATCGTCACGGAACACATCGTAGATTAGTTCAAAGCCTAATAGACCACGATAAAAACGCAGCGAGCGATCCATGTCGCTGACACTGATCTTGGTGTGGTGGATACTTGTAGCGCTCATGACAGCTGACCGATATCAATAGCGATGGTTTTGGTGTCCGACATAAACTCCAGTGTGCTTTTACCGACGCTCCGTCCGACGCTGTTGAACGACGCAAACGGTGTCAAGTTTCTGTTTGGTCTCTTCGACGTGGTGTTTGATTTTTTCAAGCACAGCTGGATTATTCTGTGGGGCCCTGTTGACTTTTTTGTCCTTGGGATCGGCAATTTATCAAATTGTTAACAGGTTTAATTTGATTAAGATTAATTTTTTAATGATAAGTTTTAAGTCATTACACGGAAATTTAAAAATATATCTAGAAGACTTCCGGTTTAGATCTAAACGCTTACCTGAACTTTACCCTTAACCCTGAGTGATGAGTTCGAATTAGAACGCATGCGTATGAAGAATTCGATACATGATATCACAGAATTAGGAGTCCCACTGCCTGAAGATCTGCATGGAGAGTTTGTCAATTTCTGGGAAAGTACATTTGGAACTAACTATGCTGCTTATAATGGTGTTTTTAATGCCGAGGAAAAAGAATTTAACCACGATATCGTTTATATGATTCGAAAAGGAAATAAACTGGGAGGCACGTGCCATTTAACACATTCTATAGTTAATCCCGAATTAGGTGGATTGGGTGAAGTAGTGACTGACCCGGAATTCTCAAACCTGGGAATTGCAGGAGCAGTTTGCAAAGCCGCACGAGATGAGTTTCAAAAGCATGGAGGAAAGGCTATCTTTCTAGGGACAGGTAATCCGGTAGCTGCGCGTGTCTACTTTCGACTGGGGTGGCGTAAGCTTGCTGGAACTCCATTGATGGCCTGTATTACCAGTGGTGAACCACCAGAAGATTTTCTCGTTGATTACTTCCGCAAAAGCGAATCCGTAATATTCACACCCGCAACCTGTTCCGATCGTATTCCAATGATTCCATTGATTGTTGTTCCGCACGATTGGCAGGTATTAGATGCCAACACAGGTATCTATTCAACACGTTACGTGGATCAAAATTCATGCATGGGCCTTTACTTTCTTTACGAGGCAATGCAAGAGAATGGGCTCGGGACCTGGTTTGGTGCTCGAAGTGTCAGCGGTATTCTTACTGGTTTATCAACGGTGCGAATTAATAATGAGAACAATCAGTGCCAGGTGGATGGCTTCACCCAACATCATTTTATCGATGCATGGGAAGACTTGATGATGAAAGCAATTAATTGGGGTTTTTCCAAGGGAGCACCTTCCTGTTTCGCCACGGTATCAGCTGAAGATATCGAGAAAAAATCGCTTTTTGAGTCTTTGGGATTTAATGAGATCGGTCCCGGTGATGATTTTGATATCAACGGACGAAAAGTACCCTCTTTCCGGTTGGAAATGAGCGGAAAAGCGTAAATGCGATAAAGCGTATAAGAGGATATGCGGAAACCACTAGAATTATCCAGCATCAAGGATCAAGGATCGTGTATCAATCCGGCTCTCAAGCTTATCCTCCCTAATATAACTTATGTAGAATATAATCATGAACCAGGAATAATTGATGAAATTGTCTATTACTTTAGTTTAATTTAATAAAATGATCACTGAAGGGAAATAGCACACTTTAAGACATTTGGGTTTAGTAATAAATTTACTGAAATCTAATATAACTGTTGAAACCTGCATTTTTTACGGTTACCTGTCAAAGCACAGCAGTCTTATTAACAAAAGGGGTTAAATTAAAGGGGGAGCAAAAATGCATTTTAAAAGTATTGTATCCGTATTGCTAATTTCACTGATTTTTCCTCTTCTTCTTCGCGCTCTTCCACAGGACCAGGAAGTATTTTTAGATTTTGAAGATGCTGAAGGTTCGGTAGACTTTTCCCTCGGTGACCCACCCGTTGATATCCGTTTTATTGGTTTCACTGTAGAGACATTAGAGGACCCAAGTCTGCTGCACTCGGGGACCAAAGCATTAACCCTGGGCCCCGGACAGGAAGGGAAGATCTTCACTGATAAGGGGATTGCTGAAATCGAATTCTACGCAGCTGAGAGCACCGGCGCGGGCAAGTATGAAATCCGATCAATTCAACTCAGTGACACTAGCCAAATAGTATTTGGAATAAATAGTATGTCAGGTATAATAACGGGCCTGCCGCAAAGTATCAGTCCCGATACGAATCCACCACTACAACGTGCCGTCGCCTTCAGTGGGTTTTTCCAGGATTTAGAGGATCTCAACTACTTTGACGGCATGCACGAAATTAAATTCTTAAATGTTACCGGTAAACTATCCATCGACGATCTGGGTTTTACCTTCATCGATGGGCCAACTAATAATACGGTATTCACCTATTTTAGAGAATTTCCCCAGACAACTGATGACGTTATCTTAGGAGTATCGCCGTATACAGCTACTTTTTCAGGAGGAGCGATATCCCAAGAATCTGAAGAATTAGGAATTCAATACCGCACAGCTCGTAATCACTGGAGAGTTTCGAATGGAAAAACCGGAACGATCACTTTTGAAACACCGGCAGCGCGGGTGCAATTTTTTGCCGCAACCATCGTGACATCCAGCAGCAGCGGTCTCGAAGAATCGGATGGGACTATTGAGGTATTTGATACTGAAGATAATTTACTCGTCAGGGAAATAAACCTGCAGTCTAATATCAATGCGCAATCATTAGTTCCTCCTTTTACATTTATTGCCAGCGAATTGGGAGCCGTAGGTGGCATTGCCAAAATTGTTATACACGATAAAGTAAATATAAATCCATTGTTCAGCAATACCGCCGTCGACAACTTTGGCTTTTCCCCAGTTGGAGCTCCGGGTTTCGAAGATGGACCCCCTACCGCACAAGGCCCCTCCATCACGACCCAGCCCGCGAGCCAGGAAGTGCAGTCCGGGACGGCTGTCGTGTTATCAGTAGCCGCCAGCGGCGATGATCTAGCTTACCAATGGTATACCGGTAACAGCGGTGACACTTCCAACCCCGTCGCCGGAGCCACTAGTGGCACTTTAACTACCGGGGCTCTCACCGCGAGCATTAACTACTGGGCACAGATAACTAACGCCGGAGGTAGTGCTGACAGCGATACAGCGGTCATAACGGTAGCAGCACCCTCCGTGCCCCTCGTCCTCGATGGCACGGGTGATATCGCGGGAGAGAACATTCAACACCCCAACGGTAACGTCTTCGACCAGATTTTACTCACGGGTGAATCCATCCAGCTCCAGGCAAGACCGGGACAAATTACACGCGTCTCTTTCATGGATGAAACCGAGGACATTGTGCAAGTAGAATTCTCGGGCGCAGGGACCTTTACCGTAACCCTCGACCCGGCCACCTTCCTGCCCCCAGCTATTCCCCCACGCTACAACCAGGCAGTAGAGTACGTAACCGGCAAACCCAGCGTGATCATCGATGGAGCGGGCTCCAGTACCTTCTTCAGTATCTTCACCGTGGGATCGATCAATGCCGTGAACCAGGCGCTGTTCCCCGAGGGACAGGTCTATGATGCACAAGCCGACGTGACCCTGGTGGAAGTCGTTAATTCCACGGGAATGGGCGGAATGCAGCTGTCGAACACGGTCTTTAGTGGGAGTACCGGTAAGACCGGTGTCGATGCGCGCGGAATACCGATCGCGGTACGCCTAACCGTAGGCGACATCGATGCCAGTGGCGATGCGGTACCCCACCTTTTGTTTGGTGAAGGGTCCTTCACGGTGCCGGCGGGCAACCCCGGGTTGAGGATAACAGGAGGCGATCTGTCTCAGACGAACAGCGCCTCGGTCGTAGTCGCGGAGAGCGGATCGACAACGCCCGGTTTTGAAACCCTGATCACGCAGAACAATTTCAAGTCCGACAACACCCCACAACCGACACTAAGTATCGATGCCACATTCGCCAACGAAGACGGGGATGAAGTCACGGTGACGACAGAAGAGTTAACGATTGAGTGAGGCAATTTCGGAATGTGAATGTCGGATTGATCTGCGGTTGAGGCAGGAATTTTTATCAAACCCCATATATAACGGCTATATCGCATACACGCATTTGAGTGTGTCGGGCTTCGCCCTCGGTACGCGTATACGCATATTTCCTTTGTCATTCGATCATACGAACATGCACTTTCTCCAGCACCGGATAGCGATCGCCGTTGTCGGAAATGAACGTGGCGCGATACTGCAGAAATAGATCGGTCGGATGTAAGGAAATAAACTGTTCGTCGGTATCGATGGTGGATTTTTGCAACGACGCCCACAATTGATCCGTCAAACTACGCTCGGTCGCGGCGGTACGAACTTCCATTTCCAGCCGCGTATTACCCGGTGTCGTAGCGACGAACGTGAGCAAAGCTTTCGTGCGCGGCCGGTCCCAGCGAAAGACAGATGATACGTAACGTTGGCGGTACGATCGGTCATACACGTGACCCACATCGGCGTGATACATGTGGTGCGGACCAAGGGTCGGCAGCAGTGTGACTTTGGGGTGGGAAAATCGGGCAGCATCGTTGTAGTACACCCTCGAGTTGACCTCATGGTTGCCGTCGAGCGAGTGGGCCGCCACGGCAATATCGATCAACCCATCCCCGTTGAAATCAGCCGACAGGGCACCGGTGCCGGAATCGGCAATCAATTCCGTGCGGCGCTCTTCGGCGAATCCGGCTCGGCCGCCCCAGAACAGGTACGAGGGAATCGACTGGCGGGTTAAGGTGTTCTTGTAATTGGCCACAAACAGGTCCAAGTGCCCGTCGGTGTCATAGTCGGCAACGGTAATCCCATAACCTGCACTGCCCGGCAGACGCTGGGCGTGGGTTGGATCGAATCCGTCAGGTGAACCCCAAAATATATGCGTACCATAGTCATAGTTGTTAGTCTTGGGAAGGATGTAACTCGTCGAGATCAGATCCACCCAACCATTGCCGTCGAGATCGGCGGCTTTGATATCATCGGCGGCCATCATCGGTAATGCCATTAGGCGATCGAGTGAATACCCTTCGGCAGTGCCCCAGAAAATGAAAATGCGGTTGGCTTCCATGCAGGCAACCGCGATATCCAAACGACCGTCATTGTTGTAATCGGCGATAGCCGTATGACCCAGCCCCTGGTCGAACGGAAGAATTACGCGATTCGTATAAACAAAGCCATTGGCTGATCCGTGCCAGATGACCAGCCGTTTGGGCTCGCCCTCATCGTTCGGCAAGTTGCAGCTTGTGGCGATGTCCAGGTAGCCGTCGCGATTCAGATCGGCTACGTTCGTGCCGTACACACCATACTCGCTGACGACGGTGCGTCGATCGTCCCTCAATCCATCCTTACCGCCCCAAAGGATATTGATGCCGATTCCGGGATGAACATCTGTCACGTTGTGGACGATCGATGTTAGGATCAGGTCAGGGAAACCATCGTCATTGAGATCTGCCGCGTTGGATGAGTGGCCTGAGCGTATGGAGTAGCGATCAAATCGTTTCGGGTCGAATCCGCTGCGGCCGCCCCAGAAGACGCGCACCGGCACGTCTTCGTTTATACGCCCCCACATGGTGTTGCAGAAAAGCAGCCGATTCCCTTCGCCTTGGCTATCGGGCACGATCGCGATGTCTTGAACCGAGCTGGTGGGAATGCCAAAATACGCCTGTTCAAACTCACCTTTGCCGTCACCGTAGAAGACGCGCGACAGCGACTGGTAGGTTTCTTCGCCTCTGTCCAGACCCACAACCAGGTCCGGATGGCCGTCGCCGTCCAGATCGCCGTCTGCCAGGGCCGACGCTCGGGCGATTGGCAAGACGGTGGTGTCAGCGGTGTCAAAAATCTTCTCCTTGTCACCCCAAAGAATGTTCACACTGTTTTTTTCGGCCGACGCATCGGCCAACAAGAGATCGGCCAGTCCATCGTGATTAAAATCGTTCACAAGCATTCTGGATGCTGGCGGAGCATCGATGTTTACCGGTTGGCCCCATTGACGGTCACTGTGGCCGGCAGGAATGAGAATGACACCGGATGAGCGATACTTGGCTTCTTTTGTCGTTGGATCGACACCGACCACCTCACGCTTACCGCCACGCATGATCATGTCCATCTTCCCATCTCGGTTATAATCGATAAAACGCAAAGCCTGGACGTTTTCAGATTCCAGTTCCAACCGCACTGGATCTGGCAGTACCGGCGATGGTTCTCTTTTCGTTTGCTCGTCCACATCGGCATTCTTCAATTTTTTTATAGTGCCGGGATCAACCCAGGTGATGTGGTCATTCCAAAAAATGGAAACAGCCGGTGGCTCACTGTGCAGCACGGCCAGATCAGCCTTGCCGTCGCCATCGATATCCGCAACCCGCAGGTCATTGGCGCCCTCAATCAGACGATCGGTGTAATTACTTTGCTCAAAAGAGTTTTCGCTGCCCCAGTAGATCCTCAGCAGTTTCTCATTACCGTCCTCCGGCGACCATCGCATTCCGTTGAGTACGATGATGTCTAACCAGCCGTTACTGTCCAGATCGGCGATCTGCACGCTCTGGGGTAAGGAGCTGATCAGGTTGCTCATCCGACGCGCCGAAAAGCCGTGGTCATTTCCCCACAGGATAAACAGATACCTTCGGTGTGTGACCCAGTTATGCTTGGGGGCAAACACGGCATCCAGAAATCCATCGTTGTTCAGGTCGGCGACCGCGACATGAGCCATACCGAAAAGCGGCAGCTCACTCGCTGTGCCCGTACCTCTGCCAGCGGGTAAAGTATAAAGCGTAGGTTTAGGTGTGGTAATAAAATCGTGCGAGGAATTGATCGACAAGTCGAGATAGCCGTCGGTGTTCAGGTCGAATCGATGGATGGTCGTGATGCGACCCCTGGCTGAGGTGTATAGATTATGACCGGCGGCATCAAACGTACCGTCAGCAAAGTCCTCGAAGCTGTCTTCAACCCACGTCTGCGCCCCAACAGCAGCTGTGAACGTGATGATGATCGCAAAAGATAGGGTATGCAGTATCAGAATTGACCTTGTGTTCAGAGCTGAAAGGAAGATGTCAGGCAACTATTAATGAGGATCCCGGATTCGGGCATGAGCCAGAACACAATCAATCCGCTCAGGGCCCCAGATGTGCATAGGCATGTCAACAATACCCGTGTCCATTTAATTTTCCTTTCGATTAGTTGTGTTGGTAATTCAATGCACTTTAGTTTTTCACTCTAGCGCTTCCCTGGAAATGTGTGAAAATCCTTAGGTCTCTTGCGGGGGGGATGTCCCATCGGCCATCTCTCCGTTCTCAGGAATGCCGGGAAATCCTCCATCTTGCCACTCAACCAGAAGAACATCTCGGCGACATCGTGCCAATTGCGTAACTGCTCCTGAGCCGGTCTTACCTCACCATCACCATAGGAGGCATTTTCCAGGTCATTAAGATCATCAAGGTCAAAATCGGGTTCGATTATCCAATCCCTTTGGGGTGGTTCCATGCGCCAGTAGAGGTACTTAAGCATGTTGCGGACGCCCTGTGCACTGCATGCGGACCGCCGGTGCCAGATTGAATAGACAGTGACAAAAATTGAGCCCGCCGGTGCCGCCGTTTGCTCCGACCAGCTGATATTACCATAGTGGCCCATATATTTTCCAAGATTGAAAAGAAAATGAGAGCCCGGCAGCACCTCCGTCGGTCCGAACTCCACGGGTGTGACTTGTGGATAATAAAATACCTGGAGGTGATTTACTTCAGAGCCGACACGGGAGCAGCCATCCCGATGCCATCGTTGAGCCGGTTTTGGTTTTTGAGACTGATGATTGTACATCCAGGTTGGTAAAGCAGCGTTCTTTCCTAAAAGTGAGCGGACCGCGCCTGCCGCTTGCGGGTTGAGGATTACATTTTCGACGAACCAATCCTCTTTGAGAAGCTTTTCATCTTCAAAATCACCCCCATCGTCGGTATCGTATGGGTTATCACGGATGAATTCGGTAACCCTGCTGTTGATCTCATCCGGAACGACAGCTTCCAACATGAGGTATCCCTGGTTACAGAATTCGAGAACCTGGGTATCGGTCAAGGTGGGTTCGATATCGGGTATTCTCAATTTAACTTACCTCCATCTTTCCAGGATAAATTCGCATCCGAGTCCATAGGTTTTCGACTCATCCATAATAAGCGCCATATTGGGAAATTGTATCACTCTCCATCCGTCGAGAATCGCCTCGAGCAGTGTTTTATAGGGCCAATCTTTCGAGTCAGGAGGCCCTGCAGAGATCTCACCGCCCTCTACGATGGACATGCCATGAACACTGGAGTCTAAAGATGTATTACTCGTTTGAAGGTAGAGCAAATCCTGGTATTTTGTTCCCGTCTCGCTTAAGTCTTCAAGGACCTTGCGAAGTTTCTCTTCGGTGAGTTTCCCCTGGCTTAACGCCTCGATGCAATCTTCAATACTCTGTCGTTGGGTATCATTCATGGGGATTACTCCAAACTTCTACCAGCGTTTACTGTATTTTCACCCATCCTTCTCCCTCCTGTTTTGAAGGCCCGGTTGGAGGTGGGCCGAAAGCATAAAAATAGCAGAGTTCTTCATCCCCATCATTAAAGCTTTGGTGCGTGACTCCGGCGGGAATGTAAACCGTCATGCCCTTGGACACTCTGAACTCCTCTCCATCCATAACGAGCCTTCCTTCACCACTGACGACGTAGTATAGTTCCTCAGCGTCTGGATGTATATCGGCCACCGTCTCGTGACCCGGGGCCAACCAGAATGAACCCGCAGAGATATGCTCCGCTCCACAATTTTCCTTGCTCACGAGGAGGCTCACTTTTCTCGATAAATTTGGAGCCTGCCATATTGGATAATCATTTTGATCTATAACCCATTCGGGATGTTTTCTCATACTATTTTCCTTTTGATGTCATGTAATATTATACCAACAGGGAACCCCCATTGATGTGAAAGGTCGCGCCGGTTACATAAGTTGCGCGATTGGATACGAGATAAAGCACGGTATCTGCAAGTTCCCTGGCACTTCCCTGGCGCTTAAGAGGTGAAGTCTCTGCGAAATTTTTTTTTGCCTCCGGGCCGAAACTATTGGTTAGAGGAGTATCGATGCTTCCGGGCGCGATGGCGTTAGCCAGGATACCCTCGGAGGCAAAATTTTTTGCCACTACTTTCATCAGGGCGATCATGCCCGCTTTACTTGCCCCATAAGCAGCATGTCCCGTAACGCTGCCGATAAAAGCTCCGACCGATGAAATGTAAACGATCCTTCCGTATTTATTTTTTTTCATATGGGGTAGTACCGCTTTGCTGCACAGATAAGCTCCCGTGAGATTAACTCCGATTATGTGGTTCCAGTTTTCAAGCGTCGTCTCATCCCAAGGTGTAGTGGGGCAGATTCCAGCGTTGTTTACTAATATATCCACCTTACCAAAGTGCTCTACCGTTGCTTCCACTGCCTTGTTAACCTGGTCTTCGTCTGAGATATCGGCTTGTTGAAAGAGACACTTTGCAGTAGAACCGGATTCTACGAGGGAGATGGATTCCTTTGCCCCTTTTTCATCGATGTCCGCGATTACAATGCCAGCAGCCCCGGCTTCCGCCAGCACTTCGGCAACGGCTCGGCCGATACCAGACGCCCCTCCTGTGACAATCGCCACTCTTCCAGGTATATCCATACAAATCTCTTTTTTCGTATCTCGTATATCGATTTTTTAAGAAAATAAAAGAGGTCGCGCCGTGTATTTATAAATTAGATCTACATGAGTCATAAATGTGAAGATATGAAAAATAAATATCAACTGTCAGGTATGTAAACGGATATTGTTGGTAACGATTTGAAATTGCCAAGCTTTAACCTGATAACATTATCCCCACACGCGAATACACAGAACTTTAGAATCACTTGATAGTGATAAGACATGAGCAACCCAAAGGATATTGTAAGAGAAGGTTACGACAAGGTTTCTTTCGCCTACCGTGAAGACAATCCTGAGAAGTCAGGTGAGAGCTACAAGGAGTACAAAGGCTGGATTGACGAATTATCAGCTCAGCTGGAAGAAGGATGTTCTGTTCTAGATCTTGGATGTGGTTGCGGTGTGCCGACGACACAACTGTTGAGTCAGAAATTCAAGGTTACCGGTGCTGACATATCTACGGTGCAAATTGAACGGGCACGAGAACTGGTTCCAGATGCATCATTTGTCTGGGGTGATATATGCGAAATGGACTTTGCATCCGAAGGTTTCGATGCTGTAGTTTGCCTCTATACCATAATCCATGTGCCGCTTGCACAGCAACGACAACTCCTGGCGAGGATAGGGACATGGTTGAAACCTGAGAACCTGTTTCTTCTTTCTGCAGGTCAGCGGGAATGGACAGGTGAAGAAGCTAACTGGCTTGGGGTTGACGGCGCCAATATGTATTGGAGTCATGCTGATCGTGACACTTACATTCAATGGCTTGAGGAAACAGGTTTTGTGATTATTTGGGATAAGTTCATTCCTGAAGGAGATGTAGGCCATTCCTTGATGCTTGCAAGGAAGGATGAGAATCGCTAACAAGGCGCTTCACTGGTACTACAATCCGCTACGCTCCGTGAAATCCAGTGAGCTTGCAGGTAGGTTCACCAGAAAATGAGATTCCCACGACATGAGAAGCATACAATCAGATGGATGTAGGCGTTGAACACTGCTTTATCGAAGATGGCAACCGAAGTTCTGTTGCTTCGTATCCTTCAAGAACGATACCGATTTCGATCTTTTATCCGGCTTCACGAGATGCGGTCTCGCGTGAGATGATGTACATTGACCTCTTCAGGCCTTCCATAAAACCAGCACTTGACTGTATCCTGAATGGCACGCTTCTATCCGAAGGGGATAAGGGGCGAATCATTGAAGACTCAATGAAGATCGCAACCGGGTGCTATGAGAACGCCGAACTGCTTTCAGGGCAAAATCCCTATCCGCTGCTTTTGTACTCGCCTTCCGGAAATGGAAATCGCTTTTCAAACCTTCCGGTTCTCAGGCAGATTGTATTATCGGGTTATGTCATTGTTTCAATAGACCATCCTCATGAAGGAATCCTGATCACATACCCCAACGGTCACCTTTGCATAGAAATCGCAGATGTTGACGATTTCATTAAAATGACTGAAGATCGGGTTGTTGATGCTCAGAAAGTCCTCGATTTCATTTTCGGAAGCAATTCCCCCGAGGCGCTGGCCAATGCCGTCAATCTAGATACTATCGGCATATTTGGGCATTCTCGCGGTGGCTATGTCTCCACATTACTCGACGCCGAGGATGAAAGAATTAAAGCAGCCGTAAATATCGACGGATTTCTCTATGCCTATATGACGAATGACGGAACATCGGGTATTAACCGATGACCGGAAAGCACACAGAGAAAACTCAGAAGTAGCTTTTCCCCGATGCTGAGAATTAGAGGCAGACCAAATTTGGATGGAATCGCTCAACTGTTCGCTGACGATGCCAAAGACTTTAATGGGGAATTCAATTTCGTGATTTTCGAAGGTTGGGACCATAACAATTTTTCGACTGCCAACTATCTTCCCTATGAACAGTGGCGCTAAAGAGGCCAAATCGTTAATTTCATTTCGCCCGAAGGAACGCGTGGAAAGATTGGGAGCGGTGATTGTCGAATTTTTCGACATTTATCTGAAGGACAAAGATTGTAGAAAGCTTTTGCTGGCTGAAAACCAATCAAATGTCATGTATCGAAAAAACAGGGGCGAACAAGACAGTACAGGCAACGTCGACTAGCACCTTAGTTTAGTCGTTATACAATGAAAGTCATCATTGGCGCTGGAATGCAGGAATGGGATGGATGGGTGGCCACCCAGGGAGATCAGCTGAATCTACTGGATCCCAGCTCTTGGGAAAGGTTCTTCGGTAAAAAACGAGCGGACGCCTTGCTTTGCGAACATGTGTTCGAGCATTTGACCGTTGAGGAAGGAGCAAAAGCCGCGAAGACTATATTCGCCTATTTGAAACCGGGAGGATTCATCCGCGTCGCCGTACCTGATAGGCACTTCCCAGATGAAGAATACCAAAGATGGGTGCAAGTAGGTGGCCCAGGTCCTAGGGACCATCCGGCAGCGAACCACAAGGTAGTCTACGGATATAGAGAGTTAGTAAAGGTATTTGAGGCGGCTGAATTTGAAGTCAGGCTTCTTGAGTATCACGATGAAAAAGGTAGATTTCATTTAAACGAATGGAACGTAGACGAAGCCCCAGTTTACCGTTCATCGAAACTTGACCACCGAAATAGGTACGGGAAATTTGGCTTTGCCTCGTTGATAATCGACGCAATCAAGAGATCCAAGGAAAAACCAATCAAGGGAGGCAACCCCTCTTAATCCTTAGGTAGAATTATATTGAAGTCGGATGGGGGCATTATCCCCGCATTGACAACATTATCCCCCTACACGAATATACAGAACTTTAGGATCACTTGTTAAATTTTCATAGAAAACTCAATTGCTACCGAAGGGTATCCTATTTGATTTAGATGACACGATCATCTCATTTGATCTAGTTGCTGATGCAGCATGGTCTCAGGTTTGTGAAAAATATTATCAGAATTGTGGATTATCTGATTCAAATGACTTATTTCAATCCATTTCAAAAATTCGGCAGTGGTATTGGTCTGATCGAGAACGACATAAAAGGGGACGCAACAATCTAGATAAAACAAGAAATGAAATTGTCCACTTGGCATTGAAAGAATTAGGGATAACCAACCTCGATCTAACTGATAAAATAGCGAATGCATATTCAACAAGAAGAACAGAATTAATTCACTTGTTTCCGAGAGCTAAGGATACCTTAAAGCATTTGAGAAACAAGAAGGTTTCCCTGGCTCTCTTGACCAATGGAGAAGCTGAAACACAAAGAGCTAAAATTAACAGATTTGGCCTAGAACAAATTTTTGATGTTATTTTAATCGAGGGAGAATTGGGCTATGGTAAGCCTAAACAACAAGTTTATTATGATGCGTTGAATGCCTTAAAATTAGCACCTGAGAGGGTTTGGGCAGTGGGAGATAATCTCGAATGGGATGTCTGGGGACCTCAACAATTAGGAATTTATAGTATCTGGAATGACTATAAAGACAAAGGACTTCCATTATCCTCAAAAATTGTTCCCAATCGAATCATTAAGAGTATTGTTGAATTAATCGAATAAAAATATTTAACAAGCAAATGGAGATGGATTCCCTTCCCGTTGCTCCTTCGTCACTCTGGTCAGGAAACCATTCATTTTTAACGTTCGGCAGGAAATGATGTGGCAAAAGATTCACATAACCGGGGCTTCGGGCAGCGGGACCACTTCTCTGGGACGCGCCTTAGCAGCGCGTCTCGGGGTTCCGTTCTTCGATAGCGATGATTTCTTCTGGAAAACAACATCACCGCCATACCAAGAGAAAAGGAGTCCCAGGGAGCGGCTTGCTCTCATCCTCAACGAGCTACAGCAAAACAAATCACACATCCTCTCTGGATCGATCTGTAGATGGGATCCCCCGCTTGAGCAGTCCTTTGATGCTGTTGTTTATTTATCTGTTCGAACGGAGGTGAGAATCGCTAGACTAAAGGAGCGTGAACAGGCAGAAGTCGGATTTGTGGATAGCGAGTTCATTAATTGGGCTTCCCAATACGATACCGGGGGGATGGATATGCGAAGTCGCGTTTTGAACGAGAAGTGGTTGGAGGGCCTCACATGTCCCATTCTCAAGCTCGATGGAGAACGCTCCCTGCCAGAACTAATTGACATGGTTATCGATGCAATGGCTGAACCAGTCGAAGGAGACAACACCTGAAGTTGTGCCTCCCCTTAAACATTAGCTGCACAGTGACCCAAGTGTCAGCCATCTTTTTCGATTTGCAGGGCACACTTGAAGGTGATGGTCTTGGCGACATCACGTCATTTGAGTTTTTTCCCTACGCCCCAGCAGCGCTCCAACGTCTCAACGAAGCAGGTATTTTAACAATCGTGGTTACCAATCAAAGTCGAATCGGCAAGAGGGTAATTACGCAAGAGGCTTTTGATGAACGTGTCGCCACGCTGACAGCAGAGCTCGCCCGTCTTGGAGCTCGATGGGACCGCGTGTATTGCTGCCCACATACCCGACGTGATCAGTGCCAATGCCGAAAGCCCGAACGAGGCCTTATCGATCGCGCTCTCAAAGATTTCCCCATCGATATTGGCACGTCGTGTGTGGTAGGTGACAACGGGTCAAGTGACATGCATCTCGCTCGCCACATTGGAAGCCGCGCAGTTCTCGTCAAGACTGGCGTCGGAAATAGATCGTTAGGTAAGTATCGCCATTTATGGGCAGAAATCAATGCGGATCATATTGCTGAAGATGTCTCCACCGCGGTCGACTGGATACTTGATCACCGCTGAATCATAAAAGGGGTCAGAGTGGAATGGCGTTAAGATAAGGGATAGAATGAGTGCAATAGATGCTTGTACAGGGACCGTTGGAGAGCTACCCTAACGAGCATGCAAAAACAAAACTTAACTCGTTATTTTCCAGGATTTAATCAGGTCCTGTTCGGTCGTGCTCCCCGAACAGCCCTTGCACAGATGGAGGGTAAGCTGGTAGAAATACGGCGGTCAAGTCTTTCCGAGCTATCGGATATCTTCGGGCAGTGGGTGCCGCAAAAGTATTTACACCGGAAGCCTCGAGGGGCTAACAGCCGGCGGAGATTGTTCAGCCAAAACGTGACCTTCTGGGCATTTTTGTTCCAAGTGCTCTCACCACGGACTGCCTGCCGGGAAGTGGTGCGCAAGCTCCAGAGCTATTGCAGCATGAAGGGGCTGAAGTTGGCTAAAGGAACGGCCTCGGCCTACTGTCAGGCGAGGCAACGGCTGTTGGTGCAAGACCTGCACGGGATCCATGAAGCGATCAGTGAAGAGGTGGCCGGGAGAGTGACCGACGATCAACGGTGGAAAGGTCACGAGGTAAAAGTGGTCGACGGCACGGGTATCGCCACCGCCGATACGCCGTGCTTGCAGAGGTGTTACCCACAGCCTTCGCAGCAACGAAGCGGCTGCGGCTTTCCGGTGATGAAGCTGGTGGGCTGTTTTTCTTTAGCCAGTGGGGCGCTTTTACACTGGATGGAGTCCTCACTAAGGCATCATGACAGTGTGCTGTTGCGGGGCATGATCGGATTTTTTCAAAAGGGTGATGTGGTCCTTGCCGACCGGGGATTTTGCTCTTACCTCAATATTGCCCTGCTTAAAGGCCGCGGTGCTGAAGCGGTCATGCGTTTGCATCAGCAACGAAGAAGCGACTTTCGTCAGGGCAGGTCCTTGGGTAGGTATGACCGGCTGATCATGTGGAAGAAGCCGCAAAATGTCTTCGGCTTCAGTCGCGAGCAGTGGCGGCAAATCCCTGATGAGATCCCCGTACGGCTGGTGAAGATTTTCATTTTCATCAAGGGTTTCCGCGCCCATAGCGTAGACCTCGTGACTACCTTGAGCGATCCTCACCAATACTCCCACCACGATCTCGGAGAATTATACTATCGGCGCTGGGCAGTGGAGCTTTACTTTCGCCACATCAAAACCACCATGGGGATGGAGATCCTGCGCTCTCGCTCGGTCGCTCTCGTGCGCAAAGAGATTGCGATGTTTGCCATCGCCTACAATCTCTCATCCGCGCTCTTTTGCAGCAAGCTGCCAGTGCCTTCCACCGCGACCTCTCCCGGCTAAGCTTCAAGGGGGCTGTTGACACCCTCCGCCAATATCAAAGTGCGCTCGCGGCCACCCGGTTTAATCCCAGAGCCCAACGATCTGTCATTGACGAGATGATACACCTCATTGCCCTCGAATCGGTCCCCCTACGTCCCTTCCGATACGAACCAAGAGTCCTCAAACGTAGACCTATACCTTTCCAACGATTGACTCATCCACGAGCCATGATGACCATCTCTGCTTCACGAAAAAACAAAGGCTTTTATCATCCTAAACCACCCTTATCTTAACGCCATTCGGGTCAGAGTGTAGTCTTAAATATTATTATTAATTACTCATCGCTTCGATAAAGCCCCATTGATCCAGCCATTCTATCCAGCGTGCTCGCCTGGCGCTGCCTTCTGGGTTGGATAGCCACCAGGGATGATAGTATTGCGCATCCTGCAAATCCATATTAGGACTGATATTTTTGGCATTATCCACCTGAGCACGTAGATCCTCTTCTTCTTGAGCAGTCCTGGGATTGCTGTAAAAAGCAAGGGAACAATTCCTGCGATCTTCATAACCACCAAAAGCCGCGTGCCATACATTCATATTAAAAGTGATAACGTCACCCGGCTGCGAAGTGAATATATAACAGGGAATGTCTTCGCCGCTCATCCCGGATTCTTTGAGATACTTCGATTCATTACCTTCAGATTTATTCAGACCGATACGAATCAGCTCATCGAACAAAGGACTTACATGAGAGCCCGGGATAAGACGCAATGATCCACGGTCACCGGTCGTGGGTTGCAGATAAACAAGATTTTTAAGCATGCGCAAATGCCGCTGCCTCGAATCCGGATGCCAGTCAGTGTTATGTCTAAAGCTGTTGGCATTGGATCGCACGGGAACTGTATCTTCTCCTTGTAATTGCTCAGTGGGCACACAAATGCGTGAGTCTTCCAACATACCTGCCAGACAGGGTGTCTCCGGAATAAGGTTAGACCAATTAGGCCATTTACGGGAACGGCTATTTTTTATTTTTTCAAACCCATCTTTTAAGGTGGAGAGATGATTATCGAACTCTTCATTGTACCTGGCAATTTCCTCAACGCTAAACACTTGACGACGGACAATAAAACCGAAGGTTTCAAAATGTTGGATCTGCTGTTCGGTAAGCATGCCTTTTCTGAGGAGTTGAATTATTTTATAACGCAAAATTGGGCTCGAAACAATAGAAATGATTGTCTTAAACCAAATTATTGAAGTTGGGAAAATTTACTTGAATATATTAGAAAATATAAAGAAATGCTAATAAGCTTGTTGGCAAATTAACGATGGATAAGTAGAGAAAGGCAAGGTATGATGGATCAACCGTTTCGACTGATATGGGAGGCTGAATGGAACGATATTGCGTGCGTGGATTACCCGCTGACGCCAGAGCAATGGCTGGGCGAATGCATACGGCCGCTGGAGGAGACACAGGTGGACTGCCTGCTCTACAACCTCTGCTCGTCGGACGCTTACTGCTGCGGTCTGGAGAGCGGCGAAATTATGGGCGATGCGTTCGAGCAATTCGAGGACGCCTGGGTTTGGCGCTATCGCGAGAACACCAAGAAGCTGATCGAGGCGAACGCGAACCCGCCGCAGCTGGCGTGTGAGTACGGGCACCGCATGGGCTTAAAGGTGATTCCGATCGTTCGAATGAATGATGCACACGACCAGATTTACAAGTACGAAGTCAGCCGGTTCAAGATGAACAACCTGCACCTGCTTTTGGGTTACACTGGGCCGGATTGGCAGCCGCCTTGGGGGACTTGGTGGCGAGCGCACCCCAATCCCGAGAGTATGGACTCCACCAATTGGGGAATGTTTGATTTTGCACACAAAGAGGTACGCGACCACAAAATGGCCATCATCGAGGAGTTCATCACCAGATGGGACAACGACGGCGTCGCGCTTGATTTCGATCGAGATCCTCGCTACTTCAAAGAGTTCGGCAAAGCGAAAAACGCTGCGCTTATTACGGACATAATACGGCAGACGCGCGAGATTCTCGACCGTATGAGCCGCGAACGTGGTCGGCCCATGTACCTGCATGTGCGGGTGGTGGCGGATATCGACACGTGCTGGCAACGAGGACTGGACGTTCATACCTGGGTGAAAGAGGGATTGGTTGACGTCATTGCGCCAGGCGCCGGATACATGTTATTCTATATGGACCTCGACCCGTGGTTGGAACTGGTTGAAGGGCATGACTGCTGGATTTTCCCGTGCTCAAATCACTGGAAAAGGACGGAAGTAACCCGCGCCTGGGCCAAGTTGATGTACCACCGGGGAGCACATGGGTTGCAACTGTTCAACTACGGGCACTTGCTCTACGGACACGGAAAAGATACGCCACCGCAATCCGAGCGAACAGGGACGGTCTGGTATGACGATCTGCACCCGGAGTATTACAGTGTGCTGCACGAGATCCACGATCCGGGCGTGCTTGCTTTTCTCAACTGTGATTACGATCTCGATTCACATCCGCGCGCCCCAAACCAGGGCGCTGAAACAGGACAAAATCACAGGATCTACCGCGGTATCGACGCGATCGTGCTCCCTGTAGAGCTGTCGGTTGGGTCACACGTCATTCCGTTCGGGATTGCCGATGATCTGGAAGCGGCGCGGCAACAGGCGCTGTCACCGAGAGTCACCTTGCACTTGCAGGTAGACAACTTTACGCAGCTGGATGAGTATAAGGTCTCAGTTAACGGAAGGCTATTGCCGGGAGAAGCGCGGAGCACTCGGGCGCAGTTTATCATGGATAATATTACCCGCATGACTTATCCCATACTGCTCGATGTCTTGAGGCTCGGCCAGAATGAATTGAAGATCGACGTGGAATGCCTCAACCCGACGATTTGCGTGACTCCGCAGTTGGATCATGTCGAGATTCTCGTGCAATATGCTTAAGCGCAGCGACATCTTCCATTCCAGGGGAAAGTCTGTTGCGTCATGTATTTCCCGGGATGTTAGGATTAACTCTCAACTGGTCGATTACCTTAAATTGAAGAGACGAACCCGCATTGGAAAGACTTGCGCGGAGATTGCTATTCGTAGACACAATGACTATTTACCTGGATTGCCGCAGTCGGCTTCACCTCCTTCGCAATGACAAGAGTGTGATTACTAAGATGGGGATTATATTTAATAACCGTAAGGTTCATTCCGCAATCCGTACCGACTGAGAGTGGAAGGGGTCAGTGAAAATGGGGTCAAGCTGTGTATTTATAGATTTACATAATAGAATAATACAGCCTGTAAATATTAAGAATTAACTAATTCAAATAACTATTTTTTATTACTTCACTTTGACTATTTATTGAAAAACAATCTACAAATACACAGCCCGACTCTTTTTGATCTTTTTAGGATCACTTGTTGGGTCTTAACAGGAGGTATCACCATTGTACGAGCTTGGAACAAAGGAATTGAATGCGGTAAAACGTGCGCTCGAAAAGAGGACGTACTTTCGATACCTGGGCACGGAAACGGTCAAGTTCGAAAAAGAATGGGCAGAACTGATCGGCGTTAAGTCGGCAATTGCAGTTACATCCGGAACTGCCGCGCTCATAATCAGTTTGAAAGCAATGGGAATCGGCCCTGGAGACTCTGTTCTGGTTCCAGGATACACCTTTATTTCCACGGCCTTGGCCGTGACAGCTGTGGGTGCAATCCCCATATATACGGAAGTTGACGAAACCCTTACGCTGTGCCCCGTCGATATGGAGCGGAAAATAGAAAAGCATACTGCCTGCGTAATTCCTGTGCACATGCAGGGCATGCCGTGCAACATGCGGGCAATACGAAAGATAGCAAAAGGAAAGAATATTCTCATTCTCGAGGATTGCTGCCAGGCCATCGGTGGTAGTTATGGTAAGAAGCGACTCGGGGCAATCGGCGACATGGGCGCTTTCAGCTTCAATCAGTTTAAGATTATTTCTTGCGGCGAAGGGGGTGCATGCGCCACCTCAAACAGGAAATACGGTGAAAAAGCATACATGGCGCAGGACGGGGCCTGTAGTGTCTGGCCGGAAAAAGGCAAGATGCACGAAAGCTATTTTTGCGGGGGCAACTTTAGATTCAATGATCTCAACGCCGTCATTATGAGAGAGCAGGTCAAACGGTTGGACAGGATACTGACGACTCTTCGGAAAACACGATCGATGTTCCTCGCAGGGATTAATTTACCGGTTGGTTTCAAGTTCGTAATTAGCAATGATGAAAACGGCAACTGTGGTGTGTGCTTTCTAATCCAGGCAGAGAATATTAAAGCCGCCGAGAAACTTGAAGCAATAATGGTAAAGCATCTAGTCCCTGGCGTGCACCGCCCCATCAACTCAGGTCGCCATGTGTATTCAGCCTGGGATGTGGTTAAGAGCAAGGTCGGGGGGCACCATCCGGATTGGGATTGCTTCAGGCACCCCAGGAACAAGAAAATCAAGACCAACTACCGGCAACCGCTAAGGCAGACAGACAAGTACCTGAAAAAGACGGTTTTGTGCCCTACTCCCTATGGTTGGAGCAAGCAGCGTATTGATAAGGGAATCGAAAAGATTAACAGACAGCTAGCCAGAATGTAACTACAAGGGGGCACTAATTATGAGCGCGAGCATAATCTGCGGATACGACGTCGAAACCGCGTCAGACAGCACTATAGGATTCCTCCGGGGTGCAGAGATTCTACACAATAAGTTGGAGGTACCATGGACGATCTACCTCACGGGCAAAACCCTCGAGAAGTGTGGTGATGAGATTCAGAAGATGGTAGACAATCCGCTCTTAACCATTGGTCAGCACACCTACAGCCACACACTGCTAAAATCCGTCTATATGACGCCCCATGATGGCAAACCGGTACATGGATCATACCCGAACTTTTTCAATGCAGGCGGCAGCTAAGGCGAAATCCGTGAAGAAATCACCAGGACCCAGACATTGATCGGCGATGTGCTGAGTGTCGAGTGCCACGGACTGACCGGTCCCTGGGGTTACTACCGAGGTCTGGTTGATCGGCCTGATATCCTGCAAATCCTGCAGGACAATGGCATCCGGTGGATTCGCACGAATGCGCGTGACTTTCGTGACTGTCAGCCAACGCCTTTCACAGAACAACCCTTCTTCTATGACGATCAGGGATTCCCGGATATCCTCGAGCTTGGGATTCAGGGCTATCAGGATGATTTCTATTGGGATCGTTTCGACGACCGGCGCCACGGCGATAGCTATCAGGACTATCTTGTCGCGATGCTTCATGAGGTATCGAAAAAGCAGTGGATCTGGAACGTATGCAGTCACGACCACGACACCCCGACCGTGGAGGTATTCCAAAAGACAAAAGGAAAGTGGATTTCGGATTTTCTAGTGCGAGCTAAGGACCTTGGGTTCAGGTTTCTTTCCCCCGGCAAACTCTATGAGGAAATGAAAAGTCCCAACCCTGCCATGCAGGCGATGCCAAATGGCACGCCTGATGGCTGACGTTATACAAATAGAAATGAATTTTGAAGTCAAACGGCTATCCCCTAATGATGATCAGCTTGCTATTGAAGCGATCATCAAACTAAAAATAAATGTTGAGGGGAAAAGTCGCTACCCAAGTTCAATACACATCCTAGAATTACTTCATAATCCATGTAATTATTTGATTTTGGGGTTAATAAATGATGAGCCTGTAGGTTTTTTAATTGCACATAAATTCCCAAGAATTGATAGAGATAAATATATGGTGTACTTATATGAAATTGGAGTAGATGAGAAACATAGAAGAAAAGGAATTGGGAAGTCGATGATTCAACTGATGAAAGATATAGGTAAGAATGAAAACATTATGGAAATATGGGTTGGAACAGGACATAATAATATTGAAGCTCAGAAATTATATGAATCAACAGGGGCAAAGTTAGATGGTGATCATAATTTTGAGTATGTTTATGAATTATAAGATTTGTATAACTATTAGCTGCACACGGGCCTCGGCTAGCTGCACTTCCAGTGCAGCAACTACAAGCCAAGGCCGGTGAGCTCTAACGTTAGCTGAGAGATATATTTATGACTTCATCTTATGCAGACTCTTCCGTCTGGGATAGGCGGTTCGATCAATATGGTGACCTGAATTGGGGTGGTCTATGGATTGACCCGTTCATTGATGTCCTTCGAGCGCGTGGATGCCGGAGCATCCTGGACCTTGGCTGCGGATCCGGAAATGACGTGGCTCGTTTATCAAAAGCGGGTTTTCGCGTAACAGGGCTTGAATTCTCCGATAAAGCGATTTCAATGGCGAAATCGAAGTCGATCCCGGGGGCTGAATTCATACAAGCCGACATGGCACATACGCTTCCCTTTCCTGACGACCTTTTCGACGCTGTTTTTTCAAATGTCACCCTTCATATGTTTGATGACGCGACAACTCAGAGCATCATCATGGAGGTGAAACGGGTGCTGAAACTTTCAGGACAGTTTATTTTCCATGTAAACTCCACTGAAGATCGTGAGCTTCGCGCATTGAGAAAGCCAGTACTTGCAGAACTGGGTGAGAACCTAATTCTTGAGAAAGATGGACAGACTGTTCATTTCTTCTTCAGGGAAAAATTGGAATCTCTATTCCAAATCTGGGCATCTCTACGGCTTGAACATATTGAAATTCCTGACAGAGAGACAGGGAAACCATTCAAAAGGGTGTGGCGAGGGATCGTCACAAGCTGAAGATGAACGGAACACATGAGGCCTGTGTGTTTTGCGAAATCGCGCAGAGAACACGTACCGCCAGCATCGTCTACGAGGATGACCTGACAATGGCCTTCGTGGATATTCGGCAGTTCCACGCCGGGCACACACTGGTGATCCCTCGTCGGCATATTCCCGACGTACGGGAACTGGACACCCCCACCGGCACAGCTCTTATGGAAACGATTTCACGGATAACGCGGGCTGTCGACACAGCCTTCCCAGGCGAAGGTCTCAGCCTCTGGCACTCGATCGGGCCCGCGGCATTCCAGGAGGTTCCGCATCTCCATTTTCATATTCATCCGCGAAAGACCGCCGATGGATTCCTTCGCGTCTATCCCGCGGAACCGCCAACTTCAGATCAGGTAACGCGGGATTCTTATGCTGCGAGGATAAGCGAGTGTCTCTGATGTACTGTACAGAAATGGAACATCCAACAATGCGCTGCACAAGAATTTCATTTCGCTGGGACTTCATGAAATCCTGAGAGCTTTATCTTTATACCAACTGAAATGAACGACTTCCAATCCTTCAAGAGTTCCTACAGAGATAGGATCTACGAAACTGTATGTAGATACCTACCCGGAGGTGAGCCGGAGACGTACCATAACATGGTTCGCACCTACGTTGACCGCCAAGGCCAATACCGGAGGCCAGTTTACCTAATCCTTTGGACTGTCCTGTATGGGGGGAATGATGAAGATGCGATTCTACCCGCTGCTGCAGCACAGCTGTCTGAGGACTACTTTCTCATGCATGATGATTGGATGGATGGCAATCTAATCAGACGGAACGGACCAGCTGCGCACATCATGCACGGTGAGCGATACGCCATTCTGGCCGGCAGCCACCTTCAGGCATTTAGCTGGAAGGCGGCGATAGACGCAGCGGAAACGATCGGCAAGGAACGAGGTAGAAGGTATCTTGAGCGATTCTACGACATCATGCACACGACCCACGAAGGTCAATATCTAGACATCAACCTAAGCGAATGCACGACCGAAGTCACCGATTTTACGCCTGAAATGTATTACGAATCGATTCATGCGAAGGCAGCCTATTATAGTGTTTACGGTCCGATGCAATGCGGAGCGATTATAGCCGGTGCATCCCAGCCAGCTATCGATGCGATACCAGAATATGGCGTTCCGGCCGGCAAGGCCTTTCAGTTGACAGACGACGTGTTGGATTGCACGTCGACAGAAAGGGTTCTCGGAAAATCAATTGGGAATGATGTCCGCAGTGGTGCTAAGACATTGATCCTTTGGCACGCCGTACAACATGCATCATCCGCGAAGGTGGACGAGTTGCGGAAAATATATGGAAAGCAGCGGAATGACCGGACCGACCAGGAGATTAAGTGGGTTCTGGATACATTTAAAGAACTCGGATCAATCGATTATGCGCAGCAGGAAGCCGTGCGTCTCGCAGACGAAGCGCTGAAGAAGCTAGCTGAGCATACAAATGAATTACCGAACTCCGTGACAAAGGAGATTGCCAGGAACTCGATCGGCTACATATTCCAACGGACTCACTAGGAGGTAAACGAAACAGACATAACCAAGCGTTCCTGGACAATGCAGGCTAGCGCTGCTATGCCAGACCTTCGACGTTCGAGTAAAAAAATGAGAAGCACTCACGCAGATTACTTCAATCATGACGAAGAAGCTGATGGTTACGATGCAGACGTTCTCAACGATTCCGATCCCATCCGAACCAACTACGAGTCAGTTCTCGACTGGGTTGTAGCTGTTGCTGGTATAGAGGATTCCTCAAGAGTCTTGGAGCTAGGCTCCGGCACTGGCAACCTGACAAAGAGAATACCTCAATGCAAAGAGGTCGTTTGTGTAGACGTTTCCGACCGAATGGAGGAATTATCCCGCGATAAGAACGCTCATCTAAATCATCGCACCTTTATTAACGACGACGTTCTTGCAGTTTTCGAGCGCGATCTCGGACTATTCGATGCAGTTTTGAGTACGTATACAATTCATCACTTGACTGAAGAAGAGAAGAGTCACTTTTTTCAGGAACTATGGTCCAGCCTTGGCGATGGTGGAGCGGCTGTCTTCGGCGATCTCATGGTTAAGAACGCGAGAGCGAATAACGAAAAGATCAAAGAATACAGAAGGCTTGGAAACGAAGTCGTTGCTGAGGCTCTGAGCGATGAATTCTTCTGGCACCTTGAAGAGTCGCTAGAGCAGCTACAAAAGCTTGGATTCGAGGTTGTCTGGAAGAGATTCTCCGACATATCATTTGGAATAGCAGCTTACAAAAATCGACTGAACAAATCGGTCGATACAGAAATTGCAAAAGGAGTCAGGTAACATGAAAGCGAAAAATCCTATAGTAATTCATTACGTATATGAAATGAATCGAGCAAAGGACTTCTATATGAAAGCCTTTGATGTAAAGCCGTCAGTTGAATCTCCAGGTTGGACAATGCTGGATTTCGGCGCCATTCAGTTGGCGCTACATATTCTTCCCTCTGATGATGAAGGTCCTTTGCCTCACGCCGGTCTGAATCTTGAAGTAAACCATATTGAAGAGATTCAAGCAGATATAGAGCAACTTGGAGGGCGCTTGATCGAACTTATCGAACCCAGGGGTAGAGTATCCGATAGGGTCGCCCGTTTCCAAGATTGCGAAGGTAATGGATTTGAACTCCGCCAGCAGCCGTGAGACGATAACTCTATGACCTCTCTCGATTGGCACGAGTGGTACCGACAGGGTCAAACACCCTGGGAGGATGGGATGCCGTGGGCACCACTCGAGAACATGGTCCGAGAGCTTCTGCCAGATGGTGGGCGTATCCTTGATGTTGGATGCGGTGTCGGTACACAGGCGCTGCACCTTGCAACAGCAGGTTTCAAGGTTCGGGGGATCGATATTGTAAAATCAGCTATTGATACCGCGCGCTCCGAAGCAGTTCGTCGCGGCTTAGATGTAGAGTTTACGGTCAGTGATTTTTTCCACAATGATCCAGGCGGCCCCTACGATCTAGTGTTTGACAGAAGCGTGATCTCCAACTTCGAAGACCAATCGCAACGTGGCGAGTTTGCCGAGCGAGTTGCGTGTGTACTAAAGCCGAGGGGATGGTGGATCGACGTGACAGGTTGCGCAGACAATCGTGGTCGCGACGGAGGACCGGACCCCCGAGGTTACCCACGACTCTCTCTCGCCGAACTCGTGGATGCGTGCGAGTCGCACTTTCAGTTCTATTCCGTGTCCCAAGAAAGATTCGGCGTGACGTCGGAGAATGACTTCATTGCCTGGGTGCTGATACTTCGGCTGCGATAGCAGCTTAGAAAACGGGGGCATTACACCTTGACCTTGCTGCTGCTGAAGCGATAACTCTGAGAAAACAACATTTCTACACGATCACTTGTTCGACACTGGAATTGAGCTATGGATAAGAGCGTCAAGAACCTACTCTATGACCGTCCCGAGCTCTATGAGAAGTTATATCCTGAAGTAAACGATGAAACGCCAACGATGTGTCGGCTTGCATTTGAGCGCTACCTCAAGAAGGTACCATCATTAATTCTGGATATTGCCTGTTGCACTAGCCGTGATATTCGAAGACAGTATCCTTCTACGCAAATATACAGAATTTTAGGATCACTTGTTATGCTTCAGTAATTGAATATGAGCGATATTTACTGCGAACAAATTCTCCCTGGAAGGGTTCCTGTTGAGGTAGTTCTAGAAACAGAACAGATACTAGCCTTTCACCACACAAATCCGTATTTTGAGCGCCACATTGTAGTCATACCCAAGTCTCATATTGACTCCCTTTCCTCGCTGGAGTCACTTGACCCGGAGTTAGCGAAAGATTTCATGAAGGCAATTCATGAAATTTCTAGTGATCTCGAGCGAGAGTTAGGGGGATGCCGAGTTTGCTCGAATGTGGGTAGTTACCAGAACTCAAAACATTTACATTGGAATATCCATGCCGGAAAAAGACTCAGGGCGGAGGATGGAACCGTGCTTGGTGGAAGACAAATGCTCCAATATAAAATTAATTTTGATAATATTGAATGGGAATCTCCCGTGGAAGGAGTGAAGTGTAAGACATATAATTACGAAAACAGACATATACGTCTTATAGAATACACAAAAAAAATGCCCCCACACTGGTGTGAAATAGGGCACTATGGTTTAATTCTTGAGGGTGAATTAGAAATTGAATACGCAAATGAAAAATTAATATATAAAGAAGGAGATGGGGTATTTATTCCAGATGGAGCAGCGCATAAACATAAGGGTAGAGTAATAACGGAATCTGTAAAAGTGATTTTTATTGAAGATGTATAACAATTCGTTCCTCCTGACATTTTTTTTACGCTTCACAATAATGTGAACTCAGTCGTTAGGCCACACCGAAACGTAGTAGACACTATCTAGGGGTCAGTGATTGCACGAATAATTTAAAATGGCATAAGGAGGTATACGTTGACTTCAAATTTCGACCACACACAGAAAAATCCGAAATCCCAGTCACCTAACGTGATTTTGATTGTTTCAGATTATATGGGTTACAGAGATATAGGGCCGTTTGGGGCAGAGGATATCACTACTCCGGCACTGGACAGGTTGGCACATGAAGGAACCAAGTTCACGGACTTCTTCGGTGCTGCCCCAATCTGCAGCCCATCTCGGGCTGCTTTACTTACAGGATTTTATCCGAATCGAGTTGGGATAACAGGAAACGTGTCCGGTGAAGATGGCCTATCAACCGCATACAAAACATTGGCCAGTTATCTTAAAGAAGATGGTTATACAACGGCACTTTTCGGCAAATGGCATCTGGGATCTCAACCGGCACATAGTCCAAATGCGCATGGGTTTGATGAATTTCTAGGCTTCCACGACTGGACCATCAGCTACCATTCACACCAGACAATGGACGGTGAGCCCGGACTTTACTACAACGATTTACCTGTTAAGCGTCATGGCTATCTCACGGATATCCTGACGGAAGAATCACTTGGTTTCATCGACCGTCAAGCCAATGCAGACGAACCCTTTTTCTTGTATCTCGCTTACAACACAGCCCTCCCACCTTATCAACCACCGGATATGCCTGAAGATGCATGGGATAGCGGATGGGATGTCAATGAAGCCAGTCGCCAAGATTATATACCAATGGTTGAAGCCATGGATGCAGGTATTGGAAAAGTGTTGACCTCCTTAGATAAGAATAGACTTAGTGAACAAACCTTAGTCATTTTCGCTTACGATCATGGCGGCAGACACTTGGTGCGTTCTGATCCGTTGTTTCACGGATTTGCAACGCTGTGGGAAGGTGGAATACGTGTGCCAATGCTCCTTCGTTGGCCGGGTCATATTCCTGCTAACAAGACTTCGTCTCAACCAGCCATCTCAATGGATATCACTGCTACCATACTTGATGCTGCTGGTCTAGATAACCTACCCTCCTCTCTTGACGGTACCAGCCTGATCCCTGTCGTCAGCGAGGGTGCGGTAACTAACGAGCGACCATTATTTTGGAGTTTTGGTAGACATAAAGCTGTACGACAGGGACCATGGAAGTATCTTGTTGACGGCTCTGTAGAGACTCAGTTTCTGTTCAACCTTGAAGAAGATATTGGTGAACGCAGGAACCTGTTCTCTCTAAATCCTAGTGTGGTGGCCGAGTTGAGGGAGATTTTGAGAACATGGGAGACATCTTTACCTAAATCAACCTAGCAAAGCATTTGCCCAATAAACCTTTCAGTAGAGTGTGAGCACCGAGCTTGTCGGCCTTTACAGGAAAAAGGGTAATAAAATTCGTTGGATCGGAATTTTAAGAAGGGTCAGGTAACATGAAAGGAGAAGTCAAAAGGGGTCATATCTAGCCATTCTCAAAGGGGTCAGACTGGAATGGCGTTAAGATAAGGGTGGTTTAGGATGATAAAAGCCTTTGTTTTTTCGTGAAGCAGAGACGGTCATCATGGCTCGTGGATGAGTCAATCGTTGGAAAGGTATAGGTCTACGTTTGAGGACTCTTGGTTCGTATCGGAAGGGACGTAGGGGGACCGATTCGAGGGCAATGAGGTGTATCATCTCGTCAATGACAGATCGTTGGGCTCTGGGATTAAACCGGGTGGCCGCGAGCGCACTTTGATATTGGCGGAGGGTGTCAACAGCCCCCTTGAAGCTTAGCCGGGAGAGGTCGCGGTGGAAGGCACTGGCAGCTTGCTGCAAAAGAGCGCGGATGAGAGATTGTAGGCGATGGCAAACATCGCAATCTCTTTGCGCACGAGAGCGACCGAGCGAGAGCGCAGGATCTCCATCCCCATGGTGGTTTTGATGTGGCGAAAGTAAAGCTCCACTGCCCAGCGCCGATAGTATAATTCTCCGAGATCGTGGTGGGAGTATTGGTGAGGATCGCTCAAGGTAGTCACGAGGTCTACGCTATGGGCGCGGAAACCTTTGATGAAAATGAAAATCTTCACCAGCCGTACGGGGATCTCATCAGGGATTTGCCGCCACTGCTCGCGACTGAAGCCGAAGACATTTTGCGGCTTCTTCCACATGATCAGCCGGTCATACCTACCCAAGGACCTGCCCTGACGAAAGTCGCTTCTTCGTTGCTGATGCAAACGCATGACCGCTTCAGCACCGCGGCCTTTAAGCAGGGCAATATTGAGGTAAGAGCAAAATCCCCGGTCGGCAAGGACCACATCACCCTTTTGAAAAAATCCGATCATGCCCCGCAACAGCACACTGTCATGATGCCTTAGTGAGGACTCCATCCAGTGTAAAAGCGCCCCACTGGCTAAAGAAAAACAGCCCACCAGCTTCACCACCGGAAAGCCGCAGCCGCTTCGTTGCTGCGAAGGCTGTGGGTAACACCTCTGCAAGCACGGCGTATCGGCGGTGGCGATACCCGTGCCGTCGACCACTTTTACCTCGTGACCTTTCCACCGTTGATCGTCGGTCACTCTCCCGGCCACCTCTTCACTGATCGCTTCATGGATCCCGTGCAGGTCTTGCACCAACAGCCGTTGCCTCGCCTGACAGTAGGCCGAGGCCGTTCCTTTAGCCAACTTCAGCCCCTTCATGCTGCAATAGCTCTGGAGCTTGCGCACCACTTCCCGGCAGGCAGTCCGTGGTGAGAGCACTTGGAACAAAAATGCCCAGAAGGTCACGTTTTGGCTGAACAATCTCCGCCGGCTGTTAGCCCCTCGAGGCTTCCGGTGTAAATACTTTTGCGGCACCCACTGCCCGAAGATATCCGATAGCTCGGAAAGACTTGACCGCCGTATTTCTACCAGCTTACCCTCCATCTGTGCAAGGGCTGTTCGGGGAGCACGACCGAACAGGACCTGATTAAATCCTGGAAAATAACGAGTTAAGTTTTGTTTTTGCATGCTCGTTAGGGTAGCTCTCCAACGGTCCCTGTACAAGCATCTATTGCACTCATTCTATCCCTTATCTTAACGCCATTCCACTCTGACCCTATTTCTTCCTTTCCAAAGTGCATCATTTGGCTATTTCTTATAGGCGCAGCTACTCAAATATGTGCAGATTGACTTCACCAAAATTGTATTTCAATTAGTGCGGATACAACGATTTTGACAGAGGTACTCTTTAATGAAATAATTCAGCAACTCAAAATTACCAAAACCTAATATCTAAACCAAACTGCCGAGGTATTGCGATGACCATGAATACGGACACTTTATTGTCAGCTGTTGAGCCACTAACTGTAGCTTATGATCGTGAACGATTAGAGGACATCGGTTACATGACTTGTATGACGATGGTGCTTTTTTGTAATTATTCTCAGACGGGCCATTTTGGCGGGCCGTTAGCGTACACGCCTTACAATGTGGCGATCCATTTAGCCGGTCCCCAGCTCGGAGGTCTACGTTACGACTACCGCAGGCCTAAGCATCCGTTCTGCGACAAATTCATGCTTGCCGGTGGGCACAACATTCCTACCGCCTATGCCCTGTGGATGATTATGGGCGAGACCCTGGCGCGCAAGCATTTGGCTACAGGTGATTCGCGTTACCATGTTGCACCGGAAGTTACCTTTTTACCTATCGACGCGTTGGGCTTTCGACGCGGTGCAGGCGCTCTAAAAACCTTGTTGAAAGAGCACGGCCTGGAAGACCATCCACTCTTTGCACAAGCAAAATTGCGCGGTATCCGTTCTTTAGCAGGTCATGCTGAATCAACCGATATGACTAACGATGTCAACGGCGGGCCATCGGGCCTTGGTATTGCTTCCTCCGCGGGAAAAGCGACATTCTGGGATCTTTTAGGTGCCCCCGATTCACTTAAAGTGCTCGCTCTGGAAGGTGAATTTGCTATGACCGAGGGACATGCCCAGGAGTTAAAAACCCAGGCTTTGGCGACCCAGGTAGGCAAACGCCTGCGTCTTCTGCTTTCTTATAATAATGCAGGCATCGATGATAAACTGATTGGTGGCGTGGTTGATTCAAAGTATGACCGTTACAAGATTGAGGATCAATGGTCTTCCTATGGATGGAATGTCTTTGCTCTGGAGAATGGCAATGATTATGATCAGGTTATTGCCGCCCTCAAAACCATGGAGGACTGGGATCCAAACGACCGCCGCCCGATGATCGTGATCGGCAACACGGTAAAGGGCTATTGGCCCACCGCCGTCGATGGAAAAATTCCTGGTTACGGTGATCAGTTGATCAGCTACCCAAGTCATCCATATGCATTTAAAATGAACTCGGAGTATTTTGTCGCCCTCGCAGAGACATTTGAGAGGCATTATGGTATAGAATTCGAAGGTATTCGTCAGGGAGCGGTGACTGATACACGTGAACGTCTAATACAGTTTAAAACCAACATCGACATCGTCATGTCACTTCTCGAACGAAACGGACTTGGGGATTGGCTGGCTGGCCGTCTTTTGGAAATCGGCGATTCAGTACAGGACGATCTACCGTTGAAGATGGACGTAACGCGCGATCCCTTTCTGGATGACCGCCTTCTGGTGAAAAATCTCCCGATCGAACCTCAAACGCCTACTATAAAGAATCCGGTATCTGGCGAAGAAAAGGAAGTTAACATCACCCTTTTCAAAAAGGCGGGAGCAATAGCCGGAACACGCCAGTGTATTTCAGAAATTATCAAATGGATGAATTATGTGACTGACAACAGGTTTTTTACCCTTGCGGCTGATCTTTCGGGTTCCATTAACGTTGAAAAAGGCAGCTTGTGGGGCCATTATAATCCGGTCAACAATCCTGCCGGTACGCGGGTCAAAGCGGCTATCCAGGAAGCAGGGAACGTATCGAGCGCCATTGGACTAATAAGTCAGAGCGCGTCGATAGATTCAGAAAAATTCGCCGGGGTTTGGGCTTTGAGTGGTACTTATGGCTCTTTTACCCCACTAATGTACACGCCTGCCCGGGTTTGGGCTCAGCAGAGCCAGGACAGTTGTTTCCGGATGGGCGTGCTGCATATTCTGGCTGGCCATTCGGGGCCGGAGACCGCGGCCGATGCCCGTACTCACTTTGGTATTTTTGCGCCCCAAGTATGGAAACTTTTTCCGCGCGGTCAAACGATTCATCTCAGTTTCTGGGATTACAACGATGTTGCACCCGGCTATTTCGCTGCTGCAGAAGTCGCTGCAAGAGATCCCAAGGTTAATATAATTATTATCGAAGTGGCACGTCCTGATTTTCCGGTGGCGGATCGCAGTACATTTGCCCATCCTGATCTCAAAGCCGCAGCCAAAGGGTTCTATGTCATTCGTGATTTCGATCAGGGCAAACCCAACCACGGCTATGTGGTCGTGCAGGGGTCAAACTCCACAGTTAACCTTGTTAGCGTTTTGCAACGCCTGGAGAACGAAGGGCTCAACGTGAAAATTATTGCTGCCATAAGTGAGGAACTTTTCGACTTGCAATCCAGTGACTACCGTAGCGCAGTGTTTCCGCCTGAAGCGCGATACGACATGATGGTGGTGAGCACAGGAACGCGACGGATGTGGCCGGTGCGTGACGTCGGGCCGTTAACGGACGAATATTCGCTGACCTCGGACTGGGACAACCAGTGGCTTACTGGTGGCACCGAAGCAGATGTGATCGCCGAGGCCCATCTGGATGCCGATTCGATCTTTACCGGGATTAAACATTTCGCCAAAGATCGCGACAACCGTCTGGCACGCCAGCGCGATATCCTGGCGGTTTAGGGTCAGACTGCGAATTCTTTGTTTTTTTCAAAGTTCTGTAGGCTTTACTTCTGTTCTTTTGCTTACGCCGAAAGATACTAACATAGAGTTCGTCGGTACTTTCAATCCTTGGCTTTCGAGCCATTCTCTCGCATTTCCAGTTCTCCCATAGTTTCTTATCAATCAAAGAATTCGCAGTCTGACCCGAATGGCGTTAAGATAAGGGTGGTTTAGGATGATAAAAGCCTTTGTTTTTTCGTGAAGCAGAGACGGTCATCATGGCTCGTGGATGAGTCAATCGTTGGAAAGGTATAGGTCTACGTTTGAGGACTCTTGGTTCGTATCGGAAGGGACGTAGGGGGACCGATTCGAGGGCAATGAGGTGTATCATCTCGTCAATGACAGATCGTTGGGCTCTGGGATTAAACCGGGTGGCCGCGAGCGCACTTTGATATTGGCGGAGGGTGTCAACAGCCCCCTTGAAGCTTAGCCGGGAGAGGTCGCGGTGGAAGGCACTGGCAGCCTGCTGCAAAAGAGCGCGGATGAGAGATTGTAGGCGATGGCAAACATCGCAATCTCTTTGCGCACGAGAGCGACCGAGCGAGAGCGCAGGATCTCCATCCCCATGGTGGTTTTGATGTGGCGAAAGTAAAGCTCCACTGCCCAGCGCCGATAGTATAATTCTCCGAGATCGTGGTGGGAGTATTGGTGAGGATCGCTCAAGGTAGTCACGAGGTCTACGCTATGGGCGCGGAAACCTTTGATGAAAATGAAAATCTTCACCAGCCGTACGGGGATCTCATCAGGGATTTGCCGCCACTGCTCGCGACTGAAGCCGAAGACATTTTGCGGCTTCTTCCACATGATCAGCCGGTCATACCTACCCAAGGACCTGCCCTGACGAAAGTCGCTTCTTCGTTGCTGATGCAAACGCATGACCGCTTCAGCACCGCGGCCTTTAAGCAGGGCAATATTGAGGTAAGAGCAAAATCCCCGGTCGGCAAGGACCACATCACCCTTTTGAAAAAATCCGATCATGCCCCGCAACAGCACACTGTCATGATGCCTTAGTGAGGACTCCATCCAGTGTAAAAGCGCCCCACTGGCTAAAGAAAAACAGCCCACCAGCTTCACCACCGGAAAGCCGCAGCCGCTTCGTTGCTGCGAAGGCTGTGGGTAACACCTCTGCAAGCACGGCGTATCGGCGGTGGCGATACCCGTGCCGTCGACCACTTTTACCTCGTGACCTTTCCACCGTTGATCGTCGGTCACTCTCCCGGCCACCTCTTCACTGATCGCTTCATGGATCCCGTGCAGGTCTTGCACCAACAGCCGTTGCCTCGCCTGACAGTAGGCCGAGGCCGTTCCTTTAGCCAACTTCAGCCCCTTCATGCTGCAATAGCTCTGGAGCTTGCGCACCACTTCCCGGCAGGCAGTCCGTGGTGAGAGCACTTGGAACAAAAATGCCCAGAAGGTCACGTTTTGGCTGAACAATCTCCGCCGGCTGTTAGCCCCTCGAGGCTTCCGGTGTAAATACTTTTGCGGCACCCACTGCCCGAAGATATCCGATAGCTCGGAAAGACTTGACCGCCGTATTTCTACCAGCTTACCCTCCATCTGTGCAAGGGCTGTTCGGGGAGCACGACCGAACAGGACCTGATTAAATCCTGGAAAATAACGAGTTAAGTTTTGTTTTTGCATGCTCGTTAGGGTAGCTCTCCAACGGTCCCTGTACAAGCATCTATTGCACTCATTCTATCCCTTATCTTAACGCCATTCCACTCTGACCCCTTTTAAATCCTCAGAATCCTTCTCGTGAACCCCTATTGGAAAGACTTGAGTGGAGATTGGTATGAGTAGGCACAATGAATGTTCGTCTGGATTGCTTCGCCTCGCTCGCAATGACAATTTAAAAAAATGCATGATGTATTAAATTACTTTCGACTCCTTATATTCATCGTGGGTATTCTATTAGGATTAGGTATGGGCAGGAATGACGAGTCTAAGTCAGAGAATAATATAGTAAATCCTTCTAATGCAGAGGGCGATCTTACACCGGGCCACGCAAAAGTTCCCGGTGTCGTTATTAATTATTCTCCCGCGTCTACGAGAGAATTCATTGGTTCTCCCAGCATCGCAGTTCTTCCCAACGGCCATTATGTAGCATCGCACGACTTCTTTTACCCGCGCGAAAGGATGACCCGAACGAAGCGCACGACAATCGTTGTCTACGGGTCGGAAGACAGAGGTGAAACCTGGAAACAACTATCCAGATTCAAAGGGCAGTTCTGGTCGACCTTATTTGTTTATGAAGAAGCGCTCTATCTTTTTGGCGCCAGTAGGGAATATGGTTACGTGGTAATCCAAAAATCTGAAAACGGAGGGAAAACTTGGACGAAGCCTAAAGATGGAAAGAGCGGTCTTATCAAAGACGATGCTAAACACCAAAGCACACCGTTCCCCCCTGTGATCCACGACGGAAGAATCTGGAAGGCATTTGAGCAGGTGGGGGATATAAAGATGTCCCGTAAAGATATATTTGATAATAAAGGGGATTGGAGATCGTTCGTCATGTCCGCGCCCGTCGATGCGAACTTGCTCAACGCTGAGAATTGGCGTGTAAGCGAACTACTCCATCATGAGCAGCCAAATTTCATGTGGCTTGAAGGAAACATCGTAGTAACGCCTGAAGGCAGGTTAATAAACATCTTACGCATGAATGATCTTAAATGGGCCAGCTACGATAAGGCGGCGGTCGTGCACGTTTCGGATGACGGCATGGAGCTCTCGTTCGATCCCGAGACGGACATTATTAACTTCCCGGGTGGCGGAGCAAAATTCACACTTCATTATGATGAGAAAAGCAATCGCTACTGGTCCATCGGCAATAAACAAACAAACCCCAAGGCGCGACGCAACGTCCTCGTGCTCACCTCTTCGTCCGATTTGAAGAACTGGAAAATAGAGAAGACTCTCCTGCAACATCACGATGAAGAAAAACACGCCTGGCAGTACGTAGACTGGTTGTTTGATGGTGATGATATCATCGCAGTTTCAAGAACAGCTTATGACGATGGTCTCGGTGGCGCCTACAACCATCATGACGCAAACTATCTTACTTTTCATCGCATAAAAAACTTCCGTGAGAATGAATAAGATTCATCACGAAACTGAAAATAGATCACTAATCAATAGGATTTGCCCTATAGAAGAATTGCATCTTGTTTGGGCCCAACCCGAAAAGTTTTCTGAAAAATGACATTGAAAATGCAAAAGGGGTCAGGCCTCGCATCTAAGCATTTTTATTACTTTTGCTAAATTGCGAAACCTGACCCCTTTTGGCTTCTCGTGTATTTATCAGTTATCAACGTTGACACATTATCCTCATACGCGAATATGCAGAACTTTAGAACCACTTGTTAGGCGCTCAACCAAGGGAGCAAAAATATGAAAACTGATGTCGACAACTTAAAAGAAAATCTCATGCATTGGACTTTGATTCTAGGGGTTGTCCAAATTACGGTCGGCTGCGTGATCGGAATAATTCCGACCTCAGCTGTGGCGTGGTTTCGCGGAATCGTGATGGCTCACATTGAGTTCACTGCCAACGGTATTTTAATGGTGGCACTTGGCTTGCTGGTCAATAAACTCCGCTCGAATCCGACCGCATTTAAAGTTTGGTTTGCCACGCTGCAAATTGGCACTTGGACCAACGGCGCAGCGGGAGTTGCGGCGGCCTTCATGGGATCCTCGTCGAAACTCATGCCGACGCTGAATGAAAAGTTTCCGCCACCACATGGTGTCGACAATCCAGTCGTCACCAACCTGCTCCTGCTATGCGCTGTAACCATCTTGGCGGCTTTGCTGCTCACCATTTATGGGTTGCTGCGCTCCAAAGGTCATGTAAAAAATGCTAGCGCTTAACAAATCGCTCCCGACGACAAGGCCCTGCGGGCCTCGCTGCTGAGCTCGGACGTTGTGTATCAAATAATCAGAGACCATGCGGGAACTTCCCCTCACTGACACAAGATTGAAAGATCTATTTGGAGTTGGTTGTCCGAATGACGGAATGTTGTTCGCAAGCTTGGATGGTCGCTGCCCAGGTTGCGCTCTAGTGGATGATGCAGAAAATCCGAAACAATGTGTACTTCGAACTGCAGGTGGTAATCTATTTCTTGGAGGAAGCGTAAGCGACTCCTTCCTCACCAATACGCTTGAGATTCTACGGAAGCGTGGAACCACTTGTATAGTGCTTACAGAAGATGATGCCAGAGTGCGAGATTTACCTGAAGGTTACAGTTTTAACTTTGAAAGAGTTGAGTTCAATTCGAACGACTTCTCGAATGAACGCGTTTCGTCCCAGCTTCCTACTGATTGGACCCCGTTTTTCGTACCAATTATTAAGTGAGAGAGTTCCCGGGTATTAATGGTTTTAGGATTGATGTATATGAGAGATCTTGGCGAAGTGAGGGCGTAGCCCGAACGCGGCCAGGATCTGAAAGGAATGTGACAAACTCTTGTGGGCTTTTAAAGCCTAAACGACTGTGGGGATGATCATGGTTATAGGTCTGGCGCCATTGTTCGATTACAACTTGTGCTTCAGCCACGCTGAGCAACACTTCACGGTTCAAACACTCATCGCGTAAGCGGTTGTGAAACGACTCGATGAAACCGTTTTGCCAGGGACTGCCCGGATCGATATATATCGCCTTGATCTTTTTGTCGGACAACGACTGCTGCACCTGATGAGCAATGAATGGCTTCGCATGTCGTCGCTTCGCTCCTCGGAACACTGCCGTTGTCACTACGGATATAGCTGGGAGCTCCCTCCTTTTCAATGGCCTCGCTAAGCACAGAGAGGACATCCGATGAGGGAGTTCACGAGCGACCCGGATATCCAGACATTCACGCGTATATGTCTTCGCTTCGCTTGAGTGTCGTCGCTTTCAGCTCCTCGGTACATCGATCAGAGTCATCATCTTTAATGGACCGCCATGGTCTGTGCGATCATGGACAAAGTCCCAGGACCAAAGGTGATTGCGACCGGTTGCTTTAGTAGGCGACCCCGTAGAGACCCCTTGACGGTGTCTACGCTTTTTAGGTGGCTTTACCTGCAACCCTTCTGAACGTCGTACTGCCTGAACAAACTTCCTGTTTGTTGTCCAGCCTTCCTTTACGAGCAAGGCACGGATGCGCCGGTAACCGTAGCAGGGATGTTCCCAGGACAGGGTTATAATCCGCTCGGCCAACCGCTGAGCTTTCTTACTGGCCTGCTTGGGCTGGTAGCTGAAAGTTGACCAACTGAGGCTGAGGTAGGAACAAGCCCTTCGCAACGAGCACAGCCCTCTCTCAGCCGCATCTTTTACTACTCGCTTCTTCTGCTTGGGGCTCACCACTTTTTTGACAGCGTTTCCTCCATTACCTGATTCTTAAGCATTTGATCAGCGAGCATCTTCTTCAACTCGGTGTTTTCTTTTTCCAGCTCTTTAAATCGCTTCGCATCGGCTAGTTCCAAATTGCCATACTTTTTACCCCAGCGATAGAAGGTCTGTTCACTCACGTTGTTGCCTCGGCAGATTTCCTCTACCGTTTTTCCGGTATCGGCTTGCCGCAGTATTGCGATGATCTGTTCTGTTGTGTATCTTTTTCTTTTCATGAGGTTATCTGTTTATCCCGATAACCTCTCTCTGTTAATGATACCATTTTTGGGGGTCACTCCACCTTTCAGATCCTGGCCGCGTTCGGGCTACGCCCTCACTTCGCCAAGATCTCCCATATACATCAATCATAAAACCATTAACACCCGGTAACTCTCTCACTTAATAATTGGTACGAAATACGGGGTCCGATCAATGAACTATGGCGCGAAAGTTTATATAAGATATAGAAATTATTACAAACATCAGCTCGCTAGTGATTATCAACTAAACCAAAAACTGATTTTACGATAGACTACATTCTTCTGGATTCGCAAGGGAACTTAGAAGTAATATCTACAATTCCTTTTCGATGAGCTAATAGATACTTTTATATAACTAAAAGATTAATTCGTATTCTTATTACTAGCATCAAGATATTCTTTGGGAGTAGGGAATAAATCCAAAAAGCAAAGCAAATCTTCCCCAAGTTCCTTTCTCCAAACATATTGCTCTTCGTTAAGTTTCCAACACCACCCTTTATCTCTTGCATTACTTAACACAAGTGCACCTTTAGGAACATCATCAGAATTTGAAAATCGCTTAGCAGGTTCAAGTTTTGCTAGGGGTATTCTAATTCTTTCAAATTTTATTTTCATATCACGAACAGCTTCAAATTTATTTTCATCAACTAAATCTTTCTTAGCTTCCAAGTACTGTTGAAGAGATCTTAAGAATTCATATGCACCAAAAACCCATAGTTGACTTAATGTTAGAAAATCTTCTAACGCACTTAGATTCGGATATAAATCTTTCTTACCAAAGGTTTGTATGATTAATTCATCTTGTATTCTTAAATAACAATCTAATCTACCCAAACCTCTTACTATTCCGGGAAATTTACCATCAACTGAAATTAGATTTAAAGATTTCGTATCCCACTTTATTAATCTCTTATCATCATATTCAACGAGGGGTAAATGTATTGACATTAATATATTATAAAAAAATCGACGTATACGCCACCTAGTTATTACTTTAAAACGTGATAATTTAAATCGAATGTTCATATATATCAGCTTAAATACTTTTAGCGTAAAAACATTGTAGTATTATGATAAAATTTAAAAAATCCGGCATTAGACGCAAATAAATATGAATAGCGTAGAAGCACGAAAAGCCAAAGGAATAGATCCTCTGAAACTATCATTTGTCTCAATCGCATTAGGCTTCAATGAATGTGAAGAATTAATTTCGCGTTATGTTGTCACCAAAAACTGGAATCAGGTGGCAGATGAGGTGCATAGCCACAATCTCCTGAAAAAAAATGCTTCTTCCAGCACCAAGCGAATCTTTCGAGAACTGCGCCAACGTCTAGAGACACTCGACAGATCAACGCTAGACAGTTTCATGGATGCACTGTATGATGATAAAAAAGCTATTCTTTTACTAAGTGTTTTCAAGTGCTATACATTTGTCTTTGATTTTGTACGCGTAACCCTGCGCGACAAACTCATAGTATTCGATTACAGGGTCACTTCTGGAGATTTTGATAGCTTCTGGAACTCCATGAGTGTTGAACATCCTGAACTGGATGAGATGACCGCTACCACGCGCAAGAAAATCCGTCAGGTCATGCTTCGAATTCTTGTTGAGGCTGGACTCCTATCGGACACCACAAATCCCACCATTACGCCACGACCTATCTCTCAACTCATAGAATCAATTCTCACCTCTGAAGGTAAAAATTATCGAGTTGGATTTCTTTCCACATGAAAACAACCCAACAGCCCACGCTAAACGACCGCTTTGAATCACTTAAGCGGACCCTAAGCAATTCCCAATTCCTTGCTAAAGAGGGAATCATCAATGAAGTCCCATTTTTCGTCTTTGCTTACTCGCCTGAACTAGAGAACGAAGTGCAAACGCAGACAAAGCACCTCATTTCCCACCTCGAAAAGACAGGAATCAACCAGCTAGAAGTAAACCTCTATGACTTGTCAGTTGAACTAATCAAGCAGCGCGGTAAGTGGGATAAGCTGATTGAGCTCGAAGCCAATATACCAAAAGACCAGTTCAAGACTCAGTTGCAAAATCTTACCGATGTTGAAACCAAGCTCATCCCTTTTATTGCTGACAAGATCAAGACACAAGACAAGCTCCAGCTCCTTTTTCTCAGTGGCGTAGGTATGGTATACCCTTTTATACGCACACATAATGTCCTGAACAATCTTCAGAAAGTAGCCAAAGATTATCCCACACTTCTCTTTCTCCCTGGACATTACACTTTCACCGAAGGGCGTGGCCAATCGCTCGATCTTTTCGGCGAGTTGAACGAAGATAAATATTACCGGGCCTTCAACATTGAAAACTATAAGCTATGACCATGAATATTCGTGAATTATTTGCCAAACCTATAGACCGCCCTATCGAGGGCGTTATCAAGGCCGATGACGATGCACACCTAGCCAATGAAGTTGACGAATACATCGTTACAAACGAAGTCGCCAAGCACCTTGAAACTTTCTTTGAAGCTTACAACGAAAAGAACATCGCTACGGGGGTGTGGATCTCAGGCTTTTTCGGCTCAGGTAAATCGCACTTGTTGAAAATCCTCTCACTTGCCCTCCAAAACCGAACCATAGACGGCCGCCCAGTAGGAGAAATCTTTCGGGATAAGATAAAAGAACAAACAGACAACCAGTTGCTTAGTGCAGATGTAGGCAAAGCAATTAAGGTGCCATCGCAAAGCATTCTTTTCAACATTGACCAAAAGTCGGACGTTATCAGCAAGAAGGAAACGGATGCGATACTTGCTGTATTCCTAAAAGTATACAATGAGATGCAGGGTTTCTATCCGAAACAGCCATATATTGCTCAGTTTGAGCGGGATCTTAGCAAGAAAGGGCAATATGAAGCATTCAAGGAAGTCTATAAGAATGAATCCGGAGAATCATGGGAACAAGGTCGTGAAACCGCTCATGGTCTTGATTCCAATACCTTTGCCAAGGTCTATGCTTCAGTTACAGGAGCCTCGGAAGATGAAGGCCTCAAGATACTCGATCGGTATTATCAAAGCTTTAAGCTCTCCATCGAAGACTTTGCCAATATGGTTAATGAGTATATCGAGATTCAGGAGCCGAATTTCCGCCTGAATTTCTTTGTCGATGAAGTCGGTCAATATATTGCCGACAACTCAAAACTGATGCTCAATATGCAGACTCTGGCAGAAAGTCTGGCAACCAAGTGCAAAGGTCGCTCATGGATATTGGTAACCTCGCAGGAAGACATGTCTACGGTTGTGGGTGAGATGGCAAAGATACATACATCGACAGATTTCACCAAGATTCAGGATCGCTTCAAGACCCACTTGCCTCTTACGAGTAAAGATGTCTCTGAAGTCATCCAAAAACGCCTACTTGCAAAGGACACAAGCAACGCATCAACGATTGACGACCTTAACAAATTTTATGAGAAGGAAAAATCCAACTTCCGTACGCTCTTCGAGTTCAGTGATGGTTCACGCGCATTCAAGAACTATAGATCCCAAGAAGAATTCGTCAGTTCCTACCCCTTCATCCCCTATCAATATGACCTTTTCCAGTTGGCTATTAATGCTCTCTCACGACATAACGCCTTCACCGGGAAGCATGCTTCTGTAGGCGAACGCTCTATGCTCGGAGTCTTTCAGGATGTAGCAAAAAAGATAGCCGATAAAACATTTGGTTACCTTGCTACTTTCGACCTTATGTACGAAGGAATACGCTCTGTCATCAAATCTGAACATCAGCAGGCAATACTCATGGCAGAACGTCAACTTGTTAACCCACTTGCCGAACGCATCCTCAAGTCACTCTTTCTAGTCAAGTACCTTAAAGAGTTTAAGAGCACACCCAAAAATATCGCCATTCTTGTTATCGACTCATTCGATGTAGATCTTGCCAAGCACGAAAAAGCGGTTTGCGAGGCACTGAACATACTCGAACAACAAACCTACGTGCAACGCACTGGTGATGTATACGAGTTCCTCACAGACGTCGAGAAGGATGTGGAAAATGAAATCAAAGCCACAGAAATTGACGAAACTGCTATAAACGAAATCGCCGCAAAGATCCTATTCGATGAAATTATTCGAGACACTAAGATTCGTCATGAGGACAACCAACAGGATTATGCTTTTTCACGAAAACTGGATAGCAGCGTGATTGGGCGCGAGCACGAGCTGGTTATCAATATCATCTCGCCCTTTAATGAGTTTCATGATGATGATGCTACACTGGTTAGCCAGTCCATGGGAAAGCCTGAATTGCTTATGATCTTACCATCAGACCAGCGACTTCTTAGTGACCTGAACCTTTATGCAAAGACCGAAAAGTTTATTAGGCATAATAACAATTCTGCCTTAGCTGAAAGCATAGTGAGCATTTTGTACGAAAGAGGGCTGCAAAACATACAGCGCAAATCAGACATACGCCAGCGGCTCGAAAAACTTCTCTCGGGGTCAAAAGCCATTGTAAATGGATCGGAAGTTACAGGAATCTCGTCTGAACCTCGCTCACGGGTGATGCAGGTTTTCAACCACCTTGTGCGCTCTGCTTATCCGAATCTGAAAATGCTGAAAATCGTTTTCAAGGAGGATAGTGTCTACAAAATCATCATGGATCAAGGAGATGACCTGTTCCGTCACGATGACGATACGCTTAGTGAAGGGGAACAGGAACTTCTATCATCTGTCCGTCGCAGGCAAAAAAATGGCGAACGGCCATCCATTAGCAGTATCCTTTCGGATTTTGGTAAACGTCCATACGGCTGGTATCAAGCGGCTACATTGGCAAATATCGCCAAGCTTTTCATGCGCGGCAAAGTAGAGCTGCGTTCCGATTCCAATATTCTCGAAAAGGACTCAGTTCTCGACCACCTTTCTAATAATCGACTCTTCAACAATACCATTGTTTATCTTCAGGAAGAGTTCGATTCAATCTCTGTCCAAAAGCTTAAAAGCTTTCACCAGGAATTCTTTGACGAGAACAACATAGGAACAGACGCTAAGGATGTCGCCCAGCGTTTCCAGAATAAGTTAAAACAGGAAATTGCCGTCTTGGAAGAGACTTGCCAGCGCAAGCTTACCTTCCCTTTTCTAAGCAAACTCACTGAACCAATAGAAAAGCTCAAGGCATGGGCAGACAAAAGCTACAGCATATTCCTTAAGGAGCTGCCCAGTTTTCAAGATGAATGGATGGCTGCTAAAGAAGACGTTATTGATCCCATCCGGAAATTCGTTCACGGCCAGCAAGGCGAGGTCTATCAACAAATTCGCGATTTTGTTAATTACAACAGGGAAAATCTTAATGACATCATCCCAGAGGATGCCGCAAAGCTTAGTGCTTTTCTTGCCTCTGACACACCTTACAGGGAAAATGCTCTCCATCAGAGCAAAACGCTCACGGATACATTACAAAAAGCTGTTGAATTACATCTCAAGGAAGTGGTCGTGACCACGAAAACTGGTCCACTTGAAAAGTTAGTCTGGTCCAACTAGAAAGGACACAGACAATGAAAGGCAAAAGATACACGACCGAAGAGAAAATACGGATGCTGCGCCAGGCGGACAAAGGGAAAACGATCCTGGAAGCATGCCGCGAGAACAACATAAGCGAACAGACCTTCCACCGCTGGAAACGTGAGTTTGGGATGATTGATGTCAACCAGGCCAAGCGGATGAAGGAGCTCGAGAAGGAGAACGCGCGGTTAAAACGGATGCTGGCGGACAAGATGCTGGGGATAGAGATCCTGCAGGAGACCCTCGAAAAAAAACTGTAAGCCCTGGGCACAAGCGGCAAGTGGCAGAGAGACTTGTGACTCGGGGCCAGTGTTCGATGCGAGCGGGGTGCCGGTACTTTCGGCTGCACCGTTCCACCTATGCGTATAGGGCCAAGCATCCGGATGCCTGGCTAACGAAACTAAAAGCGGCAGTAAGGCGGTTATCACGGCAATACGCGAGGTGGGGCTATCCCAAGATCACGAAGCTGTTGAAGGACGAAGGCTGGCAGGTGGGTAAACGTCTCGTGCAAGGTCTGCGACGTGAACTGGGTCTGGCGATCCCCCCACGCAAGCCAAGACGCCGGCGCAGGGGTGTCTGCACCGGGCTACCGACAAAGGCCGAACATCCCGACCATGTTTGGACCTGGGATTTTATCCACGATAAGACGGTTCGCGGCGGCAGTCTAAAAATGCTGACCGTGCTCGATGAGTACACCCGCGAGTGCCGGGTGATCCATGTTGATCGCCATATCAATGCGGAAACGGTGCGCGGTATCATGCAAAAACTGCTCGACCGGCATGGGCCGCCAAAATATATTCGTAGCGACAACGGTTCCGTTCCGAGGAGCGAAGCGACGACATGCAAAGCCATTCATTGAAAGCCAATTGAGAGCCTGGCTAACTGCGATGAAAATCAAAACCCTCTATATCGAACCAGCAAGCCCTTGGCAGAACGGATACATTGAATCGTTCCATGCCCGTTTTCGCGAGGAGTGTTTAAACCGTGAACAGTTATGGACTTTGACCGAAGCCCGCGTGGTCATCGAAGATTGGCGCTGGCTTTACAATCATGTCCGACCCCACCGCAGCCTCGGCAACATCACTCCACGGCACTTCACTGAAAACCTCAATACCGAAGGCTCGGGCTCCATTCGGGCTACGCCCTCATTGCGCCCAAGCCTTGACTTCCTCTACCAACTTAACTTCAACATTAACCTCTCCAGACTAACTCTCCCGGTGGACCAGTTTGTGTAACCCGACCAGTTGCACATGGTCGTTCTTTTTACCCGCGGAACAGGGTAGCTATGATGAACGACGCTTTTACAATTGATCGGACCCCGTTTTTCGTACCAATTTTTAAGTGAGAGAGTTACCGGGTGTTAATGGTTTTATGATTGATGTATATGGGAGATCTTGGCGAAGTGAGGGCGTAGCCCGAACGCGGCCAGGATCTGAAAGGAACCTGACAAACTCTAGTGGGCTTTTAAAGCCTAAACGACTGTGGGGATGTTCATTATTGTAGGAATGACGCCATTGTTCGATTACCACTTGCGCTTCAGTCACGCTGAGCAACACTTCACGGTTCAAACACTCATCGCGTAATCGGTTGTGAAACGACTCAATGAAACCGTTTTGCCAGGGACTGCCCGGATCGATATAGATCGCCTTGATCTTTTTGTCGGACAACCACTGCTGCACCTGATGAGCAATGAATGGCTTCGCATGTCGTCGCTTCGCTCCTCGGAACACTGCCGTTGTCACTACGGATATAGCTGGGAGCTCCCTCTTCTTCAATGGCCTCGCTAAGCACAGAGAGGACATCAGTTGAGGTGAGTTCACGAGCGACCCGGATACTCAGACATTGACGCGTATATTCATCGATCAGAGTCATCATCTTTAATGGACCGCCATTGTCTGTGCGGTCATGGACAAAGTCCCAGGACCAGACGTGATTGCGACCGGTTGCTTTAGTAGGCGGCCCTGTAGAGACCCGTTGACGGGGTCTACGCTTTTTCGGTGGCTTTACCTGCAGCCCTTCTGAACGTCGTACCGCTTGGATAAACGGCTAGGCAAGTCTGCCTACAGACTTATATCAATAAACCAATAGGCGATATAACAAAGATCGCGACCGGTAAATAAAAAACCGATCGAAACAGGGTAAGAACCCTGCTGCTGTTACACTAGAAAGGTTGGGGTTGGGCGATAAATAGGGTGGCAAGGCAAGGGCTAAAAAACAAACCCCAGAACTGCGCGAGGAGATAAAGAGAAAACAGAAGTTAGTAGATGAAAGAAGTGACTTTGTCGCTTACGCTAGAAAATTCAAATATATTGAATTCAAAAGTCTTCGGCCATGAAAAATCAAGGCGGCAAACCGGAACATCACCATGGCTCTACCGCCAACGCTGAACACCAGAATCTTTCTATGAAAATGAACATGCTGCGATTTGCCTATCTGACCAAGTATTTTCAAAAAGCTAGAGAACTTAGAGTATGCTGTTGCCCTGCCCTTTATGTATTAAAATTTCTGTCGCATCCAACACACACTAAAGCTGACACTAGCTATGGAAGCTGGAATTAATGACCGCGGCTTGGAAAACGAGAACATTTTTGCCCTTCTTGAAAAGAAGGAAAGATAGAAAGGACAACTTAAAATTCACCATGTTCAAACTGTACCACTAGCATTTTAAATTAGGGGATTCGAATTTAAGTTGTAGATCTGTTATTTGAAGTATATTTATTGTTCAATCTGGATTAGATGTCATATAACTGCGTTAATCATACTTCTACCGATTTCTAGTATGGGGGAAAACTCTATTGTTACACCTTCTGAAGATGTTGCTCATGTCCAATGGTTACCAGTAGTCGACGGAAAAAGAATTAAAAGATTTGGGAGATGGGATTTTCAATGGCTTACCCATACCCCAGTTGACGCTTTGGTCACATATGAAGATGGTGCTGCATTGGAGTTTTCGTTTTCCGGACTTGGTCTGATTTTAAGACTAAGTACTCTCACTCCACCTAACTATAGCGGGCTAGAATCAGGACAATTGGAAATATTTATTGATGGAAAGAAAGTTCAGACTATTTACCCACGTGCAACTGCACGTGAGATTGTTTTGGCGCGGAACCTATTAGATAAGGGGCATCATGTGCGCGTAATCCACAGTGGTGAAGATGAATTGACGGGATGCGCGATTTCCGGGTTTTGGATTATAGCAGAGAAAACAGGTGATCTCAGTTTTACCATCAGTGGCGATCATAACATTTCGCTCATAGACGCACGAGCAGTATTGATGCGCAACGGAAGAGTTATCCGAAATACATTGGTTAGAAATTGGCTAACGGGTAAATGTCGGTTAGCTGGACTTCCACCAGGTGACGATTACGTTTTAGAACTGCGCGCTGCGGGATGGAAGAACTGGCAAAAAGAGGGTATATCTATTAAGCCCGGGCAAGAGACAGAACTCGAACCAGTTTACCTCCATCGAGAATGGGATACTGAGCGTTGGCTTTGGGATTCTGTATTTCCAAGGATGGGGCATCCCATTGTCAGTAAAGCGGGCAATAAATTTCGTGCGCGATTTCTGGCCTACTCTTCTACAATTGGCGAATTCCGACTAGTGCGTCGAATTGGTCCAGCGATAATATCCCGTACTTGCGATTTCGAAGAAGATGAAGCGGCTGGTTTTTATTATTACAAAGAAGGGACAGTCAATACTCCCAATGATTTACCCCCAGGCCTATATGACCTAGTAATCACCTTCTCAGACAGTAGAAGATCTTTTGATAGGATTTTGCGCCGCAGTGTTTATATTGTACCTGACTATCCGAAGGACCCTACCTTTATGACCTTCGGTCATTTAAATACATGGGGACAGAATCAGGCGGAGTATTTATCCCGTATGGTGGATATAGCAAACATCATCGCACCCGACATGGTTCTTATAGCTAATGCATGTAACCCGGCCTATGTTTCCGGCGCTCTATATGGTTTGGATATGCCGTTTGTAGTGACCTTTGGTAATCACCAATTACCTGGTAAGGAAGTGTTGTTCGGAGATCCCGTAGGGATCGTTGATTTTGGACCCCATTTAAGTATTCTCAATTTCGGACATTCCTGGGATGCTGATATTTCCAAAGCTGATCGCCTTCTTGCTGATCGAAAGAAGACACAATGCAAGATTATCAATGCGTTCGAGCACAATGCTCCGGTTAAAGATTTCCTTGATCGGCATCGTGTTAAAATGATTCACGATGCCCATGGCCCTGGCACTAAAATTATGAAAATTGGGGCCACCCCTACACTTCGTGTGGGTAAAGTAGATGAATCCAGTTTTCGGATAGTCAGGTTTAAAGATTACGAACCAGTTTCATATACCTATAAAGGCGACGAAGTGGCACCAATACCGTTTAATCGAGATGGCCCTACACCTGTGCGTGTTAATTATGAACCGGCAAACGATGGGAAGCATAACCAGGTAACCGCACATTATCAAAACGACCTTGAAGAGCATTTTCCCAATGCTCGTTTAGTTTTTATCCTTCCCAAGGGAAATTACCGTGCGAAGGGAGGATATATTGAGAGTGAAATCTCTAGCGACGATTTAAAATATTCCATATTATCGGTGCGCTTTGACCTACCAGCGAAAAGGTCGGGAGTTATTGAAGTTCTACAAGTTCGTTAATATGGGGTGGCGTTTTTTTTTGCGCGCTAGATTGCTGCTGGTGCGATCAATATTGTCATTTTTTATGTCTGTCGTTCCCCGTTGTGCAATGGTGTTCTGTGGACACACTAAAAAAAGAGAGAGGATCGACACGATCCTGTTCTTATCTATTTGCTCATCGTTGTTATCAGTGCTCGTGTTATCGTGATGTTGTCAACCATTCCGGCTCGATGATCCGTTAACTCGGTTGACTTGAATGGTTGACTGGTTGGCAAGCTGGTTGACTGGGAGACTGGATTGGTTGATAACTTGAAGCAATTTGACTGGTAACATAAAAAAGGGAATAAGACCGTTATCAGCCCGTGCCCGTAAAACACAGAAAGAGGGTGGATAATTTAACAATAGAATAAAATCGACACTGATTAACGCCGCTGCGTTTCTTCGGGATTGATGCAGGGGATCGCCGTTTTTAAAACAGGTGATTGTGTTCCAGTATAGAACGTGCGCAGAATGGCTCAAGGATTCGTTTTGATGGTCGGCCTATAGATAGGGAGTATTAGTTTTGTAACCAGTAGATAAGTTTTGAAAATTATGAGTTTTCACCGTGCGGATTTTGTGCCGTACCCTTTCATCGTGAAAGCGAGACCAAAACTCAAGTGTGCCCTGGTGTTTGAAAAGGGCGAGCAGGAAAAATTACACCGTAAGTATAAATCAGAGCAGAAATTTGCGTGCTCTAGCGGTGTTAAGGGCGAAACATCACGGGTGAGGAAATTTTTCCTCACTATTCGCGGTTTAATCCGGCGGTGATCGGGAGCCGAGAAGCACACCAATTCGAGAGAGGTTGTGCGTGGGCATCGTTGTTTTTACCCTAATGGCTGATAACGACCGATAATCGTGTCAAATCGTGGCGTTCTCTACAAAAAGGGTGTTATAGGCTAGCCCCTAAACGTGAATCCTGTGGCATCCTACGGCTTTTTCAAATCAAACACAATGTCCTTTTGAAAAGGTAATATTTCGCTGTTCCGGTAATTCAGTAAGGGCATCGATGCGGGTAAAGTCACGTGGAAGTTAAATTTTCACTTCCATGTTGTTTGTCATTTTCCGGATCCGGATTGTCAAACACGCCACAAACAAGAGACGCGGACAGCGAAGTCTTTGACAGTCCCAGGGTGATCAACATGGGGTTCAACCGCGGCCTAGCAGAAAGAAAAAATTTAAGGCATCGTTAATTTCTACTGCTTTGTCATGATTCGGCATTTTCTTTCCCTTCGTTTTTCGTTTCGAGTTCAGTGCTTAGTGAGATTAAGAAATTTTCCCGTTCGTTGATTACGTAACGTATCTGATCCTCCAACTCGTTCAAATGCTTAATCGTTCGCCGGTTGATTAGCCGGTTTAAGAGGCCGCCTTTTTCTTTTTTGATGTCTGCTATCTTCAGTGCTACGACGATTCTGGAAATGTTAATAGCGAATGCCCATCCGTGCTTAAACTCTCTATATTTAAATCCGTATCTGCATCCGTCCTTAACCTCTCTATGCCTCTTGGCTACTGTTTTTAGATTCATGGTAATCTCGGTTATATATATTTCTATATTCTGCAGTTATATGCCCGTGAACGCAAAGCAAAAACAGGGGGTGCCCGATGGGGAAGTCGGACTCGGTTGACTCACGGACTGGTAACATAAAAGAGGGTGCCCTTTTGGGGTGAGACAACCGCGGTGAAGATGAGGATTTTGGGGTGGTTTTTCGCGGCAAATTCACATTACCGTTCAATACATAATACATTTTTGCGGACTCTTAGTTGACTCGAATTGCGATTTGACTGGTAACATAAAAAAGGGAATAAGACCGTTATCAGTCCGTGAACGCAAAACACAAACAGAGGGTGCCTGACGGGGAAGTCAGATCCACGGCAAGGGTATTACTGAAACTGAACCGCACAACAAACATTATGTCTAGTTAATTTATAAGTAGTTGATAATTAACATATTAAATTTAACTCATAAATTCCTAACGGTCTTAAAATAAAATGAATTAAGGAGTAGCCCTTAATTAACTCCCTCAGTTTCAGTCGAGATCATACCCTCATTCTGACAATAAAAAACTGTTCCGATAGAGGTTATGTGCAAGTTCAATCCTGCACTATGCCCGGGTACGAGCATCATAACGATCCATCCACTTGGGATTCGTTCCGCATTGCCCGTGCGTCTTTGAAGATCGCCGAGTCAACGAGTCAACCGAGCCGGAGCGGTAAATAGCACGAGCATTATTCCAATACCTAAGGCAAAGGGAGGCGGGGGGGTGGCGCCACCGAAGGCTGCCGACCCTGATCTATCGGTTTGCGACGCGAAAATTTTTTTTCAAAAGGCACTGCAAGGGGCCGAAAAAATAAACTCATAAACCTTAAATCTGCTTCTTAAAAGAACAATCATCCTTCGTTATGAAAATCTCCCTACCCTGACATCCAAACGGGCTTTCTCGAGGCGCTCAGGCACTTAAATTGGTAATTTAAATTTAACACGGTGCATCAAATAATATAGCCCCTACAATAAATGCACACCGTGCATCTAATTGGAAATCAAAGTTTATAATCCATCCTAATTGCGATAAGCATTCTCGCTATTACCCTCCTTTTTCTAATTGATCTTAATTAAAACTTCTTGCCCATTGCGAAGTGACTCCCATTTATTTTTCACTTGAACCGCCCAATTTATCTCAGCAGCTCTTTCACCAATACCCCAATCACCGCTAATCTACTTTAACCCAAAAAGAGCAAACCAGCCAACGTCATGACAGGGCTCTCAATTGTTCCCAGAGAGCGTTTATGAGTCCCAGGTGTTAGCGCGCATTGCCCGGTCTTACGGCCCCTCATCCAGGTAATAGCCGGCGCCGATTAAAATCGGCAGACCAAAGGACACGATCCTTTTAACGAATGTTACCTTGCGCTGCATCATTCCGGTCGACGGATTGCGCTTCGTGTAATATAGGAAGCTTTCTCCGAAAGCGTCCGCAACGCTCACTACATCATGATCTTCGACCGTCCCTTCCAACTCGGAAACGCCGGACCACTGGCTGTAGGGATCTCCGCTGAACAGCGTGTAGCCATATGTATCAAGGCCAAACAAGTAGATCGAGTCGCTCTACCACCGCGTCTCCGTCGTCAATGTGTTGATCGCGAAGTACCCCTTTATTTCAAGCTCCATCGCTGCGCAACGGACAAACTCCATGAGTCTCTCGTTGGAAGGATCGCTATCGAGCAACATGGCGTTGACTTCTTCACTGTTGCATGTGCCCGGGATGTCGCGGAGATAGATCCCTGCGCCGATCGCAGCCGGGGTCCCGTTCCAGTCGATGCCCTTGACATAGGACACTTTCGGCTCATACCGGCCCGTCTCGGGGTTGGTGAAGGAGTAGTAGATCCAGCCCTCCTTCGTAATGCTCATGATACGATACAGTTCCCTGAAGTAGTCGTTGCCGAAGGTGTCGATCAACCCACCCCACGGTACCCATTCCCTCGGAGGGTCAGGTGGTAAGACTAACGATCGAGCTGTCTCGGTCATGGAAGTGACTTCGCTGACGAAGACATAGATCGGGCCGTGTCTCCAACGCGCGTCTTCGTGAAAGGCCCTGCGTGCTTCCTCAAAGCCCTCTTCCTGAAAGTACTCGTATGCGCACTGAACGAACGCCTGTACATCCTCCGGGGTGCGCAACGCGCTGGCCTCAATGGAGTGATCCGCGCAAGACAGAGCTTCAGCTGCGCCGAATGTCGGTGGCACGGCGCATATTGAAATCAGGAGAATCAGCAATGGGCAGAGGCTGTGTTTCATAATTTATAAATATTGGAGATGTTAGTTCGTGGAAAAAACGGAAAGTCGTATTGAATGATTTAATAAAATTTGTCAATAGTCTCCAAAAAGGTTTCAAACTTAGACGCTCCCTGGAAGCTTGGGTAAAGGATCAACAGCCCCCGGCGATAGGGAGTGACTGGGAAAGCTATTTTACGCAAAGTGGTTTTCCCATAGGACCGGGAAGGCGCACGACAAATACATGGGGTTGGTAATCGTAAGAAATGGTAGCAACTCAAGCATACGACAGCAACAATGATTTAAAACAAAACATGTTTTAAATGGCTCTAGAACAAACGATCGTCCTTCGTTATGAAAGGGGTGTGTATGCCCTGAGATGCAAACGCCCTTTCTCGAGGCACTCAGCCCCCTTCACGGGCAAATCAAATTAAGCTTGGAAGCTTTAAAACACCCATAGCCTCGAAACCATTCAATCGAGCGTACGAAAGCACCCATTTTTATAATTTAACCGATATCCCTCAGACAATGTCCCCGTATTAAAATAGTATAGAAGAGAATTTGTCCGCAATGTCCGTTAATTATTAAATTCACAAACATAAACACACACTACACCCTTCATTAACTTCTGTCTGAATCTAATCGTAACTGCTAGAAGTATGCTCTATAGATAATATCAGAGACAAAACCAAAACAGATATATGCACACGTATATATAATTCTTATTCTTCTTCTTTTACTTATTCTCTCTTATTCTTGTTTATTGAAAACTTTTTTCACTCTGTACGAACATATTTTTCATACTGTTGATAAACATTTTTCATACGGTTAAAAAATTTCTTTAGCATTATCTGCAAATTTATTTCGCCCCGCGCTACTAATCCCTGTAAGTTTAACAAACTGCTATACAAGGGCAAGGAGTAACATTTTCTGAATGCAGAATATGTCTTTCGATAGACAGAATCTATAAAATCAGGCCCTTCCCTGCACTAGTGATTCTACTTGGAAGCTTTTTCCAAATACTGTGAATTCATGCTTTTCCGTTTCGAAGAGAAGCCCAAATTCAGATTTGCATACAATGCTTCTTCTATTCGATCCAGTAGTCTTGGATCGATTATATCTTTTAGTTGTTCGGTTGTAAAATTTGTCAATAATATCGTGGAGAGTGATTCTCGAAAACGATAATCGAAAATCTCGAATGTTTTTAATCTCTCGTCCTCATTGCCTTTACCGTCACCAAATTCATCTACGCATAGGAGGGGAAACCCCTGTAAAAATTCGTATCTTGATTGTATCTTATGTTTTACTCGTCCATCTTCCATATAGGCTATGCGGTCCTCATCATCCTCAGGATCTTTCTCAGGATTTGTATTTGGATTTCTGTAGAGAAAGTTACAATATTCTCGAATTAAATTTAAATGAGTGATGTATTTAAACGATAGCGATGTTTCTCTTAATTCTCTTAAAACTGATACGCCCAAATGAGTTTTCCCAGTTCCATATCCTCCTTTCAAAAGCAAAAATCCATGAGGGTTATTTGCATATGATTTTACTCGTTCGACTATACTATCCAGGTTTTCCTCATCACATTTAAAATTATTAAAAGAACAACGACAATACCCTGTTGGGATACCCGCGACTTTTGCTTTTGTTTCCCAATTACATTCTGTGCATTCGCCTATGAAGTAAAACCGCCAATTATCTTTAGATAATGCTGGTGTCAGTACAAATCGTGTGGACGCATCATTATCTTTCTTAACTTGGCTTATGCTTTCTTCAGCCTTTAAGGTTATTTGAACCTCTTTATGAAAGTAACAATATCGTAGTGGTAACTCTGACACCCATCGCTGGTGTGCTTTTTCTATTTTCGAAGCATCACCCTTCGGTACATCTTCCCATAAGTCCTTTTTTAGATCGACACTATTCATAGTTACTCCTCTATTCCCGTTGTGAAATTATCGTTTGAAATTTGTGGTGGTTTAAATTGGCTCGAAGTAATTTTTGCATTTTGTGACCATTCAGATGGGTCATCATTATAGCGTTCCTGATTGAAGAATTTACTTGGATGGGGAATATATCTGCTCTCACCGTTATACTCCTTAGCGTATAACTCGGTCCTTTCAAAAACGTGCTTAAAGCCGTCCTTATTTATGGCCTTTTTAATTGCGTTAATGGCATCAGGTTTACCTACTTTTTTTGGGTATTTTTTGTAGATTTCCTCTGCTTGTTGCTCAAGCTCGGGACCAGAATTATTCAAGTGCTTTTTGCCCTTTTCATAAGTAAGCGAAGAATCAGACTGAGGTGAAAGATGACTTTGATATTTGTGATAATTTATAACTTTGATTAGAGATCCCCTGTTTTTCCCCAATGGTGTGTATATTTTGATGAAACCGATTGATTCCAGCTTTCTAAGAGCGTTGCGAATGGTGGGAGCGGACATTGAGCTTTCAGTTGCTATTCTATTGATCGTTCGGAATGTCTCACCTCTATCGATAGTAATTGTCGCCCAAAGCGAAGGCTGATGATTACAAGATAAGATTAAATATATGGCTGTTACCACGGTTGCCGGTGGTAGTCGCCAAAGATCTGAGTCAAGTAGCTTTCTATGGAGCAATATGTACCCTTGGTGTGTCATTGCAGGTGTGATATAAGCAATTCAATCAAAAGTGATTGTCGGTATTTCGAGTTTGGCGACTGCAGATAATACAGAATCGCGACGAAATCGCCTGGACCGTCCAAGTTTGACTACTGGAATAATTCTGCGATTGACCAGATTACGAACATGCCTCGGACTGCATCGAAGTAAATCAGCGACCTCTTTTTCTGTGAGAATAGTTGGTAGATTCGCCGAAGAGTCTACACCGGAGTGCTTTAGTTCAGTAGCTTCTGGAATTGAATTGTTTTTCACTGCTCTGTCTTATTATGAAAGATGCAGAACAGTATATCACACAGGCGACTGATTTCCTGTAGACGATTCAAATCGAATCTTCTACGGGTTATTAGTCAGCGCTTTAGAAAAGTCAGGGTATATACGCTGTATTAACCCTTTGTTGTCGAGCTCTGAATTAATTTGGAAATAATGCCTATCTATTTCTCGAAGGTTTGTATCTTCCATATCTTCACCATAGTGAATCCTGCAAACTTCTTTAAAAACATTTTCTCTAGAAACAACATCTTTCATTAGACATTCACATTCCAGGAAATCTTGCCAGGCTCCCTTCTCTCCAAAATCATGCTTTCGCTTATCCTCTCGGGGACCTTCATTTAACCGTTCTTTTACCCATTCTAGAATTTTCTTTTTATCATCTGGCTGCATCCGGTAGTTGGATATAGCAAATAAACGATAATCACGTTGGAATACACCGCTAAATATAGAATTAATTCGATCCGTTTCTGCTGGAGATAATGACTCGCCGTCTGGTTCGAAATATGGTTGTAGAAATTCTTCCCATGTCATCTCCATAGGGGCAACGTCTCTACGATACCACGTTTGTATAAATTGATTTCGGAAACCTTGAGGAGTACTTAGCCAGTTATCATCAAGATTTAATGGCGCAGATTTATTCTCCCAATCTTTAATATAATCGGCGACTCCAGAACCGTTAAGTTCAGGACCAAGTCTAGCTCTGATTCCACGCTTTATTCCCTGTGAGGTTTTAAGTTTATGGTTATCTGTGGAAATATCATATGGCGGCGGGGGCGGGAGCATCCACTGCAACGTATATTCAGCATATCTGTGGTTTGGAATTGAAATTATTTGTATTTTTGGCTCTTCACCTTTCCATTGATAAGTAAAAATATCTTCTGCTTTTTTTACACAATTAATGAAATCAGTTCTTATTGGTTCTATTCTCTCACATACTTTTTGAAAATCAGCATTGCGCCTTAATAACTCCCATATTTTAGCGGGTGGACCGTCATCATGCGGATTATATAGGTCAATCATCTCTGGGTCCATGAGTTTGTTATGTTATTTTAGTGGGTGCAGCTTTGAAGGGGACTATTTTATGAGAAATTGATTCCGGATAGAGATTGAAGTAGGCATCAGCATCAATTTTACGGGCGACGCTGCGGTAAAAATCAAACAATACGACATCACTTCCACGATGACCTATTGCAGCACTTACTTTAGCGGAATCAGATGTCAGCGCATACAGATAGCTGGCGAAGGAGTGCCTCGCGGCGTTACTATAATCTTTTCGCCAGTTTTCGAAACCGGCAAGTTTCCGGAGTTCTGCTAAACGATCATCGAAGCGCCCTGGAGTAATTTCCCCTTTCTTGGGATGACAACATTCAAGCCATGCTATTGTAACGGGCATAAGTTCGACTATTCTGAATTGTCTTTTTTTTGCTATGTCTGCTCCGATCGTTAGTATTTTTTCTTCCAGATTAATCGCATTCCAGGTTAATCGGGTTATCTCGGTTGTTCTTAAGCCAGCAAAGAGTTGAAGTGTAACAAATGGTAAAAGACCTAACTGTGGTCTGGAAACTGCAGTTTCCAGTAACCGACTTGCCTGTTCAGGAGTTAGTATTACTGGTGGTTTCCAATCTTCTTTGGGGACTGGAATCCTCGTAACAGGATTATCTTCACGGTAGCCGTTTTCTACTGCATAGCTAAAAAATGAATGAATACAGTTACGATAATTTTTAATACTTCTTGGTGAATATTCTGGAAAACTTTCTTTTAACCATACTCTGATTTCATTGTTTGATACTGACTTGACCAGGTAGTTGCCAAATGACTCCGAAAATAAACCCAATCGAGATTTCAGGTCATTTATAGACCGAGACCTCAAATTCACATTATGTTTGGCTTCTATTAATTCTTCTATAAGTGCACAAACGGTTATATCCCCTTTTGGGGGAGATAAATGCTTATGAGCGAATTCTGCAGCTTCAGTCAGACTTAGATTTAAACCTCTAACAATATGTAATGCTTTAATTGCATCTTCTCTGTTACTATCTGAAAGAGCAAAACCACGATGACCACTAACTTGAGCTATATTGAATTGACCTTCTGCGTAAGAACTGGCCTCAGACCATAAAGAAAATTGTTTCCTTTTTCTTATACCAGCGATTCTTGCAGGGATATCGACAAGATATGAAATTCCAAACTTCTGGCCATTTTTAGAGTTATTTACCTCGCGAATACGAATTCCGCTTTTTTTGGGGTAAACAGTAATCTTTGCCTTGGTCTTCCTTGAGGCCATTGAAATTCAGATTAGCTGTTTTAAATATTACCCGTCAAGATAAATTGGCAGTACTTTGGCAGTAATATTTTATAGCTATTCACCATCAACAACTTAATGGCGGGACAGACGGGACTTGAACCCGCGACCTCCGGCGTGACAGGCCGGCGTTCTAAACCAACTGAACTACTGCCCCATACAAAAATGGCGAAACTACAGCCTATTTTCACTCTGTCAAGCGATGTTTAAATGTATGCACAAATTATGATTAATACAAGAGCCCTATTTACCGTATTTTAAAGCATAGCGTCCCGGAAATGAGGGACGGTTTTAGATATTGTAAATGAGAGTGAAGTTTTTCAGCTATGCCTTGAGAAAGCGCGCGAACGGTAAAACGTATTTCAATATCGGAACTTTACTCCTCGCCGTTGCCGTCCAGGCCCTGGTTCTATTGCTCACGGTATTCGTCGTCGTCTTTGTCCCGAGAGAAAAATCAGAACCGGAATTCGTCGCGGGTAAAACGATATATCTCCCTCAACGCGAACTGGAGCATCGCGTCCATCTCGCCGAGCAACAGCAGGCTATGCGTTCGCCCCATCGTATCGAAAGGATCTCTACTGCCGCCCTCCTCCCTGACACCCTGCCTCAACTCCCCGAACTGCACATGGTAGAATTTAATCCCCTGAGTATGGAAATGAACCTTCAAGGAACTAACACCTTGTTCGGACAATCCGGGATTATGGCTGCATTGAATAATTTGAAATCCGAGGCATCGGCTTTTTCTTTTTTTGGGATCGAAGACAAAGCCGAGAAAGTAGTCATCGCTTTCGACATATCGGGATCGGTCCTGCGCAAAGCCGAATTGAGCGGTGTCCCTATAACTCAAATTAAAAATGAAACCCGCAAACTCATTGATGAATTTAATGCCAATACCCTTTTTAACCTTATCCAGTTTTCTCGAAATTATGATTTTTTCCAGGAATACATGGTCCCCGCCTCCCGCAGAAATAAAGAGGCCGCCGATCACTGGCTGAATAACAAATTCAGAACGGATGGACGGAGCGGCTCCAACTGGACCCGCGAAATTCCCGGGGGAAATCCTGGCAAAAAGTACCCTGGTTTGATCTGCGAAAGACAATAAATCAATTACAAAACAATGCTCCACATGATGTCCGCCTTCACTTTGTCGGTTTTCAAGTCGAGGACAGCGATAAATCCGAACTCAGACGCCTCGTCCATAAATACAAAGGGACTTATCGGGATATTAGTCAAAAGTCGAAGGTCGAAGGTAGTGGAATGCGAGTATGCGTGAAAGTGATAATGTGTATATGCGGGGATGTGAGTAAGCGATGCATTTTCTGGAGGGACGCACTCCGTTGCGTCCGCTTATAATTGAAAATCATTTATTTTCTTACGCGTTTATAACCTTTACACAAGTTTAATTGTGTGTTATATTTACCCTCAATTAAACCAAAATTAAGGACAATATGAAAAGTTTCTATGAATTCCAAAAGCAATTCCCTAACGATGAAGCATGTTTGCAACGTATTATGGTTGAGCGCTATGGTGGCACAGAGCTTGACTGCCCAAAATGTGACGCTTTTAGTAAGTTTTATCGCATGACAAGAGATCGTGGATATGTATGCCAACACTGTGGTCATCATCTTTACCCATGTGTTGGAACACTTATGGGGAATACCCACCTTCCTCTCCATAAGTGGTTCTACGCCATGTATTTGTTTTCTACTTCTCGGCATGGTGTTGCAGCAATGGAACTGAGTCGGCAACTTGACGTGCCATACAAAACCGCATGGCGTATGGCGCACGAAATTCGCAAATATATGGCGGACGTTGACGGTGAAAATACTTTGAAAGGTATTGTAGAAGCCGACGAAATCTATATTTGGGGGAGACATTCTGGGGGCAAGCGTGGACGTGGTGCATCTAATAAAACGGTGGTCTTTGGGATGCTTGAACGTAACGGCGAAATAATGACTAAAATTGTTCCTAATGTTCGCAAACACGTCCTTCAACCCATTGTTAAAGAAAACGTGAAACAAGGAAGCATAATGCATACTGATGAACTCCGATCTTATAATGGGATTAATAAAATTGGTTATAGGCATAGAACTGTTAATCACGGGGATGGCGAATATAGTCGGGGAGATATTCATGTTAACGGGATTGAGGGGTTCTGGGCGCGCTTGAAGCTTTCGATACGCGGGACGCACGTCCACGTTTCGAAGAAGCATCTCCAGAAATATGTGAAGGAGTTTGAATATCGCTACAATCGTCGGGATTGGCCGAACGCGATTTTTGGGGATTTGGTCGCAAATCTTTAGAGCACGCTGCTTTGATCAGTGCATTAAACCTCGCCTGTGATTTAGTTGTCATTTTGAGTCATTAAGCGTTCTATTTCTGATCATGGTATGGTAACAAAGCAATCAACGAGTAATTGATAAGCTCCTTTCCTCTTACAGCCACGTTTACCACGTACATATACTACAGTTCCAACATCGTATGGAGGGCGTTTATAATCTTTTGTAGAGCATTGAATGTCGTATAAAAATTCGCCTTGCATATCTCGAGCAAAAAAGTGATCGAGACCATCAATATTCTCAACTCTCAAAACATATATCACATAGTTTTGTTTGAAAACAAAAAGCCACGTTTTTAATTCAGGAATAGCACATAAAAGAACACACAAAAGCATCAAACTTGCAAAGCCAAACAATATCATTGTGGACTCCTGGTGGATGTAGAACTCGATAATAAGACCAATCCCGACTCCAAAGCCAAACAGGAAACAGTTTCTAAGTCTTTTAACCACTTATGTTTCATAATTAATGGTTGTTGTCTTGTGTTAAGGTTATAAACGCGTTTTAATAAGCACTCAATTTAAGACGAAGGCGGAGAGGCAGACGAAGACGAAGATTATCATGACCACAATTAATATACGTTGCGAGACTGCAGCCGACTATGAAGCCATCTTCTCGATCAACAGTCGCGCTTTTAAATCGGATGGAGAAGCGCGATTGGTCAGCGCTCTCCGGGAACAGGGCGCCTTCGATCCTAACCTCTCCCTGGTCGCTGAGAAAGAGGGACACTTAGTCGGGCATATTTTATTTACCCCCGTTGAAATTGGTGGTGAAGCAGAAACCGTGAAAGCGCTGGGTTTGGGACCGATAGCCGTTCTGCCCGAGTACCAGAGACAAGGGATTGGCTCTAAACTCATTGAAGAGGGACTTTCCGCGTGTAGGCGATACGAACACAAGATTGTATTCGTGGTTGGTCACCCTGAGTATTACCCGCGTTTTGGATTCCTGCCTGCTTGATCCAAAGGATTAAGACTAACCTATCATGTGCCTGATGATGTATTCATGGTGCAGGAATTAATGCCCGGTGGATGCGATGGAGTTTCGGGAACGGTGAAGTATCACTCCGAATTTAATTTGCTTAGGGACAATAAAAGGAAGGAGAAATAATAATACATCTCTTCGTCTTCGTGTTCGTCGTCGTCTTCGTCACTGAATTACTCCCTATTGAAATTGCGAGAAGCAACGCGACGAAGCAATCCAGGCAGATAATGTTACGCTACAGACATTCCCCTGGATCGCCGCAGTCGGCTTCGCGTCCTTCGCGATGACACAATAGAATAATCAATATTAGCAATACGCACGGCCACGACGGAGCGTGGCCCTCCCTATGGATAAACCCGGAGATTCGACAATTATTTATTGCAGAATACTGATTACGAATGCGCATTGATTAACTTTAATTCCGCATTACCTCTTACACGCATTCACGCATTTCCCCTTTGACTTTCGACCTTAGACCTTTGACTTTCGACTCTTTTACCCATCATGAATATGAAATACTTTACTGCGGTGATTTGGATTTTACTCGTTTTTCCTGCAGCTTCTCTTTCACAGAAGATTCCCGACACCGTCTTCCTGGAGGAGCTTACCTGGACTGAAGTGCGGGATGCAATTGAGGCGGGAAATACTTCGATCATTTTTCCCACTGGTGGCACCGAACAGAACGGTCCACATTTGGTTTTAGGGAAGCATAATTATATCGTCAGACACACAGCCGAACAAATCGCCCGAAGGCTTGGCAATGCATTAGTCGCTCCCGTACTCGCTTATGTGCCTGAAGGAGATCTTGATCAACCTGCCGGTCATATGCATTACCCTGGCACTATAACATTGCCTAACGAGTACTTTATGAAGGTGGCAGAATATGCGGCGCGAAGCTTTAAGGTGAATGGGTTTAAAGATATCATCCTCCTTGGTGACAGTGATAAAAATCAAGCCGGATTGGAAGCGGTTGCTGAGATGCTCAACCGGGAATGGGCCGATACCGATGTTCGTGTCCACTACGTGTCCGAATACTACTACGGGGGAAGCCGCATATTAGATTGGTTACAGGAACAAGGTGAAACACCAGAAGATATCGGTCAACATGCAGGATTGGTAGCTACTTCGATACTTCTGGCTATCGATGCAACATTAATTCGAGAAGCCAAGTTAGAGCCGAGCAGCAATTATGATGAAATGGGATTCACCGGCAACCCCTCACACGCGAGCGTTGCCTATGGCCAAAAAGCACTTGAGTTTAAGATAGAAGCCGCCCTAGTTCAAATCGAAATACTAATGTCGGAAGCAAGAAATAACTGACGTACTAAAGTGATTCGGGTAGTAAGCAGTACCTGTCACACCATAGCTCTACTTAGCAGAGCGACGGTTGATCCCTTCTGCATATATTTTTTATGATAGCCACTACCGAGCCGAAGGCGACATTTTTCAAAGGCACAAGAGGGAATTTTAAATAAAAGAGAAATTTTACAGGAAGAACGGAAAGATCGGAAAGAAATAACTCTGGAGGGCCACGCTCCGTCGTGGCCGCTTAAAATTGAGAATCATTTATTTTTTTTATTTTAAATAATGGTTACGGACGCGACGGAGCGCGTTCCTCCAGATGAAATGGTGGAACGCGATGTCCCTATCGCGTTATATCTTAGCTACTAAATAAAGAAGCGTGCTGGGGCACACCGCTCCACCTGACACTTAACACTTGTTTCTTTTGACTTTAGACTTTCGACTTATATCCAACGCGCGACCGCGCTTTTCATTCCGATTGATCATCGGTAATTTCCATCAGGCTTCTCCCTAGAAATTCAGCCACATCATCATTGGATTTTGTTTCGGGCAGTTCTTCGTAGTAACGGCATTGAAATTCGACTACAGAAAAAGGTTTGGGGAGATAAAAACGGTCCCAACTCTTAAGGCGCCAGGCGTTGTGGAACTTACCGGTGATAAGAAGGACAGGTGATTTCGCCTGGCGCGCGACGAGAGCGGCGCCCGGTTTGAACTGGTAGCGCGGACCACGGGGTCCGTCGGGGGTAATCGCGATGTCGTTGCCTGAAGTGATTTGATTGACGAGCTCACGGG